>CBDFGK010000003.1:225000-2416301 GCA_965247075.1 Halieaceae bacterium | reverse complement strand
CCGTCTTGTCGAGTTGAATATCCCGGGCGAGGTAGGTAATACCAAAACCACCGCTACCGATGACGCCTTCTATACGATATTCATTTAATTGATACTCGGCGGGTAGGGCCTGGAGATGGTCAGTCATTATTACTACCTGTCCGCATTGCTCATTTTCCCCCTCTGCTACTAAAGACAACACCGCAAATTCCATCTCGGCTACCGCGTTGCAAGGTAGCGTTACCTTGTTTGTCGATCAGGATGCTGGCGACATGTTCTGTGCTGGCAGCTCCCTGACCTGCTGTATACAGAGTGGTTGTACCGAGGCTATGACGCCCGGCGGGAGTAACATAAGCACCACGCACTGCTACGCTATTGAACTCGCTTTGGTTCCTGTAATAATAGTTATAGCAAATTTCATATTTACCCGGTGTAGCCTGCGGATGTAACCAGATTTCATTGCCGGGGCCGTTCCTGTTATCTTCTTCAAATTTTGCCGGGGTGCCAGGGTTTGTTTTCTGTCTATAGTGGAATATATTGCCCAGAGGGTCGCGTATAAATAGGTCCACATCGTCACCAGAATTACTCCAACTTATCAAAACTAATAGAAACTTTTGACGCAGTTTTTTGGCGCACTGTTGCAATTTCTCTTGTGCTTTCTGTAAAGATTTTTGCGACTCTTGTAATGCCGACTGATCTTGCGTCAAGTTTGCTTGAGCTTCCTGAGAGCCTTGTAATTCTTCCAGGGTCTGCGCCAGGTTTTTCCGAGTCTGAGCCAGGTCGAACTGACATGCTTGCAACGCTTCTGGGTCTTGCGTCGGCGGTGGGGGTTCTGGTGGTGCGCTGGAGATGTTCGGAAAATACGGGAAGAGCACCAGGGTGATGAGAATAAATGCACCCAGCGCAGAGGCAAACAAATCCAGTGCCGACATACCAAAAATATTGATTTCTCTGTTAGGTCTCTTCATTGCTTCATTTTTTTAACGGCTATTGGAGACTTGCAGTTCTATTCTGCCGATGGAAATTTTGTCCCCAGGGGAGAGTAGAGTTGATACAAAAGCCTTCGGACGGCGACCATTCACCCGAGTGCCATTCGACGAATTCATATCCTCAATGTAGCACTGCCCGTGTTCCATTGTGATGCGTAGGTGGCGGCGGGAAATTTCGGGATCTTCTATTGGATAATCAACAAGTGCTGCATGCCTGCCAATGACATAACCACCCTTTGCCACCGATGCACCTCGCTTAGGCACTTGGATGCGTAACCTTTTACCGGTAGCATCAAAACCTGCCAGCACTAGAGTGGAAGGGTTTTTTGGCTTGTTTCTAGCACCTTCAGAGGATGCTGAGGGAGGAATGTATTTGCGACTCACCCTGCTCATATTTTCTACCACTCTGATGATTTTTTGCCGCGACTTACCTAGTGCCAAAACAATGGCCATCAAGGACAAGATACCTATGAGCCACGTAATAAGATTGATGCCGCCACTGCCAGGCTGGGTACAGGGAGAATTGACTTTCTGCACCTTGATACCCAAGCGTTCAATGGCTGGTAGGGCTTCGGCAATATGTGATGCCAGGTAGATACCTTTAATCTCGGCTTGGGAATGTCCTCCTGTGTTTACTCCCACTACACGACCACAGTCATCAAAGAGAGGGCCGCCGCTATTACCAGGATTGATTGCCGCATCATGTTGAATTTTCCACAAAGCAATACCGCCATCCTCCCAAGGCTGATGATGGAACAAGCTAATTACACCACCAGTAACCGTGGCCTCATAGGTAAACCCGCCGGCCTCATCCGATGCCCCTGGATAACCAATTGCCCATACTGTTGCACTCTTATTTGGTTTTTTTGTTGCCAGTGTGGCACTGGGAAGAGACAGGCCACCCACTGTAAGCACCGCCAGATCAAGATCGCTTGACTGCCATAAAACATGCGCTTCAAGGAGGGTGTCACCAATGTCTTTTGGAACTACTTTTAAGGTGCTACCGGCAACAACCACATGATGATTGGTAAGCACAATACCTGGGGCGACCACCGTGCCCGAGCCGGTGCCTGCGTCATCGCCTTGGAAAGCGATGATGCGCACGACGCTTTTTTCCAGGGTATCAACATCAACTGCCAGTGCCGAGGACGGGAACAAAGAGGCAAGAAACCAAATCGCCGTGCGCAACTTCACGGCCCATCGTTGTTTTCTGGAAGGCCAGGTTCAGGTTGATTGAATTCAAGCCGCACGGTGAGCACCAAATCGCTCAGTTCCACACGACTCAAATTCGCCAAAACAGTCTCATCTCCGCCGCTGAGTTTTTTCCCATCAACTATGGTGCCGTTGGTTGAATTAAGGTCTTCAATCAGTAATAGCTTGCCGTCAACAAACAGACGAAATTGACGGCGGGAAACTTGCGGATGATTGAGGATGAAATCACTGCCGCCTGGGTTACGCCCAATCACCGCGCCTGAGGTGGTTGCGATAGATGGGCCGGGAATACGCAGGGCAAAGTTTTGCCCGGCTGAATCAGTGCCTTCAAAGAACACTGTCGGCGTTTGGCGAATACGCGCCTCATCCTCTTTTCGAGCGGTCAGACTTGCTTGTACTTCCTCGGCACGAGACGCGGCGGCTTCCTTTTCGCGCCGCTCGCGAGTAACTGTGCGCTGCTTCAACATCCACACCATAAGCAAGAGCAATAACAATACTGCCGCGCCGATGATAGCCCACAACATGTACTGTTTTTCACGCGCTCGTGCTACATCTTGAACTTCTGCAAGTGCTTCTTTTGCTTCTTTCTCTGCATCTTTGGCTGCATCTTCGGCTGCATCTTTGGTTGCAGCATGTGCTTCTTGCGCCGCAGTTGCCTTGTCACTCGCTTCCTTTGCTTCCTTCTGGCGGGCTTCAATATCCGCTTTCAAGCGCTGGCGCTCTTCTTCGCTCGCTCCTTTTTCCTCTTCCGATTTTTGCTTGAGTGCATCCAGTTCGGCTTGCTTTGTCGCTGCTTCCTGTTCCGCTGCCTCTTTTGCTGCTGCTGCTACCTGCTTAGCCTCAGTAGCCAGTCGCACTTTTTCCGCTGCTTGTTTTGCATCCGAGAGACATACATCTGGAACATGAGTTATTTGCAATTCTTGAGCACTGAACTTGTTTATTGCCCAATCCACTGGTACAGCATACTCGGTACCTTTCGGAGTTCTGCTAAACCAACCAGGTTTGGGAACAATCACACCTACTACTTCACCACAATTGTTGAACAAGGCCCCGCCCAGGCTATTCTTGCCGACCAGGGCATTGTGCAAATAATAATTTGGGTGCGGGTCAGATTCTGACTCTTCTATGCTTGCCAACGCACCGGTAACGACGCGAGTACCTGCTTCATTCTCCAGATTGATGCCATACACCTTGCGTTGGAGTTCGGCGGGTTTACGTGCAAATTTGTAGGGTTTGAAATTTTCTGTACTGCCATCAAGTTGCAATAAGACCAGTTTACTAAGCTCATCGTAAGCCACTTTATGTGCCCTATGGCTGGTGCCGTCATTAATGTTATTAAAGACAAACAGATTTTCTGGTGGCGAACTGATGTAGGTGATGATATGCCCCGCCTCATCGGCAACAAACCCGACGCTGGTGTGCCCTCTCGAGGGGTCGCCAGTGGTACCGACGAAGACAGTCCCTGCAGGATCCGGCATGGCTGCGCCAGCCAGATTCCAGAAAGGAAAACTGATGACAAACAAAAATATTACCTTTTTCATAATTACATATCCCAATCAAGATTCAGTGTCGTCTACTCGCTAAGCGCTTCACATAATGTAACGGTGCCATGATATTTAGTGCGCGTCTCCGTCGCCCTACCAGAGTTATTGCTTCCATGGCCTCAGTGACAGGCATCTCTCTCGGCGCATGGTGTTTGATATCAGGTGCCACAAGATTTGTGTCCTGATGCCGATACGCCACCACCGTGGCATTGTCTTGTCTCGGCACTTGCCGTGCTTCAATGTCATCCAATAGTGCGGTCACGACCTGCTCGGGGCTGTCCTGTTCCTGGCAGAGATGACTAATTTCATCAACCATCAGGGTCTCTACACCATCGCTGGCAAGGATAATCTGATCATTGACTGCAAGAGGGTAAGGCGATGTATTTTGATCAACCAGTGATAAGTCTTCGCCAGTTACCGCAGAGCGCAACTGGCTGACGCGGTGATCTTCCGCTAACTCTTCAGCAGACATACGCCCCAACTCAACGAGATCTTGAAGTAGTGGGCGCATTGAATGATCTGCATTGAGGCGAGTTATATCCTTGCCATGAAGTATCCACAGCGGGGAGTCACCCACACTTAGCCAGTGGAGTTCATTGCCTGATACCAGGCACGCCAGGAGCGTACAACCCATTTCGGCGTATTGGGGATTAGCTTCTGTGTCCGTGGCAATCGCGACATTGGCTGCGTCCAGCGATTCTCTAAGCCGCTGTTCAATATCATTATCCAGGCTCGAGTCTGCAAAAGCCTCCGCAAAAGTAGCTACCACCAGTGCACTGGCGCGGGCACCGCCAACATGCCCGCCCATACCATCGGCAAGCAACAGCAATAGTTCCTTTGGCTTGCCGTTACGGAGATCACATATCTTGAAAGCATCTTCCTGGTATTCGCGTCCGCCGGCAATTTGATTACCTGCAAACGGATTCGATAACTTTTGCATATCAATCTGCCTCCTGGATGTCCCAGTCAAATTGCTCACCGCTCAAGGGAACAAATCGCAATGTGGTATTACCAATCATGATGTGGGTGTGTGGCGGTAGTTCCTGAGGTGAGAGCACGGGTTGATCATTCACATAGGTGAGGTTGGTGCCGCCACCGTGCTTGATATAGAACTTTTTACCCCGTGGATCATAGGTGATGCTCGCGTGATCAGACCTGGAGATCATCTCGTCTCCAAAATCCAATGACAATCGCTCCGCTGAGTCTCGACCAATTGAATTCATACCATTACCGAGTGTTACAACATTACCTTGCCCCGGACCATTGATTACCACTAACCAACCCACAGGTGGATCATCCATTGCAGAGGATTGCGTCGGAGGCGGTGTGTCAGTGCCAGCGGGAGTCGCTTTTGCAACCGACTCGCGACCTGGACGGTAAATACGGGTATGCGCTTCGTCAACCTTGTTTGCATCCATGTTTTTCCTGCCCCGCCGAACAAGGACTGTCTTGGCATCGTAGGGGCTGTCATTATCTGTAACAGGTACTGTCTTTTCGTCATCTTGCTGATATTTTTCGGTAAGGCGATCACCGTCGTTCACTCCATTCCCCTGCCGCGTTGGCTGTTCAATGATATTGCCATCGGAATCACGTTTAATTGGCATACTTCCTCCTATCTTTTTTCGTAGAGACGATTAATCAGATTATCAAGACAATACTGCCCAACTCTGTTGAGTGCACCTTCTTCGTGACCTTGAATCAAGTGCATCGCAAGCATCAGTACAACCGACTGTAACAAGGCAAGTAAGGTAGTGTAAAAAGCAACACCCAAATCTTTGGTTAGACTCTGCATGAGTTGGGGTCCCAATAGGTTAAGATCGGTACCTTGCCCGGCCTCGGCGAAACTAGCACCAACACTTTTGAGGGCAAGGGCGATACCCACCACAGTACCAATAAAACCCAGGGTAGGAATAAGCCATACAAGGTATCTGAGCAAGTTGTAGCGCAGATCAACCTCGTGCTGATAAAGCTCCAAAGTGGAATTAAACACTGAACTCACCTGTCCAATTGATTCAGAACTCTGAAATGCGAGAATGCTGCGTGACGCCATGCGCTGCAACCAATACATGTCTTCCGGGTCCGTCGGACGAATAGTTTGATAGAGTGCGCCAAGGTCTTGTTTGCGTAACACGGTTTGACTATCTTCTGGCAATAATTTCTTGCCCAACTGACGATATTCTCCGTTACCCACAAAGTAACGCACAAATAATTCCCCTATGCCTACAAAAGAAACCATCCACATTAGATTCTGGATGGTAAATGGATAGGAAAAAGATCTGGTGTTTCTGTCAAGAAGCAGGTCGCCAGGCAGGCTGTTTTCTGGGATGAGCAGTGATAATACCGATATCCAGATGACACCCCCCACAAGAGAACATAAGAACGCAATGATTCGAAGAGTCACGACTTCTGCCTTATTACGGTTTTTCGATGACTTCACCAGTCATCGGATCGCGCATGAGTCCTTTATTAGGATCAGGCCCGTCATTGGGAGTTGGGTTAGAAAAGCCAGATGCTTCTTGCAGGCTGGAATCTTCAATATCAGCAACACCGCCTCTCTCTGGCAGTCTACACAAAAGTCCCAGGCGGGATGCATCAATCTCATGGCCACCCAAACGAAGACGGTCGATTGCCTTGACAAAACGCTGACGAATCTGCTCCCAGCCAGAATCACTGTGTACGAAAGTACCTCCAGTGCTGTTGCGATCAGTAATGTAGTAGCACCCATCTGGCATAGGAACAACCTCGGCATGGCGGCGGGACACACTAGTGTCGTTTAGCACCAGATCACAATCCTGATGACGTCCAATGACAAATGTTTTCACCTGGGACATATTTTCACCTTGCCTTTTGCCAGAATTGTACACCCTCAGCAATTCAATGGCATATCCAGTGCATTTCTTTTGAACCCTTATCTGGTGCCGTGACCCCTTGCCATCGCATCAGACCACAATCTCCCCCCCGAAGGGTAGTGCATCATTCTTTCTGTAATTTCATGGTGGCTTGAAGAGCTGAGCCACCCGGTTATCCCTGAATGTGATTTTGATGGTCTCGCGGAGGCGGTTACCGTGCTATTGAATACGGCGATGGTGGCCGAGCGCAGTGAATATCTGGGCGCCCGACCTTATGAGCGCTCAGAAAGCCGCTCCGGCTATGCCAGCGGCTGCAAGGACAAGACAGTAAAGACTCGCCAGGGAGCGTTGCCACTGAAGGTACGCCGGGGACGATGTCCCGGCAACGCTATTGGCGATGCGGTTCGCCGGCAGGCATTGGCGATCATCAGGGCGCATTATATTGACTTCGGCCCGACCTTTGCCCACGAGAAACTCACCGAACTGCATGCTTGCCATTGCTCGGTGGAGACCCTGCGCAAGTGGATGATCAAGGATGGGTTATGGCTGGGGAAACAACGTAAAAAAGCGGTAATCCACCAGAGTCGACCCCGCCGGCCCCGGTTGGGTGAGCTGGTACAGATTGATGGCTCACCGCATGACTGGTTTGAAGGGCGAGGCCCGCGCTGCACCTTGATGGTCTTCATTCGTCGTCCGGATGTGCGTCCAGTGTTCTGCAGGAAAGTCATAGAACGCCAGTAAACTCTGCCGGTCTTTCTGCAAGTACGCCATCTTCTATCGTCAGAAAGTGCTTCTCGCCCCAGCTATTCACACCAATGATCACCAGGCAGCACAACTTACCATCATCGCCACTGCTGCGCCGCCCTGGATCCCCGCCTACGGCGAGGATGACAGATAAGAGCGGCGGGGATGACGAATAGAGAGTCGTCATTGCCCGGCTTGCTTGCTGGCCAGGCATTTTATTCGCGCCAAAGTGGATTCAACCCTGCTCGCCGCAGGCGGGAGTGCAGCGGAGCAATACATCGCGCTGGCGGATGCGGTTGCGGGGTCAAAGTGAGATTGTTCCATCCATGAATTTTTGGGCGCATTCGTATTGCCAGTTGGTTCTGGTCCGGGTTTCATATTTTTTCAGCGTCACACCTTCAACATCTGGACACTTGCCAGCGTTGTAGTAGCAAACCCGTTCCCCCGCGTATCCTTTGGTAAGTTCACAAAATCGTTTCAAATAATCTTTGCCGCCGAAAAACACAACACGATCTGTGCTTTCCTTCGGCAACATACAAAAATCCTTGTCCACCCAATTATTTTTTCTGCGGCGTTTGTATGCGTTTTCCCCTTTGGCACTGGAGGAATAGGTTATGTCGTAGTCCGGTACTAAAAAATCTGCCGACACCAACCCCCAGCCCGCGGACATGATATAGACGTTTTCTGCGCCGTATTCCTTCACGAGTTTTCCGTAGATTGGGGGTTTATACAACTCCCACGCCGGCAACAAATCAAACGGATTGTCTCCGTTTTTTTCGTGTGTTGCGTTATACGCACACAACCGCACGCGCCAACTGGTGCCGTCATCGGAAATGTCATCGGGCATCGCATAGTTATAAGGCGCATCTTTCGGTGCCAACTTTGACTGCGCGACAAACTTGACCGGCTTGCCTTTCGTCGTGCGCATTAAACCAGCACCAGCACGTTTACCACCGGCACAGGCAATCACAATTTTCATATCAATACCTCACTGTTTTGTTCACCAGTTTTTCGAAGGTCGCGAGAAACGACGGATCGTAAGTTTCATTAACATGGTGTTGATTCCACAGCCCGCAGCGGCGAACCCTTGCGCGCGCGCAATGATGTCCGAGCCAGTCCCGCGATACAGCGTCAATGGGAGATTTTTTATAGTTACTCAACAACGCGATCGAGTTGCGTTCAATCACGCCGCGCAGACTGTCGGGTCCGGCATCATCATCAATTGGCAAATATAACACCCGCATCCGGCCAATCGCATCGGTAACGCGTTTTTCGATCGCCAATTCGGCCGACAAGTCAGCGGCGGTAATGTCTTTCGGCGTGGAGTTGCCAACCCCCCAGGTTGCGCATGACTCGCCATCACGCGCCAGCAAGGCGGTGCCGATCAACAAACGAAAAATAGAACCGCGATGGTTACCGCCGCCCGACTTGACCACGCCTTTGTGTTGCGACAATCGATTCCACAAGGTCGTTTTTGAATTTGCTTTGAGCGCGTGGGTGCCGACTCGCACGATGCGCTGACCATCGCCGCTGTCGGTTCGATCTTCGCCGCGCTCTTGAAAAAAATACACGCCGCGTTGCGGCCAGTTCATTTTGCCGGAACACTCGGATATAAGTCGCGCCGCGCCAACCCGTGCCGCGAGTTGATCGAGCAACGCATACCACTGCTTCAAATGCCGGACTCGTTCAGCGTCTGTTGATGGGGAGGAATGCACGGTCATGTCTCCTCGCGCCCCAAAGCGCGTACGGTTTTATGCATCCAGGTGGCCACTTCCACATTCAATTCCCAGGCTTTTTTTCATCAGGGCGCATTATATTGACTTCGGGCCGACCTTTGCCCACGAGAAACTCACCGGACTGCATGCTTGCCATTGCTCGGGCGAGGCCCGCGCTGCACCTTGATGGTCTTCATTGATGATGCGACCGGTCGGCTGTTAGCCTTGCGTTTTGCGCCCACAGAGACCACCCGGGCTTATATGGAGACCCTGGCCCAACAGCTTGACCAGCATGGCCGTCCGGTGGCCATTTATAGCGATAGGCACAGTATCTTTCGGGTCAATTATAAGGCTACGGCAAAGGCTATCGTCTGCGCGGCAGCAACAATCCATCTGGAAACCCGCCCCGGATCACCCTTGGCGACACCTCTGCGCGACGCACTGTCAGGCCAATACAGACGCCACACGCTCTGCCAATTCGCGACACAACCGCTCTACCTCCGTCACATCTTCGCCCTCTATCATCACCCGCACCAAGGGCTCGGTGCCCGAGGGCCGCAACAGCACGCGGCCACGCTCGCCCAGGCTTGCCTCCACAGCAGCCACCGCTTCGTTCAAGAGCGGATTATTCTCCACATCGACACCGGCGTCGACGCGAACATTGATCATATGCTGTGGCAGCTTCTGCATACCGGCACACAGGGACGCCAGGTCGGTATCCGCCGACCGCATAGCTACCAACACCTGCAATGCCGCTACTATACCGTCGCCGGTAGTGCAGAGATTGGCGCAGATAATATGGCCCGAAGACTCACCACCAAGCTGCCAGGAATTTTCTTGCATTAATTCTTTGACGTAACGATCACCTACCCTGGCCCTGACAAAATCTATGCCCCGTTCCCTGAGCGCCAGCTCCATGCCCAGATTAGTCATTTGCGTACCCACCACACCCTGGCACTGGCGGTGGCAGGCAATGATAAACAGCAACTCGTCGCCGTCTACCACCCGGCCCTGCCCGTCCACGAAAATCACCCGGTCGCCATCGCCATCCAGCGCCACGCCCAGATCGGCGCTCTCTGCCCGCACGCGAGCGGCCAAAGCCTCGGTAGCAGTTGAGCCCACACCCCGGTTGATATTAAAGCCGTCAGGTTCTGCGCCCATAACAATAAGCTCAGCACCCAGCTCAGTAAACACGCTGGGCGCGATATGGTAGGTCGCACCGTGGGCGCAATCCAGTACTATCTTCATCCCCCGCAGCGTGAACTGGCCCGGCACAGTGGATTTACAAAATTCGATATAGCGACCCGCGGCATCAACCATCCTCAACACCTTGCCAATGGCGGCCGAGTCGACAGTTACCAGAGGTTGATTGCGCTCCTGCTCAATCGCCAATTCCACGGCGTCATCAAGCTTGCACCCCTGCGCGTTGAAGAACTTGATACCGTTGTCATAAAAGGGATTGTGTGAGGCACTGATGACAATACCGGCCTGCGCCCGCAGCGTTCTGGTCATCAGCGCAATTGCCGGGGTGGGCATGGGGCCCAGTAGCTTGACGTCCACACCTGCCGCCACCAGCCCCGCTTCCAGGGCGGATTCGAACATATAGCCTGAAACACGGGTATCCTTGCCGATAATAACCGTACTGCGCTCTTCGCCAGAGCCCGACAGACGCGCAAAAACACGACCACAGGCCCATCCCAACTTCAGCATAAAATCGGGGGTAATCGGCAGTTCACCTACCCGGCCGCGAATTCCATCAGTGCCAAAATACCGCTTTTTCATCAAGTCTCCGAACTGCTGGTATTGACCAGCGCATTGACCATGGCCACCGCATCCACAGTTTCCTGTACATCGTGGGTACGAATAATACGGGCACCCCGTTCCGCTGCCAGCACCGCTAGCGCCAGGCTGGCCGGCAAGCGCTGATCAAGCTCACGGCCCAGCAACGTGCCAATCATTGATTTACGGGACAGGCCAACCAACACTGGGTAGCCGAGCGCCGCCAGGCTCGGCAAGCCCTGCAACAATTGTAAATTATGGTTCACTGTCTTGCCGAATCCAAATCCAGGATCCAGGTAAATATGTTGTGCTTCTATACCGGCAGCCAGACACTGCTCAACCCGGAACATCAGAAAATCCATTACCTCCTGCACCACATCATCGTAGCTGGGCAGTAGCTGCATATCGCCCGGCTCACCCTGCATATGCATCAAACAAACGGGTAACTGCACCTGGGCAACTGCGGCGATAGCACCCTCGCGCCCCAGCGCCCGCACGTCATTAATCATACTGGCACCGGCATCAGCCGCGGCGCGCATCATCTCGGGTGAACTGGTATCAACAGAAATCATCACATCGGAGTGATTCTGAATGCTCTCAATGCAGGGAATCACCCGATCCAGTTCCTGCTGCACGCTGACAGGCGCTGCACCGGGTCGCGTGGATTCACCGCCCACATCCAGAATCGATGCACCCTGCTCGACCATTGCCAGGGCGCGGCTGAGCACCAGCGCTAAATCGAGTTTTGAGTCGGTGTAGAGACTACCACCATCGGAGAAGGAATCGGGGGTGGTATTGATCACCCCCATAACACGCGTGGCAGTAGTCAGTGGTTTTGCGCCGGGCCACCAATGAGGCCAGTCGAGTCCTTGCCAGACTCACCGGATGCCTGCTGTTCCTGGTCCGCACTGGCATTGGTGCTGCTGTCATCGGCGTCATCATTCCACTCCTCGGGAGGGTCGGGCATCTTGCCTTCCATGATGGCGTCAATTTGTGTGGCATCCAGTGTTTCGTACAGCATCAGCGCATCAGCCATCAGATGCAATTTATCGACGTTGTCCTCGAGTACGCCCTGCGCCACGGCGTAACAATCATTGATGATGCTGCGCACCTCCTGATCAATACTCTTGGCTGTCTCGCCAGATATTGCTTTATGTGGCATGCCGGCGCTGCGCCCCAGAAACACCTCTTCAGTGGCCTCTTCATACATAATCGGTCCCATCTTTTCCGAGAGTCCCCACTTGGTGACCATATTGCGGGCGAGTTCTGTCGCCCGCTCGATATCATTGGAGGCACCGGTGGTCACGCCGTCCTTGCCCAGAGTCATCTCCTCAGCGATGCGCCCACCGAACAGGCTGCAAATCTGACTGTGTATATAACGCCGACTGAGGCTGTAACGGTCTTCCTCGGGTAAAAACATGGTCACGCCCAGGGCGCGGCCCCGCGGGATAATACTGACCTTGTAAACCGGGTCGTGTTCAGGCACGAGGCGACCCACGATGGTATGACCTGCTTCGTGGAAAGCGGTATTCCTTTTCTCCGCTTCCGACATCACCATGGATTTGCGCTCAGCGCCCATCATGATCTTGTCTTTGGCCAACTCAAACTGCTCCATCGCCACCAGCCCGGCACCGGATCGCGCGGCAAACAGGGCGGCCTCATTGACCAGATTGGCAAGGTCGGCACCGGAAAAGCCCGGCGTTCCCCTGGCGATCAAGGCAGGTTTCACATTGTCATCCAGCGGCACTTTGCGCATATGAACCTTGAGTATCTGCTCCCTGCCGCGGATATCCGGCAGGCTAACCACAACCTGTCTATCGAAACGACCGGGGCGCAGCAGGGCGGGATCCAGCACGTCTGGACGGTTGGTGGCCGCGATGACGATCACGCCATCATTGACCTCAAATCCGTCCATTTCTACCAACAATTGGTTGAGCGTCTGCTCGCGTTCGTCGTGACCCCCACCCAGGCCGGCACCACGGTGCCGTCCCACCGCGTCGATCTCATCGATGAAAATAATGCAGGGCGCCTGCTTCTTGGCCTGGTCAAACATATCGCGAACACGGGAGGCACCCACACCGACAAACATCTCGACAAAATCAGAACCGGAGATTGAGAAAAATGGCACCTTCGCCTCGCCGGCAATGGCTTTGGCAAGCAGGGTCTTACCTGTACCTGGCTGACCCACCATGAGTACACCGCGCGGAATACGACCGCCCAGCCGCTGAAACTTGCCCGGGTCGCGCAAAAATTCAACCAGTTCCTGCACATCCTGCTTGGCCTCGTCGACACCGGCCACATCGGCAAAGGTGGTATGAATCTGGTCTTCACCCAATAATCGGGCCTTGCTCTTGCCAAAACTCATGGGGCCGCCGCGGCCACCGCCGCCTTGCATTTGTCGCATGAAAAACATGAACACGACAATGATAATCAGGATGGGGAAGCTGGCCACCAGCAATTGCATCCACACGCTCTGCTGCTCTGGCTTGCGGCCAATAATCTCAACCCGGTGTGCCAGCAGGTCATCAACCAGCTTGGGGTCTTCCAGCATGGGCCGGACTGTCTCAAAGTGAGAGTTGTTGAGGCGCTCGCCGTTGATGGTAAGGCCGTCGATGACAACCTTCTTAACCTTGTCGCTTTGGACTTCCTCGATAAACTGCGAGTAACCCAACTGCTCCGTGGGTTGCTGCGTGTTGAAATTCTGGAAGACAGACAGCAATACAGCCGCTATCACCAACCACAACAGTAAATTCTTTGCCATATCGTTCAAGGCCTTAACCTCTTGCGTTCCCCTGCGGGAGGAACACCCTAATATACTAAAATTGGTGTGTCGGCACCATCAGCCCTGAAAATCCCTGGCCAACAGGTAAACTTCCCTGGATCGGGCCCGCGATGCCGCGGGTTTGCGGGTGATAACCTTGCCAAACGAACTGCGCACATCCCGCACCAACCCGTCAAAGCCCTCACCCTGGAACACTTTGCTGAGAAAAGCCCCACCGGGACGCAAAACCTGCCGCGCAAAATCCAGCGCCAACTCCACCAAATACATAGACCGCGGCTGATCGACCGCGTTCATACCACTCATGTTGGGGGCCATATCGGAAATTACAAGGTCTACCGGCTCGTTATCTACCGCCGCCAGTATCTGCGCTAATATTGCCTCATCACTGAAATCACCCTGGATAAACTCAACATTTTCAAGACTATCCACAGGCAGGATATCCGAGGCGATAACCCGCCCTTTGTGCCCTACCAGCCGGCCGGCCACCTGCGACCAACCTCCCGGCGCCGCACCCAGGTCAATAACGGTCATGCCGGGCTGAATTAATCTGTCCTTTTTCTGAATTTCCAACAACTTGTAACAGGCACGGGAGCGGTAGCCCTCGCGCTGGGCCCGCTGAATGTAGTGGTCCCTGAAGTGCTCATTGAGCCAGCTTCTGCTGGATGATTTCTTCTTCGCCATGAGTGCTTCGATGTCTTTCCCGTGAGAGCAGGCGTAGAATACCGCGCCCTGCACGAAACAGGAACGAACATGAGCACACGAGACAGCAAACAATTACGCGCCATTGGCCACAAGTTGAAGCCGGTGGTCACAGTCGCGGCCAGGGGGCTGGGCGAATCAGTGCTGCTGGAGATTGAGCGAGCGCTCAGCGACCACGAGCTCATCAAGATCAAGCTGGTAGTGGACGATCGCGCCGCACGCCTGACCGTCAGTGAAGAAATTTGTGATCACACCGGTGCCGAGCTAATACAGGGCATGGGCAATATCATTTTGCTACTGCGCCGCAGTGCCCAGCCAGACCCGCGCCTGTCCAACCTGATCCGGTTTTAGGCGAGTGGCCAAAATCCTCGAATTTCCCTCCCAACGGGTACAGGGCCTGGCTTTTCTGGAAGAACAAATTCGCGACCTGCTGGCAGCGCGCGGCGCCGATGAAGAACTGATGGAGTTTGCTGCCAGTACTATTGGTGACATCTACCAGCGCAACGTCGATGCGGAAAATTATTGCTTCAGCCTGGTTCTACCCGACACCATCGACGAAACCCAGTCCGTCAAGCTGCAAGCGGATATCGAAACGGGCATTGAGCGGATTCGCGCTGAAAATCACGCCATCATAGTGCGCCTGATAGCGGAACTCACCCTGGCTAAAGTAAAAATATTTCAGCAGCAGCGGGCAATTCAATGGCAATAGCCGGTCCGGTGCCTACCTGTACGAATTCAGTATTATCGGCTTTGAATTCAGCTATGAGAGCTCACTGTCATTCAGCGGCAGCAAGCTTGATTGGAAGCGCTCAGCTAGAGATGCTGAACCTCGTTGATCTCATATTCCGTATCGCCGCCGGGCGCACGTACAACCACAACGTCGCCTTCTTCTTTACCAATCAAAGCGCGGGCAATCGGTGAGGTCACCGATATCCTGTTACTCTTAACCTCGGCTTCGTCTTCGCCGACTATCCGGTAACGCACCGTTTCATCGGTGTCCACGTTGATCAGGTCTACGGTGGTGCCAAAAATAACCTTGCCGGTTTTGGCAAGCTTGGTGACATCAATCACCTGTGCCTCAGCCAGTTTCGATTCGATCTCCATAATACGACCTTCCGCGAAACTCTGTTGCTCACGGGCCGCATGGTATTCCGCGTTTTCCTTGAGATCACCATGCGCGCGCGCCTCCGCAATCGCCTGGCTGATGCGCGGTCTATCCACTTTCCTGAGCTGTTCCAACTCTTCGCGCAGACGCACTTCTCCGGCCACGGTCATGGGTACTTTGTTCATACTGCAATTCTCCTGTGCAGATCCTGCAAGCGTCGGACCTCATCATCACTACCGTGTCTCATCGCGCCTGCTATTGCCTCTGCCGCTGTCAGCGTGGTGGTATAATAGACATTGTGCGATTCGGCACTGCTGCGAATTGACGCTGAATCGGAGATGGCACGGCGGCCCTCGGTGGTATTGATAATCAAGTCGACTTCCCTGTTCTTAATCATATCAACAATGTGGGGGCGCCCCTCAAGTACTTTATTGACACGTTGTACGGGCAGCCCCGCATCCGTCAGTGCCTGCGCCGTGCCGCCGGTGGCGAGCAGGTCGAAGCCACTTTCAACCAACTGACGCGCCACTTTAACAGCCCCGTCCTTGTCCACATCGCGAACACTGATAAAAACAGTACCCTGTTCCGGTGCCGCATGGCCGGCACCCAACTGCGCCTTGGCGAAGGCGGCCTCGAAGGTCTCGCCGGTCCCCATGACTTCGCCGGTAGACTTCATTTCCGGGCCCAGAATGGGATCGACGCCGGGAAATTTATTAAACGGCATCACCGCTTCCTTGACCGAGTAATAAGGCGGCACAATTTCTTTGGTGAAACCCTGCTCCACCAAGCTGGTCCCCACCATGCATCGAGCGGCAATTTTGGCCAGCGAAGTGCCAATGCACTTGGACACAAAGGGCACCGTACGCGAGGCCCGAGGGTTTACCTCAATCACATAAATTTCGCCATCCTGCCAGGCCAGTTGCACATTCATCAGCCCTTTTACCTTCAACTCCCTGGCCATTTGCGTAACCTGCTCACGCATCAGGTCCTGTACAGCAGGCTCCAGGCTATAGGGTGGCAGTGAACAGGCAGAATCACCGGAGTGCACCCCGGCCTGTTCAATATGTTGCATGATGGCACCGATAACGACATCTTCACTATCGCTAACCGCATCGATATCAATCTCAATGGCCGCACTCAGAAAGTGATCCAGCAACACCGGCGAATCAGCGGACGCCCGCATCGCCTCGCGCAGGTAGCGCAGCAATTCCTCTTCGCGGTAAACAATTTCCATGGCCCGACCGCCCAGCACGTAAGAGGGGCGAACCACCAACGGATAATTCAGGCTGCCGGCTGCCGCCAGTGCCTCTTCGGTACTGCGCACCGTCATATTGGGTGGCTGTTTTAAGCCCAGCTTGTCGATCATCTGCTGGAAACGTTCTCTATCCTCAGCCCGGTCGATGGCATCGGGAGACGTACCTATAATTGGCACGCCCTGAGCTTCCAACTCTCGCGCCAACTTCAGCGGCGTCTGGCCACCGAACTGCACGATGACACCCTTGGGTTTCTCCAGCGCTACTATTTCCAGCACATCTTCGAGTGTGACCGGTTCAAAATAGAGCCGGTCAGAGGTGTCGTAGTCCGTAGAAACCGTTTCCGGGTTACAGTTGACCATGATGGTCTCGTAGCCATCCTCGCGCAAGGCCAGCGCCGCGTGTACGCAGCAATAGTCAAACTCTATGCCCTGTCCAATACGGTTGGGGCCACCACCGAGTACCATGATTTTATCCCGGTCAGTGGGCGCTGCCTCGCACTCCTCTTCATAGGTCGAGTACATATACGCTGTCGCCGAGGCAAACTCGGCGGCACAGGTATCGACCCGCTTGTAAACCGGCCGGATACCCAGGGATTGCCGATGTTGGCGCACACTCTGCTCCGTCTCTGCCAGCAACACGGCCAGGCGCTGGTCCGCAAAGCCCTTGCGCTTGAGCGCAAACATGGCAGCTTTGTCCAGGTCGGCCAGCGGCACGGTCTTGAGGCTGTCCTCGGTATTCACCAGGTCTTCAATCTGCGCCAGGAACCAGGGATCGATGCCGGAACAGCCGAAAATTTCTTCGATGGTCATGCCGGCCCGCATGGCATCGGCGACATACCGGATACGCTCCGGCCCCGGATTGGTCAGGTGTGACACCAACACGTCGTGCGCATCGGCGGCATCAACGTCTATCATGTGCTCAAAGCCAAAGGAGTCGACTTCCAGGCCGCGCAGAGCTTTCTGCAGGGATTCCTGGAAGGTACGCCCGATAGCCATGACCTCACCCACAGATTTCATCTGCGTGGTCAAACGAGTGTCCGCACCCTCAAATTTCTCAAAAGCAAACCGCGGCAGCTTGGTAACTACATAATCGATGCTGGGCTCGAAGGAGGCGGGTGTGGCGCCACCGGTAATTTGGTTCTGCAATTCATCCAGGGTATAGCCGATAGCCAGTTTGGCGGCGACCCTGGCAATCGGAAAGCCCGTCGCCTTGGAAGCCAGCGCCGAGGAGCGAGACACCCGCGGGTTCATTTCGATTATGACCAGGCGACCTGTTTTCGGGTCCTGCCCAAACTGAACATTGGAGCCGCCGGTTTCAACGCCAATTTCACGCAGCACCGCCAGCGAGGCGTTGCGCATGAACTGGTATTCCTTGTCGGTCAGGGTCTGGGCCGGGGCAACCGTAATGGAATCGCCAGTGTGCACCCCCATTGGATCGAAGTTCTCGATCGAGCAGATGATGATGCAGTTGTCATTCCTGTCGCGCACCACCTCCATTTCGAACTCTTTCCAGCCGATTAAAGACTCGTCCAGCAATAGCTCGCTGGTGGGGGAAAGATCCAGTCCGCGCAAACAGATTTCTTCAAACTCATCGCGGTTGTAGGCGATACCACCGCCGGAGCCACCCATGGTGAAAGAAGGTCGAATGATACAGGGGAAGCCTATCTGGTCGAGCATCTGGAAGGCTTCTTCCATGCTGTGAGCCAACACCGAGTGAGGCGTCTCCAGGCCGATGCGTTTCATGGCCTGGTCAAACAACTGGCGATCTTCTGCCATATCGATGGCTTCTTTGGTAGCGCCAATCATTTCTACATCATATTTTTTCAGCACCCCTTCCCGGGCCAGGTCCAGGGCGCAGTTCAGTGCCGTCTGTCCACCCATGGTGGGCAATAACACGCTGGGCCGTTCCTTCTCAATAATGCGTGCCACCGTGCGCCACTCAACCGGCTCAATATAGGTGGCATCGGCCATGCTGGGATCGGTCATGATGGTGGCCGGATTGGAGTTCACCAAAATGACCCGGTAACCCTCTTCGCGCAGCGCCTTGCAGGCCTGCGCTCCCGAGTAATCAAACTCGCATGCCTGGCCGATAACGATCGGACCGGCACCGAGTATCAGGACGCTTTCTATATCAGTTCGCTTTGGCATAAGGACTCAGACCTGCTCCGCATGTTGGCTGATCAACTCAAGGAAATGTTCAAAAAGTGGGGCGGCATCGTGCGGCCCAGGGCTGGCTTCTGGGTGTCCCTGAAAACTGAACGCCGCCTTATCGGTACGATGAATACCCTGCAGGGAACCATCGAACAGCGACCTGTGGGTCAGACGCAGATTGTCTGGCAGGTTGGTCTCATCGACGGCAAAACCGTGGTTTTGGCTGGTAATCAGCACCGTGCCATCATCCAGGTTCTGCACCGGGTGATTGGCGCCGTGGTGCCCAAACTTCATTTTTACTGTGTTGGCGCCACTGGCCAGACCCAGTAACTGGTGGCCCAGGCAAATACCGAAGATAGGTATGCCTGTCTCCAGTAACTCCTGAATCGCGGTTATGGCGTAATCGCAGGGCTCGGGATCGCCCGGTCCGTTGGACAAAAAGATGCCATCCGGCTGCAGCGCCAGCACGTCACTGGCTGGAGTTTGCGCCGGCACTACCGTCAACCGGCAGCCGCGATCGGTAAGCATGCGCAGGATGTTGCGCTTTACACCATAATCGTAGGCGACCACATGCCAGGGCAAATCCTCGGCAGCACGGTTGCTGTATCCCGCACCGAATTGCCAACTGCCCTGTACCCAGGAATAGGGCTGGTCCACGGTCACTTCCCTGGCCAGGTCCATGCCCTTCAGCCCGGCAAATTCACGCGCCTGTTGCAAGGCCTTGTCCTCGTCCAGGTCCGGTCCCGCCATCAGGCAACCATTCTGGGCACCCTTGTCGCGCAATATGCGAGTGAGTCTGCGGGTATCGATGTCGGCAATCGCCACCACCTTGTGGTCGACCAGGTAGTCCTGCAGGCTCTGCTGGTTGCGGTAGTTGCTGGATAACAGCGGCAGATCCCGAATGACTAGGCCAGATGACCAGATGGCGGTCGATTCTTCATCTTCACTATTGGTGCCGGTATTACCAATGTGGGGATAGGTCAGCGTCACAATCTGGCGGGCATAGGAGGGATCGGTCAAAATCTCCTGGTACCCGGTCATCGCCGTATTGAAAACAACCTCACCAACGGAGGTACTGTCAGCACCTATCGCCTTGCCTTTGAAAATACTGCCATCTGCAAGGGCCAAAATGGCTGGATTACTCAAGCACAGCTCCCAAATAATGGGCTTTTCGCTGTGCGACAATCCGAAAAAAGCGAGATGAAGGCATCCTCATCTCGCTTTTTGGGATCTTGTTTTGCACTGGCTTACACCGATTTGTTCTGCCCAGAACGACTGTCACTGAACTCGTTGTTTCTGGGAGCGCGATTTTACGGGATAGCTCGCCAGGTGTCTACTGAATAGATGAGCCCAAATCCTCAGATAGAACTTTGCCAGTGCGTCAAAGCGCTCTGAATACCCCTTTTTAGGTTATGTAGTAAAAGCCTCTCTTTAGTTGCACGTATCCGGGCGGCGGGTAATAGCGATAGCGTATCTGGTTTTCCAGGGTGGCGCAGTGCTCGGGGTTGGAGTCGGCGCTGCAATAGGGAGCGCCACGGCTGTAGGCAGCGCCCAGTATCAGGGGCAGTGCGATCAGGACGGTAGGCCAGCGGATGAGGGGGTTCATATCAGGCTCCAAACAGGTAATCATAAAAGACTTCATTGGCTTCGGCGTTGTCGTAAAGAGGCGGTTCCAACTCCAGATCATAGGCCCGATAGGTCTCGTCCGTCTCGGTGATGGTGAGCCGGTATTCCCCCGATCCCTGGTCGCCAGAGACTCGTACCATCAGATCCACTGTTTCCTGCAGTTGGATTTGCAGGTGGTCTTCATCGCTCACAATAACACTCCTGAATATGAGTCCGTCTTCGTAGTCATAGGCAAACAGGAGCAACATTGTGTCGGTGCCGCCGGAGAGGGCGAACTCGTAGTTGCCCGGCGCCAGGTCGAACAGAGTGTAGCTATCGCGGTCACGGTCGAAATCTGTGTACTCTGCCAATACGCCGTCAATGACCAGATGATCGTCGAAATGCAGGTGCGCGGCAGTATTTGCTGATTGGCCAAAGTCGACGTATCTGTCCAAATCGAAATAGTGGGGGTCGTCGCGCAACTGGGTTAGAAACAGAGGGACTATGCCTCTCGGGACACCGTACCAAAGGGCGGTATCCTGGCCAGGAAACTCCGCTGAAAACTCGGCGCGCGCGTGCTGGAACGTCGTCCAAACGCTGCCGATGGTGGCAATCAGATTGCTACCTACGGTGATGCCCCATTCGCCGGCGTAGGTTGTACCCGATACCTCCACCAGGCGCGTGAACTCGGCGGCTGCCACCAGTTTTTCATCCAGCCGCGTCACATCTTCACCGCTGGCGCCGTTGAGGATGTCCAGGGCAATGGAACCCAGAGTCTTTTGGCCGCTCTCCAGCAGATCGGTATAGAACGCCAGGCCACCGGCATCCGGGTCGCGGTTGAACAGCCGGTGGTAAATCGCCGCAATTAGTGCCTCGGTATCCAGGCGGGCAAAGCGTTCGGTGAACTCGGGGCTGTTGCCGAAGGCATCAATGACTGCATTGAGATTACCGCCAGCCTGGTCGAGCTGGTCGGTCCAGTAGGCCTCGCCGCCTGGGTCGGCCGGGCGACCGTAGTAGGCCAGATAAATCTCCTGTACATTGTTGTTCGCCATAGGGCTGTCCTCGTGGGTTGACTATGTTCGGTCTAGGCAGGTGCCGGCTTCGGTTTCTTCAGGCACAAACCCGCAATCGGCATTTTGTGCGGCGCCCAGTATCAGGGGCAGGACGGTAGGCCAGCGGATGAGGGGGTTCATATCAGGCTCCAAACAGGTTATCATAAAAGACCTCATTGGCTTCGGCGTTGTCGTAAAGAGGCGGTTCCAACTCCAGATCATAGGCCCGAAAGGTCTCCTCCGTCTCGGTGATGGTGAGCCGGTACTCCCCCGACCCCTGGTTCCCGGTAACCCGTACCGACAGATCCACTATTTCCTGCAGTTAGATTTGCAGGTGGTCTTCATCCGTGACAAAAGAGCGGCCTGCTCCGAGCCCGTTTTCAAAGTCATCGGCAAACAGGAGTAACAATATGTGGGCGTGCATGAAGTTTACTCCGACATTATTTCTAGAATTTTTCTCTCTAAACAAGCGCGCATAAAAATCTGCATTGGCTGTTCATCGTTACTGGCATAAAAATCCAGCATCAGTTGATTAAACTCAAGTTGCTTTTTGGCGGGCAGGTTGATCGCGGGCAGTCCGTTTACCAATAAAATGCCGTTCATCGTCAGTCGCCCAAGGCGTTTATTGGCATCGTAAAAAAACTGAATCCTCGCCATTTGTAAAAATAAACTGATAGCGCAGGTATAAGTTTGTTCAATGTCTATCTTGGATTGGCGCATCTCTGATTGTAGCAAGGTGGAATGATATTTCCCCGTCAACTGTTGCCACAAGGTTGGTAATTTGTCCGCTCTCGGCGGGATATGATTGGTGCCCGCAATGGTTACACCGCCGTCCCTGAAAACACCCCAGATCAGCGCTTCTTTCTGGGCAAGAATCCCGTGCAGATCACCAACGAAATCTTTGGAAAGAGCAAACCTGTCTTGTTCAACACAATCAAATAAAAACCGCCAGGCATTGGCTTGATTAAGCGCAATCGTCTCATCCTGCAAACTATGCCCACCCACTGTTATCTCGTCCAGCAAGGTTTGTATCTCTGCCAGGGTAAAGTTCACGCCTTCCAGATTCACCGCATCGCATACCAATTCAGGGAGTTGTTTTTTGGCGAGGAATAGGGCTTTTGGGCGGCTTGGGTTGAGTTTAATCAAACTACGCATTGTCGTTAATGTTATGCTGGAAATTCCTTCCATGCATCCTCAGGAAAATTCCGCAGATACTCTTCAGAGTATTGTTCCTCTAAAAAAGTAAACCCCAGTATTTTTTGCCCCCATATCAATGGCAATAGGTGAAATTATTTTCATTTTCTGTCCTGTGTCGTCAAACATTCAAAAGTTAATTTTCACGAATATAACATATCAAGATTTTTGGATTCAACTCTTCAACTCTTAAGTGCAACCCAAATCCCCAGATAGAACTTTGCCAGTGCGTCAAAGCGCTCTGAATACCCCTTTAAGGAGGCCTCTATGTGCAAGGCCAAGGCCGGACGCATGGGCAACTACGTGACCCTGCGCTGCGTAGAACTGTGCGGCAGCCTGGGCTATTCCGAGACCGACTTGCTGGAGAAATTTGCCCGGGATTCAAAAATTATCGACATTTTCGAGGGCACCCAGCAAATTCAACAACTCATTGTGGCCAGGCGCATACTGGGCAAATCCTCCTCTGAGCTGAAATAGCAGTTATCGTTTGTTGTGGCTCACCTGGCGGATTGAAATCCGCCCTGCGTAGAGCCGAATCATCGTGCCATGCGGGTATTATTCGGCCTGGGGACTCTGCCCCTCCTTATTCGTTACACTGTGTCCCCCCACAATTGAGAGACTGGCGATATGGCTGATCTGGCAGGTTTGAGTTTTCTGGTAACGGGCGGCGGCACGGGCATCGGTAAGGCCTGTGCAGCGAAACTGGCCGCAGATGGTGCTGCCGTGACTATATGCGGACGCACCGAAGCCAGCTTGCAGGCTGCCTGCGATGACATTTCCCAGACGGCTGCCAAGGGCGGCAGCGTGCAGTGGATTAGCGGCGATGTAACCTCCGAGCAGGACGTACAGCAATTTGTGACCAGGGCCGCGCAGCCCACCGGCAATTTGCATGGTGTCATCGCCAACGCCGGCGGTGGTGGTATGCCCATGGCCTATGGCAACGTCGATACCGATGAATTTATGCGCGTACTCCATCTGAATGTCTTGGGCACCATGCTCTGCATGAAGCACAGCATCCCCCTGCTGCTGGCTGCCGGCGGCGGTTCTTTTGTGGGCATGTCTTCCCTGGCCGGACATGTTACGCACCCTTATTTTCACGCCTATTGCGCCGGCAAAGCCGGGGTAGAAGCCATGATGCGTAACGCCGCTGACGAATACGGTAAAGACAAAATTCGCTTTAACGCCATCCGCCCGGGTTTTATCGCCACCGAAATCATGGCAGGCATACCGCGCGACGGTGAGGTCTACAAATCCTATATCGACAACACCCCCATGGGCGATGCCGGTCAGCCTGAAGACATTGCCGAACTGGCGCGTTTTCTATGCGGCCCGGAGTCTCGCTGGATCACCGGGCAATGTATCAATGTCGACGGTGGGCACTGCCTGCGGCGCGGGCCGGACTTCAGCAGCTTCGTCGGTTAGATGTCTGTTATCCGCCCACCAAGCGGCGTACTGCTATTCAGCTTGACGGCGGTCGCCATAGGCCAGTCACTGGTGTTCGCGATATTGCCGCCGCTGGGTCGAGAGGTGAATCTCAGTGAACTGCAAATCACCTCCATTATCGCTGTGTCAGCCATTGTATTCGGCATCTGCTCGCCCTGGTGGGGTCGCTACAGTGATCGCGTCGGTCGCAAGCCGGTCATCCTGATCGGGCTGCTGGGTTACTCGCTGGGTACCCTGCTATTCGCCAGTCTGTTCCAGGCAGCACTCACCGGTGTGTTGGTCGCCAGCGTCAGCTTTTATGTGTTTGTGCTGCTGGCGCGCTGCGCGCAGGCGGTGATTATGTCGGCTACCGGGCCAGCCTGTGCCGCCTATACCGCCGATAACACCACCCCAGACCAGCGTACTAAAGCCATGGCAAAACTGGGTGCCGCCCACAGCATGGGCACTATTTTGGGACCGGCAGTAAGTGGTGCGCTGGCTACTCTGGGCTTGTTGGCGCCGCTGTTCTTTGCCGGTTTTTTGACCATAGCAGCCGCTCTGCTCACGCTCATTAAACTACCCCCCACGCCCCCGGCCAGGCTCAGTTCCCACGCCGCCAGAAAACGCCTGAGTTATACCGACCCGCGTATCGTTCGCTTTCTGGTCGCCGCAGTCGGCCTGTTTATTGGCTTCGCCGCAATTCAGCAAACCCTTGGTTTCAGTGTGCAGGACAGGCTTATGCTCAGCGGCATTGAGACAGCGCAGATGACAGGTGCCGCCTTGATGATCTCGGCAATCTTTGCATTTCTGGCACAGATGCTACTGGTGCAGCGACTCAATCTGCGACCCGGACAATTTATAAAGCTGGGTATCGTGGCGCTGTTTTTGGCCTCTGTCTTTGTGGGCCTGTTCGAGACCTTCAGTTTCCTCGCCATCGGCATGGCGTTTATGGGCACAGGCCTGGGATTGTCCATGCCTGCTATATCCGCTGGTGCTTCGCTGGCGGTCACACCCGCAGAACAGGGCGCCGTGGCCGGACTGGTATCGTCCTGCCCCGCCATTGGTTTCAGCTTCGGTCCAGTTATGGCCGGCTGGCTCTACCAACAGGAACCGGTCTACGCCGGCATGTTCAGTGGCACGGTATTCATTCTGCTCTTCATCATCGTGTTTCTTACTCGCGGCGAAAACTGAATGTTATGGTCAAATTATCTGTTCTGGATCTCGCGCTGGGACTTTAACCGCTATTGGGTGGCTGAGCACCACAATATGCGAGGCATCACCGGCAGCGCCACCGCGGTAGTTATCGGCCACCTGGCCGGAGGAACCTCCACCATTGGAGTCGGAGCCGGCGGTATCATGCTGCCCACTCACGCCCCACTGGTGATTGCCGAACAAGTTGGCACACTGGCCTCAAGCTGAACCTCGTGGATTAAGTTGATCACGGGCTGGAATACACCCTGGAGTCGTACAATCCAGTGGGCCATGTTGGAACGACTGATATCACCGCCATAACGCTTGAGCATTCCCTCCAACAGGTGCTGATTTAACGGCGCTTACAGTGCATCAACAGGAACATGCTGGTGAATTAGCGCCTCAGCTTGATATTTTTCGAATTTCTCGGGGTCTTCGGGATCTCTTTTAAAATCTCGATCCTGGTTTCTTTCCCAATCGATTTTATCAAGATCCTTCAATTGGCTATAAAAACTGGCAAGATCGGTATACACATGGCGATCGGTGAATAGAAAATCAATTTTCATTTGGTTCATTCTTGAATGTTAAGCGTCAACTGCTTTGGCCGGTTGGCGTCAATTGGAATGGCCGGTTCATTGGCTTAATTTACATCAGCCCCAGGGGCAGCGTTATTTCTCTTCTGTGCGGTTTTTCTGCGAAAGCTCTCTCCTTCCAGTTCGATGATATGGGCATGATGAATGAGTCGGTTATCGCCGACGCATTCGACATTGATGCGTTTCAGGCATATGATGCGCCGTATGCCGCTCAGGAAGAACTCCTGAAAGTTCTAAATATCAGTATCAAAAAGTATGCGAGCATATAAGCGTATAAGCAAGCTGCTCAAGTTCACTCTGGGCCCTTCGGGCCTTCGCGGGACGCGCTAACAGCCGAGTGCCCATTCAAAAGTCGTGAGGTGTTATCATGAAAAGAGTCCCTAGGTTATGGTCTCAATATACATATTATGATCCGAAGACTGTGCTTCCAACATTGCAACGACTTAGGCTTATGACTTCCGCGTCGGACTTACCTTCAAAGGTCAAGAGTTGGAGGACGCACGGGCTTCAGCCAGAGCGTGAATCCTTGGATACCGCCGTGTTTTGCTATTTGATGGGCCAGTCTCTGTCTCTGGATATACAATTCAGCCGTACTGAGGAATCAGATTACGATTCGATCTTCACTTGGGCCACAGAAGAGGAGCGGTGTTTCGCACCGGTTCAAATGAAGGAACTTGTCCCTACAGAGACGAACCCAAGCGCAAATATCGAAAAAATTCTGGGTAGTCTTAAAAAATATGGGGACTCTGGTGAACTGATTGTGGGCATCAATCTAAATCGAGAAGTCTCCCTAGACTTTCGACGATTGTCATCTAAAGATTTGCCGGTGAAGGAAGTATGGATGTTCGGAGCTACTACATCTGACCGGCGTACATGGACTCTGCTCGAAGAGACGGATGAGGGATGGATTCCGCGTAACCATGCACTTCCAGACCCTGTTCCAGAATCCGAGATAGGGATTTATGACGACTAGGAGTCTGTCTGGTTTGACCCGAGCGGAGCAGGAGCAAACTGCGCCCACTCAAGTACCAATTCCGATTTTTGTTTGATATGGCCCCAAGGTGCAAAATTGGGCGCCATTGCTCGGGATAAGGCTTCCCTTATTCATGCTCTCAGCCTCCTGGGGCGTACATGCGCTTCAGATTCCACGCCATGCACACCAAGTGTCCATTGGTAGTGCATCATTAGCAGTTTTCCCAGCACGGGGTCGCACCCCACGGGGCGAATAGGCCGGAATTTCACTTGGTCCATCACGTGATCTATGCAACGGCCAGGTACCTTTGCGATGATCTTCGCCACCAGTCTTGGGGGTTGGTGTCGGTCATCTTAAATCGAACGCGACCGAGCGGATCAACTGAGTATGAAATTTGCAGTAAAAATCGTGGCAATTGCCGCAATCATCGGGGTGGCGGGATGTGCGTCCTCCTCACGAGAAATTGGCAAGGCTTATGTTTCACCTAAGAAATATAAACACTACACGTGCGAAGAGTCGAGGGAGCAAACTATTGTCAAAAGATGGAAAAGACGCAATTACCGGTTGCGAAGGAAGACGGTATCGATACTTAGCCCCCCTGGGTGCCTTGTAAAGTCGCATTCGGACTATCATAATTGGCGCAGTTCCCCTTTTGGAGTCCCACCATGTTGCCGCGTCTGTTTCTTCTCTTGCTGTTCACATTGACCTTGTCTGCAAACCTCGCTCGGGCTGCAGATTGCGAGAAGTGGAACACGAGAGAATTTTTCCAAATCGCAACCACGGAAGATGTTATGACTTGTCTCAGCCAGAAGGCGGACCCGAAGGCACGGGATGAGAACGGCGCTACTCCTCTGCATTTTGCTGCGCTATCCAACGAGAACCCTGCGATGATCACAGCACTAATTGATGCCGGTGCAGACCTGAATGCGCGGGGTAAGCGCTACGGCTCTACTATTGTGTACTATGCAGCATTCAACAAGAACCCTGCGGTGATCACGGCACTGCTGAATGCTGGTGCAGATTTCAAAGCAAGGGGTAAGGACGGCGGGACTTCCTTGCATGGAGCGGCGATGCTCAACGAGAACCCTGCCATCATCACAGCACTAGTTAGTGCCCATCCATAAACGACTGTTTTTTTGAAAAACACCCTGTTCTAACCGTGAGTGTCCCAGGCCACAACTCTCCGGGCTTATGAGCGGCCATAAATCGACCGGTACAGTCACATTAGGGCCCCTTACCCTGGATTTATGCCACAGATTACCGCTGCACAACCCAAAAGCGTACAGATATTTGGCTCTCAGGGCCAACCATTGTGCTAGCTGGAGTCGAGCCGTGCCAAACGCATCAGATTATAGCTGAGAACCGAGGACCAAACATAAGCCTTGAACCCATCCAACCCCTTCCAAGTGGCCTTCGTTGCACCAAAAGCCCTTTTTAATTCCGAAATATTTCCTTCTACGCCTGCCCTGAAATGACGTAATCGATCAAAGGTTTTTGATTGCACGCCCATTGCCCGAAGCGATAGGCCAACCGGCTTATGGAAGACGACTCGCTTCACTCCGAGGCCTCTGCCTTCTGTCACATTTGCTTGGCTGGCATAGCCGCCATCAGCGACTACCGAACCGGGAAGACGACCCAGTTTTGACTGGTGGAAATCGAGTACTGGAATGAACAGGTCCGTATCCGATGGATTCCCTTTTTCAATGGAGAGGTACGTGATGAATCCACTTTCCTCACTGCTTATATTAATCTTATGGCCATACTGAACGTCTCGAAATCCTTTAACGATAATGTCAGTGTGCGACTCGAATAAACTGACAATTTTTTCTGATGAGTGAACGCTCTCTTTTCGAATGACACGGCGCTCTGTTTGATGGATGACTTTGAGTGTTAAATCCCGATACCGCTCCACTTGATCGAGCCATTTTTTCTTTTGGTCAGAGTCAGGGGCGCCCGCCTTGATTTTCTCCAGGCTTCTATCGACTTGTCTAAGTACAACTCGGACACATTTCAATAATTTTGGATAAAGCGCTTCTTTTCCAGTATTTTTTGCGTTAAAAATCTGGAATGCCAGTGATTTTGATAACTTCCTCTGATCTGTAAATCGATTTTTTACTCCCGTTACATTTTTACTTTTCGCCAACAATCGGCTTAGCACCCGAACGCCATCATTCAATAGTTGGCTGTCACTGGGCGGCGCAATATTACTGGCAACAACCGTACTATCGATGCGTAATTTATCCATCGACAAAATACCTTCTTTCAGCCAGTTGTCCGATAGGATCTCATGCACCTTTTCCAAGGTCTCCGGTTTGATACTTCGTATCGTTGACTGCAATCCTGACCGACTGGGTGTCAAATGATTCGGCAGTCTTGCGAACGTTCGGTAGGTCATCGAATCTGACAAATGGAACGCCAGTTGCTCGTAGCTGATACACAATTGTTGTTTCAATAACAGGCATCGAAAAATACTTTCAACACTGAAGCCTATTCGTCCCACCTTTGTTGCCGATTGGCTCACCAAATCATTGGCGATCAAGGCCAGTATTTCCGGGTGCTTATCCAGGAGGTTTGACAGTGATCTGAGTCGGGTTCCAAATTCGTGTTCTGAGTAGTTTTCAAATATACTTGCCTGAGCTACGCGGGTTTCTCGCATGCTGAACCCTCTTGGTTGTTTTGTTTTTGTTCGCACCTTTAGCTTAACAAATTCAAGAGGATTTTTTAATGCCTTGCGAATAAATTTCCTTATATTTCAATGGATTGAGAGTTTATGGATGCGCACTAGTTAATGCTGGCGTAGACCCGAAGGCGAGGGATATGTCCGGCCGTACTCCTCTGCATAACGCGGCACACGACAACAAGAACCCTGCCGTGATCACAGCACTATTTGATGCCGGTGCAGACCCGAAGGCGAGGGATATGTACGGCTCTACTCCTCTGCATGACGCGGCACGATACAATAAGAACCCTGCGGTGATCACAGCACTACTTGATGCCGGTGCAGACCCGAAGGCGAGGAATGAGAGCGGTCAGACCCCCTGGGATTTCGCGGAGGATCGAGAAGCATTGCAGGGAAGTTCTGCCTATTGGCGGCTCCATGACGAGCGCTTCTGAAATCCTTGCCAAGCAAGATGGTTCAAGCAACAGCGCCGGCAGCGGCTCACCGACCAGAATATCAGGGAAATCGCCCGCCATCTGGACTTGAAGGTGCGGGGTGTGCCTGCCGCTCATATTCAATGCGGGACTTTTTGCCGCCCCGTCCACTTTTGACAATAACTCCAGAAAGAGTAGATTACCGTTATTATCATTGCGGAAATACCAGTGGAGAGGAAAATTGAAACACATTACTGCTTTAGTCTTTTTACTGCTTTCTGCCTGCGTGAATCAACTAGGCCAAATGTCTAGCAAAATGATGAACGTGCAACTTGGAATGGATGAGGAAGAACTCATTCTGGTGATGGGAAACCCGACTTCTGTTTCCGCCTTAGAAAACGTTAAGATATACAATTATAAACTCTATACAACCACTAGTACCGCTGTTATGGATGGAACGCCAGAGGATTTTTATGTAATTTTTCGCGATGGTGTAGTCTCTGCGTACGGTGGTACCGGAGCACTCAGTGCATTGCAAGATAACTAGCTTTTTAGGATGTTTTTAGAACAAGAATCAGAGGCTTAAAGGCCATTAGTAGAGACTCCTTGCTGGTTTTAATTAGGGAATAATATACCTGAGACCCCCCTAAACCGGCTTGGTTGATTCGACGTAGAGTTTGACCGGGTTCTCTGGGCGTATTCTGAATTTGGTGCCATGATCGCCCGCCGTGTCTGCTTCCTTGATATTGGCGTCAAATTCTACCGGCATAAACCCGTCTGAAATCGCCTTCATCAGGCTAGGGGTGTCAGGTATATTATTCCCATTTTTTGCTTGCAGTCCGGCAAAAATTTGATACAGTTCCGCTTGCATAGATTTTGATTTTCGTGATGGGTCGCCCGCCCCGCCGGGTTACCTGTCGAATACCACAGCAGTTTTCCCAGCACGGGGTCGCACCCCACGGGGCGAATAGGCCGGAATTTCACTTGGTCCATCACGTGATCTATGCAACGGCCAGGCACCTTTGCGATGATCTTCGCCACCGGTCTTGGAGGTTGGTGTCGGTCATCTAAAATCGAACGCGACCGAGAGGATTAACTGAGTATGAAATTTGCAATAAAAATCGTGGCAATTGCCGTTATCATCGGGGTGGCGGGATGTGCGTCCTCCTCACGAGAAATTGGCAAGGCTTATGTTTCACCTAAGAAATATAAAGACTACACGTGCGAAGAATTGCACGGGGAAGCCGACCACATTAGCGCCGAAGTGAACAAACTGGCTCAATCTCTTGATAGGGAAGCAGGTAAAGACACCGCCCAGGCCGCGGGGTTTACCGTGCTTGGCTTCCTTACTCTCGGCGTGGGTTGGTTGGGACTTGCCACTTTGGAAGGTGGCGACGGGCATGAAGCGGTAGAATATGCCAGATTAAAAGGAGAATTTGAGGCTATTCGGCAAATGGCAACAGAAAAGAAATGCCGTTTGTAAAAAGTTAGGAAAACGCAAGGGCGGTCGCTGTGGCGGGTCTGTCAGGATCATTGCTTGCATAGAGAACCAGGAAATCATTGATAGAATCCTCGCTCATCCTCGCGATAGGGAACAGGACATCCCCACCGTGGCGCTGCTGACACCACCGACCGGAGCACCACCTGAGACATTGCCTCTTTTCGCTGGGAAGGATTCCAGCTCACAATCAGCAGGGACGCCACTGAGGAATTCGTTGGTATAGAGTTGTTCGTGCCAGGTTTCCAAGGTGAGCGAAAAAGATCTACAAGACCAACAATGCGGGTACTCACCGCAGGCACTGCGCGAGCCGTCTTCCACCATTTCAGGGTCCGAGACTATTTTCTGGACGACCAATTACTCTCGACACCCCATATTCGCCACCCGAGAGGAGATGCGACAAACCGTTTTCGAATACATCGAAGTAGATTACAATCGAACACGCCGACACAGCGCCAATGGCTATATCAGCCCGGAAGCGTTTGAGGCACAAAAAGTCGCTTAGTGAGGTGTCCACCGTTGGTGGGCAGGAGCAGTTGCTGCAATAGTGGACTACCTGATGTATGGCGGTTACCTCATTTTCACGCAGGGCGGTAGCGCCGGGGGTCAGAGTAAAAATTCCACTGGGAACTGCCTGAGACCAAAAAAAACCAGAAGGAATTTTTACTCTGACCCCAAATTTCTAACCGACATCAAATTCAATACCCTGGGCCAGCGGCAATTCCTTGGAGTAGTTGACGGTGACGGTCTGGCGCCGCATGTAGGCCTTCCAGGCATCGGACCCCGACTCTCTACCGCCACCGGTTTCTTTTTCTCCACCGAAGGCGCCACCGATTTCTGCGCCACTGGGGCCGATGTTAACGTTGGCGATACCACAGTCACTGCCCGCCGCCGACAAGAATGTCTCGGCCTCAAGCAAGTCACGGGTAAAAATGCAGGATGACAAGCCCTGTGGCACGTCATTTTGAATATGTATGGCCTGCTCTAAATCCTTATAGGTCAACACGTACAGAATGGGTGCAAAGGTTTCCGTACGCACGAAGTCATTCTGTTCACCCGCCTCTACCAGTGCCGGTTGCACGTAACAGCCGCCCTCACAACCGGCAACGTCCACCCGTTCACCGCCGTGCACGGCTATGCCCTGCTCCTGCAACGTAGCGAGTAGCTCCGACATGCGCTCAAATGAGTCCTCATCAATCAGCGGCCCAACCAATACCCCCTCCGACAGGGGATTACCGATACTGATCTGGCTATAGGCCTTGCGCAGCTGCTCCAGCAGCTGCTCGTGTATGTCTTCGTGTACGATCAAGCGACGCAGACTGGTACAGCGCTGGCCACAGGTGCCCACCGCTGAAAACAATATCGCCCGCACGGTCATATCGAGATCGGCGGAAGGCGCCACGATCATGGCGTTGTTGCCGCCCAGTTCCAGCAGGCAGCGGCCAAAGCGCGCGGCCACTACCGGCGCAACCTGGCGACCCATGCGGGTAGAACCGGTGGCACTGACCAGCGCGACGCGATTGTCGCGCGCCAACTGCTCACCGATATCCGCTGCGCCTATAACAAGCTGGGAGAGCTTATCCGGTGCATCCCCGAAACGCGCCACGGCACGCTCAAACAACTGGGCGCAGGCCAGCGCAGTCAACGGGGTTTTCTCCGAGGGTTTCCAAATCACCGGGTTGCCACAGATACAGGCCAGGGCAGTATTCCAGGCCCACACCGCGACCGGGAAATTGAAGGCGGAAATAACCGCCACCGGCCCCAGCGGCTGCCAGGTTTCGTTCATCTTGTGACCCGGCCGCTCTGAGGGCATGGTCAAGCCATACAGCTGTCGAGCAAGACCCACCGCGAACTCGCAGATGTCTATCATTTCCTGCACTTCACCATAACTTTCCTGCAGCAACTTGCCGCACTCCATAGTAACCAGTGCGCCGAGTGCCTCTTTGTTGGCGCGCAACTCCTCGCCGAACAGGCGAATCAGCTCGCCCCGGCGCGGTGCCGGTACCGTGCGCCAGGCCAGGAATGCCTGTTGGGCGTTGGCAATCTTCGCGTCCAGATCCGCCGCACTGTCCATGGCCGTACTGCCCAGGACACTACCGTCTATCGGTGAATTCACCTGCAGTGCACCACTGGGGGCGGTCAGCTTGAGTTGTTCCAGTACGGAAGTAATTTGTTGTGACATGTCCTGCATAATGGGAGTTCCTCAATAATTCCCGAACCAATACCGACCGGACTTCCGGCCGAGCGAGCGCATTATGACGAATTAATAAGTTGAAATGAAGCGCTTTATTAATCAATATAACGATTAATTCAATCAATATGACGATGAAATAAGTCGCCAGGTACACTATATGGTAAAGCTGGACAGCACAGACCAGGCCCTGTTGGCGCTGCTGCGCGACAATTCCCGCGCCAGCACTTCGGAGCTGGCCAGGCAATTAGACCTGTCCCGGACAACGGTACAGAGCCGGCTCAGTAAGTTGCTGGATAGCGGCGTTATCACCGGTTTTACGCTGCAACTGGGCGAGCGTTATGCCGCCGACCTGATCCGCGCCCACGTATTGATTGAACTCGACCAAAAACTCACCGGGCAGGTGCAGGTCGACCTGAAAAAGATGAACAGGGTAACCGCGCTCTATTCCATCAGTGGTGCCTACGACATGATCGCGATCGTGGAAGCCCACTCCACCGGGAAGCTGAGCCGCTTGCTCGATGCTATAGCCGATTTGGACGGCATCGCACGCACCAATTCTTCAGTTGTCCTCGAGACAAAATTTGAACGCTGAGAGTAGCTACCCATGCGCCATACATCTGCCGTAATTCACGACACAGATTTTTTCACCCACTGCCTGGCACAGATGCGGGAATATGGTGGCGCGGCGACCACCCTCGGCCTGCCAGAGCCCACCCTGCTGGCGTTCCTGCCCCACAATACCGCACTGAGAACCGCTATCGAGCGCGCTTATGCCGCCTTCGAAAGCCTGCAAGACAGCCATAAGGATTTGCTGCTACCTGACGAGGCCAGCCAAACTGCTCAAGTACAGAACGGCTACCTGAATTTCTATGCGCAGGATGAGGTCAATCGCTACGTGGCAGTGGCGGCTCAGGGGCCCTGGATCATAACCCTGAAAGGAGCGGTGATATATGACTGCGGCGGCTACGGCATGTTGGGACTGGGCCACGCGCCCCAGGCGATTCTCGCCGCCATGAACCAGTCGCAGGTAATGGCCAACGTCATGACCCCGTCCATCAGCCAGATGACACTGATCGACTGTCTGCGCAAAGAGATCGGCCATACGCGCGCTGATGCCGCTCCGTTCGCCCGTTTCCTGTGCCTGAACAGCGGCTCGGAAGCGGTGAGCATGGCCGCGAGAATATCTGACGTCAATGCCAGGGTAATGACCGACCCCGGCGGCGGCCACGCGGGCAAGCCTGTTCGCTCCGCCAGCCTGCAGGGCAGTTTTCACGGCCGCACCGATCGCCCGGCCCGCTATTCCGATTCCAGCATGAAGAATTACCGGCGCTATCTGGCCTCCTTTCGCGATACAGAGGAACTGCTGACCATAGCGCCCAACAACATCAAATCCCTGGAAGCTGCTTTCCGGCAGGCCGAGGACCAGGGCTTTTTTATTGAAGCGTTTTTTATGGAGCCAGTCATGGGAGAAGGCAACCCGGGGCTTTCCATCACCCCAGAGTTCTACCAGCGCGCGCGGGAGCTCACCGCTGAGCACGGCTGCCTGTTGCTGGTCGATTCCATCCAGGCGGGCCTGCGCGCCCGGGGCGTATTGTCTATTGTGGACTATCCTGGCTTCCAGGACCTCGCGCCACCGGACATGGAAGTGTATTCAAAAGCACTCAATGCGGGGCAGTTCCCCCTCTCGGTGCTGGCAATGTCAGCCACAACGGCTGCGCTGTACCACAAGGGCCTGTACGGCAACACCATGACCAGCAACCCCCGTTCCGCCGATGTGGCCTGCGCTGTGCTGGACAATTTCACGCCACAGATACGAGATAACATCGTCACGCGCGGCCAGCAGTTGGTCGAGGGCTTACGATCCCTGGCCAAACAACTGGACGGCGCGATCACCGATGTGCAGGGCACGGGTTTGCTACTCAGTTGCCAACTCGACACGCGCTTCAAGTGCAGCGGCGCAAACAGTACCGAGGAATACCTCCGGCAAAACGGCCTGGGGGTCATTCACGGCGGCGTCAATTCACTGCGCTACACACCGGGCTTTTTGATCAGTGAGGCTGAAGTTGAACTGATTCTGGAAAGAACCCGCGATGCCCTGCTCAACGGACCTTGCGGAACCCCGCCAGCATAGTATCGGCGAGACGGTCGATTTCGGCCGCCGTCATCGCTGTTGAGAGCGCAGCGGAACAGGTGTTAATCATCATGATGCCGTTGTCAAAGAGATGGTCCAGCACGCTGTTGAGCCGCGTCAGCTCAGCGGCATCGGGAAAAGCCTCCCGGTAACCATCGGGCACCTCGGCCTTCATATGTACGCGCAACATGGAACCCGCGCCGGTGACACAGACGGGCACATCGGCAATCCCTATGGCCTCGGTGATCTTGTCCCGCGCATAATCCGCCAGTGCATTGAGCTTTTCCACCGCATCCCGGTCGAATAACGCCATGGCGGTGAGGCCCGCCACCATGGTCACCGGGTTGGCTGAGAATGTACCGGAGTGGGGAAACAACACCTGCTGCGCCCAGGGGTCCATTACCTCCATCACCTCCGCACGCCCGGCCAGCGCTCCCACCGGAAAGCCGCCGCCAATCATTTTCCCCATGGCGGTCAGGTCCGGTGTGATGTCGTAGTTCTGTTGGGCGCCGCCATAAGCGGAGCGCAGGGTAATCACCTCATCACAAACAAACAGCGCCCCGTTATCCCTGGCCCATTGATGCAGGGCGCGCACAAATTCCGGCGCGGCGGGTTTCAGGCCGATGCGGTGTGGCATCAGGTCTACCATGATGCAGGCCAGTTCATTCTTGTGTGCATCGAGTATCGCCAGCGCGCGGTCGGTGTCATTAAAGGGGATCACCACTACATCATTCAATACGGAATCGGGTGTGCCGTGCGCCACCGGCACGCTTGCCGGCTGGTGGCGCTCACCCCAATTATCGGGTGTCGCCGTCTGGCTGACCTCGGCAAAATCGTAGGAGCCGTGATAGGCCCCTTCCGCCTTGGCGATCCTGGCGCGCCCGGTATAGGCGCGGGCGGCTTTCAGGCAGCACATAACCGCCTCGGTACCGGAGTTCATGAAACGGATTTTCTCAAAGCCATTGTTGCGGCCGGTCAGGTGCTCGGCGTAGTCGACTTCCACCTCGGTGGCCAAGGTAAAGGCCGTGCCACGCTGTACCTGTTCGGTAACCGCCGCGACAATTTGCGGATGGGCGTGACCGTGAATCAGCGACGCCATGTTGTTGGCAAAATCTATACGCTGCACACCCTCGATGTCGGTTACAGTACAGCCCTCACCGCGCACGGCGTAAAACGGATGGGGTTTGCGCAACACCGTGTTGCGGCTGCAGCCGCCGGGCATGACCTTGAGCCCGCGTTGATGCAGCCGGGCACTTTTGGATGCTCGGGGTGTTTCGTGCTGAGTCATGGTATGACCTGCTCTTCCCAATACCGGGGTCAGAGTCTAGACTCTGACCCCGGTATCCGTTGCAATCAACGGGGCGCCGGTTCTCGCCTGCACATAATCAAAATCAACTCCCGGCGCCAGCTCCACCAGGGCAAAACCCGCCGGCGTCACATCGATAATCGCCAGGTCGGTGTAGATACGGCTGACTACCGCCTGCCCGGTCAAGGGATAGCTGCACGCCTCCACCAGTTTGGGCGCGCCGGCCCGGGTACAGTGCTGGGTAATTACGTAAACGGTCTTAACCCCCGCCACCAGGTCCATGGCCCCGCCCACGGCAGGAATAGCATCGGCGGCGCCGGTCGACCAGTTGGCCAGGTCACCACCCTGCGACACCTGCATGGCGCCCAGCACGCAAATATCGATATGGCCACCGCGTATCATGGAAAAACTATCGGCGTGATGAAAAAAAGCCGCACCGGCTATTGCCGTGACCTGTTGCTTACCGGCGTTGATCAGCTCCGGGTCTTCCTCACCCGGTTGCGGCGCTGCACCCATCCCCAGCAGGCCGTTCTCGGTGTGGTAAATCACCTCTCTACCGGCGGGCACAAACTGCGCCACCTTTTCCGGGATGCCTATCCCCAGGTTCACGTAGGCGCCGTCGGGAATGTCCAGTGCCGTGCGCTGTGCCATTTGCTCACGGCTCCAGCCGGGGGCCGGTGCGCGTGCTGCTGACTGTGACGTTGCTGTCATGGGTAGACCTGCCCTGCCGCCACCAAAATAGATTCCTGGGCCGGATTCCCAATGTTCACTACCCGGTCTACAAACAGTCCTGGAGTGACTACCATCTCCGGGTCGATCTCGCCCACCTGCGCCGGCCGATGGGTTTGTACAACGGTAATGTCCGCCGCCATGGCCATAATGGGGCCAAAGTTGCGCGCGGTCCTGTTGTAAACCAGGTTGCCGTAGCGGTCGGCACGCTCACTCTTGATCAGCGCAAAATCCGCCTTGAGTCCGTATTCCAATACATAGTCACGCCCCTCAAAGTTGCGCACTTCCTTGCCTTCTGCCAATGGCGTACCCACTGCAGTGGGGGTATAAAAAGCGGGGATGCCGGCGCCGCCGGCCCGAATACGTTCCGCCAGCGTACCCTGGGGAACCAACTCCAGCTCGATGTCGCCGCGCTGATAAAGGTCGGGAAACACTGTGGAATTGGCGGTGCGCGGAAAGGAACAAATCATGCGTGCTACCCGTCCACATTCAATCAACGCCGCCAGGCCAACATGGCCGCTACCGGTGTTGTTGTTCACCACGGTCAGGTTTTTCGCACCCTGGTCGATCAGCGCATGGATCAATTCTATCGGGCTGCCGGCCTCACCGAAGCCGCCAATCATCACCGTGGCACGGTCGGGGATGTCAGCCACCGCTACCGCCGCTGACGCTATTCGTTTATCAATCATGGTCGCTATCCGTGTTACAGTCGCGGCTACCGGCCTATTACCCGCAAGGTTTCCGCCACGTCCTGGCCGGTCTCGCTGACGTCATCGAATAAACCGGCCTCATCGAATAACACCCGGTCGTTGTAACCGCTGAACCAGATCGCCTCTGGGTTGCGACCCAGTATGGCAATTTTGCCGCGGTCCGGTGCATCCGCCGCGCCGCGCAACAACTTGAGAATGACCACGCCGCTCTCCGAGCCGGCCAGGCCGGGGATGGGCTCGTTGGTTACCGCCGCCACCTCGGTTTTACCCTTGTAGTGGGTGATAGAGAGCCGCGCATGCGCCTCTACGCCGGACAGGCCTTTTTGCGATTCATTCAGAACCCGCCAGGCTTCCTCTATGGGCAGGTTGAAGGCCTTGTGGCCGATGATGTCGCGACCGCAAAAGAAGTAGTGATTCTCAACCCGGTTGCGTTTGAGCTCGCGCTGCATAATACGCAGGGCATCGGGGTCACCGTTAATACCCTTGATCAGGGGCGCCTGGTTGTCGATGTTCAGCCAGTTGCGCTGGCCCAGCTCATGCACCGCTCGCTGGGTGCTCTCCACCCATTCCAGCCCACCGTCGGGCTTGTCAATATAGTTGCCGGCCTGGTCCTTTTTCAAAAATTCATCGGGATGGTTGAAGTGAATCATAAAGCGCACTTTGGTCTCGGGATAGAGCGCGTGAAACTTGTCCAGCATGTCAAGGAAAGTGCTGTCAAAACGATCCGGATAAAAGGCCAGCTCCTTGGTGCCCAGGCGAATCGATTCAACGCCCGCCTCCGCCAGCGCGGCAAACCAGGCGGCAATGTTCCTGTTGCCCAGCACCATGGGGTCGCCACCTGACATGAGAATCTCGCGCAGTTTCTCCCGGCCCGTGTCGGGATGGCGGCCGCCGTTTTCAGCAACCACCCGGTTGTGCGCTTTCACATACGCGACAATTTCTCCGATTTGCGCCAGGCCTTTTGGCGCCACCGTGCCGTCAGGTCGCTCGACTTCCTTTTGGGCAATCAGTTCTTCCCGGTAACAAAAACGGCAGTGCGCAGAGCAGGTGGAAGCAACGTAGATAAGCCCCAGTTCATACTTGTGAATCAAACCCTCCACCGGGCTATAGTCCATTTGCTTGCCCGGATCGGCCGCCCCATCCAGGTCAAAGGTCTCAGCCGGGCTGGCCTTCACCAGGGTCCGCAGTGGTTTGCTGGTTTTGGCCAGTTCAAAGTAATGGCGGGTGACTTTTACCGGCATACGCGACTCAACGTCTTGGCCGGTGCCCTTTAAATCCACCAGCGCCTTGATTTCGTCCGGGCTGTAGAAGGACTGCATATCTTCAGGCGCCTTGCCGTCCATAAACTTTTTCAGGCCGGTAATAATCTCCCGACTGTATTTGCCATTGCTGACTGAATCCAGAAAGGCCTGGGCTTTTTCAGAGGGCTGGTATTTGCTTGCCTTGGACATATGGGTCACCGATTAAAAGTAAGCTGCGTGTCTTTTGCGTGCGTTAAGCTCATATATTTACGCGCACAAAAAAGACCGTGTATGGCATAATGCGTGATATTCACCTGACTAACAATCGACTATAGTTCACTCATTAGTGAGTTTTAGTAATGGATATGTCCTGCCAAAGACGCCTGATACCCAGTACCAGCATGTTGCGAGCCTTCGATGCGGCGGCCCGTTCCGGCAGCTTCACCGCCGCTGCCGATGAGTTGCAACTGACCCAGGGCGCCATCAGCCGGCAGGTGAGCGCACTGGAGAACCAGCTGGGAGTGGCGCTCTTCAAGCGGGTGGGGAAAGCCATCCAGCTCACCGATGAGGGCAAGATCTACGCCCAGGAAATTCACCGCGCCCTGCAGGCGATCCGCAACGCCTCTCTGACGGCGATGACCAGTCCACTGACGGGCATATTGAACCTGGCCATACTGCCCACCTTTGGCACCCGCTGGCTGATGCCCCGCTTGCCCTCATTTCTCGAACAGAATCCGGACATCACCGTCAGCTTTGTGACCCGGCTTTCCCCCTTCGATTTTCGCAGTGAAAACCTGCATGCGGCGATTCACTACGGCGCGCCGGATTGGCCTGGCACGCAGAGCACCTTCCTGATGAGCGAGGAGGTCGTCCCGGTCTGCTCGCCGAACTTCCTGCGGGAGCACGCGTCATCGAGCCCGGCACAACTGGCCGAAGTGCCGCTACTGCAGCTCAGCTCGCGAGCCGATGCCTGGACTAACTGGTTCCAGTCCTTCGATGTCACACCTCCGGCAGCACAGGGAATGTTGTTCGAGCAGCTTGCCATTATTGCCCAGGCCGCCGTGGCCGGACTGGGGGCGGCGCTGTTACCGAGGTTTCTGATTCAAAGCGAACTGGAGCGCGGCGAACTGATAGTTATTATGGAGTTGCCGCTGCAGGATAGCGGCGGCTATTACCTGGTGACGCCCACCGAGAAATCTGACTACGCGCCCGTGGTGGCCCTGCGGACCTGGCTACTCAAAATGGTGGAGCAACCATGAGCGGTGCGATATTAATCGTAAATAATCACGCCGCGTGCATTCACCCCCGCCTGCAAATCGACAAAGGCCTGTCGCGCCTGGTCGATACTGTAGGTGGTGGTAATCATGCCATCGAGGTCCAGCTTGCCCGCGCGGTAAAAATCCAGCAGGCGCGGAAAATCCCGACTGGGGTTGCAGCCACCATACATGGAACCGAGAATGCTCTTGCCCAATAATGGCAGCATCAGTGGGTTGAGCAGAAACTGATCTTCGAGTTGACCGACACCCACCACGGTGCAGGTGCCACCGGGACGGGTGGCCGCCTCAGCCGCCTGCATCAGGGCGCCAATGCCTACCGCTTCAAAACAGTAGTCAGCCCCACGCTGCTCGGTCAGAGCCAGGATAAACTCCTGCGCCTGCTCGCCTTTAACCGTATGAGTGGCGCCAAAACTCCGCGCCATATCCAGTTTATTATCCAGTGTGTCGACCGCAATTATCTGGCTGGCACCGGCAATACGAGCCCCCTGAATAATTGACAGGCCTATGCCGCCACAACCAAATACAGCCACCGTTGAACCGGCTTCAACCTGGGCCGTATTCATCACCGCACCCACGCCGGTCATCACCCCACAGCCCACCAGGGCCGCACAAGCCAGGGGTATTTCAGGGTCAATTTTGATACAGCTTACAGCGGGTGCGATGCAGCGCTCCGCCATACAACCCAATTGCGTCATCACCCGTAGACCCTCATCTCCGCGCTTTACCCGCGCAGTACCGTCGAGCATAAAACCCTGGGCCTGGGCGTTGGAGGAACACAGGTTGGCCTGGTCGTGCTCGCAAAAAAAGCACTCGCCGCAATGGGGGATAAAGGACAACACCACATGATCGCCTACCTGCAGGTGTTCAACGCCGGCACCGGCTTCTTGCACGATGCCGGCGCCTTCATGTCCGATTACGATAGGCAGCTCCACTGGTATATGACCGGTAATAACCGACCAGTCAGAGCGACAAATACCAGTTGCCTTCATATCTACTGCCACCTCCCCGGCCTTGGGGGGATCAATGCTGACTTCCTGCACTGAAAATTCATTTATTGCGTCGACAATTACTGCTTTCATAGCCTGGTATCCTCAAAATATGGGGTCAGCGTCAAGACGCTGACCCCCCGTTGGTGTATTTGGCCGAATCATTGTGCCCTTTGGGTATCATGCGACCAAAATACGCTGCAATGCAGTGCGTAAATTTTCAGGAATGGGCACCGATTTGTTTGCGGCCCGCTCGACAAAAACATGTACAAAGTGGCCGAACGCCGCCGGTGTGTCCTCTCCCTCCTGAAAGATACCAATGCCGTACTGAACCGAGCTATTGCCCAGCTTCTCAACTCGCACACCCGCCTCGATCAAGTACCGATTGGCCACCGTATCGAAGTAGGCGTAATACACCACGTTATTCACATGACCGTAGCTATCATTGTCACTCCAGCGCGTGCTCAGCGGGTACATAAGCGGATAATCGCCCCGCCCTGGCGGGTCAGTAGGCGGCACGATATATCTCCAGCGCGTCTTCCAGGCTGACGTCGCGGGGGTTATTAATTAGCAGCCGCTGTTGCAGCATGGCGTCTGCGGCCAGCATTTCCAGATCGGCCGCAGGCACATTCGCCTCCTGCAGTGTGGCCGGCAAGCCCGTATCGACAATAATGGCTTCCAACTCATCAATCAGCGCCTCGGCGCCGGCGCGACCGGCCACAAAGGGCGCCAGCTCATCGTAAAGCAAGCCGGCTGGCTCGAGGTTGAAGCGCAGCACCGACGGCAATACCAGGGAATTACTGAGGCCATGGGGAATATGGTAGTGGCCACCCAGCGGGTAGGCCAGCGCGTGCACCGCAGCCACCGGTGCGTTGGCAAATGCCTGCCCCGCCAGCAGGGCGCCCAGCAACATATTGGAGCGCGCCCGGATATCGGCGCCATCGGCAACGGCGGTGCGTATATTTTGTGACAGCAGCGTCAATGCCTGCCGGGCCAGGTTGTCAGACAGCGGGTTCTTTTTGTGGCGCGAGGTATAGGCCTCAATCGCGTGCACCATGGCATCAATGCCCGTCATCGCCGTGACCATCGCCGGCAAACCAACAGTGAGCTCCGGGTCCAACACTGCTACATCCGGCAACAACTGCCGTGACGACACGCCTGCCTTGGTTGTCGCTCCGGTGGTAATAACGGCCACGGGTGTTACTTCCGAGCCTGTGCCTGCTGTGGTGGGAACCAGAATCAACGGCAGCCTGTCGCCACGCACCCGGTCGACCCCGTATATATCGGCCAGAGACTGCCCCGAACCCTTTAGTACAGCCACGACTTTGGCCACGTCCATAGAACTGCCACCACCAATGGCGATAATCCCGTCCACGCCTTCGGACTCTGCCATTTCAACCGCAGCCAGTACCACTGCCTCGGGTGGGTCTTCGCGCACCTGGTCAAACAGCACAGGTATTAACTGATGGGCCGTCAGTGCGGCAATAGCCGGTTCTACCAGCCCGATCGCAACAAGGCCAGGATCAGTCACCAGCATGGGCCGGGTAACGCCCAGGCGGGCACATTGTTCGTGGAGTGTGAGGCTACTGCCACCGGCACATATGATGCCGGCGGCAGTATTAAAGACGAAGTCTTGCACGGCTTGCCCCCAATCGAGAGAGTATCAAAAAGTGAGAATCACCTTACCGCGAGCCCGGCGTTCTGTCATGCACAGAAATGCCTCGCGAAACTGTTCTACCGGGAAGCTATCGGTGACTACCGGCTTAATCTTGCCAGCCTCAAACAACTCCCACAGTTCCTCAATATTCTTCATGCTCACCGCCGGCTCCTCACCGGTAAAGCGTCCCCAGAATACACCGACGATGGCACAACCCTTCAGCAGGGCAAGATTGAGCGCCACCTTGGGAATAGCACCGGCGGCAAAGCCAATCACCAGGAAACGGCCATTCCAGGCCATGGCGCGAATCGCCTGCTCGGAAAAATCACCACCGACCGGGTCGTAGACCACGTCAACGCCCTTGCCGCCCGTGAGTGCCTTGAGCTGGTCCTTGAGGGAGCCATTCGCCTGCAGAGAAGCTTCACTGTAATTAATGACCTCATCGGCGCCCAGTTGCCTGCACAGTTCCAGCTTTGCAGCGGAGCCGGCAGCGGCAATTACCTTCGCACCCATCAACTTGCCAAGCTCAATAGCGGTGGTACCCACCCCGCCGGCGGCACCCAATACCAGCAGGGTTTCGCCAGGCTGAATATTGGCGCGCTGTTTGAGGGCGTGGTAAGAGGTGAAGTAGGTAATGGCAATGCCGGCCGCTTCTTCGAAGCTGAGCGCTTGCGGCTTGGAAAATACCACATCTTCATTACACACCGCCTGCTCGCGGAAACCACCACCCATGGCGATAACTTTATCACCCGTTTGAAAACGGGTAACAGCAGAGCCAACCGCATCCACTACACCGGATATTTCACTGCCGACTACAAAGGGCATCTCGGGCTGTAACTGGTATTTGCCCTGGATCATCAAGACGTCGGGGAAATTCAAGCCCGCCGCCTTTACATTGATGCGAACGTCCCGGTCACCCAACGCAGGGGTTGGCCAAGCGGCCTCCAGTACCAGTGTTTCGCCTGCGCCGGAACCGTGTTCCGGGCATGTTAGGGCGCGCACTTACGCCACCTCAAACAGGCCGGCGGCACCCATGCCACCGCCCACACACATGGTGATAACGACATACTTGACACCGCGTCGTTTGCCTTCGATCAGGGCGTGGCCAACCATGCGCGAGCCGCTCATGCCATAGGGGTGACCGACAGAGATAGCACCACCATTGACATTGAGCCTGTCGTTGTCGATACCGAGTTTGTCGCGGCAGTACAACACCTGTACGGCAAAGGCTTCATTGAGTTCCCACAGGCCAATATCGTCCATGGTCAGGCCGTTGGCTTTAAGCAACCTGGGCACGGCAAACACAGGGCCAATACCCATTTCATCGGGCTCACAACCAGCGACGGCGATACCGCGATAAATGCCCAGCGGCTCCAGGCCTTTTTGCTCCGCCAGCCTGGCATCCATTACCACTTGTGCAGAAGACGCATCAGACAATTGTGATGCGTTGCCAGCCGTAATCGTGCCGCCTTCGATAACTGTCTTTAGACCCGATAAGCCTTCCAGTGTAGTAGCACGCAAGCCCTCGTCTTTGGACACGGTGGCTTCAACTTCAGACTGCTCGCCGGTTGCCTTGTCCCAGACGATGCGCTTGCAAGTCACGTCAACCAGCTCGTCATCGAACTTGCCCGCGGCATAGGCGGCAGCGGTGCGCTGTTGTGATTGCAGACCGTACCCGTCCATCGCCTCGCGAGAAATGCCATAACGGTCCGCGACTACTTCCGCAGTTTGCAGCATGGGCATGTGAATGTTGGGACACATAGCTATCAATTCTTCATCGACAATACGGTGCAGGTTCATGTGCTCGTTTTGCACCAGGCTAATGGATTCCAACCCGCCGCCTACAACCGTACTCATACCATCACAGAGAACCTGCCTGGCGGCGGTGGCAACGGCCATCAGGCCAGAGGAACACTGGCGATCCAGGGTCATACCGGCAACCGTGACCGGCAAGCCGGCGCGCAGGGCAATCTGGCGCGCCACGTTGGAGCCGGTAGCACCCTGTTGCAGGGCCGAGCCCATGATCACATCATCTACTTCAGCCGGGTCGATACCGGCACGCCGCACAGCCTCAGCTACGGCAGCGGCACCAAGGCCGGCGCCACCGAGATTATTGAAACCGCCCCGATATGCTTTGGCGATAGGGGTACGTGCAGTTGATACAATTACTGCGTCTTTCATAAAACTTCTCCCAAATATTTAGCCAAGGTCAATACCCTGAGCGGCTGCGGCCATGCCGGTGAATTTAATTGTTTGCTCGAAGCCGGTTTGGGGGATGGCTTCGCCTGCGGGGTTGGTAATAGCTTCCCAATTGGCGGCAATACCTTCCGGTGTCTGCTCTTCAGGCGCCAGGTAAGCGCCCTGTGTTTCCACCACTTTCACAACCGAATAACAACCCGCACCGGCCGCAATAATCGTGCGGGCAGGCGCATCCTCGCTCACCATGTACAACACCGCCGGCGTTACTGTCGCCGGCGTCAGCAGGTCAAAGGCCTTTTCCGGAATAAGACCCTCAGTCATGCGGGTACCGGCCGCCGGCGCCAGCGCATTGATCCTGATGTTGTACTTGGCGCCCTCCTGGCACAGTGTATTCATGGCGCCAATCATGCCCATCTTCGCAGAGCCATAGTTGGTCTGGCCGAAGTTACCGTACAGCCCACTGGAGGAAGTGGTCATAACAATGCGGCCGTAGGCCTGTTCTCGCATGATGTCCCACACTGCCTTGGTGCAGTTGATAGAGCCCATCAGATGGACATCCAGCACCATCTTGAAATCGTCCAGGGAACCTTTGGCGAAGCTCTTGTCACGCAAAATACCCGCATTGTTAACCAGGATATCGACCCTGCCCCACTTGTTCAGAGTCTGCTGCACCATGGCTTGCACTTCATCGTACCTGGCGACATTGGCACCGTTGGCAATGGCTGCACCGCCCAGCGCTTCAATTTCAGCAACTACCGCTTTAGCCGCTGCGCTGGAACCGCCGGTGCCGTCGGTAGCGCCACCCAGATCATTGATGACCACCTTGGCGCCGCGCTTGGCCAGCTCGATGGCATGGCAACGGCCCAGGCCGCCGCCAGACCCCGTGACAATGGCAACTTTTCCGTGGTAACTGATACTCATGTCTTCCTCCTTTAACCGGTTACTACCATGGACAGCCATTCGGCGACCAGGGCGGGGGTGTCTTCACCTTCAATTTCAACGCTAATACCCTGCTTGATCAGAAAGCGATTGTCGTCTTTGGCCGTGATATCCAGAATCTCCACGTGGGCACGCACGCGCTTGCCGGCGCGCACCGGCATCAAAAAACGTACCTTGTCAAAACCGTAGTTGATGCCCATTACCACGCCTTCCGGTGATACTCCGTTACCGGTGGCAATCCTGGACAGCAGTGATAAGGTCAAAAAGCCGTGCGCGATGGTACCACCAAAAGGTGTCTTGGCGGCGGCTTCGGGATCAATGTGAATAAACTGGTGATCATCCGTGCAATCGGCGAAATCATTGATGCGCTGCTGGCTGATTTCATACCACTCACCCGGCTCCATCGTGTGGCCGATATAACTTGAAAATTCATCTTTGGGTACGATTTGGAAACCCATAATTTGCTCCTCGTTTAGATACTAAAAGGGCGCTGATTGTCAGCCCCGTGGTGTTGGTTCACAGCTATCAACCATCGCGAAAAGTCGCATTAACCTTGTCCTGATCGGCGTACTTGCGCAGTTCCTGCCTGCCCACCACCATGCGGTGCACCGCGTCGGGGCCATCGGCCAGGCGCAGGGTGCGCTGACCCATATACATGGCCGCCAGTGGTGTATCCTGCGACACTCCCAGCGCACCATAGGCCTGAATCGCCTCATCGACAATACGGATAGAGATGTTGGGAACCGCCGTCTTGATCATGGAGATCCAGATGCGCGCTTCCCTGGCATCGACGTTGTCCATCATCCACGCCGTTTTCAGGGTCAACAATCGGGCCTGCTCAATATCCATACGGGCATTGGCGATAATATCGACATTGCCGCCCAGCCTGGCCAGCGGACGCCCAAAGGCGGTGCGGCTCAACAGGCGTGTGCACATCAATGCCAGCGCCCGCTCGGCAGCACCGATGGCGCGCATGCAGTGGTGAATACGACCCGGTCCCAGACGCCCCTGTGAAATCTCAAAACCCCGCCCAGAGCCGAGGATAATATTCTCTTTGGATACCCGCACATTATTGAATTTCATGTGCATATGGCCGTGCGGTGCATCGTCCATGGAAAACACGTTCATGGGGCGCAATACCTCCACTCCCGGCGTGTCCATGGGCACCAGTATCTGGCTTTGCTGCAGGTGCCTGGGAGCATCTGGCTCGGTCCTGACCATGGTGATGAGGATCTTGCAGCGCGGATCACCGGCACCGGAGATATAGTGCTTCTCGCCGTTGATAACCCATTCGTCGCCATCGGGTACCGCTGCCGTGCGAATATTGGTAGCGTCAGAGGAGGCCACGTCGGGCTCGGTCATGGCAAAGGCGGAACGGATATCACCGTTCATCAATGGTGCCAGCCATTCGGCTTTTTGAGCTTCAGTACCATACTTGGCCAACACTTCCATGTTGCCGGTGTCTGGCGCAGCGCAGTTAAATATTTCGGCCGCCAGGTGTGACTTGCCCATTTCTTCGGCGAGATAGGCATATTCAACTGTGTTCAATCCCGAGCCCTCCTCTCCTTCGGTAAGAAAGAAATTCCACAGCCCAGCCGCTTTGGCCTTATCCTTCAGGGTTTCACGAATCCCGGTCTGATGATCGGTGTAAACCCAGCGGTCACCAACATCTATCTCATCGTAATACTCTTTCTCTACCGGCAGGATATTGTCGTCAATAAATGTCTTTACCTGTTCCAGCAGGGGGCGAACTTTTTCACTAATTCCCAAATCCATAGTGCTACTCCTTATTACTGAAACCGCTGAGGGCTCCTTATTACTGAAACCGCTGAGGGCTCCCTGTTATGAAGCCAGCTCAGCGGCGTAATCCGCTTTCAGCCGGCGTTTAAAAATTTTGCCTGACGCGATACGTGGCAGCTTTTCGGTGTGAAACCAGATGTGCAGCGGAATTTTAAAGGCCGCCAGGTGCTCAGCCAAATACTCCCGCAAAGTTCCCGCATCTGCCGAGCATCCGTCCTTGAGCACAATCGCGGCACCCACACATTCACCGAGCCGCTCATCGGGCAAACCAAACACCGCGGCCTCTTCCACCGCATCGTGTTGATAGATAGCCGCCTCCACCTCTATACAACTGATATTCTCGCCACCACGAATAATAATGTCCTTGATCCGATCGACTATATATAGAAATCCATCCTCATCCATGTAGCCCACGTCGCCAGAATGGAACCAACCATCAACAAAGGCTGCGGTGGTGGCCTGGGCATTATTCCAGTAACCACGGACGTTGGCCGGGCTGTGTATACAGACCTCGCCACGCTCGCCACAGGGTAATTCTGCACCGCTCTCATCAACAATTCTAAAATCGGTAACGGCGGGAACCGCACGGCCGGTGCTATTGGGATTGGCCAGGTAGAAAGCCCCGGAATTAACGGCTCCCAGCGCATTGGTTTCGGTCAATCCATAGCCGATGCCCGCACTGGAGCCCTTGAATGAGTCGGTGATTTTCTTAACCTGATCCGGTGGGCGCGCGGCGCCACCGGCGTATATCTCCTTGAGACTGGACAAATCACAGGGACTGTCCTGCGCCGCCGCCTGCAATTCAGCCGACATGGTCGGCACCCCATTAAAATTGGTAACCCGCTCCGCCTCAATCAGGCGCATGGCCTCCTGCACGTCCCATTTGTGGATCAGCACGATCTTGCGACCGATGATCAGGGAGAGCAAAAACAGGCTGTGGCTGCCGGTGGCATGAAACAGGGGCACCGTCATCAATGCACAGGGAGGAAAGTCGGCGCCCACATTCTGCTCAGACTCCGTTGGCGCAGACACAACCGCCGCTTGGCCGCCTGCATTGCCCAGCAACAGCCAGCTAAATATTGCCGCCATGATGCTGCGATGTGTCTGCACCGCGCCTTTGGGGTGACCGGTAGAACCAGAGGTGTACATGATGCAGGCATCATCGTCGGGGGCGATCTCAAGCTGTGGCGCATCGGCGCCTGCAAACTCTGCCAACAGGTCCATAAAATCAGCAACATCAAGGTCCAGCGCGGAAAAATCGCCCACGCCTATTACGCGCAGACCCATAGCCGCAGCAAAGGGTTGCAGTCGCTCAGCGCGCTGCGGATCGGCAATCACAATGCGGGCTCCACAATCCTGCAAACCATATTCCAGCTCTTCCGTGGTCCACCAACCGTTCACCGGCACGACAATGGCGCCGGCCAGCGCCGCACCGATAAACCCCATCATCCACTGCGGGTTGTTGCGCATGACAATCGCCACGCGATCGCCCTTTTGCACCCCATAGCGCTGACTGAGTGCGGCGGAAAATTGCACACCCAGGCGATATCCCTCGCCGTAAGTATAGCGTTCCTCCCCCATCACTACCCAGTCTTTATCGGCGTGACTGAGCATCCCTTGCAGGTACTCGGGTAAATTGGCCGGCTGGTGCCGATAACTGCGGTAACTGTGGCCGCGAATCTCAACATCTTCCAAGGCAAATACCTGCCCCTGGGCAGTGAGACTGGCAACTGCCTGCTCTATCGAATCCAGTGGATTCATAAAAACGCACCTAGTAATTGCTGAGCCCGGCGAAACGATCCAGGTGATAATTGTAATCGCCAAAGGTCTGTTGCAAGACGCGGGCCCGTTTGATAAAAAAGCCAATTTCAAACTCATCCGTCATACCGACGCCGCCGTGCATTTGTATCGCTTCGTTGGTGACCCGGGTGGCCACCTCACACAACTTGGCCTTGCAGGCGCTGGACAACGAGGCTAGGTTGGGCGCATCCGAATCGATCGCCTGCAGGGCCTTGATAACCAGCGAGCGAGCCAACTCCAGCTCCGAAAACATCTCGGCAGCGCGGTGCTGCAGACCCTGAAAGGAGCCAATAAATTCGCCAAACTGCTTGCGTTCCTGCAGATATTCCACCGTGCGCTCATAGGCCTCCAGAGACAGACCCAGCAACTCGGCAGACAATCCAATGTTGACGATATCCAGCACCGCCTGTAGTCCCGCGTAGCCAGTATTGAGTTCGCCCAGCAAGTCGCCGCTGCCGACCTTAACATCGGTGAATTGCACATTGCCACTGTTGCGTGAATCAACCATAACCACACGCTCAGCGCTGACGCCGGCGCTGCCTGAATCAACCAGGAACAAACTCAGGCCGTCATCCTCCCCGACCTCACCGGCAGTGCGCGCCACCACGATGAATTTATTGGCCACATGGGCGTCGAGCACAAATACCTTACGGCCATTGAGTACGAAACCGTCCTCAGCGGCAGTCGCTGTCATGGCTGTTTTGTGAGCGCCATGATGCGGTCCCTCCTGTAACGCCAGCGCCATAGTCAGCTCACCGCCGGCAAGTGCCGGCAGCAGGGCTTCTTTCTGTACATCGCCGGCCAGACGGGCGATTGCTGTTGCACAGGTCAAAATAGAGGCCTGCAAGGGCGAAACACTCAGGTTGCGACCCATTTGCTCGAGCACAATCCCCAGGCCGGTGTAACCGTAGTCCAGCCCGCCAAAAGCTTCCGGAATGGCCATTCCAGCCCAACCCATCTCTGCCATTTCACGCCATAGCTCAGTGCTGTAACCCTGTTCATTGCGCTCATCGCGCAACTTGCGCAGGGCCGCTACCGGCGCCTTCTCAGCCAGAAAGCCCGCTGCGGCCTCCTTGAGCATGAGTTGTTCTTCATTTAATACCAATGCCATTATCCGATCCTCAACTGGGCAGCCCAAGCACGCGTTTGGCTATAATATTCAACTGGATTTCAGAGGTTCCACCCTCGATTGAGTTGGCCTTGGTACGCAACCAGGCCCTGGAAATCTCACCCTCGTTATAAGCTTCCCCTTCCCAGGCCAGCGCCTGTTCCCCGCGCACTGACATAATCAGCTCAAAACGACGCTTGTTGAGCTCGGTGCCGTAGTATTTGAATATAGACGATGCCGCACCGAGACCCTGCCCCGCTTTGGCTTCGTCGCGAACCCGCTCCATGGTGGCCCCGAACGCCAACACGTCCAGTTCCAGTTGCGCCAGCTTCTGTCGCAACACCGTATCATCGAGCCGGCCACTGGCATCGAGACCAATCAGGTCACCGGCAGTCTGGCCGAGGCTGCGCCTGGAGGAGGAGTGACCAAAACCGGAAATCATCTCCCGTTCATGGGTCAGCAGGTACTTGGCGATACTCCAGCCCTTGCCCTCTTCACCCATCAGGTTTTGCTTGGGTACTTTCACATCGTCAAAAAAAGTTTCGCAGAACGGCGACGCACCCGAGATCAATTTAATGAGCCTGGTGGTAACGCCCTCTGACGCCATATCGAACAGCAGGAACGAAATGCCCTCGTGCTTGGTACCGCTATTATCGGTGCGGGTCAGGCAGAATATCCAGTCGGCCTTATCGGCGTAGGAGGTCCAGACCTTCTGGCCATTGACCAGATAGTGATCACCCTTATCTTCCGCCCTGGTTTGCAGGCTGGCCAGATCGGAGCCGGCGCCCGGCTCACTGTAGCCCTGGCACCAGCGAATTTCGCCGCGCACGATTTTGGGAATATGTTCAAGTTTTTGCTCTTCATTGCCGTACAGCAGCAACGCCGGGCCCAGCATGGAGATGCCGAAACTGTACAGTGGAGTGCGGGCACGAATGCGTCGCATCTCTGCTGCGAGAATTTTGGCCTCGTCTTTACCGAGCCCACCACCACCGTACTCTGCCGGCCACTGCGGTGTGGTCCAGCCTTTTGCACCCATGCGATCGGCCCAAATTTTCTGGTGCGGGTGCTTCATTTCAGGATTGCGGCCACCCCAGTACTGGTCGTACTCGTCCTGCTCGGGTTCGCGCATGGATTCGGGGCAGTTAGACTCCAGCCAGCTACGAGTCTCCTGGCGAAATTGTTCGAGATCACTCATCGGGAAATGTCCTCCAAAAGGCGATTTGAACATACAGTATGTTTGGTGGGCTTTCAAGTATCCCAGCCTACCAATCCAATAGCCGGGTAGCCGTATTCGACATCTTGGTTTATATTTAGATGCTCACAAATGCGGACCCAACACCATGAGTAGCACGGCCTACCTGAACCGGGCAATCCTGGACGGAATTGACACTGGAGTATTCCAGAACAATTCCCCCTTTCCCTGGGTTAACCCTCAGCACTTTGTTGCGGAGACCCGCTATCAGGATTTGCTTGATTGCATGCCGGACATCGCCACTTTCCGCTCTTTTTTTGGCAAGCAGCGCAAGCATGGACAAGCCGGCCACGACCGATTCGTACTGGACTTCGAGGATGGCATGGAGCTACCGCAGCCCTGGCATGACTTTGTCGAGGAATTACGCGGCGATACCTACCGCGAGTTCGTCTGCCGCCTACTGGGTGTGTCACAGGTACGATTTCGCTTCCATTGGCACTACACGCCCAATGGCGGTGAAGTTTCTCCCCACTGCGATTCGAAAGGCAAAATCGGTTCTCAAATTTTCTACCTCAACACCGATCAGGATTGGAACCGGGACTGGGGTGGTGAAACCGTGGTACTCGATGATGGCGACAGCATTAGCCCTGGCAACGCCCCCGCCTTCGAGGATTTCATCGCGGAATATCCGGCCGCAACACAAAACAATCGCAGCCTGATTTTTGGCAGGCGCGGTAACTCCTGGCACGGCATGCGCAGGATTACCTGTCCCGAAAACCATTATCGGAAAGTATTTATCGTGGTATTCGAAGAACACAGACCACTGCGCATGGCGATAAAAAAGCTCAAACGCCTGCTGACTGGCCGGCAATTGGTGACCCACAAGGAAAGCCTGATGTACCAGGCCTGCCGCTAACTGATGACCTCAACGCACAAACCGTTGCTGCTAATGCTTGGCGCCCCTCCCCGGGGTGGCAATCACCTGTTGCGTGGCTTGCTCGATGACCACCCGCAACTGCTACTGCCCCCCGATGAAGACTATTTTGTCCGCCACCTGTCGCGCCATTCGTGGCTGCGAATACGCGGTATGCTCGCCTCGCCTAATGGTGCACCCGGGTTTTACCGGCGCTTGCAAAAAGACGGTCACCTGGAGCGCATAAACGCCGGCCATGGCACCGAGGTATTTGGCAGCGAGAATTCCATGGACCTCAGCGCCTACTACCAACACATCAAGGAACATCACCTGCGGGGCAGCGTGGACAGCCTGGTTCGCAATCATGTGGAGGCGCTGGCCGCGGCATTGGGTCACCGGAACGGCGATCATCGGCTACGGGTGTTTTTTTGCGCCCTGCAGCCCAGCAACCGGGATCTCACCCGGGTTAGCCAGTTGCTGGCGCGCAGCTATGATGTGCGCGGGGTTTTCCTGGTACGCGACCCGCGTGCCCATCTCAGCTCCAAACTGGTGCGCAACCCAACCCTGAACCTGCGGCGATTTTGTCAGCGGCAAAATCGCTATTGGCAGGAGATAGAGTGGTTTGCGAAAAATTGCGGGCCAGCCCTCAGGCTACGTTTTGAAGATCTGGTAACAAATGCACCGAGTCACATGCGCCAGGTATGTGAGCTGGCGGACATCGATTTTTCCGAGACAGTTTTAGATTACACCCAGGGCGGCCAACCCAGTGTCAGCAATTCTTCATTTGACGCCGGCAGCGGCATAGACCGCAGCACCCTTACTCGATACAAAGACACCCTGCCGGCCCGGAGTATTGCCTACCTGGAACAGCACTGCCTGCCCGAACTGTTCTGGCAGCCCGCTGACCTCAGCCCTGTTTTGGGTGAAGCCGTACCGGCAGTTCCGTATAGCCCTTAACGAAAGTAGACAGGATGCGCTGCGGTTCGCCCACCACTTCTACCTTGTCAAAACGCGCCAGGATTTCTTCCCACAATATTTTCAACTGAAGCTCCGCCAAATGACTGCCCATGCAGCGATGCACCCCATAGCCAAAGGACAGGTGTTTGCGCACATTGGGTCTGCCAATAATAAAAGAGTCCGGACCTTCGAACACACGCTCGTCGCGGTTGCCGGATATGTACCACATGACTACCTTGTCACCGGCCTTGATCTGCTGCCCCCCCAGCTCGGTATCGACCTTGGCAACCCGGCGCATATGAGCCAGTGGAGTCTGCCAGCGGATAGTTTCTGAAACCATGGACGGTATTAACTTGTGATTCTTGCGCAGCTTGTCGTATTCCGATGGGAACTGGTTTAAGGCCAACACACTGCCGGTCATGGAGTTACGGGTAGTGTCGTTACCGCCCACAATCAACAGCACCAGGTTACCCAGGTATTCCAACGGCTCCATGTTGCGGGTGGCCTCACCGTGGGCCAGCATGGAAACCATATCGTAACCGGGCTCCCTGTTGACGCGCTGATTCCACAATTCGGTAAAGTAGGCCAGGCACTCCAGCAACTCCTTTTGGCGCTGCTCTTCGTCAACGATAGTGCCCATGCCGGGTATAGAAGTCGCCACATCCGACCAGCGCGTCAACAGATGCCGATCTTCGTAGGGGAAATCGAACAGCGTCGCCAGCATGCGGGTGGTGAGTTCTATGGAAACTTTGTCGACCCAGTTAAAGGTCTCACCGAGGGGCAAATCATCCAACACCTCCTGAGTGCGCTGACGGATTAGCTGGGCGAAATTTGGCAGGTTGCGCGAGCCCACGGCCGGATTGACCTCACCACGTTGCTTGCTGTGGCGCGGTTCATCCATGGCGATAAACATGGGCAGGCTGAAGTCTTCCGGCTGGTCGCCGATGGTGATGCTGGGTTCGGATGAAAATATGTCATGGGAGGTGTCTACCTGCATGATCTCGTCATAACGAGTCACCGACCAGTAGGGGCCAAACTCGCTTTCCTTGCAGTAGTGAACCGGCGCTTCTTCACGCAGGCGTTTGAACCAGGCCCAGTGGCTATCGGTGGAAAACAACCAGGGATTGCCCACATTCAACTCCTCTAGCGGAATTGACGCCGGATCGATATCGACGACTGATTCATCAAAAGCTACTGACATTTCATTTCCCCCTCACCTGTTGACGCTGCACACTATAGCGTTCCATTTGGGATATTGACCACCCCTATTGCTGTCTTTTGTATGACTCCAGCCGGGCAATCACCTCGGTAATCTGTTGATCGCTGAGGGTTTTCGGCTCCCCAATCGATTGCGCCCGCAGGTACAAATCGGCACAGAATTCAATTTGTGCCGCCGTAGACCATGCCTGGTGAAGATCGCCACCCACCGCCAGTACGCCGTGGCTTTCCAGCAAACAGGCAGAACCGCCCTGCAGCGCGGCAATCGCAGCTGCGGCCAAAAGCTCTGTGCCATACAGGTGATAGGGAGCCAGGGGCACGGTGGCGCGACCAGTGAAAGCAATCATGTTCGGCGATCGGCGATTGCTCGATGAAGTCGCGGTATTCGACAATATCGCGCCACGCATGGCTGTCGTAAAAACACACGCGCCCATCGTCATCGCGATTCCAGATGCGCCCGCGCGCGCTCGGTTCGGCAATGTTTTTGTCCACGCCGCCGCGCAGTTTTTCAATCCACGACGCACTGATGGCATCGCGCAACAGCACCACGCCATCATCGGAAAATCGCTGCACCATTCGCGGCGTGATGCGCTCGAAAATATCATTCGCCGACCCACCCGCGCGCCACCGCTTTGCCTAGTGTTTGTTCATATCCTCGTTATCAACATGATGTCGATATCGAAGATTAGACAGTTCACGGTGATTAATTAAGTTTGGTTTTTGTATGATCCGGTTTGTTGGATGTTTCCAATAAGTTTACTCAACAGACCATATTTTTACAGATTTAGTATAAAGGTCATTGGCTCTTTTTTCTATTTGTTCTCCATTCCAATTAAGTTCCCCCAAATAATGCGATAGTGTTTCAATGCCTGCCGAATACCGCTCCAAACCTCCCAGCTTCCCGCTCCCCATTTTTTTTGTTTCCCAACTGGAATCTCTGACCGAGGCATTAAGTGACTGGGTGATGATTGTCAAGTTTCCCAAAGTCAAAAGTTTTTTGTTTCTTAAGTTTTTTTCTTCATGGGTCTCTAATTGCCCCCAATTATTTTCCCATTTCTTTGGCATTATATGTTCAACGCTGTAAGAATTAATGCCTAATAATTGGGTGGCCTGTTTATCTCTGTTTCGAATTTTAGATTCGATAAAATAAAGAATGCCCTTAGATTGTTTATTGATAAGTATTGATTCATCAAAACCTTTTTTCAATTCACCATCGTTTGGCAAATAGTTGATTTGGTCGTCACTTTTTTCAATAAGATTTCTAAATTCTGGTTTGGATAAAATCTTGTTTCCAATCATCCTTTCCGTAAATAGCTGATTGTAATTTTTTGTAGTAGCCTTAACGACCATTCTACGCATTACATATGTTTCAATGAATTTAAACAATTCTTTTCTTTGTCCTTTGTCTTCTACATTCTTAAGGACAAACAATGTGTATGGGATCAAAGTAGAATTTTCCAATCCAAATATAATGGCATTAATCCTTTCTATCCCAAATTCATTAGTTAACTCTCTTTCAATAATTTCATAATTAAAATTTTCTCGAAAAATAGAAGCATATTCCTTTATTTCCTTTATGATACATTTTTTATCTATATCATAGTTCTTAATGAAGTCTTTATAGGATTGAAAAAGACTGTCAACCCTTGAAAACTCATTTTTATCTTTGGTGCTTACCTTATGATTGGGATCTTGTATTTTTATTTGCAAGTATGAATAAAAAAACATATCAATAAACGTGCGCCAAAATCGGCCAGCAGAAAATTCTCTTTCCCAATACAGCCTAGTATCATCACCTTTCTCAAAAACTTCTTTCCAATTCCTGTTATAAAAATCCAAATCATCGCGGTTGAAAAAATAATTTTTTAACAACTCTGCCGTTGTTAAACGCACACCCAAAGAATTTATTGTATCGAAAATTTGTTGTTCATCTTCCTCAGCACCTAAGTCCACTACGACAAACATCAATTTTTGAATAATAATATTCGCATCTAACTTTCTTTTGCCTATATTGTTTTTGAAAAAATTATAGGCATCCAAAATATTGTCTTTTTTCACTGCTGTCCCGTTAAGGAGAAATAAGGAGGTCTGATTCCGCCACAATTGATACAATGAGATTGTCTATAAAACAGTGTATTAATAGAGGGAACCAGACCATGGCGCATTGTAATACGATCCTGTCACAAATACTAAAACTTGTTCCGAGACATGAATTTGAGACCCTTGCCAAACAACATCATTCTGGCCGTTCCTTTCGTAAAGCCTCCCGCTGGTCACAGTTTGTGTCGCTGACGATGGCTCAATTGTCTGGTCGAAACAGCTTGCGTGATATCGTGGATAATATGTCGGCGCAAATGCATCGCCTTTACCACCTGGGCAGCGCGAAGCTGTCGCGATCTAACCTATCGCGCATCAATGAAGATAAGCCTTATGCTCTGTACGAAGCGCTGTTTGGAAAACTGTTAACTCGCTGCCAAGGCGTGGCGCCTGATCATAGTTTCAGATTTACTCACCCGCTTTATTCGCTGGACGCGTCCACCATCGACTTGTGTTTGTCTGCGTTTCCCTGGGCTGATTTTCGCACCACCAAAGGAGCGATTAAGCTGCACGTCGGTTTGAATCATGCGGGTTATTTGCCGGAGTTTGTGGTCGTCACGGAAGGGAAGAAGCACGATGTAACAGTGGGTCGCACGCTCATATTTCCTAAGGGAAGTATTATTGCAATTGATAAAGCCTACAATGATTACGTTTGGTATAAGCAATTGACAGATAAGGGTATTTTCTTCGTCACCCGGCTTAAGAGCAATGCAAAATACCGCATTATCGAGCGTCGATCGGTGCTGAAAGGCAAAGGTTTGACGTGTGATCAAACGATAGAATTCACCGGCCCCCAGGTCTCCAAAAAATGTCCTGTTCGATTAAGGCGGGTTGGCTACAAAGATGCGGAGACGGGTAAGCACTATGTGTTTTTAACAAACAATTTCAAACTGGCAGCCAAGACGATTGCCGATGTCTACAAAGCCAGGTGGCAAGTGGAATTATTCTTTAAGTGGATAAAACAGAACCTGAAAATCAAATCGTTTGTTGGCACGAGCAAGAATGCAGTGATGACTCAAATATGGATAGCGATGTGCGTATACCTGCTAATTGCATTTCTGAAGTTTCAGTCTGGACTCACAAAGAGTATGCAGCAGCTATTGCGATTACTGCAGCTTAATTTGTTTGATAAGCGTGACCTGATGGCGTTGTTAAGGGGTGATCCGCCTGATGGCAGACTGCCCGATGTCAATCAAATGAAACTCATATGAAAGTTAACGGGACAGCAGTGGTCTTTTTTATCAGTTTCTTTATCAGTTTCTATTTCTTCAAATTCTTTTAAATTTGAAATTTTCTCGAAAGATTCAATATCGTTGTGATTATGTTTAAGTGCCAACTTATTTTTGCCTTGAGATAACTTAAACCTGCCATCAAAGAAGGAATCATGCCCAGCTAACAACCACAGAGATTTGAAAAATATAATGATCGTTGTTAACCTTTGTTGTCCATCAATCAAAGTTCGAATGTCACCAGCATCGTTATTCGTCGGTGTTTTCTGTTGCTTCAATATAACCGAACCAAGAAAATACGGCTTTTTATTTTGGCTAACATGTTCCATATCGTCAAGAAGCCTTTCCCATTGATCTTCTTCCCAAACATACGCCCTTTGGAAGAATGGGATTTCGATGGTTCTGTTGCCATTAAAAATATCACTTATCGTTCTTTTACTAGCGTTCATATTTACCTCCACTTATCAGGTTAATCGGCTATAGAGTAACATGTGCGAAATCATATGTACCAATTCACACAGCCAGCACGATCTTGCCGAAGTAGCTGCTGGCTTCCATCGCGCGGTGGGCGGCGGCGTTTGCCAACGGATAGACTTCGGAGATCACTGGCGCGATTTTGCCGTCCGCCATCAACGGCAACACCGTTTTGGCGAACGCCGCGATGAGGGCGGCTTTCTCGGCGCGCGGACGCGAGCGCAAAACCTAGCCGATGTAAATGGACCGCGGGTAACTCCTGCCCCATGTGCTGGTAATCCATGGAGCTGGGACTGATCGCCATCAAACCGGCTGTGCGGTCAAATACGCTGATATTGCCGCTGGGCAGGGCACTGCCTGCCAGCTTGCGACAGTACTCCACGACTTCTCTCTGCCGGTATCAATCGCCATGTCCAGTCACTCCTTGGCGGGGTCAATTGCCAGCCTGACATACGGGGATGCTCAAGCCAGTTTACGCTTCACAATGATCGTCGCCAGCGAAAAGGAAACCAGCGCTATGATGGTCAGGGGCCAGATATTTTCCAGCACCTGCGCTGCGGGCTGCGCTTTGAAAATGCAGCCCTGCACCACCAACAGGTAGTGCTTGAGCGGATTGATCACCGTCGCCGCCTGCAACCACTGGGGCATATTCTCAACCGGCGTTATAAAACCAGAGGTAATAATAAAGGGCATACTGCTGAAGAAATTACCCAGCACAGCCTGCTGCTGGGTTTGTGCAAATGCCGATATCACCAGCCCATACCCGACCACCGATAATACGAACACCAACAGGCCCAGTAACAACAGCGGCGGGCTGCCGGTGAAAGGCGCGCCGAACACGAAGATAGCAAGCAGCAGAATCAGCAGGCTGACAACTATACCGGCAAGCATACCCGGGAAAACCTTCGACAGAATGATTTCCAGCGGTGTCAGCGGAGAGACCAGTAACTGGTCAAAAGTACCCATCTCCCGCTCCCGCGCCAGTGACAACGAAGTCACCACCAGGCACATCATCATGGCCAGCACCGCCGTCAGGTTGACCACTATAAAGGTGCGAAAGTTCAGATTGGCGTTAAACCAGTGCCGCACCTGCATCGCGGGCATCGCGGGCATCGCCACCCCGATAGCGCCGGGGCGCCTGGATTCTGCCGCGATCTGTGCAATTATCTGCCGCAGATACGACACCGAGACCTGCCCCGCATTGGCCCGGCGTCCATCCACAATCACCTGTACCCGGGCGGGTTGGCCGGCCTCAATTCGCCGCGAGAAATCCGGCGCCATGTACAAGCCCACAATCGCGCGCCGCTGGGCGATGAGTTCATCCATTCCTCGCCGGCTGTGAACGGAAATCAGTTCGTCGGTGAACCAGGCACCATCCACACGCGCCACCACCTCATGGGACCAGCGCCCGGCATCCTGGTCAAAAATCGCGATATCAATATTCTGCACATCCAGCGAAGCCGCAAAGGCGAAGATCAGCGTCTGGAATATGGGGGCGCCGATCATAAAGCCCCGCGTGGCCGGGTCGCGCAGGTAGCAAGTCAGCTCCTTGACAATTGCGGTCTTGAGACGGCTCAACATCAGTCCAGCCGCTGGTGGGTTTTTAGCAGGATCAGGCCAAAAAACACAGCGGCAACTGCGGCCAGGCCGAGTACATTGCGCAGCAATTGCGGCCACAGATCACCGGCCAGGAAAATCGTCTGCATCGCCTCCACAAAGTGTCGGGCCGGCACGAGGTTGGTCAGCAACTGCAGCCACAGCGGCATCGTATCGATTTCATAGATAAACCCAGACAATAGCAGTGCCGGCATAAAGCCGGAGAAGAGTGCAATTTGCGATGCCAGATATTGGTTTTTTGTCAGTGTCGAGATCAGCAGGCCCTGCCCCAGAGCCGGCACCAGAAACACGGCGCTCAGCAGTAGCAGGGCCGGTATGGAGCCGCGAAAAGGCATCCCATAGATAAAAACCATCATAAAAGCGCAGCCCAGGGTCGCCACAATCCCCAACAGGAAATACGGCGCCAGCTTGCTAAGCAGCAACTCCAGCACCGCCGCCGGCGTGGACATCATCGCCTCCATAGTGCCCCGCTCCCACTCTCTGGCGACAACCAGCGCGGTGAGCATGGTTCCGATTATGGTCATGATGACCGCCATTACCCCCGGCAACAGCACCTGCCGACTCTCCAGTTCCGGGTTGAACCAGAAGCGCTGTTCAAGGCTGATGGCAGCAACAGCTGACGCGGCAGCGCGGTAACCGGCATACCAGTTGCCGAGCACACCCTGGGCATAGCCTGCGACAAAGGTTGCGGTGTTGGGCTCCGAGCCATCGGTGATGACCTGTAGCTGCACCCGCGCACCCGGTTTGAGCAACTGTGTGTCAAAATCCTCTGGAATGACCACGAAACCCTTCAATTTCCCACCTGTCATCAGGGGTTTCAATTCGCGCCGGTCCCGCGCGCCTGTCACCCGAAAATAGGGTGTGCCGGCATAGGCTGCAGCGAGATCGGCGGCAGCGGACCCGCTCCCTTCCAGCACCACGCCAAAACTAACGTTTTTGACATCCAGTGAGACCGCGTTGGCAAACAGGAACAGTAATAGCGGAGGCAGTACAAAGGCGATCAATAGCGTGGAGGGGTCGCGCATCGCCTGCAGGGTTTCCTTGATGACCAGGGCCCTGAGCCGCATCCAGGACAGGGGCATGGTGAGTGCCTTCAGCCGTGCATTCATGCAACCTCCTGCGCCGGACCCTGGGCCAGTATCAGATCAATAAACGCTTCTTCCATGGTCGGTTCAGGTCGCTCCGGACTGGCCACGCCGGCTTTGAGCGCATCCGGTGTATCGAGGGCAATCAGCTCGCCCCGATGCACCAATGCCACTCGATCGCAGTATTCTGCCTCGTCCATAAAGTGCGTGGTCACCAGCACGGTGACGCCCTTGGCTACCAAACCGGTGATAAGGGTCCAGAACTCGCGGCGGGTGACGGGATCTACGCCCGAGGTGGGTTCATCCAGAAATAACACCCGCGGACGGTGCATTAGCGCACAGGCCAGGGCCATGCGCTGCCTGTAACCGAGGGATAGGTCATCCGGCGAGTGGTGCAGAAAATCATGCAGGTGAAAGATCTCAATCATTGCGTCGATGCGCGATTGCTGTTCACGGCCCCGCAAACCGTAGACACCGGAGAAGAACTCAAGGTTCTGCACCACCGTCATCAAGCCGTACAGGGAAAACTTCTGTGACATATAACCCAGTTGCAGCCTGGCCGCACTGCCCGCTGTTCTCAGATCCAGACCGACCACCTCAGCGTGTCCTGAACTGGGTGTAAGCAGACCACATAACATTTTGAAGGTCGTGGACTTGCCGGCGCCGTTCGGGCCTAACAGCCCCAGAATTTCGCCGCGCCTGACCGAGAAACTGACCCGCTTGGTCGCCGTGAAATCGCCAAATCGTTTGGTCAACTGTCGGCACTCCACCATCACTTCCCGACTGTCCTGAATCGGTTCCATCTGCTCTGCAATCGCGGAGTGCCCTGAGCTGCCACCTTCCAGCAGATCGATAAACGCATCTTCAAGGCGCGGCGGCACGGTTTTCAGCTCCCCTCCCAGCGGCGCGGCCAGCGCTTCGACAGCGCTGCGGTCATTGGGCGCGGTGAGCACCAGCCGCACACAATCCCCCTGAATTACCCCGTCACAAACCGAGTCCATCGCCAGCGCGCCGGTGAGAAACCTGCGCCGGTCTCCGGACAGCTTCGACACCAGATAGCTTCTGCCCTCCAATCGCCGGGTCAATTGCGCCGGTGCTCCGGAATACACCAGCTTACCTTGCTCCAGCAGCAGTACCCGGTCGCAGCGTTCGGCCTCATCGAGGTAGGAGGTGGACCAGACCACGGCCATCCCCTCCCCGGTCAGTTCCTGCACCATATGCCACAAATCTTGCCGACTCACGGGGTCGACACCCACGCTGGGCTCATCCAGTAACAGCACTCGCGGCCTGGCCATCAAGGCACAGGCCAAACCGAGTTTTTGCTTCATGCCCCCAGACAACTGCCCCGCCATGCGGCGGCCGAAGCGCTCGAGGCCGGTGAAATGCAACAGGCGCTGGAATATTTCCTCGCGCTGGGCTTTTTCCAGTTGGCGCAGGTCGGCATACAGGCGCAGGTTCTCCATTACCGACAGGTCTTCGTACAGCCCGAAGCGCTGCGGCATATAGCCAGTCAGTGCATGGATCAACGGGGCATCGCGAACCACATCCTGACCGCAAACCGTGATTTCACCTGAGCTGGGTGTCATCAGTGCCGCCAGCATGCGCATAAGTGTTGTTTTGCCGGCCCCATCGGGACCGACCACACCGGTGAGACAAGCGCCTGCAATTTCGGCGCTAATGCCTTGCAGCGCCTCGCTATCATCGAAACGTTTGCTGACGGCGTTGATGTTGACTGCTACCGTCATGAATCAGGCTCCGGCTCCGCCAACCTCCACGGTTACCGGCATGCCCTGGCGCAGCATCTGATCGGGATTTGCCACGATGATGCGCAAACGATAGACCAGGTCCGTGCGCAGGGTAGGGGTTTCCACGGTTTTGGGGGTGAATTCGGCGCGGGGCGAGACAAAGCCAACCTGCCCCAGATAGCGCCTGTCCGATGAATCGGTGAGCACATGAACCACCGTACCGGGAGCCAACTGGCCCAAATTGGATTCCTCGACATAGGCCCGCACATAAATCGTATCGGTCAGCGACAGGGTATACACCGGCGCGCCCACCGGGAGCACGACACCGGGCTCTCTGGCCCGGGTTTGAATAACCCCGGCACTGGGCGCATAAAGACTGGCGTCATCCACTTGTGTTTGCAGCTGCGCACGTTTGGCAAGCGCCGCCGTGACACCGGCCTGCGCCTCGGCGATATCCTCTTTTCTGAAACCCTCGACAGCCAGTGCCAGGGCCTCACGATTAGCAGCCAGTCGCGCCGCGTTCTGGTCATTGCCGGCGACAGCTGCATCCAACAAGTGTTTACTGCTCAAACCTTTATCGAACATTTCCCGCTGGCGTGCGAGCGCCTGCGTCGCATTCGCCAGGGCGGCCGCCGCCGCCGTTACCCGCGCCTCAGCCTGCTGTATTTCCTGGGGCCGAGCACCGCTGTTGGTACGATCCAGGCGTGCCTGGGCCTGTAACACGCCCGCCTGCGCCACAGCCAGTGCCTCTTCCAGCGGCTGCGCATCCAGGCGCGCCAACAGGTCGCCGGTATTGATACTGTCACCTTCCTCAAAGTACATCTCCTGCAGGCGTCCGCCCACCCGAAACCCCAGCTGCACTGCGCGAATATCCACGTTGCCATAGAGCGTGAGTGGCCCGCCTGTATTCTGGTTCCCCGGCTGGAAAAACCAGTACGCGCCGGCGGCACTGCCCAGCAGCACCAGCATCAGAAATCGCTTGATCACTGTTGTTTCTCCACATTGAACCGGGCCTGCAACTGAAAAAGTAACTGCTGCTTTATCGCCTTCAACTCGTTGTCGCCGAGCGCAGACCAGCCCATCTGCACACGGGTCGTGCCGCGCGCTATCAGAAATATCACGTTACTGCCCAGCAACATCAGGGCCCGTAGCTTTGCTGTCTCAGTGTTTTCATCCAGCTCATCAGCCAGCGCCACCAGACGGGTAATCATGCCCAGCATCCGCCCGAAGACACCCTCGTACAGAATTTCGATGGCTTCGTGCGGATCAAGTTGCTCGCGCATAATCAACCGCACCCAGGGTGCGGAGTCATCGCGCCCCATGATGTCCAGCATTGCGCAGAACAGGGTATGAATGCATTCAACGCACACCACGCGCCGGGCTCCGCCATCTTCGGGCAGGGCACGGATACGCAGCGCCAGGGATTCAACCACAGGTTGCATCCGCTGTTGCACCTGCCCGGTAATGGACTGAAAAGCCGCCAGGTACAAGCTCTGCTTGCCACCGAAGTGATAGCCGATCAGGGCCTGGTTGGCTCCGGCTTCTTTGGCAATCGCGCGGGTGCCGGCCGCATGAAAACCATCGCGACCGAAGATTTCGATGGCAGCTTTGAGTAGTGCGTCGCGGGTCTGGTCGCCCCGGGAGGGTATGTTGGCAGACATGGGGCCAGTATAGTTAATCAACTGACTAAGTCAATTGATTAACTATGGGGTCACAATGCTGGGAGATGGCGGAAGAGGTAGGAGTCGAACCCACCAGGCACAGCATCTGCACCTCACTGGTGTTGAAGACCAGGCGTCCCACCGGGGACATCGCTCTTCCGGGATTGCAGTTTATTCGCTGAATGGTCTCATCGATAGCCCGCTGCGCTCAGGCGGCCTTCACTTCCCGGGCCGACACCATGTAGTGGTTGGGGCGCCCGGCAGTGTATCAGCCGCCTCAATCACGGCAAACTCCAGACAGCTTAACCGTGCCACGTCAGGTACAGGCTCATTCGCTGAACAGCCGCTTGGGCAGCTCGGCATCGAGGATGTGTCGAACATCACCCTGACGCCAGGTGAACTGCTTGTTGTCAAAATACTCCAACACTTCAATCGCCAGGTTGCGGCCACAACCCACTGCATCGCGAAACTCCCGCGCCGAGATAGAACCCTGCGCTACCGCCAGTTGCAGGGCCGCCGCGGCAAACTCACTCAGCGTGGACGGGAGAGCGTAACGGGACTCAGTCAGGCGCAGCAAGCTGCCCTGTTTTGCGGCCTGGCTTAACACCGATTCAAGCTGCGCCGCCGGCACATTCATCTGCTCGGCAAGCGGCGATATTTTTGGAACCTGTACACCACACTGTCGCAGTATGTGCTCGACGCGAAGCCAGTCCTTGTGAACGCCTGTGTCGAGAACCGGCTGGTACCCGGCCACCTGCAAGACACCGCTTGCAAGCCGCAGGGATTGTTCTTCAAGCAACTCTGCCAGCAGCGGTTGTACCAGGTCCGCCCTGAACTGCGCACCCATGCCCGCCACCAGCGCATTCGGTGTAATACCGATCTCCGCCGGATAAGTTATATGCCGGTTGCGCACAAACTCTAACAGCCGGGATTTATAGTCCAGCCACAACTCTGTACTGGCCAGCAACATGTCACCAGCGGCGTCAGTGCGTCGAATATCCCGCAAGGCCGGCACCGCCAGCACCTGCGCCGCCTCCTCAGCGGTGAGATTCCAGCTAGCTGCAAAGGCCCCATACTGCACCGGTTGTGGCGCGGTCAACAAAGCAGTTAGCGCTTGCAGCGGCGTTGCCCGCTCCATGGCAGCGAGTTGTTGCAGACGGGCAGAGCGGGTCTTGCCAAACCGGGGGGCCTGCGGGTCGATGATAACGCCACCCGCCAGGGTCAGCGTCTCACCGTAATCACGTAACAAAAATCGATCGCCACGACCGCACAGCACCTGCCCATCGACAATCAATTGCACCAAGGCCTGCTCGCCCGCCCGCAGCACACTGGAATCCGCCGAACGTTCTATCAAGAATAATCGCGCACCGATACGTTTTGCGCCCAGGTACAACTTCACCGGGGTCAGGTGTGTAAGCGCAATTGGGCTGTTGGCCAACATATGTAGCCGTGCGTCAAATCGGTCGGTGGTGGCAATCGCCTGCGGGTGACTGAGCCAGTCGCCACGGTTAATGTCGTCTTTATCTACCGCGCCGGTCAGGTTAAGCGCACAACGCTGCCCGGCCTGTGCCCGGCCGGCGCGTTTATCCTGGGCGTGAATGGTGCGCACCTTCACGCGCTGCCGCTGTGGTTGCAGGATCAGCTCCTCGCCCTCTTCAATATGTCCTGAGCCAACTGTTCCCGTCACAACCAGGCCGGCGCCCTTGAGGTGGAAGGCGCGATCCAGTGACATGCGAAAATAACCCTGCACCGCGCGCGATGGAATTTCTTCAGCCATGTTCCGCAGGCAAGCAGACAAATCCGCAATGCCGTGCCCGTTTGTACAGGAAACCGCAAAGCATGGCGTATTATCCGGCAGCAGCGCCAATGACTGCCGACGAGCCACCGCTACCCGCTGCTCATCGACCCGGTCAATCTTGCTAATGACCAACAGAAAACGCTGCACTCCCAGTGTGCGCAGAATATCCAGGTGTTCGATCGTCTGGGGCATAGGGCCGTCATCGGCGGCAACCACCAGCATCACCAGGTCGACCCCGCTGATACCGGCAATCATGGTGTTGAGAAAACGTTGGTGTCCGGGTACATCCACAAAGCCGATGCGAGGCTGCTCGTTCACACCCAGGTAGGCAAAGCCGAGATTTATCGAAAGCCCACGCCGTTGCTCCTCGGCGGTGCGATCTGTATCAACCCCGGTGAGCTGTTTGATCAGTGCGGTTTTGCCGTGATCTACATGGCCGGCGGTGGCAACAATCAAGGAGCCAGGCGCTCAAGCTGTGACAAAAATGCGGTTTCATCTTCAAGACAGCGCAGATCCAGCCACAAGGCGCCTTTTTGCAGGCGCCCTATTACCGGCATCGGCAACTGTCGGAACTGCTCGGCCAGGGTAGAGGCATCCTCACCTGCCGGCGGTGTCAGACTTATTGCCATACTGGGAATGTTCGCCACCGGCAAGGCGCCACTGCCAATCTGGCTCTGACACGCCACGGCGTCTACCTGCAACTGGGGCAGACAGCCGGCCAACAGGGGCAGCAGACGCTCCGCCTGCTGTTGAATCTCTGCCAGCGGACGCGTCAGCCGGCGCAGAGCAGGCAGTCTCTCTGGCAAGCGGTCGGGATTTCTGTACAGCTTAAGTACCTCGGCCAGCGCCGCCAGCGTCATTTTGTCCAGCCGCAGAGCCCGCTTGAGTGGATTGCTGTTGATCATATCGATCAGGTCGCGACGGCCGGCAATAATACCCGCCTGGGGGCCGCCCAATAATTTGTCACCACTGAAGGTAATCAGGTCTACACCCTCGGCCAGCATCTGCGCGGCGGTGGGTTCCGGCGGCAAACCCAGGGCTGCAAAATCCACCAGGCAACCACTACCCAGATCCGACACCAGAGGCAGATCATGCTGGTGGGCCAGCGTTGCCAACTCACCTTCAGATACCGAAGCGGTAAAACCTTCAACCCGGTAATTGCTGGTATGAGCCTTCATGAGCAAGGCTGTACTGGCACCAATGGCGGCCTGGTAGTCCTGCAAATGGGTGCGATTGGTTGCCCCTACCTCCACCAGTGTGCAGCCGGCCCGCTGCATTACTTCAGGAATGCGAAACGAGCCGCCAATTTCTACCAGCTCGCCCCGCGACACCGGCACTTCCCGACCCAGCGCCAGGGTATTCAAGACTAACAATACGGCTGCGGCATTATTGTTTACGGCGGTGGCGGCCGCTGCGCCGGTCAGTTCGCACACCAGCGCTTCAATATGCGACTCGCGCTTACCGCGCCTACCCGTGTCCAGATCAATTTCCAGATTCGAGGGCTGCGAGGCCACCGATACCACGGCTGCCAGCGCCTCTGGCGGCAAACTGGAACGACCCAAATTGGAGTGCACCACAATCCCGGTAAGATTGAACACCGGTTTCAAGGTGGCTGATGCTGCTGCTTCGAGCCGCGTGCACAACTCCTTGTGCAAAGACTCTATATCCGAGGTGGGTTTAGCACCAGCCGAAATCTCGGTACGCAGCTCCGCCAACAGGACACGCAATACCGCTGTGACCTGCTGATGTCCCCAACGCTGTACCTGTTCCGGCAGTTGTTGCAAAAGCGCATCGATGGATGGCAGTGACCGGTGCAGATTGGCGCCTGTCTGTGGCTGTTGGCCAGTCATAGCCTAACTGTAACAGAACAGCGCCGCGGCGCCTGTCAAAGCGGGATTGTCCGCCGTGATCAGCCGCAGTGGGATGTCTTTCATGTAGGGGGAAAGCGGGCCCTTGGCCTGAAATCGGCTGACCAATTCACTGCCCGGTATGAGTGGTGCAAGGCGAGGCAAAATACCCCCGCCCAGGTACACACCACCGGTCGCTCCCTGCACCAGAGCGATATCACCACTGACACTACCCACTATGGCGAGAAACATTTGCACCGCATTGACGCAGCCGGCATCGGAACCGGCCAGAGCCCGCTCGGTAATATCAGCCGGGTTCAGCTGTGCCGACGAACCCTGCGCGCACTGGCTCATAAATTCATACATCCTCACCAAACCGCCACCGGATAACACCGTTTCGACACAGAGATATTCCACCGCAGGGCGAAGATAGTCCGCCAGTTCACGCTCCCTGGCATCAGTCGGGGACCAGGACATATGCCCGCCTTCGGCACTGATAACCTGCCGGTTCGAGCCGGGAGTCAGGGCGGCAACCCCCAGGCCAGTACCCGGGCCTATTACAGCGATACAACCCGAACCCGCCTCCGCCGTGTGTAGAGCAAGCAGCTCCTCTGCACCCAGTCGCGGTACTGAGGCCGCCAGCGCCGCGAAATCATTGACAAGCTGTATGCGCGCCAGCGGTAGAGTCTTCTCAAGTTCACCGGCATCGATCTGCCAATCAAGATTGACCATAAAGCCCGAGCGACCATCATTGGGGCCAGCCACAGCCAGGCAGGCAGCGTTGGGGGTCTCGCCTTCCAGAGTGGATAAATACACCCCCAGCAACGTCTCGAGACCACGAAACTCTGCATTGCGAAAGCTGCGAACCTGGCTTAGCGATATCTGCCCGCTGTCACCGTCGACAGAGGCCAGACCAAAACGTCCATTGGTACCACCTATATCCGCCACTAACAGGCACATGCTCACTTGCTGATCCAAAACAAAATAGCCCGTCAGTATACAAAAAAGATAGAACTTGCGGAGTATATTCCAATAGAGAAATGATACTGAACTCTGGGTCTTGATAGCCAATGTGCGTCAATCAATGGTCCACCCACATATACAGGGACTACACTCCCAGCCCTGCGGTTGGCGCAGGAAGGCTGATCAGCAGAGGGACCGCTATAGACATTGAAAATGGTGGGCCGTGCGCGATTCGAACGCGCGACCAATTGGTTAAAAGCCAACTGCTCTACCAACTGAGCTAACGGCCCCGGAAGGAGCAGCGTATAGTACGGATTTGAAAGTAAAACTCAAGTGCCAATTGCGGCGGAGGGCCGAGACGCAACAGACTCTGTCTCCTAAAGTATCGCTTGGCACGGTTTTTATCTTTCATGGCACTTGTGCTATATTTGCCACTTTAGGAGTTAATTGCCATTATATTGTTGAGGTGGCAGGAGAAAAGCATCATGACGGAAAAACTGCAGCAGTATATCGCTCCCAATATCGTCGATGATGGTGCGAATCGCGAGGGGGTCAGTGGGATTTTTCATGCTCTGAGAAGCCTGATGAGCCGAACGAGATGGATGCGGGCGGCTCACACCTACAAACTTATGAGCGGCGCTGACTTTGGGCGGAATATCCAGCGGGAACTCAATGCCCTTAGTGACAGGGGTGGTTCTGGTGTGCTCGCGGTTTCTATTCGCAGGAAAATGAAAGCTATTGTGATCACGCCTGAGCACTATGAAGACATGCGCCAGATGCGAGAGAAATTCAATGCACTCGTTGCCGCCCAAGCAGAGGTCGGGGTTGTGGACGCCCGGGATCACTTCGATACCCTCTATTTGCGCATTGCCTCGGCGCAATCCCGCGCCGCATCTGCCGATTTGTTCTCGGCCAGTGGCGAGGACCTGGCTAACAGCTACCGCCCGGGAGCAACGGAAACGGCTCAGTGATAACGGTCATTGCCGGTGTTAACGGGGCCGGTAAGAGCTCTGTCGTCGGCGCCCGGTTGCGCGATAGCGGGGGCGAGTATTTTAACCCGGACGAAGCCACCGGGCAGTTGCGCAGCCAGGACGCGACTATGAGTCTCGACGAAGCCAACGCTTCTGCATGGAAAATCGGCTTTGATCAATTGTCTCGCGCCGTTGATACTGGAGACCCGTACACGTTTGAAACCACACTGGGTGGCAACTCGATCACCAACAGGCTTCATGAGGCGATCGAGAGGGGACGACAGATTGGTATCTTCTACTGTGGCTTGGCTTCGGTGGATGTTCATATCCAGCGTGTTGCCGAATGTGTGCTACGGGGAGGACATGATATTCCCGTCGAAATGATACGTCAGCGCTATCACTCGTCGGTTTCCAATCTCGTAACGCTGATTCCCGAATGCCACCAAGCTCTCGTATACGATAACTCCGCACCGCTGCGCGATAACAAGCCATCTCCGATTCGACTATTCCACTTGGTCGAAAACCGGTTCATACACGCACCGATTCCTGATATGCCAGAATGGGCCAAGCCTATAGCTGGTGCAGCACTCAAGCGTGTGTACCCGGATGGCTAACTGTATTTGCATCCAATCAGTCGCAAATCAGCGGTACTAACCGATGATGGCCTGCAGGGAGTAGAAAATTTCAGTGCTACGCAGACCTGAATCGCTCTGCATGGAATTTGACTGGGACACGGTAACTGTTAGTAATTTTCGCTGAGAAAATCGCGCGCCAATTTTACCGCAGAACTATTGCCGTATCCAAATTCATTGATAGCACGTTCAAAATACTCACGTGCCTTTTCGCGGTTGCCCTTGTCAAAGTGAACCTTGCCAAGTTTGTAGAGCACGTCCGGGATTTTGCCGTTCTGTGGGTACTGTTCCAGCAGCAGGGTGAACTCACGGCGGGATGATTCCAGCTCGACCGGCTGAATGACAAGGTACAACTCGCCCAGCCAGTAATGGGCATTGGGGGCATACTTGCCGGCCGGAAAATCCTGCAGGAATTGCACGAAGGCGGCAATGGCCCCCTTGAACTGCTGAGAGCGAACCAGGCTGTAGGCACTGCGGTAAGCATCGGCCTCACCAGCGCGCTCTTGCACCGGTGCGCCGCCAGGCGCCACTCCACCCGGGGTGGTAGCGCCCGCTTCAGGTACCGCGCTCAAGCGCCTGTCAATATCCACATAACGTTCAAGACTCTGCTGCTTGAGCCGGCGCATTGCATGGGCCTGCTCTTCGACCAGGCCACGCAGTTCCATCACCTCTTGCTGCAGTAGCTGTAGCTGGTAGTACAGCTCGCCAACATTGGCAGCTGGACCCGTAGTTGCGGGCGACTGGGCTTCAGAAAGTGCATCGCCTCTGTGGGTCTGGTCCACTGGCTGGTCCACAGCTTGATCGACTACCGACGGTGACTGGTCCTGCCGGCGCTCCTGCTCCAGGTCAACGTACTGCTGCGCAAAGACTGCAGCCGCAAAAAACGGGCCGGCACAAAGTACCAGCCCGCTCAGCCTGGACAGGTACCGCAACATTGCAACGCTACTTGAGTTCTACGCGCCGGTTTTGCGACCAGTTGGCTTCGCCCATGCCGATTGCAACTGGACGCTCTTCACCATAGCTCACCGCTTCAGTGCGATAGCCGGCAACTCCATTCAGGGCCATGTAGTCACCAACTGCCTTGGCACGACGCTCGCCCAAGGCCATGTTGTATTCACGCGTACCACGCTCATCGGTGTGGCCTTCCAGCCGCACTTTGGCATTGCTGCTTTTGAGCAGGGCAGCGTGTGCATCCAGTGTGCGGCGAGTTGCCGCTGTCAAGGTCGACTTGTCAAAATCGAAGTAGACAACATTACCGGCATTAGCTACTGCATCTTCCAGCATCTGTTGCGCCCTGGCTGCTTCAGCGGCGATTCGCTCGTCTGCTTCGGCCTGTTCCGTGGCGCGTCGTTCCTGCTCTGAGGAAGCAGCGTCATCGGTTTCAGTGACGTCGGTGCTTGTGCAACCCGCCATCATAAGAACCGCCAATACAACTGATAGTACCTTGAATTTGTTCATAACCCGTTCCTTTACCGGTTGATAAATTTCTTGTCCGATTTTTGTGCTCGGCTGTTACTCGATAGTTAGGGATTGTACAAATATGGGGACCATGCCGGTTCCCGCACATCACCCTCTCGTGAGGGTAACCTGAACTTGACTCCACCATCTACCGAAACGGCAGCAAGTATACCGCGCTCGCCGTATTTCGTTGCGTACAATAGCATAGTGCCATTGGGGGCGACACTGGGAGATTCGTCCAATGTGGTTGATGTCACAATATGCTGTCGATTTTGCAGCAAATCTTGCACTGCGACATGAAATTGCTTATCTATTTGCTGCACCATGACCATGGTGCGACCATCGACCGCCACCGAAGCACGTGCATTCCAGGGCCCCTCATAGGTCACCCGTTCGGTCTGGCCACTGAGGATGTCGACCCGATAAATTTGCGGCCGACCACCGCGATCCGAGGTAAATATCAGTGAGCGTCCATCGGGCATCCAGGCAGGCTCCGTGTCTATCGCGTAGTGACGGGTCACCCGCCGCAAACTGCGGTTGTGCAAATCCATAATGTAAATATCCGGATTGCCGTCCTTGGACAGCACCATCGCCAGGCTGTTGCCGTCGGGTGAGAAAGCCGGTGCCCCATTGAGCCCCTTGAAATTGGTTAGCTGCTCGCGCTCACCGGTTTCGATATTGTGCCGGTAAATAGCCGGCCGCGTGGTTTCAAATGAGACGTAGGCGATGGTCTTGCCATCGGGCGCCCAGGACGGGCTCAGTACGGGTTCATTCGACTCAAATAGTACACGCGCGCGCGCCCCGTCGGAATCCGCCAGCATCAGCCGGTAGGTGCTGGGTATTTTTACCCGCTGGGTCACCGCGACATAGAGAATCTTGGTGGCAAAAGCGCCGCGTATGCCGGTGAGTTGCCGGTAGATATGGTCACTGGCCCGGTGCGCCAGCATACGCAAATCTTCCGCAGCACCGCTTTGACGCCCCTGCAGTACACGCTCCTGTCTGTAGACATCAAACAATTCATACTCAACCGTCATGCTTGAGCCGCCGGACACACGACCGATCAACAAATACTCGACGTTGGTGGCACGCCAATCGTTGTAGTAAACCTCAGACTCGCGGGTTGGCAAGCCCAACATATCCTCGCGCGCCACCGGCACAAACTGGCCACTGCGCTGCAAATCGCCCTGTATCACGTCGGCTGCATCTTCCGGCGCAGCGCCCCAGCCAGACCAGGCAAATGGCACCACGGCAATTGAGGTCGGATTATCGCGACCATGGGTGATTTCAATAACCAACTCCGCCGGTACGGGCAGCGCCAGCAATAACATGAATAAGGCAACACAAGGCTTCATCAGTACCGTAAATCCTCTGGTTTAAACTTTAGCCGCAGACTGCGGAAATTCCTGTTAAATAATCTGCCAGGTAATTGCTGCAACTCGGGGAATTTTCCCGCCTTTTGCACCGCCATTACCGCCGCTCGATCGAAGGCCGGCAAGCCACTGCTGCGGGCCACCGTTACGCTAACCACCTCGCCTGTGGGTATCAACCCAATGACCAGCTCGGCTTCCATATCGTTGCGAGCGCTGGGCGGTCGACTCCAATTATCTTCGATGGCTCCCGCAATGAGCGCTATATAGCTCTGGGTTACTTGCTGATCACTGGCCTGTTCCAGCAGTATATCCTCTGCCTGCAGGGCCAGGGACAACTCGGCCCGGGCCGCTGCGGCTCGCTCCTTGGCGCCGGCGTGCACCGGCTCTACCGGCTCAACCGGCTCAACCACAGGGGGTTTTGGTTTGGGCTTGCTTGGCGCCGGCTTGGCCGTGGTCGGCCGGGGCCTGGGTGTAGCGGCTACGGGACGCGGCTTGCGGGGGCGAACCTTGGGCGCAGCAACGCGCTTTTTCTGCCTGGGTTGCAGTGATTCTGCGTCTACCAGTGTGGCCTGGATATAACGGGGTATATGCTTGGATTTCACAGCGACTTCACTGTGGCTTACCCAGCTCATGGTCAGCAAGAACAACAGCGCGGCATGCAATAGCAGGGTTATTGCCAGCGGCCGCCAAACAATTACACCCTGAGGTACAGCAGCTATCACAATAGCGCCAGGTGGTTCACTGGGGTGGCTCCGTCACCAAACCTACCGTAGGCGCGCCGGCCTCCTGCAGGGCTGACATCAGGATCACAACTTTTCCGTAGGGCACATTGCGATCACCCCACACCATCACCGGTTTATCTGCATGGCGGCGCATCACCACCGCTACGCGCTGTTTAACGGTGGCCAGGGACAGCACCTGCTCCTGATCCACACCGAGATTGAGAAACAAGTCGCCATTATCCTTGATCGATACAATAAGCGGCTCGGCATCCTGCTTCTCTACCGGGTCGCTGGCCGCCTCTGGCAGGTCAACCTTTACCCCCTGCATAAGCAGCGGTGCTGTCACCATAAATATCACCAACAAAACCAGCATGACATCAATGTAGGGCACCACATTGATCTCGGCCATAGGCCGGTGCTTGTGTCGGCGATTAGCCATTTACGCGCCGCTCCTGCCGCTTGCTCACAGCGAACGCCTGGCGCAGCAGGATACTGGAGAATTCATCGGCAAAGGTTTCGTAGCGATTGATATACACATCAACCTTGGAGGCAAAGCGGTTATAGGCCACTACCGCCGGTATCGCTGCAAACAGGCCCATGGCTGTGGCCACCAACGCCTCGGATATGCCCGGTGCCACAGTAGCCAGGGTAGCCTGGGTAGAATTTGCCAGCCCCCGGAAGGAATGCATGATGCCCCAGACCGTGCCAAACAAACCCACATAGGGACTGGTAGAACCCACCGTGGCGAGAAACGGCAGGTGCCGCTCCAGCTTCTCTTCCTCCCTGGACATGGCTACCCGCATGGCGCGCTGGGCGCCGTCCATAATGCCATCGGAATCCAGCCCCTGCTGAACCAGCCTTGAGAACTCTTTGAAGCCGGAACGAAATATGCTCTCCATTCCCATCAGCTCCCCGGCCTCGGCCCGTTCGTCGCCCTCGCGGTACAATTCGCTCAGGTCGATACCAGACCAGAACAGTTCCTCGAAGCTTTTCATTTCATCGCGGACATGGCGGAAGTAGATCAGCCGCTGCATGATCATGTACCAGGATGCCATCGACGCGAGCAGCAACAGTGCCATGACCAACTGCACGGTAATACTGGCATTGAGTACCAGGTCGATCAGGCTGAGTTGTTCTTCCACTAATTTCTCCCCTTATTCCTGTTCCGCACGCAGCCGTTCCAACAACGGCACCGGCAGCCTTTTTGGGCGCAAACTGTGTTGATCGACACAGGCAATTTTAATATCTCCCTCAACCAGCACCGTATCCGCGCGCAGCACCCGTTGATGTATAATCATTGAGGCTCCGCCCACCTTGGTCAGCGTCGCCGTAGCCACCAGCTCATCGTCGAGACGGGCGGGCTGTCGGTACTGCAGCGCCACATCCTGCACAACCAACATCAGCTCAGCGTTACATACAGAATTTTTGTCAAACCCCATTGAGCGCATAAACTCCGTACGCGCCCGCTCAATAAACTTCAGGTAATTGACGTAGTAGACAATACCGCCCGCGTCCGTGTCTTCAATATAGACCCGCAGCGGCAGGATAAATTCCTCGCTCACTCACCGGACCCCGTGTCCGGCGCCAGATCCAAAGACAAATTGTTGCTCGTCGCTCCGGGAGCTGCCAGGCCAAAGTGCAGATAGGCACTGCGGGTGGCCATGCGCCCGCGCGCGGTCCGCATAATATAGCCCTGCTGAATCAGGTAGGGCTCCAGCACGTCCTCAATAGTACCGCGCTCCTCTGAGAGTGCAGCGGCCAGGCTTTCAACACCGACCGGTCCGCCGTCAAACTTTTCTATTAGCATCAATAACAGGCGTCTGTCCAGGCGATCAAAGCCGTGCTCGTCCACACTCAACATATCCAGAGCGGCACAGGCTACTGCCCCCGTTATCCTGCCATCCGCTTTTACCTCGGCGTAATCGCGTACCCGGCGCAGCAAACGGTTGGCAATACGTGGGGTGCCACGCGAGCGCCGCGCTATTTCAGTGGCCCCTTCCCCATCCACGGCAATTTTCAGGATGGCGCCGGAACGCCGCACAATATGCACCAGTTCCGTGACGCTATAGAATTCCAGTCGCTGCACAATACCAAAGCGATCGCGCAAGGGAGAGGTGAGTAAGCCGGCACGGGTGGTGGCACCGACCAGGGTAAAGGGAGGAATATCCAGTTTGATAGAGCGGGCCGCCGGGCCATCACCAATCATGATATCGAGCTGAAAGTCCTCCATAGCCGGGTAGAGAATTTCCTCGACAAAGGGACTCAGTCGATGAATTTCATCAATAAACAACACATCGCCCGGTTCCAGGTTTGTCATCACGGCGGCGATATCACCGGCTTTTTCCAGCACTGGCCCAGAGGTACTTTTCAGGCCCGCACCCATTTCATGGGCAATAATGTGCGCCAGAGTAGTTTTTCCCAGGCCGGGTGGACCAAATATCAAGGTGTGGTCCAGGGGTTCTTTGCGGGCACGGGCGGCCTCGATAAATATTCCCATTTGCTCACCAACGACTTCCTGGCCAATATACTCGTCCAGTGCGCGCGGGCGGATGGAGCGATCCAGCACCGATTCCCTCGCGTCAGGTTCCTGCGCCGCTACCAATCGATCTGTTTCAATCATCAGACTCTCACCATGGATTGCAGGGCGCGACGGATAAGGTCTTCGCTTTTATCGATGTCGCCATCGTTGGCGGCAGCCACCGCCTTGCCGGCTTCCGCCCGCTTATAGCCCAGCGCCACCAGGGCGGATTCTGCCTCGGCCATAATATCGCGGCCGCTGCCGGCAACCGCCGACGCTGCCGAATCCAGTTTCAGGAGCCAATCCTTGAGTTTGTCGCCCATTTCCACCAACAGCCGGTCAGCGGTTTTTTTACCTACACCGGGTATTTGCACCAGAGTCGCGGATTCCTCTCGCTGCACACAGCGCACAAAGGTGTCAGTGTCCATACCCGACATAATAGCCAGGCCCATCTTGGGGCCAACCCCATTGACCTTGATCAGGTGGCGAAACAGGGCGCGATCTCGCTCGTGCAGAAATCCATACAGCAATTGCGCATCTTCTCGCACCACAAAATGGGTAAACAGGCACAACTCACTGCCTATGTCAGGAAGCTCATACAACGTGGTCATGGGCACCTGGAGCTCGTAGCCAACACCGGCCACATCCAAAAGGATGTCAGGTGGCTCGGTGGCCGCCAATATTCCGCGAATTCGTCCTATCATCTGCTGAGGTTCTTGCTGCGCGCAATCCGTATCATACTCTGTTGGGTGTGAGCGTGACACAATGCGGCCGCCAATGCATCGGCGGCATCCTCTTGCGGCGCCGCCGGCAGCTTGAGCAGGGATTTAACCATATGCTGCACCTGCCTCTTGTCGGCACTACCGGTGCCCACCACCGCCTGCTTTATCCATTTGGCAGCATACTCATAGACCGGCATAGAGTGGGTAACGCAGGCGACAATGGCGGCACCCCGCGCCTGCCCCAACTTGATGGCAGCCTTGGCGTCTCTGGCCATAAAAACCTCTTCTATAGACAGTTCGTCCGGGGAGTATTGTTCCACTATCTCACTGACGCTGTCGAAGATCACCTTGAGGCGCTCGGGGATGGCAAGTTTGGGGAGCCGGATAATGCCACTGGTGACATATTCACTGCGCCCTGCCTGGTGGGAGATGATACCAAAGCCTGTTTTGATAGAGCCGGGATCAATTCCCAGAATGAGAGTCATGTAGGGTTCCAGTAGACGCTGCCGGAACCATTATCCTGTATAAATAGACAGTTGTCAGCCCAGGCTGGCCAATACCTCGTCGGGAATATCGACATTGGTGTAAACATTTTGCACATCGTCGAAATCCTCCAGCGCATCCACCAGGCCCATGATCTTTTCAGCGCCGCCCGCATCGACTTCCACCGTGGTGGAGGCAATCATGGTTACTTCACCGCCGGCGGCGGTAAAGCCTGCCTCCTGCAGTGCTTGCCTTACCGTGCCAAAGTCCTCCCAGGCGGTGATGATATCAACCGAGCCGTCATCATGGGAGTCTATATCCTCGGCGCCGGCCTCAAGCGCGGCCTCCATCAGCTGCTCCTCGTCGACACCGGGCTCGAAACTGATCTGCCCCTTGCGGGTGAACAGGTATGCCACAGAACCATCGGTGCCGAGGTTGCCATTGCGCTTGCTAAAGGCGTGTCGTACTTCCGCTACCGCGCGATTGCGATTGTCAGTCATCACCTCAACCAGCACCGCAATGCCACCCGGAGCGTAACCCTCGTAGGTGAGTTCCTCCATATCGTCGGCTGCGTTGGTTCCCGCACCGCGCGCGATGGCGCGAGCGAGGGTATCGCGGGTCATATTGGCGCCCTGCGCCTTGTCTACCGCGGCCCGCAAACGCGGGTTGTCTGCCGGCTCAGGGCCGCCCTGCCTGGCGGCAACTACCAACTCACGAATAAGCCTGGTAAAGGCCTTGCCACGCTTGGCATCCTGCGCCGCCTTGCGGTGTTTGATATTGGCCCATTTACTGTGTCCCGCCATAGCCTAGTCCTCCACTGTCCCGGAGTTTTCCAACCTGGCACTCTCCCGCCAGCGAATATTCAGTTCACGCAACTGTTTTGCGTCGACGACTCCCGGTGCATTGGTCATCGCGCAGTGGGCCGTCTGGGTTTTGGGGAAGGCAATCACATCGCGTATGGACTGGGCCCCGGTCATCAACATCACCAGGCGATCCAGGCCAAAGGCCAGGCCACCGTGGGGTGGAGCGCCGTACTTGAGTGCATCCAGCAGGAAGCCAAATTTCTCCTGCGCTTCAGCCTCGTCTATGCCCAGGATGGTAAATACCGTCTCCTGCATGTCGCGCTGGTGGATACGTACCGAACCACCGCCCAATTCCGTGCCATTGAGCACCATGTCATAGGCCCGCGACAATGCGGTCTCGGGGCTGGACTGCAACTCTTCCACGCTACAGGCGGGCGCAGTGAAGGGATGGTGCAGCGGCGTCAGACCGCCGTTGCCATCCGCTTCAAACATGGGAAAATCGACAATCCACAGGGGTGCCCATCCCGCTTCTACCCGCTCCAGGTCGTGGCCCAGCTGAACTCGCAGGTGGCCCAGGGATTCATTGACAACATGGGTCTTGTCAGCACCGAAGAAAATGATATCGCCATCGGCCGCTGCCAGGCGCTCCATCAGCTGCAGGACAATCCCGTCGGGCATAAACTTGAGAATCGGAGACTGTAGTCCCTCAACTCCGGCCGCCAGATCATTAACCTTGACCCAGGCCAGGCCGCGAGCACCGAACTGGGAGATATCGCTGGTGTAGTTATCTATTTCCTTGCGGCTGATACTGGCACCACCGGTAACCTTCAGGGCCGCCACACGCCCCTGCGGATCAACCGCCGGGCCGTGAAATACCTTGAACTCCACCTGTGCCATCAAATCATCAACGCTGACCAGTGCCAGGGGGATGCGCAAATCGGGTTTGTCCGATCCATAGCGATCCATCGCCTCTGCCCAGCTCATCTGGGGGAAGGCGGGCAGATCAACATTGAGGTTTTCCCGAAATACCTCGCGTATCATGCGCTCGGCGACATCCATGATATCCGCTGCATTGACAAAGGAAGCTTCGATATCTATCTGGGTGAATTCCGGCTGTCGGTCGGCGCGCAAATCTTCATCCCGGAAACACTTGGCAATCTGGTAGTAACGATCAAATCCTGACACCATCAGCAATTGTTTGAACAATTGCGGCGACTGCGGCAGGGCGAAAAACCGGCCCGGATGGGTGCGACTGGGCACCAGGTAGTCACGGGCACCTTCCGGAGTTGCCCGGGTCAGGATAGGCGTTTCCATATCCAGGAAACCCTCTTTATCCAGGAAACTGCGCACGGACAGAGTGATCCTGGAGCGCTGAATAAAGCGTTCCTGCATTGCGTGGCGGCGCAAATCCATATAGCGATAGCGCAGGCGGACTTCTTCGCCAACCGCCGTGTGCTGATCGAGCTGGAATGGCGGCGTGGCAGCGGTATTGAGGATTTCCAGCTCCTTGCCCAGGATTTCGACCTCCCCGGTAGCCATATGCGGATTTACGGTACCTTCACCACGGGCACGAACCCGGCCCGTCACGCGCAATACGTATTCACCGCGCACCCGGTCAGCCCGTTCAAAGTGCTGCTCGGTATCCGGGTCAAACACCACCTGCACAATGCCCTGACGGTCGCGCATATCGAGAAAGATCACGCCGCCGTGGTCCCGGCGACGGTCGACCCAGCCACATATGGTAACGGTCTCATCGATTTGTTGGGTAGTCAGGGAACCACAATAATGACTGCGCATATTCAAAAGCCTGTAGAGTTTATAAGAGACGCGGCGCTAGCCGGGCGATGCTGAAGTGCTGCTGGAACCGGAACTGGAGCCAGAACTGGAGCCAGAGGAACCGGAATCACTCTTTGTGGCGCCCGCCGCAGTTTTTTCGGCGGATGATTCCTTCTTGTCAGCAGAGCCGCCGGCAGAGGCCAGGTTCTTTTTGTCGCCGGTTTTGAAATCGGTCTCATACCAGCCGCCGCCCTTGAGGCGAAATGCCGCGGCGGAGACTTTCTTCTTCAGCTCTTCTTTTCCACACTCGGGACATTGCCGCAGCAGATCAGCACTCATTTTCTGCAGCACTTCCAGCTCGTGCCGGCAGGCTTCGCACTGGTATTCGTAAATAGGCATAACACCTGGACTCGGCAAATTCAACGGCCGCGGATTCTACCGCAAATTTGGCAAGGCAGGTAGTTTTTCTGGGGGAGGGGGGGGTGAGAACCACGACTCTGGTACACGAAGGTGACCGGAGGACGGGAGAGTGCCGCCCCCGACCAAGTGGAGGCGACCAAAGTCAGTGGCTCAGGAAGCCGCGAAGTCCTTCATTTTCTTCAAGGCACGAACCTTGACAACAATGCTGGCTGGCTTGGCCTTGAACATCTGCTCTTCGCCCGTGAAGGGGTTGATACCCTTGCGAGCCCTTTTAGCAGGCTTTTTAGCCGTGGTGATCTTCATCATTCCAGGAATGGTGAATTCGCCAATGCCACGCTTCCTGAGACTACGCTCAATCAGCTCATCATATGCCTCCGTCACTGAAGCAACCTGCTTTTTGGTCAAGCCGGTAGTTTCAGCAATAGATACCATGATTTGGCTCTTGGTCATCTTGGTCTTGATTGCAGGCGCTGCCTTTTTGACTGGAGCTGCCTTTTTCTTGGCCGCTACCTTCTTCCTGGCTGGTGCCTTTTTTGCCGGAGCCTTCTTCCTGGCTGGTGCTTTTTTCTTTGCCGCCGCTTTCTTAGTAGCCATGTTATTTTTGTCCTTAGATAAAATAATTGGATTTATCCCAAACCACCCACGTGGTCACCGGACAAGATATAGAACATGAAAAGCTGCAATACAAGTGTTTTCCGGGGATTTTCAGAAAATAGTGCTATAAAACAGCAATTAAATGGAAGCTGAGCCAAACTCGACACTTTTTTGGAAACAATCGTAGAATAGCGGCCCTACTCATATCACCGCGGAAACACCATGCGCACGAGCCAATTCCTTATCGCCACCGTCAAGGAGACACCTTCCGACGCCGAGGTCATCAGCCACCAATTAATGCTGCGTGCCGGTCTCATTCGCAAGCTCGCCGCCGGCCTGTACACGTGGTTGCCGACTGGCTTGCGGGTGCTGCGCAAGGTCGAGCAGATCGTCAGGGAAGAAATGGACCGCAGCGGTGCCCAGGAGATCAGCATGCCGGTGGTGCAGCCTTCGGAGTTGTGGAAAGAGTCTGGTCGCTGGGAAGAATATGGCGCCGAACTGTTGCGATTTAGCGACCGCCACCAGCGCGACTTTTGCCTGGGGCCCACCCACGAAGAGGTCATTACGGATATACTGCGCAGTGAGATCAAGAGCTATAAGCAGCTACCGGTAAACTTTTACCAGATTCAGACCAAGTTCCGTGATGAGATAAGGCCGCGCTTCGGCATTATGCGCGCACGCGAGTTTTTGATGAAAGATGCCTATTCTTTCCACCTCGACCAGGCGTCATTGCAGGCAACCTACGATGTCATGCATGCGACCTACAGCGCCATATTCACACGCCTGGGCCTGGATTTTCGGCCCGTGATAGCCGATACCGGCTCGATCGGTGGCAATGCATCCCATGAATTTCACGTGCTGGCTGATTCCGGTGAAGATGCCATCGCCTTCAGCGACAGCAGTGACTATGCGGCCAACGTCGAGATGGCCGAGGCGCCGGCACCCGCCGGGCAAGAGGCCGCGAGTGGCGCCGCCATGAGCGAAGTCGCCACGCCAGAGCAACATACCATCGACAATGTCTGTGCGTATCTGGATATACCCCAGACCCAGGCATTAAAGACATTGTTGGCCAACGGCGACAGCGAAGACGCACCGTTGATCGCACTGGTGCTGCGTGGAGATCACCAACTCAACGCGATCAAAGCCGAGAAAATCACTGGTGTGGCAGCTCCGTTTGGGTTTGCCAGTGAAGAGGCGGTAAGCGCTACCTGCGGTGCAAAGCCTGGCTCACTGGGACCGGTCGGCTTGAATATCCCCATTATTGTTGACCGCTCGGCCGCCACAGTGGCCGATTTTTGCTGTGGCGCCAATCGAGATGGCTTCCATCTGACCAACGTAAACTGGCAGCGCGACCTCGCCCTGGGTCAGGTCGAAGATATTCGCAATGTGGTAGAAGGCGATCCCAGCCCCGACGGGGCAGGAAATCTGCAGATCAAACGCGGTATCGAGGTGGGACATATATTTCAGCTCGGCCAGAAATACAGTGAAGCCATGCAGGCACAAGTGCTGGATGAGCATGGCAAGAACCAAACCGTGACGATGGGCTGCTACGGTATCGGCGTGAGCCGAATCGTCGCCTCGGCGATCGAGCAAAACCACGACGACAATGGCATTATATGGCCGGCTGCCATCGCGCCCTTCCAAATTGCGATCGTACCGCTGAATATGCAGAAGTCCGCAACCGTTGCGGCATGTGCCGAGCAGCTCTACCGCGAATTACGGGAGCGGGGCATCGAGGTATTGCTGGACGACCGCAATGAACGACCCGGTGTCAAATTTGCCGATATGGAGCTGATCGGCATTCCGCATCGACTGGTGGTGGGTGACCGCGCACTGGCCGAAGGCAAGCTTGAGTACAAGGGGCGCCGTGACGAGGGGGCCAGCCTGGTACCGACCAACGACATCCTCGAATTTCTGCTGGAGAAACTACAGGCCTGATCATGCAGGTTATGCCCTTCCGGAAGAACGGGAACATGGCCGTCTCAGCACCGCTCTGGCCAGCTATAACGGTAGCGCCGGCAGCACGTGCTATAGTGACAAAACTGCAGCGGTCTGGAAGGCCGACTGGAAAATGGCACCATTTAACCGGTACTGGAGTTAGAGGCTGCTATGGTTATTGGCAAAAGAGGGCATCGTCATGGATTTTGAATCACTGCTACTACTGGTCGTTATCTGGCTACTGTGGACCGTTCATCAGGATCTGACGGAGAGCAACGATAGGCAGCGCAGCCTGAGGACCGCCCTGAACCAACTGGCGAGCCGGGTGGAACAATTGCTGGGAACTCGCGACGCGCTGGCCAATTCAGCGGTGCATGCCGCTGCCACGATCAATATCAACAGTGCCAGTAAAGCCAAGCTGCAGACCCTGCCCCGGGTTGGCGCGGTAACTGCCGAACACATTATCGCCGCACGGCCCTATAACGCTATCGAAGAACTGCGTGAGGTTCAGGGCGTCACCAATGCCATTTTCAGTGAGATCCAGGCTCGCGTGAGCCTCTAGGGCTCAGAGACTCACCGAGTCTCGGGGTCAGAGTCTGGACTCTGACCCCATTTTTATTGGTCGAATTTATTCGACCAATGCTTGTTGATATAAGCGGAACGAGCGTAGTAATGTCGCTCTGCAGTACTACCGGTTGCACGAGAGGCTACACCCCCATACTGCCCAGGGCATTGAGCACGCGCCGCAAGACACCGGTGAAAGAGGGGTGATCCGTCTCAAAGCGCGTGATTACCTCGTCCACGGTGCCGGCCAACTGCTCGGGGTTCTCGGTTCGTTGTGGTTCCTCCACGTGGCCCTCGATCTCACCCACCAGGCGGTGCAGATGCAGGCGCTCCTGCTCCTCCATTGGCAACCGGTCGATTTCGTTGAGCAAACGGCTGAGATCCTGATAGATCTGCTCTTTGTCCAAACTACACTCCTTACACCAATTACGATTCCGGTTTTTGCGTTGCCGGCGGCTTGTTCCAGGCGCTAACGGTATTCCCCGGGAGATAGCCCCGTCCATTTTTTGAATGAGCGATGGAAAGCACTTGGGTCACTAAAACCCACTCTCTCCGCCACATCACTCACTGTCATACGCTCTCGGGTCAGCAGGGTAATCGCCACATCACGACGGGCATTATCCTTGATGCGCTGATAAGAAGTACCCTCTTTTTCCAGACGTCGGCGCAAGGTTCTGGCCGACATGTTGAGCAGCCCTGTGAGCATTTCAAAACTGGGCATCTCCTCGCGAAAATCGTCACCCAACAGTACCCCCAGGCGGGTGGTGATGCAGGCATCGCCGGCAACCGGCTTTATGACTACATGATACGGCGCCACGGGCAAAAACGCCTCCAAATCCGCCTCACTGCGAATAACGTTTGCCTGCAGGTGACGGGCACTGAAAGTAACCGAGTTGCTATCTGCATCATACTCCACCGGGCAGGGAAAAAAATGTCGCAGCGCCAACAGACTGGCAGGTCGCGGCCCCGCACAGCTGGCGGAAACCACATCAATGTGTTGCCCGATCAACCAGCCACACAGCCGCAGCCACATGGATAAACCGCACAGGGCATTGGCCTGGGGCGGAGGATCATTGATATCTGCAACTGAGTAATAGTGTAGCGTGACCAGCTTGCTCTCAGGGTCAAGCTGCAGGCAATTGCTACGAATTTCACCGTGGCGCTCCCGGCAGGCCGCATTAAATTCGATGGCGCGGTCGATAACTGCCCCCAGGCTGTGACAATGAATCACACTGTATAGCAGCAGACGCGTGGTTCCAAAGGGCGTGGGAGAATTGGGCAGTATGCCGCCGGATTCATCTCCCAACTCACGAAACAGTTCTACGCACAGACGGCTGTACTGCTGCATGGAAACAAATGTTGGGGCGGCGGGCAGTTGCAGGGGATTGAAGGGGAAATCTGCCGCTTGCAACAGGCCATCCACATCACAACCGTGTGCCTCAGCCTGCACCAGCAGCGCCCTGGCAAAGGCCAGCGGTACCGGTTCATTTATGGCAGGGCCAGCTGGCGAGGGCATTGGCATCCCGGCTTAGGCAGGTAGCCCCACCGAGGCGGCCCCATCGAACAAGTCTTTAAAGCCGGAGCGGGCGTGGCGACCAATGACGATATTTTCCAGCGTGCCTATACCTTCGCGATCTCCCATTTTGGCGCGCACCACGTGGTGCACATGCAAATGTTCATAGGCCAGCGGGTCCAGCGCATCCAGATCCCATTCATCCCGCCCGGTTGCCAGCTCTCCCTTCCAGACCGCATGACCCCACTCGGGATGGTTGTAACCGATCCCTAATACCTGGAAGCGCAATATGGGTTGCAGGGTGATCTCGTACCTGTTGCCGTCCTTGTCTGCCAGTTTGATCTGGGCGGCAGCGGGCCATCGCGTCCCTTGCTGCCACTCTATGGTATGTGATACCTCGGTCATGGCGATCAGGCCGGGATCCTCACCGCGCGGAATATCCTCCGGGTTCTCGTAGAGCGGCAGTAAATCGGCACTGACCTGGGTCGGCTGGCCATCCCGATCTTCAAAGGTGCCCATCTGGGTACACACATCACCAAAATTGATCGGATTCCAACACCAGTAAACGCCTGGCTCACCACTGAGCAAGCCCGGTGCACCGCCCTGTGGCTCACCTATTGGCCTGACCCCCCAGGACTTGTCACGACAGCCCACGGCCCGCTGCACGTCGAAGCGCTGACCATTGATGGCAAAGAAACCCTGCCAGTAACCCATTTGGGTGAAACGGGAGTTTTGCATCATCAGGTGGCCATCGTCATACATCTCACTGGCCGGTTCCTCGTGGGGAATACTGGCGGCAGTAAAAGTCAGGTCACACTCAATATTGTGCTCATTGGGCGCCAGCACTACCCGTACTTGCCGCATGGGCGTGACAATTTCTATCGACAGGGGCCCGACCTGGGTTTCACCACGCTCTTTGGGGGCGCGCCGGGAGCCGTGAAAAGCGTATTGTTTGCCCGCCGTGGCGACACTGAAATGTCCATCCATAATGCGGCGATTGGGGTAGAGGCCCAGACCGATCTCAAAGATGTAAGTGCCGGCCTCATCCATCCCGTTAAACCAGTAGCGATCGTAAAAATTTCTGTCGCTCTGTGAGGGTTGGGCTACCGGTTGTGAGGTCTGATGAATGCAGTAGTCATCGAAACTGGTAATCATGGCGAGGGGTTCCGGTTTGCTAAGGTCAGTATTTAACTATACGACTGCATAGTGAACCAGACAAGGCGGGCCGGGCCGGCAAGGTCTTAGTGCACCATCGCACTGACCCCGGCGGAGATGGCAGTATCGAACCACTGCGCCTTGGCAGCCGCTCGCTCAAACAACTCGTAAAGCTGGTGCTTGAGGTTCTCATCGAGGTTGAGACTGACCCCCCGGCCCTGCTTGTCGCCCAAGTGCATTTGCACCGACTTGTTTGGCAGTGTCTTGTACTTCAAAGTGGTCACCAGCAGACCCTCTTCACCCAGCGGGTATTGCTTCGGCTCCGCCTCGTAAGGCCGCTGAAATGACTCCTCCTTCACCACCTGCTTGTGCTGCATTTGCGCCACCTCCCGGCGCACAGGTTCTGGCACCGCCTCGGCGGTTGCGGCTGGCATTTCCTGCTGGAACGAATCTTCCAGCCGCTCCAGTAACAAGCGGGTAAATCGACGCGTGCACCAAACGCGAAACTCTTCGTCCTCTGAAGTGGAAACTTTCAGCAGCAGGCGATCCTGAAGATCGACATAAGTCACATTCAGCTGGCGTAACTGTGGGGTCATGGCAAGACGGAACCTTCATCATCAAAAAGGCATTATACCCACAGCCCAGACATTGGGTGAGTTCTTTGTGGGTGCAAATTGTGCACGCGATTGACAAGCCGCCGCCGGCTCCAGCATGATGGGGCTATGGCGTCTACCGGCACTTTCAGGAAATGGAACCAGGATCTGTCGAAAGCAATTGCTGCGCTGGGTAGCGACGAGTTTTTTGCCAGCCTGATCGCCGCTATTGGCCGCCATGTGAAAATAGATTACCCGCAGGTCTGGCTCTACCACAAGGAACTGCCACCGCAATGTATCTATCACGAGATACCGCGCGCGGCGCAGGTAGCGCAATTCGATCTGTATCTTGAGGACCCCTACCGGGAAGATCCCTTCTGCCGGATATCCCTGAATCAACCCCGCGGCCACTTCTACCGGCTGGGGGATCTTATCGACGGCCTGCCGCACGGCAGCTACTACCAACACTACTATGGCAACACCGGCACGGTCGATGAGGTCATTTTCCTGTCCCGGCCAGTGGGTGGCAGCGTGATTAACATCTGCCTGATGCGCAAGGCCGGCCATGGCGTTTTCGAGGATCATGACTGCCGCTTTCTACGCAACCTGGCACCACCGGTATCCGCACTACTGCGCAGCCACAGCCAGATGGCAGACTTCACTAACCGCTACCTGCTGGAGCCGGACATTGATGGCGTCATCGACCACGCCGTTACGGTTTTCGGCTCCTCGCTGCTATCACCGCGCGAGAAAAGTGTGCTGGAGTTGATGTTGCGGGGCTATGGCAGTAATACCTCGGCGGAAAGACTGGGCATCGCCAAGGAGACCTTGCGACGCCATCGCAAAAGTATTTACCGCAAGCTTGACGTCAACTCCCAGACCGATCTCTTCTCACTTTTTATCAACTGCCTGTCCTACCTGGGCGATGCCGGTAGCGGTGACCCGCTGACCGTTTACATGGCGCCTCGGGCCGCCCGCCGCAGCGTGCTCTGACCCAGGTGGGGCATTGCCAGACAACACTAGCGAGTTGGAATACCGGTCCTACCTGGAAAAACTGTAGCGGCACAGCCGGGCCTGGCTAGTAGCCACGCTTCACATCGACCACAGAAAGTAGTGGCTGGCCGGCCACATAGCGCCGCAGGTTTTCGGCAACCAGAGCCCCTACCCGGTGCATTGTCTCCGGCGACTGGGCAGAAATATGCGGGGTGATAATTATCCCCGGACTACTCCACAGTTGGTGGTCGGCAGGCAGGGGCTCCGGGTCGGTGACGTCCAGTGCCGCACCGGCAATCTTGCCCTCCTTTAGCGCTGCCACCAGGTCGTTGCTCACCGTGCTCTGACCACGACCCACACTGATAAAGTAAGCACTGGGTTTCATCGCCTCAAAAAAAGTCGCGTCAAACATACCGCGGGTTTGCGGCGTCAGGGGTGTGGCATTGACGACCACGTCCGCCTTTTGGGCCAGGGTTAACACCTCGTCTGACCAGCCCACGTACTCAATATAATCAGGCCCCTCGCGGCGACTGTTGCGGGTCGCAAGAACTCGCATGCCCAGCGCGTGCGCGCGCTGGGCTACCTGGCTACCAATACCGCCCAGTCCAACCACCAGCATGGTCCGCCCCGACAGCTCACCCATGGATTGCGCTGGAGCGCCATACACCGGCGCCCATTTATGCGCTATTTGAGATTCATAATAATCGTCAAGGTTTCGCATCAAACTGAACATCACGCCAATGGTGTACTCGGCAATGGCAGGGCTGCTGAGTCGCTGACCGTTGGTCAACACGATATCGCCCGCCTGCATGCCCGGCAGGCCGACACAATCTTCTACTCCCGCCCAAAACACCTGCACCCAGTGCAACCGGTCGGCGGCATCAAACACTGCCTGGTCACAGAAACCGATTAACACCTGCGCACCGCGCACCGCCGCAACAGCTTCCCTGGCATTGCTGACCCCGACAACTTCAATATCGGGAATAGCCGCATTGAAACGGGCCGCCACATCCTGGCCCATCATATTGCGCACCACTATGCGCTGCGGCTTTTGCCAGCCGGGCATATCGCGACTGGCAATTGCTGACTCGCGTAAACCCAGGCCCTGCAGCAACTTTGGCAGCTGCGGTTGGGACGAACCGGCAGCGGCCACCGCAGTAGATATCACCGTACAGAAAAAAGTAAGCACCAATAGCAATCGGCTAAAGCTCATCGCCGGTTTCCTCCGCTAAACATCACTGGTGTAGATCTGTGTCGCCAAATTTTTGGCTAAAATTACCCACCTGCCACATCACGGCGGCAAAGGCGAGTGCTCCAAATACTACCCCACCCCCCGCCTCTCCGCCCATGACGCCCGGCGCCCCAAACCAGCGGGCGCCCAGCCACACACAGGGGATAGTACCGAGCAGGGTGCGACCAAAACTGAACAGCGTGGCCAAATGAGCCCGATGCAGATTGTTAAAACCGGCGTTTGCCACAAACAACATACCGGTAAAGCCCATGGCTCCGGGCAGCCAGGTCACAGCGAAGCGAATCAGTTCCTCGGCCAGGCCGGTAGCCGAAAAGGCCGCCACAATCGTGTCCGCCAACAGCCAGAGAATCAGCCAGATAAGAAGAACATAGAGCAGGTTGCAGATCAGTGCATCCAGCAGTGCCCGGCGCACCCGCATATAGTGTCCGGCCCCGGCATTTTGCCCAACGATGGGACCAATCGCTCCCGACAGCGCAAATATCGCGGCAAATGCCACCGGAGTAATGCGCCCCATAATGGCGGCACCGGCCACTGCGCTATCGCCAAACTGCGACATGGTGCGCAGCACCACACTGCCACCGATGGGTGTGGCGAGGTTGGTCAGTATGGCGGGGCCGGCCACCCGCACTATATTGGGCAGATCTTCACACAGGCGACGCATTGTGGTGGGGCCAGGCAGCCGGTGCACTTTGAAAATCGCGTGGAAGGCTATCGCCATCACCACAAACCTCGCTGTCAGGGAGGCAGCGGCAGCCCCTTCTATGCCCCAACCCAGACCAAAAATCAAAATCGGATCCAGAATTGCATTCACGGCTGAGCCACCCAGCGTGGCATACATGGAGCGGCGCGCGTCTCCCAGCGCACGGGTGGCGTTGGCGGCACACATACCCAGCGCCAACAACGGCGTGCCTGGCACGATAATGCGGCTGTAGCTAAGTGCGTATTCCAAGGTCTTGCCGCGCGCGCCCAGGAACTGTAGCAATTCTGGCAGGTATGCAAAGGCCAGCGCGCCGATCACGCTCGCGGTAATAGCACTGAACAGGAGGATGTTGCTGCAGTAACGACCGGCACGCTCGCGATCATGGGCGCCCTGCGCCTGGGAGACCAGCGCCCCCATGCCGATTTGCAGACCAATGCTGACCGCCATCAAAAAGAACAACAGGGTTCCACCATAGCCCACCGCCGCCGCCAGCTCCTGTTCACCCAGCAAACTCAGGAAGTACATATCAACCAGGTCTACGGTAAACATCGCCACCAGCCCAACCGTGCCGGCCAGGGTCATTACAACGACGTGCCGAAGCGTGGAACCCCGGGTAAAGACGGCTCTGCTCATGTCAGGGCGTTCAGAACCTATTCGGCCTCAAACAGTGCGTCGATGGAGCGCACTGTTACTGTCTGGTAACCGGGCTTGGCCTGTGTGTATATTTGCCCGGCCATCCGGCGACCAGCCGGGCTCTCCAGCAGCGCCCGGTACAGCGGCACAATCAATTTGCGCCTGCCAATAGTCTGCAAGTATTGTCGCAGCGGAGCATAAGCCGGCTCATAGCCGCTGTGTATAGCCAGCAGGAACCAGCTGTGGGCAATTTCACTGTTGGTGGAGGCCGTCAGGGCAAATGCCGCATCCAGTTCGCTCATTTGGGACTGTTGCAGCTGCCTGGGCATACCGTTGAGAAAATGTAACCACTGGGAAACGGTCCACTCGCCAGTAGCCAGTTCAGCGGCCGCAACCTCGCCTTGCAGCCAACTGGCTCGCACTGTGTCGACGCGCTCAAACGCAGCCGATTGAGGCACTGGCGCGCCCTCGGGCAGGCCGGGATTTGCAAGCCACAGCTTCACCCGTTGCAGGGAAATCCTGTCGGGAAACTCAGCCACCAAAGTGGCGGCCAGAAAGTCCAGAAATTCCTCGGTGGTAATGCTGCGAAAGGCATACAGGTCGAAGTACTGGCGCAAAAACTCATCAAAAACGGGGCGTCCCACCGCCTGTTCCATTTCGGTAACCAGCAGGGCGCCCTTTTCATAGGGCACTTCGCTAAAACCATCGTCGGGATCACGGCCGCGCAGATTCGGCACCAGCCGCTGATCGGGCGCCGGCAGGTCGGCCAGGTTGCGCTGCAGTGATTGATAGCCAAGCAAGCGCTCCATATCGGCGCGCTCGACCCCGTACTGCGCCTCCATAATGCGGTAGGTGAGGTAGGTGGTGAAACCTTCATTGAGCCAGATATCGTCCCAGGTGGCATTGGTTACGGTATTGCCAGACCAGGAGTGTGCCAATTCATGGGCGATCAATCCCACCAGACTTTTGTCGCCGGCAATCACTGTCGGGGTAATAAATGACAGGCGCGGATTTTCCATGCCGCCCCAGGGGAAGCTGGGCGGCAATATCAACAGGTCGTAGCGCTGCCAGCGATAGTCGCCGTACATGGACTCCACTTTTTCCAGCATGGATTCGGTGTCTTCAAACTCGGCAGCAGCAGCCTGCAGAACACTGGGCTCAGCGTAGACGCCGGTGCGCTTGCCCATGGCCTTGAAATGGAGATCACCCACCGCCAGGGCAATCAAATAGGCGGGTATTGGCTGTGGCATCTTGAACTGAAAGACACCACTGAGCGGGGCGCCGGCATTATTGCCGGCGCTCATCACTGCCCGCAGCTGTGGCGGGGTAAATATTGTTGCAGCGTAGGTCACCCGCACTGCCGGGGAGTCCTGCAGGGGAATAAAACTACGCGCGTGTATGGGCTGGGCCTGGCTATACATATAGGGAAATTCGCCACCGGCCGTCTGTCTGGGTTGCAACCACTGCAAGCCCGTCGACTGGGGACGGCTCGCATAGTTGATGCGCACCTTGTCGACACCCGCAGGCAGGGTAATGCGCAGTGGCGCACCCAGCACCGGATCGCTGCTGCCCAAGTGGTAGGTGGCGTTGGACCAGCCATCTCCATCACCGGCCTGCACCGCTGCAATAATCAAATCGCGGGTATCCAGTACCAGCTCCTGTACATCGGGCCGCAGTCGCTTCAGCTTCAGCACCACGTCGCCGATCAACTGATGCCGCTCAAAATCAACGGTCAGGTTGAGATCTACATGCTGTACCCGCACCTGTTCAGGATTGGCGAAGGAGTGCTCATCCGCCACCGCGCCCAGGCCCCAACAAACCCCCGGCATAAGTGCTATCGCGCATACCCATAACCTGTTCATTTGTTTACTCCAGGCGTTGCTTGCTTCTTCTATTCGCTACGGCGGTAGAGCCGGCGCACAAGGTATCATTGCCCCGCTTTTCTCTTATACCATTTCCGCCATTCATTCGACATTTCATATGGATCCACCATGTCAGATACTGCCTTCCATCACCGGTGGCTACCACCGTCTGTCTTTGCGCCTGTGCAACGTGAATATAACTGCTATGCTCATCGACTTTATGAGTAGCGGCATTCGCGGCGACTCACTCTCGAATCCAGAGACGAACAACGGGCAGGACATACCATGACCGACACAATTTATGATTTCAACTGCCAGACCACCAGCGGCAGCGAAAAGTCACTGGCTGACTACCGGGGCAAGGTGCTACTGGTGGTTAATACCGCCTCCAAGTGTGGTTTCACACCCCAGTTTGCCGGCCTGGAAGAACTCTACGAGAAGTACCGGGACCAGGGCCTGGAGATTTTGGGCTTTCCCTGCAACCAGTTCGGCAAGCAGGACCCAGGCAGCAACGGTGAGATCACCGAGTTCTGCCGACTTAATTACGGCGTCAGCTTTCCCATGATGGCCAAGATAGAGGTCAACGGCAGCGGCACGGACCCCTTCTACAGGCACCTGAAAAGGCAGGCACCCGGCGCTCTGGGCACGCGGGCTATCAAGTGGAATTTCACCAAGTTCCTGATCAACCGCGAGGGCGAGGTTGTCAAGCGCTTCGCAACAGCCACCGAGCCCAGTCAGCTGAAGAAAGACATCGAAGCGCTGCTCTAGCATCGTCGGGGACGCCTGGTCCCTACCGGTCAGTGCTCCCGGGTGGCGCGGAACTCGATATCCGGCCAGCGCTCTTCCATCAGCGCCAAAGTAACGCGAGTAGGCGCCAGGTAAGTCAAATGGCCGCCGCCATCAATGGAGAGTTGATCGGCGGCCTTTTTGCGAAACTCTTCCAGTTTGCGCGGGTCGGCGCAGCTCACCCAGCGGGCGGTATAGACATTGACCGAGTCGTAGATCGCATCCACCTTGTACTCATCCTTGAGCCGGTAGGCAACAACATCAAACTGCAGCTGCCCCACCGCCCCGACAATCAGGTCGGTACTACTGGTCGGCGCGAAGACCTGGGTAGAACCCTCCTCAGACAACTGCTGCAGGCCTTTCTGCAATTGCTTGGACTTGAGAGGGTCGGACAGTCGAATGCGGCGAAACAATTCCGGGGCAAAATGTGGAATGCCGGTAAAACGCAATTCCTCCCGGGCGGTAAAAGTATCCCCTATCTGGATCGTGCCATGATTGTGTAAACCAATGATATCCCCCGATACCGCTACCTCGACCAACTCACGCTCTCCCGCCTTGAAGGTCACGGCATCGGCAATTTTGACATCTTTACCCAACCGCACATGGCGCATTTTCATGCCTTTTTCGTAGCGCCCCGAACATATCCGCATAAAGGCGATCCTGTCCCGGTGACGGGGGTCCATATTGGCCTGTATTTTGAAGATAAAACCACTGAAAGCCGGTTCCTCCGCCGCCACCACCCGTTCCAGTGCCGCGCGGTCCAGCGGTGCAGGCGCCCATTGCACAAAATCGTCCAGCATTTCCTGCACCCCGAAATTGCCAAGCGCAGTACCAAAGAACACCGGCGTCAATGTACCCGCCAGGTAGGCCGCCGGATCGAACTCGTGACTGGCGCCGCGTACCAGATCAACCTCTTCGACGAAATCGTCATAGTACAGACCGATAAATTCTCGCGCCTGCCCGGAGCGTAAGCCCTCTATGCGCACGTCTTCCGGCAACATGTGGCCCCGCCCCGACCGGTAGCTGTGTATGGTGTCGGTGTAAAGATTGTAGACACCGAGAAATTCCTTGCCCATGCCAATAGGCCAGTTGATGGGAGCGGCCTGTATTTTCAGCACCGATTCGATTTCATCCAGCAATTCGATGGGCTCGCGAATATCCCTGTCCATCTTGTTCACAAAACTAAGAATCGGCGTATCGCGCAGACGACAAACACCCATAAGCTTGATAGTGCGGGCCTCGACACCCTTGGCGCCGTCGACAATCATCAGCGCCGAGTCCACCGCCGTAAGGGTGCGGTAAGTATCTTCGGAGAAATCTTCGTGCCCAGGTGTATCGAGCAGGTTTACCATGCAGTCCCTATAGGGAAACTGCATAACCGAAGAGGTGACAGATATACCGCGCTCCTGTTCCATAGACATCCAGTCGGACGTGGCATGGGGGCCCTGCTTGCCCTTAACAGTGCCGGCCACCTGGATAGCACTACCCAGCAACAACAGTTTCTCTGTAATGGTGGTCTTGCCGGCGTCCGGGTGAGAGATGATAGCAAAAGTCCTTCGCTTATTGATTTCATTGACAAAATTGCTATCACCCATACCTTCAAAATCCTGATTCGTACTTAAATTTGTACTTGTTTGTTACATTGCCCTTGCGGGACTAAAAAGCGCACTAATCCAACGAATAAGCGCCACGCTATACATTATTGCGCCAAAAACCTTTCCAACTCGCTCAATTGCTGCTGGTAAGTTTCCAGGTTTTCCGTTTTAAACTTCTCTAAGTTCAAGAGCTTTCATTTAAACCGGACTGTATCGTTTCGATTAATTGAAGCCTTGTGGCTTCATATTCATCGTAACTAAATTCAATCGCACTCATGCCTTCAAACCGGTTTTCAAACGCCGTGCGCTGATCGAGCAAATGCGGATCAAGCAGTTCAAAGTGTGTAGGCGTCATTCATGCCGCTGCCTCTAATTCCCTGGGAACGGTTATCTGGTATTTCGAGACATAGACTCCATCGCTCACGATTGCACGTTTACCCGACCCCAAATCAACCTTATCCAGATTGATATAGCTGAGCCATTCATGGCCTGCTTTATCTGCCAAATACAAAAATAGGCGCTTCACTTTTATAGATGTGCAGCTTTCCAGTAATTGTTGGACTGTCGCTGGCCGCAAATTATTTAAGCCTTCCATCAATTCATAGACCTCGACAAGCGGCTGATACTTTGGCGCTAAATATAAACATTCCATCACCGCACGCGCAGGGCTGGATATCTTCACCTTAAAACTTTTATGATCGATCTCGACCAAACCAAGCTCCGGCGGCAAAAAGCTCGTCAGCTTGCACTCTGCCCTTAAACCCCAATCCCGCTTTTTAAACCAAAGCGGCAAACTCTCATCCTTACCACCAAAAAGCTGCGCCTTCTTAGTAGAAAGCTCCAAATAATGGGCTTTTCCCTGCAATGACAGTGCTGTTTTACCCGCTGGATGCACATAAAGGCCTAGCTGGGACTGCAAAGCATAGATACCGCCCAAATAGTTCACTTGATCGCCATGGCGTATCAGGGCACCCGTGCCGATAGAATCAAACCACTGACTTTTCTTGTACTGTTTTTGCAGATCAAGGCTATAGCCCTGCTTTGTCAACCATGCCGAAGAGAGCACTATGCCCGAAGGCTGAGTGCTAAGCAGAGTGTTTAATTTTGACTCTCTCTCGGTATTCATAATCCCAATATATTCACTTTTTTAAACCAGATCAACTAAAAGGTTTAAATTATCTATCATTTAGGTATTTAAAATACCTAAATCTATTATTTTTTAAACAAAAAGAGCGACATTGGTGTCAACATTGCTATAGCCCTTGTGACAGACTAGACACAAGGGCTATTTTTGGGGTTCGCTTAGCTCCATATCACGCCCCATGTGTTCGCAGTCGATATACATTTCGAGATGGCTAGGAATATTGCCTGTGTCCTCGGTTAATTCTTGGGCATAATCCGCCACACTGGTATGACACTCACAATAACTCTCATCTACGGCCTTTCTGGCGTCTTCAATATCGCTGTAGTAACCAAGTAGCTCCGCGCCCAGTTCGCCATGTTCTTCGATAAAACATGCGACTTCATGGGCCAATCTACATTGTTGTGGTATTTGTTTGCGCAAGATACATCCATGGCTAGCCGCGCTGGCATGCTGTTTTCGCTTGGCATACTGCGCAATGACACAGCCCTGGGCGCCGACTCCCCGGTTGCACCATCAAGCGCCTGTAGCAGCAAGGCCCTGCAGGCGCGCTTGAATCTGCGCCAGTAAAGCTTCGGCAATAGCGTCGCTGTCCACTGCCTGCTCAGCAGGCACGCACTCGCGCACCGACGTCACCGGCAGGCCCTCGAAACCGCAAGGGTTGATGCGGCTAAAGGGCTGCAGGTCCATATCAACATTCAAGGCCAATCCATGGTAGGAGCAGCCGCGCCGTACCCGTAGTCCCAACTGCGCAATTTTGGCGCCGCCCACATACACGCCCGGCGCACCCGGTCGCGACACGCCGATAATGTCCAACTCAGCCAGGCAGGCGACAATACCTTGTTCAATCAGGTCCACCAAGGCGCGCGCACCCAGGCCGGCGCGGCGCAAATCAATCAACAGGTAAACAACCCATTGACCCGGGCCATGGTAGGTTACCTGGCCGCCCCGATCAGATTGAATCACCGGAATGTCACCGGGCATCAGCAGGTGTTCAACCTTGCCGGCCTGGCCCTGGGTAAAAACAGCGGGGTGTTGCAGCAACCACAACTCATCTTCAGTATCTGCACTGCGTTGGTCGGTAAAATCCCGCATGGCCTGCCAGGCTTCATCATAATCAACGATGCCGAGCTTGCGTTGCTGCACTAAATCACCATTTTGACCACACCGGTCGCCATCAATTCGACATGCAGGGCCTCAAGTTGGGAGGGTCCGGTCGCCCTAATAAACACAGTAATAGCCGTAAACCTGCTATTTCGGCTGGTGCGTCGGGTAATGCGCGCACGGGACAAACCAGGGGCGTGTTGCTCGACAATAGCCAACACTGTCGACTCGTAGTTCGCACTGCTGAGGCCCAGCACCTTGATCGGATAATCACAGGGAAACTCAATCCTGGGAGGGTGCTGTTGCGCCATGATTCAAGCGCCGAACAACTGGTTGAAAAACAGCGCTATTTGATCCCACAGGCGGCTCCAGAAGCCCGCCGCGACTTGCGAACTCAATGCTACCAGTGGTTCTTGCAACAGTTGCTGCCCGTCCAGTGCAATTAGCAACTGGCCGTGCCCGGCGCCTTTTTCAACCGGCGCTATAATGACTTCATCAATTTCCATCACCGCCTCCAGCTGGTCCGCACTGCCACGTGGCAAGGTTAGATAAATATCCCGGGCCACGCCCAATTGCAACTGGTCGTTCACGCCCTGCCAGAGCGTGCCGGTAGCCAGCTGCTGCCCGGCCTTGTACACGGCCCTGGTCTCATAACTGCGAAAACCATAATTAATTAATTTTCGAGACTCCGCCTTGCGGGAACGCCGGCTGTCGGTACCCATCACAACGGATACCAAACGCATGCCCTGTCGCTCTGCCGAGGCCACCAGGCAGTAGCCCGCCGCCGAGGTATAGCCGGTCTTCAAGCCGTCGACGCTGGGGTCTTCTGCCAACAGGGTATTGCGATTGTACTGGCGGATATTGTTGTAGGTGAACTCACGCTCCCTGTACATGGCGTACTCATTCGGAAACTCCTTGATCAGCGCTCGCGCCAGCTGCGCCAAATCGCGGGCGGTGGTGTAGTGGTCGGGAGCGGGCAGACCGTGAGAATTGACGTAATTACTGCCCGTCAGACCCAGCGCCGCTGCATGTCCATTCATGACGTGCGCAAAGGCGTCTTCACTGCCGGCCAGATGCTCGGCGATAGCCACCGTGGCATCGTTGCCAGAGGAGATCACCACGCCGCGATGTAAATCCTCCAGCCGCGCAGTCTTACCCGCTTCCAACCACATCAGCGAGGAACCGGCGAACAGCGGGTTCTGGGCCCAGGCATTCTCGCTGACAGGCACCATATCGTCATTGCTAACCCGTCCCTGCTTCAGTTCGTACGCCAATACATAGCTGGTCATCAGCTTGGTCAGGCTGGCTGGAGGTAAATGCTGATCGGCATTGTGCTCGGTGATAACAAAACCGGTGCGGGCGTCGAGCAAAATCCAGGCTTCAGCGGCAACCTTGGGCGGCGGCAGCATGGTAACGGCCACCGCAGGCCATGAGAAAATAAAGCCCAGTGCCAGAACAAAAATCCGTGTCATGTGTGTACTTTTGGTAAATGCAAAGAAGGCGGGAATGGTACCCCATGTGACTTATTGGGCATAGCCCGAGGAGACTATTCAGGCATGGCCCGAACATTCAAATATCCCAGTTGTAACAACCGTGCCTGAATTTTTTGTAATTCACCCCTATCCTCAAGCGGGCCAACCCGCACCCGGTACCAGACGCCGTCGTCGCGCTGAAACTCACTAATGGCCACTACCGCCGACAACTGCACGGCGAGTTGTTGCTGAAGCGCCACGGCACTGCGCTTTTCACTGAAGGATCCTACTTGCAAAAACCGATAGTCGCTACGCCAGGCCGAAAAGCGGGGATCCGTGCGCAGGTCTTCGGCACCCGCCACGCTGATAGCGACCACCTCTACCCACGCCGTACCCTGCTCTGCATAACCAAGTTTAAGTGCAGCGCCATAGGAAAGATCAATAATGCGATCAGCATGAAACGGCCCCCGGTCGTTGACCCGCACGATCATGCTGCGACAATTCTCAAGGTTGGTCACTCGCACATAACCGGGCAGCGGCAAGGAGCGATGTGCCGCGGTTGCCGCATAGGCGTTGAAGGTGTCTCCATTGGCGGTCTTGCGACCGTGAAATTTGCGACCATACCAGGATGCCACGCCCCGCTCTCTATAGCCACGACTGCTGGCCAGCACCTGGTATTCCACACCATCCACGCGGTAGGGGCTGGTATTGCCGGCGGCAAAAACCGGATCTGCGGTCAACTCTGCATCTGCCACGTCAGCAGCGCTGATGGCGCGCAAGGGCTTACCATCGCCACCCCCGGGAGGCGTAGCACTGCAGGCCGCCAGCAGCAGAGAGAAAGCCAAAAACAGGTACTTGCGCGGCCTCACTGTTTAAGAAGTGCGTCTATTTTCTGACTCAGTTGATAAACTGACATCGCGTACATGGCACTGTGATTGTAGCGGGTAATTACGTAGAAATTATGCCAACCGATCCAGTGCTCCGGCCCATCGCTGCCGGCAAATTCCATAACTGTCGCCAGCGCGTTATTGTTGAACTCGCCCAGCGGTTTAATTCCTGCTGCGACAAGTTCGCCGGCCGAGTGAGCAGGCTTGAGATCGTCATTCATCCAATCCCGGGGATAAACATCTGCCAACTCGGCGCCAACGGTAACCGCCTCTGCTGAGCGCCAGCCGTGGCGACTGAAATAATTGGCAACACTACCGATAGCATCGACGGGATTGCCAATAATATCGATCACGCCATCACCATCAAAATCCACGGCATAGGCGCGATACGAGCTGGGAATGAATTGTCCATAGCCCATGGCACCGGCATAACTCCCCTTGAGCTTATCGGCTGGCAGGCCCTGGTCCCGGGTCAGCAACAGGTAGGCTTTTAGTTCGCTGGTAAAGAAGGTGGAGCGCTTGGGGTAATCGAAGGCCAGGGTAGACAGGGAATCCAGCACCCGGTAGCTGCCCTTGTTGCGCCCGTAGCGAGTTTCCACGCCGATAATCGCCAGGATTATCTCTGTCGGAACGCCGTATTCGCGCTGCGCGCGCTGTAAGCTGGCCGCGTAACGGCGGTAAAACTCCGCACCCTGCTCAGCGCGGGTATCGGTAACAAATATCTGCCGGTATTCGTGCCAGGGCTTAGTCTTCTCCGCTGGCCTGGCTATCGCCTTGAGAATTGAATCCTTGCGCACCGCCTGGTCAATAAGTGCCTGTAACGGCCCGCGCTCAAAACCGTGCTCCCGCACCATCTCCGCGATCAAGGCCAGCGCCTGTGGATTATCGCTATAGTTGACGGCGACACTGTAGCCACAGCAGGTTAGCGACAATGCGGCGGCCGATATCCAGGTGTTCAACAACTTCTTCATCGTGATTTTCTCGCTCCCTAGTCAAAACGGTCTTATTCGCCGACCCGGCGTCGCTCTGTGCTAACTGCCATAAGAATGCCAAACCCCGCCATCAGGGTGACAACGGATGTGCCGCCGGCACTCACCAGCGGCAACGGCACACCCACCACCGGCAGCAAACCGGACACCATGCCCATGTTAACAAATACGTAAACAAGGAATGTCAGGGTCAGGCTGCCCGCTATCAGCCTGGAAAAGCTGTCCTGGGCACGCATCCCTATCCAGAATCCACGCGCCAGGATCAACATGTATATCAACGTCAGCACCAATACACCGCGCAGGCCAAACTCCTCTGCCAACACAGCGATAATGAAGTCCGTGTGGCTCTCAGGCAAAAAATCCAGTTGCGACTGGGTGCCATTCAGCCAACCCTTGCCACTCCAACCACCCGAACCAATGGCAGTTTTGGATTGTATGATGTTCCAGCCGGTTCCCAGTTTGTCCCGTTCCGGATTGAGCAGGGTGAGTATGCGCTGCCGCTGGTACTCGCGCAGCAAGTAGATCCACGCCGGCCAGGCTGACAGTATCGCCACGATAGCGGTACCGAATATGAAACGCCAGCTGATACCCGCCATAAACAGTACGATCAAGCCTGCGCCGGCTATCAACAGCGCCGTGCCCAGGTCGGGCTGGCGGATAACCAGCAGTGCCGGCACAGACAGTATTAGCAGGCTCAGGAAAATATGCCGCAGGCGCGGCGGCAATACACGCGAAGACAAGTACCAGGCCATCATCATCGGTACCAGAATTTTCATGATTTCCGAGGGCTGAAAGCGAAACCCTCCCAGCGATAGCCAGCGCTGCGCGCCCTTGGCCCCGGTACCCGCTATTAGCACCGCCGCCAACAGGCCAACGCCGGCAAGATAAAGCAGCGGTGTCCAGCGCTGGTAGCGCTGCGGGCTAAATTGCGCGGCCGTGAGCATTATCACGTAAGCCAACAGGAAATACCGGCCCTGTCTTATCACCGCTGCCAACTGCTGACCACTGGCGCTGTACAGCACGATCAGGCCGAACAGGGTTAAGGCCAGCAACAGCAGCAACAGTGGCACATCAATGTGAAATCGCTCAGCCAGGCCCGGACGTCGCGCCAGGTCAGCAGAGGCCGACGGCATCTGTCGTACATAATCTCCCATGCCCGACCTAGCCTGCCTCCCGTAGATAACTTTCTATAACTTTCCTGGCGATCGGAGCCGCAACACTACTGCCGCCGCCACCATTTTCAACCACCACCGCCACGGCAATGGAGGGGTCTTCATAGGGAGCAAACGCCACAAACAGACCGTGATCACGGTGACGCTCTGCCAACTTTTCGGCATCATATTCCGCATCCTGCGCTATTCCCACTACCTGCGCGGTGCCGCTCTTGCCCGCCATCGTCACCAGCGAGCCGCGTCCCGTTGCACGAGCCGAGCCCCGTTTACCGTGCAATACATCGCGCATCGCATTGTGAATTTGATCCCAGTGTTGGTCCCGTGCCTCCACCGGTTCGGCCAGCGATCCAGGCACTTTCTCACCACCACGGTAGCGCAACAATTTGGGCTGGTAGTGCACCCCCCGGCCGGCGATAATCGAGGTCATCACCGCCAGTTGCAGCGGTGTAGTCAGCATATGGCCCTGACCGATACCAATGTTGAGGGTTTCTCCCGGATACCAGACCTCGCCACGCGCGCGCCGCTTCCAGGCGCGCGAGGGCAGAATTCCGGCTCGCTCGTGGGTAATATCAAGGCCGGTGGGTTGGCCCAGCCCAAACGGCGCCAAAAACTCAGCGATACGATCAACCCCCAAGCGGTGAGCCAGATTGTAATAATAAACATCACAGGATTCCTCTATGGACTGGTGCAAATTGACAGCCTCGCCGTGGCCGGTGCCCCGCACTTTCAGGGTCCAGTCCCGAAACCGGCGCGTTTCCCCTGGCAGCACATACCAGCCGGGGTCACGAATGGTGAAGTCGGCATCAATCACCCCGTATTCCAGGCCCGCCAAACCGATAAGGGGCTTGACGGTCGATCCCGGCGGGTACTGGCCCTGCACGGCGCGATTAAACAGTGGCAAATCGGTAGAGTTGCGCAGGGCGTTGTAGTTGCCAACGCTGATACCATTAACGAATAAATTGGTGTCAAATCCCGGCGCGCTGACCAGCGCCAATATTTCACCATTGCGGGGGTCTATCGCCACGATTGCTCCACGGCGCCCCTCCAGCGCACCATAGGCAACCCGCTGCACTTCACTATCCAGCGACAGCACAATGTCCACCCCCGGGGTGGGAGCGGCGCGCTCCAGCACCCGCAGCACTCGCCCCAGCGCATTGGTTTCAACATTCTGGTAGCCCACATTTCCCAGCAGCAACTCTTCGTAGTATTTTTCTATACCAATTTTGCCAATGTGATTGGTGCCGCGATAACGGGCTTCATCAATCACGGCTTCTTCCTGCTCATTGATGCGCCCTACATAACCCAGTACGTGGGAGAAGATTTCTCCCTGCAGGTAGTGGCGAATCAGCTGCCCTTCCACCTCCACGCCGGGCAAGCGGTAGCGATTGACGGCAAGTAGTGCTCGCTGCTCCTCGCTGAGGCGAAAATGCAGCGGCACCGCTTCATAGGGGCGCCGGCGTGTGCTGCGCGCTCGAAACTTGTCCAAACCAGACTCTGAGACAGGCACCAGGCTGCTCAACAAAGCCAGGGTCTGGTCCAGATCGGGCACTCGCTCACGCACTATTGAGAGTACATAGCTGGGTCTGTTGTCAGCCAGCAACACGCCATTGCGGTCAAATATCAGACCCCGTTTGGGTGGCAGGAACTGCAGTCGCACCCGGTTGCGATCAGATTCGGTACGATAGATGTCGTAGTCGATAATTTGCAGGGAAAAATAGCGCAGCAGCAGCACTACCAGCAGCGCCAGCACCAGCGCCAACACGGCGAGGGTCCGGGCGCCGAAGATGCGCGATTCCAGGTAGGGGTCTTTGAGAGCGAGTGAGTCCATATCAGCTGCGGTGGTAAGGATGGCCGGCGTTTATCGACCAGGCTCGATACAGTTGTTCCGCCAACACTACCCGCACCAGTGGGTGTGGCAGGGTCAGTGGCGACAGCGACCAGAGCAAGTCCGCTTCTTGCAGCAGCGATTGCTCCACCCCATCCGGCCCACCTATCACTATGCTGTAATTCATACCTGTCATCTGCCAATCTGCCAATTTGTCCGCCAGCTTTTCTGTGCCGAAACTACGCCCCTGTACATCCAGGATCACCAGGCGATCCTGTGACGGCAATGCTTTGCGAATAGTCTCAGCTTCGCGAACCACGGCCTGGGAGTTACCACTTTTTCCGCGCGCCGCCAAGGGCAGTTCGCGCCAATCCAGCTTGATTTCCGGCGGCAAGCGCTTACTATACTCGGCCACGCCGCGCTCCACCCAGTCAGGCATACGAGTGCCAAGCGCCAGGATGGTCAATTTCACCGCTGCTATTCCGCTGGCTCAGGCACACCTGACCAGAGCCGTTCCAGGTCGTAAAAATCGCGGGTGGCCGGCAACATGACGTGTACCACAACGTCACCATAATCGACCAGCACCCATTCACAACCGTTCAGCCCCTCGACACCCAGCGGCCGTATATCCCGCTGCCTGGCAGCGTCGCGCACATTGTCAGCCAGGGCCTTGACGTGGCGATTTGAGGTGCCGCCGGCGACGACCAGATAGTCCATGACGTCGGTCAGCTTCTGTACATCCAGTGCCACGACCTGGACGCCCTTGAGATAATCCAGGGCCTCAATTATCAGATCTTTAAGTTCCGCCGATTGCATACTACTCCTGAGTCTGTTGCTGACTTGTAGCGCCGTGACCGTATAGCCCGGCTGATTGTATAGTGTGCCAGACCACATCTGGCAGCAAGTATCTTGGTGATTCACCGGCCGCTATCTGGCGGCGGATTTGCGACGAAGATATCGCCAAGGGTGTCAAGGTTTCCACATAGACCCTACCGCAGGGCTCATGCTGCAGAGTTGCCACTACCCTGGTCAGGTGTTGTTGTAGCCACTCACCCACCACTCCCTGTGTGGGTATATCCCAACCGGGCCTGGCAATAACAACGATATGCGCAATATCAGTTAATTCCTGCCAGCGATGCCAACTGGCCAGCGCGGCTACTGCATCGGCCCCCACGATAAAGCTGAGGCTGGCCGCCGGGTCCAGTTCTGCCCGGGTTTCTGCCAGGCTATCAATAGTGTAGGAGGGCCCGTTGCGAGACAACTCGCGGCGATCACAAACCAGGTTTTTTTCATCGGCCACGGCTTGTTCCACCATGGCCGCGCGCATTGCGGCAGGGCAGTCCGGTACCGGTCGATGGGGAGGCTGCGCAGCCGGCATCAACCTGACCTCAACAAAACCCAGGCGCCGGCACAGCTCCAGCGCCGACCGCAGATGACCGTTGTGGATTGGATTAAAGGTGCCACCGAGTATCGCTATAGGACCCGGATTCACGGTGTACAGCTCACTGTAAAAGCTTCACTGGCGAATATGCCCATTGCCCAGCACGATATACTTCTCAGAGGTGAGCCCCTCAAGCCCGACCGGACCACGGGCGTGTAATTTGTCGGTAGAAACGCCGATCTCCGCACCCAGGCCGTACTCAAAACCATCGGCAAAACGGGTAGAGGCATTCACCATTACCGAGCTGGAATCCACTTCGCGCAGGAAACGCATCGCCAGCGTATGGTTCTCGGTCACAATAGTATCGGTATGCTGCGAGCCGTAGCGACTTATATGGGCCATCGCCGCATCGACCCCGTCCACGATCCTTACCGCCAGAATGGGCGCCAGATATTCAGCCCCCCAATCCTCTTCCGTGGCCGGTGTCGCCTCACTCAGCAGGGCACAGGTTTTCTCGCAGCCTCGCAACTCCACCTCAAACCCGGCGTAGCGCTGGGCCAGTACCGGCAGAATATTGGCGGCTATGGACTCGTCAACCAGCAGGGTTTCCAGGGTATTACAGGTACCGTAGCGCTGGGTTTTGGAGTTGATGGCAATCGCTATCGCCTTGTCGATGTCGGCGGCACCATCGATATACACATGGCACACCCCATCCAGGTGTTTGATCACCGGAACGCCGGCATCGGCGCTGATACGCTCGATCAAGCCCTTGCCACCGCGAGGAACGATTACATCGACATACCGGGGCATGGTGATCAATTCACCCACGGCGGCACGGTCGGTAGTTTCGACCACCTGGATCGCCGCATCGGGTAAACCCGCCGCACGCAGGCCGGCCAGCATGCAACCGGCGATGGCCTGGTTCGATTCCATGGCCTCTGAGCCGCCGCGCAAGATCGTGGCATTACCGGCCTTCAGGCACAGGCTGGCTGCCTCCACCGTCACATTGGGACGACTTTCATAGATAATTCCAATGACCCCCAGCGGCACGCGCATGCGCCCTACCTGGATACCACTGGGCATAGATTTTAAATCAGTGATACTGCCGACCGGATCACTCAGCGCGGCAACCTGCTCCAGACCGGCCAGCATCGCATCAATGCGCGCGGGCGTCAGTTCCAGGCGGTCCAGCAACGGCGCCGCTAGGCCCTTTTCTTCACCGCGTGTCATATCCAGTTGATTCGCCACCTGCAGGTGCGGGCGCGCCGCATCCAGCGCATCCCGCGCGGCCAGCAGGGCGCTATTTTTCTGCGCAGTTTGCGCAGCCGACAAGCGACTCGCCGCAGCGCGGGCCAGAGTGCCCACTCGCTGCATGTACGCTTTCAGGTCCCGATCCATTCCGATTCCACCAGCGGCATTGCCAAAAGCCGCGATTATACCTGAACCGCGCAGCCAGCGGTGCTTTGCCAACACTTTCGGCGGGGGGAAATAGTGCCATTTTCGCAAATTCGGGCCAGGCGGGGGTCACAGCCTTCAAAACCGGAAATCTAATTGACAATCATTATCATTAAGATTAAGGTGCAGCTCTAGAGTCGTTAGCGGTCGCCGCCGGCATGTATGTTTGTATTTGCAAAGGAATAACCGATACCCAGATTCGCGCTGCGGTCGAAGACGGGGCCAGTTCCCTGCGCGAGGTGCGCAACACTTTGGGCGTGGCCAGCGAATGTGGCAAGTGCAGCGTCATGACTCGCGCTATTGTACGCGCCACCCTGCTCGACAGCAGCGCTGGGCAACAGCTTTTCTATGCGGTCAGCTAGACCCAGACGCGATTGCGAATCTCTCGTATTATCATTCCACATTATTCTTATAAATCAATAAGTTAGCGTTGACCCGTCAGGTATTGGCGCGCATAATAGCCAATTCTTGGAACGGGAGAAAACCATGCAAGGTGACCCCAGGGTAATCGAACACTTGAACCGGGTACTGGGCAACGAACTGGTCGCCATCAATCAATACTTTCTGCACTCCAAAATGTATAAAGACTGGGGATTGAAAGAACTGGGCGAGCACGAGTACCACGAATCCATCGATGAAATGAAGCATGCCGACCAACTCACGGAGCGGATACTTTTCCTGGAGGGGCTGCCCAATTTGCAGGATCTGGGCAAGCTGTCCATCGGCGAAAACACCGAAGAGATGCTTAACTGCGATTTGCAGTTGGAATTGCAGGCCATGCCCGATCTCAAAGAGGCGATCGTTTACTGCGAGTCAATACAGGATTATGTCTCCAGAGAATTGTTTGAGAGTATTCTCGAGTCTGAGGAAGAACACGTCGATTGGCTGGAAACCCAACTGGGGTTGATTGAGAAAGTGGGCATCCGGAATTACCTGCAGAGCGCCATGGACGAACCCTCCTGACACTCACTGCCGGCGCGCGGGTATATGGATATATCGCCCACGCACTGGAATTTAGACCGCAGGCAAGATTGATCAGGCCACGGGCGGAGTACTGCGCCGCCTAGAGCTGATAGCGCACGCCGACCAGAAAAGTGCGCGGCCGCTGTGGACGAGCACCTGCTTTGGGCTGGCGCGCCACGATATCACTGTCCTCGCCAGTGAGGTTATCTACGCCGCAGTAAAAGCGCGTGCGCTCGTTCCAGTCATAGTAGGTGGCGAGGTCCAGAGCATAGTGCTCGTCGATGTCATCAAAATCATCACAGGCGGCAGTGGCACATGTTTCATCGAAGTAACGCAGTCGCAATTCACCACCGAAGCCATTGTCCATAGATAAACCTGATCTCAGCATCAACTGATGCTCGGGCAGGTTGGGCAGACTGTCACCCTCCTCCACGGTACCCCACACAGACTTACCGACAAAGCTGGATTTAAATTCAGCGTCGGTATAGGTGTAGCTAAGGGACAACGGTAGCTGCGCTGAATCCAGTACGATGGCATAGCCGACAACCAGCTCCACACCGCTAATTTCCGCTTTACCGCCATTTTCAGTATCACCGGCCTCGCAGGGAGTATTGCCGGCGCCACCCGAATTGGTACATACACCGATAATATTGTCGTAATCACTGAAAAAACCGACCGCCTCGAGATAAACCTGTGCGCCACTGTAGCGCAAGCCTGCTTCATAGTTAGTCGCCGTTTCCGGATCACTATCGCGGCTGGCGCTGGGCGACAGGCCCTCGTAGATACCGGCCAACAGCTGCCAGGCGTCGGTCAGGGCATAGGTGACTCCCAGTCCCAGTAATGTTTCGTCATCGGCCACCCTGTTAATGGTGTAATCCTCATAGCGAATACCAGGCTTAACAGTCCAGTCGCCAATACTGATCAAATCTGTGAGGTAGAACGATGTGGCATCGGATTCCTTTTTGCTGCGCGAGGCGCTACCCGTAGCGGCCAGGCTAAAGCTGCCGTCATCACCTTGCAGATATTGATCGACCGGTTGCTGACGCGCCTCGAAATCTTGGTGGTAGCGGGCGCCAAATTTCACCTCGTGCGACCAACTGCCGGCGCCAAACTCCGTTGAGAGACGCGTTTGTATACCTTTAGACTCATAGTCTCGATTGTTGTGCTTTACATAGACATCCGCAAAGGCTTCGCCATGCAGTACCGCCCGGGTATAACCGGCGTCATAATCACCATAATTTGAGGTCATGCCGTCGCAGTTGCCACCGTTGGCACAGATTATTACCTCGTTAATGCCTTCCCTGTCGATTTTATCGACCTTGTACCAGTCACGGGTGAACTCGTTGTAATAAGCCGTGGTGCTGATGGAGAGAGTATCGCTGAGCTCAATAAGGTGAACGAAGTTAACGGACTTGTGCCCGTTGTCCATATTGTCCAGGCGAGACAAGCCATAACGCCGGGTTGATTTCTGGTCAAAATCCGCCTCGGTCAAACCCACGTAAGTCTGGTCGGATTCCTCATCAGCGTAGGCCAGCTTGAGGTCAAACTGCTGATAGAAGCGTGCGTGTGCACCGGTGGTGTAGCGCAACTTGGCCAGCACATCATTTTTTTCAAAGCCGCTATCTGAGTTCACGTAGTCAATATCGGAAAATCCATCGGTGCCCTGGGTGTGGCCCTCCAACAGGAAACCCCAGTTGCCCACCGTGCCGCCGTAGTTGGCATGCAGGCGGTAGGTGGAGTCATCGCCACCCTCCGCCAGTAATTGGCCACTCATTGGTTGGGGAATAGGTGTACTCAGCAGGTTAATGGCCCCGCCAATGGTATAGGGACCATTCTCTATGGCCGCTGCGCCCTTCATCACCTCTACACCCGCTACACGGCCAGTGGTAGGAAAATAATAGGCAGATGAGGCGGTATAGGGAGCTGGGGCGATCAGTACGCCGTCTTCCATAAGGGTGATTTTGCTGCTGCGATCGCCATAGCTGCCACGAATACTGATGTTGGGACGCAAGCCGTAACCATCTTCCTCGCGGATATAAACACCCGGCACCTGGCTCAGCACGCGATGAATGTCCGTGTCCTGAAACATCGCCAGGTCTTCGGCGGTCAACACCGCGCTGGACCCAGCCACGGCACGCGCATCCTCCCGCGTGCCAATAATGGTAACCGTTTCCAGCCCTGCGGTATCACTGGCCAATACCGGCGCAGCCGGCAATGCTGCCAACAGCATTACCAATAGCTCAGGGGATCTTTTCATCCTTATTCCTTGGTACAAAGAGTCTGTAGTTTTAGTTTGATGAGGATACTAAGGCAAATGAGAATGGTTATCAATTAGATTCTCAATTAAAAATCTTCCCAAGCTGGAGGCCATAGAGATTTGGGGTCAGAGTCTGGACCCCGTACCTGGCAGCTACCGCATCCCTGGACATAAAAAAACCCGCCGGAGGCGGGTTTGGGGAGATCGGGGTATTCCATGCGCAGGTTTTACTCCTGTGCGGCGGCCTCTTTAACCAACTGCTGAAGTTCGCCGTTTTCGTACATTTCCACCACGATATCGCAGCCGCCGACTAACTCGCCCTGCACCCACAACTGGGGAAAGGTTGGCCAGTTGGCATAGGCGGGCAAATTGGTGCGAACGTCCGGGTTGCTGAGCACGTCGACATAGGCAAAACGCTCACCGCAGGCCATTAGTGCCTGGGACGTGCGAGCGGAAAAGCCGCACTGGGGTTCATTGGGTGATCCCTTCATATAGAGAATGACGGGGTTGCTCTGTAACTGTTCCTTAATGCTGTCTAATACGTCCATCTTACTGCCTGCCATTAGGTGGTGATAAGGTGCCCGATTGTACTCTCTAACGCAATAAATATCTTCCCCCAGCCTCTTCCAATACGAAATGATACTGACATAGCCTGATTTCTGTTCATGATGGAAGGATGAATACCATCATGAATGGCACTCACATAAGAACACTGGCAAGTGATGCAATCGTTGCGGTGCTATCCAATCCAATATATTTTCTATCCTTGCCTGTACTAACCAATCAGGTGAGATATGCCCCAGATGAAAAGATTTGCGCTTGGACTTCGTCAGGATGATGCCTTGCTACCAGACAAGAGTAGTGTGTCCCGCCTGGGATGGTTACGGGCGGGAGCGGCTGGCCTGGTGCTGTTTGGATTGTTGACAGGCGGGTCAGAAACAGCAGAGAGCGAGGAAGAGACAGTAGAAGAAGCAATACGGCTGTGCAAAAGCCATTACAGTAACAAAGAATACGCCAAAGCCATGACGTGGTGCCGTCAAGCAGCAGAACAGGGGCATGCAGACGGTCAAGGCATCGTCGGTATGATGTACAACCACGGCAAAGGCGTTAATCAGGACTACGCTGAAGCAGCCAAGTGGTTTCGCAAGGCAGCAGAACAGGGGCATGCAGACGGTCAAGTCGACCTCGGTATTATGTACAAGTACGGCAAAGGCGTTAATCAGGACTACGCCGAAGCAGCCAAGTGGTTTCGCAAGGCAGCAGAACAGGAATATGCGATTGCCCAATACTTCCTCGGTCAGGCGTACTACCACGGCCAAGGTGTTAATAAGGATTACATCGAAGCTGCCAGGTGGTATCGCAGGTCAGCAGAACAGGGATGGGCGGTCGGTCAACTCGGCCTCGGTCTGATGTACCAAAATGGATATGGCGTTGCTCAGGATGATGCCGAAGCGGCCAAGTGGTATCGCAAGGCGGCAGAGCAGGGGGAGGCGCTCGGTCAATTCGACCTCGGTCTGATGTACTACCACGGTCAAGGTGTTACTCAGGATTATGCCGAAGCGGTCAAGTGGACTCGCAAGGCAGCAGAACAGGAATTTGCGATTGCCCAATCCAACCTCGGTCTGGCGTACTACCACGGCCAAGGTGTTAATAAGGATTACATCGAAGCTGCCAAGTGGTCTCGCAAGGCGGCAGAACAGGGGCATGCGGGCGGTCAAAACAACCTCGGTTCAATGTACGAAGATGGTGAGGGTGTCTCTCATGATTACGCCGAAGCGGTCAAGTGGTATCGCAAGGCGGCAGAACAGGGGCATGCGGGCGGTCAAGTCAACCTCGGCGAGATGTACGAAAATGGATATGGCGTTGCTCAGGATTACGCCGAAGCGGTCAAGTGGTATCGCAAGGGGGTAGAACAGGGAGATGTACATGCCCAATTCAATCTCGCTTCTATGTACTGGCTTGGCAGAGGCGTTCCTCGGGATAACACTGAAGCCATTAAGTGGTTCGGCAAGGCTGCAGCCCAAGGACACGCTGGTGCCAAGGAAATGCTCGAAAATAATTTTTAAAATCATCAACAACACTGAAAGCAGGTGTCAACCTTCCCGTGGTCTGGGTGGCAACATTCACTGGTATACGCATATGGGGTAACTGCCGGATAAAACCAACAGTATCCGAGAGGATGGCGGGGCCGAGGAGGGGAATGTTGAGTTTCCTGATAGTGGGGTCAAGGGTCGCAAAGAGTTGATCTTCCACATGCACCTTCGCGGTACAGAGCCGATTGAAGAGGGTGGACTTCCCCGCATTGGTATATCCCGCCATGGAAATTGTCTTAATATCCGATAAACCCATCATCCACATTGCCATCAACTACACTTGATTATATGATGAGCGGCTAAGGGCAGCAGGGCTGCCTTTTTGCGTTTCTGGGGGCAAGCAGACATGTCATCGGCAATCATGGATACATATGCCAGGCTAGCGGTGAGTTTCACACGCGGGGAAGGATGTTACCTGTTCGACACAGCGGGTGAGCGCTATTTCGACGCCATTGCCGGTATCGGAGTCAATGCCCTGGGCCACGCCCACCCGGCGGTTACCGCCGCCATCAGCGCACAGGCCGGCAAACTCATTCACACCTCCAACCTGTACCACATTGAGCTACAGGAAAAACTGGCCAACAAGTTGACGGAAGTGGCCGGTATTGACGCCTGTTTTTTCGGGAACTCCGGTGCTGAAGCCAACGAAGCCGCTATCAAGCTGGCACGCCTGTACGGCCATCAACGGGGCATCGACAACCCTGCAATCATAGTGATGGAGCACTCCTTCCACGGCCGCACCATGGCAACGCTGACCGCCACCGGCAACCGAAAAATCCAGGCCGGATTCGAACCTCTGGTCAGCGGCTTCGTGCGCGCGCCCTACAATGATATCGACGCTGTTGAAAAGATCGCCGAGAACAATGCCGACGTGGTTGCCATCCTGGTGGAACCCATACAGGGTGAAGGTGGCGTCAACGTTCCGGGTGCGGGCTATCTGTCCGGCTTGCGCGCGCTGTGTGACCAACGCGACTGGCTGTTGCTCCTCGACGAGGTGCAATCGGGCAACTGCCGCACCGGCAACTGGTTTGCCTGCCAGGCAGAACCGGTGAAACCCGATGTCATTACCACCGCCAAGGCCTTGGCTAATGGTGTACCCATTGGTGTGTGTATGGCCTCCGGTCCGGCCGCTACCGTATTGCAGCAGGGCAACCATGGCTCAACCTACGGCGGCAACCCGCTGGCCTGTGCTGCGGCGCTGGCGGTAATCGAGACGATGCAACGGGAAGATCTGGCCACCAGGGCAGCCACGCTGGGAAACCAACTGCAACAGCGCCTGCGGGAACTGTTAAAATCACAGGCACTGGTGGCCGACATCCGCGGCCGCGGCCTGATGATCGGCATCGAGTTAACGGCCCCCTGCTGCAAACTGGTGGGCAAGGCTCTTGCCAAAAAATTGCTGATCAATGTCGCCGCAGGCAATACCATACGACTGTTGCCGCCATTAATCATGACAGACCGGCAGGCGGATAAACTGGCCGCAGATGTGGCGCAACTGATCCATGAGTTCGCCATCGATCTGGACGCCCGGGCGCCGAGCGCCTGAACCCTAACAGCCGAACCTGAATAAAGAATACTGACCATGGCCACAAGACATTTTTTGACCCTGCTGGATCTTAGCCCCGACGAACTGGCAGCGCTGATCAAGAGAGCCATTGAGCTCAAGCAAATACACTATGCGGGCGAGAACTTCCAACCCTATACCGGCAAAGTGCTGGGCATGATCTTCGAAAAACCTTCTACCCGTACCCGCGTATCGTTCGAGGCGGGCATGGCCCAGTTTGGTGGTCACGCCATGTTCCTGTCACCCCAGGATACCCAACTGGGTCGCGGTGAGCCGGTAGGGGATAGCGCCAGGGTCATTTCCTCAATGGTAGATATCATTATGATTCGGACTTTCGGTCACGATATCGTGCAGCGTTTTGCCAGCCACTCGACAGTTCCCGTCATCAATGCCCTGACCGACAGCTATCACCCCTGCCAACTGCTGGCAGATATGCAAACCTATACCGAACAACGCGGCAGCATCGCCGGCCACTCGGTAGCCTGGGTGGGTGACGGCAACAATATGTGCCACTCCTATATAAATGCCGCCCGCCGGTTCGATTTTGAATTGCGTATCGCCTGTCCGGCGGGCTTTGCACCGGATGCTGCCCTGCTGGCGGCAAATTCCGACCGGGTCTCTGTTACCCATGACCCGAAGTCAGCTGTAAAGAATTGCTCGTTGGTAGTTACCGACGCGTTTGCCTCTATGGGCCAGGAAGCGGAGCGCGAGCAACGCCGGCTACAATTCAACGGCTACCGGGTCAACGCCGAATTGATGTCTCGTGCGGCCAGTGATGCGCTTTACATGCATTGCCTGCCCGCTTACCGCGGTGAAGAAATCAGTGCCGAATTGATGGACCACCCAGACACAGTGATCTGGCAGCAAGCGGAAAACCGCCTGCACGCCCAAAAGGCACTCATGGAGTTTTTACTCGAGGCATAGCCGGCGCCGGCAGGGTCAGCGCGCATGCCAACCACAGACTTGGCCATAAATGACGGTTTTACTCTGACCCCATTGCTCTCAGGTCTGTCCCCGGACACTCAGATTCGGCCGTACATAACCATTCCGACTATTAACTCCACGACTTAGACCAAAATAATACTAGAGCCAAATTTGCATCGCCAAACTCTTGATTGCCAAGGCCTTTGATAGCCCAAGGGCTGGCGGGTTAGTGCTTACAGACCAAGCAACTTACCCACAACTTATCCACAGAAAAAACCCAGAGTAATCGTCTTGCAATTGGGGGTAAACCGCATTATCTTGTATCACAGCTCCCGGCCACCCCCAATATATAGGGGCACAGGCTCTTGTATGGGTGCTGTCACGAAAAAACAAGGGACAGGGAGTTGTCAAGCGTAGGACACCTGGTTTTGCTTTCAAAGCCGGCCTCGATTCAGGACTGATTTCTTCAGACCTCCAGGCTACCGGCTCTCACAGCCACCGGATCCGACGCATGATAATCGCGGTACAGGCGCCCAGCGGGAGGCGTTGTTTGACCAAAAAAATAAGGCTAACTGCCAAACGTCCGGAGTAAACATGCACACAGAGATTGAGCAATCAGCGACCACCGTGGCCCCTTCATCCAAACAGGACTCGAGCACCCCTTCAGGCGGCACTGCAGCGACGGCGCCCGGACAGATCCGGGTCATAAAACGCAATGGAACCGTCGTCCCCTACAATGACAGCAAAATTTCCGTGGCGATTACCAAGGCTTTTTTGGCGGTTGAAGGTGGCACAGCGGCGGCGTCATCACGCATCCACGAAACCGTAGCTAAACTGGCCGAGCAAGTCAGCGCTACCTTCAAGCGCCGCATGCCCTCCGGTGGCACCATCCATATAGAAGACATCCAGGACCAGGTAGAACTGTCGCTGATGCGCGCCGGCGAACACAGGATCGCCAGGGATTACGTTATCTACCGGGAGGAGCACGCCCGCGCCCGCGCTGAGAAAATAGACGAGCAGGCAGCGCCATCACCACACCGGGGCATTCATATCACCCGGGCAGACGGCAGTCGCACGCCGTTGGATATCAGGCGCATCACTACCATTGTCGCCGAAGCCTGCGCCAGCCTGGCTGATGTCAGCGAAAAAGATATTATTGATGAGGCACTGAAAAACCTCTACGACGGCGTTGCGCAGGAGGAATTAAACACGTCACTGGTGATTACCGCCCGCACCATGATCGAAAAGGAACCCAATTACTCCTTTGTCGCTGCGCGGCTGTTGCTGGACAATCTGCGCAGTGAGGCCTTGTCGTTTCTGGGCCTTGCCAACAACGCCACCCAGGCCGATATGGCTACGCTGTACGCACAGGCGCTGCCGCTTTACATTGCGCGCGGTGCCGAACTGGAATTGCTGTCGCCAACGCTGGCTGAATACGACATAGCCGCGCTGGGCCGGGCACTACAGCCAGAACGCGATTTGCAGTTCACTTATCTGGGCTTGCAAACCCTCTATGACCGCTACTTCATTCACAGTGATGAAGTTCGCATCGAGCTGCCGCAAATCTTTTTCATGCGCGTGGCTATGGGCCTGGCAACCGAAGAAGCCAACCGGACCGAGCGCACCATTGAGTTCTATCAGCTATTGTCATCCTTTGACTACATGAGTTCCACGCCGACACTGTTCAATGCCGGCACCCTGCGGCCGCAATTATCGTCCTGCTACCTGACTACAGTACCCGACGATCTGCACGGCATTTACGGCGCCATTCAGGACAATGCCATGTTGTCCAAGTTTGCCGGTGGCCTGGGTAATGATTGGACCCCTGTGCGCGCACTGGGCGCCTACATCAAAGGCACCAACGGCAAGTCGCAGGGTATTGTGCCCTTCCTCAAAGTGGTGAATGACACAGCCGTGGCTGTAAACCAGGGTGGCAAGCGCAAGGGCGCCGTCTGCACCTACCTCGAAACCTGGCACATGGATATCGAGGAATTTGTCGAGTTGCGCAAGAACACCGGTGATGATCGTCGCCGCACCCACGACATGAACACCGCCAACTGGGTTCCCGACCTGTTTATGAAGCGGGTCTTTGACGGTGGCGACTGGACCTTGTTCTCGCCCAACGAGGTGCCCGACCTGCACGATTTATACGGCCTGGAGTTTGAAGAGCGCTACCAGCACTACGAGGGCATGGCAGCCCGCGGCGAAATCAAACTGCACAAGACCATTCCAGCCGATAGCCTGTGGCGAAAAATGCTCGGCATGCTGTTTGAAACCGGCCACCCCTGGGTGACCTTCAAAGACCCCTGCAACCTGCGCTCGCCGCAGCAACACGTGGGCGTAGTGCACTCCTCTAACCTGTGTACTGAGATCACTCTCAATACCAACAGCGACGAGATCGCCGTCTGCAATCTGGGCTCGGTTAACCTGGCCCAGCACATTGGTGAAAACGGTCTGGACCTGGGCAAGCTGCAACAGACCGTCAGCACCGCTGTGCGTATGCTCGATAATGTTATCGACATCAACTACTACTCGGTGCCACAGGCGAAAAACTCCAACTTGCTGCACCGCCCGATAGGCCTTGGTTTAATGGGCTTTCAAGACGCGCTGTACAAGCAGCACATCGCCTACGGCTCCGACGATGCAGTGAGCTTTGCAGACCGCTCCATGGAAGCCGTCAGCTATTACGCTATTGCCGCCTCCAGCGCTCTGGCCGAAGAGCGCGGCGCCTACTCCACTTTTGAGGGATCGCTGTGGAGCCAGGGAATTCTGCCCGTCGATTCACTGAAGAACATGGTGAGTGTACGCGGTGAAAACTATATCGACGTAGATACCAGCGAAACACTCGACTGGGCCACATTGCGCGCCACCGTGCAAAGCAAGGGAGGCATCCGCAACTCCAACATAATGGCCATAGCACCGACTGCAACCATTGCCAATATCACTGGTGTCAGCCAGTCCATCGAACCGACCTATCAAAACCTGTATGTGAAATCGAACCTGTCCGGCGAATTTACCGTGGTAAACCCCTACCTGATCCGCGATCTCAAAGAGCGCGGCTTGTGGGATACGGTCATGGTCAACGACCTCAAGTATTACGAGGGCAGCGTACAGAGCATCGATCGCATCCCTGAGGATCTCAAGTCCATATATGCCACGGCCTTCGAAGTGGAACCGCGCTGGATCGTTGACGCTGCCAGTCGCCGTCAGAAGTGGATTGACCAGGCCCAGTCGTTGAACCTGTATATCAACAATGCCAGCGGCAAGAAGCTGGATGTCACCTATCGCATGGCCTGGTACCGCGGCTTGAAGACGACTTACTACTTGCGCTCACTGGCCGCCACCGGCACCGAGAAATCGACTATTGATACCGGCGCCTTGAACGCGGTATCGGCTGGCGAACCGGCTCCCGCACCCGTGCCCGCCGCCTGCTCTCTGGATGCTCCCGATTGCGAGGTCTGCCAGTAATAGTAAGGGCTAAATAAACACTAACAGGGGATAAGTAACATGTTGAGCTGGGATGAATACAACACCGAGGAGGGCGCGGCAGAAAGCACGGTAGAGAAAGGGGCTACAGTGCCTGCGCCAGAACCGAAACAAGAGCCACTGCCAGAGCCCGTCATCGAAATTATCAGCGAGGTTGAAGCGGCGCGGCAGGTCGCTACACCAACCGCAGCACCGGTTGCGGCCGACGCAGAAGCGGCCCAGGCTATGGCCGCGGCGGAAAAGGCACTCGCCGAAATGGACGTGGCGCCCGGCCTGGAAGATTTGGAAATGGGCGCCGGACGTGTATCTGTGGACGAAAAGGCGATGATTAACTGTCGCGCCGACCTCAACCAACTGGTGCCTTTCAAGTACGACTGGGCCTGGCAGAAATACCTGGATGGCTGTGCCAATCACTGGATGCCCCAGGAAATCAATATGACGGCTGATGTCGCCACCTGGAAGAGCACAGACGGGCTCAGCGATGATGAGCGCCGTATCATAATGCGCAGCCTGGGCTATTTTTCCACGGCTGATTCACTGGTCGCCAACAACCTGGTACTGGCTATTTATCGCCATATCACCAACCCCGAGTGCCGCCAGTACCTGTTGCGCCAGGCATTTGAAGAGGCCATCCACACGCATGCTTACCAGTACTGCATAGAATCTCTGGGCATGGACACGGGCGAGGTATTCAACATGTACCGGGAAGTGCCCTCAGTCGCCAAGAAAGCCGCGTGGAGCCTCAGCCACACGCACCACCTCAGCGACCCCTCATACCACACTGGCACGCTGGAGGCCGACCAGACCCTGTTGCGCAACCTGATAGGCTTTTACGCCGTAACCGAGGGTATATTCTTCTACTGCGGTTTTACCCAGATTCTCTCCATGGGTAGACGCAACAAGATGACCGGTGTGGCCGAGCAGTTTCAGTACATCCTGCGCGATGAATCCATGCACCTGAACTTTGGTATCGATGTTATCAACCAAATCAAGCTGGAAAACCCACATCTGTGGACCGAAAAATTCAAGCAGGAATCCATCCAGATGATATTGGAAGGCACCCAGCTGGAAATAGAATATGCCCGCGACACCATGCCGCGCGGCGTACTGGGCATGAATGCAGCAATGATGGAAGAGTACCTGCTGTACATCGCCAACCGGCGCCTGTCACAACTGAGCCTGCCTGAGCAGTTTGCCGGCGTGCAAAACCCATTCCCCTGGATGTCGGAGATCATGGATTTGCGCAAGGAGAAAAATTTCTTCGAAACGCGGGTCACCGAGTACCAGGTCGGCGGCGCCCTGAGTTGGGATTAAGGGTGTTGAGAGTAAGACAAACCGGGATTTAATGAGGGAGTAGAGCCATGAGTGATACTAACAAGCCCCAAACCGATACCGAGACCATCCTCATGGCGCTTGACCAGATCAGCCAGACCATCGATGTCATGACCAGCGTGGTGGCGCGTCTGCGCAACTACCTGCAGGAGCACGAGGCGACCAGCAAAACAGCGACGGCCAGCGAACAGACCAACGCCGACCTGCAGGGCAGCCACACGGTTCATTAAGCCCCTTCAAATGGGGGGTCAGAGTAATATTCACTCGATCAAACGCCGAAAGGGTGGCAGTGCATCCAGCAAGGCGCGACCGTAACGCCGTGTTACCAGGCGCCGGTCGGCAATTGTTACACGCCCTTCATCGCGTTCGGTGCGCAGCAAGCGGCCGGAGGCTTGCACCAGTCGCAAAGAGGCATCCGGCACGGAAATATCCATAAAGGAATTGCGGCCCTGGCTTTCTATCCACTCCCCCAGCGCCGATTCCAGCGGACTATCGGGCACCGCAAAGGGAATTTTGGCGATCACCACATGGCTGCAGTAATTACCTGGCAAATCCACACCCTCGGCAAAACTGGCCAGGCCGAATATGGTGCTGCTCGCACCAGAATCCACAGCCTCGCGATGCCTGCGCATTATTTCCGCCTTGCTGTAGTCACCCTGCAGCAGCACTTTACCCTGCCAGGGGGTCGGCAGTCCCTCGTAGACATTCATCATTTGCCGGCGCGAGGAAAACAGCACCAGGCTACCCATATCCGCCTGCAACCACTGCGGAAGTTTTTCCACCAGCGCCGCCGTGTGTGCCTCGGGCTGGCCGGGATCACAATCCATGGCGGGCACCACCAGCTCGGCGCGCGCATAGTCAAAGGGGCTGGGCACTACCTTGAAACTGGCATTGCGCGGCACGCCGGAATGCAAAATAAAGCGCTCGAAGGAATTCAGGGCAGTCATAGTTGCAGAAGTGGCGATCACCGCTGCCGCTTCATTCCAGAGGTGTTGTTGGAGTATTTCCGAGGCCAGCACCGGGCTGCAACGCAGTTCGTAGGACTGCCGGCCAGCACTGGGAAAAATATTTACCCAGCGTGCCTGGGGCGAGCTTTTTGATTCGTCTTCGCTGCCGGCATTGGCATAGTTTGACCACAGTGCCAGGTTGCCCTCGGCGCGGTTTGTCATAGCGCCAAAGACGGCATACCAACTTTCAGCGTCACCGCTGTCCACGCCCGCCACGTCTCCATCCAGCGCATCTTCCAACCTGGTTTCCAGGCGCTGCAAAAGTGCATGCAAGCGATCAAACTGATCAGTGAGGTGAGCGGCCCGCTCCTGCAATTGCGGCGGTATCTGGGCGTGGCGAAAACGGTAGTGGCCGCGATCACCGGCGGCGGGCATGGCCTGGGGATCGATCCACTCGGGCATCGCCTGCTCCACTTCGGACAGGCCCTGGTTCAGGTCGTCCAGTAGCGGCCCCAATTTTGATATCGATTCCACCAGGTCCGGCGCGGCTGACAACTGGGCGGCGGCCTGGGCAAATTGTCCGCGGCAATCGGCCAGCCACTGTATGCTGGAAGCCAGCCGGCAAAACCCGGCAAAGTGATTCAGCGCTTTCTCCGGCAGGTGGTGTCCTTCATCAAAGATGTAGATTGAGTCGGCCGGAGCCGACAAAATCGCACCCCCACCCAGCGCCAGATCAGACAGCACCAGATCGTGATTGGTAACAATAACGTCAGCATTTTGCAGTGCGTCCCTGGCCTTGAAAAAACTGCACTGACCCACGTTGGGACAACGCCGACCACTGCACTGGCTGTGATCTGTGGTGGCACCAAACCAGACCTCTTCAGCCACTTCCCGGGGCCAGTTATCCCGATCACCATCCCACTCTCCGCGGCCCAGGGCAGTTAGCATGGAGGTATACACCGGCAGCGCCTCGGCACTGAGCGGCGCGCCGATCTCTTCGGGATACAGTGGCATGATGGCATCTTCCTGTCCGCCCGAGACCAACAACCTGTCCAGCTTGGACAGGCACACGTAGCGCCGACGGCCCTTGGCCAACACGAACTCGAACGACAGCCCACTGTGGTGGCGGATATCCGGCAGATCCTTGAGTACCAACTGCTCCTGCAGGGCGATGGTCGCGGTGGATATAATCAGGCTTTTTTCAAGCGCCTGCGCCACCGGAATCGCCGCCACTGCATAGGCAATGGTCTTGCCAGTGCCGGTGCCCGCCTCGATGACGCAGTGGGGCGCTAACTCGGCGCTATCGTCATCAATGCGAGCCAGGGTATTGGCAATCTCCGCAACCATTTGCCGCTGGCCCCAGCGGGGACTGAGCGATTTCTGCTCTACCAGGCGAAAATAGGCATCGCGAATATGCTGTTTGGTTGCTTCAGTCAACAATGGAAGCGGCGTCCCCGGCGGCGTTACGCTGTAACTTACTGTTTATGGCGTTGGCGTAGATACCCAGCGCATAGTCACGCTGCCCAGCCGGTATCGCGTCCAGGCGATGCTGAAAATCCGCTGCGCTACAGCCACCATTTATGATACCGGTGGCGGCCGGCAACTGTGCCGGCGCGCCGTGCAAAGCCTGGTAAGCAAACAGGTTGGTGGCATGCAGGTGGTAGTTATCGACAATCTGGCGATCCACCTCCGCAGCTACTTGCTCAGGTGTCTCAAATCCTGCTCCCAGTGGTGTGCCGAAAGCGACATGCACCTGGCCTTTACTACCGGCAATACCGGTGGCGATACTGGCCACATCCTCGTCGGCGTCCTTTTCATAACTTCCCTGCTCAGCCTTGGCCTGTAACTCAGCGGCCTTCAGGGCATCACAGGGATCCAGCTCATAGGAAATCGAAACCGGCACAATACGCAGTGCCTGGATGTAGTCAGAAAAGCTCTCCCGGTTTTTCTTGCGGCTCATGCTGAGCATTTTGATGATAGCCGGCTCGGTGCGATCACAGCCGTCTTTGGCCCGGCCCTCGCGCTGGGCAATCCAGATATACACGCCCTCCTGCTCGATAGACTGGCGAATATAGGCAGACAAATCCTGAAAAGCCTTGAGCATCTGCCGTGGCGCCCTGGCCGATCGCTTAACGATAAAGCTCTTGTTGAGTCGCATCAGGTCAGACACGTAGGGCCTGGACAGCAGGTTATCACCGATGGCAATACGGGCAGTGTCCAGGCCGCTGTGAAACAAGGCGTAATTGGTGAAAGCCGGGTCGAGGACAATATCGCGGTGATTGCTCATCAACAAACAGGCTTGTCCCGGTGGCAGGCTGTCCAACCCCGATACGGTAAAGCCGGCAGTGGTATCTTCGATCATGCTGGTCATATATCGCTCAATGACAGCCTGCAGGCTTTTCACATCGGTCACCACTGCCAACTCGCGGCGCAACACCGCGCGTACGAACACACGCAGGGGCCAGCCCAGCCAGCCCGCCAGGCGCTTGAATTTCAGGTTGCTGACGGCATCCAGAAAGTCGCGATCTGCGAGCAGGCGTTTGAGTACTGCGGGCACTTCAGCATCGTTATAGGGCCGAATATCGGCAAAATCCTGCATGGCGCCAGTATCGTAGTAGGAAGGCGCTCACCTTATCGAAAAGTACCCCATTAGTCATCCGCCAGTGGCCGAATGAACCGCTCGGCAAATTGTTCCATGCACGCGCGTTTCTGCGCCGGCCCAGAACCCCAGCCCAGGGTAAATGGAAATGGGGCGCTAACACCGGCGGTCATGCCCTGCGCACCCAGGCGCCTGAACATGTCGACTGTGGGCTCGGCCTTGAGACCTATGATGGTTTCAAAGGGCTCTTGGTCACGGCCAAAGGCGCGCCGCATGTCCCGCAGGCGCGCCAGCAGCGGCGGTACTTCTGCCGGCGTATTACCGGTGCCAATCCAGCCATCGGCCATCCGCGCCGTACGCCGCAGGGCCACCTCGCTGGAGCCTCCCAGATAAACCGGGATGCGCACATCGGGAGCAGGCAGTATGCGCAGTGAATCAAACTGAACGTATTCCCCCTGATAGCTCGTCCACTCACCGCTCCACAACTGCCGAATACTATCCAGGCACTCATCGTAGCGCCGACCGCGGCTGTGGAAATCCACTCCATAGGCGTCAAACTCCTCTTTCATCCATCCCACACCGGCGCCCAGGGCAAATCGATTATCGGACATCACCGCCAGGCTGGCAGTAGCCTTGGCAACCTCAATGGGGTTGCGCAGGGGCAAAATGTAAACAGCGGTGGAGAACATCAAGCGCTGGGTGACAGCCGCCATCTGCGCCAGACTGACCCAGGCATCGGGATATTCGCTGTCACTGGGCATGGGGGGCCTGGCATCGTCGGAATAGGGGTAGGGAGAGATAATTTGCTCCGGGAAGAACGCGTGGTCGGCATTCATAATCCCGTGAAAGCCCACCTCTTCGGCGATTTGGGCAATTTCCCGGTAATGGCCGGTTTCTGCCCAGGTGACCATTTGCCAAAATTTCATACCTTGTTCCTCTGCGTGCAATGACGCTACAGGGTCGAATGAATTCGACCCTACATCATGGTATCCTTGCCGCCGCTTGAATCATCGGTTATTCAGGAAATAAACATGGATGCAACATCTGCATTATTAATGACCCTCGGTTTGACTATGTTGTTGGCAAGCTGGGTACTACTATTGATCGTCAGTTGGAAGGAAGATTACAGTTGGGGGCTCTGCTCGCTGTTGCTGCCCCCCCTGTCTTACGCCTACGGCGTAGTCAGATTGGACCGCGCCGGCGAAGCTCTGGGCCTGGCCGGTGTCGGTTGGTTGCTAATTTTCCTCGCCTTTTGATTACAAACCGGTTGACCGTTCCCTGCGCCCCGGTAACGACTCCTGCTGCGGCCGGGGTAGCAGCGTTGGTCTCTATTGTGCTTCGCTGTCGATAACCAGGTGCGCCAGCTTGAGAATCAGTGCCAACTGCTTCTCCAGCGCTTCGGGACTGAACGGGTCCTCGCCCAGCAGATCCCGGTACATCGGCGCCATGGTGACATAAGACATCACCATATTATTCAGTGCCATTACCGCCCAGGGCTGCAAATCCAGACCCACTCTCTCGAATGACACATCCGCATCCGCCGCCTCCACCTCGTCAAACATCGGGCTGAACAATCGCTCAATCAAGGCATTGGTGTGCGGACCGCCGGACAGCGCTGCATGCTGTAGCAGGCGCGCCAGGTTGGGCCGCTCATGGTGCATGCGCACAATCGTCTCCAGCCACCGGTAGATTCGCTCGCGGGTAATCGCCCGGTCCTTGAGCTCCGCCAGGGGGGCGCCAAAAGCCTCCAGCAAACGCTCCAGAACAGCCGCGTACAGCGCTTCCTTGTTGCGAAAGTGATTGTACAGACTGGGGGAACGAATACCCACGCGGTCGGCCACATCACCCAGCGAGGTAGCGCTGTAACCTTTTTCGGCGAATAAATTTTCCGCCGCATCGAGAATGCGCTCCGCAGTTGGTTTTTGCAAAGCATCGGAGCCAGTAGACATAGGCAGGATACTAACTAATAGCCATTAGTATTGCCAGCCCGAAGGCTCTTCTCCGGTCTTGTGAGTGAAGATTAGGCCGCAACATAGAACATCGAGTCATTATCCGGTAGCGATGACTGCCTGATCTTGAGTTTGAAATACTCGGTATCCCTGATGCCTCTGGCGCGCTTGCGGATCATGCCGATACCGATGTTGCCGGCCTCGATCCTGGCGCTGGTGAGCTTGTGCCTCGCGTAATTGCAAATGCCCACACGGTGGTTTCTCAACGACTTTGCAAACTTCTTCAGGTAGAGCAGGGTCGATTGATCGGCTATCCGGCACCAGGCTTCCAGTCTCTCTTGCATCAGTTCGACAGTCTTTGATTCCCACAAGGCCTGAAGCTGTTCCTTCAGGATATACAGCGTATTGAGATTGGCATTTTCATCCAATAGCCGTTGTAATTTTTGAGCCTGGGATTCGTTCAGTTTATCGGCGTTTTTCAGCACCAGGTAATGTGTTCCTGTTAACAATTTCTTGCCCTCTTTATTGGCCTTTCTAAACTCAATTCGCCGCTGATTGCTCAGAGCCTTGCTGTAGTTCTTCATAACGTGGAAACGGTCAAACACAATGTCGGCATTGGGTAAGCAATCACGTACTGATTTCTGATAGGATGGCCCCATGTCCATCGCAACAGCCTCTATGTTTGCAGTGGTTTCTGCCGGAAGTTGCTTTAGAAATGCAGAGAACACATCAGCCGTTCGGCCCGTTTCCACCCCGATTAAATGCCCTTCGACCATGTCGTAAATCACCGTCATGTAGTCGTGGCCCTTCGCCCTGGCCACCTCATCAACACCGAGGTACTTCAGGCCGGTCAGCTGTGTCGGATCGAGCGCCGGGAGACTTTCCTCCAGGTACGCCTTGTCGATCTTTTTCACCGTCTCCCAGCGTATCCCCAAATGCCTGGAGACAGCCTGAATACTCATGTGGCGGCACAGGCCACTGATCATGCGACAGAAGCGGCGGGTGAAACGCCATCCCGTGTCAACAAACTCACAGCTCTCTATCCGCCGTTCGTTCTTGCTGATACATACTTGGGCCAGCTCCATTTCAATCACGCAGGGATAGCCAAACAGCGGCACATCCCTGACCTGTCGGCGGACATACCGGTTGACCGTTCCCTGCTGCTCGGTAACGGGGTCTATGGCTTTTCTGCGCCTGTCCCGGCGGCAGCAAATGACGAGCTGTCTCTCCTCCTCGTCCAGTTTTATCCGATTGACGCACTGCCCCTTGAGGCCCAAAATATCCCTCTGGATGTCGATTCCCATATACCTGTTCCATATAAAGTTGTGATAGGCCTTATATACCAACAGATTACGTGGGGATCGGCATCCTTTTTCACTCATAGAAGCGGAGAAGAGCCAGCCCGAAATACCTTTTCCTTTAGTTTTCATAAAGTTAGCATTCCACTTAAATCTTCAGGGACTACCGCCATGACCGACCCGGCCCGGGAAATTGAAAATCTTATCTATCACTATGCCGAGTTGATGGACGCCGGCGACTTCCCGGCCGTGGCGGAACTGTTCCGCCATGCCTGTATCGTGGCGCCCGCCGGCGATGAAACCTGCGGCTACGAGGCGGTATTGAAGATGTACCGCCACGCCACCCGTATTTACCCTGCAAGCGGCACACCCTGTACCCGCCATATCACCAGTAATGTGCAAATCGAATTTGACGGCGCAGACGGCACTGCCCGCTCACGCAGCTATTTCACCGTCTACCAGGCACTGCCGGATTTTCCACTGCAGGCGATCATCGCCGGGCGCTATGCAGACCGGTTCGCGCTGCATGAACACAAGTGGCAATTCTCCAGGCGCGAAATGTATCCGGAGTTGTTTGGCGATTTATCCGGCCACCTGTTGTTTGATGCCGAGACCTTTAAGTAAGCTGTACGCGTCTGCCCAACGAAGCACATGACATGATGACTAAACCAGCTATTACTGGTGTGTGCCGGTAGTACTCGCCGAATTGATTACTACAGCCATTGAATCGGTGGTAGATCGCATTGGGCCGGCGCCACACCCGCTGTCGGGTCAAGCCAAGGATACAGGCTCGGTGATCGTGCTCATTACCCTGTGCCTGTTCTGGCTCATGTGGGCCCCCAGCTTGTGGCATTTTTACAAGAGTATGAGCTGAGGCTTACGTTGACATCGGTGTGCTAAATGTGAATAATCCGGCCTCCTGAATATTTAGTCGAAATAGAGGTAATGCACGTTGGCAAACTCAGCACAAGCCAAAAAACGCGCCCGTCAGGCAGAGGGGCGGCGGCGTCACAACGCGAGACTGCGCTCCCTGGTCCGCACCGTTATCAAGAAAGTGATAGCGGCAATCGACGCCGGTGATGCAGAGAAAGCCACCGCTGCCTACGCGGAAGCTGTACCGGTTATCGATCGTATGGCCAATAAGGGTATTCTCCACAAGAACAAGGCGGCACGGCACAAGAGCCGTCTGAATGATCGTATTCGCGCCCTCAGCGCCTGACAGTTTGTTTCAGAACCAAAAAAACCGGCCAATGGCCGGTTTTTTTATGCAATTTCGGGGTCAGAGTAAATCGGTCAAATATGGCCAGAAATATGGGGTCAGAGTCTAGACGCTGGCCATATTTGACCGATTTACTCTGACCCCAACCTCATGACCCCAACCTCACAGGGTCAACACCTTCTCGCCGCGGGCAATACCCGCCACGCCGCTGCGCACCACCTCCAGAATAGACGCGTCGCCCATCGCCTCGATAAAGGAATCGAGTTTGTCGGAAGTGCCCGACAGCATAATCGTGTATACCGTTGGACCCACATCTACAATCTGGCCGCGGAATATATCCGTACAACGCTTGATTTCAGCTCGCTGTGCGCCGGTGGCACGCACCTTGATCAACATCAGGTCGCGCTCTATGTGGGCGCCCTCGGTCAAATCAACCAACTTCACCACGTCGATCAGCTTGTTCAACTGTTTGCCGATCTGCTCCATCTTGCGATCATCACCGGTCGTGGTCAGGGTCAGCCGGGACAGCGTGGGGTCCTCCGTCGGCGCCACATTAAGGGTCTCGATATTGTAACCTCGCTGTGAAAACAGCCCCACCACCCGCGACAGTGCACCCGGTTCATTCTCCAAAAGAACAGAAAGTATACGTCTCATCTCAGGTTCTCTCCGTCTTGCCCAGCCACATATCGGCCATGGACCCATGGGGTGCAATATGCATGGGATAAACGTGCTCTGCCGGGTCTACCACAACATCGAGGAAAACCAGCTGGTCTTTGAGGGCAAAAGCCTGCTCCATTTTTTCATCCAGTTCGGAGAGGTTTTCCACCAGCATACCCACATGTCCATAGGCCTCTGCCAACTTGCTGAAGTTGGGTAAGGAGTCGGCATAAGCCGACTCCGCATAGCGCCCCTCATACTGCATGTCCTGCCACTGCTTGACCATCCCCAGATAGCCATTGCGCAGGTTAATAATCTTGACCGCGATGTCATATTGCTTGCAGGTAGACAGCTCCTGAATGTTCATCTGAATGCTGCCCTCGCCAGTAACACAGGCGACGTGTGCATTTGGAAAGGCCAGCTTCACCCCCATCGCCGAGGGCAAACCGAAGCCCATGGTGCCCAGGCCACCGGAATTGATCCAGCGTCGGGGTTTATCGAAGGGGTAATACTGGGCCGCAAACATCTGGTGCTGCCCCACATCTGAAGTCACGTAAGCCTCACCCCGGGTCACCCGGTACAGGGATTCGATGACCTGCTGCGGTTTGATGACGGAGTCGTCCAGTTCGTAGCGGGTGCCGGTTAACAAGCCGTGCGCTGCTCGCCATTGCTCGATTTGTTGCCACCATTTCTCAAGCGCAGCGATATCGGGCAATTCGGAGTCTGCTTGCTGCCCCAGCAAACCAACTATATCGGTCAGTACCGAATGTACCGGGCCCACGATAGGGACATCGGCAATAATGGTTTTGGATATACTGGTTGGATCTATATCAATATGAATGATCTTGGCGCCTGGGCAGAATTTCTCGACCGTGTTGGTCACGCGATCATCAAAGCGTACACCCACTGCCAAAATAACGTCACTGTGGTGCATGGCCATATTGGCTTCGTATAAACCGTGCATACCGAGCATACCGATAAACCGTCGGTCGGTGGCCGGATAACCGCCCAGCCCCATCAGGGTATTGGTAACCGGAAAGTTCAGGGTTTGCGCCAGTTCGATTAGCAGTTCGCCGGCGCCACCTTGCACTACACCACCACCGGCATAGATTACCGGTCGCCTGGCTGCCAGCAACAACTTGACCGCTTTCTTTATCTGTCCGGCATGACCGCGCTGGGCTGGATTGTAGGAGCGCAGCTTCATGCTCGCAGGATAGTGGTATTCAAATTTTTCATCGGGGCGGGTTATATCTTTTGGGATATCGATAACCACTGGCCCAGGCCGGCCCGTAGCGGCAATATGGAAGGCTTTTTTGATAGTGGCAGGGATATCTTCTGCTCGCTTAACCAGAAAGCTGTGTTTCACTATAGGCCGGGTAACACCGATCATATCGCACTCCTGGAAGGCATCATCACCAATCAGGTGCGACTGTACCTGGCCGGATATAACCACCATCGGGATGGAATCCATATAGGCAGTGGCAATACCGGTTACCGTGTTTGTGGCGCCGGGGCCAGAGGTCACCAACACCACACCCGTCTTACCGGTAGCACGGGTGTAGCCATCCGCCGCGTGAGTCGCCGCCTGCTCATGGCGCACCAATATGTGCGGTATTTTTGAGTTTTTGAACAACGCATCGTAAATGTGCAACACCGTGCCGCCAGGGTAGCCGTAGATAAACTCCACCCCTTCGTCTTCCAGTGCCTTGGCGATCATTTCGCCACCTGACAACAACTCCACGTACCTATCTCCCAGTTGTACGGCTACCCAGCCGTAGCTGTTAAAAGTGTGTGCGGGGCGATTATTTCAATGCGCTCCACTACCCATGGCAACCGATGTCCTGTGACCTTCAGACTGTCTCCCCACGGCAGACAGGTTTAACGTCGCCGTTGTCGGTTGCCCTGCGAGGTAGCGCAGTCTGTGGCCTCGGTGCATGCCAGTACGGCAGTCACCGATTGTTGGGATCTCCAGGCAGCTCCTATGGAAAAGCATCCATAAGGGTAGGTACAGAGGTCACAATACGTGACGTGAACCGTTACCGCCCAGAGGGAGCGTATTGTTAGCGCCAATGGGGCGGGTGTCAACCAAATAATTTGGGGTCAGAGTAAAACCGTCTATTCTGGCCAAAGTATTGGCCAGAATAGACGGTTTTACTCTGACCCCACTACTGCGCGCTAAAAACAACTGAATCACCCTCCAGCGAGGCCTTTATCGTTGCGCCCGGCGCAAACTTGCCCGCCAGGAGCTCCTGTGCCAACGGATTCTCCAGCTGTTGCTGGATGGCCCGCTGCAGTGGTCTGGCACCGTACACGGGGTCGAAACCTACCTCAACCAGCATGTCCAGCACCGCGTCGTCGATAGCCATTTGCAAGTCCCGCTCACGCAAGCGCTGTAACAGCCCCTGCAATTGAATATGTGCAATGCCGCGAATTTGCTCTTTCGCCAAGGAGTGAAAGACCACTGTCTCATCTATCCGGTTGATAAACTCCGGGCGGAAATGGCTACCCACCACCGTCATTGCCGCCGTTTTCATGACTTCATAATCATCCTGCACGGCCAATTCCCGGATCAGGTCAGAGCCCAGGTTAGAGGTCATCACGATTACCGTATTGCGAAAATTGACCGTGCGGCCCTGGCCATCGGTGAGGCGACCATCTTCCAACACCTGCAGCAGGATATTGAACACGTCCGGATGGGCCTTTTCGACCTCATCCAGTAACAACAGTGAATAGGGTCTGCGCCGTACCGCCTCGGTAAGATAGCCACCCTCCTCGTAACCCACGTAGCCCGGCGGTGCACCAATAAGGCGCGCCACCGAGTGCTTTTCCATATATTCGGACATATCAATGCGCACCATGGCCCGCGCGCTGTCAAACAGGAAAGTAGCCAGCGCCTTGCATAGCTCTGTCTTACCAACCCCGGTTGGACCCAAAAACAGGAACGAGCCATTGGGGCGATTGGGGTCTGACAGTCCAGCCCGCGAGCGGCGCACAGCGTTGGCAACAGCGGTTACCGCTTCGTCCTGGCCCACCACCTGCCGGTGCAGTTCCTCTTCCATACGCAGCAACTTCTCCCGATCACCCTCCAGCATCTTGGCAACGGGAATCCCGGTCCAGCGCGAGACAACTTCCGCCACCTCTTCATCAGTGACCTTGTTGCGCAACAGCACCGGTTGGGCAGTTGCGGTCTGATCCGCCAGCTCCAGTTGTTTTTCCAGCTCGGGTATAACACCGTATTGCAGCTCAGACATGCGCGCCAGGTCACTGCCGCGACGGGCAGATTCCAACTCCAGCCTGGCCTGCTCCAGATCGCTCCTGATCTGGGCAGAGCCCTGCACGGCCACCTTTTCAGCCTTCCATAGCTCGTCCAGGTCCGCATATTCCTGTTCGACTTGGGCGATATCCGCTGCCAGCAATTCCAGTTGCTTTTGAGCGGCGTCATCACTGTCTTTCTTGACCGCTTCACGCTCGATTTTGAGTTGAATCAAACGCCGTTCCAGGCGATCCATGGACTCGGGTTTGGAATCAATTTCCATGCGAATGCGACTGGCAGATTCATCAATCAGGTCAATCGCCTTGTCCGGTAATTTACGATCAGTGATGTAACGCTGGCTCAATTTGGCCGCCGCTATAATGGCGCTATCGGTGATATCAACGCCGTGATGTACCTCGTAACGCTCTTTGAGGCCGCGCAAAATGGCGATGGTATCTTCCTCATTGGGCTCCTCTACCAACACCTTTTGAAAACGCCGCTCCAGAGCCGCGTCCTTCTCAATATACCGGCGGTACTCATCCAGGGTGGTAGCACCCACGCAGTGCAACTCGCCGCGGGCCAGGGCCGGCTTGAGCATATTGCCGGCGTCCAGAGACCCTTCTGCCTTGCCGGCGCCCACCATGGTATGCAACTCGTCGATAAACAGGACGATGCCACCCTCCTGTCTGGAGAGATCATTGAGCACCGCCTTGAGGCGCTCCTCAAAGTCTCCCCGGAATTTGGCGCCGGCCAATAGCGCACCCAGGTCCAGTGACAGTATCCGCTTGCCGCGCAGACTCTCGGGTACCTCGTCGTTAATCACCCGCTGGGCCAGGCCCTCAATAATGGCGGTCTTACCCACGCCCGGCTCGCCGATCAACACAGGATTATTCTTGGTGCGACGCTGCAACACCTGAATGCAGCGTCGAATCTCATCATCGCGGCCGATAACCGGATCCAGCTTGCCCTGCTCGGCCCGTTCAGTCAGGTCGATCGTGTATTTATCCAGCGCCTGGCGCGCTTCCTCAGCATCCGGGCTGTTCACGTTTTCGCCGCCACGCAATTCTTCAATAGCCTTACTGAGCAAGACCTCTGTGGCACCCGCTGCCTTGAGCAGATCGGCAGCGACACCTTTGCCCTGCAGCAGGGCCAATAACACCAGCTCACTGGACAGGTAAGCGTCATCGCGTTGCTGGGCGAGCCGGTCGGCCAGGTTGAGCACCCGGCCACCAGCGCCGGACAGGTGTACCTCACCGTCACTGCCGCTGACTTGCGGCAATGCGGTCAGAGCCTGTTCAACCGACTGTCCCAGTATCTGCGCATTAGCTCCGACCTTTTGTAGCAGCGACCTGGCAATGCCGCCCTGCTGTTGCAGTAATGCGGCCAACAGGTGCAGGGGTTCAATAAAATTATGATCGCGACCCACCGCGATTGATTGCGCATCGGACAACGCCTGCTGCAGCGGGTTAGTCAATTTGTCCATTCTCATAGCAAGACCTCTTTCGTTCCTGCGCTGTTAAATGGGGGCAATTGGCCCTGTTTCAAGTAGGGGTTTGGAGAATGCTCAGGTGATGGCAATCACCGTGCTGACGCGTCCGGCACTGACTCCGTCGCGTCGGTAGGAGTGAAACAGCTCAGTTTCTGCATAGGTACAGTGCTGCCCACCCCAGATTTGCGTGACGCCGGCTGCGGCGAGACGCAGGCGAGCCAGCGCGTACAGGTCGGCCATATACTTCTCACCCGCCACACTAAAGCAGGCCTCAGTCTCAACCCGCAGCGCACTGGCCGCCCGCTCGAGAAACTGTTCGCGCACTGCCCTGCCAACCTCAAAGTGCTGTTGGCTTATGGCCGGCCCCAGCCAGGCTAACAGTTGACCGGGCCGGCTGCTCAGACAGTCCAGTGTCGACTCAATCACCCCGGCGGCCAACCCACGCCAACCGGCATGAATCGCCGCTACCTCAGTGCCATCATCTGCGCACAGCAGAATCGGCAGGCAATCCGCCGTCACCACTACACACCCCAATCCCGGCCTGGCAGCGAAACAGGCATCCGCTGCTACCCCGGCAGCGGCCAGTGCTACATCGACGCAATGAATTCCATGGGTCTGGGTGAGCGCGACGGTATGAACGGGGATTGAAGCTTGCTGATTACGGGTATAGGTACCGGCTATTATATTCCCAGGCGCGGGCCAGTCAGGCACGATTGCGGCGCTAGCCAAGCTTGTCGTACTCACTCAAACAGGCCAGCAAGCCAGTGAGGTCGGCGGGCAATTCCACCCGCCATTGGCAGTGTTCACCACTACCTGGATGTGTCAGTCCCAGCGCACGCGCGTGCAGCGCCTGGCGCGCAAAGCCTCGCAGTGCGGCAATAAGTTCCGGTGCGGCACATCTGGGTAGGCGTGGCCTGCCACCATATTGCGGATCGCCGATAAGCGGGTGGTGCAGATGCGCCATATGCACGCGAATCTGGTGGGTACGGCCGGTCTCCAATCGCACGGTGATATAGGTGTGGTTGGCAAAGCGCTGCTTGAGTCGATAGTGAGTAATAGCCGCTTTGCCGCCGCTGGCAACTACTGCCATTTTTTTGCGGGCCCGCGGATGGCGTCCCATCGGCGCAGCCACGGTACCGCCGCCGGTCATGGCGCCAATACACACCGCTGCGTATTCGCGTTTAACTGTGCGCGCGCGCAGTTGTGAAACCAGGCTGGTATGCGCGCGCAGGGATTTTGCCACCACCATCAACCCGGAGGTGTCCTTATCCAGGCGATGCACAATGCCACCGCGCGGCAAGCTGACAAGATTCGAACAGTGATTCAACAAGGCGTTTACCAGAGTGCCGCCGGCATGGCCGGCGGCGGGATGCACCACCAATCCCGCCGGCTTATCCAGGACAATTATATCTTCATCTTCAAAAATGATAGTGAGGGCAATATCTTCACCGCTCCAACGCACCTCGTCTTCAAGTTCTGCCCGCAAACAGAGTTGGGCGCCAGGCTCAACCTTGTCACGCGGCCGCACTGTCACCCCGTTGAGGGTCAGGGCGCCACTGGTAACCCAGCCTTGCAGGCGCGAGCGGGAAAAATCCGGGAATAACTCTGCCGCCACCTGATCCAGCCGCTTGCCGTGCTGCGCCGGGGTGACCTCAGCATCCTGTTCAATCTGTTCAGGCATGGCTTAACGCTCAATCCTGTGGTTAAATAAGCGGCCTTTGCCAGACCACAATCAGCGCCATGGTAGCACGCTCGGCGCCCAACCAGGTTGAAGACAGTTTGCATCCAATTACACACCCATTGAGCACCGTAAAATTAGTTCTGGTGGCACTGGTTTTGGCCTTTGTCGCCGCCTGTTCCAGCAACGAAGAACTGGAGCTGCCCCCCGGCGCCAACTCCTCCGAGTATGAGTTGTACCTGGAATCACAGCGCTACCTGCGCAACAGGAACTACGAACTGGCGGTGCAGGCGTTGCAGTTACTCGAGTCGCGCTTTCCCTTCGGTCGATTCGCCGAACAGGCACAGCTGGAGCTGATCTACGCTCACTACAACAACTTTGAACACGAGGCCGCCATCGAAGCCGCCGATCGCTTCATCCGCCTGCACCCGCAACACCCCAGCGTGGACTACGCCTACTACATGAAGGGCCTAGCCGCCTACACGGTCAATGAGAGCCTGTTTGATCGATTTCTGCCCAAGGACCTAACTAAACGCGACACCGCCTTTGCGCGCGAAGCGTTTGCAGAATTTGCCCAGTTGCTGGCACATTTTCCCAACAGCGCCTATGCCGCCGATGCCAAGGCTCGCATGATACACCTGCGCAACCTGCTGGCCCGCTATGAAATCAATGTCGCCAATTACTATTTCCGGCGCGGCGCGCACCTGGCTGCGACCAATCGCGGTCGCTATGTGGTAGAGAATTTCCCGCAAACCCCGGCCGCTGCCGATGGCCTGGCAGTCATGGTGCAGGGCTACACGCTGCTGGGCCTGGATCAACTGTCGCAGGATGCACTGGATGTATTGGTTTTGAATTACCCCAACCACCCCGCAGTGGACAACAACGGGCAGTTCATCAGCAGCTACCGGTTCGATGGTCCAGAGCGTTCACTGACCAACCGCCTCAGCATGGGCCTGCTGGACAGACCCACTGCACCGGAATTTGACAACCGTCCCGCCGACACTTCCTACTAACTAGTGCGCATCCATAAACTCTCAATCCATTGAAATATAAGGAAATTTATTCGCAAGGCATTAAAAAATCCTCTTGAATTTGTTAAGCTAAAGGTGCGAACAAAAACAAAACAACCAAGAGGATTCAGCATGCGAGAAACCCGCGTAGCTCAGGCAAGTATATTTGAAAACTACTCAGAACACGAATTTGGAACCCGACTCAGATCACTGTCAAACCTCCTGGATAAGCACCCGGAAATACTGGCCTTGATCGCCAATGATTTGGTGAGCCAATCGGCAACAAAGGTGGGACGAATAGGCTTCAGTGTTGAAAGTATTTTTCGATGCCTGTTATTGAAACAACAATTGCGTATCAGCTACGAGCAACTGGCGTTCCATTTGTCAGATTCGATGACCTACCGAACGTTCGCAAGACTGCCGAATCATTTGACACCCAGTCGGTCAGGATTGCAGTCAACGATACGAAGTATCAAACCGGAGACCTTGGAAAAGGTGCATGAGATCCTATCGGACAACTGGCTGAAAGAAGGTATTTTGTCGAGGGATAAATTACGCATCGATAGTACGGTTGTTGCCAGTAATATTGCGCCGCCCAGTGACAGCCAACTATTGAATGATGGCGTTCGGGTGCTAAGCCGATTGTTGGCGAAAAGTAAAAATGTAACGGGAGTAAAAAATCGATTTACAGATCAGAGGAAGTTATCAAAATCACTGGCATTCCAGATTTTTAACGCAAAAAATACTGGAAAAGAAGCGCTTTATCCAAAATTATTGAAATGTGTCCGAGTTGTACTTAGACAAGTCGATAGAAGCCTGGAGAAAATCAAGGCGGGCGCCCCTGACTCTGACCAAAAGAAAAAATGGCTCGATCAAGTGGAGCGGTATCGGGATTTAACACTCAAAGTCATCCATCAAACAGAGCGCCGTGTCATTCGAAAAGAGAGCGTTCACTCATCAGAAAAAATTGTCAGTTTATTCGAGTCGCACACTGACATTATCGTTAAAGGATTTCGAGACGTTCAGTATGGCCATAAGATTAATATAAGCAGTGAGGAAAGTGGATTCATCACGTACCTCTCCATTGAAAAAGGGAATCCATCGGATACGGACCTGTTCATTCCAGTACTCGATTTCCACCAGTCAAAACTGGGTCGTCTTCCCGGTTCGGTAGTCGCTGATGGCGGCTATGCCAGCCAAGCAAATGTGACAGAAGGCAGAGGCCTCGGAGTGAAGCGAGTCGTCTTCCATAAGCCGGTTGGCCTATCGCTTCGGGCAATGGGCGTGCAATCAAAAACCTTTGATCGATTACGTCATTTCAGGGCAGGCGTAGAAGGAAATATTTCGGAATTAAAAAGGGCTTTTGGTGCAACGAAGGCCACTTGGAAGGGGTTGGATGGGTTCAAGGCTTATGTTTGGTCCTCGGTTCTCAGCTATAATCTGATGCGTTTGGCACGGCTCGACTCCAGCTAGCACAATGGTTGGCCCTGAGAGCCAAATATCTGTACGCTTTTGGGTTGTGCAGCGGTAATCTGTGGCATAAATCCAGGGTAAGGGGCCCTAATGTGACTGTACCGGTCGATTTATGGCCGCTCATAAGCCCGGAGAGTTGTGGCCTGGGACACTCACGGTTAGAACAGGGTGTTTTTCAAAAAAACAGTCGTTTATGGATGGGCACTAACTACAGGCGCCGATATGATCGATTTACACTACTGGGCCACACCCAATGGCAAAAAACTGACTATTCAACTGGAAGAATGCGGCCTGCAGTACAACTTGATCTACTGTCGTATTGGCGCCGGTGACCAGTTCAGCCCCGAGTTTCTAGCGATTAATCCCAATCATCGCATGCCGGCGATTGTCGATCATGCCCCTGCCGACGGCGGCGGACCCCTCTCAGTGTTTGAATCCGGCGCCTGCATGATGTACATCGCCGAGAAAACCGGCCGGCTTGGTGGCCGCAACGAGCGAGAGAAATGGGATATCTGCCAGTGGGTGATGTAGCAAATGGCCAACCAGGGCCCCAAGTTCGGGGAACGCGGACACTTTGCCCGCCTCAAGGACAGCGAGGGAGACCAGAGCTACGCCCTGACCCGATTCAGTGATGAAGTACACCGGCTTTACGGTGTGATGAACAACCGACTCTACGATAGACGCTACCTGGCCGGCGATGAACTAACTATTGCCGACCTGGCCTGTTACCCCTGGACCACATACTGGGACAAGCAAGGCATTGACCTGGGCGAGTTCAAATACTTCCGGCGCTGGTTCGACGAACTCAGTCAGCGCCCGGCCATCCAAAAAGGTATGGCGGTGGGTGAAGAGGTCAGCGTTGACTATTCCAAACTTTCTGAAGAGGACATCACCCGCCTCAAGGCCATGCTCTACAACCAGCGGGCCCGCCCTGCACCGGCAACCGGTGGGCTGGAGGACTGATTACCCTACGAAAGCCCGCTCGACCACGTAGTGGCCCAGATCACTGTGGCGGGTCTCACGAAATCCGCGCTCATCGAGTACCGCGGTAAAGTCCTTGAGCATGCCGGGACTACCGCACAACATAAAGCGGTCGTCCTCCACCGAGACTGCGGGCAGCCCGATGTCATCGGTCAGTTTGTCACTGGCAAACAAGTCAGTCAGGCGGCCGGTAGTATGAAATTCTTCACGGGTGACGGCTGGGTAATACACCAGCTTCTCTCGCACCAGATCACCGAAGTACTCGTTGTTGGGTAAATGTTGGGTGATGATTTCGCGGTAGGCCAGTTCGTCTACAAAACGGCAACCGTGAGTCACTATGACCTTGTCGAAGTTCTGGTAGATTTCCGGATCGCGAATAATACTTAAAAAGGGTGCCAGGCCCGTGCCAGTGGCAATCAGGTACAGGTGTTTGCCGGGCAGCAAATTGTCTTCAATCAGCGTGCCGGTAGCTTTGCTGTTCACCAACACCTCGTCGCCCACATTGATGTGTTGCAACTTTGAGGTCAGCGGACCGTCCGGCACCTTGATGCTGAAAAACTCCAACTCCTCCTCGTAATGGGCGCTGGCCATGCTATAGGCACGCAGCAGTGGACGGCCCTCCTGCTCGAGACCGATCATGGTGAAATAACCGCTCTTGAAACGAAAGGCCGGATCACGGGTGGTTTTGAAACTGAACAGCGAGTCAGTCCAATGATGGACCTCGGTTACCTGTTCGCGGTGTAGTTGTGCCATATCTGTTGTCGCTGCCGACTGTTGATAGCCACAAAATTAACCGTATAGTTGATATAGGTAAAACGGTTTTTTCCTATATAATATATCGGTTTTACAAATACACGACTTCACAAACAAAGAGGTTAGCCATGCGCTACACCCTGCGCCAGGTGGAGGTGTTTCTTGCCATTGCCCGGTTCGAGAACATCAGCCGCGCCGCCGAGAGCCTGTCCATGTCACAATCCGCTGCCAGCAGCGCCCTGAAGGACCTGGAACGGCAATTCGACATATCTCTATTCGACAGAATTGGAAAAAAAATACGTATCAATGACTTAGGCACATCTCTTCAAGCTAAAGCTGAAGCCGTATTGGAGCAATCCGGTGACCTGGAGCGAGCCTTTGCCGACACCGGCGATCTCGGTCACCTGAAGGTGGGTGCCACCCTCACCATCGGCAACTACCTGGCAGTAAAAATGATCGCGCAATTTCGTGAAGCCTTTCCCCGCGCCGATATCGAGCTCACCGTGGCAAATACCCAGACCATCGCCGAACAGGTAGTTCGCTACGAACTGGATGTGGGACTGATTGAAGGTGAGTTGCGCCATCCTGACCTGAATATCCAGCACTGGCGCGATGATGAACTGGTGGTCTTCGCGGCACCGGGCCACCCCTATGCCCAACTCCCTGCGTTGAGCGATGAACACCTGCTCAACACCCCCTGGATCGTGCGGGAACGCGGCTCGGGTACCCGCCAAACATTTGAGCGCGCCATGACCGGCCTGTTATCCCGGCTCCACCTCTCTCTGGAACTGCAACATACCGAGGCCATTAAGCGCGCCGTCGAAGCCGGCCTCGGGCTGGGTTGCCTGTCAAAAATCAGCCTCTATGATGCGTTTCGTCGCGGCTCGCTGGTGCCGGTGGCAGTGCCCCACCGAAACTTCCAACGCAGCCTCAGCATTATCATGCACAAAGCCAAATACCAGAGTGCCGGTCTGCAGGAATGGCTGTCGCTATGCCGCAGTCAATCCGGCTTGCGGGAAGAATCGAAGGTTTGAACCTCCAGCCGTTGGCAGACACTGGGCCTGGGATACAACGCACCGTATTCTCCGCGAGAGGAAGGGCGGCCTTTTTACCGGCGCTTCTGGCGCGCCATGCCCGCATCCAGATTCTCAAGAAATTTTGTGAGCAGCCAGAGGCCATTTGCGACTGAGCTCATACCTGCTAACCTGAATCGCCAGGTAACAACACAAGTGGATTGAGCATGGAAGAAACGCAACTACACAACCGCACTCTGTATGGGTTTTGGCTATCGCCCTATATGTCGCTGGTCGCCCATGTGCTGATGGAAGCCGATCTCAACTTTGATTACCGGCGCGTATCCCCCTTTGTGGGGGCCACGCACGATGCCGCCCACAAGACCCGCAACCCACTCGGCAAGATTCCCAGCCTCGAAGACAAGGATGGCCTGATCATCTCGGAGAGCCAGGCCATTTGTCGCTACTTGAGCCGAACTTATGAGTCGGCTCAGCACCTCTATCCCTGTCATGATCCCGTGCGTTGTGCTGACGTAGATCGCATCAACGACTTCCTGACATTCTCCATCAGTGGCCCGTTCTTCAACTGGTTTGTGGTAGGTGGCTACTGGCCGCAGGCATGGGGAGCCAAAACTGAAAAGGAATCTGACATATTCAGCAGCTGGTCCATGGTCATGATCAAAAATGGTCTTGGACGGCTAACTGAAGGGTCGCAGATGTCGCCCTTCCTGCTGGGAACGGAGCCCCTGCTGCCCGACTACCATTTGTTTCACATCCTCGAACTTGGAAAAACCTTCTCCAACATATTCAAAATGCCGTTTCTCAATGTGCTTGAAGGCGATGTGGTATTGCAAAGATTCTACGACGCCATGTTGCTACGCCCCTCCACCGTTGCAGTACTGGAAGCACAAGCGGGAGAATACGACACCACCCGGCGAGAGATATTTGAAGAGTTTGGCGACGCCTACGCAGACATGCTCAAACCCGCCAAAGCAGGGCTTTCGATGCTGTTTGGCCACGCGGTGTAACGGCGGGCAGTCACTTGCCGGCAGGCCTACAGTTGTCGACTAGAACAAACCCTCGATCAAGCCCTCTCCATTGACACTGATGCGCTCCGACGAAGGGCTGCGTGGCAACCCCGGCATGGTAAACAGGTCACCACACAGCACCACCACAAACCCGGCGCCCGCCGATAATCGCACTTCGCGAATGGGTAGCTCGAAATTTTCGGGAGCACCCTTTATGTTGTGATCTGCGGTAAAACTGTAGGGCGTCTTGGCCATACACACCGGCAAGTGCCCATAGCCGACCTCTTCCAAGGCCTGCAGGTGACGGCGGCTCTTTTTTTCCGCAACCACGTCAGCCGCACCATAGATTTTCTGAGCGACGGCGCGTATTTTTTCCAACAATGGCATGTCGGCAGGGTAAGTAAACTGTAACTCCGAACCGTTCCCTTCTGTCGCTGCACACACAGCGTTCGCCAGATCTTCAGCGCCGGCGCTGCCCCGCGCCCAGTGCTCGCACATGCTGGCGGTCACACCCCGCTGCTCACAATAGGCCTGCAAGCGCGCCAACTCGGCATCAGAGTCGGCTTCAAAACGATTGATCGCTACCACCACCGGCACACCAAAACCCTGCATATTTTGCAAATGCCGACCCAGGTTGGCCAGGCCAGTCTCCAGTGCGGCGAGATCCTCTGTCTCCAGGCAGTCTCCCGCTGCACCCCCGTTGAGCTTGAGCGCCCTAACAGTAGCCACGACTACGGCCGCTGCCGGTCGCAGACCGGATTGCCGGCATTTGATGTTGAAAAACTTTTCAGCCCCCAGATCGGAACCGAAACCCGCCTCGGTAACAACATAGTCCGCCATTTTTAGCGCCGTGGCTGTGGCGATCAGTGAATTACAGCCGTGCGCGATATTGGCAAAAGGGCCGCCGTGAATTATCGCCGGCGTACCTTCCAGGGTCTGCACCAGGTTGGGTTGTAGGGCATCGCGCAACAGTGCCGTCATGGCACCCTCGGCCTTTAACTGCCGGGCGCGAAGCTTGTCGCCGGCAAAATTGTAGCCAATCACAATATCGCCGAGTCGCTGTTGTAAATCCTGCAAATTTGTGGCCAGGCAAAATATCGCCATCACCTCGGAGGCAACGGTTATATCAAAGCCGGTTTGGCGCGGGATACTACTGCCCGGCCCGCCCAGGCCCGCAATCAGGTGGCGCAGCGCCCGGTCGTTCATATCAACAACCCTGCCCCAGGTTCTGCGCCGCACATCAATACCCAGCTCATTCCCCCAGTGCAGGTGATTATCAAGCATGGCAGACAGCAAGTTGTGCGCCGCACCAATCGCGTGCAGATCGCCGGTAAAGTGCAGGTTGATTTCCTCCATGGGAATCACCTGGGCATAGCCCCCGCCAGCCGCGCCCCCCTTCATGCCGAACACCGGTCCCAGGCTGGGCTCGCGCAAACAAACCGCCGCGCGTTTGCCTTTACGTCGCAGGCCATCCGCCAGGCCAATCGCTGTCGCGGTTTTACCCTCGCCCAGGGGTGTCGGCGATATCGCCGTCATCAGAATCAATTTCCCGTCAGGTTTATCAGCCAGGGACTGGCAGTAATCGGCATTCAGTTTGGCCTTGCTCGCACCATAGCTAATCAGTGCCGATTCGGGGATACCCAGTTCCGCAGCAACAACCGGAATGGGTGCGGGGATTGCTTCCCTGGCAATATGTAGATCACTTTTCATATAGTCACACCAATTGAATTCATATCGCGTCGTCCTGAGCATGCGATCACCGGGCCATGTTACACGGATTGCACCGGTCACACATCTAAACCCAGGAGCAGGTAGTCAATCTTTCGTCCTTCATTACAATCAGATTAGGTGGCATTTACTCAGATAATCCGACAATATTGTGCTTAACTTAAGATCAGGGATATGCAGGGGCCTAGCGCTGGCGTAGCCCAACTCATTTCACACATGGGGTGTGGAAGCCATCAACCGATGGATAGAATGACAAATAGGGAAATAGCTATGAATACTCAACAGGAAATTCAAGGTTCAACGATGATCAGGGAGTTATCTCCAATGGAGATGGAGCAGGTAAGCGGAGCTGTGCTTCCATTAATTTTTGCGGCCGTTAGCCTGGCCTCACACGTCACCGCCAAAAGTCTTGGGGGGCCTTAATAAGGAGAGCTGCGACCATTTATTCAGTTTATAGTGCTGCATCTTACTACGATGGCGGAAGGCCCAATTCCTGCGGTGGCGGTGGCAGAAGGCCCAAAGGAAAGAACACCGCAGACCAATAGCTTCTCTGCATGTTTAGCACGGCGAGCAAAGGATTGTTATGACTCACAAAGAGCGACCGTGTCCGGTGTGCAAACGGGGCATTGTGCGCATTGAGGAACTCCCAGCGGGTGCAGAGTGCAACCACTGTCGCAGTATCATAGAGGTAGATGCATACTATTCCTACGGTGCAATTTTTCTTCTCGCCCTCTGCTGGCTCACTCTTTTTCGCTTCGACCTTTACGACTTTTCTTTGCCATTTGTGGCAGCCAGTGTGATCCACAGCACCTGGTATTTCGAGATTAATGGACGCTGGCTGCCCTTAAAGTGTTATGAAGACTAGTGTAGTGTCCTAAACAAACTAATCATATATAATAGCCCCGGTTATTTGCCGGGGGCATCCGATGAACACAGCAGTAAAGATTCAGTTAACACCGGAAGAGGAAAACATACTAAAGAAAACGATCCGCAGCCGGAAAGCGCCTATACGCTTGATTGAGCGATCCAAAATCATTTGGATGGCATCAAAAGGGCATAGCAATATTGAGATAGCTGAGCAACTCAAAATAACCGCGCATAAGGTTGGTCGCTGGCGAAACCGCTACGCTGTACACGGTTATGACGGCATCAAAAGAGAACTGCCCCGTGGCAAAAATCAAGGGGGTAGGAAGAGTGCAGATCAAGCCAGGTTGCGTTCCATAATAATCAAGATGACCACGCAGTCCAAACCGAAAGATGCGACACACTGGTCCACGCGAACACTGGCAAAAGAGTTGGGGACGACGCATAGTTTTGTAAATCGTGTGTGGCAGGAGTCCGGACTTAAACCGCATCTGCTGATGGGATTCAAAGTCAGCAATGATCCTCGGTTTGAGGAAAAGCTGGAAGATGTTGTGGGGCTTTATTTATCTCCTCCGGAAAATGCAGTGGTTTTCTGTGTTGATGAGAAATCTTCTATCCAGGCGTTGGATCGCACCCAGCCGGGCCTTCCGCTGAAGAAAGGGCGTGCCGGCACGATGACCCACGACTACAAGCGACATGGTACAAGTACGCTATTTGCAGCGTTACATGTGGCGACTGGAGAAGTTATTGGACAGTGCAGGCAGCGACATCGGCATCAGGAGTTTTTATCTTTTCTAAAAACTGTAGAGAAGCAAACGCCGAAAGAAATGGAGTTGCACCTAATAGTTGATAACTACAGCACCCACAAGCACGAGAAAGTGAGGAGGTGGCTGTCGCGCAACAGGAGGGTAAGTCTTCATTTTATTCCGACAAGTTCTTCGTGGCTCAACCTGGTGGAGCGCTTCTTCGGGTTGTTAACACAAAAGCAGTTGAAACGGGGTGTCTTTAATTCTGTTAAAGAGCTTGAGGCGGCAATCACGGAATTTATTGATCGGCATAACGAATCACCAAAGCCCTTCGTTTGGACAAAAAATGCGGAAGGGATATTGGAAAAGGTGGGCCGAGCCAAGGCGGTCTTGCAAAATGTATAGTATGTTTAGGACACTACACTAGTTTGAGTGTTACAGAAAGAAAATGCCCTGTCTGCAAACGCGGCATTGTGCGCATTGAGGAACTCCCAGCGGGTGCAGAGTGCAACCACCCCTGTGTGTCAACCTGCGCCCATACACTCCCTGTTTGGGATAACATATATTTCAGGGCTATGAATGCAGGAACCATGCAATGCCAAAACCACACTCAGATCCACTCAATACACAAGTCACACCAGAGCCCGCACTGGAGAAACGCACGCGCCGCCAGTTCAAGCCGGAATACAAACTGCGCATTCTAGCCGTAGCTGATGCCTGTAAGCATGGTGAACTCGGCGCCTTGTTACGCCGTGAGAAACTGTACAGTAATCAACTCTCCGCCTGGCGCCGTGAGTATGCACAAGGCGGTATTGCCGGCCTGACCAAGAGTGCTCCCGGCCCTGCACCCTCGAAAACGCCCGCTCAGCGTCGCATAAAGCAGCTTGTGAAAGAGAACAATCGTTTGAACCGCAAGTTGGAGATTGCCAACGACTGTCTGGATTTGCAAAAAAAAGCCTTGTCGATGCTCGATCGTTTGCGCAGTGGGAAAGATGTGTGAATAACGTGATTACGCATCGCCCTGAAAGACTGCCACTGACGCGGGCGTGTCATGCGCTGGGCCTCAATCGAAGCACGGTATACGCACACCGGAAGCGGGCCGCCAACGATGAACCCCCGCGGCGCTGTCGTAAGCAGTCGGTGCAGCCACGCGCCCTCAGTGATCAGGAGCGTGCTGTCGTAGTCGAGACACTGCACAGTGACCCCTTTTGTGATCAGCCGCCGGCAGAAGTGTACCAGCGCTTATTGGAGCAGGATAAGTACTTGTGTTCGGTGAGCACGATGCACCGCATTCTTCGTGGCTTACATGAAAACGGTGACCGTCGGCACCAACGGCCAGCCCAGCACCATGCGGTTCCCAGGCTGTTGGCCAGCGCCCCTAATGATGTTTGGACGTGGGATATAACGAAGCTCCCCTTGGTCCGCCGGGGTATTTATCTATCACTCTACGTTGTGCTTGACCTGTTCAGCCGGTTGGTTGTGGCGTGGATGGTCTCACTCAAAGAGAACAGTGCGTTATCCAGGCAACTGATGGACGAAGCTACGGCCCGTTACGACATAGCGCCAGGTCAGCTCACGCTGCATCAGGATCGCGGATCGCCGATGATTGCGCACGGATACCTGGACCTGATGCGTGAACTGGATGTGACGTGCAGTCACAGCCGTCCCCGGGTGAGCAATGACAATCCGTTCAGTGAAAGCCAGTTCAAGACGCAAAAGTATCAACCGGATTATCCGGGCCGCTTCACGGATGTATCCCATGCCAGGCACTGGTGCGAGGCTTATTTTGACTGGTACAACGTCGAGCACCATCACAGTGGCCTGGCAGGCTTTACCCCGGAACAGGTCTTCACGGGCCGTTATCACGAGGTTGCCGTACAGAAACAACGCGTGCTTGATGGGCGCTATAAACGTCATCCGGAACGTTTTGTGCGGGGGCGACCAATCGTACCCATGCCGCCGGAGACGGTGGCTATCAACCCTATTGTTGAATCCGGCGATGACACCATTATCGATGATCGCGTCAACTTCCCAACATTGACAGCCGCCGGCTACGTGAAATAGATGTTATCTTTGAAATGACTGTCCATATGAGGTTGACACGTTCCGCCACTGTCGCAGTATCATAGAGGTAGATGCATACTATTCCTACGGTGCAACTTTTCTTCTCGCCCTCTGCTGTCTCACTCTTTTTCGCTTCGACCTGTACGACTTTGCTTTGCCATTTGTGGCAGCCAGTGTGATCCACAGCACTTGGGGTTTTGAGATTGATGGACGCTGGCTGCCTTTAAAGTGTTATGAAAACCAATAGATAAATAGACCTGCTTTTTCTCCTATACCCGGTATAGTTTTCAAACAGCGAGTGCTCACCATGTCTGAACAATTGTTTGACGATCTGCTGGTCATTGACTGCGCCAGTTTTGTAGCCGGCCCAGCAGCAGGGACTATCCTCTCGGACTTTGGGGCACGGGTCATAAAAATAGAACCGCCTGGCGGTGACGGTTACCGGCTGCTCAAGCATTTGCCTGGACTGCCCGTCGGCGACAGCAACTACCCCTGGTCGCTCACCAATCGCAATAAGGAAAGCCTGGCAATGGATCTCAAGCAGCCTGCCGCTCGAACCTTTCTGGACACCCTGATTTCCCGGGCCGATGTATTTATCACCAATTATCCCCTGCCCGTACGTGAACGCCTGCGGCTGGGCTACACGGATATCCGCGCAGTCAATCCGCGCACCATATACGCATCGCTCACGCCCTATGGCGAGACTGGACCCGAGGCAAATAATACCGGCTATGATGCTACCGCCTGGTGGGCACGCTCCGGGCTGATGGACTCGGTTCGCGCGACCGCCGAAACCCCACCCGCAATTTCAGTACCCGCGATGGGCGACCACATGGCGGCCAACATGTTGTACGGTGCCATCGTGACAGCCCTGTACCGCCGCCAGCGCACCGGTGAGGGAGGCATGGTAGGTACGTCCCTGCTGGCTAACGGCCTCTGGTCTAATGGCATCTACATACAGGCCGCGCTGGATGGTGCCGACATGGACAAAAAAATAGACGTTGCAAACCTCAGTGCCTTCACCAATATCTACCGCTGCCAGGACGACCGCTGGTTTATGCTGGCCGTTCTCCCGCAAGTACAAGACAAGGTCTGGCCACAACTCGCCCGTTGTGTCGGTCACGAAGAGTGGATAGAAGATTCGCGTTTTTGCGACCTCGCCCTGCGCCAGCAAAACACCGCAGCGCTGAAAGCGTTGCTGGAAGCCGCTTTCGCGCAAAGCGACTGGGAATATTGGCGCGAACGATTCGCCGCATGTGGCGTTACCTGCGGCGCAATTGCCCGGGCTGTCGATCACTGTGACGATAAACAAACCCGCGCCGCCGGCCTATTGACCGAATTTGACGATAGCAGTGGCGAACGCACCGTTGACAGCCCCCTCTATCTGGACGGGCAAGTAAAACGACAGCCCAGCCGGGCACCCGCTGTAGGCGAACATAACCGCGCCCTGCTGCAGGAGTTTGGCGCCGATGCCAAACTGATCGATCAACTGTTGGACGCGCCCCAGTGATGCCATCCATCCATGATTGAACCCATAGGCAAGGCCCAACAATTACTGGCAGTTGAACACACCGTGGATTATATCCGTCAGGCAGAAGGTATTTTCGAGCAGAAATTTCCCGACATTGATGTCGTGTTCGACCTGCCGGGTAGCAGCGCGGGCATGTTCAAAATCAAGGGCCGCCACAGCCAGATTCGTTACAATCCCTGGATCTTCGCCAAGTACTTTGACGACAACCTGGCGAGAACCGTGCCGCACGAGGTCGCGCATTATATTGTGCACCAACTCTACGGCGACAGACGCAGTCGACGTCACCACATTTTGCCTCACGGAGAAGAGTGGCGTGGCCTGATGGCCGCCTTTGGGGCCGATGACAGCGTTACCGGCAACTACGATCTCAGTGGCATTCCACTGCGGCGTCAGCGACGGTTTGATTATCAATGCCAATGCCGCAGCCATACACTGTCTACACGACGCCACAACAAGGTACTGCGCGGAGACAGCCAGTACCTGTGTCGGTATTGCAAAACAATGCTGCAGTGTGGCGACTCACTCTAGTGGTTTGTCAGCGCAAGCTAGTCCCAAAGATCAGGATTGTCGAGAGCGAAATCAGCCAGTAGACCCGTAGTACTATCGATATACTCCTGCCCGTTCAGAAAGGACGCTATTACAAATCCAAAAGAATCACCGGCTTGCAGCCGCCCTATCATAATTGTCCTGCAGTCCATCAACGACGAGGCCCAGAGCAATATTAACGTCCGTTTTTTCTCTTCCTTCGTAACAAACTCTCTGTGGCACTCTCTGCATTTTATGTGCTTATTCTTGAACTTCCCGAATACGATGTTAACCCCCCCTCTGTATGTCAAGCATGAGCCTCTTCCGGGTGCGGCACCTGTTTAGTACGTCTGTTCAGTAAATGTAGCGCAGACCCATGCGGATGCCGCGACCGGGTTCGGGCGCATGGTGCTTGAGGAATGAAGTGTGACTCCTGATTTCTTCATCCAGGATATTGGTGCTCCTGGCGAACAACAACACTTCACCCTTGCCGATTTCCCAATGATAGTCCGCGTAGAGTTCGAACAGGGTATGGCCGTCGGTTCCAGATTCCCCGATAGCCGCATCGTTCTGGTCCAGCACCTGCTTCAGCCTCAGGTCAGCAGACCAGTTGTTGGCATACCAGCCGAGTTCGAGGCCGACACGGGCCGGCGGAATGCGCGGCACATTGCCTCCCCGGTCAAATCGGGCTCTCACATAGTCGCCGGTAAAGTTGATGTCCATTCGGCCCGCATCGTTACTGAAAAGCGACAATTCCAGGCTGCCCTCCAGCCCGTAGAAGTCCGCATCCCGAGAGAAATAAGCGGCAATTTCCTGACCTTCAAACGTTTCGCCGGTTTCCAGCAGGTACACATAATCCTTGATCGAGTTGTAGTAGGCATTGGCTTCCAATGTCCACTTGCCGGAATGGCGTCTATAGCCGATGTCGATATTGTTTGACGCCTCTTTGCCGAGTTCGGGGTTGCCCAGATCGAACAACGCCGTGGCGGAATGAAGCGTCAACCTTTCATCATTGAGTGGGCGGGCGCAGCTTGCCGTATCTATATTGGAATAGAGTTCCTCCAGGGTGGGCGTCCGCTCGGAATGTGATATGGCGAGCAGCAGGCTACTTTTTCTGGAAAGGTTGCGGAGGTAACTGCCGGACAAGCTGTACGAATCTTCGGTGGTATCGCAGCGGCCACGCATGGCAAGCCGGTTGCGTTCCCAACGGAACCCGAACTCCCAGGTACTTTTGCTCGCTTCAAACCTTTCTATGGCGAAGACAGCCAGGGTGTTTTTGTTGATTTTCGGGATGAACGCCTCCGCACCCGTGGCGCTGAATTTCGTATTCGCCACCTGCATGCCAAGCAGGCCCTGCCAGTCGCCAATCGGGTGGTGCTTCAGTGTAAGGCGGCTTTCAATGCCTGCATTACTGAAATGGGTTCCCGGGGTGGCATCGCCATCCGGCGATAGTTCTATTTCAGTGTGCTCGTAGTCCGTGTAGTTGATATTGAAACGCAATGAGTCCATCAGACTGTCGTGGAACTCCAGTTCGCCGGCCAGGTCGTAACGGGTCTGCTCCATGTCTACGCGAACCAACTCCTGCCCCTCTTCCCCATGTTCGTCGGCTTCTTCCTTCGTTCCAAACACGCCCTGTCTATCCGGGTCAGGTTCACCCGGTTCATGTTCGTCATGGCCATGGGAGCCGGGAGGCAAGCCATACTCACTGTTGAGTTCATTCACCGCCAGGCCAAGAAAGCCGCGGTCAGAGGACAGAGAAAAGCCAAGAGTGTATCCGCTTGCCCGGGCCTCAGAGTTGGCGATAAATCCGTGGCTGTTGATGATTTCGTCTTCTTCTCCCTCATGTTCATCTTCAGCTTCCAGCGCCCGGGCGTCTATTGCATAACCATTAATCTCCACCTCGTCACTATCCCGGGTGTAGCCGTCCAGATGTATATTCAACCGGCCGGCGGACAAGTTTAGCCGGGCGATGGATTGGTTCTCGCTGTTGTTGGTGTCGTAAGAATGTTCCAGTGCAAACTCCGGGCGGCTGAATGAACTTTCGGGAATTCTTTCGTCGATGACGTTCACGATGCCGCCGATTGCACCGTTGCCGTAGAGCAGCGTGGCGGGGCCGCGCACCACTTCAATACGTTTTGCCAGGATGGGCGCCAGGCCGTTTGCATGATCCGGGCTGACGGATGAGGCATCGACGTTGTTGACGCTGTTCTGCATCACCTGCACCCGTTTCCCCGACTGGCCGCGGATAATGACATGACCAACCCCCGGCCCAAAGCTGGCGCCGTGGACGCCGACCTGGTTCTTGAGGGCGTCGCCAAGACTATTGGCCATCTCCCGTTGAAGTTCTTCTCCCCAAAGGGAATTGACCGGCAAAGTGGTTTCAGCGTTGGAATCCTGAAAAGGGGCGCTGACGAAAACCTCTTCGATGTCGTGGTGACCGGGGTTCTTGTGATGCTCGGCGCCGGTGGCGGCTTCAGCATCGTAAACTATCGCCAGCGCCACCAGTGCAAGATGAATCTTGTACACAATTTTGCTCCTGTATTGGTTAATCGGGAAGGCGGATTAACCCAGAGAAGGCGGCCCTCTGGCGCTACTGTCGTATCGTTGATGTGTAACCGGCGATATGGGTTGTTCAGAACTGACAAGGGCCAATGGAAGTATCCCTCGCATATCGCTTGGGTATTAGCATCAGCCTTGTCTCCGGTATTATTCATGGCATCTTACTCGCGTCTGCCGACAGGATTCAGTGCGACAAATCGCTATCCAAACTCTTTGCCGAGCGAGCCCTCGTCAAACGCCTTGCTGGCGAGAATATGCAGGTGCAGGTGGAATACCGTCTGGCCCGCCCCCGCACCATTATTGATAATGAGACGAAAGGATTCGTCTACGCCCAGTTGCCTGCTGATTTCCCCGGCCACCAGCAACAGATGCCCCAGTAAGGCCTGGTGACTTTCGTTTGCGTCAACGAGGCGCGGTATCTCCGTTGACCTTGGGATAATCAACACATGGGTTGGAGCCTGCGGGTTGACGTCTTTGATGACGATGCAATGGTCGTCCTCGTAGAGTTTTTCAGACGGGATTTCACCGTCAACTATCTTTGCAAATATGGTTTTTTCTTCATTCATGCCGGTTTGCCTGTGTTTAATCGCGGTCCCCGGGCTTCTGTTCTTTCAAACCCTCGGTTACGACTTTCAATATCTGCCTGCAAGTTACCTGACCAACCACCTTGCCATCGACAACAACAGGACGCCTGCGATGCTTGTGGTCCAGCATGGATGTGGCGACATCCACTATGTTGTCCTGCGGGCTTTGCGTGCTCACGTCCCGGGTCATGATGTCACTCACCAGAGCGGTGCCAAAATCCTCGTTGTTGTACATGCTGGTGAAAATGAATCCGAGGCAATCCATTTCCGAAAGCATGCCGACAAGTTGATTGCTGTCATCAATCACCAGCAGGCCTGAAACCTTGTGTTCAAGAATACACACTGCGGCTTCATACACGGGCATGTCCGGTTTTACCGTAGCCGGGTTTTCCTGCATGTAATCGCTTAGTTTGGTTGAATATATCATGATTTTATCTCCCTGCCTCTTCCAACACGAAATGATACTGACATAGCCTGATTTCTGTTCATGATGGAAGGATGAATACCATCATGAATGACACTCACATAAAAACACTGGCGCAGGTGCATGCCTTTCTTGAAGGCACCCATGCAGTTACATTCTCCTTACCAACCAAAACCGAGCGCTATGGGTTTATTCGTCGCAGTCTGATTCGGTTTCGCTATCATCAGCTGCCTGGGCCGGATAAGGGCTTGCTGCTGAGCTTTATGACCCATGTCAGCGGCTATTCGATGGTTCAGGTCAAGCGTCTGGTCAAGGCTTGGCTTGAGCACGGCAAGCTACGACCTCGCTCCATCGATCAAGAACTTGGAGCACGACCAGAAAAAACAGGCGCGACAGACACTCAGCGTGCCGATTCTCGAGGACCTGAAACCGTGGCTGGAGAAGAACGTCAATCGGGTACCCAAAGATAGCCTGACCCATAAGGCGATAAGGTATACGCTGAACCAGTGGGAGTATCTGATTGGCTATTGTGAGGATGGCCGGCTGCATATCAGTAATGCACTGGCAGAGAATGCAATCAGGCCTTTTGCTGTTGGACGCCGGGCCTGGCTTTTTGCAGATACCTCACACGGTGCCCGCGCCAGTGCGACCTGCTATTGTTTGGTAGAAACGGCTAAGGCGAATAAGCTTGAGCCCTACGCTTACCTCCAGCATGTGCCGGCGAATATTGCGGCGGCAGATACGGTGGAGAAGCTGGAAGCGTTACTGCCCTGGAACATGCAAGTCGAAGACTAACGGCGGGACAAACTGATTAACTGTTCGATGGCTACCTGATAATGTCAACGGGGGTCGATTTAGAGGCGCTTACGTTAAGCTGATGGGCTTTGACGATCACGGCAAGGTGCGCCTGTCGATGAAAGTTGTTGACCAGGAAACCGGCGCAGACCTTGAGGGCAAACCAGCCGAAGAGGGTGCTGGATGAGCCTTCCCCTCGCCTTCCGTAAAAAAGCCTAATTGTTTATCGAGGTGTGACAGGAATAACAAAGCTAGCTGGGTATTCTCTGTGCTTGTCGGTAATAGCGTCAACAATGCCAAGATCAATAAACACAGCGCTGGCAACAATTTTGGCACCAATAGTACTTGGTATATTACCGAAAGCGGTGCGTCCGTCTGTTGTTGTGCAGTCATATTTCAATGCATCATCTGAGCGTCTCACCATAGGCGTACTCGGCATCTCAATTTCCTGCGCCATACGCTTATTGTTGATTTTACACGCTCCACTGCTACCATCACTGAATGATAGAGCAATTGGTACATTAGCGCTGTTTGTGAGAGTGGCGCACCCAGAGACTATTATTGTTAGTGCGATAATTGTTATTTTTTTCATGACTCAATTCCTTAATTGTTAATCGCGCATATCAAGCTGAGGTTAATCAAGGTTAAACCACCCCTAAAGTTGGTTCTATGAAAAACGCTCGTTTTTTATTCAAATAAATCAGAATGTATGCCGGTGCGCACGAGTCTGACTTCGTCCGCATTGGTTTGGTAAATCCGCCCCGAATGTAACATATTTGAGGCAGAGAGCAAGAAGTATCGGGCTCGTTTTTTTCTCCAAGGCGCGCGTGCTTATGCCGCGCACCCTCGGACGGGTCGCCAACATCTAACCTCAAGTTCTTTCCACTTGTAGTCACCTCAACCCGCTGAACACCCGGTAAATACTGGCTTATTTGAGCATAAGATGCCATAAACTTGCCATGACAAAGCGAACCGGCACAGCACACGTCGTCACTACGACCCGCAAGTACAAGGACAAGGTCTACTCGACCCACTTGCTGCGCCGCAGTTATCGCGAAGACGGCAAGGTCAAGAACGAGACCCTGGGCAACCTGTCCCATTTACCAGACGCGCTGGTCGACCTCATCCGCCGATCACTGCAGGGCGAGACCTTTGTACCTCTGAACCAGGCCTTTCGCTTCCGGCGCAAGACGCAGAGCATCGCTGCGGAAGCGGCGCTGGATGGTATCTACGTCATTCGCACTTCACTGAAAGCCACCCGGATGGACGGCGCTGATTGTGTGCGCCATTACCAATCCCTGGCCCGGGCCAAGCGCTCTGTTGCCGCCCAGCGCAAGGCCACCACCCGCAAGTTGGAGGATGGGACGCCGGCGCATAGCTTCTCTACGCTGATGGATGAGCTCTCCACAATTGTGCGAAACACCTGTCGCACGGCCCACACCGGACCCGACGGGTACACTTTTGAGGTGGTTACAACGGCAAATCCGAAACAACGACATGCACTGGAATTAATCCAACAGATGCAGACGTAGACAGAACAGGGAAGCGGATTTTTGGCCAAACGCCTGAAACACAAGGACAATTTGTTTCGCGGCTACAGAAGCTTCAGATTAAATGCTGTAAAACCAATAACTTACGAATATTGCGGCGGTAATTCCCGCCCCATCTGCGGCCAGTCCACAGGGGATTGCATGGCGTGTATGGCGGATTCCGGCGGCTCCGAAGTAGACTGCAAGTACATAAAACGTAGTTTCAGTTGAGCCCTGCAAAGTGGCCGCCAGACGGCCCTGAAATGAGTCCACGCCGAACTGGTTCATGGTGTCTATCATCATGGCCCTGGCACCGGACCCCGACAGCGGCTTCATCAGGGCGGTAGGCAGGGCATCCACCCACCTGGCATCGGCTCCGCCCAGCAGCGCCCGTATTGCATCCAGCAGAATATCCAGTGCACCGCTAGCCCTGAACACCCCCACCGCCACCAGCATCGCCAACAGGTAGGGAATAATACCTATGGCCGTCCCGAAACCCGCTTTGGCCCCTTCCACGAAGGTTTCATAGACGTTGACCCCGCGCCGGTGGGCGACCAGCAAAAATGTCATGATCAAAGCCAGAATCATCAAGTTGCTGAGCAGGCTGGACTGTTGTGACAATTGCTCGCTGGTGAGAGTGGACAGCCAGCCCACCAGTGCCAGCAACAGGGCAATCGCGGACACCAGCCACATCAATACCACCGTGTCATAGAGTTTGAGCCGCTGTACCCAGGCGGTGACCAGCAAGCCGGCCAGGGTGGAGCAACTGGTGGCGATAAGAATGGGAATGAATACCGAGGCCGGGTCCGGCGCACCCAACTGCGCGCGATACAACAAAATGGTGACGGGAAACAATGTTACCGAGGAGGTGTTCAACACCAGGAACAGGATTTGCGCGTTACTGGCCGTGTCTGGGGTCGGATTTAACTTTTGCAGGTCCTGCATGGCTCGAATGCCCAGCGGGGTTGCCGCATTGTCCAGGCCCAGCATGTTGGCACTCAGGTTGAGGGTCATGGAGGCAATGGCCGGGTGGCCCTTGGGCACTTCCGGCATCAGCCGCGTGAACAGCGGTGACAGCAGTTGGCCGAGTCTGGCGATCAGGCCGCTGGCCTCCCCTATCGCCATTATGCCCAGCCACAGGGCCATCAAGCCAATCAAGCCGATGGCCAGTTCCACCGACAGGGCGGCCATATCGAATAGAGCCTGCACCATGCGCTGAAACACGGCGGCGTCGCCCAGCCCCAACCACTGGTAAAAGCCGGACAGCAGCGCCAGCAGAAAAAATCCCAGCCAGATACGATGCAACATCAGGGTGCCCGCTGTGCCTGGCTGTACTGGCGCAAAAAGTCCAGCACTTGGTCGGCGGTCTGCCGGGGAAACTCCAGCGGCAGTAAATGCCCGCCCTCACATTCGCGCAAGTCTGCCTGGGGCTGCAATCGCCGCCAGCGCGCAAATGCCTTTTTGCTGAGCGTGTCGGACGTTGCACCGCGCAGGCCCAGCACCGGCAGGCGAATTTTCTTTATTGAGCCCCAGACATACGGGGTTGAACGGTAGGCCGCCACCTCCCACTCCCTGGAGAAGGTCAGCTGGAACTCGCCGGCGCTGCCCGGCCGGGTACCGGCGCGAATATAATCCCACATCACCTGGTCAGAAAAACCCCGAAAGGTACGCTTGGCGCGGTGGAAATCGAAGGCCTCCTGCTGGCTGGCAAAGTGATCGGGACGGCTCAGGGTCTTGCTAACCAGGGGTAATCGGTCGAGTCTGCGCTGGCTGGCGAGACGCATAGCCGCGACCCGGCGTCGCAACATGTAGACCGGGTCTATCAGGATCAGACCGCGAAATAATTCCGGTCGCCGGACCGCGGCAAAGGTGCTTATGGTCGCGCCCAGGGAGTGGCCCATCATCCACACCGGCTCAGTCTGGGTGTGTTCGATGGTTTCAATCAGGTCGTCGGCGAAGCGTTTCCAATTGAGTCGGGCCGGTGGAGTCTCCGGACTCCATATGGGCCGGTGATGAAAGCCGGTCACTCGACAGGCGGGCAACAGCGCCTCGATAAACTGTCGATAACTGCCTACCGGGTAGCCATTGGCGTGGGCGAACAGTACTGGTGCACCGCTGCCCCCAAACTCTTCCAGCCGTTTCAGCACGGGGCGTCCCGATCCTCGCATACAAAGTAAAACAGGCAGTCTGAGGCGGCTATATCCGGTCTGGTGGTCGCCATAAACAATCTCATATGGCGAGTCGGATAGAGTTTGCCCGCCTCTACCCGGAAAAACTCATCGACCTTGTGGGGGTGGTAATCGCTGCCAATCACCAGGTGAGGAAGCCTGTCGGCATCCAGCCAACCGAGCATCTCGTCAGGCTCGATCGGTACAAAATTGAATTGTTCTATATCGCTACGCACGGTGATATCCCGGTCGTGTAGCGGCCGGTCCGCGTAGTCGATACGCGAATGAGCTGACAATTCCAGCCGCAGCGGATGCCTGAATACGGCCACGCCCGCTATTTGGGTATCCGCCTCTGCGAACAAGTCGTCGCTGAGAAAATACTTTTCCAGGCCCTGCCGGGCCACCACCTCCGAGGTGTCATCCTTGCTACCGCCCGCCTCGATAGTTACCACCGGGCACCCACAGTCCTGCTCCATCAACGAACCCAGCCGCAGGTCGGTGACGATGAGCCGATCCACAAACAACGACACCAGCGCACTTTGCTGCGCCGAGTCACCAATGGTGACGGCAAAGGCAACGCTGGACCCGGAGGTATTGTGCATATCAATCACTGCTTCCGGTTGCAGGTCGCGAATGTACTGCAGCATGGATTGTGCCAACCGCCCCTGCCGGTCCCTGTAGGGAGGGTTGAAACAGCGATTGAGGTCGCGCTGACCCGGCAAGTGCCGGAAGTAAAATAGCGGCTCCGCCAGCGCCGCTGCCACAGCACCCATAATTATCACCACGTTCACGGCCGGCTGCTTACCGCTCAACAACCATTGGTGCATCGCCTCCACGCCGGAGGGCTCATTGCCGTGGGACAGGGTCACCAATACCCGTGTGCGGGTACTGTCGACGCCGGGCAGGTGGATGGCCACCGGGTCGGGCAGGTTCTGCAAAAATTCGTTAACCCGCGGGGCTATATCCTCACGATGCGGAGACCGCCATACATTCAACACCAGCTTGCCACCGGATTACCTGCCATTACCCTGTCTACATAATCTGCCAGCATACGCCCACAAGCCTCTTCCATAGTGCATTTGTCGCGATAGCGATCATACTCCTGTAACTGCCAGGATGCGCCGGTACGCCGTGTTGCCAGGCGCTGTTCAATGACCTTCCAGACCCGCGCTATATCCGCTTCATCAATACCCAGTAATTCCAGGCCGGTCCGCGCCCGCGGCAGGAACTCCTCTATCAGATCCACAATCCACCGCTCTTCCACGCCGCCCACATTTTTACGCGGCCACAATATTTTAGCGTCCAGCCCGTACCGGGCCGCCCGGTAGAAATTGTACTCGGCAAACCGAAATGGCAGGCGGGCAATATACTGGTTTACTGAATCGCCAAGCCCGGCCACCCAACCAATGGAGAGCGCCGCATTGGCCAGCATATCAATAACGGTGGGGCCGGCCGGCAGGGTACGAAATTCTATACGCAGGTGATCACCACCGTAAACCGCTCGATTCCAGGGCCAGACCGTGCCGTGATGCATGCACAATTCCGGCAGCGCCAGGCAGCCCTCTGCCTCGTCTGACAGGGCCGGTATGATAGGTGGGTATACCGCCACATTTTCAGCGAACAATTCCCAGGCGCCCTCACGCACCCAACCATGCCCAAAAGTCACCCGGGCCGGCTGTCGCCAGTCTGGACTGCCGCGCTCACGAAAATCAATGCTCTGCTTGAATAGCGCGATTCTGGATTCCTGCCACAAGCGCAGGCCGGCAATGAGGGGGGAATTAGCGCCCATCGCCAGGGTAAACGGCGTGGTCAGCTGAGCGGCATTGAAGCGCTGGGCAAACTCATCGGCTCTCACCCGCAGGTGTACCTGGAAGGACGTATTGGCACCTTCTACCGTGACCCCTTCACCGTGCAGGGACAGGTGATCGATGCCGTTGATATCAATATGAAAGCTGTCGCCACGCATCTTGCACAGACCATTGCTTAGTGCGTGGTAGCGCGGCCGGTCGGTCATGTACTCCTGGCTGAGATGGCGTTCCTGCAGTGTCGGCAAGATACCGATGGGGATAATGTGCGCGCCGATACTGAGCGCATGGCCCTGCAAGGTATTAAGAAAATCACGCAATTCCTTTTCAATTGCCGTCAGGGACAGGCCAGCGGCAGGCACCGGTGACAAATTGAACTCAAGGTTGTAGCGATTCAGCTCCGGCGTTAGTTGCGGATGCCTGGCCAGGCGCAGCAGTTCTTCGTTAACGCAGGCCGGCAGGTAATCGTCATCCACCAGGTACAACTCCAGCTCGGCGCCGATACTGGGTGCTCCCTGATTAAACGCCGGTTGGTGTATCAGCTCGCGCAGCTGCGCCAGTTGTTGCTCCAGGCGCACACTGAACTGCCGGTATTCGTCCGCCGTAAAGCTTTCCTTGTACACGGGCTCACCCATATCCACTCCTCTGTCCTGCCATGATTATGCCAAGATTTTCTGGCCATGGCGCGCCCAATACAGCTATACTGTATATATGTACAGGATCATTAAAGGCCGAGGCACAAGCAGCAACCACGAGAGTCGCTACGCGCCAACCCACATTGAAAGGGATGAATGGGATGACGGTATTGAGGGGCCGTCAACAATTACTGAATGCGTGGCAGAAACCGCACGCTCCATCATCGCCGGCAATCGCTCGCCCGATGTACCCTTTGAACAATCCATCAACCCCTATCGCGGCTGCGAACACGGCTGCATCTACTGCTACGCCCGCCCCACGCACGCCTGGCTGGACCTGTCACCCGGTCTGGATTTCGAAACCCGGCTCACCTACAAGCACAATGCTGCTCAGCTGCTGGAGCGCGAACTGGGCGAACCGGGCTATACCTGTAAATCCATAACTCTGGGCGCCAACACCGACCCCTACCAGCCGGTAGAAAAACAATACCGCATCACCCGACAAATATTGGAAGTACTGCAACGCTTTCGCCATCCCTTTGCAATTATCACCAAGGCTAGCCTGGTGCTGCGCGACCTGGATATTTTGCAGGACATGGCCAGCGACAGCCTCTGCTCTGTGGCCATTAGCGTGACTACCATGGACCGGGATCTGAAGCGCGCCATGGAACCACGCACCCCCTCCGGCGCAGCACGCTTGCAGGTGGTGCGCCAGTTGGCCGACGCGAATGTGCCGGTATCGGTATTGTTGGCGCCGATTATCCCGGCCCTCAATGACGCCGAGCTGGAAGGTATTCTGGCGCTGTCAGCAGCGGCCGGTGCCGATACCGCGCACTACATTCTGCTGCGCCTGCCACTGGAAATTCGCGAGCTGTTTCACGACTGGTTACACCAGCACTACCCGCTGCGAGCCGCGCATGTGATTAGCCTGCTGCGCCAGTGTCGGGGCGGCAATGACTACGACGCGCGCTTCGGTCACCGCATGCGCGGCACCGGTGAGTTTGCCAGCTTGCTGGAGCAGCGCTTCAAGCTGGCCTGCAGGAAACTGGGCCTGAATCGCCGCGCACAGACAAACACCAATATTCGGCACTTTAAGGTACCTGAAAAATCCGGTGATCAGTTCGACCTGTTCTAATTGCACAAGCTGAGCCAGGGTTAGTAACGCGTATCTGACGGGAAACACCTATGCGATTTACCAAACTCGGCTGTCTGGTTCTGTTACTGATATCAAGCGCGGTCACCGCCGACCATGCGAACTCACAGTTCTTTTTTGACCAGGGCCTGAGGCTCAACGCCGGTTTCAACCACTATTACGTCCACGCGGTGGAGGCCTGTCGTCCTGAACTGGGCGTGACGGCGGCCGATCGACTCTACCCGTTAATGCCCGGCGCCGGCCACCCGGTACACATGCCCTCACATATTTATATGCGGGTGGGCCGCTATCAGGATTCATGGAATGTGAATGTCGAGGCCGATGTTTCGTTGACCAGCTCGCGTTACTGAGGCTATGGTGAGCCGCTGAACTACGATAGGAGAACACACGTGAAAACAAGAGCCGCTATAGCCTTTGGCGCCGGGCAGCCGCTGGAAATTGCCGAGGTTGACCTGCAGGGTCCCAAAGCCGGGGAAGTACTGGTAGAAATTATGGCCACCGGCATTTGTCATACCGATGCCTTTACCCTCTCTGGTGATGACCCGGAGGGCGCTTTTCCGGCCATTCTCGGCCACGAGGGTGCCGGCATTGTGCGCGAGGCCGGCGCTGGTGTGACCTCACTCAAGCCCGGTGATCACGTTATTCCGCTATACACCGCCGAGTGCCGCGAGTGTAATTTCTGCCTGCATCCAAAAACCAATTTGTGCCAGGCCGTGCGCGAAACCCAGGGCCAGGGTGTCATGCCCGACGGCAGCAGCCGCTTTTCGCTGGATGGCAAACCTGTCCTGCATTACATGGGCTGCTCTACTTTCTCCAACTTTACCGTGTTGCCCGAGATTAGCCTGGCCAAGGTACGTGAAGACGCACCCTTCGAAAAGATTTGTTACATCGGCTGCGGCGTCACCACCGGTGTGGGCGCGGTAGTCTACAGCGCCAAAGTCGAAGCGGGTGCCAACGTGGTGGTGTTTGGGCTGGGCGGTATTGGCCTCAATGTGATCCAGGGGGCGCGCATGGTAGGCGCCGGCAAAATCATCGGCGTTGACCTCAACCCCGACAAGGTGGAGCTGGCGACAAAATTTGGCATGACCGATTTCATTAATCCCAGTGAAGCTGACGACGTGGTAGAGGCCGTCATGGACCTGACCAGCGGCGGCGCCGATTACACATTCGAATGCATCGGCAACGTCAACGTAATGCGACAGGCCCTGGAGTGCTGTCACAAGGGTTGGGGGGAGTCCTATATTATCGGTGTGGCAGGCGCCGGCCAGGAAATTGCCACCCGCCCCTTTCAGCTGGTAACCGGTCGCAGCTGGCACGGTGTTGCATTCGGCGGCGCCCGCGGCCGCACCGACGTGCCCACCATCGTCGACTGGTATATGGAGGGCAAGATCAATATCGATGATTTGATCACCCACACCATGCCGCTGGATGACATCAACAAGGGCTTCGATCTCATGCATGCCGGCAAAAGTATCCGTAGCGTGGTGTTGTACTGATGGCTCTACAAAAACTGGCCGAAAACCGTTGCTTCCGGGGCCTGCAACAACGCTTCTCACACCGTTCCGAGGTGCTGGATTGCGACATGACTTTTTCAGTGTACCTGCCGCCACAGGTGGGTGAACGCAAGGTTCCCGTGTTGTATTGGCTGTCGGGCCTGACCTGCACCGATGAAAACTTTGTGTACAAGGCGGGTGCGCAGCGCTACGCCGCCGAACATGGCATTGCCATTGTTGCAGCCGATACCAGTCCACGTGGCGAGGCTGTGCCGGATGACCCAGACGGCGACTGGGACTTTGGCCTGGGCGCGGGATTTTACATCAATGCCACCCAGGCACCCTGGTCCACCAACTACCGTATGTACGACTACATTGTCGATGAACTACCGGCGTTGATAGAAAGTAATTTCGATATAGACCGTAACAACAAGTCCATTGCCGGCCACTCCATGGGGGGCCACGGTGCGCTTACCATCGCCCTTAAAAACCCGGATAGTTATCGTTCAGTGTCGGCATTCTCACCCATTGTTTCACCCAGCACCGTACCTTGGGGACAAAAGGCATTTGGCTTGTACTTCAGCGACGACCGGCAGCTGTGGGCACAGCACGACAGCTGCGAGCTGATTCGTCTCGGCGGCAAGCAGGTGCCGATGATGATTGACCAGGGCCTGGATGATGACTTTCTGGAGGAGCAATTACAGACCGCCCTGTTGGAGCGAGCCTGTGAGGAAGTGGACTACCACGCCACCGTTCGCTACCAGCGTGGCTACGATCACAGCTACTATTTTATCTCCAGCTTCATCGGCTCCCACCTGGCCTTTCACGCCCAGGCGCTGGGCAATTACAACAGGATGTAGACCCACTTTTTATTTTTGCTGGGCATCAAGCCAGGATTTGATCATCACGCCCATGTTGGCCGGGTTGTAGGCGTCCTCTTCGTACTTGAAGAGGCCGTTGCCGGCATAGTGCAAAATGGTGAGGTTGGGCTCTTCGTATATCTTGCCATCGCCGAGATCGCGCATGCGGTTCATGACTTCGCAGAACACCCAGCCCCGCTCCAGGTCTATGGACTGCCAGGTCATGGGAAAGGCATTCATCTGGTCCGCAGGGTATTGGCTCATGGTTTCGGTAATCCAGTCGAAGATACGCTCGCGGCCCCAAAATTTGCCGTAGTGGTGCTCAAAGTAAGTGGCGTCTTCGGTAAAACAATTGGCCCAGTCACGCCAATTGCCGGTTTTACCGCCCTTCAGTGCGGCGGCCCGAAACTTGTCCATGGCCTCTTCGATTTCTTCGCGGCTCCAGCGTGCCATACACGTTCCTCGTCTGTTGTATTGTTGTTATTGAGTATTGCGGTAAAACAAGCGCCGCCAGCTGCTGCTTTTAAATGGCTGCCAGGCATCTTCAGGCAGGGCCAGGCGTTCAGCCAGCAGGAACCAGACCATGGGGTTCATGGTCAGCCCACAGTGGCTGCCCCACACCTGGATATTCTGGGTATTGTCATAGTCACCGCGCTGATAACAGGTCTGCCAATTGCAAATACCATCGCCCTTGCTAAACACAGCAGTGGTTGGCATCGGTGGCGGCTCGTGTAACAGGTTCCGGGCGCTCATAATCTGCTTGTCCGGATTCATGGCAGAGAACAAGCGCCGCGTGTAGGAGCCAGTATCGCGGCCCTCGCCGAACGGGCTGCCCAGGGTAATAACATGGCGCACACGATCGGGAATTTGCTTGGCCATCTCACGCGCGTAAATGCCGCCCAGGCTGTGACCAATCAGGGTAACCTTGCTGCCGGTGCATTCAGCCACACCACGAATATGTTGTTCCAGCCCTGCCAGCACATTTTCACGCGGCCCCAGATTTCTGCCCTGCTCCCAGCCTTTACAGTGATAACCCAGCTTGCCTAGATAGCGCCGCAGCGCAGCGTTGTAACCATCGTCACCCAAAAAACCCGGCATCAGCACCACGCCATGACCGTCGCCAGGGGGCATACGTTCCAACCAGCGCCGGTAGAACCGCAGCGCTGAAAATTCCATGACCACGCGATGTGCCTCGGTCAGGGCAAGGCCTATGGCCGGTGGCGGCACCCTATGTACATCTGCTGCTGCATCCATGCTCAGGCCCTTTTTCGCTGTGCGGCTTTTCTTGTGGGTTTAGATCGCTTCTCGATTGTTGCCTTCTTCAGCGCAGCGAAGCTATCCACCAGGCACTGCCGGTACGCCTCTGGGTCCGGCATCATCTCCCGGCAGGCGGTGGCGGAAATCGAGAACTCACCACAATAGCTGCTGATAACATGGAACAGGCCCATGCTGTCCATCACCGGTCCAGTGCCAAAGTTCGACAGCATTTTGGCGCCGGTGTTGTACAGCGGCACCTGCGGACCCGGCACGTTGGTGATCACGCAGTTGTAGAGCGGCTTCATCTGGTTCATCAAGCCCCAACGGCTGGCCAGGCGTGCGGCCTGGGCAGTAAGTGTGCTGGGAATAAACTGGGTGTAGTCAGTCATGGTCTTGGCGCCGACAGCATTGGCGTAGGCCTTGGCATAAGCAGTGCCCGCGTGCACCGCGCACAGACGCTCAGCGGCGTCGGCCACATCACTGCGCACTTCGATGGCCATGGCGGACACGATGTTGCCACCAGAGCCCTTCTCACTGCTATCGCGCACATTGATGGGGGCCATGGCGACCAGGCTGTCATCGGGCAATTCGTCCCTGTCGTGCAGATATTGTCGCAAGGCGCCGCCGACGATGGTAATGGCGACATCATTAACGGTGGCGCCCGGCAGGGAGTTTTTGATCGCCTTGACCTCATCCAAATCAAAGCTGGTCGCATTGAAGACACGATGGGGCGAGACATTGTGGTTAAAGCGTGTACGCGGCACGGTGGCAATACGGTGTAGTTCGCCGCGGCGCACCCGCAAATAGGCTTTGGCAAAGCCGGGGATGGTATTGCGCGCCACGGAAATGAACCGGAATGGCTGCTTGATGGTATTGAGTTGTGAGCGCAGGATTAACTCTGTCTTACTGGGTTGCGGGTCCACCTGCACGGCGTAGGGCTCACTACTGGGATTGGCATCGGGGCTGAGGTCGTGGGTAGCCGCGGTGATTTCCATACCGGAGGCGCCATCCACGGCGGCGTGATGCATCTTGGTAAATATGGCAAAGCTGCCCTTGGGGTAGCCTGCGACGTTATCCAGTCCCTCGATGACATACATCTCCCACAGGGGCCGACTGCGATCCAGCGGGCGGGCGTGAACCCGGGCGATCTGGATACATAATTGGCGCCAGTCGCCCGGCTTGGGCAGCGCCATATGGCGGATGTGGAATTCGGGGTCAAAGGTGCCGTCAGACAGCCAGTAGGGATGATCCAGGCCGAACGGAACGGTAACCAGGCGCCGGGTGAGACTCTGCACCCGGCGGATGCGCCTGGCGGTGTGATCTATCACATCCTTGAAACGCACCTTGCCACCGGGAGCGGTGGACTGGTCGTAGATGGCCAGCCCGGAAATATGCATAGGCGCATTGGGCGTTTCAAAGTACAGAAAGGAAGCGTCCAGTCCGGTCAGTTGCTGCATGTTTGAACCTTGAGTATGTTTTCTCGATAGCGCGGAGAATAACAAACCGGCTACAGCTTGGAAAACTCCTTATTGAGGTTGTACTGACGTGAAGTGACGTAGGTTTCCATGTCCTCGACCCGACGCAGCGCTGCATCGAGGCGTTCGCGGGCCCGCCGCAGGCGCACACTGGGGCTTTCTCCGTAGCGAAACATCTTGCGGGGGCGGTAGTCGTGGTGACGCTCGTCGTACTCCATTTCCACCTCCTCCATGTCATCCTCGGGGTCATCCCAGCGCTGGTAGTCCTCCCGCCGGGGACGCGGGCATATCATTATCCAGGCCACGAGGTAGGCCCAAAATGCCAGCGTGCCGGTAAACAGGAACAACACCACCGCCAACAGGCGTACCACCCAGTGCTCCACTTCCCAGTAATCGGCAATACCTGCGCACACGCCGGCACACTTGGCGGCGCGGGTGTTGCGGTACAGCCCTATGCCCCAGCCGCTGTTCTTCCTGCGTTTGTAGTCGCGGTGCCTGCTGCGAAAATTTCTGTTGCGGTGACGACGTCTGCTGCTGCGTCCCATTTCATTCACTCCTTTTTGGCCGCCAATCCGGGTGCTCCAGGTCGAGTATCGACTCCAGCGCCTGAATTCGGTCAGCGAGCTTGTCTACGGTTTCCAGCATATGCTCTACGGTTTCACGGTCTTCCGAATTCAAACTGCGGGAGGATCGATTCACGCTGCGGTAGTGCATGGTCAGCCAGATTGGCATCACCACCGTTAAAAACAGGATGGTGGGCACACACATAAATTCAAAGAATTTCATTGAGAGCTTCCTTAGGCCGTCTCGCGGGCGCTGTCCGCCTCCTGGCTGGGCTTACCCATTGCCTGCTTGAGGCGCGCCAATTCTTCATTGATTTTCTCATTTTCAACCAGTGAGTCAATTTCGCTGGCCAGGTCACCCGGTGCGTCGTGGCCCAGGTCCATGGACTCCAACTGGCTCTCCAGATTGTCCATGCGGCGTTCAAACTGACCGAATTTGTTAAACGCATCATCCAGCGCCTCGCGGTGCATCTGGCGCTTTACCTTGATACGCGACTGAACCGTCTTGCTGCGCATAAGAATGGTTTTCTGCTTGGCCTTGGCATCAGTCAGCTTGGCCTGCAATTGGCCGATCTCGACGTTGAGCCGCTCGATGTGCTCGTCGGTGGCAGACAATTCAGCTGCCACCACTGTCAGCTCTTCCTCGATGGCCTGCTTTTCCTGCAGCGCCGCGCGGGCCAGGTCTTCGCGACCCTTGCTGATAGCCAGCCTGGCCTTGCCTTCCCAGTTGTTACTGTCTTCCAGTACCTGCTGATGGCGACGATCGGCTGCCTTGCGCTCTGCCAGCACCCGGGCCGAGGAGCTGCGCACCTCGACCAGGGTGTCTTCCATCTCCTGGATGATGAGCCGAATCATCTTCTGTGGATCTTCGGCCTGGTCCAGAATGGAGGTGATGTTGGAATTGATGATATCGGTCATACGGGAAAAAATACCCATGATAATGCTCCTTTATTGGCCGTTAAACAGTATGCGGTTTTGGCGATGCTTGAAGCTGCCGGGTTTCGGTAAACCGAACCAATACAGCGCCTCAACCACTGCCGCGATTTGAATGAAAGTCAACGCACCCGCCATCGCTGAGATGGAGACCATGATGAATGAGCAGACCACCGCCAGGGCGGTATAGATCAGCACACGTTCTTCCAAAGCTGTCATGTTGTTACTCCCTACCTTGTTGCCACCGGATGGCAGTTGTTTTTGATGTCCCCTTAGGTATTACATAATGTGTGCCAACTTTTTATGTTATTGATTTATATAGATTTAGTATGTTGCTTCACTTTTTGTTTCAAACTATTTACATATTCTGACCATATTATTGGTTTATATAGCCATATTTATTGGTATATTTGACCCATGAGAGATCAAGAACGCATGATCGGCAATTCGATCACCCTCACCCAGGCGCTGGAGCAGGTTTCACGGCTGGCCCCCATTAACCGGCCGGTGCTGGTGATTGGCGAGCGCGGTACGGGTAAGGAGCTGGTGGCTGAGCGCCTGCACTTTTTGTCGCCGCGCTGGGACGGCCCGCTGTTAAAGGTCAATTGCGCCGCCCTGGCCGACCAACTGCTGGAATCTGAGTTGTTCGGCCATGAAGCCGGTGCTTTCACCGGCGCCACCCGCAGCCACCAGGGCCGTTTCGAACGCGCCGATGGCGGCACATTGTTTTTGGACGAACTGGCCACCATGTCTGGCCGCCTGCAGGAAAAACTGTTGCGACTAATTGAGTACGGCGAATACGAACGCCTGGGCGGCCACACCACACTACAGGCAGATGTGCGGGTTATTGGCGCCACCAATGCCGACCTGAGGGAACTGGTAGAACGCGGAGAGTTTCGAGCCGACCTGCTGGACCGACTCGGTTTTGACGTGGTGCATTTGCCGCCGCTGCGCCATCGGCTCAGTGATATACCGGAACTGGCCCACCATTTTGCGGTGCAAATGTGCAGTGAAATGGGCTGGGAACTATTCCCCGGCTTTACCGAAGCCGCCGCACTGACCCTGTTGCGGCACGCCTGGCCAGGCAACGTGCGCGAGCTGAAAAATACCGTGGAGCGCTCGGTATCGCGCTGGGGCGACCCGGCCACGCCGGTAGCAGAGATCGTGCTGGATCCTTTTACCTCCCCCTTTGCGGACTGGACCGAACCAGAGCCGGTAAGGTCCGTGGCGCAGATTTCAGACCCTCCTCCGCCGGTGGATTTCGAGCGCGCCGTCAAAGAGTACGAACTCAAGTTGTTGCAGCAAACGCTGCAACAACAACAACACCACCAGGGTCGCACCGCCCAGGCGCTGGGCTTGAGTTATGACCAACTGCGTGGCCTACTGAAAAAACACGCCATCAAAACAGCACGTCAAAAAACCAGCGCTGCGTGATAGACTTTGCCGCCTATGGCAGCCTCGCTCAACACTACTCAGAACCCGGACCGAGCAGGTGCACCGCAAAAACATCTACCAAAAACCGGGGATTTCCTCCCACTCAGAATTGTTTACCCTGTTCTTCGATGCCATTGCCCTGCCAACAGCGGATGGAGTTCCACTGTTGGTACTTCGCGCCTAAAATCCAGGAGAAAACCATGACAATGCAACTCAGTGATCCCAGCCTGTTGCAACACCAGTCTTATATCAACGGTGAATGGGTGGACGCCGATAACGGTGCCACCGTCGCCGTGACCAATCCGGTCAACGGAGAAGTGATAGTTGAGATCGCCAAAGTCGGCGCTGCAGAAACACGTCGCGCCATTGAGGCCGCTGAGCTTGCCATGCGAAGCTGGAAGGCCGTACCCGCCAAAGGCCGCGCCCAGATCATGCGCAAGTGGTTTGACCTGATGATGGAAAACCAGGAAGACCTGGCCATTATCATGACCGCCGAGCAGGGCAAGGTATTGGCCGAATCCCGTGGCGAAGTGGCCTACGGTGCAGCATTTGTAGAGTGGTTCGGCGAACAGGCCAAGCGTGTAGACGGCGATGTTATACCGGCCCCCTCCGCCGACAAACGCATTATCACCATTAAACAACCGGTGGGTGTGGTCGCTGCAATTACCCCCTGGAACTTTCCCAATGCCATGATTGCACGCAAGGCGGCTCCCGCCCTGGCGGTCGGCTGTACCATTGTCATCAAGCCCGCCACCGAAACACCGCTGTCGGCCTTCGCTATGGCAGTGCTGGCCGAGCGCGCCGGCGTACCCGCGGGGGTATTCAACGTGGTGTGCGGCACCAGCAGCGCCATAGGCGGCGAACTGACCGGTAACCCCATCGTGCGCAAGCTGACCTTTACCGGCTCTACGCCGGTGGGCAAGATGCTGACAGCGCAGTGTGCGGCCACCATGAAGAAGACCTCCATGGAACTGGGTGGCAACGCGCCCTTTATCGTATTTGACGATGCCGATATCGACGCGGCCATTACCGGCGCCATGATCTCCAAGTACCGCAACTCCGGCCAGACCTGTGTGTGTTCCAACCGCATGTTTGTACAGGATGCTGTCTACGATGAGTTGGTGGAAAAGCTGGTTAAGGCGACGCAGGAGTTGGTGGTAGGCAATGGTATGGATGCGGGCGTAACCAGCGGACCACTGGTGAACGAAAAAGCCGTTAAGGATGTCGACGAACTGGTGCAAACCTCCATCAGCCAGGGCGCCAAAGTGGCCGTCGGGGGCGGCCCCCATGCACTCGGTGGCTGTTTTTACCAGCCCACGGTGCTGACTGAGGTCACCTCTGATATGGCGGTGTTTCGCAACGAGATTTTTGGCCCGGTAGCACCGGTGATTCGCTTCTCTACAGAAGCGGAAGTTATCGCCATGGCCAACGATACGGAATTCGGGCTGGCCTCCTACTTTTATACCCGTGATATCGGCCGCGTGTGGCGCGTGGCCGAAGCCCTGGACTACGGCATCGTCGGCATTAACGAGGGTATTATCTCCAACGAGATGGCACCCTTTGGCGGCGTCAAGGAATCTGGCTGCGGCCGCGAGGGCTCCAAGTACGGCATGGATGACTACCTGGAAATCAAGTACATGCTGATGGGTGGTATCTAACCACTGGCGGCTAAGGCGCGCTCGACTTCACGGCGCAAAATCGCCAGTGGCAGTGCGCCATTACCCAACACCGCAGCGTGAAAATCCGGCAGGTTAAAGGCCGCACCCTGGCGCTGGCGGGCCTCCTCGCGCAGCGCCAGAATCTCCAGCATGCCAATCATGTAGGCGCAGGCCTGGCCCGGCATGACAATGTAGCGCTCTATTTCTGTGACCACCTCACCCTGCGGCATGCCCGTGTGTTTGCGCATATAGTCGATCGATTGCGCACGGGACCAGCGCCGGGCATGTATACCGGTGTCCACCACCAATCGCACCGCTCGAAACATCTCAGCTTGCAGCCGGCCGATATTGCTCAGCGAGTCGTGCAGCCCCAACTCATAGACCAGGCGTTCTGTGTAGAGGGCCCAACCCTCGGTGTATGCTGCCGGGAATGCCAGTTTTCTCGCCATGGGCAAATTTTCCAAATTCTGTTGAGTGGCGATTTGAAAGTGATGTCCAGGCACGGCCTCGTGCGCCGCCAGGGTGCGCATGGCAAAGCGCTGGGTCTCGGCGGGGTCGCGTAAATTGGCGACAAAATATCCCGGCGTACTGCCGTCCAACGCCGGCGGTTGATAGTGCGCACCCGCAGCACCGGCTTCTGTTTCCGGTGGCTCAGCCTTTACTATCACCTGCTGTGGCGGCAAGTCACGAAAAGCGACCTCTGTGCGCGATTGTAATTCGCGTACCAGGCGAGTGTATTCTGCGAGGATTTCCTCGCGCACGCCCGCGCCGGCTGCGTAGGCGGAACCCGGTGCTGCAGCCAGGGCCGACATGCGATCACTGACGCTGCCCTCTTCGTAGCCCAGCGCCGCCAGTGCCAAACCCATCTGCTCACCAATTTCTGCTACCCGTCGAAGACCCAGTGCATGAATTTCATCGGCACTCATATCCGTGGTGGTATAAAGACGCAACAGCGCCTGGTAGTAAGCCTGTCCATCAGGCAAACGCCATAAACCTACCGCTTGCGGCGCCTGTCCATTGAGCTGTTCGAGATAGGCGAGGAATTTTTGCCAGGCCGGAATCACTGCAGTTTCAAGCAAATCTTCATTGCGCCGCAATAGTTCTGCCTGCTCTTCCCGGTCTACTGATGTGGCCGCCAGCTTTTCGGCCAGCGCCGTGTAAATCGCCCACTGCAGCGGCGGCGTTGCTGCCAGCATCTCGGCCTGCTCGATAAGGCGCTGCATGATAATCCCAGGCGGCACCACTCCCAGTTCCGTGCGATAGGCCATAGCGGCCTGCAGGTTTTCCAAAAACGGAGCGATCGCATCGACCCGGGCCAGGTAGCGTTTGGCGCTGGCCGCATCGACCACTCGCTGATACTGGGTCAAGACCATATGCGGCAGGTCCTGCGCTCCGCTCATCTGGTTCACTGGATAGGGACCGACATAGGCCAGCCTGTCGAAGTGATAGGGAAATTCCATTGCCGCCAGCCGCGCCGCATCCATCCAGTAAATAGCATCATAGGTAAGTGCATGTTGAGCAGACAGCTTGCTGCGCCGGTATTGCTGTAGCAGTGCAAATTGTTGGCGCGATTGCGCCACTACATCTGCCTGTACGGATGGCGACAAGTCGCTGAGCTTATCACTATGAAAATCCAGCCAGGTATTCTCGATCAGACCTAAGGTGGTAATCAATTCAGGATATTGCCTGGCATTTTCAAACAGGCTGCGATCGACGAAGTGGTCAAAATTAAATGGCTGCCCCCAGATCAGGCGATAGCCATAAACGGATAAGGACAGCAGGGACAGCAACAGGCCATAGCGTAGTAAACGGGACAACGACATAAGCAAAAAGGCTCGCAGACGGTGGCTACAGTATAGGCGAGTTGACCGGCAAATCTATATTTCATCGCTTTCGATCAAGTAGTGCTCTGCGCCCTTTTCAGCGGACGTAATCGTTCTATACTCAAGCACAACTCCACTCGCGCAAGGATGCGCTATGGGATTGTTCCGACAACAAGTGATCAGCAACCGGCGTAATCGCCTGCAGGGCGATGTGGTGGTCTTGCCCAGGCTCAGCCACAACCTTCTATGCCTGGGAGTGCTGTGCTGGTTGATGTTGGTAGCAATCTTTCTAACCCAGGCAAATTTCTCCCGCCGGGAAACCGTACGTGGCTGGCTGGAACCCGCCGCCGGATTGGTACTGGTGTATCCACAATCGGAAGGAAAGCTGGCCCAGTTGCTGGTCACCGAGGGCGAGCGGGTTGTTCAAAACCAGCCACTGGCCATTATTAACGGTGATCGCATGCTCACCGATGGCCAGCATCTGGAAACACTGCTACTGGCGGAATATCAACAGCAAAAGCAGGCCCTGCTGCGGCAACTGCAACGCGCCGACCAACTGGGAAAAAGCGCTGGCGAGGACCTGGCGCAACGTATCAGCGCCGCGCGCCTGGAATTGCAAGGGTTGACGGCGCAGATCACCACGCTGGAACAACAGGCCGCCTTGACAGCCAAGCGCAAACTGCGCTTTTCACAACTGCAACGGGAAGGCCACATCACCGACGCAGAACTGGAACTGCTAGAGGAACAGCAACTGAGCCTAAAATAGAAGATTCAGCAGCTTTCACTACTGCGCTTACGCCAGCAGGCCAACATTGCACAATTGCAGGTTCACAAAAAGCAACAACCCATAGAGGCCGCCAACCAGGCTGACAGCCTGCGCATAACGCTCAGCGACCTGTCCCAGCAAATCGCCAGGTTACGCGGCAATCGCGCCTACGTTATCAAGGCTTCCATCAGCGGCACGATCAGCGATATTCGCGTATTACCAGGTCAACGCGCGCGCTTCAACATACCGTTGATGACGCTGCTGCCCGTGAACTCAGAATTGGTAGCCCGGCTGTTGATACCCGTGCGCGCGGCCGGCTTCCTACGGCCCGGGCAGGCATTGTCATTGCGTTACGATGCCTTTCCCCATCAAAAATTTGGCAGCTCAGCCGGTGCCATTCACTCTGTATCTGCAACCAGCAGTCTGCCCGGTGAAATCGATCAGCTGCCTTTCCCGATCCGCGAACCCGTGTACAAAGTGCGAGCCCGGCTGCACTCAGCTTCGGTACGCGCCGACGGCAAACAGCTACCCCTCAAGGCCGGTATGACCCTGCGCGCCGACGTGCAGTTGGAACAAAGGTCGCTGTTGCAGTGGTTGATGGAACCCCTACTGAGCCTGCGTGGCAGATTGCAATGAACGGTACAGCCGCCCTCGACCAACTCTCGTTCATTTCTGCCCGGCGGCTGCCGTTAATTCGCCAGGCTGAAACCAGTGAATGCGGGCTCGCCTGCCTGGCCATGATTGCCGGCTACCACGGATTTACCACGGACCTGGCCACACTGCGGCGGCGCTTTTCGGTATCCAGCCAGGGCTGTAATCTCAAAGACCTGATTACTATTGCCAGCCGACTCGACCTGGCGGCCCGCCCACTGAAGGTAGAGCTGGAATCACTGCAGCAGTTGCAACTGCCCTGCGTACTACATTGGGACCTGGACCACTTCGTGGTGCTCAAATCAATAGGTCGCAAGACGCTGCAGATTCACGATCCCGCCCAAGGGGCGGTGCGGCTCACCGTGAAGGAATTCGCCAACCACTTTACCGGCATCGCGCTGGAACTCACCCCCACCCAGGCCTTCCAGCCCAGTAAACAAATTGAGCGCCTGCCGTTGTGCGCCCTGTGGTCTCGCGTGACCGGCTTGAAACGCAGCCTTGCCCAGATACTGCTACTTTCCTTACTGCTGCAGGTGTACGCCGTGGCGGCGCCATTCTATATGCAAACCGTGGTGGACGACGTGGTGCTGCGCAGTGACACGGATTTGTTATCGGTGCTGGCCATGGGTTTCGGCTTGCTGCTGATTATCGAAGTTGGCACCCAGGCCCTGCGCTCCTCATCACTGTTGTATTTGTCCAGTCGCCTGCACCTGCAACTGGCCGGCAACCTGTTTCATCATCTGATTCGCTTGCCCATGTCCTATTTCCAACGGCGCCATCTGGGTGATGTGCTGTCGCGTTTCTCATCCATTGACGCGGTAAAGCAGGTTCTCACCACCGGCCTGGTCAGTGCACTTATCGATGGCTTGATGGCATTGGTCACGCTAACGGTTATGTTGATCTACGATGTAGGACTCACCGCGATTGTCATAGCCGGCCTGCTGGTTTACGGCGGCATCCGGCTGAGTTTATACGGCCCCATGCGACGCGAGACCGAAGCCAGTATTGCCGCCGCCGCGCACAGCGAAACCAGCTTTATTGAATCCGTACGCGCCATACAGACCATAAAGCTGTTTCAGCGCGAAGCCGAACGGCAAAGCCACTGGCAAAACCGGCTGGTGGATACCATGAACAAGGATATTCGTATCGCCAAGCTGGAAATTGGCCACGCTGCCGCCGGCACCTTCCTGTTTGGCGTGGAAAACCTGTTGGTCGTGTACTTTGCAGCGACTGCTGTTATGGCCAATACCATGTCACTGGGCATGCTGTTTGCCTTCATGAGCTACAAGCAACGCTTCGTGGGCGCCATTGACGGCCTCATCGACCAACTGATCGCCATCAAAATGTTGAGTGTGCACCTGGAGCGCATCGCCGATATCGCCTTCACAGAACGCGACTCGCTGGCAGAGAGCACAGACCTGGGCACTGCGCAGCCTTTAGAGGGTCGTGTGAGCGCGACCGCAATCAGCTTTCGCTACAGCGAGACCGAGAGCGATATATTCAAGAACCTCAGTTTCGACATCCCGGCCGGCACAACCACCGCTATCGTCGGCTCCAGCGGTAGCGGCAAGAGCACCCTGCTCAAATGCCTTATGGGCCTGTTACCGGCAACCGGCGAGATACGCATCGATGGCTGCACTCTCGGCAAACACATGAATTATCGCCGGCAAATAGCCGCTGTCACCCAAGACGATCAATTATTGAGCGGCAGCATCGCCGACAACATCGCCAGCTTCGACCAGCAAATTAATCCGGAACAGGTTGTACGTTGCGCTAAACTTGCCTGTATACACGCGGACATCCTCGGACTGCCGATGCAATACGAAACTCACCTTGGCGACATGGGTTGCGGCCTCAGCGGCGGACAAGTACAGCGCATTATGCTGGCGCGCGCATTCTACCGCGACCCCCAGATCCTCTTTCTGGATGAAGCCACCAGCCACGTCGATATTGCCACCGAGCAGCAGATCAGCAACAACCTGGCCGCCATGAAGATGACACGCATTATCGTCGCGCACCGCCCCGAGACCATTGCCGACGCCGACCAGATTATTAACTTGCGGCCGGATGGCCGCCCACCGGTTTCACACAAGGGTGTGTGAAAACCGCGCGAGCGGGACTCATAAACGTGTACAAGGAATGACACTATGAACTTAACAATCTACGACCCCTTAATGATCAAATCGATCTCTTCCCCGCCCAGCTCAATGATGGTTCTTTCGGACCAGCAGCTGCTAGCAGTGTCAGGTGGGTATGGTTTAACGGATACATACAATTCGGCACTCACAGGGTTTAAAACCGGAACCGTTTTAGGAACTATTGGATCTTATGCCGTGCTTGGCACGATAGCAGGCGCCACCCGGGGCGGCCTCGCCGGAGGAGCTTTGGGACTAGCAGCTGGCTTTGGCTATGGCGTGGGAACATACATCTATAGCAATTATCTAAGTAGAGGGGGCGGCAGACATCGTCAGCGTTGGTCCAATTCGGTCTAATCAATATGGCGGCTGCACTCAACGATTAAGAATAGTGTTGCCGCCGTTCACCACCAAATTTGTCTACGAGAGGAAAAGCTAATGACTGTAATACACGCAAAATGGTTTGCTGCTGCCTTTGGCATAGGGGCATTATTGATTGCCATAAGCTTTGATTCGACCCCCCATGCGGAGATTTCCACAGTGAACTATGGCGGCAGTGTCTTCGCCATATTCCTGTACCTGAATCCGGAACTCTTGATCGCCCGAAGCTGGGATGAAATCGACAGGCTTTTGGAGGAGGCACGGGGAATCTACATAATGTGGTTAGGCATAGCAATAGGTCTCTCTGGTGTTCTGGAGGGTTTTAGCTAGACTTATTTTATTTGAAGGACTGTATGGTAATGGCCAACAATAAACCCGCGCAGAATTACAAAGTAAAAGCTGGTCTTGTAGCTGCACTGGGTGGCACCTACCTCTGGCAGATCGGGTTGTTGGTGACTGTGGTGGTGCTGGTGCTGATTGTCAGAGACAAGTAAATTACGGGTCAAGTGAAGTGTGCAGGAAACTCATTTTTCCCCGGCGGCTCAAACTACTGCGGCCGCATACCAGTTTCACACAAGGGTGTGTGAAAACCGCGACAGCGGTACTCATTAACGCGTACAAGGAATGACGCTATGAAACTACTATCAAACAGCAGCAATGCAAGCCAATTCAATTCGATCCCAGCCAGGCCAGGCCCAGTCGGGACGGTGCGTGTCCTGTCCGATCGGCAGCTGCAGGCTGTCGCCGGTGGAAGAGGCAGGTGGGGCCGCGACACCGGCCTGGAACCACCCGTTCAAAATTATGCAGGACAATTGCCAGGTTCGAGTTCCGGCAAGGGAGCCTTTATAGACAGATTTTCCCGACCCTCCAGAGAAACTCCCTATTGGAGATCTTCGAGTTTTGGAAGCAGGCCTCGCTTCAGGTTTTCCGTATTGGTGTAACTAACCCGGCGGTGTCACGCAATATTCTGAAACAGTGGCACCACCTAACCAAGCGTGCGATTAACCGCTCCATGCCAACTGGCAAGGCGCTTCTTTCTCGCCGACGCAGACATTGTAACGGCGAACTCTCGCTCGGCTTGCCAGATTTTCTGGATGTCCTGTTTGCTGTCCCACAGGCCCACTCCAAGTCCGGCCAGATAACTGGCGCCGGCGACGGTGGTTTCGGTGAGTACCGGCCGGATAAGTTTACGTCCCAGTACGTCGGCTTGAATCTGCATTAACAAATCATTGGTAGCGGCGCCGCCGTCGACTCGCAACAGCTTCATGCGTTTGTTGAGGTCTTGCTCCATGGCATGGAGAATATCCACGTTTTGCAGAGCCATGGCATCGAGTGTTGCCCGGGCGATATGACTGCGATTGGCACCGCGCGTTAAACCGGTGATGGTGCCACGGGCTTGCGGGTCCCAGTAGGGCGCGCCGAGACCGGTTAATGCCGGCACAAATTCCACCCCGCCATGGTCGGCTACCTTGCCGGCCAAGGCCTCGATATCCGGTGCCCGCTTGATGATCTGCAATTCGTCGCGCAACCACTGCACGGCAGCGCCACACACAAACGCCCCACCCTCCAGCGCGTATGTGGGCTTCTTTTCACCGGCCAGCTGCCAGGCCACGGTAGTGAGCAAGCCGGCCTTCGAGGTAAGCAGCCTGGCGCCGATATTCATGAGAATGAAAGAACCCGTGCCGAAAGTGCACTTGGCATCGCCGGCGGCAAAACAGGCCTGGCCGAACAAGGCAGCCTGCTGGTCACCGGCCACGCCGCTAATGGGTATGCCATCGGGCAAGCCGACAATGCCACTGGTATATCCCATCACGCCACTGCTGGGCACGATTTGTGGCAAGATATTTTTTGGTACATCAAAAATATCCAGTAGTTCAGTATCCCATTTGGCGGTGCGCAAATTCATCAAAGAAGTACGCGAGGCATTGGAGACATCGGTAACATGGCTGGCGCCGGCTGTCAGCTTCCAGATCAGGTAGCTATCAATCGTACCGCCCAGCACTTTGCCCTGCCTGGCCAATGCGCGGGCCCGGCCGGTGTTGTTTAATAACCAGCGGTACTTGCCAGCGGAGAAGTATGGGTCCAGCACCAGGCCGGTCTTGCGCTTGATTTTGGCTTCCAGCCCCTGTTTTTTGAGTGATTCGCAAAAATCAGTGGTGCGTCGGCACTGCCAGACCACCGCGTTATTGAGCGCGTCACCGGTCTCACGATCCCACAACACGGTGGTCTCGCGCTGGTTGGTAATACCAATGGCAACAATATCGGTGGGCTTGCAGAGCTTTTTGCGCATAACGGTGCGAATGCACTTTTGCACCGTGGCCCAGATATCATCGGGACGGTGCTCTACCCAACCGGGTTTGGGGTAAATCTGCGGGAGTTCAACATTCACCCTGGCACGCAGTTGACCACGGTGATCGACCAGAGCGACGGTAGAACCCGTCGTACCCTGGTCTATTGCCAGTACAAATGAAGCCAAGGTTTAGGCCGCTGAGTACCCGCCTATGGCCTTGATCTCCAGGTAGTCGGTGAAACCGTGTTCGCCCCACTCTCTACCATTACCGGACATTTTGAAACCACCGAAAGGCACATCCATGCCGGGATTGGCACCGTTGATTTGCACATTGCCGGCACGAATCCTGGTAGCTACCGCGCGAGCGTGCTCCAGATCGCCACTTTGAATATAACCCGCCAGGCCGTACTCAGTATCATTGGCGATGGTGATGGCTTCTTCCTCGGTATCGTAGGGGATCATGGCCAACACCGGACCAAAAATTTCTTCCCGGGCGATGGTCATGTCGTTGTTAGCTTCAGAGAAAACCGTCGGCTTGATGTAGTAGCCCTTGTCCAAACCCTCTGGACGGCCAGCGCCACCACAAACCACCTTGGCACCCTCTTCGATGCCCTTTTCGATCAAGGCCTGAATCTTGTTGAACTGCACTTCGGAAACGACCGGACCCATGGTCGTACCTTCAGTAGCCGGATCACCCACTACCACCGATTCGGACACCTTGGCAGCAATGGCTTCGGCCTCAGCCAGCATGGCCCGCGGCACCAGCATACGACTGGGCGCATTACAGGACTGGCCGGTATTGTTGTACATCTGCATTACCCCACCGGTCACCGCCGCTTCCAGATCGGCATCTTCCAGCACTATATTGGGCGATTTGCCGCCCAGTTCCTGGGTGACACGCTTCACGGTCGGCGCGGCATTCTGGGCGACCAGGGTGCCGGCACGGGTAGAGCCGGTGAATGACATCATGTCGACATCCGGGTGCACAGACAGTGCAGTACCCACACCGGGGCCGTCGCCGTTAAGCATGTTGTACACACCAGCGGGTACACCGGCTTCATGCATAACCTTAGTGAAGACGTAAGCAGACAGGGGCGCCACTTCGCTGGGCTTTAACACCATGGTGCAGCCCACCGCCAGCGCCGGCGCTACCTTGCAGGTGATCTGGTTCATCGGCCAGTTCCAGGGGGTGATCATGCCGCACGCACCGATCGGCTCCTTGACCACCCGGTGCGGGCCCATATCTTCCTCAAATTTGAAGCTCTTGAGCACATCCAGTGCTGTCATCAGGTGCCCCAGGCCACTGCCGGCCTGTGCATATTTAGCCAGTTTGGCAGGTGCGCCCATTTCCAGGGAAATCGCCTCGGCAATGTCGTCCATATTATTCTGGTAAGCGGCGATAACCGCTTCCATGATGGCGATGCGCTCGTCGCGGCTGCTCCAACCGTAGCTCACAAAGGCCGCCTTGGCCGCTGCCACGGCTTTATCCACGTCGGCCGCATTGCCCAGAGTTATATGGGCACAGACTTCTTCATTGGCCGGGTTAATGACGTCAAAACTGTTGGGTGCGCTGGGGTCCACCCACTCACCGTTGATGTAAAATTGCGTATATTCGCGCATGGTCGTTACCTCCGAATGCGGGGTTGTTGTAATAAAATAATCAGGTCCGCCAACATACCAGAGTTGATGTGGGCAGTCATTGTTTCCAGCGGCGATATCCGCGACATGGCACGTCGCGCGTTCCAAACCGAGATCGCCTCACACTACGAGCAGTGGGAAGCAGACCACATTGTCCCTCGCGACTTGTGAAATACACTGAGTGCGGCGGGCTTGTTATGCCCCGACATGCCCGAGGAATTCGGCGGCGCCGGCACCACTCCCCACGTCACGCCGACGTGGTTATCGTGGCGGCGATTACCGACCCCCGCGAGGGCCGCCAAGGGCGCGCTGGATATCACCGTGGAGTATGTGAAAGAACACAAAGCCTTTGACAGCACCATCGGCAGCTTCCAGAACACCCGTTTCAAGTTGGTCGATGTGAAAACCGAAATCGCCATCAACCGCGCCTACTACGAAAAATGTGCTGACATGTATAGCGCTGGTGAGATGACTTCTGAAGAAGCCGCCATACTCAAATTGGCCACCACTGAAATGCAGTGCAAGGTCGTTGATGACAGCCTGCAGTTATTTGGTGGCTACGGCTATACCGTGGCATATCCGATCTCCCATTTTTACACCGATGCGCGCATCCAGCGCATCTACGGTAGCACTTCTGAAATCATGCGCGATCCGGTGGCTCGCACTATGCTCGGAAAAGCCTAGCGATGTGCGCCCGCCACTGCCCTGATTGGCCCACACACTGAACTGATTGAATCACCGCCCGGACTGGTTCTGCCCGGCTTTATCGACAGCCATGTGCATATGATGTCCAGTGGCTTTGAATTGTCCTCCGTGCAACTGCGCGATGCAGCAACCCCAACGGAGTTTTCCCGACGTATTGCTGAATTTGCCGCCGGCATGCAGGCGAGCGACTGGCTGCAGGGCGGCACCTGGGCTCAGGACAATAATTCCTGCAAGTGATCCAGGCTCACCTGGGCGCTGTGATAATCCTGTTGCACAGCTATCAGCCCGCTGTCATGTTCCAAGGCCAGCGAGGGAAAACCCCGAATAGGCGACTGTCGCGAGAACTGAATTTGGCGCCGCAATTCAGTCTCGACCCGGGATGATTGTATATCTCTGGCAAACTGATCGGTATCCAGCTCCAGCTCTGCCGCCAGGGTCTCCAGCGTAGAGAGATTGGAAGGATTCATCGCCCGCAGGTAATAGGCGCGCTGAATGGCATCGGTCATCGCCTCCTCCCGCTTCTGCAGGGCGGCGGCGATTACCGCCCGGCAGGCCGGGTAAGTAGAGCGCCGGGGCTCACATTCGCTCCAGAACCGGTAATTAAATTCGGTGCCAAGTAACTCTTCAATATTTTTCCAGTAACCGGCAATCGCTCGACGCTGATGCTCTGGCATGGGCTCGTCGCTATCGGGCGCCAATCCACCCAGCACATTAACGCGCGTTACGTCGGCGGCCAGGCAGGCAAACAACTGATCGGCGACCGGCCGGTAACCCCAACACCAACTGCACATGGGGTCGTGGTAATAGTAGAGGGTGGCCATCCCTACACCACCCCCGCTTCCTTCAGTGCGGCAATGGCGGCATCATCCAGCTTGAGTATGTCCTGCAGAACTTCGTCATTGTGGCTGCCGACTTCCCCGCCGGGCCAGTCGGTGCGGCCGGGAGTGCCTGACAGTTTCGGCATGATAGCGGGAATTTTTAAAGGCTTGCCGTTGACCGCTACCTCTTCGAACATGCCCCGCGCATTGAAATGCGGATCGTTGATCTGGTCTTCAACGTTATAGATAAGTCCCACCGGCACACGCTCGGCCTCCAGCACATCCACTACCTGCTGGGCGGGAATAGTTGCACACCAGTCCGCCAGCGCCTTGTCGATCTGGTCCTCATGCTCCACCCGCCCCGGATTGTCTGCCATGTGCGGATCTTCAGCCATTTCCGGGTGGCCGGCGGCAATCATCAGACGCTTGAAGATAGCGTTGCCGTTACCGCCAATCACCACAAACTTGCCATCACTACAGGTATAGGTATTGGTGGGTACGATACCCGTGATAGTGGTACCGGAGGCTTCACGAATCGCACCGGCGCCGGAAAACTCGGGCACCACGCCCTCCATCAGGTTAAACATGGACTCATACAGGGCCACGTCTACCACCTGCCCCTGGTCGGGTGCCTTGGCGCGCTGCAGCAGTGACAGGCACACACCCAGCGCGGCGTGGATACCGGAGATAGTATCGCCGATACTAAGATTGGGGCGCACCGGCGGCTCACCCTGAAAACCGTTTACATAACGAAACCCGCTCACGCCTTCGGTCACCGAGGCATAACCTGGCTTGGCAGAATATGGGCCGGTTTGACCGTAGCCTGAAATACGCGCGTAAATCAGGCCCGGATTAAAGGGTTTAAGATCATCGGGCGCCAGCCCCCATTTCTCGATCACGCCGGGGCGAAAGTTCTCCACCACCACATCGGCTCCCTTGAGTAACTCCTTTACCAACTCGCGACCTCTCTCTGTCTTGAGATCCAGAGTCACGCTTTTCTTGTTACGACCGAGACTTCGATACCAGTGGGAGGTGCCGTTTTCGAGAATACGCCAGCCGCGTATGGGGTCGCCTGCACCGGGCGGTTCTACCTTGATGACTTCTGCACCGAAGTAGGCAAGAATGGAGCCCGTAAAAGGACCGGCCAACAATTGGCCCAATTCAATAACCCGGATACCATCCAGCGGGCGAGATGAAGCGTCAGTCGACATGGGATTCCTCAGAATTTTCGGCAACTATCTTACCGAAAAAAGAGCCCCGCCACGCTAGCTTTTTTTGCCAGGGCGCATCAGCGCGGTAAGTTCTTGTGCCGGCAGCGGTTGGGCAGCCCAGTGAGCGGATCAAGGAAGGACACCTGCAACTGCTCCAATTTAGTCTCCGGTAACCTGGAGATCGACTGGTTTTGCCGACGGATATTGATGAGCGCTCCAATCAGAATGCCCACCAATAAAACCTTATATGCTATATTTTCCATAGGCTCCGAGCCTACCGACTTAGTGCTGGAGCAGTCAGCGCGCACATGCCAAGAAGTAGACACAATCACACTTGATCGAGCCGATGTGTAGACTGGTTCACACTTTTAGAGAAGACTTTATGATGCAGAAGGAGTTATTCACGGTCACTGCCACGGTTAAGCCTGACTGGATTGACTACAACGGCCACATGAATATGGGTTATTACCTGGTCGCTTTTGACTACATCGCCACCGACAATTACTTCGACTACCTGGGTATCGGCGTGGAACACAAGCAGGCGGCAGGAAAATCTACCTTCAGCCTGGCCTCCAATATAGACTTTATTGGCGAGGTCATGGAGGGCGACCCGTTGCGCTTCACCTCCCAACTGCTTGACTTCGATCACAAGCGCCTGCATTTCTTTCACTGCTTGTACCATGCCGAACAGGGCTACCTAGCCGCCACTAACGAAAACCTGGGTATGTATATCGACATGAGTACGCGCCGCTCTACGTCATTCAGTGAACAACAAATGGCGCGTTTTCAACAGGAATTGGAACTGGGCCAGCAACATGATGTGGCTGACCGCGTTGGTAGGAAGCTGGGGATCAGGCGCTAGACTGTAATCGGCAAGTGCTCTGAGGACTCGGGGTCGCTCTGCGGCAGTGGATCGTCAAGAATCGAAGAGCTGAACACAACAGCGCCCAGCTCACAGCCAGGGCGAATCTCGCAGCTAAAGCCCTGTGTGACAACCTGATCCCATACACCTTCTGTTTGGGATAAACTGGATTTCAGGGCTACAGATACCGGCTATAACTCTACTGATTTAAACGTATTTGTCCTTGTAAAACAATTGCTTGTAATGGTGCCCGGGAGAGGACTTGAACTTCCCTGGCCATCTCAATAAATAAACAACAGGATATAAGTGACGATAACTTCTGCGTTCGACTCGCGTTCCATGACTTTGTTTTGTTAACGAGGCTTATTTCGCGATGCTGGGTTTGACATTGAATGCACTAGCCATATTCTGCTGTTCGCTTCGGCTAATATTGGCAGAGCTTGCCACCGTTTCCCAGCGAGTAACACTAATCAGCACCTCATTTTTTATACGCTGAGCCTGTAGTGCACTGAGTTGGAAAAATTCGCTAACGTCCATCGCCAGTTCATAGTTGAGGCTGTTGTCATCGTCGGTGATATTCAGGTGCAGGCCGTTGGCAGGTGTTACCGGGTTGATGTCGTAGGCGGGAGAGAGTAACCAGCCACTGTTACCGTAAATGAAGCCATGGTTTCTCAGGTGATCATCCGTATTTGATACGGCGATAGTAAATACAATGCGTCGCCACAGTTGTGCCAGGTCTTCTTTCGTATTGGCTCCATGTTCAGTAAGAAACTGCGCCAGTTCCAGATAGCTTGCATCATTATCACCATCGTAGTATTCAAGCTGGGTCATGGCTGAGGTGAAATGTAAGCGGCTGTCTGGCGTGCGGTCAAATCGCTTGGTCAGGAATGTATGGTGGTGGCTGTTGAATTTGTCGATCCGGCATTCCGCCATCTGAATACCGGCACTCACTGCCAATTGGTAAACAACAAACTCCCAGGCGGCAATGTCATGGTCGTCGTGACGGCTGGGAAATTTGGCAATCCACAATTGATTGTTTTCATCGACCACGCTGGCTTTGGGGCGAGCTCCCCCCAAGGAGGAGCCTGGAGACATCAGCATGGTTAACCACTGTAAATACTCCGGGTCATCTGCATTACTGTTGTCTTCAACCTGTTGGGCCGCGTATTCCAGATCTCTTAGTGAAGAGATAGGCGGTGCTGCCGGCTTTTCATCATTATCCAGAAACTCCCCCTTCATTTCTCGCTTGAATCGCAATGCGCCCAAGCGGTAAAGGTCGTGTACGCCCAGTAGGTAATCCATTTCGTAGAGTACATTGGGGCGGCGTTCTTCCTGGCGCGCCATAATGGCTTCGCGGCGTTTCATGAGTAGTCGACCCCAGCGATCTGGGCAGGAATCCAGGAAGGTTCTGAAGTTTTTGGAATCCTCGCTGTGCTGTTCTCCCGAATAGAGATTTAAGTCCGGGTCGATTTTTTGTGCATAGGGAGACCGCAGCCAGTCGTTATCGTAGCTGAAGCTAAAATGCTCTTTGTTTTTGATGACAGAGGATCGCATAATACCCACCAGAGTAGGCTCATCAAACGCTTCCCAGTCAGCAAAGACATAGACTACCGTACTCATTACTATTTCCCTTTTTGTTTGCTCATCAGCTTAATGTCCTGGAGTTTGCGGCCCAGCTCATCATCATTGGCAACTCTTGCGAAATCTTCCGTTAACCCCAGAACACCGAGCACGGCGACATAGTGACCGATAGAAACTTTAGGGTCTCCCTGCTCAATCTTGCGAATGGTCAGACGACTTAACCCGGTTCTCTCTGAAATCAGAACCTGGGTGTATCCTCTGCGTTTACAGGCCAGTTTAATGTTGTCGCCAAGTTGTTCTATAACCTTCCGGTTTTTGGGGAATACAACAGCACTTCGTTTTTGATTTGATTCTCGTTTGGGCACTACAGTTACCAATTGATGAAATAATGATAAGTATAGTGTTCACTTTTATTAAAGTAAATATGTTTTATGGCACCTCTGCTTATCATTTTCAGTAGAAGTGATAAGCATAAGTGTCATTTGTGTCCTGATAGTCGAACTGTTGGTGGGGCTTGCCAGGGTGCTGAATGAATAGCGTGAACCATGAGGGGGCTGCTGCTGGTAGTGCATCATTCTTTCTGTAATTTCATGTCAGCAAGTACTTACAACCGTTTTAAGAAATATTCATCTTCATTCTCAACATAGGGTACCCGGTACAGGTAGCCGTAAGCATCATTTCCTGATGAGCAGCGCCATGGCTCCGTACCTGCCTACTAAAGCCCCTCTGGAAGCCTTGCCCGCATCACATTCCTATTGTAGTATGCCCTATTGTTGGATATCCACCATTTATTGGCGCAGAGAAATCATGAGCTTTATGTCAAAAGACAATATGGATCTCGGCGAACTGGTCAACATGATCGGAGTCGAACTCCGCATCGCTCAGATTCTTGCTGACAAAGCGTTTAGTGCAAGCCAAGGCGCGAAGATGCCCTCCGGGCATTTTACCGTGCTCACCCTGATCGACCTCAATCCGGGCATCAATCAGAGCATGCTCGCCAGGTGCATGTATCTGGACCGCTCCACCATGGTGCCGATCCTCGACCAACTGGAGTCCAAAGCATGGATGAAGAGACGCAAAAAGCCGGCAGATCGACGCTCCTATGCTCTCTATCTGACCGTGCAAGGAAAGCAAGTGCTTAAGGAGGCCGGTGCCCGAGTGGGACAACTGGAGGCCAGCGTGGCAGAACGGATGGGACCGCATAAACGAGACAGGTTACTCACTCTAACAAAGGAGCTTCAGCGCGCATTATTGGCACTGATAGAAAAGCCAGGAGAAATAGCATGACCGTAAATACTGAAAGATTCGACGAATGGATCAGGGGTAGATTCGCCCATATCAATACTGAATTGGAAGAGATCTATTTTTGCAGTGACAACCCCGAGGATGTCGAAGGTAAAGGAGACGATCTGAAGACACAACTGGTCGAGGAGGGAACGGCGTTTATTGTCGACCTGCTGAACGAGGGAAATACCGACGAGGGCTTTGATGCCGGATTCGATGTGTTGGGTAATGTGGGTTTTTACATGGCGGCCTGTAGGCGCCACGAAATCACAGAGCCATCGCGTGAAACCAAGTCGCCGCTGGCAGAAGCCTCGGCCCTGGCGATGCAGCTTGGCGCATCATTGGGCGTAACGCCCAGATTTGCATCGGCACACCTGGAAACTCACAATTTCGCCAAAAACGGCGAGTACAAGAAATTTACCAACCTCGACGACGAGAAGCTCTTTCTCGTTCACAACACCAGAGCAGCCTTTGCCTATATGCGGGCTGCGGATGCTCTGCTGCGCTGTTTGCCGCTGGGTGTCTCACATCCCATAACCGCTGACCACTTTAAGGTAGCGAAAGCTGCGCTGCAAGACGTTATTAGCTCGAATTCGGAACTGTTTGAAAACCTTGATATCGACAGGTTCTTCTATTGTGTACGTCCTTACTACAAGCCGCACCGCGTCGGGTTACATGAGTATAGAGGAGCCAATGCCGGCGACTTTGCCGGTATCAACGTCATTGATCTACTGCTGGGTCTGTGCCGGGCAGACAGCTCCTACTACTCCCAGTTGCTGGTAGACAAGTTTCTGTTCATGCGACCCGAGGAGCAATTAATTCTCCGCGACACCATGCGCCGAACCAGTCTTCTGGATGAATTGCTAAAAGAGGCGGATAGTCACTCAGACCAAGCCTGGTTCCAGCACAACACCAGGCTACTTCTGGAAGTGTGTGAGGCTCACGGTGCAACAGCCATACAACACCACGAGCAGTTGGTAGCAAAATTCATTGAAGGACCAGCGCAAGCCAAAGGCATGGTTAATCGCCCTGGGCTTACGGCCAGCGGGCCACCACTGCCCGTTCTTCTCAAGTCACTGCGAAAGCTTGCCGACCTACGCGCTGCGGCCGACAGGGATGACATTCCCAGTCGCTACAGCGATATCCAGAAATTACGTGCAGCGCTGGTTTAATCGGCGCTTTTTCTGGCTTGAATCTATCTGGGCCTTCCGCAGCGCTGGCTAATCTGATATTGCTACATAATGTCCAGCATCTTGACTTGCACCGCCAAAATCGGGAGAATGCGCACCTCTCGCGCCTGCGGGTTCTCTTAGAGATACTGTGGCTACGTAGCTCAGCTGGTTAGAGCACAGCATTCATAATGCTGGGGTCGGTGGTTCAAGTCCACCCGTAGCTACCACTTCACAAATATTTTTCCCTGGTAAATTCAATTGGTTGGTGCAACTGCACCGTGTTTTAAAAACGCCTGCTTTAGAGTCTGCACAGCGTTGTGCCCAAACAGTGCCCATATTGTGCCCAACACGGTCAATCCACCAAAGCGGGCTAGTCCTCGTCAAACCTTCTTGAGCAGTTCACCGGGCTCAATCTCAAAGTAATCACACAGAGCACCTACTGTATCTGTGTTGGTATTGTAGCCAGGGGTATCTCTTTTCGCTGGAAAGGATTCCAGCTCACAATCAGCAAGGAAGCCACTGAAAAACAACCTGGCCTGGCCCACTGCATGCTGTCGTTCAGAAATGCACGGAGATGATCGAATTCCTCACCGACGCGGGCGAGATTTCAGGGAGATAGACCAACGGTTTGCACAATCGTCCGCCCTGGCATGTGGAACCCGACAGAGAATCTATTCACCGTAGCCCTTTTATCTTTCCTTGTATCTTACTTAGCACACAATTCACGTTACTGCTGATGCCATGGTGTTCCGCCAGTTGCAGTTTCAACCAATGCCCCATGCCCAGATTCTGCACCACCAGAGTCAGGGGCTCAAAGGGGTCGGTGGCGCCGACATTTCGGGAACAGAAGACGTCGGCAAGTTTCGACATCTGATTCGACTGGTACAAGGTGAGCATGGCGGTTAGTGTAAGTGTTACCGGCAATGTGCTACAAGACTGAACTGTTTATTGGATGAATAATCGTGAGTTTGCGGGTTTTTACCCTTTGACGCCGGAGGCCAGAGGTGAACGACAAGAAAGCACTGCTTGGTGAACTGAAGATAGACGAATCACAGCGTCAGGACTCGTCTTCCAGGGCCAGGTGGGTAGTGACCGCAGTCGGCGCGATACTGTTGGCCGCCCTGGCCTGGTTCTGGCTGCTGCCGCCTTCATCGCCGGTGCCGGTAACAGTCGCCACCGCAACCCAGGCCGGCGGCGCCGTGATATCGAGCGCTGCCGCAGTGCTGGACGCCACCGGCTATGTCACCGCTCGCAGGCAGGCGACCGTATCGTCGAAAATTACCGGCAAGGTAAAGGAAGTCTTCATTGAAGAGGGCCTGGCCGTGGAGGAGGGTCAGTTGCTGGCAACCCTTGACGACAGTGCCCAGAGAGCGGCTTTCAACCTGGCGAATGCGCAATTCCAGGCTGCTCAGGCGAGGCTCAAGGAGGTCGAGGTGATGCGCCGGCAGGCAAGGCTGGACCTGGACCGTATCGTTGGGCTGGCGCAAAAGAATCTTGCCAGCACTGCGGACCTGGACAGGAGCAGGCTCGACCTGGAAGCTCTGGAAGCAAGGCTTGTGGGGTTTGAAAAAGAAGTGGTGGTTGCCAACCGCGTCACCGAAGTGCAACAACAACTCCTGGATGACATGCAGATTCGTGCGCCCTTTCCCGGCGTCGTCGTCGCCAAGTCGGCGCAGCCGGGTGAAATGATTTCCCCGATTTCCGCCGGCGGCGGTTTCACGCGAACGGGTATTTGTACCATTGTGGATATGGAGTCTCTGGAAATAGAGGTGGATGTCAACGAGGCTTACATCAATCGCGTCAAACCGGGGCAACCGGTCAATGCCATGTTGAACTCCTATCCCGACTGGAAGATTCCCGCGGAGGTGATCACGATCATCCCAACGGCGGACAGGAGCAAGGCGACCGTCAGAGTTCGCATCAGGTTCATCTCTCGCGATTCCAGAATATTGCCGGACATGGGCGTCCGGGTTTCGTTTCTTGAAGAACAAGAGCCGACCGGCAAAGTCAGGGCGCTCACAGGCGTGATGATTCCGGCGAGCGCCATCGGCTCCAGAGATGACGGCAACATCGCTTTTGTGGTGACTGACAACCAGGTGTCGGTGCGTGAGGTGAAATTGGGGCCGAAACGCGGCGCACAACGTAACGTGACCAGTGGCCTCAATGCCGGGGAGAAGGTTGTGGTAGCATTGGACGCCACCCTGATGGAAAAGCTGGATAACGGCACTCAAGTAACAATAAAATCATCGTAACGAGGATGAAATTTGACTGACCTGATTGAAGTAAAAGATATTGAAAAGCAATACACCCGCGGGAAGATGGTGGTGCCGGTTCTCGAAAAGCTGAACCTGAACATAGAGCAGGGCGATTTCCTCGCGCTGATGGGGCCATCCGGCTCCGGTAAAACCACGCTGCTCAACCTGATTGGCGGGCTGGATAAACCGACCACCGGCAGTATCATCATCGGCGGTCAGCATATCGACCGAATGTCAGAGTCACAGCTCGCAAAGTGGCGCGCCACCAACGTGGGCTTTGTATTTCAGTTTTACAATCTCCTGCCGGTATTGACCGCCTTGCGAAATGTGGAACTGCCCCTCCTGCTGACCGGCCTCAGTAGGGCCGAAAGAAAGCAACGGGCGCAGGCAGCCCTGTCCGTAGTGGGCCTGGCGGACAGGCAAAACCACAAGCCGGCGGAACTCTCCGGAGGGCAGGAACAGCGGGTGGCCATTGCCCGGGCCGTTGTTTCCGACCCGGGTTTGTTGGTGTGTGATGAACCCACGGGGGATCTTGACCGGACAACGGCGGATGAAATTCTGGATCTTCTGCGGCTGCTTAACCGTGAATATAACAAGACCATCGTCATGGTCACCCATGACCCGAAGGCCGCAGACCATGCCAACCACTGCCTGCACCTGGATAAAGGGCGGCTGGTGGAGGCGCTGGGATGAAATATGTCGGTTTGATCTGGGCCGGCATTTTCCGCAAGCCGGTGCGCAGCCTGCTTACCATGGCCAGTATTGTCATTGCCTTCCTGCTGTTCGGCATATTGCAGTCCGTTACCGTCTCTTTTAACAGCGGCGTTATTCTTGCCGAGGCGGACAGGCTGGTCGTTGCGCCCAAGTATTCCATTATCGATGACATTCCGGTTTCTTACGGGCCGCGGATTGCCCGGACACCGGGAGTCAAGTATGTAACTCACATGTCATGGTTTGGCGGAACCTACAAAGATCCGGAGAATTTTTTCCCCCGTTGGCCCGTTGACACCGGGCAGTTCTTTGAGATTTTCCCTGAACTCATACTGGATGAAGGCCAGAAACAGCAGTTCAAGACACTCAGGACGGCGGCCATTGTCGGTCGGGAGGTCGCCGACAAGTACGACATTCAGGTCGGTGACAAGATGCCACTGGTCGCCAACATCTGGCCCAACAAGGACAATGCGCCCTGGGAGTTCGACGTAGTGGGTATCTATGACGGCAAGGACGAGAAGGTTGCAGCAGACCAGATGTACATGAACTATGAATTCTTTGATGAATACCGCGCTTTTGGCGCGGGCGGAGTGGGGCAGTTCATGATTACCATCGAAGATCAGGGGCAAAGCGCGGAGATTGCAGGGCGGATAGACGCCATGTTTGCAAACTCATCGGACGAGACAAAGACACAGACAGAGAAAGCCTACAACCAAATGTTCGCCAACCAGGCCGGTAATATCGCGTTGATTATGACGGGTATATTGTCCGCAGTTTTCTTCACCATCCTGCTGCTGACGGGAAACACCATGTCCCAGGCCATGCGAGAGCGGATTCCCGAACTGGCCATTCTGAAAACACTGGGTTTCACGAATCGTTCGGTGCTTCTTCTGGTTCTGACTGAGTCGGTCTGCATAGCAATGGTTGGTTGTGTGCTGGGCCTGGTGGTTGCGGGAGTGGTAATTGCAGAAATGCCGGCTTCAGTACCCTTTCTGGGCGGCACCGTCATGCCGGCAATCGTTGCTATTGAGGGTGTGGTGGTTGCCATCCTGCTGGGTCTGGTAGTGGGTGCGCCACCGGCATGGAACGCCATGAAACTCAGCATTGTCGATGCACTGGGAGAACACGCGTGAATCAGGTTTTTGCGATAACGGGCATGAATCTCAGGAACCTGCCCGGCAGGCTGGGCCCATCGTTGGTTGTTGTGGTTGGCATAGCGGGGGTGGTTCTTGTCTTGATTGCGCTCCTTTCCATGGCTCGCGGATTTGAAGCGACCCTGAAAGGTACGGGGCAGGCTGACAGGGCGATAGTGCTGCGTGGCGGTTCCGATTCAGAGATGACCAGTTGGGTATCGCCGCAACATGCGGACCTGATTCGCACCAAGCCCGGTATAGCAACCGGCGAGTCCGGCGTTCTGGCGGCTACGGAAATATATGTGATCGCCGACGTGCCGAAGAAGCGCAGTAAAACCGACGCCAACCTGCCGTTGCGGGGCGTGGAGGCGAGGTCTTTCGAGATACGGAACGAGGTTAGGATAGTTGACGGGCGTAGCCTTGAGTTCGGCAAATTTGAGTTGATTGCGGGTGTCAATGCTGTGGATCAGTTTCAGGGCCTTGATATCGGCTCCATCTTGAAACTGCGCGGGGCCGATTGGGAAGTTGTTGGCCACTTTGCCACCGATGGCACCATCCATGAGTCAGAGGTATGGGTGGACACACAGGTGCTGGGTTCAAACCTGAAGCGGGGAGCCGGCGGCACATCCATGGTGGTCAGGTTGGAATCACCCCGGGAGTTTGATGTGCTGGAGCAGGCGATGGATGATGACCCGCAACTGGAGACGGAACTACGGAAAGAAACCGTTTACTATAGTGAGCAGTCGGAGAGGCTGACCGCGTTAATTGAAAACTTTGGCTATTTTGTTGCAAGCATCATGGCAATCGGCGCAATTTTTGCCGCCCTGAACACCATGTATTCCGCCGTTTCCGCCCGGTCTGTTGAAATCGCCACCCTGCGGGCTCTTGGTTTTGGGCCCTTGTCGGTGGTGGTATCGGTCATGGTGGAGGCGCTGATACTGGCAATGATCGGCGGCGCCATGGGCGCAAGTCTCGCCTTCGTCATATTCAATGGTTATACCGCGTCCACCATGGGAGGAACCTTCTCCCAGGTCAGCTTTGCTTTTGCGGTTACCCCGGACCTGGTAGTTCGAGGTGTTGTCTGGTCCTGCCTGCTTGGCTTGGCAGGCGGCCTCTTTCCCTCGGTCGCCGCGGCAAGGCAGCCGGTAACGGTTGCGTTAAGGGGGCGTTAGCCGCTGACCAGGCGCGGTGGGTGACCTTCAAGAAAGCCTTGAATATTTTCCCGCATCTGCTCAACAAGGCGCACTCTTGATTCCAACGCGCCCCATGCGTTGTGCGGGGTGTGCGATCTCGACCCACCAGATCCACAAGGCTGGATACTCGCTCAAGAAAGGCGCGACCGGGGCAGTGACGCTGATCCAGCGCTTCGGATCCGCTCTCAACTTGAACATTCACTTTCATCTGCTGTTCCTGGATGGCGTCTACACATATCGCAACAACCGCCCGCCCGGTTTTCAGCGCGTCAAAGCGCCGGACAAAAAGGAGCTGGAGAACCTGGTTCAGCTGATCAGTCAGCGTGTGGGCCGCTGCCTCGAGCGCCAGGGCTTGCTGGAGCAGGATACCGAGAGCGCTTGGCTGGAAAACGACCCAGCCGAGGATAATGATGCCATGCCCCAGATTCTGGGCAGTTCCGTCTCCTACCGGATCCCCGTCGGTCCACAGCAGGGGCGCAAGGCCTTCATGATCCGCACTATTCGTCCACTGGATAGACCGGACCCCGGACTGGAACGAGTGGCCAAAGCCAACGGCTTTTCACTGCATGCGGGTGTGAGTTGTGAAGGCCACCAGCGAGATAAACGTGAGCGCCTTTGCCGATATATCGCCCGCCCGCCGGTGGCCGCTCCCCGACTGTCACTCAGCTCCACCGGCAAGGTGGTCTACACCCTGAAGACGCCCTACCGCGATGGAACGACCCAGGTGGCTTTCGAACCGGTGGATTTCATCGCACGGTTGGCAGCGCTGGTCCCCAAACCCCGCGTCAATCTCACCCGCTATCATGGGGTACTCGCTCATCTTCGCGATAGGGAACAGGACATCCCCACCGTGGCGCTGCTGACACCACCGACCAGAGCACCACCTGAGACATTGCCTCTTTTCGCTGGAGAGGTTCCCTAACAACACAATACAGGAGCAAAATGCTGATGAGTGATAAGGAAGTTAACATTGTCCATCACTGCTGTCCCGTTAACTTTCATATGAGTTTCATTTGATTGACATCGGGCAGTCTGCCATCAGGCGGATCACCCCTTAACAACGCCATCAGGTCACGCTTATCAAACAAATTAAGCTGCAGTAATCGCAATAGCTGCTGCATACTCTTTGTGAGTCCAGACTGAAACTTCAGAAATGCAATTAGCAGGGTCTATCCGGGTTTCCCAACGAGTTTTTTGAAAAAATTCTGTTATTGAAAAACTATCCGAATACCCCTGGACTTTCCCCGGCGTAGTGTGGGCAGGCGGTGGGTTAGTGTGGGTAACCGGTGGTATGTGAGGCACGAACATTCCACGGGTTATCCACATGATCACCTCGCCAGGGATGGCGGGGTGAAATCCACGGCCTGTCCACACGGAGTCCGGCTGACAGATGTCGGGGTTCTTTTACCCACAGTTATCCCCGAGGACCCGAACTTCCCCATCATTTCATGTTGATGCAATGACTTGAATTCACACGTAAACACGGGCTTCATCCCCTCTGTAGATTACCGTCAACAAAAAGGAGAAGCCCGTGAGCAACCTGAAGTTGCTGTATAAGATATTACGCCTCAAAGGTATGAAAATCACCCAGTTCTGGTTCAAAAACCGCAACAAGGAACTGCATCTGGCGGTCAAGCCCTACAAGAATGGCTGCCGCTGCCCCGAATGTGAACGGCGCTGCCGGATTGTGCGTCATACGACCGAGCTGCGCCGGTGGGAGGATCTCACACTCATGGGGATGAAGGTCTTGCTCTGGTATGCCCCAAAGGAGATCTGCTGCCCAACGCACGGGCGGGTGCAGGAGACGATCCCCTGGGCGCCAGCCTATTCACGTATCACCTACCGACTGGAGTGGCGGATCTGCTCCCTGTGCCAGATCATGACCCAGAAGGCCGCCGCCGAGATTCTGGTGATGCCTTCCTCCACCCTGTCCGACCTGCTGCACCGGATCATCACGCGGGTGCGCCACGGCCATAAAATCCGTGGCCTGGTCACTCTCGGCGTCGACGAGATTTCCTTCTTGAAGGGCCGCAAATTCGCCACACTCGTCTATGATCTGGACCGCTCTCGTATCTTGTGGGTGGGCCTGGGAAAAGGCCGCGAGACCATTGACCGCTTCTTCAACGAACACCTGAGCAAGGGGCAGAAAGCACGCATCCTGTGGGCCAGTTGTGACATGAGTCGCGCCTATACCGGGGCCATTGAACATCACTGCCCCAACGCCACGCTCATCATCGACCGCTTCCATGTCGTCAAGGCGCTGAACCAGGCTGTGGATGAGGTGCGCAAGGACGAGTGGCGTGCCCTCGATACCGGGGGGCGCAAGGCGATCAAGGGCCTGCGATGGCTGCTCAGCATGCACTCGAGCCATCGCACCAAGAGACAGTCTCGATTCCTCAATAGCTTGCGCAACTCCAATCGGCGTATCCACCGCGCCTGGGTGCTCAAGGACGAGTTCGAACACATCTGGAATTACCGTTATCGTGGCTCAGCTGAGAAGTTCCTGAAACGCTGGATGACCACCGCCCTGCGTAGCCGTATCCCCTCGTTGCGCCAATTTGTCACCACGGTGCGAAATTACTTTGATAACATCGTCGCGTTCACCGATAGAAACCTGACCAATGCCGTCGGTGAAGGCCTGAACCGCATTGTCAAAATCGTCAAGAACCGAGCGTCTGGATATCGTAACCTGCACAACTTCGCCGACATGATTTACCTGACCGTTGGCGACCTCGATATTCCTGCGCATATTCCCAGCGATTTACGTACACTGTGAGTAAGGTCCTAATCTCTATAAAACAGCATCAGGATCGTATTTCATTGGTTGGGAGATCCGGATATAGCCCAATATCTTTATCCGGACCCTCCAGCGCCCGCCACTGCTTCACGCGCCGCTGCAAGGTGCGCAATACTGATTGATCATAATGTTCCGGATAGTGATCCAGCAGATACTCAAGTAGCGTTGTGCCGGTTAAGGATGGTTCTACGGTCAGCAATGGCAGCAATTCTGATTCCCAAACCGCGTCTAATGGGTCGTCACGAGTACGCCAATTACGACGGGGTGCCGGGCGCGGGCCTCCGGCTTTGTCGATTCGGCGTCCGCTCCGAACAGATATGCCAGCCTTTGCGGCGGCAGATTCCCGGGTTGAGCCTGTCTGGCGATGATACATAAACAATACCTCTTGTTGTCGGGTGATTATTTTGCCTAGCACCTTGTTCTCCATCAGGAAAAGAAAGTGCCTATTGTTACACCCAACCGGCCAAGATAATTGTCGTCAAACCGGCCATCCTAATTGTCGCCGAACACCCCATTGATAATCATCCTGATCAGCAGTGGATTTAGGTTGGACGGTCGTAGTATCTGTGCGCACTGCTAATTCATTAGGTAGGTATTCCTTGATAGCGACTGCTTTGTCGAGTTGAATATCCTGGGCGAGGTAGGTAATACCAAAACCACCGCTACCGATGACACCCTCTATGCGGTATTCATTTAGCCGATGACCGGTGGGCAGGGCGTGGAGATGATCAGTCATGTGGGTTTATTACCATCTTGTAGGTCATTCATAAGTGTACCAGCATCACTTGTTACGGGAATACTTGACCGGAGAAGTTGAAGCAAGGGTTATAATTTTCTTAGTGCTTTCTTGGCACCAGCGTGTCCTTGGGCTGTAGCCTTGCGATACCACTTGACTGCTTCGGCGTCATCCTGAGCAACGCCCCTGCCTTTTACGTACATCACACCGAGGTTGTATTGGGCCTTCGCAAATCCCTGTTCTGCTGATTTGCGATGCCACTTGACAGCTTCGGCGTCATCCTGAGCAACGCCCCTGCCTTTTGCGTACATCACACCGAGGGCATATTGGCCGAGCGCATTTCCTTGCTCTGCTGCCTTGCGATACCACTTGACTGCTTCGGCATAATCCCTATTAACACCTTGACCGTAGTCGTACATAAAACCGAGAATGTTTTGGCCGAGCGCATTTCCTTGCTCTGCTGCCTTGCGATACCACTTGACTGCTTCGGCATAATCCCTATTAACACCTCGACCGTAGTCGTACATAAAACCGAGAATGTTTTGGCCGAGCGCATTTCCTTGCTCTGCTGCCCGGAGACACGAGTCCAATGCATTGGCATACGCCTTATTGCTGTAATCGCTTTGGCACTTCTGTGCCGTTGCTATTTGCGCAGCCTCCTCTCTCCGTTTCCTTTCTGCTTGGGCTAGTCGCTCTGTTCGGATTACTCGTTCTCTTTCCGCTACCCGTTCACGTTCTACTGTTGCTGACCACACTGAGAACCCGACAACCAGCACTAATGCTATCGTCCAGAACCATCCCCAACCTTGTTTGGACTTTGATGGACTCGGTTGCTTTGCTGGTTTATCTACCGGCACCGCGTCCGGTACGGCATCAAATGCTTCATCACCAGCGATCATCTCTTGGATTGCCGCAACATTTTGCGGGCGTTCGTTCTCTTCCACCTTGATTGCCCAATCAATCGCCTTGAGCAGGGGCAGCGGATAATGTCCCTTGCCAACTTCCACGGCAGGCACCATGTCTTGATCTTGCTTGCCTTTTCGTTCCAATCGGGCACGTGTGATTGCATCAAGCAGTTTGGTCTCGCTGATACCAGATACACAACGGTAGGCCACCATGCCCAGCGCATAGAGGTCGGTCCAGGGACCGATGTCGTCCCCTTTCTGGTCATACTGTTCTATCGGTGCATATCCGGGTGTCAAAACGGAAGTGATACTCTTTGAGCGTTGTCCAAGTACCTGCCGAGCGGCACCGAAGTCCAGCAGCACCGAGGAACCATTTTTGCGTAGCATGATGTTACTTGGCTTGACATCGCGATGCACATAGCCCGCACTGTGTACTTCGTCCAGGCCGGAGAGCAATTCAGTGACTAATCGTTGTAAGTGGGTGGATTCAAGTCGTCCTTCACGTCTGAGCAGGTCTGATAATGTTTCGCCTTCAATATAGTCCAGCACCAAATAGGCAGTATTATTGTCCTCAAAGTAGCGATGCACATGATTGAGATGTGGGTGCTCAAACCGTGCCAGGGTGCGCGCTTCATCCAAAAAACGTGCCAAGCCCCATTGATAATCATCCTGATCAGCCGTGGATTTAGGTTGGACGGTCGTAGTATCAGTGCGCACTGCGAAGTCGCTGGGCAGGTACTCTTTGATGGCGACCGTCTTGTCGAGTTGAATATCCCGGGCGAGGTAGGTAATACCAAAACCACCGCTACCGATGACACCCTCTATGCGGTATTCATTTAGCCGATGACCGGCAGGCAGGGCGTGGAGATGATCAGTCATGTGGGTTTATTACCATCTTGTAGGTCATTCATAAGTGTACCAGCATCACTTGTTACGGGAATACTTGACCGAAGAAGTTGAAGCAAGGGTTATAGTTTTCTTAGTGCTTTCTGGGCACCAGCGTGCCCTTGGGCTGCTGCTTTGCGATACCATTCGCGCGCTTTTCTGGTATTTCTAGAGAGGTCGCCTCCGCCTTTTGAATATATTTCCCCAAGGGTGTATTGAGCCTCCGCATTTCCTTGCTCTGCCGCTTTGCGAAACCACTTGTCCGCTTCGGTGTCATCCCAAGCAACACCCTTGCCGTTATAATACATAGCACCGAGGTTATATTGACCAGATGCATTCCCTTGCTCTGCCGCTTTGCGATACCACTTGACCGCTTCGGTGTAATCTTGAAGAACACCTTTGCCTTTTGAATACATAATACCGAGGTAGAATTGACCCTGTGCATTCCCCTGTTCTGCCGATTTCCGATACCATTTGGCGGCTTCAGCGTAATCCTGTGTAACGCCATAGCCATTCCGATACATTGTGCCGAGGTGGCGTTGGGCGATTGCCAACCCCTGTTCTGCCGCTTTGCTATACCACTTGAACGCTTCAATGTAATCATGAGCAACACCTTGTCCTGTCCAGTACATATAACCAAGGTTGTTTTGAGCGGACACGTCCCCATGTGCTGCTGCCCGGAGACACGAGTCCAATGCCCCGGCGTACCGCTGGTTGTTGTAATAGCTTTGGCACTTCTGTGCTGTCGCTCTCCGTTCACGTTCTGCTTGGGCTGCTCGCTCTGCTTCCGCTCTCCGTTCACGTTCTGCTTGGGCTGCTCGCTCTGCTTCCGCTACCCGTTCACGTTCTGCTTGGGCTGCTCGCTCTGCTTCCGCTACCCGTTCACGTTCTGCTTGGGCTGCTCGCTCTGCTTCCGCTACCCGTTCACGTTCTGCTTGGGCTGCTCGCTCTGCTTCCGCTCTCTGTTCACGTTCTGCTTGGTTTGGTCGCTCTGTTCGGATTACTGGTTCTCTTTCCACTGTCCGTTCATGCTCTACTGATGGTGACCACGATAAGAACCCAACCAGCACCAATACTACTACCACCCATACCAATACCCATCCCCGGCTTTGCTCAGACTTTGGTGACATCGGTTGCTTTGCTGGTTTATCTACCGGCACCGCGTCCGGTACGGCATCAGATGCTTCATCACCAGCGATCATCTCTTGGATTGCCGCAACATTTTGCGGGCGTTCGTTCTCTTCCACCTTGATTGCCCAATCAATCGCCTTGAGCAGGGGCAGCGGATAATGTCCCTTGCCAACTTCCACGGCAGGCACCATGTCTTGATCTTGCTTGCCTTTTCGTTCCAATCGGGCACGTGTGATTGCATCAAGCAGTTTGGTCTCGCTGATACCAGATACACAACGGTAGGCCACCATGCCCAGTGCATAGAGGTCGGTCCAGGGACCAATGTCGTCCCCTTTCTGGTCATACTGTTCTATCGGTGCATATCCGGGTGTCAAAACGGAAGTGATACTCTTTGAGCGTTGTCCAAGTACCTGCCGAGCGGCACCGAAGTCCAGCAGCACCGAGGAACCATTTTTGCGTAGCATGATGTTACTTGGCTTGACATCGCGATGCACATAGCCCGCACTGTGTACTTCGTCCAGGCCGGATAAGAGTTCGGTGACTAATCGTTGCAAGCGGGTGGGTTCAAGCCGTCCTTCACGTTTGAGCAAGTCTGATAATGTTTCGCCTTCAATATAGTCCAGCACTAAATAAGCGGTGCCGTTACCCTCAAAATGACGATACACATGGTTCAGATGTGGATGTTCAAACCGTGCCAGGGTGCGCGCTTCATCCTGAAAACGTTTCAAGCCCCATTGATAATCATCCTGGTCAGCAGTGGATTTAGGTCGGACGGTCGTAGTATCTGTGCGCACTGCGAAGTCGCTGGGCAGATACTCTTTGATGGCGACCGTCTTGTCGAGTTGAATATCCCGGGCGAGGTAGGTAATACCAAAACCACCGCTACCGATGACGCCTTCTATACGATATTCATTTAATTGATACTCGGCGGGTAGGGCCTGGAGATGGTCAGTCATGTGAGCTTATTACTACCTGTCCGCATTGCTCATTTTCCCCCTCTGCTACTAAAGACAACACCGCAAATTCCATCTCGGCTACCGCGTTGCAAGGTAGCGTTACCTTGTTTGTCGATCAGGATGCTGGCGACATGTTCTGTGCTGGCAGCTCCCTGACCTGCTGTATACAGAGTGGTTGTACCGAGGCTATGACGCCCGGCGGGAGTAACATAAGCACCACGCACTGCTACGCTATTGAACTCGCTTTGGTTCCTGTAATAATAGTTATAGCAAATTTCATATTTACCCGGTGTAGCCTGCGGATGTAACCAGATTTCATTGCCGGGGCCGTTCCTGTTATCTTCTTCAAATTTTGCCGGGGTGCCAGGGTTTGTTTTCTGTCTATAGTGGAATATATTGCCCAGAGGGTCGCGTATAAATAGGTCCACATCGTCACCAGAATTACTCCAACTTATCAAAACTAATAGAAACTTTTGACGCAGTTTTTTGGCGCACTGTTGCAATTTCTCTTGTGCTTTCTGTAAAGATTTTTGCGACTCTTGTAATGCCGACTGATCTTGCGTCAAGTTTGCTTGAGCTTCCTGAGAGCCTTGTAATTCTTCCAGGGTCTGCGCCAGGTTTTTCCGAGTCTGAGCCAGGTCGAACTGACATGCTTGCAACGCTTCTGGGTCTTGCGTCGGCGGTGGGGGTTCTGGTGGTGCGCTGGAGATGTTCGGAAAATACGGGAAGAGCACCAGGGTGATGAGAATAAATGCACCCAGCGCAGAGGCAAACAAATCCAGTGCCGACATACCAAAAATATTGATTTCTCTGTTAGGTCTCTTCATTGCTTCATTTTTTTAACGGCTATTGGAGACTTGCAGTTCTATTCTGCCGATGGAAATTTTGTCCCCAGGGGAGAGTAGAGTTGATACAAAAGCCTTCGGACGGCGACCATTCACCCGAGTGCCATTCGACGAATTCATATCCTCAATGTAGCACTGCCCGTGTTCCATTGTGATGCGTAGGTGGCGGCGGGAAATTTCGGGATCTTCTATTGGATAATCAACAAGTGCTGCATGCCTGCCAATGACATAACCACCCTTTGCCACCGATGCACCTCGCTTAGGCACTTGGATGCGTAACCTTTTACCGGTAGCATCAAAACCTGCCAGCACTAGAGTGGAAGGGTTTTTTGGCTTGTTTCTAGCACCTTCAGAGGATGCTGAGGGAGGAATGTATTTGCGACTCACCCTGCTCATATTTTCTACCACTCTGATGATTTTTTGCCGCGACTTACCTAGTGCCAAAACAATGGCCATCAAGGACAAGATACCTATGAGCCACGTAATAAGATTGATGCCGCCACTGCCAGGCTGGGTACAGGGAGAATTGACTTTCTGTACCTTGATACCCAAGCGTTCAATGGCTGGTAGGGCTTCGGCAATATGTGATGCCAGGTAGATACCTTTAATCTCGGCTTGGGAATGTCCTCCTGTGTTTACTCCCACTACACGACCACAGTCATCAAAGAGAGGGCCGCCGCTATTACCAGGATTGATTGCCGCATCATGTTGAATTTTCCACAAAGCAATACCGCCATCCTCCCAAGGCTGATGATGGAACAAGCTAATTACACCACCAGTAACCGTGGCCTCATAGGTAAACCCGCCGGCCTCATCCGATGCCCCTGGATAACCAATTGCCCATACTGTTGCACTCTTATTTGGTTTTTTTGTTGCCAGTGTGGCACTGGGAAGAGACAGGCCACCCACTGTAAGCACCGCCAGATCAAGATCGCTTGACTGCCATAAAACATGCGCCTCAAGGAGGGTGTCACCAATGTCTTTTGGAACTACTTTTAAGGTGCTACCGGCAACAACCACATGATGATTGGTAAGCACAATACCTGGGGCGACCACCGTGCCCGAGCCGGTGCCTGCGTCATCGCCTTGGAAAGCGATGATGCGCACGACGCTTTTTTCCAGGGTATCAACATCAACTGCCAGTGCCGAGGACGGGAACAAAGAGGCAAGAAACCAAATCGCCGTGCGCAACTTCACGGCCCATCGTTGTTTTCTGGAAGGCCAGGTTCAGGTTGATTGAATTCAAGCCGCACGGTGAGCACCAAATCGCTCAGTTCCACACGACTCAAATTCGCCAAAACAGTCTCATCTCCGCCGCTGAGTTTTTTCCCATCAACTATGGTGCCGTTGGTTGAATTAAGGTCTTCAATCAGTAATAGCTTGCCGTCAACAAACAGACGAAATTGACGGCGGGAAACTTGCGGATGATTGAGGATGAAATCACTGCCGCCTGGGTTACGCCCAATCACCGCGCCTGAGGTGGTTGCGATAGATGGGCCGGGAATACGCAGGGCAAAGTTTTGCCCGGCTGAATCAGTGCCTTCAAAGAACACTGTCGGCGTTTGGCGAATACGCGCCTCATCCTCTTTTCGAGCGGTCAGACTTGCTTGTACTTCCTCGGCACGAGACGCGGCGGCTTCCTTTTCGCGCCGCTCGCGAGTAACTGTGCGCTGCTTCAACATCCACACCATAAGCAAGAGCAATAACAATACTGCCGCGCCGATGATAGCCCACAACATGTACTGTTTTTCACGCGCTCGTGCTACATCTTGAACTTCTGCAAGTGCTTCTTTTGCTTCTTTCTCTGCATCTTTGGCTGCATCTTCGGCTGCATCTTTGGTTGCAGCATGTGCTTCTTGCGCCGCAGTTGCCTTGTCACTCGCTTCCTTTGCTTCCTTCTGGCGGGCTTCAATATCCGCTTTCAAGCGCTGGCGCTCTTCTTCGCTCGCTCCTTTTTCCTCTTCCGATTTTTGCTTGAGTGCATCCAGTTCGGCTTGCTTTGTCGCTGCTTCCTGTTCCGCTGCCTCTTTTGCTGCTGCTGCTACCTGCTTAGCCTCAGTAGCCAGTCGCACTTTTTCCGCTGCTTGTTTTGCATCCGAGAGACATACATCTGGAACATGAGTTATTTGCAATTCTTGAGCACTGAACTTGTTTATTGCCCAATCCACTGGTACAGCATACTCGGTACCTTTCGGAGTTCTGCTAAACCAACCAGGTTTGGGAACAATCACACCTACTACTTCACCACAATTGTTGAACAAGGCCCCGCCCAGGCTATTCTTGCCGACCAGGGCATTGTGCAAATAATAATTTGGGTGCGGGTCAGATTCTGACTCTTCTATGCTTGCCAACGCACCGGTAACGACGCGAGTACCTGCTTCATTCTCCAGATTGATGCCATACACCTTGCGTTGGAGTTCGGCGGGTTTACGTGCAAATTTGTAGGGTTTGAAATTTTCTGTACTGCCATCAAGTTGCAATAAGACCAGTTTACTAAGCTCATCGTAAGCCACTTTATGTGCCCTATGGCTGGTGCCGTCATTAATGTTATTAAAGACAAACAGATTTTCTGGTGGCGAACTGATGTAGGTGATGATATGCCCCGCCTCATCGGCAACAAACCCGACGCTGGTGTGCCCTCTCGAGGGGTCGCCAGTGGTACCGACGAAGACAGTCCCTGCAGGATCCGGCATGGCTGCGCCAGCCAGATTCCAGAAAGGAAAACTGATGACAAACAAAAATATTACCTTTTTCATAATTACATATCCCAATCAAGATTCAGTGTCGTCTACTCGCTAAGCGCTTCACATAATGTAACGGTGCCATGATATTTAGTGCGCGTCTCCGTCGCCCTACCAGAGTTATTGCTTCCATGGCCTCAGTGACAGGCATCTCTCTCGGCGCCTGGTGTTTGATATCAGGTGCCACAAGATTTGTGTCCTGATGCCGATACGCCACCACCGTGGCATTGTCTTGTCTCGGCACTTGCCGTGCTTCAATGTCATCCAATAGTGCGGTCACGACCTGCTCGGGGCTGTCCTGTTCCTGGCAGAGATGACTAATTTCATCAACCATCAGGGTCTCTACACCATCGCTGGCAAGGATAATCTGATCATTGACTGCAAGAGGGTAAGGCGATGTATTTTGATCAACCAGTGATAAGTCTTCGCCAGTTACCGCAGAGCGCAACTGGCTGACGCGGTGATCTTCCGCTAACTCTTCAGCAGACATACGCCCCAACTCAACGAGATCTTGAAGTAGTGGGCGCATTGAATGATCTGCATTGAGGCGAGTTATATCCTTGCCATGAAGTATCCACAGCGGGGAGTCACCCACACTTAGCCAGTGGAGTTCATTGCCTGATACCAGGCACGCCAGGAGCGTACAACCCATTTCGGCGTATTGGGGATTAGCTTCTGTGTCCGTGGCAATCGCGACATTGGCTGCATCCAGCGATTCCCTAAGCCGCTGTTCAATATCATTATTCGTGTTCGAGTCTGCAAAAGACTCCGCAAAAGTAGCTACCACCAGTGCACTGGCGCGGGCACCGCCAACATGCCCGCCCATACCATCGGCAAGCAACAGCAATAGTTCCTTTGGCTTGCCGTTACGGAGATCACATATCTTGAAAGCATCTTCCTGGTATTCGCGTCCGCCGGCAATTTGATTACCTGCAAACGGATTCGATAACTTTTGCATATCAATCTGCCTCCTGGATGTCCCAGTCAAATTGCTCACCGCTCAAGGGAACAAATCGCAATGTGGTATTACCAATCATGATGTGGGTGTGTGGCGGTAGTTCCTGAGGTGAGAGCACGGGTTGATCATTCACATAGGTGAGGTTGGTGCCGCCACCGTGCTTGATATAGAACTTTTTACCCCGTGGATCATAGGTGATGCTCGCGTGATCAGACCTGGAGATCATCTCGTCTCCAAAATCCAATGACAATCGCTCCGCTGAGTCTCGACCAATTGAATTCATACCATTACCGAGTGTTACAACATTACCTTGCCCCGGACCATTGATTACCACTAACCAACCCACAGGTGGATCATCCATTGCAGAGGATTGCGTCGGAGGCGGTGTGTCAGTGCCAGCGGGAGTCGCTTTTGCAACCGACTCGCGACCTGGACGGTAAATACGGGTATGCGCTTCGTCAACCTTGTTTGCATCCATGTTTTTCCTGCCCCGCCGAACAAGGACTGTCTTGGCATCGTAGGGGCTGTCATTATCTGTAACAGGTACTGTCTTTTCGTCATCTTGCTGATATTTTTCGGTAAGGCGATCACCGTCGTTCACTCCATTCCCCTGCCGCGTTGGCTGTTCAATGATATTGCCATCGGAATCACGTTTAATTGGCATACTTCCTCCTATCTTTTTTCGTAGAGACGATTAATCAGATTATCAAGACAATACTGCCCAACTCTGTTGAGTGCACCTTCTTCGTGACCTTGAATCAAGTGCATCGCAAGCATCAGTACAACCGACTGTAACAAGGCAAGTAAGGTAGTGTAAAAAGCAACACCCAAATCTTTGGTTAGACTCTGCATGAGTTGGGGTCCCAATAGGTTAAGATCGGTACCTTGCCCGGCCTCGGCGAAACTAGCACCAACACTTTTGAGGGCAAGGGCGATACCCACCACAGTACCAATAAAACCCAGGGTAGGAATAAGCCATACAAGGTATCTGAGCAAGTTGTAGCGCAGATCAACCTCGTGCTGATAAAGCTCCAAAGTGGAATTAAACACTGAACTCACCTGTCCAATTGATTCAGAACTCTGAAATGCGAGAATGCTGCGTGACACCATGCGCTGCAACCAATACATGTCTTCCGGGTCCGTCGGACGAATAGTTTGATAGAGTGCGCCAAGGTCTTGTTTGCGTAACACGGTTTGACTATCTTCTGGCAATAATTTCTTGCCCAACTGACGATATTCTCCGTTACCCACAAAGTAACGCACAAATAATTCCCCTATGCCTACAAAAGAAACCATCCACATTAGATTCTGGATGGTAAATGGATAGGAAAAAGATCTGGTGTTTCTGTCAAGAAGCAGGTCGCCAGGCAGGCTGTTTTCTGGGATGAGCAGTGATAATACCGATATCCAGATGACACCCCCCACAAGAGAACATAAGAACGCAATGATTCGAAGAGTCACGACTTCTGCCTTATTACGGTTTTTCGATGACTTCACCAGTCATCGGATCGCGCATGAGTCCTTTATTAGGATCAGGCCCGTCATTGGGAGTTGGGTTAGAAAAGCCAGATGCTTCTTGCAGGCTGGAATCTTCAATATCAGCAACACCGCCTCTCTCTGGCAGTCTACACAAAAGTCCCAGGCGGGATGCATCAATCTCATGGCCACCCAAACGAAGACGGTCGATTGCCTTGACAAAACGCTGACGAATCTGCTCCCAGCCAGAATCACTGTGTACGAAAGTACCTCCAGTGCTGTTGCGATCAGTAATGTAGTAGCACCCATCTGGCATAGGAACAACCTCGGCATGGCGGCGGGACACACTAGTGTCGTTTAGCACCAGATCACAATCCTGATGACGTCCAATGACAAATGTTTTCACCTGGGACATATTTTCACCTTGCCTTTTGCCAGAATTGTACACCCTCAGCAATTCAATGGCATATCCAGTGCATTTCTTTTGAACCCTTATCTGGTGCCGTGACCCCTTGCCATCGCATCAGACCACAATCTCCCCCCCGAAGGGTAGTGCATCATTCTTTCTGTAATTTCATGGTGGCTTGAAGAGCTGAGCCACCCGGTTATCCCTGAATGTGATTTTGATGGTCTCGCGGAGGCGGTTACCGTGCTATTGAATACGGCGATGGTGGCCGAGCGCAGTGAATATCTGGGCGCCCGACCTTATGAGCGCTCAGAAAGCCGCTCCGGCTATGCCAGCGGCTGCAAGGACAAGACAGTAAAGACTCGCCAGGGAGCGTTGCCACTGAAGGTACGCCGGGGACGATGTCCCGGCAACGCTATTGGCGATGCGGTTCGCCGGCAGGCATTGGCGATCATCAGGGCGCATTATATTGACTTCGGCCCGACCTTTGCCCACGAGAAACTCACCGAACTGCATGCTTGCCATTGCTCGGTGGAGACCCTGCGCAAGTGGATGATCAAGGATGGGTTATGGCTGGGGAAACAACGTAAAAAAGCGGTAATCCACCAGAGTCGACCCCGCCGGCCCCGGTTGGGTGAGCTGGTACAGATTGATGGCTCACCGCATGACTGGTTTGAAGGGCGAGGCCCGCGCTGCACCTTGATGGTCTTCATTCGTCGTCCGGATGTGCGTCCAGTGTTCTGCAGGAAAGTCATAGAACGCCAGTAAACTCTGCCGGTCTTTCTGCAAGTACGCCATCTTCTATCGTCAGAAAGTGCTTCTCGCCCCAGCTATTCACACCAATGATCACCAGGCAGCACAACTTACCATCATCGCCACTGCTGCGCCGCCCTGGATCCCCGCCTACGGCGAGGATGACAGATAAGAGCGGCGGGGATGACGAATAGAGAGTCGTCATTGCCCGGCTTGCTTGCTGGCCAGGCATTTTATTCGCGCCAAAGTGGATTCAACCCTGCTCGCCGCAGGCGGGAGTGCAGCGGAGCAATACATCGCGCTGGCGGATGCGGTTGCGGGGTCAAAGTGAGATTGTTCCATCCATGAATTTTTGGGCGCATTCGTATTGCCAGTTGGTTCTGGTCCGGGTTTCATATTTTTTCAGCGTCACACCTTCAACATCTGGACACTTGCCAGCGTTGTAGTAGCAAACCCGTTCCCCCGCGTATCCTTTGGTAAGTTCACAAAATCGTTTCAAATAATCTTTGCCGCCGAAAAACACAACACGATCTGTGCTTTCCTTCGGCAACATACAAAAATCCTTGTCCACCCAATTATTTTTTCTGCGGCGTTTGTATGCGTTTTCCCCTTTGGCACTGGAGGAATAGGTTATGTCGTAGTCCGGTACTAAAAAATCTGCCGACACCAACCCCCAGCCCGCGGACATGATATAGACGTTTTCTGCGCCGTATTCCTTCACGAGTTTTCCGTAGATTGGGGGTTTATACAACTCCCACGCCGGCAACAAATCAAACGGATTGTCTCCGTTTTTTTCGTGTGTTGCGTTATACGCACACAACCGCACGCGCCAACTGGTGCCGTCATCGGAAATGTCATCGGGCATCGCATAGTTATAAGGCGCATCTTTCGGTGCCAACTTTGACTGCGCGACAAACTTGACCGGCTTGCCTTTCGTCGTGCGCATTAAACCAGCACCAGCACGTTTACCACCGGCACAGGCAATCACAATTTTCATATCAATACCTCACTGTTTTGTTCACCAGTTTTTCGAAGGTCGCGAGAAACGACGGATCGTAAGTTTCATTAACATGGTGTTGATTCCACAGCCCGCAGCGGCGAACCCTTGCGCGCGCGCAATGATGTCCGAGCCAGTCCCGCGATACAGCGTCAATGGGAGATTTTTTATAGTTACTCAACAACGCGATCGAGTTGCGTTCAATCACGCCGCGCAGACTGTCGGGTCCGGCATCATCATCAATTGGCAAATATAACACCCGCATCCGGCCAATCGCATCGGTAACGCGTTTTTCGATCGCCAATTCGGCCGACAAGTCAGCGGCGGTAATGTCTTTCGGCGTGGAGTTGCCAACCCCCCAGGTTGCGCATGACTCGCCATCACGCGCCAGCAAGGCGGTGCCGATCAACAAACGAAAAATAGAACCGCGATGGTTACCGCCGCCCGACTTGACCACGCCTTTGTGTTGCGACAATCGATTCCACAAGGTCGTTTTTGAATTTGCTTTGAGCGCGTGGGTGCCGACTCGCACGATGCGCTGACCATCGCCGCTGTCGGTTCGATCTTCGCCGCGCTCTTGAAAAAAATACACGCCGCGTTGCGGCCAGTTCATTTTGCCGGAACACTCGGATATAAGTCGCGCCGCGCCAACCCGTGCCGCGAGTTGATCGAGCAACGCATACCACTGCTTCAAATGCCGGACTCGTTCAGCGTCTGTTGATGGGGAGGAATGCACGGTCATGTCTCCTCGCGCCCCAAAGCGCGTACGGTTTTATGCATCCAGGTGGCCACTTCCACATTCAATTCCCAGGCTTTTTTTCATCAGGGCGCATTATATTGACTTCGGGCCGACCTTTGCCCACGAGAAACTCACCGGACTGCATGCTTGCCATTGCTCGGGCGAGGCCCGCGCTGCACCTTGATGGTCTTCATTGATGATGCGACCGGTCGGCTGTTAGCCTTGCGTTTTGCGCCCACAGAGACCACCCGGGCTTATATGGAGACCCTGGCCCAACAGCTTGACCAGCATGGCCGTCCGGTGGCCATTTATAGCGATAGGCACAGTATCTTTCGGGTCAATTATAAGGCTACGGCAAAGGCTATCGTCTGCGCGGCAGCAACAATCCATCTGGAAACCCGCCCCGGATCACCCTTGGCGACACCTCTGCGCGACGCACTGTCAGGCCAATACAGACGCCACACGCTCTGCCAATTCGCGACACAACCGCTCTACCTCCGTCACATCTTCGCCCTCTATCATCACCCGCACCAAGGGCTCGGTGCCCGAGGGCCGCAACAGCACGCGGCCACGCTCGCCCAGGCTTGCCTCCACAGCAGCCACCGCTTCGTTCAAGAGCGGATTATTCTCCACATCGACACCGGCGTCGACGCGAACATTGATCATATGCTGTGGCAGCTTCTGCATACCGGCACACAGGGACGCCAGGTCGGTATCCGCCGACCGCATAGCTACCAACACCTGCAATGCCGCTACTATACCGTCGCCGGTAGTGCAGAGATTGGCGCAGATAATATGGCCCGAAGACTCACCACCAAGCTGCCAGGAATTTTCTTGCATTAATTCTTTGACGTAACGATCACCTACCCTGGCCCTGACAAAATCTATGCCCCGTTCCCTGAGCGCCAGCTCCATGCCCAGATTAGTCATTTGCGTACCCACCACACCCTGGCACTGGCGGTGGCAGGCAATGATAAACAGCAACTCGTCGCCGTCTACCACCCGGCCCTGCCCGTCCACGAAAATCACCCGGTCGCCATCGCCATCCAGCGCCACGCCCAGATCGGCGCTCTCTGCCCGCACGCGAGCGGCCAAAGCCTCGGTAGCAGTTGAGCCCACACCCCGGTTGATATTAAAGCCGTCAGGTTCTGCGCCCATAACAATAAGCTCAGCACCCAGCTCAGTAAACACGCTGGGCGCGATATGGTAGGTCGCACCGTGGGCGCAATCCAGTACTATCTTCATCCCCCGCAGCGTGAACTGGCCCGGCACAGTGGATTTACAAAATTCGATATAGCGACCCGCGGCATCAACCATCCTCAACACCTTGCCAATGGCGGCCGAGTCGACAGTTACCAGAGGTTGATTGCGCTCCTGCTCAATCGCCAATTCCACGGCGTCATCAAGCTTGCACCCCTGCGCGTTGAAGAACTTGATACCGTTGTCATAAAAGGGATTGTGTGAGGCACTGATGACAATACCGGCCTGCGCCCGCAGCGTTCTGGTCATCAGCGCAATTGCCGGGGTGGGCATGGGGCCCAGTAGCTTGACGTCCACACCTGCCGCCACCAGCCCCGCTTCCAGGGCGGATTCGAACATATAGCCTGAAACACGGGTATCCTTGCCGATAATAACCGTACTGCGCTCTTCGCCAGAGCCCGACAGACGCGCAAAAACACGACCACAGGCCCATCCCAACTTCAGCATAAAATCGGGGGTAATCGGCAGTTCACCTACCCGGCCGCGAATTCCATCAGTGCCAAAATACCGCTTTTTCATCAAGTCTCCGAACTGCTGGTATTGACCAGCGCATTGACCATGGCCACCGCATCCACAGTTTCCTGTACATCGTGGGTACGAATAATACGGGCACCCCGTTCCGCTGCCAGCACCGCTAGCGCCAGGCTGGCCGGCAAGCGCTGATCAAGCTCACGGCCCAGCAACGTGCCAATCATTGATTTACGGGACAGGCCAACCAACACTGGGTAGCCGAGCGCCGCCAGGCTCGGCAAGCCCTGCAACAATTGTAAATTATGGTTCACTGTCTTGCCGAATCCAAATCCAGGATCCAGGTAAATATGTTGTGCTTCTATACCGGCAGCCAGACACTGCTCAACCCGGAACATCAGAAAATCCATTACCTCCTGCACCACATCATCGTAGCTGGGCAGCAGCTGCATATCGCCCGGCTCACCCTGCATATGCATCAAACAAACGGGTAACTGCACCTGGGCAACTGCGGCGATAGCACCCTCGCGCCCCAGCGCCCGCACGTCATTAATCATACTGGCACCGGCATCAGCCGCGGCGCGCATCATCTCGGGTGAACTGGTATCAACAGAAATCATCACATCGGAGTGATTCTGAATGCTCTCAATGCAGGGAATCACCCGATCCAGTTCCTGCTGCACGCTGACAGGCGCTGCACCGGGTCGCGTGGATTCACCGCCCACATCCAGAATCGATGCACCCTGCTCGACCATTGCCAGGGCGCGGCTGAGCACCAGCGCTAAATCGAGTTTTGAGTCGGTGTAGAGACTACCACCATCGGAGAAGGAATCGGGGGTGGTATTGATCACCCCCATAACACGCGTGGCAGTAGTCAGTGGTTTTGCGCCGGGCCACCAATGAGGCCAGTCGAGTCCTTGCCAGACTCACCGGATGCCTGCTGTTCCTGGTCCGCACTGGCATTGGTGCTGCTGTCATCGGCGTCATCATTCCACTCCTCGGGAGGGTCGGGCATCTTGCCTTCCATGATGGCGTCAATTTGTGTGGCATCCAGTGTTTCGTACAGCATCAGCGCATCAGCCATCAGATGCAATTTATCGACGTTGTCCTCGAGTACGCCCTGCGCCACGGCGTAACAATCATTGATGATGCTGCGCACCTCCTGATCAATACTCTTGGCTGTCTCGCCAGATATTGCTTTATGTGGCATGCCGGCGCTGCGCCCCAGAAACACCTCTTCAGTGGCCTCTTCATACATAATCGGTCCCATCTTTTCCGAGAGTCCCCACTTGGTGACCATATTGCGGGCGAGTTCTGTCGCCCGCTCGATATCATTGGAGGCACCGGTGGTCACGCCGTCCTTGCCCAGAGTCATCTCCTCAGCGATGCGCCCACCGAACAGGCTGCAAATCTGACTGTGTATATAACGCCGACTGAGGCTGTAACGGTCTTCCTCGGGTAAAAACATGGTCACGCCCAGGGCGCGGCCCCGCGGGATAATACTGACCTTGTAAACCGGGTCGTGTTCAGGCACGAGGCGACCCACGATGGTATGACCTGCTTCGTGGAAAGCGGTATTCCTTTTCTCCGCTTCCGACATCACCATGGATTTGCGCTCAGCGCCCATCATGATCTTGTCTTTGGCCAACTCAAACTGCTCCATCGCCACCAGCCCGGCACCGGATCGCGCGGCAAACAGGGCGGCCTCATTGACCAGATTGGCAAGGTCGGCACCGGAAAAGCCCGGCGTTCCCCTGGCGATCAAGGCAGGTTTCACATTGTCATCCAGCGGCACTTTGCGCATATGAACCTTGAGTATCTGCTCCCTGCCGCGGATATCCGGCAGGCTAACCACAACCTGTCTATCGAAACGACCGGGGCGCAGCAGGGCGGGATCCAGCACGTCTGGACGGTTGGTGGCCGCGATGACGATCACGCCATCATTGACCTCAAATCCGTCCATCTCTACCAACAATTGGTTGAGCGTCTGCTCGCGTTCGTCGTGACCCCCACCCAGGCCGGCACCACGGTGCCGTCCCACCGCGTCGATCTCATCAATGAAAATAATGCAGGGCGCCTGCTTCTTGGCCTGGTCAAACATATCGCGAACACGGGAGGCACCCACACCGACAAACATCTCGACAAAATCAGAACCGGAGATTGAGAAAAATGGCACCTTCGCCTCGCCGGCAATGGCTTTGGCAAGCAGGGTCTTACCTGTCCCTGGCTGACCCACCATGAGTACACCGCGCGGAATACGACCGCCCAGCCGCTGAAACTTGCCCGGGTCGCGCAAAAATTCAACCAGTTCCTGCACATCCTGCTTGGCCTCGTCGACACCGGCCACATCGGCAAAGGTGGTATGAATCTGGTCTTCACCCAATAATCGGGCCTTGCTCTTGCCAAAACTCATGGGGCCGCCGCGGCCACCGCCGCCTTGCATTTGTCGCATGAAAAACATGAACACGACAATGATAATCAGGATGGGGAAGCTGGCCACCAGCAATTGCATCCACACGCTCTGCTGCTCTGGCTTGCGGCCAATAATCTCAACCCGGTGTGCCAGCAGGTCATCAACCAGCTTGGGGTCTTCCAGCATGGGCCGGACTGTCTCAAAGTGAGAGTTGTTGAGGCGCTCGCCGTTGATGGTAAGGCCGTCGATGACAACCTTCTTAACCTTGTCGCTTTGGACTTCCTCGATAAACTGCGAGTAACCCAACTGCTCCGTGGGTTGCTGCGTGTTGAAATTCTGGAAGACAGACAGCAATACAGCCGCTATCACCAACCACAACAGTAAATTCTTTGCCATATCGTTCAAGGCCTTAACCTCTTGCATTCCCCTGCGGGAGGAACACCCTAATATACTAAAATTGGTGTGTCGGCACCATCAGCCCTGAAAATCCCTGGCCAACAGGTAAACTTCCCTGGATCGGGCCCGCGATGCCGCGGGTTTGCGGGTGATAACCTTGCCAAACGAACTGCGCACATCCCGCACCAACCCGTCAAAGCCCTCACCCTGGAACACTTTGCTGAGAAAAGCCCCACCGGGACGCAAAACCTGCCGCGCAAAATCCAGCGCCAACTCCACCAAATACATAGACCGCGGCTGATCGACCGCGTTCATACCACTCATGTTGGGGGCCATATCGGAAATTACAAGGTCTACCGGCTCGTTATCTACCGCCGCCAGTATCTGCGCTAATATTGCCTCATCACTGAAATCACCCTGGATAAACTCAACATTTTCAAGACTATCCACAGGCAGGATATCCGAGGCGATAACCCGCCCTTTGTGCCCTGCCAGCCGGCCGGCCACCTGCGACCAACCTCCCGGCGCCGCACCCAGGTCAATAACGGTCATGCCGGGCTGAATTAATCTGTCCTTTTTCTGAATTTCCAACAACTTGTAACAGGCACGGGAGCGGTAGCCCTCGCGCTGGGCCCGCTGAATGTAGTGGTCCCTGAAGTGCTCATTGAGCCAGCTTCTGCTGGATGATTTCTTCTTCGCCATGAGTGCTTCGATGTCTTTCCCGTGAGAGCAGGCGTAGAATACCGCGCCCTGCACGAAACAGGAACGAACATGAGCACACGAGACAGCAAACAATTACGCGCCATTGGCCACAAGTTGAAGCCGGTGGTCACAGTCGCGGCCAAGGGGCTGGGCGAATCAGTGCTGCTGGAGATTGAGCGAGCGCTCAGCGACCACGAGCTCATCAAGATCAAGCTGGTAGTGGGCGATCACGCCGCACGCCTGACCGTCAGTGAAGAAATTTGTGATCACACCGGTGCCGAGCTAATACAGGGCATGGGCAATATCATTTTGCTACTGCGCCGCAGTGCCCAGCCAGACCCGCGCCTGTCCAACCTGATCCGGTTTTAGGCGAGTGGCCAAAATCCTCGAATTTCCCTCCCAACGGGTACAGGGTCTGGCTTTTCTGGAAGAACAAATTCGCGACCTGCTGGCAGCGCGCGGCGCCGATGAAGAACTGATGGAGTTTGCTGCCAGTACTATTGGTGACATCTACCAGCGCAACGTCGATGCGGAAAATTATTGCTTCAGCCTGGTTCTACCCGACACCATCGACGAAACCCAGTCCGTCAAGCTGCAAGCGGATATCGAAACGGGCATTGAGCGGATTCGCGCTGAAAATCACGCCATCATTGTGCGCCTGATAGCGGAACTCACCCTGGCTAAAGTAAAAATATTTCAGCAGCAGCGGGCAATTCAATGGCAATAACCGGTACGAATTCAGTATTATCGGCTTTGAATTCAGCTATGAGAGCTCACTGTCATTCAGCGGCAGCAAGCTTGATTGGAAGCGCTCAGCTAGAGATGCTGAACCTCGTCGATCTCATATTCCGTATCGCCGCCGGGCGCGCGTACAACCACAACGTCGCCTTCTTCTTTACCAATCAAAGCGCGGGCAATCGGTGAGGTTACCGATATCCTGTTACTCTTAACCTCGGCTTCGTCTTCGCCGACTATCCGGTAACGCACCGTTTCACCGGTGTCCACGTTGATCAGGTCTACGGTGGTGCCAAAAATAACCTTGCCGGTTTTGGCAAGTTTGGTGACATCAATCACCTGTGCCTCAGCCAGTTTCGATTCGATCTCCATAATACGACCTTCCGCGAAACTCTGTTGCTCACGGGCCGCATGGTATTCCGCGTTTTCCTTGAGATCACCATGCGCGCGCGCCTCCGCAATCGCCTGGCTGATGCGCGGTCTATCCACTTTCCTGAGCTGTTCCAACTCTTCACGCAGACGCACTTCTCCGGCCACGGTCATGGGTACTTTGTTCATACTGCAATTCTCCTGTGCAGATCCTGCAAGCGTCGGACTTCATCATCACTACCGTGTCTCATCGCGCCTGCTATTGCCTCTGCCGCTGTCAGCGTGGTGGTGTAATAGACATTGTGCGATTCGGCACTGCTGCGAATTGACGCTGAATCGGAGATGGCACGGCGGCCCTCGGTGGTATTGATAATCAAGTCGACTTCCCTGTTCTTAATCATATCAACAATGTGGGGGCGCCCCTCAAGTACTTTATTGACACGTTGTACGGGCAGCCCCGCATCCGTCAGTGCCTGCGCCGTGCCGCCGGTGGCGAGCAGGTCGAAGCCACTTTCAACCAACTGACGCGCCACTTTAACAGCCCCGTCCTTGTCCACATCGCGAACACTGATAAAAACAGTACCCTGTTCCGGTGCCGCATGGCCGGCACCCAACTGCGCCTTGGCGAAGGCGGCCTCGAAGGTCTCGCCGGTCCCCATGACTTCGCCGGTAGACTTCATTTCCGGGCCCAGAATAGGATCGACGCCGGGAAATTTATTAAACGGCATCACCGCTTCCTTGACCGAGTAATAAGGCGGCACAATTTCTTCGGTGAAACCCTGCTCCACCAAGCTGGTCCCCACCATGCATCGAGCGGCAATTTTGGCCAGCGAGGCGCCAATGCACTTGGACACAAAGGGCACCGTACGCGAGGCCCGAGGGTTTACCTCAATCACATAAATTTCGCCATCCTGCCAGGCCAGTTGCACATTCATCAGCCCTTTTACCTTCAACTCCCTGGCCATTTGCGTAACCTGCTCACGCATCAGATCCTGTACAGCAGGCTCCAGACTATAGGGTGGCAGTGAACAGGCAGAATCACCGGAGTGCACCCCGGCCTGTTCAATATGTTGCATGATGGCACCGATAACGACATCTTCACCATCGCTAACCGCATCGATATCAATCTCAATGGCCGCACTCAGAAAGTGATCCAGCAACACCGGCGAATCAGCGGACGCCCGCACCGCCTCGCGCAGGTAGCGCAGCAATTCCTCTTCGCGGTAAACAATTTCCATGGCCCGACCGCCCAGCACGTAAGAGGGGCGAACCACCAACGGATAATTCAGGCTGCCGGCTGCCGCCAGTGCCTCTTCGGTACTGCGCACCGTCATATTGGGTGGCTGTTTTAAGCCCAGCTTGTCGATCATCTGCTGGAAACGTTCTCTATCCTCAGCCCGGTCGATGGCATCGGGAGACGTACCTATAATTGGCACGCCCTGAGCTTCCAACTCTCGCGCCAACTTCAGCGGCGTCTGGCCACCGAACTGCACGATGACACCCTTGGGTTTCTCCAGCGCTACTATTTCCAGCACATCTTCGAGTGTGACCGGTTCAAAATAGAGCCGGTCAGAGGTGTCGTAGTCCGTAGAAACCGTTTCCGGGTTACAGTTGACCATGATGGTCTCGTAGCCATCCTCGCGCAAGGCCAGCGCCGCGTGTACGCAGCAATAGTCAAACTCTATGCCCTGTCCAATACGGTTGGGGCCACCACCGAGTACCATGATTTTATCCCGGTCAGTGGGCGCTGCCTCGCACTCCTCTTCATAGGTCGAGTACATATACGCTGTCGCCGAGGCAAACTCGGCGGCACAGGTATCGACCCGCTTGTAAACCGGCCGGATACCCAGGGATTGCCGATGTTGGCGCACACTCTGCTCCGTCTCTGCCAGCAACACGGCCAGGCGCTGGTCCGCAAAGCCCTTGCGCTTGAGCGCAAACATGGCAGCTTTGTCCAGGTCGGCCAGCGGCACGGTCTTGAGGCTGTCCTCGGTATTCACCAGGTCTTCAATCTGCGCCAGGAACCAGGGATCGATGCCGGAACAGCCGAAAATTTCTTCGATGGTCATGCCGGCCCGCATGGCATCGGCGACATACCGGATACGCTCCGGCCCCGGATTGGTCAGGTGTGACACCAACACGTCGTGCGCATCGGCGGCATCAACGTCTATCATGTGCTCAAAGCCAAAGGAGTCGACTTCCAGGCCGCGCAGAGCTTTCTGCAGGGATTCCTGGAAGGTACGCCCGATAGCCATGACCTCACCCACAGATTTCATCTGCGTGGTCAAACGAGTGTCCGCACCCTCAAATTTCTCAAAAGCAAACCGCGGCAGCTTGGTAACTACATAATCGATGCTGGGCTCGAAGGAGGCGGGTGTGGCACCACCGGTAATTTGGTTCTGCAATTCATCCAGGGTATAGCCGATAGCCAGTTTGGCGGCGACCCTGGCAATCGGAAAGCCCGTCGCCTTGGAAGCCAGCGCCGAGGAGCGAGACACCCGCGGGTTCATTTCGATTATGACCAGGCGACCTGTTTTCGGGTCCTGCCCAAACTGAACATTGGAGCCACCGGTTTCAACGCCAATTTCACGCAACACCGCCAGCGAGGCGTTGCGCATGAACTGGTATTCCTTGTCGGTCAGGGTCTGGGCCGGGGCAACCGTAATGGAATCGCCAGTGTGCACCCCCATTGGATCGAAGTTCTCGATCGAGCAGATGATGATGCAGTTGTCATTCCTGTCGCGCACCACCTCCATTTCGAACTCTTTCCAGCCGATTAAAGACTCGTCCAGCAATAGCTCGCTGGTGGGGGAAAGATCCAGTCCGCGCAAACAGATTTCTTCAAACTCATCGCGGTTGTAGGCGATACCACCGCCGGAGCCACCCATGGTGAAAGAAGGTCGAATGATACAGGGGAAGCCTATCTGGTCGAGCATCTGGAAGGCTTCTTCCATGCTGTGAGCCAACACCGAGTGAGGCGTCTCCAGGCCGATGCGTTTCATGGCCTGGTCAAACAACTGGCGATCTTCTGCCATATCGATGGCTTCTTTGGCAGCGCCAATCATTTCTACATCATATTTTTTCAGCACCCCTTCCCGGGCCAGATCCAGGGCGCAGTTCAGTGCCGTCTGGCCACCCATGGTGGGCAATAACACGCTGGGCCGTTCCTTCTCAATAATGCGTGCCACCGTGCGCCACTCAACCGGCTCAATATAGGTGGCATCGGCCATGCTGGGGTCGGTCATGATGGTGGCCGGATTGGAGTTCACCAAAATGACCCGGTAACCCTCTTCGCGCAGCGCCTTGCAGGCCTGCGCTCCCGAGTAATCAAACTCGCATGCCTGGCCGATAACGATCGGACCGGCACCGAGTATCAGGACGCTTTCTATATCAGTTCGCTTTGGCATAATGACTCAGACCTGCTCCGCATGTTGGCTGATCAACTCAAGGAAATGTTCAAAAAGTGGGGCGGCATCGTGCGGCCCAGGGCTGGCTTCTGGGTGTCCCTGAAAACTGAACGCCGCCTTATCGGTACGATGGATACCCTGCAGGGAACCATCGAACAGCGACCTGTGGGTCAGACGCAGATTGTCTGGCAGGTTGGTCTCATCGACGGCAAAACCGTGGTTTTGGCTGGTAATCAGCACCGTGCCATCATCCAGGTTCTGCACCGGGTGATTGGCGCCGTGGTGCCCAAACTTCATTTTTACTGTGTTGGCGCCACTGGCCAGACCCAGTAACTGGTGGCCCAGACAAATACCGAAGATAGGTATGCCTGTCTCCAGTAACTCCTGAATCGCGGTTATGGCGTAATCGCAGGGCTCGGGATCGCCCGGTCCGTTGGACAAAAAGATGCCATCCGGCTGCAGCGCCAGCACGTCACTGGCTGGAGTTTGCGCCGGCACTACCGTCAACCGGCAGCCGCGATCGGTAAGCATGCGCAGGATGTTGCGCTTTACACCATAATCGTAGGCGACCACATGCCAGGGCAAATCCTCGGCAGCACGGTTGCTGTATCCCGCACCGAATTGCCAACTGCCCTGTACCCAGGAATAGGGCTGGTCCACGGTCACTTCCCTGGCCAGGTCCATGCCCTTCAGCCCGGCAAATTCACGCGCCTGTTGCAAGGCCTTGTCCTCGTCCAGGTCCGGTCCCGCCATCAGGCAACCATTCTGGGCACCCTTGTCGCGCAATATGCGAGTGAGTCTGCGGGTATCGATGTCGGCAATCGCCACCACCTTGTGGTCGACCAGGTAGTCCTGCAGGCTCTGCCGGTTGCGGTAGTTGCTGGATAACAGCGGCAGATCCCGAATGACCAGGCCAGATGACCAGATGGCGGGCGATTCTTCATCTTCACTATTGGTGCCGGTATTACCAATGTGGGGATAGGTCAGCGTCACAATCTGGCGGGCATAGGAGGGATCGGTCAAAATCTCCTGGTACCCGGTCATCGCCGTATTGAAAACAACCTCACCAACGGAGGTACTGTCAGCACCTATCGCCTTGCCTTTGAAAATACTGCCATCTGCAAGGGCCAAAATGGCTGGATTACTCAAGCACAGCTCCCAAATAATGGGCTTTTCGCTGTGCGACAATCCGAAAAAAGCGAGATGAAGGCATCCTCATCTCGCTTTTTGGGATCTTGTTTTGCACTGGCTTACACCGATTTGTTCTGCCCAGAACGACTGTCACTGAACTCGTTGTTTCTGGGAGTGCGATTTTACGGGATAGCTCGCCAGGTGTCTACTGAATAGATGAGCCCAAATCCTCAGATAGAACTTTGTCAGTGCGCCAAAGCGCTCTGAATACCTCTTTTTAGGTTATGTAGTAAAAGCCTCTCTTTAGTTGCACGTATCCGGGCGGCGGGAAATAGCGATAGCGGATCTGGTTTTCCAGGGTGGCACAGTGCTCGGGGTTGGAGTCGGCGCTGCAATAGGGAGCGCCACGGCTGTAGGCGGCGCCCAGTATCAGGGGCAGTGCGATCAGGACGGCAGGCCAGCGGATGAGCGGGTTCATATCAGGCTCCAAACAGGTAATCATAAAAGACTTCATTGGCTTCGGCGTTGTCGTAAAGAGGCGGTTCCAACTCCAGATCATAGGCCCGATAGGTCTCGTCCGTCTCGGTGATGGTGAGCCGGTATTCCCCCGATCCCTGGTCGCCAGAGACTCGTACCATCAGATCCACTGTTTCCTGCAGTTGGATTTGCAGGCGGTCTTCATCGCTCACAATAACGCTCCTGAATATGAGTCCGTCTTCGTAGTCATAGGCAAACAGGAGCAACATTGTGTCGGTGCCGCCGGAGAGGGCGAACTCGTAGTTGCCCGGCGCCAGGTCGAACAGAGTGTAGCTATCGCGGTCACGGTCGAAATCTGTGTACTCTGCCAATACGCCGTCAATGACCAGATGATCGTCGAAATGCAGGTGCGCGGCAGTATTTGCTGATTGGCCAAAGTCGACGTATCTGTCCAAATCGAAATAGTGGGGGTCGTCGCGCAACTGGGTTAGAAACAGAGGGACTATGCCTCTCGGGACACCGTACCAAAGGGCGGTATCCTGGCCAGGAAACTCCGCTGAAAACTCGGCGTGCGCGTGCTGGAACGTCGTCCAAACGCTGCCGATGGTGGCAATCAGATTGCTACCTACGGTGATGCCCCATTCGCCGGCGTAGGTTGTACCCGATACCTCCACCAGGCGCGTGAACTCGGCGGCTGCCACCAGTTTTTCATCCAGCCGCGTCACATCTTCACCGCTGGCGCCGTTGAGGATGTCCAGGGCAATGGAACCCAGAGTCTTTTGGCCGCTCTCCAGCAGATCGGTATAGAACGCCAGGCCACCGGCATCCGGGTCGCGGTTGAACAGCCGGTGGTAAATCGCCGCAATTAGTGCCTCGGTATCCAGGCGGGCAAAGCGTTCGGTGAACTCGGGGCTGTTGCCGAAGGCATCAATGACTGCATTGAGATTACCGCCAGCCTGGTCGAGCTGGTCGGTCCAGTAGGCCTCACCGCCTGGGTCGGCCGGGCGACCGTAGTAGGCCAGATAAATCTCCTGTACATTGTTGTTCGCCATAGGGCTGTCCTCGTGGGTTGACTATGTTCGGTCTAGGCAGGTGCCGGCTTCGGTTTCTTCAGGCACAAACCCGCAATCGGCATTTTGTGCGGCGCCCAGTATCAGGGGCAGGACGGTAGGCCAGCGGATGAGGGGGTTCATATCAGGCTCCAAACAGGTTATCATAAAAGACCTCATTGGCTTCGGCGTTGTCGTAAAGAGGCGGTTCCAACTCCAGATCATAGGCCCGAAAGGTCTCCTCCGTCTCGGTGATGGTGAGCCGGTACTCCCCCGACCCCTGGTTCCCGGTAACCCGACAGATCCACTATTTCCTGCAGTTAGATTTGCAGGTGGTCTTCATCCGTGACAAAAGAGCGGCCTGCTCCGAGCCCGTTTTCAAAGTCATCGGCAAACAGGAGTAACAATATGTGGGCGTGCATGAAGTTTACTCCGACATTATTTCTAGAATTTTTCTCTCTAAACAAGCGCGCATAAAAATCTGCATTGGTTGTTCATCGTTACTGGCATAAAAATCCAGCATCAGTTGATTAAACTCAAGTTGCTTTTTGGCGGGCAGGTTGATCGCGGGCAGTCCGTTTACCAATAAAATGCCGTTCATCATCAGTCGCCCAAGGCGTTTATTGGCATCGTAAAAAAACTGAATCCTCGCCATTTGTAAAAATAAACTGATAGCGCAGGTATCAGTTTGTTCAATGTCTATCTTGGATTGGCGCATCTCTGATTGTAGCAAGGTGGAATGATATTTCCCCGTCAACTGTTGCCACAAGGTTGGTAATTTGTCCGCTCTCGGCGGGATATGATTGGTGCCCGCAATGGTTACACCGCCGTCCCTGAAAACACCCCAGGTCAGCGCTTCTTTCTGGGCAAGAATCCCGTGCAGATCACCAACGAAATCTTTGGAAAGAGCAAACCTGTCTTGTTCAACACAATCAAATAAAAACCGCCAGGCATTGGCTTGATTAAGCGCAATCGTCTCATCCTGCAAACTATGCCCACCCACTGTTATCTCGTCCAGCAAGGTTTGTATCTCTGCCAGGGTAAAGTTCACGCCTTCCAGATTCACCGCATCGCATACCAATTCAGGGAGTTGTTTTTTGGCGAGGAATAGGGCTTTTGGGCGGCTTGGGTTGAGTTTAATCAAACTACGCATTGTCGTTAATGTTATGCTGGAAAATCCTTCCATGCATCCTCAGGAAAATTCCGCAGATACTCTTCAGAGTATTGTTCCTCTAAAAAAGTAAACCCCAATATTTTTTGCCCCCATATCAATGGCAATAGGTGAAATTATTTTCATTTTCTGTCCTGTGTCGTCAAACATTCAAAAGTTAATTTTCACGAATATAACATATCAAGATTTTTGGATTCAACTCTTCAACTCTTAAGTGCAACCCAAATCCCCAGATAGAACTTTGCCAGTGCGTCAAAGCGCTCTGAATACCCCTTTAAGGAGGCCTCTATGTGCAAGGCCAAGGCCGGACGCATGGGCAACTACGTGACCCTGCGCTGCGTAGAACTGTGCGGCAGCCTGGGCTATTCCGAGACCGACTTGCTGGAGAAATTTGCCCGGGATTCAAAAATTATCGACATTTTCGAGGGCACCCAGCAAATTCAACAACTCATTGTGGCCAGGCGCATACTGGGCAAATCCTCCTCTGAGCTGAAATAGCAGTTATCGTTTGTTGTGGCTCACCTGGCGGATTGAAATCCGCCCTGCGTAGAGCCGAATCATCGTGCCCTGCGGGTATTATTCGGCCTGGGGACTCTGCCCCTCCTTATTCGTTACACTGTGTCCCCCCACAATTGAGAGACTGGCGATATGGCTGATCTGGCAGGTTTGAGTTTTCTGGTAACGGGCGGCGGCACGGGCATCGGTAAGGCCTGTGCAGCGAAACTGGCCGCAGATGGTGCTGCCGTGACTATATGCGGACGCACCGAAGCCAGCTTGCAGGCTGCCTGCGATGACATTTCCCAGACGGCTGCCAAGGGCGGCAGCGTGCAGTGGATTAGCGGCGATGTAACCTCCGAGCAGGACGTACCGCAATTTGTGACCAGGGCCGCGCAGCCCACCGGCAATTTGCATGGTGTCATCGCCAACGCCGGCGGTGGTGGTATGCCCATGGCCTATGGCAACGTCGATACCGATGAATTTATGCGCGTACTCAATCTGAATGTCTTGGGCACCATGCTCTGCATGAAGCACAGCATCCCCCTGCTGCTGGCTGCCGGCGGCGGTTCTTTTGTGGGCATGTCTTCCCTGGCCGGACATGTTACGCACCCTTATTTTCACGCCTATTGCGCCGGCAAAGCCGGAGTAGAAGCCATGATGCGTAACGCCGCTGACGAATACGGTAAAGACAAAATTCGCTTTAACGCCATCCGCCCGGGTTTTATCGCCACCGAAATCATGGCAGGCATACCGCGCGACGGTGAAGTCTACAAATCCTATATCGACAACACCCCCATGGGCGATGCCGGTCAGCCTGAAGACATTGCCGAACTGGCGCGTTTTCTATGCGGCCCGGAGTCTCGCTGGATCACCGGGCAATGTATCAATGTCGACGGTGGGCACTGCCTGCGGCGCGGGCCGGACTTCAGCAGCTTCGTCGGTTAGATGTCTGTTATCCGCGCACCAAGCGGCGTACTGCTATTCAGCTTGACGGCGGTCGCCATAGGCCAGTCACTGGTGTTCGCGATATTGCCGCCGCTGGGTCGAGAGGTGAATCTCAGTGAACTGCAAATCGCCTCCATTATCGCTGTGTCAGCCATTGTATTCGGCATCTGCTCGCCCTGGTGGGGTCGCTACAGTGATCGCGTCGGTCGCAAGCCGGTCATCCTGATCGGGCTGCTGGGTTACTCGCTGGGTACCCTGCTATTCGCCAGTCTGTTCCAGGCAGCACTCACCGGTGTGCTGGTCGCCAGCGTCAGCTTTTATGTGTTTGTGCTGCTGGCGCGCTGCGCGCAGGCGGTGATTATGTCGGCTACCGGGCCAGCCTGTGCCGCCTATACCGCCGATAACACCACCCCAGACCAGCGTACTAAAGCCATGGCAAAACTGGGTGCCGCCCACAGCATGGGCACTATTTTGGGACCGGCAGTAAGTGGTGCGCTGGCTACTCTGGGCTTGTTGGCGCCGCTGTTCTTTGCCGGTTTTTTGACCATAGCAGCCGCTCTGCTCACGCTCATTAAACTACCCCCCAAGCCCCCGGCCAGGCTCAGTTCCCACGCCGCCAGAAAACGCCTGAGTTATACCGACCCGCGTATCGTTCGCTTTCTGGTCGCCGCAGTCGGCCTGTTTATTGGCTTCGCCGCAATTCAGCAAACCCTGGGGTTCAGTGTGCAGGACAGGCTTATGCTCAGCGGCATTGAGACAGCGCAGATGACAGGTGCCGCCCTGATGATCTCGGCAATCTTTGCATTTCTGGCACAGATGCTACTGGTGCAGCGACTCAATCTGCGACCCGGGCAATTTATAAAGCTGGGTATCGTGGCGCTGTTTTTGGCCGCTGTCTTTGTGGGCCTGTTCGAGACCTTCAGTTTCCTCGCCATCGGCATGGCGTTTATGGGCACAGGCCTGGGATTGTCCATGCCTGCTATATCCGCTGGTGCTTCACTGGCGGTCACACCCGAAGAACAGGGCGCCGTGGCCGGACTGGTATCGTCCTGCCCCGCCATTGGTTTCGGCTTCGGTCCAGTTATGGCCGGCTGGCTCTACCAACAGGAACCGGTCTACGCCAGCATGTTCAGTGGCACGGTATTCATTCTGCTCTTCATCATCGTGTTTCTTACTCGCGGCGAAAACTGAATATTATGGTCAAATTATCTGTGCGGCTCACCGACCAGAATATCAGGGAAATCGCCCGCCATCTGGACTTGAAGGTGCGGGGTGTGCCTGCCGCTCATATTCAATGCGGGACTTTTTGCCGCCCCGTCCGCTTTTGACAATAGCTCCAGAAAGAGTAGATTACCGTTATTATCATTGCGGAAATACCAATGGAGAGGAAAATTGAAACACATTACTGCTTTAGTCTTTTTACTGCTTTCTGCCTGCGTGAATCATCTAGGTCAAATGTCTAGCAAAATAATGAACGTGCAACTTGGAATGGATGCGGGAGAACTCATTCAGGTGATGGGAAAACCGACTTCTGTTTCCGCCTTAGAAAACGTTAAGATATACAATTACAAACTCTATACAACCACTAGTACCGCTGTTATGGGAACGCCAGAGGATTTTTATGTAATTTTTCGCGATGGTGTAGTCTCTGCGTACGGTGGTATCGGAGTACTCAGTGCATTGCAAGATAACTAGTGCCCATCCATAAACGACTGTTTTTTTGAAAAACACCCTGTTCTAACCGTGAGTGTCCCAGGCCACAACTCTCCGGGCTTATGAGCGGCCATAAATCGACCGGTACAGTCACATTAGGGCCCCTTACCCTGGATTTATGCCACAGATTACCGCTGCACAACCCAAAAGCGTACAGATATTTGGCTCTCAGGGCCAACCATTGTGCTAGCTGGAGTCGAGCCGTGCCAAACGCATCAGATTATAGCTGAGAACCGAGGACCAAACATAAGCCTTGAACCCATCCAACCCCTTCCAAGTGGCCTTCGTTGCACCAAAAGCCCTTTTTAATTCCGAAATATTTCCTTCTACGCCTGCCCTGAAATGACGTAATCGATCAAAGGTTTTTGATTGCACGCCCATTGCCCGAAGCGATAGGCCAACCGGCTTATGGAAGACGACTCGCTTCACTCCGAGGCCTCTGCCTTCTGTCACATTTGCTTGGCTGGCATAGCCGCCATCAGCGACTACCGAACCGGGAAGACGACCCAGTTTTGACTGGTGGAAATCGAGTACTGGAATGAACAGGTCCGTATCCGATGGATTCCCTTTTTCAATGGAGAGGTACGTGATGAATCCACTTTCCTCACTGCTTATATTAATCTTATGGCCATACTGAACGTCTCGAAATCCTTTAACGATAATGTCAGTGTGCGACTCGAATAAACTGACAATTTTTTCTGATGAGTGAACGCTCTCTTTTCGAATGACACGGCGCTCTGTTTGATGGATGACTTTGAGTGTTAAATCCCGATACCGCTCCACTTGATCGAGCCATTTTTTCTTTTGGTCAGAGTCAGGGGCGCCCGCCTTGATTTTCTCCAGGCTTCTATCGACTTGTCTAAGTACAACTCGGACACATTTCAATAATTTTGGATAAAGCGCTTCTTTTCCAGTATTTTTTGCGTTAAAAATCTGGAATGCCAGTGATTTTGATAACTTCCTCTGATCTGTAAATCGATTTTTTACTCCCGTTACATTTTTACTTTTCGCCAACAATCGGCTTAGCACCCGAACGCCATCATTCAATAGTTGGCTGTCACTGGGCGGCGCAATATTACTGGCAACAACCGTACTATCGATGCGTAATTTATCCATCGACAAAATACCTTCTTTCAGCCAGTTGTCCGATAGGATCTCATGCACCTTTTCCAAGGTCTCCGGTTTGATACTTCGTATCGTTGACTGCAATCCTGACCGACTGGGTGTCAAATGATTCGGCAGTCTTGCGAACGTTCGGTAGGTCATCGAATCTGACAAATGGAACGCCAGTTGCTCGTAGCTGATACGCAATTGTTGTTTCAATAACAGGCATCGAAAAATACTTTCAACACTGAAGCCTATTCGTCCCACCTTTGTTGCCGATTGGCTCACCAAATCATTGGCGATCAAGGCCAGTATTTCCGGGTGCTTATCCAGGAGGTTTGACAGTGATCTGAGTCGGGTTCCAAATTCGTGTTCTGAGTAGTTTTCAAATATACTTGCCTGAGCTACGCGGGTTTCTCGCATGCTGAATCCTCTTGGTTGTTTTGTTTTTGTTCGCACCTTTAGCTTAACAAATTCAAGAGGATTTTTTAATGCCTTGCGAATAAATTTCCTTATATTTCAATGGATTGAGAGTTTATGGATGCGCACTAGTTAGTGAAGACGGTAGCCTTTACTGTGGCTGGTCCTATCAAGGTTTGCTGGCTGGATCCGTAATAATTGGCCTCAATTCTGTAGGCACCGGGGATAAGAACGCGCAGACTGTATTCTTCCGGACCATAGCCTTGGGTGAAATCTCTGGAGACCTTGCCGCCGATGGCAGATAAGGGGTTTTGATAGAAGGCTTTCTCTCCAGTCGGTTCGGTTACCCAGATATCAATGTCCGTTAGATCAGCGTCCCAAGCCAGTACAATGCGTAGGTCGACGTCCAGGTTCTTGATGAGTCGTGTGCCGAGGGCGGGGCGATTGATGTAATCCTGCTTGGCGCCAGGTAGCTGGTCTGCCAATGCCCACAGGCGGTTAAGCTCCATAAGGGCGATGAGCTCTATTTCGTCAAATCGATCCCAGTCGTGCATGACGACATGGTGGAGCAGGGTCATGGCCCGCTCCAGATCTTTTAAGCCTTTGTGAATGACCGCATTTTTGGCGCCCCTGGCATGTTTCAGGCGTAGCTCGCTGCGGCGGGCCAAAGCCAAGGCAAGATCCCGATAGCTTTGGGGTTCTTCCGGGCGCATGGATAGGACGTCTTCAAAGGTGGAGATGGCCAGCTCATAATCTTCTGCTTCCAGAACTCGCTGAGCTACCACGCGAAGCAGAGCGGCGTCGTCCAGATCCAGATCCAGAACGCTGCTGATGATGCGGCGCCCGCGTTGGGGCTGCCCTTGGGTGTAGAACCAGGTGGCCACATCCAGGTAATAGGCGGGGCTATCGCCATAACCAATCCGCTGATTAATGTATGATTCATAGGCGCGGCCCCGCTTATGAGCCGCTTTGAGGATAGCCATATAAGGGGTTTGTGGATCCCAGGCGGTAATGTGGATGGTGGCTCGGGTGTTATGTCCTGATTGTTTCCTTGCCGCTGCATCTGCAGCTTGTGCGGCCTCTGCTGGTGCTGCTTCTGCAGCACTACTTGCCATCCGCAGGGTAGTGACTGGCGCGGTTGCTGCGAACTGCAAGGCCACCGATTCGACTGCCATCAGCTTGCCTGGAGATTGCATCCGCTGCTGTGCATGGGTGAAGTCCGTCTGCCACCACTTTACCCTGTTCTCCCAAAGAGCCACCACTTGTGCCAGGTGAGTGGCTTGTGCTGAGGTTTTCTGTTGGGCGATGGTGGCTTTTTGGGCTTGCCAAGCTGCGTATAATTGGGGGCGGCTCAAGGGTGGTTCTACGTCATGCTCAAGGTACTGGGCCAAGGTCTCTAATACCAGCAGGGAGGTGTTTGGCGTGACTAAACCAAAGCGTTGCCCAAGCTCTAGCATCACGGCCCTGTTGCGTTGGGGAAAGACTGCCAGCTCTGCTACCCGCTGCTGAGCCCAGAAGCGGGGCACCAAGCCGGTATCACTGGCTTGGTCACGTTGCAGGCGAATGGGTACCGTGTAGGTGATATTGCCATTGCGGCCATATTGCAGGATTATTTCGGCCGTCTCCGTCAACAGGCGTCCTGAGACTTCAAGACGTTCATCTACGGGTTGGTTGCCTTGGGGATAGACATCAGTGACCACCCCCGAATTTTGCTTAACCCCCATAAAACGCAGGCGGTTGTCTCCAATTTTGGCAGCCGCTTCCAAAGGTGTGTGGCGGTTGAGGTTGAGGTGTTCGCCTCCAGAGGTGGTGACCAGATGGCGCAAGAAGATATGGTTGGCGTCTGAGCGGCTGGTAATGGTGTAAATAGGGCCTGTTGAGGTGTCAGGGATGGTGTGTCCGATGTTGCCCAAGCCGTCACTAAAGAGGAGTGTCAAGTCATGCACGGTTTTGCTATCAGGGGTTGGCAGCCGTGTGAGGTTAGTGCCGCCGTCATAGACCAGGTTCTGCAAAGCTTTAAATAGTTCCGCTGCATCACCCCCGCGGATGGACCAGCTGCCCAGGCGTTCGGTGGTGTCGCGCAGGATGAACACTTCCACTTGCAAATGCTGCCACTGGCTAAGGGCTGCTTGCAGAAGCGCCAACTCAGGACCCTTGTCCTCTACTTCTCGACTTAAGGAGGCGTCCCAGAACAGAGCGACGGACGCGGGGGATGTGGTGGCGATTTTGTCTACAGCAGGGGGAGAATCATGGACGAGAAAGAACACATCTTCTGCTGCTTTTTCGATGCCCACGAGCTGGGCGGGAAGGTTGGGGATGGCGATGCGCAGATCCCCGGTTAGTTTGGCATTGGTTTGGGTGGTTTCGGCGATCCAGCGGTCTTGCCATTGTTTGAATTCAAAATTCGCCAAGCCTCCAGACGCTTGGGGCTTTTCTGTGCTGCGTACCACCTCTACCTTGAGGGAGAAATTCTTCACTACTCCATCCCATTGCATGGGTAGAACAAACACAGCCTGGTTGGCGTCTCCATCAATCTCCGATACATATTGCACCTGCACCATTCGGGTTCCCCGGGCGGGGATGGGGTAGACGCGGGTGCGAAAGCGGTTGCCTCTGGTCCACTCCACTAAACCTGGATCCACGCCCTTGCGAACTTCCGTCTCAAAGGCAACCCGTGCCTGGGTTTTTTCCACCACCACCCCTGCTACCAATTGGCCATCGATATCCAGACCATAGCCGCTAACGGTGGCACCTTCTGGGAGGGGTAAATTCAGTTCTCCCTCCAAGACCCGATTATGTGGGTTGCGGAAGGTCATGGTAAGGGTGGTTTCCGCCAAAAGCCCCCGAATTTGAACCTGAGTGTCCAGGGTTTCCAGTAACGTGGCCTGCGGCGTGCCGTTTTCTTTGAAGAGCAGTTGGGGTATGTCAGGGGAAGGTATGTGAGCGTAGGCGATTCCTTGCAGGCTAGCGCTGCAGACAAAAACCAATAGGAGAAAACGATATAAGTAGTTCATGGCAACCTCAGTGGCTAGTAATGTTAGCCTGGCTATTATTCCTGGTAAGCACACTGCTGATCCATACCGTAAATCTGCGTACAAAGTTCTTCAGCTCTGTTTTTGGCCTGTTTAAGGTCGTCCGGTGTGAGTTTTTTCTGTATATCTGCAAGCAGTGCGGGCGCGTCTTCTTCCTGCTGCTGCTGGGTAGCAACATAAGTCCAGGCATAGGCTTCAATAGGGTCTATATCCACGCCGCAGCCACAGTCATAGATGTTGCCCAAGGCCAGTTGGGACAGGCCCAGGCCACACCATGAACATTATCGTATAAACTGGCCAGAAAGCCCTGTGCATCGGCATGGCCCTGTTCTACGGCCAGCCTAAAATACTCGGCGGCCTTGGTATAACTCTGTTCTACATCTTCACCAAGATAATAATCCACGCCCTGATAATAATGGTATCCAACCTGTTCCCATGGTGGGTCTGCTTTTTGGGTCTGCACATTATTGGATGCACAAGCCACTAACAGAACCAAAGCCAAGATAGCGAAAATCCGTTTAGCGTTGCTGACCATCATGTGATTCTAGAGTTATACCCGAATCTGGTGTTTGAAGAAATTTGAAATATGCGGCGTGTCTTGTTGAAATCGGTTTACGACACTGATTGATAAACAACAGGGAGCACGCCACACATGGCCAACAATAATGTACTTGATCTGGCATTGCCAGAGGAGAAAGACCTATTGGCCCCCGTGCTGCGAGAAGGTGCCAGGCAACTGCTTGATCAAGCGATCAGGGCTGAGGTTGCAGAGCTGTTGTCGCGGTACGAACAGGAGAAGACCCCTGGCGGTCACCAACGAGTCGTCCGCAATGGCTACCAGCCGAAGAGAGACCTACTGACCGGTATAGGCAAGATAACGGTTCGGGTGCCCAAGGTTCGGAAGACCCGGAAATTGTCAGGGACTATGCGGCGGCAATCGTTAAAGGCTTGCAGGGCAGTGGCGAGTCGTTTTTGGGCGATCAGCAGGTGATTGGCACGGTAAAACACTTTATTGGTGATGGCGGCACGGTTGATGGCGATGATCAGGGGGACAATCTTAGCACCGAGCAGCAATTGTTTGACATTCATGCCCAGGGTTATGTCGGCGGCCTGAGTGCCGGTGCCCAGACGGTAATGGCGTCTTTTAACAGTTGGCACGGCAGCAAGAATCACGGCAACCAATATTTGCTTGATGAGGTATTGAAGCAAAAAATGGGTTTTGACGGCCTGGTGGTGGGTGACTGGAATGGTCATGGGCAGATCAAGGGGTGCAGCAATCAAAAGTGTGCGCAAACCATCAATGCCGGTTTGGACGTTTTTATGGTGCCGGGACAGGACTGGAAACCGCTGTATGAAAATACCATTGCCCAAGTGAAAAACGGCGAGATCAGCCAAAGCCGGATCGACGATGCGGTGAGACGGATTTTACGGGTGAAGATGCGCGCCGGTTTGTTTAACAAACCGAGTCCGGCGCAGCGGCCTTTGTCGGGTAAAACCGAACTGATCGGTGCCCCGGAACACCGGGCGGTCGCGCGGCAGGCGGTACGGGGATCGCTGGTATTGCTGAAAAACAATGAGGCTTTATTGCCGTTATCGCCCAAGCAGCATATTTTGCTGGCTGGTGATGGTGCCGACAATATTGGCAAGCAATCGGGTGGCTGGAGCATTACCTGGCAAGGCACCGGCAACAGCAATGCGGATTTTCCCGGTGGCAGCTCGATTTATGCCGGGATAAAACAAGCGACCGATCTGGCCGGCGGCCGGGTGACCCTGAGTGCCGATGGCAGTTTTAGTGACAAGCCTGATGTCGCGATTGTGGTTTTTGGTGAAGAACCTTATGCCGAAGGCAATGGTGATATTGACAATCTTGAATATCAGCGTGGCAATAAACGTGATCTGGCGTTGCTGAAAAAACTCAAGGCCCAGGGTATTAAAGTGGTCTCGGTATTTATCAGTGGCCGCCCGATGTGGGTTAATCCTGAATTCAATGCCTCAGACGCTTTTGTTGCCGCCTGGTTACCGGGTTCGGAAGGGCAGGGGGTTGGTGATGTATTATTGCGCCGGGCCGATGGCAAAATCAATCACGACTTTAGCGGCAAACTGTCGTTCTCGTGGCCGGCCACGCCACAGCAAACCACGGTAAACCGTTTTGATGCCGACTACCAGCCGCTGCTGCCTTATGGTTTTGGTTTAACTTATGCCGATGACCAGGCGGGGGGCTTGTTATCCCGGCAATTGCCGGAAGACAATGGCGTATCTGCGCTGGCGTTACAGTCGCTGGTGATCTTTGAAAGTGCCACCAAAGCGCCATGGCAAATGGTGATTGGTGATGGTGGTCAGCAGCAGTCGGTGATCAGTGCCGACCAGCACAACAGTGTGGTGCATGTGCAGTCGATTGATCGGCAGGTACAGGAAGATGCCCGGCAGGTGACGTTTAACGGCAAGGGAGAGGGCAAGGTGGCATTTATTGCCAGTTTTCCCCAAGACTTGCGGGGTTATCTTGAAGCGGATGCCGCGTTATCGTTTACGGTAAAGGTCAACAGCCCGGCATCGAAACCGGTCAGTTTGGCGATGGGGTGTCAGGGGTTATGTGACTCGACGGTTGATTTGTCGGTGGTACTGGCGAATGTACCGGCTGACAGCTGGCAGAGTGTCAGTGTCGATTTGGCCTGTTTCAAGCAAAATGGTGCCGCACTGGGTAAAATCTTCAGCCCGTTTTCACTGGCGACTGCCGGGCAACTGAGCATGAGTTTTGCTGATGTATCGATTAAACCTAACAGCGCCAAGGCGGCAACGGTGAGTTGTCAGTAAAGCGCTTAAAGTAGTAAACCCTGTGGCGAGTGTCACGGGGTTGGGGGGGGTCGTGTTGCCCCACGCGTGGGCAAAAAAAGATGTACCGTTAGAATGAAAATTTGGTTTGCAGGAAGAAAAAGGTCGCATCTTCATCGTTGTTACCGGTATCTTCGATATAATCACCGGTGAAGAAACGGCTGACGCCCGCCATCACCACCAGCTTTTTATCGAAAAAGGCAGTCTTGTAAGTCAGATCGATTTCACTGCCGACATACCTGCTGACACTCTGGCCTTGTGAGCGGTTTTGCAAGGCATTTTGCAAGCGTCCGCTATTGCCTCTCAAACCGGCGTTATACCAGGCATCCGAGGTATCATTGAGCCAGAACCCCTGCCAGGCGAAGCGAAAACCGCTACGTTGGTAGGTGAGTTCGAGGTTGTGAACATTTTGTAGTGAAAACATATCCATAAAACCGTAATAGGCATGATTTAACGGATAAAGGTTATCAAAGGTCTGGTGATCGTTGTCGGTCGGATCATCGTCACCGCTGCCGAGATTGTAGGCGATTCCCAGTTTGGCCTTACCGAGTTGATAACTGACCCCGCCATGAAGATAATAAGCACTGTGGCTGACATCAGAAAAATCGCCCAACTGATAGGATCCCTGCAAATCGTAAGTGAATTTGTCAACGCTGAAAAGATAACGGCCACCCAGGGTATGGATATTATCGTCAAAATCACTGTTTTCGCGCAACAACCACCACAAATCGAGAGTGCCTTCGGTCATGATCTGCTTGTCTGAAAAATAAATGCCGTGAAAGCCGCTGTCAAAATAGCGGTTATTGCTGTTTGACTGGTCATTCAGATCACCCGGTTGCACCGAAACCAGTTGTGAGGCAAAAAAGTCGATACTGCGGCCTTTCACCGGCTGGTAAGTCAGCCGGATACCGTCATGCACCCGGGCGGTATTGACCCATTCGAGTGACGCGACCAGGCGTTTATCACCCAGATTGAGTTTTTGACGACCGACTTTAAGCTGGTAATTATCCCCTTTGTACAACCAGTAAAAACGGTGAATATCGAGCTGGTCGGCAAATGGCTGGTTTCTGGCATTTTCATTAACCGATGGAATGTCGGTGATTTTTTCGCCAAAAACGCGTGAGTCCTGAAGTTCAAGCATAAATTGGTTGTCTGGAGAGGCTTTATATAATGCATGTAACCTGAGCTGGCTCAAGGTATAGGTTTGACTGGCATCATTAAAATTGTAATCTTGTTTTGATTCGAATCTGGCCCGTAACGAGCCGCCTGCCGAAAGTTCTGCCAATGCCGGAAAAGCACCCGATAGTGTCAGTAAAACCAAGCCTGCGGAGCCAAACTTACTGCTTTTTTTCATTGTTGCCAACCTTATTCATGCTTCCTGATGATTTTGATATCAGATTTATTTGTCGATGGTGATGATTTTTTTAAAGAAATATCAAGCCGAAGATATCATCGAACTGGTTACAATAGTTGTTAATCCGGGGGTTGTCATGGGGAAATCGATGAATGCCAATCTTGAAATGGGCGGTATCGAGTAGGGTGAGGCTTACACCTCATCCCCCTCACAGAACCGTACGTACGGACCTCGTATACGGCTTCTGCAAATAACTATCTCATATTATTGAGACAGAAATGTGTTATTCGAAAGTAGTTGGCAAACCCACCGTGGCGCTGCTGGCACCACCGACCAGAGCACCACCTGAGACATTGCCTCTTTTCGCTGGAAAGGATTCCAGCTCAATCAGCAAGGAAACCACTGAAAAACAACCTGGCCTGGCCCACTGCATGCTGTCGTTCAGAAATGCACGGAGATGATCGAATTCCTCACCGACGCGGGCGAGATTTCAGGGAGATAGACCAACTGTTCGCACAATCGTCCGCCCTGGCATGTGGAACCCGCCAGGTAATCTATTCACCGTAGCCCTTTTATCCTTCCTTGTATCTTACTTCTCGCAGCGTTTAGCCAATCGCTGTAAGTTGTTCATGGCCGAGGTGAGCTCGGTATTTTTCCTCGGCACCAAGCCCGGAGTATAGATATAGCCCCCGGCCATGAACCCTTCCCCTGAAGACTGAACGGTATCGAAGACCCTGCGCTAACAGTGAGTCTGCATCTACAAGGAAAGTCCGGGAAGGATATCACAAACTTTGAGGAGTAAAGTCCAATGTCACATATCATCGGTATTGACGTCAGTAAGGCAACTCTGGATTGCAGCAGTGTAAAACTCTGCCAGTTCCCAGGCTGTCATGCCCGTTCTCCTGACGCCGAGTTGCATCTTGTCTTCCCCGGTATCGGCATTAGAAGTCAGATGCCCCACATCGGTAACGTTAATGACATGGTTCACCTTATAGCCACTGACAAGCAGAACCCGCTTCAGCAGATCCTCAAACAAATAGGTACGCAGGTTGCCAATGTGGACGAAGTTATAAACTGTCGGACCGCAGGCATAAATGCCCACCTCCCGCTTATCAAGCGGCACAAAAGGTCGGACTTTACGCTCATATGTATCAAACAACTGAAGTGTCATGGGTTTTGCTACATGTGGACGGGCCATCTGCCGCGCATCTTAAACCTATCAACCCTGATCGCAAGGAAGCGCACTGGTTTAGCTGCTCAATGGCTGGTGTTGAGTATTTTTTAATCGCTTCCAATCACTGCGTCAAGGCATGCCTTGTCTCTAATTGATGAGCATTGATAAGCTATGAATCAGTAGTCAGGGTGTTAAACGGGAAGTCTCACAAGTTGCTGAGCGTCAGGCTTAAAAAGCCAAACGTACGGTCCCGGGAATCCCCTTGTCCGTGCCGTCGGTTGACTGTTGAATATCAAGACTGATACCCAAATTCAGGCAATCATCCAGCATACCAATTACTTGACATTTATGTCAGCATTATGGTACTTGACAGTTGTGTTTAGTATAGTGGGTCTTGAACTACCTTAATACAGATTAAAAACCACCAATAATCAGGGAGATCAAACGATGAAATCTATTTCTTACAAAATATCACAAGCGGCGGTGTTGATCGCTTCCATTACGGCTGGCAGCTATTCGATATCTCTGCAAGCAGATCAATGGACATATACGTTACCGAATACTGTAAACGCCATCTACCCTTCCGCTACCTAGCTTCCAGACCCTTACAAGCAGTACTATCCGGACTCTACTTTGGCGGAAACAATCCTGCTCTTTACGATGCATTCGCTTCAAAATGACGGAATCGAATCCTCCAGGGTGGGGGTCGTCCCACTTGATAACCAACAAGGCTATCAGATCACAATAGAAAGCAACAATCCTGACGCTGGGTTATATCGAACTGTCCATCCAAAGTTCATCAGTAACAACATGGAAGCTCTCAAGGGCATTTCAGCTTGTATGGAGACATCCGGTTGCTGGAACAAGAACAACCCGCATGCTGATGAGCCTTGGGCTTTCTTTCCCCAGTTCGGTTTGCCGCTGGTGAAGCAGCGAGCGGTTATGATGCTGAATTATCCTCCTGTGACCGCCCTCACAGGAAAGAATTACCTGAATACTTTCACCCTGATTCGGTGGTCAAGAGTTTTGCAGCGTGTTGGCATTGAGCAGCCGGTTCTATTCGAGACGATTGTGGATATTCGACCGATAGCAGCACCGGGAAGCGGAACCTCTCAAAACCTCCCCGATGCACAAAAATTTTTCAACGATAAAAGCAGTTCTACCGGCGGCTATTACATAACCCCACAACTAAATCTGATGCTAAACCCGGCAGAGGTCGCCAGTACTGATAGTCTGCCGTTAATCGTTCTGGGTGACCCCGCCCGTGCGGAGTGGAAAGCCATCACGGGGCTGGATGACAGCGTCCTTAATACAGGACTTGCGAGATTGCCTGATGCAGAGAAGAGTACTCCCTACATCCTTGGCAATCACCCGGACGTGACGACATATCAGTGCTGTCCCGGGGATCCGAGTTCATCTTGCGACTCGTTTGACTTGATTGAATCGGAGGAAATTGACGTGCAGATCGCTTGTTGGGCCAAAACCCTGTCGGACTCTGAGGCAACTCCTGCTGACGCACTGGCACAATGTAAGCAGAAATGGGTTACAAACCGCTCCGCCGAAAACAACCAGACATTCTGTGCTTTGGCGAGAATCGATAGCAATGAATGTTTCGGCAAAGACCTCAGTTGGGATAAAGCACTCAGTTATTGCAAAAGTAATAACAACAACGCCTGCGCTACCTACGCTTGCCCATCGCCATAGAAATAGTGCATGTAAATTCTGATATGCGCAGGGTGGTCTGGTCAACAACATAAGGTCAAAGCCCATGAACGGTGGAATAATGTCATTGCTTGCAGTAGTGGGCACTGGTGCCGCCGCTGCGATGATATTCAATATCCTGCCGGTATTTCTCGGCAAGGCCGCCGAGAGTTACACGCTAAGCGATAGTGCTGCGGGTTGGTTCGGTACAATCTATCTCGCCGGTTTCGGTTTTTCTTCGGCAAGCGCGACATTCTGGTTGCACCGGGCCAATAGACAGGTGCTTGCGTTAGGCGTCTTTGGGTCAGCGGCATTGTTGTTGTTGCTTGGATCAGTGCTGGAATCCTTCTCTGGCGTTGCGGCAGCACTGTTTGCAGCAGGTCTGGCTTTGGGCGTCCTGTACTCGCTCTCTTTTGTGCTGGCGGGCGAATTTCAAGACAGTACACAGGCACTCGGTATCAAGCTTGGCGGTGAGGTTGTGCTCGGTGCATTACTGCTGTTCCTGCTCCCGACATTCATTTATCCCGCCTTTGGCTTCGGTGGAATAATGGCAGCATTAGCCGTTGTACTATTGCTTGTATCGCCTTGCGTGCGCTTCATACCGTCGGCCAAAACGGCGGTTCAACCGACATCACCAGTCGAGCACTTGAATCGTGCCTGGATTCCGATGCCTGCGGTAGCTGGTCTGGTCGCACTGTTCGCTTTTACCCTTGGTCAGAGTGCGGTGTGGTCCTTTGTGGAACGGGCAGGCGCACGCGCAGGATATGACGCGACCAACATCGGCACTGCCCTGTCTATTGCGGTGCTCATGGGCGGCCTGGGATCGTTCATCGCCGCAGCGGTGTCGGTGCGTTTCGGTAAAAAACCGCTGATGCTCGCGGCAATTGTCTATACTCTGTCGATATTCGCGTTTACCCTTGGCCAGGGTTTCCCACTATACGTCGCTGCTACTAATTTATTTTTCTTCATCTGGCTATTCGCGCTGCCCTATTTCATATCGGCAATCACCGCTGCGGACGATAGTGGCCGCGCTACCTCACTGGTTGCAGCCTGCCTTGCGTTCGGCAGCATGCTGGGACCGGTAACTGCCGGTCAACTGGTGCAGGGTACCGATTTCGGGTTGCTATTTTTTGCCAGTGCCGGTGCCACATTGGCCGCCTACGCCTTAATCGTCGGGTTGTGGCGCGTAGCAGAGTAACCTGGCCTGACAGCGTTCGCGCAACAGACAGTTCTTAAAACTCAGTTCCCGCGTCCGGCTTCAGCAACTCTCGGGAAGTCATTCTTGACAATCCAGTTATCGGCTCTCTCTATCTCTATCGACCTTTCAGCACAATAACGTTACTTCTGTGCCTGGCGGTGTAGCTTCTTGATTGTTTGTGTTTTAATCACAAATCGGGCAGGATACATCGCTTTACTTCAAATTCTTCCAAATGCCAAATTCGAATGCACTAATTACTTGAATCCAGACAATAATAACTCGGGAGTGACAGCCTATGCCTCGCAAACTGAAAGCACGCGACGGGAAAGAATTAAAGATTCTCCGTGCAGCTGAAAGGCTGCTCGCTACGCGTGGATTCCACGGCACACGCATGGAAGATATCGCACATGCGGCCGACCTGCCGCGACCAAACCTATACTACTACTTTTCTTCAAAGCGCCAGATCTATCGACGAATCATCACGGAGCTGCACAAGGACTGGATCAAAGCCTTTGAGCAAATAGCCCCCGATCGCGAACCGAAAGAGGTCATTAGTAACTATATCCGCACCAAGATCGAGTATTCCAGGAAACATCCAATAGCTTCCAAAATATTCGCCAAAGAGGTGATACGGGGTTCGGATATGTTGACGAAAGAAGAAAACGAAAATATCAAAGTATTAACCGCCGAAAAACGCGCAGTGATCGAGCTCTGGATGGATGAAGGCAAGATAGATCGCATGGACGCGAACCATTTTTTCTTTCTGCTATGGGGAGCAACCCAGTACTACGCCGATTTTGAACAACAGATCAGAAATATCCTCGGTGTAAAACGACTGACAGCAGCACATTTCGAAACCGGGGTGGATACGATTACACGCATCATCCTCAAAGGCTGTGGTCTTGACGACTAGTACAGTGTTCGCGATTCCTCGTGGCCACGCGGGAATGTGATGTAAACCTGCATGCAGGTTGGGCGGAAGAACGAACCTCGACTTGTGCGGACGGCACATGGTGAGTCGGTATGCACACCCACGCAGGAGCGTGGGAACGAGGACATCCTGTCGGGCCGAGCATCGATCTCAAAGCCTCATTGTGCCGGCTACCAAGTGTCCCCCGCCCGGGATATCCCCTGTTCGTATCAGAAGTTCAGGCGCGCTTTCAGACCATATTCCCGCCGATCGGTGTTCCACAGGGCAAAGCCGATGAAATTCGGGAAATAGTTTCTCACCCGGGCATACTCTTTATCAGCCAAGTTGATGCCATAAAGTGCCACTCGCCAGCGGTCCGTTGGCGCACGATATTGAATCTGCGCGTTTATCAGGCCATAGCTTCCCACTTCCTCCTCCGGGTGATTCGATATCTGGCCGTAGAAGGAGCTACGCCAGGAATAATCCACCCGGGCTTCCAGACTTGCGCCACTGGAGAGTGGGACATTCAGTTGTGGTGACAGGCTCCAGGTGTTCTTGCTGACATAGGGCAGTCTGTTTCCTTTGCTGAAGTTGGCATTCAGGGCAGCGGGAATATCTACACTGTTGATCTCGGCATCAGTCCGGGCATAGGTAACTTCCACCCGGAACCGCTCTGACAGCAAGGCGGTGAGTTCCATTTCCAGTCCTGTGATCTCGGCTTCGGCCGCATTCAGGGTGCGGGTGCTGAAAACATTATCAAGCTCATTCACCTGTGCCTGGTAGTCTTTGTAATCGCTGATGTAAAGTGCGAGGTTGAGACGCAGATGGTTACTGAAAAACTCCGTTTTCATGCCGAGTTCATAGACGTTTACATATTCCGGATCATAGGTATTAACGGATGCCAGACCTCCCGGACGCGCATTGAACCCGCCACTGCGAAAACCTCGGGAGTAAATGGCATAGAGCAGAATATCTTCCCTTACCGAATAGTCGATGCCCAAGGTCCCTGATACTGCACTCCAAGAATCGTCAAGCACGGTTGGCGTAATAATATAGATCAGCTCTCCACTGTCCAGCCTGGCCTGTTCAGCCGAGTCACTTGCTCGCAATCTCCGGTAATAGACATCGTAATCTTTATCTTCCTTTGTATAGCGTATGCCCGCAGTAACACTCGCCGGCCCCCACTCTTTAGTTCCCTGCGCGAACGCCGCATAACTGTTCGTCTTCACTTCACTCCGACGCTGGTCAAGGTTGAAAAATACATCGTCGTCCTGCAGGTTGTGCCCCTCTTCCGTGAAGTAGTACAGTCCGGCAAGCCAGTTGAAAGTATCCTGGGTACCCAGGATCTGCAATTCCTGTGAAAACTGCTTTGCTTCTCCTGCCTCATGGTAATACACAAGCGTAGTCGGCGAGCCATCAAACTCCAGGTTGCCTACATACTCCATATCGCGGTACGCCGTGATCGACTTCATGCTCAGGTTATCAGCGAGATCCCCCTCCCAAGTGGCCGAGATACCGAACGTATCCTGCTTTGTGCTCAGGTCATCCAGCGAATAATTGTCGTATCGGTCACCCTGGATTCCATTCGGGCAGGGGATGTACTCCCCCGGCTCGCTCTGTTGGTAGCAATCTACCGTTCCAATACCGGAATTGTACAGGCTATGAGGCACCGCCTTCTGGTCGGCACTTAACGCATCGATAACAAGGGAAAATGTAGTGGAGTCGCCTCGCGAATACAACTGCACCCGGCCACTCACACTGTCCTCGTCACCGGTTTCGCCACCGGTAAAAATCTGCCGACCTACACCATCGCGATTCTTCCGGAGAATGCTACCCTTCACTGCCAGGTTATCACTGGGCGCCAACTCCCCTGCAAGTTCCACATTTAACCGGCCCCCATCGCCGACTGTCACACCCACGTTACCGCGATTTTCAAAAACCGGCTTTCGGCTGACCACATTGACAGCACCGCCTATTGTGTTCTTGCCGAACAGGGTGCCCTGGGGACCGCGCAATACCTCCACTCGCTCAAGTTCCAGCAGGTCCAAAGCCGCCCCCTGATTGCGGCCCATATAGACCCCATCGACATAAAGCCCTACTCCAGGGTCGGTGGTTATCATGTGATCGGATTGCCCGATTCCCCGGATGAAGATAGCTCCAGCCTCCGAACTACCCATACCATAAGAAGTAAAGGACATTCCTGGCGTGTACTTGCCGATATCCCGGAGGTCAACCATGTTCGCCTGTTCCATGGTTTCCTGGGTAAAAGCGGTGATGGAAATTGGCGTGTCCTGCAAGGACTCCTGCCGTTTGCGCGCAGTCACAATTATTTCTTCTATTGCGACCTGTGCCGGCTCCAATTGAGCCAGCGCAGGCGAACCTGGCATCAAAAGCCCCCCGCAGACTAGAGCGCAGGCAACAGGCGATGCTGTTAGATAGTTGACCACTAATTGATTTCGCATGTTCATGGTGAATTTCCTCTTATTTTACGACTGCTTGTAAAGCTGCCGAACGCATAACATCGCAAAAATTCCAGGGGCACTCAGCATCTCAGTCAACACGAATTCAGCAGTGCCGGCATGGATCTTACCGGAGCCCATTATGATGTTGATATTCATCCAGCCTTATCCCCCCCCCCTTGCACAAGCTCAGAACCTTGGGCACTCCGATCTCGAAGGAGTGCCCAAGGCAGCGGATTTCCGTACCCTCAGACTCTCTTGTGACAAAATTATATTATTTGACAATAATGTCAATATATTTCTTGTAACAAAATTACATTATTTGACAATAACGTCAATATATTTGTTGGGGAAATATCTCCCTCTTGAAGAGCTTTCGTACCACGGTAATGGTTGTTTGCACAGGATTACAGATGAATCGCTGCCAGGTATAACACCCATAAACAGGTCCGAACGGGGCCAGACGCTGGCAATACAGCCAGCAGATGGCGTAGATCAATCCGGGAGTTGGAACAGAAGAATTGCAAGGGGGACAATCGAGGTACTGAATGGTATATTCCGTGAACTCTTGCAACCTCAGGTCGTTATTGCGTGGGCGAGTAGGAAACCGGGTTCAGGAACTTGATATCCTGCTCAAGAATCATATCCAGTTCCCATATCTCGTTGATGAATTGCTGCCAGGCCGGGTCAGCTTCCATTTTTGCACGACGAATTTCACGGTCTCCCATACTCTTGTATCCCCACAGGAAAACCACCTGGTGAAGGTTGCCGACTTCCGTGGTAAACAGACCAAGAAAAGTCCCCAAGTATTTCTTCTGGATTGGTAGACCATCCTTCTCGTATTTATCTACCCACTTCTTTACCGTTCCCGGTCGAAAGGTGTAGGTGCGATGATCTACTATCATGCCGTCATTCCCCATGTTACCCGTTCAAGATATGTTCACTGGCTTTTTCGGCAATCATGATTGTCGGTGCATTGGTATTACCCCGGGTGATGACGGGCATAATTGAGGCATCCGCAATCCGCAGACCCTGTATCCCGTGTACTCGCAGTTCCGCATCAACAACAGCTTCCGCATCGACTCCCATTTTGCAGGACCCCACCGGATGCAGTGTGGTCATTGCGGCATCAACTAACCAGCGAGCAAGTTCTTCGTCCCTTTTGTACTGCGGACCCGGCGCTAATTCCCGACCTCGAACTCCGTCAAAAGCCTTACGGGCTACAACTTCCCGCATCAGGTGTACCGCTGCAATCGTAGTCTCAATATCCCGTTTATCGTCCAAATAGTTCGCATATATCAGAGGAGGATCTTCAGCCTTGCTGGAGTGCAAGGCTATTCTACCTTTGCTTTTGGGAGTTACCGGACCAATCCGAATCGTCAAACCATGCTGAGTGGCGGTATCGTTCCTGGTGAAGGGCAACGACCAATGCAGGTTTGCGGTGGCCTCGGTGGCAGGCATAAAATGCGTCTGGACATCAGGCACATCCAGGCTGGGCGAAGATTTTATGAAAGAGCCAGCCTCGTACGGAAACGTCGTTACAAAACCGCTGCCAAACAAAGTGGCCTGAATCACTCCCAGTGTAACCTTGTCGATACGCAGATTATTGTACAATGACACTGGCTTCTTGAATTCGTACACAAGACAACAATCCACATGATCCTGAACATTTTTCCCCACACCGGGCAAATGGTGTACTACCGGGATCCCGTGATGACCCAGTTCCTCGCTATCGCCAACACCTGACAACATGAGCAATTGAGGAGAATTGACCACGCCAGCAGCCAGAATGGCTTCTTTCTCTACCCTGGCGGTTTGGAGCTTCCCGTTTGCCTGATACTCGACCCCTGCTACCCGGGTTCCCGAAAACACAATACGCTGTACAAGAGCATTGGGAGTCACCTTGAGGTTCTTACGCTTCTCTGCAGGGTTCAGGAAAGCAGTCGCTGTGCTGCATCGCTTGCCGTTTCGAATTGTGAAATCGTAGCGGCCAAATCCTTCCTGGCACTCGCCATTGAAATCATCAGTAAAGGGGTAACCCGCCTGTTGGCCCGCTTCAATATAGGCGTCGTACATAGGGTTGTCCGCCTGCGCTCTACGCACAGTAAGTTCACCATCACGACCGTGATATTGATCTTCCCGGTCTACATGCCCCTCTGATCTCATGAAACAGGGCAACACATTGGCGTAAGACCAACCCGGTAGCCCCATCGACTCCCAGGCATTGTAGTCCGCAGGGTTACCGCGCACATATATCATGCCGTTAATCGTTGAACTACCGCCTAGAACCCTGCCTCGCGGCCAATAGACTTCACGTCCCGCAAGATGCGGTTCCGGCTGGGTGTAATACTTCCAGTTATATATCTCCGAGTGCATCAGTTTACCCATTAGCATGGGTAGCCGAAACAGGTAATTGGTATCCCGACTTCCCGCTTCAAGCAGCAAAACACGGTTCTCAGGATTGGCTGAAAGCCGGTTTGCCAGCACACAACCGGCAGAGCCGGCACCAACCACAACGTAGTCGTAGTCCTGATGCATAATTATTTTCTCCCTACACTTACCACTGGACAGGTTTTGCTTTCATTGCAAGCAATTTTTCATTACAGAGAACAAAAGGATTCGGGTAACGTAAAAAATCGTCCCCCGCTGCAGGATGCGACAAGGAGACAACCGTCGGATGCCTGTCGAGTTCGTCAGCAGTCACCAGCCCGCTGGCGACCGCGACTTCCTGGGCGGCGCTGCCAAACAAAATGAACACAACTGGTTGCGAAGGGCAATTAGCAAAGTAGTTAATCAGTTGCACCAGCAACGGTCTCCATAATGGAAGATGACCGCGTATCTGGTGAGGATCACCCTGTACCGAAAACCGGCTGATGGTCAGGCTGGAGTTTAATAGCAAGACGCCCTGCTCTACCCAGTTTTGCGCCAATTGCTTTGGCAAGGGAAAGCCATTAAGCGGGTCGCAAATGGCCTCAAGCACCTCAGTCCACCTGCCGGTTCCTTCAACGTATCGTTGTTCCCCGGTACGGAAAGCGTACACGGACTGAATCAAACTTCTCATACTGCAGGATTTCATCTTTTCCAGTTCATTCCAACTGCTATGCTCACCCACCTCGAACGCACGTCCGGTGGAAAAGCTGATGCTGGGATAAGGATCCTGTCCAATGACCACACAACGCACCTTACCGGGAGCCAGATCATCAAAGGCCTGGAATATATGCGCACCGGGAGGTTCCCCTGGCAACGTGAAACCGCGCCGTGAGGGGAATATTGGTTCCCAGGGGTATAGTTCCAATTCCCCGCCCACATCATGAAAAGCAGGTTCAGCGCCGCTGAGAACCTTTTGCCATTCCCCAGGCAAATCGGTGTGCCAGTCAAGCAATAATTCGCGCAATGCACTTCTTAACGATATTGCCATCAATATCTCTCAAAACCTGTACGGAGCCCTCTCGCAAGGATGTCTCCCAATGTGCGCAAGACTCTATAATGGGGCTGACATCCTTGTCAAACTTTCTTTTATGTTGCATGATGTGAAAAATGCAGGAAATCATTGCTATCCCGTAAACTTTAAGTGAATTGAAGTTCTGTTTGCACCAATGGATTGGATGGTTTGGGCGGGTCGCGTTGCATAAGCCCGTCTGAGACATCAAGGAGAGTTGCGTTTGTTTTTGAAACGAAAACCGTATTATGTTGTGCTAGGGCTAACCCCCCCCGTTATTACTTTCATTTGATAGCACATCTATCGTGACAACTTGTTGAGGTTTAAACTTTCTTGTTTTGTGTTTATGGGGCAACAAGGGTTGGAATTATAAAATGGCTGAGTACAAAAACCTTATTGGAAGTGAGTGGGTTGCCACGGCAGAGACCACCGAAAACCGCAATCCTTCGGATGTGAGCGATCTTGTTGGACTGTTTGCCAGGGGCAATCGAGAAGACGTAAACAAAGCAGTTGCGGCATCACAGGCAGCATTTCCCGCATGGTCCCAATCAACTCCTCAGTTACGACATGACATATTGGATGCGGTCGGTAGTGCGATTTTGACAGACAGGGGAAAAATTGGTCAGCTGTTGTCACGCGAAGAAGGTAAGACACTGGCGGAGGGCATAGGAGAAACAGTGCGCGCCGGTCAGGTTTTTAAATTCTTTGCGGCAGAAGCTCTGCGAATGGCCGGAGAAAAACTGGACTCTGTACGACCGGGAGTCGATGTGGATATTACTCGTGAGCCCCTGGGCGTTGTCGGCATAATTACCCCCTGGAATTTTCCGATAGCCATTCCCGCCTGGAAAATTGCCCCCGCGCTGGCATTCGGAAACTGTGTGATCTTCAAACCAGCGGCAGCGACACTGGGAACAGCGCATCTCATTGTCAGTTTGCTCAAGGAAAAGGGTTGTCCAGGTGGCGTTATCAACCTGGTGATGGGGGCCGGGTCGGATGTGGGGGAAGCCATTGTTTCCCATGCTGACATTGCAGCGATTTCGTTTACCGGGTCAGTCGAGACTGGACAGAAAATGGCGATCAGGTGCGCAGAAACGCAAAAAAAAGTTCAACTGGAAATGGGCGGGAAGAACCCGATGGTAATCATGGAAGATGCTGACTTATCTACTGCCGTACCTGCCTGTATCAATGGTGCCTTCTATTCCACAGGACAACGCTGCACTGCGTCTTCGCGGTTGATAGTCCACGAGCAAATTCACGATGCATTCGTTGAGTTGATGAAAGACTCTATGCAAAAACTTGTTGTTGGTCACGCGTTACACCAGGACACACAGATTGGCCCGGTAATTGATGAAAAACAGCTCAATTCTAACTTAGCCTACATGAAACTTGCCGCCAAAGAAGGGGCGGAAGTGCTGGGAGGCGACAGACTGAATCTTGAGCCTCAAGGTTTTTATCAGATGCCTGCGTTATTTCTTGGCTCTGACAACCAAATGCGCATTAATCGCGAGGAAATATTTGGCCCCAGTGCCTCAATTATAAAAGTTGCTGATTTTGACGAAGCCATCGCAGTTGCAAACGATACAGAATTTGGACTATCTGCCGGGATATGTACAAGTGGTTTGAAGTATGCGGCGGAGTTTAAGAAACGCGCGGCCGCCGGTGTTGTCATGGTGAATCTTCCTACTGCCGGCATTGATTATCATGTACCTTTCGGAGGCCGTAAAAAATCATCCTATGGTCCAAAGGAGCAAGGACGCTACGCCATTGAGTTTTATACGCAGGTTAAAACGGCCTACACCCACAACGGCTAGATGATGCAAGTGTTAGTCCCGACAGGCTTGAGCGGCGTTCTTGTCGCCTGCTCCGCAGCATACCTCAATGACACATTTCTCTGCGGTTGACGCTCTTTCGGCCATGATTCTTTCAACCGTTTCGACGATGACCCTGGTTTGCGAGTCAACTTCTATGTTGACCAGATCACCCTGTTGCAGCAGGGATAAATTAGTTCTTGCAAGGGTTTCAGGTATGAAATTGATGCTGAATTGTCCGGTGACGCGGTCCAGGGCGGCGATGGTGAGGCTGGCGCCGTTAACTGCGAGGAAGCCCTTTTCAAACACAAATTTCCGCCACTCAGGATCACTTTCAAGCGTCAGGCGACAATTGTTTTCGCGGGCGCGTCACCTGGCACATCGCCTCTTTGCGCCGGGAAGGAACCCGATTTTCCACAATTCGATCAGCAGGGACGCCGCTGAAAATCTCACGGCCCGAACCACTGCATGCTGTCGTTCAGGAATGGACGGATATGAATGGATTTTTCACCGACGCGGGCAAGATTTCAGGGAGATAGACCAACTGTTCGCATAATTGTCAGGCCTGGCATGTGGAACCCGCCAGGTAACCTATTCACCGTAGTCCTTTTATCCTTCCTTGTATCTTACTTCTCGCAGCGTTTAGCCAATCGCTGTAAGTTGTTCATGGCCGAGGTGAGCTCGGTATCCATACTCTTAAGAAGCAAGCTCCTCCAACACCGTGGGATGACTTTGTGCGATCTTGAGAAGTGTTTTTGCTGCCCCGCGCGGTGATCGCCTGCCTTGCTCCCAGTCCTGCACGGTATCGACGGAAACATTCAGCAACTTGGCGAACTCGCGCTGAGTGAGGTTTACAGATTTCCGAGCAGAGATCGCCAAGAGCTGTTCCTGCGAGTACGCCCGGCCCTTCTTCCCTCGTTTCATCTGCTCTACTGCTTTGAGCAGCTCCGCTCCTTCTTCGCTCATTCTGTGTTTGCTAGCCACGTTCGATTGCCTCTTTGATCAGTTTCAATTCGTGCGCCGGAATCGTGGAACGTTCGTTCTTGGCATAAAGTGTCAGCAGCCAGATTTCCTCGTGCTGAAGCTGGTTGTAGTAAATAACTCTAACGCCACCACTCTTACCAGTTCCAGGTCGAACCCAACGAACTTTTCGTACTCCGCCCGAACCCCTCACCACAGAACCGGCGGTGGGATTCTGCGAAATGAAGGCAGCGAAGTCCTCGCGTTCTTTGTCGCTGAGCAGGTCTTCCGCCTTTCGGGAAAATACGGGTGTTTCGATTACGGTGAACACTTTGCGAGTGTACGGCAATGCCGTAGTTTATTCAATGCGTGATTCAATCACACCTCGCAAATCCCGCGCCTTGATTCCAAAAAATGGGCGCCCGTGCCGTGCCCAGATTACGCCAATTGTTTTCCTATGACCTTGCGAAGCCGAGTACGGGTCAAGTGCTGGTGGATGGCATTCCTCTCACACCCTCTTTTTTTGAAAGCTATTGGCCGCAAATTGGAGTGGTCTTGCAGGACGACCAGCTTGTATCGGGAACTATTACTGAGAACATTATTCTCAAGACGGGTGTCTTGGATACGGAAAAGCTAAACCTCGCTGTAAAAGTAGCGTGTATATACGATGAGGTCATGGCAATGCCTATGGCCTTTAATACTTTGGTTGGGGATATGGGCAGCGCGCTATCCGGAGTTCAAAAGCAGCGTTTACTTCTCGCGCGAGCTCTTTATGGAGACGCGCGGATATTGTTTCTGGACGAAACTACCTCTCACCTTGACACCAAACTTGAAGAACGAATTTCCAGGCATCTTAGCGAACTGAAAATAACACGAATTTCGCAGTCTGAGGTATAGTCAAACAGACTTGCCGCTCGTTGGATAGCGACATCAATATTCCATACTGGACTTGGCCAGCAAATGGCTAACGAAAATGGACATCCACGTCGCTGAGTCAAGTAGAATCAATAAGCATGTTATTAGAGGGAGCACCAGTGGAAGAGCGGGACACAATCAAGCTGAATATCGATCTCAAGACTTTTTTGGCGATAATACTTGGATGTGAATTTTTGGCATTGGGTTTAGTTACGTTTGTCCGAAATTTGTTCTTTCAATTTGGCTTCAGGTTTTCCTACACCCCCGTCACCGACTATATTCCTTCACTGGCTAGTATGGTTAGTGCTGGCTCTAATCTCATTTTAGCGGCAATTATCTTCCCTATACTTCTTGCGCGTCATTGGGGCGTACCAATCAGGCGTCTAGTTCCAACGGAGCTTCCGAGACTACAAATTGGCTTCCTTTTCCTGATGTTGGCAATTCTGTTGGTATGGATGACTGAAGAGCCTGTGCGTGAACATCTGGCACTCGTGTTTAGTAATAGCAACGGGGTACTGCTAAAACTATCCTCTGGTTACTACTTTTACATTGGCGTAGTGCTTTTCCTTTCGCCCCTAATTGAAGAGTTTTTCTATCGTGGGTATTTGCAAACATTCTTGACCCAATATTTTGATTCATACTGGGCCCCGGTAGTTTTAGTGTCCTGCATTTGGTCATTAATACATTGGCAGGGTATTGATGGCTACTACTCAGCTCAGTCTGCATTGCAATGGCACCTTGAATTAGCAATTAAGGGGGTTTCGCTCAGCGTGGCTCGGTCTATTTCGGGTGGCATTTGGCTTCCATTTGGCATGCACATGGTTTTCAACTTCCTGGTAACTTCAACAGAAAACTTCTAAACAGCTAGGTTGGTCTTCAATGTATGCGAGTGGTAACGAGGCACTTATTTACGGCATTAGCCGCTCGGTAGTAACACCCAACGGTCTTCAGTTAGCACCAAATAAGTCGCTCAGAATAGGAGAAATCCTTTCTGCTATATTCAATACGTTTGTCTCTAACCATGACGATCCGGAGACATAAAAAGTTGTGTATCTTGACTCTAACACCGAGTCATTTTCCCCATGAACCATTGCCAACTCACTCATAGTTTGCGGAACCTCCTTGCCTGACCAAACGACTATTCGAGGCAACGGTTCCTATCGATTGATGGCGCTTAAACCCTTTCGCGCAAATCCGACAACTAATCAAGTCAATTTTGGTCGAAATATAAGAAGTATTAATGGGGGGGTGACAGAAAATTATGCGGCGATAGGCTTGGCCTTCTCTATTCGAGCTCGCCGCTTCGTTGTATTCAGTGCCTTCCAAAGCTCATTGCGCTGCTGCAGGTTTAGCCAGAAATCAGCCGAGTTGTCGAAGACAGTGGCGAGCATCAATGCGGTGTCCACCGTAATGGCTCGACGATTAGTACACAACTCGTTCACGGTTTTTCGACTCACGCCCATTGCTTCCGCCAGCCGTCCTTGAGTCAGCCCCATAGGCAGGAGGAACTCTTCGGTGATCATCTCACCCACGCTGACGGGTTGTCGTTTTGTAATATTCATAGTCTGCCTCACCGATAGTCGTGGTTGTCCAGATAGACGTTCTCTGCCTCTCCACGTTCACCTGACTAGTGTAGTGTCCTAAACATACTATACATTTTGCAAGACCGCCTTGGCTCGGCCCACCTTTTCCAATATCCCTTCCGCATTTTTTGTCCAAACGAAGGGCTTTGGTGATTCGTTATGCCGATCAATAAATTCCGTGATTGCCGCCTCAAGCTCTTTAACAGAATTAAAGACACCCCGTTTCAACTGCTTTTGTGTTAACAACCCGAAGAAGCGCTCCACCAGGTTGAGCCACGAAGAACTTGTCGGAATAAAATGAAGACTTACCCTCCTGTTGCGCGACAGCCACCTCCTCACTTTCTCGTGCTTGTGGGTGCTGTAGTTATCAACTATTAGGTGCAACTCCATTTCTTTCGGCGTTTGCTTCTCTACAGTTTTTAGAAAAGATAAAAACTCCTGATGCCGATGTCGCTGCCTGCACTGTCCAATAACTTCTCCAGTCGCCACATGTAACGCTGCAAATAGCGTACTTGTACCATGTCGCTTGTAGTCGTGGGTCATCGTGCCGGCACGCCCTTTCTTCAGCGGAAGGCCCGGCTGGGTGCGATCCAACGCCTGGATAGAAGATTTCTCATCAACACAGAAAACCACTGCATTTTCCGGAGGAGATAAATAAAGCCCCACAACATCTTCCAGCTTTTCCTCAAACCGAGGATCATTGCTGACTTTGAATCCCATCAGCAGATGCGGTTTAAGTCCGGACTCCTGCCACACACGATTTACAAAACTATGCGTCGTCCCCAACTCTTTTGCCAGTGTTCGCGTGGACCAGTGTGTCGCATCTTTCGGTTTGGACTGCGTGGTCATCTTGATTATTATGGAACGCAACCTGGCTTGATCTGCACTCTTCCTACCCCCTTGATTTTTGCCACGGGGCAGTTCTCTTTTGATGCCGTCATAACCGTGTACAGCGTAGCGGTTTCGCCAGCGACCAACCTTATGCGCGGTTATTTTGAGTTGCTCAGCTATCTCAATATTGCTATGCCCTTTTGATGCCATCCAAATGATTTTGGATCGCTCAATCAAGCGTATAGGCGCTTTCCGGCTGCGGATCGTTTTCTTTAGTATGTTTTCCTCTTCCGGTGTTAACTGAATCTTTACTGCTGTGTTCATCGGATGCCCCCGGCAAATAACCGGGGCTATTATATATGATTAGTTTGTTTAGGACACTACACTAGGTAAACACCAACCGCCATTGTTTGTTGACCCGAATAGAGTGTTTACCGGCCAGTTTCCCTTTCAACTTTTCAAAACAGTTGCTCGGAGGTGACCGCAAATCGAGGTCACAGGTTGCATCATCAATTAACTGTAGCTTTCGGAACAGCCGATCTTCGATCTCAGCGGGTAATTTCTTACTAACTTTATCCTCAAGATAAAAATTTCGCAGCCATCTATCCCGAAAGCTCAGAATCAAAGGTAATCTCCTATGCCCTGTGATACTGTAACGCACCCAGTTACATTCAGCAAGTCGGATTGCCCCATCGCTCTACTTCTTCTTCGCTCATTTTGCGCCCCTGGTTTTGACAATGTGCGCCCGTGCCGTGCCCAGATTACGCCAATTGACTTCCTATGGCCTTGCTTTCTCGCGGCTCTTCTCCGCTTCTATGAGTGAAAAAGGATGCCGATCCCCACGTAATCTGTTGGTATATAAGGCCTATCACAACTTTAATATGGAACAGGTATATGGGAATCGACATCCAGAGGGATATTTTGGGCCTCAAGGGGCAGTGCGTCAATCAGATAAAACTGGACGAGGAGGAGAGACAGCTCGTCATTGGCTGCCGCCGGGACAGGCGCAGAAAAGCCATTGACCCCGTTACCGAGCAGCAGGGAACGGTCAACCGGTATGTCCGCCGACAGGTCAGGGATGTGCCGCTGTTTGGCTATCCCTGCGTGATTGAAATGGAGCTGGCCCAAGTATGTATCAGCAAGAACGAACGGCGGATAGAGAGCTGTGAGTTTGTTGACACGGGATGGCGTTTCACCCGTCGCTTCTGTCGCATGATCAGTGGCCTGTGCCGCCACATGAGTATTCAGGCTGTCTCCAGGCATTTGGGGATACGCTGGGAGACGGTGAAGAAGATCGACAAGGCGTACCTGGAGGAAAGTCTCCCGGCGCTCGATCCGACACTGCTGACTGGCCTGAAGTACCTCGGTGTTGATGAGGTGGCCAGGGCGAAGGGCCACGACTACATGACGGTGATTTACGACATGGTCGAAGGGCATTTAATCGGGGTGGAAACGGGCCGAACGGCTGATGTGTTCTCTGCATTTCTAAAGCAACTTCCGGCAGAAACCGCTGCAAAAATACAGGCTGTCGCTATGGACATGGGACCATCCTATCAAAAGTCAGTCCGTGATTGCTTGCCCAAGGCCGACCTTGTATTGGACCGTTGCCACGTTATGAAGAACTACAGCAAGGCCCTGCGCAACCAGCGGCGAATAGCGTGTAGAAAGGCCACTAAAGCGGGCCAGGAATTGTTAACAGGAACCCATTACCCGGTACTGAAAAACGCCGATAAACTGGACGATTCCCAGGCTCAAAAATTACAACGGCTATTGGATGAAAATGCCAATCTCAATACGCTGTATATCCTGAAGGAACAGCTTCAGGCCTTGTGGGAATCAAAGACTGTCGAACTGATGCAAGAGAGACTGGAAGCCTGGTGCCGGATAGCCGATCAATCGACCCTGCTCTACCTGAAGAAGTTTGCAAAGTCGTTGAGAAACCACCGTGTGGGCATTTGCAATTACGCGAGGCACAAGCTCACCAGCGCCAGGATCGAGGCCGGCAACATCGGTATCGGCATGATCCGCAAGCGCGCCAGAGGCATCAGGGATACCGAGTATTTCAAACTCAAGATCAGGCAGTCATCGCTACCGGATAATGACTCGATGTTCTATGTTGCGGCCTAATCTTCACTCACAAGACCGGAGAAGAGCCTTTCTCGCTCGCAAATGCTTTTTTATATCAGTTCACTGCTGTCCCGTTAAGGAGAAATAAGGAGGTCTGATTCCGCCACAATTGATACAATGAGATTGTCTAAAAAACAGTGTATAAATAGAGGGAACCAGACCATGGCGCATTGTAATACGATCCTGTCACAAATACTAAAACTTGTTCCGAGACATGAATTTGAGACCCTTGCCAAACAACATCATTCTGGCCGTTCCTTTCGTAAAGCCTCCCGCTGGTCACAGTTTGTGTCGCTGACGATGGCTCAATTGTCTGGTCGAAACAGCTTGCGTGATATCGTGGATAATATGTCGGCGCAAATGCATCGCCTTTACCACCTGGGCAGCGCGAAGCTGTCGCGATCTAACCTATCGCGCATCAATGAAGATAAGCCTTATGCTCTGTACGAAGCGCTGTTTGGAAAACTGTTAACTCGCTGCCAAGGCGTGGCGCCTGATCATAGTTTCAGATTTACTCACCCGCTTTATTCGCTGGACGCGTCCACCATCGACTTGTGTTTGTCTGCGTTTCCCTGGGCTGATTTTCGCACCACCAAAGGAGCGATTAAACTGCACGTCGGTTTGAATCATGCGGGTTATTTGCCGGAGTTTGTGGTCGTCACGGAAGGGAAGAAGCACGATGTAACAGTGGGTCGCACGCTCATATTTCCTAAGGGAAGTATTATTGCAATTGATAAAGCCTACAATGATTACGTTTGGTATAAGCAATTGACAGATAAGGGTATTTTCTTCGTCACCCGGCTTAAGAGCAATGCAAAATACCGCATTATCGAGCGTCGATCGGTGCTGAAAGGCAAAGGTTTGACGTGTGATCAAACGATAGAATTCACCGGCCCCCAGGTCTCCAAAAAATGTCCTGTTCGATTAAGGCGGGTTGGCTACAAAGATGCGGAGACGGGTAAGCACTATGTGTTTGTAACAAACAATTTCAAACTGGCAGCCAAGACGATTGCCGATGTCTACAAAGCCAGGTGGCAAGTGGAATTATTCTTTAAGTGGATAAAACAGAACCTGAAAATCAAATCGTTTGTTGGCACGAGCAAGAATGCAGTGATGACTCAAATATGGATAGCGATGTGCGTATACCTGCTAATTGCATTTCTGAAGTTTCAGTCTGGACTCACAAAGAGTATGCAGCAGCTATTGCGATTACTGCAGCTTAATTTGTTTGATAAGCGTGACCTGATGGCGTTGTTAAGGGGTGATCCGCCTGATGGCAGACTGCCCGATGTCAATCAAATGAAACTCATATGAAAGTTAACGGGACAGCAGTGATATCAGTTAGTTAGTTAGTGCGCATCCATAAACTCTCAATCCATTGAAATATAAGGAAATTTATTCGCAAGGCATTAAAAAATCCTCTTGAATTTGTTAAGCTAAAGGTGCGAACAAAAACAAAACAACCAAGAGGGTTCAGCATGCGAGAAACCCGCGTAGCTCAGGCAAGTATATTTGAAAACTACTCAGAACACGAATTTGGAACCCGACTCAGATCACTGTCAAACCTCCTGGATAAGCACCCGGAAATACTGGCCTTGATCGCCAATGATTTGGTGAGCCAATCGGCAACAAAGGTGGGACGAATAGGCTTCAGTGTTGAAAGTATTTTTCGATGCCTGTTATTGAAACAACAATTGCGTATCAGCTACGAGCAACTGGCGTTCCATTTGTCAGATTCGATGACCTACCGAACGTTCGCAAGACTGCCGAATCATTTGACACCCAGTCGGTCAGGATTGCAGTCAACGATACGAAGTATCAAACCGGAGACCTTGGAAAAGGTGCATGAGATCCTATCGGACAACTGGCTGAAAGAAGGTATTTTGTCGAGGGATAAATTACGCATCGATAATACGGTTGTTGCCAGTAATATTGCGCCGCCCAGTGACAGCCAACTATTGAATGATGGCGTTCGGGTGCTAAGCCGATTGTTGGCGAAAAGTAAAAATGTAACGGGAGTAAAAAATCGATTTACAGATCAGAGGAAGTTATCAAAATCACTGGCATTCCAGATTTTTAACGCAAAAAATACTGGAAAAGAAGCGCTTTATCCAAAATTATTGAAATGTGTCCGAGTTGTACTTAGACAAGTCGATAGAAGCCTGGAGAAAATCAAGGCGGGCGCCCCTGACTCTGACCAAAAGAAAAAATGGCTATATCCGGATCTCCCAACCAATGAAATACGATCCTGATGCTGTTTTATAGAGATTAGGACCTTACTCACAGTGTACGTAAATCGCTGGGAATATGCGCAGGAATATCGAGGTCGCCAACGGTCAGGTAAATCATGTCGGCGAAGTTGTGCAGGTTACGATATCCAGACGCTCGGTTCTTGACGATTTTGACAATGCGGTTCAGGCCTTCACCGACGGCATTGGTCAGGTTTCTATCGGTGAACGCGACGATGTTATCAAAGTAATTTCGCACCGTGGTGACAAATTGGCGCAACGAGGGGATACGGCTACGCAGGGCGGTGGTCATCCAGCGTTTCAGGAACTTCTCAGCTGAGCCACGATAACGGTAATTCCAGATGTGTTCGAACTCGTCCTTGAGCACCCAGGCGCGGTGGATACGCCGATTGGAGTTGCGCAAGCTATTGAGGAATCGAGACTGTCTCTTGGTGCGATGGCTCGAGTGCATGCTGAGCAGCCATCGCAGGCCCTTGATCGCCTTGCGCCCCCCGGTATCGAGGGCACGCCACTCGTCCTTGCGCACCTCATCCACAGCCTGGTTCAGCGCCTTGACGACATGGAAGCGGTCGATGATGAGCGTGGCGTTGGGGCAGTGATGTTCAATGGCCCCGGTATAGGCGCGACTCATGTCACAACTGGCCCACAGGATGCGTGCTTTCTGCCCCTTGCTCAGGTGTTCGTTGAAGAAGCGGTCAATGGTCTCGCGGCCTTTTCCCAGGCCCACCCACAAGATACGAGAGCGGTCCAGATCATAGACGAGTGTGGCGAATTTGCGGCCCTTCAAGAAGGAAATCTCGTCGACGCCGAGAGTGACCAGGCCACGGATTTTATGGCCGTGGCGCACCCGCGTGATGATCCGGTGCAGCAGGTCGGACAGGGTGGAGGAAGGCATCACCAGAATCTCGGCGGCGGCCTTCTGGGTCATGATCTGGCACAGGGAGCAGATCCGCCACTCCAGTCGGTAGGTGATACGTGAATAGGCTGGCGCCCAGGGGATCGTCTCCTGCACCCGCCCGTGCGTTGGGCAGCAGATCTCCTTTGGGGCATACCAGAGCAAGACCTTCATCCCCATGAGTGTGAGATCCTCCCACCGGCGCAGCTCGGTCGTATGACGCACAATCCGGCAGCGCCGTTCACATTCGGGGCAGCGGCAGCCATTCTTGTAGGGCTTGACCGCCAGATGCAGTTCCTTGTTGCGGTTTTTGAACCAGAACTGGGTGATTTTCATACCTTTGAGGCGTAATATCTTATACAGCAACTTCAGGTTGCTCACGGGCTTCTCCTTTTTGTTGACGGTAATCTACAGAGGGGATGAAGCCCGTGTTTACGTGTGAATTCAAGTCATTGCATCAACATGAAATGATGGGGAAGTTCGGGTCCTCGGGGATAACTGTGGGTAAAAGAACCCCGACATCTGTCAGCCGGACTCCGTGTGGACAGGCCGTGGATTTCACCCCGCCATCCCTGGCGAGGTGATCATGTGGATAACCCGTGGAATGTTCGTGCCTCACATACCACCGGTTACCCACACTAACCCACCGCCTGCCCACACTACGCCGGGGAAAGTCCAGGGGTATTCGGATAGTTTTTCAATAACAGAATTTTTTCAAAAAACTCGTTGGGAAACCCGGATAGACCCGAAAAAATGGCTCGATCAAGTGGAGCGGTATCGGGATTTAACACTCAAAGTCATCCATCAAACAGAGCGCCGTGTCATTCGAAAAGAGAGCGTTCACTCATCAGAAAAAATTGTCAGTTTATTCGAGTCGCACACTGACATTATCGTTAAAGGATTTCGAGACGTTCAGTATGGCCATAAGATTAATATAAGCAGTGAGGAAAGTGGATTCATCACGTACCTCTCCATTGAAAAAGGGAATCCATCGGATACGGACCTGTTCATTCCAGTACTCGATTTCCACCAGTCAAAACTGGGTCGTCTTCCCGGTTCGGTAGTCGCTGATGGCGGCTATGCCAGCCAAGCAAATGTGACAGAAGGCAGAGGCCTCGGAGTGAAGCGAGTCGTCTTCCATAAGCCGGTTGGCCTATCGCTTCGGGCAATGGGCGTGCAATCAAAAACCTTTGATCGATTACGTCATTTCAGGGCAGGCGTAGAAGGAAATATTTCGGAATTAAAAAGGGCTTTTGGTGCAACGAAGGCCACTTGGAAGGGGTTGGATGGGTTCAAGGCTTATGTTTGGTCCTCGGTTCTCAGCTATAATCTGATGCGTTTGGCACGGCTCGACTCCAGCTAGCACAATGGTTGGCCCTGAGAGCCAAATATCTGTACGCTTTTGGGTTGTGCAGCGGTAATCTGTGGCATAAATCCAGGGTAAGGGGCCCTAATGTGACTGTACCGGTCGATTTATGGCCGCTCATAAGCCCGGAGAGTTGTGGCCTGGGACACTCACGGTTAGAACAGGGTGTTTTTCAAAAAAACAGTCGTTTATGGATGGGCACTAGCTAGTGTACTGTATTAAACTGATTGCTGAAATGCGAGTGATTGACGCGCACGCTCTACTTTTACCAAAATCTCCCCGGCAGATTTTGTCCAAACAAATGGCTTTTTGTTTTCGTTATGCATTTCGATGAACTTCATGATGGATTCCTCCAACTCTTTCACCGACGTGAAGACACCGCGGCGAAGCTGCTTTTCTGTCAGCAAACCAAAAAATCTCTCCACTAAATTTAGCCACGACGAACTTGTTGGAATAAAGTGCAAGTGAACCCTTTTGTTTCGCTTAATCCAGTTCTTTACTTTTTCATGTTTGTGCGTCGCGTAGTTATCTACGATAAGATGAAGGTCTAACCCTTTGGGTGTTTGCTTTTCCACTGCCCTCAGAAACGCCAAAAATTCCTGATGCCGATGTCGCTTCATGCACTGACCGATAATGTCACCCGTCAATGTATTTAATGCTGCAAACAAGGTGCTTGTACCATGACGTTTATAGTCGTGAGTCATTGTTCCGCACCGCCCCTGCTTCATCGGTAATCCAGGTTGCGTTCTATCCAGTGCCTGAATAGAGCTCTTTTCGTCGACACAAAAGACAACGGCATTCTCAGGCGGCGACAAATACAATCCAACAATATCGCGTAATTTTTCCTCAAAGGCAGGATCGTTACTCACCTTGAATTGCGCAGTCAGGTGTGGCTTCAGGCCAACGTCTCGCCACACCCTATTGATAAAGGAATGATTAATTCCCAACACTTTGGCGAGACCACGGGTTGTCCAGTGCGTGCCATCTTTCGGCTTTTCCTGCGTGGTTATCCTGATTATTTTCGAACGCAGCTTCGCTTGGTCTGCAGAATTCTTGCCACCATGATTTCCCCCTCTTGGCAACTCCTTTTCTATACCCTGAATCCCTCTCTCAAAAAAACGATTACGCCATCGACCTACCTTGTTGACGTCAATGTCCAGCTCTTCAGCTAAACGCCCAGGGTACGAGGACGGTTGGTCACCAGGCGTTGACGCCCGGGAGTTTCCGCCGCAATGGAACGGCTGTCGGCGAGGTTGGCGCGCTCATCGGTGACATTGTCTGCAAACAGGATTACTTCCCACTTCTCAGTGAGCATACCCGCTCTCAGGTTCAGGGCTGCCCAGGAATCCCGCTGCCGCTGGTTTTCACTGCTCGACTCGTTATTGGAGCTAAAGCTTTCGCCGTAGTAGTTGGCGTCGGCTCGCAGCATACCTTCCCAGTCACCGCTCGTGGAAAATATATACTGCAGGCTGCCAGTTGTGGTCCAGTCCGGAACACCCTGGATGCTGTCACCATCGCTAACGCCGGCAGTGCCGCCGTCATCGGTGATCTCGGCATCGGTATAACCAACGCCCAGGCTGCCCGTCAGGCCATCCGAGATGACGGCGGTCATCTCCAGTTCAAACCCTATGCTCTCCGCCTCACCGGCGTTGGCGGTGTACTGGAAGCCGCAGGCCAGCCGGTTGAGCTGCTGGATGTCGGTCCAGTCGATAAAGAAGGCCGCCATGTTGAGTGAAACGCGGTTGTCTGCCAGGGTTGATTTGAAGCCCAGTTCGTAGCTCCACAACTCATCGGAGTCATAGGTGACAGTTTCTGCGGGGTTGATGTTGAGCCCATCGAGTTCCGGGCCGCACAGACCTTCCGGCAGGTTGCCGTTAATACCACCGAGACGGAAACCCTTGGCTCCGCTGGCGTAGACGTTCATGTCGTCATTGACTGCCCATTCCACCAGTACCTTCGGGTTAAAGCCGGATTCGTCCTGCTCGTCGTTGTAGCTGCTCGGGCCGGAGTTGGCGAAACCGTCGGAGGCGCTATCTCCCTCGATCTTGGTGTCGTACCAGCGACCACCCGCAGTAATGCTCCAGGCCTCGTTGAAGTTATAGGTAAGCTCGCCGAAGACCGCCAGTTCTTCGGTATCGGTCAGCGTGAAAGTCTCGAAGATCAAGTCATTATCGTAAAGAGCAAAAGCTGCTTCGGCCCATCCCTCGGGCTGTCCGGTAGCTTCATTAATGGCATCTGCCAGACCTGTCTGCACCGCGGCAGGATACTTGTGATCCCACTCTGCGTCGGCGTAGAAAATCCCTGCCGTGAACTGCCAGTCCCCATCAAAGTTACTGGTGAAACGGGTCTCGTGGGTGAAACTCTCGTACTTCTCAACGGTTGAAAGCACTGATTCCAGGGGATCAACAGTAATTTCGATGACGTTATCGAACAACGAGTGCAGGAAGCTGGCCTCCTCTTCCCGCTCGTCGGTATCCCGGTTATATCAGGAGGTAGTGGATACGAAGTTACCTGAGCCGATCTCCCAGTTAAAAGTACCACTGGCGATCTCCCATTCATCGGTGCCGTCTTCCTTGGTATTGAAGAAGCGCAACTCGGTGGTATTGTCCTCGTCTATGTCGGCAAAGGGCAGACCATCCGCATCCACCTGTTGCACCAGATACTTGGGTGAGAAGCTCAGGTTGTCGGTGATCTGCCACAGCCCGATCACCTGGGCGCCCCAGTAGTCCTCGTCATCGACGTTTTCGTTTTCACTGAAGGGTGCATCCGGGCTGGTGCGCACGGCGCCGGTGGAATCTGTCCAGGTGTCCTGGTACACCCGGTCGTAAATACCGGAATTGCTACCCCAGTAACCGGACACACGCAGGGCAAAATTCGGGGATAGTGGAAGGTTCACCGAACCGTCAAAGCTGTAATTTTCGTCCCCTTCTTTCACCGTGGAGCCGCTGGTATGAATGGCGCCAAAGGTTTCTTCCATTTCGGGCTGCTTGGTGATCATGCGAATGGTGCCACCCATGGAACGCGCGCCGTACAACGAACCCTGGGGACCGCGTAGCACTTCTACCCGCTGCACATCCATGACCCGTGGCAGGATACTGGCGTTCACCGGTGTGTCGTCAATGTAAAAACCGGTGGTATTTTTCCCAAAAATACCGCGAATCGAGGGCGAACTGGAATCAAAGCGACCATCCGCCTCGTAGGCCATACCCAGGTTGGGTACGCGCACGGCAAAGTCCAATAATTGCGTCGCGCCCATGCGCTCCAACTCCTCATCTCCAAGCGCAGTGATGGACATACCAACTTCCTGCAAGGATTCAGACCGCTTGGTAGCAGTAACGATAACTTCTTCCAGCATGAGTGCACTCTCTTGTGCGGACACGCCAACGGAGGTTGCTGCTGTAAGGGTGGCAGCGCAAGCCAGTGCCAGCGCGGTTTTGTTCATGATTGGGCGAGTTTTTGTATTCATAATTGTTTCACTCTCTTTTTGTACTTCGCAGATTGCCAATCTGCCGATGATGCCCTCTACCGGGGCAAAAATAAATACCAAGAATTACCATCAGTTGGCCCGGTCATAGCGCGGTTTCCACCAGATCAAGGCGAATTTCCCGGGTGATTTTGCCGGGTGATAGCCTCCCGGCTCAAGTTCACGACGTAAGCTTGAACCGCATCCACCTCGGCTGGGGTCAGGTCGCCGGCAAAACTGGACATTCCCTGAGGCTCCAACAAACCATCGAGAACGATTTCCCTGAACAGGGCATGCTTCTCCAGGCTCAGGCGGCGCAGGTCGGGGAGCATGGGCGTGCTTCCGTACATTCCGTGGCAGCCACCGCAGTTGATTACGTAGAGCAGGATTTCGCCGGTGGCTCCATCCAATGTGTAAAAATGACCCGTCGCTGTGCCGTGGAACACCAGGCCACTGGCGGTCGACAAGCTGCCGCCGTTCCAGATGTTGGCAAATTGCATTTGCCACACGAGTTCCTGCTTGACCGGGTTCCAGGCCTTCAGGTAATCGGCGTCGCTCGGTATGTTCTGACCGGCGGAAAGTTCGTCAATATTGTCGGCACCCCAGGTAAACCATCGGTCGCCCGTTTCATTGTGAATCCAGCCGATATCCCGGGCCGGGATGTAAACCAGCCCGGTGCCCGGGTTGTAGGACATGGGTTGCCAGTTGTGCCCGCCCGCCGCGGAGGGGAAAACATAACGCTCCTGCTTACTGTAATCTCCCAGTTCTGATGGCACGGGACGGCCAGTCTCCAGGTCCACATGACTGGCCCAATTGGCGAACACATATTTTTCGGCAGAAATGACCTCCCCGGTGGCGCGGTCCAGTACGTAGAAGAAACCGTTCTTCGGCGCCTGCATTAGCACCTTGCGCTGCTTTCCATCGATCTTAAGATCGGCAAGTATCATGTGCTGGGTGGCAGTGAAATCCCAGGTATCGCCGGGAGTACTCTGGTAGTGCCACACCATACGCCCGGTGTCCGGGTCCAGTGCCAGTATGGAGGACAGGTACAGGTTATCGCCGCCGGAAGGGCTGCGAACATATTGTGACCAGGGAGAGCCGTTTCCGGTTCCCACGTAGAGCAGATTCAACTCCGGGTCGTAGGCCATTGAATCCCAGACCGTGCCCCCCACGCCTTTCCAGTTACTCCCCGGATCCCAGGTCGGTGCAGCCAGGGCGAGTTCCTCGTGTTCGAAGGGGCCGGTGGCGGCATCCAGCGCCACGAGATAGCCGTCGGCGAGGGTGGGGCCTTCTCGGCACAGCCTCCCAGTAACAACAGGATGAAACACGATATAACAAACGGCGCGGTACTGGTCATATCCAAGTGTCCCGAAAGCAGAAATCGGCAACACGCCGATCGAATCTGCTAAATATAGTGCACAAAGGCACCGGGTCGCTATGTTACTTGCATCTGTGTCATGATCCCAGAGCTTGAAAAACACGCTTTGCGCCGAGCTGCCCAACAGGAGCCACCACATGATAAGCACGAGACACTTCCTTTTCTGTTCGCTTTTGCTGTTGTCGGTGCCGCTGTGCGCACAACACTCGGCGGACGTTCCGGGCGAAGTCCCCTACGGTAACAACCCGGAGGCTGGCCAGTTTGTCGAAGTGAACGGCATCTCGATGTACGTGGAGACCTACGGCAGCGGTGAGCCGGTGCTGTTGATTCACGGCAACGGGCTGAGTATCTCCGGGATGGAATTCCAGATTGCCCACTTTGCCAGGCGCAACCGGGTGATCGTTGCCGACAGCCGCGGTCACGGAAAATCTGACCTGGGGACGGGTCAACTGACTTATGTTCAGATGACGGATGACTATCGCGCCCTGCTGGAGCATCTCAAGCTCGAGAATGTCAATATTTTTGGCTGGAGCGATGGTGGAATAATCAGTTTGATGCTGGCAATTCACCATCCGGAACTGGTCAACAAAATAGCGATCATGGGCGCGAATCTTCGTCCCGACCAGACCGCCGTCAACCCCTGGACAGCGGCACTGCTGGCACCTTTCAGCCAGACCGTTGACGAGATGATCGAGAAGAACGATACGACAGACAACTGGCTGTTGACCCGCCAACTGCTCGATTTACTGATGACCCAGCCGGATATCCCGACGCAAAGCTTGCACAGTATCAATGCCCCGGTGCTGGTAATGGCCAGCGACAAGGACATCATCCGCAGCCAACACACGCTGGAAATTTTTGAAAATCTCGGTAAAGCACACCTGGCTATATTGCCCGGCGAGACCCACTGGGCACCGGCCAACGATCCCGACAGTTTCAACGCCCTGCTGGAGAAGTTCTTTGACACACCGTTCACCCGCCCCGAAAGCGAGAAGATCCTGGCTGAGGAACTGAATCCTCCGGCAGAGTAACGCGGCCGGAAATCGGTAATGCCGCGGCATTTATTTACTACTGCGCGGATGCCGTTCGGGAGGGAGCGCTACCGGAGCAAATACTCGCGCAGTCCAGTCGGCTGGAAAACCTGATCGCTGTGTTGCCGTTCACCAATATGAGCGACGACCCCGATAACGAATATTTCTGTGATGGAATCTCCGCAGAAATTCTCCATCGGCTGTCGGGCTTTTCGGCACTGAATGTTATCGGACGCACCTCCTCCCTTGCCTTTAAAAACCGTGGCTATGACGTCTCGAGAATCAACGACCTGCTGGGCGTCCAGTATCTCTTGCAAGGCAGTGTCCGCAAGGTGGGCGAGCAACTGCGCATCCCGGCACAGTTGCTGGATCAGGGGGGGACTACAGGTCTGGAGCGAGGTCTTTGACCGGCAGTTGCACAATGTGTTTACTAGCCAGTCCGAAATCGCCGACGCGGTAGCGGGGAAAGTGGTGCCCCAACTGGCACCTCAGCCGTTTGCACAAAGGTTGAACGAGCGGATTTCGCCGACCAGGTTTTTTACCGAGTAGATGTGTTTATTCATTTTTGCTTGCGGTTTTATGGGTCTATCCGGGTTTCCCAACGAGTTTTTTGAAAAAATTCTGTTATTGAAAAACTATCCGAATACCCCTGGACTTTCCCCGGCGTAGTGTGGGCAGGCGGTGGGTTAGTGTGGGTAACCGGTGGTATGTGAGGCACGAACATTCCACGGGTTATCCACATGATCACCTCGCCAGGGATGGCGGGGTGAAATCCACGGCCTGTCCACACGGAGTCCGGCTGACAGATGTCGGGGTTCTTTTACCCACAGTTATCCCCGAGGACCCGAACTTCCCCATCATTTCATGTTGATGCAATGACTTGAATTCACACGTAAACACGGGCTTCATCCCCTCTGTAGATTACCGTCAACAAAAAGGAGAAGCCCGTGAGCAACCTGAAGTTGCTGTATAAGATATTACGCCTCAAAGGTATGAAAATCACCCAGTTCTGGTTCAAAAACCGCAACAAGGAACTGCATCTGGCGGTCAAGCCCTACAAGAATGGCTGCCGCTGCCCCGAATGTGAACGGCGCTGCCGGATTGTGCGTCATACGACCGAGCTGCGCCGGTGGGAGGATCTCACACTCATGGGGATGAAGGTCTTGCTCTGGTATGCCCCAAAGGAGATCTGCTGCCCAACGCACGGGCGGGTGCAGGAGACGATCCCCTGGGCGCCAGCCTATTCACGTATCACCTACCGACTGGAGTGGCGGATCTGCTCCCTGTGCCAGATCATGACCCAGAAGGCCGCCGCCGAGATTCTGGTGATGCCTTCCTCCACCCTGTCCGACCTGCTGCACCGGATCATCACGCGGGTGCGCCACGGCCATAAAATCCGTGGCCTGGTCACTCTCGGCGTCGACGAGATTTCCTTCTTGAAGGGCCGCAAATTCGCCACACTCGTCTATGATCTGGACCGCTCTCGTATCTTGTGGGTGGGCCTGGGAAAAGGCCGCGAGACCATTGACCGCTTCTTCAACGAACACCTGAGCAAGGGGCAGAAAGCACGCATCCTGTGGGCCAGTTGTGACATGAGTCGCGCCTATACCGGGGCCATTGAACATCACTGCCCCAACGCCACGCTCATCATCGACCGCTTCCATGTCGTCAAGGCGCTGAACCAGGCTGTGGATGAGGTGCGCAAGGACGAGTGGCGTGCCCTCGATACCGGGGGGCGCAAGGCGATCAAGGGCCTGCGATGGCTGCTCAGCATGCACTCGAGCCATCGCACCAAGAGACAGTCTCGATTCCTCAATAGCTTGCGCAACTCCAATCGGCGTATCCACCGAGCCTGGGTGCTCAAGGACGAGTTCGAACACATCTGGAATTACCGTTATCGTGGCTCAGCTGAGAAGTTCCTGAAACGCTGGATGACCACCGCCCTGCGTAGCCGTATCCCCTCGTTGCGCCAATTTGTCACCACGGTGCGAAATCACTTTGATAACATCGTCGCGTTCACCGATAGAAACCTGACCAATGCCGTCGGTGAAGGCCTGAACCGCATTGTCAAAATCGTCAAGAACCGAGCGTCTGGATATCGTAACCTGCACAACTTCGCCGACATGATTTACCTGACCGTTGGCGACCTCAATATTCCTGCGCATATTCCCAGCGATTTACGTACACTGTGAGTAAGGTCCTAATCTCTATAAAACAGCATCAGGATCGTATTTCATTGGTTGGGAGATCCGGATATAGCCGGTTTTATTGCTAACGCGGCGCATGGCGCGCGCTGTCCGGCAACCAAGTGGCGATTTCCGGAAAAGCGATCAGGATGCCGACCATGACCACCATCAACAAAAACATCGGCAAGGCGGTGCGCGCCACATAACCGATTTCCTGTTTAGCGATGCCTTGCATGACGAACAGGTTGAAGCCGATGGGCGGCGTGATTTGCGCCATCTCCACCACCACCACGATGAAAATGCCGAACCAGATGATGTCGATTCCGGCTTGACGAACCATCGGTTCAACCACCGCCATGGTCAGCACCACGGCCGAGATGCCGTCAAGGAAACAACCGATGATGATATAGAAGCCCATCAACGCGAACAACAAACCGACTTGCGATAAGCCCAACGCGGCGATCCATTCGGCAAGCGCGCGCGGCAATCCGGTGAAGCCCATGCTGAGCGATAAAAATGCCGCGCCCATTAATATCAACGAGATCATTGCCGAAGTGCGCACCGCGCCCATGAGCGAGTCGCTGAAGGTGGCGATGGTGAGCGAGCCTTGACTCGCCGCCAGTAACAACGAGCCGATGACACCGAACGCGGCGGCTTCGGTGGCGGTGGCGATGCCGGCATACATTGAACCGATGACGCTAACCACCAGCAATATCAGCGGCAACAACAGGCGCGACTCGGCGAACATTATTCGCAATGGCTTGCGCGGTTCACGCGGTGGCACCTGGTCGCGGCGCACCACCGACCATAGCGCGACATAGCCCATGAAAAGCGCAGCCAACAGCAGCCCAGGCACGATGCCGGCGAGAAATAATTTGCTGATGGATTCGTTGACGCTTACGCCGTATACGATCAGCGTGAGCGAGGGCGGGATCATCAAGCCGAGAGTCGCGGCGCCGGCGAGGGTGCCGATAATCATAAATTCGGGATAGCCGCGTTTGCGTAATTCGGGGATCGACATTTTGCCGACGGTGGTCAGCGTTGCCGCCGATGAGCCGGAGACCGCAGCGAAGATTGTGCAACCGACAATGTTGGTGTGCAACAGGCGACCGGGTAGCCCGTCCATCCACGGCGCGAGCCCGCGGAACATATCCTGGCTGAGGCGGGTGCGGTAGAGAATCTCGCCCATCCAGATAAACAACGGCAGCGCGGTTAACGACCAACTGGATGACAAAGTCCAGATGGTTGTGATCATGGCATCGCCGGCTGGTCGTGCGGTGAATAAATCCATGCCAACCAGCGCGACGCCGAGCAATGCCAGCCCGACCCAAATGCCGGTGCCGAGCAGCAGAAACAATGTGAATAAAAAAATTCCGGTTAGGGCGAGGTGTTCCATGAAATCGATTGTTATGTACGTGAGTTGTCGTGCGGCGTATGTGAATCATCAAACGATGTGCGCCATATTTCATTGCTGGTGTGCAGTGCGCGCAACAGATGGTCGATGAGTGCGATGGCAAAAACCACGGTGCCAACCGACATTGCCAGTTGCGGAATCCATAATGGCGTAGCGTCCTGACCCTGGGAGATGTCGTTGATTCGCCACGAAAGATAATTGGCTTTAATGGCGAACCACGCGAAGTAAATTGCCAGCCCGCTGCTGACGGCGAGGCACCAGATTTCACCGATGCGGCGAAAGCGGCCCAGTTTGGATAACAGCAAATTGACGCGAATGTGGCTGCCGTGAGCGAAGGCGTAGCCGAGCGCGAAGAACGATGCCGCCGCCATCAGATAGCCGGCGTAGTTGGTGGAACCGGGAAAGGTGAAGCCGGTCCAGCGCGCTACCATTTGCACGACGATGACCACGAGCAATGCGCATAGACTAACGCCGGCGAGCGCGCCGCAGAGGTGGTAAATGCGAGATGGGTAGTTTTTCATTGATTGCGCACCGCATTTTCGTTGTCAGGCAACACAGCATGGCGACGAAAATACAAGCGCAATGAGGCGGGAATAATAATCACTCCATAAACCCATCAACAATCGTGCGGCCATCCGTGCCGGCTTTTTGCAGCCACTCGTCGGTCATCTGCGCGCCAATGGATTTGAGTTCACCAATCAGTTGCGCACCAGCGGGTTGCACGGTCATACCGTTTGCTTTCAATTGCGTGACATACCAGTCGGCCAACTGCTGGGAGCGCGCGGTGCCGGCGGCTTGCGCCATCATCGCTATGCCCTTGACGATGTTGCGGGTCTGCGGGTCGAGGTCATCCCACGCTTGCTTGTTGGCGAACACGGTGTTGCGCGGCATCCATGAATTGACCTCGTAGTAGTGACTCAAACTTTCCCACACCTTGCGGTCGTAGCCGGTGGTGGGGGATGACACGAAAGTTTCGACCACGCCGGTGGCGAGTGCTTGCGACAATTCCGCCGCCTCAATTTGCACCGATTGCATACCCATCAACTCGGCGAGGCGGGCCGTGGAGTTGTTGTAGGAACGAAACTTGAGCCCCTTGGTGTCGGCGGTGGAATCGACCACCTGATTGAAATAAAAACCCTGGGGCGGCCACGGCACGGAGTAGAGCAACACCAAATCCTGCTTCTGTAAAATTTCTTCAATTTTTGGACGCGCCGCTTGCCAAAGTTTTTCCGACTGGTCGTAAGAGGTAGCGAGGAACGGCACCGAGTCGTAACCAAACAAGATGTTTTCGTTTTGATGCGCCGACAACAAACGCTCGCCAATCGGCACCTGATTGGTTTGCACGGCGCGCTTAATTTCGGAGCCTTTGAAAAGAGAGCCGCCACCATGCACGATGATTTCCAGTTTGCCGCCGGTCGCAATCCGCACCGCCTCGGCAAAGGTTTTGCCGTTTTGCGTGTGGAAGTTGCTGTCGGAATACGCCATTGGCATATCCCATTTTTGCGCCAGCGCGAGAGTTGGCATTAGCGTGGTGAGTAACACCACGGCGGACAGGGCGTGCAATATTTTTTTCAACATTGGGTTTGCTTTCGGGTTTTGTGAGTTATGTGTTGACAGTAGGGTTACATAATCACCTTTACAAGGCAAGCGCAACGAAGCATGGCGACGAAAAGGCAAGCAAAAGCGGTTGTCATTTTGTTTGGGTGGCGGCTTTTTGTGCTAAAATCGCGCCCCAATTCTTCAGCAGCACTCTCAGTGGAGTAAAAATCGGCAATGGTAACCATTCGTTTGTCTCGTGGCGGTTCGAAGAAACGACCGCTTTATTCGATTCTGGTGGCAGACCAGCGTTGCGCGGGCGATTCATTGAGCGGGTCGGGTTTTACAACCCCATCGCTTCCGGACGGAAAGAGAAATTGCGCATCGACTCCGAGCGAATTGACTACTGGCTTGGATTGGGCGCGCAACCGAGCGAGCGGGTGGTGCACTTATACAAACCGGCAAACAAAGTCGCGGAGACTTCGGCGCCGGTTCCGGAACCGGCTTCAAAACCGGATCCGGCTTGATTTGACGCAACGACATTCCGACGATCATCCCGACGGCATAACCAATCAGCCGCTACCGCTAATCGCGCCGGTAATTGTCGGAAAAATCAGCGGGGCACATGGGGTAGGTGGTTGGTGCAAGGTGTATTCGTATACCCGCCCGCCGCAACAGATTCTGGAATACGACCGATGGATGCTGGCGGAACATCCCGATGCGGATGAATGGCAGTCGGTTGAGGTGACTTCCGCCCGCTGGCAGTCGCAAAAATTGCTGGCAAAACTGGCCGGGACCGATGACCGCAACGGTGCCGAGGGCTTGGTCGGAAAGTGGGTTGCCATTCAGTCGGCGCAACTTTCGCCGTTGCCCGAAGGGGAATATTACTGGAGCGATTTGGCCGGATTGTCGGTGCTGAATCAAGACGGCGTGGAACTCGGGGTGGTCGATCATCTAATCGAGACCGGCGCCAATGATGTGCTGGCGATACGAAGCGAGTCGGGCGAGCAATTGCTGCCGTGGTCGCCGGAGGTAATTGTTGAGGTGGATTTGGTCGGCGGTCGCATTCGGGTGGAGTGGCACCCGGAGCCGGACGGCTAACGACAAGCGATTTGAGCGAGTAAGTGATTCAGGAGTGGGGACACGGTGAATCTGGCGGTTCTGACAATATTTCCGCAGATGTTTGATGCGGTGCGGGAAAACGGCATTTCTGCACGGGCGCTGGAGCAGGGCGCGTTGCAGTTGCAATTGTGGAATCCGCGGGATTTCACCACCGACCGGCTGCGCACGGTGGATGACCGGCCTTACGGTGGCGGCGCGGGAATGTTGATGAATCCGGTGCCGCTGGCGCGAGCGATTGACGCGGCGAAGAAGGAAAACCACGGGGCGGTGGTGTATCTTTCGCCTCAGGGCGAGCGGCTCGACCAGCCATTGCTGGCCGAACTGGTTGCCTTGCCGGAATTGATATTGCTTGCCGGGCGTTATGAAGGTATTGACGAGCGCATCGTGGAAAGCCGGGTCGAGCGGGAAATTTCCATCGGCGATTATGTGTTGTCAGGAGGCGAGTTGGCGGCCATGGTGCTGATCGAAGGCATGGCGCGTCTGTTGCCCGGGGTGTTGGGTAATGACGATTCGGCAGTTCAGGATTCTTTTGCGGCCGCTGCGGTGAGTCTGTCAGAGTCATCGCATGTATTGAGGACCAGGAAATCATTGATAGAATCCTCGCTCATCTTCGCGATAGGGAACAGGACATCCCCACCGTGGCGCTGCCGGCACCACCGACCAGAGCACCACCTGAGACATTGCCTCTTTTCGCTGGGAAGGATTCCAGCTCAACTGCATTCAATCAGCAGGGACGCCACTGAGGAATTCGATGGTATAGAGTTGTTCGTGCCAGGTTTCCAGGGTGAGCGAAAAAGATCTACAGGATCAACAATGCGGGTACTCACCGCAGGCACTGCGCGAGCCGTCTTCCACCATTTCAGGATCCGAGACTATTTTCTGGACGACCAATTACTCTCGACACCCCATTAATACTTCTTATACTTTCCTCACCAATTGTAATTTCACGGCATGTGATTTGATGGGTGCCTGTTGGGGCGTTAGCTCAGTTGGTAGAGCATCTGACTTTTAATCAGGTGGTCACAGGTTCGAATCCTGTACGCCCCACCATTTTCCCGGTCGGTTATCATGTGAAAATTTTGCGAATAATTCAATCCCGGATTATTTTCATGACTATCTGATTAGAGCAAATATTTTAGTATGGCCTTGCGCTCGGTATATACTTTGCACATCTCAGTTAACCTTGTCTGCAATTAGCTATGCGAATACTTGTTTTCAAACATATTGAATGTGAACATCCGGGGATATTCCGAAAATTTCTTAAAGAAGATGACATTCAGTGGGATGCCGTTGAGCTTGATCAGGGTGAACCGATTCCGGGTTTTGATGACTATGATGCGCTATGGGTCATGGGCGGCCCGATGGATGTGTGGGAGGTCGAAGAAAATCCCTGGCTGGTTGCAGAAAAACAGGCCATTCGACGTTGGATAAACCAAATCGGCAGACCCTTTCTTGGCGTGTGCTTAGGTCACCAATTGTTGGCAGACGCATTCGGCGGTACCTGTGGGCCACAAAATCCAGCGGAAATTGGCGTGATGAACGTACAACTAACCGATGCCGGGATGGCGGACCCGGTTTTCAAGAATATGCCTCGAGTCCAAAAATGTTTGCAGTGGCATTCGGTGTGCGTTGACCAACTCCCGGAAAATACCACGGTGTTGGCGTCTTCGGATGATTGTCGCGTGCAAGCAATGCGGGTTGGCGACCAAGCTTGGTCGATGCAATATCATGTTGAACTGGAACCGGATACCGTCGATAACTGGGGAGAAATTCCGGCTTACAAGCGGGCGCTGGAAAATGCGCTTGGGCCGACTGGATTAGCCGATATCAAAGCAGATACTGATGCGAGTATGGACCAAATCCTGGTCAACGCTCGACAGCTTTACAATAACTTTATGACCCGGATGAAACAGCGCAATCACGGCGTAGCGCCTTAATCCATACCAGTGCTCTGCCAACCAGCATACTAAGGCAGCTTCAGGGTTGCGCGCATTGCCAGGTTGCCGTCAGGATTCGCCGCCCAAAGCACACACGCCCGGCCTTGTTCTGAAGACTCTTTTAAGTGAAGCGTAAAAGGTTTGTCGTGGAACAATGGACTAACCGCTGTTAAATTAAACGCGCAAAAATTATGCTGCGCGATGCGCTCGAAATAATAATTCCTGGCTAGCTCAAGCATGAGAGTGGCCGTCAACGGCGCATGCACCACCAACCCAGGGTAGCCTTCAACATGCTTGCAAAAATCGAGATCGTAGTGAATACGGTGACCGTTGAAAGTGAGTGCTGAATAGCGAAAAAGTAATGTTGTGGTGGGTTTGATAACAACGGATATGTCATCGTCGAGCGGTGTTGGATGGGGGATATCCGTTTGATTGTCGGCCTGATTATTGGCCTGATTACTTGTGTCTGATTCTCCCCGATAGACAATGTCGTGGTCTTCTTCCAACTTCAAAACAGAACCCGAAAAAAATTGATGGTTTACCGTAACAAAACATAACTCACCGCTGCGCCCGGATTTTCGAGTGACACTTTTAATCACGGATGTTTTAATCAAATCCTCGCCGATGACGATAGGCTGATGAAATTCTAATCGAGCGCCGGCCCACATTCTTTTTGGCAAAGCCACAGGCGGCAGAAAGTCGCCGAGCGCCGCATGACCATCTCGGCCTAATTGATTCATCGGCGGCGCCTCAAGAAAATACAGCCAATGCCAGCACGGCGGCAGAAAATCTCCGTCCCGGTAATGCAAGGTATCCTGATTGCTTGTATCTTGCCTGCTTGTCTGTTGATGCAGCGCTGCTCTTAAAAAATTCGCCGGCTTTACCTCGATCCGGTCTTTTCTCTCCACGCACCTGCCAATCCATCGGCTCAGGATTTCTTCGTCCAGCGTGAGTTCGGTATGCGGGTTCATTGGCTGATATTTAGATTATTGTCCGCAAAATTCCGCGCGAATACTGTGTGAATGTTGGCCAAGTCGTGGTACGGCGTTCGTGGATGAATCATCGCGGACGTCCGGATTTTTTTGAATCGGGCGGGCCGGAAATTCAATCGGTTTTCCTGTGGAAGATAAGCCGGTTCTTCTTTGCAACGCCGGATGATTGGATAAATCCATTATGCTGTTTACCGAACCGAAAGCGATATTTGCAATTTCCAATCGATGGACAGCGTCGCTGCGAATCAGTGAGTTAATCACGGCAAGTATGATTTCATCCATCGCTTGCCTGTTGTTAACCCGGTTTTTGTTGCTGTTGAATCGAGGGTCTTGTGCGACCTCGGGTTGCTCAAGAACCTGTGCGCAGAAGCGCGCCCATTCCTTTTCATTTTGAATGGCAACAATCACGATTTCATCATCCGCAGTGGCGTACCCGCCATATGGCGCGATCGACGGGTGATGCAAGCCTGCACGGCCGGGGGCTTTTGCGCCATAATCGTGGTGCAGTAATGGCACGGTCATCCAGTCCGCAGCGCTACCGAATAACGAGACCTCTATACCCAGGCCGTTGCCGGTTTTCTGTCGGTTCAGCAATGCTTCCAGAACGCCGGCGTGGGCATTCATTCCGGCACTAATATCGCAGATGGATACCCCCACCCGCCCCAATTCATTGACCCCGCCGCTGATGCTGACCAACCCGCTTTCTGCCTGCACAAGAAAGTCGTAGGCTTTCATTTTGGCAACCGATTCATTGCTGCCATAACCGCTGATATCGCAGGTAATGAGTTGCGGATATTTTTCTCGCAGGGTTTCGCTGCCAAACCCCGATCGCCTCAACGCGCCCGGCGCAAGGTTCTGAATCAGCACATCGGCTTGTGCTAAAATTCTATGTAGCAATGCCGCATCGTCCTGGTTTTTAAAATCCAGAACCAAAGACTCTTTCCCGCAATTGTTCCAGAGAAAATAGGAGCTGTCTCCGCCGGCAACCTCGTCATAACCGCGGGCAAAATCACCGGTTTCCCGTTCAATCTTTATTACCCTGGCACCCGCTTCGCAAAGCCTCGCGCTGCAAACCGGCGCGGCTACAGCTTGCTCGATGGCAACTACCAAAATGCCCTCAAGGGGTTTCATCAATAGCTCCGTGGCAGCCCCAGTACATGCTCCGCGACATAGCTGAGAATAAAATTGGTGGAGATAGGCGCGGTACGATATAGGCGGGTTTCCCGGAATTTTCGTTCGATATGATATTCCCGGGCAAAGGCAAAACCACCGTGCGCCTCCATACACATATCCGCGGCCTGCCAGCTGGCTTCCGAGGCCAGCATTTTTGACATATTGGCTTGCGCGCCCTCAGGGCGAGCGGCTCGACCAGCCATTGCTGGCCGAACTGGTTGCCTTGCCGGAATTGATATTGCTTGCCGGGCGTTATGAAGGTATTGACGAGCGCATCGTGGAAAGCCGGGTCGAGCGGGAAATTTCCATCGGCGATTATGTGTTGTCAGGAGGCGAGTTGGCGGCCATGGTGCTGATCGAAGGCATGGCGCGTCTGTTGCCCGGGGTGTTGGGTAATGACGATTCGGCAGTTCAGGATTCTTTTGCGGCCGCTGCGGTGAGTCTGTCAGAGTCATCGCATGTATTGAGGACCAGGAAATCATTGATAGAATCCTCGCTCATCTTCGCGATAGGGAACAGGACATCCCCACCGTGGCGCTGCCGGCACCACCGACCAGAGCACCACCTGAGACATTGCCTCTTTTCGCTGGGAAGGATTCCAGCTCAACTGCATTCAATCAGCAGGGACGCCACTGAGGAATTCGATGGTATAGAGTTGTTCGTGCCAGGTTTCCAGGGTGAGCGAAAAAGATCTACAGGATCAACAATGCGGGTACTCACCGCAGGCACTGCGCGAGCCGTCTTCCACCATTTCAGGATCCGAGACTATTTTCTGGACGACCAATTACTCTCGACACCCCATTAATACTTCTTATACTTTTTTTAAGGCATATATCAGCCAACAACTTCGTTGCTTCGGAATGTACCGTTGCGAAGTAGAGTGCAGTTGTCGTGCCGTTTGCCAGGAGCGTATCAACCAGGGAGGTGTATACCTCATTGGCGAAAGTCAGGTCGCTGTATTTCGCCTCCAGCGGAAAGGTGTTCTCCTGCAACCATTCGGCCAGCGGTAAGTGCAGCGCATTCCCCGCCTGGGGCCACTGGGGCGCGTGTACGTGAAGGTCTACAAGGCCAGGTAACAAATATTGGCCGACTTCAAGCTCAACTAGGTGCGTGTCCGAGAATAGCTCAATCAGTGATATAATCTATCCAATAATATAATCCAGAGAGTAATACAGATGTCCGGTCCCTTCAAATCCGATCCAGTTGACGCCCGACAGAATCAACTGTTTCCAGGCAACGTGTTCGACCTTCTGCCGACAGACCATGATTGTTACCTGTTCCATGATCTGTTTCAGCAGCTCGATACCAGCAGTATTGAATCGCAGTATAGTCCCCTGGGCCAACGAGCCTACCATCCCGGAAAACTCGTGGGTATTTTGATTTATGGCTACAGTCACGGCGTGTTCAGTTCCCGTCAATTGGAAAAGCGTTGTAACGAAGACCTGTCATTTATGTATATCGCCGGCAAGAATTGCCCCAACTTTCGCGTTCTAAGTGACTTTCGCAAGGATCACGCACGGTTTTTTCACGACTGCTTTACGCAAACAGTCAAGCTTGCAATGGAAATGAAGCTGGCCTCCCTGGGGCATGTCAGCCTTGATGGTTCCAAATGTAAAGCCAACAGTTCCCGGCACAAGGCCATGACTTATACGTTTCTCAAAGCAAGGGAGCAGGCACTTTGTACCGAGGTTGATGCCCTGATAAAACAGGCCAATGCCTGTGATGCTGAGGAAGACGCCGCCTATCACGAAAGGACCGGCTATGAACTGCCGGAAGACCTGGCCTTCAAGCAGCAGCGGCTTAAGACGATCAAAGCGGCGAAGAAAGCGCTGGAAGCCCGCGAAGAAGCGCTGCATCCAGGCAAGCCCATTGATGGCAAAAAGCAGATCAGCTTTGCTGATACCGAGGCTCGTATCATGGGTAAGAAAGGCGATTTTGACTATCGCTACAACGGCCAAATCAGTGTGGACAGCGACCACCAGGTTATCGTCGGCCAACATCTGAGCCAGAACGCCAACGACAAACAGGAAGTGAAAGAGGGGCTGGAAAGCATAGAGAAAAGCACCGGACAGTTACCGCAGAAAATGAGTCTGGACAACGGTTATCAGTCGGGCAGCAATCTTGAGGCGCTGGAACAGGCTGAGGTTGAGGCTTATGTTGCGGTTGATCGCGGGGAAAAAAGCCATACTGAGCCGCTGGATGAATCGACGCGCTCCCTGTGCAAAGCGGATTTTATCTATGATGAACAAGCCGATTGCTTTCATTGTCCCGGTGGTCAACGCTTGGGGCTGAAGCGCCAGGGTAAAGACGGTACCCGGTGCTATCAGGCACTGGCGGCGGTTTGTGGCCGTTGTCCCTATTATGATCGGTGCTGTAAATCCAAGCAGGGAGAAGGGCGGACGATCACAACCGATAGTTATGAAGGCTTACGTCGAAGCATGAAAGAGCGCATGGAGCAGGCAGACTCGAAGGCGATTTACCAGCGCCGCAAAGTCATTGTTGAGCCGGTATTTGGTCATATCAAGAACAGCGGGTTTCGTCGATTCAGCATACGGGGCAAAGATAAAGTCGCGGGTGAGTTTTCATTAGTCTGCGCGGCACACAATATGAAGAAAATGGTGCGAGCGATAATGACAGGATCAGTGTGCCCGGAATTTGGAAATACCTCGAATCAATGGGGATAAACGGGGGAAAATGGCGTTCGTGTTTGAAAATACGGATGTGCAGTTGGTAACTGGTCAAAAGATAACCAATTAACGACAGTATCACTGCTGTCCCGTTAAGGAGAAATAAGGAGGTCTGATTCCGCCACAATTGATACAATGAGATTGTCTAGAAAACAGTGTATTAATAGAGGGAACCAGACCATGGCGCATTGTAATACGATCCTGTCACAAATACTAAAACTTGTTCCGAGACATGAATTTGAGACCCTTGCCAAACAACATCATTCTGGCCGTTCCTTTCGTAAAGCCTCCCGCTGGTCACAGTTTGTGTCGCTGACGATGGCTCAATTGTCTGGTCGAAACAGCTTGCGTGATATCGTGGATAATATGTCGGCGCAAATGCATCGCCTTTACCACCTGGGCAGCGCGAAGCTGTCGCGATCTAACCTATCGCGCATCAATGAAGATAAGCCTTATGCTCTGTACGAAGCGCTGTTTGGAAAACTGTTAACTCGCTGCCAAGGCGTGGCGCCTGATCATAGTTTCAGATTTACTCACCCGCTTTATTCGCTGGACGCGTCCACCATCGACTTGTGTTTGTCTGCGTTTCCCTGGGCTGATTTTCGCACCACCAAAGGAGCGATTAAACTGCACGTCGGTTTGAATCATGCGGGTTATTTGCCGGAGTTTGTGGTCGTCACGGAAGGGAAGAAGCACGATGTAACAGTGGGTCGCACGCTCATATTTCCTAAGGGAAGTATTATTGCAATTGATAAAGCCTACAATGATTACGTTTGGTATAAGCAATTGACAGATAAGGGTATTTTCTTCGTCACCCGGCTTAAGAGCAATGCAAAATACCGCATTATCGAGCGTCGATCGGTGCTGAAAGGCAAAGGTTTGACGTGTGATCAAACGATAGAATTCACCGGCCCCCAGGTCTCCAAAAAATGTCCTGTTCGATTAAGGCGGGTTGGCTACAAAGATGCGGAGACGGGTAAGCACTATGTGTTTTTAACAAACAATTTCAAACTGGCAGCCAAGACGATTGCCGATGTCTACAAAGCCAGGTGGCAAGTGGAATTATTCTTTAAGTGGATAAAACAGAACCTGAAAATCAAATCGTTTGTTGGCACGAGCAAGAATGCAGTGATGACTCAAATATGGATAGCGATGTGCGTATACCTGCTAATTGCATTTCTGAAGTTTCAGTCTGGACTCACAAAGAGTATGCAGCAGCTATTGCGATTACTGCAGCTTAATTTGTTTGATAAGCGTGACCTGATGGCGTTGTTAAGGGGTGATCCGCCTGATGGCAGACTGCCCGATGTCAATCAAATGAAACTCATATGAAAGTTAACGGGACAGCAGTGCGACAGTATATAAAACTTACTTCCACAAAAAGATGTAGAGACAGGGTGCCCGCGATTACATGTGAGTTGTCGGACACGCACCTAGTGCCTTTGTTGAGGGTATGAGACAGGAAGAGCCGATTGATCTGAGAGATTTTGCGCGTGAGTATGCAGGTACGCGTTTTGACCTAACGGCTGCGGACAGTGACGCGCTTTGGACTATTCTGCAGTCAGAAGAACTGTATAGAAGTGTGCCTGTGGGGTCGAAGGGCTTATCCGGAATAAGAGGGCTTTCGGCTGAGAGTCGTTTCGTCGAACCGACTTTGACCGAGGTGAGACGTCTACAGGCGGAGTTGAAAACAATTGTGCCCAGGAGGAACCATCGCGAATTTGCCCACTATGTCATGCAGGTTGATCTCAGCTTCCGTGTAGTTGAAGACTGGACTCAATCAGAAGCGTTTACGGGCGAAGACAAGGCGGAGGCAGTGAAACGCTTGCAAGTATTACTGGATAGGTCGGAAGACCTGGATGATCGTTTTTCAAAGCTGTTTCGTGGTGTGATGTACGACTCTGAAATAGTGAATTTGAATGATTACCGGAATAAGAAAATTCTACTTTTACATAAGCGACTGACGCGCGAGCGCTGAATCATAGTATACGGTTGGGTTCGTATTATCCTGACTCCCTGCCCACCAACTCCGGAGTAAACTTCAACGTTTCAGCGCTAATTGTGTGGTCAGATGCCAAATCAAAAGCCATTTGTACCATTTCCCTGATGGGAGGTTTAAGTGTCGTCAGTGAAGGAATGAAATTGTGAGCATGAGAGATATCATCGGAACCGATTACTTTGACATCCCCGGGTACACTGATACCGGCATCGTGACAAGATCGTATAATTTTAATAGCCATAATATCATCGCCGGCAATGATAATGTCGGGGAGATTTTGCAGTTTCTTTAGATCAATTTGGACAGATTCGTCGGAGCCGTCGCAGACGAATTCACTAACGATCTTTATGGCGTGTTTTTTCAGTGATGATACATAGGCCTGTTTGAAAATCTCATGTGTAAGGCTGTCGTTAAAAAAAAGAGCGGCAGTTTTTGTTTCCGTGCTTTTCAAATACTCAGCTACCAAAGCGGTGCTTGCGACTTCGTCAAGGCAGATATTTGCCCCCTTCTTGTCGCTGGTAAAGCCAATTTGCACGATAGGAATTGTCTTTTTGTTGAATTTTTCGTACCAGTCTTTCTTGCGGTCACTGCCGACTATAATCAGCCCTTCGATGTTATGTTTTGCAAAGTTCGAGATATCTAGAGAACTTGTATCCCTTTGATAAGAGCCTGCTAAAATCAGGGAAAATTTTCTTTCCCTGGCAATTTTATGCAGTTCGCCAAGAATAATTCCAAAGTAGGGATCTTCAAAATCGTAAGTAACAACCCCGAGGGTATGCGTTTTCACGCCCTTAAGGGTAAGGGCAGCGGAATTGGGGGTGTAATTTGTTCGTTCCGCTTCGGCCAGGACTTTTTCGATTGTCCCAGAGGCAACACCGATTTCCTTGGCTTTACCTGACAATACCCGCGACACAAGACTGATTGAAAGCCCCAGTTTATCAGCGATACTCTTTTGTGTGGCCATGCAGTTCTATCTAAATTGGTTGAGTTCATGTTTGTGTGCCGCAACAGGGAGGCCGTTCCACTTTCGCCCCTCATGATAGACCGCAGGGTGAACTTCAATACTGATTTCGGTTGAACACAATTCCCGCCGAAATGCATGTTTCTTAAAATATCGCTTGAAATTCAATAGGTTAATGAACTTTTCCCGCAAGTCATAGTAGCAAGTTTAGCCTAAGTCAAAGTGTAAAAACAGGCATGTCTGTTAGCAACAAATAGAAATGTCCGGTTTTAGAACACATGAGTTGTCCGCTTTTGGCGATGTCGGGAAACCTTGTTGAGGTGCCCGTTATTGATGGCGCAGCGGACATCAGGCAGCCACCGGTAAGTCAGTCTGGATGAGCTGGCCGGCCGCGTCATAACAGGCCAGTTTTCGGGGACCGTGCCACAAAGACAGGGCGCCGCCGGTGTGCCGTAACACCTTCACTTTAGCTTTGATGTAGTGGTAACGGTGGCGGTCTGCCGGTATCTGCAGGGTCCGGCCCTCGAACTCAATGCAGTTGTCCTTGCGTACCCGGCGCTCGTAGTGTTCGCAGAAAATGTTGTCCAACTGCGCTCCCTCCGGCACCGGCACAAAGGCTGAGCCAACTTCCCGCGGCGGTTGCTCAAACTCTTCGTTGAAGGCGGGCAAATACACCTGCTGGAGATACTCATTGGCGGCAGCCATATCGGTGATGCCAGCGGCGGCCAGTTCTTTGACCAAGCGGTTCTGGTGGGTGCTAAAGGCCCGCTCGGAGCGCCCTCGGGCTTGCGGCGAGTAGGCCGCGATCATCTCCACGCCCAGTTGCTGCAAGGCGCGCCGGAACTGCGTCGAGTTGCCCTTGTCCACCTTGCCGCCGGCCGTCGGCGTGTGCCAGTAATGGCTGCCCCGGTCGGTATACAGCGAGCAAAACAAGCCCTCGGCCTCAACCACCTCACGTACCCCCTGGAAACTGCTCCGGGTGCCTTCCTGGTCACAGAAGAACATGGAGTAATGCCGGCTGGTGGCATCATCCATGGTGACTATCAAATCCCAGGTCTGTCCCGGCACCCAGGCATGGGTGCTACCATCCTGGTGCAGCAATACGCCCGGCACCGGTGCTCGTTCACGCCGCTTGCGATGTTGCCCGCGGCCCGCGGCCTTCGTCACCGCTCCGGCAGCCTGCAAGGACTTGCGCACCCAGTTGTAGCTACGCCCACCGCCGCCGCGCCGATACCAGGCGTAGTAGTGCTTGACACTCCAGCCATCATGCCGGCTCCGGTACCGATCCACCATGCGCATAACCTCATCGACCGGGGCCCGCCGGTGCGATACCTGAGACAGCCGCTTGTCGATCAACCCATCCAGGCCTTCTTCCTCGTAACGATCAATGTAACGACGAAAGGTGCGCTCACACACACCCAGCAACTGCGCCGCTTCCTCTTGGCTCAAACGACCCTCCGTCCAGCTCCCGTATGCCTCTTCAAATCTCATCCGTCGTATCTCCTGTAACACTTCTGTCCGCCTCATAAACCACTCTCCTCAAGAGTTGGCATAAACCGGACAGATTATGTGTTTTAACAGCGGACAGTCTATGTGTTCCTAACAGTTCCTAACACATGTCTTGATGATTTTTGAGATATGTAGTATTCTAACCCAAACGTTTGAGATTGAAGAGTCATACTTCCGTAGCAGGTGCTTTTGGGAGCCATATTCCGAGAGATGCCGGTGGGGTTCGCTATGGCAGTTGTGATGTTTGTTCACGAGATTTAGCGATAATACGTTATCGTTCAATTAGGTATTCAATTGAAAGTGCAGACTGATGCTTATGAATAAGGGTCTTCCCCAAATCGAGTGGGTAGTTTAGCCTGATGCCCCATGAAAGATACACAGCTATACAGCCAGATATTGGGTATCGAGAAGCCGTGGCAGGTGACCGATGTGCAGGTTTCACTCGCGAACGATGAAGTGGAAGTCACCGTAGATCATGGGAGCGGTAAATTGACGTGTCCCAAGTGTGGCAAAGCCTGCTCCGGTTACGACAAGCGGCAGAGGCGCCGGCGCCATCTTGACACCTGTCAACTCAAGACCTTGCTGATGGCTGAAGTGCCCCGGGTGGAGTGTTCAGAGCACGGCGTGGTTACGGTGCATGTTCCCTGGGCAGAGCCTGGCAGCGGATTTACAGCGTTGTTTGAGGCGCTGGTCATTGACTGGCTGAAAGACGCTTCAACCCGTGCGGTGTCAGAACACCTGAGACTGAGTTGGAATGCAGTGGATGGCATCATGCAGCGCGCCGTGAAACGTGGTCTGTCGCATCGAGAGGCGCTGTCACCCAGGCAAATCAGTGTGGATGAAACCTCTTACCGCAAGGGCCATGACTATGTCACGGTGGTGACGGATCAGGAGCAGTCGGTAGTGCTACATGTTGCCGAAAATCGGGAGACCGATAGCCTGGCTGAATTTTACGACCTGCTGTCTGATGACCGGAAAAAGGGTATCGAGAGCGTGTTCATGGCTATGTGGCCGGCCTATATCAGGGCAACTCGAGAGGCACTGCCCGATGCGGATAGCAAGATCGCCTTTGACCGTTTCCACGTTGCGCAGTACATGGGCAAGGCTGTGGATCAGGTGCGCCGACAGGAACACCGGCAGTTGATCAGGCAGGGCGATGAGCGGATGAAGGGTAGTAAATACCACTGGCTGCGTAACCGGAGCAACATGAGCCGGCACCAACGGCGCAGTTTCAGCGAACTACGACACTCTTCCCTGAAGACCGCCAGGGCGTGGGCTATCAAGGATCTAGCCTCCCGCCTTTGGGACTATCGGAGTCGCACCTGGGCTGAGAAGGGCTGGAAACGCCTGATCAACCGGATGGCCCGTAGCCGGCTCAAACCCATGCAAACGACGTCAAAAACCCTACGGAATCACCTTTGGGGCATTCTCAATGCGGTGATTCGTAAGGTCGACAACAGTCATGCTGAAAGTATGAACAGTCGTATCAAAACGCTGAAGAGCCGTGCTCGGGGTTTCAGAAACAGGGAGCGATTCCGTAATGCAATGTACTTCCACCTGGGCGGATTACAGCTCTATCCGGAAGGAATCAGGGCCTGAATGACCCACTACGATTGGGGAAGACCCATGAATAATACGTATTTTGATATCCAGGTGAATGGTTATGCTGGGGTGGATTTTAATCGAAACGATTTAACGGCGGAAAACCTAAGGCATGCCTGCTGGAGGCTGGAGAGAGATGGCGTGGCGGGAATTCTAGCCACGATAATAACTGCCCAATTGCCGGATATGCTTTCCAGGGTGACACAGTTGGCTGATTTGTGTGCGCAAGACCCTGTGGTCGGAAAAGTAATTCGGGGGGTGCATATTGAAGGGCCGTTTCTCAACAGTGCCGATGGATACCGAGGTGCACACCCACAGGCTCACATACTAAAACCGGATGTCGAGGTGGCCAAAGCCTTGCTTGAAGCTGGGCGTGGTATGGTTCGTTTGGTTACTTTGGCTCCGGAGTTTGACGAAAATAATCGGGTGACGAAATATTTGTATTCCCAGGGTGTAAGTGTTTCGGCGGGGCATTGCGACCCGCAGTTGGACGAATTAAAGTCGGCAATTGATGCGGGGCTGAGCATGTTTACTCACCTGGGTAACGGTTGTCCGCAAGCATTGCACCGGCACGATAATATAATTCAGCGTGCACTATCTCTAAGAAAGGATTTATGGCTCTGTTTTATTGCCGATGGGCATCATGTGCCGTTCAATGCCCTCAAGAATTACATCGAGCTTGCCGGAGTCGAGAGAAGCGTCATTACAACGGATGCAATGGCTGCCGCAGGTGCCAAGGCCGGGCGCTATACGCTTGCTCATGTCGAGTTGGAAGTCGGGAATGACCGTGTTGTTCGTGAGCCAGGTAAATCAAACTTTGCCGGCTCTGCAATTGATATGAGATCGAGTTGCTCAAATCTGCAGGGTACGCTAGGCCTGACTGGTAACCAGGCGCAACAGCTCACCTATTTCAACCCCATGAAGGCAGTTAACCTTTTGTAAGAGCCGGACGTTCTTCTTGACTCTCCGGATATTTTCGGATAATGTGCCTCAAACGTTTGAGGAAAGTAAAAAATCAAACTCATGTAACGAGAGTAACGAGGGACAATGAAATTTATTACATGTGATAATGAGCAGGCACTGGGCAGAGCAGCGGCACAGCTAGGGGCGGAAGCCATTCGTGCTGTAGCCGAAGTTAAGGACAGAGTCACAATCGTTGTTGCGACTGGAGCAAGCCAGTTTGCGATGCTCGAGCATTTGGTTCAGGAACCGGAATTACCCTGGGACTGCATCGATGCCTTTCACCTCGACGAGTATGTGGGTATCTCCGCAGATCATCCTGCCAGTTTTCGCAAGTATCTGAATGAGCGCTTTGTATCAAAGGTCAAGAGTCTCGCCGTTTTACACGAGGTAATTGGGGATGCGAGTGACCTTGACGCTGAAGTGGAGAGGTTGAACGCGTTGATCGGTGGGAGAGAGGTGGACGTCTGTTTTGGCGGCATTGGTGAGAATGGTCATTTGGCTTTTAATGACCCGCCGGCAGACCTGGAAACTAACGACCCGTATATTGTGGTAGATCTTGATCAGGCTTGTCGTCAGCAGCAGTGTAACGAAGGTTGGTTTGGTGGTATGGAGGATGTTCCTGAGCGTGCGATAAGCATGGCTATTAACCAGATTATGAAAAGTAAGAAACTCATTCTCTCTGTTCCAGGGGAGAGAAAAGCAGAGGCGGTAAAAAACACGTTTATCAGAAATGTTTCACCTGAGTTTCCTTCAGCGGTCTTGCGTCGGCATGGGGATTGCCATATTTTTGTCGATACCGATTCTGCAAAATTACTATAGTGGATAATTCGTACACTAGACGAGAAATCTATTTTCGTTACGGTGCGTTCTTCTTGGCCCGTTGCGATGGCGTAGAAGTGGGAACGCTCTCCAATTGGTTTGTACCGGTCTATGCAAAACACGCTTTGTGAAGAAACAGCTTTTCTTCTAAACCACGAAACAGAGGGTTTAGGGTATGATCGCTCATCCGTGCAAATCGGCATTGTACATTTGGGCCCCGGGGCATTTCATCGGGCCCACCAAGCCGTCTATACCGATGACCTCCTACGGCTCGGCGCTAAAGAGTGGGGTATTTGTGCGGTTTCAATCGGTAGCTCCGGTGTACGAGATGCGCTGCAACAGCAAGATAATCTGTATACACTGGCTATTTTAGATCGAAAGGTTTCCCATCGAGTGATCGGTGCTGTGAAAGAGATATTAGTGGCGCCAGACGATCCGCAATGTGTAATCAGGCGAATGAGTCAGCCGACTACAAAGGTGATCACGCTAACAGTAACAGAGAAAGGGTATTGTCTGACCGTGGAAGGTGGCCTTGATTTCGTAAATGAGGCTATCCAGCACGATTTGACTAACCCCGAATCGCCCCGTAGTGCTATCGGTTTCTTAGCGGCGGGTCTTAGGTGTCGCCGGGAAAACGGCATTCCGCCATTCATACCGATCAGTTGTGACAATCTCACAGAAAATGGGGCGCGTTTGGGGCGGGCAGTCATTGAGTTTGCCGATGCATTGGACCGTGACTTTGGTGCCTGGATTGAAAGAGAGGTTCGCTTCCCCTGTACCATGGTTGACAGTATTACTCCGGCGACAGATGACACGGTTCGCAAAAATGTAGCCGAGTCCACGGGGCTGTGTGACAACTGGCCTGTTCAGCGCGAGAGATTTTGTCAGTGGGTGATCGAAGATTTACCGGGCGTGGTTCTGCCACCGTGGTCTGATGTCGGGGTCACGCTGACAAAAGATGTAGGAGGCTTCGAAACAACTAAGCTGCGTATTTTGAATTGTCTTCACTCCGCTCTGGCATTTGTTGGCACATTGGCGGAGATGGAAACCGTTGAAGAGGCGGTTTCCAGTGAGTCTATTGGGGCTTACCTGGAGCAGATGATGGAGGAGGAGATTATTCCCACTCTGCCCTTTGTTGAGAGCCTGAATCCGGTGGAATACGGCGAGCGCATTCTGGAACGTTTTAAAAACCCGGCTATTCGTCACCTGCTATCGCAGATTGCCTGGGACAGCACTCAGAAAATTCCATTTCGTATTTTGGGGACAATTGAGGAAAACCTTGATGCTGGCAAAGGTGCGGCCAGGTTGTCCCTGGCCCTGGCTGCATGGATGAAATTTGTCTGTAAACAGGTGAAGGAAGGCACGCCAATAAATGATCCGCTCGCCGACAAACTGAAGACAATAGCGCAAGATTGCAACGGTAGTGCGCAGGACGTCGCGCGTTTTCTTGAATTGGAAGAGGTCTTCCCTCAAACATTGATTGTGAATGCCCAGTTCCGTAATGATGTTACGCGAGCCTATGGCCTGCTCGGAGAGAACCCCGGCCCCGTAGCTATTTTAGCCGCGCTAAAAAACCTATAGATGACTTCGTTGTTGGTAATTGGCGAATGCATGATGGAGCTGAGTGCCCAAGACGATCTGTATTATGCGCGTGCGTTTGCGGGAGATACCTATAATGCGGCAGTCTATGCCAAGCGTTGGTGTCCCGAGCTGGAGGTTTCCTATCTAAGTGCAGTGGGTACGGATGCTATCAGCGACACCATGTTGGAACAGTGGTTGACCGAGGACATTGATTGTTCGCTGGTCGTTAGGTCCGAGGATGCACCCCCCGGCATCTATACCATCGCTACCGATGCAGACGGTGAGCGTAGCTTTGTTTACTGGCGGGACCATTCTGCCGCTACACAGATAATGCAGTTGCTACGCGCGTGTGGCGGCGCGAAGATAATCCCGAATTTTGATTACGTTTACTTCTCCGGTATCTGTCTTGCCATTTTAAGCGATGAGGATAAGGGTTCGCTGCTGGACCTTGTGCAATCACTGCGTAACTGCGGTGCTAATGTAGGTCGCCATATATAGTGTAACATGTAGCCTCTTCCCTATATAGAGAGATTGTCGTGCGTGTTGCAGTAGAAATTGTTTTGTCTGATGACGAAGTTGTGGATTTGAGTAAGTTCTCTAAATCGCGTTCTGTGTCGGTCCGATTGGCGGAGCGTTCACGAATTGTTCTTCTGGCCGGCAAGGGCATGACCAATGAAGAGATCGGTTTTGAACTGGGCATTACGAGACAGAAAGCCGGCCGCTGGCGAAAACGTTATGCAGAGAGTGGAGTTGAAGGCATCCGCCGGGATGCGTATCGGCCGGGGCGCAAACCGACAATCAGTTCACGTAAGGTTGCACAGGTGATCAGACTCACGACGCAAGAGAAACCGAAAAACGCTACGCATTGGAGCCAACGCCTGATGGCAGAGAAGGCGGGTATCTGCATGTCCTCGGTGGGCCGGATATGGAAAAGCCATGGTTTGAAACCGCACCGGATAAGTACATTCAAGGTATCAAACGATAAAGAGTTTGCCGAGAAACTGGAGGCAATCGTTGGCCTTTACATATCACCGCCGGATAACGCCATTGTTTTCAGTTGTGATGAAAAGAGCCAGATACAAGCGCTGGATAGAACACAGCCGGGCTTACCGATGAAAAAAGGCAGGGCCGCGACAATGACACATGACTATAAACGTAATGGCACCACGACCCTGTTTGCTGCATTGAATACCTTGACAGGGGAAGTGCTGGGCACCTGCGCTGGGCGGCATCGCCATCAAGAATGGTTGTCATTTCTCCGCCAGATCAATACGTCGACGCCCCAAGATAAAGAGATTCATATTATCTGTGACAATTACGCCACGCATAAGCACCCGAAGGTAAAAAGCCGGCTGAAATATCACCAGCGATTCCATGTGCACTTCACGCCAACCAGCGCATCGTGGTTAAACATGGTGGAACGGTTTTTTCGGGAGTTAACTGAAAAGCAATTGAAACGAGGTGTCTTTAGCAGTGTGAAAGAGCTTGAGCAAACAGTCATGGCGTTCATTAAGACTCATAACCAAGCGCCAGCGCCTTATATCTGGACCAAATCTGCGAGTGACATTCTGGAGAAAGTGAAGCGTGGCAGAGAGAAACTTAATAAGTTACAAACTGTTTGACGACCTACACTAAGGTCGCATTCGATCCCAATTATCGTCCGAAGATGTGGCGTGACCGCAATCACGCGACCACGTGGATTCAGCGTGCTTACCAATGTAGTGATATAGTTTTCCCTGGGCTGGAAGATCACGAGGCGCTATTTTTGCATGTAACCCAGGAAGCAGTCAGCGATTATCTCCATCCGTTTCATTTCAGTGAAATCGTGATTAAGTGTGGTCAACTGGGGGTATATTGCTACGGTGATGGCGATGCGCCAGTCCATTTATCCTATAGACCTGCGGAGAATCAGGTCGGTCCACCGCTGCCGGAGACTCTTTTGCCGGAACCTATATGGCATCCCGGGGTATATCCACCTCTGTGAAGGCCGCCGGTGCGATAGCCGCCTTTGTTGTTCAGCACCGGGGGCTATTGTTGAGTCCGAGATTTTCCAGGAATTTGGAAACGCCCAGGTTGAATGCCTCTGAGGAATGCCTTTCAGTACAATTATCGGTAGCTTCCCATGGAAAATGATTACGTCCACCAAATGCAAACTCTCCGCGCGAAGACTGAAGGACCACCGGGCATCGCCGTCAAGGAGTTGGTGGCCCTGAATATCGAGAACCGACAGGCCAGTGCTACTACCCAAATCCCCAGATAGAACTTTGCCAGTGCGTCAAAGCACTCTGAAGACCCCTTTTTAGCTCGCACGCAAGCGGCCACTGACTGCATGGCCGGAGAGTACCGTCAAAAACTGCATCCCGGCACGCACTCAGGCACAAAAAGGCCCAGTTCTCCTTTTTAGACAGAGCTATCCCGTGGCAACCGCGATTTTATCGTCAATGGCCTTTACACAGGCGGCGGGTCGAATTGCCTCAGTGCGATCAGCACTCGCTCCAGGAGTCCCCGATGTTCTGCCTTCAATTTTACCAACAGTTGTCGCCCTGTTTTGACCACTTTGGCGGCCATGGCGTACCGGCGCCAACGCACGGTGATCGCACGATGGTTGCCCGGTTCGCCCGGCAGCAGCCCACGCATCAGGGCAAAGACGTTGTAGGACAGCGCGGTGAGTAAAAAATACAGCGCATTGGCAGTAAAGTCCGAGCAGGGCAAGGTATCGCCACCCAAATCGAGCTTCAGTTCCTTGCTGCGGTTTTCACTGTCTTGCGCACGTTGGTTGTACCGGTGGATGAGCCGGCTGTCACGGCTGTGGTTGCGGTTGGTGGCAATCGCCCGATAGGTATAGCCGCCCACAGTCACTGCTTCGGCTTCTTCCTGTGGCTCTACATCAAGGTCGGCCTGGCCGTCAATGGCTGTGCGTTGAATGATCAGGGTGAACGGGGTTGGGTAATCACCAATACAGTGACTGCTACGGTAGGTTTGCCGGTCTTTTATGGCTTTGCCTTGCCGATCAAGTAGCGACTGCCAGTCTTCTTCTTGCGCCGCGTGGATTTGCGCTTGCATCGCCGCGCCGGTTTTGGCTCGAATGGCATACTCGATACCGTGCTCATCACAGTACTCAATGATTTTTGCTTGGTAGCCTGCGGCATCAATGCGCAGGGCGTGAATGACGCAGCCTTTGGGCAATGCCTGTTGACAGTATTTGATACATTCCAGGTTTTCCCGGGCCGGAGAGGCGTTGCCCGGACGGAAGTCAGTGGCCACAATCTGTCCGGTTTCGGCGATATGACCCACCATTGGCATGTAGCCTTTGTTCTTGTTGTAGGTCCATTGCGCTTCGGCTTTGTGCGCGATAATTTCAGTAGCGTCGATGTCCAGTGTGACCTTCTTGCAACGATGTAAGGCCGATTGCAATACCGCTTGAGTAACGCGGCTCCAGGCATCCTGGATTTGTGGCTGGTTGCCTATTCTTCTCAGCCGGTCTCCGAGCGTTGTCGCCTTTGGAATGTGAGTGAGATTCAACACGGTTCGCCGGGCCTCATCGTCCTGGAGGTGCCGACTGTCATCCAGGTGAACGCTGCCTTCGTGTTGCATCAGGAGGAAGGTTTTGATGAACGTCGATGGCGGCAAACCCCGGTTGCTTTGCGGTAAGGGGAAGTGCTGATCGATGCGCTCGCTCAGCTGTAAGGACTCCATCAGTTGTGCCACGGCCAATAAACCGACGCGGGATGTCAGTAAGTCGTTTGTGGTGTCGAGTTTGTAGGGTAGCATGTTCATAAGCCTTGCGTTGTGCACCCATTGGGTGATGGAGAGTTTTGATGCTAACCGGTATACAGCCAAGGCTTTCTGCGTTTTAGGGTTTTCTATCTGGGGATTGGGGCTACTATATTTCTACAAGGAGCCCAGGTGAGTCATTATCAGCGGTGCGGTGAAAAGCCGTTACTTTGGCTCAGCTCACTGTGTGATTACCAGGCTGGCCAGCCGTTGCGGGGAGGTATCCCTATCTGTTGGCCATGGTTTGGGCAGTTGGGAAACAACAGTGAAGCCGTGCGAAAACAGGTACCTTGTCCATCAGCCGCCGTCCCTGCCCATGGTTTCGTTCGCACACGCCTCTGGTCTGTTTCCGATATAGAGGTGATAAGCGAAGATTTGACTACGGTTACTTTACAGTTGCCAGTGAAATCGACGGATGAACCGCTCTGGCCCTATGACAGTCACCTGCATCTGCGGCTAGGAGTCTGTCGGGGTTGACCCGAGCGAAGCAGGAGTACATTGCGCCCACTCAAGTACCCATTCCAATTTTTTGTTTGAACTGCCTCCCAAGGTGCAAAATTGGGCACCATTGCTCGGGATAAGGCTTCCCTTATTCATGCTCTCAGCCTCCCAGGGCGTACATGCGCTTCAGATTCCACGCCATGCACACCACACCATTCACCTTGCGCCGCATCCCGCCCGCGAAGGTGAAACCGCCGAAACCCCATCACCTCTTTAATTATTCCAAATACCGTTTCCACCGTGGATTTTCGTTTGGCATAGATTGCCTTACCCTCAGCGGTTCGCAATCGATATGCCATCGCTGTCACGGCATCGGCATCCGGTGGGCATGGGGGAGGTGTCCTGAATCGTTCATCCCAGGGAAGGTTGTGTCGCTCCCGATGATCCGAGATATAGGGTATGATCTCCGCGTCTTCACAGCGACCTACGTTATCAGCGCTGAAGTAACCCGCATCCGCCAATAAGGCCTCCGCCTTGCCCAACTGCGCTTCCGCATCCGCCAATCCGTTCAGGGTCGGCTCAATCTCCTGCTTGTCATTCGGCTGCTGTGTGATGTGATTTTCCACAATCAGGTATGATTCGATATCAACGGCAGCCTGTGCGTTGTAGCCCTGCACAAATCCCTCCGAAGACGGCATGATGCGTGATTCTCCATCGGTAAAATTAACCTGATCCTTATCCCGTGGCCCAGGCTCAGGTGGCTTTGGCTCACGCCCTCTGGCTTGCTTGATGGCCGCCAGCCGATCTTCCCGGCGCGCCAGTTCATCAGGAATGTCGATCGGCGGCTTATCTTCAGTATCGGCCTGTTCCGCCCGCCTGAGCAGTGCCTGTACCTCTCGGCGAAGTTGCTCTTCCAGTTTGTTCGCATAGCCCCAGCTCATCGCCTTGTGCTTGCTGGCGTTGGCCTTGATCTTGGTTCCGTCCAGGCTGACCTTGCCCAGCTTGAACACGCCCATCACCTTGGCGACCACCAATATCTGTACAAACAAACCTTCCAGTTCCGGCAGAAAACGCTTGCGAAAGGTGGCGACCGTGTCATGGTCCGGGTGCGCATCTGCGGTGATATAACGAAAGGCAACCGAGTCGTGGGTCGCCTGCTCCAGCTTACGACTGGAGAATATCCCGGTCGCATAACCGTAGAACAACAGCGCTACTAACACGGCGGGGTGATAGGGCTGTTTCCCACCGCCACCATAGCGAGTTACCAGTTCACTCAAGTCGAGTTGATCCACAATATCCACTACAAAGCGTGCCAGGTGTTTCTCCGGCAACCAGTCCTGCAAGGAGGGCGGTAGCAGGTACGGAGTATCTCGATTGATCGGCTGGAATTTGGCTGACATGGTAGCCTCGATCTCTTCTTGGTACGATGGGCTTATTCTATAGTAATACTGTCGTTAAATCCGACAGACTCCTAGTGTAGGTCGTCAAACAGTTTGTAACTTATTAAGTTTCTCTCTGCCACGCTTCACTTTCTCCAGAATGTCACTCGCAGACTTGGTCCAGATATAAGGCGCCGGCGCTTGGTTATGAGTCTCAATGAACGCCATGACTGTTTGCTCAAGCTCTTTCACACTGCTAAAGACACCTCGTTTCAATTGCTTTTCAGTTAGCTCCCGAAAAAACCGTTCCACCATGTTTAACCACGATGCGCCAGTTGGCGTGAAGTGCACATGGAATCGCTGGTGATATTTCAGCCAGCTTTTTACCTTCGGGTGCTTATGCGTGGCGTAATTGTCACAGATAATATGAATCTCTTTATCTTTGGGCGTCGACGTATTGATCTGGCGGAGAAATGACAACCATTCCTGATGGCGATGCCGCCCAGCGCAGGTGCCCAGCACTTCCCCTGTCAAGGTATTCAATGCAGCAAACAGGGTCGTGGTGCCATTACGTTTATAGTCATGTGTCATTGTCGCGGCCCTGCCTTTTTTCATCGGTAAGCCCGGCTGTGTTCTATCCAGCGCTTGTATCTGGCTCTTTTCATCACAACTGAAAACAATGGCGTTATCCGGCGGTGATATGTAAAGGCCAACGATTGCCTCCAGTTTCTCGGCAAACTCTTTATCGTTTGATACCTTGAATGTACTTATCCGGTGCGGTTTCAAACCATGGCTTTTCCATATCCGGCCCACCGAGGACATGCAGATACCCGCCTTCTCTGCCATCAGGCGTTGGCTCCAATGCGTAGCGTTTTTCGGTTTCTCTTGCGTCGTGAGTCTGATCACCTGTGCAACCTTACGTGAACTGATTGTCGGTTTGCGCCCCGGCCGATACGCATCCCGGCGGATGCCTTCAACTCCTCTCTCTGCATAACGTTTTCGCCAGCGGCCGGCTTTCTGTCTCGTAATGCCCAGTTCAAAACCGATCTCTTCATTGGTCATGCCCTTGCCGGCTAGAAGAACAATTCGTGAACGCTCCGCCAATCGGACCGACACAGAACGCGATTTAGAGAACTTACTCAAATCCACAACTTCGTCATCAGACAAAACAATTTCTACTGCAACACGCACAACAAGCTCTCTCTATTAGGGGAAGAGGCTACATGTTACACTATTTATAGCGACCTACACTAGTGTAGTGTATTAAATTAAATAATGATACTATGGGCGCTTCAACCACAACCTACGTGAAGCCCATGCCCGCCCAAATAAGAATTACGTTATCAGCAGAAAAAAAACAGTTGTAAAAAAATGTAAGGAGCAGAAAAACTTCGGTGCGATTGGTTGAGCGCTCGAGAATCATTCTGCTCGCCGCTGACGATATTCCCAACTACAAAATAGCTGAAGAGCTGGACATTGACGTCAACAAGGTAGGTCGATGGCGTAATCGTTTTTTTGAGAGAGGGATTCAGGGTATAGAAAAGGAGTTGCCAAGAGGGGGAAATCATGGTGGCAAGAATTCTGCAGACCAAGCGAAGCTGCGTTCGAAAATAATCAGGATAACCACGCAGGAAAAGCCGAAAGATGGCACGCACTGGACAACCCGTGGTCTCGCCAAAGTGTTGGGAATTAATCATTCCTTTATCAATAGGGTGTGGCGAGACGTTGGCCTGAAGCCACACCTGACTGCGCAATTCAAGGTGAGTAACGATCCTGCCTTTGAGGAAAAATTACGCGATATTGTTGGATTGTATTTGTCGCCGCCTGAGAATGCCGTTGTCTTTTGTGTCGACGAAAAGAGCTCTATTCAGGCACTGGATAGAACGCAACCTGGATTACCGATGAAGCAGGGGCGGTGCGGAACAATGACTCACGACTATAAACGTCATGGTACAAGCACCTTGTTTGCAGCATTAAATACATTGACGGGTGACATTATCGGTCAGTGCATGAAGCGACATCGGCATCAGGAATTTTTGGCGTTTCTGAGGGCAGTGGAAAAGCAAACACCCCAAGAGTTAGACCTTCATCTTATCGTAGATAACTACGCGACGCACAAACATGAAAAAGTAAAGAACTGGATTAAGCGAAACAAAAGGGTTCACTTGCACTTTATTCCAACAAGTTCGTCGTGGCTAAATTTAGTGGAGAGATTTTTTGGTTTGCTGACAGAAAAGCAGCTTCGCCGCGGTGTCTTCACGTCGGTGAAAGAGTTGGAGGAATCCATCATGAAGTTCATCGAAATGCATAACGAAAACAAAAAGCCATTTGTTTGGACAAAATCTGCCGGGGAGATTTTGGTAAAAGTAGAGCGTGCGCGTCAATCACTCGCATTTCAGCAATCAGTTTAATACAGTACACTAGGTGTTGGAATAACCCTCGAAGTATCGCGCTCAGTTGTGAATCAGGCCCGGCAGCCGGTGAACTTCAGCTCGGCCTTGCACAGCTATTTGGCAGTGGGAGACAGTGTCCAGTCGGAAATTCAAGGGCTGGAGGGTGTTTCCTATGTTGACGCTCTTCAGGACTGGCGAGAAAGCACCCAGAACGGCCCGGTTAGGATAGTCAAAGAACTGAACGGGATCTACCGTGATGTCCCCGCCAACTGCCAGCTACTTGATCGATCCTGGCGGCGCACCATTCATCTAAGTAGCGAGGGCAGCCGAAGTATGATCGTCTGGAACCCGTGGCGAGAACGGACACGCAATCTTCCAGATTTTTCGGATGATGCTTACCGGAACATGCTCTATATCGAAACTGCAAATGCTCTCAGCGACTGTGTTGAGCTTCTTCCCGGTGAAACTCACACCCTGGGCGTCACTCTTAGCCTGGGCCCCTGTGTGTCAACCTGACCCCATACACTTCCTGTTTGGGATAACATAGATTTCAGGGCCACAGGTACTGGACACACAACATGCCAAAATCACTATCAGAACAGCCTGATACACAAGTTACACCGGAACCGGCGCTGGAGAAACGCACACGCCGTCAGTTCAAGACCGAGTACAAGTTACGCATTATTGCTCAAGCCGATGCCTGCCAGCACGGTGAGCTTGGCGCATTGCTGCGCCGCGAAAAGCTCTACAGCAGTCAAGTCTCCCAATGGCGCCGAGAGCTTGCGGAGAATGGCGTGGCGGGCTTGAGTAAAAGCGCTCCTGGTCCAACGGCGTCCCGGACACCCCAGGAGCGGCGTATTGAGCAGCTTGAAAAAGAAATCACTCGCTTGAACCGAAAGGTGGAGATCGCCAATGATTGCCTGGATTTGCAAAAAAAAGCCTTGTCGATGCTCGATCAACTGAACAATGGAAAAGACGCATGAATGCTGTGCTAGCCGAACTCCCGGCCCGGTTATCCTTGGCGCGGGCGTGCCGTGTTTTGGGCCTCAATCGAAGCACGGTATACGTTCACCAAAAGCGTGCCGTCAACGACGAACCCCCGCGGCAATCACGTAAACAGTCAGTGCAGCCGCGCGCCCTCAGTACCCAAGAGCGTGCTACCGTAGTCGAGACACTGCACAGTGAACCCTTTTGTGATCAGCCGCCGGCAGAAGTATATCAACGCCTGCTGGAGCAGGAGCAGTACCTGTGCTCGGTCAGCACCATGCACCGCATTCTTCGTGGCCAGGGTGAAAACGGTGATCGGCGCCGGCAACGGCCAGCCCAGCACCATGCGGTTTCCAGGCTGTTGGCCAGAGCCCCTACCGATGTTTGGACGTGGGATATAACGAAGCTCCCCTTGGTCCGCCGGGGTATTTATCTATCACTCTACGTTGTGCTTGACCTGTTCAGCCGGTTGGTTGTGGCGTGGATGGTCTCACTCAAGGAGAACAGTGCGTTATCCAGGCAACTGATGGGCGAAGCTACGGCCCGTTACGACATAGCGCCAGGTCAGCTCACGCTGCATCAGGACCGCGGATCGCCGATGATTGCGCACGGATACCTGGACCTGATGCGTGAACTGGATGTGACCTGCAGTCACAGCCGTCCCTGGGTGAGCAATGACAATCCGTTCAGTGAAAGCCAGTTCAAGACGCAAAAGTATCAACCGGATTATCCGGGTCGCTGCACGGATGTATCCCATGCCAGGCACTGGTGCGAGGCTTATTTTGACTGGTACAACGTCGAGCACCATCACAGTGGCCTGGCAGGCTTTACCCCGGAACAGGTCTTCACGGGCCGTTATCACGAGGTTGCCGTACAGAAACAACGCGTGCTTGATGGGCGCTATGAACGTCATCCGGAACGTTTTGTGCGGGGGCGACCAATCGTACCCATGCCGCCAGAGACCGTAGCCATCAACCCTATTGTTGAATCCGGAGATGACACCATTATCAATGATCGCGTCAACTTCCCAACATTGACAGCCGCCGGCTACGTGAAATAGATGTTATCTTTGAAATGACTGGCCATATGAGGTTGACACGTTCCGGGCGCAATCAGCGTATGAAACAGTGTAGTTGATGGCGAAAACACAAAATGTCAAACGAAGCAACTATCCGCCCTCTTAATCTTGACATGGATTACTGAGTTCGGATATACTTACTCAAACGTTTGAGATATGGGTTTTAGACTAATGGGGAAATACTTTTCAGTAAAACTCATTTGTATCATTTTTTTGGTGGCAGTTTCGGTTGTGACCATCAGGGGAGAAATCGAGCCGACAATTAACGGGGAGCCGGACATAACTTTGCGGCTGGCTGAAAGTCTACCAAAGAATAACCCTGTGACGGTTGCCATGTATCGCTTTGCTGAGTTGGTGGAGTCCAATACCCAGGGCAGAGTCACTGTCAAAGTTTACGCCAGTGCCCAGTTGGGGCAAGAGTCGGAAACTATCGAACAGGCACGTCTTGGTATCATTGATTTCGCCCGTACCAATGCCGTTGTATTGGCGAATGTCAGCCCCAGTGTGGGGGTGCTTACCTTGCCCTATATTTATCGCGATCAAGAGCACAAGTATAAGGTGCTGGACGGCGCTATAGGTCGAGATATCCGCACTGATCTACGGGATGTAGGATTGATTGGCTTTGACTATTTGGAGGCAGGTAATCGCTCGTTCTATACGCGGGCAGATAAGCCGATAAACACTTTGGCTGATATGAGGGGGTTGAAAATACGCGTGCAGCCAGCCCCGATTATGATTCGGATGATCGAACTACTGGGCGCGGTGCCTACGCCGATGAATTATGGTGAGGTTTACTCGGCGATACAGACAGGAATAGTGGACGGCGCTGAAAATGACTATGTTAGCTTTGCCACTTCGGGGCACTATGATGTCGCCAAAAATTATGTGGAGGACAACCACCTTAGCCCGCCTGCAGTATTGCTCATGAATTTGAAAAAATATCAGTCTCTCCCCACCCAGTATCAGAAAGCCATTTCAGCGGCTGCACACGATGTCGCACTGTTCGAGCGCGAACTCATGAATGAGGCCAATCGAAAGGCTAAAGGTGACATGCTCGAAGCAGGGGTTTCAATTACGTCTATTGATAGCACGCCCTTTCGTCAGGCGATGCAACCCATTTATGACGAATTCCCTGCCTATAGCGATTTACTTGGGCGAATCAGGGAGGTCGAATAATGGAAGCGCTTGGAAAGGCACTGCTTCGGTTTCTGGACACTGTCAATCGCTATACCGAATTGGTCTGTTGTCTGATGTTGGTGGCAATGGTCCTGATTATCGTCGTTTCGGTATTCTTTCGATACGTCTTGTCATCACCTATCAGTTGGTCCGAAGAAGTGGCACTGCTGTTGCTCGTATGGTTCGGCATGTTGTCCGTAGCGACTGCGGTGTACAGGCACAGTCACATGGCAATTACCATTATTTATGATCGCCTGTCTGACACTGGTCAATATTGGTTAAACCAGGTGGTGCAAATACTCATAGCGGTCTTCGCTTTGAATGTATCAATTAACGCCGGTCTACTGGTGGAGATGGTCGATGTTCAGGTTCTGTCGGCTTCCGGGTTACCCAAGGGCTGGTTGTACCTGGCGTCATTGATTGGAGGCGCGTTAATGGCCCTGAATGCGGCAGGGAATGTATTTCTGGATCGCTTTGTCAATGATAGTACTTACCCCTAAGGCAGTAGGTTAAAGGCGGAATTCGGCACACTATGGAACAACAAGCTACAGCCACACTTATCCTGTTGGGGGGATTTTTATTCTTAATGTTTATGCGGTTGCCTATCGCCTTTGCAATGGGGGTCTCATCGCTGGCAACGGTTGTGTATTTAGATATTCCTACTATGGTATTGGCGCATCGCATGGTGAACGGACTGAACAGCTTCACATTTTTGGCAGTACCCTTTTTTATCCTTGTTGGCCACTTAATGGGGGCGGGCGGAATCTCCGATAGACTGGTGCGTTTTGCCGATACATTAGTTGGACGCATGCGCGGCGGATTGGCCCAAGCCAATATCGTTTCCAGCACAATGTTTGGTGGAATATCCGGATCATCGGTGGCAGATGTGGCATCCATCGGCTCTTTTCTCATTCCCTCAATGGTGAAGCGTGGACATCGTCCCGGCTACTCCGTCGCAGTAACGATTTCATCTTCCGTGCAGGGGGTTTTGATCCCTCCCAGTCAAAATATGATTTACTACTCACTCGCTGCGGGCGGTCTTTCATTGGAAAAGCTTTTTCTCGCAGGCTATGGGCCTGGTCTACTCCTCGGCGGCGCTTTGATGCTGCTATGTTGGATGCTGGCGATCAAACAGGGCCACCCTACAGGGGAGAAATACTCCTTTATTCAGTCACTGAGAGTTGGGTTTGAAGCCTCTATTGGACTGTTCACTGTCGTCATAATTATTGGCGGTATTGTGCTGGGTATTTTTACAGCGACAGAATCGGCGGCGGTTGCTACGGTTTACGCCTTGTTGGTTACCGTAGTCATCTATAAGACAATGACCTATCAGAAATTCGTTGAGGTACTAAAACAGTCAATGGAATCTCTGGCCACGGTAATGGCCATTATTATGACTTCGTCCGCGTTTGCCTTTTTGCTCGGTTTTTTGGAAGTACCCGAGATTCTGGCGGATACAATTCTTTCGCTCTCTTCAAGCCCTATTGTGGCAATACTGGCCATTAACCTGCTATTGCTTGTGATGGGTATGCTAATGGATATGGGAGTACTTATTCTATTACTCACTCCCATGCTGCTACCTATCGCAACTCAACTGGGTATTGATCCCATTCATTTTGGCATCATTATGTTGATAAATCTCGGAATCGGTGTCTGTACGCCACCGGTCGGGACTTCACTGATGGTGGGCTGTTCGATTGGTAAAATTTCAATCGAGAGCACAATTCGCGAAATGATTCCATTTTATATTGTTATGGTCGTTGTTTTGATGCTGGTTACCTTTGCGCCAAGTCTTACCTTATTCCTACCCGGTTTATTCGCGGGATAAATATTGGTGAGTTCGTATCCGGCGGTCTATATTACTATTTTTTGAGGGATTGTTATGCAAGAAACATGGCGTTGGTTCGGTCCAAATGATTCCGTGACACTGGAAAACGTATTGCAGGCGGGCGCCTCTGGCGTAGTCTCTTCACTACATGAAATTCCAACGGGTAAAGCTTGGCAGCTTCCTGTCATTCTAGAGCGAAAAGCGTGCATCGAAAAGGCAGGACTGAAGTGGTCCGTTGTTGAAAGTGTTCCGCTCCACAATGATATAAAAACACGGAGCAATGACTATAAGCGGTATATTGAAAATTACAAGGAGTCTATACGAAACGTCGGAAAAGCAGGCATAAAAACCGTTTGCTACAACTTCATGCCTGTGGTGGATTGGACTCGCACGAATCTGATGTACGAGCTGCCGAATAAAGCACATGCTTTGCGTTTTGAAATGTCTGATTTTGCGGCCTATGATGTCTATATCCTGAAGCGTGATGGAGCGGAGGAAGATTATGACCCTGCGATCCTGCTAAAGGCTAAGAAGCGTTTCGATGCGATGAGCGAGGAGGAACAAGTACTTTTAGAAAAAAATATCATAGCGGGGCTGCCTGGCGGGGAGGGTTCGTATGGCAGGCAGGAGATTTTGAGCGCCATCTCGGAGTTTATACAACTGGGGACCGAAAAGTTCCGAGTTAATCTGTTCCAATTTTTGCGTGAAATAATTCCTGTCGCTGAAGAGGTTGGAGTCAATATGTGTATACACCCAGATGATCCCCCGTTTTCACTTTTTGGGCTACCCCGTGTAGTGTCCACTGCCATGGATGTAAGGGCAATATTCGATGCTGTTCCAAGTCGCTCAAACGGTCTTACGCTCTGTGCTGGGTCATTCGGTGCCAGGGGTGATAACAACCTGGTCGAAATGGCGAAGGAGTTCGGTCCAAAAATACATTTTGCCCATCTGCGGAACATTCGGCGAGAAGAAGATGGTTCTTTCTTCGAGTCTGACCATCTGGATGGCGATAATGATATGTTGGGATTAATCAAGGCGCTCCTGGCTGAAGAGAAGCGTAGATCGATGGAGGGTAACCCGGAAAGCATTGTGATGAGGCCCGATCATGGGCATCTACTAAGTGATGAAGCCGACCAAACGGAGATCAACCCTGGTTATTCCTTTGCAGGACGTATGAAGGGGCTGGCTGAGCTACGTGGCATTACACACACGCTCGAGTTACTGGATCAAAGACAGGGATATTAACGGCACTGCCAAGTCATCTCCCCGGTTCAAAGATAGGTCTGGAGCAGTTTGCTCAAAAAGAAATCCCCAAATCTCGGCTAAAGGTAAGCTTTGCTCGAATCCGGAAAAATCTCCAGGAAGAAGCAAAATAATCAAGCCCGCGAAGGGAAAGCCCTCTTCATCATCTGGTGACCCGTCTTCCACATTGATTGAATCACTGTCACCAAGAGAACTGTGGATTCCCGGCAGAGTTCTTGGGAGAGCACTTTTATGGTGTTCTCTTATGCTCAATTCATCGAGGCCCAGCAGGCCCCCGGTGTTTTGCCATACCACCTTTTGAACGCGCGATAGAAATTGGCGTGGTCGGAAAAGCCGAGCAGAAAGGTGATTTCCTATAGCGGCAGGTCCGCTTTGGCCACACAGTCATCGGCCAGGTTATTGCGGACCTCATCCAGCACAGAGCGAAAACTCGTTTTCTCTGCCCGCAAGTGCCGCTGCAGTGTGCGGGAGCTCATGTTCAGGGTCTGGGCGGCCTGGGCAACAGTGGGTTCGCCGGTCGGGAGACGCTGCTTGATAAGCTGCTCTACACGTTGTGATAAAGAGACATTTCCGGAAGAATCGATTGCCTGGTCCAGTACGCTGTCGTGATGATCGGCCATGGATTGGTTGGCAAAAACCATCGGTAGATCCAGCACGTCAAGACTGACACACAGACTGTACAGATCATGGTCGAAGTACAGCGGGCAATTGAAAATCTCAATATAGGGATTTAGGTCCGCGATCTCTGGACAGGCAAACGTGACATGAATTGGTGTCACCTCGTGATTGGTCATCAGGCGGATGGAAGCCAATGAAAATGCCAGGCCTGCATCGAACCCCTCCCGGGCCGCAGGTAATTCATCTCCCCGGCTTTGAAAGCCGATTCTGCACGTTTCCGATGTTTCTTCTATCGTCATTTGCATGGCCGAGCCCATGACCTTTTGGTAGCGTATCGCCCGTTCAACCGCTTCGCGAACAGAGCGGCTGGATAACTGGCTGGCACTATAGGCATCGAACGCATTGATAGACGGCGCGTGTCCCATCTCAAGACCAATGGCAGAATTACCCGACTGGCAGGCCGCCATTTGCCAGAGTCTTGTGAAGCTATCTTGTTTGAAACAGGCTCCAGGATTAGCCAATTCGGTGACGCTCAGTCCGCTTCTGGCAAACAGTTGGTCGGCATCCAGTCCCTGACGCTCCAGTAGCTCAAAAACCAGCCGGGCCCAGTAAACAGACAATTGTTGCGTTTCTTGCGCCATGGCCAGTTCCGAGGGAACGCATCCCCTGCCGCGCAATCTTGTCGCAAATCCGAACGACACATAATACACGGGTGGCGCGTCAAGACAATCGCTAGGCGCGACCGGATAAAGCCTTTGCCAGGAAATTCGGATAAATTGTCCCCACGAACTGCGAGCTAGTGAGTGTATTAAATTAAATGATGATATAATAAGCGCTTCAACCACAGCCTATTTGAAGCCCATGCCCGCCCAAATAAGAATTACGTTATCAGCAGAAAAAAAACAGTTGTAAAAAAATGTAAGGAGCAGAAAAACTTCGGTGCGATTGGTTGAGCGCTCGAGAATCATTCTGCTCGCCGCTGACGATATTCCCAACTACAAAATAGCGGAAGAGCTGGACATTGACGTCAACAAGGTAGGTCGATGGCGTAATCGTTTTTTTGAGAGAGGGATTCAGGGTATAGAAAAGGAGTTGCCAAGAGGGGGAAATCATGGTGGCAAGAATTCTGCAGACCAAGCGAAGCTGCGATCGAAAATAATCAGGATAACCACGCAGGAAAAGCCGAAAGGTGGCACGCACTGGACAACCCGTAGTCTCGCCAAAGTGTTGGGAATTAATCATTCCTTTATCAATAGGGTGTGGCGTGACGTTGGCCTGAAGCTACACCTGACTGCGCAATTCAAGGTGAGTGACGATCCTGCCTTTGAGGAAAAATTACGCGATATTGTTGGATTGTATTTGTCGCCGCCTGAGAATGCCGTTGTCTTTTGTGTCGGCGAAAAGAGCTCCATTCAAGCGCTGGATAGAACGCAGCCTGGATTACCGATGAAGCAGGAGCGGTGCGGAACAATGACTCACGACTATAAACGTCATGGTACAAGCACCTTGTTTGCAGCATTACATACATTGACGGGTGACGTTATCGGTCAGTGCATGAAGCGACATCGGCATCAGGATTTTTTGGCGTTTCTGAGGACAGTGGAAAAGCAAACACCCAAAGGGTTAGACCTTCATCTTATCGTAGAGGGTCTTCCCCAATCGTAGTGGGTCATTCAGGCCCTGATTCCTTCCGGATAGAGCTGTAATCCGCCCAGGTGGAAGTAAATTGCATTACGGAATCGCTCCCTGTTTCTGAAACCCCGAGCACGGCTCTTCAGCGTTTTGATACGACTGTTCATACTTTCAGCGTGACTGTTGTCGACCTTACGAATCACCGCATTGAGAATACCCCAAAGGTGATTCCGCAGGGTTTTTGACGTCGTTTGCATTGGTTTGAGCCGGCTACGGGCCATCCAGTTGATCAGGCGTTTCCAGCCCTTCTCAGCCCAGGTGCGACTCCGATAGTCCCAAAGGCGGGAGGCTAGATCCTTGATAGCCCACGCCCTGGCGGTCTTCAGGGAAGATTGTCGTAGTTCGCTGAAACTGCGCTGTTGGTGCCAGCTCATGTTGCCCCGGTTACGCAGCCAGTGGTATTTACTACCCTTCATCCGCTCATCGCCCTGCTTGATCAACTGCCGATGTTCCTGTCGGCGCACCTGATCCACAGCCTTGCCCATGTATTGCGCAACGTGGAAACGGTCAAAGGCGATCTTGCTATCCGCATCAGGCAGCGCCTCTCGAGTTGCCCTGATATAGGCCGGCCACATATCCATGCACACGCTCTCGATACCCTTTTTCTGGTCCTCAGACAGCAGGTCGTAAAATTCAGCCAGGCTATCGGTCTCCCGATTTTCGGCAACATGCAGCACTACCGACTGCTCCTGATCCGTCACCACCGTGACATAGTCATGGCCCTTGCGGTAAGAGGTTTCATCCACACTGATTTGCCTGGGTGACAGCGCCTCCCGATGCGACAGACCACGTTTCACTGCGCGCTGCATGATGCCATCCACGGCATTCCAACTCAGTCTTAGGTGTTCTGACACCGCACTGGTTGAAGCGTCTTTCAGCCAGTCAATGACCAGCGCCTCAAACAACGCTGTAAATCCGCTGCTAGGCTCTGCCCAGGGAACCTGCACCGTAACCACGCCGTGCTCTGAACACTCCACCCGGGGCACTTCAGCCATCAGCAAGGTCTTGAGTTGACAGGTGTCAAGATGGCGCCAGTGCCTCGGCCGCTTGTCGTAACCGGAGCAGGCTTTGCCACACTTGGGACACGTCAATTTACCGCTCCCACGATCTACGGTGACTTTCACTTCACCGTCCGCGAGTGAAACCTGCACATCGGTCACCTTCCACGGCTTCCCGATACCCAATATCTGGCTGTATAGCTGTGTATCTTTCATGGGGCATCAGGCTAAACTACCCACTCGATTTGGGGAAGACCCATCGTAGATAACTACGCGACGCACAAACATGAAAAAGTAAAGAACTGGATTAAGCGAAACAAAAGGGTTCACTTGCACTTTATTCCAACAAGACTGTTCGATGAGAGCAACCTGTTTGAGTTCACCCACCCCGACTACCCGGGCGAGCGCCTGGTTGCCTGTCGCAATCCGGAGTTGGCGGCCTTACGCGCGCACAAGCGGGAAGACTTGCTACAGGCCACCGAGAAGAATCTGGAGAAGGTGCGCACTATGGTGCAATCCGGTCGCCTGCGCGGTCAGGACAAAATCGGTGTGCGTGTCGGCAAGGGGGTCAATCAGTACAAGGTGGCCAAGCACTTCACACTGGATATCCAGGACCAGGCCTTTCGCTTCCAGCGCAAGACGCAGAGCATCGCTGTGGAAGCGGCGCTGGATGGTATCTACGTCATTCGCACTTCACTGAAAGCCACTCGGATGGACGGCGCTGATTGTGTGCGCCATTACAAATCCCTGGCCCGGGTCGAGCGTGCGTTCCGCACGCTCAAATCAGTCGATCTGCGAATCCGCCCCATCCATCATCGACTGGAAACGCGGGTGCGGGCGCATATTTTCCTGTGCATGCTGGCGTACTACATCGAGTGGCACATGCGAGAGGCCTGGCGTGAGCTGTTGTTTGCCGATACCGATCAGGCGGCCAAGGCGACGCGTGATCCGGTCGCCCCGGCCAAGCGCTCTGCTGCCGCCCAGCGCAAGGCCACCACCCGCAAGTTGGAGGATGGGACGCCGGCGCATAGCTTCTCTACGCTGATGGATGAGCTCTCCACAATTGTGCGAAACACCTGTCGTGCGCCCCACACCGGACCCGACGGGTACACTTTTGAGGTGGTTACAACGGCAAACCCGAAACAACGACATGCACTGGAATTAATCCAACAGATGTAGACAGAACAGGGAAGCGGATTTTTGGCTAAACGCCTGAAACACAAGGACAATTTGTTTCGCGGCTACAGGAACTTCAGGTTAGTCGAGGAGCAATCCAGTGAGTCAATTAACAGTTCGCGGTACCTTAATCCATGCGCCCATCTGCGGCAGGTCGAGATGGATGCCGACGGGGCGATTTCTCAGGTTCATCACTCTGGTGATATGGGTTACGAACCGGCCAAAACGGCGGCGGTCGAAGCTGGCACTCTAGGTGCGTGTCCGACAACTCACATGTAATCGCGGGCACCCTGTCTCTACATCTTTTTGTGGAAGTAAGTTTTATATACTGTCGCTAATTGGTTATCTTTTGACCCGTTACCAACTGCATATCCGTATTTTCAAACACGAACGCCATTTTCCCCCGTTTATCCCCATTGATTCGAGGTATTTCCAAATTCCGGGCACACTGATCCTGTCATTATCGCTCGCACCATTTTCTTCATATTGTGTGCCGCGCAGACTAATGAAAACTCACCCGCGACTTTATCTTTGCCCCGTATGCTGAATCGACGAAACCCGCTGTTCTTGATATGACCAAATACCGGCTCAACAATGACTTTGCGGCGCTGGTAAATCGCCTTCGAGTCTGCCTGCTCCATTCGCTCTTTCATGCTTCGACGTAAGCCTTCATAACTATCGGTTGTGATCGTCCGCCCTTCTCCCTGCTTGGATTTACAGCACCGATCATAATAGGGACAACGGCCACAAACCGCCGCCAGTGCCTGATAGCACCGGGTACCGTCTTTACCCTGGCGCTTCAGCCCCAAGCGTTGACCACCGGGACAATGAAAGCAATCGGCTTGCCTGGATGCAGCGCTTCTTCGCGGGCTTCCAGCGCTTTCTTCGCCGCTTTGATCGTCTTAAGCCGCTGCTGCTTGAAGGCCAGGTCTTCCGGCAGTTCATAGCCGGTCCTTTCGTGATAGGCGGCGTCTTCCTCAGCATCACAGGCATTGGCCTGTTTTATCAGGGCATCAACCTCGGTACAAAGTGCCTGCTCCCTTGCTTTGAGAAACGTATAAGTCATGGCCTTGTGCCGGGAACTGTTGGCTTTACATTTGGAACCATCAAGGCTGACATGCCCCAGAGAGGCCAGCTTCATTTCCATTGCAAGCTTGACTGTTTGCGTAAAACAGTCGTGAAAAAACCGTGCGTGATCCTTGCGAAAGTCACTTAGAACGCGAAAGTTGGGGCAATTCTTGCCGGCGATATACATAAATGACAGGTCTTCGTTACAACGCTTTTCCAATTGACGGGAACTGAACACGCCGTGACTGTAGCCATAAATCAAAATACCCACGAGTTTTCCGGGATGGTAGGCTCGTTGGCTCAGGGGACTATACTGCGATTCAATACTGCTGGTATCGAGCTGCTGAAACAGATCATGGAACAGGTAACAATCATGGTCTGTCGGCAGCAGGTCGAACACGTTGCCTGGAAACAGTTGATTCTGTCGGGCGTCAACTGGATCGGATTTGAAGGGACCGGACATCTGTATTACTCTCTGGATTATATTATTGGATAGATTATATCACTGATTGAGCTATTCTCGGACACGCACCTAGTACACAATATAACTTAAAATTTCGGATATAATCGCTTCAGTTTGACCCGCGCTTCATCGGTACGAAATTGCCAATCAACCTGGGTTTGTCGATGATTTCTGTCCGTATTCCACGCAGCCACTTCAGAGCGCATTTTTTCAATGCAATCAATTCGCCCCGCAAGACATTGTCGTTTCAAAACACTGAGCTCAATTTCCGCTATGTTTAGCCAGCTCCCATGTTTTGGCGTGTAATGTATCTCAAGACGTTCGGCCAACTGTTTGGCTTTCTCAGGTGGAAAAGCCGAGTACAACGATGCCGTATTGTGTGTATTCAAATTATCCATAACCAGGATGACTTTTTCGGCATCCGGATAGCGTTCTTCAAGCATTTCTTTGGTGAAATGGGCCCAGTCAATCCGTGTCCGTGTGTTGGTAATTTTTACCTGACGGTGCCCTGCAAGTGGGTTGACCTCAATAAATATATTTGCGACTCCGTTGCGGACATATTCGTCATCCATCAAAACAGGATGGCCCGGAGCTGCCGGGATAGGTTCGTGCACCTCTCCAATCAATTGCATGCTTGATTCATCCATACAAACAACCGGAAATTCCGGATTGTAAGGGCGCGCATAAATATCAAGGACATCCTCCATCGCTGCTACGAAATCAGCATTGTAGTCCGGTGGTATTTTCCAATACTTACTCAGGTGAGGCCTAAGTTCATTTTTTTTAGCGTGTTACATACCGTCATTGGAGAAACACTCGGTACAATTTTCAATTCAACCATCTTCTCCGCAAGTAACCGTACCGTCCATCGCTCTCGACCTTCCGGCGCTTCTGAACACGCCAGTGCCAATAGCCGAGCTTCAAATTCACCTCCAAATTGAATTGCTCGCGGAGGTGTCTCGCGCCTCTTTCGCTCGATGGCAGCGTTAAGCCCTTCTTCAATAAATCGTTTTTTTAAATGTTCGAGGCTTCGGGTCGTTTTCCCCAAGGCTTCTGCAACTCTTGCAACAATCCATTTGGGTCCAAACTCGCCTGCATCGAGCAGGAGCAAGGCGCGAGAGGATATCACTGTTCTGGCCGCCCTCGTTCCCTTAGTTGAAATAGCCTCCAATTCATTCCGTTCTTCTTTTGTCAGTGTCACTTTGTAGCGCGGAGCCATGTCGTCACCCTCATTATTGGTTATTGAGGGTAACTATAGCAAACAACCAAGTTATATACGACGTATTAAGATTTACATTGTACTAGCGCCTTACCTGACAACTTTAAGCGCGGGCCGCTTGACGCCCGACTTCTTGCCGCCGGGCCCGCTGCCAACCGGCTCCGGGGGCGCAGACTGTGGCGGGGGTTGCGGCCCGGGAGCATCCTCCCCTTCAAATACCATACCCTGGCCATTCTCGCGGGCGTAGATTCCCAGCACGCCAGGCATGGGCACATAGACATCGACAGGTACACCGCCGAAGCGGCCATTGAAATGCATGGCGTGGTTGCCAATATCGAGATCCCGTACCGCAGTCGGTGATATATTGAGGACGATTTGACCATCTTTCACATACTGCTGCGGAACTTCTACCCCGGCTTCCTCAGCGTTCACCAATACATAGGGCGTACACTCATTGTCGAGTATCCACTCGTACAGGGCACGCATGATGTAAGGCCGACTGGAAGTCATTGACATGGCCTCTGCCACAAGCCGCCGGATGCAGAGAGTGGGGCTGCTAGAGCCGCATCTCCCGTTCCATCTCCGACAGGCTTGCCTGAAAGGATTCCCGATTGAAGATGGTGTCCATGTAAGCGAGCAGTGGCTTGGTCTGCTTGCTGGAGCGATATTCAATGCCCAGCGAAGGTAGGCGCCACAAAATGGGTGCGAGGCAGCAATCCACCAGGGTGAACTCCTTACTCATGAAGAACGGCTTCTCGTTGAAAATAGGCGCGATACCCAGCACGCCCTCACGCAGTTCCTTGGTCGATTGTTCAAGCTTATTGTCGGAGCGCGTATTCTGAATGGTGTCCACCAGGGCACCCAGGTCTTTTTCAATGCGGTGGATGTACAAGCGGCTCTCGGCACGCGCTACCGGGTAAACCGGCAACAGCGGCGGGTGCGGGAAGCGCTCGTCCAGGTATTCCATCATCACCTTCGATTCATACAACACCAGATCCCGGTCAACCAGAGTGGGCAGGGAATTGTAGGGATTGATCTCCGCCAGTTCCGCCGGCGGACGGGCACTGTCGATATCGACAATATCGACAGTCACACCTTTCTCTGCCAGCACGATACGTACCCGGTGGCTGTAGTGATTCTCGTTATCGGAGAAGAAGGTCATTGAAGACCGTTTGGCGACTACTACCATGTTGTTCCTCGATTTGTAACAGTTGGATTAGTGGACGTCTTTCCAGTATTCGCGATTCAACAGCGCGGCAAATACAAAGAACAACACGATAAAGAGCAGCGTATAGATACCGATGCGATAGCGATGCATAGCGGCCGGCTCACCGACGTAGGCCAGAAAATTTACCAGGTCGTACACAGCCCCATCAAATTCCTCGGCAGACAACTTGCCTTCCTCAATTATTTCAAAGCGAGCGCAGTAATCCTCAAGAATATCTTCCCCGGTGAGGGGGTCACGCTTTACACCGCCCCTGGCGGCCGCGACCGGTCCCATGGCACATTGTGTCAGGCCTTGCAGTTCCAACAGCGCATGGGGCATACCCACATCCGCAAAGACCTTGTTATTGACACCCCACGGGCGACTGTCGTCGGCATAAAAGGCGCGCAGATAGGTATACAGCCAATCGGTGCCACGTGCGCGCGCCACCAGCGTCAAATCGGGGGGCGTTGCGCCAAACCAGCGCTTGGCAACATCATCGGGCAGGGCATTTTCCATCCGGCTGCCAATCTTCTCGCCCGGTTCGAACATCAAGTTGGCTTCCATCAGGTCGTGGGGGATATCCAGGTCATCGGCAACGCGGCCGTAACGGGAATATTGCAGTGAGTGACAACCCATGCAGTAGTTCATATACAGGCCGGCACCGGATTGCAAAGAGGCCTTGTCCCGCAGGTTGGGCTGCATGTGATCCAGGTGCACCTCAGCCGTGGAACCCACAGCCTTCAAGGGCAGGAAAGTCAACAGCAGGATTAGTATCAATCCGCCAATGGAGCCCCAGAAGCCGATGCCACCCTCACCCATGGTTACCCGTTGCGGGACTGGCTTGGTTCTCTCCAGGGAAGTCCAGATCGGCATAAACAGGAAGAAGCCAAAGTAGATAATGGCACAGATCTGCGCCAGCAAGGTTCTGGAGGCAGTCGGTGCTTTCACACCCAGCGCGCCCAGAATCAGGAAAGAAGCCGAGAACAAGGCCAACATCATCTTGGTCATATTGCCACGATAGCGCCAGGACTTGACCGGGCTGCGATCCAGCCAGGGCAGCATAAAAGGTACGGCGACCGATGCGGCGAAGGCAACGAATCCCCAGAATTTATCGGGCACCGCACGCAGCACGGAATAAAATGGCGTGAAGTACCAGGTCGGGGCAATGTGCTCCGGAGTCTTCAGGGAATTGGCCTGCTCAAAGTTCGGCTGCTCCAGGAAGTAGCCACCCATTTCCGGGAAGAAAAACATAATCGTACAGAAGACGAACAGGAATACCGCTATCGCCTGCAGATCGTGCACCGTGTAGTAGGGATGGAACGCGACACCGTCGATCGGGTTGCCCTGCGCATTCTTGTGCTTCTTGATATCCACCCCGTCCGGGTTGTTCGAGCCCACCTCGTGCAGGGCCAGCAGGTGCAATACCACCAGCGCCAGCAAAATAATAGGCAGGGCTACCACGTGCAGGGCAAAAAACCGGTTTAGGGTAATGCCGGAAATAAGATAGTCACCGCGAATCCAGGTAACCAGATCCTCGCCCACCACAGGTATCGCACTAAACAGCGAAATAATCACCTGGGCACCCCAGTAGGACATCTGTCCCCAGGGCAATACATAACCGACAAACGCCTCCGCCATCAAGACGACAAATATCAGCATGCCAAACAGCCAGATTAATTCACGCGGCTTTTTGTATGATCCGTACAGTAGTGCCCGATACATGTGCAGGTAAATCACCACGAAAAATGCCGATGCCCCGGTGGAGTGCATGTAGCGCAGAATCCAGCCGTAGTCGACATCGCGCATAATGTATTCAACCGAGGCAAAAGCGCCCTCCTGGCTGGGGTTGTAGCTCATGGTGAGCCAAATGCCCGTCAACAACTGGTTCACCAATACCAGCAGTGCCAACACCCCAAAGAAGTACCAGAAGTTAAAGTTCTTCGGCGCATAGTAGGCGCCCATGTGGACATTCCAGGCCCGCACAACAGGCAGGCGCGCATCGACCCAGTCTCGCCATCCAATTAGCATATTATTCATCAGGCAGTCTCCTGATCCACACCAACCACCAGCACGTTGTCACCTTCAAAGGAATAAGGCGGCACTATCAGGTTGGTCGATGCCGGCACGCTCTTGTATACCCGCCCGGCAAGATCGAACCTGGAGCCGTGGCAGGGGCAGAAATAACCACCCAGCCAACTCTCACCGCCTAAATCCGCAGCACCGAGTTCCGGGCGAAACCCGGGAGCACAACCCAGGTGAGTACACAGACCCACGAACACCATGAGTTCCGGGCGTATCGCCCTGTTGTTCCGATCGACATAGGCGGGCTGCTGGGAAATCTCCGAGAGCGGATCCTTCAATTGGCCATCCAGGCTGGGCAAACTCTCCAACTGCTCAGGCGTCCGGTGCATAACGTAGACCGGCTTGCCTCGCCACTCGACCACAATCATCTGGCCGGGCTGGATTTTGCCGATATCGGCTTTAACCGGCGCGCCTGCCGCCTTGGCCCTGGCACTGGGGTTCCAGGAACCCACGAACGGCACCGCTATACCCACGGCACCGGCAACACCTACTGCACTGGTTGCGGCTGTGAGGAAACGGCGCCGGCCGGTATTTACACCGTCATTGCTCATGCTGATCTCCCGATTCTGGGTTCTCTCCGCAACGCGGCCTTTTCGCGAAGGGATTGAGGGGACTCTTCAAAATGCTGCAAATGGTAATGATTTTGCCGTGTTCTGACAAGGCTAAGTCTCTGAAAACCGGGCTAAATCAACTATCTGTTACACATAAAAAACGCCCGGCATGCACAACACAGCCGAGCGTTTGGTACAGTCGCAAAAAAAATATTTAGCGCTTGGAGTACTGGGGACGCTTGCGAGCCTTGCGCAGACCCACTTTTTTACGTTCAACCTCACGTGCATCGCGGGTCACAAAACCGGCGCTGCGCAGGCCGCCACGCAGAGACTCATCATACTCCATCAAAGCGCGCGTAATACCGTGACGAATCGCACCGGCCTGGCCGAAGCTACCGCCGCCACTCACCGTGACATTGATATCAAACCTGTCATTTAGCTCGGTTAGATCCAGTGGTTGACGCACTATCATGCGCGCCACTTCACGACCGAAGTATTGGTCCAGGGGGCGTTTGTTGACAGTAATGCTGCCTTCGCCATTTTTCAGAAACACCCGGGCTGTCGAGGTCTTGCGACGGCCGGTACCATAATATTGAGTAGCTGACATAGTAATGACCTTAGATATTCAGGGGCTGGGGCTGTTGCGCCGTATGCGGATGCTCGGTGCCGGCGTAGACTTTAAGTTTCCTGAACATGGCGCGACCCAGGGGGTTGCGGGGCAACATACCCTTCACGGCGCCCTGGATAACCCGCTCAGGGGCTTTTTCGATCAACTTCTCGAAAGAAATAGACTTCAAGCCACCCGGATAGCCGGTGTGGCTGTGATAGATCTTGCCGGTAGTCTTGGCACCCGTGACGCGAATTTTTTCAGCATTGATCACGACAATGTAATCGCCGGTGTCAACATGGAGCGTGTATTCAGCCTTGTGCTTGCCACGCAACCGGTGCGCAATTTTGCTGGCCAAACGACCCAGGGTTTTTTCTGCGGCATCGACTATGTACCAGTCGCGCTGGACTTCTTCCGCTTTCGCGCTAAACGTTTTCATCTAAAATCGCCTCAGCGAGGCCCCCAATTTCGAGAGCGCAAATTCTACATAGCGCACCCTGCCTTTACAAGGGGTTTTTCCCTATTATTTCACCGGCATGCAGGTCGGCTATGGCGGGGTCGCCAAGCCGCCGGCGGCTCTCAAAGGTAGCTCTTCAGGCCGGTAACCCCCAGGCAATTGCGCCCGGTATATCTGTACATCTGATACCGGCAGGGACTGTGCGGGCACACACAGCGCCAGGCGATGCAGGGGAGTCAAATCCCACAGGAAATAGCCGGCATCGGGGCAACCCGCATCAATAATGCCGGATCTGGACAGGTCAAACTCAAATTTACCCAGGCCCGCTGCAATCGCGCCACCCGCTGCCTTGGTGCGCGCCTCCTTAAGCGCCCACAGATCGTAGAACAGCTCCCGCTGCCGGCACTCGTCACACTGGCCAAGCTTCAGCGCCTCTGTTTCGCCAAAATAGCGTCTGGCCAGACGCTCGGGATTGCGGCCCGGATCACAGAACTGCACGTCAACTCCCAGCTCCATGCCAACACTGACAGCACAAACAATCCAGCCCTCAGTATGACTGAGATTAAAGGTCAGGCTGGAAGCAGGCGAGGAGATATATGGCTTGCCGTGCGCAGCGACGGCAAACGCCCATGCGGCCGGGTCAACCTGCTGATAGCGCGACAGGCTTGTTCGCAGCAGCGCGCGGGTCAGTATTGCCTCGGGCCGGTGTTGTGCGGGGTAGCGCTGGCAGCGCTGTAACTCAGCGGCGTTGAGAAGGGAGCAACATGCCTGGGGATTTTCGACACCATCGACCTCGCACAACCACAGGTGTACGGTGCCCACTGATAGCGCGAGCGACACCTTAGAGCCGCTGTATTTTCTTGCCGATGATGCGATCACGCACCTTCCAGAACAGCTTGTCCGGATTGGCGACGAGGATAAAAATCTTGCGCATGCGATCTTCCGGACAAGTGATCGGCCGCACCGCATGCCAGGCCCGATCGGTGCGCAGCAGCAGGGCACTGTAATTGCCTATCGACTCCAGCTCGTGAACCGCGTCAAATTCCTCCAGCGGTGGCGCCGTCTTGCAGTCGAGCCGACCCCCGTCGTCCAACACCAGCGTGGCACCGCCCCAGGATGGCTCCCAGTCTTCCTTCGAATTGAAGTAGAACAGGTGCGAGCCGTGCTCACGTCGCGCGTCACAGTGGGGAGATACATCCATGCCGGTGGGTGTGTAGTGCCAGTGCATTCGAAACTCCAGCTTCCTCGCTCCCAACAGGCGCTCTAGTTCATGACGATAGGCGTCACTGCGCAATTCAGCAATAAATTCCTGCCATGGCTGCGGCACCGGCAGACCGGGCCTATATTCCAGTGAATAGCGATCATGTGGCGCCTGCCCACCCACGCGCTGCTCGCCAATCCTCGTGTCAAACAGGTCCAGCGCGGGCATATTGTGTAACAGATCCCGGTATCCCTGTGCAGTGAGCAAGCCCTCTTCGTTAAGATACGGGTAGGGTTTAATCGTCAAAAACCCATTGCGGTCCAGGTTGCGCAATTTCTCAATATTAATATATTTCATGCGACGGCAGCTCCCAGCTCTGGCGTTCGGTCCAGCACCTCAAATGCATCACGGCGCACATGGTTCCTGCCAATTTCATCTCGTACCAGTTGCTCGGTGACATGCCCTGATTCCAGGCACTCTTTCAACAAGCCAAAGAACATATTTTGCTGGCTCCTGTCCGGGTGTTCCCGGTACAGCCCCAACCAGCCGTAGTCGCCAAATAACCTCGCCCGCAGCCGATTCAAAGAGGCCAATACGGGTTTGTCCTTGAACTTGTCGGCCGGCGTGTAATCAACCGGCAAGCCGGTTTTCCAGGGCTGGGTGCGACGCTTGGTATTGTGTAGCAAGCGGGTATTTGCATCCAGGTTGTCAAAGTCATTCCAGCAGGATTCAAGATCGCCAATTCCGGCAACATCTTCGTAGGCCAGAACCATCCAATCCTTGTAATCTTTCTCGAAACGAAACAGCGCATCGAAATCCCGCTCAGCATCCCAGTGCGTCAACTGTGCACAATCGAGCAGCATGACACTGGTCGCCACCTGAGATTGCTTGCCGGGCTTGCCCGAGCGTCGGCGACCCATAATGGCAGCGCCGGCCATGTCGCGCTGCAATAATTCGTTAATGTCTCCGACCGCAAACACATCCGGGTCTATCACCACCGCCCGACCCCGGTAATTCATCAGCTTTGGTGGCATGAATCTCAGCGGAGTAAATGATTGCAGGTCATTCATGTGCCAGACCCGGGTGGTGCCGCCACGCAAAAAGGTCTCGCCCTCCTTGCGGCACAGGAAATCATAATCGCGGGTGTGTATAAACCGCACCTCAAAATTTTCCGCGTTGACGGAGTTGCGACGCAGGGAATATTCAGCCACCAGAGCACCCAGCCACTGGCGTTCATTGGTGTGAATGAACACGCACTTGTCCATGATCAAGCCTCTTGAGTTTGCTCCACTGCCGAGCTGGTATAGCCAAATCCTGGCCGCAGTCGGGAATCTATCACGGCCTGCAGCTCGACGACTTGATCATCGTCAAAATAGTCGCGATAACCACCGACCTTGGCCTTGCGCACCTTAAAGGTATTCGGGTCGTTGACATCCTTGGCCTGCACGCGACTACCGCTGCGCCAGAAATAATTTTCTTTTTCCTTGTTGCGCAAATTCTCCACCGATGCAAATTCAGCGGTGTCCTGCAAAAAAGACTCGCTGACCTCCATACCCAGGAATGCGACGATGCGGGCCATTTCCTGTTCGGGAGCAGCGCGCAGATCTTCGTAACGCACCACCAACAGGCTCTTGATATTCGACAACTCTACCACCCAGGCATTCATGAAATCGATAATATGGCATAAACCCTGACCTTCGTGCTTGACGAAGTCGTACACCGATATTTCAGCATCATGTTCTGGATAGTTGTTCATGGCCTTCTTTTCTGGCCGCATGCGATATTTCCACTGGAAGAACTGAGAGACAGCGACATCCAGGGGGTTGCGTACCAGCAGCACCGTCTTCTTATCATAGAAATCTCGCTTGGAGTCGACGTTGCCAGTGTACTGCCGCAGATAATTGTCGTGGGTAAAAAATATTTTGGGTATGTCGCGGTTCAAGCGGCTGAAGTTATCGAAGCCCATCAGGATGTTATCGGGAAGTTGGTAGACCAACTGGTAATAGCGGGAGATCATCACCCGCACCCAGGTGCGACCACTCTTGCCGTATGAGGCAAAAATATACTGGCAACGGTGGTATTTCCAATACTCCTCGCGACCGCGCCGCCGGCGCTGCAACTGGTGCGCCTTGTGCTCGGGGAGGAATACGGAAACCGCGCGTACCAGCCACTTGATCAGTCGCTTGATAACGTTATGCATGCAATGTCCTCTGGTCAGGGCAGGTAGAAAAGACGCGCAGATTATAGGATGATGGGGTTATTCTCAAGATTATGTGGTATTTTTGCCGCCTTTCGTCATCGCCAAGTCATTGATATCCATGGGAATCAGAAATTTGCGCGGCTACCTGCTGGACCGCGGCATCGTGCACCTCTACAGCATATTCATTGCCGGCTACTTCCTGTTGCCCATGGCCTCCGGCCATCGCCGCCTGTATTACCTGTTGGTGTTCCCCGCCGTACTGTTGCTGGCGCGCGAGTTGCTCGCCTTTTATCGAGGCAACCGCCTGGCCGGTCTTATCCTGCTGTATGTGGGCTACATGATGGCGAGCCTGGCCTGGACAGCCAACTTCGAGGCCCAAGGGGCCATCTGGGCGGTAGGCTATAGCTTGGCCCTGCTTTCCTTCATCTTCATCAGCGGCTACCTGTGGACACAATACCCGCGGCACATTGATCTGTTGCTGCCGAGGGCCGTGTGGTTGGCCGCCGCAGCGGCCGTGGTTTCCATCACCGTCTGGTACCTCAACAACCCATTCCCCAGCTCGCGCCTGGCACCACTGGGAGTAATGCACCACCAGAACAAGGGTGCCACCGCGTACGGCATCTTCCTGGTGTTGTGCGTGTACCAGCTACTCAGGGGTAAGCAGCAGCGCATCGGCCTGGGCATTGCGGCAGCCCTGGTGCTGTTGGCGCTAATTTTGTTCACCCAGTCACGCACCGCGCTGGCCGGTGTCAGCGCGGCATTGTTGGTACTGCTGGGCTACCGTGCCCTGTGGGTAGTAGTGGCCGGACTGGGGGTTAGTTTTGCGCTGCTTTCAGTCAACCCGCAGAACTGGTGGTACCGGGTGGAGACACTCTCCTTTCGACCCGGCATCTGGAAACAAATGCTGACAGAAATGGATGGTCACTGGTTATTCGGGCGCGGCTATCTGGTCAGCCCCAGGATAGATGCATACGGCCACACCTTCGATCACGCTCACAATGGCTACCTGGCCAGCTTGCGCGATGGTGGACTGGTGGGTCTGCTGTTACTGCTGTCGGTATTGGGCATCAGCGTATTGTGGGCAATACGACTCTATCGTAACAGTGGGCAACGACTGTACCTGGCGCTACTGTTGTATGGCATGACGGTAATCCTCATGGATTTTGATCGCCTGTTGGTACATCCCAAGGAGCTATGGTTATTCTTCTGGCTGCCGATTGCGTTGATTATGGCCGGCTACAGCCGTCAACCGCGAGGTTTTACCCCATGATTATCCGCGCGCTGCTGACAGCGCTACTGCTAACCGGTGGCAGCGTTCAGGCCAGGGATCTGCCCAATTGGCAATCGCTGACCTTTCAACAGAAGACCCTATGGGCCAGTGCCGAGTCGGTGATAACACTGCAACCTTGCCCCGCACAAACCAGTGTTTGGCAGTTGGTAACAGACAGTTCTGTAGCTGGCAATCTCGAGTATGTGGAGATTGACCTGGATGCAAACAGCGGACGCAGCCTGCGACGCAGTCGCTTCAGCGAGGGCAGGCAGAGCCGCCTCAAGCAGTATGATTACCGGGCCGCACAGGTGTTGAGAGAACGGCGCTCACAACCTGAGGTCGCCAATACCGACGCCGGCAGTTGGCCGGTCACCGGCCGCAGCCAAATTCCCTACCCCCCCGACACCGATGCCGGTGTCATCAACAGCTACTCGCTACTGTTGCTGGCCGCCGACGCCCTCCACAACGAGTCTGCAACAGTGACACACTATGTACACACAGACTTCAATTTTTACCGGGTGGAAAGCAGCGCTGCGGGCAGCCAGGAAATTCCGGTGGCTTTTGTCCGCAACCCAGGTGGGGCAAGCGTGCAAGGCGTGCGCACTGCCAGGGTCGTGACTATGCGGGCCTTTGCTGATAGTGGCAACACCGACAAAGCGGATTTTGATATGTTTGGTCTGCAGGGAGAAATAGGCATTTTTTACGATGCGGAAACAGGCATTCCATTGCAACTGCGCGGCAAGGCCCCGCGGCTGGGCCGCACTACTTTCAAGCTGACCGAAGTCACCATGCGTGGCAAGCGGCAGCAGAACCCGTGAGTGACGCCTGTGCCATCGGCATGCTCAGCAATCCCAACAGCGGCCACAACCGCGCTGGATTTGAAGCCATACGTGCTCGTGTCAACAACTGCCCCGTCATCCACCACCGGATCACTGAGAGTTCGGCAGAAATTCCCGCAGCATTGGCAGAACTTGCCAAGCGGGAGGTGCAGGTGCTGGCCATAAACGGCGGTGATGGCACCATAGCGGCGGTGCTCGGTTACATGTTGGAGCACAATGTTTTTGACAAACCACCGCTCATTGCCTTGCTGCCTGGTGGCACTGCCAATATGACAGCCGGTGACATCGGTGTTGCGGGCAGTCTCAGCCGTGCGACAGACCGGTTTTGCCAGTGGTGCGAAGGGCAGCGCAAAACAGACGGCGTGCTGGAGCAACGCTCACTGTTGCGGGTAACAATAGATGACCAGGCAACCGCGCAATATGGAATGTTCCTGGGCGGCGGTGCTGTGATTCACGGCACTGAATATGCCCACCGCGAAGTACACTCGCGCGGTCTGCGTGACGATCTCGGCATGGCGCTCAGTGTCGCCAGAACCCTGTGGGGAGTGTTTCGAGATGACCCTCAATTCAACCGGCACCTACGCATAGACCTGCGCCTGAATGACGGGCCGCCGCAGCGGCACGACACGCTGATCCTGGCGGTGAGCACCCTCAAGCGCCTCGCCTTTGGCATGCGTCCGTTCTGGGCCACCGGTCCCGGAGCCATTCAGATCACGGTCATGGAACAGCACTGTTCGAAGTTTCTGCGCACCTTTGTCTCTATCATCCGCAACCGCCCCAACAAAAATGCGATACCCGAATCGGGATATTTCAGTCACAATACCGATAAGTGCGAACTGTCATTAACGGATCGCCTGAACCTGGACGGTGAAATCATCCGTGCCGGTGGCAAGGTCATTATCGAGCCCAGTGCGGCGCTGGAGTTTTTGAAGCCGTGAGCAATTACCCGCACATTGCCGGTCCCGAGCCCGCCGGGTTGCCGGCCCTTGCTGCCCTGCTGGAACAATTGCAGCGGCGTCACAAGCACGCGCTGGAATGTGTATTGCTGTATGGTTCCTGCCTGCGCGACGGCGACATTTTTGATGGATTGCTGGATCTCTACCTGATCTGTGAGAATTACCGCAGCGCTTATCACAAGCGCGCGCCGGCTGCGTTCAACTGGCTGCTGCCACCCAATGTGTTTTACGCCCAAATCAACCACGAGGGACAGATCTTGCGCAGCAAGGTAACGGTGATTTCCAGCAAGGATTTTCGCCGTGGTTGCTCCAGGCAATGGTTCCAATCCTATATCTGGGGTCGTTTTGCGCAGCCTACCCGTATTATTTACAGTCGCAATGAAGAAGTTCGAAGCGATGTTGAGGCCAGCCTGCTGCAAGCGGTGCAAACCTTGCTGCACTGCAGCTTGCCATCGCTGCCCGAACACGGCTCGCTTAAACAACTCTGGAGCGGGGCTATAAACCTGAGCTACGCCACCGAATTGCGCTCCGAACGAGAGCACCGGGCGGCGGAATTGGCCGACGCTTGCCAGGACTTTTATGCCCTCGTCACGCGTCAACTGGCTGATTCGCTTGCTTTCCCCTTTGCAGTGTATGATGAAAATAATGAACTTCACTACCGCTCCAAAATCCCCGCTGTCCGACGCCGCAGCGCCAACATTGTCTGGTCAGCGCGGCGTCTACAGGGAAAGCTATTATCTGTCCTGCGCCTGATAAAGGCCCTGTTTACCTTCGAGAGTGGGCTCGACTACGTCGCCTGGAAACTGCAGCGGCACACCGGCGCGAATATTGTCATACCGGACAAGGTGCGACGCTACCCGCTGATATTCATGTGGGGCTTCTGCTGGACACTGTATCGGCGCGGCCTGTTCAAGTGAGCTACCCATGACCGTTAGTGCCGTAATCGATCTGCGCGTCGCGATTTGCGTGTGTACGCACAGTCGTTCGCAGGGGCTCACGCGGCTCCTGGTCGCCATGCAGGACATCGATCTTAGTGGCTACAACCCGCTATCGGTTGAACTTATCGTTATCGACAACAATCCCAATGTAGAAACGGCAGCTATCTGCCACCGCGCTGCGCCGCGCCTGCCGATCGCACTGCACTATGCAAAAGAGCCACAATCGGGCATCACCCACGCTCGCAATCGCGCTGTGTCTACGGCCCTGGACCGCAATGCAGATTTTGTCGCTTTCATCGACGACGACGATCAACCACAGTCAGATTGGCTGATCCAGTTGCTGGATCGACAGGCGGTGACCGGCGCCGATCTGGTCTTCGGCACCTGGGTGCTGGATATCCACATGCCTATGTGGGCCAGGGAATCAGGCATATTTCGCTCACCGATTAAAGCCAAGCACGAGAACAAGGGCGGTCGCTACGGCCTGCCTGGCTGCGCATCTACCTGCAATGTACTGGCGGGCCGCGACATTCTTGAACGGGTGGCGACCTTCGGTGAAGTTTTCTCCCACGCCTTTTGCTACAGCGGCGGGGAAGACAAGGATTTTTTTATCAGGGCCCATGGCCTGGGCGCCAATCTGGCTTCGGCCGATATGTCGGTAATATATCGCAATCACGAACCAGAGCGCTATACCGCACTGGGCCTGCTTAAACGCGGCTTCAAAAATGGCTGCTCGCAGGTCGGCATGGCGCGCTCCCACGGCAATCGCAAACGGGTAATTAAACTGCTGGCAATAGCGCTGTCAAAATTGTCCATCTCTTTGATATTATTACCTTTTTCTATATTCTCTAAAGAGTTTTTTATGCACAGCATCTACCGCATGGCGAAGGCCTGCGGCGTGTTATACACCGCCGTGACGGGACGCACTATTAGCTACTATTCACGTTGATTGACGCCGGTGATCGATAGCAATAAAGCGCTCTTTCAATTATAGTCAGCAGCCACACAGTGCGGCCAAACAATGCCATGAAAGCCTGCGTATTTATCCAGACGAACCACAAACAAATTACCGGTGCCATAGTTGGCAAGCACGCCCTGCGCCGCTATTCCACCAATAATGACAAGTTCGACGTGCAGATTATGGACAGTCGCGACTACCCTTTTTTTGCCGCCAGGGAGGGTCAGGAGTATCTCAGGGACGGCGTAAAACGCACCTGGCTCAACGACGATCTGCAGTCCTTCACACCCACACGTTTTATGCCACCTGGACTCATGGGTTACGAGGGGCGCGCGGTTGTGATCGACCCCGATATTTTCGCCGCCGCTGACATATGGGAATTGCTGAGCCGGGATATGCAGGGCAAGGCCATCATGTGCCGCATGCGCTCCGGACCCAAGGGTTTGATTGACAAGTGTAAGGCCAGTAGCGTGATGTTGCTCGATTGCGCACAACTTCAGCACTGGAATGCAGAGGCCAAATTTGAGGCCATGTTCAATTTCAGCCAGGACTATCAGCCCTGGATCTGCCTGCGGGAAGAAGATCCTGACAGCCTTGATTTTTTTGAAGCACAGTGGAACGACTTCGACAAGTTCACCACCGACACCAAAATGCTGCATACCACCCGGCGCAAGACCCAGCCCTGGAAGACCGGCTTACCCACAGACTGGCATCCGGCGGAACGCTTCCGGCTGTTTCCACCGGCGGCCTGGATTATGCGTGCCCGCCGCAAGTTGTTTGGGGAGTACGCGTTGCTCGGCAACTACAGGCAGCACCCGGACCAGAATCAGCAAGATTTCTTTTTCGGCCTGCTCAAGGAATGCATCAACGAAGGAAAAATAAGCGAAGATTTTCTGCGCCATGAGATGGCTCAGAACCATGTGCGCCACGATGCCTTCGAGGTATTGGAGCGCACCGCTGATCTGCCGGCGGCGACCTCACACCCGCTTAGCCGGGTGTCAGCAGCCGCCTGACCCGCTGCGCGGTTACCTGCAACTCCTGTTGCCGGCTCACTGAACTGGCCTCGCCCGGCTCAATACCACTGGGGCGAACAGGCGCGTAGTTGCCGCAGGCATCTTCCAACCAGATAGCGCGACCACTGCTGACCAGGGCCGCCTGGATCCGGCCCACATCCCGGCGCATGCGCCGCGGTGCAAGGCGCATAGCCAGATGATGGCTGAGCGGTTTATAGCGGCAGTTGTGCCGCTTGTTCCACCAGGGTATGCCCGCATCACCGATATCGAAGATATGCAGGGGTTTGGCCATCGCCACAGCTTCTCCCAGCATCGACATGGATTCGCCGGTGACCACAAATGCATCTGCCAGCGCCAGCAAGCCCAGGTAGGGATTTGCACCAGTCTCCCCCCAACGATAGCAGTAATCTGTTTCACGCAGTTGTGCCTGCAGTGCATCACCCACGGCGCGTGGCGTTCGCGGGCTGTCAGTGACCAGCAAGCTACCACCCTGCCCCGCCGCCAACGCTACCGCCGCCAGGCCCAGTCGCTCGCCCTTGGCGCGGGTAAACACAAACTTGCCACTATTCCCGCCCACCAGTACGGCAATCCAGGGCCGGGGTAAATGTTCTATGCTGGCCCGCAACTCAGCGGCGGCCGACTCCAGAGACGCTGGTAACCAGCGGCTCAGGGGTAAGCCGATCGTGTGAATATTATCTCGCTCTGGCAGGCAATACTGGGGTGTGCTGACTATCAGGTCATAGCTGTCCAGCACTGCCCACGGCCGGCCGATGTGAACCAGCCTGGTCCGGCCGCCTGCTTGCCGCCTGATCCAGCGCGCCACCGGTTCATTGCGCCTGCCGGCACTTAGTACCAGATCGGGCCATGGTGCTGACAGCTGCCGGCGGCTGCCCTGATCGATACCGGCCAGCGTTACCTGCAGAGTCAAATGCGTGAGCAATTCCCAGGCTCGTGCCGCGATGTGCTTTTCTTCGTAGCCATAACCGAGCTCCTCGGCGAGAGCGCGCACCTGTGTATTGTCACCGGCCTTGTGCCCCAATAAGCACCAGACCCTGTATTCTCCCTGATCCACTGTAAGTGATTCTCCAAATAGTGCCAAAGCCGGCCGTTTAAGTACACGCCGGCTAACGGTAGACTATCCCACAGTTGAAAGCGAGACGAAGCACTTGAAAGCCACGGTATTCATTCACACCAACCGCAGGCAAATGCTTGGGGCGATGGTCAGCCGCTATTCCCTACAGCGAAATTCTGCGCACGCCGACCGGTTCGAGGTGAAGCTCATCACAACCGGGGACTACCCCTGCATGCGAGCGCACGAGGGCATGCACTATAAGCGTGACGGCGAACTGCGACCCTGGCTCAACGACGACCTGCAATCCTTCACCCCTTTGCGTTTTGCGCCACCGCAACTGATGAACTATCAAGGTCGGGCGGTAATCATGGACCCGGATATTTTTGCGGTGGGTGATATATGCGAGCTGCTCTCGCGTGACATGCAGGGCGCCGCCATCATGTGTCGCCCTAAATCGGGCCGCAAAGGTCGCCAAGGCGCCTATGCTTCCAGCGTGATGTTACTGGACTGTGCCAAACTCACACACTGGCAGTTCGAGCGCGATTTCGCGGAAATGTTTGTACCCGGCGCTAGCGGGCCGGTCAAACGCGACTACATGGACTGGGTCTCCCTGAAACTGGAAGACCCGGGCACCATCGGTCTGCTCGAGAACGAATGGAACGATTTTGACAGGCTCACCGCCGACACGCGACTACTGCACAATACCAAACGCAAGACCCAACCATGGAAGACCGGTTTGAAAATCGATTATCGCCCCGCTGACACCTTGCAACTATTTCCGCCGCGCCACTGGCTGCGCCGCAGCCGGCGCGCATTGTTCGGCGACTACAAATTTGCAGGCACCTATGCGGCCCATCCCGACCCGAAACAGGAGGAGTTTTTTTTCGGCCTGGTTAAGGAGTGCCTGGACCGGGGAATCATCAGCGAAGCACAGCTACGGGAAGAGATCGGGCTTGGCCACCTGCGCACCGATGCACTGCAGTTGGTAGGTGCCTGACCGGCACTGACACAGCTCGATAGAGTTTTCAGCTTTGATCACAGGATTTTGGAGAGCTCAACAAGGTCTTGCTCTATCCCTAAACATCGGCGCAAACTGACAACAATCGTCAGGGAGGAATCAAAATGTCCAAGATACGTGAGTTACTGTCGAACAAGGGCAGCGACGTGTGGTCGATCGGGCCCGCCCACACAGTCTATCAAGCCATAGAAATGATGGCCCTGAAGGGTGTCGGGGCATTGACGGTATTGTCTGATGACGGCAATCTGATTGGCATCATTTCAGAGCGGGACTACGCCAGAAAAGTGATCCTGCGAGGAAAATCCTCACAGGACACAGTTGTTTCCGAGATCATGACGCGCAAAGTCATCTACGTTGAACCTGACAATCGTGTGGAAGAATGCATGGCGCTGATGACGGCCAGGCACGTTCGTCATCTGCCCGTTCTGGAGCAGGAAAAGCTGGTGGGCATGATCTCGGTGGGCGACCTGGTTAAATCAATTATTGATAAGCAATCAACGGCAATTGATCATTTGGAGCGATACATCAGGGGCGATGTGGCGGGCGCGTAATGGCTGGTTATTGTTTTCAAACAAGGTAGCTTTACCGGTAAGCAAACAGGGGGTTTAGTTGCTCCGACAGCAGGGCATCTATAACGAGGATCTCTTCATCACTGAAATAGTCCCGGTAACCACCAACCTTGGCTCGACGCACCTTGTAGGAGTTGGGATTGTCCTTATCACGGGGCATCATGCGCCCGCCGGCGAGACGAAACTGCTGCTTACCTTCCATCTTCTTCATGTTTTCGTATGAAGAATACTCTACTGCCGCAGCGACGTTTTCTTCACTGGCGTCCACCTGCATAAAATCGAGCATGGCCCGCAATGCTCGATGTGGTGCAGCGCGCAGGTCTTCGTAGCGGACCAGGTGAAAATTATCCAGCTTATCTGCTTCATTGGCCCACAGGTTCAGGTAGTTTGATACAGCCTGCATACTGCCGCCGTTATCGCCGATGATAAAATCATACAAGCTGATATCGGAGCCTCTGGGTGGATAGTTATTGATAGCAATCTTGCTGGGCTTGATACGGAATTTCCACTGGAAAAACTGTGAGACAGCTACGTCGCGAGGATCCCGTGCCAGCAGAATCACCCGCTTGTGGTAGAAGGGCTGCTTGGTTTCAAAGTCGTTGGTAAAATCCTTGATGTAATTATCGTGAGTGAAAAATATTCTTGGCACGGCGCGATTGAAGTTATGAAAGTTATCAAAGCCGAGGATCGCGTTGTCAGGCAAGCCGTACATCACGCGGAACAAATGCGACATCATAACCCGCAACCAAGTGCGACCGGACTTGCCAAAGGACACCACCACGATGTCGGCTTTTTGCAATTTGTCGAACTGTTCAACGCCGCGCAGTTTGCGTTCTTCAAGGAGGATTTCTGCTTCGGTATGACCGCGCATACGCCAGTGGAGAACGCGGCGGGAGAGTTTTTTGCGCGTCGTTTGCAGAACCTGGCGCAGGGACTGGATTGCCAGTTTCATGCCTGCGCTTCCCCGTAGCCAAACACAGGGTCCAGCTCTGCCACCATCTGCTGCAATTGCCGGCATTGTTGGTCGGTAAAGTAATCCCGGTAGCCGCCCACCCTGGCCTTGCGGACCTTGAACGATTGAGGATTGTCCAGGTCAGCGGGCTTCACCCTGGCACCACTACCTTTGAAGAACTTTTCCTGCTCCATTTTTTTCATGTTGTCGTAGGCCGCAAAATCAACCGCTTCCTGTACCTGCTCAGCGGTAACCGGAGTGCCGGTAAAGTCGAGAATTTGTGCCAGCACCTTGCCTGGGTCCACGCGCATATCTTCATAGCGCACGATCAGTACATCCTTGAGCTCGGGAATCGCCCGCGCCCAGCCATTGAAATAATCTACGATGCGCGACACCCCCGCCTGTTTGTCCACGACAAAATCCCAGGTATCGATATCGGCCCCGTGAGGTGGGTAGTCGTTGATAAATTTTTTATTCGGGCGCATGCGAAACTGCCATTGGAAAAACTGGGAAACAGCCACGTCGCGCGGATCGCGCACCAGCAGCACTATGCGCTTGCCCTGGAAGTGGCGTTTTGATTCCCAGTTGCCGGTGTAGTTGCGCAGATAATTATTGTGGGTAAAAAATACTGCGGGGAGTTGATCGCTCTGGTCCCGAAAATTATCAAAGTCCAGCAGCTCATTGGATGCGAGATTGCCCTTCACCTGGTAGGCACGCGAAAGCATCACCCGCAACCAGGTACGACCGGATTTGCCCCAGCTCATCAACACCCAGTCTGAGCGCTGCAATTTTTTGAACTCTTCTCGCCCACGCAACCATCGCTCCAGGTGCTTGCGCCGCCCTGGTGGCAGCCAGAAACAGAGGGTCATAAGGAGATGGCGCAGCACTGCGCGAGCCTGGTCAGCCATGCAAAAGGAACCTCTTGGCGATGGTCGTAAAACGCGCCGCATAATACAGGATTTATTAATTTCCCGCACTATTCACGTTGTCGGTGATTGCCCGCACGCAACAGGCGCGTAGAATGCGCGCATGTCACTCATTAATCTGGATGCCCTGCACCAGGCAGAGATGCAAACCGACCCCTTCGACTTTATGGTGGTGCCCGGCTTGCTCAGCCCTGCGGTACTGACCAGGATAAACGCCGCCTATCCGGCCATAGATTCAGCGGCCAATCATGCACTGGACAGCCTCGATTACGGCGCCGCCTTTGCGGAGCTTATGCAGGAGTTGCAGGATCAGCCATTTGCTGAAGTGTTGGGACAGCGATTTGATATGGAGCTGGCTGCCCTGCCCACTACTGTCACCGTTCGCAAGTACTGCGAGCGCACCGATGGCAACATCCACACTGACCACAAGAGCAAGGTTATTACCGTACTGATGTACTTCAACCGGGACTGGCAGCATCAGGAGGGTCAATTGCGGATGCTACGCGCCAAAGATGATATAGAGAATTACACCGCGCAGGTCGCCCCTCACGGCGGCACCCTGCTGGCATTCAGGCGCACCGGTCACTCCTGGCATGGTCACACCCGCTTCGTCGGTGAACGGCGCACGGTGCAACTGAACTACCTCGACCAGAGCCCCCTATCTGTTGCCGCGCAGCGCATCAGCCGTTTTGGCACCCACTTTATGAAGAGCGTACTGGGGCTGCGCTAGGGCACCTCGAACAACGCCTTAATGCGCTTTATCACCACGCCAATGTCGTCTGGCAACTCTACATCCGGGTTCTGGAAAGGCTGACCCGACCAGACTGCCAGCTTGGTATCAACCAACAGCTTGTGAAAAGCTCGAAAGTCGCGGGTCGCACCCAGCAGCTTGAAGTAATCCAGGCAGTACACCAGGCGTGCCACACGGTGGCGCAGGCGATCTCCCCGACTTTGCAGCCGGGGCCTAAACAGCCAGTGCGCGAAAGATCGGCGCCATTGATCGACACTGCCCAGCCAACCACCGGGCAGCGGAAATATCGCCAGTGGCTGGTGCAGGTATATCACCTCGACCATCATGGAAATGCTCTCACCGGTAACTATAAAGCCATCGGCGCTGCCCAGCAGGGCCCGGTAGGGATTGTCCGGCGCATCTGCAAACCACTCAAACAGCACTGCCTGTGCAGGCAGCTCTTGCCGCAACACCTCAACAACCTCAGGGGTAGTACGCCGACTGGTGGTGAGATAGGGCGTGCCGCCCAGTTCATCTATCACCCAGCACGCGGTAGCGACCAGCTCCCGGGCAACTTTCCGATTCATAATAAACGGGTTGGTTTCGCCACCGATCAACATGGCGATCAGGGGCCTGTTGAGGGCGGCAAAACGCTCTCGCCAGTGCCGCGCCTGGGCTTCAACATCAGACCGGTTGACCCGCATAAACGGCAAGCTGGTGGCCTGGAAGTTGTGCATGGGTGGCAGCTGGTTTTCTGCGCTGGCCACGACCAGGGAGAAATCAAGCATATAACCGGACGGTTTTCCCACCAGCACAATTTTGGTCTGTTGGGCCGACTGTTTTCTTATCCACAGAGCCACCATGGAGGGCCGCCGCCCCACGGTAATTATCAGCTCGGGCCAGGGGTCCGTTAACGCGTCAGACCGGCTCCGGTCCAGATGATCCAGCGAGGGCCGGTAGCGCGGCTTGCCCAGCACAAATTCAGGTAGCATGTGCACGTATTTATGCTCTACCTCCCAACCCAGTGCGTCGACAATAGTATCGACCTGGCCATTATCTCCCCGTTTATCGCTGAGTATCACCCAGGTCCGTGGGGTCACCGGTCAGGACTCCACCGTCTCGTCACAGTAAGCCAGCTCGGCGCAGATATTATCCCGCACCAGCGCTTCCAACTCAGCCACTTGAGCCGGTTCAAAATCTTCGCGATAACCACCCACCTTGCCACGGCGCACTTTGAAGGTAGAGGGGTCATTGGCGTTTACCAGTTTCATGCCACCCTGGCTGAAGGTGCCACTGGTCTCCATTTTCTGCAGATTGTCAAAAGACCCCCACTCTACCGCCTCTCGAATTTCCCGCTCGGAGAAATTCTCCCCCATCAACTGGACAATCTTCATCAGGGTCGGCACAGGTTCGCTGCGCAGCTCTTCGTATTTCACCAGCAAACCCTGCTCCAGAGCCTGGATATTCCTGCTCCAGGTATTTTGATATTCAATCAGAAAGGGCAGGCCTATATCGGAGTTACGCACAAACTCCCACATCTGCACCGTATGCCTGTCGATGGGGTGAGCTATGGAGTGGTTGATCAACTCCTGTTTGGCGCGCGATTGACGCTTGGTGAACTGGTGGTACCAGGACACGGCTATGTCGATTGGATTGCGGGCCAGAAACAGCACCGGCTTATGGCGCAGTGGACTATCGGCCGCGCCGGCACTCAACAACTTGCCGACTTCGCCCTCATAGCTATAGCAACCATTGGTCGCCGCCAAACGCGGTATCTCAGGTATCTTGCGGGCGAACTCGTCGGTGTTAATCAGGGTCGATTCCGGCAGCGCGTAACGCAACTGGTACAAGCGTGAAATCATCACCTTGAGCCAGGTATTACCACTTTTGGGGTGGCCAATAATCAACAAGTTGGCGGCCCGGGCCTTGGCCAGCTCCAATTCCGCCAGGTATTTACGGCGCAATGCCACCCGCATTTTCGCGGGCAGAGGCTGCGTTGGAATAAGTATCAGCGCCTTCTTGACACCATCGCTGAGGTTAACCATATCTACTGCTCATAGCGCCTGTGTGGTGATCTGCGCAAAACGCGCAATTATGAGGCAAGACCACCAAAATAACCAGATAAAGCCTTTTCCAAATATGAAATGAGCCTGAAGGGGGCACCGCCGTTCGAATATGGAATGAGTCTTACAGCGTCGTTGTTTTTGTTCATGATGGGCGGATGTAAACACTCATGAATACTAAAGAACTAACGACGATTGACCAGTTACGTGCCTTTATTGATGGTGCTCAGCCGGTCGCCTTTGAGGTGCTTAGCGATAAGGATGAGCACTACCGCTGGTTACAGCATAGCCTGATGAAGTTCCGCTATATGACCCTCAATAAGCACGACAAGGGGGTGCTGATTCGCTACCTGATGAAGGTCAGCGGTTATTCGCGCTCGCAGTTGACCCGCCTGCTCCGGCAGTACCGGGAAACGGGTCGTGTGGTGCGTCGGCAGCGCACCACGAATGGCTTCTCACGGCGCTTTACCGCGGCTGATATTCGTCTCCTGGCAGCCATGGATGAGCGTCATAACACCCCCAATGGCTTCACCATGAAGAAGCTTTGCGAGCGGGCCTGGCAGGTGTTTGGTCAGGATGAATACCAGCGCCTGGCCTTGATCTCGGTGGCTCACCTGTACAATTTGAGGCACTCCACTACCTATACGCGGTGTCGGCGCAAGGTGGAGAAGACTCGCCCCAGGGCCTCCCAGATCGGCGAACGACGCAAGCCACAGGCCCGGGGTCAACCCGGCTATATCCGCATAGATACAGTGCATCAGGGCGATTGGGACAAACAGAAAGGGGTCTATCACATCAATGCTGTTGACGAGGTGACGCAGACGGAAGTCATTGCCACTGTGGAGAGGATCAGTGAGCGCTATCTCATTGCGGCCCTGGAGCAACTGCTGGGTGACTTTCCTTTCGTAATCCAGGGCTTCCACTCGGACAATGGGTCGGAGTACATCAATAAACGAGTCGCGAAACTGTTGGAGAAGCTACGCATTGAGTTCACTAAATCCCGCTCGCGGCAGACCAATGACAATGCGCTGGCGGAGAGCAAAAACGGCCACGTGGTGCGTAAATTGTTTGGTCACGGTCATATCCCGCAGCACTGGGCACCGCTGATTAACGACTTCAACCGGCAGCATCTCAACCACTATGTGAATTATCACCGGCCCTGCCTGTTCCCTGAGACGATCACCGATGCACGCGGCAAACAACGCAAACGCTACCCCTACGGCAATCTGATGACACCTTACGAGAAGTTCAAATCACTGCCGATGGCAGCAGCCTGTTTGAAGCCAGGAATGACTTTTGAAATACTGGATGCCATGGCTGAGCAGATGAGCGATAACGAGGCCGCGGACCGGCTCCAACTGGCCCGTCGAGAACTGTTCCAAACGATCCATGGACAAGACAGGAAAAGAGCATGAAATTGACTCAAAAAGGCACCCCCTTCAGGCTCATTTTAGGATTGGAATATACTCCCTTTGTGTGGCGCCACCACGCTATTATACGCGGCTGCACCGCTCTTTCATCCCTGCCTGCGGCGGGGATGACAGGATGAAAGAGCGGGGATGACAGGGTTAAAAGACTATCTCGCCCTCTATGTAAATGCGGTGGTCAGCGGTGATCTGGCCTGCTTTACGCTCGGCGACAAGTTTCAGATCAAACCACTTGCTGCGCTGCCACTGCAGGCCCAGGCGGTAGGTGTCACCGGTGGCGCCGAAGCTGAACTCACTGTAGGGCGTTACGAGGCCGGGCATCGCAGAGACATCCATGCCGTAATCCAAACGGAGGTCCAGGTTCGGGGTGTAGTTGTTGCCATCAGTACCGCCCTGAGCCTCCAGGCCATCATCCAGCCCTTGCTGCCAGAGTCGTTCCACACCGCTGGTGGTCACTCCATAACCGGGTGTCAGGCTGAATGACAGGCCGCGCCCGTTCGCGGCGGGGTTGTATGTGATCAGCCCGCTGAGTCCCCATTCTTCGGTATCACCCTTGCCGCCGACCAGCGCCCGTGCCTTGCCTTCTATCACCAGGCCCCCGCTATGGTTCGCATAGCGCAGGCCGCCACCCAACTCCGCGCCGGCACCGGTCTCGCCGTCGCCGCCGTCATAGCGCAGGCCGGCTTCCAGGCTGGTTTCCAATCGTGCGCCACTATTCAGGCTGTGGCCGCGAATCGCTTCCAGGGTCATGCGCATTCGGTGGGCTTGCTGAGTGATTGCGGTTATCTCTTCGCTTGCATCCACTTCCAGTTGGGTACTCAAAATCTCAGTTTTGAGCAGCAGGGTGGTGGTGCCGGTTGCCATCAACACACCATTGGCGCCCAGCCCCAGGGTCTGCATGCTCAGGTCGCTTGAGGGGATATCCGCTTGCGCCCCGTCTGCACTGATCTCCAGTTCGCCCTCGCCGTAGCCGAGGGTTGCCCAGAAGTCCAGACCCCCTGCTGTCCAGCCCAGATACGGATGAACACTGGTCATATCCAGGTCATAGTTGCCGCCGGCTGCCGGGCCGGGGTTGGTGTAGTTCAGTTCCACCTTGCTCCCAGAGACAGATACACCCAGGATGGTGCGCTCATTCAGGTGTGCATCCAGACCCAGTTGCAGGCTGAACAGGTCGCCACTCCAACGCACCTCATCAGCACCTTTCAGGTCGCGGTAGTCGCCCGCACCCCAAAGGGTCAGTTGGGTGCCGTCTGCTGCGCCTGCGCCGGTTTCGTGTAGTTGCAGGACAAAATTGGAATTGTTGAGGAGCCGCTTCAGGTCAAACCGGCCATCGGCGACGGTGCTGCCCTGGGATGTGGCGATTTCCGCCAGGCTGGAAGCACCGCCGAGGCTGGCACTGCTACCCGTTCTTGAGGGCAGCCGTGCCTGCTCAATGCGCCGGGCAATAGCACTGACATTCCGGTCCGCTATGTCGCGCGCCACTTCGGGCAGAATCGCCTCATTCAGCGCAGCAAGGTCGCGTACTACGACGACGCGGACGATGCGGGTGACCGTCGCGGCGGCATTGCCGGCGGCATCGGATACATCATAGGTGACGTTGTATGCCCCGATAGTGTCGGTATCCACCGTGTCGCCGCCAACAACGATGCCGGCACTGTCGAGATCGCCATCGGTATCATCACTTGCCGTGGCACCCGGGTCGGTGTAGGTGGCGCCCTGATTGACCTCAAGGGGGCTGTCTCCGAGCAGGGTAATCACCGGGGCCACTGTGTCCCGTGGCCTGGTCACGGTGACGGTTACCATGGCGGTGTGGCTGGCGGAGGGGTCGGCATCATCGGTGACGGTCAGGGTGAAGACCAATTCCCCAGCGGCATCCGGCGCGTCGAAGGTCGGGCGGGCGGCAGTGGGGTCGCTCAAGGTGACCTCCGTGCCGCTGTCCTGCGTCCAGGCATACCTCAGCGTATCGCCATCGGGGTCGCTGCTACCGGAGCCGTTCAGGGTTACGCTCGCGCCGGTGTCCACCGCCTGATCGCCCCCGGCATGTGCCACCGGCGGTGTGTTGGCCGCACTCACGGTCACGGTGCGGGTTACCGGGGTGGAGACATTGCCGGCGCGGTCGGTCGCGGTGTAGGTGTAGGTGTAGTCGCCGGCGGCGGTGGTGTCCACTGCGTTCACTGTCATAGCGGCAGGGCCGGTAATGACCGTTGCCAGGGTCTCGCCGGCACCCGTATTCACTCCATTCACGCTCCTATCGGTGTACTCGCCGCCGTGGGCAACGAGTGCGGGTGAAGCGCTGCTTAGGGTGATGACCGGCGGTTCGGTGTCGATTGACACAGGTAGGGAAGGTGAAGTGAAATCGGCTGCCCTGTTGCCGGCAGCGTCCATGACACCGCTAACACTACACTGTAAACCTTTATCGTGGTCGGCATCTTCGATCGTATAGGTCGCCATATATTGGTTGGTGACGCCGACCCGCAGCAGAGCTTGCGCAGGGCGGTTTGCGTCGTCAAGGATAAATATGGCGGCATCCGTAAGCGAACTGGCAGCCAGCGGTTCGTTTGAGTTGACGAATACCGTGAGGGTGTCGCCTGCATTGAGGCGGGTGATGGCACCATCGGCTACACCGCCGGTGTGTGTAAACCGGTCGTAGGTAAGCACCGGCGCGGTGTTGTCCCTGGGCGGGGTCGCGACCGCGGGCGGGGTCACGACCGCGGCAAGCACAGCACGGGTCGCCGCGCTGGTGGCGGTTTTGTCGCTACCATGACCATCGGTGTAAGTGGCAACGACTCGAATGGTCCTGCCGACATCGGTTGCCACCGGCGTGTAGGTTGAAGTGGTGCCCGCGCCGCTGATGGGGGTGTAGGTGCCGCCGGACGCCGCGCTTTGCCATTCGTAACTATCAACATTAACCGCGCCATCCGGGTCGGTTACCGTACCGGCGGTCAATGCCACGCCAATCTGGGCGGTGCCGGTGATGGCGCTGATGGCACCGTCTTCATCCACATTGGTAACCGTCACCGTTACCGCCAATTCGCCTGTCAGATCGCCTGGGTCACCATTGGTTTCCGTGGCGGTAATGGTGATCGAGTAGGTGGCGCCGTGCGCGTCTTCAAAGTCCGGCGAAGTGCTGAAAGTCAATTCGCCATCCGCATCAATCGCAAAGAAACTCGCATCCGTGCCAGTGACTGACCAGGCGATGGCGTTGCTCTCGGCATCGGTCGCGGCGTAGGTCTCCGCTCCGCTGGCGTTCTCGGCATAATTCGGTGCTGCATTACCACTGACTACCGGCGCGGTGTTGGTCGGTGTCGGTGCCGGTGCCGCAGTGCCGATCGCGCTCGCCGCGGTCGCGGGCCCCATATTCGGGGTGGTCGCGGTGTCCATCACGCTGTCTATGGCAAGGGTCAGGGTGAAGGCTGTCGCTCGCGGGGTGATGCTGATGGTGTAGGTGGTGCCGGGGCCGCTGGCCGGGGTCACACTATTCACCACGAGGTCGCCGGACGCCACAATGTTGTTGGAAACGGAGAAATCACCCACCGCCAAACCGGTTACCGCCTCGGAGAAGGTGATGTCGTGATCCTGCGCCGTGCCAATCACACCTGCGGCGGGGTCGTCAAAGGTTATCACCGTCGGCGGGGTGATGTCAGGTGCTGCATCAGTCCTTGCACTAAACTCGGCAGAAGGAGCACTTGTGCCAGCAGAATTTGTTGCGGTAATGACATACTTGTACTCTGTGTCAGGAGCCACGTTAGTATCAGTGAAAGTCAATAGACGGCTTGGTATCATTGCTTCTTCATCAGCACCGCCTGCAACAATTCTGCGCAGCGTATAACTGGCGGCATTGGTCACTGCATCCCATGAGAGCGTTATACTTGTATCAGTAACTGCTCCCAGTCTAAGTGCCGGAGTAGCAGGAATTGTAGTTACAGATAACGCTGATGATCGTGAACCGGTCACGGAATCACTTGTACGTGATTCAGCAGTAAAAGAATACGTTGTTCCAGCAGTTAAGCCAGTAACTGTATGCGTTGTACCAGTAACTGCTGGTACTAATGGTGTTCCATCTTGGTACAACAAATAGTCAGCAGCACCAGTTTGTGCTTCCCATGTAATCACAACACTTGTATCAGTAATTGTTCCTGCGACAAGTGTAGGTGGGTTAGGTGCTTCATCAGGTACTTCGTCAGACGTTATCTGCGCTGAATGGTCACCAACCGGGTTACCCTCAGAAAAACCACGTATACCAATTCCATCAGCATCATTTACTGTGTCAAAAAGTGGATCAGTAGTGGCAATAGTATGTGGACTAGCGGCAAGATCAATAATTTCCACATCAGCCACACCTGTTGTAATTGCATAAATAGTAAAATCGACACCAAGTATATTATCCCAAGATACTTTGATGGAATTATCAGGTAGTCTTTCAACTGTTACAGTGGGTGCAGGTGTAGTGCCAGGTGCTGCATCAGTCCTTGCAGAAAACTCTGTAGAAGTACTTGTCCCGGCAGAATTTATTACTGAAATGGTATACCTGTACTCTGTGTCAGCCTCCAGTCCGGTATCAGTGGCAGTCAGTCCAGTTATTGGCACATTAACATCACCGCCTGCAACAACTCTGGTCACGGTGTAACGGTCGGCATTATCCACTGCGACCCATGAGAGCGTTATGCTGTTATGAGTAGTTGCCTTGATAACAAGTGTCGCTAAGTCAGGTGCAGGTGTAGCAAGAGTGGTTGCATCAACCTCGTTAGAAGCATCACTTGTCCCGGCAGAATTTGTTGCGGTAACGACATACTTGTACGGTGTCTCAGCAGTCAGGCCAGTATCAGTGGCAGTCAATTCATTGCCTGAAAACACTTCAACATCAGCACTGCCTGCAACAACTCTGGTCAGGGTATAACTGTCGGCATTATCCACTGCAGTCCATTCAAGCACTACACTGGTATCAGTGATTGTTCCTGCAGAAAGCACAGGTGGTTCAGGCGCGGTCGCGGCCGGCTCGCTCACGGTCACGGTGCGGGTCTTCGTGGCGACATTGCCGGCGCGGTCGGTGGCGGTGTAGGTGATGGTGTAGTCGCCGGCGGTGTCGGTGTCCACTGCGCCACTCCAAGTGGGCGTGGGGACACTGGTATCCACATTATCCGTGGCGGTGGCACCCGGCTCTGTATACGTCCCGCCCACAGTCAGAACGACAGGCGCGTCGCCACCAGTCAGGGCGATGGTTGGCGCGGTCAAATCAATTCGAATCGCACTATCGTCAGTTATCTGTGCGGTATTACCGGCGGGTCCAGCGGCTGTCAGTCTGCCGGTGCTATAACTCACCACCGCGCCTTCATCAGTAACCTCTGCCGCGACCACCGTGTAGGTTGCGGTATACACATTGCCCGCTGTGCCAGTCGGCGTGATGGGCTGCCCGGCGATGGTAACGACCACCGGGACGCTTGCCAATGCCTGATTGACGGTGAAGGTCAGGGTCAGGATGTCGCCTGCTTTGGCGCGTTGTGGGTCGGCGTTGTTGGTAGTCAGCGCGGGTGCTGCGGTAAAGGCAAGGACGGCGGTGGCACTGCCGCTCGCGCTCGCCGCGTTCGCGGGACCTGGGTTCGGGGTGGTCGCGGTGTCCATCACACTGTCGGCGGCAAGGGTCAGGGTGAAGGCTGTCGCTTGCGGGGTGATGCTGATGGTGTAGGTGGTGCTGGGGCCGCTGGCCGGGGTCACACTATTCACCACGAGGTCGCCGGATACCACAATGTTGTTGGAAACGGAGAAATCACCCACCGCCAAACCGGTTACCGCCTCGTCGAAGGTAATGACGTGATCCTGCGCCGTGCCAATCACACCTTCGGCAATGGTGCCGAGGGTCACCGTCGGCGCGGTGGTGTCGACCGGCTCGGTCACGGTGATGACGACCGTGTCGGTGTGGCTGGCACCGACCGAATCGGTGACGGTCAGGGTGAAGGTATAAGCCCCAGCCGCGGTCGGCGTGAAGGTCGGGTTTTCCGCGGTGGCATCAGGCAAGGTGATTGCCGTGGCGGGCGCGGTGCCATTGGTCAAGGTATGCTCCCAGGCGTAAGTCAGCGTATCGCCGACATGGCTATTGGGGTCGCTGCTGCCAGAGCCGTCCAGGGCTACCGGCGCATTGGTAGCCGCAGTGTCATCGTCCCCGGCATCGGCCACCGGCGCGGTGTTGCGGGTCGCGGTAACGGAGTAGGTTGTTGAGACACCGCCATGGGTAACCGCGATGTTGTAGGTGGCGCGGGTACCGGAAAAGCCGCGTGACGATGTCGATCCACTACTAATCATACCACCAAAAACCCTGGCGACCTCAATGACCACGGTGCCGGCACTGAAGGTTGGCGTAAAGCTGATACTGCTCACACCAGCGCCCACGATGAGGTTGTAGGCCGTGATGGCGGGATCAAAGTCGGGCGACAAGGTGCCAGGCGAAACAGTCAAAGCCGACAAGGTCACCGGCTCGGTCACGGTCACGGTGCGGGTCAACTGCACGGCATCATTACCGGCGGTATCCGTCGCATCGTAGGTAAGGTCGTAGGTGCCGGCGGTGGTGGTGTCCAGTGTATCGCCACTCACCCTGAGCATGACGCTCTTATCCAGAGCATCCGAGACGCTGGCTTGCTCTGTGTAGGTTTGACCCGCAGTCAGGGTGATGTCTCCCCCATTCAGGTTGATGACTGGCCGCGTGGAATCAAAGGTAAATCGTTGAAGAAAGTCATCATCGGAAATAGTGCCTTTCACGGTCTGGCGGACTCGCACAAAACCGGCGCGATATTCGCCGTCGGGCAATCCGAAATGAGTGCCGGAGCCGGCAATGTAAGTAGTGCCGAAATTGGTGGAGTATGCCCAAGTATCCGTATTGTGATCAAAATTACTTGCCAGAGTAACATCTATCCCTCTATTTCTGGTGATGCGGTCTGTGGGGTTACCCGTATCCAGTCTCAGGGTGATGGACGGACGCGCGGTATAGGCAAAGGTCACCGCGTTAGCGGGACCCGAGACGCCGTTGAGGGTTACGGAGTTCGCGGCAAGGGTTATGGAGAAATGATCCTCTTCCGGGGTGTATTGTAGGAAAGCTATATTAGGAGTAGCGAAGCGAACAGCAAGGCTGTTCTGCCTAGCGCCAATGAAAGAGAAATCACTGATAAAGAGGCCCTGAATCTGAGGGCCAACTGCAGCGTTGAAGTCGATACTGTGTCTGATTTGCCTGCCAATCGTAGGAACACTCCCAAGGCTTTGCCAGCTCGCCGTCGGTACAGTTTGCGCCTGTGCCGTGTTTATTCCAAAAGTGAACGGGACGGCGGTGCTAATCGCCAGCACCAGGAGGATGAGCCGGCAACTTCGCGAGAGGAAAGTGGGGGGGGGGGTGATACCTATTGCCACCGGCAACGCAGAGGCATAAACGAAATGGGTGATGAGTTTGTTCATGATGTCTTGGATACCGTGTGAATGAAGTTGATTTTGGGCGACCCGCACTTGGGGGGAGGGTGGCATTGTATACTAAAAATACCATTGGAAGCCTCTTCCAATATGAAATGAAGCAACGCAACAGCTCAAGGACGCCAAACAACAACTCTTTACGACCGTTACTGCACAGAACCATCAGGCTGCATAGCGAGCACAGGGACAGCGGCTATCAAGACCCAGAGTTCAGTCTCTTATTAACCGGTCAGGCAGGCGGGGTCAAAGCGATATTCTCCGGCCAGCCACATAACTACCTCCAGCGCCGCTTCATGTTCGAATTTTGAGTATCGCGCTGTCAGCTCTACCCGTTCGTCGTCGCTTATGGCGGCGCGGCCGCGCTGTTCAAAGATAGCCATATCTTCGGTCAGGCACTGGCCCAGCTCCGCACCATAGATGTCTTCAGGATTCTGCGCTGCAGCACCGCGCATTTGGCCAAGTCCCGACAGCGGGTAGCGCGAGAGGCTGGCCTGGTTCATAGGATTGCAAAGGTGGCCGGCCAACTGTTGTCCCAGGCGCGGCTCCCGACCGGCTAAGGGCTGCAAATGCAGGAAGTCCGCCGCCTTCTCACCATCATTGACCGGGTAGTTGTCCCACAACACTGGCGCGCGCTCCAACTGCGAAGCTATGGAGGCGATGTCAGCACAGCTAATGGTGTCAGAACACACCTTGTTGCCGGTCCAGAAAATGCCCACATCTGCCGGTAAGGCGGCGCCAAGGTCCTGCCAATAGTGCTCTGGACAGGCACCGAAATATTGTTCCAGGACCGGATCGTAACTGTAATAGGTAGGGCAAACCAGCACCTGTTGCGCTGCAGTCCAGGCCACCACATCGACGACGATCTCCGCCTGGCGCATGGCCAGGTCCGGGCAATCTCCCGGCATATCGTCAAACAGCACCGCCAGTAGGTTGCCACCCAGGTCGTCTATGCGAGCGATCTTGGCTCGCAGCTCTGACTTTTGCTGCACTGCATAGCTGCGGTACAGCGCATAGGGTGACAAGCCCACGCCCCAGCTCAACTTGCGGTCGCGAAAGTGCTCGGCTGTGGCGCGTAGCTCTGCCTCGGTTGGTGCAGGCCAATTTTCACGCCATGCCCGGCGCAGGTAGCGGTCCCCTTTGGGACAGTACAGATAGGTATTAAGCTGTTGCTGCTGCAAAAAGTCAGCGTAGGCCCGCCGCGACGACCAGCTCCACTGCCGCCCGTAAAAACCTTCAACTATGCCAGTCAGGTAAGGCTCGGACACCCTCGATTCCTCTCTTTGGAATTAAATTGCATTTGCTTATCGCAAATTGATTTAAAAAAACGAATAAAAAATGTGGAAAATTACCATTTTTGCGCAATACTAAGAGTGTGGGTATCTATCCCCTAGTAGTAACGGGTACTCGCTGGAACACTGCCAGTGTTCCATTCAGGGAAGCAATTCCTTTGTGTTTCACTCCTAATGGTCTTATTGGGCTCCCTTCGGGGAGCCCATTTTTTCGCCTGCCAGACTTGAATATACATATATATCAATGGGTTGCGTGACACGATTCACACATAACATTCACATGGTATGGGTGGGGCGATCCGAATCCAGTGAACCTGCCAGGTGATTTGCGATTTTGGCGTTGGCGATAGCATCTTCTTCGCTAAACTGAACGCCGATGCCCGCAGTGCGGTTGCCCTGGGCACCCTTGGGTGTAAGCCACACCACCTTACCGGCGATGGGGATCTTGTCAGGCTCATCCATCAGGTTGAGCAACATGAAAACCTCGTCACCGACTTTGTACGTCTTATTGGTTGGGACAAACAAGCCGCCGTGGTGCAAAAAAGGCATGTAGGCCGAGTACAGCACAGCCTTATCCTTAATAGTCAGTGACAATATTCCGTTGCGTCCACCCTGCTGACTCATGTGCTACTCTCCAATGCTATTACAACAATACTAGCACTAAGCAGCCCCATCGCCCACCGCCCTTGCCAGCCGCACGGCACAGTCCTCTATGGTGAGCTGCCGGTTCGGGTTGGCGCCGTTGGCGACGGCCTGCTGCAACCTGGCCAGTTCATCCCGCAATATAAACCCGGGGCGCGCGCCCCCCCCGTTGTTCTCCAGCACACTGGTCCTAAGTAACGCCTCCAGGCGAGACTGCATCAAGGCCAGCACATCCACCAGTTCCAGATCGGTGACCATCGGCGGGAATTCCAATGGGGAAATGCCTCCCCTCAACAACTCGTCTACGCCTCGGCGCAGTGCCAATTGTTGATCCAGTTTATCCTCCAGGAAATAACTTCTGGCCAGCAGTGGTCGCCGGCTGCTTACCGCCAGTAGCTGGCCGCTGACCTCTGCGGACCCAGTCAACTGCTCAAGCCAAGCCATACTCTGCCGCTGCGATGGCAACCCCATAGCAAGGGTTTGGCACCGGGATCTCAGTGTTGCAGGTAATGTAGATACCCGCTGGCTGAACAACAACAATACGGTGCCAGCCGTGGGTTCTTCCAGGCATTTCAACAGCGCGTTGGCCGCATTGACGTTCATGACCTCAGCCGGGCCTACGAGAATGACCTTACGCTGGCTAATCCCCGGCGTTTTAGTGGCAAAGTCCAACACGCGGCGTATCTGGTCGATCTTGATGACACGGCTATCCCCTTCGGGGGAGATAAACATGATATCCGGGTGCGTACCAACAGCCAGCAGATGGCAGCTGCGGCACTTGCCACAGGCGGTACCGGCACTGGAGTCTTCGCACAATAGCGTACCGGCGAAGGCAGACATGAAATGTTGTTTGCCGATATCCGGCGGGCCGGCGGCCAGCATAGCGTGGGGCAAGGTATCCGCATGCAGCAGCGACACCAGCCGCTGCCAGGACTCAGTCTGCCAGGGTAGTGGAGCGCGTGGCCAATGCCTGTCAGCGCTCATGGCTGTTTCATCAGCGCTCATGGCTGTTCCACCAAGGTAGTCATGATGGCGATCAAGTCCGCTTCTACCGCCGCCAGTGGCCGATTGGTATCGATAACGCGAAAGCGGCCCGGCTCTGCCGCTGCTCGCGCCAGGTAACAGTCGCGCACGCGCTGGAAAAATTCCAGATCCTCCTGTTCAAAGCGATCCAACTCGCCACGCTGCCCGGCACGGGCCATTCCCACTGCTACCGGCGCATCCAGTAGCAGCGTTATATCCGGGCGTAAATCTCCCTGCACCAGGGTCTCCAACTGGGCAATCTGGCCGCTCGGCATATTGCGACCGCCGCCCTGGTAGGCATAGGTGGCATCGGTAAAGCGGTCGCAAATCACCCAGTCCCCACCGGCCAGCGCCGGCTCAATAACCTGCTCGATGTGCTGGGCACGACCGGCAAACATGAGCAGCAATTCCGTCCTGGCCGATACCGCTTCCTCGAAATGTTCCAGCAATAGCCGCCGCACGTCCTCAGCCAGCGGTGTACCACCGGGCTCGCGGGTAAGCCGGTAGCCAATACCCCGATCTTTCAACCAGGTCTCCAGATGACGGATATTGGTGGTTTTTCCCACGCCCTCACCGCCTTCAATAGTCACAAATATGCCGCGCCCGCTCATGGTTCGCCTTCTGTAGATGGTTTGGGGGGGCCGGAGCGGTAGTCCTCGCGCCGTTGTAATTGATACTGCCGCACAGCCAGCAGATGTTGCTCCAGAGTATCCGAGAATTGGTGGCTGCCGTCACCCCGGGCCACAAAATATAGTTCGCTGCCCGGTAGCGGATGAAGCACCGCCTCTATGGCGTCTCGCCCCGGCAAAGCAATTGGTGTTGGTGGCAGTTGACGGTGTTGATAGGTGTTATAGGGATTGCTCTTGTCCTCCAGATGACGCCGGCGCAGGTTGCCATCGAATTCCGGACCCAGACCGTAAATGACGCTGGGGTCTGTCTGCAGGCGCATACGCTTTTGCAAACGCCGCACGAAGACCCCGGCGATACGCCGTCTCTCTTGAGCTACGCCGGTTTCACGTTCCACCACCGATGCCATAATCAGCGCCTCATAGGGATTGCTATAGGGCAGCTCCCTAGCCCTCAACGGCCAACTTTCCGCCAGCACCAGTTGCATGCGCCGATGGGCTCGTTTAAGAATATCCAGATCAGAGTCGCCACGTATATAGCTGTAGGTGTCTGGAAAAAATAAACCTTCTGCCACCTGTCCCGGCTCCAACAGACCGGTCATACGAGGGTCAGCAACACCATCGAGTAGAGCATTTATCTGGGGCTGCTGCTGCAGGATGTTCAGCGCCATTGCCAGGGTAATGCCCTCCGGCAGCGTCACGCTGTAATGGCGCACTGTGCCTGCCACCAATGTGGCGAGCAGGTCGGCGGGACTCATATCGGCACTGAACTCGAATTCGCCGCGTTTAATCTGCCCATCCAGGCCCTGCAAACGGGCTATTACACTCCACAGGTGCGGACGACGCAGCACGCCGCGCCGGGCCAAATCATCGGCTACGCTGCTCAGCGAACTACCCTCTCCAACCAGTACCACGGCACTGCGCTGGGACTCGAAAGGATTGTGCCACCACTGCCACAGGGACACGGCGGTCACGGCTAACGCCACCAACAGACAACAACGCAGGATGACGAGTTTTTTCATAAATCTGACTGATCTGACCAGGCAAAAAATTCTTGTCTCAGGTTATCGCCCAACGCTGTGCAGGTAAAGTGATGTCCCGGATAGCTCGCCACTGCCAGAATTCCTATCAGCGCATTGCACAGGAACATTTCCGATGCCCGCTGCAGATCGGCCCAGCGCAGGACTTCTTCAGCAACTGCAATTCCAGCCGCCGGAGCCAGCTCATCCAGGATCAGGCGTCGTACGGTTCCAGCCACCCCACAGTCGACAATCGGCGGCGTTATCAAAGTGCCATCAAAGACGGCAAAGACATTGGCTGACACAGCCGAGACCAGTTCACCGCCGGCATTTAACAGCAAGCCCTCATCGGCACCGCAGGCGGCGACCTCCCGTGCTGCCAACACTTGTTCCAGCCTGTTGCTGTGTTTCAATCCCGCCAACTGCGGCTGTGCCGCCAGGGCAATTTCGCAGCATATTACCGAGGCTGGAGCTGCCTGCTCACCCCAGCTCAGCGCGATGTCGGTCAGTGTCAGTGAAATATTGCCGGCGGCCTCGGTCGGCGCATAGCCACCATCACAACCACCCCGGCTCAGCACCAACCGCACGCAGGCCTGCTCGAGCGCATGTTCGGCCAGGTAGTCAGCACCCAATTGAAGTTGTTCTCGCAAACGCTGCTCAGGGCAATCGATGCCAAGCATCGCACCGCCGCGGCTCATACGCTGTAGGTGGTAATCCAGCAAATGATAGCTGCCCCGGTGGTAGCGCAAGGTCTCGAACAGGCTATCGCCATAACGGTAGCCACGATCCAGGCAACCCGGTGCAGCTCCCAGTTGCAGGTTAAACCAGTGTACCGGCAGCAACATGGTGGAGTCGCTTAGTCCATCCCCGTGAAAAGCAAACTGCCGTTGGTGCCACCAAAGCCGAAGGAATTTGAAAGCGCGTAGTCGATCTTCATCTCCTGCGCGGTGTGAGGCACATAATTGAGGTCGCAGCCTTCATCCGGGTTATCCAGGTTTATAGTCGGCGGTGCCACCTGATCGCGCAGCGCCAATATTGAAAAGATGGCCTCAATCGCTCCGGCAGCGCCCAGCAGGTGGCCAATCATGGATTTGGTTGAGCTGACCGCAACATTGGCAGCGGCGGCGCCCATTACGGCCTTCACCGCCTGTGTCTCAGCCTTGTCACCAGCCATGGTGGAGGTGCCGTGGGCATTGATATAATTGATCAGCGATGCATCGACACGGGCATCATCAATGGCCCGGCGCATCGCCAATTGGGCGCCGCGACCGTCCTCTGGCGGTGATGTCATGTGATAGGCATCGCCGCTCATGCCGAAGCCAATCAGCTCCGCATAGATATGCGCGCCCCTGGCTTTGGCAAATTCATATTCCTCAATCACGATGACACCGGCACCATCACCCAACACAAAACCATCGCGGTCTCTGTCCCAGGGTCGGCTGGCTGCCTCGGGATCGTCATTGCGCGTAGACAACGCACGTGCGGCAGCGAATCCACCCAGACCCACCGGCGTAGTCGCCATCTCGGCGCCGCCGACTACCATGGCATCCACGTCGCCACGTTCAATCAGCCGCGCAGCCAGTCCGATATTGTGGGTACCGGATGTACATGCGGTGACTATGGCCAGGTTGGGGCCCTGGAAGCCGTACTTGATAGAGAGGTTGCCGGCAATCATGTTGATGATAGAGCCGGGCACAAAAAATGGCGATATCCGGCGCGGACCCGAGGTACGGATGATCTCGGCGTTCTTTTCAATCTGACCAATGCCACCAATGCCAGAGCCTATAGCGATGCCCACCCTGGGGGCCGTTTCTTCAGTAACCTCAAGGCCGGAATCTTGCACAGCCTGCATGCCGGCGACCATGCCAAACTGTACGAAGACATCCATCTTGCGTGATTCCTTGGGCGCCAGATAGGGCGTCGAATCGAAATCTTTCACGCTGGCGCTAAATTGCGTACTGAAAGTAGATACGTCGAAACTCTCGATAGTGGCTGCGCCACTTTTTCCACGCAGTATATTGGCCCAGGCTTCATCCACGGTGTTACCCACCGGGCTGACCATTCCCATTCCGGTCACTACAACTCGTCTGCGAGACACCAATATGTCCTCATCGTTAACTTTACTGTGCCCTGTAGCACGAAAGCCGCTCTATTTTGACAATAGAAACGGCTTTCAATGACTACGGCGGGTAAAAATCAGGAAAGATTTTCGTTAATGTACGTGATCGCCAGTTGAACGGTAGTGATCTTCTCGGCTTCTTCGTCGGGGATTTCAGTTTCGAATTCCTCTTCCAGAGCCATAACCAGTTCGACTGTATCAAGGGAATCGGCGCCCAGGTCTTCTACAAAAGAATGTGAGGTTTCTACCTCGTCTTCTTTCACGCCAAGTTGCTCTGCTACAATCTTCTTAACGCGCTCTTCAATGCTGCTCATGGTCTTTTCGTTCTCCTGTTAATAAAATAGTGGCTGCTGCGTATGCCGCAAACGCCGCATTTTACTCCGTCTATCAGGACATGTACATGCCACCGTTGACGTGTACAGTTTCGCCGGTAATGTAGGCGCCGGAGTCACTGGCCAAAAAACCTACCAGCGCCGCAATCTCTGTTGATTCACCCAATCTACCCAGTGGTATTTGCTGTGTTAACTGCTCGCGCTGCTCATCCGGTAGCTCACGGGTCATATCGGTATCAATGAAGCCCGGGGCAACACAGTTGACGGTAATATTCCGCGAACCCAGCTCTCGCGCCAGCGCTCGGCTAAAACCCTCTGCGCCCGCCTTGCTGGCCGCATAATTACTTTGCCCGGCATTACCCATGCAACCCACCACCGAAGTGATGTTGATAATGCGCCCCCACCGGGCCTTGGTCATACCGCGTGCACAGGCCTTGCAGACCCGGTATAGGGCCGTCAGGTTGGTGTTTATTACATCTGACCACTCATCTTCTTGCATGCGCATGAGAATATTGTCGCGGGTAATACCGGCGTTGTTAACCAGTACGGTGGGCGCATTAAATTGTTCGTTTATAGCGGCGATCAATTCACTGACACTGTGCTGGTCTTCGACCCGCAGTACCATGCCGGTGCCGGCATTGCCGGATGCAGAGAGGTAAGCTGCAATGCTGTCCGCACCCCCCCGGCTGGTTGCAGTGCCCACTACGGTCAGGCCATCAACTGCCAGGCGCTCGGCAATTGCGCGCCCTATGCCACGACTGGCACCCGTTACCAGCGCTACTTTCGCTGCCATTGTTATGCCCTCTGGTTTGTTGCTTGCAACGCCCTGTTCATGTCGGCCGGCTGCTCAATTGTAAAACTTTCCAGGCCCTTGTCGATACGGCGGTTAAGCCCGCTCAGTACCTTGCCGGGACCACACTCGACCAGCCGTGCAACACCTGCCGCACTGATGGCACCGATACAGGAGGTCCACTGCACGGGACTGTATATCTGCTGCACCAGCAGTTCACGTATTTTGACAGGATCAGACTCGGCTTGTGCGTGAACATTATGTACCACCGGGATCTCCGGTGCAGAGACGTTAATACTGGCCAGTACTTCCTGTAGTTTTTCACCGGCGGGTCGCATCAATTCCGTATGGAAAGGCGCACTCACCGGCAGCGGCAGCGCGCGTTTGGCACCCGCTGCCTTGCAATGCTCTATGGCAAGGGCCACTGCCTGGGTCGCGCCGGCTATTACCACCTGGCCAGGGGTATTGTAGTTGACTGCGGCAACCACCGCGCCACTGTCCGTCGCGGCCTGCGCACAGGCATCATTAATAGCTGCATCGTCGAGACCAATAATGGCTGCCATGGCCCCTTCACCTACCGGTACTGCCGTTTGCATAAAAGCACCGCGCTGCTGCACCAATCGCACCGCGTCCGGAAAACCGATCGCCCCGGCACACACCAGCGCAGAAAATTCGCCCAGGCTGTGTCCTGCCATGAGTTTGGGTATGGCGCCACCGGCTGCACGCCAGGCGCGCCACAATGCCACGCCGGCGGTCAACAATACCGGCTGGGTGGTCTCAGTGAGGTTCAGTTGCGCCTGCTCACCGTTTTGCACCAGGTCCCACATGTCGTAACCCAGTGCGTCTGAGGCTTCACTATATGTTTGTCCAACCGATGCATGTTCTTGCGCCGCAGCAGCCAACATGCCCACTACCTGTGAACCCTGCCCGGGAAATAGAAACGCCGTATTTTCACTCAACATATTATTGCTGCTCCTGTAACACTCTAATTCTGGTTCTGTTCATTCATGTGTCGGGTCAGTTTTGCCACCATGTCATGCTCTACACACAGCGCTGCCTTCCATGAAACCACAAAAGTTGATGCGCTTGTCATTGCCCAGCTTCTCGCCGGCGGCCCTAATAACCGCGTTGTCCTTGTTTGATTCTGTACCGTTGCTCAATAACACCACCCGGGCAGGCACCACGTCAATTCGAGATAAATCAGCATCGCGATAGCGCACCAATGCTTGCCCCAGAGAGCCGGCGTCACCAACCAGGTGTAAGTGGATATGAGGATCATCCTGCAGGGCTTGCAGAGATGCGGGTACAGCAATGCAAAGACCGTAGTCTCCGCTCATTGTGTCTACAGCAAGATGGACCGGTAAGCCCAACCAAGCGTTCTACCAGTCGTCGTTGCCGTGATCAACAACCTTGTTGCCACGGTAAAAACCGTCTGCGGTTACATGGTGACGACGGTGGGTTTCACCAGTGGTCTGATCAACAGACAGGGTGGGACCGGAAAGCGCGTCATGTGAACGACGCATGCCGCGGCGGGACCGCGTCTTTTTACTCTTTTGAACTGCCATGGTACTAACTCCTGCTTAGTTGTTGCCGGACTTCAGTTGCTCCAGCACCTTAAAAGGGTTGTCTGCTGCCTCTTCCTCCGGTGGGGATGGCGGGCGGCGATAATCCTTCAATAGTTCGTTACAGTCTTCTGACTCGTGGAGACTGATAACAGGAAGGCTCAATATGAGTTCATCCTCTACCAAGGCCCACAAATCACCTTGTTCTGTTGCCACCACCCACGGTTCATACCGCGATGGTAGCTGACTGGCCAGTTCCAGATCCCCTGCAATGGCCAGCCGATTTTCTGACTGTACCGTTAAGGGCATACTTGTCAGGCAACGCTGACAGTTAACCTCTACTTCCGCCCTGGCGCTAACTGTCGCGATAAAGCGATTCTCCTCGTCTCTTGCAAAGGCTATTTCCGCCTCTACAACGCCGTCTGATGCAGCCAAAACTTCCTGCAAACGGGTCATTTCAGAGAGCACCAAAGCACCCCTGACGGTGATCCCGCGAGCCGCCGCTTTTCGAACATCCAGTGTGGTCGGGAGGGGCTCTGTCAACATAGGCGCGCAATCATAGGGGTGGATTCGTCTATTGTCAAAAAAAATCTTTACAATACAGCAGCTTCTATAACATCCATGATTTTTTGAGCCTCTCTAAGGGGAAATTTGGCAGGTATTACCGCACCTGTCGAGAGATAACTCTTCATGTTCGTGCGAAGATCTCACTTGGATAGTTGTTCAAGAAATTTACTCAAACTTACCTCAAGTGATGCCTTAACATGCCGGCGCCGCCCCTGGGCGTCCGTGAAACCCAGTTCTGCTGCGTGCAGGAACAACCGCTTCAATCCCAGCGCCTGCGCTGCCTGGTTGGCCTCGCGGTGACCGTATTTCTCATCCCCAAGCAGCGGATGACCCGCGTGCCGGGCGTGTACCCGAATTTGGTGAGTACGACCGGTGACAGGCCTGGCTTCAAGCAGGGTCGCGTTGGCAAACCGCTGCACCACCCTAAATTCTGTTCGCGACGGTTTGCCAGCGCTATCGACGCGCACAATCCGCTCACCTGATTTAACGGTATTCTTCTGCAGAGGCGCCTCGACAAAGCTGCGTTTGGACGACCAGCGACCCTCTACCAGCGTCAGATAACGTTTGTTGATGCGATCTTCACGCAGTTGTCTGTGCAAATCCTTGAGCGCCGACGCTCGGCGCGCAATCATGATGCAACCGGAGGTATCACGGTCCAGGCGATGCACCAATTCCAGGTAACGCGCCTCACTGTGCAGCAGGCGCAGGCACTCGATCAAGCCAAAGTTGAGCCCGCTGCCCCCATGCACCGCCAGCCCTGATGGTTTATTGATCACCCACAGGTGCTTGTCCTCGTAGACCAGAGCATGGTCGAGCAGGCGCGCCCAGCGTTGTGGCACGTGGGTAAGCTCGTCCCGTTCGGCCACCCGCAATGGCGGGATACGCACGCAGTCACCGTTTTGTATACGATAGTCTGCCTTTACCCGCCCCTTATTGACGCGAATCTCACCTTTTCTCACGGCGCGATAAAGTCGGGTTTTGGGAACACCCTTTACTTCACGCTGTAAAAAGTTGTCCAGCCGTTGGCCGGCGAACTCTTCGGAAACTTCGATAAACCTGACCGGATTCATAATTTCTTTGTAATTGAAGGACTTAATAATAGCTGATATAGTCCGTCACCGTGCCCTGGCGGTAAGCCGGTGAGAGTCCCGGAATACGGACTCTGCAGATCCTGACAGCAGGTCTGCCGACCATATCCAACCATGGCTATAGGGCACAACATAATACGTTTTTTGCGAGTGCCGACAACAATTAATTTAGCCGGCGCATGAATGAACCGCACAGCAGATGCCAGCGGTATCGAGATTAAAAGCAGATATCACCATCGAGTTGTGGACCCGTTCCATCGACTCGATGACAGAGGCAGCGCCCTGCCTTGAAATTTGACGATATAGTACAGGACTCGACAAAAAGTCCCGCACAGCCACTCCTTTCTATCATCAGGATAGAACAAATAGCTGGCTACTCGACTACCGCAGTCTCCGCTGTGCCACATAGAGTGTGGTACACATGAAAAAAATGCTAATCAATGCAACTCAACCGGAAGAGTTGCGCGTCGCCCTGGTAGATGGGCAAAAAATGTACGATCTCGACATCGAGAACCGTACCCGGGTTCAGAAAAAATCCAATATTTATAAAGGCAAGATCACCCGGGTTGAACCCAGCCTGGAAGCTGCTTTTGTGGAGTTTGGTGCCGACCGTCATGGCTTCTTGCCGATGAAGGAAATCGCCCGCGAATACTTCAGCAAAAAATCCGGTGGCGGCGAAGGCCGACCCAAGATCAGGGATTTGGTCAAGGAAGGCACTGAAGTTATTGTTCAGGTCGATAAAGAAGAACGCGGCAACAAAGGTGCGGCACTGACGACCTTTATCAGCCTGGCTGGCAGGTACATGGTGCTCATGCCCAATAACCCGCGCGCCGGTGGTATCTCCAGGCGTATTGAAGGTGAAGGTCGCAGTGAACTGCGCGACGCCATGAAGGACCTGGAAATACCCGGCAATATGGGCGTTATTGTACGCACCGCCGGTATTGGCCGCAGTACGGAAGAATTACAATGGGATCTGGACTACCTGACTCAGCTCTGGGATGCCGTAGCCAAGGCGGGAGAGGCAGAAAAAGCGCCCTCACTGCTGCTGCAGGAAAGCAACGTTATCATTCGCGCCATTCGCGATTACCTGCGCGAAGATATCGACCAGGTTTTAATCGACTCCGCTGACGCCCACCGGCACGCGCTGGATTTCGTCACCCACATCATGCCCCAGTTCAAGAGCCGTATCCGTCGTTACGAGGATTCCGTGCCCATGTTCAATCGCTTTCAGATTGAGAGCCAGATTGAAACAGCCTTCCAACGGGAAGTAAGACTGCCCTCCGGCGGATCCATTGTTATTGACCCCACCGAGGCAATGGTTGCTATCGACATCAACTCGGCTCGCGCGACCCGCGGCAGCGACATCGAAGAAACTGCGACCCAGACCAACCTGGAAGCCGCCGATGAGATTGCCAGGCAGCTACGCTTGCGAGACATGGGAGGCCTGATTGTTATCGACTTTATCGATATGCTGGCCGCACGCAACCAGCGTGCAGTGGAAAACCGCATCCGCGATGCACTTAATATTGACCGCGCGCGCGTGCAGGTAGGACGAATTTCCCGTTTTGGACTGCTGGAAATGTCACGCCAGCGCCTGCGCCCCTCCCTGGGGGAAACCAGTGCGATTGTTTGTCCCCGCTGTAGTGGCCAGGGCACCATTCGCGATACCAAGTCTCTGGCCTTGTCTATCCTGCGCCTGCTGGAGGAAGAGGCCATTAAGGATCGCTCAGCCGAAGTGCGCGCTATCGTGCCCGTGCCCGTGGCGACCTACCTTCTCAACGAGAAGCGCTCCGGCCTGACTGATATTGAGGAATTGACCAAGGTGCGGGTAGTGGTCATTCCCAATCCCAGTATGGAAACACCGCATTTTGAAGTGGAGCGTCTGCGTGATGATGAAGTCATCGAACGCAAGAACCTTTCCTTTGAAATTGACATTACCGCGGATGAGGAAGCAGTTTCAGCTGACGAACTGGTTGAAGTTCTCCCGCAACACGCCGCAGTACAAGGCATCGCCCCACAGGCACCCGCGCCTGAGCCGGCTGTAAAACCGGCCGAGCAGCCCAGTAAAAAGCCAGCCGGCAAGCGCGAGAAATCCGCCCCAGCCAAGCAGCCCGGTTTGTTCAGCCGTCTTGCCAAGGCATTGTTTGGCCAGGAAGAGGAACGGCGGCAACCTGAGCAACGCGAGCGCAAGCAAGGTCAACAGCGCTCACGCGGAGATACCCGCAACCGTCGTCGCGGTGGTCAAAACCGTGATAATCAGCGGGATGCCGCCCAGCGCGAAGATGGCCGTCAGCGTGATGAAGCCGGCACTCAGCAAGACAGCAAGCGCGATGACAAGCAGGCTGAAAAGCGCTCCGTTCGCAGTCGCCGCCGGGACGATAAAGCTCAGCGTGAGGAGGCACCGGCGCGTGAAGAAGCCGCCGCCGGCGCGGAACAGCGTGACAATCAGCCACGCAAGCGCCCTTCTGATCAACGCGGCGAAGACAAGCCCCGGCGGCGGCATCGCGGCAATCGACCCGCAGCCGAGCAGAGCGCCGACCCGGTCGCCACGGAAACTGTAGAGGCTGTAGTCGAGGTTGCAGCAGACACGGCCGTGGAAGCACCGGGCGAGACAGTAACCGCAGAACCCGCTGTTGCATCCGCACCGGTTGTGGCTGAAACAATTGAAGCGCAAGTTGAACCGGTTGCCGAACCTGTGGCGGCACCATCCACAGCGGCTATGCACGAGTCGGGCCGCGCCAATAATGATCCGCGTGTCACTCCCAAGCCGGTCGAGGCCGTTACTATTGAAACCGGACACCCGCTTCTGTTCGGTGCCGAGGTGGTTCCATCGGTAGTACAACGGTTACCGAAACCACCCCGCGCAGCCAACGATCCACGCGGCCCGGTGGCGGCTGCCGGCGAAGAGTTGGTGGTACAGGAGTCAGCCGAGCAATAGAACTCTTGAAAGCACAAAAGACCCAGGTATAATCCTCGTCTGCTGCGCCCTGGCGCGCAGGCAATCCTGTTCCGGTGGGCTGGCTGAGTGGTCGAAAGCGGCGGTCTTGAAAACCGTTGAGGGTTTATCCCCTCCTAAGGTTCGAATCCTTAGCCCACCGCCATATTCTCTAAACCCAGCACCAGCCGGGTTTTTATATCCAGGGATGGGTCGGTCAGCGTAAAATCTCCCTTGATTTTGGATATTTCGGCCTTTATTATCTGTCTAAGAACTGACAGTGCGCTAATGCGCCCCTTTGGAGTTTTAAAATGCAAGAAAGAAGCCTGTATTCCACCCAGTCAACCGGTATGGATTCAATACTGTCCACCAACCGGGTACTCAAGAACACGTACATGCTATTGAGCATGACGCTGGTATTTAGCGCCCTCACCGCCGGCGCGGCCATGGCCATGAATTTAGGCCACGGTACGGCCCTGATCATGATGCTGGTTGGTTTTGGTCTGTTGTTTGTGGTCAACCGCACTGCCGATAGCAGCAAGGGCCTGATCGCCATCTTTGCGTTCACCGGCGTGATGGGCGCCGCGCTGGGGCCAATGCTCAATTATTACATGGCCATGGCCAACGGCCCTGCCCTGGTCATGCAGGCACTGGGCGGCACCGCAGTCGTGTTCTTTGGCCTGTCTGGCTACGCCCTGACAACCCGCAAGGATTTCTCCTATATGGGAGGCTTCCTGATAGTCGGCTTGCTGGTCGCTGTGGTAGCGTCTATCGCCAACATCTTCCTGCACATCCCCGCCCTGTCCCTGACCATCTCAGCAGCGGTAGTGATGATCATGTCAGGCCTCATCCTGTTTGATACCAGCCGTATCATCAACGGTGGCGAAACCAACTATATCCGCGCCACCGTGTCCTTGTATCTGGATATATACAACCTGTTTATTCACCTGCTACACCTGCTCACTGCCCTGGGCGGTGACGACTAGGCAGGACCATACGAATAGTAGGGCCCCGGCAACGCCGGGGCCTTTTTGTTTGTGAATCATGAAATTTTCCCTGCTGGTGCTCGGTTCCCCCAATTCCACCCAAAGTGGCGACAGCGCCTGGCAGTTCGCCCGCGCTGTGCTCGATAGCGGTCACCAACTGTACCGGGTATTTTTCTACCACGACGGCATTTACCAGGGCAGCAGTTTATCTGTTACACCCCAGGGTGAGGTCGACCGCGTGCAGCGCTGGGCGGACCTCGCCGCCGAGCAAAATACCGAGTTGGTACTATGCATCGCGTCGGCGGTAAAACGCGGTCTGCTGGATGAAGCGGAAGCGAGCCGGCATGAGCGAACAGCCGCCGGCATACATCCGGCCTTTACCCTGTCGGGATTGGGTCAACTCATCGACGCCAGTGCCGTCAGCGACCGTTTGCTGACCTTCGGTAATTGAAATGAGTAGCCCCGGAAAAAGGCTTTTACTGGTACTGCGCCGCGCACCCTATGGCGATCCATTAGCCCGCGCCGGCCTGGATGTAGCCCTGGCGGCGGCTGCTTTTGAGCAAGACGTGCAACTGCTATTTATGGACGACGGTGTCTGGCAATTATTACCTGGTCAGGAACCTGCCCAACTGGCCGCCAGGAACATGTTGAGCGTCCTGCGCTCCATGCCCCTGTACGACCTGGAAACATTTCACGTCGACGCGGCATCGTTGCAGCAACGACAACTGCAGCCCGAGCAGCTTGATGGGACTATTGAACTGCTCTGTGCACAGCAGCTACCCGCTTTCCTGGATAGTTTTGATCAGGTGCTGGGTTTCTAGATGCTATTACACACCGTCAGCAAGAGCCCCGCCAACAGCAGCGCACTGGCTAGCGCCCTGCGCAGCGCCCTCCCCGGCAGCCATATCTTACTGCTTGAAGATGGGGTTTATGCCGCGCTGGCACAACTGGTCGACAGCAGTGATATTCGTTGCTACGCATTGATTGAAGACGTAGCGGCCAGGGGCTTGCAGAACTTATTGGACCCTGCCATTGAACTGGTGGACTACAGCGGCTTTGTACAGCTTAGTGTCGAGTGCCACGCGGTCCAGAGCTGGTACTGACCGTGTTCGATAAAGAGGGTTTTATCCGTGAGCTGAACGACTGGACGCCCGCCGTGGCAGAACAAATTGCCCAGGCGGAAGGCATTAGCTTAACTGCCGCACACTGGGAAATTATCGAATTGTTGCGCGACTATTATCAGTGCTTTGAAGCTTCACCTGCCAATCGCGCCCTGACGAAGTTTACCAAGCAGGAATTGGGCGTAGACAAGGGGCGCAGCATTTACCTGATGTCATTATTCCCGGGCAGCCCGGCCAAAATTGGCAGTAAAATTGCCGGTCTGCCAAAACCGGAAAACTGCTTGTGACCCCCGCTGAGCATGCCTTCGCGCGCTATGTGCGCATTCTCGGCAAAGGCAAATCAGGCAGCCGCTCGCTGTCCCGGGAAGAAGCTCGCAGCGCCTTCAGCATGATTCTTGAAGATCGGGTGGAGCCCTTACAACTGGGGGCCTTTCTCATGCTGTTGCGCGTCAAGGAAGAAACCCCGGACGAACTTGCCGGTTTCGTCGGCGCCTGCCGTGACACTATGAGCACGCAGCCGACGGCATCCTCGATTGATCTGGACTGGCCCAGCTACGCCGGCAAAAAAAATCAACAGCCCTGGTATTTATTGAGCGCCCTGCTGCTGGCCGCCAACGGCGTGCGTATTCTTATGCACGGTAGCGATGGCCACACGGCTGGGCGTGTCTATTCGGAAGCCTGCCTGAATCAGTTGGGCATCACGGCGGCCGACAGCCTGGCGCAGGCCCGGCAACATATTGATGCCGTTGGTTTCGCCTACCTGCCGCTGCGAAACTTCTGCCTGCCACTGCACAACATCATTCAACTGAAACACTTGCTGGGCCTGCGGTCACCCGTAAACACCCTGGTGCGACTACTCAATCCCGCGCTGGCGCCACACAGTGTTCAAAGTGTATTTCACCCGGCCTACGCTGCTCTACACGCCCGCGCAGATCAACTGCTGGGCCAGCCACACTCGCTGGTCTTCAGGGGTGAAGGCGGTGAAGTTGAAATCAAACCCCATGCCAATACCCGCTGCACGCTGTTGCGAGAAGGCACGCTGCAACAACTGGACTGGCCACGTTGTCTGGATGCCAAACCCCCGCCGCAAACTGAGCTTTCAGCCCAGGCCCTGCTGGCACTGTGGCGCGGCGAGCGGGACGACAGTTACGGCGCCCTCGCCGTGCTGGAGACCACGGCCGGCATTCTGTTGCTGTTGCGGCGAGCGGCAAATATCGAGCCAGCTGGCCGGCTCGCACAGCGCTGGTGGCAACAACGGGACAGGAGCAGCTTACCCGTATGCCGCTGAGCAACATCAATGCGGATCAATACCCGCAATTGTTGACCCAAAAAGCCGCCAATGTTGAGGCGCTGTACCAACAGTTAGCAGCTCCTGCCGCACAGGTATTTGAATCTGAGCGACTGGGTTATCGCATGCGCGCTGAGTTTCGCGTATGGCATGAAGGCGACGACCTGTGCTACGCCATGTTCAGGCCAGGCGATCCAAAAACACCGTACCGTATTGATAGCTTCCCAATCGCCGGCCAGCGCATTCAGTCTGCCATGCCCGCCCTGCGCGATGAATTACTGGCAAGCACCTGCCTGCGAGAAAGACTGTTTCAGGTGCAATTTTTGTCCACGCTCAGTGGTGAACTGTTAATCACACTGATCTACCATCGCCCACTGGATGAACACTGGCAGCGAGCGGCACTGTTGTTGGAGGTCACCCTTAATGCGCGCGTGGTGGGCCGCTCCCGCAAGCAAAAAATCACCCTTTCCAATGACTATGTAGAAGAGGCATTGCAGCTCAGTGACGCCACCTTTCGCTATCGCCAGTATGAACAGGGTTTCACCCAGCCCAACGCGCAGGTCAACTGCAAGATGATTGATTGGGCCTGCCACCACGCCCAGCAGCTACCCGGTGATTTACTGGAGTTGTATTGTGGCAACGGCAATTTTACCCTGCCCTTGGCCAGGCACTTCAATTCAGTACTGGCCACCGAGGTGTCAAAGATCTCTATTCGGGCAGCGCTGCACAACCGGAATATCAACCGGATAAACAATCTCGAACTGGCCCGGCTGTCTGCCGCAGAGGTCACCGAAGCATTGGCCGGCGCCAGAGAATTCCGGCGCCTGCAGGCCCTGCCAAAGCCCCTGCAGGACTACCGCTTTAGCACTGTCCTTGTCGACCCGCCACGGGCCGGTCTGGACGCAGCTACCACGCAATTGGTCTGCGAATTCGACCACATTATTTATATCTCATGCAATCCGCAAACCCAGGTGGAAAACCTGGCAGACATGCGTAAAACCCACGTTATAAAATCACTGGCGTTGTTTGACCAGTTTCCCTATACGGATCATATGGAGTGCGGCGCCTTGCTGGTGCGGCGCCGGGATTGAAACTACACCCGGATACCAAATACCATTAGCGGGCGGCCCAGGACCTCATCCAGTCTATCGCCGTCACGCTCTTTAATGTCGACCACGCGCAAGCCCATATCACTGTAGACGTCCTGCTTCTTGAGCTTCAGGCTGAGCCGCTCCACCGGTTCTTCCTCTTGCCAGCACTCGACATAAACCCGAGCAACAGGCAGGTAAAAATCGGCATACAAGACTTCTTCTACCGGCAGTGCGCGCTGATGGGCATGCGCCAACTGCGCCAGGTACAACCAGTTGCAGGTCTGCAATTCCAGCATCGTCTCCAGCGCGTGACCATCGATACCGACCAGTTGCGTACTACCAAGGTTCGCAAACAAATCATCTTCCTGAGCGTCGGCTGTGGGGCCGGGTGCTCCGCTATCGGACTGCTCCATCAACTCTCGGTGAATCACCGGATGATCGACAATTTCATGCGGCCAGGTAACGTAGAAGGCACCGCTATTGTCGCTCTCTTCCTGCTGCCCGCCCAACTTGCGGCCCTGCTCAGTCAGCTCCCAGCCCAGTACACTGTGCGCCTGCAGGCCCAGTTCTGCCAACGCTCGATTGAGCCGGCGAGGGTGTAGCATGGGGAAGTAGTGGCGCATGCCGGCCGCAGTGATGCGTTGATTCGATTCAATGGCGGTTAGCAATTGGTGATTTTCAAGGCTCGCTGGCCAGACGATGTAGCGCCCATAGCGCCGACTCTCAACGTAGTTGCCGCCCTCAAACTCACCCTTGCCGGTGAGCAACCAATTGTCTTCATGGCGTTGTATCCAGCCGTAATCCCGCAGGGTGACAAACAATTGCTGGGCAGGAATACCCAGCTTGCGCGCCAGCGCCGTGGTCGAAATCCTGTCAGCTTCGTCTGCCATGGGTCGTGAACCTATCCCTGCGCTTGTTTCAGCACGTCGGCATAGCGTTGTTGCAGTGCCCGGTAGAGCACATTGGCAAATTGGGCATCGTGGCTATCCAATTCCGCCACCAATTCAACAAGGTGTTCATTGTCCTCTCTACCCGCCCAATTTTTAACGTAACCACCATCCTTGTAGCCATGATCCTGGCGGAAGAAGTTGAGAACACTCTTGCCGACATAGACCCGATAGAGCGCATCGAAATCCAGCCCGGCGGCCATTATTACATCGGTAAATCGACCGGCACAAAAACTCTGTGATTCCAATGCGTGCAGCGCCAGGGCTTCGGTTGCTTCGCGCACGCCGTTACCGGTGGGCCGGTGATTTTCCACTTGCGCCAGAATAGTGTCCGCGACTGAATCGAGGTCCCCGTCTTCGGTGAACAGTGCGCTCATACCAAAATGCCAGATGTCGATCACTTCGAGCTGTACCTGGGCCAGATCGGGCTGCTGCCTTTGCCACCATTTATAACCAAAGTGATCCATCAGTTCACCACACTCGATCCACACCGCCCGGTACCACTGGAAGTGTTGGCCAATCCAGTTTTCATGAACGCGAGCATTCATACGGTTTTGCATATCCAGCATGGTCAGTAGTGCGTCTTTGTTCAAGGTTGTATCTACTCCAGGTACGTTACAAAAAAAGTAATAGTAGCCTAAAAATCTTGGCCAAACAGTACGTTAGCTACTAAAGTGCAAGTAATTGCTGCTCCCGCAATACTCGTCCCAATGCCAGGCTCTTTTGGATCTCAGCTACTTTCGCGGCAGCCGTTGCCCTGGCCTGCCGGTAACTCCTGGCATTGGAGCGCGCGGATTATTGGCTAGCCATCCTCTACCACCTCCAACATTGACCCCAATGCCTGAAGATTCTTAGGACCATAGATAATCGGCAGAATGGATGTAAAGCTGGCAAATTCCTCTGCGCAGCGAACATCGTTAGCGGCCATCAATTTGAGAACCGTGTGGTGAATTCTGGGCGGCTGGGAGGATACTTTGCCTTGTGATGAAACATGAATGTGGCGCGGCTCCCTCTTCACGCCATCGCCATGGTGGTGCATACGTATCTGTTCATCTTCGACCGAGTATTTGGTATGGCTGGCAAGTGCGGCAGGACGATACTTGATTGGCGCATCCAGAAAATGCTGATTGAGTTTGCAAACCATATAGCTGAGGGTGATTTTGCCTAACTCGGCAAAGCGGTAACCGCCGCCAACATCGGCATGGACACCGGCGAACCACACTTCATCAACATTGCTTGCCCGGTTGCACAGTGTTGGGATAAAGGCTTCCCGGCTTTCATCAATGGCCACACAGTGCACGGTCTGTTTAACATTCGCAGCCACCTTTAAATTTCTAAACAGGTTGATTTTCTGAAATGGCAGCCCCGGTAAATTAATGGGTATGCCAAAGGCGCCTACCGTGTCGAAGATTCCCAGGAACTCAATATCAACCTTAAGGCTCTGCTGATTTTTGTGCTTGTAGTTGAGAAAATAAAATTCGCCATCTCTCTCCTTGCCACGCACTTCGATGCTGTGCGTAATGCCATATTTTTGAATCTTTGCTGCCAGTAAACGCGCACAGGCGGCGCCGCGACTGAATCCGAAAATACTAATCCTGTCGCCCTTGCGATAGTGCCGCACAACTTCCGAATAGGCGTTGTCCCGAATACGCTTCTCACCCGCCCCGAAAACTCCCTCGTAAAAGGTGCCCACCGCACTGTGGTCTTCATCGTTGCCGACGCCACGAAAGTACAGAGCGACCTGTTTTTGCGTCTCACGTTTGAAAGGCACATCACTATCGTCGAGGTTGCCGGACATTGACGAAAACAGTTTGTAGATATTGGTAACAACGCGGTCACCATCTTTGCCGTTTTCGTCATTCCAGGTGCGGTCGAGGAATACCAGGAGATGCCGACTGGCACCGCGGTACTCGAGATCACTGCTGTATTCGCGTTTGAGAGCCATTACCTATTTCTCCACGTATGTAGTACCACAGCTTAGTACATACTGGCGCAAGCGAACGCAAGGTTACCGCGCGCAAGCGCGGGCAATGGCCCCGGTAATTAACGGAGGTCGCAGGTAGAATTTTCTCGTAATGTAAACGCATTGATTTTATTGGTGCCCGAGGCCGGAATTGAACCGGCACGACTGTTACGTCGGGAGATTTTAAGTCTCCTGTGTCTACCAATTTCACCACCCGGGCATGTGCAGGCGTAAAACCGGCGGCATCATATCACGAGGTATCGTTCACTGCACCGGCTGGAACGGGTTTAGGGAATACCTCCAGCGGCCCAGCCATGGCCGCTACGCCACGCCGAAAGATTCTGCCGTCTGCGTGAAACAGTTGGCACAATTACTGGTAAACTGCACACAAACGACGGGAGAATAATAATTATGGCCACTTCCAGAGGGGAATTCAGTTCACGCTTCGGGTTTATCATGGCTGCCGCCGGCAGTGCCGTGGGACTCGGTAATATATGGGGTTTCCCCACACAGGCGGCCAGTAATGGCGGCGGCGCCTTTTTGCTGGTCTATCTGGTGCTCGCCTTTGTGCTGGCCTACCCGGCGCTGATGGCCGAGTTGATCATAGGCCGACATGCCCACGCCAACGCGGTGCAGGCACTGCGGGTAATTTCCAATGGGCCTAAAAGCTATCGGTTAGGCACGGGGGTCGGGCTGGCAGCCCTGGTTACCGTCTCTTTCATTCTGAGCTTTTATGCCATCGTGGCCGGCTGGATGATCACCTATTTATGTGGCTCACTGGCAGAAATTGTGGGTCTTACCGAACTGGCCAACTGGTTTGTAGAGTTTGGCCCGGTGCGCAATATTGGCTCAATGCTACTCTTTATGCTGCTCACCATCGGTATCATTGCCGAGGGTGTGCACGAGGGTATCGAGCGCTGGTCCAGCCGTTTGATGCCGGTGCTGATCGTCGCCCTGCTTCTTATGGTGGTGTATGTGCTGACCCTGGATGGTGCCATGGACGGTCTGAGAATCTATCTGGTACCCGATTTTGGCGCCGTGATGGACCCACAGCTAATCGTTAAAGCCCTGGGTGCGGCCTTCTTTTCGCTGTCACTGGGCGCGGGCACCATGTTGATCTACGGCTCCTACATCCCCGATGATGGCAACCTACCCGTGCTGGGTGGCTGGGTTACCCTGGTCGATATTCTCATTGCCGTATCCGCTGGTTTCCTGATCTTGCCAGCCATGTATGTGGCCCTGCACAACGGCGTGGAGATTTTTGCCGCCGATGGCGGCCTGCTCAATGAAGACACGCTGATCTTCACGGTGCTGCCCGCCCTGTTCGACACCATGGGCATTATGGGCATGCTGGTTAGCCTGATGTTTTTTGCTCTGATGACCATTGCCGCGCTCACCTCGTCGATTTCCATGCTGGAGGTGCCGGTTGCCTACGCCATCGAAAATCACGGCCTGAGTCGCAAGCGGGCCGTGTTTCTGGCGGGCGGGATCGTCGCTACGGCCAGCACGATTATGCTGTTGAATTATGACAGTCTGTTTGGGCTGGTGGTCGCTGCCACCACCCGCTATGCGCAACCGTTGCTGGGTATCATGTTCTGCGTGTTTGCCGGCTGGATCTGGCATCGCGACAGTATGCTGCAAGAGCTGCGCAAGAACGAGCCCGATGCGGAACACGGCCTGTTCTGGCGTATATGGCCGTGGTATGTACGCTTTGTCTGCCCGTCGATTATCCTGTTAATTTTTGCTCAGTCCCTGCGTGGCTAAGGAGCGCAGCATGGCCCTGTTCAGCCGCCGTCGTTTTATACAAAGCCTGGCTATGCTTGGCACGCTGGCCGCCCTGCCCGGTCAACTACTGGCAAAAATACTGAGCGCCCCGGCTCCCCTCAGCGATTTTGACGCCAGTGCCACGGCTGAGCTGGTAACCGAGGCACTCGACCTGACCGGCAAAACCTATGTGGTCACTGGCGCCAACTCTGGGCTGGGTCTGGAGACCATGCGCGTGTTGGCACTGCGCGGTGCCCACGTGATCGGTACCGCCCGCACCCTGGACAAGGCCAAAAATGCCTGCGCTTCGGTCGCGGGCAAGACCACACCGGAACAGTTGGAGTTAACAGATTTTGCCGGTATCGTCGCCTGCGCCCAGCGCATACGTGCCATGGGCATGCCTATCGACGGCCTCATCTGCAATGCCGGCATCGTCAGCATCCGGGAGCGCACGCTGGTGGGCGGGCTTGAAAAACACTTCGTGGTAAATCACCTGGGGCACTTTATTCTGGTCAACCAGTTGCTGGATGAGGTACTGGCCGCCGAGCAGGGGCGCTTTGTATTTGTCAGCAGCGAAGCCCACAAACGCGCACCCGATGCGGGTATTTTGTTTGATGATCTGGCCTGGCACAATACGGATTATAAGGCCGGTGCAGCCTACGGGCATTCCAAACTGGCCAACGCACTGTGTGCGCGCGAACTGGCCCGGCGCACCTCGGGCAGCACCGCCACCGCCAACTCCCTGCACCCAGGCGTGATTGTGACCAACGCCATTCGCAATATGAGCGGCATCATGCAGTTTTTGGCCAAAACCCTTGGTCCCCTGTTCACAAAAACAGTCGAGGAAGGCGCCGCCACACAAACCTATGTGGCAACCAGCCCGGCCCTGGTTGGGGTGCGTGGCTACTACTTTGTCGATTGCAATCCCGCCGCGGGCACCGCTGCACTCACGGATGATGAAATGGCGGCGCGTTTGTGGGAAGTATCGGTAGCGCTTACCCGCGACTACCTGCCGGTGCAGAGTCTACGGGCCTGAATTAGCCGGACGGCGCTGAGAATCTGACCGCGGGGTCAGGCAATTCTCTGCCAGGCTCTTTACATGACAAGGTCGCAGTCAAAACCTTTGCAAGTCCAGTGCTGTATCGCCGGCGGTGGACCGGCAGGCATCATGCTGGGCTACCTGCTGGCACGCGCCGGAATCGATGTAGTGGTGCTGGAAAAGCACGGCGACTTCCTGCGTGATTTTCGCGGTGACACCATTCATCCCTCTACCATGGAAGTGATGCACGAGTTGGGGCTGCTGGAAAGCTTTCTGCAGCGACCCCACGATTGCATGTACCAGGCACGCATCCAGTTCGGCGACAAACTCTATACAGTTGCCGATTTTTCACGACTGCAGGTCAAATGTCCCTACATTGCCTTTATGCCCCAATGGGAGTTCCTGGACTTTGTCGCCAACGCCGCTGCTCGCTACCCCGGCTTCCAGCTGCGCATGAATACCGAAGCCGTGGGCCTGGTAGAAGCAGACGGCAAGGTGGTGGGTGTATGTGTCGATACCGCCAACGGCAGGCAGGAAATACGGGCCGATGTAACTATCGGCGCCGGCGGTCGCCACTCGGTACTACGCCAGGCCTCCGGACTGACCGTGCAAAACATCGGTGCCTTTATGGACGCCCTGTGGATGCGCGTCGATAAAAAAGAGGTCACCGGCAAAGCGGTGTTCGCGCACATGAGCCCGGGCCGAATTCTCATCACTATCGACCGGGGCGACTACTGGCAGTGCGCCTATGTACTCCTCAAGGGTCACTACCGGCAGCTACAAAAACAGGGGCTCGCTGAGTTCCGCAACAGCATCGCGGGCGCGGCTCCCGAGCTCAGCGAGGGCCTGCACAGCCTGCGCGACTGGAACGACATTAGTCTGCTCTCGGTGCGGGTCGATAGACTGCAACAGTGGTGGCGTGCGGGGCTGCTGTTTATTGGCGACGCGGCCCATGCCATGTCACCGGTCGGTGGTGTGGGTATCAATCTGGCGATTCAGGACGCAGTCGCCGCTGCCAATGCACTGGTGCCCGCCTTTCACAGCGAGTGTATAGAACCCACCACACTGGCAGCGGTACAGAAACGGCGCGAACCGCCCACCCGTGCCACGCAAAAGATGCAGGTGCTGATACAGAACCAGCTATTACGCAAGGTACTCGGCGGCGCCAACGCAGTGCCGTGGCCGATAAAGCTGCTCAATGCCGTCCCCTTGCTGCGCCGCTTTCCCGCGCGCGCCATAGGGCTGGGAGTGCAGCCCGAGAGTATCGAGATCAGCGAGTATTTCGTAAGCTGTGGGCAGCGAGTATACCCTGACCATCAGCAACGGCCGGGTGCTTGACCCAGAAACCGGGCTGGATGCCATCCGCCATCTGGGTATCCGTGGCAATTCCATAGTGGCAAATTCTACCAAACCGCCGGCGTGAGGTGGAATTAGGTGATGGAGGCTGGAACGAGAATCGAACTCGTCTACACGGAGTTGCAGTCCGCTGCATAACCACTCTGCCATCCAGCCGGAAGGGGTCTTCGAGAAGGCGGGGATTATAGGGGCTGGAGGGGGTGATTACAACGCCGTATCAGGTCTCCTGCTCCAGCTTTTTCTGGGCCTGTTCACGTCCCAACAACACAGTCCAGGCAGCTCGCAGGTAAACCACCATGGAATACAGGGTCAGCACCGCCGCGGCATATAACATCGTGTAGGCGACCGCCAACATCCAGCCGGGGCTGGTGGTGGGGTCCAGCGCCAACAAGGCAATGATTGACAGCATCTGGGCGAAAGTTTTTACCCTGGCAACAAATACCACTGCAACGCTGGCTCGCTCGCCCAGTTCTGCCATCCACTCCCGCAGAGCGGAGACAACGATCTCTCTGCCAACTATGACGCAGGCCGCCAGGGTAAAAAGAACGGTGTCGTGTTGTTCCACTAACAGCACCAACGCCACCGCCACCATCAGCTTGTCCGCCACCGGGTCCAAAAAGGCGCCAAACTCAGTTATCTGTGCCAGCTTGCGAGCCAGGTAGCCGTCAAACCAGTCAGTGACCGCCGCCAGCGCAAACACGCCCGCGGCAACCAATTGATGGTTCTCAAAGGGCCAGTAGAAAACCAGCACCAGAATGGGAACCATCGCAATGCGGCTGACGGTCAAGCTGTTGGGTATATTAAGTTCCATTCCTGATCCTGCCACGAGACTGCACACAATCAGTGACTGTGTAATTGTGTGTATATGTCCTGGGCTATTTTTTCATTAATGCCGCTAACTTTCATCAATTCTTCGACGCTGGCACGCTGAATTCCGTGCAAACCGCCAAAATGCCGCAATAAATCGCGCCGCCGCTTGCCGCCCACACCGGGAATCCGGTCCAGCACCGAGCCTTTGCGCTTTTTGTCCCGGCGCGCCCGGTGGCCGGTAATGGCAAAGCGGTGGGCTTCATCGCGTATATGCTGAATCAGGTGCAGACCCTGGTTATCACCGTTGAGCTGCAATACCCGCCCGCTGTCGCCCATGATCAGCGTTTCAAAACCGGCCTTGCGGGTGGTGCCCTTGGCCACGCCCACCACCGTCACATCGTCAATCTGCAGATCTTCCAGTACCGACAGGGCCTGTGTCACCTGGCCTTTGCCCCCATCGACAAGCAGCACGTCCGGCAGCACACCCTCGCCGGCCTTGAGGCGCCGGTAGCGTCGCTCCAGAGCCTGCTGCATGGCGGCGTAGTCATCGCCGCCGACGATGCCCTCTATATTGAACTTCCGATAATCCGATTTGCGCGGACCGTTATGGTCGAACACCACGCAAGACGCCACGGTGGCTTCACCGGAGCTGTGACTGATATCAAAACACTCCAGCCGCGCAGGCATTTCCGGCAGATGGAGGCTGTCCTGCAACACCTGGAACCGCTCCAACGAGGTCTGGCGGGCCGATAAACGCGACCGCAGGTTTTGCTGTGCCGTCTGGCGTCCCAACTGCAGCCACTTGCGGCGCGCATCGCGCACCCGGGTTTTGATGGCGACCTTGCGTGCCGCCCGCTCACTGAGCACAGTCTGCAGGCTAGCCCTATCCTCCGGTGCGTGGCTCAAAATTAATTCGTGCGGAATCTCGCGTGCGCCGGGCAGGTAATAGAGCGGAATAAACGCGCTGATCACCGCGGCCTCGCCCTGGTCCAGTTTCAACGGCGGAAAATAGCTTTTGCTACCCAGTACTCGCCCGGCGCGTACAAACAATACCTGCACACAGGTTTTGCCCGCCTCCACCACGGCGCAAATAATATCCAGGTCACCGGCCACACCCTCAATACCCTGGCGCGCCTGTACCTGTTGCAACTGTGCCAAGCGGTCACGCAGCGCTGCGGCTTTCTCATATTCCAACTGTGCGGCGGCGGCTTCCATGTCATCCGCCAGGCTCTGCATCAGGCGCTGTGAATTGCCCTTGAGAAACAACACCGTGTGTTCCACCTGTTGCGCGTAATCCTCGGCGCTCACCAGGTCCACGCAGGGTGCACTGCAGCGGCCAATCTGGTGTTGCAGGCAGGGTCGTGAGCGGTTGCGGTAGTAGCTGTCCTCACACTGCCTGACCCGGAACACCTTCTGCATCAGGTGCAGGCTTTCACGCACCGCTCCGGCACTGGGATAGGGGCCGAAATACTGCCCCTGTTTGCGCTTGCTACCGCGGTGCAGGGCAAGCCGTGGAAAGGAGTCGTCTGAAAGATAGATATAGGGATAGGATTTGTCGTCACGCAGCAGGATATTGTAGGCTGGCCGGTGCTTCTTTATGAGGTTGTGTTCCAGTAACAAGGCGTCGGTTTCAGTATCGGTAACCGTGACCTGTATGTCGTGAATCCTGGCCACCATGGCCATGGTTTTGGTGGTCAGGCCGGCGGCGCGAAAATAACCGGTAACCCGGTTGCGAAGATGCTTGGCCTTGCCCACGTAGAGCAGATCACCGTGCTCGGTGTACATCTGGTATACGCCCGGCCTACCGCTCAGGGATTTAAGAAAGGACTCTGCATCAAAAGCCATAACTGCGCGGCTCCTGCTCCAACTGCAAGCCAAACTCAGCCTCCACCGCCGCCACAATCTCCCCCGCCAGGTCCAGTATCTCCTGCGCCGCCCGGCGCTGGGGATTAATTAGCACCAGGGCGTGCTGCGGATGCACGCGCACGGCCCTGTCAGTGCGCTGTGTAAAGCCGCAATAATCTATCAACCAGGCGGCCGCCAACTTGTAACTGTCGGGCGGTGCGGCACTGCTCTCATCTCGATAGTGTGGCAGGTGTAGGTAGCTGCCTAGTAGCCGCAGCATTGTTTTCGCATTGACTCTTGGATTCTTGAAAAAGCTACCCGCGTTGGGCATTTGGGCCGGCTCGGGAAGTCGACTGCGGCGCACGGACACCACCGCGTCAAAAACCTGTTCAGGTGTTGGGGTGGTGATGTCCTGTTGCTCAAGCCATTGTGCCAGTGGCGGATAGGCGTAAACCGCTTGTGGAACCTTACTCAAACGCAATTGCACCACTTCAATAATTAACCGGTCGCGCAATGCTCCCTTGAAGACGCTGTCGCGGTAGTCAAATTCACAGTCGCGCCGCGACAACAGCCGCTGCTTGCCAGTGGCCAATTCGCGGGCTTGCACCGAGCGCAAAAAGCCACCCACCTCAACGCCGTAAGCGCCAATATTCTGGATGGGCGCAGCACCCACCGCGCCCGGTATTAGTGCCAGGTTTTCCAGACCGTAATAACCCTGCTGCAAACACCATTGCACAAACTGATGCCAGTTCTCGCCGGCCGCCACGGCTACCACCACGGTCTGTGCATCTTCTTCGACGATAGCTATGCCGCGACAGCGCTGCTGGATCAATAATCCGTCCAGTTGCTCCGCGAGCACCACGTTGCTGCCCTCTCCCAGCACGCGCACGGTCCAGTTGCAGTGGCTGGCAATCTCTAGCAACTGGGGCAGATCGGCGGCCTTTTCAAGCACCGTGAAGTGCTCGGCACAACTGGGCACCGCCAGGCTATTAAAACTCTGCAAGGAGATATCGCGCTGCACCGCCATCTTCAACAGCCCCCGCCGATAATGCGCCGCACCACCGCCAGGTCGGCCTCGGTATCGACGCCGGGTGGCACCTCAGCCCGCGCATCGGCGATATGGATGCGGGTACCGTGGTACATGGCCCGCAGTTGTTCCAGTGATTCAGCCAACTCGATGGAGACCGGCGACCAGCCGACAAAATCGCGCAACAAACTCACTCGATACGCATAAATACCCAGATGACGACGGGCCTGCACTGGCTCTGCCGCAGCGGGCTGACCCGCGGCAAAGGCATCCCGGTGCCAGGGAATCGGCGCGCGCGTGAAATACAGGGCATAACCCTGTTCATCGGCGACCACCTTGACAATATTCGGGTTGAACAGGTCTGCGGCCGTGGTGATGGGCTCACCCAGGGTGGCAATCCCGGCTTGCTCGTGCGCGGCCAGATTGTCGGCGACCTGGTCTATCACCGCCGCCGGAATCAACGGTTCATCGCCCTGCACGTTGACGACGATTGCAGTCGCTGCAAACCCTAGCTGTCGGCTCACTTCCTCTATGCGATCAGTGCCGGAAACATGATCCGCAGAGGTCATAAGCACCGGTGCACCAAAGTCGCCGGCAGCGGTGAAGATGCGTTCATCATCGGTGGCAATTATTACCTGCTCTGCGCCGCTTGCACAGGCCCGCTCGTAGACGTGCTGCACCATCGGTTTACCGGCAATATCCAGCAGCGGCTTGCCGGGTAATCGACTGGCACCGTAGCGAGCAGGTATAACTACTGTAAAACCCATTATTCGGTGTCTTCCCCGGGTTGCCTGGTGGTAATACTCAGGTGCACAAAACCCATTTGACCGGCGGCATCCATAGCCCGCACCACCGCTTTGTGGGGAGTCTGTGCATCGGCGGTAATGACCATGGGCAGCGAGGTGTCCCCCGCCGCTACCCGGCGAATTGCCGCCTTGAGGGTAGCCAGGCGTACATCCACCAGGCGCTGGGCGTTAATGGTGTACAGCCCATCCTCGTCAATGAGTATTTCTATCTGATCAGCGACATCGGCACTGGCATCACCGGCTGCCTCGGGCAAATCAATACTGAGGTGGGTTTCCTTGGTGAAGGTGGTCGAGACCATGAAGAATATCAACAACAAAAACACCACATCGATAAGTGGTGTCAGGTTGACGTTGACTTCCAGTAGTCGTTGACGCCTGAATTTCAACTCGCGCTATCCCCGGTATTGCCATCAGCACTCTCATTGTGAAGCGCATCCACCAACTTGATGGTCTCCTGCTCCAGCCCGATCACAATGCCGTCGATACGGCCGACAAAATACCGGTGCATAATCAAGCTGGGAATCGCGATGCTCAAACCGGCCGCAGTGGTAATCAAGGCCTCGGAGATACCACCGGCCAGAACCGAGGCATTGCCCGTGCCCTGCGCCATGATCTCCGTGAACACCTTGATCATGCCCACCACCGTTCCCAACAGTCCCAGCAATGGGGTGACTGCGGCGATTGTGCCCAACGGATTGAGGTATCTTTCCAGGTCGTGCACCACATGGCCGGCGGCTTCCTCTATGCTTTCCTTCATAACGTCCCGACCGTGATGAGCATTGCCCAACCCGGCAGCCAGAATTTCCCCCAGCGGCGATGAAGCGCGCAGGGTGCGCAATTTAGGGGCATCCAGTTCGTTGTTCTTCAACTGCGTCCAGACCCGTGCCGGCAGGTGTGGCGGTGATATTTTTTCGGCATTGAGCGTAATCAGCCGCTCAATGCATATTCCCAGTGCGACTACCGAACACAACAGGATGGGCAGCATCAACCAACCGCCTGCTGTTACCATCTCCAGCACTGCTCCCACCTCTCGCTATTACAAGCTCTGGCTCATTATACGCAGGCGCGCAAGCAGTGAAAGATATTCAGTGCCAGTAATAGCGTTGGGTCACCCTGTGACGTTCAACGTTCACTAATTGCCCATCAATAACGCGCAGGCTTACCGCGCCATCCTGCGCCGTGTCGAGGATCGCAATGCCCAGTATGTCCATACGCTGCAACACAGTAGGGTGAGGATGCCCAAAGCGATTGCGGTAGCCGCGACTGAAAATCGTCCACTGGGGATCAATGGCACGCAGGAACGGGCCACTGGAAGAGGTGCGGCTGCCGTGATGGGCAGCCACCAGTACCTGGGCGGATAAGTTACCCACTTGGTCGCGCACCAGTTGACGCTCTGTCTCAGCTTCCACATCACCGGGCAGCAGCACCGTAAAGCCACCGTGTTCGACGCGCAGCACACAACTGCGATTATTGGATGAATAGCTTTCTCTGCGGCTGCCCGCTGGGTGAAGAACAGAAATATGCAACCGGCCGCGCTCAAAAACGAGCCCGGGCCGACACGCCTGTTGGCCCGGCAGATCACCGAAAGGCTGGTCTCCATACCAGGTCTGGGCTACATCCAGCCGGTCATGCAGCGAATAAACACCACTGGCATGGTCACGATCGGCGTGACTAATGACCAGCAAATCCAGAGTGTCCACACCCAGCTTCCGCAGGTACGGCACAATCACCGAAGTAGCCATATTGGGTCCGCTGGGATCACCGGCACCGGTGTCGTATAACACCACCGCATTATGGCTTCTCACCAGCACCGCCAGGCCCTGTCCAACGTCCAGGGCGGTGACCTGCAATTCTGCCTCTGGCAGAGCCGGCCGGTGGGGAAATACCGGCAACAGTAACAGCAACAGCGCCAAGCGACGCAATGGCAGTGCCCGGTGCGATATCAACAGCAACAAGGCCAGCAGCAGCGCGAGGGTTGACCCCAGTGAAGCTTGATAGTCCAGCCACAGTGGCAGCGCTGTCTGTTGCAGCTTAGCGGCCATCTGCAGGAAAATATCAACCGGCGCGGCGGCCAGTTGCCAAGCCAGCAGGGCCAGTTGCTGACACAATGGTGCCGACAGTGCAATCGATGTCAGCAATATCATCAATGAGGCAAACAGGCACAGGGGTGCGATCCAGAAGGTCAACACGGGTATGGCTATCAGGTTTGCCAGCGGTGACAGCCAACCCAGGCCGCCGAACCAAAAGCCGGCCAACAGGCCCAGCAACATACTCAGGCATACTTGCATGCACAGGGCCAGACGCCAGCCGCGCATACCTGGCCACATAGTATGTAGGTAGAATATTAACGCCACCGCACCAAAGGATAACCAGAAGCCGGCACTGTGGGACGCCAGCGGATCAATTAGCGCTATCACCGTCAGCGCCAGCAACAGGCTGCGCAGCGGGCGCGATTTACGCCGCCAGAGCGCCGCCAACTGCACAATAAAAAGCATCACCAGGGCTCTCACGGTCGACAAGGCAAAACCCGCCTGGGCACTGTAAACAAGCGCCAGCAGGGCCGCCGCCAGATGCGCGCTGCGCAAGCCAAACAGGCGTCCCAACAAAAATCCCAGCGCCGCGACCATGCCCACATGCAAACCCGATATCACCACCAGATGATTGAGACCGAACTGCTGAAACAGCGCCCACTGATCAGCGGTGATACCGCTGCGATCACCGTGGCTCAGGGCCTGCAATACACCGCCGGCGGGCCGACCGGAAAAATGCAACTGTAGCGTGTCGGCAATCCGCTGGCGCCACTGCTGTACCGGCGAACGCCACCAGACCGGTGCCGACAGCAACTCGATATCTTTCTCGCGCACGTAGCCGATGGCCGCATAGCGGTGTTGCGCCAACCAGGACTGAAAATTAAAACTGCCGGGATTCGCCAATCCCCAGGGTTTCTTCAGCCGCACGGTAAATCGCCAATTCTGGCCAACACGCAAATGCCTGTCACCGTAGTATGAAAGTAATACTTTGCCCAGCCGCTGTGGGCAGTGAGCAATATCCGCCGCACAGCCGATCCTCTCGACCCGAAAGGCAAAACGCCGGCGCTGACCGCCACGGCTAAAGGAGCGCAACTGGGGGGGCTCCAGAATATGGCCGTCCAACTGGACCAATTCACCCTCTATGCCTGCGGGCACACGCTCTGCCAACAGGGTATAGCCCCAGGCACTACCCCACAGCACACCGGCCAGCAGCCCGGCCGGCAGGTAGCGCCAGCGCCCACGACTGAGCAGCACCACCGGCAGTGCCAGTGCGAGTCCACCGAGCAAAACCACCGGTGCAGGCAGGCTGGGCATCCAGCCCACCGCAAACACCGCGCTCACAGTACCAATCATCCATGATTGCATTTAGAATAGCCGCCTTATTCCCTGGCACTATCAAGTCAAGCACAGGATTACAGGTACCGCCACCTACTATGCCCAAGCAGATCATAAAACGCTTTCTCCCGACCCCCGCGAAACTGCGCATGATCAAGTCTCTGGCAGTTCTGGGAGAATGGATTTACCAACCAAATCTCTGGCATATCAACCGCTATTCAGCGTCAACGGCATTTTTTGTGGGCCTGTTCGTGGCCTTCATTCCACTGCCGTCCCAGATGATCCTCGCCAGTCTGTTGTCGGTGTGGTTGCGCTGCAACTTACCACTGGCGATTGGCCTCTGTTGGGTCACCAACCCTATTACCATGGGCCCTATTTTCTGGTTTGCCTACCAACTCGGTGCATTGGTAATGGGTGTAACCGCAGAGACAGACCGGTTTTCAATCAGTTGGGAGTGGCTCTCTTCCGGGCTGATAGCGGTCTGGCAACCTTTTTTACTGGGCTGCCTGCTGTGCGGGTTTTTCTTCGGTAGCCTCGGCTATTTTGTGGTGCAGGGTTTGTGGCGCTGGCAGGTCGTGCAACGCTGGCAGACCAGACGGGAAAAGCGGCACCTCAACATTGAGCAGGCTACTCGTGACGCAGCGCTTCGGCAGGAGGCAATTTCGCAGCACGGCGCGCCGGATACAGCGCCGCCAGAAAGCACAGCACCGCCGCCACCGCGTTAATCATCAAGACATCGCCCAGCCGTAGGTCTGAGGGCATATAGCCAATGGGATAGACGTCGGTATCGAGAAAAGTAACGTCAAAAAGCCCTTCTATGCCGGCCACTATTTCTGTTACCCAGAGGCTGGCAAATACACCCAGCGCCGTGCCCAGCACGGTACCTGCCACGGCGATTATCAGCCCCTGCAGGAGAAATATTTTGTTGATATCGGCTGGGCTGACACCCAGCACACGCAAAATGGCAATATCGGAGCGCTTGTCCACGACCACCAGCACCAGCGAAGAAACCACGTTAAAGGCCGCTATGGCGATAATCGATAACAACAAAATTCCCACCAGGTCGCGGGACATTTGTATTGCCGCGTAGAGGTTGCCGTGAGTCATGGTCCAGTCCGTGGCGTAAAAACCCGGTGGCATGGCATTGACCAGTTCCCAGCCCACCCTCGGTGCGGCGAACAGGTCGATCAGTTGCAATCGGTAACCGTCAACCTGGCCCGGTTTACCGGCCAACTCTGCGGCCAGGTCGAGATGCACAAAGACCGCAGATTCATCGATTGCCGTGCCGCTATCTACCAATCCACTGACTTGCAGGTGCCGGTAACGCGCTGAGGCCGTAGAAAAATTAACGCCCGGTACAATCAGGGTGGCCCGGTCACCCACCTGCAGTGATAAGCGTTGCGCCAGCGCCTGGCCCAACAGCATGCCCTCGGGCTGGGCCAGAAAGTCCCGCCACTGTTGCACCGGCACCGCCCCGGTTATTCCACCGACCAACTGTTCTTGGCGTGCTGAAATTCCAAACGCCAGTACGGTATCGACCTGCTTGCCTTTTACCATCATGCCCTGTAGCTCCACATAGGGAGCGGCAGCCACCACTTGCGGATGTTGCAGCATTTGGTCTCGGCTGGCCTGCCAATCAGCCGGTGGCAGCCAGGATTTAATGATGAGTTGGGGCACCAAGGCCAATATGTTATCGCGCATTTCCCGATCAAAGCCGTTCATAACCGACAGCACCAGAATCAACAGGGCAATCGCCAATACCAGGCCCAGCATGGACAACAGAGACAGGAAACTGCTCAGGTAACCCTTGCTCCAGGTCAAGGTATAGCGGCGAGCAATACTGAAAATTTGACTGTTGTGCATCCGCTTAGCCCTGCCGTTCCAGGCGGCCGTCATCAAGCAGGTAAATGGCATCCATGTGGGCGGCGATATCCCGGTCGTGCGTCACCACCACAAAGCTGGCTGTGGTGTCGCGTTTAAGAGCATCAATGAGCGCCAAAATCTGCGCCGATGCACCCGGGTCCAGGTTGCCGGTCGGCTCATCCATCAGCACACAGGCGGGCTCCATCACCAGCGCGCGGGCGATAGCGACTCGCCCTCGCTCACCACCGGAAAGTTGTGCCGGCCTGTGTTCAAGACGCTGTTGCAGGCCCACCAGGGCCAACAATTCGGCAGCGATTTTAATCGCTTTCGCCCGGCCCGTGCCACTGATCAGCAGCGGCATGGCGACGTTTTCCACGGCACTGAATTCGGGCAGCAAGTGGTGAAACTGGTAGACAAATCCCAGTTCCTGATTGCGCAGGGTACAGCGCTGCTCTTCCTTGAGCTGCGCCAGGTTCTTGCCCAGCATTAATACCTGGCCACTGCTGGGCAAATCCAGGCCGCCCAACAAATTCAGCAGGGTAGATTTTCCCGCTCCGGATGAGCCAATTATCGCCACCTTGGCAGCCGCCGGCAGGGTGAAATTTACCCCGCTCAATACTGCTACTTCCAAATCACCATCGCGGTAGGTGCGACACAGGTCCGTACATTCCAGCACTGGCGTATTACTCATATCGCAACACCTCCGCCGGGGCGATACGGGTGGCACGCCAGGCTGGAAACAAGGTGGCGCAGAGGCTTAGTAACAAGGCCAAGGCAACCACAACCAGCACATCGGTCGGCTCCAACCGGGCCGGCAAGTCGCTGATAAAATACACTTGGGGATTAAACAATTTCATGCCAAACAGACGCTCCACAAACAGGCTTACCTCGCTTATATTGAGTGCCAGCGTCACGCCCAGCACGACCCCGGCAGCAATTCCAGACAGGGCCAACAACAGGCCCTGCGCCATAAATATAGCCATGATAGTGCCCGCCCTGGCGCCCATGGTGCGCAGCACCGCAATATCAGAACGTTTGTCTGTCACTGCCATGGTGAGGGTGGAGACAATATTAAATGCCGCTACTGCCACCACACTCAGCAACAGTATCGTCATCATAATTTTTTCCATGCGTATGGCGCTAAACAGGCTGCCCTGGGATCCACCCCAGTCTCGCACTTGAAAATCCTCACCCAATTGGCCGCGCCAGCGGGCGGCGGCGGCCGGCGCCTGGTACAGATCTGCCAGCCTGACCCGCAAACCCTGCACCGATGCACCGAAGCCAAACAGCTTCTGTCCACTGGTGAGGCTGATATAGGCCTGGCTGCTGTCCAGTTGGGCACCTATCTGAAAAATGCCTACCACCGTGAAACGTTTGCGACGTGGAAAGCTGCCCAGCGGCGTGACGGTTAGTCTCGGCACCGTCAGCTCCAGGGAGTCTCCAACCTCTACGCCCAGTGCCCGCGCCAACAGGCTGCCAAGCACGACCGAGTAGTTCTGCTCCGCAAGCGCGGCAAAGCTGCCGGCAGTCATATGCTCAAAGACCTGGGAGACCTTACTCTCCAGCGCCGGATTCACGGCAGTAACCCTGGCGCCGCGCACTAGACGGTGGCTACCCAGCAACACCTTGCTCTCGATATAGGGCGCCACACCTGTCACTCCATTGGCCGGTTGCACGGTCGCCGCCAACTGCGGCCAGTTCTGCAATTGCGCTGTGGCGGATTCAATCTGCAGATGCGGCACCAGTGACAATATGCGATCGCGCAACTCTCCCGCAAAGCCATTCATCACCGACAACACAGTGATCAGGCCGGCGACACCCAGCGCCATTCCCAGTAGCGACACCATAGACACCAGACCGATAAAACGGTTGCGTTGTCGACTGAAACTGTAGCGCAGGCCGATGAACAGCGGCAGCCTGTCTTTGCTGAAGATCAAGCCCTCTCCCTGCATACTCTGATTGGGGAAGAGGGTATACTAAACCAAGCACTATGGAGGTTCCATGCTGGTTATTTTACATGCCGACACCCGGCCCGACAGCGGTGAATATCGCGACACTTTTTCCTACCTGCAACAACTGCAAAATGTAGAGATTCGCGAGCATATTATTGATGGCCAGCAACAGCGATTAACCGAGATATACCTGCTCGGCGACACCCACAGCGTCGATAAAGAAGAGGTGGAAGCCCTGCCCGCAGTAGAGCGGGTAGTGCGTATTTCACAGGAATATCGCGTTCTGGGACGCCACCGGGACGAACACCGGGTCTGCGGTTTTGATTACAACGGTGTGCGTTTTGACCAGGAGAGTCTACACGTCTTCGCCGGTCTGTGCGCGGTCGACAATCCTGTTAACGTCGAGACCATGATGAAAGCCGTGTCTGCACAGGGTCAGGTGTGTACGCGCATGGGCGCCTATAAACCCCGCACCAACCCCTATTCATTTCAGGGCCACGGCGACAGTTGCCTGCCCTACGTATTTGAACTGGCCGGCAAGTACGGTATCAAGGTGGTGGCCATGGAAGTCACCCATGAGGCCCACATCGAGGAAATCGACAGTTGTCTGCGGGCCTGTGGCAATCCCACCGGCGTCATGCTGCAAATTGGCACGCGCAATACCCAGAACTTCGAGTTGCTCAAAGCCATTGGCAAACAGACCACCTACCCGGCCCTGCTCAAGCGCGGTTTCGGTATCACCCTTAACGAGTCACTCAACGCCGCCGAATACCTGGCCAGCGAGGGCAATTCAAAAGTCATTTTCTGCCTGCGCGGCATGAAGAGTGAGTTTGGCAGCCCCCACCGCAATATGGTCGATTTCACCCACGTGCCCGTGTTAAAGCGACTGACGCGGATGCCCGTTGGTATTGACCCCTCTCATTCGGTGGGCAGTCGCGAAGTGGACCCGGCCGGCGTTATGGATGTAGCGCACGCTACGGCGCAGGGCGTCATCGCCGGTGCCAATATGATCCTGGTGGATTTTCACCCGCAGCCCAGCGAGGCGCTGGTCGATGGCCCGCAGGCCTTGCTGATATCTGAATTGGGTCAGTTTCTTGAGGATGTAAACATCTCTCGCAGGGCCTACCTGGCGCGGCAAAAGCTGTGGCAAGCACCGTAAAATGCCGGCGATAAGCTGCGTACCGGGCCTACTGGGCCAGCTTGGCAGGCACGAGGAGTTAGGGTTATTTACCCTGGTAAAACAGATCGGCGGCAACTCCCGCCCGGTTGCGAGTTTTCTCTTCGCACACCCTGAGATTGCCGCCGCAGATATCGCAATTGCTATCGATACCAATGGCGCTCATGCCACCGCAGGAACCCTTGATCGGTTTATTGCTGAAGATCACACCCACGGCCATACCGGCAACAACCAGAATAAATACGAGCATGGCTAGCAAGAAGGTCAACATAGGCGCACAGTTTACCGCAACCAGGCATCTATTTCCGGTGTTTTTTGCACCTTGAAATCATCGCCATCCCTGCTGATCAAATACACTGCCAACTGCTCCGCCTGCGCAGTACGCAGCGCCGCCTCGCTGCCCAACACGGTCAACGCCGTGGCCCAGGCATCGGCCAGGGCGGTGCTTTCATGCACAACAGTAACCGACACCAGGTCGTGGCGCACCGGGTAGCCGCTACGAGGATCAATACTGTGTGAGTAGCGCACACCTTCGTGCTCAAAATAATTTCGATAGTCGCCGGAGGTGGCAACCGACTGCCCGCTAATTTCCAGCGTTACTGTTACCGCACGCACCATGGGGTCAGGTTTTTCCACTGCTATACGCCATGGGCGCAAGCGCGGACTCATGCCGGCAACCCGAATCTCACCACCAATCTCCACCATGTAGTCGACGATGCCCTGTCGCTCCAACCACAGCGCCACCGCATCGACACCATAGCCTTTGGCAATGGAGGAAAAATCCACCTGCAGCGGGGCGAGCTTGCGCAGGGCGCGCCGCTGCGCATCTATCTCAATACGCGACTGCCCCACTGTCAACAGAGCTGCCTCAATGGCTGCCGGCTCAGGCATTCCGGTCACACCGGCAGGGCCGAAACCCCACAGGTTAACCAGCGGCGCAACGGTAACATCGTAGGCGCCGTCACTGGCCAGGGCAACCGACCGCGACATCACAAACACCTGGTAAAAATCTTCACTGACTGTAAACCACTGCCCCACGGGCTGTTGATTGAAGCGGGAAATTTCCGAATCCGGTCGGTAGGTAGACATGCCGGCATTGATCCTCTCCAGAATGTCTTCCACAGCAGCAGACACCGGCGCCGCTGCGGGCACATCGCCACGCTCAGTCCAGATCAGGTGATACGTGGTGCCCATGGTAGCGCCGGCCAACTGTTGTGTTTTCGGCCCATCACAAGCCAGCAGCAGCAGACATAAAAAAGCCGACAGGATATGCCGGCTTCTATAGACAGGCAGAGTGGGCTTAGCCACCAAAATCGTCCAGCAAAATATTGCCCGGTTCGACACCCAGGTCGGTCAACATGGCAATTACCGCCGCGTTCATCATAGGCGGACCACACATGTAGTACTCACAATCTTCCGGCGCGGGATGATCCTTGAGGTATTGTTCAAACAGGACGTTATGAATAAAGCCGGTCAAACCATCCCAGTTATCCTCCGGCTGTGGATCAGACAGGGCCACATGCCAGTCGAAGTTTTCATTCTCCCGGGCCAGCATGTCGTATTCATCTTCGTAAAACATTTCTTTGCGCGAGCGAGCACCGTACCAAAAGGATATTTTGCGCTGGCTTTTTAGGCGTTTTAGTTGATCAAACAGGTGTGAACGCATGGGTGCCATACCCGCGCCACCGCCAATGAATACCATCTCGGCGTCGGTATCCCTGGCGAAAAAATCGCCGAAGGGGCCGTACACCTTGACCTTGTCACCGGGCTTGAGGTTAAACACCCAGGACGACATCAAGCCCGGCGCAATACCCTGGCTACCGGGCGGTGGCGTGGCCACACGAATATCGAATTTTACAATGCCCTGCTCTTGCGGGTAGTTGGCCATCGAGTAGGCGCGGATAGTCGTCTCTTCACAAACAGACTCATGCTCAAAGAACCTGAAGCGCTCCCAGTCACCGCGATACGCTGCGCCGATATCGAAATCGCTGTACGTAATATGGTGCGGCGGGCACTCCAGTTGCACATAACCGCCGGCGCGAAAATCGACGTTTTCACCCGCCGGTAAACGCAGCGTCAGCTCCTTGATAAACGTGGCCACGTTGGGATTGGATGCCACCGTGCACTCCCACTGCTTGACACCAAAGACTTGCTCCGGCACATGAATCTTCATATCCTGCTTGACCGGGGTCTGGCAGGACAGGCGCCAACCCTCCTTCGCTTCGCGGCGAGTAAAATGAGATTCCTCTGTCGGCAGCATTGAGCCGCCACCATCGTTGACCACACACTTGCACTGCGCACAGGTGCCGCCGCCGCCACAGGCGGAAGGCAGAAACAAGTCGTTGGCAGCCAGTGTCCGTAGCAATTTGCCACCCGCCGGCACCGATATTGTTTTTTCGCCGTTGATTTCGATGCTGATATCACCACTTGCAACCAACCGTGAACGCGCTATCAGAATGATCGCAACAAGGCCGAGGACGATAGCGGTAAACATCGATACGCCGAGAATAATGGTGTTCATGGTGCTGCGTCCTGCCTTACAAATCTATGCCGCCGAAGGACATAAAGCCCAACGACATCAGTCCGACGATAACAAAGGTGATGCCCAGACCCTGCAGGCCTGCGGGTACATCTGAATACTTGAGTTTCTCGCGGATACCGGCCAGCGCGGTAATAGCCAGTGCCCATCCGATACCGGAACCGGCTCCGTATACAACACTTTCCGCGAAGTCGTAGTTTCGCTCCACCATAAACAGGGTGCCACCGAGGATGGCGCAGTTGACGGTAATCAGCGGTAGAAAAACTCCCAAGGCGTTGTAAAGCACCGGCACATAGCGGTCCAGGAACATTTCCATGATCTGCACGATGGCGGCGATCACGCCTATGTAGCTGAGCAGGCCCAGGAAGCTGAGATCTGCGTCGGGCAGACCGGCCCAGGCCAGGGCTCCATCCGCCAACAGGTAGGTGAATACGAGGTTGTTGACCGGCACGGTAATGGTTTGTACAACCACCACCGCAATACCCAGGCCTACCGCCGCCTGGACCTGCTTGGAAACTGCCAGAAACGTACACATGCCCAGGAAAAACGACAGTGCCATGTTTTCAACAAATACCGCCTTTACAAACAGACTCAGGTAGTACTCCATTTACACGCCCTCCCTGACCACTGTCTGCGGCGCCACCCTGAATTCCGTCTCCTCAACCTGTTCCGTTTTCCAACTGCGCAAGGCCCAGATGAACATGGCGATCAGGAAGAAAGCACTGGGCGGCAATAGCAGCAGCCCGTTGGGGTTATACCAGCCACCGTCAGTCACCAGCTTCAGAACTTCCATACCGAGTAATTTGCCGGCTCCGAACAACTCGCGGAAAAAACCGACACACAGCAGTACCACGCTGTAGCCCAGGCCATTGCCAATGCCATCGACAAAGCTCTCAAAAGGCGGGTTTTTCATGGCGAACGCTTCCGCGCGTCCCATCACGATACAGTTGGTAATAATCAAACCGACAAACACCGACAACTGCTTACTGATACCGTAGGCATAGGCCTGTAATACCTGGTCCACCACAATCACCAGCGAGGCAATAATGATCATCTGCACGATGATGCGAATATTGCCGGGTACATGGTGGCGAATGGCAGAAATAAACAGGTTGGAGAATGCCGTAACCAGGGTTAACGCAATGCACATTACCACGGTAACTTTCAGTGACGAGGTTACCGCCAGTGCCGAACAAACCCCGAGTATTTGCAGGGCAATCGGGTTGTCCTTGAATATCGGGGTGGTAAGTGCTTCTTTAAACCTTGACATATCAGGCTTCTCCCGCCTTCAGCTTGGCCAAAAACGGCCCGTAGCCGTCTGCGCCCATCCAAAACTGCACCAGATTGCTCACGCCGCGGCTGGTTAGCGTCGCGCCGCTGAGTCCATCGACCTGATTGACAGCGTTGCTGCTATCGCGATCAACCGTGCCCTTGATCAGTCGGATGGCAACATCACCATCGCGATAAACCTGTTTACCCGGCCACAGCGCTTGCCAGCGTGGGTTGTCTACCTCGCCACCGAGCCCCGGCGTTTCCCGGTGCTCATAAAACCCTAGCCCGGCAATGGTATTGAAGTCGTTCTCCACCGCCAGAAAGCCAAACAATTGGCCCCACAGGCCAGCGCCGCGCACCGGCAATATGACCTTGTCGGGATTGCCCGCATCGCCCACCAGGTACACCAGCGCAAAGTCCTCCCGGCGACCCAGCTTGGCCTGGTCTTGTGCAGCGCTGAGCTGCGCGGAGATAGCCGGCTCCTTGGCGGCCTTGATCTGATCGTAGCCCTCGCTGTCGAGTTCATCACTAAACTGTCCACTGCGCAGGTCTATCAAGCGCGGCGTAACCAGTGCAAATTGCGCATCGATGTCCACACCCTCTTCCAACATGCCGGCTGCGCCGAGTATGTTGCGCTTCATGTCCAGTTGCACGTTGGCAATTTGCAAGGGCTTGAGTAGTACGGCGGCGGCGGAAACGATAACCGAACACACCACGCACAGCGCCAATGCAACCAGCAAGGTCTTTTTGATGGTATCTTTATTAGCCACGGGCAAGCCTCCGTTTGATATTCGCCTGCACAACAAAGTGATCTATCAAGGGCGCGAACAGGTTGGCAAAGAGAATGGCCAGCATCATGCCCTCTGGAAAGGCCGGGTTGACGACGCGGATTAACACCACCATCACGCCGATCAAGCCGCCGAACCACCATTTGCCCGTATCAGTCATTGCCGCCGATACCGGATCGGTGGCCATAAAAATCATTCCAAAAGCGAAGCCGCCGACTACCAGGTGCCAGTACCAGGGCATCGCAAAGGCTGGATTACTATCGCTGCCAACCATATTGAGCAACGTGGACAGGGCAATCATGCCCAGCATAACCCCGGCCACAATGCGCCAGGCCGCTATGCGCGTATACAGCAACACCGCACCACCTATTAAAATCGCCAGCGTGGAGGTTTCGCCGATCGAGCCCTGCATATCGCCATAGAAGGCATCCCACCAGGTCATACTGCTGTGCAATGCGGCCATACCCTCGGCGGCAATAACAGACAGCGCCGTAGCGGCGGTATAGCCGTCAACCGCTGTCCACACCGCTTCGCCCGACATCTGCGCGGGGTAGGCAAAGAACAGGAAGGCGCGCCCTGTCAAAGCCGGGTTGAGAAAGTTCTTGCCGGTGCCGCCGAACACTTCCTTGCCGATAACGACGCCAAAGCTGATACCCATGGCGACCTGCCAGAGCGGAATATCCGGGGGGCATATCAGGGCAAACAAAATAGAGGTGACAAAAAAGCCCTCATTTACTTCGTGGCCACGACGCACGGCGAAGGTGATTTCCCAGGCGATTCCCACCAGGAAGGTGGTGATGTAAATCGGCAGAAAGTAGACCGCGCCAAACCAGAAGCAATCCCACACGCTGGTCGGGTCATTGCCCGCCAACAGCCCAATCAGCGGCGCGTGCCAGTCGTTGACTGCGCCGCTACCCTGCGCCATAACCGTATTGGCCTGCAAACCCAGGTTATACATGCCGTAAAACATGGCGGGAAAGGCGGCCAACCAGACGGTGATCATGATGCGTTTGAGGTCCACGCCATCGCGAACGTGAGCCGTGCTATGGGTAACCGAAGCAGGTGAATAGAGAAAGGTATCAAATACTTCGTAGAGCACATACCAGCGCTCGAGCTTACCGCCCTCCTGAAAGTGGTGCTCAATGTTATCGAGGATCTTGCGCAGTCCCATGCTCAGCCCTCCTTCTCTATACGTGTGAGGTTATCGCGCAAAATCGGACCATACTCGTACTTGCCCGGACACACGTAGCTACAGAGCGCCAAATCCTCTTCCTCCAGTTCCAGGCAACCCAGCGCTTGGGCCATCTCGGTATCCCCAACGATAAGCGCCCGCAACAATTGCGTGGGCAGCACATCCAGGGGCATAACATCTTCATAACTGCCAACCGGCACCATGGCGCGCTCACTGCCGTTGGTGTTGGTGTCCATCGGCAACAACTTGCGCGGCAACAGCTTGCTCAGGTAAATGGGCAGGTTGGAGTGCCTGTTAACCCCCACCGACAGATACCCCAGAAACCGGCGCTGGGTTCCCTCCTGCAGCACCGAAACTGTATTGTGATAGCGTCCCAGGTACGAGGTGCCGGTCTGTACGCGACGCCCTCCCAACACCGAGCCGGAAATAACACGATTAACCCCCGCTTTGAGCTGGCCGGCACAGAGTGCCTCCAGGTCTGCCCCGATGCGGGTGCGCAGCAGGCGCGGCTCAGCTACTTGCGGGCCGGATAAAGCGATAACACGCTGGGTGTAGAGCACCCCGTCCAGAAACAGGCGACCGGTGGCAATCACATCCTGGTAACCGATAGTCCACACGGTTTTGCCGGTGCCAACCGGATGCAGGAAATGGATATGGGTGCCCGCCAGGCCAGCGGGATGGGGGCCGGCAAACTGTTCGCAGCGGATATTGCTCGCGGTTCCCGTGGGTAGTTCAGTACCGCCGGCAGCACAGACATAGACCTGCCCGTCAGTCAGTTTGGCCAGCACATCCAGCCCGAGAGCAAAAGCTTCCTGCTGCTCGGCGATGATAATCGCAGGGTCTGCCGCCAGTGGCTGAGTGTCCATAGCGGTGACAAATATGGCCGATGCAGCGCGGTCGGGAGCAGGCACCTTGCTGAACGGCCGGGTACGCAAAGCGGTCCACTGACCAGACTGTACCAACTGCGTGCGGACAACCTGTGCATCCAGGGCTTGCACCTGCGCGGCGCGGCGTGCCTCAAAGCGTTCCGCCGCATCGCCGGCCACATCGATAACCACCGATTGCAGAACACGCTTGGCGCCACGATTGATCGCCGTCACCGTACCCGCCGCCGGAGCGGTAAAAATTACACCCTCGGTCTTTTTGTCTGCAAACAGTAATTGGCCAAGTTTGACGCAGTCGCCAACTGTAACAGCCATGGTTGGCCTCATGCCGATATAGTCGAATCCCATCAGCGCGACTGAGCGCGCGGCCGGCGCCTCAGAAATAACCTGCCGGGGCCGACCGGAAATAGGTATCTCCAACCCCCGCTTGAGCTTGATCATGCGATATGCCTGTGCGTTACATACCAGTATAAATTGTTGATTTTCATCACTATTTGAGCCCCGCTCCAGTGCGTCACCTACTCACCCTTGGGGTAGGAGGCGTACTGCACGTCAGCCATTTGCTCCAGCACCCGGAATACCTGGCAGCTATAGCCGAATTCATTGTCATACCAGAGGTACACAGTTACGTGATCGCCGCTGACAATGGTGGCTTTGGCGTCGAATACACAGGCGTGCCGCGACCCCACAAAGTCGGTAGACACCACTTCAGGGGAGATTGAATAGTCGATTTGTTTGCGCAGCGGCGAGTGCAGCGCGACCTTGCGCATGTACTCATTGATCTGTTCTACCGTGGTCTCCCGCTTGAGCGTGAGATTGAGAATCGCCACCGACACATTGGGCGTTGGTACGCGAATCGAATTGCCAGTGAGCTTGCCATCGAGCTGCGGCAAGACCTTGCCGACCGCCGTGGCGGCGCCGGTCTCGGTAATCACCATATTCAGTGCGGCACTGCGCCCGCGTCGATCAGCCTTGTGATAATTATCGATCAGGTTCTGGTCATTGGTGTAGGCGTGCACCGTCTCCACGTGCCCGGTCACAATGCCGAACTCGTCGTCCAGTGCTTTCAGAGGCGGCGCTATGGCGTTGGTGGTGCAGGAAGCCGCCGAAATAAGCGTGTCTTCAGGACTGATCTGATCACAGTTGATGCCGTGCACGATATTTTTCATATCGCCCTTGCCCGGTGCGGTGAGGATGACCTTGCTGACACCCCGGGACTTGAGGTGACGTGAAAGCCCCTCTGGATCCCGCCACATACCGGTATTGTCGATGATAATGGCGTCTTCGATGCCGTACTCGGTGTAGTCAATTTCATCCGGGGCGGCGGCGTAAATCACCTTGACTTCATTGCCGTTGGCGACCAGGGAGTTGTGTTCTTCATCGACCCGGATAGTACCCTGAAACGGGCCGTGTACGGAATCGCGCTGCAGCAGTGTGGCGCGCTTTTCCAGGTCATTGGGCGCTTTGCCTTTGCGCACCACCATCGCACGCCAGCGCAGCGTATCGCCACCATCGGCTTTTTCAACCAGCAGACGTGCCATCAGCCTACCGATACGGCCAAAACCATACAGCACCACATCTCGCGGTTTGGCAATCGGTTTGTCACTGCTGCCAATCAGCTCGGCGACCTGTTGCATGACGTACTTCTTGACGCTCAGTCCGGCCGCCCGGCCTTCCTGTTCATAGCCCACCGCAATGCGACCCACGTCGATATGCGCAGTACCCAGGTCGAGGCTGGCCAGCGCCTTGATGACCGGGTAGGTCTCTTTTTCAGAGAGTTCGTTTTCTTCCACCTGCCGCACATAGCGGTGATCCTGCATAATATCCAGTACCGACTGGTTGACCAGGGATTGGCCGTAGATATAGGTTTTCACGCTGTTTTCCCGTGACAGCTTACCAACCAGGGGGATCATGGCCTCGGCCAAGGCTTCGCGCGCCTTCCAATCCACAAAATAGTCATCGGGGCGACTGCGCTTACGTTCGGTCACTGCACTGCACCTGCTTTGGAGGATGGTTAAGAGCGCGTATTATCTTCATATGGTGGGTCTCACGCAAGCTGGCTACAATAGCGCCCCGCTAAACTGATGTGATGCCGCAATTCGTGTTCAAAAACGTACTCAATTCCCTGCCCTGGCCGCTGCCCGCCGGCTCCCGCACCGCACTGGGACCGTTGCCCGGCAGCAGCCCGGCGCGCCTGCTCCATGAGCTTGGCCAGTACGCCGGCTTGCAACTGGTCATAACACCCGATACCCACACCGCTAATACCTTGCAGCGGGAACTGGAATTTTACCAGCGCAATGCACCGGCACAGGTGCTCTACTTCCCGGACTGGGAAACCCTGCCCTACGATAATTTTTCACCGCACCAGGATATCGTCTCCGAACGCCTGCAGACGCTGTATCGCCTACCCGCTGTACGGGAGGGCATATTGATTGTGCCCTGCTCGACGTTGATGCACCGCCTGCCACCGCGCGCATACATCGCCGGTAACAGCCTGGTACTCAAGGTGGGCCAGGCTCTGGACCCGGTGGACTTTCGAGGTAATCTTGAACGCAACGGATATCGCAGCGTGGCAACCGTGTTCGAGCACGGCGAATATGCCCAGCGTGGCTCCCTGCTGGATATCTTTCCCATGGGCAGTTCACTGCCCTACCGCATCGACCTGCTTGATGACCAGGTCGACACCCTGCGTACCTTCGACCCGGAATCCCAGCGCACCATCGGGCAGATTGACGCCATCGACCTGTTGCCGGCCAGGGAATTTGCCCTCAACAGAGCCGCCATACTGCGCTTCCAGGACAACTGGCACCATGCCTTCGAGGTAGACCACGATGCCTGCCCCATGTACAGCGAGATCAGCGCCGGGCGAGCACCCGGCGGCAGTGAGTACTACCTGCCGCTGTTTTTCAAGCACTGCGACAGCTTGTTTGACTACCTTCCCGAAGCGACTTCTGTGGTGGCTATTGGCGAGCACTATTTGGCCGCCCAGCACTTTTGGGCCGAAGTGAACAATCGCTACGAAGAGTTCGGCATCGATCCGCGCCGGCCCCTGCTGCCCCCGGCAGAGGGCTTCATCCCGGTGGAAACCCTCTACCAGGGGCTGGGTCAATACGGCGTGCTGGAATTGCGAACCGATGCCCAAGCGCCTGTGCACCACAGCCTGCCACTGCTGCCACCACCTGAGCTGAGCCCCGTACACCAGGCTGACTCGCCGGCCCTTGCCCTGGCGGCATTTATGCAGGAGCAACAGGCGCCCGTGCTACTGTGTGCCGAAACTGCCGGCCGCCGAGAAATTTTGCTGGAACTGTTGGCAGCCGCAGATTTGTCGCCCTCTGCCTGTGAGCACTGGGATGATTTTATTGCCTTACAGCCACCGCTGGGCATTACCACCGCACCGATTGATCGCGGCCTGTACGCCGGTCCCGGCCTGCCCAGCCTGGTTTGTGAAGCGCAACTGTTTGGAGAGCGGGTTGCACAGTACCGCCGGCGTGAAAAATCCACTACCCAGCAAGCCAATATTTACAAAAACATCAATGAACTGCGAGCGGGCGTACCGGTGGTTCACATAGATCACGGTGTGGGCCGCTACCAGGGTCTGCAAACCCTGGACGTAGACCAGCCACTCACCGAGTTTCTCACTGTGCGGTATGCAGGCGGTGACAAGCTGTATGTGCCGGTAGCCTCTCTACACCTGATCAGCCGCTACACGGCTACTGACCCCGATCTTGCCCCGCTCCACAAACTGGGCAGCGAGCAATGGGAGAAGGCCCGTCGCAGGGCGCGCGAAAAGGTCAATGACGTGGCGGCGGAACTGCTTGAAGTATATGCCCGCCGGGAGTCCAGGCGAGGGTTCGAGTTTTCGGCACCGCAGCAGAACTACCAAAAATTTGTCGCGGCATTCCCCTTCGAGGAGACCCCGGACCAGGCTGAAACCATCAGCGCAGTTGAAGCTGATATGTGCAGCGATCGCGTTATGGACAGGCTGGTCTGCGGTGACGTCGGCTTCGGCAAAACCGAGGTTGCCATGCGGGCGGCTTTTCTCGCCGCCCAGTCCGGCAAGCAAATTGCGGTGCTGGTGCCAACAACCCTGCTGGCCCAACAACACTACCACTCATTTTGTGACCGCTTCGCCGAGTGGCCCGTACAGGTTGAGGTTATCTCCCGCTTTCGCAGTAATGCCGAGCAGCAGGATGTCATCAAGCGGGTAGCCGACGGCAAGGTCGATATCCTGATCGGCACCCACAAGCTATTGCAGAGCAAGCTGCGCTACCACGACCTGGGCTTGTTAATTATCGACGAAGAGCACCGCTTTGGCGTCAAACAAAAAGACCGGATCAAGTCTATGCGGGCCGAGGTAGACATACTGACACTAACCGCCACGCCAATTCCCCGCACGCTCAATATGGCCCTGGGCGGCATGCGTGATATCTCTATCATTGCCACACCGCCGGCGCGAAGGTTGTCCATCAAGACCTTTGTACGCCAACACACTATCGCGCTGGTAAAAGAAGCCGTACTGCGTGAAACCCTGCGCGGCGGACAGGTTTATTTCCTGCACAACGAAGTAAAAAATATTGAGGAAACGGCGCGCAAACTACGCGAGCTGCTACCGGAGCTGCGCATCGGCGTGGCGCACGGACAAATGCGCTCCCGACAACTGGAACAGGTGATGCGCGCCTTCTATCACCAGCAGTACCACATTCTGGTTTGCACAACGATCATTGAGACCGGCATTGACGTGCCCAATGCCAATACCATAATCATCGAGCGCGCCGACCGCTTTGGACTCGCGCAGCTACATCAGTTGCGCGGCCGGGTGGGACGCTCTCACCACCAGGCCTATGCCTACCTGCTGCGCCCGCCCCACTCCGCTCTCACTGGCGATGCGGAACAACGGCTGGACGCTATCGCCGCCGCCGGTGACCTGGGCGCCGGCTACCTGCTGGCAACCCATGACCTGGAAATACGCGGTGCCGGTGAATTGCTGGGCGAAGACCAGAGCGGCCAGTTTCAGAGCATCGGCTACACCCTGTACATGGACATGCTGGAACGGGCCGTCATAGCACTGCAGAAGGGCGAAATTCCCGATACCCACGGCAGCGGCATTACCGAGACCGAGGTCAACCTGCGTCTGCCCGCACTGATTCCCGATGACTACCTGCCCGACGTTAATACCCGTTTGGTGCTCTACAAACGCATTGCCACGGCCACCAATGATGGGGAACTGAGAGAGCTACAGGTAGAGATGATAGACCGCTTCGGCTTGCTGCCGGACCCCATCCGCAACCTGTTTAAAATTACCCGCACAAAACTGCTGGCCGAGGGTCTGGGAATCAGCAAAATTGACGCCGGCGAGCTCGGCGGGCACTTTGAATTTTCAGACAGCACTAACGTTAACACCACAGCTCTGGTTACACTGGTACAGGCAGACCCCGACCGCTATCGTTTGACCAATGGCAATCGTCTGCGATTTGATATGGAACTGCCAGACCACGAGGAGCGCTACCTGTTTGTGCATGAATTAATCCAACATCTGGTCGACCAGGGCGGCGAGGTAGCAGCGTGAGACAGTGGCTACTCGCAGTGCTGCTATGTTCGGTGTTGTTAGCCGTGCAGGCACAACCCACAGATGACGCCGATGCAGGGCCAGACTGGTATCGTATCGAGCTAATAATTTACGCCAACCGGGACCCGCAGGCCGCGGTGAGCGAGAGCTGGCCACTGCTGCCGGAGCTCGCCTACCCAAATATACTGCGGCGTGTTCACGCGCTGCCAAACCGGGTGCCGGCTCAGCGTGACCTCGAACCGGTATTGTTTGACAGCCTGCGGCCTGCACCAGACTATGACCTGGCCTGGGACACCCCGGCAGAACAGTTGCTATACGACTACCGGCAAAGCCTGGTCCTGCGCCAACCGAACATAGAGCTTGAGCCTCTGTTTGATCTGGACATACCTACCACCTTTACCCAGTTGCCCGTCGCTGAGCTGGAATTTTACAGTCGGCGCAAACGCCTTGACCGCTCGCGCGACATTGAGGTATTGGTGCACCAGGCCTGGCTACAACCGGTGCATGATCGAGATAACAGCGTCCCGCTGCACATTGATTCCCAACCGGTGAGCGGCGATTTTCCCGAACTGCAGGGCAGCATTGTTATCTACCGCGCAAGATACCTGCACCTGGAAACCAATCTTTGGCTAAATACCAATGGCAGCTACCTGGCGACACCCTGGACCATGCCGCTGCCGCCACTGCCACCGCCGGATGCTGACGGGCCGGTGCCAATGTCTCGCTTTGAAATTGCGCCATCGCCCCAGTGGCTGGCCCTGCCTGCAGGCGCGGTAGCCGCTGCCCCCGCAGACTCGGAGCCGGCTCCACCGAGGTCAGAAGAGATGTGGCAGGCGTTGCTGGACAGGCCCGACTATCGCTACCGACACGCGGTGCTAATGCAGCAGCGCCGCCGCATGCGTAGCGGAGAGCTACACTTCGTCGATCACCCTATGTTTGGCTTGCTGATCAAGCTATCTCGCTACCGGTTCCAAGCCTTTGTGCAAGAGCCCGATGGCCCTACGTCAGGGTCGGCAGGCAGGCGCTGAGCAGCTCGCCAATCTGTGCGGTTTCCCGCGCCAGAATCTCATGCATTGCCGCCTCGGTAATGGGCACGGCACTGCGGCCGGCAGCGGCATTTACCACCATGCAAATAGCACCATAGGCCAGCTTCAACTCTGCGGCCAGTGCCGCTTCCGGCATACCTGTCATGCCGACAATATCGCAACCATCCCTACGCAGGCATCGGATCTCCGCTGCCGTTTCAAGGCGCGGCCCCTGGGTTACCCCGTAGGTGCCGGTAGCTGAAACATCCAGCTCAATCTGCCCGGCTGCGGCTATCAATTGCAGGCGCAGTTGTTTGCTATAAGGCTCGGTGAAGTCTATGTGTTGCAAAGCGAGTTGCCCACCTTCAACAGCACCATCAAAAAATGTGTGTGCCCTGCCCCAGGTGTAATCAACGATCTGATCAGGGATGACGATATGTCCCAGCGGCTGTGAATCGAGTATTGCGCCCACCGCGTTGACGGCAATAACAGTGTCAACTCCCAACTCGCGCAGGGCCCAGATATTGGCCCGGTAATTGATATTGTGGGGGGCGATATGATGTGGAATTCCGTGGCGTGCGAGAAAATAGAGCGCGTGACCCCGGTAATGTCCCTCCAGAACCGGTTGATCCAGCTCGCCCCAGGGAGTGACGAGTCGATGTGCGGTGACCATTTCCAAGCCCGGCAACCGGTTGAGCCCGGTACCGCCAATTAAAGCCAAAACTGACACTAACTATTTCTCCTTTTTTTAAGGTTTCTTATACGTTTTTGTCATTTATACGCGACTGCTTTATGACCTCGCAAGCTAAAAAACAGCCGGTGGCAACCGGGGCTTGGTCAAGAGCGGATGTTAAGCCCCTGATATATCGATCAAAGTTACTTTGGCTATATCTGTATACTATTTCTAACGCTGTTTTTATGCCGTTTGAACATAATGGACAGGAGGTACCAATTTGCTATGTTGGTGGTGAAAGTTACCGAAAAAAGAGGACGCTTATGAAGTTACTTGGGCCAACCATAAGAGCGTGGTACAAAGACCTGCAAACAGGCCTCACTTTTGAGGTTGTCGCCTGGGACCCGCAAACACTGTTAGTGGAAACCCAGCTTATTGACGGGGAAATTGGCGAGTACGACATGGAGTCCTGGCGCGAACTGCTGCTGATCAACATTGCAGAGCCTGAGGACTGGCGCAATCCTTTCGATCTGGATTCGGCCGATAGTATAGACCCGGATCTACCCATGCACCCTGAAGACTGGTCTGGGCCACTAAATAACATTAAACCTGAATTCATGAATGGCGTGGAAGACTATTAGTTGGCTCGCGGCAGGATTCACCCACCAACACCACCGCCCTCGGCGGCCAATCGCGCAATTCGATCACTACGGCTCCAAAATCCCTACTTGCACCTCACTTGATACTGTATATAATCACAGGAACTGTATGTATAAACAGATCTTTACCGGAAGGTGTAACGCTATGGAAAAACTAACCCAGCGACAACAGCAGGTTCTGGACCTTATTCGCACACACAGTAACGATACCGGCTATCCACCCACCCGCGCCGACATCGCCCTGGCGTTTGGCTTCAAATCGGCCAATGCCGCCGAGGAGCACCTCAAGGCCCTGGCGCGCAAAGGCGCCATCGAAATCATCGCCGGTGCGTCCCGCGGTATCCGCTTGCCCGAAGAGCCCGGCATTCCGATCATTGGCCGGGTAGCGGCCGGCAGCCCCATTTTGGCCCAGGAACATATTGAAGACTACTGCGATATGCCCGCCTCCTTCTTCAAACCGACTGCGGATTATTTCCTGCGTGTGCATGGCGACAGCATGATCGACATCGGTATCTTCGACGCAGACCTGCTGGCGGTGCATCGCACTACCGAGGTTCGTGATGGTGATATTGTGGTAGCTCGCATCGATGACGAAGTCACCGTCAAGCGGCTCAAGCACGGCAAGAATCGCCGGCACCTGCGGTTACTGCCAGAGAATCAGGACTATCAGCCGATTGAGGTAGATTTGGCGCAACAGGACTGCGCCATAGAGGGTATTAGTGTAGGAGTGCTGCGGCGCTCCTAACAGGCCGCGGCGCTTAATGCAGGATGGGGGGTTGTGCGTCGGTGAATTCTTCGCCGATCTCCATATCACCCTGTTCGGCCAGTTGCGCAGCGGCCTGAATGCCGGCCTGAATCATGGCGCGGGCTACTTCCAGCGTTCCATCGAGCAGGTAAACCTTGGTCTCCTCTGAGAACCGGATAACAACCAGTGGCTCGCCGTCGTCATCAGAGCGCCGCAGGGCGATATCCCCATTAGACATTGCAACAATTTCCAGAAAGGTAGAAGGCACTGTTTACCTCGTAAGCTGGTTAATTTTTGTCATTCTAACAACTATCGGCCGCCTGGGCTATCGCTCATGCGCGTATCAAGCCTTGCGCTTCTTGCCGCCCTTCTTGCCGCCCTTCTTGCCACCTCTACCCTTTTCCACAACCCATTTGCCGGCGCGATAAAATGCGCGCCAACCGGTGGCCTTACCATCGACATCAGTCATCACGTACTGCTCTTTGTTTTTGCGACTGTAGCGAATCTGGGTGCGATTCCAGTCATCGTCCACCACCGGTGCCGAGAACAAAAATGTGTACTTGGGGTCAATCTCAGCCTGGTGCGGCAGTATTTCATCGACAAACGGCGCTCGCGTCTCGCGGTTGCGCGGAAATTGGCTGGCAGCCAGAAACAGACCCGCAGCACCGTCGCGCAAAACATAGGTATCTTCCACTTTCTGGCAGATCAGTTCCGGCATTGGCACGGGGTCCATCTTGGGAGGGGCCGCCTCGCCACTGCGCAATAACTTGCGGGTATTCTTGCAGTCATTACCGCTGCAACCGAAATACTGGCCAAAACGCCCGGTCTTGAGCTGCATGTCGGCACCGCACTTGTCACACTCCAGTACCCTGCCATCGTATCCCTTGATTTTGAACCTGCCCTGTTCGACTTCAAAACCATCGCAGTCCGGATTGTTGCCGCACACGTGTAGCTTCCGTTCCTGATCAATCCGGTAACTGTCCATGGCGGTATTACATTGCTTGCAGCGATGCCGGGTACGCAGTTGGCGAGACTCAGCCTCGTCGTCCGCATCCTCGCTGACCGCCTCGTCACCGGAGACAAGATTCAAGGTCGACTTGCAGCGCTCCTTGGGTGGCAGGGCATAGCCCGAGCAGCCCAGAAACACACCGGTGCCGGCCGTTCTGATTTGCATGGGTCGCCCGCAGGTGGCACAGGCGATATCTGTCATGGTGGGCTCGTTGGGGCGCATGCCGCCCTCGACCTGCTCTGCCTTTTGCAGTTGCTCGGTAAAGCCACTGTAGAAATCATCCAGTAACTTGCGCCACTCGAGATTGCCTTCGGCAACTTCGTCCAGATGCTCCTCCATAGACGCGGTAAAGCCGTAGTCCAGCAAGTCTGGAAAGCCCTCCTGCAGGCGCTCAGTGACAATGTCGCCTATTTTTTCCGCATAAAAACGCTTGTTCTCCAGTCGCACATAGCCGCGGTTCTGGATGGTCGAAATAATGGACGCATAGGTAGACGGCCGGCCAATGCCGCGCTTTTCCAGCTCTCTGACCAGGCTGGCCTCCCCGTAACGCGGCGCGGGCTTGGTAAAGTGCTGGCTGGGATCCAGCTTCAGCAACCGCAGCACGTCGCCCTGTTTCAGGTCAGGTAGCACTGCATCCTCAGCGCGTTTGCCGGCAACACTCTGGACGCGGGTGTAACCATCAAACTCGATGATGCGCCCCTTGGCCTTGAGCTCAAAATCACCGGCAGTGACAGTGATTGTGCTGGACAAATAACGGGCCGGCGTCATTTGGCAGGCCACGAACTGGCGCCAGATCAATTCGTAGAGCCGCGCAGCGTCACGCTCCATGTTTTTAAGTGCACCCTGAGGCACATTCACATCGGCGGGACGAATGGCCTCGTGCGCCTGCTGGGCTCCATCCTTGGAACTGTATTTGTTGGGCTGTTCGGGCAGATATGGTGCCGGGTAGTTGGCCTTGATGTAATCCCGGCAGCCGGCTACTGCCTCAGCGCTCAGGTTGGTCGAGTCGGTACGCATGTAAGTGATGTAGCCCGCCTCGTACAGGCGCTGCGCCATCATCATGGTCTTCTTTACGCTGTACCCCAGGCGCGTACTGGCAGCCTGCTGCAAGGTCGAGGTAATAAATGGTGCCGGCGGCTTCGAACGAGTGGGTTTGTCTTCCCGCTGCTTGACGATATAGGGCGCTTGCTCAAGCGCAGTAACAGCCTGGCCTGCATCCGTTTCATTGGTGGGCCGAAATTTTTCGCCCAGTTGTTTGAGAACCCGGAACCTGACCTCGTGTTGCGCCTTGTCACTGAGGTTCGCATGAATTTCCCAAAATTCTTCCGGGATGAAGGCGTGAATTTCCCGCTCTCTTTCTACCAACAGTTTAACCGCAACCGATTGCACCCTGCCCGCCGACAGGCCGCGGGCGAGTTTGGCCCACAGCAACGGCGAGACCATGTAGCCAACCACCCGGTCCAGAAAGCGCCGGGCCTGCTGCGCATTAACCTGGTCATTATTCAGATGCCCAGGGTGTTCAAAGGCTTCCTGAATGGCGCGCTTGGTAATTTCGTTGAACACGACGCGTTTATAGCGGCTCTCATCGCCGCCAATTGCCTCACGCAAATGCCAGGCTATGGCCTCCCCTTCACGATCAAGGTCAGTGGCCAGGTAGATGGCATCGGCGTCCTTGGCCAGTTTCTTGAGGTCGCTGACCACCTTTTCCTTACCCGGTAACACCTCGTACTGTGCTGCCCAACCCTGGTCCGGATTGATGCCCATGCGCCGAATCAATTGCTCGCGGGTTTTCTTGCGGCGATGCACAATTTTGTCTTCGGGTGACAATTTCCGAGTGATCGCCGCTTGCCGCGTCCGCTCTTTGGGGTCGGACTTACTGCTGCCTGCCGTGGGCAAATCCCGAATATGACCAACACTGGACCTAACGACGTAGTCGGAGCCCAGGTATTTATTGATGGTTTTGGCTTTCGCAGGTGACTCTACGATTACCAGTGACTTACCCATACCGTCTTTTCATCTCGTGGAAAAGGCGACATATATAAGTGCTGAAATGCCAATGGTCAAGAAAAAAGGCAATTCCGGGCAACTAATCTCCCCCCGCCGGTAGCCCTTTGAGAACTGTATCGATACTCAATACGTCTTCTTTCCGGCCACTGGAATTATCAGTACACAAGACATTGACACCGAGCAGGGTTTCCAGTTTGTATACTATGGTATAAAACAAATAGACCGCAATGTTTGGAGATAGAGATGTCCCATTACAAGACGATTTTATTGGCAGTTGACCTCAGTGAGGAATCGGCCACGGTAGCAACCAGGGCCAAGGCCCTGGCGCTCAGCGACGCAGCTACCTTACACATCATCCATGTGATAGAACCACTGAGCTTCGCCTACGGCGGCGATATTCCCATGGATTTTTCTGGCATCCAGGAAGAAATCCACGAGCAGGCCAAGCTGCAACTCGGTCGCTTTGCCAGCGACTGCGAGGTTCCGGCCGACCGACAACACATTGTCCTGGGCCGCCCCGAGGTAGAGATTCACTCCACCGCCGAGGCTATCAGCGCCGACCTGATCGTGGTTGGCAGTCACGGCCGCCACGGCCTGGCCCTGCTGATGGGGTCGACTGCCAATGGCGTCCTGCACGGTGCCAATTGTGACGTACTGGCGGTGCGCGTGAGGAGCTAGCCCAAATGCAATAGCCGAATAAATTCGTCCCTACACAACTGCTGCGCGTCCGCCAGGCTAAAAGGCCACAGCAGTTCGGCCCCGGTTGCCGGCAGGTGCAACACGGGTATTAGCAAGCCATAACGCCGGCACAAGGCCGCTGACTCGCTGATATCCACTTCCTGCACACGGCAGTCTTCGTTTACTAAGGGCCGCAGCAACCGCAGCGCCTGTTCACACAAGTGACAGGCGCCGGTGCTGTAGAGAATCAGCTCGACGCCCATCCCTTACAGGCGGCAACCGCTTGCATTGTACAGAACAATATCCACGCCGGCGGTCTCTTCTTCATCTGCCACTCACAGGGCTGTCACCAGGTTAACCGGCTTGAGAATAATCCAGATTACTACGGCTGTATACAGGGCCACCGGCGCAATCCAGGGTTATTTCACGCGCATTCCATATTGGAGAAGACTACTGGATGCAATTGCCTTTCCAATCAATGATAATGAAGCAGCTAACAGGAGACACACGATGATTCATCTTTTAAACAAGCTACAGAATATTATGGACCTGGCTCGCAAGGTGGATTTTGTGGCCCCGCTGTTACTGCGACTGTACCTGATCCCCATCTTCTGGATGGCGGGAACGCAAAAGCTGGACCACTTCGGCGACACCGTAGAATGGTTCGGCAATCCACAGTGGGGGCTGGGCCTGCCCTTTCCCCTGGTAATGGCGACCCTTGCTGTCGCTACAGAAGTGGCCGGTGCAGTGTTGCTGACCTTGGGTCTGGCCACCCGCTGGATAAGTATTCCGCTTATGTTCACCATGCTGGTGGCCGCCGTCACTGTACACCTGCAAAATGGCTGGCTCGCCATCAGTACGGCTGCCGGGCCGTTTGCCACCGAGAGAACCGTTGGCGCCATTGAGCGACTGGACCGGGCCAAATCAATTCTGCAGGAACACGCGAACTACGAGTGGCTCACGGAGAACGGTGCGGTGGTAATTCTCAACAACGGCATCGAATTTGCCGCCACCTACGTGATCATGTTGCTGGCACTGTTGTTGGTCGGCGGCGGGCGCTACATCAGTATCGACTACTGGATCGCTCGGCGTTTTCGCCATACCGCCTCGCGCTCAGCTACGACGGAGTCTTGAGCATGAACTCCCAGGCAATGGATGTAGTTACGGCTTTCGCGCTGCGCCTGCTGGAAATCAGCGCGCTGCTGTTCGTCTTCCTGGTGGGAGTGGCAGCCCTGACCGTACTCTATATGTACCTGGCCGATGTCACCCAGACCAAACAGGCCATCCGCCGTAACTATCCCGTGGTAGGCCGATTCCGCTATCTGTTTGAACACATGGGTGAGTTTTTTCGCCAGTATTTTTTTTCCCAGGACCGCGAAGAGATGCCCTTCAATCGGGCCCAGCGTTCCTGGGTGTACCGGGCCGCCAAAAACGTGGATTCCACCATTGCCTTTGGCTCCACCCGCCCCCTCAATCAACCCGGTGATGTGGTGTTCCTGAATTGCCTGTTCCCCACCCTGACCGAAGACGCGGCGCCGGTATCGACGCTCACTTTTGGTGCCGAGTACGCGGCAACCCCCTACACCACCAACTCCCTGTTTAACATTTCCGGCATGAGCTTCGGCGCGATATCCGTACCGGCTGTGCGCGCCCTCTCCATTGGCGCCAAACGGGCCGGCATCTGGATGAACACTGGCGAGGGGGCCATATCCCCCTACCACCTGGAGGGAGGCTGTGACGTGGTGTTTCAGATCGGTACCGCCAAGTACGGGGTGCGCGATGAACAGGGTCAGCTCAGCGATGACAAGCTGCGGGATGTGGCGGCGCTGAAGACGGTGAAGATGTTTGAAATCAAGATGAGCCAAGGTGCCAAACCCGGCAAGGGCGGGATTCTGCCCGGCGGCAAGGTCACGCCACTGATCGCCGAGACACGGGGCATCCCGGTGGGTGAAGACTCCATAAGCCCCAACGGCCACGTCGACATTCGCAACGTCAACGAACTGCTGGATATGATTGTTCGCGTGCGCGAGGTCACCGGCAAACCGGTGGGTTTCAAAACAGTGGTCGGCAACATCGGCTGGCTGGATGATTTGTGCTTGGCCATTCAGACACGCGGCCTACAGGTGGCGCCGGATTTCATTACCGTAGACAGTGCCGACGGTGGCACCGGTGCCGCACCGCAGAGCCTGATGGACTATATGGGTCTGCCCATCAAGCGCAGCCTGCCCCTGGTTGTCGACAAGCTGGTGGAATACGGCCTGCGCTCGCGCATCAAGGTGATCGCCTCCGGCAAACTGATCAACCCCGGTGAGGTCGCCTGGGCGCTGTGCATGGGTGCCGACGTCGTCACCTCAGCCCGAGGCTTTTTATTTTCACTGGGCTGCATCCAGGCCCTGCAGTGCAACAGGAACACCTGCCCCACGGGCATTACCACCCACAATCCGGATTTGCAGCGCGGCCTGGTGGTGGCAGACAAAGCCGAGCGGGTAGCCTGCTTCGCCCGCAACATGGTCTACGAGGTAGGCGTCATCGCACATTCCTGTGGCGTCAGGGAGCCGCGCCAACTGAATCGCAACCATGCCCAACTCATCAACGCCACGGGTATACCTGTGCCCATGACCGAGGCTTTTCCCAGTGCCCAAACCCGACCGCAGTTTATGATCGCGACATCGGAGCAATAACATGGACATACCCGTGGTCGTAGGCCAGATATTATTCCTGTCAGCCGCGGTGGTGGTGGGTCTGTTGATCCACCGCCTGCTCCGGTTGGAACTCACGCTGGCCTGCCTCGCCGCCGGTGTTCTCGCGGGTCTAAGTCTGCCGGGCCTGGAACTGGATACCGGCATCCGCGCCGGCAATATCCAGGATCTGGTGTTTTACCTGATTCTGCCGGTGCTGATCTTCCAAGCCGCTTGGCATCTCAAGCCGCAACTGCTAAAGCGCTGGCTGACTCCCATAATGCTGCTGGCCACCATCGGCATGTTGATCAGCACCGCTGCCGTGGCGATCATTTTGTTCTACGGCATAGGCTCCCCCACTGGCTTTCCCTGGGCCGCCGCCCTGCTCGCCGGGGCGATTCTCGCCGCCACTGACCCCATCGCCGTGGTGGCCGCACTGAAGCGACTCAAGGCGCCGGAGGATCTGACCACGCTGGTGGAAGGCGAAAGCCTCTTCAACGATGCCAGTGCGTTAGTGCTGTTTGCCGCCATCCTGGGTTTCGCCACGAACAGTGAAGCGCAACTAAACGCCGGCTATCTGGGTGTGTTTGCGGTCACCTTTTGCGGGGGCCTGGCCGTGGGTATGATACTGGGCCTGGCCGCCGCTACCCTGGTGCTGCTGCTGGCCAATAGCGCGGGCTCCATCATTATTCTAATTATCACGGCCTTCTCCGGCTTTTACCTGGCGGAACACGTCTTTCATGTGTCTGGCATCATGTCGCTGGTGGCGGCGGCGATAGTCACACGCAGTTTGTTGAAGGAGCATGAACAACAATTTCTCAACACCGTGGACAGTACCTGGGAGTGGTTGGGGGCTTTCTTTAACGCGCTGATCTTCGTGATTATGGGCCTGGTGATTACCTTCAGCATGTTTGTCGAGCAGTGGCTGGCCATTGCCATCGCCATTCCTGCCGCACTGATTGGTCGCTCGCTAGCGGTTTTCAGTTGTGGCGCCATGACCCAAGGGCTAACACGGCCCCTGGCCATGGGCTGGCAGTTCATTCTGGTGTGGGGCGGACTGCGCGGCGCCATCGCGGTGGCATTGGTATTGAGCTTGCCGCTCAGCCTGCCCTATTGGTGGACCGTACAGAGCATGGTGTTTGGGGTAGTGCTGTTTTCACTGCTGGTACAGGGGACCAGTGCGGGTGCGTTAATAGGGCGTTATAAAGTTTGCTGACTCCCCCGTTTCAACATCGTCTTTGTCACGGTATGCGAGGGGAGCGGGGTTCCGGATGGCGGAACGTCCGGCACGCCGACCACGGTGACGAGCGCCACCCTGTACGATATTGATATGACCAGCGTGCATTCGTATATCGGCTGGAGTGCCGGGCAGTTGGATTTGTGGACGACCGCCGGCTACGCGGCGAAGGCGAGGTGGCGATTACGCCGCAGGACCAGGCCGCGCAGTCGAGCGACATCAACCTGCGCACTTTCGGCCTCGGCGGCAGCGGTCAGTTACTGGAACGCGGCGCGACCACCTTGCGCCTCAAAGGCGAAGCCTTGCAGACCGAATTGGAAGTGGGGGATAGCACCGGGTAAGTCCTCGGCCAACGATCAGCCGAAAAAGCGCAGGCGCCGGCCACTGGGCTAACAGGGAAGTGGGAAAATGATTGAACTTGCGCTATCCTTTGTGCTGTTGGTTGTCGTGGTTGCCGGTATGGCAATAGGTGTGATGCGTGGTCGTGCGCCTATATCAGGTTCCTGCGGCGGCCTCAACAAAATTGGCTTTGACGGGGCCCGCATCGTGACGCGCCGAGACAACGCGGCCACAGACCGAAGCACTCAGGCCGCCGAGCGGGCGACAATCGCTTCCCTGAGTCCCTGCATCAGCCCTTCAAGACCGGCCATGCGGTTATCAAGCCCGTGTTGGGCTTCGCGCAGGGCGTCGATTTTTACATCCACGGCTTCAAAGCGGGCATCCACGGCTTCAAAGCGGGCATCCACTTTATCTTCGAAGCGGTGCAGATCGGCCCGCAGTGACCGGTTCATGGTCCAAGTGGCAATCAGGAGGGTTGCTGTCATACCAAGGATGGTCAGAATTTCAGGGGACATGGCTATCTCCACGCAATATTGCCGTGCAGTATACCGCATTGTCCAGCGTGGGGGACAGCACCGGGTAAATCCTCAGCAACCGATATCCTCAAAAGGTGACATTTGTAAAAATTTAAGGAGGTGACATTTCTATTTCCCCAATCCCCAGATAGAAAACCCTAAAACGCAGAAAGCCTTGGCTGTATAATGGTTAGCGACAAAACAGACCATCACCCAATGGGTGCACAACGCAAGGCTTATGAACATTCTACCCTACAAACTCGACACCACAAACGACTTACTGACATCCCGCGCCGGTTTATTGGCCGTGGCACAACGGATGGCGTCCTTACAGCTGAGCGAGCGCATCGATCAGCACTTCCCCTTACCGCAAAGCAACCGGGGTTTGCCGCCATCGACGTTCATCAAAACCTTGCTCCTGATGCAACACGAAGGCAGCGTTCATCTGGATGACAGTCGGCACCTCCAGGACGATGAGGCCCGGCGAACCGTGTTGAATCTCACTCACATTCCAAAGGCGACAACGCTCGGAGACTGGCTGAGAAGAATGGGCAACCATCGTGCGATCACCGTGCGTTGGCGCCTGTACGCCATGGCCGCCAAAGTGGTCAAAACAGGGCGACAACTGCTTGTAAAATTGAAGGCAGAACATCGGGGACTCCTGGAGCGAGTGCTGATCGCGCTGAGGCAATTCGACCCGCCGCCTGTTTAAGGCCATTGACGATAAAATCGCGGTTGCCACGGGATAGTTCTGTCTAAAAAAGGAGAACCGGGCTTTTTTGTGCCTGAGTGCGTGCTGGGATGCAGTTTTTGACGGTACTCTCCGGTCATGCAGTTAGTGGCCGCTTGCGCACGAGCTAAAAAGGGGTATTCAGATCGCTTTGACGCACTGGCAAAGTTATATCTGGGGATTTGGGGGATGGGATGAGATGAATAATGCCAGAAACATTCTGGATTCTTGGCATGATAAAAAAAGGAAGCCGACATGCGCCAGCTTGACTGCAGTTTGGGCTTACATGGTGCTCTCCTGATGTGTCAGCTAGTCAATGACAATATTCTATTTTGTCATCGAATTAGTGAACACATACAAGGATGACGGGGCGAGATGTTAGTCGCTAGGCGAGAGATGTCGGTGATGCTTTTTGCACATGCTCGCGCTGCCGGTCCAGGACATAAGTCATCAAACTCGGAATGCCAGCCTCATATAATATTGTGTCTGGTGGATTCCAAATAAACTCATGGCGAATAAACGTTTGCAGATGTTCATTAACTGACTGTGTAGTATGTGAATCGACAGGTGAATTATCTGCAATAACATCTATGAGCGTATCCATTGTGGTTGTTTCCGTGTCTTGGAATACTGTCGCAATAGCACCAGCCGCCGGCAGCAGTCCAAGTTCGTCTAATGTTGCTCTGCGTTGTTCATAAAAGTTTGATCGGCGGTTCTCAATCTTTGTTTCTACTTCGGCAGTTTCTTGAGAGGTCAGTTTTTGCAGGTCTTTTTGCTTTGCCAGATCCCAAAGAGCTTCGCCCCAAAGTTGAATGAAATACGGATAATGCTGGCTGTCTTCAACGACCGGCGCAAGGGTGCTGTCGTCTATATTTATGCCATGTTCGTTTAACGGTTTTACAATAGCATCCGCAGTAGCCTGTGCATCTAGCCGCGCAATACCAATCTTATGGGAACGCTCAACAAAACTTGCGTTCACCGTGGTCAGGAAATATTGCAAGCCGGGGGTGCCGGCGAGAACCAGCAAAAAGGGTGCATTTTGCCGTGCTTGTTGGCTTATATTCAGCAAGGCTTGGCAGAAAGTAGGCTCCATAGTGTGTGCCTCGTCCATCAACAGCACCAATGGGCACTCTTTACATTCTTCAATCAAGGCACTGACTAAATCGTCGTCGTCGGGAGATGTTGAATTCCACACAATTTTGTTTCCACCTGTCCCTAATTCGATTTGATTGGGCCAGAGTTTCTTCTTCCAGTCGTCAGAAATCAATTTGTTCCAGAGAGAATTTAAAGATGGAAAAATTGTCGGGGACGCTTGGACTGTCCGCAAGGGACGATTGTCCTGCGCGGTCTTTTCAACTTCATCCCTGATCCAGTTTAATAGTACTGTTTTGCCCATACCCCGGGGCCCATACATAACTATGTCGGCATCGGGCGACCTTCCGGCAGATATTTTTGCCAATATCTGTCTGAACCGACCCTGCTCATTTTCCCGACCCGCCAGATAAGGCGGGAGTTGCCCAGTTCCGGGTGTAAACGGATTCAAACTTTCAATCTGTGTCATAACCAACGCCTCATTCGCTATTTAATGCTTTATCAGAACAACTAACTCACCTTTGTATAGTCTACTCTTTGTCTTTTGCCGAGGCGCCGGCGGTGCGGGCGTGAACAGCAAGAGTTATGCCACCGAGCGGGCAACAATGGCCTCTTTGAGTCCTTGGACGAGACCTGAAAGTCCAGCCATGCGCTCACTGAGGCTGGCAACCCGGGTATTCATTGCCTGTAGTTCTTCTTTGACCTCATCGCGCAGTGCGGCGTTATCGGCTTTCAATTCAGTACGCAGGCCGTCAATCTCTCCACGTACCTCTTTGATCTCTCCGCGAACCTCTTATGATGTCTTCACGCAGTTCTGTGCGCAGTGACCGGTTCATGGTCCAAGTGGCAATCAGGAGGGTTGCTGTCATACCAAGGATGGTCAGAATTTCAGGGGACATGGCTATCTCCACGCAATATTGCCGTGCAGTATACCGCATTGTTCAGCGTGGGGGACAGCACCGGGTAAATCCTCGGCAAACGATCAGCCGAAAAAGCGAAGGCGCCGACCATTGGGCTAACAGGGAAGTGAGGAAATGATTGAAGCTGTGCTACCCTTTGTGCTGTTGGTTGCCGTGGTTGTCGGTATGGCAATAGGCGTGATGCGTGGTCGTGCGCCAATATCAGGTTCCTGCGGTGGCCTCAACAGGATTGGCCTTGACGGGGCCTGCGAGATTTGCGGCGGCGACCCTGAGCGTTGCGAGGAAAAGATAAGTGAAGTCCAGTGATATTTATGATACACAAAACCATCACCAACATTGGTTTTTGCCTCGGTGCTGCTGGCAGCGATGAGCATCGCCCCCCCCCAGCCAGCCACGCAACAGAGAGGTAAGTGCTATGAATAAAACAATCACCCCATTCGTTTTCGCCGCGGCGTTGCTGGTGGCGATGCTGGCATCAACGGGCATCGCCCATGCGCAGGGCACCCCAAAGAATAGTTTACACAGATGGCCAGACGGCAATCGAGGGCGACTCTTTTGGGGTTACCCCAAGTGGGGATAGAACCGCAGTAGTAGTATTTTTTAGACCCCTCAGTGCAGGCACATACCGTGCTACGTTGGACGAAGTGTCTCAAGAGCACATTGTTGGGGGAGACGATACTGGTGAGTAACAAGATATCCTCTTTCGTGGTGTTACCAATTATGTTGGTAATGTCGTCTTATTCTTTAACGGTTCCGAGATTGCAAAGCAGATTGTACCGGTAACGTCGCCCCCGACCATCGTCCTGAGTGGTCCGGACTCGGGTAGCTCAGATTCGGACCGCATCACCAAAAATAGAGGAATAGATATTGTTGTGGCGGATGATTTTGATGGCGGCAGGCTCCCGGTCAGGGACACCTGGGAAATATCCATCAATGGCGGTCAAAGTTACGATTATACAAAGATAGACACGCCCTTCCGCATCCCCAATATTCATTTCGGATTGGAGGACGGCGAATATGCCGACAATCAGATTCGAACGCGCCAGACCATAAATGAGGTTCTTTCCCCATTTGCCGGTCTTGACGCATTTACCTTTGATCGCACTCCGCCAGAGGTCACCCCGACTGGTGTGGCCAGCATTACCCTGAAAGAGGGCGAAGCCTACAACGATCTGGGTGCCACCGCCACGGATGCTCTGGATGACACTGTCGCGGTCACCGTGGATAGCAGCGCGGTGAACACCGCCACCGCCGGCACCTACACGGTTACCTACCGTGCAACCGACCACGCCGGTAATACTGGCACGGCTACCCGCGAAGTCATCGTGCAAGCCCCCCCCGGCTCCGGGCATTGCTCTGAGGAGGGACACGGCTGCCGATGGGAGTGTTAATACGGACCGCCTCACCAGAAATAGAGATATAGACGTTACGCTGGCAACCGGTTTTGATACCAACAGTGACACCTGGGAATACTCCACCGATGGCGGTGCCACCGATTTCGTCCTCGGCACCGGCACCAGTTTCACTTTACCCGACACCAGTGCCGCATACACCGACGACCAAGTGCGAGTGCGCCAGACCGTGAATAGCGTTGTTTCCGCTTTTGCCGGTCTTGCCGCATTTACCATTGATGCTGATGCGCCGGGGGCGGCCCTCGGCAGCATTACCGGTGCTGTGATTGACCGGGCGGGGCAGATGCACGTCATCACCTTCACCGAGAATGTGGCCGGTTTGGATGCGGGTGATTTCTCCACTTCCACAGGTATCACGGTGACTGCTGTGAGCGGTAGCGGTGCTGCTTACACCATCACCTACACCGCGACTTTGGCATCCTTCAACCTGATCCTTACCGCGGGCGGCGTGACCGACCTGGTCGCGTGGCCTGTTGCCTTGACCAGCATGACCGGCACGGCGACCGCGGCACCCGCGACCAACCAGCCGCCGGTTGCCAATGCCGGGGACGATCAAGATGTGACTACCGGCGCGCCGGTAACTCTGGACGGCTCCAGGAGCAGCGACCTTGATGGCACTATCGCGAGTTATGCCTGGACGCATATCAGTATATTCCAATAACCAAATGATACTGAACTCTGGGTTTTGATAGTGGCTGTAAGGGTCACCACTATGCAGCCTGACAGTTCTGTTCAGTAATGGTTTTAAAGAGTTGTTGTCACTGCTGTCCCGTTAAGGAGAAATAAGGAGGTCTGATTCCGCCACAATTGATACAATGAGATTGTCTATAAAACAGTGTATTAATAGAGGGAACCAGACCATGGCGCATTGTAATACGATCCTGTCACAAATACTAAAACTTGTTCCGAGACATGAATTTGAGACCCTTGCCAAACAACATCATTCTGGCCGTTCCTTTCGTAAAGCCTCCCGCTGGTCACAGTTTGTGTCGCTGACGATGGCTCAATTGTCTGGTCGAAACAGCTTGCGTGATATCGTGGATAATATGTCGGCGCAAATGCATCGCCTTTACCACCTGGGCAGCGCGAAGCTGTCGCGATCCAACCTATCGCGCATCAATGAAGATAAGCCTTATGCTCTGTACGAAGCGCTGTTTGGAAAACTGTTAACTCGCTGCCAAGGCGTGGCGCCTGATCATAGTTTCAGATTTACTCACCCGCTTTATTCGCTGGACGCGTCCACCATCGACTTGTGTTTGTCTGCGTTTCCCTGGGCTGATTTTCGCACCACCAAAGGAGCGATTAAGCTGCACGTCGGTTTGAATCATGCGGGTTATTTGCCGGAGTTTGTGGTCGTCACGGAAGGGAAGAAGCACGATGTAACAGTGGGTCGCACGCTCATATTTCCTAAGGGAAGTATTATTGCAATTGATAAAGCCTACAATGATTACGTTTGGTATAAGCAATTGACAGATAAGGGTATTTTCTTCGTCACCCGGCTTAAGAGCAATGCAAAATACCGCATTATCGAGCGTCGATCGGTGCTGAAAGGCAAAGGTTTGACGTGTGATCAAACGATAGAATTCACCGGCCCCCAGGTCTCCAAAAAATGTCCTGTTCGATTAAGGCGGGTTGGCTACAAAGATGCGGAGACGGGTAAGCACTATGTGTTTTTAACAAACAATTTCAAACTGGCAGCCAAGACGATTGCCGATGTCTACAAAGCCAGGTGGCAAGTGGAATTATTCTTTAAGTGGATAAAACAGAACCTGAAAATCAAATCGTTTGTTGGCACGAGCAAGAATGCAGTGATGACTCAAATATGGATAGCGATGTGCGTATACCTGCTAATTGCATTTCTGAAGTTTCAGTCTGGACTCACAAAGAGTATGCAGCAGCTATTGCGATTACTGCAGCTTAATTTGTTTGATAAGCGTGACCTGATGGCGTTGTTAAGGGGTGATCCGCCTGATGGCAGACTGCCCGATGTCAATCAAATGAAACTCATATGAAAGTTAACGGGACAGCAGTGAGTTGTTGTTTAGCTTCCTTACGCCGTTTAGCCGCTTCATTATCATTGATCTTCATAGCGATTGCATCCAGTGTCTCCAGAGTGATTCCGGGTTTCAGATATTGTTGGGTTCCGTCCAGTGATTTGAGCTTTTCAAAAGGTGTCATCATGGCTTGGTAGGGGTAGGTTTTCACTTGCTTGCCCTTGGCGTTGGTTGTGATCACCGGCAAGAAGCAAGGCCGGTGATAATTGATGTAGGGGTTCAAGTGCTGGTGAAGGAACTGATTCACTACCGCAACAAACAAGAAAGGCCCAGTGCTGCCGGCTGTGAGCGTAGCCCAGATGTTTTCTGACGATGGAGCCATTCCTTGATTCCACCAAGGCGTTATCATTAGACTGTCTGGCACGGGATTTGGTGAGTTCGATCAGCAGCTTTTTGAGCAGTGTAACCACATGCCGGTTGATGTATTCCGAACCATTGTCGGCATGAAAGCCGAGCATGACGAAGGGAAACTGATCCAGCAGTTGCTCAAGCACGGGGCTCAGGTATCGCTCGGATATCTTCTCAACCGCACCAACAACCTCAAACCGGGTGACTTCATCCACCGCGTTACTGTGGTACAGCCCTGTAACGCCGTCCAGAGCGCCTTGGTGAACCGTATCTACCCGAAGATAACCGGGCCGGCCATTGGGTTGCGGTTGGCGTCGTTCGCCAATGGCGGATACCTTGCCGCGGGTCTTGTCAAAGGTACGGCGAGAGCGTTGATAGGCTCTGGCGCGTCTCAGGTTATAGCGGTGCGCGACCGAGATGCCGGCTAACCGTTGGTACTCGGCAAGCCCAAACAATTGCCATGCTCGCTCACAGAGCTTCTTGGTGGCTGGCCCGGAGAGCGTACCATGCAACTCAGCCGGCTTCGCTAATCGCCGTTGGTCCGCATCGGTGTACTGGCGGGCAAACCCATTGCCTGCACTGGAGCGAGGTCGTAGCTTGCCGTGCTCAAGCCAGGCCTTGACCAGACGCTTGACCTGAACCCTCGAATAGCCGCTGACGTGGGTCATAAAGCTCAGCAGCAAGCTCTTATCCGGCCCAGGCAGCCGATGATAGCGAAACCGAATCAAGCTGCGGCGAATAAACCCATAGCGCTCGGTTTTGGTTGGTAAGGAGAAGGCAACTGCATGGGTGCCTTCAAGAAAGGCATGCACCTGCGCCAGTGTTTTTATGTGAGTGTCATTCATGAGGGTATTCATCCTTCCAGCATGAACAGAAATCAGGCTATGTTCAGTATCATTTCGTGTTGGAAACACGACCCCCGTTCAGTATCATTTCGTATTGGAAGAGGCTATTCGCCGCCCAAGCCCGAAAATCATGCTATGATTACAAGCGAACCACAATGAACCATAAAGGTAGATCAGCAATAGGCACCGATGCATTCACAGTCCGCTCCGACAGCAAGAAGGTCAAGCAATTGGACAGGTTGGCAAGTCAAATGGACAGGTCACGTAATTACCTCGTTAACCAAGCCATTGATCAGCTTCTGGAAATACATGCCTGGCAGGTTGAGCGCACGAAAGAGGGCGTCAAGGCGGCGGATGAAGGTCGTTTCGCCAGTGACGCCGAAATGGACCGGATATTCAACAAGTATGAAGACAACTGAGCGTGCGGGTCATATGGACGGAACCGGCGGCAACGGCACTGGAGAAGATTCAGGACTATATTGCCAAAGACAACCGCCGCGCGGCGTGGGAAGTGGCGCATAGGGTGCGTCAATCTGTTAACCGGCTTGAAGAACAACCGTAAGCGCCGTTAAATCAGCACCTGTTTTTCCTTAAAGGTTCGGGCCAGACTCTCTCCTGATGACCACACGCTTTACTACCGCTTCGTCTACTGACGCGGGAAGTTTGAAGGTATCAGCAGTAAGCCCCGGGTCTACCTGTACCGGAGCCCGGTAGATTTTAGAAAAGCCGGCGCCGGGCCGGCGGCCATAAGACGTCATCGTTGCGGCACAGCGACCCGCTCACCCTTTGGGTACATGTTTTGCCAGTCCTGCATTACTGGCCTACATCATAGCCTCCAAATACGCCGATGGATTGCTACTGTACCGTCTGGAGGGAATGCTCAAGCGTTATGGTGGTGATATCAGCCGTTCCAATATGGCCCACTGGATTATACGGCTCCAGGATGTATTCCAACCCCTGATGAATCTAATCAGGGAGGTTCAGCTTGAGGGAAATTACCTGCAGGCCGATGAAACACGCATGCAGGTCTTGAAGGAAGCCGGCAAGACGGCTCAATCGGACAAATGGATGTGGGTGATCCGGGGTGGGCCGCCCGCCAGGCAGTCAGTACTGTTTGAATACGACCCCTCACGTGCCGATTCTCGATGACCTGAAACCGTGGCTGGAGAAGAACGTCAGCCGGGTACCCAAAGATAGCCTGACCCATAAGGCGATAAGGTACACGCTGAACCAGTGGGAGTATCTGATTGGCTATTGTGAGGATGGCCGGCTACATATCAGTAATGCGCCGGCAGAGAATGCGATCAGGCCTTTTGCTGTTGGACGCCGGGCCTGGCTTTTTGCAGATACCTCACACGGTGCCCGCGCCAGTGCGACCTGCTATAGTTTGGTAGAAACGGCTAAGGCGAATATTGCGGTGGCAGATACGGTGGAGAAGCTGGAAGCGTTACTGCCCTGGAACATGCAAGTCGAAGACTAACGGCGGGGCAAACTGATTAACTGTTCGATGACTACCTGATAATGTCAACGGGGGTCGATTTAGAGGCGCTTACGTTTGAGGCACAAAAAGTCGCTTAGTGAGGTGTCCACTGTTAATGGGAAGGATCAATCGGTGCTATATTCACTTTGACAATATGAAGTTCGTGCTTGAGTAAAAAGCAAATGGAAGCTGGAAAAACGAAAAATTATAGCTATTGGCTGTCAGCATTTTTGTGTGTTTTCGTATTGCGTGTAATCGCACAGCTGACTCAGTACATTTGGCCCGTAGGTATTCTGCCTCCCTTCGATAGTTGGCAGAGCGGTGCGATGTCATATCCACTCTTGCTTGCTTCACAAATTGTAATCATCGTATTTCTTGGCAATATTTTATTAAAGTTCCGCTCGGGCAAAATGGAACAAAACCCCAAGCTTGGATGGATCTATTTAGGCATTGGAACTGTTTATTTCGCAATCATGGCATTTCGTTTGGTAGCTGGATTCAGTTTCGCGAACGAGCATACCTGGTTAGCAGCTCAAATTCCTGCGATATTTCATCTTGTTCTTGCGTCATTTCTACTGTGCGTCGGATTATTCCACAGCGCTCATGCCGAACAAATCGTGGCATGGGGAGCCTACCCATCGGTCATCATCAGTGCAGTTTTCTTCCATTTGCTGGCAATTGGTAACGGCTTGAATTTGATAATAGCCACGTATTTTCCCGTTACTGTTGCCGCTCTACTTATTATCTATCTGGAATACTCAAATCCATATCGAAAGTTGTGGCGACCCAGCAAAATGGAGATTTCCAATGACGCAACCTATATGTTGTTAACTCAAATTCTCCTGCCTGGGCTACTTGGATTTTTGGTTTCACTAATGCTGCTTTATTCTTTGCAGTCCAGTGAAATTCGGCCGGATATACCATGGCCACACGCTTGGTCGGTAATATTTCAATCGATTTTGATGCTACTTGTTGCTGATTTTTTTCGGTATTGGCTACACAGATTAAGTCATCATTGGAAACCACTATGGCAGTTGCACGCTATACACCACTCGCCCCATAAACTTTACTGGCTAAACGTTAATAGATTTCATCCAATTGAAAAGACCATACAGTATTTATTTGATGTCTTGCCATTCATTCTGGTGGGTGTATCAGACGATGTGCTGGCCTTGTATTTTGTCTTCTATTCAATCAATGGATTTTTTCAACATTGCAATATCGAACTACGTATGGGCATTTTGAATTTCATAATTAGTGGTCCGCAGCTCCACCGGTGGCATCATTCGGTTGAAATTCAAGAATCAAACAGTAATTACGGCAACAATCTAATTGTTTGGGATTTGTTATTCGGTACCTGGTTCCTGCCCGGTTCACGTGCTGTCGATTCATTGGGATTAATCAATAGAGAATACCCGTTGGATTTTCTATCTCAGCTCAAAACACCTTTTATAAAAGGTTTGGATAAAAACTTATGACGGAGCTATTGGTCTCGATCCTAATGCCGTTGAGGATGGCTTTCATAAGGGTTTTTGTCTGGAGACCATTCATCAAATCGACTCACCAACCTCAGTATCATCAGGATAATTTGCTTACAAAAATAGTCGATAAGAATAAGGAAACCGTATACGGCAAGGAGCACAATTTCCGTAAGATAAAAAATTATGATGACTACATCGAATCGGTCCCGGTCAATACTTACGATAATCTTAAGGAATATATTGATAAGCAGGACGTTGAAAGCTTCCCATACCTCACTGAGGAATCTCCCGTTTTTTACGTACTGACAAGTGGAACTACCGGCAGATCAAAAAAAATTCCCATTCTCAAGAGCAGCATCGCGCAATATCAACAGAGCCAACAACTCCTGGCTTTTGCAATGTATCTGGGTATTCCCCTCGCTTACAAGGGGAAAATTCTTGCTATGGTTAGCCCTTCACATGAAGGTTTTTTGGATACCGGAAGCCCTTACGGTTCTATGTCAGGACTCATATACCAGAGTATGCCTAGAACACTACGGACAAAGTATGTTGTTCCTCCGCATGTGTTTGAAATGGAAAATTATGAAAAAAAATACCTGGCAATCGCCGGTTCAGCACTAATGGAAAAAAACATTTCGATGATTGCCACCGCAAACCCAACGTCACTTATCAAATTGGATCGAGTAATCAACGACAATGCTGACTCTCTTATTGAGGAAATTGGAATATCCAACAGGGAAAGAGCTGAAGAACTTGAGGGTTTATTAGCAGCTAACGGGGCACTTATATTTGCCAATATCTGGCCTGAATTGAAAGCGATTACCGTATGGACAGGAAGTAGTTGTGCGATACCAATCTCAAGCCTGCGTGAAAAGCTTGCAGTCGATACCGGCATTGTAGAAGTTGGGTATATGTCGAGCGAGTTTCGTGGCGGTGTAACTATTGATGTAATAGATAACAAACAGGTTCCTACATTCCATCAGAATTTTTTTGAATTTGTAGAGAAAGATCAGTGGGAAGAGGAAGAGCCCAGGTTTCTCAGGCTGGATGAGATATCCCCTGGCATTCAGTACTACATTTTTGTAACGACCCAAACTGGCCTGTACAGATATGACATTAATGACTTGGTTGAAGTAACGGGTTATTTCAATAATACACCTACCATACAATTCGTGCAGAAAGGCAAGGGTGTAACCAATATTACTGGAGAAAAGCTTTGTGAGGCTCAGTTGTTAGGTGCTATTGAGGAATTCAGGCAACAACAAAAAATTGCTTTTGATTTCTTCATCCTAATTGCCTATCCCGAACAGTATGAATATTGCCTTTATGTAGAACACACACGGTTCGACTCTTCTGACATTGAGATAAAGCTAAGAGAGTTGAATATGGAATTTGAAGAGAAACAAAAGAGCGGTCGGCTAAGACCTCTGCGCACTGTATTTATTCGCAACGGAGCCGGTGACCTATACAAAAAGCATTGTCTGGAACAGGGGCAAAGGGAAGGACAATTCAAATTGATGCACCTGCAATATGATCAAGACTGCGATTTCGATTTTGCCTCCCATGAGAGGCCGGCTCTATGAAAATACATGAATTTAAAATCGAAGAACTAAAGATACCCTTTAAGGTATCGTTCCAACATTCCACTGCTTCACGCAGTGAGACTGAATCTGTGTTGGTTAAGGCTCACACAGACACCGGCAACACCGGATTGGGGGAAGGGTGTCCTCGAAGTTATGTAACGGGAGAATCTATTGGTACTGCACTGGATTTTTTTGGTAAGTATCAATCTGAACTCGTTTATATCAGCAGCGTGAACGAGCTGACAGAGTGGGCATCAACCTATAGAGTTGAAATTGACAGTAATCCAGCCGCATTTTCTGCAATTGAAATCTCTTTGCTCAATGCGCTGGCTCTCGAAGAAGGAATAACCATCGAGCAATTACTGGGATTGCCAAAAATTGCCGGGGAGTTTCACTATACAGCGGTTCTGGGAACGCAAGACCCCAGCCTGTTTCGTTCACAACTTGAGAAATATAAAGCCGTAGGTTTTAGAGATTACAAGGTAAAATTATTTGGTGATAAGGCCATCGATCAACAAAATTTGAATTTATTGGGCAATCAGCTCGAACCTGATAACCGAATAAGATTTGATGCCAACAATCACTGGGCGAGCGCGGGTGATGCAATCCATTATTTGAAACAACTCAATGGTAGTTTTTTTGCAGTAGAAGAACCGATAACTGCAAACAGGTATGAAGACCTCAAGATAATTTACAGGGAGCTTGGCAAGAAGATAATACTTGATGAGAGTTTCCTAAAGCTCGAAGACTTTTGGAACATTCAGGAAGACACTCATCCATGGATTATCAATTTGAGAGTTTCAAAGATGGGTGGAATCCTGCGTTCGTTGGCAATTGCTGCAAAAGCAAGTGAGCTTGGAATACCTATAATCATTGGCGCACAGGTAGGAGAAACCAGCATTCTTACCAGAGCAGCTATTACTGTGGCAAACGCTCACAGGAAAATTTTAATTGCGCAAGAAGGAGCCTATGGAACCCACCTGTTGTCTTATGATGCAGTAGACCCATCAATTTCGTTTGGAGCCGGCGGAGTACTTGAGATTCCTCAGGATTAAGAAAGAGCATCGGCAATGACCTACTTGATGCACCGCAAGAATTAATGAGCCAACTTATCCTGTTTAACAAGCCCTACCGGGTGCTCAGCCAATTCACCGATGGTGAGGGCCGCCAGACCCTTGCCAATTTCCTGTGCGCACCCGGTTTTCGGGCGGCGGGGCGACTGGATTACGATTCTGAGGGTCTCTTATTGCTGACCGACGACGGGCAGCTTCAACACCGGATTGCCAATCCGGCCAGGAAAACGTGGAAGACCTACTGGGTGCAGGTAGAGGGCTGTCCCACGCCGGCAGACCTGCAGGCCCTGGCTAATGGCATCACCCTCAAGGACGGCCCGACAATGCCGGCGAAAGCGCGACTGGTGGAGCCTCCCGAACAACTATGGCCGCGCCGGCCACCGATACGAGAGCGTCGGGACAAGCCCACCAACTGGCTGGAATTGAGCATACAGGAGGGCCGCAATCGCCAGGTGCGTCGCATGACGGCTGCTATTGACCACCCTACCCTGCGGCTTATCAGAGCCAGTATCGGCGAGTGGTCCCTACAGGGTCTGCAAGCGGGTGACTCCCGCCGGCTTGAAGTTAATATGCCGCCGGCAAGGCCCAGTAAAAAACGCGCGCGGACGCAGCAGGGGTATAATCGTCCCCATGACTAAATGGCATGCCCACGTCACTGTGGCCACGGTGATACAAAGAGATCAGCACTTCCTGTTGGTGGAGGAACAGGGGGAGCACGGCCTGGTATTGAATCAACCCGCCGGCCACCTGGAACCCCGTGAAACCCTGATACAGGCCGCGGTTCGCGAAACCCTGGAGGAAACCGCCTGGCATATTGAAATACAGGGGCTGGTAGGTGTGGCACTGTATACCGCCCCGGCTAACGGCATCACCTATCACCGCACCACTTTTTATGGGGCCGCACTGCATCAGGAAGCCGATTTCAAACTGGACACAGATATTGAACGGGTGGTCTGGCTTACCCACGGGGAAATGCTGGCCGAGTCTGCCAGAATGCGCAGCCCGCTGGTACTGGCCGCTGTAGAACAGTATCTGCGCAGGCCCAAAATACCCTTGGAATTTATCTACTACACCTGAATGAACAATCCCGCAGCCAAAAAAGTCATGGTCGGTATGTCCGGCGGCGTCGACTCGTCCGTAGCCGCCCTGCTGCTGTTGCAACAGGGTTACCGGGTTGAGGGGTTGTTCATGAAAAACTGGGAGGAAGATGACGGCACCGAGTACTGCACGGCTATAGAAGACCTGGCCGATGCCCGGTTGGTGGCCGACAAACTCGGCATTCACCTGCACAGTGCCAATTTTTCTGCCGAGTACTGGGACAATGTGTTCGAACACTTCCTGGCAGAATACCAGGCCGGGCGCACGCCCAACCCCGACATTCTCTGCAATCGTGAAATCAAATTCAAAGCCTTCCTGGAATACGCGCAGTTGCTGGGCGCAGACCTGATCGCCACCGGGCACTACAGCCGCCTGGGCCGTGCCGATGGCGCGGCCACCTTGCTCAAAGGCCTGGACCACAACAAGGACCAGAGCTATTTTCTACACGCGGTCGGTCACGCAGAACTGGAATGTAGCCTGTTTCCGCTGGGTGAACTGAAAAAGCCCGAGGTGCGGCGCCTGGCCGAGGCCCACGGTCTGAAAACCCACAACAAGAAAGACAGCACCGGCATATGCTTTATCGGTGAGCGTCGCTTCAGCGATTTTTTGCAGCAGTACCTCCCCGCCCAGCCCGGCGCTATCCAGGATTTACAGGGCAATGTGCTGGGGCAGCACCGGGGCTTGATGTACCACACCATGGGGCAGCGCCAGGGGCTGGGCATAGGCGGCCTGGCCGGACGCGATGATGCCCCCTGGTACGTGGTGGAAAAGGACCTGGACAACAACGTGCTGTTGGTCGCCCAGAGCAATGAGCACCCGGCGCTGTTCAAATCCAACTTGTCGGTCAGCGAGATTCACTGGATCGCCGGCCACGCACCGGCCCTGCCCCTCTCCTGCAAGGCCAAAACGCGTTATCGGCAGCCCGACCAGTCCTGCACGGTGAGCTGTGTAGACTCGGTCTACACGGTCAGCTTCGAGCAACCGCAACGGGCCATCACACCCGGCCAATCAGTGGTGTTTTACCAGCATGATCTGTGCCTGGGTGGCGGTGTTATCGAGGCGGCCGCGTGAGTGATCTGCAACAACAGGTACTGGCCTTGGCCGGCGTTGTGCAGGCGGCCCGCTTGGTAGACCAAATTTCCCGTACCGGCAGCTATCCCGAAGAGTTTTTAACACCCTCCATCAACAGCCTGTTTCAATTTGATGCCCCCTCCACGGCGGCGGTCTACGGCGGCGTACCCGGTGTAAAGCTGGGCTTGGCCAATCTGGCCAATATGCTCGCCAACAAGCATGCAGCCGAGGCCCGGGAGATGGTGCGCTATGTACTTGGCATGCTGCACCTGGAGAGAAAATTTTCCACTAACCCCGACCTGGTCGCGGTGGTACATTCACGCCTGGAACACACCCATTTTAAAGCTGAGTATTTTGCCAATCATGTGCAGCAAGTCTGTCACAGCATTGCCGGTATATACCAGGACACGATCAGCACCTTTACATTTCGTATCAAGGTCAGTGGCAGCGTGCAGCAACTGCAAAATCCTGCCAACACAGACCTGATCCGCGCCCTGCTGCTGGCCGGCATCCGCTCAGCCTACCTGTGGCGGCAACTGGGCGGACGCCGCTGGAAGCTATTGTTGCAGCGGCGCAAGCTGCTTGAGCTGGCGCAAAGCCTGTCGCGGGAACTGGGATCGGTGTAAAATCTGCATCTTTTCCGCCCCATCCTTTTATGCACTTTTTTCTGTGAACCTGTAGGGAGTAACACCATGGAGCTATCGGCTCTCACCGCTGTATCGCCAATCGACGGACGTTACGGCAGCAAAACCTCTAGCCTCAGGGGTATTTTTAGCGAATATGGCCTGATGCAGCGGCGCGTACTGGTAGAGGTGCGCTGGCTGCAGACCCTGGCGGCGCAGGGGGCCATAACAGAGGTGCCCACGCTCAGCGAGGACGCCACCGCGCTCCTCAACGACATTGCCGATAACTTTGGCAGCATCGGTGCTGCGCGCATTAAAGAGATAGAAACCACCACCAATCACGATGTGAAAGCGGTGGAGTACTACATCAAGGAACAATTCGACGGCAACGCCGAACTGGCAGCCATCTCAGAATTTGTGCACTTTGCCTGCACCTCAGAAGATATCAACAATCTGTCCCATGCACTGATGCTGCGCGACGGTATCAAGCAGGTACTGCTGCCGATGCTGGAAGAGATCGTCGACAAGCTGGCCTGCCTGGCCCAGGCCAGCGCCGCTGCGCCCATGCTGTCGCGCACCCACGGCCAGACCGCCAGCCCCACCACCATGGGCAAGGAAGTCGCCAACGTGGTGGCGCGGCTGCGGCGCCAGGTAAAGACCATCAAAGCCATCGAATATCTGGGCAAGATCAACGGTGCAGTGGGTAACTACAACGCCCATATCTGTACCTACCCAGAGGTGGACTGGCCGGCCCACGCAGAGAGCTTTGTCACTTCCCTGGGGCTGACCTTCAATTCCTACACCACCCAGATTGAGCCCCACGATTACATCGCCGAACTGTTCGATGCGATTGCCCGCTGCAACACCATCCTCATCGACTTCGACCGGGACATCTGGAGCTATATTTCCATCGGCTACTTCACACAGAAGACCGTGGCCGGTGAAGTGGGCTCATCCACCATGCCCCACAAGGTCAATCCCATCGACTTCGAAAACTCCGAGGGCAACCTCGGTATCGCCAACGCGATCTTCGGCCACCTGTCGGCCAAGCTGCCCATCTCCCGCTGGCAGCGCGACCTGACCGATTCCACCGTGCTGCGCAATATGGGCGTGGGCATTGGCTACAGCCTGATTGCCTACCAGTCCAGCCTCAAGGGCATCGGCAAGCTGGAACTGAACGAGGCGCGGTTGGCCCAGGACCTGGACGACGGCTGGGAAGTATTGGCCGAGGCCATTCAGACCGTGATGCGCCGCTACGGCATTGAAAAGCCCTACGAAAAACTCAAGGACCTGACCCGGGGCCAGGACATGAACCGCGCAACCATACAGACCTTCGTGGCGGCTCTGGACATGCCGCAGGCAGCCCGCGACGAACTGCTGGCGCTGACCCCGGCCAGCTATATCGGTAATGCCACCACGCAGGCCGGAAACATTTGATCCGCTTCGAACATTTTGATTCCGGTATCTTTCTGCGCGAATACTGGCAGCGTAAACCGCTGCTGATTCGCGCCGCCCTGCCCGACTTTCAGGACCCGCTCTGCGCCGCAGAATTGGCGGGGCTGGCCCTGGAAGACGACATCAATGCCCGCATCGTGGAAACCCGCCCCGATGGCTGGGGCTTGCGCCAGGGACCCTTCGGCGCGGGCGATTTTGACGCTGCCCATCCGTGGACCCTGCTGGTACAGCAGGTGGATCACTACCTGGACAAGGTGGCAGCGCTGCGCCGACTGGTTGACTTCCTGCCCGGCTGGCGTTTTGATGATGTAATGGTTAGCTACGCAACTGTTGTTGACGGTATCGGCGCCGGTGTAGGCCCCCACTACGACAATTACGACGTGTTTTTGGTACAGGGCCAAGGCAGCCGCCGCTGGCGATTGGGCCAGGTATGCACCGATAACGAGGCGCTGATTGATCACCCAAGCCTGCGTATCCTCAAACAGTTTGAGGACAGTGCACAATACATTCTCGAGCCCGGTGATGTGCTGTATGTGCCGCCGCGACTGGCCCACTGGGGCACGGCAGAATCTGACAGCCTTACCTACTCCCTCGGTTTTCGCGCACCACGCCTCAGTGATATGCTGTCGCGCAGTGTGGATGCGGGCCTGGAAACCATGAACCCACAGCGGCTCTACCGCGACCCAAGCCTACAGGCACAGCGGCCCGGAGAAATTACCCCGCAGGCGATAGCAACCGCACGGCAGTCGGTGTTACAAGAGCTTCAACAATTGGCAGCACTCGCTGTCGACAGTCCCTGGTTTGGGGAACTGGTCACCGATGGCGCCGAAGAACTGCCACCGCTTGATGTGAGCGAGGGACAAACCCTGCAACTGAACCCGGCCGCGCGACTGGCCTGGCGCGAGTTGCCCAACGGGCTGGAAATCTATGCCAATGGGGATTCGTTCCCGGCTGATCTGGAACAACTACCCGCAATACAAACCCTGTGCAGCGGTGAGACCACCTGCGTGGGCCAGGAACTGAACCTGGCACTGGCGCGGCAATTGGGCGAACGGGGTTGTCTCACAGCCAGTGAATACGATGAGTGACTATATCGTCGAAGCGGTGGGCTGGAACCTGCACCGGGAAACCCTGCTCTCTATTCGCGGCAAAGTGTTTATCGAGGAACAGAACGTAGCCGAGGCAATCGAGCGGGACGATAAGGACGACACCGCCAGCCATTTCCTGCTGACCCACATCACTGTTGCGCTGGCCTGCGGCCGCATGCTACCCGATGGCAAAGTCGGACGCCTGGCCGTATTGAAGGAACATCGCGGCAAAGGCCTGGGCAGACTGTTGCTGGACCACATCATCAAACACGCCCGCCTGCACGGCATGAATCGCCTCTACCTACACGCCCAGGCACATGCCGTCAATTTCTACCTGAACGCCGGTTTTTTCCACTTCGGTGAACCCTTCGAGGAAGCCGGCATACCCCACGTCGCCATGGACCTGGCAATCGATTACAGCGGCGCCAAGGAATGTATTAAGCACGTGGGCTACCCCCACCCCTTCGCCACCCTGGCCCTGGCCCTGGCCCAGACCGCGACAAGAGACCTGCGCATTTACAGCAACCTGCTGGACCCAGACGTGTTCGACTCGGCGAAATTGAACTCAGCCATCACCGCCCTCGCCCGGCGTTCACGACACAGCAATATTCGTATTCTGATTAACGATGCCAGGCCGGTGGCAGAGAACGGTCACAGACTACTCACCCTGTCGCGGCGGCTTTCCACCAGTATGAAAATGCGCGTGCTGGATGAACATCCCGATCTGCCTGATGCAACTTACGTTGTGCGCGATAATAACGGCGTGGTGTACAAGCCGGACGAACGCGGCCGAAATGGATTCTACGAACCCGATTCCAGGGCATCAGCCAAGCGCTTGGTGGAGCAGTTCGATACGTTGTGGCATTGGGGGAAGGTTGATCCGAGGCTTCAGACAATTAGGCTGTAGAGGCCACTGTCGAGAGCTATGATGGTTGCCGGTGTATGAACTGAAAAATAAGCTGCCGGTGTACTTTTTGAAATATCTACCGGAATCAGCAACAATGCCGTGGCCCACGGTATCAAAGGCGACGCATTGACCATGCTCTCTCCTGTACAATCCCTAATTACCAACCAACCGAAGTGCCAAATGTTATGAACCTATACATGCTCCTGGACAGAGCCGCTTTGTGCTGGTAAAATGATTGAGTAATATGGAGAGCAACTTGAAATACATTGATCTGTTTGCCGGCTGTGGTGGCTTAAGCACCGGCCTGCATCTGGCAGGCTGGAAGGGTTTGTTCGCCGTTGAGAAAAGCCCATCAGCCTTTTCTACGCTAAAGGCCAACTTAATTGACAAGCGAAAGCATTTCGACTGGCCCACATGGCTCGCCACCACGAATTGGGACATTGAGGAACTGCTGGATCAAAAAGAAAATACGCTCGCGAAATTGAAGGGAACGGTTGATTTGGTGGTTGGCGGACCTCCATGCCAGGGATTTTCCACAGCGGGTCGACGTCGCGAGGGCGATGAACGAAACAATCTCGTCCACTCATATCTGAACTTGGTCGAGTTGGTTCAGCCTCGTGCCATCCTTTTTGAAAATGTCCGCGGCTTCACTATGAGGTTCAAGGCGAATGCACACGCGGGCGTCGTCTACTCGCAACTGGTGATACAACAACTCCGCGAACTTGGCTATGAGGATGCGCGTGGAGAACTCATCGACATGTCCGACTACGGGGTTCCCCAGCGACGACGGAGATTCATCGTCATCGCCACCAATGAGGGCGTCGCCGATGCCGCGTTCGAGACATTGAAGAATCAGTGCTTTGACCATCTGTCAGCCCGAGGAATCCCCAGAAAGAATGGCGTAAAATCTGCCTTGTCTGACTTGCAACGCTGTCACGGCACCGCGCTTTGTACGGACTCAAACGGTTTCCAGTCTGGCATTGCGTCACGTCCTAAGACAGGCCTCCAAAAATATCTGAGAAACGACTCCAAGGCGCACACGCCTGACAGCCATCGATTCGTCAACCACACCGACGATGTTAAGGCAGTCTTCGCACGGTTACTAGCTGGCGCACCCCGCAACCGCTGTATTCTCGGTACGGATCGTAAACTATTTGGGCTCAAAAAGCGTAGTGTGACCGTGTTAGATGGGAACAAGACCGCTCCTACCGTCACAACCATCCCTGACGACCTGGTCCACTACTCCGAGCCCCGCGTTATGACCGTGCGTGAATGTGCACGGCTCCAAACATTTCCAGACTGGTTTGAGTTCAAGGGACCCTACACCACAGGCGGCAAGCAGCGAATTCTACAGACACCACGTTACACTCAAGTCGGGAACGCCGTCCCTCCGTTATTTGCGGAAATGGCAGGTCTCGCACTAAAGGAAGTTCTTTCCAATGGCTAAGTCAGAAAATAGCGAACTACACTTTGATGTCAGCAGCGGCTTGAAAAACGTGCTTGGTAGCGAACTGATCACGGACGATGCGGTAGCTATCTTTGAACTGGTCAAGAACTCTTTCGACGCCGCAGCCAAGAATGTAGACGTGTTCTTTGGAGATAACGCCATAATCATTGCTGATGATGGTGATGGAATGTCCATGGAAGATATCCGATCAAAGTGGCTGTTTGTGGGCTATTCGGCCAAACGTGAACAGAATCGTGGGGAAGATTTCCGCGATGCAATTGAAGGTCGTAAGCGTTATGCAGGAAGCAAAGGGGTCGGACGGCTCTCCTCTGACCGTTTGGGGCGGTTTGTAACACTACAGACTAGATCTCGAGATGAGGTCGCCGGGTCAGTTCACCAAATCAAAGTAGATTGGTCTTTGTTCGATGAGGAGCACCTTAGACGCTTCGAAGAAATCGAGATTGAATACACCGATACTGCTAAATCGTTCGAAGTTCCGACAAAGATAAGAAAAATAAAACACGGAACAGTAATCACAATCGAGCAGCCTAGAAAAACCTGGGATCGGGGTTCCATTCTGAAGCTGAAGGCAGCCCTTGCGAAACTCATCAACCCATTTGGAGCTTCGGCCGATGGATTTAAGATAAGAATCATTGCGCCTCAAGAAGAAGAGGCCGACGAGAAGGCGCGCGCAACTATAAAAAAAGAAGGCAGACAGCCCCTCCCAGGAGAAGTGGTCAACGAGGAAGTCGGCAACTTCATATTTTCCACACTTCAAGAGAAGACGACGTTTATTGCAGTCAAGATTAGTCCATGTGGGCAGTATTTGGAAAGCTCCTTAACGGACCGAGGAGAGTTAATTTATAGCATCAAAGAGCCCAACCCCTACGCTAGACTGAAGTCATCAAGTTTCAGTTGCGAGCTGTATTTCTTGAATAAATCGGCTAAAAGCACCTTTAAGCGTCGAATGGGAGTGCGGTCGGTTCAATTCGGTTCAGTATTTGTCTTTCGAAACGGCTTTCGGGTGTTTCCAATCGGAGAGGAGCGTGACGACTGGTTCGGGATGGAACGCCGGAAGGGCCAAGGTTACGCAAGGTATCTTGGAACCCGTGATGTAATCGGAAAAATTGAGGTTCAAGGAGCAGAAGAAGACTTCCAAGAAGCGTCTAGTAGAAACACGGGACTTATCGAGACGCCTGCAGTGGCTGATCTTCGCGAGTGTTTTATGAAGCAATGCCTCCAGCGGCTCGAAAAATACGTTGTTCCTGTTACGTTTCCTGATGTCGAAGACAAGTTCTCGGACGACACTTCGCGCCTTACAACAGATCCTGGGAAAGCAAGAGTTGCGCGCGTTGTAGCAAGCCTCGTAAACAGCAAGGAAATTGAACTTCTTGATTACAGCCAGAATCTGATCGGCATCATTAGCGAGCGCTCAGAAGAGTTCGAATCATCGCTCACTAGTCTTCGTGCAATTGCAGAGACCACGAAAGATAAAGAACTTTTCAAGAAGGTAGCAGTTGCAGAAAAACGCTTCGCACAGCTTAAGGCTCGCGAAGAGGCTGCCCGTCTCCAAGCCGACGAAGAACGCAAGGCAAAGGAGAAGGCGCAAGCGCGGGCGGCTACAGCTGAAGCCGCAGAGGAGGCTACCAAAGGGGAACTGGAAGAGGAAAAAAAGCGGAACTTGTTCCTCACATCGATCTCAACGCTTGATACGGATACAATCCTTAATTTACACCATCAGGTTACAATTTATGCGGTTGATATCCATCAGCAAATTCAAAATCTAGCCGTTTCGCTTGCTGGCAAGAAATCTGTTTTGGCTAGTGAGATATTGGACTCATTAGAAGGAATCACTTTATTGAATAGCAAGGTTCTCGGTATTGCGAAGTTTGCTACAAAAGCAAATTTCAGAATACAGACTGAGCAGATCAAGGCTCATCTGGGTGAGTATATCGAGCAATATGTCAATGGAATTGTAAAAGATCATCTTCCTACAGGACTACGGCATGTGACAGTTTCTGTCGAAGGGAAGGGCTTTGAACAGCAGTTTAAGCCGATAGATGTGGCAGTTGTTATCGACAATCTCATCGCCAACGCTCGCAAGGCTCGAGCGACGCAGGTTGAAATCAAAGTCACTCATCCACATCCTGGTTCTGTTTACATAACAGTGACTGATAATGGGGAGGGCTTCGCGGAGCGCATTTCACCATTGTCACGTATTTTTGAGAAGGGTTTCACGACTACAGATGGCTCAGGGTTAGGTCTGTTCCACGTCAGGCAGGTTTTGGGAGAAATGAACGGAACAATCGAAGCATCCCCTAATTCGCCCAAAGGAGCGGCTTTCCAAATTAGGATATCAAAATGAGACTGGATTTTAACATTCTATGGGTTGAGGACCAGCCTAAAGCGATAAAAGCGCAGCGCGAGGGGATTGAGAGGCTCATGCGGAAGCAGGGGTTTAAGCTCCAAACAGAAATGGCGACCTCAATCAAAAAAGCTGCAAGTTATATTGGCGATGACATTTATGGCGATCACATCGACCTCATTCTAATGGACTATGACTTTGGCGATGAACCAAACGGTGAAGTGGGTCTCGAAATGGTGCGGGATACGTTTCCTTACAAGGATATTGTTTTCTACTCCGCTCAGGCTAAAGATTTAACTGAGATCGTTGCTCGGAACAAGATCCACGGCGTGTTCTGTTGCGACAGGGCCGGTCTACCCGATACAGTCATTCATGTTTTTGATGTCTTGGTCAAGAAGGTGCTTGATATAGACCACTCTCGTGGCATCGTAATGGGGGCAACGAGCGAGATCGACGAGTTCGTCAATGAGTCCCTGATATGTGTTCTTAAAAAGGCAAACCAAAAGACGGTTGCTGCCGCATTCAAAATTATTGGAAAGCAGTTGGATAAGATTAAAGAACAATTTTCTAATAACTGCACCCGCATTTCTGAAGCGAAGGAAATTTCGGAGATCCTAAATATTCACAATGTCTATTCAAGTACTTATCGACTTAGTCTCTTCAGGGAGATTCTGAAACAGTTAGGAATCCATGGTAAGGAGCAAAAGGCCATGTCGCGCTACGCGAACGACACAATACCGAAGCGCAATGATATGGCCCATGTCACCGTGGAGCGAGATGGCTTTTCACGGAAGATACTTGATCGATCAGGAAAGGAACTAACAACTGAGGATATGCGGATTTTACGCTCTGCGTTGCTGGAACATCACGAGATGTTTGAGGATGTCTTGCGTTCGCTTAAGAAGAAACAGGGGTGAGCCAACACAGGTTTTCACCGCCGCCCTTGCCAATGCTCTGGCGAGCAGGTCGGCGGGCGGCTATGAATTTCTTCGGGAAGCATGGTTACGTTGTTTGGCCGGTAATGATTATAGGTCCATTGGTAATGAACCGGTTCTTGGTTGATTGCGGCCACCGTCAAGCGCCCTTCATACAGCGGGTAAAACTCATAACGGCTGGTGCCATTGGCTCGCTCAAGGTCGTTCGCTTTTGCCGATTCCACCAAACTATAGCAGGTTGCACTGGCCCGAACCTGTTAGGAAAAACAGGTGCTGATTTAACGGCGCTTACTCCCCATTAGTACTCTGGCCCTGTCTTACCCTGCCTTTTCGTGTCTCAACGCGACACGCTTTTACTCTATTTTTTTATTGCTATGTAATTGATATTACAGGGATTTTAACCCGCAACCGATTGATAATAAACAGTTATAAAGAATTTGGCTTTAGGGTCAAATTGTTAGTCGACGCGGCACTCTGAGTTGGGGTAAATTAAATACATAGCGGTAAGGAGACAGGTATGAGAAGACAAAAACGTGATATGAACAACCGCGCTTTCCACAGAGGCTACCACGCTGGCCTGGACGGAAAATCTCTTGAAACATGCCCACACGCCGCCGAGGCACAACGCCAGTTCTGGCTCTCGGGTTGGCGCGAAGGACGCAGTGATCAATGGGATGGATACACCGGAGTATCCGGTGTGCATCGGGTGGAGCAGCAGTAGCTAAACCCCGCAACACCCGTAAACCTTAATGCAAGCTACTCTGGGCCAGGTCCAGCAGCTCGCGGTTTGCCACCGCAAACATGGCAAAATCCGGGGTAACAACGGCATGTAACTCTGACAACATATCTTGCCAGCGGCCCAGCAATACGCTTTCCTGCTGCATCCATCGTTCAATACAAAGTCCCGCGTCGCGCTTTTCACAAATATGCTTCAGTGCCCCCACGGCCAGCGAACGCTGCTGCCATTCGAGGTCCTCCAGGTACGTGTCCCGCGCCAGCGCCTGCCATTCATTGTCAACTTTTGTGGCGGTAATCAGCGAGGCAAACCAATCCAGTTCCAGTTGTTCTCCGAGCATGAAAAACAGTTCGGCGACCTCCATGGGGGTCGCCTCTATATCCCGCGCCGCCTCGATAATACCCATGGAGGCATATAAATGTTGGCTACCTGCCACGAACTGGGCCAACTCATTACCGACCTTTTGATCGATTAGCTGTTGGTAGGTGTTGCGCACAACCTCGGCAGCTTGCCCGCCTATCAAACCGGGCAAGGCCGATCCAAGCTCTGCCACGCCGGGTTGAAACTCAGCGATGGCCTGGGTGGGGTCCAGTTCATGACGCCGGTTACGCAACAGCCAGCGGGCACCGCGCCTGGCCAGCCGCACCAGTTCAGCCATAAGAGCAGTTTGTACCGCCGGGTCGGCTATATAATCCAACTCTTCAATTGCCCGCCACTGCGCTTCCAGGCCAAAAATATCGCGGGTTGTTACATAGGCCGCAGATATTTCGGCAGCGGTGGACCCGGTTGAACTGGCCAGCCGACCCACAAAACTGACGCCGACCCGATTGATCAGATCGTTGGCAATCTGGGTGGCAATGATTTCGCGCCGCAGGCCATGTGCATAAACCTCTTCTCCGTAAGTTTCCAGCAAACGTGGCGGGAACGCGCCTTCGATGGCGCGACTCAGATAACCATCGTTGGTAAAAGTGGAGCTAATCAAATCCTCTTTCAATATGCCCTTACTATAGGAAACCAGCACAGCCAGCTCCGGTCGTGTCAGTCCCTGTCCCTGTACCTGGCGCTCCAGCAGTTCTTCGTCGGAGGGCAAAAACTCCAGTGCGCGATCGAGCCGCTCGGTCTCCTCCAGTCGATTAATGAGCTTCCTGTATTCACCCGTGCGATGTACAGATTCACTCTCAGCCAGGCTAATCGCCTGGACCTGGCGATAATTATTTTCCAACACCAGATCGGTAACGCTGTCTGTCATATCTTCCAGAAAACGATTGCGATGATTGGCGGTGAGGTCTCCTCTGGCAACGACCGCATTGAGTAATATCTTGATATTTACCTCGTGGTCCGAACAATCAACGCCGCCGGCATTGTCAATAAAGTCTGTATTGCAACGACCACCACCGAGGGCGTATTCAACACGCCCCAGTTGTGTCAGGCCGAGGTTGCCGGCCTCACCGACCACCTTACAACGCAGGTCAGCTCCATCCACACGCAGGGCGTCATTGGCTTTATCACCCACCTCGCCATGTTGTTCTGAGCTGGACTTGACATAGGTGCCAATGCCGCCGTTCCACAGCAAGTCTACCGGCGACTTAAGCAGTGCTGATATCAATTCTGTGGGCGTCAGCGCCTCTTCCTCTATACCAAAGCGCTGCTGCATTTCCGGGCTAACGGGAATGGATTTGGCGGAGCGGTTGAAGACGCCGCCACCAGCGGAAATAAGATCAGCCCGGTAATCTTTCCAACTGGAGCGGTCCAGATTAAACAGGCGCCGGCGCTCTACAAAACCAGCGGCCGCCTCCGGATTGGGGTCGATAAAGATATGTATGTGATTGAAGGCGGCCAGTAGCTGAATATGTTCGGAAAGCAGCATGCCATTGCCGAAAACATCGCCGGCCATATCGCCGATACCGACTACGGTAAAATCGGTATCCTGAATATTGATGCCTGTCTCCCGGAAATGCCGCAGCACGGAAACCCATGCACCGCGGGCAGTAATGCCCATCTTTTTATGGTCATACCCAACACTGCCGCCGGAAGCAAAAGCGTCGCCCAACCAAAAGTTATATTTTTCTGATATCTCATTGGCAATATCAGAAAAGGTAGCCGTGCCTTTGTCGGCTGCAACTACCAGATAGGTATCATCGGAATCCTTGCGCACTACGCCCGGTGGTGCAAGCACCTCACCCTCAACGAGATTGTCGGTGATATCCAGCAGACCGTGAATAAATGTGCGGTAACAACGTCTTCCCTCCGCCTGTAGCTCTTCCCTGCCGGCATTGGGCATGGGCCGCTTGCAGACGAATCCACCCTTGGCTCCCACCGGTACGATAACGGCGTTTTTAACCTGCTGTGCCTTGACCAGGCCCAACACTTCCGTCCTGAAATCTTCGTGTCGGTCTGACCAGCGCAAGCCGCCCCTGGCTACTTTGCCACCGCGCAGGTGTACACCTTCCACCGCCGGGGAATAGACAAAAATTTCGTATTCCGGTCGCGGCCTGGGCATCTCCGGAATCCTTGCGGACTCCATCTTGAAAGAAAAATAGCCGTGTCGCTGCCCCTCGCTGTCACACTGGAAGAAATTAGTGCGCAGGGTGGCCATTATCACCGCTAGGTACTGGCGAATTATCCTGTCCTGGCCGAGGTTTTCGACGTTCTCCAGAGAGGCGATAATGCGTTCGTGCACCTCTGCCGCCCTGCGTTCGCGCCACTCATCATCCCCTTCCAGGTCAGGGTCAAAGCGCGTCAGGAACAACTCAACAATGGAGCCGGTAATGTGCAAATGCTGCGCCAGCGTCTCGGCCATGTATTTGGGGCTAAAGCCGAAATTAATCTGCTTCAGGTATTTGGCATAGGCACGCAGCAAGGCGATCTCACGCCAGTTTATCTGGGTACCCAACAACAGTCGGTTGAAGCTGTCACTTTCCGCCTCACCAAACCATATGCGTGCAAACGCGTCGGTGAATTCGTCGCGAACTTTCTCCAGCTCTATATGACCACCCAGGGAGTAGTGCAGGCTAAAATCCTGTATCCAGAATACGTCACCATCCTTTTCGTGCACGCCGTAGGGAGTTTCAGCCACCACCCGCAAGCCCAAATTTTCCAATACGGGTAGCACGTCAGACAGTGGCAGTGAGCGATGCTGTCGGAACAGACGGAATCTCAACCGGTCGTCATCTTCATCAACCCGGCGGTAAAAACTCATCTCCAGTTTTTTGCCGTCAACAAGATTAACAATCCGCCCCAAATCCATTACCGCGACCCGAGGATCAAAGACATCCCGGTAACCGGCCGGGAATCCACCGCCAAAGCGATCGGCATATTCAGCACCGTGCTCTTCGCCGTGTTCCTCTATCAATCGCCCCCGAAAACGATCTTCCCAGGATTGTATGGTCGCAACAATTGACTGCTCCAGTTCATCCAGGTCGAACTCCAGTTTCCCTTGTGGCGGCAACAACACCACAAAATGCACACGCACCAACACCGATTCAGAGAAAGTGGTAGTAAATTCACTCTCAACGGCGCCGGTAGATTCACACAGTAAGTTCTGGATCAGTATGCGTTTCGCGGTGGTATAGCGATCACGCGGCATATAAACCATGCAATTGAAGAACTTGTCATGGGCGTCTGCGCGCGCAAACAGGCGTACCTGGCGTCGCTCCTGTAGCTGGTTTACCGCCGTTGCCATTGCGTAGAGTTGCTGGGCGTCTGCCTGGAACAATTCATCGCGGGGAAACATCTCCAGTACTCGCACCAACTCGCGGCCTTCATGATTACTCGTGTCCAGGCCAGAAATTTCCATCACCCGGGTGAGCTTGTGCCGCACAATGGGAATGTTTGATGGGCTTTCTGAATAGACAGAGAAGGTATAAAGCCCCATGAATCGGTGCTGCAGGACGACCTGCCCGAGTTCATCGAACTGGTTAATTTCTATGTAATCAGGATAGGCAAACCTGTGCACGCGCGATCGAATCCTCGATTTGGAAAATGTTAGCTGCCTGTCGAGCATGGATTCCGGCTCGGCAACTGCCAATTGCAAATCCCTGCCCAAATCCAGACGCCCACTGGTGCTACGTTGTTTGAGAAGGCCCAGGCGCGTCTCTTCAATATCCAGCACCTGAATACGCTCGTTGGAATATTGCACACCCAGGCACTCATAGCCGAGCAGGGTCAAGTGGTTGTCATCCAGCCATTCAAGGAAGGCAGTATGTTCCTGTCGTTGTCCCTGCTCCACCAGCGTGTCAGCCTTGACCAGGGCAATAACCTCTGACAGTTTTTCACGCATGGTCGGAAAGTCTTCGACCACACAATTCACCTCAGCGAGGATATCTTCCAGGGCTGAGCGCATGGCAGCAGCTTCATCATTGTCCGAGCAGCGGTCGATCTCAAAATAGATCAGGCTAACGGCTGCACCGTCATGCCGACTCTGTATGCCCGAAATAGCACCGGCTGCGTCCCTCTCGAGCGAGAAGTTTTGGCCGTGCAGCTTGTGTATGTTCGCATTGCCCCGGTTCAGCTCGCCCCGGGCCGAATCGAGCAGAAACGGCATGTCCCTGCAGATAATTACCACCACCGTATGGTTGCTCTCCCAACCGTGCTTTTCCAGGTCGGGATTAAAGATGCGTACCCTGACGGTGGCGGCGTCCCAGCGTTGCACGGCGCGGAATGCCCCGTAGATGAAGCCATAGAGATTATCCGCCTGCGTATCACGCAGATCCTTGGACGGAAATCCGCGGTAAAAAGCCTTGGCCAGCGCGTCTACCAGCAGAGCCTGTTCCGGCTCGGCACGGTTCGCGATCATTTGCTGCAATTCGTGCAGCAGCTTGTTCTTGCCCTTGTCCCGGTTCATGTCGCCCCCAATGAAACCAAACATGCCAAGGATAGTCGAATTCGGTACAATCCGGCGCTGGTTTCAGCGAGTGATGGTAAAGGAGAATCAAGGGCGTGCACAGAGAACAAATTACCATATTGAGGCAGTGGTTGAGCGAACAAATTATCGGTCAGGAACAACTGGTGCAAAGACTACTGATGGCACTGCTGGCAGATGGCCATTTACTGGTCGAAGGTGCGCCCGGCCTGGCCAAAACAAGGGCCATCAAGTGCCTGGCCGATGGCATGGAAGGTGACTTCCATCGCCTTCAGTTCACGCCCGACCTGCTGCCCGGAGATGTAACCGGCACCGAAATTTACCGGCCCCAGCAAGGCGGCTTTCATTTTCAGCGTGGCCCGATCTTTAATAATCTTATTCTCGCCGATGAAATCAACCGCGCGCCGGCCAAGGTACAGTCAGCCCTGCTGGAGGCAATGGCGGAGCGACAGGTCAGCGTGGGTAGTGAAACCTATCAACTGCCCGAGTTATTCCTGGTCATGGCTACTCAAAACCCGATCGAACAGGAAGGCACCTACCCGCTGCCGGAAGCGCAACTGGACCGCTTTCTGCTGCACGTCAATGTGGGTTATCCAGACCGCCAGGCGGAGCTGGACATTTTGCGGCTGACCCGGCGCGAGGACAGCCATACACAGGCCAGTCAACCGGCACAACTGTCCCAGCAAGCCATTTTCCAGGCCCGCCAGGAGATTCTGTCCATGCATATGGCCGCGCCGGTGGAGCACTATATCGTTGCGCTGGTAATAGCCAGTCGTGAACCGGGTGCCTATTCCAATGACTTGCAGCACTGGCTGGAATACGGCGGCAGCCCCAGAGCCACTATCGCTCTCGATCGCTGCGCCCGTGCCAACGCCTGGCTGCGCGGCAGTGACTTCGTATCGCCTGATGATGTGCAAGCGGTGGCAGCCGACGTTCTGCGTCATCGCCTGATCTTGAGTTTTGATGCAGAGGCCAACGGCGTAAATGCCGACCTGGCTATAGATGCGTTACTGGAAAGTGTACCGGTTGCCTGAGATGTCTCTATCGCTAAGCAGTCCTGCGGCGGGGGCCTACTGCGAGCTACAGCAGCTTATCGAAGCTCGTTATGCCGCTGACAAGCTCAAGCTCAACCAGAGGCGACGCGCCCTGAGTATGCTGGCAGGCCCTAACAAAACCAATTTTCGCGGTCGCGGTATTGATTTTGAAGAAGTCAGAACCTATCAGCCAGGCGACGATATCCGCACTATTGACTGGCGCGTCACTGCCCGCACGGGCACCGCCCACACCAAGATTTTTCGCGAGGAGCGAGAACGACCCGTGTTGGTTGTGGTAGATCAGCGCCGTGACATGTTCTTTGGTAGTCAAACCTGCTGCAAGTCTGTACTGGCCGGCCATATCGCGGCACTGTTAGCGTGGTCCTCGCTGCAAAACGGCGATCGCGTCGGCGGCCTGGTCTTTAACGGCGAGGAACACAGGGAAGTACGGCCGCGACGCAGCCGGCGCTCAGTGCTGGCTTTGCTCAACCACCTGTGCGAGCTCAATCACCAATTGCCCAATGAAGGCGGCGACCCAGTGTTTAACTTCGTGAATGTTCTGGTAGATGTAAGGCGTATCGCCAAACCCGGCTGTGCCATTTATATTGTTAGCGACTTTGCCGATGCCTTGCATGAATCGGCCATGGAACACATATACCAACTCTCCCGGCACATGGAAATTACCGCCATACATTGCTCCGACCCACTGGAACGGGCGCTGCCCAAGGCGGGCCGGTACACGGTAACCAACGGCGCCGATCGCACTGACCTGCTCACCGGCAAGGTCACCCTGGCAAGCAGCTTTAGTGAACGTTTTGACAACCGCCTCGATGAATTGCGCAACGCCTACGGCAAGCTCGGCATCCCGGTCATAACCGTGAGTACCGATCAATCTCCCCTGCACCTTTTGCAATCCTATTATGCGAGCGCGGGACGCACCAGACGATGAACAACGCCGATCCGCTGGCGCAGTTGCGCGACATTCACACACCCCTGCCTATCGACTGGTGGCCACCTGCGCCCGGTTGGTGGCTGCTGCTACTACTGGCGACGGCACTGGTAATAGCCGCGTCGGTGTGGGTGTTGCAGCGCTACCGTGGCAATGCCTACCGCCGCAGTGCCAGGGCTGAGCTTATGCAGCACTACCATAACTGGCAGCAACACGGTGATGGCCTGGCCTACCTACAATCAGCCAATAGCATACTCAAACGGACCACCATGCTGCGCTACAAAAAATCGGCCGTACAAAGCCTCAGCGGCGCCCAGTGGTGTGAGTTTCTGGACCGGCACTGGGCCAGGCCGCGCGACGCTGGTTTTGCTCATGGCCCCTTCGCGCTGGCGGTATACAGCAACAGCGAGCCTACCGCAGCAGACATCGCATCCCTGCATGCCCTGGCCGATAGTTGGCTGTGTGAACACAGGGGCGAAAAGTGCTAGAGCTGGACTGGCCATACGCTTTGTTACTGTTGCCCCTGCCCTGGTTCATGTGGCGCTTTTACCCGGCAGCCCGCAGTGAGCAGGCAGCGCTGCGGGCACCATTTTTCTCCACCTGGCAGGACTTGCACGACAGTGCAGAAGCCACCATCACCGGCTCCGGAAGAGTTGGCAGCGTTCTACTGATGTTGATCTGGCTGGCATTACTGGCAGCCTTTTCCAGACCCACCTGGATTGGAGAACCGATTAACCTGCCCGCCACGGGCCGCGACTTGCTTATCGCCGTTGATATCTCCGGGTCCATGCAAAAGGAGGATATGCGGGTTGGACAAAATTATGTACAGCGCATTGCATCGGTAAAGCAGGTAGTGGGCAATTTTGTCGAACGTCGCCGAGGCGACCGCCTCGGCTTGATTCTGTTTGGCAGCAACGCCTATCTACAGGCTCCCTTGACCTTTGATACTGCAACTGTGCGGAGATTTCTGCTGGAAGCGCAACTGGGCTTCGCCGGTCGAGAGACCGCCATTGGCGACGCCATCGGATTGGCCGTGAAACGACTGCAAGACCGGCCCGCCGCAAGCCGCGTTTTGATAATTCTGACCGACGGCGCCAACACCAGCGGCGCCGTGCAGCCGGCCGATGCCGCCCGGCTGGCGGCAGAGTATCAGGTACGCATTCATACCATCGGTGTCGGCGCCGAACAAATGCTGATACCGGGCCTGTTTGGCAGCAGTTTTGGCAGTCGCACTGTAAACCCGTCACAGGATCTGGACGAAGATACACTGCGAGACATTGCCAAACAGACCGGCGGCAAATATTTTCGCGCCCGCGACCCGGCCGAGTTGGAAGACATCTATCGCCTGCTGGATTTAGTTGAGCCGGTCGATCAGGATGCCGCTACCTTCAGGCCGAGAACCGGTTTGTTTCAGTGGCCGCTGGCTCTGTCTTTTTGTCTCAGCTTGCTGCTGGCTTTATCCACGATGAGATCACGCTGATGCAACTGCTGGCTGACTTCCATTTTCTGAGGCCCTTGTGGTTATTGGGCGTAGTCCCCAGCGCAGCGCTGCTGCCGGTGTTGTGGAGGCAACAGCGGACGGGGCGTGGTTGGCAGGCGGTGATTTCTGACCGGTTGTTGCCGCACCTGCTGGTAGGACACACACAGCAGCACTTTAATCCGCTCATCTACATTGGCCTTGGCTGGCTGGTGGCCTGCCTTGCCCTGGCTGGTCCAAGCTGGCAGAAAGTACCCCGGCCCGTACAGCGCAGTGCCGATTCCATGGTGATATTGTACGACCTCAGCCTGTCGATGCTGGCCGAGGATGTAAAGCCATCCCGGTTGATTCGCAGCCGGCAAAAACTGCTGGATTTATTGGTGGCCCGCCAAGATGGCAATACTGCTCTGGTGGCCTACGCCGGCGACGCGCACATAGTCAGCCCCCTCACCGATGATGATCGCACTATTGCCAACCTGCTACCGGCACTGCACCCGGAGATGATGCCAGTGCCGGGCAGCAAACCGCAACTGGCCGTAGCTCACGCCGTTGCTTTGCTTGACAATGCCGGCATGTCGCAGGGGCAAATTTTGCTGGTGACCGACAGCGTCACAAGCAGACAAACCCAACTGATCAATGTCGAGCTGCGCAACACGCCCTATAGTCTGTCGGTTATTGGCGTTGGCACCGGCGACGGTGGCGCAATTCCCCAGCCAAACGGCCTGCTCCGGGACGCCGGCGGCAACATCGTGCTGGTCTCACTGGAGCGGGGGCCACTCAAAAAACTGGCGCGGGACAATGGCGGTGTTTACAGCGACCTGTCACTGGACGACGCAGACCTGGAGCGGGTGTTACGCCCGGCATTGCTACCCGATGTAGCCAACAGCTTGCGCAAGGATCGCACTACCAACAGTTGGCTGGATATGGGTTTCTGGCTGATACCACTGCTTATACCTGTGGCTTTAGCCTGCTTTCGACAGGGCTGGCTATTGTGCCTGTTACTTGTGTTACCGCTGGGTCAGCAAGCCCAGGCGCTGGAGTGGCCAGACCTGTGGCGCACTCGTGATCAACAGGCGGCACAGCTACTGAACCAGGGCGAAGCAAATGCTGCCGCTGAGCGCTTTACCAATGCCGACTGGGCTGCTGCGGCCAACTACCGCGCCGGCAATTACCCGGCCGCGCTGGCGCACTACCAGGGCAGTGGCGCCGCCGCAGCACTTTATAACAGCGGCAATAGCCTCGCTCGAAACGGCGACTATGCCGCAGCCATCGCCGCCTATGAGCAGGCTCTGCAACAGCGGCCCGACATGGAAGATGCGGCGTTTAACAAGCAACTGGTGGAGCAATTGCAACAGCAGGATCAGCAGGACGAGCAACAGCAGGATCAGCAGGATCAGCAAGACCAGCAACAGCAGGAGCAGAACCAGGACCAGCAACAGCAATCCCAAAACCCGGATCAGCAGCCAGACGGCAAGCATTCCGAACCTCAACCGGAGCAGGCTGAATCAAAACAGGATAAAGCAGAGCAACAGGCTCAGAATGAGGCTGACAAGGCACAACAGTCTGACCGGCCAGACGACCGGCAACCCACACCTGGCGAAGAAGCCCAGCGCAAAGATCAACAGGAAAAGGAAAACAGATTGGCCAACGAGGCATGGTTACGCCGAATTCCCGATGACCCCTCCGGCCTGTTGCGCAGAAAATTTCAATACGAGAGCCAACTGAGAGCGCGTGAAAGGAGTACCGGCAATGCAACGGATTGGTAGCGCGCTGGCGCTGTTGGTATTGTGCCTATGGCCTGCCTCCTCATGGGCGGAATTGATTGCCGAACTGGACCGAACCCACGCTAATCTGGGCGACAGTCTGACCCTGACCTTGAGAGCGACTGACAAGGAAGATTTTCGCAGCATTGACCTGCGCCAATTGCAGCCGGACTTCGTGATAGACAGCAGCCGGCACAATACAAACTTTTCGCGCATCAATGGCAAAAACGAACTGGTCACCGAACTGGTACTCACCCTGTTTGCCCAACGCGAAGGTGCCTTGCAGATACCGGCACTACATCTTGACGGCAGCATAAGTAACGCTATTACCGTGCAAATCAATACACCGAAAAATATGGGACAAGCCGGCGAGAATATTTTTGTCGAGGTTGAGGTCGACAGTGACAGTGTTTACGTACAGGCGCAGTTGATATTTTCCTTTCGTGTTTACCGATCAGTACAGGTTGATGATTTACGTCTAACACCACTGGATTTGCCGGGTGTTGTCATTGAAGAACTGGGTAACCACAATTTTCAGCACAGCATCAATGGCAAAACGTATCTGGTCACAGAACTCAAGTACGCACTATTTCCGCAAAAGAGTGGTGTGTTGCAGATACCTGCGCTGAGTTTTAACGGCCGCCGGCGCTCCACACAACTGAGCACAAATCGCATTAGCTTGCGTACCGAAGCACTCTCTGTGCAGGTTAAACCTATACCCGCCGGCTATCCGGATGCCGTCTGGCTGCCGGCGGCTAATATCGGCATCGAGGACAACTGGTCAGTCCCGACCAGGGAACTGAAGTTGGGCGATTCGGTGACGCGCACCATAACGATGACGGCGCTGGGCATCACTGGCAACCAGTTGCCCTCCATCGACCTGACGCCACACAACGGCCTGAAGGTATATCAGGATCAAGCAAGGTCAGAGAACTTCACCGACGAGAGCGGCGTAACGGGGCTGGGAATTTCCAGTGCTGCGCTGTTGTTTGTCAGCGCCGGTGATTTTCAGCTACAGGCGGTGCGCATACCCTGGTGGGATACCACTGCCGACCAGCTTCGCTACGCCGTATTACCAGCGCAGCACTTGTCCATTGTGCCGGCGGCGATTGATGGCAATAGCGCCATATCCGGCCAAGGGCGCTCAGCACCGGCAGCGCCAGAGGTGAACGCTACCACCGCCAAACCGGTTGCCCTGGTGTGGTTTTGGACCACCGTGCTGGGCGCTATGGGCTGGGCAGCAACCGGCATTCTCTACTGGCGGCGACGCCCCCGCAAAACACTGACCGTCTCACCGCAGTCCAGTAATGAAAAACAACTGTTCGCCAAGCTGCAGGCCGCCGCCGCAGATACCGACAATCGTGCGTTGCGGTTCGCCCTGGTGGAGTGGGGACAAGTTCGTTTTGACAGCCCGCGCCGGCTGCTGCTGGCTGACATTTGCAGCGCCATAGCTGACCCATCGGTGGCGGAACAAATCGCCATGCTGGAACAATCCCGCTTCGCTGCCAGTGCAAGCCCGTACGATGCAAAAAAACTACTGGCGGAACTGCAACGCTGGCGCAAACAAAATGACCGGGCCGGCAGTGCTGCCAACCGGCAGGCACTACCACCGCTGTATGGCTAGTCCCCTTAGCCAGATATAGCTTTGTTGACGACCTCGTAAACGTCTTTGGACAAGTTGGAAAGTGCGGCTATTTGCGCCAGGGCAGCGTGCATTTGCTGCGACCTGGCGCCATAGCGCTGCCACCGTGTAAGCGGAGTCAACAGCCGAGCGGCTATCTGCGGATTGAGCACGTTGAGTTCGGTCACCACTTCCACCAATAGCTGATAACCCGCACCATCGGCGCGATGAAAGTTCACCGGATTGGCACTGCAAAAGCTGCCGATCAGGGAGCGCACCTTATTGGGGTTGCGCAACTGGAAAGCGTCGTGCTGCATAAGTGTACGAACGCGTTCCAGGTTGTTGGCCTGTGGACACAGTGCCTGCACCACGAACCACTGGTTGACCACTAGCGATTCGTGCTGCCAGTCCCGGTAAAAACTGTCCAGCAGGGCGTTCCTCTGCTGCTCGCTCCCACAATTAACGACTGCGGCAAGAGCGGCCTGGCGGTCGGTCATATTTGAGGCGTCTGCAAATTGCTGCTGCGCCAGCGCAATGCCCTCTGCCGAGGCCAGTGCCAGGTAGTGCAATATGGCGTTGCGCAAACTGCGCGCGCCAATCTGGGCCGCGCTGGGTGTGTAATCCTGCTCACTGGACAGCCCGTGGTAACGGTCCAGCAACAGCTTATTCAGTTCGGAACCTATCGCCAGGCGCACTCTTTCCCGACCCAGATGGATGGCCTCCACGTCCACCTGCCCGGCTAGGTCGGCGAGGTAGTTTTCGGTGGGCATGCGCAGCATTTCAGCGACCATGGCGGGGTCCAGACTGTCGTCCTGCAAGAGCTGTGCGAAGCTTTCAAGCAACAGCAGATCTACCGTTGCCGCGTCATCCTGTGCCGCTTCTATTGCAGCAATAGCCAACTGTTGACCGGCGTCCCAGCGACAAAAACCGTCTTCATCGCGAGCCATTAAAAATGCCAGTTGCTCCCTGCTATAGGAGTAATTCAACTTGACCGGTGCAGAAAAACCCCGCAGCAGTGAGGGTACCGGCCGCTCGGACAAATCTGTAAAGGCAAATGACTGCTGCTGCTCTGCCAGCTCCAATACCAGCGACGTATTGTCGGCGCACTCAACATCCACCGCAGCGCCCTGTTGCTGCAGGCGCAATGCGCCGGCATTACCCAGCAAACCAATTTTCACGGGTATTACGAAGGGTAGCTGTTGGGTCTGCCCTGCAACCGCTGGACAGGATTGACGCAGGTGCAATGTATAGGTGCCGCTGTCGGCATCCCAGTCGTCACTGACGTCCACACGCGGCGTACCCGCCTGACTGTACCAACGCCTGAATTGCCCCAGCTCGCGACCGCCGGCATCTTCCATGGCACTGACAAAATCATCACAGGTTACCGCCTGCCCATCGTGCCGCTGAAAATAGAGATCTGAGCCTTTGCGGAAATCCTGCGGACCCAGCAGCGTGTGGATCATGCGAACAACTTCAGCGCCTTTCTCATAAATAGTGACCGTGTAGAAATTTGATATTTCAATAAACGAGTCGGGACGCACCGGATGGGACATGGGGCCGGCATCCTGTGCAAACTGATCATTGCGCAACAGTGCTACATCTTCGATACGTTTAACCGTGCGAGAACCCATATCAGCAGAGAATTCGGAATCGCGAAAAACCGTGAAACCCTCTTTGAGGCTCAACTGAAACCAGTCCCGGCACGTTACCCGGTTGCCCGACCAATTGTGAAAGTACTCGTGCGCAACCACCGCTTCCACACGCTGGAAGGCCATGTCTGTGGTGGTGTCAGGATGTGCCAGTACGCAGGAGGTATTAAAAATATTAAGGCTCTTGTTCTCCATAGCGCCCATATTGAAATCATCAACGGCGACGATATTGAAGATATCCAGATCGTATTCCCTGCCGAAGACTTCCTCATCCCAACGCATTGATTTTTGCAGCGACAACATGGCGTGATCACACTTGCCCACATCCTTGGCTGCAACATATATTTTCAGGCTGACATCGCGGCCACCGACGGTGCGAAAACTATCCTCTACACATTCCAGCTCGCCGGCGACAAGGGCAAACAGATAGGAGGGCTTGGGGAAGGGATCCTCCCATACCGTCCAGTGCCGGTCGTCGTTTGCGCCCTCCTCCACCAGATTGCCGTTGCTCAGCAATACCGGGTAGCGCGCCGACTCAGCCTCTACCCGAACGGTGAAGACAGACATGACATCGGGGCGATCCAGGTAGAAACTTATCTTTCTAAAGCCCTCCGCTTCACACTGCGTGCAGAACATGGTGCGGGATTTATACAGGCCTTCCAGAGACGTATTTTGCTGGGGCCGGAGCCGCGTTACACAACGCAACTCAAATTTCTCAGGGCAGTTGTGGATGACCAGACTCTCCGCTGACAACTGAAAATCGCCGGCCGAGAGAACCTTGCCGTCAAGCTCCAGTTCCAGTAGCTCCAACTCCTGCCCCTGCAACCGCAGAGTAGTTGCCGGGGCGGCCAACGGATTGCGTCGTATCTGCAGTCGGGACTGCACCAGCGAGAAGTCTTCATGCAGATCGAAGTCTAGCCAGGTTTTGTCTATCAAGTATTGCGGAGGCTGATAGTCTTTACGGTAAATGGTGCGAGGCTGGGCATCACGCATAGCTGAAATACTCTTGTCTGTTGTTAATGGTTTGGCTACTGCACTGCAAGCGAGAGCCGGTAGCCGCCGTACTTGCGCATATTGATTACGCCGCTGTCAAGAATCAGGTACTGGCCCTTGATGCCCTGTAACTTGCCGCGCAGTTCCGGTATTTTATCCAGGTTGTGTGAGACCACTTTGACAGGGTATTCCTGTACCGGGTAATTGATAGCTACCGCCCCGGCCTCGGTAGCCGCTTGGATCGCCTGCAGACCGAAACGCTCCTGTAACAGGGCAATCTCCCCGGCGGTGGACTCATACAGGCGATCGCGCTCGGCACACAGATCAAGCGTCTCGATACTGCCTTTGAGCATGGCGCGCCAGTTGGTCCGGTCGGCAACATGTGACCTGAAGGCAGCTTCAACCAGGCCGGATTGCTGCCGGGTTGAGACTCGAAAAACAGGCAGGGCTTGCACTGCGCCCTGGTCCATCCAGCGGGTGGGAACCTGGCTGCCGCGGGTTATGCCGACTTTCACGCCGGAGGTGTTAGCCAGGTAGACAACATGCTCTATCATGCAGTTTTCCTCACCCCATTGCGGCTCCCTGCAGGTGCCCTCGAAATAGTGGCATTTCTCCGGACTCACAATACAACTGTCGCACTGGGCCAGGCGGGTAAAACAGGGGTAACAATAGCCTTGGCTAAAACTTTTTTTGGTTTTTCGGTCACAGTGAATACAGTGAATATCGCCCTCGTGACGCAGCAATATTGCGGTGCCAACAAGCTCATTCATGAACACTCGCGACGCTCCCAGCGGCAGTCGGTATTGCACGACATCTGCCAGGCTGGTCTCCATTTTCCGCGCCGTGCCGGTTGCCAGTGGACTACTCATTATTTTCACCCTGCCACCTGATTGTTTCAGACCTGGCTGTACTGCCGGCATCAATAAAACCGACCCGTTGTTGCTCCGCAAGATGCCGCGCATCGTAGGCTATTATTGCCCGCATACAGTGCTCCTTGTGGGCAGCCGTCAGTGTCCTGCCGTCTGGCCATTTGCCAATCTCCAGCGCTCGCTTGAAGCCGGCGTAGACCTGTGGGGTCACTTGCTCAAGTAATTTACGGTAGCCCATATCAGCTTGTACCCTGTCGTTTACCGTAACGTTGGAAGAGACCCGCCATAGCACCACCGGCACAGCCCATTACCAGCCCACCCAGGTGTGCGGCGTTGGCAACCGTGCCAAATCCCAGCGCTTCGGTAGAGCCAAGCATGGCGAATACCAGCCAAGCCAGCATGAAGATCAAGATGCCCCGCGGAATCAGCAAATCGCCCGGCGGCCACAGCAAATTATATATCCAGCAAAAGCCCAACAGCGCATAAACCACACCCGACATGCCACCGAACAGGGAGGGTCCACTATCCCAAAACTGGGCGAGGTTGGAACCGATGCCGCACAACAGCACCAGCACCATTAACGCGGTAGAGCCAAGGCGCTGCTCTACCAGGCCACCTAACTCCCACATCCACAGGCTGTTAAAGGTGATGTGCAACCAACCAAAGTGCAAAAAAATGGGGGTCAACAAACGCCAGTACTGCCCTTGCGTATTGGTGAAGCGTATCCGGTCAGCGGCAAGCTGAAAATCTGAAAAAGTAAACAGGCGTAACCAGTCCAGCGGCGCATTCAGGTAAAACAGCAAGAAGCCCAGCAAGCTACACACGATAAGTCCCACGGTAACGGGGACTGTACGCAGTACTTCGGCCGGGCTGGAAAAATTGTGAGGCACGTTATCAGTTATCCAAAAAACAGGTTCCAGGTCGAGTCGGCTCTTTAATCGGCTCTTTAATCGACAAGCGATTTACTCCAGCGCAGCTTGTCTCTGCAACTGGCGTAAAAGCTATGCCCGGTTGGATGAATCAGCACCATGGCGTGCGGCTTTTTGTATACATGCACTGAATCTCCCGGCCTGGCCGTCATATTAACCTGGCCATCGCAGGTAACCGGTGGGTGGATACTGTTAGTCATTGCAATATCAATGCGAATGTCACTGTTGCCATCAACCACCAGGGGCCGACTGCTGAGTGTTTGGGGAAACATCGGTACCAGCACCACCGCATCCAGCGCAGGGTGCATAATCGGCCCGCCGCCGGACAGCGAATAGGCGGTCGAGCCGGTTGGCGTAGCAATAATCAAGCCGTCAGAGCGCTGTCGGTACACAAAGGTATCATCTATATACAAGTTGAACTCGATCATTTGCGCCGAGGTGCCAGAGTTGACCACGATATCGTTGAGGGCATCGGCAGACCCTACCGACTCCCCGTTGCGGGCGACTACCACGTCCAGCAAAAATCGGTGCTCCCGGTCGTATTGCCCATCGAGAACTTCAGCCACCCTGGCTTCAATCTCATCCGGCGAGACATCCGTGAGAAAACCCAGTCTACCCCGGTTCACCCCCAGTACAGGTGTGTCGTATTTAGCCAGTGTGCGAGCGGCGCTGAGCATACTGCCGTCACCACCCACAACGATAACCAGGTCACAGAACTCACCGATTTCATCACGGCCGGCCTCATGCACGTTGCGCTGGTCCAGCAACGTGGCGAGCCTGGGCTCAACCGTTATTTCCAGCGCTCGCTCCTGCAACAGCTTTAGCAGACGCTCTACGGTATCTATTGAGCTCTGGTGCTGACCGCGCCCAATCAATCCTATCTTTTTAAAAGTTATTGCCATGGTCACATTATACCCTCAGACGGCGCCCAGAAGGCGAGCATGACGCCGCTGGCCACGATGAGCGACCGGAGATGCTAAAAACTCTACAGGTAGTGGCTAAGTGAGGACTAAGAGGAGCTTGCAGTAACAGGATAAATGGCGGACCGGACGGGACTCGAACCCGCGACCTCCGGCGTGACAGGCCGGCATTCTAACCAACTGAACTACCGGTCCAACGGTAGTAGATTATCGGGTTTAGGTGGTGGGTGATGACGGGATCGAACCGCCGACCCTCTGCTTGTAAGGCAGATGCTCTCCCAGCTGAGCTAATCACCCCCGTATCCGAGAACGCGCATTTTACAGATTTCATTAGGGCTGTCAAACACTTGCGAAGAAAAGCAGCGAATAATTGGAAGCGCGTAATCCGCACTGTTTTTAGTAGTAAAATCTCAGCCTTTCAGGAAAAACAGGTGCTGATTTAACGGCGCTTACCTAACAAATCTTTCCTTGCATAAGCGTACGTATTACCGTACATTCAGGTAAGGAGGTTACAAAAATGACAATTCTTAACGCAACAGAAGCAAGAGCCAAACTGTATAATCTAATTGATGAAACCTCAGAAACACACAAGCCTATCGTAATTACAGGCAAGAGGCATAATGCTGTTTTGGTTTCTGAAGAAGATTGGAACTCCATATCAGAAACACTCCACTTATTGTCAATGCCTGGGATGCGTGAATCTATTCTGGCCGGAATGAAAGAACCGGTTTCGGAATGTTATGAGGAATTGGATTGGTGACTTGCCCGGCCCCTGGCGGGGTCGCGCCCGGCCACAAGTTTCGTTTCAAGAACCGGCTGTATTCGCTTGATGCCACCACCATTGATTTGTGCCTCTCGGCCTTCCCGTGGGCCGATTTCCGAACGACCAAGGGGGCGATCAAGCTGCATGTCGGGCTGAACCACCGTGGTTGCCTGCCCGAGTTCGTGACCATCACCGATGGCAAAACCAGCGACATCGCCGATTCTCCAGCGTAACAAGATACAAGCATCCATTATGATGATACTATTGGCAGGTCAACACCACCGTTATGTGAAAAAACTTTACACGAAGGAGATTCTGTAAAAATGTCATTTAATCCAAAGCCACAATATATAACTGTATCTACTGATATGAACATCAAGGATTTCTCTGAATATAAGGAAATGTATGTAACTAGGCCACCCTATCAACGAAAATCAGTTTGGTCGAAAAAGAAAAAACAATCGCTCATGGATAGTCTTTTTCGCCGATACTACATACCAAAGCTCGTTATACGCGAAGTTCGACTTTCTGACAATCAAACAGTACATGAAATTATTGATGGGCAGCAGCGCATCACAACTGTTCAAGAATTTTTTAATAACCAATACCAGCTACCTAATAGTCTTTCAGATTTAGACAAAATCTTACCAGGGTCATATTACAAGGATTTAAGTGCTGATATTAGGATGTTCATTGATAGGTCATTAAAATATCAAACAGATATAATAAAAGACATTGGTGAGCCAAATGATGTAACTCATCAAATTATCGCAACAGAAATATTTTGGAGACTACAGCAAGGCGAATCCTTAAACTATATGGAAGTTGCCCATGCACAACTATCAAGTCTCACTAGGAATTTTATTGTCAAGTATTCCGACGATCAAACTTTCAACTATAAAAGCTATAAACCTATAGATAACAATCCAGACAAAGAATTATTTTTCTCACTATTAAGTGTCGATAACATACGCATGAAACATCTTCAGTTTATGGCTCGGTTTATACTGATTGAACGTGGAGAAGGCTACGCAGACTTGAGTGATAGAAAAATAGAAGACTTCATAAATGATGCAAAGCAAGATGATGGTATAGACAATTATGATTTTGAAAATGAACCAGAAGCAATCGCAACACTCAAAACACTAAAGATATTTTATGCAATATTCAAAGATGATCCAATGTTAGATGCTACATCTGGCATTAAAGAATTGTCGGTAGAGTATTTCATTATTTCTGTTTATTTGCTTATTAGACATCTACATAAATACTATGTTATTGATGACAGCACCAAAACAAACATCAGGGAATTTATCTATCATATTCATATTCGCTGGAAGGAGTATGATGAATCAACAGACACCGACTTACTAACCTTTTGTAATAGAAGGCAGCAAGGAGAAAAAGACTTAGAAGCAAGAGATATTATTTTCCGACATATATTTTTTGAGTATCTACAAAAAAACAACAAAGAGTTAATAGAAAAGGATGAAAAAAGAGCATTTACCGAGCTTGAAAGGATTATCATCTATCGGAAAGGAAAAGGGTTTTGTCAGCAGTGCTTAAGAGAAGAAAAGCCTGAAAATGAAGCCAAGGTTAGTTGGTCAGATTATCAGGCCGACCATGTGATACCCCATGCTAAAGGCGGCAAAACAAATCTGGAAAATGCAGAGCTATTGTGTAGTTATCATAACCAATCTAAAGGTGCTTCAATCAATGAAAGCACATAACAAAAAAATGCACTCAGACAATATAAATCTGCGCCGCTTCGTTATGCAGCTTTATATCTCCGGTGATGTTAAGCGTTAGAAGATCACTGCTGTCCCATTAACTTTCACAGCAACAAGGATTGATTGCGATTGAAGTCGGGCTAAGCGTACGTATTACCGTACATTCAGGTAAGGAGGTTACAAAAATGACAATTCTTAACGCAACAGAAGCAAGAGCCAAACTGTATAATCTAATTGATGAAACATCAGAAACACACAAGCCTATCGTAATTACAGGCAAGAGGCATAATGCTGTTTTAGTTTCTGAAGAAGATTGGAACTCCATCTCAGAAACACTCCATTTATTGTCAATGCCTGGGATGCGTGAATCTATTCTGGCCGGAATGAAAGAACCAGTTTCGGAATGTTATGAGGAATTGGATTGGTGACCTGGCAAATTGTTTATACCAAACAAGCACAGAAAGATGCTAAGAGAATCGCAGAATCTGGACTAAAGAAAAAAACACAGAAATTACTTGATACTATAAGAATAAATCCATTTCAAAGTCCTCCGCCATATGAAAAGCTTGTTGGTGATCTTGTTGGGGCATATTCTCGTCGAATCAATATTCAACATCGATTGGTGTATCAAGTGTGTAAGGATGAAAAGGTTGTCAAGGTTCTTGCTCTATGGGCACATTATGAATAAAACATAACAATGCAAATAAACGCACTGTTTGGTCGATGACTCTCAACGTCAAATTGGCAGGCAGTCGGGCCAAGGTGCACCAGGTCATCAATTAGGTCACCGGCGACCGGGCGCAATATTTCCGGGGGCTGATCGGCAAGTGTTCCCAAACAACACTGGAAGTTACCATCGGTAGCAGTAATACACGATGTTATTCACAGTGGGTCACTGTCACAGATAATTCACAGACTTAGCGGCGGCATTAACTGAATAACCTTACATATCTCTCTTAATATATTGTTTTATAAGGTTATTTTTCCATTGCACAAATTTTAACCAATCTGCCATACAAGCCGTGATTATTACCCTGAACAGGGTGTTAAACAATTTATACACTGACTTATCCACAGATTCTGTGGACAACCATGCAGCTACCACACCCAGCGAGATTGCTTGAGGGAGATGGTATCTACCTTTGACTGCGCAGGTGTGCGGGAGGATTCACTGTTGACTGTTGTTGACCGGCGCGGCGTAGTGCAACCGAGCATATTTGCTTGGGCCAGTGTCCACTTTCACTATACAATCGTGTCCCTATGAAATCACATAATCCAGCGCTACTACTCCTGCTGGTGACGGCACCCGTAACCTGGGCAGAGGAGCAACTCGAACATCTTATCGTCACGGCAACACAGCAGGCACATTCACGTTTGCAGATGCCCATCAGCGTCGCTGTAGTAGATTCTGCCGGCCTGACAATTACCCGGCAAGTACATATCAACGAAGTGATGCAAAGAGTCTCGGGGGCGTGGATTTCCCGTGGCAATGGCCAGGAAAGTTTGACATCGCTGCGCTCGCCGGTACTCACCGGGCCGGGAAGTTGCGGCGCCTTCTACGTCGCCGGTGACGGTATTGCGCTGCGTGCGCCGGGTTTCTGTAACGTCAACCAGCTATTTGATGCCAATACTGAACAGGCCGAGCGAATTGAGGTTCTAAAGGGCCCCGCCACTGCCCTCTATGGTTCGGGCGCCATGCACGGCCTGATCAACGTGATTACGCCGCAGCCGATGGAGCGCGAGCAACACCAAGTTGGGCTTGAAGCCGGTCCCCACGACTACCGCCGTGGCAAATATCGCTACGACAACAAATTCGGCTCACAGGGGCTAATGCTAGCGGTAAACTACACCGATGATGGCGGCTACAAACGCAGTTCAGGCTTTGACCAAACCAAGTTGAGCCTGCGGCACACCTACGACGGCGCTCAATTCTCTGCCGACACAATTTTCACCGGCACCGACCTGAACCAGGATACCGCCGGCTTCATCAGGGGCTACAAGAGCTATGAGAATGCCGATCTCCAGAAGAGCAATCCCAACCCAGAGGCCTACCGCGACGCCGAATCGCTGCGCCTGCAATCCACGATTTCCATACCTCTGGACGATGCCAACCTGCTGGCCGTAACGCCCTACCTGCGCGATAACGAGATGGAATTCCTGCAACATTTTCTGCCTTGGCAGTCGGTTGAAGAAAATGGCCAGGAGAGTTTCGGCGTTAGCGGCAAGCTGTATCACAGCGGTACCCAGGCAGAGGTGGTATCGGGTATCGATATCGACTTTACCGACGGCTGGCTCAAGGAAACGCAAGCAGAACCCTTTAGCCCCAACCAGCCCGCGGGTGTACATTACGACTACCGGGTAGATGCGATTTCCGCCGCCGCCTGGTCACAGTTGCAATGGGACCTGACCGGCAACTGGAATCTGGTGGCCGGTGCCCGTTTTGAGTACACAAAATACGACTACAACAACCGCACTGCCGATGGCCCGGCCTGTGCGCCTGCCGCCGGTAACTGCCGCTTCTATCGTACCGCCAATAGTGAGGATGATTTCAACAACCGGTCATTCAACCTGGGTCTGTTGTATGACTTCCATCCCAACCACGCCACCTTCCTGCGACTGTCGCAAGGCTTCCGGGCACCGCAAGCAACCGAGTTATACCGCCTGCAGGCCAGCCAGGAAGAAGCGGAGCTTGATTCCGAAGAGCTACAGAGTATCGAGTGGGGCCTGCGCGGCAGCGGCGACACCTGGCAGTATGAACTGGGCAGTTACTACACCGCAAAGGACGATGTGATATTCCAGGACGCCAATCGCAGCAATGTCAGTGGGGCCGGCACCAAACACTACGGACTGGATTTTTCCCTGCGCTACCGGTTCGCTGACAACTTCGACCTTGCCCTGGTTGGCAACATCGCCAGGCACGAGTACGACAGCGATATCAACTTGCTGGGCGCCAGCGGAGACATCAATGGCAATCGTATCGACACCGCCCCCGACAACTTCGGCAGCCTGCGCCTGGGCTGGAACCCCCGCCCGGGCTACCGCGCCGAATTGGAATGGGTGCACATGGACAACTACTATCTGGAGCCCGACAACAGGCACCGGTACGACGGCCACGAGTTGGTAAACCTGAGAATAATGGGGTCGCTGACAAGCAACCTGTCTGCCGGCCTGCGAGTTATCAACCTGACCGATGAAGATTACGCCGAGCGCGCCGACTTTGGTTTTGGCAGCTACCGCTATTTTGTCGGTGAACCGCGCGCTGTGTACGTCAGCGGGGAATATCGGTTTGCGCCCTAGCGAATAGCTGAGATACCCACTGCCTCACGCACCTTGGCAATTACCTCGCCCGCCGTAGCGCGGGCCCGCGCGGCCCCCTGCTGCAATTGCTCTTCTATAAAGTCGGGGGTCGCCATAAGCTCGTGGTAGCGTTCTCTGGCCTCACCCAGCTCTTCGTTCACCAGGGCAAATAAACGTTGCTTGGCTTCGCCCCAGGCGATGCCAGCGGCAAATTCAGCACGCATCTCATCTACCTGCTGCGGCGTGGCGAAGGCTTCCCATATCTGAAATACCGTAGAGTCCTGCGGGTCCTTGGGCGCGCCCGGCTCCAGCAGATTGGTTTTGATCCTGTAGATCGACTTTTGCAAGCGTTGCTCGGTTTCAAACAGGGCAATGGTATTGTCGTAGCTCTTGCTCATTTTGCGACCGTCCAGACCCTGCAACACCGCTACATTGTCTTCCACTACCGCCTGCGGCAGTGCAAAGACCTCACCACAGTGGTGATTGAAACGCTGGGCAATGTCACGCGCCATTTCCACATGCTGAACCTGGTCTTTTCCCACCGGAATATCGCTGGCATTAAACATCAAAATATCCGCTGCCATCAGTACCGGATAACTGAACAAACCCATGCTCACGCCAAAATCGGGGTCCTCGCCCGCCTCCCGGTTAGACTGCACCGCCGCTTTATAGGCATGGGCACGGTTCATCAGACCCTTGGCGGCAGTGCAGTTGAGCACCCAGGTCAGCTCCATTATCTCGGGAATATCACTCTGGCGATAAAACACGGCCTTGCCGGTATCCAGGCCCAGTGCCAACCAGGTAGCTGCGATCTCTTTGCTGGACTGGCGCACCTGGTCAGGAGCGCTGCTCTTGATCAGGGCGTGATAATCAGCGAGGAAATAAAAGCCATCGACAGAGTCATCGCGGCTGGCTGCAACAGAGGGACGAATCGCGCCCACATAATTGCCCAGGTGTGGGGTGCCGGTGGTGGTAATACCGGTAAGTACACGTTGTCTGGCCATCGGTTAGTGATTCGCTGTAGTTTGAGGGGCGCCCATGATACTGAGTTGAGCCCGCGCCGGCTACGCATACGTCGCCGGTATTCGGGTATCAATTGCACACCGGTCAACTGACGAGTTGGGGTAGCGGACCAGGCACGACAGCAATCATATACAAAACAGCACCAAGCAGACAACGGTAGATTACAAACGGCATAAAGCCCACTCTGTCAAGCAGTCGCAAAAACCAGCCGATGGTGAGATACGCCGCCACACCGGAAACCGCGACCCCAAGGGCCGGCAACCCCCAATCTGTTGGCTGGGAAGCGCTGGCCAACTGACAGGCTTGCAAACCACCCGCAGCCACAATCAGGGGAATGCTAAGCAGCAATGAAAAGCGCGCTGCGGTCTGTCGATCCAGACCGCAAAACAAAGCCGCCGTCATGGTGATACCGGAACGAGAGGTACCGGGAATAATAGCCAGGGCCTGCGCCGCGCCTATGATCAGGGCACGCCGAAAAGTGAGTTTGCTGTCCTGCGCGCCAGTATAGTCCGCCGCTCCCAACAACAGTCCAAAGCCAACCGTGGCCGCTGCGATAACCGGCAGGCTTCGCAAATTGCCGACCACCGGGTCCTGCCACAGCAAGCCGGCGAGTCCCGCCGGGATTGTCGCCAGCAGCAGGTATGCAGCCATTGCAGATTCATCGTTCAACTGCCGTTGCCGCACTGACAGGAGACAGCCCCGCAGCAACTCAAGCAGGCTGTGCCGGAAATACCCCAGCACCGCCAGCAGGCTGCCGACATGAACTGCCACATCGAAGGCCAGGCCCTGGTCTGGCCATCCCAGCAGTTGCGCGGGCAACAGCAAATGCGCGGAGCTGGAAATAGGCAGGAACTCGGTAAGCCCCTGTATCAGCCCGAGTATTATGGTATGTACTACGTCCTCCACTTAACGGCCCTGCTCGTGCACTTTCTTCCAGCTAATCTCATTACGCAGGTAGACGGGCTGCACCTGTTCGGGCGTCAGCACTCGGCCCTGCGCGTACTCCAGGGAGGCGAGCGTTAGTGTATCGAAGCTGTCTGGCCAACAATTATCGCCACAGGGCTGCACCACAGATTGCACTGCCGGCGGCAGTTCTCCAAGGTAGCTGCAGCCATTACCCAAACCAATCAGCACGGCACCGGGCTCCAGACCCGGCAGCGTAAGCTCGCCGGGATGTGAGACAGCATCAGGGCGCTGCGCCCTGGCAATACCGTCTTCAAAAGCGTATAGGCCCCAGTACACTGCATTGATTCTGGCATCGAGCATCACCAATACTACAGAAGTCTGGGCCACCAGGCCCTTGCGCAGCGCTCCCTGCGCCATACAGGCCAGGGTAGACACGCCTACCACCGGCAATCCCAGGGAAAACGCCAGCCCCTGCATCGCACTGGCGGCGATGCGAAGTCCTGTGAAGGAACCCGGTCCCCGATTGTAGGCCAGCAAGTCAATGCTCAGCTCCGACATGGTGGCACCGGGCAATAGCTCTTGCAGCATGGAGAAAAGCCGCCGGTTGTGTTGGCGTGGGATCAATTCAAACCGATGTTGAATCTCTCCTGCCATTTGCAGGGCCACCGAACATGCGTCGGTGGAAGTATCCAGCGCCAGAATATTGCTCATAATGTCATCAAATAACAGATCTGCTGCCATTGTATGAAGCACAGCACCCCACGTGCAATAATTGCTTGATGAAAGCCAGTGGAATCATATTGTCCGGAGGGCTGGGGCGCAGGGTCAACGGTGCCGACAAGGGGCTGCTTGGCTGGCGCGACAGTACCCTGATTGAGGCTGCGATCGGCTGCCTGACGCCACAGGTCGTTGATATTATTATCAGTGCAAATCGGAATCTTGAGCGGTATCAAAGCCTGGGCTTGCCCGTGGTGAGCGATACCCTTGATGATTTTCAGGGGCCTTTGGCAGGCCTATTGGCAGCGCTGCCTCACTGCACACAGGAGACCGTGGTTGTTATCCCCTGTGACTCACCGCAACTGCCCCGGCAGCTTGCCCAGCGTTTGTTGCAACCGTTGCAGGACGACGCTGTGGACCTCAGTTACGCCCACGATGGAGAGCGTGCGCAATATTTGCTCACTGCCATAAAAGTACGCTGCCGGCCCTCCCTGCAGGTTTATTTATCGGCGGGCGGACGCTCAGTACGGGGCTGGCACAGCCGGCTAAATTGCGCGGTGGTGGATTTCTCTGACTGCCGGCGGCAGTTGCTAAATGTAAATGAAGACCAGGCTAACAGAAAAAACCCGCCCTGATGGCGGGTCTTCCTAGCTGAAGGCAATTACTTCTTTTTGGCCGGAGCCTTCTTTTTCCTTTTGGCCGGAGCCTTCTTCTTGACCGGAGCTTTCTTTTTCCTTTTGGCCGGAGCCTTCTTCCTGGCGGGAGCCTTTTTTTTCTTTTTGGCCGGAGCTTTCTTTTTGACCGGAGCCTTCTTTTTCTTCTTGGCCGGAGCCTTCTTTTTGACCGGAGCCTTCTTCTTGGCTGGAGCCTTCTTTTTCTTCTTGGCGGGAGCCTTCTTCTTGACCGGAGCCTTCTTTTTCTTCTTGGCGGGAGCTTTCTTTTTGACCGGAGCCTTCTTTTTCTTTTTGGCCGGAGCCTTCTTTTTGGCTACAGGCTCGGCAATACCGGCCTTTTTGGCAGCCTTGTTCAACTTGGCTGCCAGCTTTTTCTCCGCTGCGCGCAGCCTTTTGGCATCAGCAACAGCTCTCTTCTTCATCCAGTCTGCCGCATAGGATGCCAGCGCCTTCGCCCTGGCAACGTCTGCCTTAGCTGCAAGTACCGCCTTATGAGCCAGCAATTTCTCTCTTGCAGCCTCTTTTGCAGCCCTGAGCCTGACTTCTATACTGAGCTTTTTCAAGCGCTCGTTGGCAACCTTGACTCTGGCGCGCAGGCGCGCAGCGGTCTCTTCTGCGGCAATTCCAGCCTTGTTGTCCTTGACTCTGCCGCGCAGGCGCGCAGCTCTCGCCGTTGCCTTTGCGGCTGCATTGGCTGCCGCCCTGGCGGCGCGCTTGTCTATTGCCCTGGCAGATTTAGCCGCCTTGGCACGCGCTTGCTTCAGCTTCTTTTTTGCGACTTCAACATTTTTTCGCTCGGCCGCCAGAGACTTTTGCAAGGAGGTCAATACCGCAGCGGCCTTCTTCACAATGGGTGAAGCAACGGCGTTGCCATTCGACTTCTGCTCGGGCTTGGGCGTGGGCTTGGGTTTTGATGCTGCTTTCGTCTTCTTGCGAGTTGCCATAGTTGCTTCTCCAGCGGTTATTATTCAATCCAACAATTGCAAAGTAGCACAAAAATTTTCAATTGCACAAGTAACAGTTTTGCGCACCACTAGCTCGTTAACGCTGCCAGCACTTGCGTCTTGATCGCAGCAACACTTCCAACACCTTCCACGCGGTGATATACGGTCGTGGTATCGTCAGCCTGAGACCGGTAGAAATCAACCAGCACGGTGGTCTGCGCGTGGTATATCTCCAGGCGCTTACGCACGGTTTCTTCCCGATCGTCTTCACGTTGCACCAGCGCTTCGCCAGTCACATCATCCACACCCTCTTGCTGTGGTGGTTTGTGAATGAGATGGTAAATTCTCCCAGAGCCCGTATGTACTCTTCGGCCACTTAGTCGCTGCACTATTTCTTCATCTGCGACCGCAATTTCCAGCACGTGATCGATGGTAACCCTGGCATCGAGAATGGCCTGTGCCTGCACAATGGTGCGCGGAAAGCCATCAAACAAAAATCCATTGCGGCAATCATCTTCAAGAATCCTTGCCTGTACCAAGCCAATAATAATCTCGTCAGAGACCAAACCACCGGCCGCCATAACTTCTTGTGCCTGCAAACCCAGCTCGGTCTCCGCCTTCACTGCGGCACGTAACATGTCGCCGGTTGAGATCTGAGGTATAGAAAATTGCTCACAGATATACTGAGCCTGGGTACCCTTGCCCGCACCTGGAGCACCCAATAAAATCAATCGCATAGCAGAAAACCTGAAAAGTAAGGGGGCAAACAATACACAGCTAACCCAAGCACTTCAAGCACCCCGTTTTACCTGTTCCCATAGCTCATCCAGGGCCGGTGCTGTCAAATCACTAATACTGTCTTGCGTCTCTGACAGTTTTGTTTCCATTCGTGAAAAGCGCTCCTCAAAGCGAGTACTGGCCCGCCGCAACGCTGATTCTGCATCTACGCCCATATGGCGGGCCAGGTTTACCGCGGTAAAAATGATATCGCCGATTTCCTCTTCCTGACGCTGCGGGCCCTGGTCGGCCGCCGCCACAAATTCTACAATCTCTTCATCAAGTTTACGCAACACGCCCGCGCTGTCTGGCCAGTCAAAACCAACTCCTGCGGCGCGCTTTTGCAATTTTTGCGCGCGGCTTAGCGATGGCAGCGTCACTGGAATATCAGCCAACAGCGATGTTTCCTGCCGGCCCAGGCGCTCCTGCCTCTTGATGGCTTCCCAGCTTGCCTTGACCGCTGCTACCGAGGCTGTCGAGCTAACCACGCCCTCCAACTCTCCGTCGGCAAATACGTGAGGGTGTCTTCTGATTAACTTGCCTGCCAGCAAGTTGACAATTTCTGCAAAATCAAACAGTTCACGCTCTGCGCCCAACTGCGCATAGAAAATAACCTGGAACAGCAAGTCACCCAGTTCTTCAGCGATATGAGGGAAGTCCTGCTGCTCGATGGCCGCGACCACTTCATAGGCTTCCTCCAGCGTCGACGGCACAATGCTGTCGAAATCCTGCGCCAGATCCCAGGGACAGCCAGTAGCGGGGTCACGCAGCCGCTGCATAACCCGCAGCAGGTCCTGCATGCCATAGTCCAACTCAGCCGACACGCTCAGCGCCCTGCTCGCAAACCCTGACCGCTGATATCACATTAGCCAAGCGGCACACCCGCTCCAGCAACTTGCCCAACGCCGTCAGGTCAGGCACTTCAATGGTCAGGCTCAAGACGCCGGTATTGTCGTTGCGATGGATCACGGTATTTACCGCTACCACGTTGATTCTTGCCCGCGCCAACAGTTCGGTAATGTCGCGCAGCAAACCCGGTCGGTCGTACACATCTATGCGTATATCAACCTCATATCCCAAGCGGGTTTCACTACCCCAGTTCACCTCAATAATTCGCTCAACTGAAGTCTGTTGCAAGTGCAGGAGCCGGCCACAATCGCGGCGATGCACACTGACGCCGCGCCCCCGGGTGATGAAGCCGACAATGGCATCACCCGGTAAAGGCTTGCAGCAGCCGGCAATATGGCTGAGCAAATTGCCAATACCATGCACCTGAATGGCACTTGAGTGGTGGTCGCCGGCACGGCGTCCGCTTTTTCGCAACTTGACTGCCGGTGACTCATCCAGACTGTCTTCAGCGATAACTTCCTGGGCCGCATTGAGCACTTGCGCTGCGCGTAACTCACCTGCCCCGGCAGCGGCAAACATATCTTCAACGGTAGAGTACTGGACCCGCTGCGCCACCCGTTTGTAGTCGATACTGGTCAACGCCAGGCGTCGAAACTCCCGCTCCAACAAGTGCCTGCCGGCATCGACATTGTCATCGCGCGCCTGGGCCCGAAACCAGTGTTGCACCTTGGCCCTGGCCCGGCATGTGTTGAGATAGCCGGAGTCCGGCGCCAGCCAGTCCCGGCGTGGTATGGCTTCGCGGCCAGTGACAATCTGCACTCGCTGTCCAGTTCCCAACCGGTAGGTCAGCGGCACAATCGAGCCGTTTACCTTGGCGCCGCGGCAACTATGCCCTACCTCGGTATGAACGTGATAGGCAAAATCCAGCGGGGTTGCACCCTGAGCCAAATTGACTACATCCCCCTGGGGCGTAAACACATAAATTCTGTCCTGTGCCGTGACCGAGCTAAACTGTTCGGCCAGGTTGTGTGTACCACCGGTTTCTTCATGCCAATCCAGTACCTGTCGCAGCCAGGCAATTTTTTCCTCATAACCATTCGCCGCACCGCTACGGCCATCGGTGCCCTTGTAGCGCCAGTGTGCGCAAACACCCAGCTCAGCCTCTTCATTCATTTGGCGGGTGCGAATCTGGACTTCCAGGATTTTCCCCTCTGGACCAATAACCGCGGTGTGCAGCGAGCGGTAGCCATTCTCCTTGGGGTTGGCGATATAGTCATCAAATTCATTGGGAATATTGCGCCACAGCCCGTGCACCAGCCCCAGAGCGGCGTAGCAATCACGAATCTCAGGCACCAGAATGCGCACCGCTCTAATATCGTACACCTGCGAGAAGCCAATGCCCTTGTGCTGCATTTTTCGCCAGATACTATAGATATGCTTCGATCGCCCGCTCAGCTCACCGGTCACACCGCTTTGTTGCAAAGCTGTGGATAACAGCTCTTTCACCCGTTCGATAAACCGGTCTCGCTCCATGCGGTTACCGTCGAGCAGTTTGGCAATTTTGTGATAGGAGTCCCGGTACAGGTAACGGAAGGAGAGATCTTCAAGCTCCCACTTCAAATGACCAATGCCGAGGCGCTGTGCCAGCGGCGCGTACACATCAAATACCTCCCTGGCGACTGACAAGCGGCGCTCGGGATCGTCTTTTACCGCCCTGATCGCACAGGTCCTTTCCGCCAGCTTGATCAATGCCACGCGAACATCCTCAACCAGCGAGACAAGCATTTTTCGTATATTGTCTTTCTGTGCATCGGCCTGACCGAGCACCGTCGCCTGTCTATCGATATTGACATCGCTGATCGCGGACATGCGCTGCACTCCCGTTATCAGGCAGCCGACGCGTGCGCCAAATTGTGTCTCTACCTCGCCCAATGACAGTCGCCCCTCGACAACCGGGCGATAGAGCAGGCCCGCTACCAGGCTGTCGGCCCCCATCTGCAAGTCCAGCAAAATATGGACCATATCCAGGCCTGCGCGGAAGCTGTCACCGGTTGCCGACCAGTCATCGGCAACTGTGGCGGACACAGTTGAGCAGCGCCGCGCCAGTTCGCATGCCTGTCCCAGTATCTCGGTATCGCGCTGATCAAGATTTGCCGACAACCCTGTCAACCATGCGTCCAACTCAAACTCACCGTCATTGCCAGTCGCTGGTTCAGCGCGAACCTTAACCACCGGAAAAAACGCCGGGCTGCTGCCAGATCTCAGGACCGATTGTCTCAATGAGTGTGTTGCCTACGCAGGCTTCAATGGTTGGGTAGTCAGGCATAAGACCGGGAGTATACCGCTAATGTGCTGATAGCAATCATGTTGGTGGTCGAAAAAGCTCGCGACTCAGCAGCGGTTTGTCGCCGAGATAGCCGGCCAGCACCTGCCGCATTAACTGTTTGGCACAGCGCCCTGCCGCCTGGTAATCGCCTTGGCCCAATGCACGCAGGTCTACGCCGCGATAGCGCGGCAGCGGGTCACTGTGCTCGGGGTCTGCCAGTACCAGCCCATAGCCCTCACGATAGTGATAACTGCCATCATTGTGAACAGGTTCACCACTGCGCCCATCGACATCCAGGTCAAATCCGTACCCCAGCCCCTCCAGCAGGCAAAACTCGAAGCGTCGCAGAATCAGCTCTGCCGACAAATCACCCTCCAGTTGCTGCAGGACGCACTGGTAGTCATCGAAAAGTTGTTGGTGGGGGTCTGCATGGTGCAACAGGCGAACCACTAACTCATTCACATACAGGCCACACAGCAGACGGGTGCCGGCCAATCGCAAGGCCGGCGCAGCAGCCTCACAGAGCGTCAGGGTCTTTAGTTCCCGGCGGCCGGTCCAGGAACAGCTCAGCCGATTGAAGGGTTGCAGCAGCGCCGCCGGGCTACCGCCCCTGGTCTTGCGGCCCTTGGCGCCTTTGGCGACCAGTGCAACGCGACCCTGCTCGCGGCTCAGAAACTCGACCAGCAAACTGTTGTTGAGGTAGGGCCGCGTGTGCAAAACGTAGCCTGCCTGGAGCTCGGTCCGCATCGGTCAATCGGTGTAGCCAAGGCTGCGCAGCGCCCGCTGGTCATCTGACCAGCCTCGCTTGACCCTGATCCAGGTGCGCAGCATCACTTTCGAGTCAAACAAGGCCTCCATATCCCGGCGCGCCTCCGCCCCAATGGAGCGCAGCCGGCTGCCACTTTTACCGATAATTATTCTCTTCTGGCCCTCTCGCTCGACCAGGATTAATGCGCCAATATGCAGCACCGCAACGGTTTGCCTGAATTCTTCGATTGCCACCGTGATCGCGTAGGGAATTTCGTCGCCCAGTTGACGCATGACTTTTTCACGGACAATCTCTGCCGCCATAAAACGCCGGCTGCGATCGGTGATCTGATGCTCGGGAAAGAAGTGGGTCGATTGGGGCAGCTCTGCTGCTATACAGGCTTCCAGCTCTTGAATATTGTACTTATTGAGGGCTGAAATTGGCAAAATTGCCTTGAATTCAGCCTTGCCCGCCAACAGTTGCAAGTGCGGCAACAAATCCTCTTTGCGGGCAAGCAAATCAACCTTGTTGACCGCCAGGATGACCGGCACCCGACCGGCATTGCCCAGCACCTGTGCCAGCACCATTTCGTCTTCGTCGGTCCAGGCAGTGCGATCCACCACTATAACAATCACATCCACATCCCTGATGGCACGGCCGGCGGCACGGTTCATATAGCGATTTATGGCTTTGTCGGCGCCCCTGTGCAGGCCGGGCGTGTCGACCAGGATGATCTGCACCGAGCCCGCGGTTTTAATCCCCAGTACCCGGTGCCGCGTGGTCTGGGGCTTGCGCGAAGTAATACTGATTTTCTGGCCCAGTATATGGTTGAGCAAAGTCGATTTGCCCACATTGGGACGACCGACAATGGCTGCGTAGCCGCAGTTCTTCACTTGACTATCACTCACCAATTTCCTCCAGGGTAGCCTGGGCGGCCACCTGCTCGGCCTTGCGCCTGCTGCTGCCACTGCCGGTCAGGCTCAACTCAAGTTCAGGCAGCTCGCAGGCGACGGTACATCGCCGGCAGTGCTCCTCTCCCTCTACCCGCAACAGCGCATAGTTGGGTAACTGCTGGCCGCGTCCCTGCAGGTATTCCTGCAATCGCGTTTTGGCATCCCTGCCGGCCGTGTGCGGAGATACCTCCTGTAACCTGGTACTGAACCAGTTGAGTACCTGTGCGCGGCAGATTTCTATATCGGCATCGAGCAATATCGAGCCAATTACCGACTCCAGGGTATCGGCAAGAGTTGAGTCACGCCTGTGGCCACCGCTCTTCATCTCGCCGGGACCCAGTTGCAGATACTTGCCCAGTTTCAGTTCCCGGGCAATTTCAGCCAGCGTAACGCCGCACACCAGGGATGCCCGCATGCGGCTCAATACTCCCTCCCGGGCGGCCGGGAAACGGCTGAACAAAGCCTCAGCGATTATGTAATTGAGTATCGAGTCACCCAGAAATTCCAGCCTTTCGTTATTGCGCGCGCCGCAGCTTCTGTGCGTCAGGGCAAGTTGCAGGAGTTCACGCGATTGCCAGCTATAACCCAGGCTTTGCTCCAGGCTCTGGAGCCGGCTGCTCATCGGGCCAGTCTATGGTTACAAGGTGCAGACCTACCCGACTGCTGTTTACGCGTTCTCATGCTCCACCCCCACTGTCTGTCCGCAATTATTGTATAGAGCCCACACGCCTGAAGCTGGGCACACTCAGGAAGGATTCCCAGTGCATCCATATCGCAAAGGCCTCGCCTACTATATCCCGTGCCGGCACTTGACCCCAAATCCGGCTATCACTGCTATTGTCCCGATTGTCGCCCATCATAAAGTAATGGCCGGCCTTAACCGTCACCGAGAAGGCATCATTGCGCCTGCGCAAGTCGATTTGCATCTCGTGATCAACCTCACCCATACGCTCGGAATTGATACGATAAGTGGGCCTGGCAGGTGGCAACTGAGCCAACAATTGCTGCGGCATACGCTCGCCATTTACGTATAGCACTTTATCTACATAGCGAATTTTGTCGCCCGGCAAGCCGATGACCCGCTTAATGAAATAGGTGTCATTCAGGTGTGGTGGGAAAAACACCATGACATCACCCCGTTGCGGTTCATTGATATTCAGCACCTTGGTACGAATGACCGGCAGGCGAATACCGTAGGTGAATTTGTTGACCAGAATATAGTCGCCCACCAGCAGGGTAGGCACCATGGAAGATGATGGTATCTGAAAAGGCTCCACCAGAAAGGAACGCAACACGAACACAATAAGCAAAACCGGGAAGAAGGACTTGGAGTACTCCACCACCAGCGGCTCGTCACCGGCGATATCAGCCTGCTGCCGGTACTTTCGATGCTGTGTGCTCTCTTCATTCTCCCACTCGGGATAATCACGCTGCAATTGCGCCAGCGCCAGCTTGCGACCTCCCGCCAGAAACAGGTAGTCAAACAGCCAGACCAGGCCACTGCCGGCGACCAGCAGCACCAGGATGAGAGGGAAATCTATGTCCATTAAAAGGTCCGGTCAGCCATTTGTTTTTAGTACCGCAAGAAAGGCCGACTGGGGAATTTCTACCCTGCCCACTTGCTTCATGCGTTTCTTGCCGGCCTTTTGTTTCTCCAGCAATTTTTTCTTGCGGGTAATATCACCACCGTAACACTTGGCGGTTACATTTTTCCGCAGCGCCTTGACTGTCTGCCGGGCGATAATTTTACCGCCTGCCGCGGCCTGAATCGCCACATCAAACAACTGCCGCGGAATAAGCTCCTGCATGCGTTCAGTAAGGGCTCTGCCACGCGCCTGCAACTGGTTCCTGTGGACAATAATTGCCAGCGCATCGACCCGCTCGCTGTTAATCAGCACATCGAGCCTGGCAAGCTCGGCGCGCTGAAACCGCACAAAGTGATAATCCAGCGAAGCATAGCCACGGCTGGCGGATTTGAGCCGGTCAAAAAAGTCCATCACTACCTCCGCCATCGGCAGTTCATAAATCACCGATACCTGCTGACCGATAAACTGCATGTCTTTTTGCACACCACGCTTTTCTACACAGAGGGTGATGACATTGCCCAGGTACTCCTGCGGCACCAGGATACTGGCCTGCACCAAAGGTTCACGCATCTCGTCGATATCACCGGGGTCAGGCAGGGCCGAAGGATTATCAACGGTGATCACCTCACCATCCTTGCGCACCACCTCGTAGATAACGGTGGGCGCCGTAAAAATGAGGTCCAGGTTGTATTCTCGCTCCAGTCGCTCCTGGATAATTTCCATGTGCAGCATGCCCAGGAAGCCGCAGCGAAATCCAAAACCCAGGGCGTCTGAGGTATCAGGCTCATAAAACAGCGAGGCGTCATTGAGAGTCAGCTTGGCCAGGGCTTCCCGAAAATCCTCGTAGTCGTCTGAAGATATGGTGAAAATGCCCGCGTACACCTGCGGTTTTACAGTCTGAAAGCCAGGCAGGGCCTTCACATTGGCATCGGCACTGGCGGCGTGCGTCAGGGTATCTCCCACCGGCGCGCCGTGAATATCCTTGATGCCTGCCACCACAAAACCAACATCACCGGCCCGCAGAACCCCGGTTATCCGGCGCTTGGGTGTAAATACCCCGATGCTGTCTGCGCCGTGGGCCTTGCCGATTGTCTTGGCCAAAATCCTGTCGCCCTTGCGCAGGGTGCCATTCTTGACGCGAACCAGCGACACCACGCCCAGATAGTTGTCAAACCAACTGTCGATAATCAAAGCCTGTAGCGGCGCGTCCGGGTCGCCCTGTGGCGGTGGGATATTGGCTATCAGGTACTCCAGGGCAGCCTCCACTCCCAGGCCGGTTTTGGCGCTAAGCTCACAGGCTTCCCCGGCATCGATGCCGATGATCTCTTCGATCTCCTGCTTGACCCGCTCCGGCTCTGCCTGCGGCAAATCCATCTTGTTGAGAATGGGCAGGACTTCCAGGCCCTGTTCAATCGCGGTATAGCAGTTAGCCACGGATTGCGCCTCAACGCCCTGCCCCGCGTCGACCACCAGCAGCGCACCTTCACAAGCCGCCAGCGAGCGCGACACCTCATAGGCAAAGTCCACGTGACCGGGCGTGTCGATAAAATTGAGCTGATAGGTATTGCCGTCTGCAGAACGGTAATTGAGAGTGACGCTTTGCGCCTTAATGGTAATTCCGCGCTCGCGCTCGATGTCCATGGAGTCCAGCACTTGCGCTTCCATTTCACGGTCACTCAAACCACCACAGACCTGGATAAACCGATCGGCCAGCGTCGACTTGCCGTGGTCTATATGGGCGATGATGGAAAAATTACGAATCAGGTCCAGATTACTCACAGCAGGACGGGGTCACAGCTTGGCCGGGTTAAGCGAAGGGCGCGATTGTACCCGATTGCCGGTACAACCGCTAATACCTTGCCAACGGCCTTAATCGAGCTTGAGGCCAATAAACAGGGGAGCGCCCCGGCGAATCATGCGTATCGATACCGATTGACCCGACGTCAGTTGATCGAGCGCGCCGGTATAGGACTCCAGCGAGGTAATTGGCATCCCGGCGATCAGGGTAATCACATCCCCGCGCCGTATGCCGGCGTCAGCCGCCGGCGAATCAGGGGCTACCTCAACCACCACCACACCCCCGGAAATTCCCCAGCGGGACTGGAGCCGGTCGCTGATCTCCTTTACCTTAACGCCCATGCGCCCACCCACCCTGACGGGATCATTATTCGCCGCAAAGCCAGGCTGCTCGTCGGCACCCAGACCACCAACCTCCACAGCCAGCACCTGGCGTTGGCGATCGCGAATAATCTCTACCTCAACTTCGGTGCCCGGGCGAATGAGTCCGACCACATGGGGCAGATCCGCCGAGCTGCCAATGTCGGCGCCGTCAAAGCGCACCACCACATCCCCGGCCATCAGGCCACTGCGATCAGCCGGGCCGTCCTCCTGTAGCTGGGCCAGCAGCGCTCCGCGGGGGCGGTCCAGACCAAAGGACTCGGCCAGCACCTTGTTGACATCCTGAATTGTCACACCCAGCCAGCCGCGGGTGACCTTGCCCGACTCCTTGAGCTGCTCAACTACGTTAATTACCACGCTCACAGGGATCGCAAAAGACAGGCCAATGGAACCGCCGCTGCGCGTGAAAATTTGAGAATTCACACCTACCACATCGCCATCAAGATTAAACAGGGGACCACCGGAATTGCCCGGGTTGATCGCCACATCAGTTTGTATAAACGGCACGTAGTTAGCTCTGCTCTCGGTCGGCAAACTCCGACCCTTGGCGCTGACAATCCCCGCCGTTACTGAATAGTCCAAACCAAACGGTGAACCGATTGCCAGCACCCATTCACCCACGCCCAAGGCGCCGGGCCTGGCCAGTGTCAAGACCGGCAAATCGCCCGCCTCTATCTGCAGCAGCGCTAAATCAGAGCGCTCATCCAGGCCTACCACTCGCGCCTCGTACTCCCGGCGATCGAGCAATCGTACGGTCACTGTAGCGGCGCCCTCCACGACATGGTTATTGGTAACGATATAGCCGTCTGCGGAGATGATAAAGCCTGACCCCATTGCCTGGCGCGGGCGTTGTTGTTGCCGGGGCGGCCCATCGCGATGTTCAAAGAAGCGACGCAAATTCTCCGGTACGCCCGGTGCATTGGGGCGGGCATGGTGCCGGCCACCGGACGCAGCGCTATACTGCACCAGTATTTTCACCACCGCAGGGGTATTCTCTGTAACGATAGCCTGAAAGTCCGGCAGGCCGGCTGCCTGCACCGCGCTGCCGAACAGGCAGACCCACAACAGGAAGACAGCCGAAATTTTTAAAGATTGGTACATCATTCACCTCAAAACCAGTAGGATTTTATTGCGGGCAATCGTTGCCCGGAGTTTTTGCCAGGCCCAGCAGGCGGGGCTGCCAGGAACTGTTGTCACGGTGATAGCGGGCGTGCAGTCGCACCAACAATACGCCCAGCAGCAAGCCGGCCAAAGCACCCACAATCGCAGCGGCATCAGCCAATCCCGGTACCAGCGTCGAACCGGCAGCGGCTGCCGACAACATGGTCAGCAGTGGCAACAGGTAGACAACAAATGAACCCTGCACCAATAACTGCTCGGGGATACCGATGGCAACCTCGTCATCGACGTTAAAGGCATCACCGGGGAAGCCGCTGCTGGACAGTTGCAGGTAACTGCGGCGGCCATCTCCCAACCGGTTCAGCAGCCCGTGGCCACAGCCCTTCTGCGCGGCACAGGCGCCGCACACGGACTGACGGATAGTTTCAACCCACAAGGTACTGCCTGCTACCGCCACCACTCGCCCCGTTTCAGTCAGCACCGGTCTCACTCCAGCGCACCGAGTCAGCGACCATGCGCGCCGTGTTGACAGGCACCTCCCCCAACACCGTAATCAAAACCGGTTTTCCCGCTCCCGCCATGCCCCGGGTATAGGCGGTAGTGCCACCCTGTCTGGCCCGGCCCTCGCCGGGTCTGGCCAGTGCCGGCATGACTTCCAGAAATACAGTAAACAGCGCCAGGCCGTCCGTATAGGTTTTATTGCGCGCCGACTCCGGCGCCGCCGCTGTTACTACAAAACCATCGGGTACCCAGCGCACGTTCCAATCATAAGGTGAAGCCGCGACCGGCGTCGCAGCGACACCATGACCGGGATGCGAGGTCTGGTACATCACATCTACCCGGGTTGCCTCGCTGTCAACTTCGCCAATATGTAAATCGGCAAACTGAAAACGCTCCAACACCTTGCCATCGTGCGCAATGGTCTGCGTCTTGAGTAACAATCCCGTTTCGGTATCCAGCGCCATTTGATAGCCGTAACGATACATATCGCGGGGCAAAATATGCAGCAGCACGGCCTCACGTCCGGCAACACGCAACGGCTCACCAAGTTTCAAGCGATAATGTGCTGAAATACCGCAATCATTGCCCGGTTGAGCATACATTTTTCCTGCCCGCACCAACCTGTGTCCGGGGTGAATACAATCCAGTGGATGCTCAGTACGAATAATCCGGGTTGCTGTGCCGCTCAAGCGGGTTACCTGTTCGGATTCCATAGTGCCATGCACTGAGTGCCTGATCCGCATCGACTGTATTGATGCGCCATGTTGATAGGTAAACACGCCCTGATAACTGGTCTCGCGCAAACTGTGAGACAGGCGATTCAACCATTGCAAGGCCGGCTCATCAACCGCTTCGCAGGCGGGCCAGGCCGCACTGGAAAGAACCAGCCCCAGAGCCAGGTACGGTACCCTGCTCAACATTTAGTCCTGCACCTCGAAAGAGGCAACCCGCGCATAGGGCAGCATGCCCCGCGGTGCGTTCAAAGCGGCCTGCTCCGAGTGGGTCAGCATGTAGCGCTGCAGACGCTGTCGCGCCATGCGGTCATAATCCGCATAGCGCGATGCCGTCGGGCCAGTGCGCAAGGCCGGCGTTGCGTAGCCGGCTCTTACGGCAGAGCCTCCCAGGGTATTGACCATGCCCACTGTAGACACCTGTGCCGCCGGTTCGGGAGAGCCGTCCTCTATACCACCGATCAGCCCATAAAACCGACTGCCGACCACCACACTGGCAAATACAGATACCGCCACCGCCAAGCCGGCAACAGGACGCAAAAAATTGTGCCGGCGCGCCACCGGCTTTATCTCCGGCTCGGTTTGCAGGGCCGCCATGACGCGACTGGCAAGGTCCACCTGCGGATACTTGCCGCTGCCCTCACGCATAACCTGTCGGGCTATATGATATCGAGTCCAGGTAGCACGCAGCTCGCTATTGGCCGAATTCTTCAGCACTCGCGCCAGGTCAAGTTCGTTGGCTTCGCCGTCCATCAGGACAGATAAGGATTCCGTAATCTGTTCAGTCATGCATACTCTCCGGGTCAGCGCGCCCACTAGGCGCCTCCCCACTCAGTTGTGCCTCCACACGCTTGTCTATTGACTCCCGCGCTCTGAAAATCCTGGATCGCACCGTCCCCACGGGACAGTCCATGATTTCCGCTATATCCTCGTAACTAAGACCATCAAATTCACGCAAAGTTACCGCGGTGCGCAAACCATCCGGTAATGCCTTGATAGCGCCATTCACTACCGCCGCCAGTTCACTGCTGAACAACTGATTTTCGGGGTTTTCCTGTACCCGCAGCGCAGCACCGCTGTCGTAGTACTCGGCATCCGCGACATCAACATCACTACCGGGTGGACGCCGACCCTGGGAAACAAGATGATTCTTGGCGGTATTGATCGCTATACGGTACAGCCAGGTATAAAAAGCGCTGTCGCCACGAAAGCGCGGCAAGGCGCGATAGGCCTTGATAAATGCTTCCTGCGCTACATCCTGGATCTCGAAGCTGTCCTTAACGTAGCGGGAAATTAATCCCAGTATTTTGGGTTGATATTTCAGCACCAGCATATCGAAGGCACGCTTGTCCCCCGCTTGTACTCTTTCAACCAACTGCCGGTCAGTCTCAGCTGCGGTCAACCTTTCCCCCTGTTCCTGTTTGCCTGTGAACCGCGCATCTACAAAAAGTTACCCAGTACTTTTATACTGCATATCCAAACGCTGGGTAATTGACCAACATACACTATTTTTCAATGATATGAGCAGCTCTATCGACCATGCCGGAACGTTTTGAGCACGATGTACTAATCATTGGCAGCGGCGCTGCCGGACTCGCGCTGGCGCTACAGTTGCCGGCCCGCTGCCGTTGCGCCGTGTTGAGCAAGGGCAAACTCACCCAGGGCTCTACATTCCGAGCCCAGGGGGGCATGGCGGCAGTGCTCGATAGCAATGACACTGTCGAATCCCATGTTGCCGACACCATCAACGCCGGCGCCGGCTTATGCCGGCGCGATGTGGTTGAATTTGTCGTCGGCCACAGCGCCGGGGTGGTTGACTGGCTGGTGCAGCAAGGCGTCATTTTTGACAGGCGCGATGACCATCACAGCGGCGAATACCACCTGACGATGGAAGGCGGGCACAGTCAACGGCGGGTCATACATGCCGCAGACGCGACCGGCAAGGCTATTGCAGAGGTGCTGGTGGAGAACACCCTGGCGCGCAGCAATATCGACATATTTACCAACCGCGTGGCGGTTGACGTGATCGTTGCAGACGGTCGCTGCCAGGGCGCTTACATCCTCGATCACAAGGCTGGCAGTGTGCAACTGTTTCAGGCCGGCTGCGTGGTGTTGGCAACCGGCGGCGCCAGTAAAGCCTATCTGTATACCAGCAACCCCGATGGAGCCAGCGGCGACGGTATAGCCATGGCCTGGCGCGCCGGTTGCCGGGTAGCTAACCTGGAGTTCAATCAGTTCCACCCCACCTGCCTCTATCATCCACGCGCCAAGTCCTTTTTGATCACCGAGGCACTGCGGGGTGAAGGTGGCCACCTGCTGCTTCCCGATGGCACGCGCTTTATGCCGAAATTCGACCGGCGCGGCGAACTGGCACCGCGCGATGTGGTAGCACGCGCAATTGATCACGAGATGAAACGCACCGGTAGTGATTGCGTCTACCTGGACATCAGCCACAAGGATGCCGGGTTTTTGCGTGCTCACTTCCCCACCATCTACCGGCGCTGCCTTGAACTGGGTATCGACATCACCGGCGAGGCTATCCCGGTAGTACCGGCGGCCCATTACACCTGTGGCGGCGTGGTCGTCGACAAGCGCGGCCGCACCGACCTGAGCCATCTCTACGCCATTGGCGAGACCGCCTTCACCGGCCTGCATGGCGCCAATCGCATGGCCGGCAATTCGCTGCTGGAATGCCTGGTGTATGCCGAGGCCGCCGCCGCTGACATTACGGCATTGCTGCCCGACACCCCAGCGCCCTGTGCGGCGTCCAACTGGGATGAAAGCCAGGTGACCGACTCGGACGAAGATGTGGTGATATCCCACAACTGGGATGAGTTGCGGCGCTTCATGTGGGATTACGTCGGCATTGTACGCACCGATAAGCGCTTGCAACGAGCACTGCACCGGGCCGCACTCCTGCAGGAAGAGATCAAGGAGTATTACAGCAATTACAAGGTGTCACGGGATTTGCTGGAGCTGCGCAACCTGGCCGCGGTGGCCGAGCTGATGATTCGCTGTGCCATTGAGCGCAAGGAAAGCCGCGGCCTTCACTACACTCTGGACTACCCACAACAAACCGACACGGCGGCGGATACCATTCTTCAGCCCGACTCGGCGTCATCGCTCTGACGCAGGGCCAGCGACGCCCTGCGCCAACTTTCTGCGTCTACCATATCGGGCAACAGGAACAAACGGTACATCCGCCTGGGCGCTTCCTGCGCACGGAACCGTACCGCCAGTACCCGTTCGCCCACCAGCGGTGTTGAGGCCAACTGCAACGGGTATCGGCCTGCGGATTTACCCTGCACAAACCACTGACCGCGCTCCAACAGGTAGGTGTGGCTGCTGAGCTGTTTTACTTCGGCAAATACCCCCAGCCCTGCCAGTGCGCTGAGCGGCAGCCCCATCCACAGCGGTAACGCCGAGGCGAGAATAGCGGCGACGGCAACTGCCAGTAATGCCAGTGCAAACCGGCACAGCCCAGGCGACAGGCGCGGCTCAAGCCGAAGCACGGGTGAACTCCAGGATTCTGCCAACGATTTTTGCAAGATCCTCTTGCGGAGGTACGTCGCGGCCCAGCAACCAGCTAAACAGATCCTGATCTTCGCACGCCACTAACTGCTGGTAGCGCTGCCGGTCTGCTGCCGGCAGATGTGGGTAACACTCCTGCACAAATGGCCCCAGCACCAGATCCAGCTCCAACATGCCCCGACGGCTGTGCCAGCACAACCGGTTGTAGTTAGTGCGCATCCATAAACTCTCAATCCATTGAAATATAAGGAAATTTATTCGCAAGGCATTAAAAAATCCTCTTGAATTTGTTAAGCTAAAGGTGCGAACAAAAACAAAACAACCAAGAGGGTTCAGCATGCGAGAAACCCGCGTAGCTCAGGCAAGTATATTTGAAAACTACTCAGAACACGAATTTGGAACCCGACTCAGATCACTGTCAAACCTCCTGGATAAGCACCCGGAAATACTGGCCTTGATCGCCAATGATTTGGTGAGCCAATCGGCAACAAAGGTGGGACGAATAGGCTTCAGTGTTGAAAGTATTTTTCGATGCCTGTTATTGAAACAACAATTGCGTATCAGCTACGAGCAACTGGCGTTCCATTTGTCAGATTCGATGACCTACCGAACGTTCGCAAGACTGCCGAATCATTTGACACCCAGTCGGTCAGGATTGCAGTCAACGATACGAAGTATCAAACCGGAGACCTTGGAAAAGGTGCATGAGATCCTATCGGACAACTGGCTGAAAGAAGGTATTTTGTCGATGGATAAATTACGCATCGATAGTACGGTTGTTGCCAGTAATATTGCGCCGCCCAGTGACAGCCAACTATTGAATGATGGCGTTCGGGTGCTAAGCCGATTGTTGGCGAAAAGTAAAAATGTAACGGGAGTAAAAAATCGATTTACAGATCAGAGGAAGTTATCAAAATCACTGGCATTCCAGATTTTTAACGCAAAAAATACTGGAAAAGAAGCGCTTTATCCAAAATTATTGAAATGTGTCCGAGTTGTACTTAGACAAGTCGATAGAAGCCTGGAGAAAATCAAGGCGGGCGCCCCTGACTCTGACCAAAAGAAAAAATGGCTCGATCAAGTGGAGCGGTATCGGGATTTAACACTCAAAGTCATCCATCAAACAGAGCGCCGTGTCATTCGAAAAGAGAGCGTTCACTCATCAGAAAAAATTGTCAGTTTATTCGAGTCGCACACTGACATTATCGTTAAAGGATTTCGAGACGTTCAGTATGGCCATAAGATTAATATAAGCAGTGAGGAAAGTGGATTCATCACGTACCTCTCCATTGAAAAAGGGAATCCATCGGATACGGACCTGTTCATTCCAGTACTCGATTTCCACCAGTCAAAACTGGGTCGTCTTCCCGGTTCGGTAGTCGCTGATGGCGGCTATGCCAGCCAAGCAAATGTGACAGAAGGCAGAGGCCTCGGAGTGAAGCGAGTCGTCTTCCATAAGCCGGTTGGCCTATCGCTTCGGGCAATGGGCGTGCAATCAAAAACCTTTGATCGATTACGTCATTTCAGGGCAGGCGTAGAAGGAAATATTTCGGAATTAAAAAGGGCTTTTGGTGCAACGAAGGCCACTTGGAAGGGGTTGGATGGGTTCAAGGCTTATGTTTGGTCCTCGGTTCTCAGCTATAATCTGATGCGTTTGGCACGGCTCGACTCCAGCTAGCACAATGGTTGGCCCTGAGAGCCAAATATCTGTACGCTTTTGGGTTGTGCAGCGGTAATCTGTGGCATAAATCCAGGGTAAGGGGCCCTAATGTGACTGTACCGGTCGATTTATGGCCGCTCATAAGCCCGGAGAGTTGTGGCCTGAGACACTCACGGTTAGAACAGGGCGTTTTTCAAAAAAACAGTCGTTTATGGATGGGCACTAGCTAGGTCTGCAGTGAATTGCGCGCGTTCTGCTTGAATTTTTCCTGGGCCTCCTCGTCATCCAACAGGCTGTCCACCGAGAATGGCACTTGTACGCCTGCGCGCAAGCCGGGCTTTTCCTTCATCACGTTTAACCAGCGATCCAGGTTCTCCAAGCCATCACGGGATACGCCGGACCATTTATAGGTACGCACCCAGCACCAGTTGGCAATATCCGCGATGGAGTAATCGTCGGCCAGCCACTCATTCTCTCCCAGGCGCTTGTCTAACACTTCAAACAGGCGGCGGCATTCGTTCTGGTAGCGGTCAATGACCGGCTGGATGGTTTCCGGGAAATAGCGAAAAAACACATTGGCCTGACCCATCATCGGACCCACACCACCCATCTGGAACATCAACCACTGCATCACCCGCGCCCGGCCCCTGTCATCGGCGGGCAGCAACTTGCCGGCTTTCTCGGCCAGGTAAATCATGATGGCACCGGATTCGAAGATCGACAGATTATCGTTATCCCGATCCACGATAGCGGGGATACGGCCGTTGGGGCTTATCGCCCTGAACGCCTCGGCATGCTGGTCGCCCGAGCTGATATCGACGGTAAACACCTGGTAAGGCATGCCCAGTTCTTCCAGGGTGCAGGCAGCCTTGTGCCCGTTTGGCGTCGGTGCCGTATACAACTCAATCATATTGGGCGCAAAACGATACAGGCTTTCTTCATGTTACGTCCGGCCGCTTATATCCAAAATCGCCTGCACACACTGCTGCGGCGCATCCTGCTGCAGGAAGTGCCCCGCCCCTTCGATAGTGCGATGCGCCACCCCCTGACAGCCCGGCACTTGCTCCAGAAATACCTTGTCGCCACCGGCGGTGACAGGGTCTTGGTCGGAGAAAGCCAACATAAAAGGCTTGTCGAACCGGCGCAGTACTTCCCACGCGGATTTGTTCTCCTCTACCTCCGGCTCATCATAAAACACCGGCACCAGGCTGGGGAAACGACGCGCACCGGCCACATACGTCTGGTCGGGAAAAGGTGCGCCATAAGCTGCAATTTCATCCGCCAACAGCGCCGTAGTCGAGGTAAGCTCTACCAATCGCCCTACATCCAGCTCCGGTGTTTCCGCACAGAATTTGCGCCAGTACAAGAAGCCAGGGATGCCAGAGGTGTCCCGGAAACGCTCGCCCAACTCCTCCACCTTCACCACCGGCAGAGTTTGGTAGGCTTCCTTGAGGGGTTCGGTATACTCCTCGGGAATCATGCCGGTGGGCATACCGCCATTGGCGAGTACCACCTGGGAAAAGCGATCCGGAAAAGCCGCCACCAGGCGCAACCCGATCAGGCTGCCCCAGTCCTGGCAGAACAGGGTAATATCTTGCAGATCCAACGCCGTTAGCCACTCACTCATCCAGGCCACGTGGCCGGCGTAGCTGTAGTCCTCCAATTGCGTTGGTTTGTCAGAGCGGCCAAAGCCAATCAGATCCGGGGCGATAACGCGAAAACCCGCCGCTACCAGGGGCGGAATCATGTAGCGATACAGGTACGACCAGACCGGCTGGCCGTGCATTAACAAGACAACCGCGCCATCTGCAGGCCCTTCGTCTACATAATGAAGCCGCAGCTCACCGCCCTCGCCATCAGCAATGTGAAGATAGTTGGGTTCGAAGGGGTAGTCGGCAAGATTGTCGAAGCACTCATCGGGGGTACGTTTGAATTTCATGTCATCGCCGGTTTTCTACGCCGGGTCGAATCGATCGAGGTTCATCACCTTGTCCCAGGCCTTCACGAAGTCGTTAACAAACTTCTCCTGTGCATCCACACTTGCGTAAACTTCAGAAAGTGCGCGCAGCTCGGAGTTAGAGCCGAAGATCAGGTCGACGCGAGTGGCTGTCCACTTCTGTTCACCGGTTGCGCGATCACTGCCCTCAAACTCGTCTTCTGAAACGGCCTTCCACTCAGTGCCCATAGGGAGCAGGTTAACGAAAAAATCATTGCTCAGAGTGCCCGGATTGTCGGTAAAGACGCCATGCTGCGAACTATCGAAATTGGCATTCAAGGCCCGCATACCGCCAATGAGTACCGTCATCTCCGGCGCAGTCAGAGTCAGCAGTTGTGCCTTGTCGATCAGCAACTCCTCGGCCGAAACGGAGTACTTGTCCTTCTGGTAGTTGCGGAACCCGTCAGCCGCAGGTTCGAGCACGTCAAACGATTCCACATCGGTCTGCTCTTGCGAGGCGTCCATACGGCCCGGTGCGAAAGGAACGGCTATATCGTGGCCGGCTTTCTTCGCTGCAGCCTCGATGGCCGCACAACCACCCAGGACAATCAAGTCCGCCAAGGACACTTTCTTGCCTCCGGATTGAGCATCGTTGAATTCCTGCTGAATGCCCTCCAGGGATTTCAGCACGTCAGCCGCTTGCCGGTTCACTGCCCAGCCTTTCTGCGGGGCCAGGCGAATCCGGGCACCGTTAGCACCCCCGCGCATGTCAGAACTGCGGAAGGTGGAAGCCGAAGCCCAGGCTGTGGAAACCAGTTGCGGCACAGTTAACCCTGACTCAAGGATCTTGTTTTTGAGTGTGGCGGTGTCATTCTCATCAATCAGTTCATGATCGACTGCCGGAATCGGGTCTTGCCAGATAAAATCTTCGGCAGGCACTTCGGGTCCGAGGTATCGTGCGCGCGGACCCATGTCACGGTGGGTCAGTTTAAACCAGGCATGGGCGAACGCGTCTGCGAATTCTTCAGGCTGCTCGAAGAAGCGTCGCGAGATTTTCTCGTATTCAGGATCAAACCGTAAGGAGAGGTCGGTGGTGAGCATGCCTGGTGCTTGACGCTGGTCCGGATCATGAGCATCCGGCACTGAATCGGCACCTGCGCCATTTTTTGGTGTCCATTGCTGCGCACCGGCCGGACTCTTAGTCAGTTCCCAGTCGTAGTCAAACAGATTGGAAAAGAAATTGTTGCTCCACTTCGTCGGTGTAGTCGTCCAGGTGACTTCGAGACCGCTGGAAATCGTGTCACCGCCCTTTCCTGAGCCAAAACTGCTCGTCCAACCAAAGCCTTGCTCTGCAATGCCGGCCGCTTCGGGTTCGACACCTTTCAGTTCGGCATCGCCGGCACCGTGGGTTTTACCAAAAGTGTGTCCACCGGCGATGAGCGCAACCGTCTCTTCGTCGTTCATTGCCATGCGTGCGAATGTCTCGCGGATATCCACGGCTGCGGCGAGGGGGTCCGGGTTCCCGTCAGGCCCTTCCGGGTTTACATAGATCAATCCCATCTGCACTGCGGCGAGCGGACTTTCCAGGTCTCTCTCGCCACTGTAACGTTTGTCTTCGAGCCATTCGGTTTCGACACCCCAGGAGATGTCTTGCTCCGGCTCCCAGATATCCTCACGCCCGCCACCGAAGCCGAAGGTCTTGAAACCCATGGATTCCAGAGCGACGTTGCCGGTGAGAATCAGCAGGTCGGCCCAGGAGATTTTCTTGCCGTACTTCTGCTTGATCGGCCAAAGTAGCCTGCGCGCCTTGTCGAGGTTAACGTTATCAGGCCAACTGTTAAGCGGTGCAAAGCGCTGGTTACCGGTCCCCGCGCCACCGCGACCGTCACCGGTGCGGTAGGTCCCGGCGGCGTGCCAGGACATGCGGATAAACAACGGCCCATAGTGGCCAAAGTCGGCAGGCCACCAGTCCTGGGAATCGGTCATCAAGTCATTGAGATCTTTCTTCAGGGCATCGAATTCGAGACTTTCGAACGCCTCTGCATAATCGAATTCTTCACCCATGGGGTTGGACTTGGCAGATTGCTGACGAAGAATCTTGAGGTTTAGCTGATTTGGCCACCAGTCCCGGTTCGAGGTGCCCCTTTGATTGGACCCGGCCGAAAACGGGCATTTGTTTTGATAATCTACAGACATCGAGTGGTCTCCTGTGGGATTTAGCACTTGCTCATTGTTGAAATTGGACTGTCTTGGGTACCAATATTACAGAGTTGTATATTAATCAGTCCAATTAATAATTCCGGCCAGGTTGATTGATTTTCTCGATGATTGGAGGAGTAGTCGCTGTGTAACAACCAGAGAGTACGGAAGGCGAAGAAAAATCCTGGCATTGCAGTGTTTGAGATGCCCTGCCGCCGGCCGACAGCTCAGGGAGGCCCAAAAATCCCGTCACCAAAGCTGATGCCGACTTCCACGCACCAGATGCTAATGGCATTGAATTCGTCGAGGGAGCGATCATCGGGAAGACTGAATTGCACGGTAGCGTCGGTGTAGGCACTACCGACCAGGTTGGGGCTGATGGCAAAGGCGGCCCTGCCGGTAAAATGCCGTCCCCGACCGGTATAGGCTTGCACCACGATACCGCGACCATCGTAATGAAAGTTAGCCACTTCAATCGTGCAATTGTCGATGATGGTAGCGGTACCGCTGACCTTGTGTTGCAGCGTTGAGAGTTCCGCGACATAACCGACCATCTCGTGGTCACTGCCACATCCACTTTCTGTGTTGTCAGCAGTGGTATCGCCGCTTATAGCCTCCAGTTCGTCCTCACCCAGTTCGAGGAAGGCAACCACGTCCAGCAGCTCGGCGTCGCTGAGGCGGTTGGCCCCCCAGAACGGCATAATGCCGCCGGTTAATCCCTCATACACGGCGCTGTTGGTGCGGCCGCTGTAGCGAACCCGATTGGCCACGAATTCGGCACTGTATCCCAGGCCGCCTATGGCTGGCGCCTGCAGGCTGCCCCGCCCATCTTCAGCGTGACAGATGGCACAACTGCGATTGAAGGTGGCGCGGCCGTCACTGGCATCGCCACCGCTCAGATCGGCTGGAACCTGGGCGATCTGAATATCCACAGAATCGGCGGCGCTGGGGGGCGCATGGGATTCCAGCCAGCTCTCCAGCACCAGCCAGTCCGCACTGTCAGCCGACCAGGGTTCGGCGTTCATCCATTCATCGAGGCAGGAATTGGCGGCGTCCAGCAGGGAGGTCACTAGACCGTCTTTGAAATCACTCCTGGCCATGGCATCGCCAAGGGGATGGCCCGGCCGCGCAAAGCCGTTCCGGGAAGGCTCGACAATGGCGTGACAGTGGGCGCAGGTGTAGGAATTGCCATCCGGCCGTGAAAAACGGTAGACCCACTCACCGGAATAGCCGTCGCCACTCTCTACCAGTTGCACAGCCAGTTGCGAAATATCCGTGTCGCCGGCAGCGATGGCATCGCTTACTGCATTCAGTATCTCGACATCGGCCAACAGCTTGTCGGCGTCAAACAATCGGCTCCACTGCAGGGCGTCAAAATAGTCTGTTTGGCCGTCGTCGTTTACATCGACAACCAGTCGCCTGGCGAGCAGGTTCAGTTGACTCTCCAGGTCGGCATTGGACAAATTGGCCAGGTTCGGGGCGAGGTATTGATACATGGCCTCGGTCAGGGGCGATACCTTGGGGCCGAGTCGCTTGGCGTCGGCACCGCTGATAATGGCTCGCCAGTTACCTGCCACCGCTCGCGCCGCGGTGTCATTGAGTCGATTGCCGTCCACATCGGTGTCAATACCTGCGCTGGCGGTAACAAGGTAGTAGCCGTCAGTTTTCCATTCGCGTGTATCCGGGACGTATAGCCCCAGCAGCCACAACTGAACATTGGGTTCATAACTGTCCCAGACAGCCTGGCCATTTGTGGCGATCAGGAAATCAGCGTCCCAACTACTGCCGCTGGTAACCTGTTCGCCGGATTTCAGTTCCTGCACTGAGACGGTGCTGGCGGCAACGGGACCCCGTAACTGGACCTGAAAACAGGCAGTGAGCGATAGCGCTATGATGACGGTGATGGCGGGTCTGAGCATTATTTTCGATCTCGGCCTCCAAGAGCTACTGGTTATGACTGCATTTACTGGCCTATAGTTCCACGCGGGTCTGGACGTAGAGGCGCGTTGAACGGATATCCGTGTGTCCCGGAATGTGCTGTGCAAAGAATATCGTGTGACTGATGTACGTGGCTTTCAATTTGTCGTTATTCGGACACAGGCACTAACTTAACTGCCCTTTGCCCACGCAAAGTACCGACAGCTCGGAAACCGTGAGCAGCCCTTAAAATCTTTACCGGCATTCTTGCCGGTTTGTATGGTCTTTTTCTGGATCGAGCCCTGCGTGCACTGTGGGCACTTCGCGCCCACCTTCGCCGACGGGCTTGGTGGCTTTCCTCTGGCCTTCGCACTGCTGTCGCGGGCTTTGCCCGGTTTACCTCTACTGTCCGGCCGGGTTTCTCGGCACCCTTGTTGATACTCCGTGCATCCCCAAAAAAACCCGTTTTTGCCCTTAATCCGTCGTAACCGGCCCTCACAACGATCGCCAGGGCAGGGGTATTCTGAATCCTTATTGACAACAGGCTCTTTTGAGGGTGAGCCTGCGAGCGTCAGCGCCCCCAGGGCGTTGCCCTGCACGACCAATTGCCGGGTATAAGCCACCACGTCAGTCAGAAAAGTGTCCAACATCAACTCCCCGTTCGCAATGCGCGCCAGCTGCTGTTCCCACCGTGCTGTCATGTCCGGCAGAGTGACCGGCGCCGGCAGCAGGTTAATCAAATCCCGGCCCAACGGGGTCGAAAAAACCTGTTTCTTGCGCTTTTCCAGAAAGCCCCGCTGAAACAGTGTCTCCATGATCGTGGCCTGGGTGGCCGGTGTGCCCAGTCCATCGGTCTCCTTGAGCGTGTGCTTGATGGCCGGGTCTTGCACAAACCGGGCAATCCCGGTCATCGCATCCAGCAGGCTGGCCTCACTAAACCGCTTCGGCGGCGTGGTCTTTTTCTCAACCCAGTGACAGGCCAGACACTGCAGGGTCTCCCCTTCGGTCAGAACCGGCAAGGACACGGTGGTCTCATCCTTTGCCTCCTCGCGATCGTCGGTCCGTGAATCCTTGTTGGGGGATCGCAGAACGTCCGCCCAGACCCTCCATCCGGCTTCGGTTTCCACCCGGCCCCGGGCCTTGAAGCACTCACTGCCTGCCGTCCCCACCAGGTCAACCAGCACATCGGTTTGGTCGTATTCCCGGTCCACACAAAACTGCAGCAGATAGCGGTGGGCCACCACTTCATACACCCACCGCTCGTGGGCGGTCAGTGGCTCCAGCGGCACCCCTTTTTGGGTTGGAATGATCGCGTGGTGCGCTGTGATTTTCTGATCATTCCAACACTTGCCTCGGTGCTTCAGGTCGACCCTGTCCGCCAGCGGTTGCAGGGCATGGCCGGTGCCGAGGGATTGGGCAATCGCATCCCTGACCGCGCCCGCCTCATCCCAATGCTCTACCGGCAGGTAGCGACAGTCCGAGCGCGGGTATGTCAACACCTGGTATTGCTCGTACAGGCGCTGGACGATCTCCAGCGTCTTTTTCGGCGACAGGCCCCGGCCCTTGGCGGCGATCTTTTGCAGTTCCGGCAGAGAGAACGGCAGCGGCGGGGCGTCTTTCTTGTGGTGTTGTTTGAGCGAGACAATCGGGCCACTGGCGCCGCTCAGCTGCGTCGCCAACGCTGCCACGTAGGCCCGGTTCACGACCCGGCCGTCGTCATCTTGATGGGCTTCGGCTTCTTTACCGGGGATCCAGTGCCCGACAAAGCTCCCCTGTGCGGCCTCAAGTTGCGCATTGAGGGTGTAAAACGGCTTGCTCACAAACTGCTCTATGTCCAGGTCGCGTCGCACGACCAGGCCTAACACCGGGGTCTGGACCCGCCCAACACTCAAAACCCCCGAATGACCGCCGCTCTGACCTTGCAAGGTATACAATCGGGTGAGATTCAACCCATAGAGCCAATCCGCCCGGCTACGTCCCAGAGCCGCATCCCGCAGGCCGGCATAGTCGATATTGTTATCCAGCTTGTCCAGTGCGCGCTTAACCGCCGCGGGGTTGAGGTCGGCGATCAACAGGCGCCGAACGGACACATCAATACCGATCTGTGTCAGCACCTCATCCACCAACAGCTGTCCTTCCCGATCCGGATCACCCGCGTGCACAATCTCGGTGGCTTGTCTGGCGAAGTGTTCGATGGTCTGGTACAGGTCCTTCGTTCTTGATGACACCTTGTTCCGCCAGTGATCGGGCACGATCGGCAGCGCGTCCAGGCGCCACTGCTTGTGCGCCGGGTCGTAGTCCTCGGGCATACATTGCTCCAGAACGTGACCCGCGCACCAGACCACCACCGTCGCCTGCCCCGACACAATGTGGGTCTTGTGCCGCACCTGTGGACCGGGCAACACGGCGGCAATCGCTCTGGCGAGTGATGGCTTCTCTGCTATGAATACACGCACAACTGTTGACTGCTCCTGGACAAGCGATCTATTGGCTGGTTAAAGTCGCTTCGTGGTGATTCTATGTTTTCTTTTGTATTCAATGAGCTATGCGCATAAATGTACATTCTGTTAAAGGGGAGGCTATGTTTCCTACTATTCGCCCCTATGTGCACAGCGCCCCTCCTTTGCGGACAAAGGGGCGTCAGCCAGACGCATAGCAGCGTCTCTGGCCGCACACCGCACTGTGGTACACTGCATGCCATGACCACGATGATTTCTGAAGTTCACGATGCGCTGCTCTCTGCAGGCGCACCTGAGGACAAGGCGCGCAAAGCGGCCGAGGCGATTGCGAATTACGAGAATCGCTTCAACCGCATTGAAGGCGAGTTGATGCTGTTGAAATGGATGATGGGCTTCAACCTGGCTTTCACCTTGGCGATTCTCTGGAAGATATTCTCCTAGGAGTCTGTCGGGGTTGACCCGAGCGAAGCAGGAGTACATTGCGCCCACTCAAGTACCCATTCCAATTTTTTGTTTGAACTGCCTCCCAAGGTGCAAAATTGGGCACCATTGCTCGGGATAAGGCTTCCCTTATTCATGCTCTCAGCCTCCCAGAGCGTACATGCGCTTCAGATTCCACGCCATGCACACCAAATTCCATTCACCTTGCGCCGCATCCCGCCCGCGAAGGTGAAACCGCCGAAACCCCATCACCTCTTTAACTATTCCAAATACCGTTTCCACCGTGGATTTTCGTTTGGCATAGATTGCCTTACCCTCAGCGGTTCGCAATCGATATGCCATCGCTGTCACGGCATCGGCATCCGGTGGGCATGGGGGAGGTGTCCTGAATCGTTCATCCCAGGGAAGGTTGTGTCGCTCCCGATGATCCGAGATATAGGGTATGATCTCCGCGTCTTCACAGCGACCTACGTTATCAGCGCTGAAGTAACCCGCATCCGCCAATAAGGCCTCCGCCTTGCCCAACTGCGCTTCCGCATCCGCCAATCCGTTCAGGGTCGGCTCAATCTCCTGCTTGTCATTCGGCTGCTGTGTGATGTGATTTTCCACAATCAGGTATGATTCGATATCAACGGCAGCCTGTGCGTTGTAGCCCTGCACAAATCCCTCCGAAGACGGCATGATGCGTGATTCTCCATCGGTAAAATTAACCTGATCCTTATCCCGTGGCCCAGGCTCAGGTGGCTTTGGCTCACGCCCTCTGGCTTGCTTGCCAGTCTCGGCTTCCTTGTCCTTGCGACACTTGAGCTTTGCCTCATACTCAGCCTGCTCGGCCTCAAAGCGTTCTTGCGCACGTCGCTCAATCTCTTCCTTGGCTTGCTTGATGGCCGCCAGCCGATCTTCCCGGCGCGCCAGTTCATCAGGAATGTCGATCGGCGGCTTATCTTCAGTATCGGCCTGTTCCGCCCGCCTGAGCAGTGCCTGTACCTCTCGGCGAAGTTGCTCTTCCAGTTTGTTCGCATAGCCCCAGCTCATCGCCTTGTGCTTGCTGGCGTTGGCCTTGATCTTGGTTCCGTCCAGGCTGACCTTGCCCAGCTTGAACACGCCCATCACCTTGGCGACCACCAATATCTGTACAAACAAACCTTCCAGCTCCGGCAGAAAACGCTTGCGAAAGGTGGCGATCGTGTCATGGTCCGGGTGCGCGTCTGCGGTGATATAACGAAAGGCAACAGAGTCGTGGGTCGCCTGCTCCAGCTTACGACTGGAGAATATCCCGGTCGCGTAACCGTAGAACAACAGCGCTACTAACACGGCGGGGTGATAGGGCTGTTTCCCACCGCCACCATAGCGAGTTACCAGTTCACTCAAGTCGAGTTGATCCACAATATCCACTACAAAGCGTGCCAGGTGTTTCTCCGGCAACCAGTCCTGCAAGGAGGGCGGTAGCAGGTACGGAGTATCTCGATTGATCGGCTGGAATTTGGCTGACATGGTAGCCTCGATCTCTTCTTGGTACGATGGGCTTATTCTATCATTAATGCTGTCGCTAAATCCGACAGACTCCTAGGAGCCGATTGAGGCGCTTCTGTGTCACACTCCATTTCTTCACGGGCACGCCTCCACCGGCACTGCGATCGTCTGGTCCCTACCCAAAAACCGCGCCAGTTCGTCCGGGCAGGCACTACACACACCCAGCGCCGCTGCCTCGTCCACATTGAACCAGCGACAGGGCTCCCCTTGAGCTTCGTCCCAACAGGCCACCCAACCGTTCTCGACTATGAATTGTCGGGTCTCCGCACCGATCCGAGATTGTGGTGGGGCCGGGAAACAATAGTACGTTGCCCCTGCCCTGATGATTCCGTTCCGCATTGTAATGCACCAAATATTGCCGCAAGGCGTGACGTAGCGACGATTCACCGAAGAGTATCAGCTTTGAGAGACATCCCTCTTTCACGGATTTTACCCAGCGCTCCGAAAACGCATAAGAACAAGACATACTAAGTGACCAACCCGCGCAGCGTCAGTACCTCTGCCGAGAAAAAGTCGTATCGGGTCTCGCGGCGTGGGCTACATCTTCGAGCGCTTTTCGGCCGAGGCGATGAGCAATTTCTGCCAGTGTGGCCTTCTCCACATCGGTGAGAAGTAATCGAGTTTTGATTTGGGCTTTGAGTATCCGGTTCTCAGCGGCGAGATACTCATTACGCAGAAGGAGTTCTTGGTCCACAGTCCCTGTGATGTAGGCCAATAGGCGCGCCCAATCCATTAGATATCCATCCCGACCTGGAATTAGTCAACAAATTGTAAGCCTAATTTGAGATAATACAAAATGGCCTTGCAGCAGGTATGCTGACGGCTAGGCATTGATATCTCTGAGTAGATGAGTTTATTGACCACACGGGGAAATAAGCGAGTTGGTATTATTATTGAAACAACTACTGTGAGAAAGATTTTTACCCCGGCTCAACTGATTCAGTATACGGCGCTCCATAGCGCCCATCAGTGTGGCTTGTTCGGGTGAGTCAAGAACACCCAGTTGGTCCAATGTCTCGGTCGTGCGTTGTTTTGCCGCTTTCGGAAAGATTGCGCCTCTGATCGTCGCGGACACGCCGGCACAGGGTCATCCAGCGGTGAAGCCGGAGGATCAAGCTGCTCTTGGTCACTGTCGGGCCGGAACACGGCATCAGGGGGGCGATATCATCACGCTTGGGGGCGGCCTCTTTCGGCCAAGGCGGTGGTCGCCGTGAACAGGGCGCGCATGATGCTCCAGAGGGTTTTTTCGGTGGGTGCAATCCCAGCACCGGCAAACAGCAGTTCATGGGGAATCGAATGATGGATACTGCCGGAGAACAACAGGGCGGTTCGATCATGATCGGGCCGCCGTGCAGTTCGTTCTCGACCAGATGGCCCGCCCAGGTGTCGATCTCACTCACCCGTTTTGATGTCTTCGTAGAGGGGGTTTTGGGACTGACGGGGGTTCAAGTCATAAGAGTCAAGTTGGTCCAATGTCACCCGCAAGGTGCATGGTGCGCCTGGCGCATGAATCGCGTCATTGTCATACAACTGCCTCCTTGCCAGCGGGCTCAATCAATTCCGGACACAACTCATCCAGTACTTTAGCCATGCCTGCACCCCTCATTTTATAGTCATAGAGGTGAGACTTATTGCGCCTAATTTTTACCTGCTAGCTAAGACTTTTACGTCCGCATTATCGCTCATTTAAAAAGATATTTGGTCGGGACGGCAGGATTTGAACCTGCGACCACTACACCCCCAGTGTAGTGCGCTACCAGGCTGCGCTACGCCCCGAGAAGGCGGGCATTATACCTGCTTTGCTGCCTTGATCAATGGCTATACCTCGATAGACTCCCTGCCAATTTCCCAGGCGTCACGATCCGCTTCACAAAAAGGCATATCGATTCAACCGCTGGCTGAATAGAGCCTGGTGGCGTCAGCATAATGCACCGATGCGGGGTCGGTAGACTGGGAACAGGTGAGGATAGCATTGGCATCCGGGCAGTCTGATGCATCCCGGCTCACCGCCTGGATATAGCTGTTGCCGTGGGTGACATTGGAATAGCCCTGTCCCTCGATCAGGTTGGAGCTGATCACGCTGAACAGCATGGCGTCTGCACCGAACCATCATCGCCGACAATCTCGGCCGTTACTGTGATCGGCTCAACCGCCAGGGCTTCACCATCCACTATATACTCCGACCGATTGTCAGGGTTGAGGGTCAGGTCATGCAGGGCGGCACCCATGGCATCGTATACACCGGCAATGGTCAGATGTGACATAAAGAAGCGATCCGGACCCTGCCAGGGAAAGTGGGGATTGCCATAGAGCACCCCACTGGCGATGCCGGAGGCCTCATCACTGATACCGTAGCCATAACCCAGGCCACCCCAGTTGTCGGCGGTCACATGGAGAATACCGTACTCGGTATAAACAATATCTGTGCTATATGTCGGGCCGGGTGCTGGTGGGTTGGGATTAAAGGAGTTACTGCCATCGCTGCAGGCCTGCACCAGAAGAAGGCACAGGACAAAAAGAATAATCCGTTTCATGCGGGCTACCTGTGGGTTACATGATTACTACAATACCTGCCAAATCAAAGCGGATGAAGAGAAGACAAAATGGCCTGGAAAAATCTTAAGCAACGAAGCTTGGCAGATTCGATGTTAATCGACCATGATGCTTTGAAAGAGCTTGATGATGTTCAAAGCACTTTTACTGCCAAGCCGGTACCAATTGACCAGGACCCGCAAGCTGCCTGGCACGTGAAGGCGGGATCGGATGGGAAGCGGCAAAGTACCTATGGTTATAAAGCCCACGATGAGTGACTATCTGAACGCCGCATAGGGAATCGAGTGATGCAGCGTGTTGACTGAAACAGCATGACGGCATGGCAAAGGGGCGCTACCTTGGTTTGGGTCGTAACCGTACTCGCTTTGAGTTGATGTGCGTGGCACACAATATTAAACGGGGGTTATCGATCAGGCAGGCAAGTTGTGTCTGAAAAATGAGAGTGGGAAAAATGGTCAAATTTGGGGCACCGTGTGGGTGCACCGTGCAAAGGTCTCACTACAAGAAAATGCTACGCCTGGGGAATCGTCTGCGCTGTGATCAGTGTCAACCTTGCAGGATTTTGAGGACGCTTTCCAGGTCTTCGATAAGGGGTTTGAGATTTAATGAGGCAGCACCAGCGGGCTTGTCTTCAATACCCTCTTCCATGCGCTGGCGGGCGCCGCCAATGGTGTAGCCCTGATCGTACAGCAGGCTGCGGATATGGCGGATGGTTTCGACATCGCCGCGCTGGTAGTAACGGCGATTGCCCCGGCGTTTAACCGGCTTGAGTTGGGGGAATTCTTGCTCCCAGTACCGCAGTACGTGGGGTTTGACGCTACAAAGCTCGCTCACCTCACCGATGGTGAAGTAGCGCTTGCCGGGAATACTCGGCAATGCCTGTTGGCTACTGTTCGCTTCCACCGTCATATGAGCTCACACCGTAGGGAGATGGCTCTGAACGGGCATCATAGCTGTCGTCGCCTGCATGGCTGTCGACCGGTTCTGCCGAGCCTTCTTCTCCATAGGATTCCACGCGCGCTTTAAGCTTCTGGCCGGGTCGGAAGGTCACTACGCGGCGTGCCGAAATAGGGGTCTCTTCACCAGTCTTGGGGTTGCGGCCAGGGCGCCGGCTTTTGTCACGCAGATCAAAATTGCCGAATCCCGAGAGTTTCACTTGCTCGTTACCTTCCAGGCACTCGCGAATCTCTTCGAAAAACAGTTCGACAATCTCTTTGGCTTCTCGCTTGTTGAGTCCCAGTTCCTCATACAAGCGCTCGGCCATCTCCGACTTTGTGAGCGCTACCATCCCGTCTACCTACTACTGGTTTACTGCTAGCTTCTAAGCTCTGCGTTGTAAGTTTTTATAAGCAGATCAGCCACTTGATCCACACTCTTACTAACATCATCATCGCTAAGGGTGCGTGAAGAATCCCGGAATGTCAAACCCAATGCTAAACTTTTTCTTTTAGGATCAATGCCTTTGCCCTCATATACGTCAAAGAGCCTTAAGTCTGTAAGGTAAGTTCCCGCCACTGTTCGAACATTTTTCAGCAGCTCTGCGGAGGCCACAGACTTATCCACCACCACCGCAAGATCTCTGCGCTGCTCGGGGTACCTGGACAGCTCTTCGAAGGCCGGCAAACGCGCTGCCAGCAGGCCTTCCAGGTCAATTTCAAAGGCGTAAACGATGTTGGCAACATCGTAGCGCTGCTGCACAACCGGGTGCAGCGCACCCAGATAACCGAGCAGCTCTTTACCCCGATAGAGGGCGGCCGTCTGGCCCGGATGCAGGCCCTCCCGCTCAGCAGCGGCAAAGTGAAACTCGGCGGCGGCGCCGGTCAGTGCCAACAGCGCTTCCACATCACCCTTGAGGTCGTAAAAATCGACATTATCGCCCTGCTCGTTCCAGCTTTCTGTCTGGCGCCGACCGGTAATCACGCCGGCAATAGTCGCACGCTGTTGCAAGCCATCGGCACCGGGCAAGAAGCGCAGGCCCGATTCAAACAAGCGCACTCGCGACTGTTGGCGCGCGGTATTGTGCACCAGCGCGCCCATCAGGCCGGGCAACAAACTGGTACGCATAACGCTGAGATCAGCCGATATGGGATTGGATACCGCTACCGGTGGTAGCTGCGGATCAAATACATGCTGCCAGGCCGGATCAACGAAGCTGTAGGTAACTGCTTCCTGATAATCCCTGCCCGCCAGGCGCCGCCGCAGGGAGCGCAGCGACAGCTGTTTCTCTGCCTGTGCCGGCATCACCAGGTCGGCGCGAATATGGCTGACCGGCAAATTGTTATAGCCGTACACCCTGGCCAATTCTTCCATCAGATCGGCTTCAATAGCAATATCAAAACGCCAACTGGGCACCTCTACCTGCCAACCCTGCTCTGTGCTCGTTACGCCCAGGCCAAGACCGGCGAAGATACGCTCCACCTCGGCATCATCCATGGCAAAACCGAGAATCTTCCCAATGCGCTCGCGACGCAAGGCTACCGGCGCCAACTGCGGCAAATGCTCAGCGGCAATGGCTTGGGTAATCGGACCCGCTTCACCGCCGGCGATCTCGGTCACTAACTGGGTAGCGCGCTCCATGGCCCGGCGTTGCAATTCAAAATCTACGCCGCGCTCAAAGCGATGTGAGGAATCCGTGTGCAGGCCATAGGAACGGGCCTTGCCGGTAATCACCAGTGGTGCAAAAAAAGCCGCCTCGAACATGATGTCCCGGGTGTTGTAACTCACCGCCGTCGATTGACCACCCATAATGCCAGCCATCGCTACCGGGCCATTGTCATCCGCAATCAATAAAGTATCGGGTTTGAGTTCTACCGTTTGTCCGTCCAACAATTCCAGCGACTCACCCGCAGCGGACATACGCACGGTAATGCCACCCTGCAATTTAGCCAGGTCGAAAGCGTGCATGGGCTGGCCCAACTCCAGCAGTACATAATTGGTGATATCCACAATCGCATCAATGGACCGCTGGCCACTGCGACGCAGGCGCTGCTGCAGCCAGAGCGGGCTGGGGCTGCTGACATCTACCCCCGTAATCACCCGTCCCAGATAGCGTGGACAGCCTGCTCCGGCTTCAATATTAACCGGAAATATGTCCGATGTAGTTTCTTTAACTACTTGATATTCCTGTTCTTTTACTGCTGTTTCCGTGAGAAGGCCAATCTCCCTGGCCACGCCGCGCAGACCCAGGCAATCGGCCCGGTTGGGGGTCAGGTCCAGCTCGATCAACTGGTCATTCAGGCCCAGGTAGTCGCGCACATCCACCCCTATCGGCGCATCCGCTGCCAGCTCCATGATACCGTCGGATTCTTCGCTAATTCCCAGCTCGGCTTCGGCGCACAACATACCCTGTGATTCCACGCCGCGCAGTTTCGCCTTCTTGATCTTGAAGTCGCCAGGCAACACCGCGCCAATCTGAGCCAGCGATACTTTTAGCCCCGCACGGACATTGGGCGCGCCGCACACAATTTGCACGGTCTCACTGCCAGTACTGACCTGGCACAGACTCAACTTGTCCGCATCCGGGTGCTGCTCACAGGCGGTAACCTCGGCGACAATCACGCCACTGAACTGCCCTGCCACCGGCTCAATCGCATCGACTTCCAGGCCTGCCATCGTTATCAAATGGGCCAGCTCATCGGTGCCCATTTCGGGATTAACCCACTCCCGCAACCACTGTTCACTAAATTTCATATCGGCCCCTAGATGAACTGCTCAAGAAAACGCAGGTCGTTGTCGAAAAAGATGCGCAAATCGTTTACGCCATAGCGTAGCATTGTCAGTCGCTCCACACCCATGCCGAAGGCGAAACCTGAATAGCGCTCGGCATCAATATTGGAATACTCAAAAACGCGTGGGTGCACCATGCCGCAGCCCATGATTTCCAGCCAACCGGTCTGGCTGCACACCCTGCAACCGCCGCCGCCACAGTTCACACACTGGATATCGACTTCAGCGGAAGGCTCCGTGAAGGGGAAGTAACTGGGACGAAAGCGTACCTGCAGGGCATCGTTTTCAAAAAATACATGCAGAAAATCTTCAACAATGCCCTTCAGATCGGCAAAGCTGCTCTGCTCATCAATCAACAGGCCTTCGACCTGGTGAAACATCGGGGTATGGGTCAGGTCAGAATCACAGCGATAGACGCGACCGGGACAGATCACCCGGATCGGCGGCGCCTGGGTTTCCATGACGCGCACCTGCACCGGTGAGGTGTGGGTGCGCAACACCGTGCTCTCATTGATATAGAAGGTATCGTGCATCGCCCGGGCCGGGTGGTGCTCCGGAATATTGAGGGCCTCGAAGTTGTGGTAATCATCTTCAATCTCTGGCCCCTCCACCGCCTCAAAGCCAATGGCACCGAAAAAGTCTTCAATGCGCTCAATGGTGCGGGTAATGGGGTGCAGGCCACCGCCGGTGGCAGCGCGACCATCCAGGGTCACATCGATGCGCTCGGCGCCCAGCTTTTCTGCCACCGCCGCCGCTTCCATGCCTGTTTTGCGCTCACCGATCAGCTCTTGCAGTTGCTGCTTGACCACATTGATCTTGGCGCCGGCCGCCGGCCGCTCTTCTGCAGACAACTTACCCAAGCCTTTTAGCAAGCCGGTGATTTGGCCTTTCTTGCCCAGGTACTCAACACGCAGCGACTCCAGCGCCTGCCCGTCGATGGCTTCGTTGATCGCATCCTTGGCCTGTTGGGCCAGGTTTTCGAGATCTTCCATTACTTTGTGTTTCCTCAAAATAAAAAAAGGGAAAGAGCATAACCCTTTCCCCTTTATCTTTTCGTAGGGTTGGGCTTAGGCCAGTGCGGCCTTCGCTTGCTCCACGATCACTGTAAATGCCGGCTTGTCGTGTACCGCCAGGTCCGCCAAAACACGGCGATCCAGGTCGATGCCGGCCTGCTTCAGGCCATTGATCAAACGGCTATAGCTCAGGCCATTGGCACGAGACTGGGCATTGATACGGGTAATCCACAGTGAGCGAAACTGACGCTTGCGCTGACGACGGTCACGGTAGGCATATTGTCCAGCCTTGGTTACAGCCTGCTTGGCCACGCGAAAGATGCGTGAACGAGCGCCGTAATATCCTTTGGCTTGCTTAAGTACTTTCTTGTGACGGCGTCTGGCCACCACTCCACGTTTTACTCGGGGCATAGTCTATTCTCCTGGTTAAATGGCCGGTTAGCGAGCCCGCAACATGCGGTCAATAAGCACTTTATCGTTGGCGTGTACCGGTGAGGTACCCCGCAACTGGCGCTTACGCTTGGTGGTCATTTTAGTCAGAATGTGACTCTTGTTAGCGCTCTTGCGCTTGTAACCGGAAGCAGTCTTTTTAAACCGCTTCGCAGCCCCACTGTGAATTTTTGCTTTAGGCATATCAAACTCCGCATTTGCAGTACGTAAATAAAATAGAACTTAGGGCATTCACAGGCCGCTAGTTCTTCTTTTTGGGGGCGATAACCATAGTCATTTGTCGACCTTCCATTTTCGGAAATTGCTCGACATTACCTAACTCGGCCAGATCAGCTTCTACTCGCTTGAGTAGCTCCATGCCAATTTGCTGGTGAGCCATTTCGCGCCCGCGAAAACGCAGCGTTACCTTGGCCTTATCGCCGTTTTCAAGGAAACGTACCAGGTTGCGTAGTTTTACCTGATAATCTCCGTCCTCCGTCCCTGGACGAAATTTCATCTCTTTAATCTGGGTGCGTTTCTGCTTCTTCTTTTGAGCAGACTTTTGTTTCTTGGCTTCAAACACATGTTTTCCATAGTCCATGATCTTGCAAACTATGGGGTCTGAATCAGTTATCTTCACCAGGTCAAGACTGGCTGCCTCTGCGGCACTGCGGGCTTCGGCCATTGGCACGATTCCCACTTGCTCTCCATCGGCACCAATGAGTCTTACCTCAGTGGCCTCGATTTCGTCATTAATCGGCGCTCGCTTGCTCTTGCCGGTATCTTTCTTGATTGGTTAACTCTCCAAATAATCAAATTCTGTTGCACACAGCTATCTCTCAGATAACTGAGCTGGCGGATTCTATAGGGCTTAGCGGTGTTTCACAACCCCAAAAAGGGCCGAAAAGCCTTTGTTTTTTAAGGCAACTTGGCTAATTTTACCGCCTGGCTTCAACATCGGCATTCAGGTGCTCAGCGAAGGCCTCAATCGACATGGATTCAAGGTCTTCGCCAGAGCGGGTTCGCACCGCCACAGTACCCTCTTCCATCTCCCTGTCACCCACCACCAGCAGGTAGGGAATGCGCTGAATGGTGTGCTCGCGAATCTTGAAGCCGATCTTCTCGTTGCGCCCATCAGTGATCACACGCAGACCCTGCGCGTTGAGCCTGGCGGCAACCTCTTGTGCGTAGGGGCTGTGTTTATCGGTGATATTCAACACTACAGCCTGCTCCGGTGCCAGCCACAGCGGGAAGTTGCCTTCGAAGTGCTCGACAAGAATACCGATAAAGCGCTCGAAAGAACCGAGGATGGCGCGGTGCAACATCACCGGCACCTGTCGTGAACCGTCTTCGGCGACATATTGCGCGTCGAGGCGACCAGGCATGGAGAAATCTACCTGCATGGTGCCCAACTGCCAGACTCGGCCGATGCAATCCTTGAGCGAAAACTCAATCTTGGGGCCGTAAAAGGCACCCTCACCCGGCAATGTTTTCCAGGGCAGGTTTGCGGCATCCAGCGCGTCGGCCAGTGCTTGCTCGGCACGATCCCAATCGGCATCGCTACCGACCCGTTTCTCCGGCCTGGTGCTGAGACGATAAATCATATCCGGCTCGCCGAAGAAATCGCCGTACACCTGGTGCAGAAAATCGATGAACTCTGATACTTCGCCCTGAATCGCATCTTCAGTACAGAAAATATGCCCATCGTCCTGCACAAAGCCGCGCACCCGCATGATGCCGTGCAGGGAACCGGAGGGCTCGTTGCGGTGGCAGGAGCCAAACTCCGCCAGGCGCAGTGGCAAATCGCGATAGCTCTTCAGGCCCTGGTTAAACACCTGCACGTGGCAGGGGCAGTTCATAGGCTTGATGGCGAAGTGCCGATCATCGGTGTCCAGCATAAACATTTCGTCGCCGAATTTGTCGGCGTGACCGGATTTCTCCCACAGGCTTATGTCGACGATCTGCGGGGTCTTGATCTCCCGGTAGCCCCGCTCGCGCTGTACCTTGCGCATATATTGCTCAATCGCCTGGTAGATGCTCCAACCGCGTGGGTGCCAAAACACCATGCCGGGCGCCTCTTCCTGAGTGTGAAACAGGTTCAGCTTCTTGCCGATTTTGCGGTGGTCACGTTTTTCCGCCTCGGCAATGCGGTTCAGGTATTGCTTGAGTTCTTGCTTGTTGCGCCAGGCAGTACCGTAGATGCGCTGCAGCATTTCATTGTTGGAATCACCACGCCAGTAGGCACCGGCCACCTTGGTCAGCTTGAAGGCTTTCAGTTTGCCGGTGTTGGGCACGTGCGGGCCGCAGCACAGGTCCATCCAGGGGCCCTGCTTGTAGATAGTGATCTCTTCGTCCGCCGGCAGTTCTTCGACAATTTGCACCTTGTAGTTCTCCCCCATCTGCCGAAACATCATCACAGCCTGATCCCGATCAACCACCAGGCGGTCAATGCGTAACTCATCGTTGACGATTTCGGTCATACGCTTTTCGATCTTCTCCAGATCTTCCGGCGTGAAGCCATGCCCGGAGGCAAAGTCGTAGAAAAAACCGTCTTCGATAACCGGACCGATGGTGACCTGCACCCCGGGAAACAGCTCCTGAGTGGCCATCGCCAGCAAGTGCGCAGTGGAGTGGCGAATAATTTCCAGACCCTCTTCATCGCGCTCGGTGATGATGGCCAGTGCGGCATCATTCTCAATCAGGAACGAGGTATCAACCTCGCGGCCATCGACCTTGCCGGCCAGTGCGGCCTTGGCCAGACCGGGGCCGATATCGGCGGCGACGTCGTGAACAGATACAGATTCTTCGAAGGAACGCTGGGAACCATCGGGCAAAGTAATAACAGGCATGTTGTGCAGTCCTCTTTCAGTGGTGGCCCCTACAAAGGGTCACATGCAGGATTTATCTGTCGGCAACCAACCCGCCTGCCAGCAGCACCATACCGGTGTGCCTCAACTGGCCGCATGAAGGTCTCGATGAGCAGCGCACTCTAGCATATTTGTTAGCGTTAGCCTCTTCCAATACGAAATGATACTGACATAGCCTGATTTCTGTTCATGATGGAAGGATGAATACCATCATGAATGACACTCACATAAGAGCTTTATGACCCACGTCAGCGGCTATACGAGGGTTCAGGTCAAGCGTCTGGCCAAGGCCTGGCTTGAGCACGGCAAGCTACAACCTCGCTCCAGTGCAGGCAATGGGTTTGCCCGCCAGTACACCGATGCGGATCAGCGCCTGACGGCATTCTGGATATTGCCCATGCGGCCGCCCAGGGCTCTGTTGCTGGAAGAGCTTCAACCCTTTCTGGAAGATATGGCGAGAAGCCATGAATGAGGTGAGAGCAGTTAAAAGACTATCTCGCCCTCTATGTAGATGCGGTGGTCAGCGGTGGTGGTGCCTGCTTCGCGCTCGGCGACAAGTTTCAGATCAAACCACTTGCTGCGCTGCCACTGCAGGCCCAGGCGGTAGGTGTCACCGGTGGCGCCGAAACTGAACTCACTGTAGGGCGTCACAAGGCCAGGCATCGCAGAGACATCCATGCCGTAATCCAAACGGAGGTCCAGGTTTGGGGTGTAGTTGTTGCCATCAGTACCGCCCTGAGCCCCCAGGCCATCATCCAGCCCTTGCTGCCAGAGTCGTTCCACACCGCTGGTGGTCACTCCATAACCGGGCGTCAGGCTGAATGACAGGCCGCGCCCGTTCGCGGCGGGGTTGTATGTGATCAGCCCGCTGAGTCCCCATTCCTCGGTATCACCCTTGCCGCCGACCAGCGCCCGTGCCTTGCCTTCTATCACCAGGCCCCCGCTATCGCTCGCATAGCGCAGGCCGGCTTCCAGGGTCATGCGCACACGGTGGGCTTGCTGAGTGATTGCGGTTATCTCTTCGCTTGCATCCACTTCCAGTTGGGTACTCAAAATCTCAGTTTTGAGCAGCAGGGTGGTGGTGCCGGTTGCCATCAACACACCGTTGGCACCCAGCCCCAGAGTTTGCATGCTCAGGTCGCTTGAGGGGATATCCGCTTGCGCCCCGTCTGCACTGATCTCCAGTTCGCCCTCGCCGTAGCCGAGGGTTGCCCAGAAGTCCAGGCCCCCTGCTGACCAGCCCAGGTACGGATGAACAGGTCGCCACTCCAACGCACCCCGTCAGCACCTTTCAGGTCGCGGTAGTCGCCCGCACCCCACAGGGTCAGTTGGGTGCCGTCTGCTGCGCCTGCGCCGGTTGCGCTCAGCGGCAGGACAAAATTGGAATTGTTGAGGAGCCGCTTCAGGTCAAACCGGTCATCGGCGACGGTGCTGCCCTGGGATTTGGCGATTTCCGCCAGGCTGGAAGCACCGCCGAGGCCGGCACTGCTACCCGTTCTTGAGGGCAGCCGTGCCTGCTCAATGCGCCGCGTTATGGCACTGACATTCCGGTCCGCTATAATGAATGCTGGAGATGTCAGCCACGCAGAGAGTCTATCTTGCCGTCCAGAGTAGCGAACCTGGTGTCTTGAGCAGTGAACCTGGTATCTTGAGCAGTGAACCTGGTATTAATTTCGCCACGCAGGGTGTCGAATCCTGCGTTTATGTCAGTGCGCAAGGTGTCTATCTTGCCGTCCAGAGTAGCGAACCTGGTATCTTGAGTAGCGAACCTGGCGTCTTGAGTAGCGAACCTGGTATTCATGTCAGTGCGCAAAGTGTCTATCTTGCCGTCCAGAGTAGCGAACCTGGCATTCATGTCAGTGCGCAGGTCACCTATTTCACCGCGCAGGTCACCCATTTCACCGCGCAGGCCACCCATTTCACCGCGCAGGCCACCCATTTCACCGCGCAGGCCACCTATTTCACCGCGCAGCGAATACATCATTCGCCAGTTGGCGAGGATGATCATTACGCCCATTCCAAGCAAGGCAATTATTTCGTTGAGTATCATGGCTCAGTGTCTCCTGTGTGATTTATATAGCACTGATCCAACTATATATAAAGGTGGAGAAACGCCTGTATACGGAGAACGGCTGGTTCCTCTGTGAGCATCATCGCATTCCTTACCAAGAAGTTCACCCTTTGGGTTGACACCTTTGTGTGGCGCCACCACGTTATTATACGCGGCTGCACCGCTCTTTCATCCCTGCCTGCGGCGGGGATGACAGGATGAAAGAGCGAGGATGACAGGGTTAAAAGACTATCTCGCCCTCTATGTAGATGCGGTGGTCAGCGGTGATCTGGCCTGCTTTACGCTCGGCGACAAGTTTCAGATCAAACCACTTGCTGCGCTGCCACTGCAGGCCCAGGCGGTAGGTGTCACCGGTGGCGCCGAAGCTGAACTCACTGTAGGGCGTTACGAGGCCGGGCATCGCAGAGACATCCATGCCGTAATCCAAACGGAGGTCCAGGTTCGGGGTGTAGTTGTTGCCATCAGTACCGCCCTGAGCCCCCAGGCCATCATCCAGCCCCTGTTGCCAGAGTCGTTCTACACCGCTGGCGGTCACTCCATAACCGGGTGTCAGGCTGAATGACAGGCCGCGCCCGTTCGCGGCGGGGTTGTATGTGATCAGCCCGCTGAGTCCCCATTCCTCGGTATCACCCTTGCCGCCGACCAGCGCCCGTGCCTTGCCTTCTATCACCAGGCCCCCGCCAAGGTTCGCATAGCGCAGGCCGCCACCCAGCTCCGCACCGGCACCGGTCTCGCCGTCGCCGCCGTCATAGCGCAGGCCGGCTTCCAGGCTGGTTTCCAATCGTGCGCCGCTATCCAGGCTGTGGCCGCGAATCGCTTCCAGGGTCATGCGCGCACGGTGGGCTTGCTGAGTGATTGCGGTTATCTCTTCGCTTGCATCCACTTCCAGTTGGGTACTCAATGCCTCGGTTTTGAGCAGCACGGTGGTGGTGCCGGTTGCCATCAACACACCATTGGCGCCCAGCCCCAGGGTCTGCATGCTCAGGTCGCTTGAGGCGATATCCGTCTGCGCCCCGTCTGCACTGATCTCCAGTTCGCCCTCGCCGTAGCCGAGGGTTGCCCAGAAGTCCAGACCCCCTGCTGACCAGCCCAGGTACGGATGAACACTGGTCATATCCAGGTCATAGTTGCCGCCGGCTGCCGGGCCGGGGTTGGTGTAGTTCAGCTCCACCTGGCTTTTGGAGACGGACACACCCAGGATGGTGCGCTCATTCAGGTGTGCATCCAGACCCAGTTGCAGGCTGAGCAGGTCGCCACTCCAACGCACCCCATCAGCACCTTTCAGGTCGCGGTAGTCGCCCGCCCCCCACAGGGTCAGTTGGGTGCCGTCTGCTGCGCCTGCGCCGGTTGCGCTCAGCGGCAGGACAAAATTGGAATTGTTGAGGAGCCGCTGCAGGTCAAACTGGCCATCGGCAACGGTGCTGCCCTGGGATGTGGCGATTTCCGCCAGGCTGGAAGCACCGCCGAGGCTGGCACTGCTACCCACTCTTGAGGGCAGCCGTGCCTGCTCAATGCGCCGGGCAATAGCACTGACATTCCGATCCGCTATGTCGCGCGCCACTTCGGGCAGAATCGCCTCATTCAGCGCAGCAAGGTCGCGGGGTACGACGACGCGGACGATGCGGGTGACCGTCGCGGCGGCATTGCCGGCGGCATCGGATACATCATAGGTGACGTTGTATGCCCCGATAGTGTCGGTATCCACCGTGTCGCCGCCAACAACGATGCCGGCACTGTCGAGATCGCCATCGGTATCATCACTTGCCGTGGCACCCGGGTCGGTGTAGGTGGCGCCTTGGTTGACCTCAAGGGGGCTGTCTCCCAGCAGGGTAATCACCGGGGCCACTGTGTCCCGTGGCCTGGTCACGGTGATGGTTACCGTGTCGGTGGCCGAAAGACTGCCATCACTCACGGTCAGGCGGAAGACCAGCTCTGCATCGGCGCTCAGCAGGCTGGGCGCGGTGAAGCCGGGTGTGGCGGTGTCTGCTCCGCTCAGGCTGACACGCGGTGCGCCGGTATCCGTCTGACTCCAGGCATAGCGCAGCGCCGCATCATCCCCATCCGGGTCGGTACCCGTGCCGCGCAGGGTGACCGCAGCCCCCTCGGCCACGGTTTGGGGTTCCCCGGCATCGGCGCCGGGGGCATCGTTCACATGGGTCACGGTAACGGTGACGGTGTCGGTGGCCGAGAGACTGCCATCACTCACGGTCAGGCGGAAGACCAGCTCCGCATCGGCGCTCAGCAGGCTGGGCGCGGTGAAGCCGGGTGTGGCGGTGTTGGCGCCGCTCAGGCTGACGGAGGTGCCGCCGGTCTGTCTCCAGGCATAGGTCAGGGTATCGTCGTCGGGATCAGAACTGCCCCTGCCGCTGAGAGTGACCGTAGCCCCCTCGGCCGCGATGGGGGGTGCCCCGGCATCGGCCACGGGCGCGGTGTTGGGCTCGGGCTCTGGGTCAGGCTCGGGAGTGGGGTCAGTGGGCCTGGGTGGCGGCGGGGTTCTGGCTTCGTTCACGGCGACGGTGAAGGTCTGGCTGGCGGTGTCGCCATTAGTATCGGTGACCGTATAGGTCAGGGTGGTGGCGCTCGTCACCGCGGTCGGTGTGCCCGTGAGCCTGCGGCTGGCCGCATTGAAAGTCAGACCCGCCGGCAGGGCGCCGGTCAGGGCGTAGGTCAGGGGCGCGGTGCCACCGCTGGCTGCCGACAGGACCAGGTCGGCGATCTCGGCGTTCAAGGTATAGCTCTGGGCGGACGGCGCGGGCAGCGTCACGCCGTCGTTCACGGTGACGGTGAAGGTCACCATGGTGGTGGCGTCATTGGCATCGGTGACCGTATAGGTCAGGATGGTGACCGCCTCCGTGTCCGGCGTACCCGACAGCGTGCGGCTGTTCTCATCGAAGCTCAGTCCGGCCGGCAGGGCGCTGCCCGCCGGCCCGGTCAGGGTGTAGCTCAGGGGGCCGGTGCCGCCGGTCGCTTCCAGCAGGATCAGGTCGTTGATCGCGGTGTTCAAGGTATAGCTCTGGTCGCCCGGCGCGGTCAGCGCCAGGCCGGCGTTCACGGCGACCTCAAAGGTCTGGCTGGTGCTGGCGTCATTGGCGTCGGTCACCGTGTAGGTCAGGGTGGTGGTGCTCGTCACCGCGGTCGGCGTGCCGGACAGCGTGCGGCTGGCTGCGGTAAAGGTCAGACCCGCCGGCAGGGCGGCGCCCGCCGGCCCGGTCAGGGTGTAGGTCCGGGGCGCGGTGCCGCCGGTCGCTTCCGGCAGCTCCAGCTCGGTGATCGTCGTGTCCACGGTATAGCTCTGGGCGGCCTGCGCGGGCAGCGTCACGCCGTCGTTCACGGTGACCATGAAGGTCTGCACGGCGGTGGCGCCATTAGTATCGGTGACCGTATAGGTCAGTTCGGTGGTCGCCGCCATGCCCGGCGTACCCGACAGCGTGCGTGTGCCGGCGTCCGCGTCAAAGTCCAGTCCGTCCGGCAGGTTGGTCAGGGCGTAGGTCAGGGGCGCGGTGCCGCCGCTGGCCGTCGGCAGGATCAGGTCGGTGATCGCCGTGTCCACGGTATAGCTCTGGGCGGCCGCCGCGGGCAGCGCCAGGCCGGCGTTTACGGTGACGGTGAAGGTCTGGCTGGCGGTGGCGCCATTAGTATCGGTGACCGTATAGGTCAGGGTGGTGCTCCCCTCCGTACCCGGCGTACCCGACAGCGTGCGGGTGCCGGCGTCCGCGTCAAAGTCCAGTCCGTCCGGCAGGTTGGTCAGGGCGTAGGTCAGGGGCACGGTGCCGCCGCTGGCTGCCGACAGGACCAGGTCGGCGATCTCGGCGTTCAAGGTATAGCTCTGGTCGTCCGGCGCGGGCAGCGTCACGCCGTCGTTCACGGTGACGGTGAAGGTCTGGCTGGCGGTGGCGTCATTGGCGTCGGTCACCGTGTAGGTCAGGGTGGTGGCGCTCGTCACCGCGGTCGGTGTGCCCGTGAGCCTGCGGCTGGCCGCATTGAAAGTCAGACCCGCCGGCAGGGCGCCGGTCAGGGCGTAGGTCAGGGGCGCGGTGCCACCGCTGGCTGCCGACAGGACCAGGTCGGCGATCTCGGCGTTCAAGGTATAGCTCTGGGCGGACAGCGCGGGCAGCGTCACGCCGTCGTTCACGGTGACGGTGAAGGTCACCATGGTGGTGGCGTCATTGGCATCGGTGACCGTATAGGTCAGGATGGTGACCGCCTCCGTGTCCGGCGTACCCGACAGCGTGCGGCTGTTCTCATCGAAGCTCAGTCCGGCCGGCAGGGCGCTGCCCGCCGGCCCGGTCAGGGTGTAGCTCAGGGGGCCGGTGCCGCCGGTGGCCTCCGGCAGGACCAGGGCGTCGATTGCCGTGTCCACGGTATAGCTCTGGTCGTCCGGCGCGGGCAGTGCCAGACCGGTGTTCACGGTGACGGTGAAGGTCTGGCTGGTGCTGGCATCATTGGTGTCGGTCACCGTGTAGGTCAGTTCGGTGGCCGCCGCCGCGGTCGGCGTGCCGGACAGCGTGCGGGTGCCGGCGTTAAAGCTCAGGCCCGCCGGCAGCCCGGTCAAGGCGTAGCGCAGGGTGCCGGTGCCGCCGGTGGCCGCTGGCAGGACCAGGGCGGTGATTGCCGTGTCCACGGTATAGCTCTGGTTGTCCGGCGCGGTCAGCACCAGGCCGGCGTTCACGGTGACGGTAAAGTCGGCCGTGGCGGTGGCGTCATTGGCATCGGTGACCGTATAGGTCAGTTCGGTGGTCGCCGCCATGCCCGGCGTACCCGACAGCGTGCGTGTGCCGGCGGTAAAGGTCAGTCCGTCCGGCAGGGCGGCGTCCGCCGGCCCGGTCAGGGTGTAGGTCAGTGCGCCGGTGCCGCCGGTGGCCGCCGACAGGGTCAGGTCGACCGCCGTGCCCAGAGTATAGCTCTGGTCGCCCGGCGCGCTCAGCGCCACGGCGGCGGTGGCACTGCCGCTCGCGCTCGCCGCAGTCGCGGGACCCATATTCGCTGGGGCGGCGGTGTCCATCACGCTGTTGGCGGTAAGGGTCAGGGTGAAGGCTGTCGCTCGCGGGATGATGCTGATGGTGTAGGTGGCGCTGGGCCCGCTGGCCGGGGTCACACTATTCACCACGAGGTCGCCGGACGCCTCAATGTCGGTGGAAACGGAGAAATCATCCACCGCCAAACCGGTTACTTCCTCGGAGAAGGTAATGTCGTAATCCTGCGCCGTGCCAATCACACCTTCGGCAATGGTGCCGAGGGTCACCGTCGGCGGAGTGGTGTCCGTCACGGCAGGTGCTTCATCAGGTACTTCGTCAGACGTTATCTGCGCTGAATGATCACCAACAGGGTTACCCTCGGCAAAACCACGTACACCAATTGCATCAGCATTATTTACTGTGTCAAAAAGTGGATCAGTAGTGGCAATTGTATGTGGACTAGTGACAAGAGCAATAATTTCCACATCAGCCACACCTGTTTTAATTGCATAAATAGTAAAATCGACACCATCTATATTATCCCAAGATACTTCGATGGAATTATCAGATAGTCTTTCAACTGTTACAGTGGGTGCAGGTGTAGTGACAGGTGCTACAAGAGTGGTTGCATCAACCTCGTTAGAATCTGCACTTGTTCTGCCCCCAACTGTTACGGTAACGACATACTTGTACGATGTCTCAGCAGTCAGGCCAGTATCAGTGGCAGTCAATGCATTGCCTGAAAACACTACTACATTAGCACCGCCTGCAACAACTCTGGTCAGGGTATAACTGGCGGCATTATCCACTGCAGTCCATTCAAGCACTACACTGGTATCAGTGATTGTTCCTGCAGAAAGCACAGGTGGTTCAGGCGCGGTCGCGACCACCGGCTCGCTCACGGTCACGGTGCGGGTCAGCGGGTCGGCGGCATTGCCGGCGCGGTCCATCACATTGTAGGTAAGGGTGTACTCACCAGCCGTGTCAACCTCCACGGGGCCACCGGTAATGACAATGTGGGAGGGGTCGATGGGGCCATCAAGAGCATCATCGGCGGTTACCGGGTCGTTGTAGGCATCACCCTTTGTTATGGTGACGCTGGTTCCGCCGTCATTCAGGCTAATGGTTGGCTTCACGGTATCATGCTGGAACATGGCAAGCCCGGCAAATTCGGAGACAACGCCATTCACTGTCTGGTGGGCTCGCACCGCATTGTTGTTATATGTGGCTTGGGAAGCAGTAAGGTCGAAACTACGGTCGGTGTTGCTGCCGGTGGTGTGAGAGTTGCCACTATTGGAAGACCATTCCCAGGTGTCCCTGTCGTTCTGAAAATCGGCGTGCAGTGTAACCACTATTGATCTGTTTCTGGTGAGGCGGTCCGTATTAGTACCACCATCGCGAGCCGTGTCGCTCGCCAGGGCAATGCCTGGTTGTGGAACGGCACGGGCAACGGTGACGGTGTAGGTTTGTGTTGAAGTGTCCTCGGCGGTGACGACGATGGGGATGGTGTTATTGCCAACATTCAAGTCAATCGCTTCACTGGGTTGGCCGCTGGCAACAGCAACGCCGTTCACAGCCACGGCTGCGCCGTCGTCAGTCGTGGTCGGCGTTACCGTAACGCTTGCCACATCAGTGCCCACGCTGACGGCGTAGGCATCGGTGGCAGCATCGAAGGTCGGATTCAGGGTGCCTGCCGAAACATCCAGGGCGGACAGAGTCGAATCCGTAGACAGGGCCGCGGCAGCCACAGCACCGGTCGCCAGGCTGGCAACTTTTTTACCGCTACCTTCGCCGTCGGTGTAAGTGGCGACCACTCGAATAATCCTGCCGACATCACCAACTCCCGGATCGTAGATCGCACCGGTGGCACTGCTGATGTCGGGCCAGGCGGCATCGTCAACGGCGGCATCGGCGGCGGTGCCTTCCGCCGCGCTTTGCCATTGATGCGTAATGCCGGAAACAGGCGTTCCAGCAGGCGGCGAATCCTCGTCAGTCACCGTGCCGGCGGCTAGCATCTCGCCAACCTGCGCGTCGCCGGTAATGGCACTGATGGCACCCGGTTCATCCACATTGATAATGGTAATCTCGACTTCCAGATCTTGGGTCACGGGCTGAGGAACGCCGTCTACGTTGCCTAAACTGCGTATAATGACATTATAGACGTTGTCCGCGCCTTGATCCTGCGGTGCCTCATAATCCGGAGAGAAACTCACGGAAGGGCCAGATGAACTGCTTAAACCTAATCTGCCGCCTGAAAGTGGGTGGAATAAATCGCTATCCAAACCGTTCCCTATCACAAGGATGAAAGAATCCGTAGCCGTGGTGGTGTAGGTGCCCAGGACACTGCGGGCGGCGGTGTTCTCAGGAATTTCCACGGTCGCAGGACCCATTATGACCGGCAACGGTGCCGTAGCCGTGCCGGTTATGCTGGTCTCGGCAACAGGCCACGCGGCGAGGTCGGTCACGCTGCCCGCGGTAAGGATCAGGTTGAAGGATGCCGCAGTCGCGGTGTAGGTGATGGTGTAAGCAGTACCGCCATCGCTACCGCTCACAGCAGTCACCGTGATACCTGTGGAAGCGGAGAAATCACCCGCAGCCAAACCGGCCACCGCCTCGGAGAAGGTGATGTCGTGCGTCTGCCCCGCCTGGTCAATCACAGCACCGGTAATGGTGCCGAGGTTCGCGGTCGGCGCATCAGCATCAATGGTAAATGCATCAAGCCCGGCAAAGTCGGAACGAATGCCATCCACGGTCTGACGCACTCGCACTTGGTCGGCTGCATAATCGGCACTGACTGCGGGTAAAGTGAAACCGGTGCCGGTGCCGGGGACGAAATCGGTGGCACCGGCATCGGTGGAGTATTCCCAGGTGTCACTGTTGGTATCAAAACCGGTTGCCAGCGTAACGTCTATATCTCTGTTTCTGGTGAGGCGGTCCGTATTAACACCACCATCGGCAGCCGTGTCCCTCCTCAGAGCAATGCCCGGAGGCGGGCCAGCGCGGGTGATGCGGATGTCGTAACTTTCGAAGGAGTTGCCGTCCTCGGAGGTAACTTCAATTTCGATTGTGTTGGGAGTACTGCCAACCTCGGTCAGATTCCCCGTATCAGTTACGGGGCTCGGTGATTTATCTCCAGTCACCTGAGCACCATTCACAACCACAACTATGTTCGTGGTGGCGTGAGTCGAGGACGCCGCAATCGTAACGCTGGTCACTCCATTCGCCACGCTGGCGGTGTACGGGGAGTCAACCGAGACGCCAGCCATGAAGGCCGGCGTCAAAGTAATTTCGCTGCCATCGCTACCGGTAAGGGTCAGCGTTGCCAGAGAAGTGTCCGAGGTCGGTGCCGTGGTGGCCGCGGCAGCCACAGCACCGGTCGCCGCGCTGGCAACTTTTTTACCGCCACCTTCGCCGTCAGTGTAAGTGGCGACCACTCGAATAATCCTGCCGACATCACCAACTACCGGCTCGTAGGTCGCACTGGTGGCACCGCTGATGTCGGGCCAGGCGGCATCGTCGGCGGCGGCGGCGGTGCCGTCCACCGCGCTTTGCCATTGATGCGTAATGCTGGAAACAGGCGTTCCACTAACCGGTGAATCCTCGTCGGTCACGGTGCCGGCGGTTAGCGTTTGCCCGACCTCGACGTCGCCGGTAATGGCACTGATGGCACCCGGCTCATCCACATTGATAATGGTAACCACAATGTCCAGGTCTTGGACCAGGGTCTGAATATCGCCGTCTACGATCTTTAGACCGCGTATAGTGAGGTTATAGACGTTGTCCGCGCCTTGATCCTGCGGTGCCTCATAGTCCGGCGAGAAAACTGGACTGTTATCAAAACGCAGTTCCCCGTTAGGTCTAATGCGGAATAAATCGACATCCAGCACGTTAGTAATAAGCGCAAATATACGGACATCCGCCGTGGTGGTGTAGGTGCCCAGAAGAGTGTCGTTGGAGGTGTTCTCAGGAATTGACAGGGTCGCAGGACCCGTTATGACCGGCAACTCGGGCGCGGCTGTGCCGGTTATGCTGGTCTCGGCAACGGGATTGCCGGCGAGGTCGGTCACGCTGCCCGCGGCAAGGGTCAGGGTGAAGGCTGTCGCTCGCGGGGTGATGCTGATGGTGTAGGTGGTGCTGGGGCCGCTAGCCGGGGTCACATTATTCACCATGAGGTCGCCGGACGCCACAATGTTGGTGGAAACGGAGAAATCATCCACCGCCAAACCGGTTACCGCCTCGGAGAAGGTAATGTCGTAATCCTGCGCCGTGCCAATCACACCTTCGGCAATGGTGTCGAGGGTCACCGTCGGCGGGGTGGTGTCCGCATCCACGGCGGCCGCATTCACGTCGAGCGGGAATTGCCGACTGAATTCTTTCAAACTCGCGGCGTCCTGGACACGGTAGGTCAGGGTGGATTGCTTAGCCGTGGTCGGCGTGCCCGTGAGCCTGCGGGTGGCCGCATCGAAGGACAACCCGTCGGGAAGACCGCCAGAGCTGGTCAGCCGGTAGATAAAGGTGGGGCTGGAACCGGTGCCGCCGGTGGCTACCGGCAGGGTCAGGGCGGTGATCGGCGTGCCAACCGTGTAGCTCTGGCCGGCCAGCGCGGCGGCAAACCCCAGCGCGGCGAAATCCGGGGGGGTGCAGACCGTTTCGCCATCTGTGCTCCCGCTCCCCTCGCATACCGTGACCTTGACGAAGATGAGGGCGAAGCCACCACCCGACGAGGACCTCACCCTGTAGGTGAATGCAAAGCCGTCGCCTGCTTGACCCGCGCCCGCAAGCTTCGGTGTGCCCTTGAAGATGCGGGTGGTCGGATCAAAGCTAAACCCCAGTGATTCGAGTCCGGGGTTTCCGGTCACAGAGTAGGTCAGGCCGCCGACGCCGCCGGTGGCTATCGGAAACTCGATGTTATCGGTGGCCACCCCAAACCGGAAATACAGGTTGATGGTTCTTATTTCGTCGGGTGTCGCACCGATTCCCACTGGCTGCGGGAACGTCTGCGCTCCGGCTGGCGATGCCAGCCCGAGTAGCAGGCCGATCACCATTAGCGGGCCCAGCAGGAGGGCGGCGAGGCGACGGCGAGGGGCCGCCGGCATCACGCCACGCCTTCCGCCCGGCGGGGGCTGGCTGGGGCTGGAGTGAAGCCCGGGTAAATCTGGGGGGGGGGGGGGGGGGGGGGGGGTGATACCTATTGCTACCGGCAACGCGGAGGCAAAAGCGAATTTGGTGATGAGTTTGTTCATGATGTTTGCCTTATAGTGAATAAAGTTGGTTTGGGGCGACCCGCAGCGGGCAGAGTGTAGCCTGTTTGGGGTATTGTATCTATTGCGTTGCAGAACCAGGCTGGAAAGGAACATTCCCAGCTTCCGAATCTTCAACATCCCCCTGGCCTTACTTCACACGCCGCCAGGTTCGGCGTTGTACCATCCTGTATAGCGGCTCCATCTGAGTCGCGTCCTTTTGCAGCCGATATTCCAGGTCAGACCAATCACCCCCTATGCGCACACTGGGTGCCTTGATAAGCCCCTCGGCGATGGTGTCCAGTGTTAACCGGTAGGCATATCACCTTCAATACCACTAGTTTAAATACACCGATAGAAACTTGAGAAGGTCGCTGTAATAAGCCTTATTGGATTGCTCCGTATAAAATCCATGGCCTCCGGTATTGTTAATATGCGTGGTTAGTGGAACATCCAGCTTTTTTACAGCATCAATCACAGCATCAGCATGCTCTATCGGCGCCCTCTCATCGCGCCTGCCGTGTGCTATAAACAAGGGCACCGTGAGCCGACCAATATGTTCCATGGGTGATTGCGAACGCAGCAACTCCTCTGCGCCGATCATTCGTTCCAGATATGACCTCCCCATGGAGGTGTTGCGCACATCACCTTCGCTGTACATGAGTTCCAGGTCATAAACACCGGCAAAGCCCGCCGCGCACTGGTAGAGCTCAGGCTCACGAATAGCACTCATAAGCGCAGAAAAGCCACCAAAGCTCGCACCGTAGATGCAGATTTTATCAGGCTTTGCGAAGCCTTTTGCAATGGCCCACCGCGTGGCATCAGCAATATCATCCTGAACCGTTGTGCCCCAGACCAGGTCCGAAGCCTGCCTGAAAGCCCTGCCATAACCACTACTGCCGCGGAAGTTGACTTGTAGTACAGCGTAACCCTGCGCGGCCAGTATCTGCACATCCCGATTGTATTCCCAGTAGTCGCGTGCAGCGGGACCTCCGTGGGGTACCACCACCGTGGGGAACGGCGCTTTGCCTGTAGTCGGCCGGGTAATGTAGCCCTGCAGTAATAGACCGTCACGCGCCTTCAACGCAACTACCTCTGTTAGCGCCAGTGATTCAGGTGCCAGCCATTGCGCGGAAGATAGCAGGAAACTCACTTGTTTTGTTTTACGGTTCGCCAGGAAAAAATCCGCCGGCATGTCGTCGGCTGAGACGCGTACTACCGCCAGATTTCCATCGGGCGTAGTGCTGTGCAGGCTCACCCTGCGACCCTTGAACGCCTTAAGTAGCCCACGGAAAAAACCGTTATAGGAATTGGTTTCATCCAGGAATCTGTACTCGGGTCTGCCATCTTCCAGCATCAGGTACATAAGCTGCTCTGTACCGGGATACCATTCAATGGAATCGATATCCACGCGCTGGTCACGATACAGCAGCTCCCGCCCACCGGTCTTGATGTTGTATAGCTCCATACCAACAAGGTCTGCATCTTGATCTGTGGCCATATAGGCATGCTCGCCATCTGCAGAGTACCCCATCGGCGCTCTGGTGCACCGTCCATCACAGGGCAACTCTAGCCACTCATCGTTCTTGCGCAGGAACAGCGTATAAACATCGTCATCCGTGTAACCCGATGCAAAGTGAATATCTCCCTTGTCAGTGGCATATGCCCGACCGCCTCTGGCGGGGTGACTCATAACTGTAACGGTGCGGCCGCTGTGTACATCTAATTTCAGTATCTCACCGAAGCGATCACCGCGATACCTATAGTGGCGACCCACAACGCTCCAGGGATGCGTGGAGATAAGGATACGTTTCTTATCGTTTTCCAAAATACTGATGACTGTCGCGTGGGCAGTTCGAGCTTCTTTGGAATCGTAGCCAAAAATGCTCCGCCCTTTACGCCCGTCATAGTTGATGGCATGCATTTTTCCGGTGTCAAAGGGGGTATCGTACCAGCCGGCGCTACTAACAACGTTTACCACCACGCGGTCATCGCTAACCCAATATACGTCTCCCACCTGCTCATTGCGGGTGAAGCGAAGCACATAGCTTATTTGCAGAGGATCGAGCGTCATGAACGCCAGCACACGTTTGCCGTCTTCGTTGACAGTGACGGCCAGCTTCTTGCCATCGGGAGAAAGTAGAACGCTATCGTAAAGAGAATTCTTTACCAGCTCATCAAGAGATGGCGCTGCCGCTACTTGAGCGCTCATTACCAGGGCAAAAACGATCAGCCATGGTTTCACACAACCGTTCTTGAATTGCTGCCGCATAGGTACACCTATCGAGAATTCCTGTCCCGCGGTAGCATACCATCTATCGCCATGTTGTAATCACAGCCCTCCCCGGCCCAGCGGGTAACGCAGGTATTGGAATTAACCGCAGGTGCTGCATTGCGCAAAGCGTCTTCCGCCGTGGCTACAGACAGTGCAGAAAACTGAGGGAAGAAACTGGCCTTGAGTTGCTTTCCATCCGGTGTTGAAAACACCGGCTGCGCCTCTTCATAAGCACTGGTTTTCTCTACCTGGATATTGAATAAGCCCTGGTGCAATTGTCGGTGATGGTGACCGCACAAATGCACCAGGTTATCCAGGCTGGTCTCGCCGCCATCGGCCCAGTGCTGAATATGGTGCGCATCGAGATATCTCGACTGGCAACAGCCAGGTACTCGACAAGTGGTATCCCTGAGGTCTAATGCGCGTTTGATGGAGGGGGGAACGGTACGCGCTCTGCGGCCAATGTTAAGCACCTGGCCCCGATCATTCTCCAGTACCGTCACTAGGCTGGCATCGCAGGACAGGCGCTTGGCAGTTTTGGGTGATATCCAGTGTTTGTCGTCCAGATTACAATGGACTTGTCCATGATGTTTCCGGTTGGTGTGCTCTTGCAGGGTATCTATGTCCACATGCAGCATGATTTGGCAGCGTTCAGAGCCTTTTAGCCCCTGCCACTTTCCAGTTTGATCGCAGGTAGCGAGGAAATGCTCAGCCATACTGACTATGGCATCGGCACGCGCCTGACGGAAGGTCTTGCGAGGCTCGATGGTGTCTTCTGCGTCCAAAAAGGTTTCCGTTCCCGCGGGAACGTCTTGTTCCTGCTGCTCTTCCTGTTCGGAAGTAGCCACCGCTTCAATGGCTTTGACCACGATTGAACCGGCCTCAGCGGGCAACCGGGCATGGATCACCCAACTGCCGTCCTCATCCCGGTAATACACCAACTCGCGATCCTGTTGCTGCTCAATCTCGGCGTCGTCTTCATCGACGCTTGTTACACTCCGATATTTTCTTACCACCTGTTCCACATGACTGGCAGTGCCGTGGCGGGCAATCAACAACAGGAAGTCTTCGTTCTCCAAAGTGGCACTGCGGGTCATGGCGCGCACTTTCGAATAACTGATTTCTCCGGTGGCGAAGGCAGCATCAATCAGGGGCAAATTCTTCAAGCAGTGGGCCACCCGTACTTTCTCTCGCGCCGCCCCCTGGGCAATGCCACATTTCAAGTTTAGCCAATGGGCACAGGAGCGAATCGTGCCGCCACCAATCCAGGCCTCGCGATCGTCAAAGGTGGCGATGAGTTTGATCAGCCGATAATTGGCGGCGTTGATCTGACCGGCCAGCAGGGTGATTTCATCAGCGAGATTTTGATCATAATCGGCCTTGGATAGGGGAAAAGCTGTTGCGAGATTACTCATGGTAGAAGCCCTCGAATACTGTTTATTTATACAGCATATTTTACTCCTGGAAACCTGGGCTATCAACACATTTATCCCTATTTTTATAGTGCGTACCATAATCATAACCAGAACTACCCGTCACATACTTTGCTATGCTGAGAAGAGTTAATGGAAGTTTGGTGAGGAAATTATGCAACCAATGTCACAGGACAAAATTGATACTGCACTGCGCGAACTGCCCGCCTGGAATCTCGGCGAAGCACGCATTACTCGCCAGTTCGTTTTCAAGGATTTCGTTGAAGCATTTGGATTCATGGCGTCGGTCGCCCTACTCGCCGAGCGGGCTAATCACCATCCGGAGTGGAGCAATGTTTATAACCGTGTCTCTATCGAACTGACCACCCATGATGCCGGCGGTCTTACTGAACGGGATTTTAAGTTGGCGGCGTCGATCGACAAGTTGGTGTGATCCAACGACGTAGGCGACCATTCCCAGGGCACTGATGTCGGGTGATTGGTAGGACCAGGCAGATTCGAACTGCCGACCTCTACCATGTCAAGGTAGCGCTCTAACCAACTGAGCTATGATCCTGAAGAGGCGCGCATTATATAGACAGAAATCAGCGAAGAAAAGCCTGCTGTTTCAATTCGGTTAATTCATCGCGCACGCGGGCGGCATCTTCAAATTCCAGGTTCTTGGCATGCTCGTACATGGCATCTTCCATCCGCTTGAGCTTGCGTGACATGGCGGCCGGGGTGAGATTGGCAATCTCCTTGGCGTAGGCGGCCTTTTTCTCGGCGATCTTGCGATCTTTCATCTTGCCGCCGGCGGGGCCATACACGCCCTCCAGCACGTCTTTGATCGCCTTCTGTACGCCCTTTGGAGTAATGCCGTGCTGCTGGTTATAGGCTTTTTGCTTGTCGCGGCGCCGATCGGTCTCGGCGATGGCCCGCTCCATCGAACCGGTGACCTTATCGGCGTAGAGGATGGCGCGGCCGTTGATATGCCGTGCGCCGCGTCCCATGGTCTGGATCAGGGATCGATCGGAGCGCAAAAAGCCTTCCTTGTCGGCATCGAGAATGGCCACCAGTGACACCTCGGGCATATCCAGTCCCTCGCGCAACAGGTTGATGCCTACCAGCACATCGAATACGCCCAGGCGCAGGTCACGAATAATCTCCACCCGCTCTATCGTCTCGATATCCGAGTGCAAATAGCGCACTTTGACACCGTGTTCGCCCAGATACTCGGTCAAATCTTCGGCCATGCGCTTGGTCAGCGTGGTTACCAACACCCGCTCGTTGCGCTCTATGGTGACCTTAATCTGCGACAACAGGTCGTCCACCTGGGTGGAGGCTGGCCTGATCTCCACCGTCGGGTCCACCAGTCCGGTGGGCCGCACTACCTGGTCTACGGCTCGCCCGGCATGCTCCATTTCGTACTTGCCCGGTGTTGCCGAGACAAAAATGGCCTGTGGCGTCAGGTTCAACCACTCCTCGAAACGCAACGGTCGATTGTCCAGCGCCGAGGGCAGCCGGAAGCCATATTCCACCAGGGTTTCCTTGCGCGAACGGTCGCCCTTGTACATAGCGCCGATCTGCGGCACACCCACATGGGATTCATCTACCACCAACAGCGCATCGGTGGGCAGGTAATCAAACAGGGTAGGCGGCGGTTGGCCCGACTCCCGTCCCGACAGGTAGCGCGAATAGTTTTCGATACCGGTGCAATAACCCAGTTCGCGGATCATCTCCACGTCATAGCGGGTGCGCTGCTCCAGGCGCTGTGCCTCCACCAGTTTGTCGTTTTCCTTGAGCTGCTTGAGCCTGACCTCCAGCTCTTCTTCAATATGACCAACCGCATCCAGCAACACATCCCTGGAGGTTACATAATGGCTCTTGGGGTAGATGGTAATCCGCGGCAAGTCCTCCTCAACGGCCCCGGTCAGGGGATCAAACACGCTGATCTTCTCAATCTCGTCATCAAACAACTCAATGCGCACCGCGTCGCGGTCCGAGTCGGCGGGATAGATGTCAATGACATCGCCCCTGACGCGATAGGTGCTGCGATGAAAGTCGTGGTCATTGCGCACATACTGCAATTCGGCCAGTTGCCGCAAGATGGCGCGCTGGTCAATCTGCTCACCGCGCACCAGATGCATGATCATTTTGAAATAGGTTTCCGGGTCACCCAGGCCATAGATCGCCGAGACGGTGGCCACCACGATGGTGTCACTGGCCTCCAACAGCGCCTTGGTGGCGGACAAGCGCATCTGCTCGATATGCTCGTTGACCGAGGCATCCTTCTCTATAAAGGTGTCTGAGGAAGGCACATAGGCTTCCGGCTGGTAGTAGTCGTAATACGAGACGAAGTACTCCACCCGGTTGTGGGGGAAGAATTCCTTGAATTCACCATAGAGTTGGGCGGCCAGCGTCTTGTTGGGCGCCATGACGATGGTGGGACGCTGTAGCGTCTGGATGACATTGGCAATGGTAAAGGTCTTGCCAGAACCGGTCACCCCCAGCAGAATCTGCGAGGCAAGTCCCGCCTGCACGCCCTCAATCAAGGCCGGAATGGCTTCCGGCTGGTCCCCGGCCGGGGCAAACTCGGAGACAAGTTTAAACGGTTTGTGCATATTTGGGCTTGACTGAGACGATCCCGAAAAACGCCCATTATGGGACACTGGGCGGGCTATTTCAGCTATTTTGCCGATTCATTCCACACCGGTAAATTTAGCCGTCTCCGCTATTGACCACATGGGGGCTGATCATTACTATACGCGGCCTCAATAGAGTACCTTTCCGCTTTAGCTCAGTTGGTAGAGCAATTGACTGTTAATCAATGGGTCGCTGGTTCGAGCCCAGCAAGCGGAGCCATATTTCGAGAAAAAGGGTTGTACGCGTGCGGCCCTTTTTTTGGGCCTGATTTATTCGACCAGCGAGTAGCTGGTACTACGTCCGCCGCGGGCGTCCTTCTGCAACGCGCCTCTCGCTATCAGGTCCAGGATGTCGCGGTGCGCTGTATCCTGGGAACATTGCGCCAGCTTCGCCCATTTCGATGAGGTGAGTTTGCCTTCAAATCCATCCAGCACACGATTGAGCACTTTTACCTGCCGCGCATTCAGCGGCTGCTGCGCGAACCTGTCCCAAAACTGCGCTTTGTGAAGGATGCTCCCCAGCGTATCATCGGCGACCTCAATTGATCGTAGCAGGCAGGATAGAAACCACTGTATCCAGGTAGTTGCATCCAGCGGTCCCTGCTGCGATCGCTGCAACTGGTCGTAGTATGCCTTGCGGTCGGCCATGATTTGAGAAGACATGCTGTAGAAGCGCTGCGAGGTACCCTCGGTACGCGCTAGCATCATATCGGAGATAGCACGGGCTATGCGGCCATTGCCATCTTCAAATGGATGGATGGTGAGCAACCACAGGTGCGCAAGCCCAGCGGTCAGCAGAGGATCGAGATCGTTGGGGGCTTCTAACCACGCCAGGAAAAGCGACATTTCGTCAGCTATGCGATCCGCAGGCGGTGCCTCGTAGTGCACAGTCCGCCGCCCGTGCGGGCCAGAAACCACCTGCATGGCACCATTTCGATCATCGCGATATTGACCCACCGCTATCTCATGCATACCACTGCTGCCAGTGGGAAACAAGCTCGCGTGCCAAGCAAACAAGCGCTGCTCGGTCAGTGGCTTAGCGTAATTGACGGTCGCATCCAACATCATCTCAACCACGCCCTCTACATCGCGCCCGGCAGGGACCAAACCTCCCACGTCGAGATGCAGACGGCGAGCGACAGAAGAACGGACCTCGGCGCGGTTAAGCTTTTCACCCTCTATCTCGCTGGACGTCAGGACATCATCTGTCACTGAGCGCAGGTTAACCGCTGTCTGCTGTTCGAATCCCAGTGACTGCATTCTACCCAGCAACCTACCCTGCTCGCGGGACACCAGCGCCAAGGTGCCGGCAAGCGCTTTAAAATCCAGCGTAAGGTCTGGCCAGGCTTTTCTCTGCCAGAGGTACATAGCATTATCTCCGCATCTGCAAGGGTATTATCCGTAGTTATGCGGAGTTTAGGATCTCACCACCACGGTCTGCTCAATGGCGCCGAATATCGATTGGCCGCTGCCATCGCACATTTCAATGCGGATGGTATCGCCATCGTGCATAAATGCTGTGGCGGGCTGGCCGGTCTCGATGGTCTCGATCATGCGAATCTCGGCGATACAGCTATACCCCAGGCCGCCCTCCGCCACTGGTTTGCCGGGCGAACCGTCGGCATCCCTGTTGGAGACCGTGCCCGAGCCGATAATCGCCCCGCTGCCCAGCGGCCGGGTTTTGGCGGCATGTGCCACCAGAGTGGGAAAATCAAAGGTCATATCCACACCGGCATTGGCCTTGCCAAAATCCTCACCGTTGTAGGTCACTTGCAGGGGCAGGTGCAAACGGCCATCGCGCCAGTTTTCACCCAGTTCATCCGGGCTTACACAGACCGGGCTGAAGGCACTGGAGGGTTTGGACTGAAAGAAACCAAAACCCTTGCCCAGCTCGGCCGGAATCAGGTTGCGCAGCGACACATCGTTAACCAGCATCACCAGGCGAACCTGTTCTGCCGCCTGCGCCATGGTCGCACCCATGGGTACCTCGCCGGTGACCACGGCAACCTCACCCTCGAAATCAATGCCCCAGCCGGCGTCGTGCATCACAATATCTTCACGGGGACCCAGAAAAGTATCTGAACCACCCTGGTACATCAGCGGCTCAGTCCAAAAACTGGCGGGCATCTCAGCGCCGCGCGCCTTGCGCACCAGTTCCACATGATTCACATAGGCCGAACCATCGGCCCATTGATAGGCCCTGGGCAGCGGCGAGGCACAGGCGGCCTCATCGAAGGCCTGCCCTTCCCCATCATTGACCCGTGCCGACAAGGTCTGCAGGGCTGCCTGTACCGCATCCCAGTCATCCAGCGCCTGCTGCAGACTCATGCCAGTTGCAAGACAGCGCTGCAAATCAGTAGAAACAACCACCAGGGCACCATCTCTGCCCTCATTCAAAGACGCCAGTTTCATGCTTTATCTCCGCTCTCTCCCTCTCAACTACGTATCGCCGATGACACCACGCTCCATCTGGTCGCGCTCGATACTCTCAAACAGGGCCTTAAAGTTGCCCTCACCGAAACCCTCATCATCCTTGCGCTGGATAAACTCGAAGAACATCGGTCCCAGCAAGTTGGCGGAGAAAATCTGCAACAACAGCCGTGGCTGCTCATCCCCGGTGGTGCCATCAAGCAAAATGCCGCGACTCTGTAACTGGTCGATCGGCTCGCCGTGTTCAGGCAGGCGCTCTTCCAGCATCTCGTAGTAGGTAGCGGGAGGTGCAGTCATAAATTCCAGACCGGCGGCCTTGAGCCGGTCCCAACAGACCAGGATATCGTCGCAGGCAAACGCGATGTGCTGGATTCCCTCGCCGTTGTAAGCCATGAGAAACTCTTCAATCTGCCCGCCACCGGTGCTCTCTTCATTGAGGGGAATGCGAATCTTGCCATCGGGCGCCGTCATCGCCTTCGACAACAGACCGGTGTACTCACCCTTGATATCGAAGTAGCGAATCTCGCGGAAGTTGAACAACTCTTGGTAGTAATTGGCCCAATAGTCCATGCGTCCGCGGTAGACATTGTGGGTCAGATGATCCAGCGTGTGAAAACCGAAGCCGACCGGCTTCTGTTCCACACCCTCCAGCCAGGTGAAATCAATATCGTAAATGCTCTCCCCCGGCTGGTAGCGGTCAATCAGGTAAACTGTGGCGCCGCCAATGCCCTTGATCGCCGGCAGGCGCAATTCCATGGGGCCGGTCTCGACCACCACTGACTGCGCTCCACATTCCAGCGCGCGGGCGTAGGCTGCCTGGGCATCGCGCACCCGAAAGGCCATGCCGCAGGCAGAGGGGCCGTGCTCACAGGCGTAGTAATCGGCATGGCTGTTGGGCTCGTAGTTGGTGATGAAACTGATATCGCCCTGGCGCCACAGGCTCACGTCCTTGGAGCGGTGTACCGCCACCTTGGTAAAGCCCATCACTTCGAAAATGGGTTCCAGCACACCCGCTTCCGGCGCAGTGAATTCCACAAACTCAAATCCATCCAAACCCATGGGATTTTCAAATAGGTCGGCCATTGGTAAATCTCCATTGAGGTATGTGTTGAATTGTAGTCCCGCCGCGGAGAGTTTCAACTGAAAACGTACTCCAGCCCAAGCCTGACGGACCCGCCAAGGGCAAATTCTGATGGCCGTGCTATGCTCAATAGCATGGCCATGATTGTTTACAGCTTGCTGGGTTTGCTCTTTGCCGGTGCGGTGTTTTACGCCGCCCGACAAATTCTAAAAAATATTGATAAGGAAGATGAAAAAAAGTAAATATCTCTTTGTTTTCATTTTGGTCGTCGCACTTCTCATCGGTAAAATTCCGCAAACTGGCTGGTAAAATCAGTTAGCATATCTGCGGGCAAGTCGTTCACGCCCGCTGCCGCCTGCCGGCCTCCACCGGTGGGAAAGCGCATACACAACTCGTCGGCACCGGTCTTGTTATTCAGCGGCGCGCGCACGCTGACCAGATAATTGCCATTGGCCTTTTCAGTCAGCACCGCGTGGCCGCGACCGGGACTGCCATTGGCCAGGTCATTGCTGTATATGCCACTAACGCGCCTGGCCCAAGGCTCATTGGGAAGAATAAACACGGCGCTGCTGTGTTCACACTGGTGTGCCGGTAGCGCTCCCGCCGCCGCCATGTCATCGCGATAGCCGTGCTCCAGCTTTTCAAAATTGGCGCGGCTCTCCTCCATAAAGCCAAAAGGGCTGGCGAAGGCACTGACCAGCGTATAGAGCTCAGCCGGTGCAAAATGCAGGTCTTTCAGGTTGGCACCATAGCCGTTGTAGTTGATATAAGTGCCGAGGCTCTTGAGGCGCTCCAGTTCGGCAGCCGGCAACTGCAACGGCCTGGCCAAGGCTTCTGCACTGGCCAACAGGTTGTCACCATACGCCCCCACTACGGCCCACTCCAGGAAAGCACCCTGCAAAAAGCCATTGATGAGGATGCTTGTGCACACATCGGCTTCGGTATTGATCAGGCTGGTGAGCCGGTCACTCTGGGGGATATCCCCGGCAAAATGGTGATCGCAGTAAAAAACGTCGGCGCCGGCATCCAGCACTTTGCCCAACGCCTCCCTGTTCTTGTCCAGCGAAACATCCAGCACGGTGATGCTGTCGCCCGGCTTCGCATCAATCTGGGTGAGTAAATTGATATCGCGCTTTACTCCGGTAATCAGCGTGGATTGGCGCGGCTCGGCGTTGCGCAGTTGCGTCAATGCGCAAATACCATCCGCATCGCCATTAAATACGTCGTAGTGAGTCATCTGCTACCTTATGTGTCGTGTGTTCCTGCGGGAAACAATTTCTGAACATTACCTGCAATAGCCTGTGATACGGCGCGCTGCTTGTTCCAGAGGTGGTCGTGCACCTCCTGGTGTTCATGAAAGCCGCTGACCGCCGCCATCAATATTGCCTTGATACTGCCACAGTCCATTTGATCACAGTGAGAATCCAATTCATCCAGCCAGCTCTGGAGCTGCTGCAGCGCCGGGTATTCGTCCTCAGCGCGCATAATCATCGGGTGACCGGTGCCGGCCACATGATCTCCCAGCATCAATTCCTCGTAAAGCTTTTCGCCCGGTCGCAAGCCGCTGAACACGATTTCGATTTCGCCCTCGGGGTTATCTTCGCCGCGCGCGCAGTAACCACTGAGCCGCACCATGCGCTGGGCCAGTTCCAGAATGCGCAGCGGTTCACCCATATCCAGCACAAACACATCGCCACCGAGGCCCATGGCACTGGCCTGTAACACCAACTGCGCCGCTTCCGGGATGGTCATGAAATACCGCGTCACTTCCGGATGCGTTACTGTCAGCGGCCCACCGGCCTTGATCTGCTCGCGAAACAGCGGCACCACAGAGCCGGATGAGCCCAGTACATTGCCAAATCGCACCATGCAAAAACGGGTCTTGTTCTGGTTGCTGGCCAAGGCCTGGCACAGCATCTCTGCGAAGCGCTTGGAGGCACCCATGATATTGGTCGGGCGTACCGCTTTATCGGTGGACACCAGCACAAAGGTTTCAACACCCGCTTCGATAGCGGCTGCGGCGGCATACCAGGTGCCAAAGATATTATTGGCAACCCCTTCGGCGATGTTGTACTCCACCAGGGGCACATGTTTGTAGGCGGCGGCGTGATAGACCGTCTGGACACTGAAAGTACTGTAAATGCGTTTTAGACGGCGCTGGTCCTGCACCGACCCCAGCAGTGCCACTACCTCGAGTTCGAGCTCCGCCGCGTCCAGCATGGTCCGCAGCTCCCGCTCAACGTGGTAGAGGGCATATTCAGAGTTATCCAGCAGAATCAGCTCGCGCGGACCGGCCATCACGATCTGCCGGCATAATTCCGAGCCAATAGAACCACCGGCGCCGGTCACCATCACCACCTTGTCGTTGATACAGCGCTCGATCAGTTCCGGGTGCGGTGGCACCGGCTCCCTGCCCAGCAAATCCTCCAGCGCAATATCCTGGATCTGCGCCACGCTGGCCTTGCCCTGCAGAATATCTGCAAATCTGGGCACGGTACGCACGTACACCGGCAAATTAACCAGTGAATTAATAATCTCGCGACGCCGATCGGCACTCACCGACGGCAGTGCCAACAGCACCTGGGAAATATCATGCTCTTCAATCAGTTCGGCAATCATCACCGGCGGCATAACCTGCACACCATTGATCACAGTGCGCTGCAGGCGTTTATCGTCGTCGACAAAACACACCGCGCGAAACTGGTCGCCGTGGTTCACTGCCGTCAACAACTGACGACCGGAGTCGCCGGCGCCATAAATAATCACCTTGTCGCAGGCCGAATAGAGCTTGTCCTGGTAGTAGGCGCGCACCAGCAAGCGCGTTCCACCGATAAGAAACAGGGCCAGGCCCCAGTAAATAAAGGGCATGGAACGCGGCACAGTCGCCTGGGCAAAAAAGATGGTGGCGCCGAGCACCATGGTGGAATAGCTGACGCCACGAATGATGGCCCACACCGCCTGCTGGCCCATAAAACGGATCACCGCCCGGTACAGGCCCAGGCGCAGGAAGATAACCGCACTGATCAGTATGGTCAGGATGGCGCAGGCGATTTCAATCGGACCGATAAAAAAATCGGTGTGACCGTAGCGCAGGGCAATCGCCGACCACATGGCAGCGCCGACAAAGCTCATGTCCAGAAACAGCAGCAGCGCCTGCTTGATATTGCGCGGCAGCTCGATCAGCTTCTCCAGCGCTACCACAGCACTGCGGGCGATACCGCCGAAGGTGCGCCGTACCAGTCTGGTTATTGAAATCAAGGAGAGTCCCGTTTACATCGATCAACGCGCCATTTTAGCGTTTTTCCGGGTTAATTATTACGGTAATTTCACCGCTTTGCGCAATGCCAGCAACAGCGGTGCATAGGCCGCCACCAACGCGGCCCAGGCCGCTGCAGGCCACAGTAAAGCCAACAACGCCAGCGGTAACAACCACAACAGATTGTAGGCCTGCATCAGCAGTACCACCCGGCTATGGCTGGACCAGTGGCGTGCCAGTCGCTGGTGCAGGTGCATACAGTGGGCCTGGGTAACCGCCTGGTCGGTCACCCCGCGCCACAGCAAGGTGACCGTGGCATCGGCGATAAATACCGCCAGCAGGATCAACCAACACAGCAGCGGTAACGCGCCACTGGCTTGCCCGAGCAAGGACAGCATTGCCAACAGGAAACCAATAGTGATGCTGCCCGCATCCCCCATAAACAAGCGCGCCGGTGACCAGTTCCAGTACAGAAAACCAGCACAGGCCGCCGCCAGTAACAGGCAGAACTGCGCATAGTGCCAGTCTGCACCGTTGTACAGCGCCAGTACGCCGGCCGCTGCGGTGGCAAAAAGAGCCTCGCTGGCGGCTATACCATCAATGCCGTCCATAAAATTAAACAGGTTGAGAATCCACAAGGCGTAGAGAGTCGCGCCAATAAACAACCACAGCGGCAGCGGCCACCACAACAGCCATATCGACAGCGCACACACCAGCGCATACAGCGGCAAGCGCAGCCCTATCGACAGGCCATAGCGGTCATCCAGCGCCCCGGCCACGACTAAAACACCGGCGACAATCATCAAATAACGACTGGTGTCTGCCCAACCCATGGCTATGGCACCGACCAGCATAGCCAGGTAGATACCAATACCACCCCCGCTCGGCGTCGGCTCGGTGTGCGAACTGCGGGCGTTGGGCACATCGAACAGTTGCCAACGCAGAGCCAACTGCCGATAGACCCCGCAGCAGACCAGGGCCGCGAGCGCCGTCCCAAAGATAGGCCACAATTGCATTTAGTTAAGCTCCTGCAACATCGCCGGAACCAGGTTTTCCAGGGTCTGCCGAGGCTGCCAATCCAGCAGCTCGCACAGTTGCTGATTGGAATACTGCTCACCGGCAAACATTTTTTCATAGCTGCCGGCGGAGGATGCATCTCGCTGCAGTTGATCCAGCAGGCTCATACCCAGCCGCCACAACCAGGCCGGCGCCCAGTTGACGCCGGGGCCTTTGCCCTGGGCACTGCGCACCGCCGCACGTATGCGTCGCAAGTCATAGGATTCACCATCGGTAGCTATCACTACCTGCACACCGCGCAGGTCTTTGTCCAACAGGCAGCACAGCGCCCGGCACAAATCGCCAACTCCAATCAGTGACCTGGGCTGCGACGGCGGCGGCATGGGCAGGCCCAGGGCAGCCGCCTTCATCAGGCTGCGCAGGTTACCTTTAACGCCGGGACCATAGACAAGGGCCGGCCGCACAATCACCACGTTCATGGCCGCCCTGGCAAAGCTCTGCTGTAACTCCTGTTCTGCGCGCCACTTCCAGTAACCGTAGGAATAGCCCTTGGCATCGGCCTTGACCGAACTGAGGAAAACAAATTGCCGAACGCCTGCCTCATGGGCGGCGTTGGCCTGTTGCAATACCGAACGATAGTTGGCTTCTTCATGCTGCTCGGGCGACGCCGACCGGTGGGCTACGCCCGCGCAACAAAACAGGCCGTGGGCTGCGGCCATGGCCTCGGCGGACGCCGGTTCGCGACCGCAACTGACCACTTCGACCTTGCGCGCCCGCAACTGACGACACAGCTCTGAACCAATAAAACCAGTGGCGCCGGTTACCACGCATTTCATAGTAGCTATCCATGGATATAAAAAAAGGGGGCCGCAGCCCCCTGTCATGATACGGATGCTACCAACTTATTCCAATGTAATACGATCGCGGTTTTTGTTGACGATGGATGGCCCCACCCCCTTCACTTCGAGAAGGTCGTCAACACTAAAGAAAGGGCCATAGGTACTGCGGTATTGCACAATAGCTTCGGCACGCTTGTGACCCACGCCGGTAAGGCCCTGAGTCAGCGTCGCGGCATCTGCCTTATTGATATTAATCGATTGCACCTGGCTGGCCACGGCTACCTCTTCGGCATGCAGTGTCAGCGGTGTTAGTACGGGTGATAGTCCCAATAGTAATGCGAGTAGTAGTCTTTTAGTCATGGCGGATCTCCTTATCCAATGATGCATCCTGCAGCATCCGTATCACTCTACAGTGTAGACTGCCCGCATTAGTCGACCACCGCCATTTCTCATCTTATGTGCGCAACTTTCAGGCCTGCAAATCCCGGTGAATTTGTTGCACGGTTACCACCGGATCGGTCGCCTGGGTTATCGATCGGCCAATAACCAGGTAGTCACTGCCGTTGGCCATGGCGTCGACCGGGGTGACCACGCGCCGCTGATCACCGGCAGCATCACCGGCCAGGCGAATACCCGGCGTCACCAGAGCAAAGTTCTCACCGCACTGCCGGCGCAACATGGCAGCTTCCTGCGCTGAACAAACCACCCCTTCGAGTCCGCTATCGACTGCCAATTGTGCCAGGCCGGCGACACGCTGCTGCGGTGTCTGGGTGTAGCCCAGTTCCAGCAGGTCTTCGGCCGACATGCTGGTCAGTACGGTTACGCCAATCAGCAGCGGTGGCTTGCTGCTTTGCTGCGCCGCCTCCCGGGCCGCCTCCATCATGCGACGACCGCCGCTGGCGTGCACATTTACCATCCACACACCGAGCTCGGCCGCCGCGCGCACCGCCGCCGCCACTGTATTGGGAATATCGTGAAATTTGAGATCGAGAAAAACATCAAATCCCCGTGCTTGAATTTGCTCAACCAGCGCCGGTCCGGCGCGGGTAAACAGTTCTTTGCCTACTTTGACCCGACACAGACCGGGGTCCAGTTTTTCAGTTAGTGCCAGCGCCGCCGGCGCGTTGTCATAGTCCAGTGCAACAATGATGGGTGACAACATTAATTCTCCCTATTGGCAGGCGTGGAGGGTTCAGGGGTAGCTGGTACGGGTGCGGCAGCGGGCACCCTGGCCAGTTGCCGATTGGCGCGCAGCAAGGCGGTGCGCAGGCGCAGCACCATGCCGATGGAAGTGAGCATGCCAATGACGCCGCCGCCGGCGAAGGCCAACAACACCCATAGAGCCACCGAGCGCGCCGGTAAATAGATTACCAACAAATCCAGCGGCACAGCCGTGGTGTTTTGTACCGCAAACAGGGCGCCGAGCACTAACACCGCCAGTACGAGGAAAAAGCAGGTGGTCTTTTTAATGAAGTTCATACCTTTTTTTGTCGATGGTAGAGAGTTCAAAGACCCGCATGGAGTCCCATATTGACCCGCTCTCGCAATTCCTTACCCGGTTTGAAGTGCGGTACGTATTTGCCGGTTAATTGCACCGCATCTCCGGTCTTGGGATTGCGCCCTCGACGGGGCTCCCGGTAGTGCAGTGAAAAGCTGCCGAAACCACGTATTTCAATGCGCTCACCGGTGGACAGGGTTTGCGACATATGCTCAAGAATCGTCTTGACCGCAAGCTCAACATCCCTGGCAGACAGCTGGGCCTGCTTCGATGCTATGAGCTCTATCAACTCTGATTTGGTCATGTTGCCTCCAAGAGGAACATATAAGCTATTGATTAGACAACGTATTTTGCCTGCAATGGCCTTTCAGTGCAAGTTTATTGCGCATGACGACGCTGCCAGGGCGGCGGAAATCGGTGCTTTACAACAATCAGCACAAAAAATAGCAGTATTTCCTGTACCAAAAAGACCATACCACCCAGGTCGAATGCAACCGTCACGAATGCCTGCACGCCCGCCTCCCGGTTGCTCGTTCCTGCCACTGCAGGACCAGACTGTATAAAACCGGCAGCACCAGTAGGTTCAATACCAGTACAGTTAGCATGCCGCCCAGCATTGGTGCTGCAATCCTGTGGGTGACGTCAGAGCCAGTGCCCGTGCTCAACATGATCGGGACCAGGCCGGCCATGGTGGAAACTGCAGTCATAACAACCGGCCGCACGCGCCTGCCAGTGGCGGAAACCACGCCGTCTTTAATCACCGCCAACGACAAGGGCCCGCTGTTGTCGGCCTTGAGTTTTTTGATTTCCACATCAATAAAACTCAGCACCAGCACGCCAATTTCCGCCGCCATGCCCGCCAGCGCTATAAATCCCACGGCTACAGCGACCGACATGTTGTAATCGTTGAGATAGATCAGCCACAAGCCGCCGATTAAACCGAAGGGAATGGACACCATGACCACCAGCGGTTCAATAATGTTGCGGAAATTGAGGTACAACAGCAGAAAGATAATCAACAAGGTGGCGGGGGCAACAATACGTAACCGCTTGGCCGCACGCTCCATATACTCGAACTGGCCGGACCAGGCCAGTGTGTAACCGGCGGGGATTGTCACCCGGTCGGCGATGACCTGCTTGGCTTGCTTAACAAATCCGCCGATATCCGAGGTAGAAATATCGACATAGATCCAGGCATTGGGGCGGGCATCCTCACTCTTGATGACCGGTGGCCCGCGTCGATAAACGATATCGGCAACCAGCGCGAGCGGTATTTGTTGCCCCAGGGGCGTGGCTATCAAGACCCGCTCCAGTGTTTCCAGGTCTTGTCTCAGCGCTCGCGGGTAGCGAATGTTGACAGGATAGCGTTCCAGCCCTTCAACAGTTTGTGTGACATTCATGCCGCCGATGGCACTCTGGATGACATCTTGCACATCCCCAACGGTCAGTCCATAACGGGCGGCACTCTCCCGGTTAATGTCGAAATCCAGGTAGTAGCCACCAACGGCCCGATCACCGAACGCAGACAAGGTGTCGGGCATGGTTTTCATGGCCAACTCGATTTGCTCTGAGACAGCCTGCAGTGTCGCAAGATCTGGCCCGGATACCTTAATACCAACGGGCGTCTTGATACCGGTGGAGAGCATATCAATGCGGGTTTTAATGGGCATAGTCCAGGCATTGGCGAGACCGGGGAACTGAATCGCCTTATCCATCTCGCTCATCAACTGCTTGGTGGTCTTGTCGGGGTCGGGCCATTCCGACTTGGGTTTCAGGCGAACAGTAGTCTCAATCATGGATAAGGGTGCTGAATCTGTAGCCGTTTCTGCGCGCCCGACCTTGCCAAATACATGATGTACTTCCGGAAACGTCGCCAAAATCCGGTCTGTCTGTTGCAGAAGTTCCCTGGCCTTGGTAATTGAAATGCCCGGAAACGTGGTAGGCATATACAATATATCGCCCTCGTCCAGAGGCGGCATAAACTCGCTGCCCAATTGACTGTAGGGATAGACCGTCGCGCCCAACAAACTCAGTGCGAGCACGATGGTAAGCGAGCGATGCTGCATGGCAAAGCGCAGGCTTGGGGTGTGCATGGCATGCATCAAGCGGTTCAAAGGGTTTTTGTGCTCGGGGATAATGTTGCCACGCAAAAAGTACCCCATCATTACCGGCACCAGCGTCACAGACAGGATGGCGGCAGCGGCCATGGCATAGGTTGCAGTGAATGCCAGTGGGCTAAACAACCGCCCTTCTTGCGCCTGCATGGTAAAAATGGGGAGAAAGGAAACTGTGATAACCAGCAGCGAGAAGAACAATGCCGGTCCTACCTCTCTACAGGAGCGGCCGATAGCGGCCCAGCGTTCATTATTGTCCAGCATGCCGCCTTTTTCATCAGCCGCATCGGCCAGGTGTTTATGGCCGTTTTCCACCATCACGATGGCACCATCCACCATGGTCCCAATGGTGATAGCGATGCCGCCCAAAGACATGATATTGGCATTGAGCCCCTGCAAGCGCATGACTATGAAGGCCATGAGAATGCCCAGTGGCAAGGTAATAATCGCCACAAAAGCGCTGCGCACGTGCAGCAGGAAGAGTAATACCACCAGGCTGACAATAGCCAGCTCCTGCATGAGCGATGTGTTGAGGCTGTCAACGGCTCGCTCGATGAGGTCGCCGCGGTCATACACGGGGACGATTTCAACACCTGCCGGCAATCCGCCCTTGAGTTCTTCAAGCTTCTCACGCACGCCGATAATAGTCGCCAGGGCGTTCTCCCCGAAGCGCATGATGACCACACCGCCGGCTACTTCTCCTGCACCGTTAAGATCTACCAGGCCCCGACGCAACTCCGGGCCAATCTGCACGTGGGCAATATCACGGATACGCACAGGCGTGCCCGAGGCATCCACAGATACCGGTATTTCGTTAATATCTTCAATAGAGGTGATATAACCGCGCCCGCGCACCATGTACTCGGTTTCTGCCATTTCTATCAATCGACCGCCGACATCATTGTTGGAGTTCTTGATGGCGCGCTTTACCTTGGCCAGCGAAATGCCGTAGCGCATCAGCGCATGGGGATCAACTTCAATCTGGTACTGCTTCACGAAACCGCCCACAGAGGCTACTTCAGAAACTCCGGCTACGGTCTGCAGCGGGTAGCGCAGATACCAATCCTGGATTGACCTGAGATCGGACAGGTCGTGCTTGCCACTGCGGTCGACCAGCGCGTATTCGTAGATCCAGCCCACGCCGGTTGCGTCCGGACCCAGTGTCGGTGTAACCCCCTCTGGTAGTCGAGCACTGACGTAGTTGAGCGATTCCAGCACCCGGGAACGCGCCCAATACATATCCGTGTTGTCTTCAAAGATGATGTAGACAAAGGACAATCCGAAAAAGGAATAGCCGCGTACAACCTGGGTCTTTGGAACAGCCAACATCGATGTGGTCAGTGGGTAGGTCACCTGGTCCTCGACCACCTGGGGTGATTGGCCCGGGTACTCCGTCAGCACGATAACCTGCACATCCGACAGATCCGGGATGGCATCCAGCGGCGCATTTGCGTAGGAGAAATACCCGACCAGGGCTATTATCACAGTCGCCAAAATGACCATAAGTCGGTCTTTGAGCGAGGCATCAATAATCCACTCAATCATGTTGCATACCCTCATCAGGAGTAAGCATTTTCGCGGTGGCCTCGCGTAGCTTTGATTCGGAATCGATGAGGAATTGGGCAGATACAACTACCCGCTCACCGGCTGCGACACCCGACTGCACCGAAACTTCCCCTCTTGACTCTATGCCCAGCGTTACTTTTCTGGGCTCAAGCGACCCTTCAGAGGTCATCACAAAAATCTGGTTGTAGTCACCCGACCGCACTACCGCTTCAGCCGGCACCACGACCTGCGCCTGCTGCTCGGCGGCGTGAATGGACACTTCGGCAAACATATCCGGACGCAACACGCCATCGGGGTTGTCGAAGATCATGCGAACTTTTGTGGTGCGGGTTTTGGCCTCAGCATAGGGGAAAACATAATCGAGCTCGCCCCGGAAAGTTCGTCCGGGTACGCTGGCCAGTGTCATCTCAACCTGATCGCCCTCTGCTATCCAGGGTAGTTCGTATTCATAGATGTCGGCATAAACCCATACGGTGCTCAAGTCCGCGATAAGATAGAGTTCCGTACCCGGGGTAACATACTGCCCCTGGCGCGCACCTATCTGTAACACGGTGCCCGACGCAGGGGCATGAATGTGCAAACCTTCCATGATGGTCCGAAATTTCTCAAGTTCCAGAATCTGGTGCTCCGGCACATCCAGCAATTGGAGGCGCCCCCGGGAGCTTTTTACCAGCGCTCTGGCGCCTTCACTAATATCTTCAAAAGGGCTGTTTTTAAGCGCTTCAAAGTTGCTCAGCGCGAGCAAATACTCCTGTTGTGTAGCAACCAGTTTGGGTGCGTAAATGCTCAACAGAATGTCATCTTCAGCCACCGGCTGACCGGTTTTATCGACACGAATATCCCTGATCCAGCCGTCAACTTTTGGATGCAGACGAACCAGCTTCTGCTCGTCGTAATCCACGCGACCCACACTGCGAATGGTGCGGCTCATGGGCTTTTGTTCGGCGATAGCCGTGCGCAGGCCAATGTTGTTCTGCACCACCGGATCAATTTTCACGGTGCCCGCGATACTTGCCGTGTCGTGGTCCGCATAGACTGGCACATAATCCATACCCATAGAGTCTGTTGCCGGCACCGGCGATGTGACTTCCGGGTTCATGGGGTTGCGGTAAAATAACGGTTCCCGGCTGGCTTCCTGTACGGCTGGGGCCTGCATCGCATCGTTGTGAAACAACAGGTAACCGGCCAATAATCCGGCTGCCAATCCGACCGTACCCAACAGGGCGGCTGCCTTATTCATAAATATTCTCCTCGCCTACGGCGGCTTTGAGCCGGGCTATCGACTGATTGACTTCGGTATATGATTTCCAATATTGCAATTCATAATTGAGCAGGGTCACCTGTGACCGGACCAGGTTGAGAAAATCAACCTCGTCGACCTGGTAACCGCCCAACATCGATTCCACCGTCTGGCGCGCCTGCGGAATAATGCCCTGATGGTAGAGGCTAACCTGGTCAGAGGCGCGTTTATGATCAGTGGCTGCCATGGCTATGGACGACAATACCAGGTTGCGCTCATCCGCCAGGGCATACTGAGACTTCGCCACTTCACGAGCGCGTTGTTGCACCGCCTTGTCCTGCTTGGTGCCCGCATAAAGCGGCACGTCCACGCTGAGCATGACCGAGAGAAAGTCCTGTCTGGACTGCCCAAAATCATTCTCGTCGCGATTGCCATAGGTAACGCCCACTTTAAAATCAGGATAGTAATCTTTCTTTGCCAGCTCCAGCCGAGACACCGATGCCTTGATTGCAGCGCGCTGTTGATCGAGTATCGGCCGGCTTGAAGCAGCCCGTTGATACAAGACAGGCTCAGATGCGATGGCAGCGATGTTGTGCACGGTCATGATGGGCAGGACTATCGGCAGGTCTGGCGAGAGGTCCATAAGCACGTTCAAACGAATTTCGCGCTGATCGCGCAATGCGTTAATACGAATTTCCTGATCCAGCAACTTTGACAGTTCCAATTGTGCCAACAGCACATCCTGTTGTAGTCCCTTGCCGACTTCATATTTGGTCTTGGCAACTTCAACAAACTGGCGCAACAAGGATTGGTTGCGCGTTATGGTCTCCAGCGAGCGATCCAGAAAATACAGTTCCCACCAGGTGACCGACACGTTCATGTCGAGATTGAGACGCATTTCCTCCACCGAGTACATAGCAGCTTCTGCCTCGAACAACGCAATGTCTTCACGCAATCCCAACTTGCCGGGATACGGGAACATCTGGCTGACGCCAAGCTGCAGTTGCGTCATATTTTCCTGGTTCCTGTCGAAATTATCCCAGGGGAAATTCACGGCATTAAAGCTCACTATAGGGTCCGGTAACGAGCCCTGCTGAGGCGCAATTTGGGTAAGCGCCTCGTATCTGGCTTGCACTTCGGCCAGCCCCGGGTTGTCAGACAGGGCTTTGTGGCGCGCAGTAGCCAGTTCCAGCACCTTGCCAGCCGCCCCATAAGCCGGGCTGGCCAGCATGGCACAAGCGCTTGCAACAAGCAGCACATAGCTCCAGATTTGCCGCCTGCCTGTTTTTGAATAAATTTGCATGGTTGTTGCGCTCCTCATAATGACAAAAGTCATTGGAAACCTCGAAATACGTGTGAAGTGTACTCCACGTGCTTACAGTGGTGGGCGATAAAACCCGGAGACAGTATGGTGGGGCGAGGCGTAGCCTGAGAGGAGCGGATAATGCTTATGGTCAGGGACACTTTCCCTGCGGATCAGGTTTGTTGATCACTCCTGAGGGCACCATACCGAAATCGTCATAGAGTTCAATTTCATTGCATTGTCCTCCACGGAAGAACTGACTGGAGCCAGCGGCTGATCTCCTGGATTTCCTCCGCACACACCTCGTGCCCCATGGGATATTCGTGCCACTCAACTGGGTAGCCAGCGCTTTTTAATGTGGTGAAGGCCGACTTGCCCATGGCCAGTGGCAATACCATATCCTGTCGTCCGTGGCACATAAGAATAGGAATCTGCGCGTTGACTTGTGCTTTGGGGGATCCTGAGTTTTCAGTATCGGTCAAAAAAGTAGACAAGGCGAGAATTCCCGCCAGGCGTCTCGGATAGTACAGCGCAGTCTGTAAGGCCAATACTCCGCCCTGGGAAAAGCCCGCCAGCAGGATATGCTCGACAGGTATGCCATTGTCTATCTCGTCTTGGATAAGATCATGAATCTGCAAGACGGATTTTTTCAAACCCGTCGAGTCAGCACCACCCCCTGGGCTGAAATCAAACCACGCCCGCGCTCGCTGACCGCCGAAGGCAGTAACGGACATCTCGGGAGCGTGGGGAAACACGAAGCGAATCGGCACATCAGCAGGCAGGCGAAGCGCCGGCACGATGGGCTCGAAATCGTGTCCGTCAGCACCGAGTCCGTGCAGCCAAATAACCACTGCGGTCGGCGCTATTTCTGGATTTATTTCTACCGTTGGTAATGGAGCAGCCAGCACATGCATCTCTTTTTTAGCACAAAAAGTGCCGGTATCTTAACATTTGAACCGGAAGAACTGCTGGGGGAAATGAAGCTTACTTGTCGCTCATCTGCGCCTTGATCAGGTCGCCAATGGTGCCCGGAGAAGTTGCATCAGCAGTCTTCTCCTTGAGGGACTTCACGGCGTCTTGCTCATCGTCATAGTCCTTGGCCTTAACAGACAGGGACAAACCACGGTTCTTGCGGTCAACGCTGATAATCTTGGCTTCGATAGACTCGCCTTCCTTGAGTACGGTACGTGCATCTTCAACACGATCGCGGCTCAACTCAGCAGCCTTCAGGTAACCTTCTACCTCTTCGGCCAGTTCGATAACAGCACCCTTGGCATCAACAGCCTTGATGACGCCGGTCACAATCGCACCGTGATCGTTCTCAGCTACATAGTTGTTGAAGGGATCGTCTTCCAACTGCTTGATGCCCAGGGAGATACGCTCGCGCTCTGCATCGATGGACAGGATGATGGTCTCGATCTCATCGCCCTTGTTATAGCTGCGAACGGCTTCTTCGCCCACTTCGTTCCAGGAGATATCAGACAAGTGCACCAGACCGTCAATGTTGCCTTCCAGACCGATAAAGATACCGAAGTCAGTGATAGACTTGATGTTGCCCTTGATCTTGTTGCCTTTGGCGTACTGCGAACCAAATGTATCCCAGGGATTTTGCTGACACTGCTTGATACCCAGGGAAATACGACGACGTTCTTCGTCGATATCCAGAATCATCACTTCTACTTCGTCGCCCAACTGGACAATCTTGGAGGGGTGTACATTCTTGTTGGTCCAATCCATCTCGGATACGTGCACCAGGCCTTCCACACCTTCTTCCAGCTCGGCAAAACAGCCGTAGTCGGTAAGATTGGTAATGCGCGCCTGAACCTGGGTGTTTTCGGGGTAACGTGCCTTGATTTCCACCCAGGGATCTTCGCCCAATTGTTTCAGGCCGAGGGACACACGATTCCGCTCACGGTCAAACTTGAGAATCCTGACATCGATTTCCTGGCCAACTTCAACGATTTCGCTGGGATGCTTGATGCGTCTCCAGGCCATATCGGTGATATGCAGCAGACCGTCAACACCGCCCAGGTCAACGAAAGCACCGTAGTCGGTCAGGTTCTTGACGATACCCTTAACAGACATGCCTTCCTGCAACGTAGCCAGCAGCGCATCGCGCTCAACGCTGTTGGCAGCTTCCATTACCGCGCGACGTGAAACCACCACGTTGTTGCGCTTCTGGTCCAGCTTGATGACCTTGAATTCCAGTTCCTGGCCTTCCAGGTGAACGGTCTCGCGGACCGGACGCACATCTACCAGTGAACCTGGCAGGAACGCGCGGATGGTGCTGATATCAACTGTAAAGCCACCTTTGACCTTACCGTTAATAACACCCTTAACCACTGCATCAGCTTCGTGTGCAGCTTCCAATTCTTTCCAACTCTCGGCGCGCTTGGCTTTTTCGCGGGACAGCTTGGTCTCGCCGAACCCGTCTTCAACGGTTTCCAGTGCAACCTGCACCTCATCACCTATAGACAGTGCGCAATCACCTGCGGCATCCAGAAATTGTGAACGGGGAATAACACCTTCTGACTTGAGGCCAGCGTGTACAGTTACCCACTCATTGTCGATATCGATTACAACACCGGTAACAATAGCACCGGGCTGCATATCAACAGTTTTTAAACTTTCTTCAAATAGTTCGGCGAAGCTTTCGCTCATAAGATATATACCTGTTTTTGCCGCACCACCAGCCGGCACGGGTCAGTTCTAATAAACCCGGTACGAAACCAATACTGGTCAAGCTCCGAAGCGGGTGTTTACCGATGTCATGATCTTTGCGAACACGTCTTCGATGGGTGTCGCCGTACTGTCGATAACAATGGCATCGTCAGCCGGTAACAAGGGAGACACCGAACGGGAGCTGTCTCGCTCATCCCGTTCCTGAATGTCCCCTAAAAGGCGCGCGAGACTAACACTTTCCCCTTTATCTTTCAACTGCTTATAGCGCCGCTGGGCGCGCTCTTCGACGCCGGCGGTGAGGAAAAACTTGAGGGGAGCATCGGGAAACACCACCGTGCCCATATCCCGGCCGTCAGCAACCAGCCCAGGGGCCTGTAAAAAATCCCGTTGGCGCTGCAATAACGCTGCCCGTACCAGCGGCATGGCACCGACTGTAGAGGCACCGCGACCGCCCTCTTCGGTACGAATGGCGCGGCCGGCATCGCGGTCCTTGTAATACACCAGTGTTGCGCCGCTGTCGGCACGTACAAACCGCACCTGCAGCTCGCGTGCTACCGCCGCTACCAGTTGCTCATCAGCCAGGCCAACACCGTCGTACTCACAGGCATAGGCCGTTACCCGGTACAAGGCACCACTATCGAGTAAATGCCAGCTCAGGTGACCGGCCAGAAGATGGGCTATCGTTCCCTTGCCGGCACCACTGGGGCCGTCTACGGTTATAACGGGTACAGGCCCAGTCATGAGATTGCTGAAATCTGCAGGCCCAGGCCCCGTGCCAGGGCGTCAAAGCCGGGAAAGGAGGTCGCCACATTGTCTGCGCCGCGTATCTGGATCTCACTGGTAGCGCGCAGGGCGGCCACCGCAAATGCCATGGCAATGCGATGGTCGTGATAGGTCTCTATTTTGCCGCCCCCGAAACTGCCCTCGGCACCAAATCCATCAATAATAATGCCGTCGTCCAACACCTCGGTGACCACGCCCTGCGTGTTAAGCCCCTCGGCCATGGCGGCAATGCGATCGCTCTCCTTGACCCTGAGCTCTTCAGCCCCGCGCAACACTGTTCTGCCCTCGGCGCAGGCCGCAGCAATAAACAGTACCGGAAATTCGTCGATGGCCAGCGCAATCTGGTCCTGGGGAATCTCTATACCCTGTAGCTGTGAACCACGCACCCGTATATCGGCAACCGGTTCACCGCCCACTTCGCGCTGGTCGAATAACTCGATATCGGCACCCATTAACTCAAGCAGGCGAATCACCCCGACCCGGGTCGGATTGATGCCGACGTGATTGAGAATGAGCTCCGATCCGGGAGCAATACACGCGGCGACCAGGAAAAAGGCCGCCGAAGATATATCTGCCGGCACTTCAATATCCGCTGCTTGCAGGGCGCCGCCGCCACGCAGACTGATCACGCCATCCTGATCGCGATTCACGGCATAGCCAAAGCCACGCAACATGCGCTCGGTATGGTCGCGGGTAGGCGCGGGTTCGGTAACCGAGGTCTCGCCATCGGCATAGAGCCCAGCCAGCAGCACACAGGATTTTACCTGGGCACTGGCCATGGGCAGATCGTAATGAATCGCCTTGAGGCTACCAGTACCGCTTATATGCAACGGTGGCTTGCCACCGTCAACACTGTCTATCCTTGCATCCATTAACGACAAGGGCGTAATTACCCGGCCCATAGGCCTGCCGCATAGCGATGCATCACCGGTTAGCTCTGTATCGAAGGTCTGCCCAGCCAGTAAGCCGGACAGCAACCGGATAGACGTACCTGAATTGCCGAGGTCTATAGCCTCAACCGGTGCCTGCAAACCGTGCAGGCCTACCCCGTGAATGGTTACCCGGCCCTCCGCAGGGCCTTCAATCTTTACTCCCATGGCACGAAATGCTGCCACGGTAGCGAGTGCATCCTCGCCCTCCAGAAAACCGCTGACACGGGTGGTACCCTCGGCCAGGGAACCCAACATAATGGAGCGGTGGGAAATGGATTTATCCCCAGGCACACGCGCTTCGCCACAGATGGTGCCGCCTGGCATAATCCTGAACTCCACTAGTCGGTCTCCTGCTGTTCTTTGTTGTTAGTGGCAAACGCATCACGGGCCGCTTTGGCATCGGTAAAAGTCGCTTCCAGGACCGCGCCGTCTGCATCGGCAACCGCCTCGCGCAAGCTGCCCAGGTGGGCACTGAAATTATCAATAGCCTTGAGCAGTTGGTCGCGGTTGGCCAGCGCAATATCGCGCCACATCACCGGGTCACTGGAGGCGATGCGGGTGAAATCCCGAAATCCACCAGCGGCAAAACGAAAAATATCGGCGCTCAAGTCACTGCGCGCCAGCGCATCAACCAGGGTATAGGCCAACACATGGGGCAAATGACTGGTGGCCGCCAGTATGGCATCGTGCTCGACCACGCCCATTTCCACGACGTCCGCACCGGTACTGGCCCACATGGCCCGCACCAGTTCCAGGGCGGTGGTATCGGTGTTGTCGGTGGGCGTTAAAATCACCCGGTGATCGATAAATAAATCCGCACGCGAGGCGTCTACCCCGCTCTGCTCGGAGCCGGCAATCGGGTGTGCGGGCACAAAATTGGCAGCGCCGCCAGAGGCTTCCACCAAGCTCCCTTTAACACTGGCCACATCGGTAATAACCGTGTCGGCGTGGAGCCGGGGCAAAATTTCCTGCATAACGCTGTTGGCGGTGAGGGTTGGCGTACCAATCACCACGATGTCGGCATCGGCCAGCGCCTCGTCCATATCCAGGCTGTAGCTGTCGATAACGCCCTGTGCGAGCCCCTTCCTGAGGGAGACGTCGCGATAACCCCAAGCGCTAACATGGCTGCAAAAACCACTCTGTTTGAGTGATCGCGCCAGTGATCCGCCGATCAGGCCCAGGCCCATCACCAGGATTTTATTTACTTGTGGCGTCACGAGATCAGAGTACCGCCTTGGGATAGGATCCCAACGGCTTGAGCAAAATCGATTGTTCTTCCAACTCGTCGATAATGGCGGCGATCTCCGGGTCCTGCAGGTGCCCTTCGAATTCTATAAAGAACACATAGGCCCATTTCTCGGTGCGCGATGGCCGGGTGTCGATACGGGTAAGGCTCACACCGGCCCGATGAAAGGGCTCCAGCAAATTGAACAGTGCACCGGGGCGGTTCCGGCTGGACACGATGATGGAGGTTTTGTCCGTGCCACTGGGCGGCACATCACCACGGCCGATAATGAGAAAGCGGGTGGTATTGTGGGCGGAATCCTCAATATTCTCGAACAGTTTTTCCAGCCCGTACTGCTCCGCGGCCATATCGCCGGCTATTGCCGCAACGCCCGGCTCGGCGGCAGCCAAACGCGCCGCTTCGCCATTGCTGGACACCGCTACCTTTTCCACCTGCGGCCAATACTGCTCCAGCCAGCCGCGGCACTGGGCCAGGGCCTGCTGGTGGGCGCATATACGCTGCACGGTATCAGCCGTGGTCTGCCGGCCAATCAGCAGGTGGTGGTGGATGTGCATTTCGACTTCACCACAGATGCGCAGGGTCGAATCCATAAAGTTATCGAGGGTGTGGCTGACCATGCCCTCGGTAGAGTTCTCCACCGGCACCACACCGTAGTTACAGTCCTCAGCCTCGATCTGGTTGAATACCGAATCGATGGTGCCCTGGGGTATGCTGACCACCGCGTGGCCAAAATGCTTGATGGTCGCCGCCTGGGTAAAGGTGCCCTCAGGCCCCAGGTACGCCACCTGCATGGGCCGTTCCAGGGCCAGGCAGGCTGACATGATCTCGCGAAAAATTAACGCCACATTTTCGCCGGCGAGGGGGCCTTCGTTGCGTTCCTTGATGCGATTGAGTACCTGCGCCTCGCGCTCCGGTCGGTAGTAAACCACATCCAGATCCTCTTCACCGCGTTCGCGCGCCGCCATGACCTCAGCCATCTTGATATCGGCCACTTTCTGGGCACAGCCAGCCCGCCGGTTGATCAACTCATGGAGTTGCCGGTCGATACTGTCGATCTGTTCCCTGACCTTGTCCAGGTCTTTCTCGTCACTCATTCTGTTAGTAAGCAGCTCGTCCTTCAAAATCCTGCATGAAGCTTATCAGAGCTTCCACCGCTTGTTCACTCACTGCATTGTAAATACTGGCGCGCATACCACCAACGCTGCGATGCCCTTTCAGGTTCAACAGGCCGGCGGCCTCCGCTTCCTGTAGAAATTGCTTGTCCAGATCGGCATTGGCCAGGGTGAAAGGCACGTTCATCAGCGAGCGGCTGGGTATTTCAACCGGGTTGGCGTAAAAGCTGCTGGTATCAATAGCCGCGTAGAGCTTTTCAGCCTTGCGACGATTGACAGTCTCCATGCCAGTCAATCCACCCTGCTCTTTAAGCCAGGTAAACACCAGGCCCGCCAGGTATAACGCGTAGGTGGGTGGCGTGTTGTACATGGAGTCGTTGTCCGCCGCGATCTTCCAGTTGAGCATGGCCGGACACTTGGGATCGGCCCGGCCCAACAAATCGCGTCGCACAATCACCAGGGTCAGGCCAGCGGGGCCAATATTCTTCTGGGCACCTGCATAAATCACCCCGTAATCGCTGACCGTGATAGGGCGCGACAGGATGGTAGAGGACATATCCACCACTAATGGCGCATCGACTTGTGGGGTCCAGAAAAACTCTACCCCGCCAATGGTCTCATTGGGCGTGTAGTGCATATAGGCGGCATCGGCCGACAGGTTCCACTGGTCCGGGCTTGGAATACAGGCGAAGTTGTCTGCCTCGGCGCTGGCAACCACGTTAACGTGCAGGTAGCGCCTGGCCTCGGCGATAGCCTTTTTTGACCACTGCCCGGTATTGAGATAATCAGCCCGCTGCCTGGCAACACCCAGGTTTAGGGGCACTGCGGAAAACTGGCTGCTGGCGCCACCTTGCAAAAACAACACCGCATAATCGTCGGGAATAGCCAACAGTTTCCGCAAATCCTGCCCGGCGCGCTCGGCAATGCCGACAAATTCCGGGCTGCGGTGGCTCATCTCCATTATTGACAAACCCGCGTCGTGCCAATTCAGCATCTCGTCACGGGCCTGTTCCAATACCGATTCCGGCAATGCTGCCGGACCCGCACAAAAATTGTAGCTACGAGTCATGTCTCGCTTCCTTTAATGATACTGGGGATTTTTTACTCGGGTGCGTCTTCGTCGCCGGAACTCGAGCCAACGACGGGCTCTGTAGATTCGTCCCCGTAGTCCGGCACTTCTTCCGGCTCATCGATACGCTCAACACCGACCAGGTTTTCGCCTGCCTTGAGTTTGATCACCCGCACACCCTGCGTGTTGCGACCAAGGATAGACACTTCGTCACTGCGCGTACGCACCAGCGTGCCCTGGTCAGAAATCAACATCAACTCATCGCCCTCAAATACCTGCACGGCACCCACCAGTTCGCCATTGCGAACACTGGTTTGCATGGATATCACACCCTGGGTGCCGCGCCCCTTGGTGGGGAATTCGTCTACTTCAGTGCGCTTGCCGTAGCCATTTTGGCTGACGTTCAGCACCTTGCCGCCTGCCGCAGGAATAATCAGCGAAATCATGCGCTGGCCATCTTTTAGCTTGATGCCACGCACACCCCTAGCGGTGCGGCCCATAGCCCGCACGGCATCTTCACGGAAGCGTACCGCCTTGCCCACAGTACTGAACAACATGACATCCTTGCTGCCGTCGGTGATGGCAGTACCAACCAGTACATCGCCCTCTCCCAACTCCAGTGCACGCAAACCAACGCTGCGTTGACGCGAGAAATTAGTCAGTGCTGTTTTCTTCACCGTGCCATTGGCAGTGGCCATAAAGATAAAGTGACCCTCGGTGTATTCAGTGACCGGCAAAATTGAGGTGATACGCTCGCCTTCATCGAGGGGCAACAGGTTGACCATGGGACGCCCGCGCGAACCGCGACCGGCCACGGGTATGTGGAACACTTTAAGCCAGTAGACCTTACCGACGTTGGTAAAACACAAAATGGTGTCGTGGGTATTGGCAATCAGCAGGTGCTCGACAAAATCTTCGTCTTTCACAGCCGTGGCCGACTTGCCCATGCCGCCACGGCGCTGGGCCTGGTAATCGGTCAAGGGTTGTGTTTTGGCATAACCGCCGTGGGAAATAGTAACCACCCGGTCTTCTTCGGTGATCAAATCTTCCACGGTTAGGTCGTGGGCAGAATCAGTGATTTCTGTGCGACGCTCATCACCAAAGGCTTCAACTATCTCTTGCAGTTCTTCCCGAATCATCTGTTTGAGGCGCTCGGTATCAGACAAAATCTCCAGATAACCGGCAATTTCGACCAGCTTTTCCCGGTATTCTTCGATGAGCTTCTCATGTTCCAGTCCGGTCAGGCGGTGCAGACGCAACTCGAGAATCGCCTGCGCCTGGGCGGGTGACAGGTAGTATTTGCCATCGTGCAGGCCGTATTGCTCTTCCAGGCCATCGGGCCTGCAGGCCTGATCGCCCGCGCGCTCCAACATGGCGGTTACTGCGCCGGGCTGCCAGCCCCGGGCGATGAGTTTTTCTCGCGCCTCAGCGGAATTCGGTGACGCCTTGATCAGGGCGATAACAGGATCGATATTAGCCAGCGCGATGGTCAAACCTTCCAACACGTGGCCGCGCTCGCGCGCCTTGCGCAATAAATAGACAGTGCGACGGGTCACCACCTCGCGGCGGTGCCTGATAAAGGCCTCAATAATTTCCTTGAGATTGAGCAGCTTCGGCTGGCCATCCACCAGGGCGACCATATTGATGCCAAATACTGACTGTAGCTGGGTCTGTGCGTACAGGTTGTTGAGGACCACGTCGCCCATTTCGCCACGGCGCAATTCGATGACTACCCGCATGCCATCCTTGTCGGATTCATCGCGCAGCTCAGTGATGCCTTCTATCTTCTTGTCTTTAACCAGTTCCGCAATCTTCTCGATCAGTCGCGCCTTGTTGACCTGGTAGGGCAGTTCGTGGATGAGAATGGTGTCTTTACCGGTTTTTTCGTTGGCTATTACCTCGGCCCGGGCGCGCACGTAAATACGGCCACGGCCGGTCCGGTAGGCCTGCAATATGCCGGCCCGACCATTAATAATGGCCGCCGTGGGGAAATCCGGGCCGGGTATATGTTGCATCATCTCATCGATACCCATAGCCGGGTTATCGATTAGCGCCAGGCAGGCACTGATCACCTCGGTCAGGTTGTGGGGGGGGATATTGGTGGCCATGCCTACCGCGATACCGGTTGATCCATTGACCAACAGGTTGGGGACGCGAGTGGGCATAACGGCTGGAATCTGCTCCGTGCCATCGTAGTTGGGCACAAAATCCACAGTTTCCTTGTCCAGGTCCGACAGCAACTCGTGGGCGATTTTGCGCATACGAATTTCGGTGTAACGCATGGCGGCGGCCGAATCACCGTCAATGGAACCGAAGTTGCCCTGCCCATCTACCAGCATGTAGCGCAGAGAGAATGGCTGTGCCATCCGCACAATCGCTTCGTAGACAGCAGAATCACCGTGTGGGTGATACTTACCAATCACATCACCGACAATACGGGCCGACTTCTTGTAGGCCTTGTTCCAATCGTTGTTGAGCTCGTTCATGGCGAACAGAATGCGCCGGTGCACCGGCTTAAGGCCATCGCGAACATCCGGCAACGCCCTGCCCACAATCACGCTCATGGCGTAATCCAGATAGGATTGCTTCAGCTCATCTTCGATATTTACGGGTACTATTTCTTTGGCGAGATCGACCATTCGGTAATTGTTTCAGACGCGTGTTACACAATCGACCGATTATAGGGAATGGAGTTATTTTTAGCCATTTTTTTCCACTTTTACGGGTATACTTCCCGGCCATGAAAGAAAGCGTAGACACTCTTATATTCGCCGGCTGGGTTATTCCGGTGATACCGGCGGGGCAGGTACTGGAAAATCACGCGGTGGCGATAAGCGACAGCGTTATAAGCGCTGTCCTGCCGGCCCAACAGGCCCGCCGGTTGAAGGCCCGCGAGGTACTGGAACTGCCCGGCCACGCCCTGCTGCCCGGCTTGATCAACATGCACGGTCACGCCACCATGAGCCTGTTGCGCGGCTATGCCGACGACTGTCCACTGATGCCCTGGTTGCAAGACCATATATGGCCCGCTGAAACACAGCATGTCAGTGCGCAGTTCGTCCGTGACGGCACTGATCTGGCCATCGCGGAAATGGTGCGGGCCGGCACCACCTGCTTTAGCGATATGTATTTTTTCCCCAACGTGGTCGCACAGCAGAGCCAGCATGCCGGTATGCGCTGCCAGATCAGCTTTCCGATCCTTGATTCTTCATCGGCCTGGGGCAATGATGCCGATGACTACATTGGCAAAGGGCTGGCCCTGCGTGACGATTTAAAGCACAGCGAACTGGTCAAGGTGGTGTTTGGACCACATGCACTCTATACGGTGAACTCCGCCGCCCTCAACAAGATCTCTATGCTGGCTAACGAGCTCGATTTGTCGGTGCAAATTCACCTGCACGAGACTGCCGATGAGGTTAAAGAGGCGCAGCAAGCTACCGGACAGCAGCGCCCGCTGGCAACTCTCTATAAGCTCGGCCTGATCGGACCGCGTACCCAGTGCGTGCACATGACCGAACTGGAAGCCGATGAAATTGCCTTACTGGCCGCTGTCGGCGCGCATGTCATTCACTGTCCCAACTCCAATATGAAACTGGGCTCTGGCCGTTGCCCGGTTACAGAGTTGCTGGCGGCGGGTGTCAATGTAGCGCTGGGCAGCGATGGCGCTGCCAGTAACAACAACCTGAGTATGTTTGGCGAGATGCGCAGTGCCGCTCTGCTGGCCAAACTGGGCACGGGCGATGCCACCGCACTGCCGGCTCATGCCGCCCTGCATATGGCAACTATGGCCGGCGCACGCGCCATGGACTTGCAGGACAGCCTCGGCAGCCTCGAGCCGGGCAAGCTCGCCGACCTGATTGCCGTCGATTTCGACCAACCGGAGACACAACCTGTCTACAACCCCATATCGCAACTGGTTTACGCCACCCAGCCCAGCCAGGTAACGCACAGTTGGGTGGCTGGCAATGCGCTTATGCAAGACCGCCGGCTGACGCATATGGACTTGCCGGATATCATAGCGCGCACCAAAACCTGGGCCGGCACCATTGCAGCAGGAAGATCCCCATTGTGAGTCAGAAGCCGCTCAATGTAGACCCCAAGGAAATTAGCAAGTTTGAGGAACTGGCCTCGCGCTGGTGGGACCGCAACAGCGAGTTCAAAGCCCTGCACGATATCAACCCACTGCGCGCCAATTTTATCGACCGCTTGTCACCCGCTGTCGGCAAGACACTGATCGATGTCGGCTGTGGTGGTGGCATTCTCGCTGAGGCTATGGCGCAACGCGGCGCTGCGGTGACCGGCATTGATATGGGCGAGGCGCCCCTCAACGTAGCCCGTATTCATCAACTCGAATCCGGCGTTGCAGTGGAGTATATCCAGTGCACTGCAGAACAGATGGCCGCTGAGCGGCCCGCTGGTTTCGATCTGGTCTGCTGCCTGGAAATGCTGGAGCACGTGCCAGATCCGGCCGCAGTAGTACAAGCCTGCGCCGAATTGTGCCGGCCCGGCGGACACCTGTATTTTTCTACCATTAATCGCAACCCCAAAGCCTACGCCTTCGCAATTGTCGGTGCAGAATACATTCTCAATTTGCTGCCCAAGGGCACTCACGACTACAGCAAATTCATAAAACCGTCCGAGCTGGCCGGCTGGCTGCGCAGCGCCGATTTGGAGCTGCAGGAAATGACCGGTCTTTGCTATAACCCCATCACCCGGAATTACTGGCTGGAAGAGAGAGACGTCAGCGTAAATTACATGGTGCATGCGTCTAAACCACTATGAATCGGCCGCTATGAGCCCGTCTTTTCCCCCACGCCTGCGGGCCGTCGTTTTCGATCTGGACGGCACCCTGCTGGACACTGCTCCAGAATTTGTGGCGGTGGTGCAACAGTTGCGATCCGAACATGAACTGGGCCCGCTGCCAGCGGCGCTGATCCGCACTCACGTCTCGGATGGGGCCAGGGCCATGGTGGCACTCGCGCTGGACATCACGCCGGACGATGAGGTTTTCGAAAGCAAGCGACTGCGCTTTCTGGATATTTACCAGGCCATGCTCGGCAGTGCCACTGTGCCCTACCAGGGCATTGCCGAACTGCTGGCAGAGCTGCAGAGCGCTGACATTGGCTGGGGAATCTCTACCAACAAACCCAGCTACCTGACTGATCCTCTGGTAGAGACCATGGCTTTTTGTCCGGCACCAGCCAGCATTGTCTGTCCCGACCATGTCAGCCAAGGCAAACCGCACCCGGAACCATTGCTGCTTAACTGCTCGCAACTGGAGTGCCCGCCCCACGCGGTAATCTATATCGGCGATCACCGGCGCGACATCCAGGCCGGGCGCAGCGCCGGCATGTACACCATAGCGGCGGCCTACGGTTATATACATCAGGATGACGATGTGTCCGCATGGGGCGCAGACGCGGTTGCGCACAGCGGCAGTGAGCTGCTCGAATTGGTGCAGCATGCCTTTTGGTCGTAGGGCCAAATTAATCGGAGAATCACCCCGCAATGGACATTCCACCCAACTACACTGCCCCAGCAGATCTACTGCAGGACCAGGTCATTCTTGTCACCGGCGCCGGCGATGGCATCGGCAAAGTCGCGGCCACTACTTATGCCGCCCACGGCGCCACGGTCATTTTGCTGGGACGCACAGTTGCCAAGCTGGAAGCCACCTGCAATACGATTGAAGCGGCAGGGCACCCCCAGCCGGCTATATTTGAAGTGGACCTGTTGCAGGCCTCCAGCGAAGACTACCAAAACCTGGCGGCCGGCATCGGCGAGGAATTTGGCAGGCTCAACGGGCTATTGCACAACGCTTCCATCCTCGGTGAACAAAGACCCATTGAGTCGTTCAAGCCACAGCAATGGCAGGACATAATGCAGGTAAACGTCAACGCGCAGATGATGCTGACCCAGGCGGTGCTACCGCTTTTGAATGCGGCCCCCAGTGCTTCGATTATATTTACCTCTTCCGGTGTGGGACGCAAAGGCCGCGCATTCTGGGGCGCCTATGCTGTCTCAAAGTTTGCTACCGAAGGCCTGATGCAGGTACTCGCCCACGAACTGGAAAATACCACCAATATCCGGGTCAACAGCCTGAATCCGGGCGCCACCCGCACCGCCATGCGCGCTGCTGCCTATCCCGGCGAAAACCCCAATACCTTGAAAACACCTGCCGAGCTAATGCCGGCTTACCTGTACCTGATGGGCAGTAACAGCCTGGGTGTGAACGGTGAAGCACTGGACGCACAATGATTTAACGGCGCTGGCGGCGCCTGCACTCATCCGGCGTGGCTCTTTCCAGAGGTTTGCTATCCATGCTGCCCTGTCGGTAGAGAGCCTTGACCTCCTTGGTCCCCAGCTCTATCCACATACCCTGCTTAACCCGCGATGGAATAAACACACTGCCGTAACGGGTGCGCTTGAGGCGCGATACTTCACAGTCCTGTGACTCCCACAGGCGTCGTACCTCGCGGGTGCGGCCTTCCATAATGACCACGTAATACCAGTGATTACTGCCCTCACCGCCGCCATCCTGGATATCGGTGAAGCGCGCCATACCATCTTCCAATTGCACGCCTTTTTGCAAGACTTTGAGCGTTTCTTCACTGATCTTGCCCCGCACTCGCACCATGTACTCACGCTCGATATTCGAGGAGGGATGCATCAGCACATTGGCCAGTTCACCGTCGGTAGTAAAAAGCAGCAAGCCACTGGTGTTGTAATCGAGGCGGCCAATGGATATCCAGCGACCGGAATTGAGTTTCGGCAGTCGGTCGAAAACCGTCTTGCGGCCCTGGGGGTCCTTGCGCGAGCAGACTTCGCCGGAGGGCTTGTGATAAAGCAAAACCCGGGTGGTTTGTTTGCCACGGGCTTCTACTGTTTTGCCATCCACCTCAATACGGGCATGGCTGCCGATTCGGTCCCCCAGGGTGGCGATTTTGCCCTCTACCGCAATCCGACCCGCCGCTATCTTGCGTTCCATCTCACGGCGCGAGCCATAGCCCGCACGCGCCAGTACCTTCTGTAGTTTTTCGTCAGTGTCAACCATGTTCCCGCTGCGTATCCTCGCCTGCCAGTTCTGGCAGCGGTTCGAAACCCAATTCCCTGGTGAGAGTGTCGAAATCACGAATCTCGGCCAGGGCCGGCAATTGATCGAGGTTCTTGAGGTTGAAATAGTCCAAAAAGTGCCGTGTGGTAGCAAACATGGCCGGGCGACCGGGCACATCGCGGTGCCCGACCACACGGACCCACTCCCGCTCGAGCAAGGTCTTGATGATATTGGAGCTCACCGCCACGCCGCGAATTTCTTCTATCTCACCACGGGTAACAGGCTGCCGGTAGGCAATCAGCGCCAGGGTTTCCAGCATGGCGCGGGAGTACTTGGCGGGACGCTCCACCCACAGGCGCACCACCCACAAGCTCAGCTCCTGGCGCACCTGGAATCTAAACCCACTGGCAACTTCCATTAGCTCAAAGCCACGATCTTCGCAGCGCTGTGCTATGTGCTTGAGTGCCTCACGAATTTCGGTGTTCTGCGGGCGCTCCTGCTCTTCAAACAGCTCCGCCATATTCTGTACCGTCAGGGGCTTGCCTGCCGCCAGCATCGCGCCCTCCAAAATCTGTAACAAACCGATTTCAGCCATACTAATTTCCCGGTTCCTTATCACCGTCGAAATCATCGAGACCGTAGTTGTCTTCAACTGCTTCCAGCCTGGCCTTCACATGAATCGGGCCAAAGCCTTCGGTCTGCACAATTTCCACCAGCGATTCCTTGATCAACTCCATGATGGCAACAAAGGTCACCACCACACCGAGGCGACCCTCTTCGACTGTAAACAGAGCAACAAAAGGCACAAACCGGCTGCCGCGCAATGCATCGAGTACCTCGGTCATGCGCTCCCGTGTAGACAAGGCCTCGCGCTGTATCCGGTGATGCTCGTACATATCGGCGCGCCGCATCACTTCGCCCAGGGCCACCAGCAGTTCGCGCATATCTACATCCGGGTCGGGCCGGCTGCGATCCAGGTCTGGCGGGTTGGCCGAGCCGGTAAAGGTCTCTCTATGCAGCCTGGGCAGCTTGTCAATATCTGCGGCCGCCTGCTTGAAGCGTTCGTATTCCTGCAAGCGCCGAATCAACTGCGCACGCGGGTCTTCCTCTTCATCTTCAATGGCGCTGGTACGCGGTAACAACATACGCGATTTGATCTCGGCCAGCACTGCCGCCATCAGCAAATACTCAGCCGCCAGCTCAAACTGCATGGCGTCCATTAGTTCGACATACTTCATATACTGCAAGGTTATGTCAGATACATCGATTTCCAGTATGTCGATGTTCTGTCGCCGAATCAGGTACAACAGCAGGTCCAGCGGCCCCTCAAAGGCTTCCAGAATAACTTCCAGCGCCTGCGGCGGAATATAAAGATCCTTGGGAAGTTCGGTGACTGCCTCGCCCATAACCACGGCAAAGGGCATTTCCCCTTGCCCAGAGCCCATGCGCAGTTCGGCCAGCGATGGGGGAGGAGCGGACTCAGTGGTGGCCGGGGTGGCCTGACTGTTTGCCACAGACTCTTCGACAGGTTTACTCACTGGTCACCTACAACATATACAAGTGTGCATTATAACCCTCGCGGCTATTCCCTAGCTAGTGCGCATCCATAAACTCTCAATCCATTGAAATATAAGGAAATTTATTCGCAAGGCATTAAAAAATCCTCTTGAATTTGTTAAGCTAAAGGTGCGAACAAAAACAAAACAACCAAGAGGGTTCAGCATGCGAGAAACCCGCGTAGCTCAGGCAAGTATATTTGAAAACTACTCAGAACACGAATTTGGAACCCGACTCAGATCACTGTCAAACCTCCTGGATAAGCACCCGGAAATACTGGCCTTGATCGCCAATGATTTGGTGAGCCAATCGGCAACAAAGGTGGGACGAATAGGCTTCAGTGTTGAAAGTATTTTTCGATGCCTGTTATTGAAACAACAATTGCGTATCAGCTACGAGCAACTGGCGTTCCATTTGTCAGATTCGATGACCTACCGAACGTTCGCAAGACTGCCGAATCATTTGACACCCAGTCGGTCAGGATTGCAGTCAACGATACGAAGTATCAAACCGGAGACCTTGGAAAAGGTGCATGAGATCCTATCGGACAACTGGCTGAAAGAAGGTATTTTGTCGATGGATAAATTACGCATCGATAGTACGGTTGTTGCCAGTAATATTGCGCCGCCCAGTGACAGCCAACTATTGAATGATGGCGTTCGGGTGCTAAGCCGATTGTTGGCGAAAAGTAAAAATGTAACGGGAGTAAAAAATCGATTTACAGATCAGAGGAAGTTATCAAAATCACTGGCATTCCAGATTTTTAACGCAAAAAATACTGGAAAAGAAGCGCTTTATCCAAAATTATTGAAATGTGTCCGAGTTGTACTTAGACAAGTCGATAGAAGCCTGGAGAAAATCAAGGCGGGCGCCCCTGACTCTGACCAAAAGAAAAAATGGCTCGATCAAGTGGAGCGGTATCGGGATTTAACACTCAAAGTCATCCATCAAACAGAGCGCCGTGTCATTCGAAAAGAGAGCGTTCACTCATCAGAAAAAATTGTCAGTTTATTCGAGTCGCACACTGACATTATCGTTAAAGGATTTCGAGACGTTCAGTATGGCCATAAGATTAATATAAGCAGTGAGGAAAGTGGATTCATCACGTACCTCTCCATTGAAAAAGGGAATCCATCGGATACGGACCTGTTCATTCCAGTACTCGATTTCCACCAGTCAAAACTGGGTCGTCTTCCCGGTTCGGTAGTCGCTGATGGCGGCTATGCCAGCCAAGCAAATGTGACAGAAGGCAGAGGCCTCGGAGTGAAGCGAGTCGTCTTCCATAAGCCGGTTGGCCTATCGCTTCGGGCAATGGGCGTGCAATCAAAAACCTTTGATCGATTACGTCATTTCAGGGCAGGCGTAGAAGGAAATATTTCGGAATTAAAAAGGGCTTTTGGTGCAACGAAGGCCACTTGGAAGGGGTTGGATGGGTTCAAGGCTTATGTTTGGTCCTCGGTTCTCAGCTATAATCTGATGCGTTTGGCACGGCTCGACTCCAGCTAGCACAATGGTTGGCCCTGAGAGCCAAATATCTGTACGCTTTTGGGTTGTGCAGCGGTAATCTGTGGCATAAATCCAGGGTAAGGGGCCCTAATGTGACTGTACCGGTCGATTTATGGCCGCTCATAAGCCCGGAGAGTTGTGGCCTGAGACACTCACGGTTAGAACAGGGCGTTTTTCAAAAAAACAGTCGTTTATGGATGGGCACTAGCTAGTGCGCATCCATAAACTCTCAATACATTGAAATATAAGGAAATTTATTCGCAAGGCATTAAAAAATCCTCTTGGATTTGTTAAGCTAAAGGTGCGAACAAAAACAAAACAACCAAGAGGATTCAGCATGCGAGAAACCCGCGTAGCTCAGGCAAGTATATTTGAAAACTACTCAGAACACGAATTTGGAACCCGACTCAGATCACTGTCAAACCTCCTGGATAAGCACCCGGAAATACTGGCCTTGATCGCCAATGATTTGGTGAGCCAATCGGCAACAAAGGTGGGACGAATAGGCTTCAGTGTTGAAAGTATTTTTCGATGCCTGTTATTGAAACAACAATTGCGTATCAGCTACGAGCAACTGGCGTTCCATTTGTCAGATTCGATGACCTACCGAACGTTCGCAAGACTGCCGAATCATTTGACACCCAGTCGGTCAGGATTGCAGTCAACGATACGAAGTATCAAACCGGAGACCTTGGAAAAGGTGCATGAGATCCTATCGGACAACTGGCTGAAAGAAGGTATTTTGTCGAGGGATAAATTACGCATCGATAGTACGGTTGTTGCCAGTAATATTGCGCCGCCCAGTGACAGCCAACTATTGAATGATGGCGTTCGGGTGCTAAGCCGATTGTTGGCGAAAAGTAAAAATGTAACGGGAGTAAAAAATCGATTTACAGATCAGAGGAAGTTATCAAAATCACTGGCATTCCAGATTTTTAACGCAAAAAATACTGGAAAAGAAGCGCTTTATCCAAAATTATTGAAATGTGTCCGAGTTGTACTTAGACAAGTCGATAGAAGCCTGGAGAAAATCAAGGCGGGCGCCCCTGACTCTGACCAAAAGAAAAAATGGCTCGATCAAGTGGAGCGGTATCGGGATTTAACACTCAAAGTCATCCATCAAACAGAGCGCCGTGTCATTCGAAAAGAGAGCGTTCACTCATCAGAAAAAATTGTCAGTTTATTCGAGTCGCACACTGACATTATCGTTAAAGGATTTCGAGACGTTCAGTATGGCCATAAGATTAATATAAGCAGTGAGGAAAGTGGATTCATCACGTACCTCTCCATTGAAAAAGGGAATCCATCGGATACGGACCTGTTCATTCCAGTACTCGATTTCCACCAGTCAAAACTGGGTCGTCTTCCCGGTTCGGTAGTCGCTGATGGCGGCTATGCCAGCCAAGCAAATGTGACAGAAGGCAGAGGCCTCGGAGTGAAGCGAGTCGTCTTCCATAAGCCGGTTGGCCTATCGCTTCGGGCAATGGGCGTGCAATCAAAAACCTTTGATCGATTACGTCATTTCAGGGCAGGCGTAGAAGGAAATATTTCGGAATTAAAAAGGGCTTTTGGTGCAACGAAGGCCACTTGGAAGGGGTTGGATGGGTTCAAGGCTTATGTTTGGTCCTCGGTTCTCAGCTATAATCTGATGCGTTTGGCACGGCTCGACTCCAGCTAGCACAATGGTTGGCCCTGAGAGCCAAATATCTGTACGCTTTTGGGTTGTGCAGCGGTAATCTGTGGCATAAATCCAGGGTAAGGGGCCCTAATGTGACTGTACCGGTCGATTTATGGCCGCTCATAAGCCCGGAGAGTTGTGGCCTGGGACACTCACGGTTAGAACAGGGTGTTTTTCAAAAAAACAGTCGTTTATGGATGGGCACTAGCTATACCCCAGCCGCCCGGAAAGGGTTCAGCCGGACCCTTTCCCTGCCGCACCAGTTGCGGTGGCTGCTGGGACAAATCAATCACGGTGGTCGGCTCCATACCGCAGTAACCGCCATCAATCACCAGATCCACCTCGTGCTCCAGCAGTTCGCGCGCCTCGTCGGGATCGATCAATGGGTATTCATCACCCGGCATAATCAGGGTTGCGCTCATTATCGGTTCATCGAGATCGGCCAACAGCGCCAGGGCGATATTATTCTCCGGCACTCGCAAGCCGATGGTTTTGCGCTTGGGATGTTTGAGTCGTTTGGGAACCTCGGAGGTCGCCTCCAGGATAAAGGTATAAGGACCCGGCGTGTTATTGCGCAGCAGGCGATAAGCCCAATTGTCGACCTTGGCGTAACTGGCCAGTTCAGACAGGTCGCGGCACATCAGGGTGAAGTTGTGCTCGGCCTCCAGGCGACGAATGCGCCGAATCCGGTCCAGCGCGTGCTTATCCCCAATATGACAACCCAGGGCGTAGGCGGAATCGGTGGGATAGACGACTACGCCGCCACCACGCACAATATCCCCAGCCTGATGAACCAGTCTGGACTGAGGGTTATCGGGGTGCACCCGGAAAAACTGGCTCACTGTGCCTCCTTGGGCTGCCATAGCCTGGCGCAACGGGGCAGGCGATCACAATCCACACCCAGGCGGGGCCCGTAGTCATATTCGCGATGAAAATCACTGCCGGCGGATGCCGACAAATCAAAATCTGCGGCCAACTTGCACAAATCCAGGGTGTGATCCGGCCTCTGGCGGCCACTGTAAACTTCCAGCACCGTGCCACCGGACCGCACGAAAGCGGTGAGTAGACGCCGTAATTTGGTGCGAGTAAAGCGATACTTTAGCGGGTGTGCGAGAATGGCGGCACCACCACTGTCAGTTATCCACTGCACGACTTCATCCAACTGTGGCCAGCAGGCTTTTACATCGCCCATTTTGCCGGCACCCAGGTACTTGTCAAAGGCCTTGTTGATGTTTTCCACATGTCCCTGGGCAAGCATCCAACTGGCAAAATGAGGTCGTCCCACCTGACTGCTTCCCGCCTCGGCCAGCACCCCTTCCAGCGCGCCAGGCAGGCCCGCTTTTTCGAGCTTGCGGGCAATAATTTTCGCCCGCTCCTGCCGTGCCTCACCCAGCACGGCCAAACCTTGCTGTAGCGACTCGTGCTCAATATCGACCTCCAGGCCCACCACGTGAATAGTGGCGTTGGCCCACTGGCAGGACATTTCTACACCGCTGAGTAGCCGAAAGCCCGCTGGATACTCCGATTGCCTGGTCAGGGCCTCACAATATCCGGCAATTGTGTCGTGGTCGGTGATCGCGAACTGGCTAACTCCGGCCGCGATTGCCCGCTCAATCAGCTCAATTGGTGCCAATGCACCGTCAGAGGCATGACTATGGGTGTGAAAATCAATTATCATGCCGCCATTATCCCGACTCTCTGAGTCTTGTTCCAGTGAGAGAATTCACAAATTCATGAAACAACTGGCCGAACTAATCCCGCTGCTGCTCTTCTTTGGCACCTATCAGCTAAAGGGCACGACCATCGCAATCGGCACTTGGTCACATACCCTCGATGGCATATTTTCCGCCACCGCAGTGTTGATTATGGCGACTGTATTGCAGGTTATATTGACCTGGCTAATCACCGGCGAGCTGGAGAAGCGCCTGTTGTGGCTACTGGCCGCCGTTAGCGTGCTCGGCGGGGCAACCCTGCTATTTCGAGACGAGACTTTTATTTTCTGGAAACCCACCGTCTTTAACTGGGTGCTGGCGCTGGCCTTTGCCGGCAGCCACTTTTTTGGCGAACGCAACCTGATAGAGCGAACCCTGGGCAGCCAGATACAACTGCCCAAGCCGGTCTGGACCAAGCTACTGTGGTTGTGGGCCGGCAACTTCACGCTGGTAGGCAGCCTCAACCTGTTTGTTGCCTATCGCTTCAGTGAATCTTTCTGGGTGAGCTACAAACTGTATTCTGCGCTGGGCTTCACCATCCTCCTGACAATTATTACCGCCCTCCTGGTAGCCCCGCACATGCACGAGGAAGGGTCGGCCAAAACACAGTAGGTTAACTATGTACTATGCCATTATTAGCGAAGACGTTACCGACAGCCTGCCGCTGCGTGAGGGCGGATAGTGACCCCTACGTCGAGGCCGGCGTGTATGCGCGAGTGGTCGTTAAGCCCTACAAAATTGTATTACCGTAATGATGTTCAAAGGACCCCTATTGTGAAAACTGTCTCAAGTCTGCTTGTTCTCCTGTTCGCAGCCGGCGCCGGCGCCCAGGAGGTTCGCTATATTAGTGACCGGCAATACGTACCCATTCGCAGCGGTCACAGCTCCGAGTACCGCATTATTCACCGCGGCATGCCCACCGGCACACGCCTTATCCTGGGCGAAGTCGACGAGGAGACGGGCTTTACGCAGGTGACCATGCCCAACGGGAAGGAGGGCTGGATCGGCAGCCAGTACCTGATGAAACAGGAGCCGGCGCGCGTATTGCTGGACAGGTTGCTGGAGCGGGAGAAAACCCTCAGCGCGGGCAAGGACAGCCTGCGCCAAGCATACATCGAGCTGGAAGAAAACCACCAGGCATTGGGCATACAACTGGGGTCCACGACGCAGCAGTTGGAGCAAACTATCAGTAGCCTTAATGAACTGCGTGCTATTTCAGAAAATGCGCTCATCCTGGACGCCAATAACCGTCGGCTGATCGAGCAGGCAGAAGTATCTAAAAGTCGCATCGAAATACTGGAAGCTGATAACCTGCGAATGCAGGAGAGCAATCAAAGCGCTGCTTTTTTCAATGGCGCCCTGGCCGTTTTGCTGGGAGTTATTATCGCCCTGCTGGTGCCACGACTGAGACCGCGGCGCCGCAGCAGTTCCGGCTGGGCTTGACCCCTTGAAATTAACCGAAGTACCTCTCATGCAAAAAATTCTCTCTTTGTGCCTGTTACTACTGGCGACTTCCCATGTGTTTGCCAAGGATCCCGAAGTCCTTATCAAAACCAGCCACGGCGACATCACTGTGCGCCTGTTTGCAGATGCCTCTCCCCGTACCGTGGCAAACTTTCTCGCCTATGTTGATAATGGTCACTACAAGGGCACCATCTTTCATCGGGTTATTCCCGGATTCATGATCCAGGGTGGTGGATTCAACCGGCAGATGCAGGAAACCCCCACCCTGCCGCCTGTCAAAAACGAAGCCAAGAACCGCGTGCACAATGAACGCAAAACACTGGCTATGGCTCGCACCAACGATCCGGATAGTGCTACCGCCCAGTTTTTTATTAACCTGCGCAGTAACTTTCGCCTGGACTGGACTCCCGGCAGCCCGGGTTACACCGTGTTCGGCGAGGTGACCGATGGCATGTTCGCCGTGGATTCAATCGCTCTGGAGCAAACCGGAAACTTTAAGGGCCACCGGAATGTACCTTTACAGCCCATCACAATTATCGACGTAACACGGCTGGCCGAGGGTGAAACAGCGGCATCGAAAGAGACCATCAGACTCGAATGATCGCGCTCAGCGTCAACCTCAATAAAATTGGCCTGATTCGCAGCTCCAGGGACACCACCAATCCGTCGGTGCCGGAGCATGCCCATATGGCCATCGCCGCAGGTGCCGATGGTATTACCGTGCATCCGCGACCCGATCAACGCCATATTCGAGCCAGCGATTGCTTCGAGTTGACGGCTGCCGGCCTGGCTGTGGAATTTAATATTGAGGGCAATCCGTTTGCCGGGCCACGCAAAAGCGAAAGAGCCGGTGTAGGGGATTATCCCGGCTTCATGGAATTGGTGACAGAACTTAAACCCCAGCAGTGCACCCTGGTACCCGACGACGACGCCCAACTCACCTCCGACCACGGCTTCGATCTCAGCAAGGATGGCGAGCGTGTAGCTCCACTGTTAGCCACACTGAAGGGCCTGGGCATACGCAGCAGCCTGTTTATGGATCCAGACCTGACCCAGATCCGGTTAGCTGCCGAGGTCGGCGCAGATCGTATTGAGCTGTATACCGAGACCTACGCCGATGCCTTCAGGAGCGGCGTAAATGTCGAGGCGGTCTATCAACAATTTCACGACGCCGCCGAACTCGCCATCGCGCTGGGCATGGGTGTCAATGCCGGTCACGACCTGGACCTGCACAACCTGCCGCGCTTCAGTGCGCTGCCGGGACTGTTGGAAGTATCCATCGGCCACGCCCTGACAGTGGATGCCATCCGCATGGGCCTCGAACAATCAATTGCTGCCTACCAGCGGGCCCTGGGGAATTAACATGACGCCCGAGTAATTGTTTGAAATTCTCGACGAGTTTGAAGAACAAACCCGGGAGCGTGCCGTCAGAAAGGAGTACCACGCCGTGGTTTTTGGGCTGGCGGAAAACGATGCGGGAGAAATAGCTTTGCCGGTCGCGCCGGACTGGAGCAACCGCGTATTGCCAGGTATGATACAGGGACATTTCTGATCCAGATCATGTGCGTTGTGTGCAAAAGGACTACAATCAGACCCTGTTGTAATGAGAACCGAGGAAAACATGGGCACGGACAAGCGCAAAGCGGCACTGACATCAAAACTGGCTGACATGGAAAAACGGCTCACTGCTGTCACCCGCGACATCACCAAAACACTGCCCAGCGATTTCGCCGAGCAGGCCACCGAACGTGAGAATGACGATGTACTGGAGGAAATCGCAAAGGAGACGAAGTTGTCCATTGCCAATCTGAAAGCAGCACTGCATCGCATTGATGACGACAACTACGGCCTGTGCAGAAAATGCGGCGAGGAGATTGCCCCCGCGCGCCTGGATGCGTTGCCCGAATCAACGCTGTGCGTGCACTGCGCACCTTAGTAAGAACACCAATCGCTCCAACTGCCCGCATACAGGGTCACGTCATTCCGGCCCGCCGGCGCCACAATAAACCACCAACTCCTGCTCTGGCTGCATTTGACTACCGACATATTACCCCTTTGGTAAATCACGGATCCACTGTGAAAATAGCCACTTTTCCCCCGAGGTCGGCGGCATGCCCACATGCACCGTATCGCCATCGGGCTCGCCCGCATCGTTAACATTGGCAAACAGCAGCGCATCGCCCCTGGCACCCTTGTGAGCGAGGTCGAGTTTGGTGAAGAATGTCTCTCCACCGGCAAAGTCGTCATTCAGGTACACCAGCAAGGTATGGCTGCGCTGGCCGCGCTGGGCGAGCTCTTGTCTATATGCCGGTATCGATGGGTCAAGATAATCACAATGTTCTTCAAAAGTTTCGCCGGCTTGGTAATGAAGAACCTTGGGAATCTCCATGGCCAATTCCGGCCGTCCCGTTATCGCCCCAATGCGGGCCCGCAGTATAAATGTGAGCACGCCACTGGTTTCAACATCGAGATCGCACTGGGAGTTGCTGCGCCGCTCATCTTCTGCAGTTCCACCGGTGACCTGATCATAAATTGTGGCTGGCGATAACCGGGTTTCAGCCTGCGCAATCAACCAGTTGCAGGCCGCTGCCGGCATAAAGTTTTCGAAAACCTGTACGCGAGGGGCGGCGCGTATCATCCGCATGGCAGGCGGCGCAAGCCAGCCGGCCAGATCGATCTCGCCACGCATGTTCATCCAATTGTCACCTGCAACTTCTCTGCCAGACGGCCCGCCCGCGAGTATCCGCAAGGAACTCTGCGAGGCTGCGTGCCCCTGTTGGGCCGCTTGCCGCAAATAGTCGAATGCCTCTCCCCAGCTCTGGGTTCGCCACAGGCAGGTGCTGGCCAGAGTTGCCGCCAGGAAGGCAGCCTCTGCATCGCCCGCCTGCGCCGCTTGCTCGATCATCGCCACACCGCGCGCCGTATCAAGCGAGACACTGTTGGTCGCCAAATAGCGCAGCCCTTGCTGCACGGCCGCACTGTATGCTCGGCGCCTGGTCGCGGCTGCCGGCAAATTAAATTGGTTTGTATCTGGACTCAGCAGACCACAGCAACGCTTGTACTTTTGGCCACTGCCACAGGAACAGGGATCATTGCGACCCGTCATGCGAATTTACGGATACAGGTCCAATAGAGATAACCGCCCAGCGCCCCCGCCAGCCCCTGGCTAAGCAGACCCAATGTGGTGCGAGTTGCCGCAATCCCGCTTAAACCCAACGCCGCCTTCATGGTCAGGTGCAGTGTTATCACGGCGACCGCCCCGGCCAGCGCGTACAGCAGCAGTGGCCGCGAGGGGAACACTTTGCGCAAGCCCCCGGTAACAGGCAGCGCGATGAGAAAAGCCACTGCCAGCAGGGGTAAATAGCTTGTCGCCAGGCCCGCGATATCATGCAGGGTAGCCTGCAGACGCACTGCGGCGGTCACGTCCATACCGAGTTCCTGGACATTGCCCAGAATAAACTGGGTCGCCAATATACTAGCCAACAAAAACGCCCCCACAACAGCGCTTGAATAGGCCAACACTACTTTTAACATGCTCTATACACTCCAGGCTTAAGCTGTGGCTATAATGACGCTTCAGACATTAAAGTAAAGACTTCCACTATGCGCAGATTTCTCGCCCTTGTGATACTGACCCTCACTGGCTTCACGCAAGCCGCCGACTACACATTGGAGACCGTGGCGGATGATCTCAGCAATCCCTGGTCAGTTGCGTTCCTGCCCGGTGGCGACTATCTGGTCACCGAGCGCGGCGGGCAGATACAACGCCTGCAAACCGATGGCAGCCGGGTGAGTCTGAGCGGTGTTCCAAACACCTATTTTGCCGGCCAGGGCGGTTTTTTTGACATCGTGCTGGATCCCGACTTCGCAGGCAACCAGACCGTTTATCTAAGCTATGCCCACGGCACCCCCACCGACAACGGTACCGGCGTTATACGTGCACGACTGACCGACACCGGCCTTGCAGACAGCGAGCTCATCCTGCTCAGCGAGCCATCCCGTGCAACGCCGCAGCACTATGGCGGGCGCTTGTTGTTCCTGCCCGATGGCACCCTGCTGATAACCGTGGGCGAGGGTTTTAAATATCGCGAAGCGGCACAGGACATTAACAAACAGTTGGGCAAGATTCTGCGCATCAATAGTGACGGCAGCATACCTGCGGACAATCCGTTTTACGCCAAGGGTGGCCCCGCCGCCAAGGTATGGACCTATGGACATCGCAACGCGCAGGGACTGGCCATGGATCGCCAACGCAATATTGTGTATATGCACGAGCACGGTCCCCGCGGTGGCGATGAAGTAAACCGGGTGCTGCCGGCCAGGAACTACGGCTGGCCGGCGATTACCCACGGCGTGGACTATAGCGGCGCCCATATCTCCCCTTTCAAAGAACACCCGCACATGGAGAAGGCCCTGAAAATCTGGGTGCCCAGCATCGCGCCCTCCGGACTCGCCTATTACGACGGCGAGGCTTTTCCAGAGTGGAATAACAGCCTGTTCGTGGGCGCCCTGGTCAATAGGGAAGTGCGGCGCCTGAGCCTGCAAGACGGCAAGGTCACCGCGGAAGAAACACTGTTTGCGGAACTGGACAGCCGCATTCGAGATCTCCGCCAGAGTCCTGACGGCCTGCTGTACATCGTCACCGATGATGGCAGCCTTATTCGAGTGGTGCCCGGCAAGTCCTAGAATTTGCACCACCGGCACTGTTCAATCCAGCGGTAACCCTTCTGCTCAACAGTGAAGCCGGGGCCGTATTCGCCGCCTCTACACACAGTAGCGGTGAGATCAGCGGCCAAATTATGACGCATACCTTGGTCATGGGATTACTCCCAGCTACACACGCCTTTTATGCTACCGGTTTAGGCAAGTTTGCATAGTCAATATCGGTAGAACTGAGGAAACCACCACAATGGTAGATACCCGGGTTTGGAAAATGCTGCGGGTAGCGCGAAGCTGACCTCTGGTATATTGACAACTGTCACCAATTCTTGGGGTATTCCTTAATGAGCAGCATTCCGATTTCCCAAATCATCAAAATTGATGAACCAAACAAGTTTAAGTTTCATGCTGCTCGTTGGAACGACGTGCACCAGCCTCTTGATGTATACGTGAGAGACAAAAACGAGTGGTTTATGTGGAATACATGGAGAAATAAAAAAGATGAATTCTCCCGGAAATATATTTTTTCTCTAATTGATTTCTATCCTGAAACTGACATGTGGCTATTCGGGGGGATTTATGAGGTCATCAAGAGAAACGAAATACCTCATGCCCATAGTTACGAAATAGCGGAATTGGATGAATACTCTGCTTTTGTTGGGCGGCTAAAAATCAAACTGCAAAAACCATCAAGAGGACGTGCATTTTATTTGGAGAATCATCTAGTGTAGTGTCCTAAACATACTATACATTTTGCAAGACCGCCTTGGCTCGGCCCACCTTTTCCAATATCCCTTCCGCATTTTTTGTCCAAACGAAGGGCTTTGGTGATTCGTTATGCCGATCAATAAATTCCGTGATTGCCGCCTCAAGCTCTTTAACAGAATTAAAGACACCCCGTTTCAACTGCTTTTGTGTTAACAACCCGAAGAAGCGCTCCACCAGGTTGAGCCACGAAGAACTTGTCGGAATAAAATGAAGACTTACCCTCCTGTTGCGCGACAGCCACCTCCTCACTTTCTCGTGCTTGTGGGTGCTGTAGTTATCAACTATTAGGTGCAACTCCATTTCTTTCGGCGTTTGCTTCTCTACAGTTTTTAGAAAAGATAAAAACTCCTGATGCCGATGTCGCTGCCTGCACTGTCCAATAACTTCTCCAGTCGCCACATGTAACGCTGCAAATAGCGTACTTGTACCATGTCGCTTGTAGTCGTGGGTCATCGTGCCGGCACGCCCTTTCTTCAGCGGAAGGCCCGGCTGGGTGCGATCCAACGCCTGGATAGAAGATTTCTCATCAACACAGAAAACCACTGCATTTTCCGGAGGAGATAAATAAAGCCCCACAACATCTTCCAGCTTTTCCTCAAACCGAGGATCATTGCTGACTTTGAATCCCATCAGCAGATGCGGTTTAAGTCCGGACTCCTGCCACACACGATTTACAAAACTATGCGTCGTCCCCAACTCTTTTGCCAGTGTTCGCGTGGACCAGTGTGTCGCATCTTTCGGTTTGGACTGCGTGGTCATCTTGATTATTATGGAACGCAACCTGGCTTGATCTGCACTCTTCCTACCCCCTTGATTTTTGCCACGGGGCAGTTCTCTTTTGATGCCGTCATAACCGTGTACAGCGTAGCGGTTTCGCCAGCGACCAACCTTATGCGCGGTTATTTTGAGTTGCTCAGCTATCTCAATATTGCTATGCCCTTTTGATGCCATCCAAATGATTTTGGATCGCTCAATCAAGCGTATAGGCGCTTTCCGGCTGCGGATCGTTTTCTTTAGTATGTTTTCCTCTTCCGGTGTTAACTGAATCTTTACTGCTGTGTTCATCGGATGCCCCCGGCAAATAACCGGGGCTATTATATATGATTAGTTTGTTTAGGACACTACACTAGAAAAAATGCAGGTGTCAGAGATTCTCAAGCTACCTTATTCTGGTGAGGTATTTCCAGGATATGAAAATATTAGCCATGATTTCAGCATACTAGTGTAGGTCGTCAAACAGTTTGTAACTTATTAAGTTTCTCTCTGCCACGCTTCACTTTCTCCAGAATGTCACTCGCAGATTTGGTCCAGATATAAGGCGCCGGCGCTTGGTTATGAGTCTTAATGAACGCCATGACTGTTTGCTCAAGCTCTTTCACACTGCTAAAGACACCTCGTTTCAATTGCTTTTCAGTTAGCTCCCGAAAAAACCGTTCCACCATGTTTAACCACGATGCGCCAGTTGGCGTGAAGTGCACATGGAAGCGCTTGTGATATTTCAGCCAGCTTTTTACCTTCGGGTGCTTATGCGTGGCGTAATTGTCACAGATAATATGAATCTCTTTATCTTTGGGCGTCGACGTATTGATCTGGCGGAGAAATGACAACCATTCTTGATGGCGATGCCGCCCAGCGCAGGTGCCCAGCACTTCCCCTGTCAAGGTATTCAATGCAGCAAACAGGGTCGTGGTGCCATTACGTTTATAGTCATGTGTCATTGTCGCGGCCCTGCCTTTTTTCATCGGTAAGCCCGGCTGTGTTCTATCCAGCGCTTGTATCTGGCTCTTTTCATCACAACTGAAAACAATGGCGTTATCTGGCGGTGATATGTAAAGGCCGACGATTGCCTCCAGTTTCTCGGCAAACTCTTTATCGTTCGATACCTTGAATGTACTTATCCGGTGCGGTTTCAAACCATGGCTTTTCCATATCCGGCCCACCGAGGACATGCTGATACCCGCCTTCTCTGCCATCAGGCGTTGGCTCCAATGCGTAGCGTTTTTCGGTTTCTCTTGCGTCGTGAGTCTGATCACCTGTGCAACCTTACGTGAACTGATTGTCGGTTTGCGCCCCGGCCGATACGCATCCCGGCGGATGCCTTCAACTCCTCTCTCTGCATAACGTTTTCGCCAGCGGCCGGCTTTCTGTCTCGTAATGCCCAGTTCAAAACCGATCTCTTCATTGTCATGCCCTTGCCGGCCAGAAGAACAATTCGTGAACGCTCCGCCAATCGGACCGACACAGAACGCGATTTAGAGAACTTACTCAAATCCACAACTTCGTCATCAGACAAAACAATTTCTACTGCAACACGCACGACAATCTCTCTCTATATAGGGAAGAGGCTACATGTTACACTATTTATAGCGACCTACACTAGCCCCTATTTTCAAAAACGAGAACACAGATTGGAAAGCTGCATTGAGAAATGTCAAAGGGGTTTATGTGATTACTGATAAATCCAATGGAAAGAAATATGTTGGTTCTGCATATGGTGATTCAGGCATTTGGTCAAGATGGAGTTGTTACATTGGTACAGGGCATGGGTGGAATGACGAACTTACAAAGCTCATCGCAAAGGAAGGCGTTGACTATGCAAGGGACAATTTCAGATTGTCATTGCTTGAGTACCGCCCAATGAAAGCGGACGACAAGGTAATAATTGAAAGAGAGAGCTTTTGGAAAGAAGTGTTTCTTTCAAGAGGTACATTTGGCTACAACAAGAATTAGGCTACTGATAAATTGAAGCGGTATCCAAGCAATGGCGAGGGCAGCATATTTTGAGAGTGTCCCGATAACTGTGTAAATGGCTGGTTCCTGTCAGACAGGCACCCTGTCACCACAGAGGATGATGAACTGATTCAGGGCTGCTTTCCAATCCCGGATCGGCATGGTTCATTTCTTCGATACGTTGCGTAATCCCAGGTAGAGCAGTTTCTTGATCGCATCGTCATGGGGGAATGCACCGCGCCCCTTGATCACTTTTCGTAGACTGTAATTCAAAGACTCGATGGCATTGGTGGTGTAGACCACTTTGCGGATTGCCGGCGGGTAATCAAAGAACGGCGTCAGTCGTTCCCAGTTGCGCTCCCAGCTCGGCGCAATGGCCGGTGTTAAACGTCAACCGGATTGGCCGGTTCATGAGGTTAATCTACTTCAGTCTCTGAGGCGGCTTTGTGTCTCCTGTGTGCGGCTTTTCTTCGATAGCTGTCTTCTCCTTTCAGTTCAATGATATTACCGTGGTGAATTAATCGATCAACGGCGGCCACATGGGTTTTTCCTACCCCGCCGGCACCAAAGAGCAGTAAGTTATCACCTTGCTCTATCCAATCATGCCGGTCACCAAAGTGGCGAATAGCGGCAGGGTTCACGCCCTCAAGCGACTCAAACTCCGGCGTGCCCATGGTTTTGCCGGCCGGTAGCTTCGCTTCTGTCAGGTACCGTTTGTGTCGTTGTTGCAATTCCAGTTCACACCGCTGGCTGAGGAAATATCCGGGCGTCCACCCTGACTCAATAGAACGTCGCTCCAATTGTTGGCTTTCACCTGCGACAGGCGTAAAGCCTGGAGTTGGTCGTTCAAGCCGGCGGCGATCATGACACCTCCTCCGACTGTTTCAGAAGGCTGTTATAGCTGAGCAAGTTATGCTGACCGGGGCGCTGAGATGCGGCATCAGGCAGCGCTGTACCGGCCAGTCCCAAGCGTTTTTGGAGCCGCCGAAAGCGCAGACATCAAGGCCGGTTCCTCACGTAACAGACCCTCATTGCGCCGATTATGCTGGGCGACAATGCCATCGACAAAGAGCTGGCAGTCGTCAATGGAATCCAACGGGTAACGGCGGTCCATCACGGCTGGGGAATCCATCTGTAATGGCTGTTCAATGCGTCGTTTGAGGCAGCCGTGGTGTTCATCAAACCGGTCGCGGAGAGACCTCGCCCGAGTGGGCACTGGGCCTAGAATGTGAGTACCGCAGTTACCCTGCTTCGTCCAGCACCAGTTCCGTGAAAATAACGTCCCAGGGTACGCATAGGCGCCGCGCTTCATCTCTCTCGATAAGCCCGGCCGCCTCCAGGGCTTTGCAATCTGAGTGCACGTTGCTGTAGTCACGTGCGAGACTCTTAGACAAGCGACGCACGCTCACCACCTCACCGGCCTGGTGAATCGCTCGCAGTAGCGCGATGCGTTAGGGCAGAGTAATTTTACTGAACCGTTAATGTAGAGTGGGTTTTTCGGAGCTTGTTAGAGCGAGTTGGTCACGCCTTCCTTCGGTGCAGGATAGGATAAGATCGTTAATTTCTTTTTCGGCGATGTGAGTGAGCTCGACTAAGTGCGCTCCGGTTTTTATTGGATCGCCCTCATCAGCAAATTGACCAAAACCAGCCAGGAATGAACGTATATCCCCCAGATTTTCCAGCGCTTCATGTGCTCGCGCAGGTAGATATAGCACCTCTTCTTCGCCATATAGCCCCGTCACAAAACCGTCCAGCTCCTCCATTCGAACACCCAGGTAGCTGGCGACAGACATACCGTCACCGGGTTTGCTCATACGTGTGAGGTGGAAGGGATGCTTGCGATTTTGATGGCGTGTCAGCCGATTCCAAAGCCCGCTAATGAGAATCTCAAAGAGTTCTTGAACCGAGGATTCATCTTCGAATGCAGGGAGATCACCATCCCAGAGGTCTTTAACAGCCTGAATTGGTGAAGCAGCCAGGCTGGGGCTGGCAATATTCCCGAGAAAGCGAGTTCTCAGCTCATGGAACGAAACTGGGCAATTATAGGTCTTGAGCAGCAGCCGTATCGCCTTATCGGATAGCCGCTTCTGAGTTGTTGTTTTTGTATTCAAGCTGGGACTACCTTTGCCAACTTCATAGTAAATTATATCTGCACCATTGGCAGACAGCGAAAAAATACACCATTACAGAGCAATTGCAGGGACTGGCCTTCGCCAATTTAACCTCAAGCCCACTGACTTTCAGCAGATCGTGAGTTGCGCAATTCTATAGGCTGTCGATCTACCAATCCCGAGTTGTTTTGCCGGAGATCACATCCTCAAAGACGCAGATAGCATCGGCGGCCTCCAATCGGTCCCTCTGGCCCGTGGCATCCTGTTCAGTGGTTGATATGCGCGCATAGCCGTCTCTTTATTAGTCCCTAATATTATAAGATGCCCCAAAACAATCAACTGCAAGCCTCTTCCGGTTCAACTTAGGAGTAGAAATCCAAACATCGATGGTCAAGGATCTGCCCTTATCATAGTTTCTGATATACTTGTTAGCAAAGGGGTACTGGGCTTAGCTCAGCAAAGGAATACTGATGAAAAAGATGATGTATTTAACGTTCCGCAACTTGCTCTCTATAACCTTGGGTGTCTGTGTGCTTGCGGTTACTACTGCGCTCCATGCCGATACCAGCGGGGGAAAATATTACATCGGCGTCAGTGTGGGGCTTGCATCCCCTGAAGCATTGGACTCCAGGGTCTCAGGGATTAACCACCCGACGCAATGCGACCAGATTCTTAGAGAGACGGATGAGACAAATGTGGTGCCACTGTCCCATGACGATTGCCAGGTGGGCGGCGCGCGGCCCTTGCTTGAAAATGCCTTTGATCTGGAGACAGGATTCATGGGTGGCGTCAGCGCGGGATATGTAATGAACAACTGGCGCTTTGAGTTTGAGTACTTGCATCGCTCCCATGATGGCGATGCTAACCCCTTTGGGGTCCCGGGCGGGAACACTGCGTTGCAGAGTAAAAACTCTGAGTGGAGCACGATTGAGCCACCTACGGAGAGGGTGTCAGATTTTCTGGGTCATCAGATTTTCGTGAATGTTTACTACGACTTTATGCGCGATACCAGATGGACGCCTTATGTGGGCTTGGGCGCGGGCTGGGCTCGTACTCAACTGCACTACGATAACCGCTTTTTGCGCAAGACAATCGCTCAGGGCTATCCCGCCGACAAACCGCCGGCCGCCGCTGGTACCAGCAGTCTTATTAGCACCGATATCGCCGATACGACTTTCGGTTTCCAGTTGCTTGGCGGCATAGATTACGCCCTCACCGAAGCAGTCTCCATGGGGATTCAAGGGCGCTGGGTCAGTTTCTCGGACATGGAAGATGAAGATGTGTGGGACATTATCAGAAATCATGCCCCCGTCCGGGCAGATGGGACCCCCTTCACCACCAAACAGAAGTATGCCGATATGGAATACTGGGCACTGAGCTTCGGATTGAAGTATCACTTCTGAGCCCGGAGTGAGAGCGTAACCTACTGCCAAATACGGGCCGGACCCCGGCCCCAAAATCTATTCTTTCCCCTCGGGACAATATGGCTCTTTCCATTCCGACCTGACCGGTGACTATGTACGGGATTGCGGGGCTGCTGAGCGTTCAAATGAGCGTCCTCTGCGTCGCGCTGAGCGTGTATTTTTACATGGATATGGGCGATACCCTTGATTCGGCCCTACTCTTCGAATTCAACTTCTAGGGTCGCCGTCCCCCGACGGTTTTCCGCACGGCCTTCCTCGCTGTCATTGGTCGCCACTGGGCGAGACTCGCCATAACCTTTGGCTTCCAGGCGATAGGCGGGCACACCATATTCGTTGATCAATAACTCCCGAACCGCATTGGCGCGACGTTGCGAGAGGTTTTGATTATAGCTTTCCGGGCCAGCGCTATCGGTGTGGCCTTCAATATCCACGTGTATGTCATCGAAACGCTTGAGGAAATCTGCCAAACCTTGCAGGTCGGCGAAATAGTGCTCTTGCACCTGATCGGAATCGAAGGCGAAGTTCACCTTCAATTTTATCGAGGCCACCTGAGTGACTGCCAGTTTGCAACCACGGCTATCAAGACGGGCACCTGCCGGTGTGTTCGGGCAGTCATCCATGTCATCGGCCACACCGTCACCATCGCTATCGCTAACTACCGTGGCGACTACCGGTGTTGCGGCTTTCTCCATCGCCTTGGCGCGGCTCGGGAGCGCAGCAAAGCTGTAGGAAATGCCCAGACTGACAGCCACATCGTTGATGCTGTCATTGAAGTTGTGTAACCAGCGTGTATCGGCACGCCAATTCCAGTGATCGGTGAAATAGTAGCGAAATCCCGCCCCCATGTTGGCCTGGGTGTTTGCTGCATCGCCCTTATCAAAGCCGCGTACCACTTCGCCGGCGGCAAAGCCGAAGTAGGGCTGCAGCGCCTCTTGGGGCGAAAAGTAATAGAGCATGCCCGCGTGCCAGGAATCAATGTCAACTTCCTGACTGCCATCCACCGCATCGGCCTCACCCCCAGAATAGGTTAGTTCAACAGCCCAGTTCTGACCGAGCCGATACTCAATGGCGGCCACCGGCAGAAGTTCATTATCGACATCGCGCTGGTCGTTCCACAGATGTTGGGTTTCGCCCAGGGTAATGGTGATGGGCACCTGGGCCATCGCCAGTGAACTGAAGCCCAGACCAAGTATCAGCGTCGCAGCTAAATAGTATTTGTTACGTGTCATTTTGTATCCCTGTGGAGGTGTATGTATGTGTGTGCAAGTATAGCAAGAGTACGCAGCAACGTAGATAGTGTCGTGTACTTTTGCAAATTCGGGGCAGTAAAATTTTTGTCGGGCACCGTCGCCTGAACTCTTTAGGGTTGGATTTTGAAAAGAACCTTCCAATAAAGAGAGAAGCGACGATATCCAGGTACGAGATTAAACTTCCAAAGGAGCTGGTGTCCAGAAAAACTTGTGAAGATCAACCCGCAGTCTTCTCCAATATGGAATGGGCCTGAAGGGAGAGGTATTGGACTCCCCTGTCACTATGATGCATCAGGCCGGCGTTCCGACCGAGACAGCACTTTAATCGTCCTCTCGCAGAGCTGACCGAGTTGCTGATCACTCATAATGTAAGGTGGCATGGTATACACCAGTTTGCCGAAGGGGCGCAGCCAGATGCCCGCCTCGACCAGCGCCGGTTGCAAAACGGCCATGTTCACCGGCTCGCGCATTTCAATGACGCCAATCGCTCCGAGCACGCGCACCTCGGCCACGCTGTCCAGTTCTGCAGCGGCCGACAGACCCGCGCGCAATCCGCCTTCTAGGCGGGTGATTTGCGCCTGCCAGTGCTGCGATAACAACAGGTCGATACTGGCGTTGGCAGCGGCGCAGGCCAGTGGATTACCCATAAAGGTAGGGCCATGCATCAATACGCCGGCTTCACCTGCACAGATGCCGTCCGCCACTCGCTGGGAACACAACGTGGCCGCCAGGCTGAGGTAGCCCCCGGTCAGCGCCTTACCCAGGCAGAGGATGTCCGGGCTGATATTGGCGTGTTCGCAGGCGAACAACTTGCCGGTACGGCCAAAGCCGGTCGCGATTTCATCGGCGATCAGCAGTACGTCAAATCGATCACACAGCGCGCGCACTGCCGCCAGGTAGTCGGCGGAATAAAACCACATGCCGCCCGCTCCCTGCACAATGGGTTCGAGAATCACCGCAGCCAACTCCTCATGATGCTGTTCGAGCAGTTGCTCTATTGCTTCAGTGTCAGCGGCAGTCACAGACTCTCCGAAGCGCGCTGCCGGTCGTGGTGCAAACAACTGTGGTCGCAGGCTATTGGCAAACAGGTGGTGCATGCCGTTGACCGGGTCACAGACCGACATCGCCATAAACGTATCGCCGTGATAACCGCCGTCCAGGCTCAACAGGCGCGTTTTGCCGGCCCGGCCCAGTGACTGCCAGTACTGCAGCGCCATCTTGATACCCACCTCAACAGCTACTGAGCCACCATCGCACAGGAACACACGCTCCAGGCCCGCCGGTGTTATCTCAACCAGGCGCTGGCATAAGTTAATTGCGCTGGGATGGGTCAGGCCGCCGAACATAACGTGCGACATCTTCCCCAATTGCGCCTGAATGGCGCGATCCAGGGCAGGGTGTTGGTAGCCGTGAATCGCAGACCACCAGGAGGACATACCGTCGAGCAGATGCCGGCCATCAGCCAGCTCAAGCTCGACGCCGGCGGCAGCGACCACCGGAAACAGCGGGTAGCCCGGTTCTACGCCCGCGTAGGGGTGCCATACGCAGCGCTGGTCAACGGCGATTAGTTCGGCGGATAGGTCTGTCTGGCGCGTATTCAATAGTCAACCGATATGATCAAGTAAAGTTGACAAAATAAAGTGAGCGGGTAAAGTAGTCAACCAATTTATCTCTAAATGGTTTACTTATGGCAGCTAACACAGAAGTTCGACACGATTGGAGCCGGCAGGAAATTGGTGACTTGATGAGCTTGCCCTTCAATGATCTGCTGTTCAAAGCCCAGCAGGTGCACCGGCAACATTTTGATGCCAACACGGTGCAGGTGAGTACCCTGCTCTCTATCAAGACCGGTGCCTGCCCCGAAGATTGTAAATACTGTCCGCAAAGCACCCGCTACGATACCGGGCTCAGCACCGAACAACTGATGGAAGTAGAGCAGGTGGTGGCATCTGCCCAGCAGGCAAAAGATGCCGGCTCCAGCCGTTTTTGTATGGGCGCGGCCTGGCGCTCACCCAAAGATCGTGACTTGCCCGTGCTGCTGGAAATGGTGTCACAGGTAAAGGCACTGGGCCTGGAAACCTGTATGACTCTGGGCATGTTAACGGACTATCAGGCGGGCGCATTCGCTGAGGCAGGCCTGGATTACTACAACCACAACCTGGATACCTCGCCGGAGTACTACGGCGATATTATCTCCACACGCTGCTACCAGGATCGGCTGGACACACTGGCCAGTGTGCGCTCGGCCGGTATGAAAGTTTGCTGTGGTGGCATTCTCGGCATGGGCGAACAAGCCGCAGACCGCATCGGCTTGTTGCAACAATTGGCCAACTTGCCAGCTCACCCCGAAAGCGTGCCTATTAATATGTTGGTGCGCGTGGCGGGCACCCCGCTGGCGAACAATGAGGACATGGACCCGCTGGACTTCGTGCGCTGTATTGCGGTCGCACGCATTATAATGCCGCAGTCCTGGGTGCGCCTGTCGGCTGGCCGGGCAAGCATGAATGACGAAACCCAGGCACTGGCTTTCCTGGCCGGTGCCAATTCCATTTTCTATGGAGAACGATTGCTGACGACAGCCAATCCCGAGACGGATCGGGATCGGCAGTTGTTCAAACGGCTGGGACTGACGCCCCTGCAGTTGCAGCCCACGGCAGAACCCGTGGCAGCTTCTGCGGGTGCAGGCGATTCGCAATACTACAATGCCGCTGCCGGCTGATAGCGCACCAGCGGCTATGAAAAACTGGGGGCTGTCTGAGTCACTGCGTAAACGTCGGCAAAGCGGCCTCTATCGGCAGCGCCGGCAAGTGGCGTCCCCACAGGGCCCCAAGGTGGTGGTTGACGGCCAACCGCTGACAGCATTTTGCAGTAATGATTACCTGGGACTGGCTGCACACCCAAGCGTTACCGCCGCGTTTGCGCAAGGCCTGTGTGAATACGGCGCCGGGGCCGGCGCATCCCACCTGGTGTGCGGACATATGACGCCACATCAGCAGTTGGAACAGGCCTTGGCTGAATTTACCGGGCGCGATCGGGCGCTGCTGTTTTCCAGTGGCTACCTGGCCAATCTTGGCGTGATTACGGCGCTGCTGGGCAAGGGTGATGACGTGTTACAGGATCGACTCAATCACGCCTCCCTGCTCGATGGTGGTTTGTTGTCGGGGGCTCGAATGCGTCGTTATCGACACGCCGATATCAACTCGTTAGGGGAACTGCTGGGGAAACCCGGGCGGGGCCGGCGGCTGGTGGTGACCGACGGCGTATTCAGCATGGATGGGGATATGGCACCGCTGCCGGAGCTGGTCGAACTGTGTCGGCGTGAGGGCGCCTGCCTGATGGTGGATGATGCGCACGGCATGGGCGTACTGGGTGAACTGGGTGGCGGAACGCTGCAACATTTTTCGGCGTCTCAGGATGATGTGCCGATTGTGATGGGCACCCTGGGAAAAGCATTTGGTGTCATGGGCGCGTTCGTGGCTGGCTCCCAGGAGCTGATTGAATCCTTGATCCAGTCAGCGCGCAGCTACATCTATACCACGGCCCTGCCCCCCGCCGCTGCGCAGGCCACCCTGGCGGCTCTGCAACTGGTCAAATCAGGGCAAGATCTGCGCGCTGCACTGGGACGCAACATTGCCCGGTTTCGCCACGGTTGTACGCAAATGGGGCTCGAATTACTGCCATCGGAAACCGCCATCCAGGCATTGGTGCTCGGCCAATCGGCAACAGCGCTGCACTGGTCTGAGGCGCTTCGAGAAAGAGGCCTGCTGGTGGCAGCGATTCGCCCACCGACAGTACCCGTGGGCACCGCCAGATTGCGCATTGCCCTCAGTGCCGCTCACACACAGGCCCAGATTGATCAATTGCTGCATGCCTTGCTTGCGGTCAGAAAATTATGACTACACAGCTTCAGCGAGTATGCAGTTCAAGCCATAGCGGGCACAAAGCGGATTTAGTCTTGCTGCATGGCTGGGGGGACGACAATGGAATCTGGCAACCGCTGCTGCCGCAGTTGGAGCGCTATTTCAACCTGCATTGCGTAGATTTGCCTGACAGCGCAGCGCAACAGGAACACGAGTTTCCAGCGGGACTGGAGGCGCTGCTGCCAAAACTCCTGCCACGCCTGCCGGCTCGCGCAGCCTACCTCGGCAGGTCATTGGGTGGCACGGTGGCAACGGCGCTGGCGACGCGCTATCCCGAGCGGGTCAGTGCCCTGGTTACAGTTGCGACTAATCCACGTTTCGTCAGTCGAACGTGCCGGCCAGCCGCCATGCCAACGGCCGCGCTCGACAGGCAGATACCTTACCTGGCCATACTGGGAACTGAGGACAAGACAGTTCCCATTGCCGTGGCACAACCCCGGCCGCAATCATTCAACACCGTTGAGGTGTGGCAGGCCACGGGCTGCGACCATACTCCACAACGCAGCCGTCCCACAGCCGTGGCCGCGCGGGTGATCGATTTTCTGTTGCCGCAGCCGGCGCAAGCCCGGGCCAAGATGGCCGTGGCACAGTCTTTTGGGCGTGCTCATCGCTACGACGAGGCGGCCGGACTGCAGCGCGAAACCGGGGACGAGTTGCTGAAGCTTGCACCGGCCTCACAGCAACATCGGGTAGTAGATCTGGGCTGTGGCAGCGGTTACTTCACGCCCCGTCTGGCGAGCAGGTTCAGTGCCGGTCACACGATTGCTGTGGACATCGCCACCGGCATGTTACAGCGGGCCAGAGAGACTGGCATTGAAGCGGATTGGTTAGCTGGAGATGCCGAACAGTTACCTTTGGCAGACGCCAGTGTCGATCTGCTCTATAGCAACCTGGCCGTGCAATGGTGTGAGAATCTGCAGGCCCTGAGTCAGGAAATTGCACGGGTGCTGCGCCCCGGTGGGCAGGCACTGCTGAGCACGCTCGGGCCGTCCACCCTGTGGGAGCTGCGCGCCGCCTGGCGCATGCTGGACCAGGCGACCCATGTAAATAGTTTCGCCCGCCCCGAGCTGTTGCGTCAGCAGCTCAGCGCCGCGGGCTTGTGCATTGAGGTTTATCGAGTCGAAAACTGGACGCGACGGGTCGACACTGTTCAACAACTGGCCCGGGAACTGCGAGACATTGGTGCCCACAACCTCAATAGTGGACGACGGTTGGGTCTCACCGGTCGCCGGCGCTGGCGCGACCTGGGCGAGGCTTACGGTCTATTGCACGATGCAGAAGCCGGCTTGCCAGTGACCTGGCAACTCTGTTTTCTAAAAGTGCAAAAGATAGCGGTAGCTTAGTGTCCGGCGTATTTGTGACTGGCACTGACACCGGGGTGGGCAAAACCGTCGTCAGCGTGGCCCTGTTGCGAGCCGCTGAACAGCAGGGTTGGAAGAGCCTGGGGTTGAAACCTGTGGCAGCCGGCTGTGAGCGCGTGGGCAGTGATTTATACAACGAAGATGCATTACTGCTGCAGGAGTACGCTTCGCAACGGCTCGCCTACGGGGAGGTAAACCCGGTGGCGCTGGAGAGCGCAATTGCGCCACATATCGCCGCACAGGAGGCGGGCGTCCTGCCCACCGTCACTCAGTTACGCCGGCACTGCCTGCCCCACCTTGAAGACAGTAATCAATTCGTGGTGGTGGAAGGTGCCGGCGGCTGGCGCGTACCGCTCAATGACGAGGAAACTCTGGCCGACCTCGCGGTCGCGCTCAAATTGCCAGTGGTACTGGTGGTTGGATTAAAGCTGGGCTGTTTGAATCACGCCCTGCTCAGCGTCGAGGCCATCCGCCGCGATGGATTGTTTGTGGCGGGCTGGGTGGCCAACCAGGGATCAGAACCCATGCCGCGCCTGCAAGAAAACATTGCCAGCCTGGCGTCCCGGTTGACAGCACCTTGCCTGGCGCGATTGCCATGGTACGGCGACAGCCTGGACATTGACGCGGTCGCAGCACAGCTTAATTTCTCCGCACTAACTGCGCCACCGGGAATAGCTGTTCTATGAGAGAATGGCGCATGTCGGCATGTTGAGAAGGGGAACACCGTGGAATTACGACCGGCTTTGCAGATACTCGCCGATGGAGAATTTCACTCCGGCGAGGAGATCGGCCAGGCACTGGGGATCACCCGCGCCGGGGTTTGGAAGCAATTATCGACGCTGGAGCGCCTGGGTCTGCAGGTCGAGTCGAGACATGGCAAGGGCTACTGCATTGCGGGTGGACTGGACCTGCTCAGCGAGCCTGATATCCGCGCCGGCTTAGCCGCTGCCGCCGATCAAGCCATTGTAAAACTGGAGATATTGCTGGAAGTTGATTCCACCAACCAGCGCGCCATGGCACAGCACAGCGCTAGTCTACCCTATGTGTGTTTGGCGGAGTCGCAGCAGGCGGGCCGCGGTCGACATGGCCGCAGCTGGGTTAGCCCGCTGGCCAACAGCATTTATTTATCCGTGGCCTGGCAGCTCAATGGCGGCGCGGCCGTACTGCAGGGACTCAGCCTGGCGGTCGGTGTGGCGGTAACCCGGGCTCTTCGGCACGCGGGCATAACAAATACAGCGCTTAAGTGGCCCAATGATGTCGTTGCCGATGGCAAAAAGTTGGGCGGTATCCTGATTGAACTGAGTGGCGATATTGTCGGCCCCTGCACGGTAGTTATTGGCATCGGTCTAAATGGTGCTGTTTCACCATCCAGCGGTGAGCAGATTGATATTCCCTGGACGGATCTCTCCCGGCTGCACGGTGGTAGCCTGCCGGATCGCAATCAACTCGCGGCGGGCTTGCTGAATGAACTGGTAGCGTTGTTGACTGCTTACGAAGAGGAGGGATTTTCCAGTTGGCGTGAGGAATGGCAGGCACTGGATGCCTTGAATGGCCGGCAGATCTCTGTTTTTACAGGCTCTAACCAAAGCAGGGGCCTGGCCCAGGGTGTTGATGAGAATGGCGCGTTACTACTGCAGACCGAGACCGGCGTGCAGAGTTTTCAGGGCGGGGAAGTGAGCCTGAAGGCGAATTCCTAAGCCACCGCACAAGCTTCACAATGCTGCCGGCGGCAGGCACAAATTATGCTTTGCCCAATTCGGGAATGACAATCACCATACCGGGCCGCAATCGATCGGGGTCCAGGTCAGGATTATATTGCCGCAGTAGCCACAGGGGAATCTTGAACTGCCGATGGGTGAGCGCCCACAGGGATTCTCCCTCGGCGATCACGTGCCGGCGCGTGGAGCGGATTTGCCAGACCATGAAAAAACGTTGCTGCAATTCTTTTTGAAAGAGCAGCCGGCGCCGTTCAAACTCATCCGGCGAGATACGGAAAAAATCCAGTTTCAGCCGATGGCCTAAAACCACCGGACGCCCGTAAGGCATGCCGTTGAGACGCCTCAGCCGGCTCGCCCGTATATCGAGCCATTCCGCGTAATGGCCGAGCGTTTCCGATCCCTGTACTTCGATGCTGTTATCGTCCGCAACCTGGTAATCACTGGGATCGGCCTGTAGCACCAGCCCGGCAAGTTCAATCGCCACCGGACCCGGCGCCTCTACCGGAGCAATATCAATAGCAGGCTTCAGTGCGGTCAGTTGGGCCGTTGCCTGGGGTAGGGTCGAGGCGCTCAGGCCGGCGTCAGCCACCACAATTGAACTCTGCAAGGGCAATCTCAACACCTGCCCCACACGTATTCGGTAACGCCGATTGAGCCCGTTCATGCCGGCGACATCCCTGATGCTGTGGCCATAACGGGTGGCGATCTCAGATACCGTATCACCCCGCACCACGGTGTGAAACAGATCGAGAGTCTGTTCTGAAAAGCGCTCCCCGGCAGGAATGGCCGCCAACAGGTCGGCGGGTACACCGACTACACTGGCGCTGGGTATACGCATGGTGAACCCTTTGGGGATGCGCTTTTTGCCGCTCCAGATGGGAGCCATCAGCGCACGGTTATGCTGCTTGAGCACGCCTACATCGATATTGAATGCGCTGGCGAATGAGTCCGCCAACAGGTAGTCGGGCAACTCTATCTCAATATATGAAATGGGACTGGCGCCCTGATAGGGGGCGAAGTAACGGTCCACGTCCGAACTGACCTGCAACGCCGCCATAAACGACAGGTAAAAATTGCGCGAAGCAAAGCCGAAAGAACGCCCCTTGTAGTTACGAACAATGGTCGCAATATCGGTTGTACCCAGCTGTTTACTGGCGCGTCGCAGGCTCGAAGCACCATGATTGTAAGCGGTGAGTGCCAGTGGCCAGGTGCCCGTAAGCTGGTAGTTGTGTTCCAGCAACCGGGCAGCGGCATCTGTTGCCGCAAAGGGATCCATGCGCTCATCCACCACGTAATCCACCTGCAGGTAGCGGCGACCGGTTGCACGGGTGAACTGCCAGATACCGGCGGCCCCGGCACTGGAATATGCCTTGGGATTAAAGGAGGACTCCACGTGGGGCAGGATGCCGAGCTCGCGCGGCAGTCCTTTCTCCACCAATACCGATTCAATATAGGTATTCCACTCACCGGATCTCGCCAGACCCTCCCGGAAGCGATCCGACTGCCCGCGCTGAAAACGAACCCTGCGCGCCGCCTCACGCAAACGCTCGCGGCCCGCCTCCTCACCCCACAGGGATTGAACCCGCAGTTCCTCAACGGTGAAGGTGCCGGACTGATTGCCGGCAATACGCCTGAGAATACTGGCGTAGCGAGCCAATACCTTCTTCATCAATTTACGATCGGCGTGATAGTCGCCGGTCAAATGCAAGGATTCGTAGATCACCGAGACGTTATCGGCGTCGTGGATAAAGCCGCTGCTGGTATCGATCTCGGTGTAGACCTTTACCCAGAAATCAATATCAGGCTGTAGCTCGGCAGGCCGTGGAAACAGCGCCTGTGCCGAACTTATCGTGCTGCCAAAAAAGCACAGACACAGCAATACCTGTTGCACTGAAGATGGAATACGGATGTTCATGGAAGTTTCAATTCAATATCAAAGTGCAAGGGCTACACACCCAACCAACCGACGGGTGTTTAAGTATAAAACGAATAAAGCACATCTAACACCTTTGATAGTCCCGACAAATTGCTCTGCGGTGGTCCGCAACAGCCTGGTTATTGACTTGCCGGGTATCCATCGGCCGGAGTGACTTCACCATCTCGCGGCTTCATCCCCGGCCATAAACAGGATTGATGCCGGGCCGGTCAGCCCGGGAATCATGGCGAGAATCAAAAATCCGCAGAGACAAATAAAGGGCAGTCGATATCACCCTCCAGGGCAACTGTCGACGCACCGATGGTCATTGAAGCCGCAGAGACAATGCTGATCTTCGGATCCGCCGGTTGCCAGAGTCCGGCGCTGAATTTACCGGTCATCACCGGCAGCGTAGCACCCGAGTGGGGTATGGAACAGGTACACAACGGTGCCACTATGCGAACTGATTGTGGCGTTTATTGATTAATATTGCCATCAATCCTATACTCAACGTGGGTGTCTATACAGAGAGGATGACGCTATGCCAGCGACCATTAACTTATCGCTAACAGACGAACTGCGCGCTTTCATTGACAATAATTGCGGGGACGGGACGTCGTATGCGACACCCAGTGAGTTTTTGCGCTCCCTTATTCGGGAAAAAAGGGAACGGTTAGACGCCGCCGACCTGAGAGAGAGCATTATTGAAGGGTATCAGGATGCAATCGCCGGCCGTACTGTCACGTTTAACGGCAACATCCGTGATGCTATGAAGGAGTTTCGAGATCAGGAAAAGCAAGGCTGAAAGTAGTGGCGGATATCCGCATCACTCGCAGGGCCTTATCCGACCTGAAAAAGATAGAAGAAGCTTCTGTTAGCGATTTTGGCCGGATCGTGGCTGACAGATATATGGATGATATTGAGAGCGCTCTTCAAACGCTCTCTGAACACCCCAGCCTCTTGAGAGAAAAGCCGTTTGCAGACCATTTGTATTTTTTTGGTGTCCGCAAACATATGCTGGTTTTCTGCATGTTGGGAGACATTCTCTATCTGCTGACACTGAAATATGGTGGAATGGATGTCGAAGATATCACCACCCGCTTAGAACCTACTCTGTTGCGTGAGGCGGAAATCATGCACGGGAGACTTCCTGAGTAGGTGCGAACGTAACCAACCATCAGCCCACCCCCTGCATCTGAACAACGCTGGCAGGATTGTGAAAGCGCTGCAGCATGCCCGCCCGATTCTGTCGAAACTCGGCGATCGCCTGTGATTTCACCGGGCCGTAGCCGCGCACCTGGTCCGGCAGATTGGCGCAGTCGACGGCCAGGTCCAGGTTCTCTCGATTCACCCCGGCCACCAATTCTTCTACCAACTCCCTGTACTCTACGATCAGCGCCCGCTCCTCGCGCCGCTCCGCCAGCCGGCCAAAGGGATCCAGTGGAGTGCCGCGCAACACCTTGCCCCTGGCCAACAGCTTGAACAACGGCAGCATCGGGCCACCAAAACGGGTCTTGCGGGGCCGGCCCTGTTCGTCCAGGCCGCGGTTGAAGATAGGCGGCGCCAGGTGAAAGCTCAGTGTGTAATCACCTGTAAAGGTCTTGGCCACTTTCTGCAGAAAGTCGCCATTGCTGTACAAGCGCGCCACTTCATATTCGTCTTTGTAGGCCATCAGTTTATACAGGTTAATCGCTACCGCGTGGGTCAATGGAAAACCCTCGCTCTGCACAGCCTGTTCAGTGGCCTCAACTTTCGCCACCAGTTCCCGGTAGCGCGTGGCGTAGGCTTTATTCTGATAGTCAAGCAGCAGCGCGGCGCGGTGCTCTATCAACTGCCTGATGGACATCACCGGTAGCTCATCCGACCGCAGGCGGGCGGCATCGACAACGTGTGGCTGATCCTCCGCCGCCAATCGACCCCAGCGGAAAGCCCGCTGATTTTCCTCGATGTTAACGCCGTTGATTTCAATAGCGCGCAGTAGCGCCTGCTGCGAGACCGGCACCATACCCTGCTGCCAGGCGTGACCCAGCAAAAACACATTGGCATACACCGTGTGGCCCATCAGTTGCTCCATAAGGGCATTGGCCGCTATGACTTTTAGATGTTCACTGCCCACGGCAGCGCCGATAGCCTGCAGGCGCGCATCCATGTGGATATCCGCATTGCGATTTTGTACAAACTGGCCGGTGGGCACCTCACTGTGATTGACCAACACGCGCGTTCTGTTTTTGGCCAGCACCCGTACCGAGCGCGGGTCTGTAGCCACCACCACATCACAGGCTACCACAGCATCGGCGCGACCGTCGGCAATACGCACCTGGTGCAGGTCTGCCGGTGAGCGACCAATACGAAGATGGCTGATAACCGCGCCACCTTTTTGTGCAAAGCCGGTGAAATCCAGCACCGAGGCTCCCTTCCCTTCCAGGTGCGCGGCCATGGTGATCAGGGCGCCCACGGTAACCACGCCGGTACCACCGACACCCACTACCAACAGGTCAAAGGTCTGCTCCAGAGAGGCCAGCGTCGGTAGCGGCAGCGCCGCAACGCGGTTCTCAAAGTCATGCCCCGGGGCCGTGGCCTGCGGTTTATTCAACTCACCGCCTGCGACGGTGACGAAGCTGGGGCAAAACCCCTTCACACAGGAATAGTCCTTGTTACAGGAGGACTGGTCGATCTTGCGTTTGCGACCCAGTTCGGTGTCCAGCGGGTAAATGGACAGGCAATTGGACTGGGCCGAACAATCACCACAGCCCTCACATACCGCATCGTTGATAAATATGCGGCGGGCCGGGTCCGGATAGGTGCCGCGTTTGCGCCGGCGACGCTTCTCTGCGGCGCAATCCTGATCGTAGATCAGCACACTCACCCCGGGCACCTCGCGCATTTCACGCTGCAGGGCGTCCATTTCGTCGCGATGGTGAAAGCTGCAAGCTGCAGGAAAAATCCCCTTGTCAGTGTATTTCTCCGGCTCGTCACTCACCACCGCGATGCGCTGCACACCCTCGGCGCGCATCTGGCCGGCGATGGCGGGCACACTGATAGTGCCATCTACTGGCTGTCCGCCGGTCATGGCCACCGCGTCATTGAAGAGGATCTTGTAGGTGATATTGGTACCCGCCGCCACCGCCTGGCGGATCGCCAGATACCCCGAGTGGAAATAGGTGCCTTCCCCCAGATTTTGAAACACATGGGGTTTGCCGATAAACCGCGACTTGCCCACCCAGTTGACACCCTCGCCACCCATCTGGATCAGGGATTCGGTTTTGCGATCCATCCAGGAGGCCATAAAGTGGCAGCCGATACCGGCCAGGGCCTTGCTGCCCTGGGGTACTTTGGTCGAGGTATTGTGCGGACAACCGGCGCAGAAGTAGGGCGTGCGTTTGACATCGGTGGGAACCGCTACTGCTACCCGACTGTCAGCAAGCATGGCCAATTGCTCGTCAAAGCACAGCTCTGGAAATTCGTGGGTAATACGCGCTGCCACGACAGGCGCCAGCATGGTCGGGCTGAGCTCGCCCACCCAGGGTATCAACGGCCTACCCTCTTCATCGTACTTACCCACCATACGGCTGGGTTTATCGCGCTGGTAATCGTAGAGGTTTTCCTTGAGCTCGCTCTCAATGATGCCGCGCTTCTCCTCCACTACCAGTACTTCTTCCTTGCCGCGCAGGAAAGCCCTGGCCCCCTCGGTTTCCAGCGGCCACACCATACCCACCTTGTAGATATCGATGCCTATTTCCCGTGCCCGCTGTTCATCCACACCCAGCATCTTGAGCGCCTCCATCAGATCCAGGTGGGCCTTGCCGGTGGTGATAATGCCCAGGCGCGCGGCGGGAATATCGTAGATTCGCCGATCGATAGGATTGGCCCGGACGAAGGCGCGTACCGCGTCCAGTTTCTCCACCATGCGCGCTTCCACCTGGGGACCCGGCAAGTCGGGCCAGCGATAGTGCAAACCGAAATCCGGAGCCTGGTAATCCGTGGGCTGCTTAAACTCGGGCAGGTCCACAAGATTGACAGTCGCGGCACTTTCCACGGTTTCCGACACGGCCTTGAAGCCCACCCAGCAGCCGGAAAAGCGTGACAGGGCAAATCCGTACAGGCCGTACTGAATATACTCCTCTACTGAAGCCGGATTGAGTGTGGGCATAAAAAATGCCATAAACGCCACATCCGACTGGTGCGACATGCTGGACGAAACACAACCGTGGTCATCACCGGCAATCACCAACACACCACCATGGGGTGAACTGCCATAGGCGTTGCCGTGTTTCAGCGCATCGCCGGCACGATCCACGCCTGGACCCTTGCCGTACCAGATGGAGAACACGCCATCCACTTGCCGCTCGCCATCACTCTCCACCTGCTGGGTACCCAGTATGGCGGTGGCCGCCAGATCCTCGTTGATAGCGGGCATAAAATCGATGTTGTACTCAGCCATAAAGCGACTGGCGCGCCACAGCTCCTGATCGTAGCCACCCAGCGGGGAACCCCGGTATCCGGAGATAAAGCCCGCGGTATTCAAACCGTGCCGGCGATCCAGTTCGCGTTGCATCATGGGCAGGCGAACCAGGGCCTGGGTGCCGGTGAGAAACACCCGGCCCTGGTCGCGGATGTAGCGGTCCTGGAGCTGGTAGTCATCCAGTGAAAAATCGGCCTGGGGAAGGTTCATGGTGTCACCCTTCAATCGAATTACTATCCTGGTAACTTTACGCCGCTTCTACCGAAATATGCTTTCTATTTTTGTCTGTATAGCGTATTAACAGAAGTAATATTTCTCTTTTTAGCATTTTTTAGTAATTTTCTTGCAACGATTACTGGAGCCCGTCATGGACCGTATAGATCTGCGCATTCTGGATGCCCTGCAACGCGATGGACGCATAAGCAACCAGCGCCTGGCAGAGACAGTGGGTATTTCGACCGCTGCCTGCTGGCGTCGGGTCAGGGCGCTGGAAGAGAGCGGCGTAATCGAGGGCTACGCGGCCTTGCTCAGTCGCCCGAAACTGGGGCTGAACCTGTGCACCTTTGTACACGTCACCCTGGCCCGCCATGTGCGAGAGAGCACCACGCCTTTCGAAGAAGCTATTATGGAGCGCCCCGAAGTGGTGGAGTGTTTTGCCACCACCGGCGATGCAGATTTTATTTTGCGGGTGGTGACGGCCACCATTGCTTCATTGGATAAGTTCCTGGCGGAATTTTTGTTCGCCCTGCCGCAAATTTCCCAGGTGCGTTCGAATATCGCCCTGCGGGAATTGAAACTGGATACCGCCCTGCCGCTACGGCCAGAGCTTGCCAAGAGCTAAGGGACCTTCCATTCCAGTTACCATATACACTCAGACAGTGCTGTTTTGTCGGCCACATGACATTGGCACTGCCCTATTTTATGTTGTCACTGTCCAAGATCATGATGGCACTCAATCAAAATCTGGTAAAGATTCCCCCTCTTTTCCAGCGTGTTACACTGACCGCCGCCTCGTTAACGGTGCCACTGAAGTTTTGATTCCCCCCTCTTTTCCAGCGTGTTACACTGAACGAGTCAATTTTGACTGAAAACAAAGAGTTTTGATTCCCCCCTCTTTTCCAGCGTGTTACACTGCCGGAAGTGTTTTTCGCAATTTGAGAACAGTTTTGATTCCCCCCTCTTTTCCAGCGTGTTACACTATCAAAGACACTCTCGAAACTACAAAAATAGTTTTGATTCCCCCCTCTTTTCCAGCGTGTTACACTTGTTCGGGCTTTGTTGTAGGAGTTACTCCAGTTTTGATTCCCCCCTCTTTTCCAGCGTGTTACACTCATGCGTCTTATGATACTGACGATACGATAGTTTTGATTCCCCCCTCTTTTCCAGCGTGTTACACTTCTATATTCCAGCTCCGTAATCGCAGGAAAGTTTTGATTCCCCCCTCTTTTCCAGCGTGTTACACTTAACAAATCCAAGCAAGTAAGATCACGCAAGTTTTGATTCCCCCCTCTTTTCCAGCGTGTTACACTGTTTATGCGGCCAACATATCCATTATGAGGTTTTGATTCCCCCCTCTTTTCCAGCGTGTTACACTATCTGGTAGTTGGATTGTGAGCTTTGCGGAGTTTTGATTCCCCCCTCTTTTCCAGCGTGTTACACTTGGATTTGTTAACCGGTGAACTGGGTTATAGTTTTGATTCCCCCCTCTTTTCCAGCGTGTTACACTCCGCTGGCTGTTGGTGAACCGATGACACTAGTTTTGATTCCCCCCTCTTTTCCAGCGTGTTACACTCGAGTAATGAATTGTTATCGGCTATCACCAAGTTTTGATTCCCCCCTCTTTTCCAGCGTGTTACACTTCAATGATTACGTGGGCTGCGGGAAGTGGAGTTTTGATTCCCCCCTCTTTTCCAGCGTGTTACACTATCGGTACAATTATTGGTGCATATATTGGTGTTTTGATTCCCCCCTCTTTTCCAGCGTGTTACACTTATTGAGCTGGGCGGGGTATATGTGCTAAGGTTTTGATTCCCCCCTCTTTTCCAGCGTGTTACACTACCTAGACTTTAAACGACCCGCAGCAATCTGTTTTGATTCCCCCCTCTTTTCCAGCGTGTTACACTAATGCTTGACGCATATTACAACATCTACAAGTTTTGATTCCCCCCTCTTTTCCAGCGTGTTACACTTAGGTGTTGGTGGTTAGCAGATCGTGTTGAGTTTTGATTCCCCCCTCTTTTCCAGCGTGTTACACTACGTAGGAATCGGGGACGAAGATATATATATTTAGTTTTGCACCCTGGGAAGCCGACCACAGCTATATGCAGATTGGGGAATCTTAACTATCGTGGCGGCTTCTCAGGCACTGCACCCCCCCCCCCCCCTCTCTCTCTCTCTCTCTCTCTGGGCGTAGGTCACCAGTTCTCAAACATGCTCAACTGTTGCATTTTGCTTGTTTTCTTCTTTTTCCGATAGTGTTCGCTGACAATGGCGATGGACTTGATCCATTGCTTCTCGGTCATCAGTATTGCCCGGATGTTGCCCCCTTGCGGCGCAAAGACCCGTAATCTGCGGGCGTGTTTTTGCATACGCTCCCAAGAATTGCACGAGCGCATATACACCGAAAACTGAAGCATGTTGTAGCCGTCATCCAGCAGTTGCTTGCGAAATCGGGTGGCTTCGTCCCGCTCCCGCTTTGTGCCAACCGGCAAATCAAACAGCACCAGCATCCAGCCCATTTTTAGCGTACTTGGAGTTCCGGCAGCCATAAGTGCCCAATATCTTTGGTGCTGAATGACTTTGCGATCGAGTTCACAAATACATCAACACCGTCGATTAGTTTCAATTTGTTGTTATTATGCAGCACTTCAATCGTGTTCCAACAGCCCTGAGCAAACAGTATCCATTCCCTGGTGGTTTTTTCTTTTTCCGGTTCCTTGGTCAAATATACATGCAGTTGATAATCAATGAACGGGCGTAGCGGTTCAATCACATCATAAACAAAAGGATGATTGTGAAAGTTTGCCTGATGGTGCACGCCGAATAACGGACTCAAGCCGTGTGCAACAATAGATCTGTGGCAAATTGCGCCTAAAACCGCATATCCATAGTTGAGCATCTGATTAACCTGGTGTTCATCATCGTGCCGCCGAGTCAAGCCAGCAAAACCGCTGTGGGAAAAGAACTCGCGCCAATAATAGCGAGCGCAAGCGGATTCGTTGAGTTTGCGATTGTTCAAGTGCTCTTCCAGATAGGCATGACGTGCGCCGATATGTTTCAGCAACCGACGCTGGTTATCTATTTTGGTGCGCAAAAGACATTGCCAGATTGCGCTTTGCAATTTCTTGGTGCTACGCGCCTGGTGATATGCAACATTGCGCTTGATAATCTTTGGCAACGGTTCTGTTAGCCCAATGGGGCGATACTTTTTATCGCAGTGCAGGATGAACGCGCCGTTTTCCAGCAGGGCTGAGATAAGCCGGTCGGTAAGGGTTACATTTTCCGTAACAATAATGACACCGCGAATATCTTCCAGCGGCAATTGCCTCCGCTCATCGCCACGCTCATAACGCAACAGACCCCGTTCCTTGTGCAGATAGATGTCGGGAGACAGCAGATGCAACAGGTAGTAACTCAATCGTTTTGGACCCGTGTGGCGTGCTGCAGAATTTTGCTATTCAGGCGATAAATCGTACCATTCTGACTAATCAAATGCACTATATCCCCACTAAATTTCTTGATTTGATACTGCCCCTCAGGGAGATTTTGTTTGGGGATGTCATCTGCTGTTACCTTGTCGATATAATCCATGTGATTTCTGTTAATCGCCACCGTGGCATTTTCGAGAATCTGGTTTGTCGATTCTTGCTTAATAAGATGATTAACCAGGCGATTGGACTTAATGAACTCTTCCTCACCGCCTTCGGTATTAACAATCGTGAAATATCGATGATCAGACCGTTCCGGGTCGACCTTGTAACGACCATTCAAAATATCGCCTTTCTTTACACGAAAATCAACAAGTTCCAATGATTTCTCCGTCATCAGTTCATTGCATATTCTGATTTTTTCAAGATTAACGGAGGATATCCGGTAGCGACCCGTTGAACCATCACCATTCTTACCAACAATTATTATTTCACCTTTGTTTCTTTTACTAATCTCGTATTCGCCAAATTTCAATCGGGCATCTCTCCCCAGTTGAGTTGCGGTTATTTTACTCTGACTTGGCAGGGTAATAAGCAAGCCCGAATAAAACAACCCAAGCATCTCACTGGCCTTTTTCTCTACTTCTTTTTCCGACTGGTAACGAGACCGGAAACTATGAATAGTTTTCGAGCAGACTATGCCCTGCTTGTCCTTATAGAAAAGGTAGCCGTGCTGAGAAGTGCCTTTGCCGGCTTTCGACTTATTGGTATACCACTGGCCTCGCTCATCGGAGTCTTTGCTGATGTTTTTGAATTCCTTCATATTCATTTTGTTTTTGCCGGTACTTCTACTTCGTATTGGCTGTTTGGCTATAGCAGGTGGGATGCGTGTTACATAGCGCGGATTAACGCTTTCCAACTTTTCAGCAAAATAGGTTGCATCAATGCCTTTCGGGAATTTAAAGAATTCTGTCTTATTTTTATCTCTCGCCCACTCCCGCAGGTAACTGATTACCATGGCGTCCAGCGCATGATGCCGATGGTCGGAACGATCTTTCTGGTAGTGCTTTGAACCATCCCCAAGTGCCTGATAAAGTTTGTATTTTTTAGCGACCTTGCTGGTAAGCCCACCGCTGACAACAAATATCCGTTGTTGTTCACCTTTCGCGCCAGGCTGCCAGCCAAAACGCAAGCAAACGATGTCTCTGGCAAGTCGAGCAATATATGCCGTGCCCGCCAGGCTTGTGTATTTATCAATCAGCGATTCCGTTTCTTCCCGGGTGCTCGCCAGTAGCAGTTTCTTTTTGTTTTTTCCTAAGGGTAATGAGTCCAGGCGATTTTTGAATGCATCCCAATTGATAAAATCACATTCGCAGGGTAACCTCTTTCCTTTTTCCTTATTGACGCGCTCACTGATCAACGCCATGTTGTAATACGCATATGGTCCACCATCCCCCTTTGGAAAAATGTGATCTGGCTCATAATTTTCCAGCACACTACAATCAATGGCCTCTCCCGTATATAAGCACTGCTTGTTTTGCTCCTCATACAAACGATAGCGAAGTATGTTTGTGTCAGTAACCGATATATTCAGTTTTTTAAGGGCTTCCACTGCTCTTTGATTATTTTCTTTGCCAGTCTTCGCTTGTTTGGTGTATGCGTTCTTTTTCTTGTCACTGAGAAAATCCTCCCGGATAAACTCCAGATGAACGGCATCTGGTTCTCCGTATTTCTGCACCAGATTTTCCAGTTCATGACGAAACACGTTCAATCGATGCCGTAATTCCGGCCAGTTGCACGAGTTGATGATTCTCTGAATGGCCGAATCCACATCGCCATCCGCATTAAAATAACGCTCGGCCAGGCTTATATCGGGAACATGGATGGCTTCGCGGCTGTTTCCCATTTTCTCAAGGAACCTGAAATCATCCAGGAAATACCGATACGCAACATCGGAAAATATCTGATAGCCAAACTCCGCGCCCGGGTTTTTCTCTTCCTCAGTTGCAATAAGTTGTGATAGTTCGTCATAAAAACCTTTCGGCGTTTTTTCAGAAAGAATCAAAGATTTCATCAAATACAAGGCCGGTTGGCTGAAGCGGCTTCGGCCACTGTGTTTGCTGGCTGGAATGTCCTCATGCCCCATCTTGACGATTCCGTCCAGGCTTTCGGCCATTTTAGTAATCTTGCTCTTGGTGAACTTGAAGCATTTGGCGTATTCTTCTGGAGCGTATTTTTTGTTCTTTTTCTTCCAGACCGCTTCACACTCATGAAACTTGTTGATTAGTTCTTTCCCGGTCAGCGAAGCAACGATCTTATTGCCCTGCTCATCTTCTTTCTCATAACGCCAGTTGACCAGACGCAACAGAAAGCCCACTTCAATCGCCAACTGTTTTTCCCCCTTGCATACATTCAAGCGAGGGATTAGGGCGCATTTGGAAACAATGCGATTTTCAAAGCGCGGGTATTTTTGTCCCAGCACGCCGTCAATTTTTTTGGCGGATGGATAGCGTGTATCTATGGCGTTGCTCTGCTCGCCATAGAGCAGCCGATCAATCTTTTCCTGCGTTAAATGTTCTTCGAGTTGCGGGATTTGTTCGGCGGCACGCTTGAGTAAGCAGACAATCTCTTTGGTAACCAATTCTCTGGAAGCGTTATAACCCCGCGCTCTTTCAGGTAATTTGCCACTGTCATATTGTCGTTTAGCGGTTATTTCATGGGTATTTTCATCCCACAAACCCATCTTCCAGGCATCGTAATAGCAGGGCAGATGATAGCGTTCATCGGGCGTCATTTTTCGCAGTTCAGCATCGAATTCGCCAACCTGATTTTCCGGGTTTTCGTCCTTTGTACCGGGTTTGTCCTGTTGCGTTTCCCTGGTTTTCCATGGCACCTCGGCATCATAACCGCGCCGTTGAATACTGGCGTGTAATGCCTTGTAGATTTGCCAGTCAGCCATGGGTTGCCCTTCCAGCAACATGATGCGCAACAGGCAAGAGGTATAAACGGTCTCGTCTCCCTTGGCGGGGAACTCTCTTTCCAGACGGCTGTCCGCCTTTGTTTTTATGAACTCCCGTTTGCCCTTTGCATTTTTTGTTTTTGTGAAGCGTTTGCGTTGCAAGGGTTCCTTGCCGACAGACCGCCACAGCGATTCCAAAACGGCCTCGCGCGCTTTATGCGCTTCACGGGTTCTGAATTGCCGCCGGCGTTCGGCTCGAGCCTTGACCGCGCCGGCATCTTCATGCATCAGTAGAGCATCTGCATGAATAATTTCGCCCTTGTCGTTAACGGCTACACCCAGGGATTTCATGCCTACATCAAAAGCAAAGGTTTTATGATTTTTCATTGGCATATTTAGACATCTTGGTTGGTTATCACTAGCTTAATGATACAAGGATACAACTCGTTCCGAAACCCACTGTATGTTTCATAACATACGGTGCTCCGGGCCGCCCGTCAGGATCAAAGAAGGCGGGAATCCAGTCGGCACTCCGGTGGGTTGATGCTCAGGGATTGTACAGGAGAGAGCAGGACCAATGCCTGGTGGGGTCGTTCGGTGTTGTAAAACACCAGCCATCAAGCCAACTTGATGGCCTCCCAGGCACCAGAGAAGGCCTGAGTATCCCGCCAGGTGACATGCTTATCATCCACTAGCGGTTCAACGCAACCCGTCTCAATCACATCCTCAGTGCTGAAAGTAAACGCGCTGACAGTGTTAGCCCCAAGCAGTAATGTCCCCTTTTGACTTCAGGAGGGGTTATGACAAAGGGGATCATCACATTGAGCCATGCAGAGCTTGACCGCATATCGGTTATTCGCTCCATCATCAGTCGCCGGCTTACGCAAGCGCAGGCGGCACAGAGACTAAAACTGAGCATCCGACAGGTAAAACGTTTAACCCGCGCCTACCGAACCTGTGGTGCTGCCGGGATGGCCTCTAAACGCCGGGGACGATGCCCCGGCAATGCTATTGGCGATGCGGTTCGCCAGCAGGCATTGGCGATCATCAGGGCACATTATATTGACTTCGGGCCGACCTTTGCCCACGAGAAACTCACCGAACTGCATGCTTGCCATTGCTCGGTGGAGACCCTGCGCAAGTGGATGATCAAGGATGGGGTATGGCTGGGGAAACAACGTAAAAAAGCGGTAATCCACCAGAGTAGACCCCGCCGGCCCCGGTTGGGTGAGCTGGTACAGATTGATGGATCACCGCATGACTGGTTTGAAGGGCGAGGCCCGCGCTGCACCTTGATTGTCTTCATTGATGATGCGACCAGTCGGCTGTTAGCCTTGCGTTTTGCGCCCACAGAGACCACCCAGGCTTATATGGAGACACTCGCCCAACAGCTTGACCAGCATGGCCGCCCGGTGGCCATTTATAGCGATAAGCACAGTATCTTTCGGGTCAATCATCCAGATAAGGAAGGCGAACTAACCCAATTTACCCGCGCCCTCAAGACCCTGGACATCGAGCCTATTCACGCCAATACCCCGCAGGCAAAAGGGCGTGTAGAACGAGCCAATAAGACCCTGCAAGACCGACTGGTCAAGGAGATGCGCTTGCGAAGCATCGGTTCCATTGAGCAAGCCAACGCCTTTCTGCCCCAGTTTATGGACGACTACAATCGACGTTTTGCGGTCACCGCACACCATCCCGACAATGCCCATCGTGAGGTATTACACAGCGCCGAGGCGCTTACCCTCATCCTGTGCCTGCAGCACAGGCGCAAACTGTCCAAGAACCTGACTATTGCGTTTCGCAACACCGAATACCAGCTACAAGGCTACGGCAAAGGCTATCGTCTGCGCGGCGCCACCATTACCGTCTGCGAGGACTTTAACGGCGCGGTGACGCTACTGCACAAGGGCAAAGCACTGGCTTATCGGATCTTCCAACAAGGACAGGCCGCCGTTGTGCTTGCCGATGAGAAGACCGTGCGCAACCACGTCGAGCAAGCACTTCACCGGCAGCAACAATCCACCTGGAAACCGGCCCCGGATCACCCTTGGCGACACCTCTAATCAGTGCTTGGACCAAGCCTGTTTCACGATTACTACATGAAGAAAAGGGGACATTTTAGCTTTGGGTTGACACCCCGCCCCAATTATTGGCGAGCGGCGCCAAACAACAACTCTTTAAGACCGTTACTGCACAGAACCATCAGGCTGCATAGCGAGCACATGGATAGCGGCTATCAAGACCCAGAGTTCAGTATCATTTCTCTATTGGAATATACTGACGGGATTTTTGAGATATGGGGTCAGGGTCCAGACCCCCGGTCCGGGAAGGAAAGTCAGCCCCTCGGCAGCAGTTTTTTCGGGTCTACGGGTCTGCCTTCCCGGCGAATTTCAAAATGTAACTTAACTGCGTTAGTGGCACTACTACCCATCTCTGCTATTTTTTCACCAGACTTTACCCGGTCACCCTCCTTTACCAGGAGCCGTCTATTGTGGCCATAGGCACTGAGGTAGATGTCATTGTGTTTCACGATCAACAGCTTGCCGTAGCCCACAATGCCACTACCCGCGTACACTACGCGCCCCGAGCTGGTCGCCAACACCGGGGCTCCGGCACGGCCGGCAATATCTATGCCCTTGTGAATTGTTCCCGAAAACCCGCGCACCACTTTACCCCGCGCTGGCCACAACCAACCGGTAACCGGCGCCTTTGAAACACTCATGTCTTTTGCTGCCGGAGCTTTGGCAGCCGTGCTGTTTACCGGCTTGGTAGCTGCGGGCCTAACTGTCTTTGATTGCGTTTTGGAAGCCACCGCAACCCTGTCACTGAGCTTCAGTTCCTGTCCAGGATATATTCGATAGGGTACGGCTATATTATTTATGCCAGCCAGCTTTCGATAATCCATGCCATAGCGCCAGGCAATTGCATACAGGGTGTCGCCGCGGGCAACTCTGTGCTCGGTGGGTCTGGCTGGCTCGGGCTTTTTCTCGCCGCGACGATCTTCAACCGGTGCCGGCGCCGGACCACTGGCGCAGGCCAACAACGACAGGCACATCAGGACAAGGCAGAATTCGCGCATCTCAGCTCACTGCAACTCCACCTGTAAATGCCCCCATTTTCGGTCGATCAGCCACACAATGGAAAAAGCTGACAGTGCCAGCAGAACACACAGCAGCAACATGGGATCCTCACCGGTACGCAGCAAAAACTCATCAGGCAATACCGGCAATTGCTGCACGGGCTGGAGACTGCCGTGCCGGTCTGTTACCCAAGACAGTACCTGTTTCCAGGGCCACACCACCGGTAATGAACCAAACAGGAAACCGGTCAGCAAGGCGACAGTAGTGGCGCGAAAACGACTTAGCAACCAGTACAGCAGACGACTGAAGCACATCAGACCTGCTGCAGCGCCAACTGACAAAACCAATAAAAACTGCAGGTCAATATTTTTAACCGCCAACAAAACGGTACTGTACATACCGAGTAGAAGCAGGATAAAGCTACCGGAAATTCCCGGTAGAATCATCGCACATATCGCTATGAAGCCAGCCAGGAACACACCCAAATTGCCGCCAATCATTTCACCGCGAGGGGCCAGGGCAATACATGCTGCAATTGTCACGCCGAACAAAAGCGCCAGCCGCTGCTGCCACAACCACTGTGGTACCTGTTTCAACAACAACAGCGCTGAGGCGAATATAAGCCCGAAGAAAAAAGCCCACAGCGGCTGTGGGTAGGTTTGCAAAAGCCGGCTGAATAAACGCGCCAGGGAAAATACACTGGTTACTATTCCAGACAACAGGAAAACCAGAAATATACCATCGACATGGTTCCAACAGGCACGTAGCTCGCCGCGCACCAGCAGTCGTGCAAATTCCAGGTCAAAACTGCGCAAGCTGTGCAACAGGCGCGGATAAATTCCTGTTATAAATGCCACGGTACCACCTGACACACCGGGCACGATGTCAGCCGCCCCCATCGCCAGACCACGTAAAAAAACAGCTCCAGCTCGCATCGCCAGGCGCCCTAGCGAACCAGGCCGGTTCGCAGCGGTACGAAGCGCACGGGGTCGTGAATAATAGTCTCAAGGCCGGTCGGCGTGCGGATGATCACTTGCAAATATTGTGTCGCCACTCCCACGGGAATAATCAGGCGGCCACCCACGGCCAACTGCTCAGGCAATTCAGGAGGAATTTCCTCAGGTGCGGCAGTGGCGATAATGCCGTCGAAGGGCGCTTCATTTTTCCAGCCCATACCACCATCGGCATGACGTAAGTTCACGTTATTGAGGCGCAGGGTTCGCAAGCGCGCCCTGGCTTTCTTCTGTAGGGGCCGGATACGCTCCACACTGTAAACCTCACCGACCAATTGTGCCAACACGGCAGTCAGGTAACCGGAGCCGGTGCCCACTTCCAGCACCTTGTTCATGGGGCCATCTTCCAATAACAACTCAGTCATGCGCGCCACAATCCACGGTTGCGATAATGTCTGCGAATAACCAATAGGCAAGGAACTGTCCTCGTAGGCGCGTTGCGCCAGGGCCTCGTCGACGAACATGTGACGGGGAGTATTGCGGATCACATCCAGAACCGCGGTACTGACGATACCCTGGTCACGCAAACGCCGTACCAGGCGCTCGCGCGTGCGCTGGGACGTCATACCTATACCTCTGACATCAAGGCTATTCACCAACCACTACTCCCTTCATTTCAATAACTGACCAGTTCGCGCAGCAGCGCTGTCGCATAGCCGCCGGTAACCAGATTGAACTCCAATACCAGCGTGTCATCATCACAAAACTGCCAACAAAAGTCATCCGGCAGCAGTCGTGCAGCCCGCCAATCCAGCTTCATATTTTGACGCAACAGGAAGCTACAAATTTCCTCATGCCCAGACAGGCCGTGCTGTTGCGCCTGCCATAAAGTGGCTGAGCATGGTGCTTTGCCACTGCCCCACAGGGGCAGGCCCACATGCACGTCGCCCCCCTGCGCCCTGGCGAGCAGGCTCTCATCGACCTGCTCGGTCGCAAAAAAACTATTGTTACCGCTGAGCATGCACACATCGCCGTCAACGGGTGCCTGCCATTGGTTATTTTTTACTCGCTGGGACAGCAACACGTTAAACAGAAATGATCGCAGCGCCGACAGGTAGATACCGCGCACATGACGCTGTGGTTTTTTTACCTGCCCTCGCAGCCAGGCCAGCCCTGCGTCCAGGTTGCCACCATCAATGCCAAAGCGCTGTTCGCCGAAGTAATTCGGCGCACCCTGCGCCTGTAGCTGCTGCAACCGCTCTGCCAACTGAGCCTGGTCAGCTGTGATTTCTCTCAGGGTGAGACGAAAGCGATTACCGCGGTGAACACCGCGCCGCAGCTTGCGACGGTGACGTGAACATTGCAGAATGTGCAACTGCTCATTCTCAAGCGACGACCAGTCGGGTTCTGGCCGCCCGGCCAAACCAATACTAAACCACTGCCGGGTAAGCGCATGCCTGTCCTTGAGGCCGGCATAGCCAATACCCCGAACCGGGATGCCGGCGACTCTGGCCAACAGGCGCGCAACATCCATGGTATTGAGGCCGCGCTTCTCGACCCACAGGAAGGCATGCTCACCGTCACCTTCCGGCTCGAAACCCAATTGCTCTTCTACCTGGAAGTCTTCCGGACGGCTGCGCAACAAACAGTGTGCAAGCGGTTCACCCCAGGCATGGGGCCAGGACATGCTCAGCTCTGCGGGCACAACAAAACCACGGCCTGCGCCGCAATACCCTCGCCACGGCCGGTAAATCCCAAACCTTCGGTAGTGGTAGCTTTAACATTTACCTGTCTGGAAGCTACCCCCATATCGACTGCCAGGTTGTCACACATAGCCTGCACATGCCCCGCCATACGCGGCGCCTGGGCAACAATCGTCAAGTCGGCATTAGCCACGACATAGTCGGCCTGGGCAACCAGCGCCATAACCCGTCGCAACAACAGGCGACTATCAATACCGGCGTTAGCCGCATCGGTATCGGGAAAATGCCTGCCAATATCTCCCAGTGCAAGCGCTCCCAGCAGGGCATCGCAGAGCGCGTGTATCAATACATCCCCATCGGAATGGGCCACCAGGCCCTGGTGATGAGCGATGCTCACACCACCGAGAACAATATGATCTCCCTCGCCAAATCGATGTACGTCGTAGCCGTGACCAATGCGCATCTAACTAACTCCCAGGTTCAGAGTGTTCGCTACCAGGGCGAGATCTTCCGGTCCGGTCAATTTTATATTGGCCGGATCACCGTTCACCAACAGCGGTTGCAAGCCGGCAAACTCCATCGCCGCTGCCTCATCGGTAACGCTATGCTGTGCCTCCCTGGCCGCCAGCAGCGCATTGCGCAATGTGCCAAAGCGAAATAGCTGCGGTGTCTGTGCCAGCCACAAATCGCTGCGCTCCAGGGTTTGCGATATACGCCGGGATGCATCGGCACGCTTCACGGTTTCTGCCACCGGCACCGCCAATAAGCCGCCCACCTGATCATCAACGACTGCGCTGCGCAAGCGCTGCACATCAGCCAGAGCGATACAGGGACGGCAGGCATCGTGCACCCACACCCAATCCTCGGCATCGGCCATAGTCACCAGTGCATCCAGACCAGCCAGTACTGAGTCGCAGCGTTCAATGCCACCTGCCACGGTGGCTACCCGGGGGTCTGTTGCCACGGGCAGATTTGGCCAGTAGTTATCTTGAAAGTCCAGCGCAACCATCACCCGTTCGAGGAAGCCCCAGCGCAGCATGCGCTGTAGGGTGTGTTGCAACACGGCCTGGCCGGCAACCATCAGGTATTGCTTGGGAGTGTCAGTATTCATGCGCCGGCCCGCACCTGCCGCCGGTACTACCGCCCAATGCCGGGTCTGCAATTCAGCGTTCATCCGCATTCCCCGGCTCGGCTTTTTCCGGATAGACTTGCTTGGGCTGTGCTTGCTCTTCCACCACCTGATAATAGATTTCACCTTCACGAATCATACCCAGGTCCTGTCGCGCTCGCTCCTCCACGGTTTCCAGACCCTGCTGTAATTCCAACACTTCCTGTGCCAGTTGCTTATTGCGAAACCGCAATCCCCGGTTACGTTCCTGCTGCTCCACCAGTTGTTCATCGAGCCGGTGCAGCTCCGCTAAACTACCCTCGGCGAACCACAGCCGGTACTGCAATAACAGCAGTAACAGAAGCAATCCCAGTGCCACCCATCTCATCGAGGCAGCTCAGCTCGCCCCCGATAGGCTGCCGTACCCTGCAACTCTGCTTCTATACGCAACAGACGATTGTACTTGGCAACCCGGTCGGAGCGGCACAGGGAGCCTGTCTTGATCTGACCGGCGGCAGTAGCCACCGCAAGATCGGCAATAGTGGTATCCTCGGTTTCGCCCGAGCGATGCGATATGACGGCGGTATAGTCGGCCGCCTTGGCCATGGCGATGGCGTCAAGGGTTTCACTGAGCGTGCCGATCTGGTTGAACTTGATAAGAATAGAATTGGCGACGCCCTGCTCAATACCCTGGGATAAAATAGCTGTGTTGGTAACAAACAGATCGTCACCCACCAACTGTAGCTTGTCACCGAGTTTATCGGTGAGAATCTTCCAGCCCTCCCAGTCACTCTCATCCATGCCATCTTCAATACTGATAATGGGGTGATTCGCTGCCAGTTGCGCCAGATAGTCGGCAAACTCGGCGTTGCTGTACCGCTTGCCCTCTCCGGCCAGGTCATAAACACCCTCTTTATAGAACTCAGAGGCGGCGCAATCCAGGGCCAGGGTAATATCAGTGCCCAGCGTGTAGCCGGTCTGCGATACAGCCTCGGCAATTATTTCCAGTGCGGCCTCATTGGAGGGGAGGTTGGGAGCAAAGCCGCCTTCATCACCAACCGAGGTGCTCAGGCCGCGTTGCGACAACTCTTTTTTTAGTGCATGAAAAATTTCCGCACCGGCGCGCAGGGCTTCTGCAAAACCGGTTGCCGATACTGGCTGAATCATGAACTCCTGGATGTCGACATTATTATCGGCGTGTTCGCCGCCGTTGATAATATTCATCATCGGTACTGGCATGGTTAGCGCCTCTGTGCCATTTAGCTCGGCTATATGGCGATACAGGGGCAGACCGCGAGCCGCAGCCGCAGCCTTCGCGGCGGCCAGCGAGGTTGCCAGGATGGCATTGGCGCCCAGGGTGGCCTTGTTCTCCGTGCCATCAGCTTCGATCATGGCCTGATCCAGGCCGCGCTGGTCGCCGGCATCGTGGCCCAGTAACAAGTCGCGGATAGGACCATTGACGTTGGCCACAGCGTTTAAAACGCCTTTGCCCAGGTAGCGTTGTTTATCGCCGTCGCGCAACTCCAGCGCCTCGCGCGACCCGGTAGAAGCACCAGAGGGTGCACAGGCGCTGCCTGTCTCACCGCTTTCCAGAATTACATCTGCCTCAATGGCAGGATTTCCGCGCGAGTCCAGGACTTCGTAGGCGCGCACATCTGCAATCGTGCTCATGGTGATCTCCGTGTAGAGTTGCTAGTCGATATCCAGTGTTGGCATTGATTTTACCAGCTCATCTACAGCCTTCATCTGCTGCAGGAACGGCTCAAGCTGAGCCAGAGGCAGGGCGCTGGGGCCGTCACACAAAGCCTCATCAGGGCTGGGGTGTGCTTCCAGGAACAGGCCGGCTATACCCATGGCCAGACCGGCGCGGCCGAGTTCGGCAACCTGTTGACGGCGGCCACCGGAAGCTGCGCCCAGCGGATCGCGACATTGCAGGGCGTGGGTGACATCAAAAATGAGTGGCGCACCATTGCCGGCATCAATCATGGTGCGAAAGCCAAGCAGGTCTACTATCAGGTTGTCGTAGCCAAACTGGGTGCCACGCTCACACAATATAACCTTGTCATTGCCACACTCGCCGAACTTTTCAACGATGTTACCCATCTGTCCCGGGCTGAGGAACTGGGGTTTCTTTACATTTATCACAGCGTCAGTTGCGGCCATGGCTGCCACAAGATCTGTCTGCCGGGCGAGAAATGCCGGCAATTGGATAACATCACAAATTTCAGCGACCGGCGCGGCCTGGTCGGGCTCGTGAACATCGGTGATCAGCGGAACACCAAACTCCCGCTTAACAGCGGCCATAATCTCCATCCCCTCCTCCATGCCAGGACCGCGAAAGCTGTGCATAGAAGAGCGGTTGGCCTTGTCATAGGAGGCTTTGAATACATAGGGTATTTGCAAACGAGCACACACATCCACGTAGTGTGCAGCCGCGCGCAGCGCCAGGTCCCGGGATTCCAGCACATTGATCCCACCGAACAATACGAAGGGCAAATCATTGGCAACACTCAAGTCTGCGACGGCGATTTTGCGCATCTGCGTGTTCACGCCATGTGTTCCTTGCTATAGGCAAGCGCCGCCTCAATATAGCCGGTGAACAACGGGTGGCCACCACGCGGCCTGGAAGTGAACTCCGGGTGAAACTGGCAGGCAATAAACCAGGGATGAACGGGAATTTCTATCATCTCAACCAGTGAACGATCGGCTGACCAACCGACGATGCTGAGCCCAGCCGCCTGCAATCGATCATTGTAGTTATTGTTGACTTCATAGCGGTGTCGATGCCGTTCAATCACGACCTCCGATCCGTATAGCTGTCGTGACCGGGAGCCCTCCACCATGTGGCAGGGTTGTCCGCCCAAACGCATACTGCCGCCCTTATCGGATTTTTCACTGCGAACCTCGGTACTGCCATCGGCATTCTGCCACTCGGTAATCAGGGCGATAACCGGATGTGGTGCGCAGGGCTCCATCTCGGTACTGTGAGCGCCCGTCAGGCCGGCAACATCGCGAGCGTATTCGATCATGGCAACGTGCATACCCAGGCATATACCCAGGTATGGCACCTTGTTTTTACGTGCATAGCGGGCCGCCAAAACCTTGCCTTCTATGCCCCGTTCACCAAAACCGCCCGGCACCAGTATGGCATCGGCACCTTTCAGCACAGCCGTGCCTTCAGCCTCTATCTGCTCAGCATCTATGGGTAGGATATTGACCTTCGAGAAGGTCTGGATACCGGCATGCTTAAGGGCTTCGTTCAGCGACTTGTAGGCGTCCTGCAAGCCCATGTACTTGCCGACCATCGCCACGGTTACTTCCTGGTCGGCCTCAATCTCACCGCGCAGCACCTTGTCCCACTCATGCAGATCAGCAGCCGGGCACTGGAGACCGAATTGTTTTACCACGATGTCGTCGAGTCCATTCTTATGCAACATGGCGGGAATTTCGTAAATAGAGTCTGCGTCCAGCATCGGGATAACGGCCTTCTCATCCACGTTGGTGAACAGCGCAATTTTCTTGCAGGCACTTGGCCCAACCGCTACTTCACATCGACACAGCAGCACATCTGGCTGCAGGCCAATGGAGCGCAACTCCTTGACCGAGTGTTGGGTGGGTTTGGTTTTGATCTCGCCGGCAGCGGCCAGATAAGGCACCAGCGTAAGGTGCATCAGCAGGGCGTTAGCACTGCCCAGTTCAATTTTTAATTGCCGAGCCGCCTCCATGAAGGGCAGGCTTTCGATGTCACCCACCGTGCCGCCAATCTCCACCACTGCGATGTCGGCATCACCGCCACCCGCCAGGACGCGGCGCTTTATCTCATCGGTAATATGCGGAATGACCTGCACGGTGGCGCCCAGATAATCTCCACGGCGCTCTTTGCGCAGCACTTCGTTGTAGACACGCCCGGTGGTAAAGTTATTGGCTTTGGACATGGTGGCATGAGTGAAACGCTCGTAGTGCCCCAGATCCAGGTCTGTCTCCCCACCATCCTCGGTGACGAATACCTCACCGTGCTGAAAGGGACTCATGGTACCGGGATCTATATTAATGTAGGGATCCAGTTTAAGCATGGTTACCTTGAGCCTGCGGGCTTCGAGAATAGCCGCGAGTGAAGCGGCAGCGATGCCCTTCCCCAAAGAGGAAACCACACCACCGGTGACGAAGATATAGCGCGTCATGTAGAGCCTTTTTGACAGTTATTTTATGGATGCCAGCGATGCAATCTGTGTGCCCGCCGCCCTTCGAAAGATGGAAAATCAGCTTACCAGAAAGGACCGGCCTGCTCAATGAAGCGGGGGGTAGAAATATCAGCGCCAGTGAAATTTGTAGCCCGGACGGTCGGCATCGGCGCGATGGCCTTCACACACCCATAAATCAGCCACCGCCACCAACACATCGCCGTCATAGAGCAGCGGTAAACGGTCGCGCCACCAGGGCGGCACGCCGTATTCCTGCAGCAGTTTTTTCATACTCTGACTGTGCGCTCGTCCCACTGGCTGACAGCGTTCCCCGCCCCGGCGCAGGGCCAAGCGCCAATTACCAGTGGCGGGAAGTGTAAGCCCACCGCTGTCAACCAGTGTCATTTGAACACTGCCCAGACCCGCAATCAGCACTGGATCCGTGGCGGTGAGCGAGTACTCAAATTCTGTCGGCAGGGGCGGCAACGCCTCCACATAGTGCAAGCGGTCCCGGTACCGTCGCAGGACATAGGCCGCCACTGCCAGTTCGGGCCTGGCCGAGTCATTCCCGCTCTGCAACTGCCGTATAAACTCCATCAACCCGGCACGGCCCGGCGGTACCTGTTGCAGATCGACCAGCCACAGCCGTAATACCCGCGCCAGAGCTGTGGGCGCCAGGCCCTGCAATGCCACCAGATCGAGGCAGGGTTCGCCGAAATATTCACCAACAGCCGCGTTCAATTGCGGCCTGTATAGATCCGAGAGTTCAGTTTCGGCCGCAGCCACCGCCTGCATGGCCTGCTTTACGTTGTTTCGATAGGCGGGCCAGCGCTCGCCCAGGCCAGGCAAAACACGCAGCCTGAGATAATTTCTATCCAGCGCCTGATTCTGGTTACTGTCATCCTCCACCCAACTGAGCTGACGTTTACGGGCGTAGCTTAGCAATGCCGCACGTGGAAACTCCAACAGCGGCCTGAGCAAATGTCCACCGCCCAGCACACGCTGCGCCGGCATACCGGAGAGGCCCAGGGTGCCGGCACCGCGCAGCAAACGCAGAAAAAATGTCTCGATCTGGTCATCGGCGTGGTGGGCCAGCAACAATAATTCGTCTGCGCCTACCAGTTCTTCAAATACAGAGTACCTGGCAGTGCGAGCGGCCGCCTCGGGGCCACTACCGTCGCCCACCACATGCACCTGTCGCCGCAGCAACTCCACTCCGAGACGGGCGCACAACTGCTCGCAGTGCGCAGCCCAGTCCTGTGCGTGAGCACTGAGCTGATGGTCTACATGTACGGCTACCAAAGATGGTAGTTCAACAGTCTCTCGAATATCTACCAGCAATTGCAATAATGTGACGGAATCCAGGCCACCACTGAGCCCAATCCACCAGCGGGGGGCGGCCAGGTAGGGCTGAAGAACAGGCGCTAGCGAATGTGGGGTGAGGGACATAGAACCGTCCCGGTCCGTCAGTTGCCGTAGGACATGAGGCGCTGGTAGCGTTGATCGAGCATATCGTTCAGATCTATAGCTTGCAAGCGCTCTACCTGTTCCACCAGGTGCTGTTGAATGCGCTCTGCCATGAGTTCCAGGTTCCTGTGAGCGCCGCCGAGCGGCTCCTCAATGATAGTGTCGACGATGCCAATGTCTTGCAACACATCGGAAGTTACCCCCATTGCTTGCGCCGCTTCCGGTGCTTTCTCAGAGGTCTTCCAGATGATATTGGCGCAGCCTTCCGGGGAAATTACAAAATAGGTCGAATACTGCAGCATAGCCAGGTGATCACCGACCCCGATGCCAAGTGCGCCACCGGAGCTGCCTTCGCCGATAACCAGGCAAATAATCGGTGTGCGCAAATGCGACATAACCGCCAGGTTCCTGGCGATAGCCTCGGAAATACCACGCTCTTCGGAATCGATACCCGGATAGGCTCCCGGCGTGTCGATAAGCGTAATTACCGGTATTTTAAAGCGCTCGGCCATATCCATTAGCCGCAGCGCCTTGCGATAGCCCTCGGGCTTGGGCATGCCGAAATTACGGGCTACCTTCTCCTGCACATTACGACCCTTTTCCTGGCCAATCACCATCACCGGCATGCCCTGCAAGCGGGCAAGACCGCCGACAATGGCGCGATCATCGGCAAAACGCCGGTCACCGTGCAACTCGTCGAACTCGGTGAAAATATGCGGGATGTAGTCAAGCGTATAGGGCCGCTGGGGATGCCGGGCGACCTTGACGATATCCCAGGCGTTGAGGTTGGAGTATATTTTCTCAGTTAGCTTGCTGCTCTTCTCGCGCAGTGTCGAGATCTCTGCTGAGATATTAATATCATTGTCAGAACCCACCAACTGCAACTCTTCAATCTTGACCTCAAGCTCGGCGATTGGTTGTTCAAAATCCAGGTAGTTGGGGTTCATCGCGACACAGACTGCTTTGCTATTGAATGGCGGCAGTTTACACGGTGCGCGTGATGGGGGACAGGCTTAAGTCTGTCCCCTAAACCAGGGGTCAGAGTAAAACCGTCAATTCTGGCCAGGGCAGCTGTCTTCACAACCCAGCAGGGTTTTGCACCCAAATACTCCGGTTTCATCTCCCACCAGCCGGTACACGTCTTCATCCGAGCGATCATCGCGTGGGTCCATCTGAAAGCGGGCAATCCTGTTCAGCCCCAGTGCATCGACAAAATCCGCGTGCATATGGGCTGTACCGCAGGGGATCGGCGGCTGTTGTGTCTCGATACCGGGTCAGCGGGTCAGCGAGAACCTGTGCCACTTCCGGCAACTGCCGTTTCGTCTCACTGGGCTTGCCAAAGCCGAAGCACTCACCCTCACGCTCGACAAGGCGGCTCACATCTTCCGGATCAACCTGTGCGTGTAAAGCCAGGTCATGACGTGCCAGTTCACGCAAAAACGTACTGACAGCCGCAACCAAAATCCCCAGTCGTGTCATCGTGCGCATCGCTGATCGAACCGCTGTTGAATCAATTCGCTGCCGTGTGGTATCCACCGAAAAGGCATTTATCAGCGGGTCAGCGAGTTGTTCGAACAGCTCCTCGTCCAATCCTTGATCAATGACCCAGCCGCGATACGTTCTTAGCGTTCGTTGGCAGATATAGCTGTCAGATGTGTGTTGTATATCCAGGGCATAATGCCACGCGATATTGAAAGAGACCGTCTCTACAGTTGCTGCATCTGTCAAGTCATGCAATTGCTGTAAAACCAGCGCTCCGAGGGCCACGTGTAAATCCTTGCTCGGACGACCGAAGGAATCAGTTAACCTGTCCGTTAATTTGGCAGCGGGTAATTGTTCCAACAGGTGTCTGCGGAATACACCTGCCCAGCATCGGTCCAGCAGTTTGCGTCGTTTTTCACCCCAGGACTCCCAGGGGTCAAACAGCTTGCCGGTTTTTCTATCGCGCAATGTGATCATGAGGGTAGGATAGCTGAATGTGCCTGTCGCTCATATTCAATGCGGGACTTTTTGCCGCCCCGTCCACTTTTGACAATAACTCAACTCTCATCAGACAGGAGGGCAACATTATGCCAGTAAAATGTGTAAATCGCATATCTGGAATGATCATTGGAAACAAGCAACGTCCCTCTTGTTTGTGATTCCAGTGTCGTGGCCTTCCGCTGGTCGTTCCAGTGTCGCGCCCTTCTGTTCCTTCCCCGTCAATGCCCGCTCCGTCATTTCAGTGCCGCGCTCTGCCGCTCCGTCATTCTGGCGAAAGCTAAAATCTGGAACGTTGAAGAGTCAAGGGAGCCGGTTCTTGTCATCATGGTCTGTGATGGTGCGACCGACATCTTAAGTACTTCCTAGTGGTAGTGATAGTAACTAGTGCGCATCCATAAACTCTCAATCCATTGAAATATAAGGAAATTTATTCGCAAGGCATTAAAAAATCCTCTTGAATTTGTTAAGCTAAAGGTGCGAACAAAAACAAAACAACCAAGAGGATTCAGCATGCGAGAAACCCGCGTAGCTCAGGCAAGTATATTTGAAAACTACTCAGAACACGAATTTGGAACCCGACTCAGATCACTGTCAAACCTCCTGGATAAGCACCCGGAAATACTGGCCTTGATCGCCAATGATTTGGTGAGCCAATCGGCAACAAAGGTGGGACGAATAGGCTTCAGTGTTGAAAGTATTTTTCGATGCCTGTTATTGAAACAACAATTGCGTATCAGCTACGAGCAACTGGCGTTCCATTTGTCAGATTCGATGACCTACCGAACGTTCGCAAGACTGCCGAATCATTTGACACCCAGTCGGTCAGGATTGCAGTCAACGATACGAAGTATCAAACCGGAGACCTTGGAAAAGGTGCATGAGATCCTATCGGACAACTGGCTGAAAGAAGGTATTTTGTCGATGGATAAATTACGCATCGATAGTACGGTTGTTGCCAGTAATATTGCGCCGCCCAGTGACAGCCAACTATTGAATGATGGCGTTCGGGTGCTAAGCCGATTGTTGGCGAAAAGTAAAAATGTAACGGGAGTAAAAAATCGATTTACAGATCAGAGGAAGTTATCAAAATCACTGGCATTCCAGATTTTTAACGCAAAAAATACTGGAAAAGAAGCGCTTTATCCAAAATTATTGAAATGTGTCCGAGTTGTACTTAGACAAGTCGATAGAAGCCTGGAGAAAATCAAGGCGGGCGCCCCTGACTCTGACCAAAAGAAAAAATGGCTCGATCAAGTGGAGCGGTATCGGGATTTAACACTCAAAGTCATCCATCAAACAGAGCGCCGTGTCATTCGAAAAGAGAGCGTTCACTCATCAGAAAAAATTGTCAGTTTATTCGAGTCGCACACTGACATTATCGTTAAAGGATTTCGAGACGTTCAGTATGGCCATAAGATTAATATAAGCAGTGAGGAAAGTGGATTCATCACCTACCTCTCCATTGAAAAAGGGAATCCATCGGATACGGACCTGTTCATTCCAGTACTCGATTTCCACCAGTCAAAACTGGGTCGTCTTCCCGGTTCGGTAGTCGCTGATGGCGGCTATGCCAGCCAAGCAAATGTGACAGAAGGCAGAGGCCTCGGAGTGAAGCGAGTCGTCTTCCATAAGCCGGTTGGCCTATCGCTTCGGGCAATGGGCGTGCAATCAAAAACCTTTGATCGATTACGTCATTTCAGGGCAGGCGTAGAAGGAAATATTTCGGAATTAAAAAGGGCTTTTGGTGCAACGAAGGCCACTTGGAAGGGGTTGGATGGGTTCAAGGCTTATGTTTGGTCCTCGGTTCTCAGCTATAATCTGATGCGTTTGGCACGGCTCGACTCCAGCTAGCACAATGGTTGGCCCTGAGAGCCAAATATCTGTACGCTTTTGGGTTGTGCAGCGGTAATCTGTGGCATAAATCCAGGGTAAGGGGCCCTAATGTGACTGTACCGGTCGATTTATGGCCGCTCATAAGCCCGGAGAGTTGTGGCCTGGGACACTCACGGTTAGAACAGGGTGTTTTTCAAAAAAACAGTCGTTTATGGATGGGCACTAACTAGAGTTTGATCTTAGGTTGATTTTGCACTACAGGGTTTTTGATATTTCCTGTATTTCCATTTGGGTAAGGTTTGGTGCTTGTGCTTCAATTGCTTTCCATGCACTTAAATAAGAAATTTTATCAATGATTTTTCGTAACTGTTTGGCGGTAATTTTATTCCCGTTTTCCTGTTTCAAATATAATAAAAGTCCGCCAAGCACGTTTTCTGAACCAATATAACTTTTCCCTGAGTGCATTTTTCCAGAAAATTCTGCATAATATTTTTCATCCAAGATTTTTAACACCTGGTTAAAATTCAATCCAATACTACGTTGAGACATCTTATCTGCCCACCACCAACGCCAATATGCTTTGCCCAAATAAAAATCACTAAAAACGATTCTTTTCCCCCGGGGTGCTGGATTACACATGGAGCGCAAAATTCTTCTAACGCAATCATCCACTGGTTTTTCATCATCCGATTGTTGCGCCACATCAATAATATAAACACCTGTTTTAGTAACTCCATTTAAATCTGCTGCCAAATATTCCGGTTTGATCTGGTCATGTCCAATCATATCAATGATTCGATAACTCCAAAATCCACAGTAAGTCAGCATCTCGTCTGGGGCATTTTTAAAGACATTCCAGATAACTTGTTGAGTGTCCTTTGGCGGGTAAAGAAATTCTCGCTCTGCAAATTTATGTTCAAAGGCAATAATATCTCCGTCAATAATACAGCCTTTTCCAGACAACAAACAAGCATCCATATACTTCAAAAAATCATCTTTCCCCGCTCGACAGACTTGCAAAAATTCCTTTTGTTTTTCTGAGCCTTTTTCAGTCAACAAATTTTTTCCGAACTCCAGCCAAGCTTTCTCATCCAGTCGTTTATATTCAGTCATAATCCGCCTCGTCACTAAGCGCTTTTATGGCGTAAGGTTGCATTCTTGTGGCGGCCAAACTTGGGCTGAAATTGTCATCGCGCCAGTTTAAGTTTGTCTTTTCTTCTAGCATGTCTAAATGCGCTGCCAGCACACCACTTGCTTCGTGATCATTGTTTAAATTTTGCATGTAAGCATAAATTGCGCATAATGCTTGAGTGATAATTGCCGACCTCATTGACTCAACAGAATTGCTCGGCTCTGCCGGAGTGATTTTGTTTAGTTCGTCATAAACACCTTGTCCGCAGTATAGCGAAACCGGCGTTTCACCTTCACCAACATTTTCATTAACCTCAACTTTCATTTCCCCGTCACCAAGCTTTTCATCGGAAATTACTTTCATTAATTTCGATAAATCACCCGCAGTGAATTTTAATTTTAGTCCTAAAGCAACCCTTGAATATTGCGGTATATCGAAATACTCACCCTGTTCCCAAAAATCAGTTAATCCAGACGAAGCGTCTACTGTAAGTTTTTTAGCCTCTAAAATAACAATGCTGGGTGTAATTTCTGGAGCGTAAGAAAATTTAATGGGTATAGTTTGTGTGGCGATTATTTCATGATCATTTATAGAAATATCGGTATCATGTAAGTGATGTTGGCGTTCGGCACTATCTCTGTAAAGCAACAAAACAGAAAATTTTGCATCACCGCTTTTAACTAATTTACTGATGAATGATTGACCTCTTAATGTGTGTCGTATTTCCAATTTTCTGTCAATTTGACGGGCTTTGGCTTCTACCTCATAAGAAACTCCTTCCACAAAATCACCGTCGTCCTCTACTAAAACAGGAAAATCCAGTATTATGCTATCTGACACAACAACTACTCCTCACTATTTCTCCGTTGTTTCAGTCCTAAAATTGGCAATAAGGCTACTTTCATATCACCGATTTCATCCGGTTTTTTCACTTCGGCAATTATGTTGTATTGCTTTGCTTGCTCTAATGACCCAAGTCTAATTTGGCTTTTATTGGCGGGCTCCTGTATCAATTCTCCATCTTTTTTTACGTTAATATAATCAGGTATATCGATTGTTTGTCCATTGATTTGAACTGCAATGAAATCAAGATATGACGTTACTTTTTCATTATCGTTATCCTCAGCTAGGCATATTGACAAATAAACATCGTCTCTGGCATCCATTTTATTTGGCACTATCCTTGCTCTAACTTCCCACTTCCCGGCCTTGTCTGTGTATCGAACGGCATTTTTTGATTCCAGGTTTCTGATGATCACAACTGGTTTTGGTCGTTTTTTGCCTTTGCTTTCTTCAGGTTCCTTTTCTTTGGGAGGCCTTTTAGGTTTCGGTTGTGGTTTTGCTTGCTCCTTTTGGCCGCTTGATTTATTACCAAGACTGTCTCGAGGCGTAGCTTTATCCGGTATTGGAAATAACGGCAAATCAAAAGATTCCCTGTCAATCTGTACCAGATATGTTTTGATTTTTTCGCTCAGCTCTTTGAACAATTTCTTTAAGCGTTTTTCATCCGCCTGGTCAAGTATTTTTGTTTGCAGTTTATTGTGATAAGGACTCTCGGCTCCCTTAATCAATTTAAGTAACTTCGGGGCAACAGAGCCAACATCTATTACTGCTGTAAACGGTTCAAAATCTGATGTCTTTCTCAGTCCATCCATATCTCTGGAAAGCATAGAGTCGTGTCTGGCAATCAGCATGCCATTCCTAATCAAAACAATAGCAGAATCAGTTTCTTTATCGGTTTTGATATAAACATGGACTTTATCTGAGTTGCTAAGTGTTATTTCCTGCTGGTCTGTAAGAACCGCTTGCAGTGCTTGATAGACAGATTTCCCAGATAAAATATTTTCTCCCCTGGCTCGCTTAACATCTTTTTTACTTTTAATTATAGATTCAACCTCATCAATATCTATGCATTTCGGCTCTTGCCCTTCCTTATGAATTTTGATTTTCAAGGCATCATAGACAATTCCATGAAAAAAATTACTGACAATAGTGTATTCCGCTTCATTGTCCCAATTTTCAGATAATCCCAAAATAACAACTATTGTACCTGTGTCAATCTTGTCCATTTTTGGTTTGATAAAATCCGGAAATTCTTCGAGATAAACAAAGTCTGGATTCTTTTCTTTGACAGGTTTTTGCTGAATAATCCTGCCTCTGCTACCTCGCTGTGCATCCGCTTCTCTATATCCGGCTAAAATTGGCGAGCCAGTAAAAAGAGGTTTTATATATCCATTTTCATCTTCATACTTGGTGGCATACAACACATAACGAAGTAATGAGAGCGAATAACTGGACAGGTTACCCACGCCAAAAGAACCGCCAGATTCCTCGTCACCTTTAATGCTGACCCCGCCAGTCAGTATGGCATCAAACTGATTTTTCGCCATTCCTGTACCATTGTCGGAAAACATTAATACCTGTAATTCCTCTTGCTTCAGTGCGGCCTTTATCGGCCTCACTCTTTGCCGTGAGTTCTCGTTATAACTATTTTGCTGTTCGGCAGTATTGATTGCTTTTTCTAGTACCCTTTCATAGTCGTCGATATGCGGGATTTGATTTTTAGAGATTGTTTCAATGTCACTGCTGTCCCGTTAAGGAGAAATAAGGAGGTCTGATTCCGCCACAATTGATACAATGAGATTGCCTAGAAAACAGTGTATTAATAGAGGGAACCAGACCATGGCGCATTGTAATACGATCCTGTCACAAATACTAAAACTTGTTCCGAGACATGAATTTGAGACCCTTGCCAAACAACATCATTCTGGCCGTTCCTTTCGTAAAGCCTCCCGCTGGTCACAGTTTGTGTCGCTGACGATGGCTCAATTGTCTGGTCGAAACAGCTTGCGTGATATCGTGGATAATATGTCGGCGCAAATGCATCGCCTTTACCACCTGGGCAGCGCGAAGCTGTCGCGATCCAACCTATCGCGCATCAATGAAGATAAGCCTTATGCTCTGTACGAAGCGCTGTTTGGAAAACTGTTAACTCGCTGCCAAGGCGTGGCGCCTGATCATAGTTTCAGATTTACTCACCCGCTTTATTCGCTGGACGCGTCCACCATCGACTTGTGTTTGTCTGCGTTTCCCTGGGCTGATTTTCGCACCACCAAAGGAGCGATTAAGCTGCACGTCGGTTTGAATCATGCGGGTTATTTGCCGGAGTTTGTGGTCGTCACGGAAGGGAAGAAGCACGATGTAACAGTGGGTCGCACGCTCATATTTCCTAAGGGAAGTATTATTGCAATTGATAAAGCCTACAATGATTACGTTTGGTATAAGCAATTGACAGATAAGGGTATTTTCTTCGTCACCCGGCTTAAGAGCAATGCAAAATACCGCATTATCGAGCGTCGATCGGTGCTGAAAGGCAAAGGTTTGACGTGTGATCAAACGATAGAATTCACCGGCCCCCAGGTCTCCAAAAAATGTCCTGTTCGATTAAGGCGGGTTGGCTACAAAGATGCGGAGACGGGTAAGCACTATGTGTTTTTAACAAACAATTTCAAACTGGCAGCCAAGACGATTGCCGATGTCTACAAAGCCAGGTGGCAAGTGGAATTATTCTTTAAGTGGATAAAACAGAACCTGAAAATCAAATCGTTTGTTGGCACAAGCAAGAATGCAGTGATGACTCAAATATGGATAGCGATGTGCGTATACCTGCTAATTGCATTTCTGAAGTTTCAGTCTGGACTCACAAAGAGTATGCAGCAGCTATTGCGATTACTGCAGCTTAATTTGTTTGATAAGCGTGACCTGATGGCGTTGTTAAGGGGTGATCCGCCTGATGGCAGACTGCCCGATGTCAATCAAATGAAACTCATATGAAAGTTAACGGGACAGCAGTGTTTCAATGTATATATTAATTTCACAGTTTTCTTTGTTAGCATCACGGGATGCATCTAAACTATTTTGCAATAACTCTCTGAGAGGATTTGCATAGCCTTCCTTTTTATCCGCTAGCTCAATAGCAGTAAAACCGCTCATTGGACCGAGACTAAAATATAGTTCCGACATATTTACTCCTGACTAATCTGTACAATTACAGGGAACATAACTCTCATCTTCCAGATATTCAGCATCTATTTTTCCCGCTTTGTCAGAGTTCTTCAGTTCTGCCTGTTTCTTGATTTGCGAATAAACCAATTCGTTAGTTGCACCAAAAAAACCAATATATGCAATCTCATTTTCTGAAGTAACGCTCCTTTTCTCTGCCTTCAAATCACGATTATATTTCTTTTCCATTTCTATCCACCAGTCAATAGAAGCGGGTATTGTTTCTGGTTGCTTATAGTCTGATAATTCTTTGCTAGCAATTTCTACCAATTTTGATTTTCCTTTGAGCGGGCAATACACGCAATTAGAAAAAAGCCCGCTATCGGGTAAATCCAGATTAAATGCTTGCTTTTTCCAAAAATTAATCACGTCCTGTTGTGAAATATTGTTGTCTATCAATGGCGCTAAAATGCTTTCTCTTGGCGGCTGATTAAACAGTGAGTGGCTTTTCCCATTTTCTGCACCAGTAATTCTTGCCTTTATTTTCTCTACTCTTATTTCCTCATCTTTTCGGATGCCTAGACAAGAAATATAAGCAATGGCATGGTCGCCAAACAATTGACCCTTATCGCCGATCACGGAATTTTTTATTTCCTTGTTGTTAAAACATGGATTGACATGAGTAAAATTTTCCCATGAAAAGCTATCTCTGACAAATTCTCTCTTTCTGACAAATTCTCTTTTTGTTAAAAGTATTTTGTCGGGAGTAGAGCCTCTATGCGCTTTATGAGTATTAATGACATCCTCGTCGGTTATTCTCGCGGTTTTCCCATAATGCCCTAATCTCTCAATACCAGATTTTTGCGCTAACCAATCAGTCAAAAATGAATTAGTAATAAAAATTTTTAGTGCCTGCGTGCAGGTTCTAGCTTGCATATTCGGCAAAAAACCACTTAAAGAAACCATCTCTTCAAACACTTCACCCTTGAAACAATAACCATCTTCGTTTTTATCGCTGTATGGATTTTCATTGACTAATCTATAACTGGGATTTCTTCGCCAACCGTGCTTGCCTGAATCTTCATAAGTTTGATACTCAATCCAGAAAAACGGAATGTTATATTTTTCCTCTGCAAATGCTTTCATTTTCCGGGTAAATTCATAAGTGGCCGGATGTTCGGCCGATGTATTGTTAAACACAACCACATCGCCTCTTTCAGGCTTTAAAGTTTTTTGTCTTAGCAATTCCATGAGCATCATCCCCGAGGAACGGCCGCCTGAAAACTTAACTATGTGTGGTTTGTTCATAATTGGTAACCTCCCGCGATGCTTTTCATTATACTGCAAGATGTACTATCTTTGAAACTTATCACAAACTGATAGAGAAGGAGTTATTGCCAAAAGTGGACGGGACGGCAAAAAGTGCCATATCGTCGTCAACAGACAAGATCAAGCCTCATAAACAGAGGGCTATGTGTGTTGAACATCCTGCTAATCCGACTTTTTGCCGCCCCGTCCAGATTCGGTTATAACTCGTTGGCTATTGCCTAGTCGCTCATGGCGTAAAGCATGGAGTGACCGGTTCCATCTGCCACAAAACAGGTACGCCATTTGTGCGTGCCGCCACAATCCCTGGCGTCGATCAAACCGTGGGCGGCATCAGATTCTGTGAGTTTTTCTGCACGGCCATTGATAATGGCCTGACGCTCTCCGCGCTGCACACGGTTCCAGGGCACCCCCAGGCCGCCGGCTCTCGAATCGCCATGGGTGCGGTATTGACGAACATACGCACCACTTGCTGATCTGCTCCCCAATCACTGCCACGCACCGTGTCAGCGAAATGCACATCTTCGTTGTCACCACGGCCTTTGCTGCAGTTGGCGAGGCTGGCCCGCATGCCACCCTGGGCGGCGGCCGAGTGAGATCGCTTGGGCGGCACCAGGCTCAGCACAATCACCTCATGGCCGCGACGCTTCGCTCCAATGGCAACCCGCAAACCGGCCGGCCCACCACCGATAATCAAAGCAGCAGTGTGAATGATGTCCATTAGTGATCGCCTGCCGGCGTTGGCTGCTGCCAACTGGGAACATAGCGCTCTCCCGCATTGGGGCGATGCTCCAGCCCTATTTTCACGTAGGCGGCAAATATCAACACCAGGTCCAGCAGCCACATCTGTCCACTGACCACCTGCACTATCCACAGGCTCGTATCGCCGTGGCGCAAACCACGCATGTGTATCCAAAAAGCCCGGTACTCGCGGTAACTGCCGGGCAGTTTCCACATGGCCACCAGCGCATGCACCAAGAATATGGCCAGCACCATCACCGCCACCAGGCTGACCAACCTATGCGCTCATGCGACGTTTCAAAATAGCGCTCGTTCCTGTAGTTGTGCCTGATATGGTGCGCATCCAGCCATTTGTCATGGTTACACCTGGGATAGGTACACTGTTTGTCTCTTGAATGCAGAGCTCGGCGCAATGCGGGCTGCACGACGCGGTGTTTTCTTCCCACATCGAGTGGATTGCCCTCTGCTTCTTCCGCCACAGGGACTATTGCTCCATCGCAACAAAGCCTGCGCACCGTTTCGATGGGGAGGTCGCTCTCAGACTGGGATCAAGCACTCTCATCGACATGCACCATAATCTGATAGTGATCGGCGCTACCGGGGGTAGCTCAGGCGCACGCTCTCAGTGCCGCAGCAATCCTGTAACTGCTGGATCAATTCGTCGTTGGGCAGCACGCGCCATTTTTCGCCGGCCCGAATTCTGGCGCGGTTTTCGGGCTGGGAATACCAGAAGGAAACCGGGCATTGCCCCTTTCCGGCATGCTCCAGCAGGTGGTAAATTTTCTCCACCAGATCCGCATTAACCGCATCCTCGCGCAGGGTAATCTGTAATTCAGCCGCGTGATCCTGGCGGGCCTGCTCCAGGCTCCGCACCGCGCTGACACGCATGCCCAGCGCACCGGAGTAATCATCGTGCGCCACCGCGCCTTCCAGGATAATAATGGCATCCTTCACCAGCAGCTCACGGTACTCCTTGTAAACCTCACCAAGCAGCCTGACCTCAATACGATCACTGCGATCATCGAGCTTCAACACCGCCATGGTATCACCACGCTTGGTTTTCATGGTGCGCATGGAAACCACCAGACCGGCAATCAACCGGGATCTCGAACCATCAGAGCGAAGATCGGCGATGCGGGTGCGAGCAATCTTGCGCAGTTCCTTTTCGTGTTCGTCAAACGGGTGGCCGGTGATCCACAGACCCAGGGTCTCTTTTTCCCCGGCCAGCGTTTCCTTGGCAGTCCAGGGCTTGCCATTGCGAAAGCCTGCGTACACGTCAGTCGCACCGGTTTCCGGCACCGGGTCACCGAACAGGTCTTCCATACCGGCGGCCTGGTTGGTGGCGCTTTGCTGCGCCGCCAGCAGCGCTTCATCAACGCTCATCATCAACACCGCTCGATCTTCACCCAGGGAGTCAAAGGCTCCCGAGCGAATCAGTGCCTCGACAGCACGGCGATTCACTTTCCTGGGCTCTGTACGGGCACAAAAATCAAACAGGCTGCTGAACGCGCCACCCTCTTCCCGCGCGACGAGTATGTTCTCTACCGGGCCTTCACCCAGGCCCCTGATCGCCCCCAGACCATAAATTATTTCACCGGCGCTGTTGACGGTGAACAGGTAGCGCCCCTCATTCACATCCGGGTGCTGCAGGGCCAGCCCCATGCGGTGACACTCTTCAACAAAGATCACAATCTTGTCGGTGTTTTGCAGTTCCGAGCTCATTACCGCCGCCATGAAAGGCGCCGGGTAATGGGTTTTGAGCCAGGCAGTCTGGTAGGAAACCAGGGCGTAGGCCGCCGAGTGGGATTTGTTAAAACCGTAACCGGCAAATTTCTCTACCAGGTCAAAAATCTTCATCGCCAGGGTGTCGTCCACACCCTTATCTCTGGCGCCGCTTTCAAAACTCTCGCGCTGCCTGGCCATTTCCTCAGGTTTTTTCTTACCCATGGCCCGGCGCAGCATGTCGGCACCGCCCAGGGTATAGCCGGCCAGTTCCCGGGCGATCTGCATTACCTGCTCCTGGTAGAGGATAATGCCGTAGGTGGGCTCCAGAATCGGTCGCAGGGACTGGTGCTGGTACTGGGCATCCGGGTAGGAAACAGCCTCAAGCCCGTGTTTGCGTTTGATGAAGTTATCGACCATGCCAGACTGCAGGGGACCGGGCCGAAACAATGCCACCAGCGCCACAATATCTTCGAAGCAATCCGGCTGCAGGCGCTTGATAAGATCCTTCATGCCACTGGATTCCAACTGGAACACAGCCGTTGTCTCGGCACTTTGCAGCAGCGCGAAACTGTCCCGGTCATCCAGCGGAATCTTGGATATATCCAGCGGTTCTTCACCCAGTGTGCGACGCTGCCCGTTGATGATTTTTATCGCCCAGTCGATAATCGTCAGGGTGCGCAAACCCAGGAAATCGAACTTCACCAGGCCCACGTCTTCGGCATCATTTTTGTCATACTGGGTAACCAGGCCACCGCCGGTTTTGTCACAGTACAGGGGCGAGAAATCGGTCAGTTTTGAGGGTGCTATTACCACACCGCCGGCGTGCTTACCGACATTGCGGGTAATGCCCTCCAGTTGCAGGGCCATGTCCCAGATTTCCTGGGCATCGCCATTGTCCTGCAGGAATTCGCGCAGCACTTCTTCCTGCTCGATCGCCTTCTCCAGGGTCATACCCACTTCGAAGGGAATCATCTTCGACAACTTGTCGGCCAGTCCGTAGGACTTGCCCTGCACTCGCGCCACATCTCGCACCACGGCCTTGGCCGCCATGGTGCCAAAGGTGATTATCTGCGATACCGCCTCACGTCCATAGGTATCGGCCACATAGCTGATGACCTGATCCCGGTTTTCCATGCAGAAGTCGATATCGAAATCGGGCATGGAAACCCGTTCGGGGTTGAGAAAGCGCTCGAACAGCAGGTCGTATGCCAGTGGGTCCAGATCGGTAATTTCCATCGCGTAGGCCACCAGCGAACCGGCACCTGAGCCGCGCCCCGGTCCCACTGGAATGCCCTGCTGCTTGGACCAGCGAATGAAATCCATGACGATGAGGAAGTAGCCTGGAAAACCCATCTGGATGATGACCTCAAGCTCAAAATCCAGCCGTTTCCGGTACAGCTTCTGCTGCTCGCTGAAATCATCCGCGCCGTTATCGAACAGTACGCCCAGCCGTTTATCCAGGCCCTCGTGTGACAGCTGGAGGAAATACTCGTCCATGGTCATGCCGTCTGGCACCGGGTAATCCGGTAGGCAGGGCTTGCCCAGCACCAGCTCTACACTGCAGCGGCGGGCAATCTCGACAGTATTTGCCAGGGCTTCAGGAATATCACTGAACAGCTCGGCCATTTCCCGGGGGTTGCGCAGATACTGCTGCTCTGTATAGAGATGGGGCCGGCGGGGGTCATCAAGGGTGCGGCCATCCTGAACACATACCCGTGACTCATGGGCCTCAAATTCATCAGCCGAGAGAAAACGCACATCATTAGTAGCAACCACGGGGCACTGACATTGGCCGGCAAGATCAACTGCGGCGTACAGGTAGTCCTTTTCCGTATCGCGACCGGTGCGCTGCAATTCGAGGTAGAAACGCTGCGGAAACAACTCCATCCAGAACTGCAGGCGCTCCTTTGCCTGGTCGGCATTGCCGGAGACCAGCGCCAGGCCCACATCACCCAGTCGACCGCCAGAGAGTGCAATTACACCATCGGCATAATCGGCAATCCAGGCCTTATCGACCTGCGCGACGCCCAGGTGTTGACCTTCCATATAGGCCCGCGAAATCAGCCGGATGAGGTTTTGATAGCCGGTTTGGTTGGCGGCCAATAAACACAGGAGCGTCGGAGTTTCCCGGTTCTCGCCCTCGCGCACCAACAGGTCGACCGCAAAAATGGGCTTAACACCACCGCTGATAGCAGCTTTATAAAATTTGACCAGGCCGTAAAAATTACACTGGTCACTCACCGCCACTGCGGGCATGCCCAGCTCTTTAACGCGCTCCACCAGCGCTCGGATACGCACCAGGCCATCAATCAGTGAATATTCAGTGTGAAGCCGCAGGTGAACGAAATTTTGCATCGCCTGATCTTACCCCTCTACCTGGGCCGGCAACAACTTGCGGACCGGGCCAAAAGAACGGCGGTGTATGGGCGTCACGCCCAGTTCGCGCAGGGCCAGTAAATGTTGCCGGGTCGGGTAGCCTTTGTGACGCGCCAGGCCATAGCCGGGATATTCATCGTCCAGCGCCACCAACTCACTGTCTCGCTGAACCTTGGCGAGAATCGAGGCCGCCGCAATTTCTGCCACACGGTCGTCGCCTTTTACCACCGCTTCAGAAGCATACTTCCACACCGGCAAGCGGCTGCCATCAACCAGCACGTACTCAGGCTGTGTAGTAAGCGATTCCACGGCGCGGCGCATGGCCAGCAAACTCGCCTGCAGGATATTCAGTGCATCAATCTCGGCAACGCCGGCTCGCGCCACCGACCAGGCCAGGGCATTGGAGCGAATCTCCAGGGCGAGAGTTTCACGCCGTTTTTCGCTCAGTTGCTTGGAGTCACGCAGCCCGAAAACAGGCTTGTTGGGGTCGAGAATCACCGCCGCGGCAACCACATCACCAGCCAACGGACCGCGACCAACCTCATCTACGCCGGCAATCAGGCGAGCAGAAGTCTGCCCAGTAAATAGCTCGCCGTTAGCGATCGGCACAAAGAATCGTCGCCGAGGCACAAACTTTATCGTCCACTTCCGCGCTGACTGCAAACTTCCAGATGCCGCGCTTTTCCGACAGCACCCTGGCACGCAACATAAGTTGGTCACCGGGTACTATCTGGCGTTTGAAACGCAGTTTGTCAGCGCCGACAAACAAATACATGGAACCGTCTTGAGGTCTTTTGCCCATGGTCTTGAAACCGAGGATGCCAGCCGCCTGGGCCATGGCCTCCACGGTCAACACCCCTGGAAATACTGCCTTGTCCGGGAAGTGTCCCTGGAAAAGCTGCTCATTATAAGTAATGTTCTTGTAGGCGACGATGGACTCGCCGAGATTCAGTTCAACAACCCTGTCCACTAACAAAAATGGATAGCGGTGCGGCAGGTATTGCTTGATCTCGTCAATATCCATCATCATGTGAAACCCTATTCTACGATGGCGGCCTGTTGATTGAGCTTATCGGTAACCTTGGCGGTAATACTGTAGCCATTGTCGGCGTGAATGACAGCGCTGCGTTGAATCAGCAGGCCAATGCTCTCACTCTGGATCAGGTCACGCAGGACAGCCTGCACTTTTGGCGTCATTTCAGACAACAGTAATTGGCCCAGGTCCTGTTCTGCCTGCTGTAGTTTGCGCAATACGTGTTCCAGGTCAGCATTCTTGTTGGCCAGGCGCTTGCGCGCCGCTTGTTGCTGTTCGGCGCTCATCACGGCCATATCGTTCTGCAGCTCCTTGATCATCGCCTCGCGCTCTGTTTGCAGGCGGTCCAGCTCGACCTTATCGGCCTTGTAGTCGCTACCCTCGCGCATGCCGTTGAGCCGCTGCTGCGCCTCGTCCGTTTGCAAAATGGCTTCTTCCAGGTTCACCACCGCAATTCGGCCCTGGGCTGACGCCACCATCGGGATTAACACCAACACCAGGCTGGCACACATTACTCTCAGAAATTTGGACACTGTTGTTTTCTCCATATTTTAAATTATCTACTAGAAGCCGCGGCCTATGGTAAATTGGAACACTTCTTCTTCATCAAAATCACCGGAATTAAGCGGCTTGGCCAGGCTGAAGGTCAACGGACCAAAACCGGTAATCCAACTCACCCCTACCCCCACCGAAAAGCGTATCTCACCCACATCCACATCATAGCAGGAGCGCTGGTTGGATCGGCAAGTAGTGCTGAACACGTTACCGGCATCGACAAAAAACGCCGGGCGAATCTGCCGCTGATCCTTGATAAAAGGCAATGGGAATATCAATTCGACACCGCCCTCTATCAGCACGTCGCCACCAAAGGGGTCGGCGCGCTGGTTGGCTTGTGCCTGTGACACCAACAGGCCGTCGCGTGACACGTATCCGATTTGACTGCCGTCCGGCCCGCCGCTTTGCGTCGCGTTGCCCTCCGCGTCAATCTCTGTAACCGGCTGATCAATCTCATACAACAGAGCCGGCGTACTGCGCGGCCCCAGAGTGTTACTTTCGTAACCTCGCACCGAGCCAAAACCACCGGCGAAGAAATGCTCATAGAAAGGCAACTCGCTGGTACTGCCATAACCATCGCCATAACCCAGCTCGGTGCGGAATTTCAGGGTCCAGGCTTGCGCCAGGGGGTAATAGTATTCACCGCGGTAAGTTAGTTTGTAGAATTCCAGGTCGCTGGCGGGCATGGATACCCGCAGTGACACGGACTGGGAGGCACCCCGCGTAGCAAAACGGCCCCGGTTGAGGGTGGACTGGGTCCAGCTACCGGCGATTGTCCAGTTCAGGTATTCATCGCCATTTTCATCGATAAAGCCTGCCCGGCCCTGCGAACTTAAAAAACCGGGCGGCAGCACGCTCAGCGGCTCCAATACTTCTATACCGACGTAGCGGCCGGTCAGCGGATCGAGCGTACTCTCATACCAGCCATCGACGTCTTGCCGCAGACGCGGACTGACTTTGATCTCCTGCACCGCAAACCGGCCTACGGTAATCGCAGTGTTGGATAAACCCAGGCTGAAACCGATACGCTGGGTTTCGCCGATGGGATAACCGAAGTTAATGGCGCCACCTACGGTATCAGTGGAGTAACGAGCGACGTTGATTTCATCCAGGTCGGTGGCGCGTTGGAAAATGTTAAAGCCCCGACTCACACCATCCTCGGTGAAATAGGGGTTGGTATAGCTGAAGTTGAAAGAATCCCGATATTTGCTGGAGTTGATCCCTATCCCCACGCGCTTGCCACTGCCCAGGAAGTTGTCTTGCTGCAAGTTAAGACCCAGTATAAGGCCCGTGCCCTGCGCATAACCAAAGCTGGCGCCAATACTACCCGAAGACTGCTCCTCCACCTCAAACTCGAGATCAATCAAGTCATCGTGGCCCGGTACCTCGGGGGTCTCGACCTTGGCTTGCTGGAAAAAGCCCAGTCGCTCCAGGCGAATACGAGAGGCCTCGATGGCCGAAGCTGAAGCCGGCGCGCCCTCCATTTGCCGCATCTCCCGTCGCAACACCTCATCGGTGGTCTTGGTGTTGCCACTAAAACTGATGCGTCGCACATAGGTTCTCTTGCCAGGATCGACAAAAAACTTCATTGAGACAGTCTTCGCTTCCTCGTCCACCTCGGGAATGCCGGTAACCTTGGCAAAGTTATAGCCTTCGTTGCCAAGCCGTTGGGTTAAATACTCCTCGGTACCGGTGACCAATTGCTGGGAGAACATCTGGCCCTGTTGGACCAGCAGAAAGCGCCGCAAATCCGCGGCCGGCAATACCAGGTCACCGGACAGTTCGACCTCGCTAACGTTATAGACTTCACCTTCATCTATATTGGCGGTAATGAAGACCGCGTCTTTCTCAGGGCTTACCGACACCTGGGTAGAATCAATTTTAAACTGCAGATAACCCCGGTCCATATACCAGGAGGTCAGGGTCTCCAGATCGCCACTGAGTTTCTCGCGCGAATACTTGTCATCACCGCGTATCCAGGACAGCCACCCGGTAGAGTGGAGCTCGAACAAATCGGCCAGGTCATCGTCGGAGAACACGGTATTGCCAACAATGTTGACATGGCTGATCTTGGCGACATGGCCTTCATTAACTTCGATGCTGACAGCGACCCGGTTGCGAGGTTCAGGAATAACCTCGGTTTCGATAGAAGCGTCGTAACGGCCCTGCTGCACATACTGGCGCTGCAACTCCATTTGCATACCTTCCAGGGTCGAACGGCGAAACACCTGGCCCTCAGACAGGCCAGAGCCCTTGAGTCCATCAAGCAGTGCTTCAGTCTCGATAGCCTCGTTGCCGGTGATGTTTATTTCGGTAATACTGGGGCGCTCGACCACCATGATCACCAACACATTACCGTCGCGGCCGATGCGTATATCGTCAAAATTGCCGGTTGCAAACAGGGCGCGCGCAGAGTTGCGTATCAGGCTCTCGCTGACAACATCGCCCACACCAATAGGCATAGCGGCAAATACCGAACCTGCCGATATACGTTGCAAGCCCTCAACCCGTATATCAGAGACAATAAAATCCTCAGCGCGAGCTGCCGAGGCCAACCACACAGGTAGCACAATGAAGAGGCAGAAAGCGGCGTATCTGAAATGGCGCGTCATGGGTATTGTCTTAATTCTATGTCTATTTCAGGTTGTGGATTAAAGGCGGGAAAAATCGTTGTACAAGGCCAGTATCATCACCCCGGCGATGATAAACAGCCCTATTTGATAGCCCAGCATTTGCACCTTTACAGGCACCGGTTTACCGACCACCAATTCTATTATGTAATACAGTAAATGCCCGCCATCGAGCACCGGCACAGGCAGGAGGTTCAAGACCCCCAGGCTTACACTCAACAAAGCCAGGAATCCGATGAAGGATTCCAGCCCCGACTGTGCTGAAGCGGTCGCAACTTTAGCAATGGTGATGGGTCCACTCAAGTTTTTCGGTGAAATAAGTCCCATGAGCATCTTCTTGATGGATTTGAGGGTGAATCCGACCAGCTCTGCCGTGCGAGTGCTCGCTGCCACCAGCGCCTCTAGCGGACCGTAATGGAACTCCCTGACCATGCGGTCGGGCCACTGGGGGACAGTCACGCTAATCCCTACCTGGCCATAGGGCTCACCAGCTTCGTCAATTTTGCGGGCCGGCGTGATAAATCCGCTCTGCAGTGCGCCATCGCGCTCAAACTCCATCGCTATGGCCTGGCCCGGTCGCGCCCGGACATACTCGACCCAGTCGCGCCAACTCACCATGGCGACACCATCGGCGCGCACAATGTGATCTGCGCTCTGCAGCCCGGCCGCAGCGGCTGGACTGTCGGGCACCACTGCGTCTATCACCGCCGGCACGGGCGGGCGATACATCTCAATACCCAGGCCGCCAATCAGGTTCGGTTCTTCAGCATCTGACATCCATTCATGCAATTGGGCTTTCGACTGATAGACCATATCCGATTCGGGGTAGCGCACGGAGAAACTGATTTCTCCACTGTCGCCAATCCTGTCCAGCAGGCGAAAGTTCAGCGCCTGCCAGGTCGGCGTTTTGCCCCCATCAATGGCGACAATTTCCTGACCGGACTCAAGGCCGGCCATATCCGCCACTGAACCTTCCTTAATATCACCGATTACCGGGGCTATCCCGGTCTCACCCGCCAGGAAGACAAACCAGTAGGCCAATACCGCTAGCAACAGATTGGCCAGTGGTCCCGCTGAGACCACTGCGATACGTTGCAATACCGGCTTGTTATTGAATGCCTGCGCCTCCAGACCCGGGGTCATCTCACCTTCGCGCTCGTCCAGCATCTTGACGTAACCGCCCAGGGGGATCATGGCAATCACGTACTCGGTATCCAGCTTGTCCCGCCACCGTAGCAGTGGTGTGCCAAAACCGATAGAAAACCGGATTACCTTGACGCCGCAACGACGCGCCACCCAAAAATGGCCGAACTCATGTACCGCCACCAATATGGACAGGGTGAAAATCATGACCAGCACTGTATATATAAAATCCAAGTGTCCTACCTGCTCTCGATATTGGCTTGCGCCTGTTGACGCGCCAGTAAATCTGCCTGTTTGACCACATCCAGCGACGTGGGTTCAGCGAGATCTGCCGCCGCCAGCACTGGCTCGATTATCCGCGGAATCTCTGCAAAACCCAAATTTCCCGCCAAAAAGGCTGCTACCGCTATTTCATTGGCGGCATTGAGCGCCGCCATCGCAGTGCCGCCCCGTCGCACCGCCTCCCGCGCCAGACGCAGGCATGGAAATCTCTGCTCATCGGGGGCTTCGAAGTCCAGACGTGAAGCTGCAATTATATCAAGTTCGGCTACGCCGGAGCCAATCCGCTGCGGCCAGGCCAGGCCATAGGCGATGGGCGTTCTCATGTCGGGGTTGCCCAACTGAGCGAGCACAGACCCATCGATATATTGCACCATGGAATGGACAATGCTCTGCGGATGCACCACCACTTCAATTTCGTCGGCTCGCAAGTCGAACAACCAACACGCTTCTATCAACTCCAAACCCTTGTTCATCAAGGTCGCCGAGTCCACCGATATTTTCCGGCCCATGTCCCAATTGGGGTGGGCGCAGGCCTGCTCGAGAGTCGCCTGGGCCATCTGCTGGGCACTCCAAAGGCGAAATGGGCCGCCGGAAGCGGTCAGAAAAATCTTGCTAACCCCCGGTTTTTGCGGCACCGCGCGTTCATCGGCCGGCAGGCACTGAAATATCGCGTTGTGTTCACTGTCAATGGGCAGTAACACCGCCCCGCTGGAGGCCACCGCGTCCATAAACAGGGCACCTGCCATCACCAGTGATTCCTTATTGGCCAACAATACGGTTTTGCCGGCCGTCACCGCCGCCAGGGTCGGCTGCAGACCAGCAGCCCCAACAATAGCGGCCATCACCACATCGACAGCGGCCGCCCCAGCCACTTCGCAGAGGCCTTCATCGCCAGTGAGCACCTGGGTTTCACTGCCAGCCACCCGCAATTTACTGCCCAGTTCCTCAGCACTGCGCGGGCAGGCCATCACGGCAAACTTCGGTTGAAAACGCCGGCACTGATCAAACAGCTTTTGTACCGATGTGCTCGCGGTCAGCGCATAGACGGCAAAGCGCTGCGGATGCTGAGCAAGCACATCCAGGGTGCTCTCACCTATGGAACCGGTGCTGCCCAGTACAGTAACTGTACGCAATGCGGTCATGGTGTCCAACCGGCCAGTATCAAACCCAGGGCGTAAACCGGCGCCGCTGCGGTAATGCCATCAATGCGATCGAGAAACCCGCCATGGCCAGGCAACAACATACCACTGTCTTTCACGCCGCGGTGCCGCTTAACCATACTCTCAACCAGGTCACCCAGTACAGAGGCGAGCGCGGTGCAGGCAACAATGGCGATCAATCCAGGCAGGCTGAGCCTGGCAACACCCACTGCCATGCCCAGCAGTAGAGCCAGTGCCAAACTGCTTATCTGCCCACCCCAGAATCCCTCCCAGGACTTGCCAGGACTGACCGCCGCCGCCAATTTACGTCTGCCCCAGGCTATGCCGGTGAAGTACGCACCGATGTCAGCAACAGCGACCACCACTACCATCGTCAACAGTAACAGACGACCATCTTCATAGCTGCGCAGGAAAACCACCGACAACCAGGGCGGTAACAGCACCAACAATCCAATCAGACCCAGCATGACACGATTGCCCCACAGGCCGGCACTGGCCGGAAAACCCCGCACCCACAACAGGGCAATCGCCCACCACAGGCAAGCCAGCCCCAGCAAGGGCTGTATCCGGTCCAACCTGGGATTGCCACCCAGGTCGCAGTACCGGTATAAGGCCAGCATCCCCACCACCGCCACCAGTATGCACGGCAGGCGCCCCCAGAGTCGCTCCAGCCCCATCAGCCGTGACCACTCCCAGGCCGCGATGGCCACTACCACACCCAGTAACGCCGCCAGGGACGCCGGCGCTAACAAACTGACAGCCGCAATAAGCGCAACTGCCAACACAAGGCCGGTGATTATTCGTTGCTGCGAGCCGCTATTCACTTATCGACTCCTCGCGCAGGCCAAATCGTCGATCGCGGCCGCTGAAGTCCTCTATCGCCATGGCCAGGTCTGCAGCGCCAAAATCAGGCCACAGGGTTTCGGTAAAATGCCACTCGCTATAGGCAGACTGCCACAGCATAAAGTTGCTGATGCGATGATCTCCACCGGTGCGCACACACAAATCGGGCGCGGCCAGATCCGCCAGGGACAATTGCTTGCCCAAAAGCTCCGGGGATATGTCAGCACTTGCCAACTCACCGGCGCGTACTTGCTCAGCAAGCCGCGCTGCGGCCCTGGCAATATCCCACTGGCCACCATAATCCGCCGCGATTACCAGGGTGGTATCGGTATTATTGTGGGTCAACTGCTCAGCATCGCGCATTAATTTCTGCAGTCGCTTACCGAAGCGGTGACGCTCACCGATAAAACGAATACGAATGCCATCCTTGTGCAAATCCAGGGTTTCGTTGCGCAGGTAACGAATGAACAGCGACAACAGGTAGCGCACTTCGGGCCGTGGTCGTCCCCAATTTTCACTGCTGAAGGCAAACAGCGTTAGCACCCTGACCCCGTGCCGGTTACAGGCACGCAGCACATTGCGAATCGCCTCCATGCCGGCGCTATGCCCGGCAGTGCCGGGCAGGCCGCGGCGCTTGGCCCAACGGTTATTGCCATCCATGATGATCGCAATATGCTGCGGTACCACAGGATACTCAGATCTCGAGCAGATCGGATTCTTTTGCCGACAGCAACTTCTCTACGTCTGCAACAAAGCGATCGGTCAGCTTCTGTACATCTTCCTGCGCACGACGCTCCTCGTCTTCGGAAATTTCCTTTTCCTTGAGCAGGTTTTTCAACATCGCCAAGGCATCGCGTCGCGCATTGCGCACAGACACACGGGCGGATTCTGCCTCTGCCTTGGCCTGGCGCGTAAATCCCTTACGAGTCTCTGCCGTGAGCATGGGCATGGAAATGCGAATGACCTCGCCTGCGGTGGCGGGGTTCAAGCCCAGATTTGACTTGAAAATAGCTTTCTCGATGTCTGGCACAGTGGATTTGTCCCACGCGGTTACTGCCAGTGTGCGCGCATCTTCCACGCTGATATTGGCCATCTGGTTGAGTGGAGTATCCGCACCGTAATATTCCAGTCGAATACCATCGAGCAGGCTGGGATGAGCACGGCCAGTGCGAATCTTGTTGAAATTATGAGCAAGGGCTTCAAGGCTCTTGCCCATACGCTCCTCGGCATTACTTTTTATGTCGTCTATCACGTTTACTCCTCCCGCATTGTGATCGGGTCAATCAAGGGTGTATGAGGGTGCCTTCGTCACCACCACGTACGATATTGAGCAGGGCTCCCCTCTGGTCCATTGCAAACACCCGCACCGGCAGTTCATGGTCACGGCATAACACAATGGCAGTTACATCCATTACTTGAAGTTCGCGCTGTAAAACCTCATCAAAACTCAGCTCGCTGAATTTCTCTGCGCCCGGATCCTTCATGGGATCGGCTGAATAAACACCATCCACCTTAGTGGCCTTGAGCATCAGGTCAGCATCTACCTCGATACCGCGCAAACAGGCGGAAGAATCTGTTGTAAAAAATGGATTGCCAGTACCCGCCGCAAAAATAACCACATCGCCATTGTCCAGGGCGCGCATAGCCTTGCGCCGGTCATAGTGATCGACTACCCCACTCATGGGAATGGCAGACATAACCTGGGTGGCAATATTGGAGCGCTCCAGCGCGTCGCGCAGGGCCAGCGCATTCATGACCGTGGCCAGCATCCCCATGTGGTCCCCGGTAACCCGGTCGAGGCCGGCTGCACTGAGAGATGCACCTCGAAACAGGTTGCCGCCGCCAACCACCAGCCCAACCTGTACGCCTATGCCTACCAACTGACCGATCTCCAGGGCCATCTGGTCAAGAACCCTTGGATCTATGCCAAAACTTTCTTCGCCGGTCAGGGCCTCGCCGCTCAATTTAAGCAGTATACGCTGGTAAATTTTATCAGTACTTTGTCTTGGCATCTGGCATTTCCTTGTGATTATGTTGGCGAACGCCTATGTCACCGGTAGCTTTGTGTGGAGTGGCTATCTCCATGACTCTATTAAAACATCAAAAATTTTATGGAATACCTCTTGGTGATTTTGTATTTCCTTTAATGATGTTGTTAATCTTGTGGATCGCCCCTTCTTTTGTACAAATGAAATACTTTCGTTATCCAGGAGTTCAGAAATTTCGTCTTTAACAGTTTCTGGGTGGTTAAATTTAAAATAGATTTTATTACCACTTCGTTTCTGAAGCCATAACCTGTTTTTACCAAAACATGATAGTGAAATATAGCCCCGCGCATGGTTTCTTGTAACTTCACTATTTTTTTCACGGAATATCCCTTCCAGATAATCCATGCTCTCAATAACCCACGGAGCCTTCTTTTTCCAGAATGCTGCATCCGCTCTTTCATTCAGTATTGTTGTTCCATCATCAATTTCTTCATAGGTGTCTAAAACTGTAACGAAATTAAGAATTTTTTGGCCAGCAGCTTCAATGATATTTGCCTGGATAGCAATTATGGGGATTGTTTGGCTGAGCAACTGAATTACATTAAAAAAACGACGGGTTACTTTTTCGGCGATAATGACAGCATAGTGCTGCCTTTGAGGCCACCTTCTACGTTCATTATCCCAGTATTCAATAGTACGAATAATATGTGATTCATCCGTTTCTCCAAGCATAACTTCAACTTCATACATTGAGTCATCGTCAGAATTTTTTAGGAGGATATCCAAGCGACCACCAGACGATTGCCTCTTTTCTTTTTCTACGCCCTCAAGTTCACCAAGATTAAGGCAACTCGGGTTATCAAATATTTGATCTTGTAACCAATATTCATCAAATCCAGATTCTCTAATGGATAAAGTTTTCCCAACAGTTACTGACATAGTTAATTCCTGGCTTTAATACTGTGATCGTATGTTACCTGTCGTGGAATGGCCGGTCCAATCTTCCCTGGCGGTAGGGGTCAGAGTCTGGACTCTGACCCCATCACTTTTTTGTTCCGGCTGATCAGCCGTTGAGCTGGGCTGCCACCTCTGCGGCAAAGTCCATATCCTCCACTTCGATACCTTCACCAACTTCATAGCGGGTAAAGGAGAGCACTTCAGCGCCGGCGGCACTAACCAGCTTGCCTACCGTTTGATCGGGAACTTTAACAAACGCTTGATCAAGCAGACTATTTTCAGCGAGAAACTTGTTGATGCGCCCACCGATCATTTTCTCAATGATTTCAGCAGGCTTGCCGCTTTCCTGCGCCTGGGCAGTATAGATTTCCTTTTCCCTGGCTACTATGTCTGCCGGCATATCATCGGCAGACACGACCTGAGGGTTAACCGCCGCCACGTGCATGGCCACATCCCTGGCCAATTCGGCGTCACCACCTTTCAGTCGCACCAGCACACCAATGCGCTTGTTACCATGTACATAACTGCCTACCACACCGTCGTCGGCGCTCGACGCAGCAATGCGGCGTACACCGATGTTTTCACCAATTTTTTGCACCAGCGCCTCGCGTGCTGACTCCAACTCGCCCGCCATCAGGGCGGCGACATCTATCTGCTTGCTGTCATACGCAGCATCTACAACAGTGCCAACAAAGCCCAGAAAGCCGTCGTCACGCGCGGCGAAATCGGTTTCACTGTTAACTTCAAGCATCACGCCATAGCTGCCATCTTCAGCAAGTCGCACAGCGATCACACCATCAGCGGCGGTACGGCCCGCTTTCTTGGCAGCTTTCATACCGCTGGACTTACGCAGCTCTTCAATAGCTTTTTCGACGTCGTTATCGGCGACCGCGAGTGCTTTCCTGCACTCCATTAGACCGAGACCGGTGCGCTCACGCAGTTCCTTGACCAGTGCTACAGACATTGGAATTCCTCCGTAATTCCCCCACTAGGGGAATAGACATATTTAGTTGATTCAGAAGGGGAAGCGGTGCTTCCCCCGTGCGGGCTTTAACCCTCAGTTTTCTCGGCGGTTTCAGCAGCAGCTTCGACTTCAGGCGCAGCTTCGACTTCAGGCGCAGCTTCAACTTCAGGCGCCTGCTCCGCCACCACTTCTGCCACTGGTTCCGCTGCTACTTCCTCAGCGGCAACTTCCACAAACTCATCACGTGCTATCGCAGCTTCGCCAGACTCCGCGCGACCTGCCAGGCATGCATCAGCAACGCTGCTGACATACAGCTTAACCGCGCGAATGGCGTCGTCATTGCCGGGAATGATGTAATCGATACCATCGGGATTGCTGTTGGTGTCAACGATGCCGATAACAGGAATACCCAGCTTGTTAGCTTCGGTAACCGCAATACGCTCGTGGTCAACATCAACCACAAACAGTGCGTCGGGCAGTCCGCCCATTTCCTTGATACCGCCAATGCTGCGCTCGAGCTTCTCCATAGTTCGAGTACGCATCAAAGCTTCTTTCTTGGTCAGTCTGTCAAAGGTGCCATCGGCCATCTGGGCCTCAAGCTCACGCAAGCGCTTGATGGAAGCACGAATGGTCTTGTAGTTGGTCAACATACCACCCAGCCAACGATGGCTGACATAAGGCATGCCGGCACGTTCCGCTTGCTCCTTGATGACCTTGCCGGCAGCACGCTTGGTGCCAACGAACAGAACCTTGTTCCTGTTCGATGCCAGGCTCTTAACCAGGGTCAGGGCTTTGTTGAAAGCTGGAACGGTATGCTCCAGGTTAATGATGTGAATCCTGTTGCGGGCACCGAAGATGTACTGACCCATTTTAGGGTTCCAGTACCGGGTCTGGTGTCCAAAGTGAACTCCTGCCTGGAGCAACTCACGCATGCTTACCTGCGTCATAGTATTACCTTTTGTATCGGGTTAGTCGTCCACGTACCCCATAATTCAAACCCCGTTGTGCGGTAAATAACAATCGCAAAACCGGGCACCCTGAACCACGTGACGGCACGTGTGTGTCGTTATTCTCCGTGAACCGGGTTATTCCAGTCCTCGTGAGAGGCGCGCTTTATAACACAACTGGAAGCCTAAGGCACTGTTTTTTAGCAATATTGTTAGCCCAAAGCTGTAATGTCCCCTTTTGACTTCAGGAGGGGTTATGACAAAGGGGATCATCACATTGAGCCATGCAGAGCTTGACCGCATATCGGTTATTCGCTCCATCATCAGTCGCCGGCTTACGCAAGCGCAGGCGGCACAGAGACTAAAACTGAGCATCCGACAGGTAAAACCTACCGAACCTGTGGTGCTGCCGGGATGGCCTCTAAACGCCGGGGACGATGCCCCGGCAACGCTATTGGCGATGCGGTTCGCCGGCAGGCATTGGCGATCATCAGGGCACATTATATTGACTTCGGGCCGACCTTTGCCCACGAGAAACTCACCGAACTGCATGCTTGCCATTGCTCGGTGGAGACCCTGCGCAAGTGGATGATCAAGGATGGGTTATGGCGGGGGAAACAACGTAAAAAAGCGGTAATCCACCAGAGTCGACCCCGCCGGCCCCGGCTGGGTGAACTGGTACAGATTGATGGCTCACCGCATGACTGGTTTGAAGGGCGAGGCCCGCGCTGCACCTTGATTGTCTTCATTGATGATGCGACCAGTCGGCTGTTAGCCTTGCGTTTTGCGGTCACCGCACACTCTCCCGACAATGCCCATCGTGAGGTATTACACAGCGCCGAGGCGCTTACCCTCATCCTGTGCCTGCAGCACAGGCGCAAACTGTCCAAGAACCTGACTATTGCGTTTCACAACACCGAATACCCCCTGCAAGGCTACGGCAAAGGCTATCGTCTGCGCGGTGCCACCATTACCGTCTGCGAGGACTTTAACGGCGCGGTGACGCTACTGCACAAAGGCAAGGCACTGGCTTATCGGATCTTCCAACAAGGACCGGCCGCCGTTGTGCTTGCCGATGAGAAGACCGTGCGCAACCACGTCGAGCAAGCACTTCACCGGCAGCAACAATCCACCTGGAAACCGGCCCCAGATCACCCTTGGCGACACCTCTAATCAGTGCTTGGACCAAGCCTGTTTCACGATTAATAAATGCAAAAAAGGGGACATTTTAGCTTTGGGTTGACAGCACCGGGTAAATCCTCAGCCAACGATCAGCCGAAAAAGCGCTGGCGCCGGCCATTGGGCTAACAGGGAAGCGTTAGCAACAAATAGAAATGTCCGGTTTTAGAGCACATGAGTTGTCCGCTTTGGGCGGTGTCGGGAAGCCTTGTTGACGCGCCGAGACAACGCGGCCACAGACCGACACACTCAGGCCACCGAGCGGGCGACGATGGCTTCCCTGAGTCCCTGCATCAGCCCTTCGAGGCGGGCCATGCGGTTATCAAGCCCGTGTTGGGCTTCGCGCAGACCGTGGATTTCGGAATGCACAGAATCAAAGCGGGTATCCACTTTTTGCTCAAAGGCTTCAAAGCGGGCATCCACGGCTTCAAAGCGGGCATCCACTTTTACTTCAAAGGCCTCAAAGCGGGCATCCACTTTATCTTCGAAGCGGTGCAGATCGGCCCGCAGTGACCGGTTCATGGTCCAAGTGGCAATCAGGAGGGTCGCTGTCATACCAAGGATGGTCAGAATTTCAGGGGACATGGCTATCTCCACGCAACATTGCCGTGCAGTATACCGCATTGTTCAGCGTGGGGGACAGCACCGGGTAAATCCTCAGCCAACGATCAGCCGAAAAAGCGCAGGCGCCGACCATTGGGCTAACAGGGAAGTGAGGAAATGATTGAAGCTGTGCGATCCTTTGCACTGTTGGTTGCCGTGGTTGTCGGTATGGCAATCGGTGTGATGCGTGGTCGTGCGCCAATATCATGTTCCTGTGGCGGCCTCAACAAAATTGGCCTTGACGGGGCTGCATCGTGACGCGCCGAGACAACGCGGCCACAGACCGAAGCACTCAGGCCACCGAGCGGGCGACGATGGCTTCCCTGAGTCCCTGCATCAGCCCTTCGAGTCGGGCCATGCGCTTGTCAAGCCCGTGCAGGGCTTCGCGCAGACCGTGGATTTCGGAATGCACAGAATCAAAGCGGGCATCCACTTTTTGCTCAAAGGCTTCAAAGCGGGCATCCACTTTTTGCTCAAAGGCTTCAAAGCGGGCATCCACTTTTTGCTCAAAGGCTTCAAAGCGGGCATCCACTTTTTGCTCAAAGGCTTCAAAGCGGACATCCACGGCTTCAAAGCGGGCATCCACTCTGTCTTCAAGCCGGAGCATGTCTGCGCGCAGATCGGCCCGCAGTGAGCGGTTCATGGTCCAAGTGGCAATCAGGAGGGTTGCTGTCATACCAAGGATGGTCAGAATTTCAGGGGACATGGCTATCTCCACGCAACATTGCCGTGCAGTATACCGCATTGTTCAGCGTGGGGGACAGCACCGGGTAAATCGTGTTAGCCCAAAGCTGTAATGTCCCCTTTCTCCAAAGCTAAAATGTCCCCTTTTGACTGCAGGAGGGGTTATGACAAAGGGGATCATCACATTGAGCCATGCAGAGCTTGACCGCGTATCGGTTATTCGCTCCATCATCAGTCGCCGGCTTACGCAAGCGCAGGCGGCACAGAGACTAAAACCGAGCATCCGACAGGTAAAACGTTTAACCCGCGCCTACCGAACCTGTGGTGCTGCCGGGATGGCCTCTAAACGCCGGGGACGATGTCCCGGCAACGCTATTGGCGATACGGTTCGCCGGCAGGCATTCCACCGGAGTCGACCACGCCGGCCCCGGTTGGGTGAGCCGGTACAGATTGATGGCTCACCGCATGACTGGTTTGAAGGGCGAGGCCCGCGCTGCACCTTGATTGTCTTCATTGATGATGCGACCAGTCGGCTGTTAACTTTGCGTTTTGCGCCCTCAAGACCCTGGACATCGCGCCTATTCACGCCCACACCCCGCAGGCAAAAGGGCGTGTAGAACGAGCCAACTAGAAGACTATCTCGCCCTCTATGTAGATGCGGTGGTCAGCGGTAATCTGGCCTGCTTCGCGCTCGGCGACAAGTTTCAGATCAAACCACTTGCTGCGCTGCCACTGCAGGCCCAGGCGGTAGGTGTCACCGGTGGCGCCGAAACTGAACTCACTGTAGGGCGTTACGAGGCCGGGCATTGCAGAGACATCCATGCCGTAATCCAAACGGAGGTCCAGGTTTGGGGTGTAGTTGTTGCCATCAGTACCGCCCTGAGCCTCCAGGCCATCATCCAGCCCTTGCTGCCAGAGTCGTTCCACACCGCTGGCGGTCACTCCATAACCGGGTGTCAGGCTGAATGACAGGCCGCGCCCGTTCGCTGCGGGGTTGTATGTGATCAGCCCGCTGAGTCCCCATTCCTCGGTATCACCCTTGCCGCCGACCAGCGCCCGTGCCCTGCCTTCTATCACCAGGCCCCCGCTATCGCTCGCATAGCGCAGGCCGCCACCCAACTCCGCGCCGGCACCGGTCTCGCCGTCGCCGCCGTCATAGCGCAGGCCGGCTTCCAGGCTGGTTTCCAATCGTGCGCCACTATTCAGGCTGTGGCCGCGAATCGCTTCCAGGGTCATGCGCATTCGGTGGGCTTGCTGAGTGATTGCGGTTATCTCTTCGCTTGCATCCACTTCCAGTTGGGTACTCAATGCCTCGGTTTTGAGCAGCAGGGTGGTGGTGCCGGTTGCCATCAACACACCGTTGGTGCCCAGCCTCAGGGTCTGCATGCTCAGGTCGCTTGAGGGGGTATCTGTCTGCGCCCCGTCTGCACTGATCTCCAGTTCGCCCTCGCCGTAGCCGAGGGTTGCCCAGAAGTCCAGGCTCCCTGCTGACCAGCCCAGGTACGGATGAACACTGGTCATATCCAGGTCATAGTTGCCGCCGGCTGCCGGGCCGGGGTTGGTGTAGCCCAGTTCCACCTGGCTTTTGGAGACGGACACACCCAGGATGGTGCGCTCATTCAGGTGTGCATCCAGACCCAGTTGCAGGCCGAGCAGGTCACCACTCCAACGCACCCCATCAGCACCTTTCAGGTCGCGGTAGTCGCCCGCCCCCCACAGGGTCAGTTGGGTGCCGTCTGCTGCGCCTGCGCCGGTTGCGCTCAGCGGCAGGACAAAATGGCTCTTCTCCGCTTCTATGAGTGAAAAAGGATGCCGATCCCCACGTAATCTGTTGGTATATAAGGCTCATCACAACTTTATATGGAACAGGTATATGGGAATCGACATCCAGAGGGATATTTTGGGCCTCAAGGGGCAGTGCGTCAATCGGATAAAACTGGACGAGGAGGAGAGACAGCTCGTCATTTGCTGCCGCCGGGACAGGCGCAGAAAAGCCATAGACCCCGTTACCGAGCAGCAGGGAACGGTCAACCGGTATGTCCGCCGACAGGTCAGGGATGTGCCGCTGTTTGGCTATCCCTGCGTGATTGAAATGGAGCTGGCCCAAGTATGTATCAGCAAGAACGAACGGCGGATAGAGAGCTGTGAGTTTGTTGACACGGGATGGCGTTTCACCCGTCGCTTCTGTCGCATGATCAGTGGCCTGTGCCGCCACATGAGTATTCAGGCTGTCTCCAGGCATTTGGGGATACGCTGGGAGACGGTGAAGAAGATCGACAGGGCGTACCTGGAGGAAAGTCTCCCGGCGCTCGATCCGACACTGCTGACTGGCCTGAAGTACCTCGGTGTTGATGAGGTGGCCAGGGCGAAGGGCCACGACTACATGACGGTGATTTACGACCTGGTCGAAGGGCATTTAATCGGGGTGGAAACAGGCCGAACGGCTGATGTGTTCTCTGCATTTCCAAAGCAACTTCCGGCAGAAACCACTGCAAACATAGAGGCTGTATATCCTGAAGGAACAGCTTCAGGCCTTGTGGGAATCAAAGACTGTCGAACTGATGCAAGAGAGACTGGAAGCCTGGTGCCGGATAGCCGATCAATCGACCCTGCTCTACCTGAAGAAGTTTGCAAAGTCGTTGAGAAACCACTGTGTGGGCATTTGCAATTACGCGAAGCACAAGCTCACCAGCGCCAGGATCGAGGCCGGCAACATCGGTATCGGCATGATCCGCAAGCGCGCCAGAGGCATCAGGGATACCGAGTATTTCAAACTCAAGATCAGGCAGTCATCGCTACCGGATAATGACTCGATGTTCTATGTTGCGGCCTAATCTTCACTCACAAGACCGGAGAAGAGCCGACAAAATTGGAATTGTCCAGGAGCCGCTTCAGGTCAAACCGGTCATCGGCGACGGTGCTTCCCTGGGATTTGGCGATTTCCGCCAGGCTGGAAGCACCGCCGAGGCTGGCACTGCTACCCACTCTTGAGGGCTGCCGTGCCTGCTCAATGCGCCGCGTTATGGCACTGACATTCCGGTCCGCTATAATGAATGCTGGAGATGTCAGCCACGCAGAGAGTCTATCTTGCCGTCCAGAGTAGCGAACCTGGTGTCTTGAGCAGTGAACCTGGTATCTTGAGCAGTGAACCTGGTATTAATTTCGCCACGCAGGGTGTCGAATCCTGCGTTTATGTCAGTGCGCAAGGTGTCTATCTTGCCGTCCAGAGTAGCGAACCCGGTGTCTATCTTGCCGTCCAGAGTAGCGAACCTGGCATCTTGAGTAGCGAACCTGGCGTCTTGAGTAGCGAACCTGGTATTCATGTCAGTGCGCAAGGTGTCTATCTTGCCGTCCAGAGTAGCGAACCCGGTGTCTATCTTGGCATCCAGAGTAGCGAACCCGGTGTCTATCTTGGCGTCCAGAGTAGCGAACCTGGCGTCTTGAGTAGCGAACCTGGCGTCTTGAGTAGCGAACCTGGTATTCATGTCACCGCGCAGGCCACCCATTTCACCGCGCAGGCCACCTATTTCACCGCGCAGCGAATACATCATTCGCCAGTTGGCGAGGATGATCATTACGCCCATTCCAAGCAAGGCAATTATTTCATTGAGTATCATGGCTCAGTGTCTCCTGTGTGATTTATATAGCACTGATCCAACTATATATTAAAGGTGGAGAAACGCCTGTATACGGAGAACGGCTGGTTCCTCTGTGAGCATCATCGCATTTCTTACCAAGAAGTTCACCCTTTGTGTGGCGCCACCACGCTATTATACGCGGTTGCGCCGCTCTTTCATCCCTGCCTGCGGCGGGGATGACAGGATGAAAGAGCGAGGATGACAGGGTTAAAAGACTATCTCGCCCTCTATGTAGATGCGGTGGTCAGCGGTAATCTGGCCTGCTTCGCGCTCGGCGACAAGTTTTAGATCAAACCACTTGCTGCGCTGCCACTGCAGGCCCAGGCGGTAGGTGTCACCGGTGGCGCCGAAACTGAATTCAGTGTAGGGCGTTACGAGGCCGGGCATTGCAGAGACATCCATGCCGTAATCCAAACGGAGGTCCAGGTTCGGGGTGTAGTTGTTGCCATCAGTACCGCCCTGAGCCCCCAGGCCATCATCCAGCCCTTGCTGCCAGAGTCGTTCCACACCGCTGGCGGTCACTCCATAACCGGGCGTCAGGCTGAATGACAGGCCGCGCCCGTTCGCTGCGGGGCTGAGTTTGATCAGCCCGCTGAGTCCCCATTCCTCGGTATCACCCTTGCCGCCGACCAGCGCCCGTGCCTTGCCTTCTATCACCAGGCCCCCGCTATCGCTCGCATAGCGCAGGCCACCACCCAGCTCCGCACCGGCACCGGTCTCGCCGTCGCCGTCGTCATAGCGCAGGCCGGCTTCCAGGCTGGTTTCCAATCGTGCGCCGCTATCCAGGCTGTGGCCGCGAATCGCTTCCAGAGTCATGCGCACACGGTGGGCTTGCTGAGTGATTGCGGTTATCTCTTCGCTTGCATCCACTTCCAGTTGGGTACTCAATGCCTCGGTTTTGAGCAGCAGGGTGGTGGTGCCGGTTGCCATCAACACACCATTAGCGCCCAGCCCCAGGGTTTGCATGCTCAGGTCGCTTGAGGCGCTATCCGCTTGCGCCCCGCCGTCTGCACTGATCTCCAGTTCGCCCTCGCCGTAGCCGAGGGTTGCCCAGAAGTCCAGGCTCCCTGCTGACCAGCCCAGGTAAGGATGAACACTGGTCATATCCAGGTCATAGTTGCCGCCGGCTGCCGCGCTGGGGTTTGTGTAGTCCAGTTCCACCTTGCTCCCAGAGACAGATACACCCAGGATGGTGCGCTCATTCAGGTGTGCATCCAGACCCAGTTGCAGGCTGAACAGGTCGCCACTCCAACGCACCCCATCAGCACCTTGCAGGTCGCGGTAGTCGCCCGCACCCCAAAGGGTCAGTTGGGTGCTGTCTGCTGCGCCTGCGCCGGTTGCGTTCAGCGGCAGGACAAAATTGGAATTGTTGAGGAGCCGCTTCAGGTCAAACTGGCCATCGGCAACGGTGCTGCCCTGGGATTTGGCGATTTCCGCCAGGCTGGAAGCACCGCCGAGGCTGGCACTGCTACCCACTCTTGAGGGCAGCCGCGCCTGCTCAATGCGCCGGGCAATAGCACTGACATTCCGGTCCGCTATGTCGCGCGCCACTTCGGGCAAAATCGCCTCATTCAGCGCAGCAAGGTCGCGTACTACGACGACGCGGACGATGCGGGTGACCGTCGCGGCGGCATTGCCGGCGGCATCGGATACATCATAGGTGACGTTGTATGCCCCGATAGTGTCGGTATCCACCGGGTCGCCGCCAACGATGATGCCGGCACTGAGATCGCCATCGCGATCATCACTTGCCGTGGCACCCGGGTCGGTGTAGGTGGCGCCCTGGTTGACCTCAAGGGGGCTGTCTCCGAGCAGGGTAATCACCGGGGCCACTGTGTCCAGTGGCCTGGTCACGGTGATGGTTACCGTGTCGGTGGCCGAGACGGCACCATCACTCACGGTCAGGCGGAAGACCAGCTCTGCATCGGCGCTCAGCAGGCTGGGCGCGGTGAAGTTGGGTGTGGCGGTGTCTGCCCCGCTCAGGCTGACACGCGGTGCGTCATTATCCGTCTGACTCCAGGCATAGCGCAGCGCCGCATCATCCCCATCGGGGTCGCTGCTGGCGGTGCCGTTCAGGGTCACGCTCGCGCCGGTGTCCACAGCCTGATCGCCCCCGGCATGTGCCACCGGCGGCGTGTTGGCCGCACTCACGGTCACGGTGCGGGTCAGCGTGGCGACATTGCCGGCGCGGTCGGTCGCGGTGTAGGTGTAGGTGTAGTCGCCGGCGGCGGTGGTGTCCACTGCGTTCACTGTCATGGCGGCAGGGTCGGTAATGACCGTTGCCAGGGTCTCGCCGGCACCCGTATTCACTCCATTCACGCTCCTATCGGTGTAATCGCCGCCGTGGGCAACGAGTACGGGTGAAGCGCCGATCAGGGTGATGACCGGCGGTTCGGTGTCGATTGACACAGGTAGGGAAGGTGAAGTGAAATCGGCTGCTCTGTTGCCGGCAGCGTCCATGACACCGCTAACACTACACTGTAGACCTTTACCGTGGTCAGCAGCTTTGATCGTATAGGTCGCCCTATATTGGTTGGTGACGCCGGCCCGCAGCAGAGCTTGCGCAGGGCGTTTTGCGTCGTCAAGGATAAATATGGCGGCATCCATAAGCGAACTGGCAGCCAGCGGTTCGTTTGAGTTGACGAATACCGTGAGGGTGTCGCCTGCATTGAGGCGGGTGATGGCACCATCGGCTACACCGCCGGTGTGTGTAAACCGGTCGTAGGTAAGCACCGGCGCGGTGTTGTCCGTGGGCGCGGGCGGGGGCGGGGTCACGCCTGCGGCCTTCACGGCGGTGGTCGGCGCGGTGGTGGCTTTTTTATTGCCACCCTGCGGGTCGGTGTAAGTGGCGATGACTTGAATGGTCCTGCCTTCGTCACCTTTCACCAGCGTGTAGGTGCCTTGGTCAGCGCCGCTGATGTTGGTGTAGTCGCCACTGTCGGACGGCGAACTTTGCCATTGATAGGTGACGCCAGTAACCGCGCCATCCGGGTCGGTTACGCTGCCGGCGGTCAATTCCACGCCAACCTGAGCGGTGCCGGTGATGTCGCCGATGGCACCCGGCTCATCCACATTGGTAACCGTTACCGTTACCGCCAATTCGCCTGTCAGGTCGCTTGGGTCACCATTGGTTTCCGTGGCGGTAATGGTGATCGAGTAGGTCGCGCCGTGCGCGTCTTCAAAGTCCGGCGAAGTGCTAAAAGTCAATGCGCCATCCGCATCAATCGCAAAGAAACTCGCATCCGTGCCGGTGACTGACCAGGCGATGGCGTTGTCCTCGGCATCGGTCGCGGTGTAGGTCTCCGCTTCGCCGGCGTTCTCGGCATAATTCGGTGCTGCATTACCACTGACTACCGGTGCGGTGTTAGTCGGTGCCGGTGCCGCCGTCGCACTGCCGCTCGCGCTCGCCGCAGTCGCGGGGCCCATATTCGGGGTGGCGGCAAGGTCCGTCACGCTGTTGGCGTCAAGGGTCAGGGTGAAGGCTGTCGCTCGCGGGGTGATGCTGATGGTGTAGGTGGTGTGGTCGCCGGAGTCGGTCACGCTATTCACCACCAGGTCGCCGGACGGCACAATGGTGTTGGAAACGGAGAAATCACCCACCGCCAAACCGGTTACCGCCTCGGAGAAGGTAATGTCGTAATCCTGCGCCGTGCCAATCACACCTTCGGTAATGGTGCCGAGGGTCACCGTCGGCGGAGTGGTGTCCGTCACGGCAGGTGCTTCATCAGGTACTTCGTCAGACGTTATCGGCGCTGAATGGTCACCAACAGGGTTACCCTCAGCAAAGCCACGTACACCAATTCCATCAGCATTATTTACTGTGTCAAAAAGAGGATCAGTAGTGGCAATAGTATGTGGACTAGTGACAAGATCAATAATTTCCACATCATTCGCACCTGTTGTAACTGCATAAATAGTAAAATCGACACCAGGTATATTATCCCAAGATACTTCGATGGAATTATTAGGATTTCTTACCACTGTTACAGATGGCGCGTTAGGTTCAGACCCAGTAGTTACAGGTAACTTTGCAACTTCGCCAAGGCCAAGGAAAATCCTAACATTGCCATCATAATCATACCCAACTGTTTCTGTGTGAATGTATGGGGTGGCTGCATCATCAATGCTAAAGTCCTTGGTAGAACCACGATCAAATTCAATTGTAAAATCATCGGTGTGTGACGATGTGAAGGTTATAACTACTTTATCTCCGTCAGTAGCATGAGGTTCATCGTTGAGAGTGTACACGGCAGGTGGTGCAATTGGAGTCACGACCGCCGCGGCACGCACGGCATCGGTCGCCGCGCTGATGGCGGTGTCGCTGCCAAAACCATCGGTGTAAGTGGCTTCGACTCGAATAATCCTGCCTTCGACGGCTACCTCCGGCGTGTAGGTTGATGTGGTAGGCGCACCGGTAATGACGCCGAAGGCGGTGGTGCCGTCCGCCGCGCTTTGCCATTCGTAGGTGATGTCAGCAACAGCAACCGCGCCAGTCAGGTTGGTCGGGGTGACAGCATCCGGGTCGGTTACCTTGCCGGCGGTCAATTCCACGCCAACCTGAGCGGTGCCGGTGATGCGGCCGATGGTGCCCGTTTCTTCCACATCGGTAACCGTTACCACAACATCAAGTGTGTGTTCCTCATTCGGCGTGCCGTTATCCGTAGCGGTTACGGTGATGTCATAAACCCTGTCGTTGCCGGCATCCGTCGGCACTTCATAGTTCGGCAGCGGCGCGTTGAAGGTCAAGACGCCGCTTGTGGCATCAATCGTGAACAAACTCGCATCCGTGCCACCGTGCGACCAAGCGATGGTGTTGCCCTCGTCATCGGTCGCGGCGTAGGTCGCCACTTCTCTGGTGTTCTCGTCATGCATTATCGCTTCATTGCCAGCCGTGATGGTCGGCGCGGTGTTGGCGGCGCGGATGATAGATAGGTTGTATCGTCTTGCTGCGCCGCCGGCCTCGGCGGTGACATCAATCGCGCGGCCTTGGTTACCACCGGCAGGTAGGGTAATCGAAGCGGTGTCTCCGCCCCTGGTAATCACCGTGGAGCCTATCCTCACCACCGCGTTGGCATGAGTCGAGGTCAGTGTCAACCGAACGCTACGCACTCCATTCGGCACGTTGGCAGTGTAATCCGTGCGGGTAGACGTGATTGCCTCATTCAAATCATATACCACGTTATTGTTACCGGTAACGACCAAGCCCGACAGAGTCGCATCCGTGGACGCGGCGGCCTTCACGGCGGCGGTCGCCGCGCTGGCAACTTTTTTACCGCCACCATGGCCGTCGGTGTAAGTAGCGACCACTCGAATGGTCCTGCCGACATCATCAACTCCCGGGGTGTAGGTTGAACCGGTGGCGGCGGGGTTGTAAGCGGCGTAGGTGGTGGTGCCGTCCGGCGCGCTTTGCCATTCGTGACTATCAACACTGGCCACGACATCCGGGTCACCGGTCACCGTGCCGGCGGTCAATACCATGCCAACCTGAGCGGTGCCGCTGATGGTAACCATGCCGACACCCTCTTCCACATTGGTAACCGTTACCGTTACCGCCTGTGTGTCGGTCATCGGCGGCGTGCCGTCGTCGGTGGCGGTGATGGTGATCGAGTAGGTGGATTTGGTTTCAAAGTCCGGCGTAGTGTTGAAAGTCAAGATGCCGCTTGTGGCACCAATCGTCAACGAACCCGCATCCGTGCCACTGAGTGACTAGGTGATGGCGTTGTTCTCGGTATCGGTCGCGGTGTAGGTCGCCACCAAATCGGTGCGGCCCTCGGCATAATCCAGTGTAGCATTGCCAGTGATTTCCGGCGCGGTGTTGGCGGTGCGGGTCACGGTGACAATGTAGGTTTGTGTTGAAGTGTCTTCGGCGGTGACGATGATATTGATTGGGTTTTCGCGAAGAGCCAAGGCAATCTCTTCACTGGCTTCGCCGCCGGCAACCGCAACCGGGGTCGCGCCCGACTTGCCCACAGTCACGGTCGCGCCGGTGGTGTCAGTCACGGTCGGCGTAATCCTAATGCTGGTCACCCCATTCGCCACGCTGACGGCGTAGGCGTCGGTGCCGGACGCGAAGGTCGGATTCAGGCTGCCTGCCGAAACCTCCAAGGCCGACAGAGTCGAATCCGTAGACAGGGTCACGGACGGTTCGGTAACGGTGATGACGACCGTGTCAGTGTGGCTGGCACCGACCGAATCGGTGACGGTCAGGGTGAAGGTATAAGCCCCAGCCGCAGTCGGCGTGAAGGTCGGGCTTTCCGCGGTGGCATCAGGCAAAGTGATTGCCGTGGCGGGCGGGGTGCCATCGGTCAAGGTATGCTCCCAGGCATAACTCAGCGTATCGCCGACATGGCTATTGGGGTCGCTGCTGCCAGAGCCGTCCAGGGCTACCGGCGCATTGGTAGCCGCAGTGTCATCGTCCCCGGCATCTGCCACCGGCGCGGTGTTGCGGGTCGCGGTAACGGAGTAGGTTGTTGAGACACCGCCATTGGTAACCGCGATGTTGTAGGTGGCGCGGGTACCGGAAAAGCCGCGTGTCGATGTCGATCCACTACTAATCATACCACCAAAAACCCTGGCGACCTCAATGACCACGGTGCCGGCACGGAAGGTTGGCGTAAAGCCGATACTGTTCACACCAGTGCCCACGATGACGTTGTAGGCCGTGATGGCGGGATCAAAGTCGGGCGACAAGGTGCCAGGCGAAACAGTCAAAGCCGACAAGGTCGGCGGTGCTGGTATCCACAGTGTCCGTCGTGGTGGCCTCCGTGATGCTCTCATCCAGAACATCCGAGGCGGTGGCACCCAAGTCGGTGTAGGGATCGTCCTGCTTCAGGGTAATGCTGGCGGCACCAATCAGGCTGACGACTGGTTTCGTGGAATCAAAGATAAATGCGGCAAGACCGGCAAATGCGGAAAGAACGCCATCTATGGTCTGGCGCACTCGCACTTGGTCGTCGGTGTATTTGCCGTCGCCCAATCCGAAACGAAGATGGGGGGCGGCACCTGCGTTGTCCACTCTAGTGCGAAAGTAATTATCAGCACCGCCATCGACGGATATCCCCCAGGTGTCCCCCCTGCCGCGATCAAAATTACTCGCCAGAACAATAACTATCCCTCTTTGTCCGGTGATGCGGTCCCTATCACTGACACCCGTGTCCGGACCCGCCAGGGCGATGGTGGGGGGCGGGCTAAATTGAGGAGGTACTGTTGTATACGCATGACCAATATATGAACCACCTGAACGACCAGCTATACCAACTCTTTCAGCATTGTTTATTCTGTTAAAGTATTGATTTGTGGTGCTAATATTAAAAGCTCCTACACTTCCAAAAAGTGAGGTAGGAAGACGTCTATCACGGCCATTTTCAGTTACAAAAATACTAAGCGGGGAACCGAGTATATTACTCCAAGATAATTGGATGGAATTATTATTTAGTCTTTCAGCTGTTATAGTCGGTTCGGTCTGCGCCTGTGCCGTGTTTATTCCAAAAATGAAAGGGACGGCGGTGCTAATCGCCAGCACCAGGAGGATGAGTCGGCAACTTCGCGAGAGGAAATTAGCCGTGAGGTTGCGCCATTGACCCATGGGCTTATCCCTGCCCACGAGATGCGAGAGAAAAGTGGGGGGGGGGGGGGGGGGGGTGATACCTATTGCCACCGGCAACGCGGAGGCAAAAGCGAAATGGGTGATGAGTTTGTTCATGATGTTTGCCTCATAGTGAATAAAGTTGGTTTGGACGACCCGCGCCGACAACATATAATCTCCGTTTGGGATATCGTACACCAAAAACATCATTGTTAGCCCAAAGCAATAAATTGCACCCACCGTGGGTTTGTAGGTTAGAATGGCCAGCTACGGTACAGTCTGCAACGTATTACTCAAGCCCTCAAGCAGAAAAAGACATGTCAGTAACTATTAAGACACCGGAAGAATTGGAAAAAATGCGTGTTGCCGGCCGCCTGGCAGCGCAGGTACTGGAGATGATTGAGCCCCACGTTGAGGTGGGCATCAGCACCGGAGAACTGGACCGCCTGTGCCACAACTATATTGTCGATGACCTGGATGCAATCCCGGCACCGCTGAACTACAACGGTTTTCCCAAGTCTATTTGTACCTCCATCAACGAAGTTGTTTGCCACGGCATACCCAATGACAGGAAAATCCTCAAAAGTGGCGATATCGTCAATCTGGATATCACCGTTATCAAGGATGGCTACCACGGCGATACCAGCATGATGTTTTGCCTGGGCCATGCAGCGCCCCATGCGGAGCGGCTGGCACAGATCACCCAGCAGTGCCTGTACCGAGGTATCGAGGTGGTCAAGCCGGGGGCCACCCTGGGCGACATCGGTTACGTCACTCAGAAATATGCGGAGAAGAATTACTACTCCGTGGTGCGTGAGTACTGCGGACACGGCATCGGCGCTATATTTCACGAGGAGCCGCAGGTTCTGCACTATGGTAAGAAAGGCGCGGGCATGCCGCTCAAGGAGGGCATGACCTTCACTATCGAGCCCATGCTCAATGCCGGTCGCAGACACGTGAAACTCAACCGGAAAGATGGCTGGACTGTGAGCACCTGCGACGGGCGACTGTCTGCTCAATGGGAGCATACGCTGGCTGTTACCGCCACCGGCGTGGAAGTATTAACCGCCCGCAGCAACGAAAACTTCTAATGCGCGCTCTGCCTCCCGCACTGGTGGAGCCAGAGCTGTTACGGAACAACTGTAGCGTCGGCGACAACCCTGTCACCGCCCTTAAAAGCGCCTGTGAACGGGCGCGCCTCTATCTCGATCAGCAGTTCCGGGACGGTCGCGATATAGAGGAATTGATCCGGTTACGCGCCGCCTTCGTCGACGAGCTGCTAGCCTGCATCTGGGATCGCTTCTCGTGGGACGACTGCGACATTACGCTGATCGCCGTGGGGGGATACGGGCGTGGCGAACTGCACCCACACTCGGATATTGATCTGCTCATACTGGTAGACGGCGACCCCGCCGGTTACCAGACCCAGGTTGAGCAATTCATTACCTTGCTATGGGATGTGAAGCTGGACATCGGCCACAGCGTGCGAACGCTGGAGCAATGCCGACAAACCGCCACCGACGACATCACCGCCGTAACCGCACTCATGGAATCGCGGCTCATTCGCGGCTCTGAAAAACTGCTGCACGCCATGCACGACAGTATCAGCCCAGAAAAAATGTGGCCCAGCGCAGAGTTCTTCCGCGCCAAGTGGAAAGAACAGGCGGTTCGTCACACAAAATATGCGGATACAGAATACAATCTTGAGCCCAATGTAAAAGGCTCTCCCGGCGGTCTGCGCGACATCCAGATGATAGGCTGGATTGCCCTGCGCCAGTTCGGACTAAGTGACCCTGCGGCTCTGCAGAAACTCAATTTTCTGACTGAAGATGAATTGGACATTCTGCTCAGGGGTCGCGACTTTTTGTGGCGGGTGCGCTACGCCCTGCACCTGATTGCCGGCCGGGAAGAAGATCGCCTGTTGTTTGACCACCAGCGGGAACTGGCGGGTATGTTCGGTTATGAAGACAGCAATATACGCCTGGCAGTAGAGCAGTTTATGCAGCAGTACTATCGCTGGGTGCTGGCGCTGGGACAACTCAACGAAGTACTGATGCAGCATTTCGACCAGGTAATTTTGCGCGCCGATGGCCCGGAAGAAGTTGCCGTAATCAATTCGCGTTTTCAGATCCGCAATGGCTACCTGCAAGCGCGTGCCGACGATGTGTTCAGCGCGACGCCATCGGCCCTGCTGGAAGTATTTCTGCTGTGCGCCCAGCATGAGCGTATCGACGGTGTGCACGTGGCCACCATCCGCCTGATTCGTGATCATAGCGACCTGATCAACGCAGATTTCCGGCGGGGTGCGCACAATCGGCGCCTGTTTATGGATATTTTGCGGGCGCCGCACAAGCTGGCGCTACAACTGCGGCGCATGAATCGCTACGGGGTACTGGGCAAATACCTGCCTGAGTTCGGCAAAATTGTCGGCCAGATGCAACACGACCTTTTTCATATATACACGGTAGATGCACATACTCTGGAAGTTATCGCCAACATGCGGCGCTTCCTGTTTCCTCAATACCGGGAGCTATTTCCGGTTACCAGTCGCGTGGCCAGTCGCCTGCCCAAGATGGAACTGCTCTACATTGCCGGCCTCTACCACGACATCGGCAAGGGCCGAGGTGGCGATCACTCTGAGCTGGGCGCCATCGACGCCAGGCTTTTTTGTGAAAAGCATTCCATCAGCAGCGAGGATACCGAGCTGGTCTGCTGGCTGATCGAAAAGCATTTGCTTATGTCGAGCGTGGCCCAGCGCGAGGATATATCGGACCCTGAAGTTATTCAGGAATTCGCTGTCGCTGTGGGTGACGAAACCAGGCTGGGTTACCTGTTGGCGCTGACGGTGGCAGATATCAACGCCACCAATCCAACACTGTGGAACGCCTGGCGTGGCTCACTGCTGCGACGGCTGTATACCGAAACTCGTCGCGCCTTGCGACGCGGCCTGGACAAGCAGGTTGACAAGCAACAGTGGATTGCCGACGTGCAAAGAAAAGCCATGGAACAGTTGGAAGACTGCGGCTTTATCGCTGAAGAAATTGAAGAACTGTGGGGCGAAAGCGGCGAGGATTATTTCCTGCGCGAACACGTTGAAGACATCGTCTGGCACACAGAATCGATTGCCCAGCATTTCGACAATGAGACCCCATTGGTACTAATCAAACCGGATAGCCGGTTGCAGGGAGCCTCGGCTACGCAGATTTTTATTTATGCCCGCGCCCAGGGATACTTGTTCGCAGTGATCGCCGCAGCTCTGGAACAGCTTGACCTGAGTGTGCACGATGCCCGCGTGTACAGCTCGGTTGACGCTATGACCATGGACACGTTCTATGTGCTCGATGCTGATGGTAGCTCCATCTCCCGGGATTCCGAGCGCATCCGCCACATCATCAATTTTCTTACCGAGCAGTTGCAGAACAAGGATCGCTACCCTGAGGTCGTTCATAGACGCGTACCCCGCCAGATCAAGGCCTTCTCAATTCCCACCCAGACCACCATGAGCATTGATCCGGCCAAACAGGTCAGCATACTGGCAGTAATAACCCCCGACCGGCCGGGCCTGCTGGCCCGTATCGGACAAATTTTTTGCGACTACGGCATTGAACTACAGGCAGCCAAAATTACCACCCTCGGCGAGCGGGTAGAAGATGTCTTTTTCATTACTGACGGACAACAACGGCCCATTAATGATGCCGAGCTGTCCGCCAATATCCAGGCGGCAATCTGCAAGGAACTGGACGAACAGGCGGCGGCGTAAACCAGTATGAATTCTGATCTCAACTTGTTGCAACCCTACCCATTCGAAAAACTGCGCCGGTTATTCGAACCACTGCAACCACCGGTAGACCTGGCCGCTATCAGCCTGGGCATAGGCGAGCCTCAACACGCGGCGCCGGATTTTGTGCAACAAATATTGATGGAGAAACTGCCGTTGTTGGCGACGTATCCGTCTACACGTGGCATCCCTGAATTGCGCGAGACGATCGCCAACTGGCTGCAACAACGATTTCAGTTGGCAGCAGTCGACCCGAACAGCCAGGTACTGCCCGTGGCCGGCACCCGGGAAGCATTGTTCGCCATTGCCCAGACAGTAGTTGACCGGCAGTCAGCTCCGCTGGTGTTGTGCCCAAACCCGTTCTACCGGATCTACGAAGGTGCAGCCCTGTTAGCCGGCGCCCAGCCCGTATTCCTGGACTGCCGCGTTGAGCACGGCTTGCTGCCAGACTTTGACGCAGTACCCGCCGACACCTGGCAACGCTGCCAACTGCTCTACATCTGCACACCCGGCAACCCCACCGGTGCGGTAATGGACCTGCAGCAGTTGGTGCGCCTGGTCGAGTTGGCGCAAGAGCACGATTTTGTGATCGCCGGCGACGAGTGTTACTCGGAAATATACGCCGATGAAGACACACCACCGCCGGGCTTGCTACAGGCCTGCCCACTGGCAGGCGTTGAGGATTACCACAACTGCATCGTCTTCCACAGTCTCTCCAAGCGTTCCAACCTGCCCGGTTTGCGTTCGGGTTTTGTAGCGGGTGATGCCAGCCTCATGCAGCGATTTTTGATGTATCGAACCTACCAGGGCTGCGCCCTGCCCCTGCAGCATCAGTGGGCCAGTGCTGCGGCCTGGTCTAACGAGGAGCATGTGTGTGAAAACCGCCGGCTATATCGGCAGAAATTCTCGGCGGTACTGGCAATACTTGGGGATTTGCTGTCGCTTGAGCGCCCGCCGGCCGGCTTCTACCTGTGGCCACTAACACCGGTTTCGGACACCGAATTCGCCGCTGGCCTGTATCAACAGCAGCATTTGACCGTATTGCCCGGACAGTTTCTGGGACGTGATAGTGGCCGCGGTAATCCGGGTGAAAACCACGTGCGCATGGCGCTGGTAGCGCCCGTGGAGCAGTGCATTGAAGCAGCGCAGAGAATTCGCACATTCTGCGAAGGCTTGTGACACGCTGATGCTGAAACAGCAACGGGTTGAATACATTCTCAAGCAATTGCAGAGACTGTATCCCCAGCCGCCTATTCCACTGGATCACCAAGATCCATACACCCTGCTGGTTGCTGTTTTACTGAGCGCCCAGTGCACGGATGAGCGTGTTAACACGGTGACCCCGGCTCTGTTTGAACTGGCTGACAATGCCCGCGATATGGCGTCACAGAATGTAGCAGACATCCGCGCGATTATTCGACCCTGCGGTTTGTCACCACAAAAATCAAAGGCCATTAAAGGGCTCAGTGAAATTCTGGTCGAGCAGCATCAGGGCGAAGTACCGGCCGATATGGCGGCACTGGAACAGTTGCCCGGGGTCGGTCACAAAACTGCCAGCGTAGTGATGTCGCAGGCCTTCGGCGTGCCCGCCTTTGCCGTTGATACCCATATTCACCGGCTGGCGCAACGCTGGGGCCTGAGCAGCGGAAAAAATGTCAGCCAGACAGAAAAAGACCTGCAACGATTGTTCCCCAGGGAATCATGGAATGCGCTGCATCTGCAGATCATCTATTACGGGCGCGAATATTGCAGCGCCCGTGGCTGCGACGGCACCGTCTGCGAAATCTGTACCACCTGCTACCCGCAGCGCAAGCACCCGAAAAAGACCCAAAAAGCCTAGGGTGTGAATTTACACCGCAGCGACCTGGCATGGCGCGTAGTATGCACAGATTCGACAGATTTGCTATGCTACGCGGCCCTTTTAGCAGCGTCTGGAGAACCTCTTGATCACCCTGTACGGCATCAAGAACTGCGACACCGTCAAGCAAGCTCGCCGCTGGCTGGAGCTACACAATATCGACTACAGGTTTCACGATTTCCGTGTCGACGGCCTGACCGAAACACAGGTGCAGGCCTGGCTCGATGAACTGGGCTGGGAAACCCTGGTCAATCGCCGCAGCACCGGTTGGAAACAATTGGATGCCCAACTGCGAGAAAACATGGCTCAGGACTCCGCCCTGCAGGCGGTAATGGCACAACCGACACTGATCAAACGTCCACTACTGGATACCGGCACCAGTTGCCATGTTGGCTTCGCCGCGCAAAACTACCGGAAATTATTTCATCAACACACTCTGTAAAGAAAACAGCAGCCCCAGGAAAATATCATGAGTAACAGTCTCTACGCACTCGGCATTGGTGTCGGCACCCACAATAGCAACGGTGAATGGCTGGAAATATTCTACCCCAAACCACTGCTGGCCCCGGCCACTGATCTGAGCACCGCCCTGGCAGCGCTGGGCTATACCGGCGGCAACTGTACGCTGTCGCTGGATAAAGCTCTTATCCCCACCTTGTGCGAGGCACTGGCCAGCGCCGGTGAAACGGAATTAGCCGCGCGGTTGGCGCCTATGGAGCACTCCTCTGGACCACTGGTCGCGGTAGTATTGGCACAGGACAGCGCGCCTGAAACAGTACCGGAAGCCTATTTAAAACTGCACCTGCTCTCCCATCGACTGGTAAAGCCGCACGACACCAACCTCGACGGTATCTTTGCCGCACTGCCAAACGTGGCCTGGACCAGCGAAGGCGCCATAGACATCAGTGAACTCAATCAACGCCAATTACAGGCGCGCCTGGACGGGCGCAACCTGGAAGTCAGTTGCATCGACAAATTTCCCAAAATGACCAACTACGTGGTTCCCTCTGGTGTGCGTATCGCGCATACCGCCCGGGTTCGCCTGGGAGCATATCTCGGCGAGGGCACAACCATCATGCACGAAGGCTTTGTGAACTTTAACGCCGGCACAGAGGGGCCGGGCATGATTGAAGGGCGTATTTCTGCCGGCATCATGGTGGGGCAAGGCTCGGATGTGGGTGGTGGAGCCTCTATCATGGGCACCCTGTCCGGCGGCGGCGATATTGTTAATTCCATGGGTAGCAACTGCCTGCTGGGCGCCAACGCCGGTATTGGTATTCCACTGGGCGACCGCTGTACCGTGGAGGCCGGCCTGTATATAACCGCCGGCACCAAGGTCACGGTGCAGGATAAAGAGGGCGTTATAGTCGGCGCCGTGAAAGCCCGCGAATTGGCCGGCCAATCGGACCTGCTGTTTCGCCGCAATTCTGTCACCGGTATGGTCGAGTGTCTGGCCAATCGTTCCAGCATCAGCCTGAACGAAGAACTTCACGCTCACAATTGAGTAGCGCTACTGTGACCAGTGCACTGGAACTTTGTCGCGAGCTCATCAGCCGGGCTTCGATTACACCCAACGACGTTGGCTGCCAGGAGTTGATGGCCCAGCGCCTGCAAGCCTGCGGTTTTCGCTGCGAACATTTGCGCTTCGGCGAGGTTGAAAACCTGTGGGCAGAGCACGGTAGCGAGGGACCTATCCTGGTTTTTGCCGGCCATACCGATGTGGTGCCCACCGGCCCGGAAGACGCCTGGAAGTACCCGCCCTTCGAGCCTACGGTTGAAGACGGTGTCCTCTATGGCCGCGGCGCCGCCGACATGAAAGCCAGCCTGGCCGCCATGATCGTAGCCTGCGAACAGTTTGTCGCCCAATATCCTGACCACCCCGGCCGAGTTGGTTTTCTTATCACCAGCGATGAGGAGGGTCCGGCCATCGACGGTACGGTTAAGGTGATGGACTGGCTGCAACAGCAAAACAAGAGCATAGACTGGTGCCTGGTCGGAGAGCCGTCCAGTGAGAACAAGTTGGGCGATGTCATTAAAAATGGCCGGCGCGGCAGCCTCGGTTGTGAAATGACGGTACACGGCATGCAGGGGCATATCGCCTACCCCCAACTCGCCGACAACCCTATTCATCGCGCCACACCCGCCCTCACCGCTCTCGCCGCAGAAAGCTGGGATGAGAGCACCGGGTTTTTCCCACCCACCTCGTTCCAGATTTCCAATATCAACGGCGGTACCGGGGCCACCAATGTTATCCCGGGTCAACTGGATGTGGTATTCAACTTTCGCTTCAGTACAGAAGTAACAGCACAGCAGTTACAACAGCGCACTGAGGCCATACTCGACCGGCACGACCTGGACTATAAGCTCAACTGGAATCTCAGTGGGCAGCCCTTTATCACCGGCAGCGGCGCATTGGTAGATGCCACGGTGGCGAGCATTGAGGATTGCCTGGGTCTACCGGCGCGGCTGTCCACCGCCGGTGGCACATCAGACGGTCGCTTTATTGCGCCCACCGGCGCGCAGGTACTGGAACTGGGACCTGTAAACGCCACTATTCACAAGGTGGACGAGTGTGTACGGGTGGATGATATTGAGGCGTTGGCACGAGTGTATCAGCGAATTTTGGAAAGATTGCTGGGCACGTAGTGCAGTGCGCGGAGATTTTACTCTGACCCCATAACTTTCGGCCCCATAACTTTCGGCCCCATAACTTTTGACCCTACGCGGACAAACTATTTCTCCATAGCCTGCACGATAACCTGATCTCCCTCCAGCGCTGCCAGGCTGATTGCCACCACCTCTGAGGCCTCCATCCACATCTCATCGGGCACCATATCGGTGCTGAAGCCCGTCATGCTGTCCCGGCCGTGAAAATCACTGCGGGTATAGCCAGGGCACAGGGCTTGCACCTTGATGCCCGTATCCTGGAGCTCCAACTGCAGGCCTTCGGAGAAATGGTTGAGAAAAGCCTTGCTGGCGCCATATACCGTGACCATGGCATTGGCATTAAATGCCGACATGGAAGACACATTAATAATAGTGCCCACGCCCTTCTCCTTCATAAACGGTAAGGCGGCGCGAGTGAGGGCTACTGTGACATCAATGTGCAGGGCTATCATCTGTTGCTGCGGCTCAAGATCCGTTTCGGAAAAATGGCCAAGGGCGCCAAAACCGGCGTTGTTAACCAGGTAATCCACCGGACCTTTTTGACGCAGCATTTCTATGAGCCGGGTCAGTCCTTCTCTGCTCGTCAGGTCCGCCACCAACAGGTGCATCTCCACCTGACCTGACAGCTCGTCTGCCAGTGCCTGTAGCCGCTCTTCGCGGCGGCCCGTCGCGATTATCACATCACACCCAACGGCCAGTTGGCGACAAAATTCAGCACCAATACCGGCCGAGGCGCCGGTAACCAGCGCAATAGTTTTACCTGCAGACATCGTCAATCCCTTTACAGTTGGCGGGGCTTTTGTCCCCGTCTTTTAAGCAGCCCAATAATACCCTGATCACCTGGCAGGTGTCCGGCACCCACCACTACAAAATGGTCACCACCCTGGCGCTGCAACTGCACAATGCGTTCAGTCATGGCGCGATTGCGCCTATCAAACAGCCGCTCGTGCAGGGGTCGGAGTTGCGGATGGCGACTGAGCTCGTCTGCGAGCACTAACTTGCGCAAGCCCTGGGCATCACCCTGCTTCCACGTGCTGATCAGCTCATTCATGGTCGCTTTCAGGTTGTCCATCCGGAGCAGGGTTTGCTGCACCAGCAGGTTCGGGTTGGGAAAGTCCAGTAGCAGACCAATCTGCTGATCTACTGTCTCCAACTCGACAATGGTCTTGTTGCCCCGCGCCAGCGTCAGAAAATGCCTATCAACACCCAGCTCTGGATTTAAACCCAGCTTGATCATTTCCATGGTAGTGAGGGTGGTAACCACCAGCCCCGGTTTCATCTGCATCATCATGAAGGCGGGCAAGCCGCCGGCTTCCAGGCGCGCCTGCAGGTCTTGCCAGGTCTGGGCAGAGAGATCATCCAGAATGGACTCACCGGCAGGATAGGTGCCCAACTCCAGCATTCTCTGCTGCACTGCCAATAGGTTGGCGCCACCAATATCGACCTCCACCACCAGCGTGCCCGCTGTTTCGAAAGCCGACATGATCTCGCTGCGCAAGGGATAGATATCCGCACGAGCCAAATGCATGGAGCCCAGCAGCCAGGTGGTACCCCGGTCGGTCGGCACCTCCCAGAACAACAGCCTGTCATTGGCTGCCTGTACTTCTGGGGCCGGCACCGCGAACAGCGCCAGCAGGACTGACAGTAACCAGCGGTTCAGCATATGATTCCCATTCAACGGTAGAACGGCCACTATAATGGAGCCTCTGCTGGCCTGGGTAAGGAATTTGCGCATCAACTGGCCGAGCGGGGATCAACTTGCTTAGACTCAAATACCAGCCTATGAATGATGCTACTCTGGATCTTGGAGAAGTTAAGGCCAGCCGCAAAGCGCTTCTCAACTTCCAAGGGCTCCTCTATTCCTAGTCTGTTTCTTCCTCTTCACCCGCTTTTTTATTGATCCGATATGTAGCAACTTCTATAGATGGATGCAGGTTAATCCTCGCACATGAGGACTGCACAAGTTCCCGCCAATAGGGCCACACATGATATCCAACGTTATCAACAGAGAACGCCAATAGCACATCCTCATCTAAGTGATCAAAAGAAATGTATCGAGCTTCGAATACACCTACAATTTCCACTAGGGGATTATACGAATCTTCAGAACTCTGATCTTCCTCATCCTTCGAGATTAATCTTATCCCTACGGAGTATACAAAACGATAGTCCCAGCATTCACTGCCCTCTTTATCTTCGAGGACAGTTTCTCGGATTTTTATAAACGATTTAAAGCTCTGAGGTATCGTCTCGTCTCTCTCCAGGACGTCTACATAGATATCATCTCGTACAGAAACCCTACTCTCTCTTAAGTTTACGCTTTGTATATGGAGGCTTTCCTGAGCTTTTCTTTGATGTTTATTCACCCTCAAGCCGCCTGATTTTCCCAGATGGCTTCGTCTCTGCAATCGATAACATTCTCTGAATGCCCGATCCGCGCGCTCTCACTTGCACACACGTCAAGAGAACTGCTTTCCCAAAGCGCCTCAATACCCTCGAGAAATTCACCCACCTCATTTATTTTGGCTTCAGATATAGACACAGACGGCTTTCTATCAAGCACAAAGCAAATATCCGAGAACGTGGAAAGAGTCATATTGCGAGCCCCACTAAGCAGTTGCGAGACATAGGCTTTAGATTTGCCCAGCTTTTCAGCCAAATCACTTTTACTAACTCCCAAATCTTCTAGAGCAACTAAAACGTCCTCCGCTACGTTGTATATAAGCTCCTCTCGGGCAAATTCTCTTTTTTCATCCGCAGTAAACTCCTTACCCGTCGCAAAAAACAAGTCTTTAGCGCTCATCACCATTCTCCTCTACTCTCCGCCAGTTCACACCAACTCTACTAATATCAGCGTCTCGTAAATCATCATAATCTTTGTAAACGTAATGACTTATGAAATATGTATCCGCATGCGTGTCTGAAAGCCAACAATATCCTCTAATCGGTATCTTTTTGAGAGCATTAAATTTCTTTGATTGATGCTGCCCCGGTCTTTTAGGAAGTTCTCCCTCCCGTGGAAAATTTTCTTTGGACATTCTATGCCCATCAACCAAACGCTGTATCTGTTGAATAATTCCACGAGTAAAGGACTTTCTCCTCCTTGCATCCACTCTAGCCAATGCTTCATCAAAGCTTTCGAGCGCACCAACACAATGTACCACCGTAAATTTGGCACCCGATATGCGTTCTTTAGGATTCTCACCACTCATAACGGGGTAGCAATATAGTTAATATATATGTTAACTTCAACAAATATCAAGGTTGCCTCCCTAAAAAAGCTGTAAATCCATCCAGCTCTTTATAAATAACCTATTATTATCAATAAGATATGTCGAATAGGAAAATCTGAAGGGTAAGCGATTCCGATCAAAAATCTGGCTAACTCTCAATATTGATACAATACACAATACTGTTTTGTACCCGTAAACACCAACAATGAAGTTACGAGATCAATTTCAAAGTCGAGAGATTCCAAGGCGTCTCAGTCGCACTGCAAGGGGGAATCAACAACGAATTTAGCATGTCACAATTTTGTCTGACCTATGGTCAAATGTGGTGTTCAGCGATTCAAATCAAGCGGCGACCCGGTCGTTGGCTGGTATCTCGATCCCATCTTTGAATTTCACTCCTCTGACGACTTTTTCCAGATACCTGTAGCCGCGTAATCGATTCCAGTTTCCCTGTGCACACATACCCGGCTTGAACAATTGTCCTTGAGCAGTTCCACTGCATCGTAAATCGCATTATTCTGTACAGGTTGAGTCATCCGGTGTTTCCTCTCGTTGGTAATCCATCAAAATCACATTCAGGGATAACCGGGTGGCTCAGCTCTTCAAGCCACCATGAAATTACAGAAAGAATGATGCACTACCCTTCTTCTTTACCCGCAATGACGGCCGACGCGCGCAGTCTCAATCACACATGTAAACGTCAAATCGCACCGTCTTACCGGTGATGGCATGGTGTGGCTGCGGACCCTCCAGGCTGGGGGCCTTGGTCGGACGCTTTACCACCACCCTCCACAGTGCCGTATTCAATGCCTGCTCCAGAAAGGCACCCTCCCCCGGATCGTGGCCAATTAACTGCTGAAATAGCCACATTTCCTTTTTGACGCGGGCAGATTTCTTGCGCGAGGGGAACATGGGATCCAGGTAAACCACGTCGAATTTCTCACTGGTATCAGCCAGCCAGCCGATACTGTCTGCGTGATATAGATGCATGCGCTCAGCCACTTCCCGCAACCAGGGATCCTCGCTGTGGCGCGCCCGCTGTATGCCGTCACGCAGCAACGCGAAGGCGATGGGTGAGCACTCGAGCAGAGTGACATCACAGCCCAGGTCAGCCAGCACAAAACTGTCGCGTCCCAGCCCGGCCGTGGCATCTATGAGTTTCAGGCCCTCTCGCCGACCAATTCCCACCGCTTTACCCAGCGGCTCGCTGTGCCCGCCGCGGCGGCGACGGCGCATGTTGCCCGCCCCAAAATCCACCATAACCGGACCAGAAGCTTTCGCCCCAACGGGCTGCAATTGCAATCCGCTGACCGTTTGCAGCAACAGTGCAGAATAGTTTTGTTGGTCAGACAGCGCCACGCCCGGCAAGCCCAGCTCCTGTGCCAACGCGCGAGCCTGATCCCGCAATTCAGGCACATCGCTACTTACCGCGCACTCATTCACGCAGTTCTCTTGCACGGTACTTCCTTTCATGGTGCCTGGACTGGCGGGCTGAGGCCATCACCCGTCGCCAGTGGTGGTGCGGGCAAAATTTATTTCTACGCCGCAGGTCAGCAACCTGTTGTAGGCAGAGTTCATAGAATAAGACAGACTGTTGCTTGCGCAGTGTGGTTTCCAGTGATTTCAGGTTGCCCCGCTGCGCGATGCTGATTGCACCACTGCCCGCATCCTCAGCACTGGAGCTTGCGGGATTTTCCTCGGCCATTCCTCTGCCCATTTTTTGTTATTGGGAGTAACAGCAATTATAGTGTCAACCACGGTCTCAGGGCTATGCCCACCACTGGGAGCATACACAGATGTTTAAGACAGTATTGGCAAGTGCCATTTTGTTGGTGGTGGCGAGCTGCACTGATTACCAGTTCAAGATAAATGACCGGGTGGTATACACGCCGGCACCACTGTATACGGAATACGAAATTCCTGATGAAGCACTCAGGAAGTGCGTCAAACAGCACGTTGGTGACGGTGCCATAACCAATGCCAGCCAGCTAACCGACTTGAACTGCAGCCATGCCGACGTGACCAGCCTGGAGGGCATCGAGGTCTTTACTGCGCTCGCTCGCCTCAAGCTTGCCAGCAATGCCGTTACCAGTGTCGGCCCACTGGCGACCCTGTCGCAATTGACCGATATCTACCTGGAGGGGAACAGTATTCGGTCACTGCTGCCGCTGCGAGGACTGGCAGAACTTGTCTATCTTAACGTGGCGGGCAACATCCAACTGGTCTGCGCTGAACTAACGCACTTTGAAGCCATAGCCAAGCTGACCTTGCTACCACCCAGGCATTGCGCGGCGACTTGAGTTGCCTTACAGTTCCAGCCAGTCAAAGCCGTCTTGCTGATCTGCCCAGGTTACGCTGTCCATCGATTCCAGCACAGGCTGTAGAGCCTCCGCTACCCGCTGCGGGCTATTATTCTTCTCACTGATATGAGCGATCACAATGTGTAACAACTGTTCGGAAGATAGCTGCGCTAGCAGTTGCGCCGCCTGCTGATTGTTGAGATGCCCCCAATCACCACCCACGCGCTGCTGCAAGGCATATGGATAGGGACCGTCGCGCAACATCTGGACACAGTGGTTGCATTCCAGTAGCAGCGCCTGGCAATGCCGGTAGTGCTCGACAACCGCGGCAGTGACACTGCCCAGGTCAGTGAGTATCCCCAGCTTGCCGGTGCCGCTCTCAAACACGAATTGGCAGGGTTCGCGCGCATCGTGGGGAACCGCTATCGGCGCTACCCTGATAGCGCCGATCTCAAAAGGTGCATCGCTGTGGAAATACTCCACCGCCCAGGGATCTGCGCAGCGGCCACTGGCCCAGGTACCGCGCGTAAGATAAACCGGGATTTCGTACTTACGGGACAATTTTGCGACACCGGAGCAATGATCGGTGTGCTCATGGGTGACCAACACGGCGTCCAGATCATGGCCGCTGATGCCCAGGCGCTCCAATCGCGCTTCAGTGGCCCGCAGGGAAAACCCACAATCTACCAGTATCACGGTGGAACCCGACTCTACCAGGGTAGCGTTGCCGCGACTGCCGCTACCCAGGGAGGCAAATCGCATTAGTTAATATTGCCCTTGATCAGGCCCAGTAGACTCTGCACCTGGGTAGGTATCAGCGCCTCGTTGTCTTCCCTGGCGATGGTGATTCTAACCACCGCCGGAGTTTGTTCCTGCAGAGTCAGCACGAAGTCCTGTTCCGTCATCGCCGCGGTATCTGCCTGGTTGTCACTGCCAAATATCCAGTCGAACCAACCACTATCTTCATCGTCCTGCTCCACGTAGCGAAAGTAGAACACACCGGTACTGCGATCACGATCGCGCATGTGGAAATTAGACTCGCGCAAGGCTCGCTCCACTGAAGCCCAGGCGCGATAGAAAGGCAACTCCAGGCGAATATAGGCAATATCATTTGCGTCTTCTTGCATACTGACCTTGCCGGTGGCAGTTATCGCCTGCTGCGCCATCATGGAAACCGGCGCAGCACCGGTATTGCTGGCTATGTACTGAGCAATAGCCATCAACATTTCATTCTCGCGTTCACTGTCGGATGAAGCCGGCGGCCAGTCGGCAGTATCCCCAGCCAACACCATCTGCAGTACATGTAGCTCGGAGGTATTGCGCTGAACGCCCTGCTCGATACGAAATTGATAGCGTTCATCCATACCATCGTGATCGGGCTTGAGCCATCCCGTTTCGATCAAACCCGCACGGGCGTCTACCCGTGCCAGTTGCAGGCTGTTGGTAGTAAGAAAAGCGCGCACCTGCGGCCACAACTGCCCAGGGGCGGTGGCAACCAACATCCACTCTTCGTCACCGAGACGCTGAATACGCACCAGTTCTTCAGATTTCTTTGCCACCAGCGGCGCCGGGCGCGGTGTATCGAAGCTGCCGGCAACCCGCAGCTCTTCTGTAATGGGCGGAATGACGTAGATAGGTTGCAGGGCGTCATCGTCCAGGCGTGCCGGTACCTTTATCGCCGGGGAGACCCGGGCATTGCGGTAATCGCCACTGGTATCTCGAAAATAGCCCTTGTCGCCGGTCAACCAGGTACAGCCTGCCAGTGTCAGGGAAAATAAAAGTAATAAGAGTATGCGCATCAAAGTATGCCCGCCTTGCCCATTGCGTCTCGCACAGCCGCGTGATACTGCTGGTCAAGCACCGTCATTGGCAATCGTATACCCGCACCAATACGTCCCATCTCGGCCAGGGCCCACTTCACCGGCATCGGATTGGACTCCAAAAACAGTGCAGAATTGAGCGCCTCTACCTGTAGATCCAGGGTCCGGGCAGCCTCGGCATCACCCGCAATAGCCAACCGGCTCAGTTCAGCCACAATTGCCGGCGCCACATTCGCGGTCACCGAGATGGTGCCAACGGCTCCCATTAGCATCAGTTCTGTGGCGGTGGCGTCATCGCCGGAATAAACAGCCATCTTGCCCTGGCAAACATCCAGTACTTCGCGTCCGCGTTGCAAGTCGCCGGTAGCTTCCTTGATACCAATTATATTGTCGATATCTGCCAACCGGGCTACGGTGTCGGGCAGCATATCCACGCCGGTTCTACCGGGCACATTGTAGAGAATCTGGGGGATAGCCACGGACTCCGCTATACACCTGTGATGCCGGTAGAGTCCTTCCTGAGAGGGCTTGTTGTAATAAGGAGTCACCAGTAAGCAGGCATCTGCGCCTGCTTCACTGGCAGCGCGGGTCAGGGCGACCGCTTCAGTGGTCGAATTAGCCCCCGTTCCGGCAATAACCGGCACGGCTCCAGCCACCTGTGCTACGGTGCGACCGATGACTTTACAATGTTCCGGCACTGCCAGGGTCGCAGACTCTCCAGTGGTACCCACCGCAACGATACCGCTGGTACCCTGCTCTATCTGCCAGGCAATAAGCGCATCAAGAGCATCCCAGTCGATGCTGCCATCTGCCAACATTGGCGTTACAAGGGCAACTAAACTGCCGCTGATCATGTCAAACTCCACTAAATCGCTACAAACCGCTGTTTGCCGTGTGCGGCTCGATTTAAAGACCGCAATTATCCATGTAACCGGCCAGATAACAACCGGGTTGGTCTAAAATAAGGTAGCAGGAGATTATTACATGCCCCGATTGAAACTGTTCCGCTTCATTCTGATTGCTTGGCTGGGCCTTGCCGGCACTGCCAACAGTGACGAGCAACAATACCGGCTGAGCAAAATCGGGGCGATCGACATCCGGTTTATGGCGCAGCAGCGCGTCAGAATTGATGATTTGGCGCGTTTTGACCTCGGCAAACAATTGCAGGGCGACAAAGCCAATGACCTGGACATTCTGCAAACCCTGCTGGATCGCCGTCTGGTGCGGGCCGACCAGACATTGGAGCTACAGGCCATGGGTGTGGTGATGGGGGAGCTGCTGGCGCAGGAGCTGAACATGGAATGGGTTATTTATGAAGACCGCTACGGTCGCAGCCGCGCCCTCAAGTTCAAGTACAGCGATAACTTTCTATTTCCTGTCACCATGATCTCCCGACGCGCCGAGGTCGGCGCCGATGTGCAGGTCGAGAAGATTTATCGCAAGGCCATGGAGCTGATGAAACCGCACCGACAGAGTATGCCGTTCCAGTAAGGCCGCACTGCCAATTGCATAGAATCACCGTTACCCTCACAGTATGCAGCCCGTATGTGATACCGAAACCGTGATTATGCTATTCGACGGCTCGATAAAGGGGCTCAAGATCTTTGCAGCGCCGCGACCAGCGGCAGCACCATGGATGGGTAGTCGGTAATAACACTGTCAACCTTCATTTTGTACAGGTGTTTCACCGTTTGTGCATCGTTCACTGTCCATGCCGAGCTGTGTATATTGGATTTCCTTAGCTGACGTACGGTGTAGCGGTTGCAGGTGGACCAGTGCATGGCACAGTAGCTGCAGCCCAACTCAACCGGATTGGACAGCGCATCCGGTCGCATGACTACCATGCCCCGCTTAATCCGGGGCGCCATTTGGCGCAGGCATTCGTGCAAATAATAGTTGGCAGAGGTTACTACCACTTTGCGAGCCGCAGCCGCCGTGTCAAAGCGTTCAGCCAGATGTTGCGCTATGCGCATCATGGTGGCATTTGAATCTGGCTTAACTTCCAGTTGATAGCCCTTGAGCTTGTGGGTGGCCCTGAGCAATGCCTCCAGAGTGGGTACGCCGCAGTCCTTTTTTCGTGGCCAGGGTGGGCCATCTGCGCGGGCATCCATTGTGGCCAATTGGCTGGCTTGGTAATGACTGGGTTTTCCCCCTTGCCCCGCTGTACGTTTCAATGTCTTGTCATGAATGACGACCAGTTGGTCGTCGGCAGACAGGCGCAAATCAATTTCTATGTATTTCACCCCCCGCTCGATAGCATGGAGGCAGCCGGCTATGGTGTTTTCCGGTGCCTCACCGGCGGCACCTCTATGCCCGTATATTTGCATAATTCTCTTGTTCCGACACACGGCCGCTGTTTTGTCGATGATAGTACCAGACTGGCCAATACGCTGTTCGATCAGAAGGTATCCGGACGCATCAGCGCATCGGTGCCACCATCGACAAACAGCACGGAACCACAGATAAAGCTGGCCTCGGGGCTCAGCAAAAAGCACATGGCAGTGGCAATCTGTTCCGGCTGGGCCGAACCGCCCACCGGCGTGATCTCGGCAAACTGTTTGATCGCCTCACCGAACTCGTCGTCCTTGCTGATCTCTTCGGTCATGTTGGTCATGGTGATACCGGGTGCCACCGCATTCATCCGCACGCCGCCGGCGGCATATTCGGCGACATTGCGGCGCATCCACAAGGTAATGCCGCGTTTGGAGCCCGCATAACCGGTGTGACCATCGGTGACCAGAGCCAGCGCAGTGGCCTCATCTTCGCCAGCCATACAGGCGGCCACGTAGGGGTTGTCGTTCTCTATCATCGGCGCTGAATTGGAGGACACCAGCAGAATCGACCCCTTTTTCATGGCCACCAGATCGCGCAGACCTTCGATGGTAGCGATCACGGCAAAATAGTTAACCTGGGCAATCAGACTGGCGGGCTTGATGTGCGAGCCCAGACCGGCACAGGGAATAAATCCATCCAGGCCCGCTGGGGCCAGCGCCCGCACGCCGTCAACGGCGGCCTGACGCCCTGCGGCTGTGGACAGGTCAGCAACCACATCCGCCTCCTTGATATCCACCACGATTACCGTATCGCCCTGCTCGCGCAACTGCTCCTTGAGAGCAGCTCCAATTCCGGTGGCACCACCGGTCATCGCATAAATTGCCATTGCTTGTCTCCGCATTGGTTAGTCAGGGCATCCCTGGCCCGCCGGCACAGGTACTCCATGGATCATACCCTTGAACAAGCGCTGTTTCACGTCCACTCCAGCGTTGGCCAGGGCCTGAGCGTAGGCGATACCCTTATCACGCAAAGGATCATAAGGCTATGATACGCGAATGCTCATCTTTATCTGATTTAAGGCGATTGATATGATGTGGAGGATGTTGTTTAGCTCTTTGCGATAATGCCTGTTTGGTACGTTAGTGATCCTGATGTCTGCTTGTAGCGACAGTGTTAACAATGCCATCAGCGACCCCCGTGGTGGTGCTACCACGTTAGACGCCGCCGACGAGAAAGGCCGCTGGATAGCGTATCGACTTATCAATCGGCAAACCGGAAAGGAAGAGCCAAAACTGTCTTGGGTGGTGCGGTATAGAGGCCTTGTTTTTGGCGCTGGGATGCATGTGCCCCTGGAGCAATGGACGCAAGCGCTCGTCGACCAAGCCATCAATGAGTATAGGCGGTTTGGCACCAGGGCCTTTAAACGTTTTTCCGTGGCCGGCAGCGAATATCACCGCGGCGAGATTTCTGTGTTTGTGCTTGACGCAAAACATGGCACAGTGTTGGCCCACATCACGCCTGGGCTTCTCGGAACCAGCTTGCCAGGCGCCTGGGTTGCCCGAGTCGAGAACTTTGTATTTGGCGCAGGCCTCTATTTGTCTGAAGCGGAACCAGTTGCCGTGACGGTAGATGAAATGATTGCAGAAGTGGAGAGCGACACTATGAGCCCACACAACAGTGATTTTGTGTTCGCGGTGTTGAAAGAGAACACGGTGACGACCAATGCCGCACAAGACCCCAATGGTTTACATTTGGTGATGCAGAACATCCTTTTTGTCACGGGAGATGAAGAGCTGAGCGCGGCAGGCTTGCCAGATGAAGATGTGAAGACGTTGCGAGAGTTGGACGTAAGTCGCCGACCGATTATCCCGGCCTTCCAGGTGATCGCCAATGATATGCAGACGATTTTGGACACGGAGCCGGTTAACGCGGTGGCGCTTGGGCAACTGTTGAATACCGCCAGGGCAAAAGAGTCGAAAATACATGCCGCAACTTATCGAGAAGGAATAGCGCGATTGAGCGAAAGTGGCCGCAAGGCGATTACGGAGCGAGTCGTCCAGGCAGGCAGGGACTTGAATTACGAAGTCCGTGACTGGGCTGGTATCGGCGATCGGGTTCCGGGTGTGGTTGTGGATGTATCCAGAGATTTTATTGCGGGGATGAAGGAGTATCAGAAGTTACTCAACGAGGAGCCGGCCGGGCCTATCGTCGAGCGGCAAGGCAACTGGGAGATAGTACGATGAATATTAGGACAATAGTTCTTACAGCGGTGGTTTTCTCCAGCGTTTTCTTTCAGACCGCTGCCCAGGCGGCACTTTTAGCCATAGCAGAGACGATCTGATTTATCCGCACGGCGCCGCTCGTGTTTCTGGTACCGGGCCAGTCTCCATAGCCCCTTTTGCTGGTTACTTTGGTACCAGGGCTCGGCTGGATGACCGATCCTGAGTCGCAAACCGGTTGCTGCCAAATTCTTTACCCTGACAGGCAGCGTTGAAGCGCCCGCGCATACCACACAGCATAGCGATCTCGGCGTGAGCTTGCAGGTCACGCAAGCCTCACTGGTCAAACTTGTCATTCCATAGTGACTTGTCTGATTGACACGCCGGCAGACCACTTGAGGCTATTGCGGGCCAATAGTATTCTGGCCGCCGCGTTATTCAAGGAATTCTGAAGGAAACTACAGCCATGAGCGACAAGCCTCTGGTGCCAGCGATAGAAGGTTGGTACACCATGAATATGGAACAGCCCCACCTGATCGGTAGCCAGTGCCAGGACTGCGGCACCTATTTCTTTCCCAAGGTGTCCTACTACTGCAAGAACCCCTGCTGTGAGGGCACCGGGTTTGACGACGTCGAGCTGAGCCGCACCGGCAAGATCTGGAGCTATACCAACGCCTGCTATAAGCCGCCCGAACCCTTTGTGGCCCCCGACCCTTTCGTGCCCTATGCCATCGCCGCCGTGCAATTGGAAAAAGAGCAGATGGTGGTACTGGGGCAGGTTGTAGCAGGCACTGGTTGCGAGGACCTCCGGGTAGGCATGGAAATGGAACTGGTACTGGAGCAACTGCACGAGGACGAGGAAGACATCAAGGTGGCCTGGAAATGGAAGCCTCTCAACACACAGGAGGCAAACGCATGAGCCACAATCAAGACACAGAAATCGCCATCATCGGCGTGGGCATGACCGAGTGGGGCAAGTGGGGCAAAAATTTCGTGGAATACGGTGTGGCCGCATCCCGTGAAGCTTTGGCTGATGCGGGCGTGCCCTGGCAGGACATCACATTTGTCTCCGGCGGCGCCACCATTCGCAATGGTTATCCCGGTTTTGTGGCCGGTGCCACTATGGCCCAGGCCCTGGGCTGGCAAGGTGCCGAAGTGAATACCTCTTATGCGGCCTGTGCCTCTGGTTCGCAGGCGCTGGCAGCAGCGCGCACCAAGATACTCTCTGGTCAGTGTGATGTGGCATTGGTAGTCGGTGCCGATACCACGCCCAAGGGCTTTCTGGCCCCGGCCAAGGGCTATCGCCCGGAAGATCCAGACTGGGTGCGGTTTTACCTGGGCGTAACCAATCCAACCTATTTCGGTTTGTACGCCCGTCGCCGCATGGACATATACGGCGATACCCTGGAAGATTTTGCCGCCGTGAAGGTCAAGAATGCCGCCATCGGCAGCCTCAACCCTCGCGCTCGCTACAGGAAAACGTTCAGCGCCGAAGATGTGGCAGCGTCTGCCATGGTCGCCGACCCCCTGCGCCTGATGGATATTTGCGCCACCAGCGATGGCGGTGCTGCGCTAATTGTATGCAGCCTGAATTACGCGAAAAAAATAGGCAAAGGTGACGCGCCGCGGGTGGCGGCAATTTCAGCGGTAACTCCCACCTTTGCCGGCAGCGTGGTGGAAATGCCCGATATCGCGACCGACTCTGCCGCTGCGGCAGGGGTAGATGCCATTGCCTACCGGGGTCAAATTCCGCTCAAAGCATACGAAGAAGCGGGCATTGGCCCTGAGGATATCGACCTGGCCGAAGTCTACGACCTGTCCACCGCTCTGGAGCTGGATTGGATCGAAGATCTGCAACTGTGTGGTCGCGGCGAAGCAGCGCAATTACTGCGCAATGGCGCTACCGCCGTGGGCGGCAGAATCCCGATTAATGCCTCCGGCGGTTTGGCCTGCTTTGGCGAAGCGGTGCCCGCGCAGGCACTGGCACAGATTTGCGAATTAACCTGGCAATTGCGCGGCCAGGCCGGCCAGCGTCAGGTTGAAGGGGCCAGGGTGGGTATTACCGCCAACCAGGGATTGTTTGGGCACGGTTCGTCGGTGATTGTAAAACGCTAAAGTAATGGGGTCAGAGTAAAACCGTCATTTCTGGCCATTTTAAATAAATAATGGCCAGAAATGACGGTTTTACTCTGACCCCGGCGCTGCCGCCGCTGGTGGGATAGACCAATACCCATAATGCCACTGCCCATTGCCGCAGTGGCTCCGCCCATTAATCCTATACGCATGCTATTGCTCCAGTTGTTTGAGTGATTGTGTCAATGCAAGGATACGCCGCGCCGCATCCACGTGCATGGTTTCTACCAGTTTACCGTCCAGCACCGCCACGCCCTTGCCGGCGGCCTCGGCCTCTTCCCAGGCCGCAATGACCCGAAGTGAATGTTCAAGCTGTGCTTCACTGAGCCCATAGATTTCATTGGTGATTTCTATCTGACTGGGGTGAATCAGGGTCTTGCCATCGAAGCCCAGGGCATGACCGTGCTCACAATCAAGCCGGAAAGCCTCGCTGTCCTGGATATTGAGAAAGACTGAATCAAGAATTACCCGATCGTGCATACGCGCCGCATTCACACTTTTCGATAAGGCGTATAACAGGCCCAAACGGTCGGCCCGATGGGGTATACGCAGCTGATGGGCCAGGTCGGTGGTTCCCATTAACAAGGCTTCCAGTTCGTCACACGCCGCACAAATTTCTTCGACGTTGGCCACACCCTGGGGGGTCTCAATCATCGCCCACACTTTGAAGCCGACGACAGCACCGGACTCTCGCAGCAAGCCCACTGAGCGCAGCAACCGCTCAGCGGAATCTATTTTTGGCAGACAAATCGTTGCTACGCCCGCCGCCGCCAGATGCTTGAGGTCTGCTTCGCCCCAGGGGCTGTCGATGCTGTTGGCACGCACCACGAGCCGGCGTGCGCCATAGCCGCCGGCCTGGAGTTGCGCGAGTATCTGCTCCCGTGCCAACTCCTTCATATCCGGTGCCACCGCATCTTCCAGATCAAACACAACCGCGTCACAGGGTAAGGTACGCGCCTTGTCCATAGCGCGCCGGTTGGCACCGGGCATATACAATACCGAGCGCAGTAGTCGTTGGGTCATTGTTTGTGTTCCATCTTTATCAATCTGCTCTTTAATCTACTATCGCCTGGTAGGTCAGCTGGCGGAACTCGGCCGCCAGGCGTGTCTGGTGGGGAATGCTCTGCACCATAAATACACCAACCAGGTCTTCCTTGGGATCAATCCAGAAGCGTGTGCCGGCGGCGCCGCCCCAATTGTACTCGCCCACAGAACCGATCTCACCGGTTGCACCAACATCCAGCACCACGGCAAAATCGAGGCCAAATCCAACGCCTTTGCGACCAAAATCATTGGCCATCTCCCCGGTATGATTCGCCGTCATCAATTCAACCGTTTTCGGTGAAAGCAGCCGCGCGCCATTGAGCTCGCCGCCATTGAGCATCATCAGGCAAAAGCGCATATAGTCCTCGGCGGTGGACAACAGGCCGCCGCCACCGCTTTCAAAGGTGCCACCGTTGATAAAGCCATCGCTTATTTCGGGGTCGGCGAGTACAAGTTCCAGTGACCGGCTGCGCTGCCACGCCTGCCCTTTCTTGATCCGGGTGCCCTTGGGTGCGTACAACTGGGCCAATCTATCGAGTTTTTCTGCGGGAATTACAAAACCGGTGTCTCGCATCTCCAACGGCCCAAAAATGCGCTGCTGCATAAACTCTCCCAGGCTCATTGCCGACAAGACCTCTACCAGGCGCCCTTGTACATCTACCGAAACACTGTAGTGCCAGCGGGTGCCCGGCTCGTATTGCAGAGGCAGTGTGCCCAGCACTTTCACAAAATCTTCCAGTTTGGTCTGATCAAACAGGCCGGCCTCGCGGTACAGTTTGTCCACCTCGGTATCACCAAAAATACCGTAGGTAAATCCGGCGGTATGGCGCATTAAGTCGCGGATAGTCGGCTGGCGCTTGGGCGCCCGGGTTTCCCCCGGCTTGCTCTCATCACCCGTACCGATACTCCGACTGGAGACGCCATCGGAGATCATGCCAGGGCCGCCGTTGGCGGTTGACACCGCCAGTTGCAAGTTGGCCAACTCGGGCAGATATTTCGCCACCGGATCATTGAGAAAGAATCGACCCTCCTCGTACAACATCATCAGGGCGACACCGGTAATGGGCTTGGTCATGGAGTAAATACGAAAAATTGCATCCTCTGTCATCGGCTGGCCGGTCTCGCGATTGCTGAGGCCGTAGGTTTGCCGGTAGATTATTTTGCCGTTGCGCGAGACCATACCCAGACCGCCCACCATGATGCCGGCATCAAGTTGCTCTTGCATATGCGTGTCGATACGCTCCAGCCGCGCCAGGGACATTCCCTCCCGCTTGGGAACGCCGGTTTTCAGATCGCGCGCCGATGCTGTTGTGACCGGCACCAACAACAAACTGATGGATATCAGCGCTGCAAAAGTAGATCGTTTGGTAATTGGCATTGGTGTTCCTGATTATTGTTGTTTCAGTAAGCGACAATACTCACTGCGGTCGGTAACAGTACCTCAATTAGCTGATTTCACAAACCCTCAGCCCTGCTCATTCATGCACACCCTGTTGTGTAATTACGTTTTCGGCGCAGGCGCACGGTGGACTCTCTCGTTATCAAGCCCGTCAGATAGCGTAGGTATTAGTTGCAGGTATACTCGTCGTACAGTTTTTTGAGGGTTGGTATGGGTACATATTCCCTGTATTCCTATTTTCACTAAAAACAGGGTAGTCAAGAATGAGGGAGAAAGATGACATCCGAGAGAGTAGGTACCAAATCCGCGGTTGAAACCAGGCGTGTGCTGTGGCTCACAATGTTATTGCTACTACTGATAACTGTGACCCTTTCCTTAACCATATTTATGGCTTTCGAAAATAATAAGTTAAGGAAGCAAGTTAGCGATATTCAGCGTGTTCACGATGATCTTGCAACTAAAGTAGAAGACAAGACTGTTGTAGCATTCCCCGAACTTAATCGGGAGATGAGCGAGAATATTGAGAATCGGGCATTTGCGGAAACGGCCTTTGAATTAGCTCGGGAAAAGATTAAGGATGAAAAATTCGACGAAGCAAGGCTCTATTTCCTTAACGCTATAAATCATGATCCATCGAATATTAAATACGTATCTGAACTGGTTGCGCTTTCAAAGGATAAATTTGTCCATGACTACCAGGTTTTGGAGCAGACCAATGCAGTTGTGGAGCTATCTTTGTTCCAACTTGCACCACACAGCATAGCCACAGCGATTGAATACCAGGCCGAACTTGAGCTACTTCAAAAAGACATCGCTTATGCTGATACGAGTGCGGTAAGCCCAGAGGAAGTGCTTGCTAAATACACGGAGCTAGTCAGTGCGGTGTCATTGAACGATATCTCCACTAATGTCGAGGAACTGGAAGAAAGGTACACATCTCTTGAGGAGATTCTCAACTTGACTGATAGCACTGACCAATACCAATCCCTGAGACAACTGATAACCGAGGAATTGGAGTCCGTTACAGGGACGCACAAGGTCGCAGAAATTGCTGAAACCGCCAACAGGTATCTGGATTTACTGGAGACGGAGAAAGACTACGCATCACAGGCGGCCTCAGCCAGATTCCTTGCGGCTTCTCGTGCTATGTCATTGTTCTGGGAATACGATCTCTCGGGTCTTCCTGCCACATTGGCAACCATGGTTAATACAGAAATTCCCAGCCGGATTACGGCCAGTCAAGCAAAAATACAAGAGGCGAAGTCATTACCTGTCTACACAGAAGCTATAGCCAAAATACAGGAAACGTTATCCGACGAATCAGGACTAAATCAGGAAAAGATCGAAAGGTATGTGGCTACCATTGAGAGCGTGGTCGCTCTGTTGCCTGATATTATCTACAGTGTCCATCTGTCTCACTTGCAGGGTAATTTGAAAATTCTGAATGACCGTATCGTTGCGTTTAAAAGGCAGCAATATGTTGACTATCAAGTTTGGGCTTCTGAAGTTATTGAGGAAACGACTAAGACTGCCAAGAATGAAATACATTTCTCAAGTGATGATGCCAAACGTATATTTTCTCAATACAAGTTGGCAAGTATTGATCTGAGATTGCTTTCACCTGAGGCCAGTCCCATTTACCAAAAAATATTGCAAAAAATCATTGGTAAGTTATCCGGTCCGGACGCGTTTCAAATTCACAGACGCACTATCACTGCAGATAAGAAAAGGCTGGAAAATTTCTGAATGAGGAATCTGTTAATCATCGTTATTGTCGTGCTTCTGTCGCCTATGGCAGTCGGCAATAGTAAAGAGAGTCTCGAAGATAGACAGATAGCAAGCACCGGTGGTGTTTCATTTGTAACCGGAGTTTCATCCGCACTGGCGAGAGCAGATATTGCATTAGCCAAATCGCTGATCAATCCAAATCATCTGAAGGGCGAGTACGCGGAAATTGTATCAGGGGAAGTATTTCTGAAACACAATTTGCGAAGAACTGGAAACTGGCAGCCAGTGTCTTCTAGGTTCGGCCGGCAGGGAATTGATCAGATATTTATCAAATACGACAGTTTTGGAAATCCAGGAGATATTATTGTCAACGAGGTAAAGTATGGGAGCTCTAATCTGGGGGATACAAGTGATGGCAGACAACTTGGCAAGAACTGGACTGAAAAGCGACTACTCGCGTTGGGAGATCGGTATCTGGAAGCAGCAAATTATGATGACGTAAAGATTGCACAAAGACCATCGAGATTGACTATCAGGCACCAACTGGAGCTCGATTTGGGAAACGGGAGGAAAGCTACCTTCTGGCGAGAAAATGCGAACCGGCCTTGGAAATTCGAAGGTAGCACAGACGACCTTGTACTCTCTCGGAAGAGATCCAGGTTAATTGGTACATACTTGAAAAGAACGGGTCGCGGTGAGGTGGATGTTCAGCGCAAACTGATACAAGTGCAATCCGATGGACGCCATCTGAATATCGGCGTCATGGATGCGAAACTCATTGATGCTGGAGTAACTCCGGAAAATTGGCATCCAACATCACTCCGGGTTCCGCTGGCCGAATCTCTGGGCAGACTTTCACAAAAAGAATTATCAACAGAGGTTGCCAGGCAGCTTAAGAGCAAACTGCCGCACTTGGGAGATCAGGATGCCATTTGGTATGCCAGAAAAATCGTCAAGGAGGTCCCCCTTGTAGAAGGATTTCGGCCCCTACAACATTCCCATTCAATGGTAAGGTCATCGCTGTTAGCTGGTGCGGCAGGTGCTCTGTTTGTCGTGGCCATCGATGGGGTGTTTCAGTTGGTTCGTGGTGAGGCAAATTATCGGCGATTACTTGAGTCAGGCGCGCTTGGTTTCGGTTCAGTCGCTATCGGTAGCGCTTCCAGTGGGTGGATTACATCCAGTTTCATAAGGTCTGAGTTTGCCCATAGTGCAGCGTCGAATGCGGCATCCGGGTTGGGTGTTTCTACACCGATACTCACGAAATCAGTAGGGATCGCAAGTGGAGTAGCACTATCTGCTGTGATCTATGCCTCTGTAGGCTATCTGATGGGGCATCATGACGAAGCGACCATGATGATGCTGGCGGTGAGTGAATTGGCAGGGTTTGGCGCGGGGGCATCGGCCGCTACAGGTACCCTGGCCCTGGTTTCAGCATATGCCACGGCCGGAACCGGTACAGCGATCAGCGGCTTAAGTGGTGTTGCAGCAACGAACGCCAGTCTGGCCTGGCTCGGTGGCGGTGCGACGGCTGTCGGCGGATTAGGTACGGGGGGCGGGGCTTTGCTTGTAGGCGGAATTGCGGCGATAGCGGCTATTGCAGTAGCGGCAGGCGTCATATATGTATTTATATATCTGGATGAGCGTGCCGAGCAAGAGACGATGAGACTCTTGTTGATTGAGTACCAGAGAGGTGACGTATTCAAGCATGAGGCAGAGCGAATGTTTCCGCTATCTCTTGTACAGTAAAACCTGAGGTCGCATTGTACGTAACTTCAGCTATTGAGAGAGACGACTTTGAAATTGATATTTCATATCGAGTTAGGTATTAGTTGCAGGTATACTCGTCGTACAGTTTTTTTATGGAATTCGCTGTCATGAATAAAGCCTCCCCTATTCGCCTCACTGCGGTGATAGTCGCTGCACTTTGCCTGCTTGCCGCCTGCGCCAGGGACGGGCCTGAAACCAATGCTTCCGCCGCTGCAGAAAACACCACCTCTGCATCTTTCCGGCAATTTCTCGACGACAGCTACGCCGAAGATATGGCGCTGTTTCCCGCCACCGCCAGTCGCCGCGGCTATCACGACAACGATAGAGAGTGGAACCCCATGGGAGAGATCTTCCTGGACGCTTATCGCACGCTTGAGGAGCAGCGCCTCAACAGTCTGCAGCAGTTCGATCGCAGTCAGCTCAGCGCCGCCGAGGACTTGTCCTGGCAGTTGTTCGAGCAACAATTGATACGCGGCATCGCCTCGGATGATTGGCGTCACCACAAGTACCCGATCACCCAGTATCGTGGCCCCCACACTGCCATTCCCACCTACCTGATCAATATGCACCCGGTACAGTCAGTTGAGGACGCAGAAAATTACATTGCCAGGCTGCACGCCGCCAGTGACTACCTGAACCAGACCATCGAGCAGATGCAACTGGGCGCAGCGATCAAGGTCTACCTGCCGGCCTGGTCCTACCCACAAATGGTAAGCACGGCGCGCAATACCATAAGTGGCGCGCCCTTTGACGATGGAGAAGACTCCGCCATCTGGGCCGACATCAAAACCGGGATTGCCGGTCTGGACATTTCACCTGAACAGGCCCAGCAGCTACAACTGGCCGCAAAACAGGCGCTGCTACAGTCAGTTGCACCTGCCTATCAGCGCCTGATCGTCGAGTTTGAGCGCCTGGGCGCAGAGGCTCCCGCCGAAAATGGCGTCTGGAAGATGCCCAATGGGGATGCCTTTTACGCCGAGCGACTTAACTATTTCACCACCACGGACCTGAGCGCAGCAGAGATTCACAACATCGGCCTGCGCGAAGTGGATCGCATCCACGCCGAGATGCGCGCCATCATGCAACAGGTGGGGTTCCAGCAAACACTGACAGAGTTCTTCGTATTTATGCGCGAAGACCCACAGTTCTACTATGCCAATGATGAAGCGGGTCGCGAGCGCTACCTGGCCAAGGCTACCGAGGTCATTGCTATTATGCGCGACCGCCTGCCGGAAGCTTTTGGCATACTGCCCAAGGCTGAGCTGGTGGTAAAACGTGTGGAATCGTTTCGCGAGCGCTCCGCCGGCAAGGCCTTTTACCAATACCCCGCCGCCGACGGTTCGCGGCCGGGCTACTACTACGCCAATCTGTATGACATGAACTCCATGCCCATCTATCAGTTGGAGGCACTGGCCTACCACGAGGGCGTTCCGGGTCATCACATGCAGCGGGCTATCACCGTAGAACTGGATGACGTGCCCGAATTCCAGAAATTCACCAGTTTCACCGCCTATACCGAAGGCTGGGGCCTGTACAGCGAGATGATACCCAAGGAGATGGGTTTTTACTCTGACCCCTACTCTGATTTCGGGCGCCTGGCCATGGAGTTGTGGCGCGCCTGCCGTCTGGTAGTGGACACCGGCATACATCACAAGCGCTGGACCCGGCAGGAAGCCATCGATTATCTGGTATTTAACACCCCCAACTCGGTGTACGACTCCACCAAGGCCATCGAACGCTATATCGTCATGCCCGGGCAGGCCACCGCCTACCTGGTGGGCAAGCTGAAAATCGTCGAGATACGTGAACAGGCCCGCGCTGCACTGGGCGAACAGTTCGATATTCGCCGGTTTCATGATGAAGTACTCAAAGACGGACAGGTGCCCCTGTACATCCTTGCGGACAAGATCGACAAATGGATTGAGCGCGTAAAGGCGTCCTGAAGCGGGCGCCTGGCGGCTTTAGCCCTGCATTTTCTCCAGCATGGCCTGCATCTGGGCATGCACCATATTGACGGCCTGCAGCGGGCGAATCATGACCTTGAATTCGATAATTTTGCCCGCGTCATTCCAGGTGATGATGTCCACACCGTTGATGTACTTGCCCTCAAGCTCGAATTCAAACTCCAGTACGATATGGTCTCCGCCAACAACTTCCTTGGTATAGCGAAAATTTGACGCCCCCTTACCCGGCGCTTTGTCTGCATCGCCTTCACTAAAGGTGTTGCCCGCAGCGCTGAGATAGAGCTTGGTGAGATCCTTGCCTCGCTGGGGCGTAAACACCACCGGCGAGTAGAACACCACATCGTCGTCCAATAACTCATCCAGCCCACCTGGCAGTTCACCCCGTAGGTGGGCGTGCCATTTCTCCAAATTGTCTTCAATCACCGTGTTTCTCCTGTTGCTTATCTCAAACAATATTACCAACGGTAGACTGCCGCTGCAGTATCGTGAAACAGGCGGTGCTGGTCTATCGGCATCGATGATGTCTTTCTGGACCTGGTCCAGCCATGCCGCTCTGCTCACTGCAGTTCTCCCGGCTTGATGTTCTATGAATCACGCTATACGCAATGGACAGACGGCTGAAATCTGCGTGAAGTCCTTGTCATTATGTAATAGCTCACAATCGTACTGCAGTGCGGTAGCAGCAATCATGCAATCATTGGACTTACGAATCGTCACACCCTTCTTACGCAACCCCCGGTAGATCGTTGCTGCTCTCACGAACACAACATCCGCCATCGGCAAACTGATCAGGGGCCTGAAGCTCTGCTCAACCCGCGCGAACGTTTTGTCATCCGGTAATCCTTGCAGCACCTCGGTCAAGATCACGCCACAGATGGCGAGGCTGGCATCGTCCAGGATCAAATCCCGCATTTTCAGCACGTGCGGCAGCTCTCTCCCCGCGAAGAAGTCGATCCAAACAGTGGTATCGACAAGGATCACTGGCCCCTACCCTGTCTCATGGCCTCGAGGTCACCCTGCCACACGACATCACCCATTAATGCAAGAAGTTTACGTTGCTCAGAGTGCCTTAGTAATTCTCGCAGCGCGAAGTCCACCAGTTCACGCCTGCTCTTCAGGCCGGTTGCCTCTAGGCCGGCAGACACCAGCTTCATGTCCAGGACGATATTGGTTCGCTGCATCACCGACTCCATTTCAAACGCTCCCGCAAGTTGCAAGGCCGAACCTGCAGAAACTATACACCAATATCGCAAATATTGGTGTATTTTTGATTTTCTCTCCTTGCTATTGTAAATCGGAAAAATGCGCGGGTGGATGCTAAATAAACCCAATTCCAATCAAGCTGCATCCACAGTAATAAAACACTGGTCCATGTTGATGGTATTGCCGCCGGCGGCCATTCCCATCTGAAGCCCATCACCCATGTCCCACTGATCATTTGTGCGAAGCGGGCGATGGCGGCCTGGCTGGGCAAATCCTGATCTACCCGGCGGTGCGCCACTACGCACCCTATCCGGCAACAGTACGGCTCGTGAAGGTGCGATTGGCCCCCTGGCGACCCCTCTGTTTGAAGACTTGCCGGCCGCATTACCCCCGGCCCTGGTAATCACTGCGGGGCTGGACCCACTGCGCGATGAAGGTGCGCAGTATGCGGCCAAGCTGGATAGCGCCGGCATCCCCTGCCTGCACCAGCTATTCAATAGCGAGAGGCATGGTTTCGTGTGTTCAGAGGGAATGACTGACGGGCACATGCAGGCCATGCAGCTCATTAGCCAGTGGATGTTGGTGCAGCAGGAGTAGCTCAGCAGTTGGCCCTGTACTGCCGCTACAGATGCTCCCCATCCAGGTAGTACCAGCGTCCAGCAATCTTTTCAAAACGGCTGCGCTGATGCAGACGATGGCCGCGTATGCGGATGCCAACCGGCTAACAGGCAGGCTTCATCACACTCCACAAAAGCGCCCACTGCGATACCCTGCTCTTTGCTAACCGGGGAAGCGCTCAAAAGTGGTCATGCCCTCGGGCAGGTAGTGAAACTTCTGTTTTTCTATGCAGTAAAAGGCCATGTCCGGCTCACCAAACTCGGCCGGATCGTCCATGGTACCGACCTTGATAATCACCATGTCTGGCATGCTGCCGGGCAAGCTGGTTATCGGCGTGCCGCAATTGCCGCAAAACTCGCGGACCACGGCGTTGTCGATATCAGTACGCTGGAAAGGCTTGGGCTCACCCCGGGTATACCTGAAACCGTCCTTGGGCATGGCGATAATGACATTGGCTGAACCGCCGGAAATATACTGACATTCACGGCAGTGACACTGGCCCCGCATTATCGGTTCTCCTTCAGCCTCATACCGAACCTGCTTGCAATAACATCCACCGGTAAACTTCATATCTGCTGCTCCCATTCTTCAGTCGCGTTTATCCGGTGTATAACACCGTGAGTAACAGACTAATTGGCTGTATGCGCTAAAGCAATAAATTTGCTGGGCGTTAACTGTCCGGAGGATTGATGCTCTACTTCGCATACGGATCAAGTGCCTGTAGGGGCGAAGGAATCAAAGCTCGGGTATATCCCCCAACTTAGCTGCGCAGATGAACAAGCCCTCGGCACTGGCGGTAAGCTCGCCGTTGACCCGAAACTCCGCCCGACTCAACTGCTTGCGACCCTCATTGGTTTCGTTGCGGGCCCACAGCTCGATGGGAGTATCGAGCGGCGTTTTCCGGTGATAGCGAACGCTGAGGGTACCGGTGAACCCCGCCCTGCCACTAATCACATTGGCCATGGACAGCAGTTCGTCAAACACCGCGGCAATGATGCCACCGTGCACACTGTCTGGCGGGCCTGCATAACTGGGTGAAAAAACCACCTCTCCACCCACCTCTTCGCCCTGCCGCCACATGCGGATTGGCGGCGCGATCGGATTGCGCTTGCCGGACACCGGGCTGTAGGGCATACAGGCGGTAAGATCATCATCTGTCCAGGCGATGCCCGGTGTATCGCCGGCGATGGAGATTGTCGACCAGCCCTGCCCCTGCTGCAAGTGGGGCGCCAGTACTTGCAGAGCCTTCTGGATATGCCCGCCGGCAGCGGTGATTACCTCCACCGGCGCATGGCTGCAACGCAAGTGCTCGATCAGGCGCGCGGCATCCTCGTTGAGTTGTTCCAGTAATTCGCTGTGAGCCGGGTCTGAGCTGTTCATAAGCTCATAGTAAAGGGCTAGTGCCGCGGGGTGAAGGCGCCCAACAATTCTTTGGCTTTTAGGTCACCTGGGTAAACCATCAACGCTAGGTGTTTCCATCTGGCTCGGGAAAAAGTACTCTTCCAGTCCACTATTGACTACCCTCGGAGCCGGCAGCCATGGGCCACTACTGTTTTGAAGTTCAGCGCGACGACCTCAGCAACACCCAAACCATTGCCCTGCCCGATGCAGACACTGTGAAACTCGCCGCCGCTGAGGCGCTGCTGTCGGTAGATCACTTTGCGCTCACCGCCAACAATATTACCTATGGCGTGGCCGGTGACATGCTGGGGTATTGGCAATTTTTCCCGGCCAGCGAGGGCTGGGGCCGTATTCCCGTGTGGGGAATAGGCACCGTGCTAAATAGCAACAATACACAACTGAAGGCCGGCGATCGCTATTACGGCTACTTCCCCATGGCCGGCTACCTGGTGGTGTCTCCCGCGCATGTCAATGAACGCGGCTTTAGCGACAGCGCCGCCAACCGCGCCGCCTTGTCGCCGGTTTACAACCAGTATTCGCTGATGACCGCAGAAAATGGCTTTGATCCAGCCTTCGACGATCACCAGATGGTTTACCGGCCCCTGTTCGCTACCTCCTTCGTATTGGACGACTATCTGTACGACAACGATGTATTTGGCGCAAAAACTGTCATTCTCTCCAGCGCCTCCAGCAAGACTGCCTTCGGGCTGGGCTTTTTGTTGCACAAAAATCGTGACGTTAAAGTGGTTGGTCTCACCTCTCCCGCCAACAAAGGTTTTGTCGAGAACATGGGCATCTACGACCAGGTGGTGTGCTACGACGACATCGAAGCGCTGGACAGCTCCGAGTTAGTGGCTTTTGTAGATATGGCGGGCAATCGCCAGGTGCTGAGCAAACTGCACAACCACTTTCAGGACAATATGTTATGCAGTTGCGGGGTTGGTATCACTCACTGGGATGCTCGCGACGGACAGGACCCAAAGACCTTACCCGGCGCCAGGCCCACCATGTTTTTTGCTCCCACCCAAATGCAGAAACGCACTCAGGAGTGGGGAACAGAGAAGTACCGGCAAGAGCTCGCCAAAGCCTGGCAGCAATTGCTGGGCGTCGTGGATGGCTGGGTCAGTATTAACCACCCGACCGGCGCAGAGGGTGTAAAAGCCACTTTTGAAACCGTGCGCGCCGGCGCCAGCCCCGACCAGGCCTATGTGGTTTCACTGTAATCGCGGGGCATATAGCGTGCAGAAATTCTACACCCTGCTGGCCGGCGTCGGTCGTGACCGGACCCTAGTTCACCTGGCGGTCACGGCCTTCCCAGTAGGGCTTGCGCAACTCGGTCTTGAGTACTTTGCCGGCGCCGGACAGGGGCAGCGGTTCCTCGCGAAAGCTCACTGACTTGGGCAACTTGTAGCCGGCGATTTGCGCGCGGCAGTGCTCTATCAACTCCCGCTCCGACACAGCGACGCCCTCGTGCAAAATGACGATGGCATGCACCGCTTCTCCCCACTCCTCGTGGGGTATGCCTATCACAGCAACGTCCAACACCGCGTCGTGACTGATAACCGCATTCTCCACTTCAGTGGTAAACACGTTCTCACCGCCGGTCACCACCATGTCTTTAACCCGATCGACGATGAACAGATAACCGTCTTCATCCAGGTAACCCGCATCTCCGGTAAACACCCATCCATCCTGCAGGGCCTTGGCGGTTTGTTCCGGCTTATGCCAATAGCCAATCATGGTGTGGGGTCCACGCACCACGATTTCACCGGCGATGCCGGTCGCACAATCACTGCCATCCTCGGCGACGATGCGCATATCGGTAACCACGGTTGGCACACCGGCCGACTGTAGCCTGGCGCCGCCTTTTACGTGGTCAGTGATCGGCAATACAGTTGCCACCGGCGCCAATTCTGTCTGCCCATAGGCCTGCACCAATCCCACATGGGGCCACAAGTCCAGACACTGTTCCAGCACTGCAACCGGCATGGGCGAGGCGCCATAGATGATACATTTCAACGAGGATACATCGGCCGTTGCCGCCTGGGGATGGTTGAGCAGCATTTTGATCATGGCCGGCACCATCAGCACATGGGTGATTTTCTCGCCGGCTATAGTGGCAAGCACGGCCGCGGGATCAAAGGACTGCAAAATTACATGGGCGGCGCCGCGCAGCGTGGTATTCATCGAGCCAGCGAAGTCCGCCATATGAAACATCGGCGCCACATGCAGGTATATATCATCTCGACTCATGGCAACTTCCGACACCACCCCGATGGCGCTGGACCAGATAGCAGCGTGCGATTGCATTACCCCCTTGGGAAAACCGGTGGTACCGCCGGTATAAAATATTCCCGCCATTTCGTCGCCGCCACGCGCAGATACAGGCACTGGCGCATGACTCTCTATCAATCCATCATAGGAAACAGCTCCCTCAGGACATTCCCCATCACCCATATAGATAATGGCCAGTAACAGCTTCTGCTCGGCCAATAGTGTTTGTGCCTGTGCTGCGAAAGCATCATCGAACAACAACACCCGGGTGCCAGAGTCGGAGACCGCGTAGCTATTTTCCGGCAGCGCCCAACGGGTATTGAGTGGCACCATGGCAAAACCCGCCCAGGGAATGGCAAATACTGACTCGTAGTAGCGATCGCTGTTGAGACTGAGAATGCCGACGCGATCGCCGACTTCCAGACTGAAGGTTTGCAGCCCCGCCGCCAGCCTGGCAATTCGTTCCTGCAATTGCTGCCAGTTGTATTGTCGCTCGCCATAACGGGTAGCGATGCCATTGGGGTTGAGCCGGGCGGCTCGAACAATCATGGAGGGTAGTGAAATCATAATCAGGTCTCCTGTGCTGGGGTAAGAGTCCAAACAGCATTTATTGCCACAGTAGATCAGTCCGGTAGAACCGTCCAGATATTGAGTATAGTCAGGGCAGCGCGAAGGCTAGGTACTGATCCCCTGCCGGCGTACCCAGCTTGCCCCCACCACAGGCAATCACCAGGTATTGCTTGCCATTGGCCATGTAAATTGCCGGTGTGGCGTAGCCCGCCGCGGGGAGATTGTACTCCCACAACAGGGTACCGGTAGCGCTGTCGAAGGCGCGAATTTTCTCATCGGTAGTGGCGGCGATAAAAATGAGGCCACCGGCAGTGACTACCGGGCCGCCATAATTGAGCGTCCCGGTTGGCGGCACGCCCTCCGCCGTCAACGCGGGTATCTCGCCCAACGTGACCTGCCACTTGCGTTTGCCCGTATTCAGGTCAATAGCATTGAGCGTACCCCAGGGCGGTTTGATGGCCGGATAGCCGCGATCATCGAGAAAATCCGTGTAGCCATCCAACAGGTATTCGACCTTGCCTCCTGCCCCGGCTGTCGAAGCTGTTGCGGGTATGTCATCCGCACCAAACAGGTAATCCACCAACTCATCGACCTCATGAGCAGGCAAACCACCAAAGGCCATCATGCGACCGCGGCCTTGCATGATTGTCGTGCGCGCCTGATTTTTGTCTATGCGCTGTGCCAGCCCTACCAACGGTGGCGCGTAGGGATAAAAACCCTCACGTGCAGGACCGTGGCAGCCACCACAATACTTCTGGTACAGGTAGGCGCCGAAATCTCCCCCGGCACTATCGGATGGTACGCTGACAGCCGCCATCTTCACGCGATGGGCCGCTTCCATGGCGTTAATAAAGTAGGTATTGGTGGTCGGATCAAAAGCGCCACCGCCGTAGTTGGTGGCACCGTAGAAGGCCGGAAACAGGATGGTCGGCTTGAGCCCGATGGGGCGCAAAAAGGCAAACGCCTCACTGTGCTCATACAGCGCGGTCACATAGGCATGCGCCGCCGGATTGATATTGGTGATCTGGTCTTTGGTAAATGCCTGCCGGGTCACGGGCTCGGGCAAAGTGACTCGGGGCTGGGTGGGCCAGGGCTTTGCGCCGGGCACATCGGATGCCGGCACACTCACCTCCTCAATCGGAAAGATGGGCTCACCGCTGTCACGATTCAACAGGTAAATAAAACCCTGCTTGGAGGCCTGGGCCACGGCATCTACGGAGCGCCCCCGCTGCTGCACCGTAACCAGCGTCGGCGCCGAGCTGAGATCGCGGTCCCACAAATCGTGATGCACGGTCTGGTAGTGCCAACGCCGCGCACCGGTTTTTGCATCCAGGGCCAGCAGTGTGTTGCCAAACAGGTTGGCGCCATGTCGGCGACTGCCGTCAAAATCGGGAGTGGGTGAACCGGTCGGCACAAACACCAGCCCGCGTTGTTCATCTATCGACAGCCCGGCCCAGGCGTTGGCACCGCCGGCCGTCCTGTAGGCAGCTTCCGGCCAACTGTCATGACCGAACTCACCCGGCTGGGCAATGGTGTGAAATATCCAGGCCAGGGCGCCGGTACGCACGTCGTAGGCACGAATATGCCCCGGCGCTGCCCCTTCACTTTCGGTAGTCGCCGTACCGACAATAAGCAGGTCGTCAAATACCACGCCCGGAGACGGCGCATAGATGGAAATAGTTTTCGGGTCGCGACCCAGGCCTTGCTTCAGGTCAACCCAGCCCTGGTCTCCAAAACCCGTTATCGGTTTGCCGGTGTTCGCATCCAGGGCCAGCAGGTAATTGGCCACATTAACCAACAGCCTGGCATCATCACCCTCGCGCCAAAAGGCCAGCCCGCGCATGTAGGCGCCGAGCAGGATATCCCGGTTGGAACGCGGGTCGTACTGCCACAGTTCCTCGCCGGTTATGGCGCTAATCGCAAAAACATTATGGTTGGGATTGCGGCCATACAGCACGTCGCCAATTACCAGCGGGTTTACCTGTAACTCCGAAGTCGGGTGAATCGCTTCTCCGCCGGCGCTGCTATAGATCCAGGCAGGTTTTAGCTGTGCTACATTGTCCCGGTTGATCTGGCTGAGTGTGGAATACTGGCGATTGCCCTTGTCGCCTCCATAGCTGGGCCAATCCTGGGAAGCGTCCGCCGGCGTCGTTGAGGCCAGCAGCGACAGGCACAGTAGCGCTACTCTCATGCAGAGTAGTCCGGGTAATCTGTGTAGCCTTCCTCGCCTGGATTGTACAAGCCATTCATATCAAAATCCGCCAGTGACCAGTCATTGCGAAGCCGCTCTACCAGATCGGGATTACCGATGAAGGAACGGCCGAAGCTAACCGCCGCCAGGTTTCCAGACTCGATGGCAACCGAGGCCTCATCGCGACTGTAGCTCTCGTTACCGACCACCCTGCCAGCAAAATACTGCTGCGCCAGTGCCAGGTTATCGACCCGCCCACGGGGCATGCGAATGGCATGGATGAAGGCCAGGTCCAAAGCGCCGGCAGCTAACAGGAATGTATCAAAGGTTTGCTGTGGGTCTTCATCGGATAAACCGTTGAAGGGGTTGTCCGGACAGATACGGAAGCCGACGCGATTGGCGCCATCCACAGCGCTGATGGCATGTAAAACCTCCAATGGGAACCGCACCCGGTTGCCGACGCTGCCACCGTATTGATCGTCGCGCCGGTTACTGCCGGTAGAGAGAAACTGCGCCGGCAAGTAGCCACTGGTGCAGTGCAGCTCTACACCGTCAAATCCCGCCGCATACGCGTTACGGGTGGCTGCCACATATTCCTCAACAACCTGGCCAATTTCCTCACTGGTCAGGGCACGGGGCGTATCAAAGGGAACCATACCCTGGGCGTCGGTGTACATTTCACCTTTGGCCTGGACCGCTGAGGGGGCAACTGTTTCACTATCCGCTGACTTGTTTAGCCGGCTGGCCACCCGCCCGCAGTGCATGAGCTGGGCGATGATCACGCCACCTTCGCCATGCACCGCATCCACGATGTGGCCCCAGGCATCGACCTGTTGCCGGTTGTAGATACCCGGGGTACGGCAATAGCCAATGCCATCGGCACTGGGAGAGATTCCCTCGCTGATGATCAACCCGGCGCCGGCGCGCTGGCGATAGTACTGCGCCATTAAAGCCGTGGGCATATCCCCCGCTGCGGCGCGGCTGCGGGTCATGGGCGCCATCACTACGCGATTGCGTAACTGCAGACGGCCCAGGGTAAGAGGTTTAAAAAGTGCTGCTGTACCTGATGACATAGTATTTCCCTAACGTACGCGAATGCGGGGAGCGGGATGATCGCCACGCATTCGATGTAAAAATTCTTCCAGCGGCGCCGGTGCAGCCACCTGCGGCTCTTCCGCCGGCGCCCTGGCCCAGAACTCGCGCCAGGACGGGAACAACTCGTGGTAGGCACCCTCGTAGCTCTCCCGGTCCGGCCAGCGCATCTTGTTGTCTCCCACCGGTGGTTTATTCAGGTCAGTGGCATACCAGTAACAAGGCAGGCGACGGCGGAATAACCAGCGGCCATCAATACGATCGTAGTTATCCCAGTACATCATCTGCATGATGACCCACTCGGTATCGCCATTTTCACAGGCGGTTTCATGTTCGTTTTTTGAGTACACCACCCCGTGTGCATGATCGGGATCTGTAAACTCTATAATGTGGTTGCCTGTATGGTGAGAGGTACCGGTGAACTGCAAACGCAGGGTGTCATCCAGCCAGTGTTTGAGGTGGGCGCGCCCGGTCAGTTCCCTGCTCACGCGAATATCCGGCGCAAACAGGTTCACGTGAGCATCGAGATCGCGCATATCCAGACTGAGGGAATACTTGGCCACCAACTGGCGGATTTCATCCAGGGATTCCAGTCTGTCGAGGCGGGCCAGTAGTTCACTATCGCTCATTTCATTCCTCCCGGTTAGCGGTGCCGGTCGCCAATTCCACCGCCCGACCACCATCTACATTGAGTTCCACACCGGTGATATACGAAGCTTCATCACTGGCCAAAAACAAAATAGCGTTGGCTGCTTCTACCGGCTCGCCGATACGACCTATAGGCACCGAGCGCGCGGTAGCGATACGACCGGCCTCATCCGGTATCGCCAACTCCAACGCCGGTGTCATCATAATGCCAATCACAATTGCGTTTACTCGCACCTCGCTCCTGGCCCATTCAATGGAGGCATTGCGAGTCAATGATTGCAACGCGGCCTTGGCGGCACTGTAAGCCGCCACACCGGGTGTCGCCAGATCTGCACACACCGAAGACACATTCACCACCGCCCCGCTATTGGCCATCAGTTGGGGATAGGCTTCACGCATCAACACCATGGGCGCATCAACGGCGATCTGAAAGCTCGCACGCCAGCAGTCCAGATCGTGCTCGGTCAGCATGCCCGGCACCAGTGCATTGGCATTGTTGACCAGAATGTCGAGCTTGCCAAAATGTGCTATGGATGCGGCCACCGCTTCGCACGCCGCCGGCTCATCGGTAATGTCTGCCACAATGGCCAATGCGCAGCCACCCGCCGCTTCAATGTCGTCGACCACCACCGCAAGGGCTTCCGCATTTCTCGAGCACAGCACTACCGCCGCACCCTCCTGCGCAAATCGTTTTGCCGTGGCTTTGCCGACGCCATTACTGGCACCGGTAATAAGCGCAACTTTGCCCTCTAATCTCTGTCCCATAATGTCTCCAGGCACTGTCCTGCCACTGTTTCAGGCTCGAAATATAGCCCATTCATGCGCTGGCAGATATCCACCACCGCAAATGAACGGCCCACCAGTGAAGTATTCACACCCGCAGCGTTTTCTGCGCTGTCATACAGCTCCTCAAAGGCCTGTTGCAGGCACTCTTCATAAAACGATGCATCGGGTAACAAATTTGGCGCAGGCACATCCGCATACTGACTAACCTGGGCCATGGCCTTGATGCCTTCGGCGAGCAAGCCCGGCGTGAGACTGTCACTGATGTCCATCACGGTGCCGATGCCCAGCGCGCCACCCACACAAACCAGCGCAATATCGTTGAGCGTTACCCGGCGCGTTTAATAGCAATTAATCGCCGCCATGGACATACCGTCTATGGACTCCTCCCCCTATGCCCGCAGACCCTATTTGTTCTTGCACCACATCCAATTTATTCCAAGCACATCAATCCCATAAGGTCAGGCAGACCATTGCGCCGAAAGGGCCTCGGCCTGCTGAAGGACTGTCTGTACAGCGGTGTCCTGAAGATCGGGTGGATACCCGTACTTGCGCAGGATGCGCTTCACGAGCACCCTCATGCGGGCTCTTGCGCTTTCCCGGCGCGACCAGTCAACGGTGACGTTGGACTTGATGCCGGTCAGTAGCTCGTGAGCAATGACCTTCAACGAGTCATCGCCCATAATATCCACTGCGCTTTCATTCTCGGCCAATGCGTCATAGAAAGCTATTTCATCGGTTGACAGGCCGTCATCCTCGCCGCGTCTGCGCGCGTCACGAATATCGCGGGCAAGTTCGATCAGTTCCTGCAAAACCTCAACCGTACTGATGGCGTTCGTATGATAGCGTGCGATGGCCTCTTCCAGTCGGTCTGAAAACCGTTTGCTTTCCACCACGTTGGAGCGGCTGCGGGATTTGATCTCGTCATTGAGCAGCTTCCTGAGGGCCTCCAGCGCCAGATTCTTCTGCTCCATATCCTGAATTTCTGCCAGGAATTCCTCCGACAAGATAGAGATGTCCGGTGTGTTGAGGCCAACGGCGGCCAGGATGTCAACAATCCCGGTGGAGACCACCGCCTGGTTGATGATTTGCTGCACGGCAAATTCACGCTCGGCGGTAGACGTACCCACTGCGCCTGATGATTTAACCAGCGCGGCCCTGATGGTCTGGAAAAACCCGACCTCATCGCGAATCGTACGGGCATCGTCACTGGCGGCGGCCAAGGCGAAGGCCCTGGAGAGCGCCAGTACAGCATCCTGATAGCGCCGATGGGCTCGTTTTTTGGCTTCCTTGGTCGTTTCTTTCTCAGCGGCTTTGTGTTGCCACTGCAGAATCCACTCGATAGCCCCTGCCATCACGTTAAGGCGTTCTTGCGGCGTGCCGATCAATCCGGGCATGTAGTCGAACCCGTGCAACATGGATTGCACTACATCGTATTTTTCGAGTAAAAGGGCGACGGCCTCGGCTTCGTCCACGCCTGCCTGCTTCTGGTCGCTCGCCGAATATTGACCGAGGGCTTTCTTCAGGTTCTGAGCGATGCCGATATAATCGACCACAAGGCCGGCGGGCTTGTCCAGAAATACCCGGTTGACGCGAGCGATGGCCTGCATCAACCCGTGACCCTTCATCGGCTTGTCGATATACATGGTATGCAGGGAAGGCGCATCGAACCCGGTCAGCCACATGTCCCGCACGATGACCAGTTTTAGCGGGTCTTCCGGGTCCTTGATACGCTTCGCCAACAGGTCGCGGCGCGCCTTGTTACCCACATGCGACTGCCAGTCCTGCGGGTCTGAGGCCGAACCGGTCATGACAATCTTGACCACACCTTCCGTGTCATCCTCCGAATGCCAGTCCGGGCGCAGGGCAGTGATCTGGTTGTAGAGCCCAATACAAATACGGCGGCTCATGCAGACCACCATCGCCTTGCCATCCATGGCCGTGACCCGGTCCTTGAAATGTCGCACCAAATCGTCGGCGACCATCTTTAGCCGGTTTTCGGTCCCAACCAGCGCTTCGACCCTAGACCACCTGCGCCTCACGCGTTCCTGCTCGGAAACCGTCTCGTCCTCGGTGAGTTCTTCGATCTCAGCGTCGATTACAGCCTTTTCCTCCTCGGCCAGTTCGATACGGGCCAGACGGCTTTCGTAATAGATCGGCACCGTCGCACCATCCTCGACCGCGCGGCTGATGTCGTAGATATCAATGTACTCCCCAAACACGGCAGGCGTGTTTATATCGTCCTTCTCTATGGGTGTGCCGGTAAAGCCAATGAAGGAGGCCTTCGGGAGGGCATCGCGAAGGTGTTTGGCGAAACCATAGGCAATCTCGCCGGTTTCCCGCTCCACCCGCGCCTCGAAGCCATACTGGCTGCGATGGGCTTCGTCCGCGATGACCACGACGTTGCGCCGGTCGGTCAACACCGGATAAGCGGTCTCGCCATTGGCTGGAGAAAACTTCTGAAGAGTGGTGAACACAACGCCGCCGGAGGCACGGTTCAGGACCTCTCGCAGGTTCTCCCGACTATCTGCCTGGATGGGTGTTTGGCGGATAAGATCACGGCACATGGAAAAGGTGCCAAACAACTGGTCGTCCAAATCGTTGCGGTCCGTAATAACGACGATGGTCGGGTTTTCCAGTTCTGGCCGCCGCACCAGTTGTCCCGCATAGAAAGCCATCAGAAGGCTTTTGCCGGAACCCTGGGTGTGCCATATCACGCCGATTTTTCGATCTCCCTCGGGCGAGGTGGCCGCGACCGTGCATTCCACGGCATGTCGCACCGCATGGTACTGGTGATAGCCCGCGATAATTTTGGAAATGCCGGACCCGGTATCGCCAAAGACGGTGAAGTCACGGATCAGGTCCAGGAAACGCCGTCTATCAAAGACACCCTTGATCAGCACGGCCATTTCCGGGCTGCCCTTGGTCGCAACATCGGTGCCGTCCGTTGTGCGCCAGGGCATGAAGCGTTCTTCTTTGGCGGTCAGGGAGCCGATGCGCGCCGTCAGACCATCAGATATAACCAGAACGCTGTTGGTCCTGAATAGCGAAGGAATCTGTGTTTTATAGGTTTGAAGCTGATTATAGGCGCTGGTCAGGGTGGCGGTTTCAGTACCGGGGTTCTTGAGCTCGATCACGCCAAGCGGCAGGCCGTTCACAAATATCACCACGTCCGGACGGCGGTTTGCGCCGTTTTCAATGACCGTAAACTGATTGAGGACCAGCCAGTCGTTGGCATCTATATTGTCGAAGTCGATCAGATGGACTTTATCCCCCCGGATGGTGCCGTCTTCGGCGTAGAATTCAACATCAACGCCTTCCACCAGGGCGCGGTGCAGGCGGCGGTTCTCCTCAATCAGAGACGGGGTTTCGGTGGCGATGATTTTCTTCAAGGCGTCGTGTCGGGCCTCAATCGGGATATGCGGATTCAAACGATCCACTGCCGCTTCCATGCGGCCCGTCAGGATCACGTCGGAACAGGCTACACGCTCCGGGGCCGAGCCGTCCGGTCCCGTCACGTTGTCGGCAAGGCGGGTGTAACCCAGCCGCTCCATCTGCTCCAGTAACGTAGTCTCGACATCAGCTTCGGAGATAAAGGCCATCAGGCAACGTCTCTTTCTGGACCCAGTACGAACGTTGGCCGCTCACAGCGCAGCATTTCATAAGAGCTGACACAATGAAGCTCTAACCCTATGCAGGCATTGGGAATCTTAATCTTTCTGGTTGAATTTGCCGAAACCTCATGAGTGACAACTGTGTATTCATGCGCCAACGCATGAGCAACGAGCCAATAGTCTGCGGCTTGCAGAAATGTAGCAACGGCGGCGGGCGCATATCCATGACCGTTTGCCCAGGCACTTACTGTTCCAAACGCGGGTAATATGGCGTCATCCGCTGGCAGGAAGAAAGCGCTCCCTCGGGCCTTGGCCCACGAGGTGAGCTCATCTTCTCCAGCTGCCAGTTCATCCGCGACCTTCTCAATACTCGCCACGTTTCCGGCGGCGTTTTGAACAACCAGCCACTCCCAAAATGCCGGGCAAAAATCAAAGCCATAGTGCAGGTTCTTCGCCTGGATAAATACGTTGGCATCGAGCAGATATCGGGTCACATCATCACCCCGACTTCCCGCCCGAGATTGTTGAATGTCTCAGTTTTCTTGACGCCCAGCATCCGGAAAGCGTCGCGATACAATGTCTGGCCTTCCAGCGTGCTGACGACCAACGCTCGCGTAAACCTATGGCTAACCCGCGACAGGGTGGTTCGGTAAAAGTCCCCGCCGCCACCAGATTTTTGCTTAATTTCACGTAACCGCTGCATTTCAAACCCCCAGTCCGCATTGAACGTGGGGCGATCCAAAACGCCGACATCCAGAAGGCGGCGCAAAATAACCAGCGTGCTAACCTTGAAGTGACGGGCCAGACGACTCGGTGTTTGTTCAGGGGCTTCACCGTCGCGGAGTTCGGCTTGTACGGCGGCCAGAGGGGCAAGCAATTCTGCCGCCACCCTGTTACACCAGGCTTCCTCACGCCGGAACCCGGCCAGAGGGGCCGCACTTGCGTTCGACAGGGCCGATGCACCCAACCAGATATGCGCAAGCTCATGAGCCAGAGTAAACATCTGCGCGGCCTTGGCATCCGACCCATTGATGAAAACCAAAGGTGCCAGACGGTCCACCAGGGCGAAACCCCGGAACTCGTCAACGTCCAGTGGCCGTTTGTTGTTGCTGAACACAACCCCACTCGTCATCACCAGAATCCCAGCCTGATCAGCTTGGCGAATGAACATCCGCAATGCATCAGTCCAGGTGCCACAATCGCGGCGTTCCTCTACGCTGAAGCCCAGCACTGCGCGGATTTGCCTGGCCACAGCTTCTGGAGAGGTATTCAGCGTTGCGCTCTCGACAAATTCCAGCTCGGGGTCTTGGTAAAGACGGGCAAAATCTGCATACCAGCTCTGGCGTTCCTGGCAGGCATAGATCATTTCCAACAGGTTTGGGCTGGGCCGCGCCAACCGATGGCCTTCCAGCGTGCGGAAATCGGGGATCGGCAAGGGTTCATCGGGCGGCTCGGGCAGAAACAGATAGCCGATCGGCACATGAATGGTCTTGGCGAAACTCTCCAACTGCTTCAACGTTGGTTGAACATCGCCTTCCAGCCAATCCGGAAACTTGGCAAACCGTGCCGGCAGGTCGTCCGGCACCCGCCTCGCGCGTTCAACCGCCCAGCGCAACATCTCCGGTTTGACCGCAACACGGGTCATGCCAGCACCTCCACCGCTCCTGGCGTCTTGCGGAAATACCCCTTGCCGGACACCATTATGCCAAGGCCGCCAACCATCTACTCCCGCTCCCCTGACAGATCGGCGAGAGCGGCTTTCAAAGCCTGGAAACAAAACCTCGCCGTATGTTCGTCCGGCGCAAAGTCGGAAATCATCTGTTCGTATGGATGAATATAATTCCGGAAATCACGCAGACCGTGGTTGAACTTTTTTACATCCGGCTTCAGCAACTGAACATTGCAAGCCGTGTCGATGAACTGAGCAAGACTCCATTCGTTGAACGGTCTAACCTTACCATCGGCACCCTTCGGGCCGACTGGTGATCTGTTGAATTTCTCGGGGTTGCTCCGGGCAACGCCAAGCAATACGCCTTCAAGCACACTTCCGCACAGGAAGATGACGGATAGGTGGGCGCCGACTTTCAGTGCCTTACGCGCCTCGTTCAGTCGCACCTCAATGATCGTCGCAACCTGCGGCTCCACGGGCAGCTCGTAGATGTTCGGCATGGTGAATTCCCTGTCGAGGAAACTCTCGACGGTCTCGCCTGCCACAGGCGGGATTTTCCCGGATATTTTCGCTACGATCACGCGGCATTTTTCGAGGACTTTGGAATTGACGGCACGATAGCTTAGTTCACAATCGGCTTCATACGACGACAGCATCTCGGAAAAAACGGGTGCAACAACAGCGTCCGGCTCCCGCTCCCAGAAGGCGCGCATCTTCTTGGCCTTCGATGTGCCATAAGTCTGATACTTCCTGCCGTGAATATCGATCTTGTGGCGCCCAAAAAATTCACCGAAGGTCGCGTCTGTGTAATCGAGAACATAACCGCTCTGCATGCCCAAAAGCTTCTCAAGGTAACGCTTTTCAATGTCCGTGAGACTGCTCATGCCACCGCCTCCACTGCCTTTTCGGCGTCGCGAACGCGGATCTCGCCGGACATCAGCTTGGGCAACAAGAGATCGCGAATCTGGGCGAGGGTGCGGGATTCGCCCATATTTGCCAAGCTTTTTTCAAAAAACGGAGCAGTAATCTTGCAGAATGCCCCTAAAATACATTCGCCTGGGTTAGACAAAGGGTAAGTTAGTAAATCTTTTGTGCTCACATTCGCCTGCGCGGAACCGTGCCCTTTTGATTCCGCGAATTTCTTGAATTCAGGCAATCTAACGCCAGCAAAAACAAACGGATTAAGACCGTTTTGTGGTTCAATTTTGCCAACTCTCTGGTTTAGCATCGGGCAGTTTTTGGTCGGCGGGACGCGACCGGTTTCGCCAACATACCCAGTCAGCCCAACCAGCATGTCTCCAATAGCAAGTCGAAATGCTTTACGGTCAATTGCAAGGTCATCGGCGATGAAGGATACTTGATTCAGATCGACAAAAGCTGGCTTAACCGATCCAATCTTTACTACAGGTGTTCCGGTTTCACGCCAATCTTTGCTTTTGAAAGCAAAACCATTCTTGATGTTAGTGAAGGTTCCGAGTTGGTCATTCGTCCACCCCTCCGGCTTCCCCTCCTCATCCAACCTGTCAGGGAACAGAGCCCAAACCTCCGATGCGAGGTATGGCTCACGGCCTTCGGCCTTGGCGCGGGTGGGGCCAAAATCGACGAACCAGTCCTTGAAAATCGCCCGCGCCATGGCTTCCAGTGTCTCGTTCATGCGGCGGTTCAGCTCGATCTTGTCGTCCAGAGAGCCGAGGACAGCGGCAATGGCGCGTTGTTCGGAGAGAGGGGGTAATTTGATATCTACAAGTTGAAACGTATCCCTTGTTATGGTGTCGAAGACAGCACCGTGCGTGATATTCTGTAAGTTCGTAACTATATCTTGAAGCAAATAAAAAATGTAATCATTCATCGTGTGTTTAGTATTGGCACTTATCCCGTAGCAGGATTGATTAAATGCCATTGGGCGCGCTATTTGTGCAAGAGCCCCGACGGTACCACGTGCGGAGATAATTACCTGCCCTGGCTTTAATATTTTTGCGCTACTGTTATTCAGGCCTTCTTCAGTGATCGTTTCTTCAGCAGAACAAACATAACGATTGTCGTCGTTGAAATCTTTTACTGAAAGCCATGGGATGTCCCCGCCCCAGTAATCGGGACAGCTACGTTTTGGTGTACCACCACCGATCAACTCGATTACATCTGCAAGCCGGTGATTAGCCCACTCACCCATCACTTTCCCACCCAACAAAAACCCAACCTTGCCCTTGTCGATCAGCGCCCGAAAAGACGGGGCAATGGCGTTCAAGTCGAGAACATCCACCTTCCAGGGCAGGTCGCTCTCCTTGAAATCATCAGCAAGGTCAGCGACAAGATCATCGGGCAACGGTTCCGACGCTTCCAACGCCAGATCCAGGTCGGAATAGGGTTTTGCCCGCCATGTGGCGCGGCTGCCGAACACCCAGACCCTGACTCCTTTCGGCAGGTGCGCCAGCAGGATGCCGCGGACCAGGACCTCATGATCGGGGCGCATGTCGATGGGTTGATCGCTCACGCCGCCCCCATTCGTTTACGGAGTTGCCGCAGGAGGAAACGCGCCTCTTCCAGAAAAGCGGGGATCTTTTCGATCACCAGCAAGGCTTTTTCCTCGTTATAGGTATGGCTGGTATCGGTTCTGGACTGCCGATATTTCTTCCACTCTTCCCAGTCGCTCAGCAACAGCCCTTGTTCGTTGCCCGTGCGGATCAGGTCCTGGAAGAGCATGCCGTCGATAACGTCCGGGGTGGCCGCCGCCATTTCCAGATACCGCTTGAGGGTTTTGTGGGCGAGTTCATAGGTAAACTCGAATCGTTGAATGACGCCATCTCGAATCAATGTATCGTCTGGCTGCTCTCTTAGAACATCCAGGCCCTCCGAAAATCGATCAATCGCTTTGGCAAAGGACGTTACATCCAGTTCAATCGCCATCTCACTCACCTACCTTTGCGAGTTGGTCGCGGATTGTATCCGTCAGCTGGTCCGATTCAGCAAACTGCTGCTCCAGCGTGGCCTGTAGTACTGCGAAGCGTTCCGCAAACGGCGTATCGTCCTCGGCCACGGTTTCCGTGCCCACATAACGCCCAGGTGTCAGCACATGGCCATGCCCGGCGATCTGTTCATGTGATACGGATTTGCAGAAGCCCGGCACATCTTCATAATCTATTCCTTCGCGCCAGCGATGATAGGTGTCGGCAATTTTTGCAATGTCATCGCCGGAGAACTCCCGGCGCGTGCGATCCACCATATGGCCGAACCTGCGGGCATCGATGAACAGGATTTCGCCGCGCCGATCGCGCAGTTTCTTGTCACGCGCAATGCCATTGGATTTGTCCCTGGTCAGAAACCACAGACAGGCCGGAATCTGGGTGGTATAAAACAACTGCCCCGGCAGGGCGATCATACAATCAATCACGTCGCCTTCAATCATCGCCCTGCGGATATCGCCTTCCCCCGATTGTTGGGAGGACATGGAGCCGTTGGCAAGTACTACCCCCGCCGTGCCGCGCGGGCTGAGGTGATGCAGGATATGCTGGAGCCAGGCAAAGTTGGCATTGCCCTTGGGTGGTGCCCCGTATTTCCAGCGCACGTCTTCGCGCAGGCGATCCCCGCCCCAGTCGGATATATTGAACGGCGGGTTGGCCAGCACGTAATCGGCGCGCAGGTCGGGCAGTTCATCCTTGTGGAAGCTGCCTTCCGAATTCCATTTGATCTCGGAATCAATACCGCGCACCGCAAGGTTCATCCGGCACAGGCGCCACGTGGTATGATTGCTTTCCTGTCCATAGATGGCAATGTCACCGACGCGGCCCTCGTGGCTTTCAACAAAGCGTTCGGACTGCACAAACATGCCGCCCGACCCGCAGCAGGGATCATAAACACGGCCCTTGTAGGGTTGCAGCATGTCGACCATGGTGCGCACGATGGAGCCGGGCGTATAGAACTCACCGCCCCGCTTGCCTTCGGAGCCAGCGAACTGGCCAAGGAAATACTCATAAACCCGGCCCAGTACATCGCGGGCCGCGCCTTTTCCCTGACCAAGGGCAATGCCTGAAACCAGATCGATCAGTTCGCCCAGCATTACCGCATTGAGGGCCGGTCGTGCGTATTCCTTGGGTAGCACCCCTTTAAGGCTCGAATTGACCTTTTCGATAGCCAGCATGGCCTCGTCGATCCGCTTGCCGATGCTTGGTTGCTTGGCGCTCGCTTGCAGGTGAGACCAACGGGCGTCCCTCGGCACCCAGAAGACATTTTCGGCGGCGTACTCGTCCGGGTCTTCGGCCCCTTCGGGATAGTCAGTCAGTAACCCGGCTCGTTTAGCCTCGAAGTTATCGGAGATATGTTTGAGAAAAATCAGGCCCAATGCGACGTGTTTGTAGTCTGATGGTTCCATATTGCCACGCAGCTTATCGGCGGCCTTGAACAACTCTGCTTCAAAACCGAGGTTGGCGCTGTTATTGCTCTTTGCTTGTTTTGTCATCTACCCCTCACTTTTTGTTTCCGAGGGAGAAACGGTTTCCCCGATCAACTGTTCGTGTTCCTCAATCGCCAGAACCAACACCGCGCGGCCATGCTTCTCGACAACCACGGGGTTTGCAAGAGCCGTATCAATCCATCGACCGAACCCCTATGCCTGCACGATCATCAGCCCTTCACGGGGCTTACCTTAGGGAACCGTACAGGGTTGCCACGTTCCACTTTTATGACTAATGGCGGGTTAGGCATCTCTTTTACACCGGTAACGCGTCGCCCACGATACCCGAACTGTGATAGAGCATGCCAGGTCACTCTTCTTTTTGGTTGGAGCTTATCAGCCACTTTAGCTCCTCAAATCTTATGATTTATGATGCTAGCAGAGATTCGCATGTACTGTGTTTAGCGTCAAGTACCAGTCTTTTCCAATATGAAATGAGTCTGAATGGGGGGGGCTGTTTCTACCCTGAAATGAGTCTGACATAGCCCCTGACCCCCGTTCATGATGGGAGGATGAAAACCATCGTGAATGCCGAAGACCTGACCACCATCAACCAGCTGATCGCCTTCCTGGAGGGCACCCAGCCGGTGGCCTTTGAGGTCGCCGGCAACGCACCGTCAATGGTTTCTCACGGCGTTTTACCGATGCAGACATCCATATTTGCTCGCGGCGATGGATGAGCGCCACAACACCCCCAACGGGCCGGCGATGAAGAAGCTCTGTGAGCGCGCCTATACGCTGTTTGGTCAAGACGAATACCAACGCCTAGCCTCGAACTCTGTCGCCCACCGGTACAACCTGAGGAAGTCCCGTGCCTCTATTCGACACCGGCGCAGCGTGGAGAAGACCCGTCCCGGAGCCTCTCACATCGGCGAGCGGCGCCAACCGCAGTCCAATGGCCAGCCCGGCTATATCCGCATTGATACAGTCCATCAGGGTGATTGGGACAAACAGAAAGGGGTTTACCACATCGATGCGGTGGCTGAGGTGACCCAGACCGACATCATTGTCAGCGTGGAGAAATTCAGTGAGCGTTACCTTATCCCTGCACTGGAGCAACTACGGGAGGACTTGCCTTTTGTCATCCCGGGCTTCCACTTCGATAACGGTTCGGAATACATCAACAAACGGGTAGCTGGGTTACTGGAGAAGCTGCGTATCGAATTCACGAAATCCCGATCTCGGCAGACCAATGACAATGCCCTGCCCGAGAGCAGGAATGGGCATGAAATACTGGATGCCGGCGCCTATGAGACAAGCGATAATGAGGCCACCGACAAACTCCAGGAGGCTCGCCGGCAACTGTTCAAATCAATCCATGAACGGGGGAATATGAGGGCTTGAGATCAACTCTGGATAGCCCCTGCTTCAGACTCATTTGGGGATTGGAAAATACTTGATTGCTGTGAGCTTCATAGGTTTCCTTATAGGTTTGTGAGGCTTGGATTTTTGGATTTCACATCCCGGAACGTAAGCGCAAAATAAACCACGCCCTGTTCTCCTAACCATGGAACCGGCACCCTGTCATTCCCGCCCTGACAGGAGTAGCTCTATGCCACAGACCGATAAGGCCTCCCTTACCGAACGACAGCAATACTGGTTACAGCATATTCGTGCCTGCGATGCCGCTGGGCAAACCAGAATTGAATATGCCCGAGCAAATGGTATTAACGTCCATTCATTGTATTCCGCCAAGAAGGCACTGGCAGCAAAAAGCACACTGCCACCTCGTAAGGCCATCCGCTTTCAAAAGGTACAAGCTCCAACTGTTCACTCTCACCCGCATAGCCAGTGGCGCATTCAGCTGCCCAACAGTGTCATGGTCGCCTTTGACGGTGAACCTGATGCCGGCACATTGTCACTGGTACTGAGCACGGCGGCGTCCCTGTCATGATGCGGCCCTCGAATGATCTGCCCGTGGTCTACCTGTGCCGCGATGCCATCGACTTCCGCAAGGGAATCAATGGCTTGTCGATACTGGTGGAAGATGCGTTGTGCCTTGGCCCTTTCTCGCAGCAGTTGTTTGTGTTTTGTAACCGGCGCCGCAACCAGATTAAGATACTTTACTGGGAGAGCAGTGGCTTCTGTATGTGGCAGAAGCGTTTGGAAAAAGCGCGTTTTCATTGGCCACGCAAGTCTGAAGATGAGATCGTCACACTCACCTCACAGCAGCTAAACTGGCTGCTTGACGGCTACGACATTATGCGCTTAGAACCGCACAAAAAACTATATTTCAGTAGTGTTTTATAGGGTTATTTGCATCTATAAGAGGTATAATAGCGGGCATGACAAGCCTGCTCAAACAGCTACCCGATGACATTGATACCCTACAGGCTTTGGTGGTTGAACAGGTCGCTTGCAACGAAGAATTATTGGCACAAAAGCAGGTTGGCGAACAAGAAAATGTACGTCTCAACGCTAAACTTCTCTCCTTACAGGAACAACTCAATCTGGCACTGGCTCGACGTTTTGCCGCCAGCAGTGAGAAGATCTCCCCGGATCAGATCCGTTTGTTTGATGAAGCCGAAGTCGAGGCACAGGCAGAACCGGTCGAAGACGAGAGCGTTATCATTGCCGAGCATAGCCGCCGGAAACGGGGTCGCAAGAAGCTGCCCGACATACTCCCCCGGGTGGACGTTATTCACGAGTTGTCTGCAGAGGATCAAGTCTGCCCCCACGATGGTGCTTGCCTGACCGAGATCGGCGAAGTTGTCTCTGAACAGCTCGATATCGTACCGGCCAGGATTCAGGTGATTCGCCACATCCGCAAACAGTATGCCTGTGACTGTGGCCAGTGCATCAAGACAGCGGCCCTGCCGCCGCAGCCTATCCCCAAGAGCCTGGCGTCACCGGGCCTGCTGGCACACATCACGGTGTCCAAATACCAGGACGCCCTGCCGCTATACCGCCAGGAGGCCATCCTGCGCCGTATCGGTATTGAATTACCCCGTGCAACCCTGGCCAACTGGATGATCAAGGCCGGTGTTCTGGTGCAACCACTGATTAATCTCATGCGGGACCGGTTGCTGGGCTATGACATTGTGCAAATGGATGAAACTTCGGTGCAGGTGCTCAAGGAACCGGGGCAACGCGCCCAATCGAAATCCTATCTCTGGTTACAAAGGGGTGGGCCACCGGACCGGCCAATTATTCTGTATGACTATGGCCCGGGTCGGGGTGCCGGGGTACCTATGCGCTTGCTGGAAGGATTTAGGGGTTACCTGCAAACCGATGGCTATGACGGCTACAACGCGGCAGTGGTCAGCAACCGTCTTATGCATGTAGGTTGTATGGCGCATGCGCGACGCAAGTTCAGCGATGCGGTAAAGGCTCAAGGCAAGAACAGAAAACCTGGCAAGGCCCAGTTTGGATTGGCGTTAATCGGGAAGCTGTACCGGATAGAAAAGCAAGCCAGGCAACTGACACCACCGGAACGCTTCGACTACCGCCAACATCACGCAAAACCGATACTCGAGCAGCTGCGCCAGTGGCTGGATGACAGTCTGCCCCAGGTGCTGCCCGGCAGTGCGACAGGCAAGGCGCTGAGCTACCTGCACAACGAGTGGGACAAACTGACGCGCTATCTGGACGATGGCCGCCTGGAGATCGACAACAATCTAGCAGAGAACGCCATCCGGCCCTTTGTGGTTGGAAGAAAAAATTGGCTGTTCAGCACTTCAGTCGAGGGCGTCAATGCCAGTGCCAACCTGTACTCGTTGATCGAGACCGCCAAGGCCAACAGGCTGGAGCCGTATGCCTACCTGCGGTACCTGTTTGCAGAGTTGCCCAGAGCAGAGACCGTTGAGACTATCGAAGCCCTGTTGCCAGGCAACGTAAACCCAGAGCAGATCAAGCTCTAACACGCTACCCTGTCGTTTGTTAACCGCTTACCCCGGAACGACATGATCTTTATGTTTACAGTTATGAACAAATACACCGTGAAAAATCGCCTGGGGCATTCATGCGACACTAAGTAGTGCCTGTTCAACCGCGTTATGCACTTTATCGGCAATCACCGAATCGTCGAGAATTTCTATATGCTTTCCAGTTGTCTGTGCGGCCAGGTTTTTTATTATTCCTCTGAACTCATCACCTTTGGGATATTCTTTCATTCCTGTGATTTCCTCCCGCAAAGATTCAATGATTCGTTTATCCTTCCACATGCTCCCTCTATGGTAAATGACGCACCAGTCATTCCAACGACGTAACCATTTTATTTCCTTCCAGGCATAGCTGGAGGCGGCATAACAGATCGGAAGATGCCCTCTGTCTCCGCGCCGTGGGACATCCGAGTCGTATGCCTGCCCCGCCCCTTTTAAGCCGATGGTTTCCGGGAGATGTTGTTTAATTGCTTCCCATATAAAACCGTCCTGTACATCCGAACGCGACACCAGATCATTGTTATCCACAATTTTTCGCAGGCCCTGGCCAAACTGATACCACCTCCGCATAGGCGTGGTCTTATCTGGCAACCGCATTATCCGTTCCGCCATTAATGGCACTTTGTCGGCAAGAAACACATCCAGTTCTTCAGCGCGTCCCTGATTTTCACGAGACAAAACACCGGACGGACGGAAGACTTTTATCTCCTCGTTATTCCCTCTAATATTTACTTTTTTTCGCAATAAAATCGCCATGGTGCCTATTCCTCATACCTGCGCCAACGAACTTTTGACATATATTCGTTAATTTCTTTGTAAACCTTTTCAGGTATCAGATCTTTGTCACTGCTTACAATTTCATTCGTATTCAGAGGACGATAATCTACATCCCCTAATTCGTTGGGTGGGCGGGTCAAAATAAAATGTAAAGCACCTTCCAAGCATATATTAAAGAGATAATCCGCTTGATCTTCTGCGTCTTCTTGTGAAAGTTTGTACTGAGGGTGGTTCGTGTTGTAATAAATTGTCGGATCATTGTCAATATCCCCGCCTGGTTGCCAAGCATGTTCAGTGGGAAGCGGTGAGGGTTCTAGTTTGAACGGCATTCTTTTAGGCGGATTTTCCGCAACCCAAAATCTAACCGTGCGAGCATCAATTTCATCCCCGTCATCTGCATTAATCAAGGCCGTTCGAATACGATATTCTCCCGGATTCTTATAACGGTGTTGATCAATACTTATTTTGAACGGTCCACCGTCACTTAATACTACATAATATGGTTTGAGATCGTTCTCACCCGCACGCTTCAGCTTAATCGGTTTATTTGCCAGTAGTTCTTCAATGAGTGTGTCCGCCTGCAGAATTCTTGCCGAAACCAGCCCATTTACGTCATCAGATGTCTTATTGAAACAGCGCAAATACAACAGTATTTCTTCGCCCCAATCAATGCGGGGTTTCTTTTCAATGTTAGGGAATTGTGTTTGAAGAATAAGACCAATCTCTTTGTTTGGCGGGGGCGTCGGTGGTAGGGGTGGTGACTCCGGGGTTGGTCCGGGGCCGGGTTTCTTTGTGCCCTGCAAATCAATGTCATGGGCGTGACGCAACAGCAACTCCATCGCTTCTTTTTCAGCGGTATTTCTGAGTCGCTTCTGTTTTTCTCTTCTATCTTCTCCTATACCTAATTTTTTTCGCCCAAAATCCTCCAACTGACGATTAATAAAACTCCTAATTGCTCTTGGCGTGGTGCTTCGCCACTTTAGGTTATAGTGATTGGGAGATTGATTTTTGCCCTTGCGCAGTTCTCTGTCAAGATCCTTGTCGAATTCAATATATCCGGTGATTCTTTTGCGAATATCAGTTGGTGCCATTTCCATATCAAGCGAACAAATTTTCATGCCGTTTTGTATAATCGCCACGCCCTGAAATTCTTCCGGTATTTCATGATTTGATAAATGCACGGCACAAAAATTTTTAATTTTGAAAGTGCCATCTGATGAAGATATCGCTTGATCGACAAAATCCTTTTTATAAATCCACACTTTGGTTTGCGAGGCATCATTTTTAGGTAACGGATACGGAGAAGACAGTTCAATTTTTGTATTTTGTCCCAATACATTGAGCCATACTTCTAATTGTCCTTTCTCAATGGCACGGAACCAAGTCTCCTGAATAGCTCTCTCAAATAAACCATTTTCAATTTCTTCCAAAACTTCTGGTATCGGTTCGCAAACAATAATTCTTGTGCCCACTTCTTCTAACGGTTCCAAATCACAAAATTTTCGTAGTTGAGCTTCTGCTATGTTGTTTTCCCATTCATTCCCTCTTTTTGGATAAACCGTACGTCCTACCTCTGTCGCTTCTGTGGCACCAAGTCGGTAAATACCATCGTCTCGCAATGTATCGTAAAACATCTTGTATTGTTTTGATGCACAAAGAAAAATGAATTTCCCTTGTCCTCTTGCTCCAAGAGCATCAGGATCATCCTTGGTGAATGCAAATGCCTCAAATCGTGCCCAATGATCATCTTGTTTCAAACTTTTATAATCAGACACATTTTGTACCACCGCACCAGATAACCCAGTGGTATTACTGTCTTTGAAAGTTAGAAAAGTCTTGTCATGCTCGTTTTTTACTACCTTAAATTCAACACGCACGACACTCTTGCCTTTACGAGCATCCATGGAATTTTGAATTGCATCCTTCTGCAAGCCATGGGCTTTGCTTTCCGGATACGAGTCTGCAACTGTGTTGCAAATAGCTATGTAATTTGCAACTGCCTCGCTACCCTCGCCTAAATCCGGCATATCTGCCTCGCTAAATCTACCCTATGAGTACTAAAAGTATAATCCCAAAAATTTAAACTGTCAGTCTTTTCCAATATGAAATAAGTCTGAATGGGGGGCTGTTTCTACCCCGAAATGAGTCTGACATAGCCCCTGACCCCCATCAACCAGCTGATCGCCTTTCTGGAGGGCACCCAGCCGGTGGCCTTTGAGGTCGCCGGCAACGCACCGTCAATGGTTTCTCACGGCGTTTTACCGATGCAGACATCCATTTGCTCGCGGCGATGGATGAGCGCCACAACACCCCCCAACGGGCCGGCGATGGAGAAGCTCTGTGAGCGCGCCTATACGCTGTTTGGTCAAGACGAATACCAATGCCTGTCCTCGATCTCTGTCGCCCACCGGTACAACCTGAGAAAGTCCCGTGCCTCTATTCGACACCGGCGCAGCGTGGAGAAATTCAGTGAGCGTTACCTTATCCCTGCACTGGAGCAACTACGGGAGGACTTGCCCTTTGTCATCCTGGGCTTCCACTCCGATAACGGTTCGGAATACATCAACAAACGGGTAGCTGGGTTACTGGAGAAGCTGCGTATCGAATTCACGAAATCCCGATCTTGGCAGACCAATGACAATGCCCTGGCCGAGAGCAGGAATGGGCATGAAATACTGGATGCCGGCACCTATGAGACAAGCGATAATGAGGCCGCCAACAAACTCCGGGAGGCTCGCCGGCAACTGTTCAAATCAATCCATGAACGGGGGAATATGAGGGCTTGAGATCAACTCTGGATAGCCCCTGCTTCAGACTCATTTAGGGATTGGAAAATACTGGCGGTCAAAAAGCCGTATTCACGCTCTGTATACGCAGCTTAGCCGTAGGCCTGGGCCGGCAACCAGGTAACCAGTGGCTGCCAGTTAAAGATGATAATCAAGCCAATCAGCTGGATGATAATAAAGGGCACCACGCCGCGATAAATGGTGCCCACACTGATACCGGGCGGAGCCACGCCGCGCAGGTAGAAAATGGCAAAACCCACCGGCGGCGTAAGAAAACTGGTTTGCAGGCAAACGGCAAACAACACCGTAAACCAAATGGGATCGAAACCAAGATTCACCACCACTGGCGATACCAGCGGCAATACGATCAGGGTCAACTCAATCCAGTCCAGAAAAAAGCCGAGCAGAAAGGTGGCGAACAAAATACAGATGATAATGCCGCCGCCTTCGAAGGGCAGAGACATCAGCGCGCGGCTCATCAGCTCATCGCCCCCCAGGCCGCGCAGCACCAACGAGAAAGCCGTTGCCCCCAGCAACACGGCGAAAATAAAGGCCGTAGTGCGAGTGGTCTCTTCCAATACCTCTTTAAAAACCGGCAGGCTCAAAGCGCCGTTGGCGCAGGCCAGAAATAGAGCACCCGCCGCGCCGACACCGGCCGCCTCGGTCGGCGTTGCCACACCGAAGAAGATGCTGCCCAGCACAGCCAGTATTAGCAACGCTGCCGGTACAATGGCCTTGATAAGGTCGACCACCGCCGACAGATCAATGGGCGCGCTTTTGGCGGCGGGAGCCCGATGCGGTTGCAGCCGGCCCACCAGTAATAAATAGGCAATATAGAGCCCGCCCAACAACGCGCCGGGTAGCAAGGCGCCCATAAATAAATCACCCACGCTCATGGACATGCGATCAGCCATCAAGACCAGCATGATGCTGGGCGGTATCAATATTCCCAGGGTGCCAACCGCACACACGGTGCCGGCGGCCAACTCCTTGTCGTATTCATTTTCCAGCATGACCGGCAGGCCCAGCAAAGCCAGCAGCACCACCGAGGCGCCGATAATACCGGTGGTCGCCGCCAGCAAAATTCCGATCACGGTAACCGTTATCGCCAGTCCACCGCGCACTGGTCCCAGCAAACGCGCGACACTGAGTAGCAGATTGCGCGCGATACCGGAGCGATCCAGCAACAAGCCCATGAGGATAAACATGGGCAGCGCCACCATCACCCAGTTCTCCATCACATTCCACACGCGATCCACAGTGAGTGAGGTGTAAGCCCAATCCACCCCGGTGGCAAAACCCAGGTCTATCTCCAGCACTATGGCCAATGCGGTAAAGAACACCGACAAGCCACCCAAAATCCAGGCGATGGGAAAGCCGGTAAACACCAGCGCGATAAAACTGAAAAACATGCCCAGGGCCAAGACCTCACTGGGGCTCATGTACGCGCTCCAAATAAAAACATCCACACCCGACTCAAGCGCGACAACGCGGCCAGCGTTAACAACACAAAGCCCAACGGCAACGCCGCCTTGATCAACCATCGATAAGGCAAGCCCCCGGGGGCTTGAGAAATTTCCGATAAGGCCCAGCTCTGTTGCACAAACGGCAGGCTAAACCAGACCATCAAAAACAGGAACGGCAGCAGCGCCAGCACGATGCCATACAGCTCCAGCCAGGCGCGCCATCGTGCCGGTAAGCGCTCTGACACGACGTCAACACGAATGTGCGCATCGGCCTGAAAAGCGTAGGACAGGCCGAGCAGGAAACCTGCCGAGTATATATGCCACTGGATCTCTTCAAATTCGATGCGGCCCTGGTCAAAGACGTAGCGGATAAATACGTTGCCGACGATGATGATCAATAAAAGCAACCACACCCAGGACACGGCACGACCAATCGTGAGAATCAACGGATCTATGCGGCGAGACAGTGCCGTTTCCGGCAGATTGGGAATAGCCATCAAAAATCGCGCGGCAAATAGGCCAGCCGCTTCCAGTGCAGGTACTCGGCGCTAAATTCCCGCTGGGATTTCAGTATCGCCGCAAAATCGGGATCGCGGGTCGCCTCTTCGTCCATCACTTCCAAACTGAGTCGCTGCAACTCACGCAATATGTTGGTATCCAGGTAACGCGCTGTAACGCCAACCGCGGGAAAGCCTGCAATTACAGCGCCTTGCAGGCCTTCGGAAGCCGCCAGTGTACGCGTGCTAACCGCCATGCAGGCCTGCTCTATCTGGTGTTGATCGGCACTGGCAATACCGTTCCATACATCGAGATTCACCACTGCGTGCACGGCGGTGAAAGGCTGATGCCAGCCCGGATAGTAATTGTTTTTGGCGATGCGCGAAAAACCCAGGGCTTGATCCATTAGCGGTAGAGAAAATTCGGTAGCATCGATGGCGCCTTTCTCAAGTGCCTGGAATATTTCCCCACCGGGCAACATGGTCACTGATGCGCCGGCACGCTCCATCACCTTGCCACCGATACCGGCGAAGCGAATTTTCAAGCCCTTGATATCCTCCAGCGAATTGATGGGATCGCGAAACCAACCGGCCGTCTCCGGGCCAATAATGCCGCACAGCAGGGGTTTGATATTGTGTTGGCGATACAAATCATCCGCCAGGCCTGCGCCGCCGCCCTCGTACCACCATCCAAGGAACTCCCAGGGTTCAAATCCAAATGGCGTGGCCGCAAACAGCGCCGCGGCCGGAATCTTGCCCTGATCATAACCCAGCCAGGTATGGCCCACCGGTACTTTGCCATCTCGCACCGCATCGGTGATAGAAAATGCCGGCACCAACTCACCCGGATCGTATACGTCCAACTGAATGGCGCCTGCGGTTGACTCCAGCAGCATCTGGGCCATCCACACCGGCGAGTCACCGAGAATTGGCGAGGTACTGGTAATGGAAATCGGCATGCGCCAGTGGATGCGCCGCTGGGCATGCTCCTCGCCTTTGGACAGGCCGGGATCAGCTCGACCACCGGCCGGTCGAATCGACAGGCTACCCAGCAATCCAACACAAAAGGCAACCAGCACTGCTACCAGCGCCGCTCGTTGAGAAATCATGACAACACCCCGCTTTATTCGGCCAACTAATAATGGGAAAGTCAGCCATGTTAAACCACCTTGCCCTCCGATATCAGATACCCTTAGAGATCAATCTAAAAACTACAGGAACGCAGCATGGACAGTTTTCATGACAAAGTAACCGTGGTCACCGGCGGCGCCGGCGGCATTGGCAAGGCGCTGGTGCGCCAGTTACTCGCAGCAGGCGCAAAAGTCGTTATCGGTGATGTTGAACAGAGCGCGCTGGATGCTGCCGTTGCCGAGCTCTCCGGTGACGGAGAAGTCAGTGGCGTGGTCACCGATTGCTCCTCGGCCGAAGCAGTGGATGCACTGGCCGCAGCCGTTTATGAAAAGTACGGCGTGTGCCACGTATTGTTTAACAATGCCGGCGTAGCAGCACCCTCTGCCAACGTCTGGGAAACCACCCCCAATGACTGGAAGTGGGTACACAGCGTCAACGTCATGGGAGTGGTGCATGGTATCCAGTCGTTTGTACCGCGCATGATTGAAGGCGGCGCAGAGGGCCACATTATTAACACCTCTTCCGGCGACGGCGGCATATCTCCGCTGCCCTTTCAATCGGTATACGCCTCCAGCAAGGCGGCTGTGTCTATCATTACCGAATGCCTGGGCGCACAGTTGCAAACTGAAGAGACCAAGCTACAGGGCCATTTGTTCTACCCCTCCGGTGGATTGCTGGATACGGGTATCTGGACCACAGACCGCAATCGTCCCGCCGATCTCGCCCGGGAAAAACCTGGCATCCCCTCTCCCACGGTGGAGGAATTTAAGAAGATGGCGGATCAGGCAGGTATGGAGTTGCAGTTTCAGGATCTGAATGAGCTGGCCACATTTGCCATGCAGGGCATTCTCGATGGGCGCTTTATTCTTATGATCGGCGTGGAAAACGCGCAAGCTCAGTTAACCGATCGCGCCCAGCGCTATGGTCGGGCCGAATTGCCACTGAATCTGGCCGGTTTACCGCAGATGTAGCAATGGCGGTGATCATTGGTTTTCACGCACATAGCTGAGAGCCTTATCCGCCATGATGCAGCGGTGCCTGCTACCTTCCTGGGCCGGATCGCCGGACTCGAAGCCGGCATCGCCCTCATATAAAAAATGCAGAGCCCCATCCAGCTCTGTCACCAGCGGTGCGTAAATAACCGGTTCGCGCACAGACATTTGTGCGCGCAGGGTCACGCAATCCGGGAAAGCCATCAGTTCCAGCAAGGTGATAAAGGTGGGCGGCATCAGGCGCAGCTCTCCGCTTTTCTGTTCTTCCAGTGCCTGGGCAGGCAATACCCAGCGATACTGGGAAATCTCGCCGCCGTCGACCACCACTTGCTGGTCCTGTTCCAACACACCGACAAAAAACCAGGTGGCAAAGCGCTTCTTCGCACCCTCCGGCGTGGTCCAGTGCGAGATGTAAAACAGGTGGTCGGCGGGGATATCCAGCCCCGCTTCTTCCTGGGTTTCACGAATGGCGGCGTTGCGGGCGGCGCTGTATATATCGCCGTCTTCTACATGATCTGCCGGGTCCACCCGACCGCCCGGGAACACCCACATGCCACCCATGTGCTTGACCTGCTCACTGCGGCACACCATCAGTACTTCCATGCCGGCAGCGCCGTCGCGTACCAGCACTACCGTCGCCGAGGGAAATGCCTCGGTAATTTCAGTTGCGTTAAATTCCATTGCGGAAACCTGCCCTGTATTGTCGTTGGTTTGTGTGCCGTTCATGGGCCATTAGCGCAGTCTTTTGAATTGAAACCGCCGGCCTGATCAGGCGGGAAAGAATCGGCTGATAGTATCGACTACGCAGGCGGGCCGATCACTGCCTTCGATCTCAACCGTAATACGCACCACAACCTGTACACCGCCCTTCACTTCCTCGGCGCTAATCACTTCGCCCGCACCACGCACCCGGCTACCCACCGGTACCGGGGCCGGAAAGCGCACCCGGTCGCAGCCGTAATTTACGCCCATAGCCACGCTTTGTACTGCCATCAAGTCCGGCAGAAACAGGTTGGCCAGCGACAGGGTCAGGTAGCCGTGGGCGATGGTGGCGCCAAACGGCCCGTCTTTAGCCTTTTCCGGGTCCACATGAATCCACTGGTGATCGCCGGTGGCATCGGCGAACAGGTCAATGCGCGCCTGCTTCATATCCAGCCAATCGGTGTGACCCAGTTGTTGGCCGGCGGCGCTGAGAAGTTTCGCGGGATGTGTGAATAGAGTGGTCATATGGGCTCCTTCAGTCAAAGGGGTCAGAGTAAAACCGTCATTTCTGGCCATGTCCATGGCCAGAAATGACGGTTTTACTCTGACCCCATGGTCTGTTACGCAACACCAACGAAAAGGTTAAACTGGCCTTCGATGCCAATAAACCATAGCGGAGACTAATATGGAACAACTCAGTGGCCAGGATGCAATGTTCCTGCATGCGGAAATCGATACGCTTCCGCAACACATCGGTGGCGTTAGCATCTACGATCAGTCCTCCGTCAAGGGCGGCAAGGTGCGTTTTAAGCGAATTTTAAAATTGCTGGAGAACCGCTTGCACCTGTCTCCCATCTTCCGCCGCAAATTGGTTACGGTTCCCGGTGGGGTAGATCGGCCCTACTGGGTAGACGACCCGCATTTTGACCTGGAATATCATGTGCGCCATATCGCCCTGCCCAAACCGGGTGACTGGCGCCAGTTGTGCATCCTGATGTCCCGCTTACACTCCCAACCCTTGCGCCGCGACAAGCCGCTGTGGGAATTCTACATTATTGAAGGCCTGGACAATGTCGAAGGACTGCCCTCCAACTGTTTCGGATTGTTGATGAAAGTTCACCACGCCGCCATGGACGGAGCCACCGGTGCACAATTTATGAACATCATGCACGACCTAGAGCCAGAGGCGGTTACTCATAAAGTGCCGGATGAAGCCTGGACCGGGGAAAAGGTGTCCAATCGCAAGCTGCTCGGCAAGGCCTATATGAACATGTGGCGCAAACCCGGCGAGACCTGGAAATTGGCCAGGCAGGTAATCCCAGCCATGCGGCGTATCTCAGCCGGGCGCAAGAACGAAGAATATGACGATCTGAGCGACAAACCGGAAACGCGATTCCAGGGCAAAATTTCCCGGCACCGGGTTGTGGACGCACGCAAATTCGACTTCGATACCATACGCGCCATCAAAAATTCACAGCCGGGCACCACGGTTAACGACGTGATGCTCACCATCGTAGCCGGTGGTTTGCGCCGCTACCTGGAGGCCAAGGGAGAATTACCCAAACAATCGCTGGTGACCGGCTGCCCCATCGATGTGCGCAGCGATGATGAACGCACCGCCGGCGGCAATATGGTGGGCTTTATGAATGTAGCCCTGCATTCCAATATTGAAGACCCGGCGCAACGGCTGGCCGCTGTGCACGAATCAGCCATCGGCGCCAAGGCCTATGCCCAGGCGTTGGGGCCGCGCATTGCCATGGACATTACCAACGTACTACCCGGCAACGTCCTCGCTGTTGCCATGCGGGCGGCATCAGCCACCGGCTTGACGGAAGCCTCGGTGGTGTACAACACCATTGTCACCAATGTACCTGGACCGCCCATTCAATTGTATTTCTGCGGTGCCAGCCTGATAGATTCAATAAGCTTTGGCCCGTTGCTGCCCAACGTGGGCTTGTTTCATATCGTCTACAGCTCTGTTATGAACAAGCGGGGCACGATAACCCTGTCCTTCACCGCGTGCCGGGAGATGCTTCCCGACCCCGCTTGCTACGCCCAGTGCCTGCAGGAGTCTTTTGATGCCCTGCGACAGGCAACTCTCGGTAACTAACCCACCGGGAACGCCAATGCGCGCAGCAGTACTGGAACAACCCGGCCAGCCCCTGACAATTGGTCCGGGAGTCAGTGATCCTGCTCCTGGCGATCACGTGGTGCTGACCCCGGTTCCCGCCTGTGGCCGCTGTTACTTTAGCCTTTGGCGATACTATTGAAATCGAAGACGACCCAGCTAACTCGATTGGGAAGGCAGTTAGTGTGCTGGATGAAAACTCAATAACGCTGCATCAATTGAGGCACTTCTCTAGATTCTCCCCTCTCTCACTATCGGGGTATGATGCTGCCCCAGCTCCGGCTGAAATCCTACCATCGAAGTCGAATTAGCTCCTTAAGCAGAGCAGGGGCTTGGGGCCTCCCACTTCGGGTTAATACCTACACAATATCTTGAGGATTGGCATGCCTGCATTCATTCGATAACAAATCCCCTAAATGTATTTCTTGAACAAAACTGTAAAAACATCCCAATGTCCGCTTTCGATCCAAAGGGGACATAAAGTTATATCTGCAATTGCTGTATGATACCGAATCCGAGATAGGCATACCGCAATGACTGAAAATGCAAAGAATAGAAATCTGCATAATGCGAAAAACTCGAAGCAAGACGAGTTCTATACCCAGCTTTCGGACATCGAGAAAGAACTGAAGCACTACAAAAAGTACTTCAAGGGCAAGGTGGTGTACTGCAACTGTGACGATCCGCGTTTGAGCAACTTCTTCCACTACTTCTCATACAATTTCGAGAGGCTAGGCCTCAAGAAGCTCATTACTACCTGCTACAGGAACCAGGACATGGATCTGTTCAGCCGGAATGATTCTGAACAGGCCATTTACCTGGAATATGATGGAGACAAGAACGACAACAACGTGCCAGACCCTGAGGATATCGGCATCAGGCACCTGGAGGGTGACGGCGACTTCCGAAGCCCTGAAAGTATTGAACTCTTAAAGCAAGCCGACATCGTGGTTACTAACCCGCCGTTCTCTCTGTTCCGCGACTATGTGACACAGCTTGTTGACTACGACAAGCAGTTCCTGATCGTCGGGAATCAGAACGCAATCACATACAAAGAGATTTTCAAGCTAATCAAGGATGACAAGATTTGGATGGGCTACATGAGTGGCGATATGGCGTTCAAAGTTCCTGACTACTACGAGCCAAGGGAAACCCGATACTGGGAAGATGATGATGGTCAGAAATGGCGAAGCTTAGGCAATGCTTGCTGGTTTACAAACCTCGACATCTCCAAGCGCCACGAGGATATAATCCTCTACAAGACTTATAGCCCCGAGGAATATCCGACTTATGTAAATTGTGATGCGATTGAAGTCAGCAAGGCGAAGGATATTCCCTTAGATTACGAGGACGCCATGGGTGTACCCATAACTTTTCTGGGCAGGTACAATCCAGATCAATTTGAAATCATCGGTTCAAGTAGGACGCTCGGGCAACCAATGTCAGAAATAGCAGAAAAAGGCACTTACTCCCAAGGTGGCCCGCGCTTTTACCTTGACAACGGCAACGGCACATACCGGCGCTTGTATGACCGAATTGTAATAAAGAACAAGAAAGCAAAGGATTGATTTGATGAATATCGAACTCAGGGAAATTACCGTCCGCGAGTTGACGAACGGCTACGAAGATAACGATGAAGGTGGTGTCGTCGGCTATGATGGCAAACTGGACATTCGACCGCCCTACCAGCGGGAATTTATTTACAGAGACAAGCAGCGGGATGCTGTCATTAACACCATCACAAAGAAATTTCCACTGAACGTTATGTATTGGGCCGTGCGTGAGGATGGCGATTTTGAAATCATTGACGGGCAGCAACGCACGGTCTCCATCTGCCAGTTTGTAGAGGGTGATTTTTCTTTCAATGGCCGATATTTCCTAAACTTGCAGGACGACGAGCAGGAGCAAATCCTGGACTACGAGCTGATGGTCTACCTGTGCAGCGGGACTGCCAGCGAGAAGCTTGAGTGGTTCAAAACTATTAACATCGCAGGCGAAGAGCTGACCGACCAGGAATTGAGAAATGCGGTGTACTCGGGCTCTTGGGTAACCGACGCAAAGCGGTATTTCAGCAAATCTGGTTGCCCAGCTTACGGTGTAGGCAGTAACTATCTGACCGGCACTTCGATCCGTCAAGACTATCTTGAGACAACCATTAAATGGATCAGCGAGGATAATATCAAAGAGTACATGGCTGTTCACCAGCACAAGCCCGAAGCCAAGGAATTGTGGCTTTACTTCAAGAAGGTGATCGACTGGGTACAAGTGACTTTCCCAGTGTATCGAAATGAGATGAAGGGAATTGACTGGGGCGGGCTATATAATGCATTCAACGAACAAGAGTTCGACTCGAAAAAGCTCGAAGTCAAGATTTCAAGGCTCATGGAAGATGAGGATGTCACGAAAAATAAGGGGATATATTCCTACGTTCTGGACGGAAAGGAAAAGCACCTGAGTATACGGGCCTTCAGTAATAACCAGAAGCGTGCGGCCTACGAGGGACAGAAAGGCATTTGCCCGGTTTGCAGCGAGCATTTCGAGATTGACGAAATGGAAGGCGACCACATAAAACCCTGGCACGAAGGTGGGTTAACGGTCGCCGAAAACTGCCAAATGCTCTGCAAGGATGACAATAGAAGAAAATCAGGAAAATAAAAGAGCGTCCGGGTAGTTGGCTTACGGAGCCAATAGTCTGGGCGTGGTGGAGTCAGGTATATAGTTCCCAAATTTTTAGTAGTTCTTCTTCCTCCATTTGATCAGACCAATCGACAGCAAAGAGCTCGCGCGATCCAGGTGACTCCAGTGGGGTTTCTTGATACTTCCTCCAGGGCGTAGACGCCGCATATTGATACACCGCGCTCGGTGTTGGCGTTGGCGCGCTGGCCGAGTATGTGATTACCCCGGCCAGTGGCGCGATAAAAATCTATCCGTATATACCGCTGGAAACCGCCTGCGTTATTGGCTGCGCTCTGCAAACCGGCACCGGTGCAATAATGAATACGGCAGCAGTGGAAGAAGGCGCCACGGTGCTGATCATGGCGGCGGGCAGGGGTATTCGCACCGTGTTGGAGATATGAGTTTTCTTTTTTATATAAGCTAATGGAATAAAGGAGCCATAAAACAGCCTTTATTACCTAAATTTAATCCCGGTTTTCGTTTCATCTGTAATAAAATCAACTACTTGCATCGCCGCGGCCCTGTCACGAACACTGCCACGGCGTGTTTTTGCCTGATGCCGCATTATGGAAATGAAAGCTGTGATCTCCAAAAAAGTAAAAATCCTTATTCCACCACTGATAATTGCTGCCGCCGTCGTCATTGCCGGCGCCTTGATCGCCAATCGACCCAAGCAGAACCTCGCGCCGGCGAAGCTGCGCTCGGTACTGGTTGATGTGGCAGAAGTGCACTGGCAGAATTTGCGTATTCCTGTCCAGGCTCAGGGCACGGTTTCCCCGCACCGGGATACCACGGTGGTCTCTGAAGTCGCCGGCAAGATTATTGAGGTATCAGGCAATTTCAATGCCGGTGCTTACGTGGCTGCCGGCGAGCTGCTGGTGCGTATCGATGACCGCGACTACCAGGCCAATCTGTTGCGCGCCACTGCCGCTGTTAAAACTGCCGAGAGCAACCTGGCGCAGGAGCAGGGCCGCGTCGAGGTAGCACGCCGGGAGTGGCAGCGCCTACCCAAGACCACCAATCGCAGCGCTGCGGGCAAAGCGCTGTATCTGCGCAAGCCCCAACTGGAGCAGGCCCAGGCACAATTACTGTCGGCGCAGGCTGACTTGCGCAAAGCAGGTGATGATCTGGAGCGAACCATAATTCGCGCACCCTATAACGGCCTGATCCAGAAAAAGCGCAGCGACCTGGGCCAGTATATGGCCCCGGGCACACCCGTGGCGCGGTTATTTTCGGTAGATTTTGCCGAGGTGCGCCTGGCTTTGCCGCAGAGCCGTCTTACCTACCTGGACCTGCCGGGTGTCACTGGCTACGATACCGATGCTGCACCCCTGGTAGATCTTTACACCGACAGTTCTGGCGTTGTATCCCATTGGACAGCCCGCTTGCACCGTACCGAGGCCTCACTCGATGAACGCTCCAGGGTACTGTTTGCGGTGGCCCGCATTGATGATCCCTACGTTTTGTCCGGCGGTGATGCCCAGCCGCTACGGGTGGGCACCTTCGTTAAGGCAAATATCCTCGGCCGCGAAATAAATGACTTGGTATTGCTGCCACGCCACATCCTGCGCGCCGGCAACCTATTGTGGGTCGTTGACGAACAACTCAGACTCCGCAACCGGGAAGTATCGCTGCTGCGCACCGGCGGTGATGAAATTTATGTCAGCGGCGGCTTACAGGAAGGCGACCTGGTCGCACTGACCAGCCTGCATGACGCGCTGCCCGGCATGCCGGTAAGAATTAACTCCCGTGTCAGCACGCTGCGACCACCACATCCAGAAATGAAGGCAGCGGGCTCACCTGCAGCAGTGCCAACCTCTTGACCAAGCTACACCACAAGGGGCTGATTGCCTGGTTTGCCACAAATCCTGTGGCCGCCAACCTGTTGATGGTTATTATTATCGGGGTCGGCATACTGTCTGCCATCAACATCAAGCGCACCATGATGCCCGAGTTTGAGATTGATGTGATTCAGGTCGCCATGCCCTACCCCGGCGCGGCCCCGGAAGAAGTCGAACAGGGCATTATTCTCAAAATAGAAGAAGCGTTAACCGACGTTGACGGCATTGAGCGCATCGAATCGACCGCCACCGAGTCCTTTGCCCGGGTAATCGTCGAACCGGAAGATGATGCCGACATGATCGAATTGATCAACGACGTAAAAACGCGGATTGATGCTATACAACATTTTCCCGATGGCGCCGAAAAACCGATCATCGGCCGGCTGGAACTGCCAATACATGCCCTGATGGTGCAGATAGCCGGCGATCTGGACGAGCGCACCATGACAGAAATGGCGCAGCAGATTAAGCTGGACCTGATTGCCCACCCGGACATTTCCTCGGTGGAAATCTGGGGCACCCGCGACTACGAAATCGCCGTAGAAATTTCTGAACACCGCCTGCAGGAATACCACCTGACCCTGGGTCAGGTTGCCAATATCATTGCCCGTTCCTCCATCGATTTACCCGGCGGTTCAGTGCGCACGGAAAACGGCGATATCATGCTGCGCACCAGAGGCCAGGCCTATCGCCAGGCTGACTTTGAAAAGATAGTCCTCAAGACCTTCCCGGATGGCACCCGTCTGTTGCTGGGCGATATTGCCAACATTGAAGATGGTTTTGTCGACCTGGACGGTTTCGCCATCTTTAATGGCAAGTACTCGATTGGCTTGCCCATCATGGCGCTGGGCTCACAGGATATTCTCAAGGCGGCCGCGGCCTCCAAGGCCTATGTGGCAGAGCGCAACCGCACACTGCCGGATACCGTAGCGCTAACGGTGTGGATGGACTTCAGTTATTACCTGGACCAACGCCTTGGCATGATGATGAAAAACCTGCTGATGGGCGCCGCCGTGGTGTTTTTCGTATTGGCCCTGTTCCTGGAAATCAAGCTGGCGTTCTGGGTCATGGTGGGGATTCCAATCTGTTTTCTGGGTTCTATTGCGATCTTCGGATCACCCCTGGTCGGTGGCACCCTCAATGTGGTCAGCGTGTTCGCCTTTATTCTGGTGCTGGGCATCGTGGTTGACGACGCCATCATCATTGGCGAAGCCGCCTACACCGAACAGGAAGAGCACGGACACAGCGTCGACGCCATTATCATCGGCGCGCAACGGGTTGCCACACCGGCGACCTTCGGGGTACTTACCACCATCATCGCCTTTGTACCGACCCTGTTTATCGACGGTGGCATGAGTATTTTCGGTGCAGCCATAGGCTGGGTGGTGATCTTCTGCCTGGCCTTTTCCCTGATTGAATCGAAGTGGATTCTGCCCGCCCACCTGGCCCACAGCAAACCGGTAACCTCAGGCTGGTTAGCCCAGATCGATCAGGTTCAGGAAGCCGTGAACCGCAAGCTGCAACTGTTTATACACAACATTTATCAACCCTTGGTGCAGCGCTGCATCCGCAACCGCTATATCACCGTTGCAGTGTTTCTCTGTATGTTGATACTCACCATCGGCGTAATCAGTGGCGGCAAGGTGCGCACGGTGCTCGCGCCGGAATCAGAGGGCGAGTTTATCCAGGTCGATGTTGCCATGTCCGACGGCACACCGCAGCAACGCACTCTGCAAACCATTACCGAAATCACCAATGCCATGTGGGAGCTGGACCGGGAGTACCGCGCCCGGCACGACGACAAGCCGCTGGTGGTCAACCTGTTCGCGCTGGGCCGCAGCCGCACCGACGGTATTATGTTGGCCGAACTGGTGCGCTCCGAAAATCGGACCTTGACCACCACGCAGGCATTGACCATGTGGCGCGAACGCGTGGGTGAAATTTCCGGCACTGAAACACTGTCGTTTTCCGCCGATGACGGCCCCGGCTTTGGCGCCGACATTTCTTTCAACCTGTCTCACAATGACTGGACCGTCTTGCAGGCGGCGTCGCTGGAACTGGAAGAAAAGCTGAAGAGTTACGCCGGTCTGTATGATATACAGAGTGATGTCAGCGCGGTATCCAATGAGTTTCATCTCGATATACTGCCCGAGGCTGAATCACTGGGTATCACCCGTTACGAGCTGGGCTTACAGGTCAGGCACGCCTTTTACGGTGCTGAGGCACAGCGGGTGCAGCGCGATACCAACGAAGTCAAGGTCATGGTGCGCTACCCAAGGGAGGATCGCCGCACCACTGCCACTCTGGAAAGCATGTACATACGAACTCCCGACGGTGATTCCATACCCTTTAGCTCTGTGGCCAGCCTGGCAGTTAAACCGGGCTTCAACAAAACTACCCGCATCGACTTTCAGCGCGCGGTGGGCGTTACCGCCGAGGCCGATACGGAATTTGTTGAACCGGGCAAAATCGCCGACGAAATCATGCGCAACTTCCTGCCCGGACTGGCCGCCAGGTATCCGGGGCTGAGTTACAAAATGTCGGGCATGTCCGAGGAAGAAACCAAGATGGTGCGCAGCATGCTCATCGGTTTCACCCTGGCACTATTCGGCATCTACTCGCTGCTGGCCATACCCACCAGATCTTATCTGCAACCACTAATCATTATGGGTGTCATTCCCTTTGGAGTCATCGGCGCCGTGCTGGGTCATATGGTGATGGGTTATGCGGTCAGCATGATGTCACTGCTGGGCATCATTGCCTTGTCCGGCGTGGTGGTGAACGACAGCCTGATTATGGTGGATTACGTAAACCGGGCAGTACACGACGGTGTACCGCGACACGAGGCGGCCGTGACAGCGGGCATGCGCCGCTTTCGCGCCATCATCCTCACCTCCCTGACCACCTTTTTCGGGTTGGTACCCATGCTGCTGGAAACCAGCACACATGCTACGCCCATCATACCCATGGCGATCTCACTGGCCTTCGGCATTGTATTTGCCACAGTGATTACCCTGCTACTGGTGCCGTCCCTATACGTTATTCTCGACGACCTGAATCGATTGATGGGCAAAGCAGATGATGAGTTGCCGGCAGCAAAACTGCTCAGCGGCGGCGCGGAAAGCTAAATATAGGGCAGCAACACCAGCGCGGCGATAATCACGGCTACCATCGCGCAAACAAGCACTCCGGCAGCGGCCACATCCTTGGCCCGCGCAATCAGTTCATGATGATCGGGAACCGCCGCGTCGCAGAGATATTCCAGACCGGAGTTCAGCGCCTCGGCCATCCAGACCATGGCGATAGTCAGCAACAGCAGCACCCAGTCTGTGCGCGTCACTTCCAACCGGGCCGCCAGGCCCAGCACCAGCAGCGTGGCTAACAGGTGTATGCGGGCGTTGTGCTGCTCACGCAACAAGGTGCCCAGGCCGGCAAAGGCGTGCCTAAAGCTCTTGAGCCGGGCGCGCACCGAAAAGGGTTCGGTCACTGGCACGGAAACGCCCTTGAAGGTTGCTTCATGCTTTTTGCTTGCTCTGGGCACGAATATTCTCCTGTTTCAATTCTCTGGCGCGCCAGCGCACGTATAACATGGATGCCACGAACAGGCTTACCACACTGATCATGGCCAGGATCGCCACCGGGTTGTCCGGCGCTATAAACAGGCGCTCTACCAGGGTCAAAAAATACAACAGGCATACAAAGCACACCCAGATGTAGCTGCGCAGGTTGTCACTTTGCATACCGGGCACAAATATCAGCAGCGGCAGTACCCTTATCACCCATACCAATAGCGACGGCTGCTGAATGGCAGATTCCAGCAACTGCAGCAAAACCAGTAGCACCAGACTGCCCCAGGTGATCACTTTGCTCAGTTGCACGCGAGACTCCATCAGGTGACTACGCCCCGCTGTGCCCATTGGGCCACCCGCAGTCCCAGGGCCTGGCAGAGCAGCAGCTCTGTCTCATCGGGAGCCCGCTCTCCACTCTGGCCGGCCCAGTGTGACGCTCCGTAAGGCGTGCCGCCAGACTGTGTAATCATCAGCCCCGATTCACTGTAAGGCAAACCCAGCACTGCCATGCCGTGATGCAACAAGGGCAACATCATGCTCAACAAGGTGCTCTCCTGGCCACCGTGCAAACTGGCAGTGGAGGTAAATACCGCGGCGGGTTTGTCTATCATGGCGCCACTGAGCCAGAGACCGGAGGTCTGGTCGACAAAATACTTAAGTGGCGCCGCCATATTGCCAAAGCGGGTTGGACTACCCAGTACCAGCCCGGCGCAGTCGCGCAGTTCATCGACCTCACAGTAGAGAGGCCCAGCAGTGGGAATGGCATCGGCACTGGCCTGGGTATCAGCAGAAATCGGTGCTACGGTGCGAATTTTTGCCTCTATACCGCTCACCCGCTCAATGCCCCGGGCAACGTGTGTGGCCATGGTCGCCGTCGCGCCATGCCGGCTGTAATAGAGCACCAGAACATAGGGTGTCATCAATCAAGCAGCTCCAACACACCTTCTGGCGGCCTGCCGATCATGGCCCTGTCGCCCGCCACTACTATTGGTCGCTCAATCAAAATGGGGTGGGCAACCATGGCAGCAATCAGTTGCGCCTCGGCCAGAGACTCGTCGGACAGGCTTTTTTCCCGGTAGACATCCTCGCCCTTGCGCATAAGCTCGCGGGCGGTCATGCCCAACTTGCCCAGCAGGCTGACCAGGCCCGCATCGGTGGGCGGAGAATCGAGATAGAGAACAATCTCCACGGTAGCGCCGCTGTCTTCCAGCAAGGCCAGGGTCTGGCGCGACTTGGAACAACGGGGGTTGTGGTAAATGGTAATTTCAGCCATGGCATGGATCTCTACAGGTTTTGAAAGCAGCGGAATTATAACAGAATGCCCGGCCGGCAAGCCTGCCTCCTGTGGATTCCCAAATAGTCAATCAAACGTGCAATAATCGCCGCCTATGACAGAAATTCGTTCACACTTCCTGCCCTGGCTACAGTACCTGTGGCGGCGCTTCAATAATGATCAGTGCATGCGCAGCGCCGCCGCCCTCACCTATATGAGCCTGTTCGCGTTAGTGCCCCTGATGACGGTGATGTATTCCATACTGTCGGCGATTCCCGCCTTGCAGGGGGTTGGCGAGCAGGCCCAGGCATTTGTGTTCGACAACCTCATGCCCAGCGCCGATGCAGAAGTAGAAACCTACCTGTCTGAATTTTCCATGAAGGCGCGCAACCTCACCGGCCTTGGCATCGGCTTCCTGGTGGTGACTGCCGTGTTGATGTTGCGCAGTATCGAAAGCGCTTTTAACACTATCTGGCGCACCCGCAAAAATCGCAGCCCGGTGGCCAGCTTCCTGCTGTACTGGGCGGTGCTCAGCCTGGGACCCCTGTTTATTGGCCTGGCGCTGGGCATCAGCACCTACCTGGTGTCGGTCAAAGTGTTCTTCGATGAGTATGACGCCATCGGCATCAGTGGTTTCCTGCTGCAATTGGCCCCGCTGCTACTGAGCGCTACTGCTTTCAGTCTTATCTACGCGGCGGTACCCAACTGCCGGGTGCCATTGGGGCATGCACTGATAGGCGGCATCATAACCGCACTGATATTCAACCTGGCCCGCGAGCTATTCACCCGCGCCGTAATGGGCGCGTCCTATACGGTAATTTACGGTGCTTTTGCGGCCTTTCCGCTGTTCCTGTTATGGCTCTACCTGTCCTGGAATATTGTTCTGGCCGGCGGCATTGTGGTGCACTCACTGTCGGCCTTTCAGCACGAGGTCGCCGGCAAGAAACCGCTATTGCTAAAAGCCCTCGGGGCCTTGCACCTGTTGTGGCAACATCAGCAGCGCGGCGAAAGTCTGGCTGAAGCTACGCTTCTGGAGCATCGCAATCGGGACACTCACGGCCTGGACAGCGATACCTGGTGTAGGCTGCGCGATCTGTTCCTGCACCATAAATTAATACTCATCGACGAAAAGGGCCGCTATCTACTGGCCAGGGATTTGCACAAGGTCAGTTACTGCCAACTCAAGGAGTGGGTGAATGGCGAAGTTGCCACCATCGATGAAACCGCCGCACAAGGCAGCTGGCAGGACACCGCTTACCAATTGTTACAGGTACAGCGGGAGCAACAACGTGAACTTATGAATATCAGCCTGGGTGAGTTATTCGATCGATGAGAAGCATCTGTATTTTGTTTATGAGCTGCCTGCTGCTGGCCTGCAACCGGCAGACAGCAGCACCACTGCCCACCCCTCTACAGCACTCGCCCGAGTCCGACGGTCGCTGGATGCTGATCAACTACTGGGCCATCTGGTGCCATCCCTGCCGCGCCGAAATTCCTGAACTGAACGAATTCGCCGCAGAGTATGCCGGCGATGCGATAGTTTATGGGGTCAATTACGATGCCGTGGATAACGACACCCTACTCACCCAGGCTGAAGACCTGGGCATAGTATTTCCACTGCTGATCGACGATCCCGCGCGGGATCTTGATTACGCCAGGCCCATGGTGCTGCCAACAACCATGGTAATCAGCCCCGACGTAGAAGTCTGGGCGCGCCTGATAGGTCCGCAGACTGTGGACAGCCTGGCAGCAGCGATACAATCAGAGCAACAACAACTGGGGCCATCTATACACTGATATGAAACTTCAATTTCATGAATTTGATCGCGCCGTGATGCGCGAACGCGCCGAAACCTTTTATCGACAGATGCGCAGCCGCCGCTCGGTGCGGGATTTTTCTGACCGCGCCGTGGCACAGGATATTATAGAACAATGCCTGCTGACCGCAGGCTCTGCCCCCAGCGGTGCCAATCGACAGCCCTGGCATTTTGCGGTGGTCAGCAACCCCGCCCTGAAACGGGAAATCAGGCTGGGCGCGGAGGAAGAGGAACGCGAGTTCTACCAGCACCGCGCTCCACAGGATTGGCTGGACGCGTTGGCGCCACTGGGTACCGATGAGCACAAGCCCTTCCTGGAAACCGCTCCGTACCTGATCGTGATATTCGGCGAGAAGTTTTTAGTCGACGAGGCCGGGAATAAACACAAGAACTACTACGTACCTGAATCTGTGGGTATCGCCACCGGCATGCTGATCGCGGCACTGCACAACGCCGGCCTAGCCACCCTCACGCATACGCCCAGCCCCATGAAATTCCTGAATCGCATCCTCGATCGCCCCACCACAGAAAAACCGGCCATGATACTGGTGGTGGGCTACCCCACTGAAGATGCAGAGGTACCGGACATCACCCGCAAGTCGCTCACACAAATCGCCGGTTTCCTGGCCTGAGGAACACACCCATGACTGATGAATTATCCAATGCCGAACTTGAAGAACGCGTGGTCAGTGGCGCCGCCTGGAATGAGTTCTGCGACAACCTGAAAGTGTTGGGTCAACAGATTGCTCGCCCACCAGCACCCTCAGACCCCTTCAATCAGGCCGAGGGCTACCGCTACCTGACGCGCCTGTTGCGCAATGCCCTGGAGGGCGTACTGGAGGGAGGCAGTCCCGAATTTCCGGTAATGCGCAGCCTCGGCAACATGGTAAAAATGGGCGCCGACAACCCCGACAATATCTACATGGGTGGGGGTATTCACGGCGATTACGACTACCGCATTTCCGGCCATCGCGGCTCGGTGTTTTACCTCAGCTTTGCCGCTATTTCCGGTGGCTATGGTACCGACGGCACCATGATCACCGATGGTTTCCTGGACACAGAAAAACTGCAAGTGGAGGCAGATGGCAGTTTTGAGATTATCCTCAGCAAAGAGCCACAGCCCGCTAACTGGCTGCCGCTTACTGACAAGACCCGCTCGCTCAATATACGCCAGACCTTTCTCGACAGAAGCACCGAGCGGCCCGCGCAGATAAATATTGAACCGCTCAATACCCAGGGCACACCACCGCCCTACTCCGCCGTGAAACTGTACAAACACCTGCAGCGCGTGAATGCTAATTTACAGGGCACCGTTACGTTATTTGCAAACTGGACCGACAGCCTGAAGGAGAATATCAACAGCTTGCCGCCCGCCGATCAGGCCTACTGTCAGTCGATTGGTGGCGATCCCAATATTTTCTACTTTCACGCCCATTGGGCGCTGGCAGACGATGAGGCGCTGGAGATTCGCGCGCCGCGCATTCCCGAGTGCCAGACCTGGAATTTTCAACTGGATAACTACTGGATGGAGTCACTGGATTACCGCTACCACCGCATTACCGTCAACAAGCATACCGCGCGCTACGAAGAGGACGGCAGCGTTGTACTCTATATCGCCGGTAGTGATCCCGGCATTGGCAACTGGATTGATACCGCCGGGCATGCCGATGGCACCATGTGCTGGCGCTGGATAGGCACTGATGATCATCCTGAGCCGGCGACCCGGGTGGTTAAGTTAGCGGATATTGCGTGACCACTGGCCACCAACCTGTCACCCCATCATGTTGTTCATTTAACACAACGAATACCAGGTTCCTCGTCCCGCGCCATGACGCTCGATATACCCATTTTTGTGCAGAGATTTCATGTGGTCTTTGATGGTGCTTTTGCTGATGCCCGTGGTTTTTGCGGTATCGCCAATGGTTACTCGCCCATGTTCGCGCGCGATTTCCAAAATTTGCACGGAGAGTTCGGAGAGCTCGCCAAGGATAATGCGCTCCCGCTTGATTTTTCCCTCCAGTCGTTGCTTTTGTTTGCTCAGGGATTTTAAAAAATAAGTGACCCATGGTTGCCAGTCAGGCGTTTCCGTTCTGATTGTGCCTTGCGTTTGGCGCAGGGCCAGGTAATAGCCTTCCCTGTGTTGTTCGATGACGCTTTCCAATGAGCTATACGGAACATAGCTATAGCCCGCTTTTAACAAAAGCAAGGTGGTCAGAATACGCGACAATCTTCCATTGCCATCCTGAAAGGGGTGTATTTCCAAGAAAACCACAGTGAATATAGCCGTGATAAGTAATGGGTGTAATAGCTTTTCAGTAAGGGCTTTATCTGTCCATGTGATGAGTTCATCCATTAGGCGCGGTGTATCAAATGGCGTGGCGGCTTCAAAAATTACGCCGATACTTTCTCCCTCCGGTGTGAAGGCTTCGACACTATTAGAGAGTGTTTTATACTCTCCCCGATGCCTCATGTCTTTTTCTGAATGTTTGAGCAGTTCGCCGTGAAGCTGTTTGATGTAATTGATTGTGAGTGGAATTTTCTGGAAATTCTCAAATATCGTTTCCATGACAGAGGCGTAGCCTACAATTTCTTGCTCGTCTCTGCTTGCGAATGACTGAACATTGAGGTTGGATAAAAGCTTCTCAACTGCACGGTCAGAGAGCTTTGCGCCTTCAATACGGGTAGATGAACCGATGCTTTCGATGGTGGCAACATGGCGCAGACTTGAAAGGCGTTCGGGGGCTATGCGCCCAATGGCAAGCCATGCACCCTTGAACTCATCAAGTTCAGAGATCAGTGCCAAAATAGCGTTACTTACGTTAAGTGCTTCAATATTCATTCGTACATCCAATTAAACATCCGTTTCCATCCAGTTATGACCTGCTCTCCGCTTTTGTTTGGGCTCCGCTATAAATAGGCATTGTTATGGCAATAGCAACGTGCGCGGGCGAGATATAGGGCCAGAGCCCAGCGACGTTTCGCCGGCGGCCAGCAACGCCGGAACATCACCCTCACTGGCAGGCAAGCCCCTCGCAATGGGCAAAAAAAACCGGCACATAATGTGCCGGCATAAACTCTCAAAGAGAGGAACAGGGGACCTGGAGAGCAGCAAGCGCGGGTGGCTTCGGTTCGAGCCGGCGCTTGCCGTTATCCATTGATTACATAGACCGGTGCTTTTCCGGAAAGTTCTTTACAACAGAACAACGGCCAGAAATATAACCGTGTAGACTCCACAAACAATCAAATTTTGACACTGCTTTTCATTCACGCTGGGCATACCCGTTTACTCCTTAGCCCAGTAAATGGGGGTAAATAGTAGGAGTTCAAGCCGAACTGCCGCTATACTGTATTACCGTTTGTTAATATTGAGGCAAGGCTTGTGTCCCGGATTTATAACAACAACGCAGAATCTATCGGCAATACCCCACTGGTAAAAATCAGCCGCATCAGCGAGGGCGATATATACGCCAAGCTGGAGAGTCGCAACCCGGCCGGCTCGGTAAAGTGCCGTATCGGCACCAGCATGATTGCCGCCGCTGAAGCGGATGGCAGCCTCAAACCCGGTATGACGATAGTTGAACCCACCAGTGGCAACACCGGTATCGGGCTGGCCTATGTTGCTGCGGCCAAGGGCTATGGCTGCACCCTGATAATGCCCGACACCATGAGCCTGGAGCGGCGCCAGTTAATGGTTGCCCTGGGCGCCGGCATAGAAATGACCGAGGGCGCCAAGGGCATCCCCGGGGCGATTGCCCGGGCCGAGGAGATCATCGCCGGTGAGCCGGAAAAATATTATGGGCCACGCCAATTTGAAAACCCGGCCAACCCGGCCATTCACGAAACTACCACCGGCCCTGAAATCTGGCAGGATACCAACGGCGCAATCGACATCCTGATCAGCGGCGTCGGCACCGGCGGCACTCTTACCGGCGTTTCCCGCCATATCAAAAATACCTGTGGCAAGGCGATTACCACGGTTGCCGTCGAGCCGGACACATCCACGGTAATACGCGCGGCCCTGGCGGGCGAAGAGCCCACCCACGGTCCCCATAAAATCCAGGGCATTGGCGCCGGCATACTGCCGGACAACCTGGATTTGAGCATGATCGATCAGGTGGAAGAAGTCAGCAGCGATGCGGCCATGGAATGGGCCCACCGCCTGATGCGAGAAGAGGGAATCCTGGCGGGCGTATCCTGCGGCGCGGCCATGGCCGTGGCTGATCGTGTTTCCAGACAGCCTGAGCATGCCGGCAAAACTATCGTGGTGATACTACCTGATTCGGGCGAGCGCTATCTCAGCTCACCACTGTTTGCGGGCAGTTTCACCGAAAACGAGACAAGCCAGTAAACTACTCGGTAACCAAACCGTAGCGCTTGTCCCACTTGGCAACGATGGCGGCATGTGAACCATTCCGGCGAGTTGCCGCCGTGAAAGCCGGCGACGTCGTGGTAGAGTACGTGGTGTTCAAGGAATCATGCCATGAGTTTTTACGAAAACTACATCTTGCCCCGAGTTATTAATTGCGCCTGCAGCACCAAGCCCATCACCTGCCAGCGCCGCAAGGTAGTGCCACAAGCCAGTGGCCGGATACTGGAAATAGGCATAGGCACAGGACTCAACCTGCCACACTACGACCCCGAAAAAGTAGCCAAGGTTATTGGCCTGGACCCCTCCCGGGCTGCCTGGGAGATTGCCCGCAAGAACAATCCCGACATCAACTTTCCACTCGAATTTGTGGGCCTGCCCGGCGAAAAAATTCCGCTGGAAGACGATTCCATCGATACGGTGCTGGTTACCTTTGCCCTGTGCACCATCCCCGACCCCGCGACCGCTCTGGAGGGAATGCGACGGGTGCTAAAACCCGCCGGCAAACTGATTTTTGCGGAGCACGGACGCGCGCCGGACAAGAACGTGCGCAAGTGGCAGAATCGAATCAATCCCTGTTGGAAATACCTGTGCGGAGGCTGCAACCTGAATCGCGATATTCCAGATCTGCTACAACAGGGTGGATTCAGTATCACCCAAATGGATACCATGTACCTGCCCGGCACGCCGCGCTTTGCGGGCTTCAATTACTGGGGTGAAGCGCACGCCCGGTAGAGGGGGCACATGTCGATGATCTCACAGTTATTTTCCCGCCTGGTGGGTCCCGCCGCAGTCATGGCGGCCGGTACGATGGGAGCCGGAGCGGCAGCCTCACTGATTCTGGCCGGCGCCTGGTTTCGCTACGAACTGCTGTGGGTTGTTCCGCTACTCCTGCCCCTGTTCGTGATCTCGGTGGATTCCGCCTCCCGTATTGGTTTGTTGAATCCGCGCAAGGGAATGTTCAGCCTGATCCGAGAACAGATACATCCATCAGTGGCCTGGCTGATATTCGCCATAAACATTCCCGTACACCTGCTGATCGGCATGGCACAGATGTCAGTAATGACCGCTGCACTGCTGTCGCTGTTTGGATTCTATCCACCCGATACCGGTGCTGCCGGTGATTACGCCGGCAGCTACCACACGGCTGAGATACTGCTCTCGCTGGGGCTCGGTGCTCTCATTCTCTGGCTACTGACTGCCGGTGGCTACCAGCGCATGCAAAAGCTTATGACCTTGCTGATGATTCTCATGTTTGGCGGGTTTATGGTGGTGGCGATCTCCGGCCTGCAGGAATTTGGCAGCATTCTGGCGGGATTTATTCCCCGCTGGCCTGCTGATTTGCCGGTGCCCGGACAAGAGACCGTGCGCATGAGCAGCACGTCTGTCATCGCGATTATCGGCAGTGCCCTGGCCCCTGCCGCCCTGTTAGGCATTCCCTACATGTGTGCAGATAACCTGCGTGGAGCACCCGACTTGCGCGCCGAGTTTCGCAGTTCGGTGATCAACCTGGGCCTGGTCTTTGGGGGTTACTCCCTATTTGTGATCATTGCCGGCGGCTATGCTCTCTACCCCCAGCCCGACCATGCGACCATCGATACCGTACACGCAGCGGGCAAGGTGCTGGTACACGCATTCCCCGCCGGCCTGGAGTTTCTGGGACCGCTGATTTTTGCTGCCGGCCTGATGATGGCCGCGCTGACAACCTTCGTGGTAGTGGTGCAGGTTATCTGCTATTTCTGGCTGGATATGTTGGGTCGCGACTGGCATGACACTGTGGATAACAAGGGTTTTAAGCGCCTGCTGGTGGTCTGGGTCGCGCTGCCGGCGGTGCTGGCGCCATTCTGGAGTTTTCCGGCGCTGCTCAAGGTGCTGTTGCTGATGGGCTTCAATGCCATTGTTATTCCGCTCGTCATAGCAATCGTTAGGGAATTATATACCTAAATCTGCAAATAACCCTTTACATCCGTGATTGAGTTGATATAATAATCTGCAACAACAAGGCAAAGAGGCCAAGATCATGGAGAAAAGGGTAGCAAAAACAATTAGCATCATGCAACTGCTAGCCATGTTTGATACCGAAGACAAGGCCGTTGCATGGCTCGAAAATCAGCGCTGGGGAGGCGTACCAACCTGCCCCCACTGCAAAAATCAAGACAATATCAGCGTCCCCAAAAGCAAGAAGTACACTTACTGGTGTAAGCCTTGCCGCGCAAACTTCACAGTTAAAACAGACACCATCATGCACTCATCCAAGCTACCTACTCAAAAATGGGTGGTTGCTATGTATTACATGATGACAGCCAGGAAGGGGATATCATCATTACAACTGTCAAAGGAATTGGGTATTACCCAAAAATCGGCATGGTTTATGCTTCAAAGACTGCGCGAGGGTTGTTTCGAAAGAGACTTCAAACTTTCAAATATTGTCGAGGTTGACGAGACTTATATCGGGGGCAAGGAAAAGAACAGGCATAACAGCAAAAAGCTGAAAGCCGGTCGCGGTGGGGTGGGGAAACAGGCTATCATCGGGGCAAAGGAGCGCAACGGCGATGTTAAGGCCCGCGTTATCAAGCACACGGACGGCGCAACGTTAAAGGGCTTCATTCATGATTCGGTTGAAGTTGGCTCAACGGTCTACACCGACGAGCACAAGGGCTATAATGACCTTGAGGGGTTGTTCTACCGGCACGGTACGGTTAAGCACAGCGCAAAGGAGTACGTCAACGGCATGGCGCATACAAATGGCATAGAAAGCGTCTGGGCGGTTCTCAAGCGTGGCTATAATGGCGTGTATCACAACTGGAGCGTTAAGCATATGCACCGGTACATTAACGAGTTTACCTTTCGTCTGAATGAGGGCAATGTGGAGATCGACACCCTTGACCGGATGGCTTCGCTGAGTAAAAATATAGGCGGTAAGCGTCTGACTTATAGGGAGTTGGTATCAAATTATGTTGCAGGGTAATCTTGCTGTTAAATACCCTCAAAAGGTCAATGGCGCGATCCAATTCCCGCCATTGCCGGACAAGGTATTCCAAATAATCTATGCTGACCCGCCTTAGCATTACGGCGGCAAAAGACAACATGGAGGCAGAGGTAATGCTCATGAAAGGGCTTGCCGGTATTTCACTCCCGGGTTGATTTTGGCCTTTCAAAAGGCGAGCAATATCTCAAGCGAAATACCTATCTGGTTAGTTTTTAGCAATGGCATTACTCGGGATGAAAAAAGAGTAAGGAAAATTAAATTCTGGTTTGATCAACATGAAAGGAATTATCTACTCTGGCCCAACTTGTCCGACACGTCATACATAGATAACCATTTTGAAGTTCATTTTAAATCTATGCTGGAGTAAAAAAAGATGGCTGAAAAAATAGATCAAAAAACTTTTGAAAAAGCGATTAAAGATGTTCTTTTTAACAAGCCCCAGCATCACGGAAAAGACAATCATCCCACCAGAGAAGAGTTAGAGAAGAAATGGAAACTTGAGCAGCAGACTAAATAAGGTTTTGCAGATTCAAGTATATAATTCCCAATCGTTATTGTGCTTGTCAATAAGCCGGCGCTGGTGGGTGCGCATACGGCCAGTCCCTCTCGCAACCTGGTGTTGCTGACAGCGCTGGGCCTGTCGGTCTGGCTAACGATTGAGAAATTGCCGGATTACCTGGCGATGGTGGGGGCTTGAGATCATGACTCACAGAAAACTGTCCATCGCCTGCCAGACCGACAAACCCCTTGCCGCCTACGGGGAGCTGGCCAGCCGGGCGGAATGCTATGGATTTGACGGCATCAGTGTCTACAACGATATGCTGTACCAACCTGCCTGGTTGCCCCTGCTGGAGATTGCCCGCCATACCTCCCGCGCTGAAATTACCGTGGCGGCGGTAAACCCCTTCACCTGCCATCCCATCAACATTGCCGGCAATATTGCGCTGCTAGACGAGGCGTCCAATGGGCGTGCCCGTCTGGGCCTGGCGCGGGGGGGATGGTTGGGCTTTGTCGGCGTGCATCCCCGCCAAGCCGTGCAATCCCTGCGCGAAGCCTTGCTATGCATTCGGCATTTGCTGGGGGGCAGTACCGCCCCCCTGGAGCAGCAGATATTTCCGCTCGCCGGTGGGGATTCGCTGCGCTGGACGATTTTGCGTGCCGACATTCCTATGCTGCTGGGCTCCTGGGGTGTGAAGACTATGCAGCGCTGCCACGACCTGGTGGATGAAATAAAACTGGGTGGTTCGGCCAATCCGGCCGTCGTGACCGATTATCGCCGGCAGCTTAGTGCAATGCATGCCCAAGGGGTGGATATCGTTATGGGGGCGGTAACCGTAGTCGACGAGGATGGCGCCGCAGCCCGCGCCCTGGCAAAACGGGAGGTGGCGCTGTATCTGCCGGTTGTCGCCGAACTTGATACGACCGTACACATTGACCCCGAGGTATTGGCGGGCATCAAGACTGCTGCCGCCAACTACGATTTTGAAGCCGCCAGTCGCTTTATTTCTGATGACATACTGGCGGCTTTTGCACTGGCCGGTACACCCACTGATATTATTGATCAGACTCAACAGTTGTTTGAAGCCGGCGCCGGCCGGGTCGAATTTGGCGCCCCCCACGGCATCTGTGGCGACAGTGGCCTGCGCCTGTTGGGAGAAAAAGTACTGCCTGCATTTCAATAACCGAGCGGAGTTGCTGTGGACAAACCAGAAGAAAATCATCTGAAGGATGACGAGTTTGAGCTGTATGATTTGCAGGTGGTGGTGGAATCCATCAAGGGCAACTGTACCTGCCGGATGACCGTGGGTGATAGCGTCTATATCAAGGGCGGCAAGCTATCCCTGCCCGATGGCGCGGATTTTTGCCTGTATGCCCTGCAATCGGTTATCCCCTTGCTGCCCGCCAAACAGCGCCTGTTACAGCCGGCAGACTGGATGGAAACGGATACTCGTGCAGTATGTCCCGACCCGGCTGCAAACTGACCATGCGCGTAGACCGGCTCAAAAAGCGCGTACTCAAGCATGATGATGTGAGTCCCGTCAACCGGGAGGGTTAGCAACCCGGCCAAAGCCGGCGCGCAGCGTTGGGCGTCTGCCGGCTGAAACGGCCATATCAGAAGCTGTAGCTGACACTGCCACCGATGGCGCGTGGGTGGGGCCGCAGGCGCATACCGGTCACACCAAAATTTTCCTGGGTGCCGGTGTAGTACTCCTCTTCATTCAGGTTTTGCACATAAGCGGTGAAACGCCAGTTGGACATATCAAAGCCGGCGCGCAGGTTCCACACCTCGTAATCGGGCGTTCTAAAGGGATGGTCGCCGTAGGTGGCAATACTGTTGCGCGCCGGGGCGCCGTTGGGCGAGGGACCGTCTGTCTGCCGGTAGGTCAGACCCTCGATATCAGAGAACTGACCATCGCGGCTGATAAACTCCAGCATAACCCAGGCCTCGTTATCGCCGATCGGCACGCGGTACTCGCCGCTGATACTGAAGGTTGTTTCAGGGGCCTTGGGAATTTCCAGCCCTTCCAGGTCAACGGTGAACCCGCCGGTAATCTCCGCCCTGGTGTCGCTGGTGATTTCCGTGTCGATATAGCCAAAACCGGAGGCGATGGTGAGTCGGTCTGTTAGCGCCGCCAGCAGTTCAAATTCCACTCCAAAGGCCTCGGCGTCTTCTATGTTAATGGTCTGCTCGAAGTTGGAGGACAGGTCGCCCGGCGTGAGGAAGCGGAAGGATTCCATTTGCAAATCTTGCCACTCCAGGTAGAACACCGAGGCGTTGAATCGCACCCGGTTGTCCCAGAGCTCACTCTTGATGCCCAGTTCGTAGTTCCACAGGCTCTCTTCGTCAAAGGGAACGGTAAAACCGGGCTGACCATCTGCATTGGTGTTATTGCCGACCGCGACACCACCGGCCTTGTAGCCCTTTGATATCGTACCGTAAACATTGACGTCGTCATTTACCTGGTAACGCGCAACAAAGCGGGGAGAAATATCGTCGAAGCTGTCATTGCCGCTGACGGGAGGTCGCGCAGAGTTGTCAAAACTCTGGAAGAAATCAAAACCCGGGCCACCGGGATAGCCGGGCGAGCCGGGGAAGCAGCAGGTAGGACCAATCGCGAAGGCGGCCAGCGAGTTATTCACCTCGTCGTCGGTATAGCGGGCACCCACAATCAGGTCCAAGCTGTCACTGGCATGCCAGGTGTAGTCCGCAAATATCGCCAGGCTTTCGACTTCCCACTTTTTATTGTTCAGTGCCAGGCCAAGCCCCTCCGGGAAGGGTGGCAGCCAGCCGACACCGTTTATGGTCGCGGTGGGCTGCGAGGATATCGCCACGTTATTGGCCTGCTTCTGTTCGTCCTCGGCATACATTATGCCGGCGATAAAATCGAAGTTCTGCTCGGCCCACTCCAGGCGTAGTTCCGTGCTCCAGGAGGTGCCCTGGTAGGAATTGGTGCGAATCAATGTGTCGGCACCACCGGCCAGGTCGTTGTCAAACACCCGATCGAGGTCTGCGTCGATAATGCCGGTGATGGATTTGATCACCATGTTGTCATTCAACCGGTGGGTAATATTCAGGATGGCCACAGTAGATTCGTTATTGGTTTGCTCAGGCAGGTCGTGGCTTAATCTGTTCTGGTTGTGCGGCCAGAAGCCGGTACCCGGGTCGAGCGCCGCTGTGAGCCCGAAACTGTCAATGGAGTCCAGGTCCAGCACACCGGAGGGAACATTCTCATCGGTGTCCTGTTCCTCGTCGGTGTAATACAGCGTGGCCAGGACAGTGGTGTCATCGGAAGCATTCCACAGGGCACGCAGCCGCGCGTTGATGGATTGGTGACCGCTGTCGTCGGCGCCATTGGGTGTAAAGCCATTCTCAGCGGCGCCCGGGCAGGCGGCGGCACTGGCGCCTGATGCGCAGGCATTTTCCACATAACCATCGCTGTCTTCGTAGTAGAGAACGCCGCGCAGGCCGAAACTGCCCGCTACCGGCAGGTTGAGTATGCCGGTAATATTGTATTGATCGCCGGCATCTTCATAGGTTTCCCCGCCGACACTTATCTCACCTTCGAACTGGTCGGTAGGTTTTCTGGACGTCAGGTTAAGCGCGCCACCGAGCGCGTTACGGCCGAAAAATGTACCCTGGGGGCCACGCAAAATCTCAACCCGTTCCATATCGGCCAAATTAGGGTTGGCCACCTGGTTGGGCACCGAAGCGACACTGAATTCATCGAGGTAAATACCCACCGAATTCACGAAGGCGTTTTCACCCGAAACCAGGTTGTTGATGCCGCGGATAGCAATACCCATGCCGCGACTACCGGTTTGTCCGTCCTCGGTGAAACTGACGTTTGGGGTGAGCGCCAGGTAATCGATGGCCGACTTGATATTACGATCCTGAATGGCAGCGCCTGAAAATGCCGTCACACTGACCGGTACTTCCTGCAGGTTTTGCTCCCTGCGTTGGGCGGTCACAATGACTTCTTCAAGTAATCCCTGGGATTCCTGTGCGGATACCGGGGTCACATTCAGCATTGCTGCTGAGATCAGGGTGAGGGGAAAGAGGGCTTTCACTTTATTTTGCATGGTTGTTATCCTTTAATAGAGTGCTACTTAACTGCCGGTAATATAGCAATCACGCCGCTGCGACCCAATTGCAGCGGTGCATAATGTGAAAAAGTCACAGAATTACTGGGTTTTGCGTTCACGACTCTCGGGCTCGGTGAGTGCCCCGGCATAAACAAAAACCTCGTTAATCCAGCGACCAAAAGCTGGAGCCCGTCTGTCCGGGGCCGGAAGATACCAGTACCTCGATCTCACGAATACCCTGCACCGCCAGTAACTGTTTGTCCTCCAGCAGGGTCTCCAGTAAATACCGGGAGAGCTCCTCTACCGTGGTATTGCGCACCGGAATTACCAGGCTGTCGCTTTTCAGAAAGTACAATACGTCCCGGTCGTGTGTCACCTGGTAGTACTCACCCTCCTCCGCAACGGTCAGGTAGGGCGAATGCCGGGGAATCAAGGTGTATTCGTCCAGTGCATCGCAGAGCTTCTTGAGCTGCGCCTTGTACACCGCGTAATCGCCGGTCAGGCCATTGTCATCCACCGGCGCAATAATGCGGCCAGACACTGCAAAATTATGGCCGTGCAGGCGCTCGCGCCGGGTCGCCGAAAATATAGTGAAGTGCGCAGCGGAAAACTTGTGGCTTTCCTTGTCAATGTAGATGGTGGTCAATCGTTCCATGGGCAACACTATCTAGCTAATTGGTCGTAGTTATCCACACTGGTGGGAAACCGTCAACGACATTTCGTGCTAAGGTTTCTGTATGAACACCAAGCTCTATCATACGCTGTACGAAAAGCGCGCTGGCCTCTTTCAGGAACAACCATGAAAACTGCAATTATCACCGGCGCCAGCGCGGGCATTGGCCACTCGGCGGCAAGCCTGTTCCGCGCTGCCGGTTACCGGGTATACAACCTGTCGCGCCGCGCCTGCGATGTCGATGCTGTAAACAATATTGCCTGCGACCTCTGTGACCCTGCGGCGATAAGCGCCGCAACCAATACCTTGCGTGAGACGGTTGATAATTCCGACCGGGTGGCACTGGTTCACAACGCCTGCCAGATGCGCAAAGACAGCGCCATCGGCTGCGCGAGCGAAGACCTGGCCGCCGTGTTACAAACCAATGTGGTAGCCGCCAACAGTATCAACCGGGACTTGCTGCCACGCATGCCCCGTGGCTCCAGCGTCATATACATTGGCTCGACACTGGCTGAAAAAGCAGTGGCCGGCGCCTACAGTTATGTGATTTCAAAACATGCCGTGATCGGCATGATGCGCGCCACCTGTCAGGACTTGATGGGCCGCGGCATACACACCGCCTGCATCTGCCCGGGTTTCACCGACACCCAGATGCTGCGCGCACACCTGAGCCATGATCAGCAGATATTGGACGGCATGGCCAGTCTCAACAGCTATAACCGCTTGATTGAACCTGAGGAAATAGCCAGGCTGATCGTATGGGCGCACGACAACGCCGTCATCAACGGCTCTGTGCTGCATGCCCACCTGGGGCAAAAAGAGAGCTGATTATGGACGCCGTTATCTATGAGCGTAGAGAGCGCGTATTCCTGGTACTGGCGGGAATTTTTATCTGCGCCATGACCATGTTGAACATTTTGGGAATAACCCGCTTTATACAACTGGGCCCCTTGCAACTGGCCATTGGCGTGCTGCCCTACCCGCTCACATTTCTGTGTACTGACCTGATCTGTGAGCTGTATGGCAAAGCACGCGCCAACTTTATGGTCAGCCTGGGCCTGGGTTTAAATTTTTTCATCCTCGCCTTTATATACCTGGGTAACCTGGCGCCCTCGGTGGGTCCAGAAGCACTGCCACCCTGGCAGGTTCTTCAGTTGGCCGAACCGGTGGCGCTGCCCAACGGCACGGTGGCAGAACAATCGGTGGAGTTGTACAGGCTCATCTACGCCACTACCAGCGGCGCGGTGTTCGCATCGATGATGGCGTATATCGCCGCCCAGTACTGCGATGTGCAACTGTTTCACCTTTGGAAGCGGGTTACCAGGGGCAAGCACCTGTGGATTCGCAATAACTTCAGCACCATGATCAGCCAACTGGTAGATTCCTTTATGGTGATTCTGGTGACCTTTGGCGCCACCTACCTGGCGGGAAATATCACGGCTACCATGTTGGTTACCCTCATGTTTAGTAACTATGCCTTCAAGTTCTGTGTGGCTGTTGTGGACACCGGCCCTTTTTACCTGGGCGTCTACCAACTGCGCAAATACCTGCAACTGGAGGAAGGTGAGTATGTCGACCAGCGCCAGTAAACTATTTCGTTATCCCGTTAACAGCATGCTGGGCGAGTCCGTAACTCGCCTGCAGATCGGCGCTCAGGCTACCTTCTCTACAAATGTAACGACGTTTTCACTACTAAACTGCTGCTGCAACTGCTTGCGCTGTAGCTCCAACTTATCGCGGTTGCCATCCTTGACGTGACCAAAGCCCCGCAACTGCAATGGCAACTCGGCCAGTTGTACCGCCAGGGCGTAATTTCCTGCATCCAGGCCGACCAAAAGTTGCTCCAACAATTGCTGATAATCTTCAATATCCTGACGCTCCTGCTTGCGCTCAGCCGTCATGCCGAATATATCCAGCGCTGTGCCCCGCAGGAACCGCAAGCGAGCCAGCAAGCCAAACAGCGTCAAGGTCCAGGCCGGAAATTCGCGTTTGATCAAACGACCTGTGCCGGCATCACGCTTCGACAACAGTGGCGGAGCCAGGTGGAATTTGAGTTTGAAGTCACCCTTGAACTGCGCCCGCAACTTGCGCAGGAACTCACCATCACTGTATAGCCGCGCTACCTCATACTCATCTTTATAGGCCATCAACTTGAACAGTGCCCTGGCAACTGCCGTGGTCAGGCTTTTACCATCCTCTTTATCAATATCCCGAACTCTGGTTACCAGCGCTGTATAGCGCTCGGCGTAGGCCGCATCCTGAAATTGCACAAGGCGCTCACGGCGATCACAGATCAACTGCTCCAGGGTCATCGGCGCCGGCCTCTGCAGTGCCTTTGCAGCGAGCTTTGCAACCCGCTGCGGTTGATGCGCCGCACGTCTACCCCACAAAAATGCCTGCTTATTGAAATCAACGGCAACCCCGTTCAACTCTATGGCACGCTCCAGTGACTGCCGGCTCACTGGTACCAGACCCTGCTGACAGGCATAACCAAGCAGGAACAGGTTACTGGCGATGGTATCGCCCAACAGCTCGGTGGCAATCGCGGTGGCATCGACAAAGTGACTACCGTCTGCACCCACTTCTTCGCGGATGGTCTGCTGCATTTCTGCGGTGTGAAATTGTGCATCCGGGTCCAGCACAAAGGCGGCGGTGGGCGCTTCGGCCGTATTGACCACCGCAGTGGACCGTTCGAGGGCTACTTTAGCCATGGACTCATCGCTGGCAGCGACCGCCAGGTCACAACCGATGAGCAGATCAGCTTCACCGGCCGGAATACGCACCGCCTTGATATCGTCCTGAGCCCTGGCGACACGTACATGGGACACTACCGCACCAAACTTCTGCGCCAGGCCAGTCTGGTTCATGGTGGCACAACCCTTGCCCTCAACGTGGGCGGCCATGGCGACCAGAGAGGTCACCGTGAGCACACCGGTGCCACCGATACCGGTTACCACCGCGTTCCAGGGCTTATCGAGTGAGGGCAGTTGCGGCTCTGACAGCGGGTCAAACACCACCTCACCGGCAAGCTCCTGCCGCTTCACCATTTCACCCCCATGCACGGTGACAAAGCTGGGACAAAATCCCTTTACGCAGCTAAAGTCCTTGTTGCAGGCACTCTGGTCAATTTTGCGCTTGCGGCCCAGTTCGGTATCCAGCGGCACCACCGACAGACAGTTTGACACCCGACTGCAATCGCCACAGCCCTCGCAAACCGCGTCGTTAATAAATACCCGCTTGGGGATGTCCTCCACAATGCCCCTCTTGCGACGGCGGCGTTTCTCAGCGGCACAGGTCTGCACATAGACGATAACCGATACTCCCTCGTATTCGCGCAGCTCGCGCTGCAGGGCATCCATTTCATCGCGGTGATGCAGGCTGTAACCGCGAATTTCTGCAAATTGCCCCTGCCAGGCGCCGGGTTCATCACTGACCAGGGCAATGCGCCTAATCCCCTCGCCACGCAGTTGGTGCACCAGGTCGTCTACCGATAGCTCACCGTCGATGGGCTGGCCGCCGGTCATCGCCACCGCATCGTTATAGAGAATCTTGTAAGTAATATTGACGCCGGCGGCCTGGGCAGCACGAAGCGCCAATATGCCGGAATGGAAATAGGTGCCATCACCGAGATTCTGGAAGACGTGCCTGGTATCGGTAAAGGGAGCCTGACCAATCCAGGACACGCCCTCACCCCCCATCTGACTGAAGGTAAGGGTCTCGCGATCCGGCATCCAGGTTGCCATATAGTGACAACCAATGCCGCCCATGGCGCGGCTGCCCTGGGGAACCTTGGTGGATATATTGTGCGGACAACCCGAGCAAAAGTGCGGCACGCGCTCGGCGGTGACGCGCGGCCTGGCCAGCGACTGTATTTTGCGCTCGATAAAATCCAGTCGCGCCTGCATGGTCTCCGACTGGTGAAAACGCTTGATACGCCCGGCGATCACCAGCGCGATCATGGCCGGGGTCAATTCGCCCAGGTTGGGCAATAAGTCCCTGCCCTGTTCATCAAACTCACCGATCACCCGTGGGCGATCTGATACCGGGTAGTTATAGAGCTGGCCGGTGAGCTGGTCTTCCATGATGGAGCGCTTCTCCTCCACCACCAGTATTTCTTCCAGCCCCTTGGCAAACCGGTGTGTGGTTACCGGCTCCAACGGCCAGCTCATGCCGACCTTGTAAACACGCAGGCCGATGTGAGCGGCAACGCCTGCGTCGATGCCGAGATCTTCCAGCGCCTGCATCACATCCAGATACGACTTGCCGGTAGTGATAATGCCAAAGCGCGGCTTGGGGCTGTCGATAACTATTTTGTTGAGACCATTGACCCGCGCAAACTCACGCGCCGCGTAAATTTTGTATTTGTTGAGCCGCAGTTCCTGCTCCAGCGGTTTGTCGGGCCAGCGCGCGTGCAGGCCATCGGCGGGCAACTCGAAGCTGTCGGGAATAACGATATTGATGCGGCCCGAATCGACTTCGGCAGAAATGGCCGAATCCATATTTTCGGTGATAGCCTTGAGACCCACCCAACAACCGCTGTAGCGGGACAGTTCCCAACCGTAGATGCCCAGATCCAGAACCTCCTGCACGTTGGAGGGGTTCAACACCGGCACCGAGGCACCGATAAACATATGCTCAGACTGGTGCGGCAGGGTGGAGGATTTACAAGCGTGATCGTCGCCCGCCACCGCCAGGACACCGCCGTAGCGGGATGTGCCAAAGGCGTTGGCGTGCTTGATGACATCCATGCTGCGGTCCACACCCGGCCCCTTGCCGTACCACATGCCGAATACGCCATCGTATTTGGCGCCGCTGAACAGGTTGGTTTGCTGACTACCCCACACGGCGGTGGCCGCCAGGTCTTCGTTAACACCCGGTTGGAAATGAATGTTGTGCTTGTCCAGCCAGGGCTTGGCCTTCCACATCGCCTGGTCTACCGTACCCAGCGGCGAGCCGCGGTAGCCAGAGATGAAAGCCGCCGTATTGAGGCCACGACTGAGATCGCGCTGATGCTGCAGCATCGGCAAACGCACCAGCGCTTCAATGCCCGTCATGTAGGCCCGCGTCGCATCGAGTGCGTATTTATCGTCTAGAGAAACCTGCTTTAACACCGCAACCGTTGTGTTCATGGGGATACCCTGGGCTGGCTTTCAGAATTGTAGTAATGGTACTTGGGCACGCAGAAATTGTTATTTTATTTAGCCCCTGAATTAGACTTATAATGCATAAATTATTCAACTTAATAGATATTTGGGAATAACATTGTCTTCTGTATTGCAAAAAACCGATATTGATATCCTCAGGCTGCTACAGCGCGATGCCGGCATCAGCAGCGGCGCCATCGCCGAAAAACTGAACATGTCACAGTCGCCCTGCTGGCGACGCATTAACAAAATTGAACAGGAAGGATATATCCGCAAGCGGGTTGCCCTGCTGGATCGCAAGGCACTGGGTATGGAAGTGGTGGTATTCGCCACGGTCAGCCTGACCGCCAATGGCCGCCGGAACCTGGAGGAATTTGAAGCGGAGATCATGCAATACCCGGAGGTGATGGAGTGTTACACCATGGCTGGCATTTGGGACTACATGCTAAAAATTGTCACGCGGGATATTTCCCACTACGAGGCCTTTGTGCGCAACACCCTCACCCACAGCCCGCACATTCGCGAACTGCATTCACATATGGCGGTAACGGAAATCAAGAACAGCACTGAACTGCCGTTGGAGACGCAACTGTAGGGCGGACAGATTGTGGCGCCACCTTCCAGGCAACGTGTTCGACCTGCTGCCGACAGACCATGATTGTTACCTGTTCCATGATCTGTTTCAGCAGCTCGATACCAGCAGTATTGAATCGCGGTATAGTCCCCTGAGCCAACGAGCCTACCATCCCGGAAAACTCGTGGGTATTTTGATTTATGGCTACAGTCACGGCGTGTTCAGTTCCCGTCAATTGGAAAAGCGTTGTAACGAAGACCTGTCATTTATGTATATCGCCGGCAAGAATTGCCCCAACTTTCGCGTTCTAAGTGACTTTCGCAAGGATCACGCACGGTTTTTTCACGACTGCTTTACGCAAACAGTCAAGCGCGCAGTGAAACGTGGTCTGTCGCATCGAGAGGCGCTGTCACCCAGGCAAATCAGTGTGGATGAAACCTCTTACCGCAAATGCAAACGACGTCAAAAACCCTGCGGAATCACCTTTGGGGTATTCTCAATGCGGTGATTCGTAAGGTCGACAACAGTCATGCTGAAAGTATGAAGGGCCGTGCTCGGGGTTTCAGAAACAGGGAGCGATTCCGTAATGCAATTTACTTCCACATGGGCGGATTACAGCTCTATCCGGAAGGAATCAGGGCCTGAATGACCCACTACGATTGGGGAAGACCCTGTTTTTTTGAAGCCATTTATCCATATGGTGCATCACTTCGGGAAGTGGAAGTTCCAAGGCATATTTGTTAAAATCTTCCGTGTCTTCTTTTTTGTGGCCCACATCATTGGCTATTTTTCCAATTTCGACTTTGAATTTAGCATATTGAAACCATATCTTCTTGTAGGTTGGTCCAGTCTTCGTTGCCGAGACGAACCAGTTTCGGATAATTCGCACCATCTCTTGCTCATCGTCTTTGTGAGCTTCTATGTCCGAACCCGAAAAATCGGACAATGCCCGTTGATATCGGTATTTTTCCGTGTCCAAGACCAACAGCTTTTTCTTATTCCAAGGGACTTCCCTGAGTTGTTGGCACCCATAGTCAATGCCTAATTCAAATGGCATGTTCATACGATAGTACTCCCCCTTCAAAGAGGACATCATTCTCGATATGTCATGTATTCCATATTTTGATAGATTGACCAATTTCAGGATTTTTTTGATACGGCTTTTCCCCGAATCCGTATCTTCGAGTGTTAGTCGTGGTCTATACCCCAGATATGTTATTGTGAAAATAAGAGCAAAAAGTAGGCGTTTGTAATCGTCGTCGAAGGGGCAATTTACAAAAACATTCCGATCGAAATCGTCCATGTCGATTTTCATTCCTTGGGCGTTGCAGGGGCGTTGCCATGGCTATCTATTTTTTGGGCTATATCCGGATCTCCCAACCAATGAAATACGATCTTGATGCTGTTTTATAGAGATTAGGACCTTACTCACAGTGTACGTAAATCGCTGGGAATATGCGCAGGAATATCGAGGTCGCCAACGGTCAGGTAAATCATGTCGGCGAAGTTGTGCAGGTTACGATATCCAGACGCTCGGTTCTTGACGATTTTGACAATGCGGTTCAGGCCTTCACCGACGGCATTGGTCAGGTTTCTATCGGTGAACGCGACGATGTTATCAAAGTAATTTCGCACCGTGGTGACAAATTGGCGCAACGAGGGGATACGGCTACGCAGGGCGGTGGTCATCCAGCGTTTCAGGAACTTCTCAGCTGAGCCACGATAACGGTAATTCCAGATGTGTTCGAACTCGTCCTTGAGCACCCAGGCGCGGTGGATACGCCGATTGGAGTTGCGCAAGCTATTGAGGAATCGAGACTGTCTCTTGGTGCGATGGCTCGAGTGCATGCTGAGCAGCCATCGCAGGCCCTTGATCGCCTTGCGCCCCCCGGTATCGAGGGCACGCCACTCGTCCTTGCGCACCTCATCCACAGCCTGGTTCAGCGCCTTGACGACATGGCAGCGGTCAATGGTCTCGCGGCCTTTTCCCAGGCCCACCCACAAGATACGAGAGCGGTCCAGATCATAGACGAGTGTGGCGAATTTGCGGCCCTTCAAGAAGGAAATCTCGTCGACGCCGAGAGTGACCAGGCCACGGATTTTATGGCCGTGGCGCACCCGCGTGATGATCCGGTGCAGCAGGTCGGACAGGGTGGAGGAAGGCATCACCAGAATCTCGGCGGCGGCCTTCTGGGTCATGATCTGGCACAGGGAGCAGATCCGCCACTCCAGTCGGTAGGTGATACGTGAATAGGCTGGCGCCCAGGGGATCGTCTCCTGCACCCGCCCGTGCGTTGGGCAGTAGATCTCCTTTGGGGCATACCAGAGCAAGACCTTCATCCCCATGAGTGTGAGATCCTCCCACCGGCGCAGCTCGGTCGTATGACGCACAATCCGGCAGCGCCGTTCACATTCGGGGCAGCGGCAGCCATTCTTGTAGGGCTTGACCGCCAGATGCAGTTCCTTGTTGCGGTTTTTGAACCAGAACTGGGTGATTTTCATACCTTTGAGGCGTAATATCTTATACAGCAACTTCAGGTTGCTCACGGGCTTCTCCTTTCTGTTGACGGTAATCTACAGAGGGGATGAAGCCCGTGTTTACGTGTGAATTCAAGTCATTGCATCAACATGAAATGATGGGGAAGTTCGGGTCCTCGGGGATAACTGTGGGTAAAAGAACCCCGACATCTGTCAGCCGGACTCCGTGTGGACAGGCCGTGGATTTCACCCCGCCATCCCTGGCGAGGTGATCATGTGGATAACCCGTGGAATGTTCGTGCCTCACATACCACCGGTTACCCACACTAACCCACCGCCTGCCCACACTACGCCGGGGAAAGTCCAGGGGTATTCGGATAGTTTTTCAATAACAGGATTTTTTCAAAAAACTCGTTGGGAAACCCGGATAGACCCATTTTTTGGACTTTGCCATCTCTGCCATGGATGTAGAATTCTGACTTTTGATGTTTGCTTACTTCGAATCCCCATTCAATCGCTTGCTGTTTATTATCAAAGTGTTTCGAGGCTCTCCCAGAACCTCCTTTTATGACTACCCAGCCCCCGTCTGGATCGGTTACAACATGGTGCGAGACGTTCCCGGGCATATGATTCTCCCATTTTCAAGAATGATGATTCTACTCGTCGTCACCGGACGACGAAAGGTTCAAGATCAACGCAAGTCTAACACAGACGCGGTTCCAATCCAGTTGAATTTTTGGGAAGAACGAAACTACTTTTTGAGGCGCAGACGGTGCAGGGCCAACTGGTGCTTGGCGTTAGCGCTGTACCCCAATCCCCAGATAGAAAACCCTAAAACGCAGAAAGCCTTGGCTGTATACTGGTTAGCGACAAAGACAAAACAGACCATCACCCAATGGGTGCACAACGCAAGGCTTATGAACGTTCTACCCTACAAACTCGACGCCACAAACGACTTACTGACATCCCGCGCCGGTTATAATGATCGCCGGGAATCCACGTCCTGTAGGGCGCGGAGGACGTCAAACCTGACCCATGACTACTTCTGACGCAATCAGGCTTACCAGCAAACTGCCCAGAGTTGGCGCCACCATCTTTACGGTGATGTCGGCGCTGGCCAATGAGTGCGATGCCATAAACCTGTCACAGGGCTTTCCCGATTACGATGGCCCGGAGTTTTTGCGAGCAGCGCTGGGCCGTCACGTGATGGCCGGCAACAATCAGTATGCACCCATGGCCGGGGTGTTGGCCCTGCGTGAGCAAATCGCCGCCAAGCTCAATCGCCACTACGCAATTGAGGTCAGTCCCGACACCGAGATCACCGTAGTGCCCGGCGCAACGGAGGCGATTTACTGCGCCATTACCGCCTGTGTTCGCCCCGGCGACGAGGTCATTGTGTTTGACCCCAGCTATGACAGTTACCAACCCAGCGTGCAGCTAAGCGGCGGCATCACCCGCCATATCGCCATGCGCGAGCCGGATTTCAGTATCGACTGGGATGAAGTAGCCGCCACTATCAATGACAAAACCCGCTTGATCATTATCAACTCGCCTCACAACCCCAGCGGTGCAATTCTGCGCGATGCCGATTTACGCCAACTGGAAAGTCTCGCCACCGGGCACAATCTGTTGGTGGTGAGTGACGAGGTCTATGAGCACCTGCTTTTCGATGGCGAGGAACACTGCTCGGTACTCAGGTATCCGGGCTTGCGCGAGCGCAGCTTCGCCACTTTTTCCTTCGGTAAAACCTTTCACATTACCGGCTGGAAAACCGGCTACTGTGTGGCCCCACCCGCGCTGACCGCCGAGTTACGCAAGGTGCACCAGTTTGTGGCCTTCGTGGCGGTGACGCCGATACAAATGGCGCTGGCAGATTTTATGGCCGCACAGCCGGAGTACCCCGCCGGCCTGGCCGGCTTCTACCAGCAGAAGCGCGACCTGTTCTGCAATGCCCTGGCCGGTTCACGCTTTACGTTCAGGCCCAGCGCCGGCACCTACTTTCAACTGCTGGATTATTCCGCGCTGAGCGATGAGCTCGATGCCGACCTGGCGGTGCGCTATACCCGCGAGCACGGTGTGGCGTCGATACCCATTTCAGTATTCTGTGCGCAAGCTCCAGCGGGCAAATACCTGCGTTTCTGTTTTGCCAAGAGCGAAGACGTACTGCTGCAAGGAGCAGAGATTCTATGCAGGATTTGAAAGTCGCGCTGCTGCAACGGGAGTTGCATTGGGAAGACCCGACCGCCAATCGGCTACAGTTTTCACAAGACCTGGCCGCCCTGGAACCCGGCACGCAGTTGGCGATATTACCGGAGATGTTTACTACTGGCTTTTCGATGAATACAGGGAAAAATGCAGAACCGCAGGCCGCTGACACCCTGCCCTGGATGCGGGAACAGGCCAGGCAAAATAATGTAGCTATCTGCGGCTCACTGGCGGTGCGTGACAGCGGTGGCGCCTTCAACCGGCTGTTATTGGTAACTCCTGACGGCCAGGCTCACCAATATGACAAGCGCCATCTGTTCAGTATGTCCGGCGAGAACCGGCATTACCTTGCCGGCGCCGAGCAACTGATTGTGCAATGGCAGGGCTGGCGCATTTGCCCGATGATTTGTTACGACCTGCGTTTTCCCGTGTGGACAAGAAACCGCGGCGACTACGATCTGTTGTTATTCGTCGCCAACTGGCCTCGCAAACGCCGTATGCACTGGCGCCAATTGCTGATCGCCAGGGCCATAGAAAACCAGGCCTGTTGCATCGGTCTGAACCGGGTGGGCAGCGACGACAATGGCCTGGACTACAGCGGCGACAGCCTGGCACTGGCGGCGGATGGCGCGATGTTGCTGGACTGTGCCGATCAGTCCGGCATATTTACCACCACCCTCAGTGCAGAGGCGATGCAGACCTATCGCAGCAAGTTTCCCTGCCACCGGGACGCCGATGGGTTTGAGCTGACTCCCATCGCTACCAATCCAACGCCGACCTGATAAAGGGGATTGAAAGCGGCCGCTGCGCCACCATGGATGCCTTGTCCAGTAGCTCCAACAAGTCCATTAGCTCACCCAGCGAACGCGCTGCCCGGGCCAGGATATAACGCGCTGATTCGTCGCTGAGCTGCATGCCGCGGTGCCAGGCGCGAAATTGCAAAATCTGCAACTTGTCTTTATCAGCCAGTTCTGGCAACTGGAACACCACCCCCCAGCTCAGCCGGGATTGCAGGTCTGCCAGTTGTGCGCCCAATTGGCGCGGCGCGCTGTTGGCACTGACTAACAATCTGCAGCCACTGGCCCTGGCTCGATTGATCAGGTGAAACAGCGCTTCTTCCCAGGCGGCGTCACCGACCACCAAGTCGATATTGTCGAGACAAACCAGGGCCAGGTTCTCTACACCCGCAAGCACGTCTCCGGCAGGCATTGCAAGCAACTGCTCCAGCGGCAGGTACAGTGCCTCACCTGCGGGCAAGTCGTGACAGGCGGCCTGCAGCAAATGACTGCGACCACTACCGATAGCACCGAACAGGTAGATAATTGGTTCGCCATTGTCCGCCGGCAATAAATCCAGACATGCACGCAGCGGCAACAGGGCCTCCTGAAACAGGAAATTGTCCAGGGTCGCATCGTCGCGCCGGTGTACCGCCAGCGGCAACTGAACGCCTTCAGTCATCCGGCTCTTGCTCGTGACCCGTGTAAAAGTCACTGTCTGTGTAGTACTCGTGAATGTGGCGCAAAAAAACCATGAGCACGGCGGCAATTGGCAATGCCAGCAGAATGCCGACAAACCCGGCCAGTTGCCCACAGGCCAGGATTGCAAAAATGACCGCCACCGGATGCAAGCCAATACGATCACCGACCAGCATGGGCGTAAGCAGGTAGCCTTCAATACCTTGGCCAACAACAAACACCAAGCCGACCCACGGCAGCATGTCCCAGCCCTGAAATTGAATCACGGTGGCAACCGTGGCTACGACAATACCCACCGCTGCACCCAGGTAGGGCACGACACTGGCCAGGCCCGCCAGGCTGCCGATCAGAATTGCCAGGTCTAGGCCCACCAACCACAAGCCGGCAGAGTAGATAAACCCCAGCGCCAGCATCACCAGGAACTGCCCCCGCAGGAATGCGCCAATCACTTCGTCAGATTCCACCGCCAGGCTCATGGCCTTGTCCTGCCAATGCAGGGGTAATAGATGCAGCACACGCGGCATCAATTTATCCCAATCGCGCAGCAGGTAAAATGCCACCACCGGGATCAACACCAGGTTGCCCATCAATATCAAAAAATTGATTCCCGAGTCACTTACATAGCGGATCACATTGGCCAGTATTTTGCCTACCGACTGCCAGTTTTCTGCCAGTGTCTCTCTTACTTTCTGCCCAGATGGCGATTGCTCCGGCAATCCCAGTTGCACGTGTAGCCAGGGCTGCGCCGTTTCAGTTACCCACTGCGACAAGGCCGGCAGATTTCTCACCAGCACATCCAACTGATGCGCCAGCAGCGGCACCATGAACAGCAGACCGGCGAGCAGGATCAGCCCAATCAGGATGAATACCGCTCCGGCGGCCAGACCGCGACTACAGCCGATATCCTCCAGGCGATCGGTGAGCGGGTCACCCAAATAGGCTATCAATGCACCCATAACAAAGGGTGCCAAAATTGGGCGCAGTTGATAGGCAAGCAACAGAAATAGCGCCAACATCGCCAGTATCAGCCAACTGCGCCGGAAGATTGCGCGTTGTGCTAGGGGTTCCATCGGTACACCAATTGCGCAAGTTCAGTGGCGCCAGACAGGGGCGGCGCAGACACCTGTCGCCGCAAATTGTGACTGAGCGCAATGATACGATGCAGTTGCTCTGCCTCAGCCTGGGCACGCAGCCGGAATACCATGCTATCGCCCTCAATGTAGGCCGGATACGCCGAATCAACCAGCTCAATGTTCTCCAGGTATTGGACTACTGCACGATAAGCCCCGTAGTCCTTGAGATTATCCACACGGATCAATACGTCCTCACCCCGGCTGACGCCGGCCACTACTGCGTAGCGATTGGCCATGCGTTCAGCGACAAAATCGATAGCGGCAATACTGGTGGGCTCCAGCGCCTTGCCGTAGAAGCTGTTGGTGGTGGACTCGCCTTCCTGAAGATACAGCCAATCTCCCATCCAGCGGCCATCGGACATGGCGCTGAGTCGCCCCACCAGGATATTGCCCACCGCATAGCGCTGCGAGGCCCGGTATATAGCCAGAGTATCCAGCTTCCACAAATCGTGGATACTTACCATCATCGCATCCTGCAGATCCTGCAGGGGAAACACAGCAGGCACACCGCGGCGCTGCAACCCAGTCTGTAGGGACTCCATCCATTGAGGATGCGTGTCGGCAGCGCCGAAACGTCGACCGCCGGAATCATCTACTACCAGCCAGATCAAGACCGGCAGACGATTGGCCGTCCACAGGGGTTGCTTTGCCTGGGTCAACAGCTCTGTTATCAGTTGTGAATCGTAGTGAATTTGTAATCTGAGGCCGTTAGCCTCGGTCTGATGGTATTGGTAGCGCTGCAGGAAACGCCTGTTGTCAGCCAGTGCGGTTTTCACCTCGACACTGTTTAACACGGCGCGGCTGCCCGAGATCTTGACCAACACCTGGGCAAGACCGGCGCGGCCGGCTCTCTGCAGCGCTCTGGAACTGTGGTCTGCTACCTCCACGTCGGCACGGTAGAGATTTTCCACCGGCACAGCCACGGCGGGCAGTGACGTCAGCCATACGGCAATAACCAGAAAAACACTGAAGCGGCCCGGTCGCAAGAATCGTCCATCCACAACTTTCAGAAGCGACCATTTTAGCAGTACCGGGCCAGCGCCGGACAGGATAGAATAGCGCCTTTTTCAACTGGCGGATTGCCACCATGAGCACTGGCCCTGGGCAGCCTTCCCTGAGCTACAGGGATGCAGGCGTCGACATCGATGCCGGCAACGCCCTGATCGGTCGCATCAAAGGGGTGGCAAAACGCACCGGGCGGCCTGAAGTACTCAGTGGCCCAGGGGGATTTGCCGCCCTCTGTGAGTTGCCCAGCGGCTATCAACAACCTGTGCTGGTGTCCGGTACGGATGGCGTGGGCACCAAGCTGCGCCTGGCCATGGATATGGGCAAGCACGACACCATCGGTATCGACCTGGTCGCCATGTGTGTCAACGACCTGATAGTGGCAGGAGCCGAACCGCTGTTTTTCCTCGATTATTACGCCACTGGCGCTCTTTCAATAGACACAGCGGCGGCTGTGGTTGAAGGCATCGGACAGGGCTGCGAACTGGCCGGTTGTGCGCTGGTAGGCGGAGAAACCGCCGAAATGCCCGGCATGTACGCGGGTGAAGATTACGACCTGGCAGGATTTTGCGTCGGTGTGGTTGAGAAAGCCGACATTATCGATGGCAGCAAAGTAGTTGCCGGTGATGCCTTGATCGCACTGGGCTCCAGCGGGCCTCATTCCAATGGTTATTCGCTGATCAGAAAGATTCTCCAGGTCAGTGATAAAAATCTGACAACGGCCTGTGCCGGTCGCAACCTGGGTGAAACCTTGCTGGAACCAACCCGCATTTATGTCAAATCTGTTTTGCAGCTAATGAAGAGCGTTGATGTGAAGGCACTGTCCCATATCACCGGTGGTGGTTTGCTGGAAAACCTGCCACGGGTACTTCCCGCTGGCACATGCGCCCGCATAGAGACCCAGAGTTGGCAGTGGCCCGAGGTATTTGCCTGGCTGCAGACGGCCGGCAACGTTGCCCGCGAGGAAATGTACCGCACCTTTAACTGTGGCGTAGGCATGGTGATTTGCGTTGCCGAAGCCGAGGCAGAGTTGGCTATTAACACCCTCAGCGCAGCCGGTGAAACTGCCTGGCGCGTCGGCTGCATCGAAGCTGCCGGCGAATCCGAGGGTCCGGTAATTCTGGCCGACGCATGAAACTGGCAGTACTGATCTCTGGCAGCGGCTCCAACCTGCAGGCATTTATCGACGCCTGCCAGACTGGCAGCCTCAATGCCGAAATCGCTCTGGTACTCAGTAACCGGGCCGATGCCTATGGCCTGGTGCGAGCCGCCGAGGCGGGCATAGCGACGGCTGCAATTGACCACACCGCCTATGCGAAGCGCGAAGAATTTGACCTGGCCCTGATAGATGCGTTGCATCCCCACGCTGTCGATCTGGTTATCCTGGCCGGCTTTATGCAAATCCTGACGCCGGTATTTATCTCTGCCTTCAACGGCCGACTGCTCAATATTCACCCCTCGCTGCTGCCCAAATACCCGGGCCTGCATACCCACCAACGGGCTATCGAAGCCGGTGACAGGCACGCCGGAGCCAGCGTGCACTTTGTAACGGAACAACTCGATAGCGGGCCGCCCATTTTGCAGGCGCAGGTGCCAGTTCTGGAAGGCGATACGCCAGCTATACTGGCAGCGCGGGTGCTGGTGCAGGAACACCGGATTTACCCGCTGGCAGCGCGGTGGTTTGCAGAGGGTAGATTGGCACTGACGGAGCAAGGCGCCGAGTTGGATGGGCAATTGTTACCGGAGACCGGTTACCGGCTGTAAAGGGCCTCGGCAATACGAGTCTGGGTAAGCGGATGCCTTAATCATAATCAGGCCCGCGGCAGGGTTACGCCGCGCTGGCCCTGGTATTTACCGCCCCGGTCGGCGTAACTGGTTTCACAGACCTCGTCGGACTCGAAAAACAGCATCTGGGCGATGCCCTCATTGGCGTAGATTTTAGCCGGCAGGGTTGTGGTGTTGGAAAACTCCAGGGTGACATGACCCTCCCACTCGGGTTCCAGCGGTGTCACGTTGATAATAATGCCACAGCGAGCGTAGGTAGATTTGCCCAGGCAAATCGTCAGCACATTGCGCGGAATACGAAAGAACTCCACAGTGGACGCCAGGGCAAAGGAATTGGGAGGGATGATGCAACTGTCAGCCTCGATATCCACAAAGCTTTGCTCATCAAAGGCCTTGGGATCCACCGTGGCCGAGTGGATATTGGTAAATACCTTGAAGTGCGACGAGCAACGCACATCGTAACCGTAACTGGAGGTGCCGTAGGAAATCACTCGATTTTCACCGGCGTAGCGCACCTGTCCAGCCTCAAAGGGCTCAATCATGCCCTGCTCTTCGGCCATGCGCCGAATCCACTTGTCCGCCTTGATACTCATAGTTTGCCTGCTCTATCAGTCATCGCTAATGACAATTTCCGGCCTGCTGCGCTCAGCGCCGCTCGCCAGTTGAGCCGCGATTTTGTCGGCGATCCGGCGGTATGTAGCGGTAATGGCAGAATCCGGGGCGGCGACCACAGTAGGCTTGCCACCATCGGTTTGCTCGCGGATGGTCAGGTCCAGCGGCAACGACCCCAGCAGTTCCACGCTGTATTCCCTGGCGATGCGCTCACCACCCTCAGCGCCGAAGATGTGCTCGCTGTGTCCGCACTCACTACAGATATGCACCGCCATGTTTTCAACAATGCCAAGAATAGGGATGTCAACCTTGGCAAACATCTCTATGCCTTTGCGCGCGTCCAGCAGGGCGATGTCCTGGGGCGTGGTAACAATTACCGCACCGGCAACCTTCGCCTTCTGCGACAGGGTAAGCTGAATATCGCCGGTGCCCGGCGGCATATCGATAACCAGATAATCCAGTTCACCCCAGACTGTCTGCTCCAGCATTTGCTGCAGGGCACCGCCGGCCATGGGCCCGCGCCAGACCATGGGCGTGTTATCGGTTACCAGATAGCCCATTGACATAGTCTTCAGACCATGGGCCTCGATGGGTACCAGGTACTGACCATCCTGCTGCTCGGGCCGACGGCCCTGTCTTACGCCCAGCATCACTTGCTGACTGGGGCCGTAGATATCTGCATCCAGCAAGCCCACTTCAGCCCCGCCGGCACGCAGGGCCAATGCCAGATTGACTGCCGTGGTGGATTTACCAACGCCGCCCTTGCCGGAGGCAACGGCAATAATGTGTTTTACCTTGTCCATGGGTACTACCTGTGAGAAATATGGCCGCCAGTATAAGGACTCCACCGGCCGCTCACAATCAATGCGTACTGCCAATAAAGGCGGCCAGGTCCTTTTTGTACTTGGCCAACGAGGCCGGATGTACGTACATCATATGACCGGCTTCATAGTACTCGATGGCAACATTGGCGCGCACCGAATCGGGCACGGGCAACTGGTCAATGAAATACTCGGTAGCGCGGTAGGGAGTGGCCAGGTCATAGTAGCCCGCCTGCACCAACACCTTCATTTGAGGGTTCATAATGAGGGCATGGGCCAGGTCCAGGCCGGTATCTGCCACTGCCGAGGGATAATCGTTGGCGGGGTCGACGTGGGAGCGATCCCAAAACTCCCACAAGTTGCCGGACACCACGTACTTACGATCCATTTTTACACCCAGATCATGCAGGTAGTAATCATTGAAGGTGGCGACAAAGGGCGCTCCAATCGCACTGAAGAATGGGTCGTAAGGCATGGACTTCGCCCTGCGGTCAGTCGTGTAGTTGTGGTAACGGCTATCAATTCGACCCGCCAACTGACCGCGACTGCGCAGCAGTTCCTGCACGAACTGCCCTTCGGTGACCCGCAAATTGGCCGCCAGCCAGTAGTCAGCCGTGGTACCCGTGTATTTGCCCAGTTTTTCTGCCACCGCCTGCCGCTCGCCGGCACTGGCGCGGGCGCCCTTTACCAGCACACGCAGGTACTCATCGATGGCAAAGGCATCGACCTCGGCCAGAAATTTGTGCAGATCAGCCGGCTTATCGAGCAGCGCATCGTGATACCAGGCCGTGCCGGCATAGGCGGAGAGCGCCATGGTATATCCCACCACCAGGTTGGCAACTCCCACACCGCCGCCACCGGCTACATCCATATAGGGCGACACCAACACCACACCGTTGAGGGCCATGCTGTGTCGGGTCAACAGTTGATAGCTAACGCCGCCACCGCGTATACCGCCGTAGCTCTCACCGAGAATATACTTGGGTGAAGCCCAGCGGCCATGTTCAGTGGTGTACTGCACAATAAAGTCGGTGACCGACTTGATATCGTTGTCTACCCCCCAAAAATCCTTACCCTCCGCTTCACCCACGGCGTGGGAAAATCCCGTACCGATCGGATCGACCATCACCAGGTCTACCTCGTCGAGAATGCTGTAATTATTGCTGACCCGCCGAAAGGGGCCGCGGCCATTGATCTGCAAATCGTTAAGCTCGGTCCGCTGAGGGCCCAGCACACCCATATGCAACCACAGGGACGCCGAGCCCGGGCCACCATTCCAGGCGAACATCAGGGGCCGCTCAGTTCTATCCGCGCCCTGCTTGATATAGGAGGTGTAGCCGAACAGCGCGATGGGCTCGCCCTCGTCATCTTTCATCAGCATAGTGCCGGCCGTGGCAGTGTACTTGATGCGCTCGCCATTGATGCGAATCTCATGGTCGCTGGTGAACACTTGCGCTGCAGGCGTCTCATCGGCTTTTTCCTTTGCCTGTGCCGCCACAGTTGGTTCTTCGTCCGCTGCCGGCGCAACGGGCAGCAACAGGCACAGGGCTATCAAAAAAGTACTGCATCTCATGGTAATCTCCATAACTCGAGCTTTGCCAACCATTGTAGGAAAATGCGTACCAAGAGCAAGCAGCGGAACTCAAAAGCTGCAAATGTTCACCATTTGCAGCCCATCAATTCGATAATGTTAATTTTGCCAGTAGTTGCCGTTCTGCCAGTAATTGCCGTTCTGCCAGTAGTTGCCGTTCTGCCAGTAGTTGCCGTTCTGCCAGTAATTGCCGTTCTGCCAGTAGTTGCCGTTCTGCCAGTAGTTGCCGTTCTGCCAGTAGTTGCCGTTCTGCCAGTAGTTGCCGGTAGCAACAATTGGCGCACCGCGTAGACCGATGCTTGCCATTTTCAACTCCATACCTACATCGGCGCAAGCCAAAGCACCACTGTTGACCGCAGAATAAGCATCGACATAGCCGGCACTCTGCTCCCCAATACTCGTTGCAGAATCTGTCATACGACACTTGATCGCGTCAGGTGTCAGCGATGGGTTGCTCTCTAACATAAGAGCTGCAATACCGGATACGACTGCTGTGGATTGTGATGTGCCTGACATCATGAAGCGATCATTGGGCAAGGCTGATAGGGGTCGCTCTTTGGCAAGTCCGCTATCAGGGCTGGTGATGCCGATCATGTGACCGCCCGGCGCTACAATTTCAGGCTTTGTAAAACCTTCTCGGGTAAAACCTGCCGCAGAAAAGTCGGCTATGTAATCATCGCTCCGATCCGCAGGAGTATAGGCATCAGTTGCTGCGCCGACGGTCATTACATAGGGATTATTGCCGGGAGCATTGACAGCAACACCCGGACCACCATTACCGGCAGACGCTACTACAAAGATGCCCTGGTGCCACGCTTCCATCACCATCCGGTTAACAGGGTCCGCCCAGTACGGTCCCTGCGGCTCCATACCAAAAGAGAGGTTCAACACTCGAATATTAAGTGCTTCGCGGTTATCCAGCACATACTGCAGGGCGCGAAGAATATTCAGGTAAGAGCCTTGCTCCGACTCTTCAAAAGCCTTAATAGCAACAATGTTCACGCCCGGAGCGATGCCTTTGTAGCTGGTGCCGGTTCCCGCCGCATTGGATGTTTCACTGTTCGCCAAAATCGACGTAATGTGAGTACCGTGTCCGCGTACATCAATCACACTGTCAGATGCCGCTGCTGTCGCATCGAACGTAGCAATAACGCGACTCTCTCCAGAGCTATTCTCAGCAATGCCGGCGGGCTCAAGCCAGAGGCCGGAGTCAATCACCGCAACTGTCACGCCTGCACCGGTAATTCCAGCGCGATGCAGTACATCAGCATTAACGACAGAGGGGTAGTATGAATCGCTCTGGTAATCGCTGTAGCCTGCGACAAGCTCGACTGCGCATTGACCTTCATACCACAGTGCAATATCGAAGTCGCTTTGCGTTGCTACCGCGTCGATCTGAGCGCCCTCGAATTGCAGGGCAAGCACAGACTCTTGATCGGCACTTATAGTTAAATCCGCGCCAAGAGCCGCCAGTTGTTCTGCATTCACCGTGATGGAAGTGCCGGCGGCAGCGCCCGCCAACCTGGCGCCGTTGTATTCGGCAATGATCAGAGAGCCCAGTGTTTCAGGCCAGGCGATAGTAACGGACTCCAACTGCGCGGAAGTTTCGCCATGATTAGTGACAGCCCAGGTAAGCTCACTACCATTGATTGCGAGTAAATGCCCACCTTTAACAAGACAAGAGGCAGCATTATTGGGTGATGAAGAATAGAGGTTGTGGGGCCAGAGGGCGCCTAGCAACAGCACGCTAGCCAAAGCACTCGCGCGTACAAGGTTGTATTCTATAAACAGTTTCATGATCTCGTTCTCCGCATTTAGACACCCATCGCGTGGGCGTCGGTTATAATTTTTTTACACAAATCCAAACCTGGTTTTATGCCTGCGCATGATGATACGGGCGAATAAATGACACCGACATGACCCATATGGGTCAATTCTGAAAAGCGGAGATAAAATCCGGGACACCGATGCTTGCCATGCTGCACCGCATAAGCCACGCGGCAAGCAGTTTCTGCTAGACTGAAAACATGTATCAACTGCCGGCCAGAAGTAGACCAAAAAAGGCAAAACCAGGGACTGTTTTGTGTATCTGGTTCCTGCTTGGGTGGACAACGCTAACCGCTGCTGCACAAGAAACCAGCTACCCACAGCCGAAAAACTTCAATATTACCGAATCGTCGGTGACAGATTTGCTTTCGCAAAAGTCAATCAGCGAGCTGTTCCAGGACAGCAGTGGCTTTCTATGGATTCGTACGCAGGACGGGGTACACCGATACGATGGTTATGACATTCGATCCTTTTATCCAAATGAAGATGGGCTGGGGTCACTGGGGCATGGAGGAGGTTCGCATATCACGGAAGATCAGAGCGGCACGATATGGCTGGCAACACTGGGGAGGGGACTTGCGTTTTATGACCCCTACATTGGTCATTTCACATTGGCTCATGAGAGATCCACGGAAAATTCAACTTTTTACTCATCTGACATATCGACAATTTATACCGGCCAGGGCGGGTCCATCTGGTTAGGATACTTTGATGGAAGCGTCCAACGCTTTAACCCTTTATCCAAAACTATCGATCTCAACCTGGATCTCGAAGCCGGTCTGGGCACCATCGTTGGTTTTGCCGAAGATCAGCAAAGATCCATATGGCTGGCAACTTCGCCAGGCGTTCTACTCAAGTGTAATGCCCCCCACTGGGGTTGCAGAAGATTTAACTACCTAAAGAATTACCAAGGTGACATCTCCTCCGTCCGCATATATACGATCGCTAAAGGCCAAGGAAACCTGTTGTGGATTGGAACCGAAGCATCCGGAGCTTTCCTGGTGAATACCGATGACCAATCGGTCACGCACTTTTATAGCGACCCCAACAACTCGAAATCACTCAGCGACAACTCCATTCGCAGAATATACACAGACCACAAAAAGAGGACCTGGCTAGGGACTAACAGGGGACTAAGCATGTATCGAGGAGGTACCGGCTTCACGCGATTTGATTCAAGTAATTCTGGCTTGGTTTACGATACCGTTATGAGCATGGTTCAAGGCCATCGCGGCAATTTCTGGTTTGGCAGTTACTACGGATTATACATGGGACTGGAATCGAACATCGAAACTTTCAATCAGATCCGGGGGCTACCGGTAACAGGAATTACAGCCTTTACGGAACAGGACGATGCCTATATATGGATAGGCACCTATAAGGGGTTATTTCGATTCGACAAGGCATCTGAACAAATAAGTCGAGCGCAAGATGCAATATTGAACATTCGTCTGCGTGATGAAAGAGTAATGTCGCTCGAGTATGACGCACCCTATCTCTGGATAGGCTACCGGGCACACGGATTAGATAAAATTGATGTTTCAAACGCTCGCTCACCAATACCAAATACTGACCTGGAGCCGAGACTTTCGAAAGCCGCCGTCAGCGAAATAGTTTCCATGCCACACGATATCCAGATAATATCTACCTTTGGGCAGGGGTTGCATTTTCTTTCCAAAAATGCCGAACTTTCGATGAGGAGCTCCGGCGAATCCAACGACAGAAATTCGCTGAGTTCAGACAAAATATTCACTACCGGGAAACTACAGGACGGCTCCTATTTGGCTGGAACAATTCGAGGCTTGAATCACTTTCGACTTGAATCACAAGAATCCGCTCACATACCGGTTCCATCATCAGTAGCCAAATACCTCCCCAACACTCAAATCCTCACTATCGCCGAAGACAGGAACAATAATATCTGGCTGGGCTCACAGAACGCAGGTCTGATTCTGTGGCGGCACGCGGATCGTCTCGCAGGAAAATCCATTTTCACCAAGGTCAAAACAACGCCTCCCATGCCCAGTTCAACTCTCTACGCGATAGAGATGGATGATTCGGGCAAGCTATGGATTTCAACTACCAACGGGCTGGTCAGACTCAATCCAGATACTCTGGAAATTGTAACTTTTGATCGTAGCGATGGATTACAGGATAACGAGTTCAACTTTGGCGCGTCATTAAAGGACAGCGATGGGAAACTGTATTTTGGCGGCAACCGAGGCTTTAACCGCTTCTCTCCAGAGGACGTTGTTCTAAACGCAACGCTGCCACCTATGCGCATGACTGACATAGATATTGCCGGAGAAACACTGGCTATGGACGTTAGCTATGTAGACATTCACACGCTGGGCTTATCCCATAAACATTACTTCGTTAATTTCGAGTTCAGCGTACTCGATTTCACCAATCCCGCCAACAATCGCTACAAGTACAAGTTGGACAACTTCGACGCTGACTGGGTTGACATAGGCACCAGGCACAATGTCAGTTTTACCAACCTGCCTCCAGGAAAATTTGTGTTGCAGGTATCAGGTGCTACCTCTGACGGCATCTGGAATAACAACGGCATTCGAATGCCTATCAACGTCTACCCCCCACCCTGGTTCCGCTGGTGGGCCTTTACCTTTTACGGTAGCTTTCTGGTGTGTCTTGCGGTATTGATTCGAAAATTCTACGACACTTACCGGCAGAAAGAGCAAGCAACAGAATTTGCCACTGAAATGCACAACACTGCCGAGCTGGCCATGGACGATTTGGAGGATCAACTCGAGATGGAGCAGGTGCTGGTACGCAATCTTCACAACCATGCCGAAAGCACGCTCAAGTTGGTCGCAGACTTTCTCGAGCGACAAGCTGAGTCAATTGATGATGATGTCATTCTTGATGCATTCGAAGACAGTCAACAAAGGCTGGCTTGCCTACAGCTACTTGAAAACAACATGATTTATACCGCGCAGTTTCTGGAAATTGATTTTCAAAAATTCCTGGAGGATTTGTTTGCGCAAATTTTTCCGCTGGACACTCCTCCTGAGCTGGAGGTAGTGCCTGTTAATGACGCGCCAGAGCAGATACTGGAAGTGGCTATCGCAGTTCCAGCGGCGCTGATAGCCAACGAACTGGTGATGAATAGCGCCAGGCATGCATTCGCAGGGGCCACGGGGATTCAAACTGTACGCGTTCATATGCAAGAAAAGAGGGAGCGAAACGGCTGGATTCTGGAAGTGTCCGACAGTGGCTCGGGGCTACCCACAGAGGTCGACCCTGGCAATCCAACGACCACAGGCCTGGAAATCGTCGCGCGGTTTAGCCGAGAATTGAACGCAGTCGTTACTGTCGACCGGAACAAAGGCGCCCGCTTCAGGTTTGAGATACCGAGGCTAAAACCCGATCACTCGGACTCGTAAACCAGGCTGATATTTCTCGACCTTCGTCAATCAACTTCGAATCGTTGTTGCTCCCGGTTCTTGTGTACATGGCGGGGGTCAAACACACGGCCATTAATCGCAATGTAGATTCCATGTTCCAGGTGCTGTAGTGCGGCAATCGCATAACCGATATTAAAGATCGCATCGCTAACCCTCAAGCGGGCCGGCTGCATCGATCCGGTCAATACCACAGTTTTTCCCTCAACCCCCAGCAGTACTCGCGAGGTCTCGGCCATCGTATCCGTGCCGTGGGTAATCAGGATTCGTTCACTGTCCGACTGCTCAACAGCCTCCCGGATACTATCGCGATCGGCATCGGTCATCTCCAGGCTGTCTTTTTGCAGCAGTGACTCAATGCTGTAATCAAAGCCAACATTGGCCTCACGCAACAGCTCGGCAATCTGCGGCGCTCCTACCTTAAACTCGCTGTTGGCATCAAAGTAAATTTTGTCTATGGTGCCGCCGGCGGTAAATATTTTGATATCCATAGCCGTTTTTCCTGTACACTTTGGAGTATATTCCAATAACCAAATGATACTGAACTCTGGGTTTTGATAGTGGCTGTAAGGGTTGCCACTATGCAGCCTGACAGTTCTGTTCAGTAATGGTTTTAAAGAGTTGTTGTTTGGCTTCCTTACGCCGTTTAGCCGCTTCATTATCATTGATCTTCATAGCGATTGCATCCAGTGTTTCCAGAGTGATTCCGGGTTTCAGATACTGCTGGGTCTCGTCCAGTGATTTGAGCTTTTCAAAAGGTGTCATCATGGCTTGGTAGGGGTAGGTTTTCACTTGCTTGCCCTTGGCGTTGGTGGTTATCACCGGAAAGAAGTGCAGCTTTTTGAGCAGTTTAACCACATGCCGGTTGATGTATTCAGAACCATTGTCGGCATGAAAGCCGAGCATGACAAAGGGAAACTGATCCAGCAGTTGCTCAAGCGCGGGGATCAGGTAATCGCTCGGATATCGTGCCGCGGGTCTTCTCAAAGGTACGGCGAGAGCGTTGATAGACTCTGGCGCGTCTCAGGTTATAGAGGTGCGCGACCGAGATGCCGGCTAACCGTTGGTACTCGGCAAGCCCAAACAATTGCCATGCTCGCTCACAGAGCTTCCCGGTGGCTGGCCCGGAGAGCGTGCCATGCAACTCAGCCGGCTTCGCTAATAGCCGTTGGTCCGCATCGGTGTACTGGCGGGCAAACCCATTGCCTGCACTGGAGCGAGGTCGTAGCTTGCCGTGCTCAAGCCAGGCCTTGACCAGACGCTTGACCTGAACCCTCGAATAGCCGCTGACGTGGGTCATAAAGCTCAGCAGCAAGCCCTTATCCGGCCTGGATAGCTGATGATAGCAAAACCGAATCAGACTGCGACGAATAAACCCATAGCGCTCGGGTTTGGTTGGTAAGGAGAAGGCAACTGTATGGGTGCCTTCAAGAAAGGCCTGCACCTGTGCCAGTGTTTTTATGTGAGTGTCATTCATGATGGTTGAGCGTCAATGGTGTAAGGTGGCTTGACAAGGTACAGCCCACTGTACCATGCTTTGCTGTTAGTACTGCCATTGTCATTGTTCCTGACTGTCACAGGATGGTGAAAATCACTTAACCGGAGGACTGCATATGTTCTATTTCAACCATTCGTACCTGAGACTGCGGTTGTTGGTCTGTTTGTTGACGGTGGTCTTTTCTGGCGTTGTCTGTGCACAGGAGCGGTTATTTGCGCCAAAAGTGCTGAATCCTGTCAGTGGTCGTGCCATTGTTGAAGGGGAAATTTTGCCCGGGGATGTGCTGTCCAGGGTAGAGTTGACGCGGGCCGAACTGGAACTGATTCGTCGGGAATTGGGCAAGCCAACTTTCAGGGCCAATATTACCAGAGTGCAGGATACCGCCCCCCGGGAGGTGTGGTTTATGGCCAATGCGCTGTACGACAAGGCTGACAGGCTGGCCTTTGAGCATGTTAAAACCTCAGATGCGCATACCGGTTCAATCGATACTGCCGCCATTACCCCGTATCATGTTTGGTTGATGGTCAACAAGACCTTTATGCGTTTACAGGCGGTTAAGGCAGCGCTGAATATTCCTGAACTCTCCGAAGAGCTGTTATTGCCGGACAGCACGACACCGAGTGATGTGATCCAGTCGCTGATCAGGGCAAACCAGGAGCTGGACAAGCTGTTGTCGCAGCAGGTTGCCCCGGCGGATGTGTTCCAGCAAGTGACCCGGGCGATTAATCTCAATGCCCAATTGTTGGCGGTGTTTGAGGGCACACCACGCATTTCCCCTTTACCTGCATTTGAGCGGCGTAAAACACCGGGCAACGTCTATCGTCGGATGACCCGTTGTTTTGAGCTGATTGGTAAAATCGCCCAGTTGTCAGATCAGCGTATTCTCAGTTTTGATACCGACTCGCTTTATTCCGGGTCTATTGAACCGGGTGATGTTCATGCGTTGACGACGCTGGTTGTTGCTGAACTGAGTTACTTTCATGCTTTGCTTGGGGATGCCAAACCGGCGGCACAGGCTTATCATCCGGGTAAAAAAACACCTGCCCATGTTTTTCAGCGTGTCGGTATTTTACAGGCTCAGTTGGAGGCCTTGCTTAAGGCGGTGCAGGCCAGTCCTGATTGGTTGAAGTCATCGTGATGACCAAGCCATTGCAACAGCAGAGAGTATATTCCAATAACCAAATGATACCGAACTCTGGGTTTTGATAGTGGCTGTAAGGGTTGCCACTATGCAGCCTGACAGTTCTGTTCAGTAATGGTTTTAAAGAGTTGTTGTTTAGCTTCCTTACGCCGTTTAGCCGCTTCATGACGAAGGGAAATTGGTCCAGCAGTTGCTCAAGCACGGGGATCAGGTATCGCTCGGATATCTTCTCAACCGCACCAACAACCTCAAACCGGGTGACTTCATCCACCGCGTTACTGTGGTACAGCCCTTTAACGCCGTCCAGATCGCCTTTCAGACTGCGGCGAATAAACCCATAGCGCTCGGTTTTGGTTGGTAAGGAGAAGGCAACTGCATGGGTGCCTTCAACAAAGGCATGCACCTGTGCCAGTGTTTTTATGTGAGTGTCATTCATGATGGTATTCATCCTTCCATCATGAACAGAAATCAGGCTATGTCAGTATCATTTCGTATTGGAAGAGGCTTTTGGCTGACGCAGAGCACTTATCATGCTATTTTTATTGCCCCATGTATACGAAGCTTGCCGGCCTCTCTCGCGCCCTGCCAATTGCCCTGTTGTGCCTGCCCTTGCTGGCACAGTCAGCACCTGTTTCGGTCGGGCAACAGGCACCCCCCATTGACTTGCCACTATTGCCGGGGGGGCCGGAGAATATTCAATTGGCTGACCTGCGGGGCAAGGTTGTCTATGTGGATTTCTGGGCGTCCTGGTGCGGTCCCTGTCGCGTGTCATTCCCACTGCTTGAGGAAATGCGCACAGAACTATCGCCCCGTGGCTTTGAAATACTTGCCGTCAACGTCGATGAGTTTGTGGATGACGCCCTTGAGTTTCTTATGGAACTCCCGGTCAGCTATCCCATTGCCTATGATCCACAGGGTGTGTCGCCACAAGCTTACGGCATCAACGGCATGCCAACGGGTTTCCTTATTGATCGCGCCGGTGTGGTGAGCAAGGTTCACCAGGGGTTTCGCAGCAGTGATGCCGAGAAATTGCGTGCTGAAATTGTAAAATTGCTGGATGCCGCACCATGAGTAGACTGATCTGCGCAGCACTGCTGATACTGGTCGCCGGCTGCAGCAACGTGCAACCCTGGCAGCGTGGCAGCCTGGCGCGCGCAGACATGCAATGGCAGCCCGACGTAATGGACGCGCGCCTGCGCGAGCAAATTCATAACAGCAAGGAAGCATCGTCTGGAGGCAGCGGCGCTGCCGGCGGAGGCTGCGGCTGTAACTGATGGAGGCACCGCATCGCGAAAGACATCCCACCTTGCTGGCACTCACTTCCAGCGCCCTGTTGCTGCCCGCCTACCAGGGCGCCAATGCGGACGCACCACCTGAGTTCACGGAAGTTGGCGTTCGCTACGGCAAATATGAAGAAGACGACACCCTGGCGAGCAAGACCTTTGGCGGCCAACAAAGCCAGCGCTATGACATTGATATCGCCCAGTTCCATCTGCTGGCGCCGGTCTCAGACCAGTGGTCGGTAGCGCTGGATGTACAGTGGGAAGACATGAGTGGAGCATCGCCCTGGTTTGTCGGCGCAAGCCTTGACGGCAAACCCGAGGTGATCATGAGCGGCGCCAGCCTCGACGATACCCGCACGGATGTGAGCGTTACCACCCGCTACTACTATGACCGCGGCAACGCCGGCGTCAAGTACAGCCACTCTGAGGAAAACGATTACGAAGCCGATGCAATTGCCTTCGACATCGCCTTCAATAGCGCCGACGGCCTCACCACCTACTCTGGCGCGGTCAGCGCCTCCCTTGATGACATCGAACCGACGCAGGGCGAGGTGCCGACCAACACGCTGGACGACAACAAGGACATCCGCTCCGCCTGGATTGGCGTAAGCCGCATTGTCAGCAAGCGCGCTATCGTTCGCTTCGGTTTGAGTTATACCTATCGCGATGGCTTTTTGACTGATACTTACAAGCTAAATGATAGCCGGCCCGATGAGCGCAAGGAGTGGACCATCAGCACCGGTTACCGCCACCACTTCCCAACGGCCGATGCCGCACTGCATGTAGACTATCGTTACTTTGACGATGATTGGGGAGTTGCTTCACACACGGTAGACCTGGCCTGGCACCAGAGTCTTGGCAGCAACACCCGGGTGATTCCCTTCCTGCGCTATTACAGCCAGGATGAAGCAGACTTCTTTGGTAACCTGGTCGACTTCGACGACCGTTACTTCGCCGACGACTATCGCCTGTCTGCCTTTGGCGCCATTACCACGGGCTTACGGCTGCGCCACAAGATCGGCAACTGGGCCATCAATTTGTCCGGTGAACGCTATACCACCAGCGCCGGCTGGGGCGTTTACAGCGGTGAAGAATCACCGGCACCGGTTAAATACTGGCGTTATACCTTTGGGCTCGACTACATTTTCAAATAGATACCATGCATCGATCTGAGCATCGTTTTATAGCCATGGGCGGCCCCTGCCGGCTGCGCCTGGAGCACCGAGATCAACATGTTGCCGATGCCGCCATAAGCGCCGCAGCAGCCGAAGTACAACGCCTGGAGCAGAAGTACAGCCGCTATATCCCCACCTCTCTGACCAGCACCATCAATGCCCGCGCAGGCACCAACACCGCGACCGATATCGACGCAGAAACGGCGGGCCTGCTCAATTACGCCAACACCCTGTTTGAGCAAAGCGATGGCATGTTCGATTTGACCTCTGGCTGTTTGCGACAAGCCTGGGATTTCAAGAACCCGGCTGTGCCTGGCCAGGAGCAACTGGACACGCTGCTGCTACACATAGGCTGGGAGCGGGTGCAGTGGGATTCGCGTTCTATCTACTTACCCGATATTGGTATGGAGATCGACTTTGGCGGCTGCGTAAAGGAATACGCCAGTGACAGTGCTGCCAACGTTATGCGCCAGGCCGGCATCGAACACGCGCTGGTAGACCTGGGCGGAGATATCACTGCCCTTGGCAATCAGGCTGATGGCTATGCCTGGCAAATCGGCATCCGTCACCCCCGTCACCCAAGCCCACAAAACCGGACCCACGCCATAGCCCGGATACCACTGTCCCGGGCTGCACTGGCCAGCTCCGGCGACTACGAGCGCTGCATAGTGATAGAAGATCAGCGCTACGGGCATATTCTCAATCCACAAACAGGCTGGCCCGTACAGGGTCTGGTGGCTGTCAGCATAGTCGCAAAACAATGCCTGGTGGCCGGCAGTACCGCCACCATCGCCATGCTCAAACCGGCCGAGCAAGCCCTGCAATGGCTGGCTGAACTGGGCTTGCCCTGGCTGGGCATAGATGCTGAACTGCAGTGCCACGGCACTTTGCAACCAACGGATAGGAAAACAACGGCTTGATCCATGCGCATATTGTTATTGCAAATCAGGCATGACCCACGCGTACGGCGCGAGGAGTACGACAGTTTTGTGCGCTATGGTCGGATTCAACCGGAACAACTGGACGTGTTTAACGTTTTTGATACCCCCATATTCGGCGCGGAAGTTCTCGACGGCTACGACGCGTTAATGGTCGGCGGCGCCAGTGAGGCCAGCGTGCTGGAACCAGACAACTATCCTGCCGTGCCCTACTGCATTGAACTACTGCGTCACTGCATAGACATCGACTTTCCGGTATTCGCCTCCTGCTTTGGTTTTCAGCTCGCGGTGTTGGCCCTGGGTGGGGAGATCATCCGCGATGAGATTGATTTTGAAATGGGCAGCCTGCCCATCTCGCTGCGCACCACAGCCGCTGACGATTGGTTGTTTCACGACGTACCCGACACCTTTCACGCCATCTCCGTACACCGGGAACGCTCGGTTCGATGCCCACCCGGCGCCATAGAGCTGGCTTACACCGAACCCTGTTGTCATGCATTCAAAGTCGAGGGTAAGCGATTCTGGGCCTGCCAGTTTCATCCAGAGGTGGATAGGGCCACGCTGGTGGCAAGGCTCACTATTTACAAGGATGCCTACACCGATGGCGATGATCACCTCAGCGAAGTATTGGGCAGTGCTGTAGAAACACCGGATTCCAACGACCTGGTGTGGAAATTTGTCGATCGGGTCGTGCGCCCAGGCCCTGTACGCCCTTGAAATTCAGCGAGCGTTGCTCTCGCTGGGCGGCAAACCCTTCCTGCACTACAAAAGGAGAATGTTATGGCTAAACGCTGCGCCTGGTGTGGCACCGATGAACTCTATGTGAAATACCACGACGAAGAGTGGGGCGTGCCACTGTATGACGACGACACGCTGTTTGAGTTTCTCATGCTGGAGGGCGCTCAGGCCGGGCTTGCCTGGATAACCGTGTTGCGCAAGCGACAGGGCTACCAGGCGCTGTTCGACGGTTGTAACCCGCGCAAGATTGCTCGTTACACAGACAAAAAGTTAGCCAAAATACTGCTGGACCCCCGCATCATTCGCAATCGGCTCAAGGTGTATAGCGCCCGGCAGAACGCCCGTGCTTTCCTGACGGTGCAGGAAGAATGGGGCAGCTTTTCTGACTACATGTGGCACTTTGTCGATGGCAAGCCCATCCAGAATACCTGGCGAGAGGCGGGGGATTTGCCCGCCTCCACCCCCCTGTCTGACCAGATCAGCAAGGACCTGAAAAAACGCGGCTTCAATTTTGTCGGATCGACCATCATCTACGCTCACATGCAGGCAACCGGCATGGTCAATGACCACACCAGCGACTGTTTTCGTTGGCGGGAGTGCCAACAGCCGGGCAGGTGATTTCTATGGGCGGGCGGGGTATCATGCCATTGTTGAAAAAACATACTCCGGAGTAAAACCGTAGAACACAGGGTATTACGAGCACCGCCAATGGCCAAAAATAACGACAGACAGGACAACACAGGTACCTCTCCCTTCAATCGCACCGCCCAGCATAACGCCAAACGTACCGCCATACTCTCGCAGGCGTCCAAGCTGTTTAACGGTCGTGGCTCTCGCTCCACCACCCTGTTGGATATTGCCCAGAGCCTGGGGCTCACCAAGACCAGCCTCTACTACTATGTAAAAACCAAGGAAGAGCTGATCTATCAATGCTACCTGGCGTCACTGGATAGCATTATGGCGGGGCTGGATAACATCGAGCGCGATATGGATAGCGGCCTGGCGAGAATGCAGGCGGTCATGCGCCGCCATTTCAACCACTGGCGCGAGGCACAGCAAGGTCGCAGCAGCCACAACGCCGCGCTGTTGGAAATTGCCTCACTCAAGGATCAGCACCGGGAACATGTAGAACAGCGTTATACCGAAATGTTTTTACGTATACGCCGATTTATTCGCAATGGCATACAGGACGGCAGCATCCGCCCTCTCGAAAGCAGCGCCGCCACCCTGGGCCTGATCGGTTCCATGCAGTGGTCTTTTAACTACCTGCGCACCGTACCCATGGACCGGTTCGATGCGGTCACCAACGGTGCCTGTGACCTGATTACCCACGGCCTCGCCGGAGGCGGAGCCAACTTCAAATTCGGCAGCCATAACTTCAGCATCGACAATGAACCACCAGTCAGCGGTTTCGACCGCACTGGGCAAAACCGTCTCAAGCAGGAAGCTTTCTACCGGACCGGCACTTGGTTTTTCAACCGGAAAGGCTTTGCCGGCACCTCGCTGGATGACATTGCCGAAACCCTGCGCGTGACCAAGGGTGCTTTCTACTACCATATCCGCAACAAGGAAGACCTGCTCTACAACTGCTACACGCGCTCACTGGACATCCTCTTCACTATTCATGAGGCCGCCACCGGCCTGCCGCTGGGTATCAACAAGCTCGACTACATGCTCAGACGCAGCTTCCACGTGCAGAATTCCGAGGTGGGGCCAATGATCCGCTACCACACCATCACCGCCCTGCCGCTTCCAAAGCGCAAGGAAATACTCACGCTAACCGATCAATCCAATGCTCGGTTTGGTCAGTATATGCGCGATGGCATCAGCGACGGCAGTGTGCGCGATATCCACGTCGAGGCGGCCCAGGAACTGATTACCGGCGCCATGAACGCGAGTATGGATTTAGCCCTGTGGCGCCGCGTTGATGATATAGAGCAGGCGTCGATAGACTATTACGATATGTTCTTTGGCGGCCTGGCTGCGCGCTGAAGACCGTGAGCGATCACACCTTGGGAAACTCTGGATTGGCAAAGCCGCGCCTGAGCTTGCGCATGCCTCCTATCCAGCGATCATAATTATTGGTTTTGTTCTCACGATAGCGCTGCACCGAAGGGTGCGGCAAGATCAGGAATTTCTCCTCAGCCAAACCCTCCACAACTACGGCGGCAAGTTCGGCGGTAGTGATTATGCCGTCTACACCAGCGGTACCACCGTCCGACTCGCCAATCATGCGCGTGGCCACCGCTTGCGGACACAGGCATGACACCCCGATGCCATGGTCGCCGTGGGTAATTGCCAGCGATTCGGCGAAGCCAATCGCCGCGTGCTTGGTGGTGGAGTAGGCAGCATCGCCCACCTGGCTCAGCAAACCCGCCGCCGACACAGTATTAAGAAAATAACCCTCACCCCGTTCAATCATACCCGGCAAACAGGCCCGCGCCGCGTAGATATGTGACATCACATGAATGTCCCACATCGCCTGCCAGGTCTCGTTAGGGGCAGACGTCGCCCACCAGGGCTCTCCGTCACCCCTGCCAATGCCGGCGTTGCTGCAAAACAAGTCTACCTGCCCGTAGTCCGCTGCCACTGTGGCAACCATGGCCTGAAGCCGGCTCTCGTCGCGCACGTTAATGCCAAAGGCCACCCCGCCCAGGGCATCCGCGACCAGGCGAGCATTGTCTTCCTCCAGGTCGACCACCACCACAACACGTGCACCGTCTGCCGCAAACCGCTCACACAATGCCTTGCCAATACCATTGGCGCCGCCAGTGACGATAACTACCTTGTCTGTAACCTGCATCAGAGCATCTCTTCGGCGAGCAGCTCCAGCACGGCAGGGTTCTGGGCGCCAATTAGCATGCTGCCAACTTCGCCGCGACCAGCCGCGTCTTGCCAGCGCTGCAGACGCTCGCGAATGCGCTCCTTGGGGCCGACCAGGGCAACCTCGTCAAGCAATGCCTTCGGTACCAGCGCTTCTGCCGCCGGTTTCTGCCCGCTCAGGTACAGATCCTGAATCTTCTCGGCGGCCTCACCGTAGCCCAGACGCGTCGCATAATCGGTATAAAAGTTTCTGCCTTTTGCCCCCATGCCACCGATATAGAGCGCCAACCAGGGGCGCAAGGAATCGTAGGCAGCATCAATGTCGTCATTCATGGCGACCGATACAAACGGCGCCACATCGAAGTCCTTGAGACTCTTGCCGTTGCCCGCCTTCTCAAAACCGGTGTTGAAGTCGTCGGCAAAAACACTGTATTTGTCAGGGTCCATCCATACCGGAAATACACCATCTGCCACTTCGGCGGCGCAGCGTAAACCGGCCGGCGTGATGGATGCCGTGTAAATGGGGATGTTTTTGTTGGCTTCCAAAATGGACTTGAGCGGCTTGCCAAAACCGGTGGTGCCTGCGCCCTTGTTGGGCATCCGGTAGAGCGTACCGTCGTACTCGACCTTGCCTTCACGAGCCATAATCTGCCGCATGATTTCAATGTACTCACGGGTGCGGGTAATCGGTTTGCCGTAAGGCACACCATGCCAGCCTTCAATCACCTGCGGACCAGATGCACCCAGGCCAACAATAAAACGATCGCCGGACATTTGCGCCAGTGACATGGCGGTCATAGCCGCCATGGCCGGTGTGCGCGCCGGCATTTGCATGATCGCCGTACCCACCCGGATTTTCTCGGTTTGAGCCAACACCCAGGTAGCTGTGGTAACCGCATCTGAACCGTATGCCTCCGCCGTCCAAACCGAGTCGTAACCCAGGCTCTCGGCGCGCTTGATCAAATCCATGGGGATAGTAATGTGCTTACCGGAGTAGCCCATCAAAAAACCTAACTTCATAGCGGATGCTCCAAATCAGAAGGCACGCAGGTGCCAAAAAAGGGATTTGAACTTACAGTATGTTTAGCTGTTATTCAAGTATTTACAATTATGTGGATCGTGCACGAAATCCGGTCCTGCCAGCGGCCGTCAGCCATAGCTAAGCTCATTGAACTTCACCTGGTGGTGATCGGCATCACCAAAGGTGGTGCGTATCATCATCAGTCGCTTGACGTAGTGACCCACCTCCAGCTCGTCGGTAAGACCCATACCGCCGTGCATCTGAATGGCTTCGTCACCGACCAGTTTACCGGCCTTGCCGACCATTACCTTGAGTGCGTGCAAATTGCGCTGCGCCTCGTTCGCGCCGCCTTCGGCATCACCTTCGATACTGCACACGGCCCGATAGAGCATGGATTTAGTCTGCTCATAGGCCATGAATGTCTCTACCATGCGGTGCTGCAAAGCCTGGAACGAACCGATAACCACGCCGAACTGCTCGCGGGTTTTGGTGTATTCCAGCGTGGTGGCGTTGAGCTTTCCCATAATGCCCAGGGCTTCCGCGCACAGTGACAAAATCGCCTCGTTGCTTACCGCTTCGAGCGCGGCAAAACCTGCGCCGGCCTCTCCCAGCAACGCGTCGACACCGAACTTCACATTATCGAATCGAACATTGGCAACCAACTGCCCATCCATCAGGCGATAGCTGGTTTTCTCGGCGGCAGCGGCATCAACAATAAACAGGCTGATGCCGTCCTCATCACTCTGCTCACCGCCGGTGCGCGCTGATACCACCATGGCGTGGGCCACTGCGCCATTAAACACCACGGTCTTCTCACCGTTGAGTACATAGCCATCACCGGCGGCGGTGGCGGTGGTGACCACGTCGGCCAGTTCAAAACGGGATTGGCGCTCCAGGAATGCAAAAGCACCCTGCACCTCACCACCGATGATGCGCGGCAGCCAGGCTTCCTGCTGAGCGGCGTTACCCGCTTGCTGGATCAGACCACCAAACAACAGAACGGTTGCCAGATAGGGCTCTGCCACCAGGCCGCGACCCAACTCTTCCATCACCACCATGCTGTCTATGGCGTTACCGCCAAAGCCGCCATGCGCCTCATCAAAGGGAATAGACAACCAGCCCAGGTCGGCAAAGGTCTGCCAGTTTTTCGCGGAAAATCCACTCTCATTTGCCACCACTGCGCGGCGAGCCTCAAAGTCGTACTCGTCCTGCACAAAACGCGCAACGCTGTCACGCAGCATCACCTGCTCTTCTGAAAAATCAAAATTCACTTCAATACTCCCTTGGTTACAGGCCCAGGACGGCCTTGCAGATAATGTTTTTCTGGATCTCGTTGGACCCACCAAATATGGTGGTGGCGCGGCCATACATGTAACGCTTGCGCGCCATATCGCCGAACTCGTGGCCACTCACATCGGTGTCACCCTCGGGTGTAGAGACACCCATGTAGTAACCCGCCAGGTCCATGCGTGCCTCGTGGATCGCCTGTTGCACCTCGGTGCCTTTGATCTTCAGCAGCGACGACTCAGGACCGGGGGCGCCGCCGGTTGCGACTGTGGCCAAAACTCTCAATTCGGTGAACTCCAGCGCCATCAGTTCTATTTCGATATCTGACAAGCGCCGCTGGAAGGCCGGGTCTTCAATCATGGCTCGACCGCCGGGTGCTTCCTGTTTGGCAAATTCAACAAGCTGGTCCAGGTTGTGCCTGGAATCGGCTACATTGGCAATGCCGGTGCGTTCGTGGGCCAACAGGGCCTTGGCATAGGTCCAGCCCTTGTTCTCTTCGCCAATGCGGTTTTCAACGGGCACGCGAACATTGGTGAATACCACTTCATTGAGGCTGTGGTGATTATCAATGGTGACAATCGGGTTAACCTCGATCCCCTCGGTCTTCATATCGATCAGCAGGAAAGTAATGCCCTGCTGCCGTTTACCTTCGCTGCCGGTGCGCACCAGGCAGAAAATCCAATCCGCGAACTGGGCATAGGTGGTCCATATTTTGGCGCCATTGATAACGTAGTGATCGCCATCGCGTTCCGCCCTGGTTTTCAGGGCGGCCAGGTCGGAACCGGCACCCGGCTCGGAATAGCCCTGGCACCACCAATCCTTGCTGTCGCGAATACGCGGCAAAAATTTGGCCTGCTGCTCTTCAGTGCCAAAGGTGTAAATGACCGGCGCCACCATCTTCAGGCCGAAGGGCAACACATTAGCCGCGCCCACACTGGTGCGCTCGTTTTCAAAAATAAAGCTCTGGGTGGCCGTCCACCCCGCGCCGCCGTACTCAACCGGCCAACCGGGAGCTACCCAGCCCTTGGCGTGCAGCTTGTTTTGCCAGTCAATCATGGCCTGTTTGTAGGTATCGGGATGGTTGAATCCCGCTTGCGTTTGCTCGTTCCAGTTGTCAGCAAAGAACCGGCGCACCTCGTCGCGAAACGCGATATCTTCAGTAGAAAAGTTCGTGTCCATGGTTACCTCCTTGGCGGGCGCTTGAACTTACCGTAGGTTTTTCTCACATTCAAGTATTCTGTCGCATTTGCGCTATGCTTTACTATGGCTTGCTATTCGTCCCGGCTATCACTTTTACAACAGGAGTCCAGGCATGGTCCATATCCGCCCCGCCACCAGTGAAGATACCGCTCTCATCCTGCATTTTATACGGGAACTGGCCATCTATGAGAAAGCCGAACACCAGGTGTTGGCCACGCAAGACAGCATCCGCGCCACTGTTTTTGCGGACGACTCCCGCGTCGATGCCCTGATTTGTGAACTGGAGGGCGAAGCCATCGGCTTTGCGGTGTATTTCTATAATTACTCCACCTGGCTGGGCAAATACGGCCTGTTTCTGGAAGACCTGTACGTCACACCCGAACAGCGCGGCACAGGCGCCGGTAAAGCCCTGCTGCTGCATCTCGCCAAAATTGCGGTAGCCAGGGATTGTGGACGCTTTGAATGGAATGTACTGGACTGGAACAAGCCATCCATCGATTTCTACGAATCATTGGGCGCCGAACCCGCGCACGAATGGATTGGCTATCGATTGACCGGCAGCGCACTCAAGGACTTCGCCGTCTCATGAGCCTGGCTATACGTATTGGCAAAACCCTGCTGCATACCTGCACCGGGCTGGCCCTGACAATGGCGCTAAGCCTGACAGCGGTAGCAGCCGGCGCCTCCACACTGGTCTTTAACGTCCAGGGCTACACCATGAACGACGGTGTGCGCCTCGCGTTCATAGCACTGGAATACGACCAGGGCAAGGTAACCCACCTGCACACCGATGCCGACAGCGTGGCAAACAGCCATGCCAAAACGCGTATTGATGGTAAAGGGGCCACCTTGCTACCCGGCCTGATAGATGCGCATGGACATATTACCTCTCACGGCCAGTCACTCAGCGCCGTCGACCTGGTGGGCAGCCCCAGCGAAGCCGATGCCACCGCCCGGGTGGCTGCCTTCATTGAGACCCATGCCGACAACGAGTGGATCACCGGCAGAGGCTGGAACCAGGTGTTGTGGCCGATCAAGGAATTTCCCGGTCGCGCCAGTCTGGACGCAATTTCAAACGACAAGGTGATTGCGCTGCGGCGTATCGATGGTCACGCCCTGTGGGTAAACAGTGTCGCGCTGACCTTGGCCGGCATTGATGACAACACCGCTAACCCGGATGGCGGGGAGATACTGCGCGACGCCACCGGTCACGCCACCGGCATCCTGATCGACAATGCCATGGCGCTGGTGGGACAGGCAATGCCGCCGGTGCCGGCTAAGCAACTGCAGGAGTTTGCCCTCACCGCCATGCGCGACCTGGCCGCGCAGGGCTTGACATCGGTGCACGACGCCGGCATTTCAGCGCGGGAAGTGCGGGCCTTTCAGGCTCTGCGCCGCGTCAACAATATGCCCATCCGCGTCTATGCCATGCTGGAAGTGTCCGACCCGGCCAATGCCAAATACCTGCGCGAGGGACCACTTATCGACCCGGACGACATGTTGGTTATTCGCAGCGTGAAAATCTACGCCGATGGCGCACTGGGTTCCCGCGGTGCCGCCCTGTTCGCCGACTACAGTGATCATCCCGGTCAACGCGGTCTGCTGTTGACCACCGATGAACAACTGGACCGCTATATCAGCAGCGCCATGGCGGCCGGCTTCCAGGTTAACACCCACGCCATTGGTGACCTGGCCAATGCCCGCTTGCTGGATTACTACGCGACCATGATCAATCGCTACGACACCCGCGATCTGCGCCATCGCAATGAACATTCGCAGATTATTCGCCTGCAGGATATTCCCCGCTTCGCGGCAATTGGCGTGGTGGCATCCATTCAGCCCACCCACGCCACCAGTGACATGAATATGGCCGGCGACCGGCTCGGTGATGAGCGCCTGGCCGGTGCCTATGCCTGGAAGAAGTTGCTCGACAGCGGCGCCAACCTGGCCGGCGGCTCTGATTTTCCGGTTGAGTACGCCAACCCCTTCTTTGGTTTGCATGCAGCGGTTACGCGCCAGAGTCAGGATAACCAACCGCCCGGCGGCTGGATGCCAGAAGAGAAACTGACCCGAGAGCAGGCCTTGAGCCTGTTTACCGAACATGCCGCCTGGGCCGCCCACCAGGAGAACGTGATTGGCAGGCTGCTACCCGGCTATGCGGCAGACTTTATCCTGGTGCGGGACAACTACTTCACGGTTGCCCAGGAAAATATCTGGAAGAACAGGGTTATCGCCACCTACGTCAATGGAGTACGCAGTACAGTACGAAGTACGGGGTCAGAGTAAAAACTCCCTCCTGGTTTTCGGTTACATGAAGTTCTATGTGGAGTTTTTACTCTGACCCCATATCTCTCGAAAAAAAAGGGCCTCAATGAGGCCCTTTTCCACAGCGTTGTTGACTCACGATTAGAAATCGTAAGAAACGCGACCGTACCAGAAAGCACCGTTGAAGCCCAAAGGTGCGAACTGGCTGTACTTGTTACCGACACCGTCGGCGGCACCCTTGTTCTCGTCGGGCGTCTCGTCCAGGAAGTTAGCGCCACCACCCATTACAGTGACACCGTTATCGAAGCTGTAAGCAACTTCAATATCGTTAGTCATGTACGAGTCGTAGGTTACGCCGTCTTCAGAGTCGAACCACTCGTCAGTCCAGTTGTTGCGAAGGGTGAAACGCCAGTTACCATTGAGGTGTGTCGCGCCAAGGTTGACACGATTCTCCGGCAAGCCATTTTCCAATTCATTGATGCGGTTCGCATCGATAACCGTCGGGTCAAAGCTGTCTACCGTTGTCTCGTTGTGGTTCCAGGCCAGGTTTAAATCAGTGCTGCCATCCAACATTTCCCAGGCGTAGCTGACAACCACGTCATAACCTTCGGAGGTAGTATCGAAGTCATTTACAAAGAAACGGAAGTCGCGAATGTTGCCCGCCGCGAAGAATCCGGCGTCGATCAATTCCTGACGCTCCACATCGGTCAACACGAAATCCTGTGACAACGCGATCCGGTCTTCCATTTCGATCCTGTAGTAGTCAATCGTTACGGCCAGATCTTCCCACTGAAATACCAGGCCAGCCGTCAGGTTTTCAGATGTTTCTTCCTCCAGTTCCTGACCACCGCGTTGCTGGGCAACGATAGAATTGGGAGGAATCACACCACGGTTAACCAAGTCTCCAATTGATGCATCAAATTCCGTAGAGGTGTTAGACGCATTCTGCTGTCCCGGGGTCGGGGCGCGGAAGCCGGTGCTGAAGGTACTGCGAATACCCAGCCAATCGGTCACTGCGAAGTGGGTAGAGAACTTGCCGTTGGTAGTGCTGCCGAAGTCATCATAGTCCTCGTAGCGTACCGCGGCGCCCACCACCCAGCGATCAGTTACATCAGCTTCCAGATCCAGGTATACAGCCGAGTTGGCGCGATCCCAGTCACCGGCAATCTGCGGGCTGAAACCCGGAAAGCCGTTGGAACCAGAGCTGAAGCCCTGCTCAGCCAATGGACCAAAGTCCCAGGATTCGGTTTGGCCGGCAGTGATTTCAAACTCTTCAGAACGATATTCAAAGCCACCGGCAATGTTCAGGTCAGAAGCCAGGCCAACGTTCATCGCGTAACTCAAATCAATGTTGAAGTTGTACTCGGTCTGGGTGTAATCACCTGGATCGAACGAAGTCGGTGTGTTGGGACCCAGCGAGGAGTTGACTGTGTTGTAGATGAAGAAGTCGGAATCGTTCCAGCCGAAGCTTCCACTTACATCGTAGTTCAGACCGTTTTCAAGGTTGCCGCGAACACCTGCCACCAGGCCGGCATCCTTGGTGTCAGCACCAAAACGCGGGGTAAAACCACCGGGGAACCGGCCGTTAAACACGAAGCAGTCGGGATCGGCTATGACTGCTGCCAGGGCGCCGTCGTCATCCACCGGTACAACCGGGCAATTACCAGAACCATCTTCGGTAAGGTCGCCAACCAGACGGGTTGCACCGCTGTCGTTAGAGAATACGGCACCGCGGGTATTGGGATTACGGAAGTAGAACCCGCCATCGACTTCTTTATACGCGTAGTTACCAAAGGCGTAGATCTCGGCGCTATCGCTAATCTCCAAGCCAAAGTTGAAGATCGCCTTGATGTTGTCGCTAACCTCAGGACTACCCCAGATCTGGGCAGGATTGGCAACGTCAGTGTTGCCGCCGGCAATCAGGCCGGCCGCATCATTACGCTGCACAGAGCGAACGGTTTCTTCTGATTCACTGTACTCAAAGCTGGCGTTGAGGAAACCGCGGCTGGTCATGGCAAAGCCAATGTTGCCCGCTATGGAGTACATGTTTTCGCTCTCTTCACTGTACTCGCCGTATTTGGCTTCGATTGAGCCACCTTCTGAATCATCCCTGAGGATGAAGTTCATTACACCGGCAATAGCGTCAGAACCGTACTGCGCTGATGCACCGTCACGCAGCACTTCTACCTGCTTGAGGGCAATGGCAGGCAGCACAGAGATATCAGGGCCCTGGGCACCGTCGGACACACCATTACCCAACCAGGTAATTACTGAGGCGCGGTGACGACGCTTGCCATTCAACAGCACCAACGTGTGGTCGGGAGCCAGACCACGCATGTTAGCGGGACGAATAACCGAGGCCGCATCACTGATGGGCTGGCTGTTAACGTTATAAGAGGGAACAACATTGCGGATCAGGTCCGCCATATCAGAACCACCCTGGTTGCGAAAGTCGTCGCCGGAAATTACGTCGATAGGTGCAGCTGACTCATACACTGAGCGAGCTGCACGGCGCGTACCGGTAACTACTACTTCTTCCAGAACTGTATCCTCTGCGGCAATTGCCAGCGGTGCAATACCGGCTGTCAGTGCAAGTTGCGCAGCAATGGCCAAGGCCAACCTTGTGGGTGTAAACGGTTTCATGTGTGTCTCCGTGCTTTTCATTGTTATGGTTGGCAGAAAGATCAAAGCCGGAACACAGACCCGACACCATGACACTCCCTTCCCTACCGCTTTAGACTGTTTATTTAGTGCCCTGACAACGGGCGCAGTCCAATCCACGCTAGAATAGGCGATTTAAAGTCGAAAGAAATGTGAATAATCACACTGTCGTGGTCAAAAAACTGCGCTGGAGAACTGCGCTGGAGAGCCGCGGTAGTTGGGAATATTCGCCTAGTACATCAAGCCGAACAGTTTGCGTTGGTACTCAGCGGCGAGGGGGTCGCCTTTGCCGAGGGTAGCGATGGTGTCCAGCAGGGTCCGGCGGGTACCGCCGTCGGCATAATCGCGATCTACGACCAGAATGGCGTACAGGTTTTCCAGCGCTTCCCGATGCACGCCTTCACTGCTGTATTGCACCGCAAGGGCATGACGGAGTTCCAAATTATCCCCATCTGCGGATAACCTAGCTTTTAAATCGTCTATTTCCGGAGAACTTGCGGCTTCTCGCTTAATATGCAACTGCGACTTCAACTGCTCCCAGGGGCCGTCCTGATCCGCCATGCGCACCCCGTTCAATACCTGCTCAGCTTCATCGTGTCGGTTGGTCTCAATCAGCACACCACAATAGGCAAGCGTTATATCGTGACGATGGCCGGAGTCTTCATAGGCCTCTCGTAACAAGGGCAGCGCCTCGGCGGGCGTACCGGCGGCAATCAGCTCCAGCGCCTGCGCCAACATCCCGTCCCAGGGCTTGGGCAGATACTTGTCCAGCATCTCTCTGATCTGGACCTCGGGCTGGGCACCGGTAAAGCCATCCACCGGCTGGCCATCCTTGATAACCATTACCGTGGGCAGGTTGCGCACCCCCAACTGCTGGGCAATCATCTGCTGTTCATCGGCATTTACCCTGGCCAGCAAAAAATCGCCCTGGTATTCATCGGCCAGCTTTTCCAATAGCGGCATCAGGGTCTTGCAGGGCTCACACCACTGCGCCCAGAAATCCACCACCACCGGCCGGCGCGTGGACTCTTCAATCAATACCTGTTGGGCATTGGTTTCATCGACATTGACGATATAGTCACTCACAACGCTGTCCCCAGACCCGAAACATGCAGCCCCAAAACATCCTGCATATCGTAACGGCCCGCGTCCTGCGCTGACAGCCAATTGGCGGCGCGCACCGCGCCGCGTGCAAAAGACATACGACTGGATGCCTTGTGGCTTATCTCTACACGCTCACCGTCAGCGGCGAAAGTCACCGTATGATCACCGACAATGTCTCCGGCGCGCACCGTGGCAAAACCAATGGTGTCCTGGTCGCGGGCACCGGTTTGGCCCTCGCGCCCATACACCGCAACCTTCGATAAATCGCGACCCAGTGTATCGGCAATAACCTGACCCATGCTCAACGCAGTCCCCGAGGGCGCATCCACCTTGTGGCGGTGGTGGGCTTCATAGATCTCAATATCAGAATCTTCACCGACCACAGCAGCGGCCATGGCCAGCAACTTGAAACACACATTTACGCCGGTGCTGAAATTGGAGGCCTGGCAAACGGCAATGCTGTCGGCAGCCGCATCAATTTCAGCCTGCTGCTCATCGGTAAAACCGGTGGTGCCTATAACCATTTTCTTGCCGGCGGCAACACAAGCCGCCACATTCGCCAGCGTTGCGGCGGGAACCGTGAAATCAATCAGTACATCAATATCAGTAAGCACGGCGGCAAGCTCACCCACCACCTTCACATCCAGGCTGCCCAGGCTGGCCAGCTCACCGACGTCGGCACCGACAAGACGGCTTGCGGGGCGTTCTATTGCCGCCGCCACAACCAGGCCATCGGTATGGTGAACAGCCTCGATCAAGGTTCGACCCATACGACCGGCGGCGCCGGTAATGCCGATGCGTGTACTCATATTTTCATATCGTCAAAGAAATTCTTCACGCCTTCAAACCAGCTCGATTGCCTGGGCGAATGACGGGTGCCTGAATCGTGCATAGTCTGTTTCAGTTCTGCCAGCAGTTCTTGCTGGCGCTTGTTCAGGCTGACCGGCGTTTCAACCACCACGCGACACAACAGATCACCGACCGCGCCGCCACGCACCGGCTTAACGCCCCTGCCACGCAGGCGAAACAATTTGCCGGTCTGTGTTTCTGGGGGAATTTTCAATACCACGCGCCCCTCCAGCGTGGGCGCTTCCAGTTCACCACCGAGCGCCGCATCGGCAAAATTGATGGGCACCTCACAATACAGGTGTTTGCCGTCGCGCTCGAATATAGCGTGATCCTTGACCGACATCTGCACAAACAAATCGCCAGGCGGGCCGCCATCCGGCCCTGCCTCCCCTTCACCACTGAGGCGAATACGGTCACCGGTATCGACGCCTGGGGGTACTTTTACGGACAGGGTCTTGGTCTCTTCAATACGACCATTACCACGACATTTGGGGCAGGGGTCTGTGATTACCGTGCCCTTGCCGCGACACTTGGGGCAGGTTTGCTGTACCTGGAAAAAACCCTGCTGCATACGCACCTGGCCGGCGCCACCGCAGGTGCCACAGGTGGCCGCCGCAGAACCCGACCTGGCGCCGCTGCCATCGCAGGGCTCACAGGCAGCCAGGGTAGGCACACGAATTTTGACAGTAGCGCCCTTAACGGCATGCTCCAGGGAGATGTCCAGGGTATAACGCAAGTCCGCGCCGCGCTGTGGTCCACCGCGCCCACGACCGCCACCGCCGCCAAAGATATCGCCAAACACGTCGCCAAAAATATCGCTGAAGTTGCCCTGGAAACCACCGCCGGCGCCCATTTGCGGATTTACCCCGGCGTGGCCAAACCGGTCATAGGCGGCACGCTTTTCGCTATCAGACAGAATCTCGTAGGCCTCGCTGGCCTCTTTGAATTTATTCTCAGCATCGGACGCATCGGGATTACGGTCGGGGTGATACTTCATTGCCACCCGGCGGTAAGCCTTTTTGATTTCCTTCGCGTCAGCCCCTTTGGAGACCCCGAGAATTTCGTAGTAATCACGTTTTGACATCGTGTTTTGCAGATTCCTCTGAAACGACAAAGCGGGTTCAAAAAAACCCGCTGAGCGTAATTATACAGGTCGCTCCGGGGGCCGCCCCGCACCTCCATGTATCGTCAGCCGGCTTTTTTGTCGTCATCCTTAACTTCTTCAAACTCGGCGTCAACCACATCGTCAGCCGGCTCTGCACCGGCTTCAGCACCAGCACCCGCCTGCGCTTGCTCAGCCTGCGCGGCCTGTTCAGCGTAGAGCTTTTGCGCCAGTTCACCGGATGCTTCAGTTAACCTGGTGGTTGCCGCTTCCATGGCGTCCTTGTCGTCGCCCTTGATAGCTTCTTCCGCCTCGGCAACAGCAGCTTCAATGGCAGCCTTTTCTGCTTCGGTCGCCTTGTCGCCGGCCTCCTCCAAAGTTTTCCGGGTGGCATGCATCAGGCCTTCACAGGTGTTGCGGGCCGTGACGGTCTCTTCAAACCTGGCATCGGCTTCCGCATTGGCTTCCGCATCGGCCATCATCTGGTCGATCTCGTCATCGCTCAAGCCGCTGGAGGCGGTGATGCGAATGGACTGCTCCTTGCCGGTTGCCTTGTCCTGGGCCGACACGTGCAGGATACCATTGGCGTCGAGGTCAAAGGTCACCTCAATTTGCGGCATACCACGCGGTGAAGGCGGAATATCAGCCAGGTCAAAACGACCCAGTGATTTGTTGCCCGAGGCCTGCTTGCGCTCACCCTGTACCACGTGAATGGTCACGGCGCTCTGGTTGTCTTCCGCGGTAGAGAAGATTTGCGACTTCTTGGTAGGAATAGTCGTGTTCTTCTCGATCAGCGACGTAGCCACACCACCCATGGTCTCAATACCCAGGCTCAGCGGCGTTACATCCAGCAGCAGAACATCTTTCACATCGCCGGACAGCACCGCACCTTGCAGGGCCGCACCCATGGCAACCGCTTCATCGGGATTTACATCACGACGCGCTTCCTTGCCAAAAAACCCGGTAACTTTTTCCTGCACCAGCGGCATCCGGGTTTGTCCGCCAACCAAAATGATCTCGTCAATTTCGCCGGGCTTCAGGTCTGCATCCTTGAGCGCTATTTTCATCGGTTCCAGTGAGCGCGCTACCAGGTCTTCAACCAGGGATTCCAGCTTGGCGCGCGTCAGCTTGACGACCAGGTGCTTGGGTCCGCTCGCATCTGCGGTAATGTAAGGCAGGTTGACTTCAGTTTGCTGGCTGGATGACAGCTCGATCTTGGCTTTCTCAGCCGCCTCTTTCAGGCGCTGCAGAGCCAGCGGATCGTTGTGCAGGTCAATGCCGCTCTCTTTCTTGAATTCTGCCGCGAGATACTCGATCAGGCGCAGGTCGAAATCTTCACCACCGAGAAAGGTGTCACCGTTGGTAGACAGCACTTCAAACTGGTGTTCGCCATCTACTTCGGCAATTTCAATTATCGAAATATCAAAGGTACCACCACCGAGGTCATACACGGCAATAGTGTGGTCGCCCTTGGCCTGGTCCATGCCGTAGGCCAACGCCGCGGCGGTTGGCTCATTGATAATACGCTTCACTTCCAGGCCGGCGATCTTGCCCGCGTCCTTGGTAGCCTGGCGCTGGGAATCGTTAAAATAGGCAGGTACCGTTATCACGGCCTCGGTAACAGGCTCGCCCAGGAACTCCTCGGCGGTCTTTTTCATTTTCATCAGGATTTGCGCAGACACCTGCGGAGGCGCCATTTTTTCGCCTTTCACTTCCACCCAGGCATCGCCATTGTCGGCCTCTACAATAGTGTAGGGAACCATGCTGATATCTTTCTGGACTACATCGTCCTTGTACTTGCGGCCGATCAGGCGCTTAACCGCAAATACAGTATTGGTTGGGTTGGTAACTGCCTGGCGCTTGGCCGACTGTCCCACCAGCACTTCACCATCATCGGTGTAGCCAATGATGGACGGCGTGGTGCGATCGCCCTCCGCGTTCTCAATTACCCTGGTCTTGTCACCATCAAGTACGGATACACATGAGTTCGTCGTACCCAAATCAATGCCAATAATCTTGCCCATTGTCTTTCTCCACTCTTGTGGTCGCTATCAGCCTGTGTAGCCCAGCCAACCATGTTCATTACATACAGGTTCTATATTGGCCCCAATCAACATAATTCAAGGGCCTCAATCAATTTTTGCCTACGTGGCCTGCCTCACTCCGGCGCCTTGCTCACAATCACCATAGCCGGCCGCATCAGGCGTCCGCTCAGGGTGTAACCCCGCTGCATCACATCCATAACCGTATTCGGCTCCATATCCGGATTGGGAACCATGGTCATAGCCTGGTGCAAATTGGGATCAAAGGGCTCGCCGGTGGGGTCGACCGCTTCAATGTTGTACTTGCCGAGCACATCCAGCAGGCTTTTGAGGGTCAGTTCGACACCCCCGTGAATCGACTTCACCTTCTCATCGGCGGAATCGACAACCGCTTCCGCGGCACGCTCCAGGTTGTCGACCACCGGCAGCAGGTCACCGGCGAAGCGCTCGAGAGCGTATTTGCGCGCCTTCTCAACGTCTTGCTCGGAACGGCGACGGGCATTTTGTGCCTCGGCCTGGGCCCGCAGCGCAGCATCCTTGGCCAGCGCCAGTTCATCCTGCAAATGCTCCAGGGTGATCTCGGCCTCGGCAATGTCCTCGACCGCCTCGGCTATCTCCACGACCGCATCGGCGACATCCTCAATAACTTCCCGGGTCGCGTCGGCAGCCGTGTCCGTTGCTTCTTCCTTCCCCTCGCTGTCAGCTTTTTGCTCTTCGTCGTTGACCACGATATAACTCCAACTCGTTAATTTTTAACCAAAAAAAGTGGCAAACGGAACTCCGCCAAGAGCGCCGCATGCCAAGTCATGTCTATGTTCAGTGATATGGGGATGGAGGGAAATTTTTCAAGGTGCAGGCCCACAGTAATGGGGTCAGAGTAAAACCGTCAATTCTGGCCAAGGGCAGACCTATGTCCTTGGCCAGAATTGACGGTTTTACTCTGACCCCGGGCCGAATGCTCTGACCCCGGGCCGAATGCTCTGACCCCGGGCCGAATGCTCTGACCCCGGGCCGAATGCTCTGACCCCGGGCCGAATGAATTCGGCCCTAGTACAACATAAATCTTAATACTTCGTATATAACTTGGTTGTTTGCTATAGTTACCCTCAATAACCAATAATGAGGGTGACGACATGGCTCCGCGCTACAAAGTGACACTGACAAAAGAAGAACGGAATGAATTGGAGGCTATTTCAACTAAGGGAACGAGGGCGGCCAGAACAGTGATATCCTCTCGCGCCTTGCTCCTGCTCGATGCAGGCGAGTTTGGACCCAAATGGATTGTTGCAAGAGTTGCAGAAGCCTTGGGGAAAACGACCCGAAGCCTCGAACATTTAAAAAAACGATTTATTGAAGAAGGGCTTAACGCTGCCATCGAGCGAAAGAGGCGCGAGACACCTCCGCGAGCAATTCAATTTGGAGGTGAATTTGAAGCTCGGCTATTGGCACTGGCGTGTTCAGAAGCGCCGGAAGGTCGAGAGCGATGGACGGTACGGTTACTTGCGGAGAAGATGGTTGAATTGAAAATTGTACCGAGTGTTTCTCCAATGACGGTATGTAACACGCTAAAAAAAATGAACTTAGGCCTCACCTGAGTAAGTATTGGAAAATACCACCGGACTACAATGCTGATTTCGTAGCAGCGATGGAGGATGTCCTTGATATTTATGCGCGCCCTTACAATCCGGAATTTCCGGTTGTTTGTATGGATGAATCAAGCATGCAATTGATTGGAGAGGTGCACGAACCTATCCCGGCAGCTCCGGGCCATCCTGTTTTGATGGATGACGAATATGTCCGCAACGGAGTCGCAAATATATTTATTGAGGTCAACCCACTTGCAGGGCACCGTCAGGTAAAAATTACCAACACACGGACACGGATTGACTGGGCCCATTTCACCAAAGAAATGCTTGAAGAACGCTATCCGGATGCCGAAAAAGTCATCCTGGTTATGGATAATTTGAATACACACAATACGGCATCGTTGTACTCGGCTTTTCCACCTGAGAAAGCCAAACAGTTGGCCGAACGTCTTGAGATACATTACACGCCAAAACATGGGAGCTGGCTAAACATAGCGGAAATTGAGCTCAGTGTTTTGAAACGACAATGTCTTGCGGGGCGAATTGATTGCATTGAAAAAATGCGCTCTGAAGTGGCTGCGTGGAATACGGACAGAAATCATCGACAAACCCAGGTTGATTGGCAATTTCGTACCGATGAAGCGCGGGTCAAACTGAAGCGATTATATCCGAAATTTTAAGTTATACTGTGTACTAGGTGTTGACCAACGCCGAAGACAACATGCGCGCCGTAACATCCACAATGGGGATGACCTTCTCGTAGGCCATGCGGGTGGGACCGATTACTCCCAGCACGCCCAGAGTCTGGCTGCCGTCGGTGTATGGCGACGTCACTACACTATAGCCACCCAACACCTCGAAACCCGCCTCCTCGCCGATAAATATCTGGATGCCCTGGGCGCGGGTGCTACGCTCCAGCAGGTGCAGCAGGTTCTTCTTGCGATGAAAGCTCTCGAACAACTCCTGCAAGCGCTCCAACTCCTCGGGGGCGGCACTCTCCAATAGCTGGGTTTCACCCGCCACCAGGTAGCCTTCCTCGGTCGTCTCATCCCCTTCAAACGCCTTGCTGGCGAGATCCAGGGTGGCCTGCATATACTTGTCAATAGACTGACGGTCCGCTTCCATCTCCGCGAGAATCCGCATTTTAACCTGGTCCACATGCTGACCAGCGAAGCGCTGATTAACCAGGGTGGTGGCCAGGCGCAACTCTTCTTCGGTGTAGGGCCGCTGGGTATGGATAATCCTGTTTTGAACCTCGCGTTCATTCACCACCAGTATTACCAGCACGCGATCACCCGACAGTGGCAAAAATTCCACCTGGCGCAACTGCCTGGATTCCTGTCTCGGCACGGTAATCACCCCCGCCTGCGCGGTGACCGTGAACAACAGCCGGGAAGCTGTCTGCACCAGCTCCCGGGCCGGCAGATCGGGATTCAGCGCACCACGCAGGGTAGCAATGGCCTGGTCGTCCAATGGCCTAACCTGCAACAGGCTGTCTACGAACAGGCGGTAACCCGCCGAAGTGGGTATGCGGCCGGCAGAGGTATGTGGAGAAACCAGGTAACCACGCTCTTCCAGGTCTGACATCACGGTGCGCACCGTGGCTGCGGATACCGGCAGCCCCGCCTCTTCCAGCAGTGTCTTGGAACCCACGGGTTGGCCATCGCGAATATGGCGCTGGATCAAGGCCTTCAACAGTAGCTGGGCGCGCTCTGAAATTTCCTGAGTAGACATGACAACGATTCTAACAATCCCCGGCCAGAAAAAACCATCACTTGTGCTCTCTCCGGTTCAAGTCCTTGAGTAAACGCGGTATAAGATAGCCATGCTGACCCGTCTCCACATCACCAACTACACCATCGTCGACCAACTGGAGATGGAGTTTCACAAGGGCATGACCGTCATAACCGGTGCAACCGGTGCCGGTAAATCCATCATGCTGGACGGTTTAGGCCTGTGTCTGGGCGACCGCGCCGACCCCGCCGCTGTGCGGCCCGGCTGCGAACGTGCTGAAATTACCGCCACCTTCGATATCTCCGCTATTGAGGCCGCCCACCGCTGGCTGGAAGGTCGAGAATTGGCGGCTGACGGCGAATGCATCCTGCATCGAGTCATCACCGGCGAGGGGCGCTCGCGCGCCTTTATCAATGGCAACAGTTGCACCCTGCAAGATTGTTCGCAACTGGGCGAGCTGCTGGTTGATATTCACAGCCAACACGCCCACCAATCACTGTTGCGCCGGGATGTGCAGCGCCGCATGCTCGACGATTACGCCGGCCAGGGCAAAGTGGCGCGGCAACTGGAACAACAGGCCTCTGATTGGCTGCGCCGCCGTCGCGAACTCGATGAGCTAAACGCCGCCCGCGATGAACAAGGCGCGCGGGCACAATTACTGGCATACCAGATAGAAGAACTGGACAGCCTCAACCTGCAAGCCGGCGAGCTGAGCGAGCTGGAAGACCAGCAAAAGCAGTTGGCAAATGCGGAACAAATAGTACTCGCCACCCAGGCTGCCTTGAACTTGTGCGAGGCGCAGGAAGACGGTGCCCGCGCCGCCCTGCACACACTGCAACACGATGCGCTGACCGGCAAGATCATCAACGACGCCCGCGAATTGCTGGACAGTGCCGCCATACAGTTGGAAGAGGCCCGCCACTCACTGCGCCAACACCTCGATGCGGTAGAAATCAACCCCGCCAAACTGGGCGAAGTGGAGAGCCGACTGGACAGCATTTATGTTATCGCTCGCAAACACAAGGTTCAGGCGCCCGATTTGCCACGGCTGCACCGGGAACTGCGTGAAGAACTCGACGGGCTAACCGGCAGCGATGCTCGCCTCGAAGGGCTGGCCGCTGAATTGGCACAACTGCTGACCGATTACGCCAAAGCCGCCGGCAGTCTCAGTAAGGCCCGTAAGAAGGCGGCCGCAAAATTGCAGAGCAGGGTTGAAAAACAACTGGCTGAACTGGCCATGGAACAGTGTACGCTGAGCATCTCCCTGCATCCTCGCGACAACGACAATCCGCACCCGCACGGCCTGGAAGACGTTGAGTTTCTGATCAGCACCAACCCCGGCCAGAACCCCAGACCGCTGGGAAAAATCGCTTCCGGGGGCGAGCTGTCCCGGATCAGCCTGGCCATCGGGGTGATCTCGGCAGACGTGAATACGGTGCCCAGCATGATATTTGACGAGGTGGATGTCGGTATTGGCGGCGCAGTGGCAGAGGTGGTCGGCAAACTGTTGCGATCCATGGCGGCCGCCAGCCAGGTATTGTGTGTGACGCATTTGCCCCAGGTGGCCGCCCAGGGTCACCAGCATTTACAGGTCGCCAGATCAGCAGACCAGAACCGGGCGCTGACGCAACTGACCCAATTACAAAAGCAAGAGCGAGTGGAAGAAGTCGCCCGCATGCTGGGCGGTATTGATATTACCGACAAGACGCGAGCGGCTGCGCGGGAGATGTTGGCGACGGTCGAATGAATTCGACCCTAGGTTTTTTTCCTTACGTACAACACCAAGGCGTGATCGACCAGTTCATAGCCGTGCTCTGCGGCCAATTCATGCTGGCGCTTTTCAATCATAGGGTCGAGAAACTCAATCACATCGCCGGATTCCAGGCAGACCATATGATCATGGTGTTCACCCTTGGCGAGTTCAAAAACAGAATGCCCGGTTTCAAAATTGTGGCGCGTCACCAGCCCGGCCGATTCAAACTGGGTTAACACCCGGTAAACCGTGGCCAGACCGACATCTTCACCGGCTTCCAACAGGGCACGGTAAACATCCTCAGCACTCATGTGCTGAACATCCGGGCTGGCCTCTTCCAGAATTTGCAGAATCTTCACGCGCGGCAGGGTAACTTTCAGCCCTGCCTTGCGCAGTTCTTTATTTTCTCTGGACATGCTACCGCTACTCTGTATTCGACAGGATTGGTGAGGTATGATGCCATCCCTGCCAATGAAGTGAAAGTATTACTCAATGCGCGTCCTGCCGCCATGCTTGCTCATCGTCCTGTTGGCCGGTTGCAGCTCCTGGGGATTCCCAGGGGTATACCGAATAGACGTTGAACAAGGCAACATTGTTACCCGGGAAATGGTCGACCAACTCAAGACCGGCATGTCCCGGCGTCAGGTCCGCTATATTCTCGGCACCCCACTGATCGAAGATTCCTTCAACCAGAGTCGCTGGGACTATGTCTTCACCGTGCGCAATGGCAATACCATCAAGCAGGAAAATCGCGTAACGGTATTTTTTGAGGGCGACACCCTCAATCGCTTCACCAGCACTATTGCGCCGGGCGAGACTGACGACGGCGAAGCCGGCGAATCTGCGGCCGAAGCCGGCACTGGCTAGCAGATGCGGGGTCAGAGTCTAGACTCTGACCCCGCACATTCGGCTCAACGGTTCTTTTTGTTCTCCCGCCGCTGCTTGGCCCGGGCCGCTCGCTGCTTGCGTATTTCTTTGGGGTCGGCAATCAACGGACGGTAGATTTCCACCCGATCACCGGCCTGTAGCGTGTAATCACTTTTCACCACCTTGCCAAAAATACCGAAGCTGGCGCCTGCCAGCTTTATCTGTGGAAAATAACGGGCAATATTTGAACGCTCTGCTGCCTGGCTGGCGGTGGTGCCGGGTTCAACTTCCAGCATGACGATCTCCTGCTTGTCAGGCAGGGCGTAAGCTACTTCTACGGGAATCATGCCGGCTTCGGTCACAGGGCTCTCTCTCAGTCGCAGGCGCTATCCCAACACATCGCGGGCGCGCCGCGACAATGCATCCACCAGATTAGCGGTAACGCTGTCAAACAGTTTACCCGCCGCCGCGCCCAGCAGGCTGTTATTACATGTAAACTGCAAGTCCAGGCTGACTTTGCAGGCCATGTCGCCCAATTTTTGAAACTGCCAGCGGCCTCGGAAGGTTTCAAAGGGGCCTTCCAGTAATTCCAGCTCAATCAGGTGATGGTTCAGGCAGCGATTGCGGGTGGTAACACTCTGCTCAATACCGCCGCGGGCCAGGTCCAGCCGCGCATCAATTATCTGCGCATCTCGATGCAATACCCGGGCGCCGACACAGCCATCCATATAACTGGGGTAGGACTCAATATCATTAACCAGCTCAAACAGCCGTGCGGCCGGATAGGGTAACAGTGCCGTGCGTTTAATAGTCGTCATAGAGCAATCACCTGCGCCAGACCGATCACCAGAATGGCTGGGGGGGCAATATAGCGCAAACAGGCACGCCACAGGAGAAAAAAGTATTTGCTCTCGCGGTACATTTCTATGCGCAGTGCCTCGCGCCGCAGTCCATAACCCACCAGCAGGGCCGTGCATAAACTCACTGCGGGCAACAATACCTGTGCCGTCAGCACATCCAGAGACTCAAAAAAAGTGTACTCGCCCAGCCAGTGCACGTGCTGCCAGATATTGAAGGACAAGGCGCACACCAGCGCCAACATCCACACGATGACACCAAGGCACAGCGCCGCCACCGGGCGACGCAGGCGCAGGCGCTCCACCAGGTAACTCATGCCGGGTTCCGCCAGCGCCACCGCAGAGGCCAGCGCCACTACCGATACCAGCACAAAGAACAGCGAACCAAACAACTCACCCTGGGCCATATTGCCAAATGCGTAAGGCACACCAACGAACATCAAGCCCGGCCCCATGGCCGGCTCAACATTGGTAGAGAGCAAAATGGGATAAATGGCCAGGCCCGCCGCCAGCGCAACCAGGGTATCAAACACCGCCACAGCAATTACGGTGCGGCCTATCGGTTGTTTGTCGGGTGCATAGGCGCCGAAAGCGATACCCACCCCCATGCCAATACCCAGTGTGTAAAAGGCCTGCCCCATCGCAACCAGTACCGCCTGCCGCGTAAAATCGTATTGGTTGCTGGAAAACAAAAACTGCCCGGCCCTGGCTATATCGCCGTGCTGCAGGCCAAAATCAATCAGCACACCCAGCACCACCAGGAACAGCGGCACCGCAAACCAGAACAGCAATCCAAGGCCACGGTAGATGCCCAGTGCCGACACCGAAAACACAGCGACAATAAACGTGGTCTGCCACTGCACCAACTGGCTCGGGTCAGCGAGAAAGTCCTGAAACTCCAGGCCGACTTCGGTGGCGCTGGCATCGGCAAAAGCACCGCCGAGCAGCTTGGGAATGTAGGCCAGGCCCCAACCCGCGACAACGCAGTAATAGGCCAACACCAGTATGGCCGTGCACCCGGCCACCCATCCCAGCAGTACCCACAGACGACTAATTTGTGAGCGCTTACTCGCTCGCAGAATGGCGCTTACCGGGTCGGCCCTGCCGTGGCTGCCAATAATAATTTCGGCGATCAACACCGGCACAGCAAGCAGGAACAGGCAGGCCAGGTAGACCAGCAAAAATGGCGCACCGCCGTATTGTCCCACCAGATAGGAGAAACGCCAGATGTTTCCCAGGCCAACCGCGCAGGCGGCCAGGGCCAGGACAAAAGTGGTACGACTACCCCAAACACCGGAAGAAGAACGCACTGCAATGCTCATGCAGTGATTTTGCGGCATAATGCGCGCCATGAGCAAGAAGAAGCCCAGGCAAAAAAGTAACACCATCGCCCTCAACAAGCGCGCCCGCCACGATTACCACCTCAGCGACAAGTTTGAAGCGGGCATTGTCCTTGATGGCTGGGAGGTTAAAAGCCTGCGCATGGGCAAGGCGGAGATCACCGAAACCTACGTTCTAATCAAGGATGGCGAGGCCTTTTTGCTGGGCACCCGGATCACACCCCTCAATACCGCTTCAACCCACTACGTGACCGACCCCACCCGCACCCGCAAATTACTGCTGCACAAAAAAGAGTTGGCCCGGCTGCTGGCCGCCACCCAGCAAAAAGGTCAAACCTGTGTGTGTACAGCACTGTACTGGAAAGGACACCTGGTAAAAGCCGAGATCGCCCTGGCCGTGGGCAAGCAGGCGCACGACAAGCGCCAGGATTCAAAAGACAAGGACTGGGACCGCCAGAAGCAGAGAATTATGCGCGAAAACGTCAAACAGTGACTGTGAGCCAAGGATTAGTTCTCTTCACTATATTCAACAGGGTACTTAGACAAACTCCGTCTAAACACGACATTGCCTAATCGGTCAACGAAGACCATAGTTAAGTCACGGCCTTAGCGCCGCTATGCTCTCCCATGCAGGAGAGCACCTGGCGGGGGGCAACCAGCCATCGGCCCCCCCGCACAGGTTTCCCCGCAGGTATCATCCCCGCAGCTTTCATTACAGTACGCTGCGTAGCGTAATCACCAATCCAATCAACATCAAGGTAGCGACGGCCACCCGTTGGTACATGCCACCCGCGGCGCGTCGAAACAGAGCGTAGCCGAGTTTGTCCCCCATATACATGGCCGGGTATGCAGCCACCAGCAGCCACAGGGATTGCAGCCCAACCAGGCCGGCAACCGCGTAGTTCAACAGGGCAATTATTGAAGAAAAGGTAAAGAAGGCGATCATCAGCGCACGACTCCGGGCCGGATCAGATTCCGTGGCCATCACGTAGACGATGACAGGCGGGCCGGGAATGGCAAAAGCTCCGTTCATCAAACCGCTGCACAGACCAGCCCCACCGGCGGCCGACAGGGACGGCGCGCTGTGCCTGGGATGAAAGCACGCCAGTACTATACTGGCCGCCAGTACCGTCAGCCCAATGGCCAGTCCGAACGCCTCATCACTCATGGATTGCAACAGTCGGGCGCCGATTACGGTGCCAACAACCGCCATCACTATCAGCGGCCACTGCGCGTGCGGCGACACCTTGCCGGCATACTGGGGAAAAGTCTGCACACCCAGCGCCACGCTAAGACTGGCGCTGAGCACCACCGCCTGTGCCGGCGGCAGAAACAGGGCAAAGCCGGGCACCGCCGCCAGCGCAAAGCCAAAGCCGGTAAAGGATCGCAGCACCGAGGCAACCACCGTGATCGCCCAGATGAGTGCCAGTTCGGGCAATTCAAGATTCAATATCACTCCTGTTTAACAGCCAAGCCAAATGATGAACGAAACGACAGGGTAAACGCTTCTATGGCTCCCCCGGCAGCCCAATACGTCAAACTGCTTTGCGGAAAGTAGCACAAAGCGTTACACTGCGCGCCCTTGGGGGCGATTCGGATTCGACGACGGTTACAAACCTTAGCGTGCATGCCGTGATGGTAGCCAATCACGTAAATCCAAAGCTGCAAACTATTAGTTGCCAATGACGACAACTACGGTGCACAACTCGCTGCGTAAGCAGCCTGTTTAACACCATCTGGCGGATGCGTCTGCCAGCGGTCTTTAGCAAGGTGCCGGTGCCGCGCTACCGACTGTCATATAGAACTGGATCGCTGTGAAGCCTGCCTGGGGTGGATCTGCTAAATTTTTATCAGGATCGCCAAGAACGTCCTGCCCGTCGGGCTGTTTGCGGCTAAATCAATTGACGGAACCTAAGCATGTAGAGCGATAAGCAGCGGACTGGCGGACGCGGGTTCAACTCCCGCCGCCTCCACCAAATTTAGATCCAACAACATCCTGAAACATCCTAAAGCCCGCGTAATGCGGGCTTTTTGGTTGTGCCTGACATCCGGGGGCAACATGAGGGGCACCCATGCCAGTACTCACATCAGTTGCCCCCAATGGCCCTCACAGACACCAAGATCAAGAACGCCAAAGCCCGCGAGAAAACATACCGGCTCTACGATGAGCGCGGCATGTATCTTGAAGTATCCCCCACAGGGGGAAAATATTGGCGCTTCAAATACCGCTTTCGGGGCAAGGAGAAAAGAATCTCCCTCGGCGTCTACCCAGATACCAGCCTCAGCAGAGCCATAGAGAAGCGTGACGAGGCTCGGCGACTGGTAAGCGAAGGAATAGAACAGGTAGGCACAGAGAGCCGCTGCCGCTGATCTGGCCGCCAACAGCTTTGAAATAGTAACCCTGGAATGGCATACCAAAAAGTCACCAATATGGAGCCAGGTCAAACCCTTAGGGTCTCATTCTGCCCCCCTACCGGACTCGACCCCGGATATTGGGGTCTGAAGCCCAACGGTACGAAAAACTACCCTGCCCTGCCTTTACTTTACAAGCCCAATTCGCTATGCGAACCAAGACGAACGAGCTGCAATACCTCATCATCGGGCATGCGGTAGATCAGCACCAAATCGGGCTTGATATGACAATCTCGATGATCCAGCCAATCTCCAGTCAGTGCGTGATCTCTGTGCTTTTCTGGCAAAGGCTGGTCATTAATCAGCCCTTTTAATACATCCACAAAAGTAGTTTCAAGCGTGGCTCGATGACGACCTTTCAGTTCTCGCTTGTAGTCCCGTTTAAACTGCCCGGTTCGTTCAATCTTCCTCATTCAAATCTTCCAGAAGTGCATCCACACTATCGAAAGATTTCAATCTCCCACGCCGCGCTTCCTTCATCGCCGCAATGGTTTCGGCGTTAGGGACCAGTGGTTCAAAAGGTAGCGCCTTTTCCTTGGCGATACGGGTCAGCATCAACCGGAAGGCATCTGAGACCGTTAGCCCCATGCTAGCAAGCACAACGGTAGCTTCTTCTTTGATGTGCTCATCTATGCGGGCACGAACAACAGCATTTGCAGCCATAATAATTCTCCAATAATGTTGTGCTACATCGTAGCCCGCTTAAGCAAAATATACAATCTATCATGAGGTCCGTGTTAGTAACACATAGGTCTTGTAGCACATGATCTGTCCGGTTTTCATAGTGTCCCGAGGAGGGGTGCTTATGAGACGGACAGAGTGGCTACAGGAGGTTGGGCATTGCGATGATCCCGGCCTATTCGCCGGAAGCTCGAGGCCGCTCTGAGCGCGTGTTCAGCACACACCAGGACCGCCCTGGTCAAGGAGTTGGCTCTGGCCGGTATTACGGACATGGCAAGCGCCAATACGTATCTGACCGAGACCTACCTGCCGGCTTACAACGCGGAGTTTACACAGCCACCGCCACAAGCAGGCCCGGCTTTTGTGGCGTGCCGGGATTTATCGGTATTGGATGACATCCTGTGCGAGCGTTTCGAGCGGACGGTGAGAAAGGACAACTGTGTGCACTTTGAAGGACGGGTATTGCAGATCCCGGTCGATCGTCACCGCTGCCATTATGTGAAGGCGAGGGTTAACGTGTTGCGCTACACCGATAACACCCTGGCAATTCATCACGGCCCTCGGGAGTTGGCAAGGTATGACGCCAACGGACAGGTAATATCACATGAACTACCGGTTGCAGCATAATGTCCGCGGCTCAGCCGGTGGTTGGGAGGCGCCTCTGGGAGCCTTCCAACGATCAAAGCAAAAGCGGACAATCTCTGTGCTACAGAACCGGACATTTCTATTTGTTGCTAACAGCACCCAATCAACGCCAATTGAATTGTGGTAACTTTTGTGCACGTACCCGCATAACGTACAAACAAGCCTCAGATAGGCTCCAACGGGGTGTCATCCTGCCTACTGGGAAAAACAGACTCAGCCTGAATTGAGTACTATTCCAAGGAGTGAAAATGCAATTCGTAACGAACGGCCCTGACATCCCAGACGCGTTATTACAGGCGCATGAAGAAGGTCGTGTGGTGTTTTTTTGCGGAGCGGGTGTTTCCTACCCAGCTGGTTTGCCCGGCTTTAAGGATCTGGTGGATAAGATCTACGAGCATGTGGGCACTACACGCAATACCGTAGAACAAAGTGCTTATGATAAAAAAAGGTACGATGCCACACTCGGCCTACTGGAGCGCCGCTTACCTGGGCAGAGACTAGCAGTCCGTAAGGTTTTGGCCCAAATCCTTACACCTAAGCTGCGCAAAAAGGGCGCCAAAGACACCCATGCAGCATTGCTCCGGTTATCGACCACTCGAAAAGGGGCGTTGCGCTTGGTAACCACCAATTTTGACCGAATCTTCGAACACCTGACAGCCCGCGTAAAACCATCTATTTCCTCTTTCGCCGCCCCTTTTCTACCAGTCCCTAAAGATAGCCGATGGAACGGGTTGGTGTATCTGCACGGTCTGCTGCCCAAGAATCCGGATGATGACGCGCTGAACCGCCTAGTGCTGACCAGCGGTGACTTTGGACTCGCCTACCTGACAGAGCGCTGGGCGGCACGATTTGTCAGCGGGCTATTTCGAAATTACATAGTGTGTTTCGTTGGATACAGCATCGACGACCCCGTACTGCGCTATATGATGGATGCCATGGCGGCGGACCGATTGCTGGGTGAATCCAGCCCGGTCGCCTACGCTTTCGGTGACTGTACGACGGGGCAGGAAAGCAGAAAATCCGTCGAATGGGAGGCCAAAGGAGTTACGCCCATCCTCTACGAAGTGCCTACCGGCACGCAAAATCACTCAACTCTACACTTCACCTTGAAGGCATGGGCTGACACCTACCGCGATGGAATTCTTGGAAAGGAATCTATCGTTGTCGATTATGCGATAACCCGCCCATCCGCTAGCACTCAGCAGGACGACTTCATAGGGCGCATGTTATGGGCTCTTTCCGACCCATCAGGGCTTCCAGCCAAACGCTTCGCCGAATTCAACCCAGTTCCATCGTTAGAGTGGCTTGAGCAATTGACTATCAAAGGTTACCGACATCGTGACTTAGTGCGCTTTGGAGTAGCGCACAAAGATGGACTAGACGAGAATCTCTCATTCTCCATGTTACGCCGCCCCACACCTTACACTCTCGCTCCCTGGATGGCGTTGGTCGGGAGCGGCGCTCAGGGCAGCCAGTGGGACCCAGTGATGCTCCAGTTCGCTCGGTGGCTTGTTCGCCATTTGGATGACCCCGCTCTGATTCTATGGTTAGCCGACTGTGGTGGCAGTTTACATGACGCTATGACAGGCCGAATCGAAGATAGCTTGAACATGATCTATCGCCTGGAGCGAGATGATGATACAGCGGAGCTACTGCGAATGCGTGAGCACGCACCAAGCTCCATACCTCGCCCTGTACTTCGACCAATATGGCGACTGTTTCTCGCTGGCCGAATCAAATCTGCACAGGGTCATTCGGGGTTCCTTAGATGGGAGAAAAGATTCAAGCGCGACGGCCTTACAACAATGTTGCGCCTGGAACTTCGCGACGTACTCGCCCCTAAGGTATCACTGAAAAAGCCTTTCCGTTGGCCTGACGACGAACATGAAGAAAAATCCCAAGATAAACTGAAAAACCACATCGACTGGGATGTGGTACTAACCGCCGACCGCATCGATTTTGCCCTGAAAGAACTATCAAATAATTCATGCTGGCCAGATGCACTGGCTACGCTCCTGTCAGACTTTGAACAGCTACTGCTTGACGCACTCGATATTATGCGTGAGCTGGGCGGCGCCGACGACTACAGTGACCGTTCACACCGGGATCTGCCTTCAATTAGTCACCACTGGCAAAACCGAGCCTATAATGACTGGGTGCTACTCATCGAGCTGACACGGGATGCCTGGATCGCTTTTCGCGCGACAGACCCCACACGGGCAACGATAGTCGCTGTTCGATGGTTTGACGCACCCTACCCTACGTTTAAACGTCTGGCGCTACATGCCGCAAGTTTTGATGGTGTCATTGCATCGAATATATGGGTGGACTGGCTCCTCACAGACGATGCGAGATGGCTGTGGTCGGTGGAAAGCATGCGAGAAACGATGCGCCTGCTCGTATTGCAGGGATCGCATCTATCTTCAGAAGCACAAAAAACTCTTGAAGCGGTTATTTTAGAGGGACCGCCGCGATCAATGAACCATGAGGACATTGAGCCCGGCAAGTGGCAGCACTCAGATCACTCGATCTGGCTGCACCTCGCCAAACTGGAGTCTTCTGAGATTAACCTCGGTGCGGACGCTGCAGCTCGGCTGGAGGCGCTTTCACAAGCCAATCCACAATGGCAAATCGCAGACAATCAGAGTGATGAATTCTCCCACTGGATGAGCGGTACCGGGGATCCCGACTTTGATGATGCTCTACAAGTAGCCTTGGCGCCACGTAGACGAGCCGAGTTGGTTGAGTGGCTAAAGAACGCACCTGAACCCCAGCCCCCATTTCACGATGACACATGGGGTGAAACATGCCAAACACGATTCTTTCATTGCGCATTGGCCTTGTCCGATCTCGCCAAGGAAAATATATGGCCTTCACATCGCTGGAGAATAGCGCTGCAGGTCTGGAGTGGCGAGAAAAACGCATCTCGCTCCTGGAGATATATGGCTCCACTAGTCGGACGTATGCCTGACGATGCATCGAGTGAGGTCTTACACAGCCTAACCCGGTGGTTAGAAACCATGTCCAAGGGAATTATTGCCCAGGAGGATATATTGTTGAAACTTTGTCAGCGTGTCTTGGAGTTGCCTGGCGACGACGACGAAGACGACATAGAAAATCCCGTTGACAGCGCCATCAATCATCCGGTTGGCATTGTTACTGAGGCATTACTGAATCTGTGGCTCAGGCGCGAACCCAATGATGAAGACGGCTTGCCTGCTGACTTGGAACCCATTTTTACACTGCTGTGCAACACTGACGTGAACAGGTTTCGTCACGGTCGGGTACTATTAGCTTCACGACTAATTACACTGTTTCGTGTTGACCGACAATGGACGGAAGCACACATGCTTCCATTACTGGATTGGGGCGTTGATCAAGTCGAGGCCCATGCAGCCTGGGAGGGCTTTCTTTGGTCTCCACGCATTTATCGACCATTGTTGATCGCCATAAAAACACAATTTCTGGACACTGCCCTCCACTACGACGACCTGGGCAGTCATGCTCGGCAGTATTCTGCCTTCCTAACCCATACTGCTTTAGATCGAGTGGAGACATATTCCGCGGAAGAATTCCAGGCTGCCTTCGGTGCACTTCCACGGGAAGGACTGAATGAAGCAGCTCAGGCACTTGCTCGGGCGATCGAAGGAGTTGGGGATCAGCGCGAAGAGTATTGGGAAAATCGAGTCGCCCCTTTTTGGCGTGACATGTGGCCTAAAACATTAGATCTTGCCCCGAACAATATTGCCGAAAGCCTTGCCCGACTCAGCATCGCTGCGCGTGGCCAATTTCCCGCCGCGCTCACTGCAGTTTCCGCTTGGCTACGTCCCCTCGAACACCCGGGCGCTATCGTCCACTGGCTATATGCGTCAGGTTTATCTCAGCAGTTTCCTGAGAAGGCGCTGTGCCTTTTAGATGTCATCATCGATGATCAGCCATGGGCACCCCGAGAACTGGAAGAGTGCCTAAGCGCCATTGTGCAGGCGGAGCCAGCATTACAGGAGGATCAACGTTATCTAGGGTTACTACAGTACCACCGGCAACATTGCACCTAACGACAAATCGGAGCGTGATATCGCCTCAGTCCAGCCACCGCTTATACCCGGCCAATTTCACCGGAAGCCCCCAATCCTTATCCAACGGCACCCACATGAGAATAACAATGGAGCTTTCATGGCCGCCGGTTTACTCGCCGATAGGGAGCATTAACTGCTAGAATCCCAGCCATATCAATAACAAGCGCTCAGCCCGGTAAAGTTGAGCACCAATCCCGACAATCAACAATGGATCATCGCCCCGGTAGCATCAATCGCCCGGTTACAAAAGGAATCAGAATGGCAAAGAAACCGTAAGCGCCGTTAAATCAGCACCTGTTTTTCCTTAAAAGTTCGGGCCAGACTCTCTCCTGATGACCACACAGGAGGAAGCCATGAATGATGTAACCCATCCCCAACCACTCGGAGTCTACTGGCAGCAGCAGTAAGCCCCGGGTCAATCAAAGCCGAGGAGGATTTGCCGCAGTCAGCGTGCGGCACGAAGTAGATAGATGGGGTCTATTCTCGTATTAAATCGCATGTTTACTAATGCCATATAGTAGTTAGCAGTATTGTGTAAAAATAAAATATCGTCATCTCCATTCGGCAAATTATTTATAGCCCCGGTGCCGTGAATTACTTCATGTCTTAATTCATCAAATTGTTCTAGGCGCTCCCTTGAAAATACGAAATTATATATAGGTCTAAAATTGTCGTCGGGCAGGCATATTTGAAACAATCGATCTGATTTTATAAGTAAGGACTGCCGCTCGAGTTCGTTCAGTAAGGACAACACTTTCCCTCTTACAAGCTGATTGTAGTTTTTTCCGTTAATCTCTGAAATTTTAACACTCTTATTTTTAATGAATTGAATCCATGGATCAGCTGAATGTGCAAACGTCACTTTTAGATAGTTCAGTACTGCCTCGTCAACAACAGAGTGCGCGAAAACCAATGATGCGGAATCGATTGCAGAGCGAAATTTGTCTAATTCATTCTGAGCTATTTGCTGTCCCAATTTTTCAATTCCGCCTGCAGCTTCTAGCGCTCCTGCTTTGTCTAGGAAAAAGCGATCGTGCTCGGGGTTGGTAAAAAATTCAAACGCAGAGTCCTTCCATTTTCGATAAATCGCAGGTGTTACAGCTGGCACTCCAAGTCCTGCCACCTTCCTTAAAGAATATATCGCAGCGAAACGGCTTGTCACGTTGTTAAAAGCTTCTGTAAAAATCTTTACAGCTGAATCCATCGTGTGTGTCTAACGCCCTTAATAAAGGACGAAGCGCGTAGCGCTGCGCCCCGTCTTGATTTGATTGTTTGTATAGCTGTTGGGATGTTTTGCCGGACTGCCTCTTTTCAGCGACGAACGAATATTTGCAAATTCAACTATTTTCACAATTGTGTAAGTTCTTGAGAGACCCGAATTCTCACCCAGACGTGATGCGGAATACGTCCAGTCTATCAAGGTCCCCCTGTGTGTCAACCTGCACCCCCTGTGTGTTAGTAACACATAAACTGTCCGGTCTTGTAGCACATGATCTGTCCGGTTCTCATAATGCCCCGAGGAGTGGCAACATTGCCCTGGTTCAGGTGGCAACCTTCCCGTGGTCTGGGTGGCAACATTCACTGGTATACGCATAACGCCCAGTAAAGAGAGGATTTACCCGAGCCATTCGCACCGTACATGAGAAGGTGGCGCCCCTCCAAATTGAGAGAGAACTCTCGGAACGCCTTGAAATTATGGATATCTATACGGTGAAGCCGAGATTTCATACCTTACCTTCTTCCTTGATAACAGCAAGCAAGTCGGGACTCTCGGCGGTCAGGCGCAGCAGGCGATTGCGGATGGGGTGATCGGGGGCGTTGGCAGTCTTGTAAAGTTGCTCCAATACTTCCTGTTGCTTTGTTTCTGACACATCCGGATTATAGTTTTCCAGCAGCGCTTTTGTATCATCCAACAGCAGCAAATCCTTTTCTGCCATGTGCTCCCTGAAATAAACCTCCATTACACAGGCATCTATCAGGTCTTCAAGAAACTGTTCAGCGCCAGGAATATTGGGTTCTTCTGATTCCTTTGTCAGTTGGATAAATGAAACGAGATAGCTGAATACACTCGACAGTGTAGGCCCAGGGTTCCTGACTGGAATCTTTTCGAAAAATATCTTGCTAAGCTCATAAGTGTTTCCTAAAAGCTCGGGGAAATTATCTTTGAAACAACATCGGAATAATGATGAGTTAAGGAACGCCGTAAGATAGGGTAGCGTCTCGATCAAGCCAGTAACAATAAAACATTTCTGGTTACCAAAATAATGAGCACTATGATCGAAATAGAAAGGCAGGTACTTCGTCATATTGGGATAGATGATTTTGGGCTTAGTAAATTCATCAATATATGCACAGTTACGGAGATTTGACCAATGATCGCCCTTATCCTGCCGCTTCGACAACTTCTTCTCATTAATTGAAAGGTGTTCCCATATTGAAGAGTATTTTTTTGCATCAATACGAGGGATTGATTGAGATCGAACACCATTATGAGTATTGATCATCCACGTCCCATCCCAATTGGTTCCATATCGCCCCACATACCTGCCACGCAACAATGGTACGATAATTTCCTCACAAGTCGGGTCTTCGGCTATCATTGCGTCCCGCTGTTCTGTGGTTATATAGAAGGCATCATTAAAACCAGTTTTAATGCCGTAGTTAATTTTTATATCCCAGCCTTCTAGCGGCATCCCCTGCTCTTCAACCAATTCCTTAATACGCTGGCGCTGCCTTGAAAGCACCACCCAGGGAGATGCGCCCAGGTCATTCAGGATGACCGAATTCTCCCCGAAATAACTTTCTGGGTCTGCCATCGCTGCCCGGTCATCTGCTGCGTAGCAGGTTGAGATATCCCCTGTCGGCGCCTCTTTAGTAAGGCCAAGAATACAGGTGTAAGTCGTGGCGGCGCCAAAATTCTGCGCCATGCCAAAATCAAGCGCGGCTGTGGTATTAACAACTGTGGCCAAATAGCTTCGCAACTTTTCACCATACCCTGCACGCATCCATTTGTTGGAGGTAATGTAACAAAGGTGGCCATCTTCCCGTAAAAAACTAGCCCCCTTCTCGTAGAACAGGCAATAGATATCGGCCGTTGCCGCGTAGGTTTCATAATCCTGGGCAACCCATTTATCTTTCTGTGATTTTGGGAACTTCTGTATTTGAACATAGGGGGGGTTTCCAATCACCAGATCGAACCCATCCGCCAGCGAGCGATCAAACATCCATAAGGGCTCAAAAAAGTCAGCCGCAATATGAGGGTTGTACGGGTTCCATCCAGCCAACTTTAGGCTGGTATCCTGGTCGGCAAAGGATGCCTGCACAAGTTCACTTGCCAGATCATCCCGCAACTCTTTATCTTTACGTTGAAGAGCAAGTTTTTGCTGTCGTTTTTGTACCGCAAAGTAATCGTGACGAATCTTCTGAAGCTCCTGCTCAATCTCTACTACCTTGGGACTTTCAAACAATTCCATCTGCATTTCTGTTGTCAGTCCAATCAAGGTATCCGCCGCCACAAACTTGGTTTCCAGGTTTGGCAAGGGCTTCACACCATGGTTTTTGGCCTTGTCTCTATTGGTATTCTGGTCACAGATCAATGAAATGAAAAAACGCAGCTTGGAAAGCTGTATGGCGATGGGTTGAATATCTACGCCGTACAGACAATTTTCAATCAGATAAAGTTTGCGGCTATAGTCATCGTTATTGGTTTCAAAGGCGCGCTCCAACTCCTCGCGCATGTAAACCGAATCCAGTTTGGCGATTTGCCGCTGTTTCCATTTGGCATTGTCCGGGTCCAGCTTGGTGAGGACATAAACCAGCTTGTGCAACATGCCCATGGGAAACGCGCCAGAGCCACAAGCGGGATCAAGAATCTTACAGCTGTCGATAGCACTAATCAGAGTTTCTACTTCATCCTCTTCAAACGGGTGCTGCTTTTCTGTATAAGCGAACAGGATGTCGAGGCCGGTGCGCGCATCGTCCAAGTTCATGCCATGCTGCTTCATCATGGCCGTGGCGAGGTGCGCCTTGAGAGATTCATCCACCATGTAATCGACAATGGGGCGCGGGGTATAGAATGAGCCGGTTTGCTTGCGGGCGGTGGTTCTGGTTTCCTCATTGTAGGAAGCCAGCAGGTTTTCAAACACCTTGCCTAACAGTTCTGGGTCGAGGGCGATTTCCTGATCTATAGGGGTATTTTCCACAATGGTGAATTTGTAGGCGGAAAGAATATGGATGAGACCTCTGGCCTTTTCCGCGCCACGCCTTGTCTCACCGGTTACCGCGCCTATGTTCACCTCGCCTTCGCCGAAGAAATACCGGTTAGGAATGTTGGGGCGCTTTTTGCTGTTGCGTGAAAAACCGTCCACATAGACCTTTTCCCCCTTGTCGTTGGTGCGATCCAGGCATTCAAACAAACCACCATTGAGGAAGGGGATGTCTTCAAAAATACCGAGTGCGGCATCCGGATCTATAAACAGGGATTCGTAGCGGTATAGGGTATCGACCCCGTAGGTGTTCCTGTTTTTCAGAAACCCTTGATCTTTGGCAAAGACCCGGTACTTCTCGCCCTTTGCATTCATTCGCTGGTTGAGTGTGGCAAAAAACAGGTTCTGCAGTATGGCCTGATGATAGGTCGGCTTGTCATCATCAAGACTTTTAAGAATAGCGGCTAGTTTTTGCTCATCGAACAGGGTTTCCGGTATGAGATCTTTCTCTTTCAGGAACCAACAGAAAATCAAGCGGGTAAGCAGACGAATCAAACCCGTAGCACGCAGCTTTTCGTCGTAGTCGGCTTCCTGTGCTTCCGTTAACCCTGACGGTTTCATGCCGTCTGGAAAGCTGACCTCGGGCAGCGCCCACAAATACCACTTGAACAGTTCTTTATAGAAACGCGTGTTTAGCAGTTCGACATCGAATATCTCTTCCCACGCAGCATGGAGGGTATCAAAGCTATCAATTACTGTTTTTTCAAGCAGTGTCGGCAGTGCAAATGAGCCCAATATGTCCAGATGGCCACGATGAGGGTCGGCCAATGAAATATCCCGAATAATGGCCACTTTTCCCAGCACGTCTTTTTCAGTATCACGCTTGCTGATGCGGCGATTGATGACGGCAATGGACAACAGATCACGATGTTTGATGAATACCATCACCGGCATGGGAAATACGCAGTTTAGCTGCCGGGCAATGGCGGTGAGTTTGCCTCGGGCATAATCCCTTTGTTTTAATTCGATGGCGAAAAACAGGTAGGATTGCAACAGGCCCGGATTGACAGAATCATTTTTAAACAGGCTGGTTTCATGTGATAGATCTTCATCTGTAAGCTGAAACAGCACATCGGCTGTTAGCCAATCATCAAACAGGGCTTTTTCATAATCGATGGTCACACTCAAGTTTTGATCGGTCAGCATATCCAGAAAGGCTTTTGGCTTGGAGCCAGGAACCATAATGGTTTTATCGCTTCGGTAGCCCAGCGAATCGAGCAACGCCAGAGAGGCTTCACGCAGCGGTTCATTATCAAACAATTGAAGTCGGGCTTTGATAGCGGCACGCGGTTCGTAATTAGGACTACCAGGCATCGTTAGTATTCTCACGCTTTATAATGAGCCAGGTTATCAATTCAAAATCAGCTCTGTGCTTGACCTGATTTGTGCTGTCGGTCAACTTGCCGCCCCGGCCGGAAAACAAGTTACCGATTGCCTTGCGGGTGAACTGCGCAGCAATGGCGTCAACGGCCTTGCTCAGCAGGTCACTGTAGTGGCTCATGTCCTCACCATTTTGCGTCTGCTCGTCAAACAGTTCACACAACTTGTTATAGGGCGCTTCATGTCCCCGGCACACGGCGCGAAATATCTCCAGTATCTGCTTAGGGGCGGTAAAGTTATAACGCACCTCGTCATCCTCCCGAATGTAGACCAGAAAATACGGTTGTAAGGCATTGACAGCTTCATTGCCTTTCGCTTCCTGCTGTTGCTTGAGGCAGTAGATAACCCCCGGCTGGATGGTGGCGTATTCAGCGTGGGGAGGAACAACCGCATACAGGCCAAACGGGGCATCTTCCAGTGCAGCCTTGTTGGATTCTATATAGGTAGCAAGCTCCATGCGGAAATCGTCAAGGGAAAATTCATTGAGCGATACGGATTCATTGAAGTCTTCCAGATCAAGCACTTCATCCTTCAGCCTGAGTAGCTGCTTGTCTCGATAGCGCAGGTCTTCATGGATGAGTTCTTCCAGATCTTCCGCTTGTAGCACGTTATCTTCGGCGGTGGCGGCAATATCGACCAGTGCCATACGCGCTTCAACCCGGTTTTTCAGGTCAATGTATTTATTCAAATCTTCTGTTGGCCAGAAGTTAACCAGTTGGATTGCGATATTAAGACTGCCAATGCGGTCGATACGGCCAAATCGCTGGATAATCCGCACCGGGTTCCAGTGAATGTCATAATTCACCAGCAAGTCACAATCCTGCAGGTTTTGACCTTCTGAAATACAGTCTGTTGCGATGAGAATATCGATCTCATCATCCTGCGGCATGGTTTGCATTTTGTTTCGCTGTTTGGCGCGGGGGGAGAAGTTGGTGAGGATTTGGGTGAACTCGGCTTTGCCAAAAGTCGTCTGATTGGATTTTGCGCCACCAGAGACCAAGGCTATATGTACATTTAATGAGCTTCTTGCCCAGTCTTTCAGGTTCTCATACAGATAGATAGCCGTATCTGCAAACGCTGTAAACACTACTGCTTTGCGATTTTTCTCGCCTTGTGTGTTGGTGGTAGGTTGCCGGACTTTATCTTCAATCAGTTTGCGCAGATCGGCGAGTTTAGCATCACGCTCAGGGGTCACATCTTTCGCACTGCCTGCCAGCAGACACAATTGATCCTTATCCTGCTTCAAATCTGCAAGCCACATAGTGACATCAAGGTGAGACATTGGGATTTTTAGCTTGCCGCCCACCTGGAACGCTTCGGCCAGTTCTTCGTCCTCCTCCCTCTCCTCTCCTGGCTCAAAAAGCAGGTCTTGCTGAACTGTTTCGGCTGTGCTTGCTTGATGCTCGATAAATGAGCGTAGTCGCTCTTCAAGATTTTCTATCTTTTCTATGGTGCGTTCCATGGTGATATTGAAGGAATGAACAGAACTTTCCAGGCGTTTAAGGAAGTTAACTTTCATCATGCCAATCAGAAAGTGTTCACGATTGGCCTGTGAGAAATTTAAAACCTTGCTTTCCTCATATATTGTTCGAAATTCTTCAATCACATACTTAGACGGGTTAAATAGAGAAAGCTGGTAATTGGATATCTCATCATTCAATCGGTCGTAAGAGAGAAACCGACCTTTTAGATCAATATCCGAAACCCTTGAGATAGGCTTTTTGCGTTTTGGAAACTGGCCAATCTGTTCAAGTGAAGAGCTGTAATAACGCTGAATATGTTTGCGCGATCTGGCAATAGTAAGTTCATCGAGCAAGGCAAAAAAGCTGGCCGATAATTTATCAATCAGCTCACGCGCATCCCTTTCACCTGACTTTTTGGCCCATTCTGTAAATGTTCGTTGCGCGGCTGCTAAAGTGTCTTTCACGCTATGGATTCCAAATTTTTCGGTAAATTCCGTGTCGTTTCCTTCAGTCACGAAATAAATCTGGTTACGCAAATCCCTGAGGTTACTATTTACGGGCGTAGCAGAAAGCATCATGACTTTTGTTTTTACTCCAGCCTGAATAATATCCTGCAAAAGTCGTTCATAACGACTTTTACTAATAACATTGCCTTCTTCATCTCGCCTTCCCTTAGTGTTGTTTCTAAAGTTGTGCGACTCATCAATAATTATGAGGTCATAATTACCCCAGTTCAGCGTGGCCAAGTCGACACCATCCACCCGGCCGGAATCGCGGGAGAGGTCGGTATGGGAAAGTACTGTGTAGGCAAAACGATCTTTCAGAAACGGATTAAGCTCGCTGTTATTCTGAGCAAGATAAACCGTCCAGTTATCGCGTAGCTTCTTGGGGCACAGCACCAATACACGATGATTGCGCAGCTCAAAATATTTGATAACCGCTAGTGCAGTGTAAGTTTTACCCAGTCCTACACTGTCGGCAAGAATACAACCGTTATGGGAGTTGATTTTGTGTATTGCGCCTTTTGCTCCATCTTTCTGAAAATCAAACAACGTCTTCCATATTTCGGTATCAATGATCGCAGTCTGATCGAAAAGCTGCGCATCGGCCGCTTGGTCTGAAAGGAAACGCTCAAATACATGATAAAGCGTCTTGAAGTAAATAAATTCTGGCGGATGATTGACGTAAAGCTGCTCCAGGTATTGAAGCACATCTTCTTTAACGTCAGCCACCAATTCTTCATCAGCCCATATATCGTCGAACCATGCTTTCAGGTCCGCACGATCCCGGTCACTGTCAACAATCAGGTTTAGCTCAATATTGGGTGTGGCCGACAAACCCAATCCGCGGTGGGTGAAATTGGAGCTTCCAAGGATTGCATGCTCACGGTGTCCATCATGAAGGTGATAAAGCTTAGCGTGAAGAAGATTTGCTTGCCGAACCGAGCGTATATCTACTTTCTTTGAAATCCACTCAGCACAACGGCGAGCGACTTCCTTCTGTTTTAGCCGGTTTGAAAGCTCCAGATGTTCGTCTTCTATTTTGAATGATTTCTTGTCTGTTTTATCAGGATCAAGCGATGTAATGAAACTTGGCTCCCCAAAGAGAAAACGCAGGCTGCTTATCTGTTCCAGTTGTTCTGCCAGAGCTTCATAAGCGTAGATAGTGAAATAGGCAGAAACAACTGAGAGGTCACTTCCTGCTGAAATTTTCTCGACCAGAAAATCAGCGACCTTGCCACGCTGATGGTTGTCACGGATGCCGGAATGGTTGGTAGCTGATTTGATGCTCACTTGCTACACCCCCTGGTAGCTTGTGACCCAGCGATCAAAATATCATTTTGCTTGCAATAATCCCTGATCAACACCGCTACCATATTGGCAATGGAACGGAGCTCTTGCTGGGCAGCTGTGCGCAGCGCCTCTTTCAGCTCCGGCTCGATGCGAAAGGTTAGGGTTGTGGTTTTTGCAGTGGCCATTGTCTCCCCCTCTCAAGAGTTCTACTGTAAATGTACTGTAAAGTGCAATAATGTACCGGAATATCCCATACCTTCCAAGGGATATGGGCTCATTGCCTACCCGTGCAACAACTACATAATGTCTAGAAAGGAATGGTCTCAAAACATAAAAACCGGTTTAACATAGAATAATGGCGCCCAGATATCCAACACTTAACCCTGACAAAGCTTTGATATGGCGAATTATCCATCAAGATAACCTAAACTGGATCTTTGCGAACGGCCTTCACTGTGCAAGCTCTGTCGTGCAAAATCCTGACTTTTTGCCAAACCGATCTTGCCGGTTTTTATAGCCAATTGAAGGATCTCGATAAAATCGATTGGGAAAGAATCCAGGATCGAGATTTTAAAAGAGACCCCGAAGACCCGAGAAATTCGAAAAATATCAAGCTGAGGCGCTAATTCACCGGCATGTCCCTGTTGATGCACTGGTCGGTGTCATTTGTTACAGTAACGATATCCAGGCACAAATTGCTGAAATGGCTGATAATCATGGGCTCGAGATTGATGTATGCGTATACCATTTCAGGAAGACAGACAAACTTTTCGCGAGAGTCTAGGGCTCAGCAACTACACTAGCGGAGAAAACCTGCTGACAACATCTCGTTTATCCGGCCTATACTTGAAATCGTTAGGGCCTTCGTGGCTCTTCTGTTTGCCGCACCGTTAGACCTTCCAAGTCCTGGGGTCTCATGCGGTATCTGATAACGTTACCGGCGTGAAGGCCGCCGAACTGTTTTTGCGCATACGCAATCACATCATCGCGATCTTGCTCCGGAATGTTCCTTTCTTCCGCCATAGCCAAGATTCCATCTGCGCGAAACTCCTTCCACTCGAGGACACATTTACGAATGGCCTCTCGGATGAAGTCCCGATAAACCGCTGCCGCTTTGTCGGGTGTTTCGACTTCCGCGCGAAGAGTTTTGTAATTCTCAGCGGATGCAAGGTACGTATTGATGTAGCTCTCGCGCAATAAAGAGACGTTGTTTAGCTCATAGACACCAATTAGCCCATCAATGTATTCCCGGTCATCCATTGTGAAAAATGACATCGGGGCAAGATCGGCCTTTAGTAACGGGATATTGGACGCAATGCGCGATGTTCGCTTATTGATGTCGGCAAACGCCTGCAGATAGGGGATGTGTACGAGCAAGAAGAATGATTGTTCGAAGGGATCTGTGATTTCATGCGCTTTCGCGATGACGATCTCGAACTCCTCTGCGATCTCATATCTATCACTGAGCGGTTTGTAGCTCGAGTAGCCAATGCCGACATCAATTTCTCGTAAGCGCCCCCCCATCGCCGGATCGATAAGAAGGCCATCGGCCAAGAGTGCATGGATGTTGCAGATGTCCTGGCGGATGATGGCGATGGCAGCGAGATTGTCCACCATGTATTGAATGGCTTCCTTGTGGTTCAAGATCATGATTGCTTCTTTGCGATCCTTCCCGCTTGCCTCTTTGCCAAAGCGCACGAGCTCTTCGGTCTGCAAAATGTCGTACGTATTGCCCTCCATCCGCGATGATGCCCAGGCAAGATCAACCAAAAGGCGCTCTAAGATTCTCCTCGCATATGTGCCAGCCGGCAGAGGCTCGCCTGATGGCGTTCCAGCAGCGCGGAGTGCCTGCCGGTCGGCTTCGCTTAAGTAATAGCTTGCGTTGGGGACGTATCCGTCCAGAAATTCTGTGCTGTAGGTTTTGGGCGCGCGCTGGTTATACGGCGTTTTCAGATGCGCGCGCACAACGGCAGAACCGGCGATGGTGTAGCCTGAGGCTCTGCCTTTTCCTGAAAGTTCGAGTTTACCCTCATCGACCAGTCGCCTTAGCGCGCGCCAGATCGTCGTCTCACTGACCTGTGGCGTGACTCCCCTTCGGATTTGCTCACGTCCGGCACCAGGATGGGCAGCGATGAACTCTAAAATGGACTGGCTCGATACAAACATGAAACGATAATCTCTCCTTGTGAGACGTATAACCTACTAATTTATATCAATATTCTTTTTTTTTCAACAAATCATTTCACTTGAATTGAAATGAATTGGCAAGTATGCATCTCTGCAACGAATACACTAGTGGCATACAGCAATTAACCTGGCCGGGGACAGAGCATGCCTCAATGACTTACAGACTAACTTCAGCTAACGACTTTGTGATCATGTCAACAGAGTCTCGGCCTACGCCATATTCACCAGCATAGACCTGCCAATTGCAAACAGTAGCCTCTACGCGTTCAATGATTTCTTTTGTATCTTGTGCTTTCAATTCTGCTTTTTTACCCAGTTCAAGAAGCTGCGCGCGCGTTACATCCTTACCATGCCCCAAAACTGACGTTGAGTGTTCGCCGCCCGGCCCCGCGCACCACGTCAGATCATAGGCTGGTGCCAGTCGCCAGGTACCATCACGCGCCATGGTATAGCTGAATTGCCGAGCATGATCATCACGGTTATGAGTCAGCACATTGAAAACAGCGAGCACAAACATGGCCTTACATTCCCGTTGATCACGGGTAACTGAACGCGTGAGTAAAATAAGGTCTTTATAATCAAGCTGGGGAATACGGATATTTGTATAGAGCAGGCCGCTGGCTGAATGAACATGCACCCGGCGGTTACCAACCCGGTCAAAACGTTTGGCTGCAAAATACATCTTGCCATTACCGCCGCTGAGTAATTTCGTCTCGGGCATATCAACACCGGCATCTTTAGCCATCATGGCATAAGCCATTTCAATAGCAGCAATATCGACAGGATCGCCACGCCCTGGAAATTTAACCAGATAGGCTTCAAATCCATCGGGAATATAATCACTCCCATGTACGGCGTGGTCCTCATCGTTCAACCCGATTAATGCTTTAGGACGCGCACCACCCGGCGAACCACCAGCTTGCCCGAGGATGGAGATCACCTCGCCAACATCACCTTCAAGAACGCGCCTGGCAGCTTCGGAAAGTTGATCTAAATTCAAGACCCTGTCTGCAACATCCCAAACATTGACTGACGGTGTATAACACAATGCACCGATGCCATGACTGCCAACACAGGCCAAACGATCAAGCGGTGTCAGTGTTGCAGGCTCAATACCAAGCTGGCGGGCACGGCGATTTACAAGCAATCTGCCCCAGCCGTCAGGCAGGCTGTCATAAAAAACCCCATGCAGCCCTTCAAATACTCTGGCGTCATAAGGCTGCTTTAGTCCGGCACTGGTTTTGTAGTGCACAGGAGAAATCTCAAGACCGGATTTCAGGAAAGCCTCATCATATTCCAGATAGGCCATTTGATCGCGGTAAGCCAGCCTGCCTACTGGCTGAATATCATCCTCGTCCCACTGCAGGGAAATATCCACTGGTGTAGCGGGGGCAATTTTCATTTAATTGTCCCCCTTTTAGGCTTCTTCTTAACGTCCAACACTTCATTAAGGGTTTCAAATTTCTGTTCAAGAAACAGGTTTTCCAATGCAGCCTCACCACCTAGGGCGGTAACAAGACGAATAAATGAAACAAAGGCAATTTGCCCTGTACGTTCAAACTTTTTAAGCGTTCCAAAAGACACACCGCTACGACTGGCGAGACCTTCCTGTGTCAATCTCTGCGCCAACCGGCGGCTTCTTACGCGAGAAGCCAGCTCGAGCGCAATATCTTCAGAAGACAACAATGAAAACGCCATAATAGTATCCGTTGTTCTGTAATTAACCACTTGGCGGATACTATCATATCTGTTAAGTGGTTAAAATAGGCCTCTGCCGCATCTGGTTATATTTATCAAACCGGCAAGCCTCGGGACTACCAGACTTGTTAATTTGCACTTAAAAGTGACCCGGTATTTGCATCTAATTTTGACCCGCCCGGTTCGTTCAAGTATTACTCATTGTGTTGGTTTTTTGCCAGCCCTTTCCTCCTTTTGATTGCATGTTGAGTTTTTGAAGCGGTAACTGTCGTTGCCGGTTTCGATGATGTGGCAGTGATGGGTTAGCCGATCCAGCGGCGCGGTAGTTAGCTTCGGGTCACCAAAGACCTTGGGCCATTCAGAGAAGCTCAGGTTGCTTGTGATGACAATACCGGTGCGTTCATACAGGAAGCTGATCAGATGAAACAGCAATGCACCACCAGCCTGACTGAACGGGAGATAGCCCAACTCATCCAGTATCACCAGGTCGGCACTGGCCAGCCGATTGGCCATGCGTCCCTGTCTCCCCGCCGCCTTTTCCAACTCCAGGCATTAACCAGATCAACCGTCGAGAGGAATCGTACCCGTTTGTGATGATGGATACTCGCTTGCACACCCAGAGCCGTCGCCAGGTGGGTTTTACCTGTACCGGGGCCACCAATCAGAACAATGTTCCGGGCCTCTTCAATAAATTCACATCGATGGAGCGAATACACCAGCGTTTCTGTCACGATGCTCTCAGTAAAATCGAAGCCCGTGAGATCCCGGTGAGCCGGGAATTTGGCGACCTTCATCCGGTAGTTGATTGAGCCATGCCATACAGGCGCAGCGTTTTGAGTGTGGTAATCATTGCATTAGCGGACATGATAGTTCTCCCTCAGGTTGTCGTAGCGCTGTGTATTGGCCACCGGCTCATTGGCCAGTGCCAGTGCCGGAGGTGGCTCAAGTGGCGCGGGTAATGGCCCTTCCAGTAATCGCCCCAACACATGGGTCACATGCGCTGCTGAGAGGGCTGGCCGCTTTGCAGTGCGGCTTCTACAGCCTGCATCACCAAATGTTCATCGTGGTGCAGAACCGGGGCCAGGATATTGGCCATCTCTCGATCACCGCCCAATCGCTTCAGGAGAATACGTTGCAGGCGCTTAAAGCAGCCGGGAAGTTCACTGAAGGGCGCGCCATTGCGCAGCGCACTAGTACACAGTATAACTTAAAATTTCGGATATAATCGCTTCAGTTTGACCCGCGCTTCATCGGTACGAAATTGCCAATCAACCTGGGTTTGTCGATGATTTCTGTCCGTATTCCACGCAGCCACTTCAGAGCGCATTTTTTCAATGCAATCAATTCGCCCCGCAAGACATTGTCGTTTCAAAACACCGAGCTCAATTTCCGCTATGTTTAGCCAGCTCCCATGTTTTGGCGTGTAATGTATCTCAAGACGTTCGGCCAACTGTTTGGCTTTCTCAGGTGGAAAAGCCGAGTACAACGATGCCGTATTGTGTGTATTCAAATTATCCATAACCGGGATAGGTTCGTGCACATCTCCAATCAATTGCATGCTTGATTCATCCATACAAACAACCGGAAATTTCGGATTGTAAGGGCGCGCATAAATATCAAGGACATCCTCCATCGCTGCTACGAAAGCAGCATTGTAGTCCGGTGGTATTTTCCAATACGTACTCAGGTGAGGCTTACGTTCATTTTTTTTAGCGTGTTACATGGCTCTTCTCCGCTTCTATGAGTGAAAAAGGATGCCGATCCCCACGTAATCTGTTGGTATATAAGGCCTATCACAACTTTATATGGAACAGGTATATGGGAATCGACATCCAGAGGGATATTTTGGGCCTCAAGGGGCAGTGCGTCAATCGGATAAAACTGGACGAGGAGGAGAGACAGCTCGTCATTTGCTGCCGCCGGGACAGGCGCAGAAAAGCCATAGACCCCGTTACCGAGCAGCAGGGAACGGTCAACCGGTATGTCCGCCGACAGGTCAGGGATGTGCCGCTGTTTGGCTATCCCTGCGTGATTGAAATGGAGCTGGCCCAAGTATGTATCAGCAAGAACGAACGGCGGATAGAGAGCTGTGAGTTTGTTGACACGGGATGGCGTTTCACCCGCCGCTTCTGTCGCATGATCAGTGGCCTGTGCCGCCACATGAGTATTCAGGCTGTCTCCAGGCATTTGGGGATACGCTGGGAGACGGTGAAAAAGATCGACAAGGCGTACCTGGAGGAAAGTCTCCCGGCGCTCGATCCGACACAGCTGACCGGCCTGAAGTACCTCGGTGTTGATGAGGTGGCCAGGGCGAAGGGCCACGACTACATGACGGTGATTTACGACATGGTCGAAGGGCATTTAATCGGGGTGGAAACGGGCCGAACGGCTGATGTGTTCTCTGCATTTCTAAAGCAACTTCCGGCAGAAACCACTGCAAACATAGAGGCTGTTGCGATGGACATGGGGCCATCCTATCAGAAATCAGTACGTGATTGCTTACCCAATGCCGACATTGTGTTTGACCGTTTCCACGTTATGAAGAACTACAGCAAGGCTCTGAGCAATCAGCGGCGAATTGAGTTTAGAAAGGCCAATAAAGAGGGCAAGAAATTGTTAACAGGAACACATTACCTGGTGCTGAAAAACGCCGATAAACTGAACGAATCCCAGGCTCAAAAATTACAACGGCTATTGGATGAAAATGCCAATCTCAATACGCTGTATATCCTGAAGGAACAGCTTCAGGCCTTGTGGGAATCAAAGACTGTCGAACTGATGCAAGAGAGACTGGAAGCCTGGTGCCGGATAGCCGATCAATCGACCCTGCTCTACCTGAAGAAGTTTGCAAAGTCGTTGAGAAACCACCGTGTGGGCATTTGCAATTACGCGAGGCACAAGCTCACCAGCGCCAGGATCGAGGCCGGCAACATCGGTATCGGCATGATCCGCAAGCGCGCCAGAGGCATCAGGGATACCGAGTATTTCAAACTCAAGATCAGGCAGTCATCGCTACCGGATAATGACTCGATGTTCTATGTTGCGGCCTAATCTTCACTCACAAGACCGGAGAAGAGCCTGTTACATACCGTCATTGGAGAAACACTCGGTACAATTTTCAATTCAACCATCTTCTCCGCAAGTAACCGTACCGTCCACCGCTCTCGACCTTCCGGCGCTTCTGAACACGCCAGTGCCAATAGCCGAGCTTCAAATTCACCTCCAAATTGAATTGCTCGCGGAGGTGTCTCGCGCCTCTTTCGCTCAATGGCAGCGTTAAGCCCTTCTTCAACAAATCGTTTTTTTAAATGTTCGAGGCTTCGGGTCGTTTTCCCCAAGGCTTCTGCAACTCTTGCAACAATCCATTTGGGTCCAAACTCGCCTGCATCGAGCAGGAGCAAGGCGCGAGAGGATATCACTGTTCTGGCCGCCCTCGTTCCCTTAGTTGAAATAGCCTCCAATTCATTCCGTTCTTCTTTTGTCAGTGTCACTTTGTAGCGCGGAGCCATGTCGTCACCCTCATTATTGGTTATTGAGGGTAACTATAGCAAACAACCAAGTTATATACAAAGTATTAAGATTTACATTGTACTAGGCTTGCTGGATGACCGCCAGGTAATGCCGCCAGTCATATACCGTCTTTCCGGCATTTTTATGATCCCGAGAGAACACCCGGGTGTGTTCTGCAATAACCTGGACTTCAGCCACCACAACGATTCGGCCGGCGTAAACCCGCACACTGACCGGCTTGTTGGCGAAGGCAGCGGGAACGCTGTAGCGATTGCGGTCACAGAGAATCAGGCACGTCGAAGAGACCCGCTTGGTGTGCTCCACGTAGCCATCAATGACGACCCAGTCCTCAGACCAGTCGAACCGGAAGGCCTCGCCGGGGGCGAAGACCAGGGGAACAAACGTTCCTTTGCCTGCCGACAATTCGGCTTCCTGCCGGCGTGACCGCCAGTCCCGTGCAAAGGCGGCAACCCGATCATAGGAGCCGGGATAGCCCGGTTCCACCAGATCGATAGGCAACTGCCTGACACTGCGGCGCTGTTTGCGGTGCCGCTTCGACTCCCGCTGTAGCCAGCCAAGCAGGGTATCGGCATAGGGATCGAGCCGGCTGGGGCTCTTGCGATGGGGATATCGCGGTTCCACTAACCCGCTGGCCGGATATTTACGAACAGTGTTTCCTGAAAGACCTGTTCGTCGGACAATTTCCCGGATTGATCGGCCTTCACGCAGATGCCGCCGTCTGATTACACGTAATAAATCCACGTCTATCAATCCCTGGAACTCCTGCATCGCTGTCCGCAAGAGTCAGGTGTATACATGGGTCAATATTCGATGCAAATATGGGGGGTAAGTGGGTCAATTTTGGATGCAGTTTAACATGCAGTCCGCACATCCTTGCAGCAGCATCGAATCACCTTGCCCGACGTTAAAAACAGTAAGCATATCGCTTGGACTCCCTAACACATTTTCCAGTAATGCCAGCCAGTATAGAGACCCCTACATGCGCCGCCGAGCAATCGCCCAAGAAATCACATCTGATTTTAGAAAGGAATGGTCTCAAAACATAAAAACCGGTTTAACATAGGATAATGGCGCCCAGATATCCAACACTTAACCCTGACAAAGCTTTGATATGGCGAATTATCCATCAAGATAACCTAAACTGGATCTTTGCGAACGGCCTTCACTGTGCAAGCTCTGTAGTGCAGGATCCTGACTTTTTGCCAATAGGAGATAGCGACTTAATCGCTGGGCGAAAGCAAAAGGACGTCCCCTTGGCACCCTTCGGAACCCTAAGCGATTACGTTCCCTTCTATTTCACGCCCTTCTCACCAATGATGATGAATATTTTTTCAGGAAGAGGCGTCACTCAGAGAGCGAGGCGTGAGATTTGCATTTTGGTAAGTACGCTTTCAAGAATGGACCAAATGAAAATTGATTTTCTATTCACCGATCGCCATGCGTATACCGATCTTGCCAGTTTTTATAGCCAATTGAAGGATCTCGATAAAATCGATTGGGAAAGAATCCAGGATCGAGATTTTAAAAGAGATCCCGAAGACCCCGAGAAATTCGAAAAATATCAAGCTGAGGCGCTAATTCACCAACATGTTCCTGCTGATGCACTGGTCGGTGTCATTTGTTACAGTAACGATATCCAGGCACAAATTGCTGAAATGGCTGATAATCATGGGCTCGAGATTGATGTACGAGCCCGCCCTGAATGGTACTTATAGCGTGCTAAAGTTTACACAAGGAAACCTCCTGGATTCAGATGCCGAGGCTCTCGTTAACACGGTAAACACTGTGGGAGTCATGGGTACAGGCATCGCTTTGATGTTCAAAGAGCAATTCAAGGAAAACTTCCAGAAATACAAGGAAGCATGTGATTCCAAGCAGCTCGAAGTTGGGAGTATTTTCGTAACTCAACCCAATTCCTTCATCGGCCCGAAATGGATAGTGAACTTCCCAACCAAGAAGCACTGGAAAGACAGCTCAAAAGTTGAATGGATCAGGGATGGCCTGATCGAACTGAGGGAGTTCTTGCAGGTAAATAGTGTCAAATCGGTCGCAATTCCTCCTCTGGGAGCAGGCAATGGTGGTCTCGAGTGGAACCTCGTAAAGCCGCTAATAGTTCACGCACTGGAGGGTCTTGGGGAGACTGAAGTCATCATCTTCGAGCCCACTGAAAGATACCGGAATCATCAAAAAGGTATTGGCGTCGAGAAACTGACACCGGCTCGAGCCCTCATTGCCGAATTGATCCGGAAATACTGGGTTCTGGGAATGGAATGCAGTCTACTGGAAATCCAGAAGCTTGCGTGGTTTGCAGAAAGGGTCATCGAAGAATCCCCGGTTAGTAATCCTCTAAAGCTCGAGTTTACAGCTGACAGGTATGGACCCTATGCATCCAGGCTAATTCATCTCCTCAATGCCTTGGATGGAAGCTATTTACATTGCGAAAAGCGGATTTCAGATGCCGGCCCCCTCGATGTAATCTGGTTCGATGAATCCAAAAGAAGTGAGCTGGTGAACTATCTATCTAATCCGGAATTTGAGGCGTACCGTCCCGCGCTTGAGAAAGTACTATTTCTAATCGATGGGTTTGAGTCGCCTTTTGCTATTGAGCTATTGGCTACCGTGGACTGGTTACTATCAAGAGAAGATAAGTCCCCCACTCTCGGGAGTATTAGGGAGGGTCTGAGAACATGGCCTAAGGGAGGCGAGCGAAAGCTGAGAATATTTGACGACAGGTCAATCGAAGTCGCCCTATCTCGGCTGGCACCGGCGACCTAGACATTAGACCACCGTACATACCTAAGGAACCTATCGAAGATTGTGTTACGGGTCGCGAGAAGGGAGAGCTTTATATTCAATCACAGACTCCCTGGTGGTGCCCTCAAGATATAAATGTGTTAATGTTGTAATTGACTTACAATATAATTATATTTTATTGATATAAAACAATAAGTTACAGGATTATATTTTTGGTCAAAATCTGGCTTGAAAACGGTTGAATGGCGGGCGTCGGCAGAGTAGACTCGCTCTCCTTTCAAAGGGTTCAATGACGAGCACATAGATATGCAACAGCTTTTCCACTCAGTTCCCAGGACGGATCCGCTAAATTTCTGGCATGCGGATACGCTTAATTACAGAAACTTGACTGGTTTCCTGGATCTCGACACCCCTGATCTCTCCAAGATAGGGGGCGTCAGTAAAAAATCAGTCCGATTAGACCATCGTATTCCGCATCAGCTTAAGGAACGTCTTGAGCAAATCGCCATCACCTGCGATTTGGTAGCCGAGTTTTTCGATGGTGACGCGCTGAAGACGGCTCTGTGGTTTAAGACACCCAATCCGATGCTGGGCAATCTCTCTCCCAGGAACATGATTCGGTATGGGCGATACAAAAAACTGCTCAACTTCGTACAAAGCGCACTAGAGGAAAACGCTGCCAGTGCCGCGTAAGAAGACCCGCATACGCAAGAAGAAATCTATACCGGAGAAGTTTGGAGGCAATCCAGGAGAAGGAGCACTACCGGCGCACGAACTTGCGCTAAGAAATAGCAGCTCGTTCGCCAGTGTTCAGCTGGAAGGCTCTAGCTCCTATGTATGTTTGGCTGATGATCCTCCCATTAATGCTCCGGAAAGAGCCCCGGCATAATGTCTGGTGCAAGCTTAGCCGGGAAAGAGATTCGCAGCGAAGACCTGGGGCTGTCTGATGTCAGGATACCCGTCTCCAGTAGCTCCGCCGCCACCCTCGTGGCGGTGCGCTGGGATACCTGCAATAAATCTGGCAGTTCTCCTCTCTTTATCTCGCCTCTGTACAAAACAGCCTCCAAGAGCACCGGCGATTGTTTGGGGGACTCACCGGCCTCTACACGCGACCGACACCAACTGAGAAGTCGGCCCCTGAGTTTGTCCGGGCGAACCAGGCTTGCCATGAAGTTGATCTGGTCAATACAGGTGGACAGAAAATAGTGGGTGAATTCTACCAGGGCCGATTCGCTCAGGTCGCCACGCCCATCAAGGTCTCCGCGCCTGCTCGAATCACAGTCCTGCAACAGCGCCTTATATTCTTGTGAGGTGCTGGCAAGCCCCCGTGCTACAGACCAGACACCACCCGTATCCAACAGATCCAGAAGCAAGGCGTGTGACATTAGCCGTGCCACGCGGCCATTGCCGTCTGTAAACGGGTGAATCCACAATAAGCGGTGATGCGCCGCAGCCAGGGAGATTAGCGCCTCTGTTTTGCCCAGCTCAGAATAAGCGCTTTCAAAGTGCTCAAGAAAGCGTGGAACAGCCGCAGGACTAATTGCAACATGGCGTCCGACCTCAACATCGGCGCTGCGAAACTCTCCCGGGACCACGGGTATTCGCTTATCTGCATGCGTGCTTTCAACCCACAACAGCTCATCCGGTAGCAGCTCGCAAAATCGCCTGTGTATCTCACAGAGCCCATCTGCGGAAACCGCTCTGCCGGCCAGCCCCCTATCGTCAATCCAATGTTGTACCTCAATGTGCGCTTTAGCTTCCAACTGAAGATCACGTTTTCTGGGATCATTGCTATAGTCATTGTGCAAAGCCCGCTCAATATCTACCGGATGGGTATCGTGACCCTCAATGAGATTACTGTAGTAGCAATTCATGGAACGAACCAAAGCAGACAGAGCTCTCACTGTTCCGTCCGGCATGCTGCGCTTAAAACCTTCCGACTTACTCGCCAGCGCAATGGCCAGATCAGCCAGGCCCAGGTAGTCAGCAGACCCTACAGAAATCTTCATCGGCTCCATGAGAGCCTTATCTTCATTTCTATCCATAATTTTGGCAGCCTTTTTGGCCACTGTTATGGCCACATAAAAATAATATACTTATTCAATAAAATCATATAGTTAATATATTTTCAACTTTTTTATTGCCACATTTATGGCTACTTGTATGGCGCTTTAGCGATGCTGATCGAATAAATTCCACCCTGTGTCAGACCGCAAATTTGGCCAACAACAATTTTGGCTATATCATGCCCGCATGAATGGCTGCACAACCGACTTACTAAAACCCCTAATGGTCACGCTTGTCACTGCACTGCTGAGTGCTTGTAAGCTAGAAATAACCGTACCCGCCGGCGGCTCGGTTGTTACCGGCAGTGGCCTGTATGCCTGCGCGGCCGGCGAGACCTGCAACATCACCATAGACCACCCGTATTTTTCTGATAGCTTCAGCGCTGTGCCGGCGCAGGGCTATATTTTCAGTCGCTGGAAAGATGCACCGGGCGCTTTCTGCGCAGGCAGTCGCGTCCGGGTCTGCGCTGACATCAACACCCGCATCTTTCTCGAACATACAGACCTGCTGAGTTGGCTGCTTATTGATGCCGGCAACACCCTGTCGCCGGTTTTCAACAACACAGGCAGTTCGATTGACAGTACCGAAGTTGTCTGGCAGTTGAGCTCCAGTCATGTCGCAGTTAACTATGTTATAGATGGCAGCAGCGCTGAAGAAATTTTCGATGCACTGAAGAGCGACATCAACCCTTTGCATATTTCTGCCAATACCGGCAGCAAATCCATTGGGTTTTCTGAAACCTCATTCGCAACCGGCTTTACCGCCGCCGACGAAACCAGCGAGGGCATGTGCGAGGTTGAGGCGGGCACCATTGAGGTTAGCTACACCACCACTGTTCCACAGTTGTACGACTACCGGCAAAAGCCAATCGTTATTCAAGACAGCTGGTCGAATTTCCAGGGCGATCTGGTCAAACATGAAGTGGGCCACCAGGAGATAAATCGCTTCTATTATGGCCTGCTACCTGGGCTCTATACTGCGGTAGGAGCTGTTCCCTGTGATGAATTGGCAGATGCCATCAGGTTGGTTCACAAGCGGTGGGAAGGTGACATTATTGCCGCTCAGGAGCAATACCATGCCGACGTGGGCAGCTCCACATCCTTCTGGAGTTATTTCTGAATCTTTGTGCGGCTACAAACAGGAGCGCTTAAGAGTTTGGGGTCAGAGTAAAACCGTCATTTATGGCCAATTTATGCTAAGCCCAGACTTGGCCATAAATGACGGTTTTACTCTGACCCCAGATTTGACCCCAGATTTTTGTTACAGCCAGCGCCGCACCAACTTGCAGTAAGCCTCGAAATCCTCCCCAAACAACTCCCGCAGCATCACTTCTTCCGGGCGGATAAACCTGAACTCGATAATGGCCATAAATATGGGGGCGATAAACAGCGCTGAAAAAGTCCCCACGCTTATGCCGGCACCCAACAACACCAGCGCCATACCCAGGTACATGGGATTGCGCGTCACCCGGTATACACCGGTAGTGACCAGCGCCGACACGTCTTTAAAGGGAATCATGTCGGTCTCGGCCAGCTTGAACATGCCACCCGCATGCACCAGCAGGATCAAGCCGGCAAGAATGGTAAAGCTGCCCAGGCCGGTGGCAAAAGAGCTGTCGAAGCGCGCCAGCGGCAGATAGTGATCGAGGGCGAAAATCGTTACCAGGCCAATGATCAACCAGATGGGCGGATACACTATGCGTTTGGGTGAAGCCATAATTTATACCTGCTAATCACGGGGTCAGAGAATTGAGTGGAGACAGACTTATGGCCGAATGAATTCGACCCTACGAAAGCCTCTTATAAATGATGTAACACACCCGGCTCCAGAAAGCGCAAGCCATAGGCCAGGCCGATACCCATCAGGAAGGAAACAGTCAGCTTGAAGCGATCGTGACTGTGAAAATGTACTTCCGGCAACAGGTCACCCAAGGAAATACACAGGAACACACCGGCAGAGAATGCCAACGCGCTGCCCACTATTATCGCTTCCATCGACCCAGTGCCGCCCACCCCCCAGAAAAACAACAGGGCGCCCAGCGGGCACATGATGGCAAAGGCGGCATTGGCAAAAGTGCGGGCACGGGCGCTCCAGCCGCCGGCTTGCATCAGGCTGGTGATAGAAAGTGCGTCCAGTGGTTTGTGCAACAATATGGCCAGAAATACACCCAGACCAACCAGCGCAGCGCCATCGTGCTGCAACAAACCAGCCTTGATGCCGGCGCCCAGCGCAACCCCATCTATCAGGGTGTGCAAACCCAATCCCAGCGCCAGACCCACCCAACTGAGCGGATGGGCATCGGTACCCTGGCTTGGCTGTTGGTCAAAATGATGATGATCGTGGTGGTCGTGCTCTTCGTGACTAAAATCGTGCTGGTGAAAATGAAACAGGCGCAGCAATAACAGCATCAGGATCATGCCCAGCATCACCCACCAGACCGCGGTATCAAGCGCCAGCGCTGTGCCCTGTACGGCCTCCAACTGCAATATGCCGTGCGGCAGCAGGTGATACAGCGCCACGCCCAGCATCAGGCCCGCCACAAAACTCATGATGAGCTGGGTACGGGTATGGGTCATGCGCACCATTGCCGGCAACCAGCCCCCCAACAGGGAGGCCGCCACAATGGCAAGCGAGTAACCGGCAAGAGTAAGCAGAGCGTCAGCGTTCATAGAAAACCGTTATAAGCCAGCGCGCCATAATGCCTTAGTGCCCGCACCGGTTCAAATATTAAACCCACTCGCCGAGGCCTGTGCCAAAGATTGACAGGCAGACTAATGACCATTAGTTTGAACACACTGACTGGAACCAGACCGAGACCCAAGCCATGTCGATATACGAACCGCTAGCATCCAACGACTCCCGCCGCCACCTGCAGTTGCGCAGCCCCATTACGCTGGAACCCACCGGCCAACTGGTCTGTGCCAATAAAGCAGATGTCGATGCAGCGATTGCCAAAGCTCGCGCCGCCCAGCCCGCCTGGGCCGCCACCGGCTTTAAGGAACGCGCCGCCATCATGAATCGCGCCGTTAAGATCGTCGTCAACCGGGCCGATGAAATCATGGATACGGTGGTCGGCGAGACCGGCAAGGCCCGCACCGATGCCATGAGCATGGAGGTATTCTCGGTTGCCGATTCACTGTGTTATTACGCCAAACACGCGGAGAAGTTTCTCAAACCCCGCAAACGCAAGGTACACGGCGTGTTGGGTTTTACCAAGGAGTTGCGCATCACCTACAAACCGCTGGGCGTAATCGGTTTGATCACCCCCTGGAACGGCCCCTTCGTGCTGGTAATGAACCAGGCCTGCCAGGCGCTACTGGCCGGCAACGCCGTGGTGGCCAAGGGCTCAGAAGTCACACCCTTTTCCGCCAAGCTGGCAGAAGACGTATTTCGGGAGGCCGGCGTACCCGACGGCGTACTGCAGGTATTGTTGGGCGACGGCGAGACCGGCGCCGCCATTGTTGACGGTGGTGTCGACAAGGTTTCCTTCACCGGCAGCGTCGCCACCGGCAAAAAGGTCGCCCAGTCCTGCGCCAATCAACTGATTCCGGTGAGCCTGGAACTGGGTGGCAACGACGCCATGATCGTCTGCGCCGATGCCGACCTGGATCGCGCCGCCCAGGGTGCGTGGTTGGGTTCGTGCATGAATACCGGCCACTACTGCTGCGGCACCGAACGTATTTACGTGGTCGAAGCTGTCTATGAGGAGTTCCTCAAAAAGGTATTGGCGGCCGGCACAGACATCAAACAGGGTCACGATCTAGGCTACGACGAAAGTGTCGGCGCCGTATTTTGGGATCGACAGATGGAGATTATCGAACGCCACGTCAACGACGCCAAAGCCAAGGGCGCCACCATTCACAAGGGCGGCGATCGCAACCCGGAGCTGAAAGGCCTCTACTTCCAGCCGACGGTAATGACCGAAGTAACTAACGATATGCAGGTAATGGTCGAGGAAACCTTTGGCCCGATATTGTGCATACAAAAAGTACGCGACGAGGCCGCGGCCATTCGCCTGGCTAACGATTCCGAGTTCGGTCTAAACGGCAACGTGTGGACCCAAAACAAAGAGAAAGGCTTCAAGCTGGCCCTGCAAATGGACACCGGTTCCTGCTCGGTCAACGACATGGCGGTGAGCTACGGTATTCCCGCCGCCCCTTTCGGTGGCCGGAAAAATTCCGGCATCGGCCAGGTCAACGGTAAAAAAGGCCTGCGTGCTTACTGTCACGAAATGCCGGTGGTGATTGAGAAGCGTGGCGGCGCCATACCCAATGCCTATCCCTATACCACCAAGAGCGCCGAAGGCATGCTGAAATTTATGCAGATTCTGTGGGTGAAAACCCCCATCGGTCGCTGGCTCAGCTAGGTTAATAGCTGGAACAGGTACTGGTAGCGGGGACGGACTTACGTCCGTCCCCGCGCCGGCCCCGATCAGTAGATCAAGCGTTAGCGACCGCCGCGTCTTCCAGCTTGCTATGAATGGCCTTGTCCAGGTGTTCCTGCAGGCTTTTTTGCTCGTAAGACTGCGCTTCTGAAACATCCAGCGGACGCTCCATGGCCGCCCAGTTGATGTCGCCATCGTCGGGCAGGTTTTCATAATCGAGAATACCCATCTCCTCAAACCTGGGACGAATCCTGTCAGTCATCAAACCAATGCGCTTGAGATTGGGAATCACGCGCTGGAACAACAGGTCGCGGAAAGTCGACATCACAAAGCCTTCCATCACCCGCAGGCGCGCTTCTTCCACATCCCAACCAAAGTTGGCAAAAACGTCGGTGGCAACCAGGCGCTCCCGGCCGATCACGCAGGCCTCATAGGCGAACTGGGCGCGCTCTTCCTTTTCTTCCTGGCTCAGGGTTTTTACGTACTCTTCCAGGTAGTTCACCCCAAAGGTGACGTGGCGAGCCTCATCGCGGGTCACCAGATAGACCACGTCCTTGAGCACGGGGTCGGGTGTGGTTTCACGAGTGGTGTTAAAGGCTGACAGGGCCAGGCCCTCGATAACAATTTGCATGCCAATGAACTTGAGATCCCAACGCGGATCGGTGAGGATCTTGTCGAGAATATTCTTGAGGCTGGTGTTGATCGGGTACATCAGGCCAATGCGTTCCTGCAGGTATTTGTTGAACACCTCGACGTGGCGGGCCTCGTCAAAAGTTTGCGAAGCGGCGTACAGCTTGGCATTGAGTGTGGGCGCGCAGGAAGTGAGCTGCGAGGCCACCAACAAAGCACCCTGCTCGCCGTGCAAAAACTGCGACAGCGACCAGGAGTTCTGGTGCAGCCAGAATTCCTTTTTGCGCTCATCGCTGAGCTCCATGTAGGGCGGGTAATCGGCCAGGTTCATCAACTCGGCGCCCTGCTCAAAATCTTCTTCCGGCCAGGGTCTATCCCAATCGATATCCATCTGCGCGTTCCAGTTCAGCTCCTTGCCCAACTCGTAGAGCTTTTGGATGCGATCATCCTGTACCGTGTAATCCCAGTTGTAACTACCGGTCAGCGGGGTATTAAATATCTCCGCGATGTAATCGGCGTGCTCACCGGTCAGCCGGTCATCAATATCATTTACATCACCCTCGCGACGCTTTGAACCACTAAAATTCTGAACCTTGCGCGGTGTTTCGTCTAACCATTCCAGTTTCATAACCTGCTCCTGATTTTATCAGGCTGTCACTATGCAGTGCGCGGGGCTTGTGAACAAGGTGAAGAATTGTCAGAATATGGTCATATATGGCCATACAACATCCAACAACACCGGCCCAGTACGTGGTGATCCTTCTGGATCTCGCCCGACAGCGCGGCGTCGAGACTGCCGATATACTGGCGGGAACTCCGCTGTCTGAAGCTGGCCTGGCCACCATGGGCGCGCGTATCGATGAGCAGGACTTTGTGCGCATTATCGACAACGCCTACCGGCTAACCGGCGACAAGGCCCTGGGCTTACACCTTGGCAAGCGCCTTAACCTCAGCGCTCACGCCACTGTGGGCCAGGCTTTTATGACCTGTGAAAACCTGCAGCAGGTACTTAATTTTTTTCTCAAGTACTACCACATCCTCGCCCCGGCGCTGGAGCTGGACTACCAGCGGCACGACGGTCGCTGCTGGCTCACACCCCACTCCCCCTGGGAGCAAGATCGGCCCTGGTTCACCCATGAAGTGTTGTTTGCCGGCCTGGTGCACAGTCTGCAAATGCTGTTGAACCAACCTGCTTTGCAATTCAGGCTCGAGCTGCCCTACCCGGAGCCAGACTATGTTGAGGAATACAGAGAGCTGTTTGGCGATGATTTAGGTTTTAACTGCAAGCGGGGCCGCATTTCCTTCGCGGAGGAGTGGCTGACTGCCACCGTGCCCTCTTCCAACCCGGCGCTGTTGGCCCTTTATGAACAGGAATGCCAGCGCCTGCTGGCTGATTTGCAGGACGATGGCACGCTGACCGAACGCACCCTGCAATTGCTGCGCAAACTGGAGGGACACTATCCACAGATGCCGCAGGTGGCAGACATGTTGAACTGCAGTCCCAGAACTTACCGGCGCCGACTGGACGCCGAAGATGCCTCCTTCCAGCAATTGCTGGACCAGGTGCGCACCGAACACGCCACCCATTATTTGCAAACCACGCGCCTGCCGCTGGCCAGCATCGCCTTTATGATCGGTTTTAACGACGTGTCCAATTTTCGCCGCGCCTATATCAAGTGGACCGGGCAAACACCCACAGAAACACGCTACGGCGGTTAAAGCGCTCACAGCGGACAATGCCCGGCTGGTTTGACAGGTTTTTGCCCTGGGCAATTTGGGGTGGCAATTTGGGGTCAGAGTAAAACCGTCATTTCTGGCCAGTGGCCAGAAATGACGGTTTTACTCTGACCCCATTAATTATTAATTAGGTTACGTATTCATCCAGGTATTCATTCACCGCCCGCAACAACGACTGCTCAAACGCCGCTGCCAAAAAACCCAACTTCACCTTCACACTGATGATGTCGCCCTCAATACTTAAGGTGCCGTCAACACCACTGCCACGAAAGGTCGCCGCATCACCGCGCCAGCGATAGCTGAGCCCGTACTGGATTCTAAGCTCTCGCGCCAGCTCTTCAGCCGCCGCACGCACTTCATCTTTGTCCATGCTGTGGGAGCGACTCACACTAAACCCGGCCATGGGACCTCCTGCACATTATTATTTTTTGCGACGGACAGGGGCCGCACTTAAGTCCAGCCCCTTGGATACATTCGACCAATAGTAGGGTTTATCAGATCGTTGGTCGAATAAATTCGACCTGCACCTATGCGCCGAGCTGGTATTTGATACCAATCCAGGTGGAACCCCAGATCAGTACCGTGAGACTGAATAAAACCCAGTTGTTCAAAAGCTACTCAGACCTTGCGGGGCAGATCGTCGGCCAGTTCCAGCCAGGACACATGGGAATCGAAATGCACGTGACCTTCGGGTGCTCGATCCATGGGATCGAGCACATTGCTCAGCGACACGTGCATTTCGCCGGGCCACTGTTCCGACTGAAACAAAAAGCTGCTGCCGCAATCACCGCAAAAGCCCCGTCGCGCCAGCGCCGATGAACTGTACCAGCGCAGTATGTTTGCGCCGACCGTGATGCGAAAGCCCGCGTCGTTAAAGCCGACCCAAGTGACGACCGGCGCACCGTGAAAACGCCGGCACTGACTGCAGTGGCAGTGGGCACACCACAAACTGGGCAGGGTGGCCTCAAAACGCACCGCGCCACACAGGCAGGCGCCACTGACCGTTGCCTCACTCATCTCTCACCCCTGGGCTCAATCCGCCACATCCGGTTCAAAGAACAGCCAGGTTACTTTGGGAAAGCGCTCACGAAAACGCCGCTCTACCGCATTGATCATGTGTGAGGCGATGTTCATGCCCTCGGCCGCCACCAGTTGGGCCTTCACCGCCACCATCACATCGGACCCCATTTGCAAGGTGACAATGTTGAACACTTGCTCAACCTCCTGCTGCTCTTCCAGAAAGCTGTGCATGGCATCGCGCTCGCGCTTTTCCACACCCTGTCCAACCAGCAGGTCTTTAACTTCAGCACCGATCAGGAAGGCGACCACAATCAGCAGGGCGCCGATGATGCAACTACCCAGCGCATCCCAGAATGGATCGCCGGTAACTATGGTGATTAACACCGCCGCCAGGGCTGCGGCCAAACCCAGCAGGGCGGCCAGATCCTCACCAAAAATAACAATCAGTTCACTCTGGCGCGACTCGCGAAACCAGCGCCACAGACTCTGCTCGCCGCGCACCTTGTTGATCTGGCGAATACAGCCCAGCAGGGACCCGCCCTCGGCAAACACGGCAAATACCAGCACCCCCACCGCAATCCATGGCTGGTTGAGCGGCTCCGGGTGTTGCAACTTGTGCACCCCCTCGTAGATGGACACCAGCCCACCGACACTGAACAACATCAGCGCCACGATGAAAGACCAGAAATAAATTTCCTTGCCGTGGCCCAATGGGAATTTCATACTGGGCGGCGCTTTCGCCTTCTTCAGGCCATACAGCAACAACAACTGGTTGCCGGAATCTGCCACCGAGTGAATGGCCTCGGCGAACATGGCACCAGAACCGGTAATGTAGGCCGCCACGCCCTTGGCGACCGCAATAGCGCTATTGGCGGCGAGGGCGTAAAAAATACTCTTCATGGAACCAGACATATCAGACATGCGCTAAGCCTAGAGGGGATGCGCGCACCGAGTCAACGGTTTTGAACCATCCCTGACAGCAGGCTATAATCCCCGCAGGAGATTACCCGTGCCAGTGCGACAACTTTTTTAACCACGCCACCTCCTGTACATGGATATCCAGCGGCAAGTGAACCGCCTGGAATCATTGCTGGATGGCTGCTGTGGTGGCAACCAAGCACAACCCGGACATCCACCGTCAGTACAAACGCTTATTGAAAAACGGTAAGTCGAAGATGTTAGCGCTGTCCCCTGCCACCTGAATTTATTCGACCAGCGTATATTCCCTACCGGATATCTCCACCGATCGGCCCACAAACTCCTCCACCAACATCGCCTCTATAACGCCGATATCTTCACTGAACACCACCGTGCAACGCCCATCCGGCAGATCGCACACCGCCACCGCCCGCCAGGGAGACTCACCTTGGTACAACACTGTATAGCCGGCAATACTCGCTGCACCTTCGCAGCCGCTAATCAGTTCACACAAGCCGGTGGCAGCCTCCACCGCCGCCGTTACATCGGCAAACTGCCAGCCGGCCGGATTGCCCAGCGTCGAATAGAGCGCGCAGCCCTGCTTGGTGTTCATGCCGCTCACGCAGGTTACCAGGCCCGTTGCAGCGGGCTGATCACGCAACAACCGGGCCATTTTCACGGTGGCCTGCAGCACAAAATTATTGAGCGGACCGCCGCCAAAGGTCATCGCACCGGTCACCGACAGCGGCTGGTCGGCGGGCAAACCCAGTTCTTGCAACTGCGCCCGCACCGCCAGCGGAAAACAGGAATACAACTCCATCAGGTCAATATCGGCCGGCTGCTTACCCGCCAGCGCCAATACCTCACGTCCCGCTTCGTGAAAACCGTGGCAGCGATGCAAGTCCCGGCGCGCCGACACCACCGACATGGCATTGCTCTCGGTACCGGCCAGCGGAAACACCCGGCGCTCAGGTGCAATACCCAGTTCTTCGGCCATGGCGGCGGAGCAAAAAATAAGCCCCGCCCCCTGGTCTACATTCCACTGGCTGTGGTGCAGTTTGGTATAGGGGAAGGCCAGCATTCTGTTGCGCGGTGAGTGCGCGCGGATCAAGGCGGCGTCGACCGGCTCGCGCAGCCAGGCATCTTCATTGGCGGCGGCGATTGCAGAAAAGTCCGCGTACAGGGCGGCCATCCGGTCGCGATGTTCCGCCACACTCATTCCCTGTGCGGCGCGCAGGGCCGAATCGAGAATGGCATAAAAACCCACCGGCATACCCAGCCCGGTATCCGATTCCACCGTCGACCACAATTCGGTGGCGGGCTGCAGTGTGGTATCGGGTTCTATATCCTGTTGAGTGGTTTCGGCAATCTCCACCCCGGCAATCTGCCCGCGCAGGGCCCGGTATTTGGCCTCGGCCCCGGTCACCAACACGATATGGCACGCGCCGCCGGCAATGCTGTTGCAGGCGCGGTTGATCATGGTTTGCTGCAGAATACCGATTTCTGCCAATACCGTATGGGCCTGCTCGGCGCCGATAGCCGCAGCCACCAGGCGGGCGGGATCAGAATAATTCCACAGACCCTTGGGCACCTCAATACGATCGGCACGGCGCAGCAACTCGCCGCTGCCGGCATCCTCCGCTGCCTGCTTGAGCGCGGCAATCATCAACTCGACCGGTTCCAGGCCCAGACCCGCTTCTTCAATGCGTTGCTGCACGGCGGCCACGCCGACCAGCACCGGCGTGTTGGGGGCGACAGCCCTGGGGTCAGAGTGCAGACTCTGACCCCTCATTTGTTCAACCATCACCCGATAAACTCATCGGCATACCAATTCAACTGCTGGATCTTGGTATCCAGGTCCTCATCGGGCTGCATATTGTAAACATCACGAAAGCCGATAATGACATCGGTAACACCCATACTCTCCAGCTCGGCTATACCCTCGGGGGTAAAGGCATTGGCGCCCGTGGTGTAAATTTTGTAGGGCGTGTCGAGGGTGCCCAGCTCTTCACGAAACCCGTTGAGCGTATCGATATACCCGCGCAAGGCCTCGGAATCGGCACCGGCACACATCCAACCGTCGTTGCGCGCGGCCCGTTGCAGCGCCACACCGGTGTGCCCGCCAATCATAATCGGCGTCGGCTGACTGGGCACCGGCTTCATTTTGTTGGCCGGCATCTGGTGAATCTCGCCCTCGTAGCCAAAATAGTCGCCCGAATCCAGGCCGCGAATAATGTCTATCTGCTCGTCCAGGCGCTTGCCCCGCCGCGCCCAGGGCGTCTGCGCGACCGCAAAATCTTCTTGCCAGGGACTGATGCCCACCCCGAAGTCAAAGCGGTTGTTGCTCAACACATTAATGCCCTGCACCTGCTTGGCCACAATCGCCGCCTGGCGAATGGCCAGCTTGTAAACAAAGGTGGCAAAGCGAATTTTGTCGGTAACAGCGGCCATGGCGGCGATGCTGATCAGCGACTCGATAAACGGCACGCTCTCCAGAAACTCGCGACTGCCATCGGCATTGTAGGGATATTTGGAGCTGGCCTCCCGGGGATAACAAATGCTGTCGGGAATGGTGATGCCGTGAAACCCAGCCGCTTCGGCCGCCCTGGCCAGCGGCAGATAATGATCGGCCTCGCACATTCCTATCTGGTAACTGAATCGCATGATATTGCTCCCGGTAAAGTCAGGCACACACTGTAGCGCCCGTTATTGCCGATGTCATGGCGTAGCCCAATGCAGGTGCCAGTGGGTCAACTATTTGTGCTCACCGACATGCACTGAGCAGGGGACTGTGCACCCCCTGTACACGCTGGCCGTAACTGGACCAGTAATAAGCCTCGGCATGGGCAACCAGCCCGCAGCGCACCGGTTTGCGCTCGATGTAGCGCCGCGCCGCCTGCAGGTGTCGGTCGTTGCGAATCCGGTGGCAGGAATACCGCAACCCAGGGTCTTGGGCGACCCCGTCGAATTCATTCGACCTATATAGCCGATTACCAATCACCTCCATGACCCGCGCCACGCGTTCCTTGTGGGTAGTAGACAGCAACAACTGCACCTGATCACTCATCAGCACATACGCGTGACAAAACACCCCGTAGCGCAGCAGGGCATCCTGCAAATAATCCAGATAGCCAATGTAGTCGGCCAGCTCAGCAAACACCGGCTGACGATTCGCGCGCCGCTGCCGCACATGAAAACAGCGCCCACCGACGCGCGCTCGTGGTAGCTCAAGCATGGCAACCTCCCTGTCACCCACTGGCTTTACTACTAAAAAATATGGCAGTCGGCAGCCCATCCCGCAAGGACATGAGCAGAATTGATGAATAATAGTAATGGAAAAGTGATGATGGAAAAGCATGTCCTTATAGCCTTTTTAATGAAAGTGTATTAAATTGGCCTTTCTATTCCCTGCAGGCCAGCGACCATGAGCGGCTCTTTCCAGAACCTCAACTTCGACTACAGCGGCTACCGGATACTGGTCACCGGTGGCAGTAATGGCATCGGCGCCGGTATCGCGGCCGCCTACCTGGCCGCCGGCGCCAAGGTAAGCATTACCGGCACCCGCCCCAGCGCCGCCGATTACGACACCGATCTCAGCGCCTATAACTACCTGCCCATGATCGCCACCGACAAGGCCAGCCTGCAGGCGGTGGCCGATGCACTGCCGGCGCTGGATATTCTCATCAACAACGCCGGCGCCTCCCTGCCCGGCGGCAAAGACGAATACGACCCGGATGTCTTTGAAGAAGCGATTGCCATTAACCTCAGCAGCAACTACCGCCTGGCCGCCGCCCTGCACAGCAAACTCGCCGCCGGCAGGGTGCCCGGTGGTGCCAGTATTATTGGCATGGCGTCGATGAGTTCACTATTCGGCATTGAGATCGTGCCCGGTTATGGATCTGCCAAAACTGGCCTGGTGGGCCTGACCCGCGTATTGGGTGTGCGGTATGCCCGCGACAATATTCGCGTTAACGCCATCGCCTGCGGCCTGATTAAATCCAATATGACCGCGGCCATGCTGGACATCCCCGCGCTGATTCAACCCCATCTGGATCGCACGCCCATGGCACGACTCGGTGAACCGGCCGATATCGCCGGGCCCACCCTGTTCCTGACCAGCCCGGCGGCGGCGTATATCACCGGCCAGACACTGACTGTGGATGGCGGTTTTTCCGTTCAGGGCTAAGCACACATGACTGAAACCGCCAAAAACACCTCCGCGCGCACCCTACCCACCCGCGCCCGACTCATTGCCACCGCCGAGCAATTATTTGCCGACCACAGTGTGGTGAGTGTTTCACTCAACGAGATAACCCGCGCCGCCGAGCAAAAAAACCGCAACGCCGTGCACTACCATTTCGGTAGCAAGCAGGCCCTGCTACAGGCGATATTTGAAAAGCACTGGCAGCCCATCGGCCAACTGCGTCGCCAGATGCTGGCTGCACTCGACGGTAAATCCCCCTGCCTGGCCGCTGTCGCCGGCGTCCTGGTGCGACCGGTGGCGGCCCGCTTTGAGGACCCGGATGGCGGCGTCTGTTATCTAAAAATCAGCGCCCAACTGGCCGCCAACAACATGCTGGAATATTCCCTGCGCCAGTCTGATCTCGACCAGGAATCAGACTGGGACCCCAACATGAACCGCCTGTGGCAGCCCTTTCTCAAGCACTTGCCCAGGGCCATCATCGATTACCGTCTGTCGCTGATGGTCAGCATGCTGTTTCACGGCCTGGCCGATCACGCCCTGCATCGCGAGCGCAGTCAGGGTGAACTGACCAACACCGACTTAATGGTCAGCAACCTGATCGACAGTATTTGCGCCATGTTGTCCGCACCCGTGTCAGATCAAACCCAGGCGCTGCTGGCCGAATAGAATTTGGGGTCAGAGTAAAACCGTCAATTATGGCCAAACGCGGACCACGTTTGGCCATAATTGACGGTTTTACTCTGACCCCAAATTTTTCGTTAACTACTGCGATGAACGATATATGCGGCCAACTCGCGCAGCAGCCAGGCGGAATCACTGAAGCCGGCCAACGCCGCCTGCGCCTCGGCCAGCAGCGCATCCGCACGGTCTCGCGCCTCATCCACTCCCAGCAAACTCACATAGGTGGGCTTGTTATTGGCAGCATCGGCACCGCTCTGTTTGCCCAGGGTGGCACTATCACCAGTGGCATCGAGCAAATCATCACAAATCTGAAAGGCCAGTCCGGTCGCATCGGCGTAATCATCCAGCGCCTCGAGTTGCTCCGCAGATGCCCCGGCCACAATCGCGCCCATGCCGACACTGGCCCGAACCAGGGCACCGGTTTTAAGCGCGTGCATGGTTTCCAGGTGATCTACATCTACCACTGTATCGACCGCCGCGATATCGATGGCCTGGCCACCGACCATACCCCTACCGCCGGCGGCGGCCGCCAACGAACGCACCAGCGCCAGGCAGGCCGGGGCACTGAGTTCGGGAGCATCGGCAAGCAGTTCGTAGGCGCGGGCCTGCAAACCATCACCCACCAACACCGCGGTGGCTTCATCAAAGGCAATATGACAGGTGGCCTGGCCACGCCGCATGGCATCGTCATCCATGGCCGGCAAATCATCGTGCACCAGCGAATAGGCGTGGATCATCTCGGCCGCGCAGGCCACATAATCCAAGGCCGGCGCTTCGCGCAGCTCCGGGTTAATGGCGATAGCGGCCGCATACACCAGGGCCGGACGCACCCGCTTGCCACCGCGGGTTAACGAATAGGCCGAGGCCTCAAACAAACGGGCCAGATGGGGACCGGCGCCGGGCGAGAACTCGCTGCTGCCGCGCCCCAACAGGCGCACCAGCGCATCGTCACAGCGCTGGCGCAGCGCCTCCAGTTCCAGCTCAAATCGCTCGGCGTTCATGCATCGTCCAGGTCGTCTGCGGCAAACGGCTCACTGACCAGCTCGCCATTTTGCTCCATCAATAAAGTCACCTTCTGCTCGGCGTCTTTGAGAGCCTGCTGACACTCGCGGGTCAGTTTAACGCCCTCTTCAAATGCCTTGAGAGAATCCTCCAGCGACAACTCGCCCTCTTCCATCTGGCCTACCAATTTTTCCAACTGGCCCAGAGATGCCTCGAAATCGATTTTTTTGCCTTTGGGCATTGGTTACACTCTTATCCTGGGTTCTCAATAACAGGGATTGTAACAAGTGAAGACCATTTTGGTTACCGGCGGGGCCGGCTATATTGGCTCGCATACCTGCGTGGAACTACTGGCAGCCGGCTTTGCTGTGATCGTGGTCGACAACCTGTGTAATTCCAGCGAAAAATCCCTGCAGCGCATTGAACAAATCACCGGCCATAGTCTCACCTTTCACCAGATGGATGTGCGCGACGAGGCTGCACTCAACAGCGTGTTCGAGCAACACCCCATCGATGCCGCCATTCACTTTGCCGGCCTCAAGGCGGTCGGCGAGAGCGTGCAGCAGCCCGCCAAATACCACGATATCAACGTCAACGGCAGCATTACCCTGGCCCGGGTGATGGCCCGGCACGGCGTGTTTAATTTTGTGTTTAGCTCGTCGGCCACGGTGTATGGCGACCAGAGCGCACCGCCGGTGAATGAAGACGCCCCGGTGGGCCCGCTCAACCCCTACGGGGATAACAAACTCGCTGTGGAGAATCACCTGCGAGAATTGAGCGCCGCCGATGCTCGCTGGAACTGCATCATTTTGCGTTATTTCAATCCAGTCGGTGCACATGTTTCAGGCCTGATCGGTGAGGATCCAGCCGGCATACCCAACAACCTGGCCCCGTACATCACCCAGGTGGCCGCTGGAAAATTGCAGAAACTTTCTGTCTGGGGAGACGACTGGCCCACACCAGACGGTACTGGCGTGCGCGACTACATCCACGTTATTGACCTGGCTAAAGGCCACTTAAGGGCTATCGATGTTATTACCGAATGCCCGGGAGAGCTGATAATTAACCTGGGCACTGGTCGCCCCTACTCGGTACTGGAAGTACTCGCCGCTTTTGAGAAAGTCGTGGGGGAAAATATACCCTATGAGATCAAAGGGCGTCGAGAAGGCGATGTGGCCTCGCTATACACCGACCCCAGCAAGGCCGAGGCGGTGCTAGGCTGGACCGCTGCACTGGACATGGACGCCATGGCTGCAGACGCCTGGCGTTGGCAACAACAAAACCCCAATGGATTTGAGTAAGGACTCCCCATGATGAACATTTTGTATGTAAGCCCCTTCGCCCTGGCCGACGCCATCAAGGCTCAGGCACTGACCTCAAAAGAGGTGTTGGAGTTTTTCCTTCAACGCGTAGCAGCACACAACCCCAAACTCAACGCGATCGTTACGCTGGATGCCGAGCGCGCCCGGGGCCGCGCCATTGAGGCCGACATGGCCGCCAAGGATGGCGCAGACTGGGGCGCCCTGCACGGCGTGCCCGTGACCATTAAAGACGCACTGGGCACCGAGGGCATTGTCACCGTCGGTGGCGTTCCCGAGTGCAAAGACAATATTCCCGGCACCAATGCCATTGGTGTGCAGCGCTACATCGACGCCGGTGCCATCGTGTTTGGCAAAACCAACGTGCCCTTTATGAGCTCGGATTTACAGAGCTACAACGATGTGTACGGGGTGACCAACAACCCCTGGAACGTGGAGCGCACCTGTGGCGGATCGTCCGGTGGCGCCGCCGCCTCGGTAGCGGCCGGTCTCACGCCGCTGGAACTGGGCAGCGATATCGGCGGTTCCATCCGCACACCCAGCCATTTCAACGGCGTATTCGGCCACAAACCCAGTTTTGGCATTGTCAGCCAGCGCGGCCATTTGCCACCCGGTGAACATGTGTTGAGCGAAGGAGACCTGTCGGTGGTCGGCCCCATCGGCACCCGCCCCGATGATCTGGAAAAAGCGCTGGATATCCTGGTGGCGCCCAGCCCCGAAGATGCCAAAGCCTATTCCATTAACTTGCCGCCGGCGCGTACCACCGACCCAACGCAATTGCGGGTGGCGGTGTGGTCTGACGATAGCTTTTGCCCGGTCGATACCGAGATCGTCGCCGCCATTGAGGCCGCTGCCGATTCCCTGCAACAGGCCGGTGCCGGCGTTAATCGCACCGCGCGGCCCGCTATCGATTTTCAGGACAATCATCTCAATTACTTGCACACGCTGATGGCGGCCATGGGTGCGGGTATGCCCACTGGAGTGTTCAACATGATGAAAGAGATCGCCGGGAACGCAGACCCCGCCGATATCAGCCCGGCGACTGTGCAGGCACGCGGCATCAGTTCCAGCCACTATGAATGGGTGCACCGGATCGAAAAGCGCGCCCACCTGCGCGCCGCCTGGGCCAGTTTCTTCGAAGACTACGATGTGTTGCTGTGCCCCTGCGTACACCTGACCGCCTTTGCGCACGATCACCAACCGGATATGTTTGCCCGCACCCACACCGTCAATGGCGAAAGCCGCGATTATCTGGACCTGCTAATGTGGCCGGGCATTACCCTCAACGCCCTGCTGCCAGCCACCGCCACCCCCATCGCCACCAGCAGCGAAGGCCTGCCCATCGGCGTGCAAGTGGTGGCCGATTACCTGGAAGACAAAACCGCCCTGGCCGTCGCCAAAATGCTCGAGCAACACCACCGCGCCTTCGTCCCCCCGCCAGGCTACTAAATTTGGGGTCAGAGTAAAACCGTCATTTATGGCCACTTTACTCTGCCCCAAAATTGTTCTGCTACACTAAAAGACATCTCGCATTACCAGTTCAAGGATGAACGCTATGCCAAGACACCCCCGCTCCTGCCCGCCAGGAATTCCCCAACACATCATTCAACGCGGCAATAACCGTCAACCCTGCTTTACTTCAGACCCCGACATGGGAGCCTACGCTCATTGGTTGCACGAGGCCGCCATCAAATACGGCGTGCACATTCATGCCTGGGTCTTTATGAGCAACCACGTCCACCTGCTGGCCACGCCCGATTATGACCATTCAACCTCATCAATGATGCAACACATCGGGCGGCGTTATGTGCGTTACTTTAATCACGCCCATGAGCGAACTGGCTCTCTCTGGGAAGGACGCTTTAAATCCTGCTCAGTACTAAACGATACCTACCTGCTTGTCTGTCAGCGCTACATTGAACTCAACCCCGTGCGAGCACACATGACAAGCGATCCCGCCGACTACAAATGGTCCAGCTATCGCGCCAACGGCCTGGGCATAGCATCAAAATTGCGCACACCACACGCCTTGTATTTGGGGTTGGGAAGCACAGAGTCAGAACGTCAATGCAATTATCGAAGCCTGTTCCATTCTCACGTCGATAAGAAACTGTTGATCGACATTCGCGCGGCCATAAATACCGGCTCGCCCCTGTAGATCCAGGGACAGCGTAAAGTGGCCACAAATGACGGTTTTACTCTGACCCCAAATTGCTCTGCCCCCACCCCAGGCCCAACCCGGTCAGGCGTTTCTGAATTGCGGCCAGCACGCCGGCAGCATCCAGGCCCACCCAGGCCAGTTGCTCCTCACGCTTGCCGTGGTCCACGTACGCATCGGGCAGGCCCAGGTTCAACACCGACATCACCACGCACTCACGTTGCAGCAGCTCGTTCACCGCCGCGCCGGCGCCACCGGCAATGGCATTGTCTTCCAGCGTGACCAACAATTCACAGGAACTGGCCAATGCCAGCACCCGCGCCTCGTCCAAGGGTTTCACCCAGCGCATATCCACCGCCGTGGCATCGAGCTTTTCCGCCGCCGCCAACGCCGCCGGCAACAACACCCCAAAGGACAAAATAACCACACCCGTTCCAGCCGCTACACCAGCCCCGGCCCGCACCAGCACCGATTCACCCACCGGTATGGTCGTCATTTCCTTGATCTCCCGCACGCCGGTACCGGTGCCACGCGGATAGCGCACCGCCGCCGGACCCTTGTGCCGGTAACAGGTATAGAGCATCTGCCGACATTCGTTTTCATCGGAGGGGGCCGCCACCACCATATTGGGCAGACAGCGCAAATAGGTGAGATCAAAACTGCCCGCGTGGGTGGCACCGTCTTCGCCGACGAGGCCGGCCCTATCCAGCGCAAAGGTCACATCCAGGTTCTGCAGCGCCACATCGTGAATCAATTGATCGTAGCCGCGCTGCAAAAAGGTCGAATATATCGCCACTACGGGCTTGGCGCCCTCACAGGCCATCCCCGCGGCCAGGGTCACCGCATGCTGCTCGGCAATCGCCACGTCAAAAAACCGCTCGGGAAAACGTTCGGCAAACTCCACCATGCCCGAGCCCTCACACATGGCCGGGGTAATGCCCATCAAACTCTCATCCAGCAGCGCCATATCGCACAGCCAGCGTCCAAACACCGCCTGGTATTTCTGCTTTTTGGGCTCGGGCGCAGGCTCCAGCACCGGCGGCGCCGGCCTGGGCTTGGGGTCTATCTTGTTGAGGGCGTGATAGCCCACCGGATCGCTCTCGGCCGGTGCAAAGCCCTTGCCCTTGCAGGTCAGAATATGCAGAATCTGCGGGCCTTCCAGCGCCTTCATGTTTTCCATGGTCTGCATCAGCAGATTCAGGTCATGCCCATCAATGGGGCCGATGTAATGCCAGCCCAGCTCTTCAAACAGGGTACCCGGCGCCACCATGCCCTTCATGTGCTCCTCGGTGCGCCTGGCCAGATCCCAGGCCGGTGGAATCTTGTCCAGCACCTTCTTGGACCCTTCCCGCAGGGTGATATAAAACTTCGACGCCCAGATACGGGCAAAGTAGGCCGCCAGCCCGCCCCTGTTGTGGCCAATCGACATTTGGTTGTCGTTCAGCACCACCAACATGTTGGGCCGCACATGGCCGGCGTGGGCCAGCGCTTCAATGGCCATACCGCCGGTCATGGCGCCATCGCCAATCACCGCGATCACCTTGCGAGCGGGGCCCCCATCCTGCGTCTCCAGGGCCGCCCCCAGCGCCATGCCCATGGCCGCCGAGATCGAGGTGGAGGAATGCCCCACCCCAAAAGTGTCGAACTCAGACTCCGCACGTTTCGGGAACGGCGACAAACCGCCACTCAGGCGCATGGTGCCCATGCGCTCGCGGCGGCCGGTTAATATCTTGTGTGGATAGGTTTGATGGCCCACATCCCAGACAATGCGGTCGCTGGGCGTGTCGTACAAATAGTGCAGCGCCAGGGTTAGTTCCACCACCCCCAGGCCGGCCCCAAAATGGCCGCCGGTTTGCCCCACCGTGTACAGCAGGTAGGCGCGCAGCTCCTCGGCCAGCTCGACCAACACCGAGCGATCCAGCAAACGCAGGTCAGCCGGAGCAGCAATACCATCGAGTAACGGCGTAGCCGGCCGGGTCAGGGGAATCTCTTTAAGCATGGGGCGGATTCTACCGCAATTACGATGTGATTGGGGGCACCCGTGGGGTCGAATTCATTCGACCAATGGTGCTATCACCGGGATCCTCCGCTGAACGCGGACCGCCGAATGAATTCGGCCCTTGTGTCTCTCTCGATGTACTGATTAGCTATCAGTGCATCAGGTGAGGTGGTGAGTTTGTTTCGGCCCTGAGGCTTTGAGCCTACACCAACCCCAATTACAACCGCTCATCAAACCGATAATCCACAATCGGCCCAACCGCCAATGCCTCAAAATCCGGATGCTCGGGATTGAGAATATAGTTGTACTCCTGCGGCACCACCACGCTGGGCACTTGCAGCACGACAGATTCCCGATCCGACAACCATTGATCGCCAATGGCCTGGGTTACTGGCGAAATCGCCGGGACGGCCCAATCAACAGGAAGATCGTCCACAGACAAGTGCATATAAATTACCCAGTATAGGCAACGACGAGATCATCCACTGTTGGGCAGCCGGCACATCGCCGGCCATCAACGCCTGGGCCAACGCCCCCCACCCGGGCCAGTCGCACCACGCGGTCAGACTCGTCAGGCAATAAGCAACCGGACTTCTTGCGACGACTCAAGGTAGTAACAGGAATATTGAGAACACCGGCAATCTCTTTTTGAGCGACACCCAGCTTGGTGTCACACGGGCCGCCGATACGGCAATCTGCGCGCCGCCACGCACCGATACCGGCTTGGCTGCACGCGATGCGGCCTGGGAATGGATTTCAGTACTTTCATAATAAGGCCCCATTTGGCGTTTTCACTAATCCTAAATGAAACTCAGGTTTAACACGCCCACAAGTCGTTGCCAGAGCTGTATTCCATCAAATCCGCTCAAGTAGAGCCGAATTCATTCAGCCAATAGGAGTAACATCAAATGGCCACAAATGACGGTTTTACTCTGACCCCAGGTTTAACCCCAGGTTTATTACATGCCTTTTTCTATGTAGGAATATATATTTTGGCACTGCTGTCCCGTTAACTTTCATATGAGTTTCATTTGATTGACATCGGGCAGTCTGCCATCAGGCGGATCACCCCTTAACAACGCCATCAGGTCACGCTTATCAAACAAATTAAGCTGCAGTAATCGCAATAGCTGCTGCATACTCTTTGTGAGTCCAGACTGAAACTTCAGAAATGCAATTAGCAGGTATACGCACATCGCTATCCATATTTGAGTCATCACTGCATTCTTGCTTGTGCCAACAAACGATTTGATTTTCAGGTTCTGTTTTATCCACTTAAAGAATAATTCCACTTGCCACCTGGCTTTGTAGACATCGGCAATCGTCTTGGCTGCCAGTTTGAAATTGTTTGTTAAAAACACATAGTGCTTACCCGTCTCCGCATCTTTGTAGCCAACCCGCCTTAATCGAACAGGACATTTTTTGGAGACCTGGGGGCCGGTGAATTCTATCGTTTGATCACACGTCAAACCTTTGCCTTTCAGCACCGATCGACGCTCGATAATGCGGTATTTTGCATTGCTCTTAAGCCGGGTGACGGGCTCTTCTCCGGTCTTGTGAGTGAAGATTAGGCCGCAACATAGAACATCGAGTCATTATCCGGTAGCGATGACTGCCTGATCTTGAGTTTGAAATACTCGGTATCCCTGATGCCTCTGGCGCGCTTGCGGATCATGCCGATACCGATGTTGCCGGCCTCAATCCTGGCGCTGGTGAGCTTGTGCTTCGCGTAATTGCAAATGCCCACACGGTGGTTTCTCAACGACTTTGCAAACTTCTTCAGGTAGAGCAGGGTCGATTGATCGGCTATCCGGCACCAGGCTTCCAGTCTCTCTTGCATCAGTTCGACAGTCTTTGATTCCCACAAGGCCTGAAGCTGTTCCTTCAGGATATACAGCGTATTGAGATTGGCATTTTCATCCAATAGCCGTTGTAATTTTTGAGCCTGGGATTCGTTCAGTTTATCGGCGTTTTTCAGCACCAGGTAATGTGTTCCTGTTAACAATTTCTTGCCCTCTTTATTGGCCTTTCTAAACTCAATTCGCCGCTGATTGCTCAGAGCCTTGCTGTAGTTCTTCATAACGTGGAAACGGTCAAACACAATGTCGGCATTGGGTAAGCAATCACGTACTGATTTCTGATAGGATGGCCCCATGTCCATCGCAACAGCCTCTATGTTTGCAGTGGTTTCTGCCGGAAGTTGCTTTAGAAATGCAGAGAACACATCAGCCGTTCGGCCCGTTTCCACCCCGATTAAATGCCCTTCGACCATGTCGTAAATCACCGTCATGTAGTCGTGGCCCTTCGCCCTGGCCACCTCATCAACACCGAGGTACTTCAGGCCGGTCAGCTGTGTCGGATCGAGCGCCGGGAGACTTTCCTCCCGGTACGCCTTGTCGATCTTTTTCACCGTCTCCCAGCGTATCCCCAAATGCCTGGAGACAGCCTGAATACTCATGTGGCGGCACAGGCCACTGATCATGCGACAGCAGCGGCGGGTGAAACGCCATCCCGTGTCAACAAACTCACAGCTCTCTATCCGCCGTTCGTTCTTGCTGATACATACTTGGGCCAGCTCCATTTCAATCACGCAGGGATAGCCAAACAACGGCACATCCCTGACCTGTCGGCGGACATACCGGTTGACCGTTCCCTGCTGCTCGGTAACGGGGTCAATTGCTTTTCTGCGCCTGTCCCGGCGGCAGCCAATGACGAGCTGTCCCTCCTCCTCGTCCAGTTTTATCCGATTGACGCACTGCCCCTTGAGGCCCAAAATATCCCTCTGGATGTCGATTCCCATATACCTGTTCCATATAAAGTTGTGAGAAGCCTTATATACCAACAGATTACGTGGGGATCGGCATCCTTTTTCACTCATAGAAGCGGAGAAGAGCCGGGTGACGAAGAAAATACCCTTATCTGTCAATTGCTTATACCAAACGTAATCATTGTAGGCTTTATCAATTGCAATAATACTTCCCTTAGGAAATATGAGCGTGCGACCCACTGTTACATCGTGCTTCTTCCCTTCCGTGACGACCACAAACTCCGGCAAATAACCCGCATGATTCAAACCGACGTGCAGTTTAATCGCTCCTTTGGTGGTGCGAAAATCAGCTCAGGGAAACGCAGACAAACACAAGTCGATGGTGGACGCGTCCAGCGAATAAAGCGGGTGAGTAAATCTGAAACTATGATCAGGCGCCACGCCTTGGCAGCGAGTTAACAGTTTTCCAAACAGCGCTTCGTACAGAGCATAAGGCTTATCTTCATTGATGCGCGATAGGTTAGATCGCGACAGCTTCGCGCTGCCCAGGTGGTAAAGGCGATGCATTTGCGCCGACATATTATCCACGATATCACGCAAGCTGTTTCGACCAGACAATTGAGCCATCGTCAGCGACACAAACTGTGACCAGCGGGAGGCTTTACGAAAGGAACGGCCAGAATGATGTTGTTTGGCAAGGGTCTCAAATTCATGTCTCGGAACAAGTTTTAGTATTTGTGACAGGATCGTATTACAATGCGCCATGGTCTGGTTCCCTCTATTAATACACTGTTTTTTAGACAATCTCATTGTATCAATTGTGGCGGAATCAGACCTCCTTATTTCTCCTTAACGGGACAGCAGTGATATTTTGGGTGTATAAAGTATATTGCATGATCTTTTATTAGGTGCGAATATTCATGTATCGCCCAAAATAACGGTGAATGTATGCGCAGAATAGGGGAAACAGCGCTTTTGAGCTGGTACCAACGGGGCAACAGAAAGCCTTGTTGATTGATGGTGCGCGGCAGGTGGGTAAAACGTATTTGGTTGAGCAGCTCTTTGGTCCCAAATATTTTAAAAACCTCATCAAAATCAACTTTATGAAAGACCCCGCTTTGGCGGATATTTTTCAGTCGGGATTATCACCCGAAATTCTGCTTAAAAATATTCCGCTCGCAACAGGGCAAGCTTACGATGCGAAGACCGATTGTTTGTTTTTTGATGAAATCGGCTTATGCCAGAACGCGCTGGATTCACTGAAGTTTTTTAGTGAAGAAAGACCCGATATCGCCATTATAGCCACCGGCTCCAATATCGGTTTACTGGGTAGTTTCCCCGTGGGCCAGGTCGAGAGATATCAACTATACCCCATGGGGTTTGAGGAATTTTTGTGGGCGAATGATGGTGAAGCATTGACCGAAGAAATAGCCCACGCGAGTCGGGATAAGCTCTCGATACCTGTACATGATCGTCTCTGGCAGTTATTGCTGGACTACTATTTTGTAGGCGGCATGCCCAGTGCGGTAAACGAGTGGGTGTCCTCCGACAGGTACGAAAAAATATTGGCGACAACCAGTGCCGTCAGAGAGATACAGAATAATTTGATTCTTGATTACAAGAATGACTTTGGTAAGTACTCCGCCGGCACTAGTGTGGTGTTGCAAATAAATTGCTCATTTAGCTAATGCCTAACGAGCACGGTTTGTTTTTGCCATTATGTCTTCGGCTGATTTAGTCCAGACAAACGGTTTCGGATTCTCGTTATGAGCGGCAATAAACTTCATAATCTTTTCCTCCAAGTCTGTCACTGAGCTAAACACGCCCCGGCGTATCTGCTTGTCAGTACTTAGCCCGAAGAATCGTTCGACAAGGTTTAACCAAGAGGAACTTGTTGGTATGAAATGCAACGTGACGCGCTTGTTACGCTTCAACCAGTTCTTCACTTTTTGATGTTTATGGGTAGAGTAGTTGTCCACAATCACATGCAGTTCCTTGCCCGGTTGTGTTTGTTTTTCCACAGTTTTCAAGAAGGCCAGAAATTCCTGATGCCGATGGCGCTGCTTGCACTCGCCAATCACTTCCCCCGAGAAGACATTGAGTGCGGCAAATAACGTGCTGGTGCCATGGCGTTTGTAGTCGTGCGTCATGGTCGCTGCTCGCCCTTTCTTCAACGGTAATCCCGGCTGAGTTCGGTCTAACGCCTGTATGGAGCTTTTTTCATCGACACAGAATACCACTGCATTTTCTGGCGGATCAAGATAAAGCCCCACCACATCTTCCAACTTGTCCGCAAACTGCGGATCGTTACTGATTTTAAACTGTCTGATCAAGTGCGGTTTAAACCCGCAGTCACGCCAAACTCTGGCGACAAATGAGTAGTTCGTACCCAATTCGGCTGCCAGCGTTCTTGTGCTCCAGTGAGTGGCATTTACCGGAACTTCTTGAGTGGTCTTTTCAATAACCTTCTGACGTAATCGTGCTTGTACTTGACTGTTTTTCCCGCCGTAGTTCCCGCCTCTGGGCAAGTCTTTCTCTATTGCAGCCAACCCGCCCTCGGCAAACCGGTTTCTCCACCGGCCCGCTTTATGAGCGCTGATTGACATATGTTCGGATATTTCACCATTGTTGAGGCCTTCACGGGCTAACAGCACGATAGTAAGCCGTTCCCTGAGCCGCACTGATGTCTTACCGTTGCGACACAATTTTTCATATTCTTCCCGTTGTTTACGTGATAAAACAATTGGTACAGGTGCGCCCATAGCAAGGATCGTCCAGTCAAAAACCTGTACTGGATTATACTACATTTGAATACTTTATATGCAACACTACACTAGTATGTACACTTATTCGTGGATTAATCAGTTTCAATCCACGCGCCCCGTACGGGGCGCGACACAGGTCGCTGGATTCAGCGCCGTGGCGAAGTACTATGTTTCAATCCACGCGCCCCGTGCGGGGCGCGACAAATATACTAGGAGTCTGTCGGGGTTGACCCGAGCGAAGCAGGAGTACATTGCGCCCACTCAAGTACCCATTCCAATTTTTTGTTTGAACTGCCTCCCAAGGTGCAAAATTGGGCACCATTGCTCGGGATAAGGCTTCCCTTATTCATGCTCTCAGCCTCCCAGGGCGTACATGCGCTTCAGATTCCACGCCATGCACACCACACCATTCACCTTGCGCCGCATCCCGCCCGCGAAGGTGAAACCGCCGAAACCCCATCACCTCTTTAACTATTCCAAATACCGTTTCCACCGTGGATTTTCGTTTGGCATAGATTGCCTTACCCTCAGCGGTTCGCAATCGATATGCCATCGCTGTCACGGCATCGGCATCCGGTGGGCATGGGGGAGGTGTCCTGAATCGTTCATCCCAGGGAAGGTTGTGTCGCTCCCGATGATCCGAGATATAGGGTATGATCTCCGCGTCTTCACAGCGACCTACGTTATCAGCGCTGAAGTAACCCGCATCCGCCAATAAGGCCTCCGCCTTGCCCAACTGCGCTTCCGCATCCGCCAATCCGTTCAGGGTCGGCTCAATCTCCTGCTTGTCATTCGGCTGCTGTGTGATGTGATTTTCCACAATCAGGTATGATTCGATATCAACGGCAGCCTGTGCGTTGTAGCCCTGCACAAATCCCTCCGAAGACGGCATGATGCGTGATTCTCCATCGGTAAAATTAACCTGATCCTTATCCCGTGGCCCAGGCTCAGGTGGCTTTGGCTCACGCCCTCTGGCTTGCTTGCCAGTCTCGGCTTCCTTGTCCTTGCGACACTTGAGCTTTGCCTCATACTCAGCCTGCTCGGCCTCAAAGCGTTCTTGCGCACGTCGCGCAATCTCTTCCTTGGCTTGCTTGATGGCCGCCAGCCGATCTTCCCGGCGCGCCAGTTCATCAGGAATGTCGATCGGCGGCTCATCTTCAGTATCGGCCTGTTCCGCCCGCCTGAGCAGTGCCTGTACCTCTCGGCGAAGTTGCTCTTCCAGTTTGTTCGCATAGCCCCAGCTCATCGCCTTGTGCTTGCTGGCGTTGGCCTTGATCTTGGTTCCGTCCAGGCTGACCTTGCCCAGCTTGAACACGCCCATCACCTTGGCGACCACCAATATCTGTACAAACAAACCTTCCAGTTCCGGCAGAAAACGCTTGCGAAAGGTGGCGACCGTGTCATGGTCCGGGTGCGCATCTGCGGTGATATAACGAAAGGCAACCGAGTCGTGGGTCGCCTGCTCCAGCTTACGACTGGAGAATATCCCGGTCGCATAACCGTAGAACAACAGCGCTACTAACACGGCGGGGTGATAGGGCTGTTTCCCACCGCCACCATAGCGAGTTACCAGTTCACTCAAGTCGAGTTGATCCACAATATCCACTACAAAGCGTGCCAGGTGTTTCTCCGGCAACCAGTCCTGCAAGGAGGGCGGTAGCAGGTACGGAGTATCTCGATTGATCGGCTGGAATTTGGCTGACATGGTAGCCTCGATCTCTTCTTGGTACGATGGGCTTATTCTATAGTAATACTGTCGTTAAATCCGACAGACTCCTAGGCGGCTTTGGTGCCAATTCAGCAGTTTCAATCCACGCGCCCCGTGCGGGGCGCGACGGGCTATTAATGGCGCTATCTGTATCGATTATCTGTTTCAATCCACGCGCCCCGTGCGGGGCGCGACGTCGCCCTGGTGATCTAAACCCCCTTTTTTATCGGGTTTCAATCCACGCGCCCCGTGCGGGGCGCGACCTCTTACCGACGCAGCAACTGATAAAACAACAAAGGAGTTTCAATCCACGCGCCCCGTGCGGGGCGCGACGCTTATCCGGTTCGTTTTTATCGACTACATTCAAAGTTTCAATCCACGCGCCCCGTGCGGGGCGCGACTGTGATACAGGAGTTGATTGGGGAGCAGGGAGAGGGTTTCAATCCACGCGCCCCGTGCGGGGCGCGACCTAATTTAGCTGGATTCCACACACTATGTTTTTGGTTTCAATCCACGCGCCCCGTGCGGGGCGCGACCGCGTCATAGGCCGAAAGGAGAAGTCAGCGCGTATGTTTCAATCCACGCGCCCCGTGCGGGGCGCGACGACGAGCCGCAATCAATATCTCAGCCAACTTAGGTTTCAATCCACGCGCCCCGTGCGGGGCGCGACTTAACGCTCCTTGCACCATGCTAAATTGATGTGTCGTTTCAATCCACGCGCCCCGTGCGGGGCGCGACCAGCTATACCAACATGACCGCCTTGCTCTACGAGGTTTCAATCCACGCGCCCCGTGCGGGGCGCGACAACCGTCGGGAAGTTGGATTGTGAGCTTTGCAGATGTTTCAATCCACGCGCCCCGTGCGGGGCGCGACATTAGTGATTGAAAAGATCAATTCGTCATTGACCTGTTTCAATCCACGCGCCCCGTGCGGGGCGCGACCACCTCTTTTGCCCTTCGACCAGTATAACTACCGTGTTTCAATCCACGCGCCCCGTGCGGGGCGCGACCTGCTAGTCCAACATGACCGCCCTGCTCTACCAAGTTTCAATCCACGCGCCCCGTGCGGGGCGCGACCTTTGACGATGGATGAATGGGCTGAAAGTTTGAAGTTTCAATCCACGCGCCCCGTGCGGGGCGCGACCCAGACGGATCCGATAAACAAATATGGATTTGTGCGTTTCAATCCACGCGCCCCGTGCGGGGCGCGACCTCCTTTGACAATTATATCCTCTAACGATATACCGTTTCAATCCACGCGCCCCGTGCGGGGCGCGACACTGACAGGTCAATCTCTATCGCGTCCCTCAAAGGTTTCAATCCACGCGCCCCGTGCGGGGCGCGACCTTCTTTTGACCCTTCGACCAGTATAAGCGCGGTGTTTCAATCCACGCGCCCCGTGCGGGGCGCGACGAACCATCTGGCAATTGAATTGTGAGCTTTGCAGCTGTTTCAATCCACGCGCCCCGTGCGGGGCGCGACCAACTGTCCATCACTCCAAGCAAGACATGATCAAGTTTCAATCCACGCGCCCCGTGCGGGGCGCGACAAACGATGGGCATCGGCAACGTCCGTGGTCGCAAGTTTCAATCCACGCGCCCCGTGCGGGGCGCGACGGCTGATCGATCGCAAACTAAAAACGAGGGTAAGGTTTCAATCCACGCGCCCCGTGCGGGGCGCGACGTTACAGAAAAAGGGTGAGGACATCATTGCTGTAGTTTCAATCCACGCGCCCCGTGCGGGGCGCGACCTAATTTAGCTGGATTCCACACACTATGTTTTTGGTTTCAATCCACGCGCCCCGTGCGGGGCGCGACTTTTTAACACTCACGACTCTCGCGGTGGAACCGGTGTTTCAATCCACGCGCCCCGTGCGGGGCGCGACCACAGACCATGCTGGCTTTTTTCGCACGATGTATGTTTCAATCCACGCGCCCCGTGCGGGGCGCGACAGGTTCTCGCGCAACGACAAAATGATGGAACCCTCGAAGTTTCAATCCACGCGCCCCGTGCGGGGCGCGACCAGCAGAGTATACGCTGCACGAATGCGAGCACGCCGTTTCAATCCACGCGCCCCGTGCGGGGCGCGACCGACGAGCTGCAACAGGACATTGTCGTTTTGCAGGTTTCAATCCACGCGCCCCGTGCGGGGCGCGACCTCCCTGTTGTGCTGCAAACGTCTCAAAGTCACTGGGTTTCAATCCACGCGCCCCGTGCGGGGCGCGACCTACAAAATTGGCTAGATACCTATTATAAGCATTGTTTCAATCCACGCGCCCCGTGCGGGGCGCGACATCCAGGATGCTGCCTATCGTACTCTGAGTATCCTGTTTCAATCCACGCGCCCCGTGCGGGGCGCGACTTTTTAACACTCACGACTCTCGCGGTGGAACCGGTGTTTCAATCCACGCGCCCCGTGCGGGGCGCGACGAAGGGGCAAAGCCGCAAGCGGCCCGCGCTGTCGTGTTTCAATCCACGCGCCCCGTGCGGGGCGCGACCCGTCAAAAATACTGGGATGATGCAGGCAGCATAGGTTTCAATCCACGCGCCCCGTGCGGGGCGCGACCAAATGGATTGCCGCTGAAAGTCTGATACATTTAGTTTCAATCCACGCGCCCCGTGCGGGGCGCGACCTAATTTAGCTGGATTCCACACACTATGTTTTTGGTTTCAATCCACGCGCCCCGTGCGGGGCGCGACGTGAATCACGCCGCATCCATCTTGGTGATGGGTTGTTTCAATCCACGCGCCCCGTGCGGGGCGCGACAAGAGTTCCAGCGCCTTTCCTACACGCTCGTGATGTTTCAATCCACGCGCCCCGTGCGGGGCGCGACCTAATTTAGCTGGATTCCACACACTATGTTTTTGGTTTCAATCCACGCGCCCCGTGCGGGGCGCGACCAAAGCAGTAGAGGATGGAGATTCGGTTTTACATAGTTTCAATCCACGCGCCCCGTGCGGGGCGCGACGTTATCTAGTGTCGACGCCTATGCGAGTTTGTCAGTTTCAATCCACGCGCCCCGTGCGGGGCGCGACAATGGGATTACGGGCTGACATACAAGAGGCAGTAGTTTCAATCCACGCGCCCCGTGCGGGGCGCGACAAGCTTGCCATGCGTTTATCTCCTTCGAGGTAATCGAAGTTTCAATCCACGCGCCCCGTGCGGGGCGCGACAAAATCAGCAGTTTTGTCTTTTGCGGTGAGTTGTGTTTCAATCCACGCGCCCCGTGCGGGGCGCGACTAATGATCTGAGAGTCTTCATACATGGTTCTAAAGTTTCAATCCACGCGCCCCGTGCGGGGCGCGACATCATACTGTTGCTGATCCCGCACACCGCAAATCGTTTCAATCCACGCGCCCCGTGCGGGGCGCGACCAGCATGGTCTGTGCGTAGCTGCCACAAAATCTCAGTTTCAATCCACGCGCCCCGTGCGGGGCGCGACTTTATTCTTTTTACACTTTTCCGGCATTTCGCTTGTTTCAATCCACGCGCCCCGTGCGGGGCGCGACATAGCAGCTGATTTATTTCTTAGCGACGTAGACATGTTTCAATCCACGCGCCCCGTGCGGGGCGCGACCTGACAGTTGATACTCAAACAGCTGGCAAGGACTTGTTTCAATCCACGCGCCCCGTGCGGGGCGCGACCAGTGCTTGCTAACGTCCCGGACCATTGCCGTAAGGTTTCAATCCACGCGCCCCGTGCGGGGCGCGACCTAATTTAGCTGGATTCCACACACTATGTTTTTGGTTTCAATCCACGCGCCCCGTGCGGGGCGCGACCCAAGAAATTACGAGTTGTAAACGGCATTTCAAGCGTTTCAATCCACGCGCCCCGTGCGGGGCGCGACAGACGGATCCGATAAACAAATGTGGATTTGTGCGGTTTCAATCCACGCGCCCCGTGCGGGGCGCGACCCGTTATGGGTGGTGGAACGTCACCCATAATTTACGTTTCAATCCACGCGCCCCGTGCGGGGCGCGACAGAGTATTAATATCAATAATACCCTGGTTGAATCGTTTCAATCCACGCGCCCCGTGCGGGGCGCGACTGTTGGTGCGACGATAGGGACGATGATATTACCGGGTTTCAATCCACGCGCCCCGTGCGGGGCGCGACGCAATTTTTGATATAGCGTCCGGTGTAATGATGCGTTTCAATCCACGCGCCCCGTGCGGGGCGCGACTCGAGTAACGCTTACTTCCTTCGGATGACCAAGAAGTTTCAATCCACGCGCCCCGTGCGGGGCGCGACCCTACTTCTCCGGCGAGGCGCGACAATGGGACGGCAGTTTCAATCCACGCGCCCCGTGCGGGGCGCGACGAGAATTAGACATCATGAGACGTGCTGCAGCGATGGTTTCAATCCACGCGCCCCGTGCGGGGCGCGACCGCGATAAAATGATCAGACTCGGGATAGAGCGCGGGTTTCAATCCACGCGCCCCGTGCGGGGCGCGACTTCCAACGGGCGGCAGCGGTGATTCTGCTGTCACTGTTTCAATCCACGCGCCCCGTGCGGGGCGCGACCGGCGCGAAACGGGGAACCGTTTGCCCGGCTTATTGTTTCAATCCACGCGCCCCGTGCGGGGCGCGACCAAACGCCCGAAAGTTTTGACCGCACTGGTCGCGGGTTTCAATCCACGCGCCCCGTGCGGGGCGCGACCAAACGCCCGAAAGTTTTGACCGCACTGGTCGCGGGTTTCAATCCACGCGCCCCGTGCGGGGCGCGACCTCCGGCAAGGCGCGACAATGGGACAGCAGAAAAAGTTTCAATCCACGCGCCCCGTGCGGGGCGCGACCTGCCACAGTAATTCAGTATCACCGGTTGTAGCAGTTTCAATCCACGCGCCCCGTGCGGGGCGCGACCCAAGGCCTGCAGGATGGCCAAGGTGCCGGTGATGTTTCAATCCACGCGCCCCGTGCGGGGCGCGACCAGAACACGGGATGATATAAAGAGGAACAAAAAATGTTTCAATCCACGCGCCCCGTGCGGGGCGCGACTTTACTATATGGATTGAAGGTTGGGCAATTTATTGTTTCAATCCACGCGCCCCGTGCGGGGCGCGACCCGAGATTATTATGATTGCTGATAACGCTTTTTTGTTTCAATCCACGCGCCCCGTGCGGGGCGCGACCTACAGTATTCGGTGCGTTATGGGCTACGACATGGTTTCAATCCACGCGCCCCGTGCGGGGCGCGACTGATTCGGGTCGACGAGGCTTTTGCAGATGCCTGGTTTCAATCCACGCGCCCCGTGCGGGGCGCGACCAAAAATCCTAAAAGATGCTTGTTCACTTCTGGCGTTTCAATCCACGCGCCCCGTGCGGGGCGCGACCTGCATCTGTCGATAACTCAAATCACTCGCAAGCCGTTTCAATCCACGCGCCCCGTGCGGGGCGCGACGACTCTTCCAACAAAATATCGACAGTATAGCTGCGTTTCAATCCACGCGCCCCGTGCGGGGCGCGACCAGCTTTGGCAAAACAGAGTCAACCAACTCGGACTGTTTCAATCCACGCGCCCCGTGCGGGGCGCGACCATCAATGCCACCACTCACAAACATAAACATCATGTTTCAATCCACGCGCCCCGTGCGGGGCGCGACGTTCTGAGCAGTGGAATGTCCCGATAACTTGGGTTGTTTCAATCCACGCGCCCCGTGCGGGGCGCGACCAAAAACCTGAGGACTACGACCCACTAATTGCGCGTTTCAATCCACGCGCCCCGTGCGGGGCGCGACGTACAACGGCTAAAACATCATCAAGACGCGCATTTGTTTCAATCCACGCGCCCCGTGCGGGGCGCGACCAAAACCAAAACCCATGGTCGCCCGAAGGCTCCCAGTTTCAATCCACGCGCCCCGTGCGGGGCGCGACGTCATAATTTGTAGCCTCGTTATTGTCGATCAGCGTTTCAATCCACGCGCCCCGTGCGGGGCGCGACTTGCACTCCGGCAATAGGATTGCCGTAATATCTGGTTTCAATCCACGCGCCCCGTGCGGGGCGCGACTAAAAGAATTCCCGACTAGCGCAAGAGACAAAATGTTTCAATCCACGCGCCCCGTGCGGGGCGCGACTCGGATGACGACGTCGGACCGGCAGGCCTGGCAAGTTTCAATCCACGCGCCCCGTGCGGGGCGCGACGCATTTTGACGTGTCGATCAAACTCACAGCAAAAGTTTCAATCCACGCGCCCCGTGCGGGGCGCGACAGTTACCAAGTAATAATGGAGTTACGGATTTCGGGTTTCAATCCACGCGCCCCGTGCGGGGCGCGACCTGGCCGCCGAGTATGCCTCCGCCAGCGCCCGCGAGTTTCAATCCACGCGCCCCGTGCGGGGCGCGACATCACTCACCCGCTCGCGCTCTGTTCCGCTCACAACGTTTCAATCCACGCGCCCCGTGCGGGGCGCGACTGCTCCATCCTATCTTACTGTTATAGCTAAAGAAATAGGCGATGTAACGCTAACCGGTAATTCCAAATTGTAAAAGATCAACGCATAGTGCTCTACTCGAAACCATACGCTTAAAAATCAAATGGTTGCAGCACCGCTAACCTTACACTGATTTTATGATAGCTCACCGTTAGCGGTTACAAAATCAGAGGATCTCGAAGCACATCCGGCATCTGTTTTGTTCCATGATGCTCCACCTTTCGCTTCCAGTTAGAACCAAGATAATAAAATCGCAAACTATCGAGTTCAACGTCATACGATTCCAGCAATGCAGATTTTAGATTCACCCACTGTGCCGGGTCTATTTCACACTCGAAAACCGAATACTGCACACGAATACCATAGTCCTTGCACAGTTTGCTGATATGCCGTAGACGCCTGTTCCCCCCAGCCCCGGTCACATTCACATCATACGTTATCAGCACTAACATAACGGCTCTTCAACGAACCAAAAACGGCGGGTAGCGCTTGATGTCATCGCGCAAAAATCTTGCCAACAACATGGCTTGCACATGTGGCAACAGACCAATCTGAATTTTCTCTCCGATATAGGGATGCTGCAGATTCTCCTGCTTTCGTTCTTGCCATTTTGTAAGAAACATTTTCCTGGCATCATCCTTCATTCGAATAGCACCACTGGCTTCGTTTATAAAATCTGATGATTTAATTTGATTCCGGTTGATTAAAGTCAACACGAACCGGTCACACCACCAGGCTCTAAACTCTTCCAGCATATCCAATGCCAGGCTTACCCGCCCTGGACGATCTGTATGCAGAAAACCAACGTAGGGGTCTAACCCCACTCCTTGCAACGCAGAAGCAATTTCATGAGTCAGCAAGGTGTAGCTGAATGAAAGAAGCGCGTTGACTTTATCAAGAGGCGGTCTTTTGGTTCTGCCGTCAAATGAAAAGTGTTTCCGCTGACTTTCCAGCACCAACTGGCTAAACACGGAAAAATAGCGGGCGGCGGCCTCTCCTTCGATGCCTCTTATTTGATTGACATCGGTTTGGTGCTCCAGTCTTCTTATGCTTCCAGCCAGCATGGTCACAGCTTGCTGTAATGAACTGTCGTCGCCATGGTTACGTTGATGTTTCATCAGTATTTGTCTGCTGTTGGTTATTTTTGCAGCCACAAAAAGTCGTGACAATATTGCGGGCCCATGATCAGCCAGCCTGTATTGCGCGCGGCGCAACAATACATTGCCGCTTTGCGGCCCTTGCACCCGCCCCTGAAATTTCCCATACCCGGTAAAGAACGAAAGCCCAATCCCTTTTTCACCACATGCCGCTATTAACATCGGTGATACCATGACCCGGCCAAAGCAAAACAGGTTCCCAACCGCATGAAACGGGAGTTGAAATGCCTTTTTTCCCTCCTGCTCTATAACGATTGTCTCGCGCTCTTTGTGCAGATAGCTGCCATCGGTAGTAATGTACAGGTTATTGAGTAGTTTCTTCATCGCGCTTCAATCCTCGCGCTCCGTGCGGGGCGCGACCCGTCATATTCTATTCGGTTTGTTTGCAAAACATTTCCTTCACATACGAATCGCTGTGATCCTTGTGTTGCGGGGAGCATCGGTCAACAAACGAGCAGGCTTTGCACGAGGGGGAATAAACCGCTTCTGGCAATTTCCCGGCACCGAGCAATTTTTTTGTCGCGTTGATAGTCGCCAGCGTTGACGCTCTTAACGCGTCGTCCATATCGACCCATTCGCGTCGCCTGACCTGCCAATACCAGATTGCCGCCTTGTCTATCCGGCGTCCGGTCATTTCCTCCAAACACAAAACTTGCGCGCAAAGTTGAATGCGGTCGCAATCCGCAACTTTGGGTTTGCCTTTTTTATACTCAATGGGAGTGACCGCGCCGGAACCGCGATCCACTTCCAGCAAATCAAGTTGACCGTGTATCCCCAATGTTTCAGAACAAACCTGCACCCCGCGCTCAGATCGGATATTGCCGCGTGTTTCCATCTCGTTGCTGTGCACCCGCTCGTGCAGTTGGCTACCCTTGGCCGTGAGATAGTTATCGACCCATGCCTGTTCAATATGGATATAGGCGCACTGCCGCGGGCAGAATGCGTAGTGCTGCAACGCTGAAATGGGGATTGAGGAATCCATTGTTATTTTCCGCACGCTTCAACAACGGGCTACTTGTATTTTTTGTGTGAAGCGCGATTGCTATAAATACACATTTATCCCACAACCCGCCGGATCAATTCCACCCCCGTTGGCATATCTGATTCATCCACCGTTACGTTATAGTCTCCGAAATCTCTCGGTGGTTTGTCTTCATTTTTTAGTGCTATTTCGATGCACTCAAAAAGTTTATTGGCATGGGCGTTGCCAAGCAGGCTTTCGTGCTTGAACACATACAGGCCGCGAGTGGTCATTTCCCCTCGGGCAGCTGAACGATCATGCTCAAACATTTGTTCAAGGGCAGTGAAAAATAACTCCAAATCTTCTTTCGAAAAACCGGTTTGCCGTGCTAAATGGGCGGAGATAAAGCCGTGGCATCGGTATAGTCCGTAAGGGACTGTGGCTTTGCGGCCCATGGTGCGCTCTTTTTCTAAATCTTTCTCATTGGTAACTGCCATGCGGGTAATGGAATGCTCTGGAGCCACGATGGGGCTAACTGAACGAGAAAAAGTTAGCTGGATTGGACCACGCACCTGTCCGGCATTAACCTCGGTTGACATGACAGCACCGAAAGTGCGAATATCATAGAAATTCGTACACATCCACCCAGTAATTTTCTTGGCATCCTGTACGTCTTTTGGTAGCTTTTTTGATTCTGGCTTCAAATCAAAAGCATCGTATGCTTCTTTGTGTCTTCGATTTAAGACAGCCTTTTCCTGAACATAAATCCTGTAACCGGTAGAACCGTTTTTAGTGATCTCTATGTAGTTACGCACTTTGCGTTTTAAGCAAACATCGGTAACCAGTCCTCGACTCGTTTCGGCATCGATGCGTGGCATATTTCCCGCATCAGGGTCACCATTCGGATTGCCGTCCTTAACGTCAAATAGCAACACAAAATCGCAGCGGTTTTCTAAATTCATGATTCTTCTCCTGGTTCTTTGGGTTTCTTGGTGAACAAATACTGGCGCTGGTGGTAGTAGCCCACGGCAAAGCGCCCTTGGTCTTGTAGATTCATGCTCGCGGGAAAATCGAGGACTTTCCACATAATTTCGCCTATCAATTCTTCAAAATAGATTTTACGCCCAAGCGACTCCAATTTGCTCAGATGGTGATTCTTGAGTTTCAGTAAAGGAGTAGGAAACACACTGACAGGATTGCTGGATGCCGCGCCGTAATACCGATCTCTTATGGTGGCGTTAATGCCCGGATTTGCTTCTTCCTGTATTTTTTCCAGCACAGCAAAAAGCCTGCCCAGACGATAAGCGGGATTGGTATTCTCAATATCTAACGCCATTTTTAGTTCCTCCTTAGATTGATAACTATTGATACAGGCTTTTATGATAGCAGCCCGTGGATAGTGATATTTTCTGTCTTCTAGCTTTTTTTTCTCCGATGATGGCGTCACTTTGCAGCGACGAACAGCAGCAGATAATAAAGCAAAAGAATAGGGGCATCCAGTAAGAATGCTTCGCATCAACTCGCCTGCAAGGTTGGGCGGTATGTTTTTGGGTTCTCCTCGGACTGCTACGCTTTTTAACAATGAGAGCAACGGCAAATAGGGCATTTCATGTGGGGCGTGGTGAATCATACACAAATACTCGAAGTGTTGTTTAATACGTTGAGATATTTCAGTAACCGTCGCTACCTGCCAAAATCGAATCGAAATACGTGACACATTAGGAGACAGCCCTAATACATAAAATCGATTCGCCAACTTATTTTCCTGATGTCGTCCTTGATAAGCTGAATCAAATACCGCTTTTACTGCCCTTGTGTAGGCATCAGGGTCGTCTTTAACTTTCTTCGGCGTTGAGCCAAAAATTGTGCTGAAATCAGATTCCATTGATGTAGTCTTTTCTGCCCAGAAAACCGTTGATGCGTCGCCAACCTGAATGCGCTGACTTGAGTCTTTTCTAAGCAAGTGATTCAGCGCCGTAGTATAGGCAAAGCTAGAATATTCTCCCGTAGGAGAGTTGTATCCCTGCTGCTTTTTGTATGAAGAAAATGATGGGGTTTCGCCTTGGTTGTCTCCTGTTTTCGAAATTTTATTGTTTACGGTAACAATGTTGCGTCCAGTGCTCTTTGCTCCCCACACACCTTTAATAGGTGGATGTAAGCGCATGATGGGTTGATCAGTTCCGCTAACCAGACATAGCCCTGTGTTTTTGGAACTTGAGTTGCTAACATTACGAATCGCTTCTCGTACCAACGGTCGATGACATATCAGGAAACTATCTCCTTGCAATTGAAAACTGACATTTGGTTTCTTTTTCAGAACATCCAAAATTGAATCATCTTGAATATCATTAAAAATAAAGTTATCCAAAAATCTGGTTAGCGCAACAATGCCATCGTCCGAGGCAGCAGGCTCTGGCAAGGATCTAATTTTTTTAACAAAGGCGGCATGACGCTTTTTAGTTTTTTTGATTTCTTTAACGAGGTCGTCATGAAGTTTCTTGGTTTTTTCGTAGTGTACACCCAATGCGTACTCGGCGTTTTCCCAAAGAGTACTCCAACTTAGATCGCTTTCAATGTCACTCAAAGGATTCTTTAAGAAATTGATGAGCGCAACAATGCCATCGTCCGAGGCAGAAGGCTCTGGCAGTGATTTGATTTCTTTAACGAGGTCGTCATGAAGTTTCTTGGTTTTTTCGTTGTGTACACCTAATGCGTACTCGGCATTTTCCCAAAGTAAATTTGACGCAATCCCAGATGTTTTCTTTATTGCTTGTGGCACTATTTGTGGAATTGTCTCTCGGCGATCCGTTGTTTTAATCTGAACAATTTGGCCATCAGCATCCAATTCAAACACAACCGGTATTTTTTCTGGTGAAAACCCAAAAGAAGCTATTTCGCCATCGCCTAGTGCGACTTTGCGCTCATAATATTGGTTGAGTGCCTGCAAAATCATCCCCGTACCTCCTCGCTATCCCAGGCCGGAATATCAATCGAGCCATCTTTTTTGAGTGTTGGATTAAAAAATCGTGGCGAAGGAGACTGTGGAGTGGAAAAGTCCATGTCGTAAAGCATCCAGCCTAGTGGCTGATCCTGCTCCAGTTGCAGGGCTGGAGATTTCTCGCTTGGCGGGTCAACTAACCGCCAATTAGCAGAAAATTCCCGAGTGCCAAGATAGGGTTGATTAAAACATTGTCCTTTGCGAGCGCGCCGCTTGAATATTTCAGCGAATTTCATATAGGTGTTTTCAGTGTTGTCTGCGTCCGCGCATTGTAATTCCGGGTAACGGTGAATGTGCTTACTGTCATCCTGTAGCGAGAAGCGCGCATAAAGCCGGTAGGCAACATCGCGCAGGAAAAGCCCCGCTCTTTGCTGGCGATCATCTTCAATCAGAATATGCAAGTTCCTGTTACCGCCATTCATTACCTGTTTGATGTTGCTGGTACTGATTACGGATGCTACTTCATTGCGGCGTATATTGACCCAGTTAATGGGCTTGAGTACCTCTATTTTGGTAATTTGCCAGCGCATAGCGGGCTTCCAGAGTATCGCTTCGAATATGGCCCGTGCCGCCGAAGGGGTAATAACATCGTAGGATACTCGTTCAACTTTCATTTCAGGTCGGGTAAAACAGGCGAAATCACCCATAACTTCAAGACAAAAGGTTTCTTTACTTGGCATATAAAAGTTTCCTCACAGAACAGAATTGCCGGGTGTGAGTTCTATTTCACCCACCAGCAAGCCGAGTTTGTCATCGTAAATGCCGCCACCAGATTGAGCGTAGAATCCCTGAGATACCTCCTCAATATCACCCCTGACGAACATTGCATCAAATTGGTGATTATACACGGTAACGCTATAGCGTTGGAGTTTTCTTAGTAGCTCCCTGTTGACATGAAATTTCAATTCTTCCAACCAGCCATCAGTTTCTTCCCCGTATCTCACATACACTGTATGGGTATTAGCATCGTCAATCATCCGGAATTTAAGAGCGGCTGTGCGAAATTGAATCTCTAAGCGTCCCGCGTCGCGTTCCAACAAGTCCTTCATGTTAGCCGTATCTAACTTGGGTTGTGCGAACAAATGACTAAAGTAGCGTTCAAAAACTTGTGGGCTATCAATAGATTCCTGCCCGTTAAGGCAACTAAGAATAGATTTGCAGGACGCAATTGCTGTGCTGATGGTTCCTGGGGGCGGCTTTGAAGGAGGCACGAATACCACAACCTGACCAGCATCAAGGTTACCTTCGCGATTACATCGGCCCGCCGCCTGAACGATTGAATCCAGCCCGGCCATGGCTCGATAGACAACGGGGAAATCGAAATCAACGCCCGCCTCAACTAATTGTGTGCTAACCACTTTTGTGGGTATATCTTCTTTGAGCCTATCTTTAATTTCCTCAATCACGCAAGAGCGATGTGCGGCACACATGAGAGCCGAAAGATGGTAAGTCCCCGATGGCATTAAATCAAACAGATCCTTTGCATCTTGCCGCTTGTTGACGATGACAAGAACCGAGTCGTATTGTTCTAAGTCTTTTGCTGTATCCGCCCAACTGCGAGATTTTGTGAAATCTGCTGGCAAATTATAACGAACCCGTTTCAGTGCATCGTAGTATTTACCAGGATTGCGAACAATTTCTGTGCTGCTTAGGCCCTCAAGTAATTTTTCCCCAAACGGGCTACTTTGTGCGCTTAATCCGGTTGGAGTTGCCGTCGAAAGAACAAAAGTCACGCCATAATACTGCGCCAAGAGAGCCATGACTTTTCGGATGGGAGCAAGGTGTTGCAGCGGTAATAGCTGAACTTCATCAAGCACGACAACGCTATTGGCTATGTTGTGTAATTTCCGGCAACGGCTTGTGCGGGCAGCAAATAATGACTCGAACAATTGAACTGTGGTGGTAACAACGATGGGAGCATCCCAATTTTCAGTAGCAAGTCGAGATTTGTGGTTTTCCTGAGACTTCTTGTCTGGTTCGACATTGCTGTGATGCTCCAATACTGAGCCGCCCAGCGGTGCAACAATGTCATTAAATACTTCTGCTGTTTGTTCAATGATGCTGGTATAGGGAATAGCGTAAATGATGCGCCTCTTTTTGTGCCGGATAGCATGCTCCAGCGCAAAAGCCAAACTCGACAGGGTTTTGCCGCCGCCGGTGGGAACAGTCAAGGTGAAAATGCCCGGTGCCTTTGTTGCGGCTTCCCGACATTGAGATAAGAATTCCGCTCGGATTTTGTTGACTGGTGACAGTTCAGAGTTTTGCACCATTGTCGTCATTGTCGTCATTCCTTCATTGAAAGCATCCAGCAATTTATCAAGTGGAGTGGCTACGGGTCGTTGCTCGGCAAGATGCGGCGACATAAAAGACTCTGTATCTAGAAAGTCTGCGTCCACCAAACAGGAAAACAACATGCGAATCCAAAGATGCGCTCCATCGGGATCTTCGCCCGGACATGGCGTTACAGGCTCATCGCAAGAAAGTATGTCTTCTGGTATTTGCTCACGAAGCGCTTCTTTTAAAAGTGATTTATCGCGCTCAAGAACTTCTCTAAGCGGTGCCCCCTTTGCCTCGCCTCCCCCTTCATAATCCGGTAGTCCGGCATGATGCCCTGCAATTATATATGCCAGCGGCAACCCAACTTCTTTACCCAATTTTTCAAGTGCATCGATTGCATAGATAGCGCCGGAAGACGCGTGATTGGTTCTCGGGTCGCTGTCTTTCTCTATGTGCGCGTCCGGGTTTATTCCGGTGCCGCGTTGTATGTACGCCTGAAAGGTTTCACGATACTTCCCCAAGTCATGCCAAAGTCCTGCCGGGTAAGCCCAATCGTCTGCGCCGAACTCTTTAGCGAACTCTTGCGCTTGTTTTGCGACCTTTCGCAGATGATCTTCCAGCAGATGTATGTCAAACCCTTTCCCCGCGGACGAATTTTCCTTCGCATGAGCTATGTATTTCGTGCTTTCCTTTATCAAATTCTGTGCCTCAGAGGACTTATAAAAACTCGACAGCGATCCACCTGATTTTACAGTAGATCCGTCGGTGGTACTTTCTTCATGCTTATCCGGCCTCGCCCACATGGCCAAACGCCCCGTGACCTCCTTCGCTATTTCATAATTTTTCATCACCCCATTCTACCCTACTATTAGACGAGGATGTTTGAGGCGGCGGAAAAGTATCGGCAACCAGCGGACTGACAATAGCGGGTACCAGATGAGGGTGGTGGACCCTGCCGCCGCCCTAAACGGGCCACCGCGCGGGCCACTATGGCGAATGAAGACCCCCAGACGCACCGAGAAGTCCAATGCCCGCTTTGGTCAATTTATCCGGGACGGAGTTTCCGACGGCGGCGCATGATTTGCGGGTATATCACGACACTGCTGCTCGGGGGGCCTCTGAATCCCTCTTTCAAGCCTTATTGCTGACCGCCACAGCGGGCATGACAGAGAGGTGTAGTTAAACCGGGGGAAGATCATCTCTGCCATCGAAGGAATTTCAGATTCCCGGTGGCGCTAAATAGGGGCGGCGCCTAAAGCCACCGTAGTCATAGGGCGTGGTATTGATGTGGCCCGAATCTGCAGCCATGACCTGAAACCCGGCAATGTTACGGTATAGGAGCGGTCAAATAGTTACCCCATCAAATGCCCCAATTTCCCCGCCTTGGTCGCCAGGTACTTCTGGTTGTGGGGGTTGTGGGGGGTATGTATTTCGATGCGCTCGCTTACCTTGATACCCATTTCCTTCAGGGCTTCGACTTTTCTGGGATTGTTGGTCATCAGTTTCACCTGGGTGATCTTGAGATGCTCCAACATGGGTTTGCAGATGGAGTAGTCGCGCATATCGGCGCCAAAGCCGAGCGCTTCATTGGCTTCGACGGTATCGGCGCCGGCATCCTGCAGTTTGTAGGCCTTGATCTTGTTGAGTAAACCGATGCCTCTTCCTTCCTGGCGCAGGTAGAGGATGGCACCCCGGCCCTCTTCGGCAATGGCTTTCATGGCGACCTGCAGTTGTTCACCGCAATCGCAGCGCAGGCTGAACAAGGCATCGCCGGTCAGGCATTCTGAGTGCACACGCGTGAGTATGGGGCCAGGGGCGGAAATATCCCCCATGGTGAGCACAATATGCTCCTTTTCGGTTTCAATGTCTTTGAAACCGTGCATTTTGAATTCACCCCACTGGGTGGGGAGGCGGGAGGAATCTACGTAGCGGATGGGCACGGGCTGGTGGTTTTCTTTCAAAAAGGGCGGCCAGTTTAGCATAGTTTTTTTAGTCGAGGGGTCAGAGCCGGCTTCGCCAAGTCTGACCCCGGTGCGGTGCGAGGCTATGCCAGATGTGGGGTCAGAGCAGCGCCAGGATGCCGTGCACCACGGCGCAGCCGGCGATGCCGGCCAGCACGCCGTCGATCATAATGCCGAAACCGCCGACGTTTTTGTCGAAGGCGCGAATCGGCCAGGGCTTGAGGATGTCGAAGGCCCGAAACACCACGAAACCCAGCACTACCGTAACCCAGCTGGTGGGTAGCGCCCACATGGTAATCCAGTAGCCGGCAAACTCGTCCCAGACGATACCGGGGTGGTCGGGCACCTTGAGTTGTTTGCTGGTGGAGCCGCAGATCCAGATGCCGATAACACTGGCAGCTATTACCAGCGCCGTGTAAACGGGCAAACTGAACTGACTGAGCGCCAGATACAGCGGAATCGCCATCACCGTGCCGACGGTGCCAGGGGCCTTGGGGGCTAGGCCGGAGCCGAAGCCGAAAGCCAGGAACTGGATGAGGTTGGCAAAGGGCCGTGGCTTGATGGCAGTGGGCTCCACCAGCGGCGGCTCGGCTACCTGCGCGGCTGGTGTTGGCGCTGACCCGAAATGCACATAGCCGTTGGCGGGCGCCTCAACATCACATTGCACCCCACTGCCGTGGAAAACTCCGCCGATATGCGTGCAATTTGTCGGTATCTTGTCGGCATCGTCGGGGGAAATCGTGAACAGCAGTTCGTAATCGTCACCGCCGCCGAGTGCCCAGGTTTTGGCCTGCTGCTGATCCGGCAGGGACTGCAGCGCCGGGCTGAGCGGCACCTTGCCGGCATCGATGCTGATGCCCACCCTGCTCTGCTCAGCAATGTGCCGGGCATCGGCCAGCAGGCCGTCGGATATATCTATGGCGCTGGTGGCCAGCTCGCGCAATTGCAGGCCCAGTTCGATACGGGCAGTGGGCCGGTAAAAGCGCTTGAGCAGGTATTCCCTGTACTGGTTCTGGCCCGGCCAGTGGCCGTTCATCACGGTCAGGGCGGCCGCGGCATCACCGGTGGTGCCGCTGATATAGACCCTGTCGCCCGGTTTGGCGCCGCCGCGGGTCAGCGCCTGCCCCGCGGGAACCGCGCCCAGCACCTGCACGGTAATAGTCAAATGACCCTGGGTGGTATCGCCCCCGATCAATTCCACCTCGTAGGCCACGGTGGCCTGTTCGACACCGCGGGAGAATTGCGCCAGCCAACTTTCGGTAGCCTCGGGCAGGGTTAAGGCCAAGGTAATGGCGCGGGGTTCGGCGCCGGTGGCGGCCAAATCCGACAGGGCGGTCACTACGGCCCGATATCCGACCCGGTCGGGCGGCGCATCGGCGTAAAAATGCACCCCTTCCACCAGGGTATCGACCGAGGTGGCCAGTTGCTCACCGGGATGTAAATCCAAAATAGCGCAATCGTCGCCTGTTTTCTGAGAAAATTTGGCGAAATACCTGGATATGAGGGAGAATTCGTCGGTCATAGAGTAGGGTCGAATTTATTCGACCATTTATTCGACCGTGGCGGAATAAATTCCGCCCTACGAACCAATTTCCACCTGGCGCATCTGCCGTGCCACCTGGTCCAGCACACCGTTGATAAACCTGTGGCTTTCGGCGGCGCCAAACTTCTTGGCCAGATTGACCGCTTCGTTGATCACCACCTTGTAGGGCACGTCGATGCGGTGCAGCAGTTCAAAGGTGCCTATTCTGAGCAGAGCGCGCTCGATGGGGTCCAGTTCTTCGATCGAGCGGGCCACCATGTAGGGACCAAATACCGCTTCCAGTTCATCGGTCTGGGTGGGAATCTCGTGCAGCAGAGTATGGAAGTACTCACCATCGACCTTGCCGAAATCGTAATCGGCCCGAAAATCCGCCTCGATATCGGAGAGGGTGGAACCGGCCATATGCCATTGATACAGGGCCTGCATGGCATAGTGGCGCGCCTTGTGGCGGTGGCCCGCCAGCAGATTGTGCGTGGGTTTATCCCGGGCCATAACGACTTACAACTGGTCCAGCAAACTGACCATTTCCAGCGCCGACAGGGCCGCCTCTTCGCCCTTGTTGCCGGCCTTGCTGCCACTGCGCTCAATGGCCTGCTCGATGGTATCGACCGTGAGCACCCCGAAAGACACTGGCAGGCCGGTGTCGTTGGTCACCCCCGCCAAACCTTTCACACATTCGCCGGCCACGTATTCAAAGTGGGGCGTGCCGCCACGAATGACCGCACCGAGGGCGATAATGGCATCGTAGTTGCCGGAGTTGGCGGCTTTCTTGCACACCAGTGGGATTTCAAAGGCGCCGGGGGCGTAGATCACGGTAATGTGGTCGTCCGCAACGCCGTGACGGCGCAGAGCGTCGATGGCGCCGGCCTTGAGGTGCTCGACCACAAAGCTGTTCCAGCGGCCCACCACCAGGGCAAATTTGCCGTTGCAGGCGGTGAAGTCGCCTTCGATTGTTTTAATTGTTGTCATGTTTATCTCCTATTCCGGTGATACATACTCGGTAACCTCGAGGTCAAAACCGGAGATCGCATTGTACTTGATCGGTGCGCCCATCAAACGGATTTTTCCAACCCCCAGGTCGCGCAATATCTGGGAGCCCAGCCCCACGGTCATGTAGGTGCTGGTGTTGTCACCCACGGCCGGCGCAATCTGTGCGTTGCCGAGGGCAATATCGACACTGTGCAGCAGGGCGTCATCGTTCTCGTGACGGGCCAGTAACACCACCACGCCACTGCCGACATCGGCCAGCGCCTTCAGGCATTTTTGAAAATTCCAGCTGGGCCGGGCCGGCGCCTCGGCGCCGAGCATATCGCGCACGGCGCTCTGCACATGCACGCGCACCAGGGTGGGATTATCCGCGTTGATAGCGCCCAGGTGCAGGGCCATATGCACGTGGCCGGTGGTCTGGTCACGGTACACAGTGAGATCGAATTCACCGTGCTCGGTGGTGATTTTGCCCTCGCGCACTTTGACAATGGTGCGCTCGCTCACCACCCGAAAATGGATCAGGTCGGCGATCGAGCCAATCTTGAGTTGGTGAGTGCTTGCAAACTCGGCCAGCTGTACACCGTTTGCCAGGCTGCCGTGCTCGGTCAGAATATCGGCGATCATGGCGGCGCTCTGCAGGCCCGCCAGGCGGGCGTAATCCGAGGCCGCTTCGGTGTGTCCGGCGCGGGTCAGGACACCGCCCGGCACCACGGTGAGCGGAAAGATATGGCCGGGCTGCACGATGTCTTCGGCGACGGTGGTGGGCGCCACGGCCACCTGGATGGTGCGGGCCCGGTCGGCGGCAGAAATGCCGGTGGCAATGCCCTCTTTGGCTTCAATCGATACCGTGAAATTGGATTTTTCACCACTGGGGTCGTCGGCCATGGGCGGCAGGCCCAACTGCAGGCAGCGCTCTTTGGTCAGGGCCAGGCACACCAGGCCCCTGGCCTGACGCGCCATAAAGTTCACCTGTTCGGCGCCCACGTACTCAGCGCCCACCATCACCACACCCTCGTTGAGGCCGCTGTCCGCATTATCATCGAGCAGTACCACCATGTGGCCGGCGCGCACATCGCTGATAATTTCTTCGACTGTGTTTAATTGCACGTTTTGTTAGATCCTTTGAGGAAGCCGTGTTCGGCGAGCAGGGCTTCAGAAATGGCGTTTGACCCGCCGCGGGCTGCACCGTTGGGACCGGCGGCCTGCTCGCCCTGCAGCAGACGCTCCAGGTAGCGGGCGATGACATCCACTTCCAGGTTCACCCGGGTGCCCACCCGGTAGGTGTTGAAGATGGTTTCGACCGTGGTCTGGGGGATGATATTGAGATCAAACTCGCAACCGTTAACCGCGTTGGCGGTGAGGCTGGTGCCATCGATGCAAATCGAGCCCTTGTGGGCGATATATTTGGCCAGTTGGGCGGGTGCGCGAATCACCCAGCGCACGCTGCGGCCATCATCGGCAAAACTCACCACTTCGCCCACCCCGTCCACATGGCCAGACACGATATGGCCACCGAGGCGGCTGTGCGGGGTGAGGGATTTTTCCAGGTTGACCCGGGAGCCTGTTTTAAGCCCGCCGAGGGTGGTACAGGCCAGCGATTCGTTGGACACATCACACCAATAGCCATCGCCGGGCAGCTCGGTGACGGTCAGGCAGCAACCGCTGGTGCAGATGGAATCGCCGATTTTTACGTCACCGAGGTCGAGCTTGCCGGTGCGCACGCGCAGGCGCATATCGCCGCCCTTTGGCTGTATGTCAGCGATTTCGCCGATGGCTTCTACGATGCCGGTAAACACGTCAGTCTCCAATCCTCGCCCACCCGCCGCACATCCGCAAGGGTGAGCCTGTGCCGGTCGCCTATCACATCGATGGGCAATTCCAGCAGCGGGCGGGCATTGCTGCCGAGTAACGTCGCCGCCATATACACAATTAATTCATCCACTAGGCCGGCCGCCACAAAGGCGCCGGCTAAACGGGGCCCGCATTCTATCAGAATGTCATTCACTTGCCGCCTGCCCAGTTCGGTTAATAATTGGGCTAAATCGACGCGGTTTTGTGGGCCGGGCAGGTGCAGGCATTGGGTGTTGCTGTGCTGGGCACTCTGGTTGTTGATATAGCGGCTGGTATCAGCGTGTTCATCGGCATAGACGATCAGCGTGGCACCCGCTTCGCTGAGGATTCTGGCATCGGGCGGCGTGCGCAGGCGGGAATCGAGTATGACTCGCAATGGCTGCTTGTGAATATCCAGGCTGGTATCGCGCACGGTCATGGCCGGGTTGTCCTGCAGAACGGTCTCCACACCGGTGATAATGGCGTCGCTGCGCCCGCGCAATTTTTGCACATCGGCGCGGGCGGCCGGGCCGGTAATCCACTGGCTTTCGCCCGAGGCCATGGCGGTGCGGCCGTCGAGACTGCTGGCCAGTTTTACCCTTACCGCAGGCTGGCCGGTGCGCATGCGTTTGTAAAAGCCGGGGTTGATGGTTTCGGCCTGCGCTTCGAGCAGGCCTGCTGCGACGGTTATACCGGCGGCCCGGAGTTTTTTGATGCCGTCACCGGCGACTTGCGGGTTGGGGTCGCGCATGGCGATAACTACCCGGGCGATACCGGCGGCGATCAGGGCATCGGCGCAGGGGCCGGTTTTGCCCAGATGGCTGCAGGGTTCCAGGGTGACATAGGCAGTGGCGCCGGCCGGGTTTGGGCAGTTGTTAAGTGCTTCTATCTCGGCGTGATTTTGGCCAAAGGACTGGGTCGTGCCCTCGCCGATAATTTTTTTATCACGGGTGATCACACAACCCACGGTGGGGTTGGGACGGGTGCGGTATATGCCGCGGCGGGCCAGGCGGATGGCGCGGGCCATCATGTCGGCATCGAAAGAGCTGTCTATGCGCTCGGGGCTGTTCATGTGCGTTCAGCCTGGGGTAGCGTCCGGCTGCTGGGCGGCAGCACCGGCTTCATCGCCCTCTTCTGTTTCCTGCATGCGTTCGATCTCGGCCTGAAATTCGCTGAGATCCTGAAAGCTGCGATAGACACTGGCAAAGCGCACGTAGGCGACATCATCCAGACCGCGCAGGGCATCCATGACCATCTCGCCCACCACGAGGGATTTGATCTCGCGCTCGCCGGTGGCCTGCAGGGAGTGCTTAATCTGGCTGATGGCGGCCTCGATATCTTCCACACTCACCGGGCGTTTTTCCAGCGCCCGCAAGATGCCCGAACGCAGCTTCTCTTCGTTAAAGGGTTCGCGGTTGCCGTTCTGCTTGATCAGCTTGGGCATCATCAATTCCGCCACCTCGTAGGTGGTAAAACGGTCGGTACAGCTCAAACACTCGCGGCGGCGGCGCACCTGATCGCCTTCGCCAACCAGGCGTGAATCGATGACTTTGGTGTCTTCCGCAGAACAGAACGGGCAATACATGGTGAACTCTTTTGTGGCTCAGGGCCGGCAAGTATACCGTAGGATTTGGGGTCAGAGTAAAACAGTCAAATCTGGCCACTTTACTTTGACGCCAAGCCGGAAGTGGCCAGATTTGACTGTTTTACTCTGACCCCAAAACTATCAGGCGTAGACGGGGAAGCGGGCGCAGATATCCAGCACCTTGGTTTTAACTTCGGCGATAACCTGCTCGCCGGCGCCATTTTCCAGGGATTCCAACACATCGGCCATCCAGCCGGTGAGCTCAATGGTCTCGGCTGCGCCGAAACCGCGGGTGGTAATGGCGGGGGTACCGACGCGCAGGCCGCTGGTGATAAACGGCGAGCGCGGATCGTTGGGAACGGCGTTCTTGTTCACGGTGATATTGGCCGCGCCGAGGGCCGCATCGGCGTCTTTGCCGGTGTATTCCTTGCCGATCAGGTCCACCAGCATCAGGTGGTTGTCGGTGCCGCCGCTGACAATCTTGATACCGTGATCGATAAAGGTCTGGGCCATGGCGCGGGCGTTTTTCACGACCTGTTGTTGGTAGGCCTTGAAGTCCGGCTCCAGCGCTTCCTTGAAGGCCACCGCCTTGGCGGCGATCACGTGCATCAGCGGGCCGCCCTGTCCGCCCGGAAATACCGCCGACTGCAGTTTCTTCTCGATCTCTTCGTTGGCCCGGGCCAGGATCACGCCGCCACGGGGACCGCGCAGGGTCTTGTGGGTGGTGGAGGTCACCACATCGGCAATTGGCACCGGGTTGGGGTATTCACCCACCGCACACAGGCCGGCCACGTGGGCCATATCGACAAACAAATAGGCGCCGCAGCTGTCGGCGATATCGCGAAAACGCTGCCAATCCATGATGCGTGAGTAGGCAGAGAAGCCGGCAATGATCATTTTGGGCTTGTGTTGATCGGCCAGGGCTTGTACCTGCCGGTAATCCACTTCGCCAGTCTCGCCATTCAATCCATATTGAATGGCGTTGTAGTGCCGGCCGGAGAAGTTGGGCTTGGCACCGTGGGTGAGGTGGCCGCCATCGGCCAGGCTCATGCCCAAAATGGTGTCGCCGGGGGAGATCAAGGCCATGAATACCGCTGAATTGGCCTGTGAGCCGGAGTGGGGCTGCACGTTGGCGTAATCGGCACCAAACAGTTCCTTGACGCGGTTGATGGCCAGCTCTTCGGCCTTGTCGACGTATTCACAACCACCGTAGTAGCGCTTGTGGGGATAGCCCTCGGCGTACTTGTTGGTCATGGAGGAGCCCTGGACTTCCATCACCCGCGGGCTGGTGTAGTTTTCGGACGCGATTAGCTCAATATGTTCTTCCTGGCGGCGGTTTTCATCCTGTATGGCAGTGAAGATATCATCGTCATACCCAGCTACTGTCTGGCTGCTGTCAAACATCAAAAATCCCCTCGGAGAGTGCGCTTTTGGAAAGCGCGAATCTTACCGATTTGACGGACAGTTATCCACAGTTTTGGCAGTGCTCTACCGCAGAGGATACATTTCAGTAACAAAACGCATATGGGGACTATTTGTGGCAGCGGCTATGTGGGTCTGGTACAGGCGACGGTTATGGCCGATGTAGGCCACCGGGTCACCTGTATGGATGTCGATGGGTCGCGAATAGACCGGCTCAAAACCGGTGAAGTGCGCTTCTTCCAAATTTGGGGTCAGAGTAAAACCGTCATTTCTGGCCACTGGCCAGAAATGACGGTTTTACTCTGACCCCAAATTTCCAGTGTTACAATCACCCGCCCCTATCCAGAACACACTCCCCATGGCCCAGTACGTGTACACCATGAACTGCGTCGGCAAAGTCGTGCCGCCCAAGCGCAAAATTCTTGAAGATATCTCCCTGTCGTTTTTCCCCGGTGCCAAAATCGGCGTGCTGGGCCTGAACGGCTCGGGCAAATCCACCCTGCTGCGCATTATGGCGGGGCTGGATACCGATATTCTCGGTGAAGCGCGCCCCCAACCCCGCATCAAGGTCGGTTACCTGGCCCAGGAGCCACCGCTGGACCCGCACAAGGATGTGCGCGGCAATGTGGAAGAAGGCCTCAGCGATGCCATCAATGCACTGGCCGAGTTGGACAAGGTGTATGCCGACTACGCCGAGGAAGATGCCAACCTTGATGCGCTGGCCAAACGGCAGGCGGAGCTGGAAGACATTATCCAGGCCACCGACGCCCACAATATAGAACACCGTCTGGAAATTGCCGCTGACGCCCTGCGCCTGCCGCCCTGGGACGCCGATGTCACCAGGATTTCCGGTGGAGAGCGACGCCGGGTGGCGCTGTGCCAATTACTGCTGTCTAACCCGGATATGCTGTTGCTGGACGAGCCCACCAACCACCTCGACGCCGAGAGTGTGGCCTGGCTGGAGCGCTTTCTGCTGGATTTCTCCGGCACCGTGGTCGCCATTACCCACGACCGCTATTTTCTGGATAACGCCGCCGGCTGGATCCTGGAACTGGACCGGGGTCGCGGTATTCCCTACGAGGGCAATTATTCCGCTTGGCTGGAGCAAAAGGAAGCGCGCCTGGAACTGGAACAACGCCAGGAAGTCTCCATGCAAAAAACCATCAAGGCCGAGCTGGAATGGGTGCGGTCTAACCCCAAGGGCCGGCAGGCCAAGAGCAAGGCGCGTCTGCAACGCTTTGAAGATCTACAATCCCGGGAATTTCAGAAACGCAACGAGACCAACGAGATCTATATTCCACCCGGCCCCCGTCTCGGTGATTTGGTGATCGAGGTAAACGGTATCTCCAAGCACTTTGGCGACCGCCAGTTGTTTGAGAATATCAGTTTCAATGTGCCCAAGGGCGCCATCGTCGGCATTATCGGCGCCAACGGCATGGGTAAATCCACGCTCTTCAATATCATCAGCGGCACCGATCAGCCCGACAGCGGCACGGTGCGCATCGGCGATACGGTGAAACTGGCCTATGTAGACCAGAGCCGCGATGACCTGGACGGCGACAAGACCGTGTGGGAATTGCTGTCCGACGGCCAGGACAACATCCAAATCGGCAGCTACACGGTGAGTTCGCGCGCCTATTGCGGACACTTTAATTTCAAGGGCTCGGATCAGCAGAAGTTTGTGAAGGATTTATCCGGCGGTGAGCGCAACCGCCTGCACCTGGCCAAGTTGCTCAAGCTGGGCGCCAATGTCTTGCTGCTCGATGAGCCCACCAACGATCTGGATGTGGAAACCCTGCGCGCGCTGGAAGAAGCACTGCTGGCTTTTCCGGGTTCGGCGCTGGTGATTGCCCACGATCGCTGGTTTCTGGATCGCATCGCCACCCATATCCTGGCCTACGAAGACGATGGCAGCGTGGTGTTTCACGAGGGCAATTACTCCGCTTACGAGGAAGACTACAAGGCCCGCCTCGGTGATGCCGCCGCACAACCCCATCGCATCAAGTACAAAAAGCTGAAATGACCGTTTTACTCTGACCCCAAATCCGGGCCTACGCGACCACCCACTGCGGATACGGCAGCTTGTGCTGCCACAGGAACTCGGCGTTAAACAGCTTGCTCCGGTAGCGCGCTCCGGAATCACACAACAGGGTGACAATGGTGTGACCGGGGCCCAGCTCTCGCGCCAGTTTGACGGCGCCGGCAATATTAATCCCCGACGAACCGCCCACACACAGACCCTCTTCCTTGAGCAAATCGTAGATATAGGGCAACGCCTCTTCATCGCTGACTTGGCAGGCGTAGTCAACGTCGACCCCCTGCAGGTTGCCCGGCACGAAGGTGACACCCACGCCCTCGACAATGGATTCCCCTGCTGCGCGCAGCTCGCCATCGCGAATGTAATGGTAAAGGCCTGACCCCAGCGGGTCGGCCAGGCCGACCTTGATGTCGGGATTGCGCTCACGCAGGGCCGCCGCCACACCGGCCAGGGTGCCACCGGTGCCGACCGAGCAGATAAAACCATCCGCCTTGCCGTCGGTTTGCGCCCAGATCTCCGGGCCGGTGGTATCGAAATGAATTTGTGCATTGGCCGGGTTATCGAACTGCCGCGCCCAGATTGCGCCATTGGGCTCCTGGTGGGCACGGCCCTGGGCCACCTTCTCGGCGGTGTGAATATAGTGCTGGGGACTATCGTATTTAACACTGGGCACCAGGATCAGCTCGGCGCCGAGCATTTCCAACTGGTCGATTTTTTCCTTACTGGCCGCCTGCGGCATCACCACCACAGTTTCATAACCCAGTGCATTGGCAACAATGGTGAGGCCGATACCGGTATTGCCGGCGGTGCCCTCTACCACCACTCCGCCCGGTTGCAGTTCGCCGCGCTCCTCGGCGGCGCGAATAATGCCCAGCGCGGTGCGGTCTTTTACCGACCCGCCCGGGTTCATAAATTCGGCCTTGGCGTAGATGTTACAACCGGTCAGTTCAGAGACAGCGCGCAGGTGTAACAGCGGAGTATTGCCGATGATCTGAGGAAGGTGGTTGTTCATGTGGACATCCTCAAATTGGGGTCAGCGTAAATCCGCAAAAAGCGGCTGCAACTCGAAGCAAAACCTCTACCCCCACTGTATCAAACGCTAATAAACTCTATTCCAGCGCCTGCAGCGCTGCTGATAATTTGTTCACTCCCTTGACTTGCATGCCCTCGATGGCCCGCTTCGGCAAATTGGCACGGGGCACAATAGCACGGGTAAAACCGTGTTTGGCAGCTTCCTGTAAACGTTCCTGACCATTGGGCACCGGGCGGATCTCACCGGACAGCCCAACCTCACCGAATATCACCAGCTCGCGCGGCAATATCCGATCGCGAAAACTGGAGACGATAGCCATGAGCAAAGCCAGGTCGGCACTGGTTTCCAGCACCTTGACGCCGCCCACCACATTGGCAAATACATCCTGGTCGCCCACCTGCAGGCCGCCGTGGCGGTGCAATACGGCCAGCAACATATTGAGGCGGTTTTGCTCCAGCCCCACTGCTACCCGCCGGGGATTGCTCAGTTGTGAATCATCGACCAGCGCCTGGATTTCTACCAACAGCGGCCGGGTGCCCTCCCACACCACCATCACCGCCGAACCGGAGGCGGGATCGTTGGCGCGGTTGAGAAAGATCGCCGAGGGGTTTTTAACTTCCTTGAGACCCTCGCCGGTCATGGCAAACACGCCCAGTTCGTTGACGGCACCGAAGCGGTTTTTCTGCCCGCGCAGGGTGCGAAAGCGAGAATCGGCGGTGTCTTCCAGCAGGATGGAGGTATCGATCATGTGCTCCAGCACTTTCGGGCCAGCCAGGCTGCCATCCTTGGTAACGTGACCGACCAGCAACAATACCATGCCGGTTTGCTTGGCATAACGGGTCAGCCAGGCGGCACATTCGCGCACCTGCGACACTGAGCCCGGCGCCGAGGTCAGTTCGTCGGTGTGCACCACCTGGATGGAGTCGACCACCAATACCCTGGGCTGATATTTTTCGGCGGCGGCCTGTATGGCCTCGACATTGGTCTCGCTCATTAAACGCAATTGATCGGTGGGCAGGCCCAAACGCTGGGCGCGCATGGCCACCTGCTGGGGCGATTCCTCGCCGGTGATATACAGAGCCGGCATCTGGCCGGCCAGATGGCAGAGGACTTGCAGCAACAGGGTACTCTTGCCGGCGCCGGGGTTACCGCCGAGTAAAATGGCCGAGCCGGGCACCAACCCGCCGCCCAGTACCCGGTCAAACTCCGACATGCCGCTGGTAAAGCGCGGTACATTGTCGAGATCGATATCGGCCAGCACTTGTGCTTCTGCCAGCGCCCCGGTGAAACCGCCGCGGCCAGCGACGCTGCTGCCGCCGCTACTCTCTCTGGTACTCCCTCTGGTACTACGCGCGCTGCCGGCGGAACCTATGCGAAACTCCACCACCGAGTTCCAGGCCTTGCAATCGCCGCACTGACCCTGCCATTTGCTATATTCCGAGCCGCATTCGTTACACACGAAGGCGGTTTTACTTTTTGTTTTTGCCATGGGCGTTATGCTAGCAGAGGCCCGCCCGATGCCATAGAATGATCGGCCGACTAAAGCACATCAATTATGTCTGATTCTTCTCTCATACCCGAACGACAACTGGTTTTTTCGCCGGCGCTGGCGCAGACACTGGGTCTGGAAGAGGCGATTTTTCTGCAACAACTGGGCGAATTGTTTCAGCATCGCACGGCCGAACCCCACCAGGGTTACGATTGGCTGCGGGTGGAGCGGCAGTGGTTGCTAAACAACCTGCCCTTCTGGTCGACGGTAGATTTACATCGCATCAGCAAGAGCCTGGCCGACAAGGGCGTGATCCTGATGGATTCGCCGCCCCTGCACGACGCCGACACGCTGCGGTTCGCCATCAATGAATCGCGTGCACCGCGCGCGCCCGGGGCGCAAACACACAGCGCTCCGGTCAGAAATTCCGGCGCCGGCCTGATCGGTGCCCACTGGAGTCCGACTGAAGACTTGCTGCGATTGCTGGCACTGAACCACGGCATCCCGCGCCGGTTTGCCGTTGATCAACTGGAAGATTTTGTCTATTACTGGCGCGAACGCGGCGAAATTTCCCACGCCTGGGAGAGCAAGTACCGCCAGCATGTGCTGAGCCGCTGGCGCCACTCTGAGCAGAGCCAGGCCGAGCGCTTCACGCAGCCAGAGGTCAGTATTACCGGCAACTGGTACCCCAGCGCCGATGCCCTGGAAATTCTCGACAAGGCCGAGATCAACCACGCCTTTGTCGACGATGCCGTGCCGGAATTTGTGCTCTACTGGCGCGAGCGCAACCCCAGGGAAAAAGCGCTCAATTCCAAGTTCATACAGCATGTGCGCCGGCAGTGGGCGCGCTTGCAGTCAGCGCTGGTGCACGACACCGAACCGGCGCGTATTGCTGTCAACTGGCAGCCCACCGCCGATGTTTTTGATATTCTCAAGATGTCACATATCGACGCACAATTTGCCCGGAACCTGTTGCCGGAATTTGTGGTGTTCTGGAAAGACAGCAATCAATTGTATAAATCCTGGAACTCCAAGTTCCTGAAACATGTAAAATACCACTGGGCCAAACGCAACGAGATCACCACCTATGGCAGACAGCAAGGAACTCATAGAACAGGTCGCTCGCGAGATCGCAGCCTCGCCGACGACCTCAACGACCGCAGCTGGGCGGACTAGCCGACGCGCACCGCACGCGGCCCGTCCCAGCGCCGAGCAGATAGACACTATTAACCAGGTGTTTACGCTGTTTCGACTCAATTATCACAACCAGTTTTACGCCGCCTACCCCGATAGCGAGCAGGTAAACCAGGTTAAAAAACTGTGGCTGGAAGCGCTGCTCAGCTTTCCCACCGACCAGGTGCTGCGCGGCGCCAAGCACGCCATAGAAACCAGCGAATACCTGCCGACCCTGAATCGTATGCTGGAAAGCTGCCAGGAGGCGCTGCAAAGCTACGGCCTGCCCGCCGCGCGGGCCGCCTATATCGAGGCCTGTAATGCCGGCAGCCCCAAATCGGCCCAGCCCTGGAGCCATCCCGCCGTGTACCTGGCCGGTAAAGATGCGGGCTGGTTTATGCTGGCCGGTGAGCCCGAGCAAAAGACCTGGCCCTTGTTTCGCGCTGCCTACCGCCACTGGTGTGGCCGGGTGATGGCCGGTGAGAAGCTGAAGATAGAGGCACCCGCGGCGCTGCCGGCCTCGTCCGGTGTAGTCAGTTCGAAAGAAGAGGCGCTGGCGGAGATTGCCAAAATCAAGGATGCCTTGAAGGATTGAAGTGCGCTTAATATTCAGCGTCCTTGCGCTGTTTAGCCGCTTGACCACATGCCGGTTGATGTACTGGCAACCGTGGTCGGCGTGACAACCGGGAATACCAAACGGGAACTGATCCGGCAGCTGTTCGAGCACGGGGATCAGGCTATTGCTGACTCATTTCGTATTGGAAAAGGCTGAAAGTGTATTTGAAGGCCCGAAGCGGTACTATGGCTGCCGGGATGCGCAAAGCTTTTGCATCCACCTCCCAACACAAACAATAAATTCGGAGTCGGTGTGACAAAAGAACTCAAACCACTAACGCCGGCGCTGGCTGTTGCGCCGGTTCTCCTGTTGATAACTTTACTGGCACTTTCAGTGCTGCTATTTGGCGCCGACTCCTCCTATGGCGCCAACCAGATAGCTCTGTTATTTAGTGCCGGCGCGGTGGCTCTGGTCGGTATCAAGCTAAACATGCGCTGGGTAGAGATAGAGCGCGGGCTGATCAAGGGGATCAGCATGTGTATCGGCCCGATGATGATACTCATGTCGGTGGGCATGCTGATCGGCGCATGGATCCTGGCAGGCACTATTCCCGCCCTGATTTACTACGGTGTGCAGATTTTGTCGCCGAGCATTTTTTACGCCGCCTCCGCACTACTGTGCGCTGTTATCGCCATCAGTATCGGGTCCTCCTGGACCGTGGCAGGCACCATGGGTATCGGCCTGATGGCCATCGCCACCAGCTTCAACCTGTCTCCGGCCATAACGGCAGGCGCCATTATCTCCGGGGCCTATTTCGGCGACAAGCTGTCACCATTGTCTGACACCACCAACCTGGCAGCGGCCACCGCCGGCGTAGATTTATTCGACCATATTCGACACATGTTGTGGACGACGGTTCCCAGCTTCGTCATAGCCCTAGTGGTATTTACCATAATTGGTGGCGGTGCAGCACCACCCCCGGAGCAAATAGAGGGGTTGCGTGCCAGCCTGAGCGAGCAGTTTAATTTGGGACCACACCTGTTCGCTCCGCTGTTCATCATGTTGTATCTCGCCTGGCGCCGCACCCCGGCCCTGCCCGCCATTTTGATCAGCTCACTGGTCGGTGTGACATTCGCCTTGCTGTTTCAGCCACAGGCTGTTTTGAAGCTGGCCGGCGAAAGCGCGACCATTCCGTACGCGCTGCAACTGTTCAGGGGTGTCTGGACCAGCCTGTTTGCCGGCTTTAGCTCAGAGACCGCCAATCCCTTTATGGATGAGCTGCTATCTAAGGGCGGCATGGTCAGCATGCTCAACACCGTCTCACTGATCCTCTGCGCCATGGCCTTCGGCGGAACGCTGGAGAAAGTCGGTATTTTGCGTTACCTGGTAACCGCGGCACTGGCGCGGGCTAAATCCAACGGTTCCCTGGTCGCCACGACTGTCGGCACCTGTATAGCGACCAACCTGGTTACTGCCGATCAGTTCATCGCCATCTCGTTGCCGGGCACCATGTATCGCGATGAATTTGAGAAACACGGCCTGTCGCGGCTCAACCTGTCGCGGACGCTGGAGGATTCTGCCACGTTGACCTCGGCCCTGATACCCTGGAATACTTGTGGGGCCTATATGTCCGCCACACTTGGTATTGCCACACTCAGCTATGTGCCATTTACCTTTTTCAACTATCTCTGCCCGATAATCGCGGTGATCTATGGTTACTGGAAGATCGCCCAAAAGCCCCTGGAAGTTGGCACTGCCGCGGCGGCCTGAGCATGCACTGGGATTTGCCCTCGCCTTTCTCCATTGAGGCCACAGTCGAAGCTACTGATATCGACGGGCTACAGCACACCAACAACACGGTTTACGTAAAGTGGTGTGAGCGGGCCGCCTGGTCGCACTCAGCTCCGGCAAGCCGCGCTGTCTGCCGCCGGAATTTGTGCAGGGTTACGGCGCAGCGGTGCTCAAATCCTGAGTAATCACGCCCGCTGCCAGTCAAAACTCAGTACCTCCCCAAGCCCGGTTGCGGCCAATTGCAGCATCAGCAAGCGATCTACACCCAGAGCCACCCCCGAACAATCGGGTAATCCGGCTCGCATAGCCTGCTGTAAACGCTGGTCAACCGGGCGCGCCGCACTGCCGGCACGCTGCAATTGCCGGTTATCCATGGCAAAGCGCTGGGCCAGTTCATCAGCATCGGTCAGTTCGCAGTAGCCGTTGGCCAATTCCAGTCCATCAATATAGAGCTCAAAGCGCTGGGCGACCCGATCTTCCCCGTCTTGCCGCAGGCGCGCCAGTGCGGCCTGGGAGGCCGGATAGTCCTGCACAAAAACGGCCCCAAGTTCAGCCAATCGTGGTTCTATAAGGTGCGTCAGTAACAAATCCAGCCAAACATCGCGACCGTCCTCATCGAAGCTGAGGTCAATATGTTGCCGTGACAGCGCCCTGAGCTCCCCGATATCGGCGGCAAAGGGGTCAACATCAAGAAATTTTTGAAACAGCTCCCGATAGGTAAAACTGTGCCAATCTGTGCGCGGCAGTAGCGAGCCCACCAGATCGGCTACTTCTGCCATCAATTGCTGCAGCGTAAAACCGGGGCGGTACCACTCCAGCAGGCTGAACTCCGGATTGTGGCGCAGCCCCGCTTCGCCTGCGCGAAAGGCCTTACACAACTGGTAAATCGGTCCGCTACCGGCCGCCAGTAGCCGTTTCATCGCGTATTCAGGCGAAGTCTGTAGCCAGCGCTCGGCCACCGCCATAGGTTCGATATTCGGGTCGGTTACTGTGCCGGCGCTGAGCAGGGGTGTTTCAACCTCAAGCACCGCACGCCTGGCGAAGAAATCCCTGATTTGCGCCAACAAACCGGCTCGCGCCGCGAGCACTTCTATACTCGCTGTTGGCCGCCACTGCTGGTCGGGGTTCAAGTCAGGATTTGCCCCGGCCCTGGTACTCTCCTGTACGGGTGTTGATGCGAACCACTTCGCCCTGGCTCAGGAATAAGGGCACCTTCACCACCACGCCAGTGCTCAGAGTCGCCGGTTTACTACCGCCGCTGGCCGTATCCCCCTTGAGGCCCGGGTCGGTTTCAACAATTTCCAGCTCGACAAAGTTGGCAGCGGTAACTGCCAACGGGGAATCGTTGTACAAGGTTACGTCGCAGCGGTCCTGTGCCTTGAGCCATTTGGCGGCGTCACCCACGGCACTGGCATCGGCCTGGTATTGCTCGAAGGTATCGGGTTCCATGAAATGCCAGAATTCACCGTCGCTGTAGAGATATTCCAGGCTCCGTTCCATAACATCCGCCGCTTCCAAGGATTCGCCTGATTTGAAGGTGCGCTCCCAGACCCGACCCGTCTTGAGGTTGCGCAACTTAACCCGGGCAAAAGCCTGGCCTTTGCCCGGCTTTACCAGTTCGTTATCGATGATGCTACAGGGATCCCCTTCCAACATTACCTTGATGCCCGCCCGTATGTCGTTGGTGGAATAAGTGGCCATACCTGTCTCTGTATTCGGTTGCTAAAGGGACGTCATCATACCGCACCAGAGGGCACACGGTAATGGTGCAGTATATTCCAATAGAGAAATGATACTGAACTCTGGGTCTTGATAGCCGCTGCCCATGTGCTCGCTATGCAGCCTGATGGTTCTGCTGAGTAACGGTCGTAAAGAGTTGTTGTTTGGCGTCCTTGATCTGTTTAGCCGCTTCATTAGCGCCCGCCGTATGGCCGAGACGGCGGCCCTCCTTTCTGCTGAAGTATTCCCCGATGTGCCACTGCGCCAGTGGGTCATCAGTTTTCCCTACGCTACCTCTTTGCCGCCCAATTCATTTTCACATCCTCTTCCTGGACGGCGTCTATGTGTATCGCGACAACCGACCACCCCGATTTCAACGCTTCAAGGCACCAGACAAGGGCGAGTTGGGAGAACCGGTTCAGCTGATTAGCCAACGCGTGGGGCGCTGCCTCGAACGCCAGGGATTGCTGGAACGGGATGGGACGACCCGGGTGGCCTTCGACCCTGTCGATTTCGTCGCCCGCCTGGGCTCAGCATCGTGTGTCGCACCACTGAAACGTGTGTTCAGCATCGACATCGAGGTTTGCGGCCGCTGCAGTGGGTCTGTCAGAGTCATCGCATGTATTGAGGATCAGAACATCATTGACAAGGTGAATTGATGCGTAGCATCAAGAGAGGGTGCCCTGGGGTATAGAATCCTCGCTCACCTTCGCGATAGGGAACAGGACATCCCTACCCTCCCGTTGCTCACACCACCTCCCAGGGCACCACCTGAGACATTGCCTCTTTTCGCTGGGAAGAAATCCAGTTCACAATCAGCAGGGACGCCACTGAACAAGAGATGGCATGGGTTCCTGCGTATAGCAGGACCAGAATGACCGGAATAGATCTACGAAGAGAGCGATACGAGCTTGATTTCGAGATAATCAACGACGACAGGGCGCCATCTTCGGGCATGAGACCGGAAGGGTGCGAGTGGATTTCTTGCCAATACCCTCTTTATTTTGCTTATAGTTTTTTTTAATGCTGGTCGGTGTTTATTCTGCCAATATAAGCTTTTTGTTGTACTTCGCGTTGTGAATTAAGAATATAACCTAGCATACTCGGCAATAACGGTTGATAGGGATCGATAATACTCGGTTGATAAATAAGCTGTTGCTCGATCAATCCGGCGACCATTTCTTTTGCCATTGTTTCCGGATGCAAAGGCCGTGAACGAATATCCTTAAGCAATGCATCAACAACAAATGATTCCAGGCTCCGAAGGCTAAAGCTATCCCTATTTTGAAAAATATTGGCAATAATCGTTGCTGGTAACAACAAGTCAGCGTTTTTTAACATACTCAAACGTTCTTCATAAAACACATCTTTAATCAAATCGACCTGTTTCTTTGCTACAAATATATCTTCCAGCGTCAGAGCATGTTTATCAGCGCTACTAATGTCCCATAGGGTCGCGCCCCACACTTGCACAAAGTACGGATAACCTTCACTTGACGCAACGATATGCTCCAAGACCTTATCCTCAATACCAATACCGCATGCCATAAGTGGTTCCATAATCGCACTTTTCACCTCATCGGCGTCCAGCCGATCAATAAAAAACTCTGTAGCACGTTCAATAAATCCAGCGCCGGAAGCAATTAACTGGCTTTTTATCCCAGGCAAACCTGCATAAAAGACCGCAAACGGTGCGTCAAACGAAATTTCCTGACTCAAATTAAGCAAACTACAGCAAAACTTTGCATCCAGGCCATCAGCATCATCCATTAACATCACCAACGGGCTACGTTTACATTCTTCAGTAAGTGTTCGTGACATTGAAAAATCAAACCAGACTTCTTCGTCCGGATCGTCCAGCAAAACCATAAAAGACGAAAACATGCCCTTGGCCTTAAAATACTTCTGCCAGTCATCATTCAAAAAATGATCTTTAATGTCTTGTTTGGTCACTAATTGTTTCGGTGTAACACGCCGGACACGGACTTTCTTACCGCCCTTAACCTTTTTGCTAAACTCAGTTTCAATCCAGTTTAGTAATGCGGTTCTACCCATACCCGTCGCGCCGGATATAATTATATCGCCGCAAGATTGACCAGCATGCAAACAAAGCAAAGCATCTTGAAATTTTCTCTGTGCTTCCTCACGCCCGGCCAAAAAAGGCGGACTTTCGCTGTGTGTAGGTCTAAACGGATTTTCTATTGTCTTAGTCGCCATACATTACCCCTTAAATAATGTCTTTTCTCATTATATCCAAACGCATGCCCAAAACGCCATAAACCACTTTCAAGACATCCCGTATAACAAATTCTGCAAATATTGCATAGGTTCAGATACATATACACATACAAGCCATATAAAATGGGTATGCTTATCATGTTATCACCTTGCCCAGGCAAAGATTTTCTGCCGCCCATGCTGCCTTGTGCTGCAATGCCCTGCTCTGACATCCATCCGATTGCATCGGCCTTTTGTCAGAACGCTCCAATAGGACAAGCAATACCTCAGCCTTGGTATGAAGCCTTATACGTCAGAGTATTCCACCTAAACATCAGGCTAATAAGTACCAATAACCCCAGGCTTTCGATATACGTTAATGTCGGCAAGTCAAAAAGACCCGGCATTAGCCAATTCCACAAAGGCCAAAGTATTAATGCATATAACACCAGACACATTGCGGAAAGTCCTGCGGATATGCTCATAGCAATCGCCAAACGTAAAATATTAACCATTCTCATTTTATCTCCCTCTTCCTTTGATAGTTCTTTTCTTCAACGGGTCTGCCGGCCTTAGGATTGTCTGCCAGGATCTGCGCGGCTTCTTTGATACGGCTGGCCGCTCGTTGAGCCACTTGGAGATTTTTTCCTGGATGAATTCCCTTAATCGGGCTGCATCCCTAGTGTAGGTCGTCAAACAGTTTATAACTTATTAAGTTTCTCTCTGCCACGCTTCACTTTCTCCAAAATGTCACTCGCAGATTTGGTCCAGATATAAGGCGCCGGCGCTTGGTTATGAGTCTCAATGAACGCCATAACTGTTTGCTCAAGCTCTTTCACACTGCTAAAGACACCTCGTTTCAATTGCTTTTCAGTTAGCTCCCGAAAAAACCGTTCCACCATGTTTAACCACGATGCGCCAGTTGGCGTGAAGTGCACATGGAATCGCTGGTGATATTTCAGCCGGCTTTTTACCTTCGGGTGCTTATGCGTCGCGTAATTGTCACAGATAATATGAATCTCTTTATCTTTGGGCGTCGACGTATTGATCTGGCGGAGAAATGACAACCATTCTTGATGGCGATGCCGCCCGGCGCAGGTGCCCAGCACTTCCCCTGTCAAGGTATTCAATGCAGCAAACAAGGTCGTGGTGCCATTACGTTTATAGTCATGTGTCATTGTCGCGGCCCTGCCTTTTTTCATCGGTAAGCCCGGCTGTGTTCTATCCAGCGCTTGTATCTGGCTCTTTTCATCACAACTGAAAACAATGGCGTTATCCGGCGGTGATATGTAAAGGCCGACGATTGCCTCCAGTTTCTCGGCAAACTCTTTATCGTTCGATACCTTGAATGTACTTATCCGGTGCGGTTTCAAACCATGGCTTTTCCATATCCGGCCCACCGAAGACATGCTGATACCCGCCTTCTCTGCCATCAGGCGTTGGCTCCAATGCGTAGCGTTTTTCGGTTTCTCTTGCGTCGTGAGTCTGATCACCTGTGCAACCTTACGTGAACTGATTGTCGGTTTGCGCCCCGGCCGATACGCATCCCGGCGGATGCCTTCAACTCCACTCTCTGCATAACGTTTTCGCCAGCGGCCGGCTTTCTGTCTCGTAATGCCCAGTTCAAAACCGATCTCTTCATTGGTCATGCCCTTGCCGGCTAGAAGAACAATTCGTGAACGCTCCGCCAATCGGACCGACACAGAACGCGATTTAGAGAACTTACTCAAATCCACAACTTCGTCATCAGACAAAACAATTTCTACTGCAACACGCATGACAAGCTCTCTATATAGGGGAAGATGCTACATGTTACACTATTTATAGCGACCTACACTAGAATGTCTAGATGTGACGAACAGTATTGATACTTCAATAATTATTAAGCAGATGTCCAATCTGGCGAAGTTGTGGGACCCGTTTAAAGGAGATTATGCGCACCAAAATGTGCCAATTATCTGTCTTATGATAATGGTGTGGCTTGTTTGCGCTGCATTATTTCTTTTTCACGAAGGCTGATAGTTAGCAAGATGAAGTAGTAGTATATATTCTTTCTTATTGGAGGACACCTGATGCCAATGGTGAAAAAAAGCATTACCGTAACCGACCAACAAGAAAGTTGGATACAGGCGCAAATGGAGACGGGAAACTATGGCACGGACAGCGAACTGATCCGAGAAGCCCTGCGGAAAAAACAATTACGCATGAACGAAGTTGACGCCCTCCGCGCCAAGCTGATTGCGGCCGAGCTATCCGTTGAACAACACGGGTGGGTGTCAGAAACACCGCAAGAAATGCTCGACGGTTTCAAAGAGAAAGCGCGGCAAGATGGGAAATTATAGGCTCGTCCCAGCAGCTAAACTTGCTGTTAGCAAAGATCACCGAACGCCGCGCGCTGCTGCAGGCACAACAGCGGGATATCCAACATATGCAGACACAGCTGGACGACATTCAACGACGCTGTAAGCAAGCTCTCAAGCTGACAACCTGAAGGAAACGACATGAACACACCCTACCCCACACTCAATTTTGGCCTCGGTGAAGAGATAGACATGCTGCGTGATGCGGTCTACCGGATGTGCCGGAAAGAACTGGCACCGCGCGCGCAGGAGATAGACAGCAGCAACGAGTTCCCCATGGACATGTGGCGGAAATTCGGCGACCTGGGCCTGCTGGGTATCACCGTAGAAAAAGAATACAGCGGCAGTGGCATGGGCTACCTGGCGCACACGGTTGCCATGGAAGAGGTCAGCCGCGCCTCCGCATCTGTGGGTCTGTCATACGGCGCCCACTCGAATCTTTGCCTCAACCAGATTCGCAAGAACGGCAACGAAGCGCAAAAGCAGAAATACTTGCCCAAGCTCTGCACTGGCGAGCACATCGGTGCGCTGGCTATGTCCGAGCCTAACGCCGGTTCCGATGTTGTCAGCATGAAATTGAAGGCCAAAAAGCGTGGCGACCACTACCTGCTGAACGGCAACAAGATGTGGATTACCAACGGGCCCGATGCCCACACCTTTGTGGTTTACGCTAAAACTGATCTCCAGGCCGGACCCCGCGGCATCACCGCCTTTATCGTAGAGCGCGACTTCGCGGGATTTTCCCAGGCGCAGAAGCTGGACAAACTGGGCATGCGCGGTTCCAACACCTGTGAGCTGGTATTTCAGGATTGCGAGGTGCCGGCAGAGAACATCCTGGGCCGCGAGGGCGATGGCGTACACGTGCTGATGTCGGGACTCGACTTTGAGCGCACCGTACTTTCCGGCGGGCCGGTTGGCATCATGCAAGCCTGCCTGGACGAAGTAGTACCCTACCTGCACGACCGCAAGCAGTTTGGGCAGAGTATCGGTGAGTTCCAGTTAATGCAGGGCAAGGTCGCCGATATGTACACCGAGTTGAACGCCTCGCGCGCCTACCTCTATGCGGTTGCCCGCGCCTGTGATCGCGGTGAAAACAGCCGCAAGGACGCCGCCGCTGTGATCCTGTTCACCGCAGAAAAGGCCACGCTGATGGCGTCACAGGCCATCCAGGCGCTGGGCGGCAACGGCTACATCAATGACTATGCGACCGGCCGCCTGTTGCGCGATGCCAAGCTGTATGAAATCGGCGCCGGCACCTCGGAAATCCGCCGCATGCTGATCGGTAGAGAACTATTCAGGGAAACTGCCTGAGGGATTGGCGCTATGACGATTTTAGAAAGCAGGATAAACACCCGCGCTGCCGGTTTCGATGAGAACCGTGAGCACCTGCAAGCCCAGGTCGACGACCTGCGTGAACTGGTCGCCCAGATCAAACTGGGTGGCGGTGAGAAATACCGGCAACGCCACAAGGCCCGCGGCAAACTACTGCCACGGGAGCGGCTGGATGCGGTACTGGATGACGGCTCGCCCTTTCTGGAACTCTCGCAACTGGCCGCCCACCAGGTCTACGACGACAATGTGCCTGCCGCCGGCATCATCACCGGCATAGGCCGGGTGAATGGTCAGGAGTGCATGATTTTCGTCAACGACGCCACGGTCAAGGGCGGCACTTACTATCCGCTCACCGTCAAAAAGCAGGACCGCGCCCAGCGTATCGCCGCGGAGAACAATTTGCCCTGCATCTACCTGGTAGATTCAGGTGGCGCCTATTTGCCAATGCAGGCGGACGTGTTCCCTGATCGCGAACACTTTGGTCGCGCCTTTTACAACCAGGCACGCATGTCGGCTCAGGGCATTGCGCAGATAGCGGCCGTGCTCGGTTCCTGCACCGCCGGCGGTGCCTATCTCCCGTCAATGGCCGATGAATCCATCATCGTGAAGCAGCAGGGCACCATTTTTCTGGCCGGTCCACCACTGGTCAAGGCAGCCACCGGAGAAATTGTCTCCGCAGAGGAACTCGGCGGCGCCGACATTCACTGTCGCACCTCTGGTGTCACAGATCACTACGCCAACAACGATAACCACGCCCTGCAACTGGTGCGCCAGTCCATAGGCCGGCTCAATCGCGTGAAAAACGTAGAGCTGGATGTACGCCCCAGCCAGGAGCCCCTATTCGATGCCGATGAAATCTACGGCATCATTCCCAAGGATACGCGCCGGCCCTACGACGTCCGCGAGATCATTGCCAGGCTGGTCGACGGTTCAGACTTTGACGAATTCAAAGCCCTCTATGGCACCACACTGGTGTGTGGTTTCGCCAGGCTGCACGGCTACCCCATTGGCATTGTCGCTAACAATGGCATTTTATTTGGGGAGTCTGCACAGAAAGGTGCGCACTTCATCGAATTGTGCGCGCAGCGCAAAATTCCGCTGCTGTTCCTGCAAAACATCACCGGCTTTATGGTTGGAAAACAATATGAAGCCGGCGGTATTGCCAAGCATGGTGCAAAAATGGTCAACGCTGTGGCCTGTGCGGAAGTTCCCAAGCTGACGGTGCTCATTGGCGGCTCTTTCGGTGCCGGCAACTACGGCATGTGCGGGCGCTCCTACGACCCTCGCTTTCTGTTCATGTGGCCCAATGCCCGCATCTCAGTAATGGGCGGTGAGCAAGCTGCCGGCGTGCTCGCGCAGATTAAACGCGATCAAAAGGAAGCGGCCGGCGAAGACTGGAGCGAGGCGGAAGAACAGCAATTCAAGCAACCGATTCTCGACAACTATGAGACCCAGGGACACCCCTACTACGCCTCGGCGAGGTTGTGGGATGACGGTGTTATCGATCCTGCGGACACCCGCATGGTGCTGGGACTGGCCCTGTCCGCCTGCCTTAACAAGCCGATAGCCGATACTCGCTTCGGCATTTTCAGGATGTGAGCCAGATGCCGCAAGCCACTGTTATTACCAACATAGACGAGCGCGGCGTGGCTACTGTGTGCCTCAATCGCGCCGACAGGCACAACGCCTTTGACGACGGCATCATCGCTGAGCTCGACAGCGCCTTTGCCGGCATTGCGGCAGATTCAAGCATCAAGGTAATGGTGCTGGCGTCCGCGGGACGCAGCTTTTCCGCCGGTGCCGATTTGGCCTGGATGCAGAGAATGGCCACCTACAGCCATGCGGAAAACCTTGCCGATGCGCGCGCCCTGGCCGAGATGCTGCGTAAACTCAACGCCATGCCGCAACCCACTATTGCCAGGGTACAGGGGGCCGCTTACGGCGGCGCAGTCGGCCTGGTGGCCTGCTGTGATCTCGCCATCGGCTCGGAGTACGCCAAATTCTGTTTGTCCGAAGTCAAAATCGGTTTGATCCCCGCCACCATCAGCCCCTATGTCATTGCAGCCATGGGCCAGCGAGCGGCGCGGCGCTATTTTATTACCGCTGAGGTCATAGACGCAGAGACGGCGGCTGCACTGGGCTTGCTAAGCCAGGTAGTTACCGCGCAACAACTGGACGAAAGCGTCGCAGCGATGATTGAAATACTGCTCGCCAACGGCCCACAGGCCGCCCGGGACGGCAAGCGCCTGGTGCTGGATTACGCGGACCAAGCCATCACGGCAGAATTGATAGAAGACAGCTGCGCACGTATCGCCGCTATTCGTGTTTCCGAAGAGGGCCAGCAAGGCCTCAAGGCATTTTTGGAGAAGCGTGCCGCACCCTGGAGATCAGACAATGTTTAACAGGATATTAATCGCCAACCGTGGCGAAATCGCCTGCCGCATTATCAAAACGGCGCGTCGACTAGGCATTGCCACCGTGGCCGTCTATTCCGATGCTGACCGGGACTCCATGCACGTGGACATGGCCGACGAGGCGGTGTACATCGGCGCAGCACCGGCCCGCGAATCGTACTTGCTGGCAGAAAAAGTGCTTACCTCAGCACAGCAAACCGGTGCTGAGGCAATCCACCCGGGCTACGGTTTTCTATCGGAAAACGCCAATTTTTGTCGGGCCTGTGAACAGGCCGATATTATTTTCATCGGCCCCCCGGCGCCGGCGATCGAGGCCATGGGCTCCAAGTCCGCCGCCAAACAAATCATGGAGCAAGCCGGGGTCCCTCTGGTGCCCGGTTACCACGGCGCTGACCAGGACAAATCCCTGCTACTGGAGGAAGCCAGGAAAATCGGCTTCCCGGTACTTCTCAAGGCGGTGGCCGGCGGCGGCGGCAAGGGCATGCGCCAGGTGCACGACGAGGCTCGCTTCGACGAAGAACTGGCAGCAGCCCGGCGCGAATCGATGAGCAGCTTCGGCGACGATAATATGCTGGTTGAGAAGTACCTGACCAAACCGCGCCATGTAGAAGTCCAGGTGTTCTGTGACAGCCACGGCAACGGCGTCTACTTGGCAGACCGGGATTGCTCTATTCAGCGGCGTCACCAGAAGGTGATCGAAGAAGCGCCGGCTCCCGGCCTGGCCGATGAGTTGCGCCGGCAGATGGGCGAAACAGCCGTGCGCGCTGCACAGGCGATAGATTACTGCGGCGCCGGTACGATTGAATTTTTGCTCGATGAAGATGGCTCCTACTACTTCATGGAGATGAATACCCGCCTGCAAGTGGAGCACCCGGTCACCGAAATGATCACCGGCGAGGACCTGGTCGAATGGCAGTTACAGATCGCCAACGGTTCACAGCTGCCCAAACTACAAGCTGCTGTCAAAACCAGTGGCCATGCCCTGGAAGCACGCATATACGCCGAAGACCCCGCTCAGAATTTTATGCCCGCCACTGGCAGCGTGGCTTTTCTGAGCACCCCAGAAGAATCTGACAACATCCGCATCGATACCGGCGTACGTCAGGGCGATGAGGTCAGCGTGCACTACGACCCCATGATTGCCAAGCTCATAGTCTGGGATACAGATCGCCGGCAGGCGATTCGGCGCCTGGCCAGTGCCCTGGCCGAATACCGCGTGGCAGGGCTGACTACCAATATTGATTTTCTCTACAACATCACTACCTGCGACGCGTTTGGCGCCGCTGAGTTGGACACCGGTTTCATTGAAAAAAATCACTCGCAGATCTTCAAACAGGAAGCCGCCGACGAACCCGAGGAGCTGGCGCTGGCCGCCCTGTATTTGCTGTTGGCACGCAACAATGAGGCACAGGCAGCCGCCCGCCGGCATGCTGATCCCTGCTCTCCCTGGCACGCCCATACCGCCTGGCGGATGAATGAGCCGCACCTGCATCGCATCAACATTAATTACCGTGACAGGAACGTAGAAATTACCGCCGAGCAGGTCGGCACCAAGCATCGGACTAGCTACCGGTTACACTATGAAGGGCATACGGCCCGGGTGACAGGCCGGCTCAATGGCGATCAACTACAGGCTGACATCGATGGCTTTCGCCAGAAGTTGAGCATCGCCAGTCACGACGCAACCTGGTCAGCTTACCGCCGCGACGGCGCCTTCCACTTCAGCCTGGCTGAGACCGATACCGGTAGCGACGACAGCGACGAACCGGGCGGCAATCCCCGCGCACCGATGAACGGTATTGTCAGCGCTCTGCTGGTCGAGACCGGGCAGGTGGTTGAAGCCGATACGCCACTATTGGTAATGGAAGCTATGAAAATGGAACATACTATCCGTGCTCCGGCAAGGGGCGTGGTCAGTCAGTTTTACTTCCAGAGCGGCGACCTGGTCGATGGCGATGCAGAACTACTCAACTTTAAGGCGGAGGAATAAGCATGCCACTATCCATGGCACTCTCCATGGCACTGCCCTCGCAGGTTCGAATCGTCGAGGTGGGACCCCGCGACGGTTTGCAGAACGAAGACCGGCTTATTGAGGTAGGCACGCGTATCGAGCTCATTCAACAGCTGGCAAGCGCCGGTCTGAGATCAATTGAAGCAGGCAGTTTTGTGAATCCGAAGTGGATTCCGCAAATGGCCAACAGCGAACAGGTTTTTGCGGGCCTGCGGCGTCGGGAAGGTGTTCGCTATGTGGCACTAACGCCCAATTTGCAAGGATTCGAGCGGGCGCTGGCGGCTGGGGCAGATGAAGTGGCCGTGTTCGCAGCCGTCTCGGAAACTTTTAGCCAAAAGAATATCAACTGTAGCATCGAGGCAAGTCTACAGCGCTTCAAAGCGGTTATGTCGGCGGCTCAAGAGGCAGGCATACCGGTACGCGGCTATGCCTCCTGTGTGCTGGGCTGCCCTTACGAGGGACAGGTGGCGCCGGCGCAAACTCTTGCCGTGACCCAGGCGCTGCTGAATATGGGCTGTTACGAGGTTTCTCTGGGTGACACCATAGGCACGGGCTCAGCCGGCACCATGACAGCACTGCTACAGACCTTACTCGCCGATATTCCGGCCAACAAACTGGCTGTGCACTGCCACGACACTTATGGCCAGGCGCTGGCCAATATCCTGGTAGCACTGCAACACGGCATCGCCACCATTGACGCCTCCGTCTCCGGGTTGGGTGGCTGCCCCTATGCCAGGGGAGCCAGCGGCAACGTTGCTACCGAAGACCTGGTATACCTGCTGGATGGCCTGGGCATTGAAAGTGGCATAAACCTGTCCAGGCTGGTCGCCGCAGGAAACTTCATTTCAGCCCAGTTACAGCGGCCGAGCCAATCTGCGGTAGCCCGGGCGCTTTCCGCCAACAGCAGCTGACACTGGCCGATCAGGCAAATCCTGTGTACATTCTTGCCTTGTGAAACTCTCAAGGAAATAGAGACAGTGCCCGTCTACGCGACACGCAAAATTCGCAATGTAACCGCCGCCTTAATGTTACTGTCCGGGCTCACCCATATAGGCCAACTCTGGTTTGTGAAATTAGGAGCAGATGTGGTGATAGCCGCACTGCTGGGTATGTTCTATCTGCTGACAGGACTGGGGCTTTCCGGTCAATCGCGTTTCACCCTGTGGATAGCCAGCGTGCTGCCCGCAGCCGGCGCCGCATTCGGTATTCCCCGACTGCTTGACAATATTCACCAACCCCTGCTGTGGTGGCATGTTGCCGCCGACACCCTGGTGGCGACAATGTGTATTTACATACTTATTCGCACCCGCCACGCGGGTATGGATTAGCGCCATGTTTGAACCCATTATTATCCTCTGTGCATTGCTGTGTGGACTGGCAGCTCGCGCGGTGGGCCTGTCGGCCCTGGTCGGCTACTTGGCGGCGGGCTTCGTACTCCATGAGCTGGGCGCCCAGCCGACAGAGCTAATGATCGAACTTGCAGATATTGGGGTCACCCTGTTGCTATTCAGTATCGGACTCAAATTGCGGCCCGCCGATTTGCTGGAGGTAAAAGTGTGGGGTTCTACCCTCACACATATGGCAATTATGATGATGGCCTTTACGCCACTGTTGCTGGTGGCAAGCCAACTGCTGCCCGGGGTGACACTGGCAACTCCGCAAGCCCTGCTCATCGCCTTCGCATTGAGTTTTTCCAGCACGGTATTCGCCATACAGGTGTTACAGGAGCGCGGCGAGATGTCCTCCCGACACGCCTCGCTGGCAATCGGCGTACTGCTCCTGCAAGACGTGGCCGCGGTGATGTTTATAGCCATATCCACGGGTAAAGTCCCCGCGTGGACGGCCTTGGGCTTATTGTTATTGATTCCACTGCGACCCGTGATAATTCGCTTATTGAGCCTGTGTGGTCACGGTGAGCTATTCACTCTGTTCGGCCTGGCGCTGGCGGTAGGTGGCGCCGAGCTGTTCGAAGCGGTCGGCGTCAAGGGAGATCTGGGCGCACTGATCCTCGGTACTTTGCTGGCCGGCAATCAAAAGGCCAAGGAACTGGGCAAAAACCTGCTGCACTTCAAGGACTTGTTCCTGGTGGGTTTTTTCCTGGTGATCGGCATGTCTGGATGGCCACACCCGGAGCTGATCTACATCGCCATAGGTATTGGTCTGCTGGCACCACTTAAAGCACCGCTCTACTTCTGGTTGATGGCGCGTCTGCATACACCCATACGCACGGCCCTGTTGAGCTCTGTCGCTCTCTCTAACTTCAGTGAGTTCGGCCTTATCGTAATAGCCATTGCCGCCAGGCAGGGTTTGGTGGATGCACAGTGGTCGGCGGCCCTGTCACTCACCATTGCGGTGAGCTTCCTGCTGTCCTCTGCCGCCAATATGCGCATCCACGACCTCTATTATCGCTGGCACCAGGCACTGGGCCGCTTCCAGAGTAGCAGGCTGCAGCGCAGGGCAGCCGATACCTCAGGTGCCGCCATTATCGTACTGGGCATGGGCAATATTGGTACCGGTGCCTATACCGCCATGCAGGAGCATCATGGCGAGCAGGTACTGGGGGTAGACGATAACGACTCCAAACTGGAACAGCATTTTGCTAAAGGCAGGCGGGTGGTAGCCGCTGATGCCAGCGATCCCGCTTTTTGGGCAGTGGTGGACCTGAACCAGGTGGAGCAGGTCATGCTGGCGCTCACCAATCATGAAGAAAACAAGGTCGTTGGCAAGCTGTTGCGAGAACTGGGTTACGGGGGGCTGATTACCGCGATTGTACGCTTTCGTGAAGAGGGTGAGGAACTCAAAAAATACGATATTTCCAGCTTCAACCTGTTCGCGGAAGCCGGCACCGGTTTCGCTGAACACGCCAATGCAACGAGACCCGATACAGAGCTCAATCAAAGTGTGTAAACTAACCCGGCAGTCACGGGAGAAGACATCATGTTAGATCGCAGGACGTTCCTGTCATCCAGCGCCAGCCTGTTGCTGGCCAGCCAAATCGGACCGGCCCGGGCAGCGGCGAGAACTCCCATTGAGCGTGTTATTCCGTCCAGCGGCGAGAGCCTGCCGGTAGTGGGGATGGGAACTTCGCGAACCTTTGACGTCCATACCAAAAAATCCACCATGCAGGGCCTGACCCGCGTGCTGGAAATTTTCTTTTCGGAGCAGGGCGGTGTGATCGACACCTCGCCCATGTACGGAGAGGCCGAGACTGTGCTCGGCCAATTGTTGTCCGGATTATCGCCAAAGCCCAGGGTTTTTGCCGCCACCAAGGTGTGGACCGACGGCCGCGAGGCCGGCATTGCGCAAATGGAAAAATCCAGCGAGTTAATGGGTGTACCGGTATTCGACCTCATGCAGATTCACAATCTGCGTGACTGGAAGACCCACATCAAAACACTCCAGAGCTGGAAGGAAGAGGGCCGGGTGCGCTACATAGGTGTCACCACCTCCCACCAGCGCTACCATGAGGAACTGGAACAGATTATGCGCAAGGAGCCAGTGGATTTTGTACAGTTCAGTTACAACCTGGAAAACAGGCGCGCTGAACAGCGACTGTTGCCACTGGCAGCCGAGCGGGGCATGGCGACGATGATTAATCGTCCCTTTCAGCGTGGCAGTTTGTTTCGCAAGGTCAAGGGTCAACCACTGCCCGGTTTAGCCGCAGAGCTGGGCTGTAAAAGCTGGGCGCAATTTTTTCTCAAATACATTATCGGCCACCCGACCGTAACCTGCCTGGTGCCTGCCACCTCCAGAGTGCACCATATACGCGACAATATGAATGCCAATTTTGGTCCGGTTCCCGACGCGGCCCAACGACAGGCCATGCTTAAAATCTACCAGGCGCTGTGAACCAGCCTGAGGTACCGCGCCGGCCAGCCTTGATGCTACTGGCAATGGCATTCGTCATGCCGCTGACATTCTCGGTGTGGAATGCGCTACTAAATAACTTCGTGGTCGAACAGGCCGCCTTCACAGGCCGGGAAATCGGCATCCTGCAGAGCCTGCGCGAAGTGCCCGGTTTTTTGACCTTCAGCGTAATATTCCTGCTGATTTTCATCAGGGAGCAGCGCTTGGCCCTGATATCGCTGCTGTTGATGTCCGCCGGCGTGGCGGTGACCGGCTACTTCCCAAGTATTCTCGGGCTGTATATCACTACCGTCATCATGTCGATCGGCTTCCATTACTTCGAAGCACTCAACGAATCACTCACCCTGCAGTGGCTGCCAAAGCACCACACGGCGCACTTTATGGGCCGCGTATTGTCGGTGAAGGCGATAGCCTCCCTCATCGCCTACGGCAGTATCTGGATATTGATGGAACAGTTCGGCTGGGCCTACCGGCACATGTACTTACTGGCCGGCGGCATCGGTGTATTGCTGGTAACAGCCATATGGGGCTGGTTCCCGCAGTTTGAGCAGCACACCCAGCAGCGCAAGAAAATTATCCTGCGCAAGCGTTACTGGCTGTACTACGGTCTCACTTTTATGGGCGGCGCCAGGCGGCAGATATTTATGGTCTTTGCCGCCTTTATGATGGTAGAAAAGTTTGGCTACAGCGTCGGCGATATTAGTGCCCTGTACCTGTTTAACTATGTTTTCAACTTGTTTTTTGCGCCGCGCATTGGTGCCTGGATTGGCCGTGTTGGCGAGCGTCGCGCCCTCACTCTGGAATACATTGGCCTGCTGCTGGTCTTCTCCAGCTACGCCGTGGTCAGCCACGCCTGGCTGGCGGCGACCCTGTTCATTGTCGACCATTTCCTTTTTTCGCTGGCGATTGCCATCCACACCTACTTCCAGAAAATCGCCGATCCAGCTGATATAGCGGGTAACGCCGGAGTCAGCTTTACCATCAATCACATCGCTGCGGTGGTTGTGCCGGTGGTACTGGGTGCGGTCTGGCTGATAGCGCCGGCGGCGGTCTTTCTCACCGGTGCGGGATTTGCGCTGATATCCCTTGGCTTGGCGCGGCTTATTCCTGTGCAGCCATCGCCAGGTTGCGAAACCCGGTTGATCGATTCAGCAGCGGCAACAGGGCCAGGTTGAGCGCGGTGTAAACCAGCGGCGCCGGCGCCAGCTCTCTGGTAACCGCGGGTAACGCTCTGCAACATCGCTGGGCCGCCACCCGGTGCGCGCAACAGGCACGTACAACTAGAGGGCCGATCCTGGCTAGTCTAATCGTTGTTGCGGGTCTATAGTCGGGTCTATGGATGCACTGGACCCCAACAGTTGCCGACAGGCGAGATTGTCCCGCGACCCACGTTTTGACGGTGAGTTCTTCCTGGCTGTGATCACCACGGGTATCTACTGCCGACCGATTTGTCCGGCCCGGTCACCGCGTGAAGATAATGTGCGCTACTACCGCAGTGCCGCCGAGGCAGCCAACCAGGGCTACCGCCCCTGCTTGCGTTGTCGTCCCGAGTCAGCGCCGCACAGCCCGGCCTGGCAAGGCGCATCCACTACCGTAACGCGTGCGTTACAGCTTATTAATGAGGGCTATCTCAACAGCGAATCACTTACTTCGCTGGCCAATAAACTAGGGGTTGGGGTGCGCTACCTGCGCAAACTGTTCGATCAACAATTGGGGGTCGCTCCCTCAGTGGTCGCGCAAACGCAGCGGCTACACCTGGCCCAGAAGCTATTGCTTGAAACAGACATGCCAATTACCGATATCGCCTTCAGCAGTGGGTTTGGCAGCGTCCGTCGCTTTAATAGTGCCACCTTGCAGAATTTCGGCTGCAGTGCCGGCGACTTGCGCCGCAAACGCCCAGTTTTCCGAAAGGAGTCCGGAATTACCCTGCAACTGGCCTACCGACCCCCCTATGACTGGCCCGGCGTATTCGATTTTTTTCGTCGCCACACAGTGCCGGTATTGGAGCAAGCTACCGACAATAGCTATCAACGCAATTTACGCACGGAGCGCGGCCTGGCACGCATACGGGTGTGGCCACACCCCCGCAAAAATGCCGTCAAGCTGCACATCTATATGTCTGACAGCAGCGAATTAATGAGTGTGGTCGCCACCGTGCGGCGTATGTTCGATCTGGATGCCCAACCGGATGAAATTCGCGAATCCCTGCAGCGCGACAACATGCTTGCTCCACTGCTGGTGGCAACCCCCGGGGCGCGCTCGCCGACAGTTTGCTCGGTATTTGAATCCTGTGTGCGCGCCGTACTGGGCCAGCAAATCAGTATCGAAGCGGCGCGGCGACTGAACGAACGGCTGGTTACCGCCTGTGACAGTTATATCGAACAGGGTGATGAGCGACTTGCCGTATTCCCGCTGCCCCAGCAGCTAGCGGCACTGCCCGATACCGCGCTGCCCATGCCAGCCTCGCGCCGCAATACCCTGCGCTCCATTTGCCACTATTTCGCCGGCAGCCCGGCCGAGACCCCACAGCAAGTGCTAAAGGAATTGATAGCACTGAAAGGTATCGGCCCGTGGACGGTCAGTGTACTGGCCATGCGAGGTTTTGGAGATCCGGATTGTTTTCCGCTCAGCGACCTGGGCTTGATCAAGGCCGCCAACGCGCTTGAGCCACTGACAGGGAATGAGTTAAAAACCCGCACTGAACAATGGAAGCCCTGGCGCTCCTACGCTGCCAATCTTCTCTGGAGGAGCTTGAATAAATGAACACTGCATTGAACTTTCAATACCTGGCAACACCGCTTGGCACATTGCGCCTGCTCTCGGATGGCCGCGCCCTGCTGCGCATTGAGTTTAGTGATGCGCACGAAAGCGATGGCGAAAAGCGCTGCGACGAAGTGTTAATGCAGGCTGCCATACAGTTGCAAGAATACTTTGAGGGCGGTCGAAAGGCATTTTCCGTACCGCTGGCAGCGCAAGGGACCGAGTTTCAGCGAAGGGTCTGGACAGCCCTGCGGGCCATTCCTTTTGGTGAGATATGTAGCTATTGCGACATTGCCGAGAACATTGGCAATCCCAAAGCGATGCGCGCGGTCGGGGCCGCCAACGGTCGCAACCCGATTCCCATTATCGTGCCCTGTCACCGCGTGATCGGCAGCAACGGCAGCTTAACGGGGTTTGCCGGTGGTCTGGCAGCCAAGCGGCAGTTACTGACCCTGGAGGGAATACCGCTTACCACCACGTAGAAGTATTGTTCGGGGACAGACTTAAGTGGAATGTGGCACAAACCAAGAGCTAAATTGGGTGGAAAGATCTGCAACCGTCGGCAGCAGGGAAGCTGTAAGCGCCACTCCAGAAGCGCGGTTATTTGCCGCCTGATGGCGATAACAAAGAATGACCAGACAAATGGCACGATTATATTTACAGGAGGGGCACCTACCAGCCGGCCACCGACGAATTGCTGGCGGACGGTTCGGTCAATTTCGCCGGCACCGACGCCCCGTTTCACAACTCCTGCTCGACGAATCAGGACCCGACGGCGCGATAGAATTTCCTATCCTTTATTCTGACTATACTCAATTCGATCACCAGCAGCGCGGAATCGCGTTCCAGGGTGGAGGAGCGCACAAAGGGCTTGGCACCGCCGAGGACGGAATAGGTTGTGCCTTCTACGGTAAATTCGGGATACCCCCAGGCATTCCAGCGCTCTTCCTGGTTGGGGGATTCCATGGACGAATCGGCAAAGGCGACACCCAGCTTATCATCGGCAAATTGGTCTACGTAGAAAAGCGTGGCCCGATACCCGTCATGATCTCAGAAGGATACAGATCAAACTCAACACCGCGGTTATCGCCGATGGATACTTGCTCGCGGCCGTTGAAGGTCGTCGCACCCTCGTCCTCACCAAAACCCCGGATGCTGACACGGCTGGCGCGGCCATCCAGGCGTTGCGCCGCCAGACCGGGCAGACGAGCCAGCGATTCGGCAATCGAGGAATCGGGCAGTTTGCCAATATCTTCAGCCGAAATGACCTCAACGATAGAAGTGCTGTCACGCTTGGTACCAATCGAATCGATCAGGCTTGCGCGGATGCCCGCTACCAGTACTTCTTCTATTAACTGTTCAACATTGCCTGATTCGCCCTGAGTCTGCGCCGCCGCTCCGGATAATTCTTCTTGCGCGTGTGCAAAACCGCTTGATATCGCAACCGCTAGTGCGACACTTGCGGCCAATTTGTTGCGTTGAAACTGATCTATTGAATTCATACTGGGTACCCTGTCGGATTAAACGGATTATCAATTATTGTGTTCGAGTTAAAAGTTTCGGCCCTTTCCCAACCAACCGCATGAAGCTGTATCCTGCAGCGGGACTTGATCCGGCGATGTTGCCTTGCTTTCCGAAAAAGACCTCAATGTCCTTATAGCGTGAAGACAGATTAGCCCCGTGACCCACTACCAAACAAGCATCTGCATACGTATTCAGGGAAATGGGCTGGCGGCAAATAACTTCCCAGCGACCTCCTGTAACCTATTGTTATTAAAGAAATATATACGCGCCTAGCGTGTTTCAGTACGCTATGAATAGGTATGCAACGGGCCGCCGTGCCAGCCTGCCCTGGAGAATCCAGGACAGGAAAACAGTGGAATAATGCGGCTCTAGGGTGTGACGAGGACCTGGTTTCGCGTATGTAATACGCTGTCCAGAAGGGCTATGTTATCAGCGCGACTAAAAAAACCATCAATGCTCTGGTCCATTTTGCGCTGCCAGTTTTTATGCTCCAGATGTGTTCCCGGCACGTTGACCGGCGTGTGCATGTCCATCCAGTCTTCCAACTGGGAGACCATAATCGCCGAATTACTGGAGGCCAGAAACAGGTGAATTGCCTGGTTGATCTCCCGTGTCATTGTCGGCACATCCTTGACATGTAGAGCGTGCTCCAGATGGCCATGGCGGTGTAGCGCATTGAGTAAAAGCTGCTTTTCATGTTCACGCTCTCGCGTCAGTTCTTTGACGATCTGAGGATCATCCAGAATATCGAGCTGTTCCCGTAATTTGAGGTCCGACAAATCCCACCAACTGATCAAGGGGGACATATCGTGCGTGTTAATGGTTGCCAGTGCGCGTTCCGGATACCTGTCAGGTGGCACCATATCGTCCGGCTCGGTTTCGAAATACAGCACCCGGTAACCATAGATTGCATTCTCGTCCATGATCCTGGGTAGCTCTTCGGGAACAGTGCCCATATCTTCGCCAATCACCATGCATTGGCTACGGTGGCTTTCCAGAGCCAGCACGCCGATGATTTCATCGATAGGATATTCGACATAAGCACCTTCCCGGGGGCTATTGCCCGCTGGAACCCACCAGAGCCGCATCAACGATACGCAGTGATCGAATCTCACTGCCCCGGAATAGCGCATATTGGCACGTATATTGCACGCAAAGAGCTTATAGGCGTCTTCGCGCATGGCCTGGGGATCAGTGGGTTTAAAGCCCCAATCCTGCCCCTTGGTAGCCAACTCATCGGGAGGTGCGCCGGCGCTGGATCTGTCACAAAAAAGGCGCTGATTAGCCCATGCCTCCGACCCACTGGGATCGTTGCCCACCGCCAGGTCCAGGTAGATACCAACCGCCATCCCGCCGTCCAGAGCCGCCTGCTGGGCTAATTTCAGTTGTCCAAACGCACACCACTGGAGATACTTGAAGTACTCCACCCGTGCACTGTTTGCTGCGGTGAATTTCCTGACCTGCGGGGAATTCGGATTCCTGTAGCCCTCTGGCCATACGGGCCAGCCCCATAAGGCCATGTCCTGATTGAAAAAGTATTCATGCAACGCATCATAAACAGCGTGTTGTTCCAGCGCCGCGCCCTGCTCCTCAAGGAACTGATTGTAGGCAGCGGCGCGCTCGCTGTCGGAGGCGAGGTGATTCTGTGCGAAGTTCTCAAACAGAATCTCCAGAACCCTGAATTTGCAGCTGGCAGCGCCGCTGTAATCGACATTCTCCGTGGCGCGCAACTCCTGCAACCCAACCTGAAAGCTCTCTGATTCCACCAGGGCTTTCGCCTCCCCGCAGTGGTCATATTCCGCAACTGCCTGGGGATCGATATACATCACGTTGATGAAAGAGCGATTGGAGGGACTGTAGGGCGAGAAGGCCTGTGGGTTGGCCGGGAACAGCGCATGCAGCGGATTGAGACCGACAATATCGATGCCTTCGGCAGCGGCCCGGGTGATAAAGTTTTTCAGATCGGTAAAATCACCAATGCCCCAGTTCCTGAAGGAGCGCAACGAATACAATTGGACGGAGAGACCAAACAGTTTGCGCTGATCCAACAGTGGCTGTTGCCGGTAGCATTTGGCCGGGGCTACGATCAGAGGCATGCGAGCTCCATCCCGCTCATCCAGCCCGACAATTTCCAGGTGGTGGTAACCGGCCGGCAACGGCGACTCAATACTCACGATGAAGTTGCGGTAAACCCCATTCACAATATTGTCGTCAGTGGCACCCTCCCTGCAGTCGAGCGGGCCCTCAATCAAACCGCCGTCCTCCAGTTGAATTCGCCAATGGAGCGTAGAAACGGCACAGGTACGTGGAATGTTGAGGGGAAACTCTACCCTCTGCCCAACCCGTGCAATGCATACCGGCGGCAACAAACGGTAGTTTTGCTCCCATTCAAGCTTTTTTAAGGCCGAACTCACCCCCTGATCGGAGAGGTCGGGCACAATGGCCTTCAGGACGTCTATACGGTCGTTTTCGGGAACAGTAACTAACACTTTCGCCGCATCCACATACTCGGTGCCAATACCAAGCAATTGCATTAGCTGTTGCATTTCAGTCGAAGCCATTTACTTTCTCAACTATTCATCAAGGAACCATCAGTTCTCCAAAACGTGGAGACCTTCCTATGGCAAAAATACTGGATTTCCAGATCCTTCTGCAATAGACCGCATACGTATTCATTTGTCCGCGTGGCACTACTTTTGAATACCCACCGGTTGCACGGGCAGGGGGTTGCAGCGAAGGAATATCGCACCTGGTTGGTGGAGCAGCTCCACTGCATCGTAAATCGCATTATTCTGTACAGGCTGAGTCATCCGGTGTTTCCTCTCGTTGGTAATCCATCAAAATCACATTCAAGGATAACCGGGTGGCTCAGCTCTTCAAGCCACCATGAAATTACAGAAAGAATGATGCACTACCGTCGGCGGACATACCGGTTGACCGTTCCCTTCTGCTCGGTAACGGGGTCTATGGCTTTTCTGCGCCTGTCCCGGCGGCAGCAAATGACGAGCTGTCCCTCCTCCTCGTCCAGTTTTATCCGATTGACGCACTGCCCCTTGAGGCCCAAAATATCCCTCTGGATGTCGATTCCCATAAACCTGTTCCATATAAAGTTGTGTGAAGCCTTATATACCAACAGATTACGTGGGGATCGGCATCCTTTTTCACTCATAGAAGCGGAGAAGAGCCGCGCCTGTATGGCATGGCTCAATCTATTGAAGAGCCGGCTGATCAGGCCGCGCCCGCTTATCAGCAGGCAGAGCCCATTTTAAATGATTTACTCAAGGCAGAAGTCGCGGACCGGGAGGTACGCTCAATCAACTACCGGATGAAGGTCGCCAAATTCCCGGCTCACCGGGATCTCATGGGCTTCGATTTTACTGAGAGCATCGTGACAGAAACGCCGGTGTATTCGCTCCATCGATGTGAATTTATTGAAGAGGCCCGGAACATTGTTCTGATTGGTGGCCCCGGTACAGGTAAAACCCACCTGGCGACGGCTCTGGGTGTGCAGGCGAGTATCCATCATCACAAACGGGTACGATGCCTCTCGACGGTTGATCCGGTTAATGCCCTGGAGTTGGAAAAGGCGGCGGGGAGACAGGGACGCATGGCCAACCGGCTGGCCAGTGCCGACCCGGTGATACTGGATGAGTTGGGCTATCTCCCGTTCAATCAGGCTGGTGGTGCATGGCTGTTTCATCTGATCAGCTTCCTGTATGAACGCACCGGTATTGTCATCACAAGCAACCTGAGCTTCTCTGAATGGCCCAAGGTCTTTGGTGACCCAAAGCTTACCACCGCACTGCCGGATCGGCTAACCCATCACTGCCACATCATCGAAACCGGCAACGACAGTTACCGCTTCAAACATTCAACATGCAATCAAAAGGAGGAAAGGGCTGGCAAAAAACCAACACAATGAGTAATACCTGAACGAACCGGGCGGGTCAAAATTAGATGCAAATACCGGGTCACTTTTAAGTGCAAATTAACAACTCCACCGGCCAGAGTTCTTCAGTACAGTAATTTTACGTAGGCCTCTGCGGAATCACGCCACAAAAACCGGGCATCCGAGGCGGTATCTCTTATCTGCCGCCACTCGGTGGGGTTTTCGCTTTTTAGTGCAAGGACCTGTTGCAGTCGAACCAGCATGTTTTCAGCTTGTGCTTGCAGTCCTTGGCCGGAAAAAGTAAAACCGTTGTGATTGTCCTGTACCGTATCATTCAAACCACCCACCCGGTGTACCAGGCAGGGCTGCGCCGCTCGCATTGCCAGCATCTGACTGATACCGCAGGGCTCGAAGGAACTGGGCATCAGGAACAGGTCGCCGGAGCTATACATGTTTTGCGCCAGCGGTTCGGAATAGCCCTTGAGGAAGATGAAGTTCTGTTTCAGCGAGGCCACCCTGGTCAGGAAGGTCTCGTAATCAAGGTCGCCGCTCCCCAACATCAACAGTCGCCCCTGCCCTTCCAGGTCATCCAGCGCGGCTTCGAGCGCAGAGCGGCCATCCGGTAATTGTTGGCGCAACAACAGGACTTTCTGGTCGGTAATTCGTCCCACCGAGGTCAGTAACATGGTTGTCTCGCCCGCTGCCTGTGACCACTGCGCCAGGCGTTGTTGAGCTATCAGGCGGGCGCTATCAACCGCGCGGTTCTCGCCAATCCACTTTAATAATTCACGCTCACAGAGTGCGATCAACTCGTCTTCGGGCAACCGGCCAGGCAGGTCATCCGGGTACTCGGCACCATTCAATATACCCACCAGCCGCCCGCTCCGGTGTGCCCTCTGCAGGTCCTCCTCCAGCCCCTCGCCCCCACAGAAGGCCGTTGCTTTATCCGAGGCTCTGACGATCTCAGCAGCGTAGGTGGGGGAGACCGTGTGCACCATGTCACTCAAATTAATGCCCGCGCGCATCGGATTGAGACAGTGGGGCACGCGCGGATCGCAGATATCGCCGGGAGCATAATCCAGCCCGGGAAACCAGCTCTCAAATGCGGAGCCGTCGCCTGAAAATGGTCTCACCCCCTGCAGGGAGAGATTATGGATGGTATAAACCGTGGAAATGGCGCGCAGCGCCTGGTATTTAGGCGCAAATTGTCGTAAAACCACCACCAGCGCCGCATGCCAGTCATGCAGGTGCAGTACATTGATCTCGGAGAAAACTCCCTCAATAACCCCCTGGGCTGTCGCAGTTGCAAACAGGGCAAACTTGCCGGCATCGGTGGCAAAAGGTCTATCCCCCGGATCATCGCAATATATCGCGCCCTTGCCGCCCGCTGCAAACAGTGGATGCTCCAGCGCCCAGTGAGTGACGCCCGCTACCGGCGATTTGGCGGGCACCCGGTAGATATCTACCTGCTCCTCAGCACCGGCGAAATCAACCCTTAGCGATCCCGTCGCCTCCGAGCCCGGTAACTCGGAAAAGAACTGGTAACCCGGCGTCAGCACATGAACCTGATGACCCAGTTCGGCCAGCGCGACAGGGATATCCCGGACCACGTCGCCGATACCGCCCACCTTGCCTTTAGGCAAGGCATCGTTTTCAGCAGCGACCATCAATATGTTCATTTCGTATCCACTATCAGGTAATGACGTCAGGCTTTTCACGGCCGGTCAATTCCCTGATTCCTGCCAGTTGGTCAGCGGCACTGATCAAGTCTGCGAGAGCTCTCTGCGGGTCCTGCCCAAGCAACCCCGGATCCCTCTGGTAACTGTCAAAATAGACTCGTAATGTGGCTCCGGAAGTACCCGTACCAGACAGGCGCAACACAATACGCCCTCCGTTGGAGAGGTAGATACGCAGGCCCTGGCCGGAGCTTTCACTTGCATCGACCGGGTCGCGGTAATGAAAATCGTCGGCGGATTCCACCACCAGGCCTGCCACTTCCTGCCCCGGCAATGAATCCAGTCGGTCGCGCAAGCCATCGATCATCTGCCTGGCCGCATCACTGTCCACTCCCTCGTAATCATGTCGCGAAAAGTAATCGCGCCCATAGCGCTGCCAGTGATCGCGTACAAGAGAACGCGCCGGCTGCCCCGATTCGGCAATAATATTGAGCCAGAACAGTACCGCCCACAGACCGTCCTTTTCACGGACGTGGTCGGACCCGGTACCAAAACTCTCCTCGCCACAGAGGGAGATTTTTCCGGCGTCCATCAGGTTGCCAAAATATTTCCAGCCGGTGGGAGTTTCGTAGCAGGGAATATCCAGGGCGGCGGCGACTCGATCCACCGCGCGACTGGTGGGCATGGAACGCGCCACTCCCGACAAGCCCCCTTTGTACCCGGGCACCAGTTTGGCATTGGCGGCCAACACCGCCAGGCTGTCGCTGGGGTTGATATAAAATCCGCTGCCCAACACCATATTGCGATCTCCGTCGCCATCCGATGCGGCACCGAAAGCCATGGGCTCATCGCTGTTCATGCGCGCCACCAGTTCGTGGGCATGCACCAGGTTGGGGTCGGGGTGGCCGCCGCCAAAATCCTCCAGCGGCTGCCCGTTTATCACTGTGCCGGGGGCAGCTCCCAACCGATTTTCGAGAATTTCGATCGCATAAGGCCCGGTCACCGCATGCATCGCGTCGAAGCACATATGGAAACGGGCATTGCCCACCAACGCCGCAATCTTCGTAAAATCAAAGATCGTCTCCATCAACTCCACGTAGTCGCTGACCGAATCGATGATCTCCACCGTGGTATCGCCGACTTGCAGTTCGCCAACCTGATCCAGATCCAGGTCTTTCGCTGCCACGGTGCGGTAGCTGTCGATGCTGGTTGTGCCCTGGTAAATTTGATCGGTTATCGATTCGCTTGCCGGCCCGCCGTTTGCGCCATTGAATTTGATGCCAAAATCTTCGTCGGGTCCGGCAGGATTGTGACTGGCCGAAAGGACAATACCGCCGCAAGCCCGGTACTTTCGTATGACGCAGGAGGTAGCAGGCGTGGACAACAGGCCTCCCTGGCCGACCAATAGCTTCGCAAAGCCGTTGGCCACTGCCATCCGGACAATCACCTGGATCGCATGGCTATTGTAGTAGCGCCCATCGCCGCCAACCACCAGGGTCTTTCCCTCGCAATCACCCAAGGTGTTGAAAATCGACTGAACAAAATTCTCCAGATAGCCCGGCTGCTGAAATTCGCGTACTTTTTTACGTAGCCCCGAGGTCCCAGGCTTCTGGCCATCAAATGGACTTGTTTCAACTGTTATGACATTCATTGCATCTATCTCCCAATCCTGTGCCTAGGCATAACCTTCGACCTGCCCGAGCATTCCGCGGGTAATCAACACCACTCCAGTATCGGTTACGCGAAACCCGTTGGCGCGATCCTGCTCGTGGTCGTAACCGATGACTGAGCCTGCGGGGATATTACAACCCCGGTCGATAATCACCTTGCGTATCTTACAGCCGCGCCCAATTCGCACACCCGGCAACACCACGGCCTCCTCGATCTCCGTATAGGAGTGAACATGGACATGGCTGAAGAGCAGTGATTTTCTCAATGTGGCGCCTGAGATGATACAGCCACCAGAGACCATGGAGTCCACTGCCATACCGCGACGATCATCGAGATCAAAGACGAACTTTGCCGGCGGCAACTGTTCCTGGTAGGTCCACAGGGGCCAACCGGCCTCATAAATATCGAACGGCGGGGCGGTGGAAATCAGTTCCATATTGGCCTGCCAGAAGGCATCCAGCGTACCCACGTCGCGCCAATAGGCACGCTCATTGGTCTCCGGGTCGCGGAAAGGAAACGCATTGACATTATATTGATCAATAATTGAGGGGATAATATCGTTGCCAAAATCATGTGAGGAACCGGCATTTCGCGAATCCTGCAGCAACTGCTCGAACAGGAACCCGGTGTTAAAAATATAGTTGCCCATCGATGCCAGGGTAAAACCCGGCTCTCCCGGGATCGGGGATGGATGCTCAGGTTTCTCTTCGAAGCCAATCACCCGGTTATTTTCATTGACCTTCATCACCCCGTAGGCTTTGGCCGCTTCTTCAATCGGCACCTCCAGGCAAGAAACCGTCATATCCGCGCCCTTCTCCACATGGTCCACCAGCATAGTCCCGTAATCCATCTTGTATACATGGTCACCCGACAGCACTAGCACATATTTGGGCTTTTCCGAACGAATAATGTCCAGGTTCTGATAGATCGCATCAGCGGTTCCCTGATACCAGTCCTCTGAATAGCGTTGTGAAGCGGGCAGAATTTCCACAAACTCACCCAGTTCTTTCTTGAAGTGGCTCCAGCCGCGCACCAGATGGCGAACCAACGAATGCGCCTTGTACTGGGTCAGGACCCCAACCCGGCGGATTCCCGAGTTGATACAGTTGGACAGGGGAAAATCCACAATGCGATATTTACCTCCGAAATAGAGTGCCGGTTTGGCGCGCCAATCCGTGAGCTCGTACAGGCGTGAGCCGCGCCCGCCAGCCAACACGAGAGCCATGGTGTCCTTGGTCAGACTACTTACATAGCGGGGATTTTGATTTTGCATTTGAAGCTCCTCGACTGGTTTCCCAGGCAAATTACAAGGTAATTCTAGTCAACATTTCTTAGCCAGATGTCCCGGTGATACTCACAGATTGTCCGGTCACTGGAAAAACGGCCGCTGGCGGCCGTGTTGAGGATACTCTTGCGCACCCAGGAATCCGCGTCCCGGTAGGCCTTGCCAACGCACTGCTGCGCCTCGAGGTAACTGCGGAAATCAGCCGCGGTCACCCAGGCATCGTCACAGCTGCGAACGGAGGCGATCACGCTGTCGAATATTCCCGGTTCAAACAGGTTGAAGTGCCCGGATTCAATCAGTTTCATTACTCGCGAAAAATCTTCGTCAGCGTCGATCATTGCCGCGGGATCGTAGTGCTTGCGGACTTCAACCACCTGCGCGGCATCGAGGCCGAACAGGAAGAAATTCTCCTCGCCCACTGCCTCGAGAATCTCGACATTGGCCCCGTCCCGGGTACCCACTGTCAGTGCGCCGTTCATCATAAACTTCATATTACCGGTACCAGAGGCCTCCTTGCCGGCGGTGGAAATCTGCTCAGATAAATCGGTCCCCGGACAGATGACCTCCATGGCCGTCACCCGGTAATCGGGCAGGAAAGCGACTCGCAGCCACTGCTCACAACGGGGATCGCGGTTGATGACATCGGCGACGCTATTAATCAGTTTGATAATAGTCCTGGCCATCTCGTAACCGGGCGCGGCCTTGCCCCCGATCAGCACGCAGCGAGGCTGCATGCCCGCAGTGTCACCGCGAGAGATTCGGTCGTAGAGGTGGATAACATGGAGTATATTCAGCAACTGCCGTTTGTACTCGTGTATGCGTTTAACCTGCACATCGAACAGCATCTCCGGGTCGAACATAACACCGCAGTCACGCTCCACGAACTCCGTCAAGGTCACCTTGTTATCGTGCTTGACCGCTTTCCAGCGCGACCGAAAATCCTCGCTGTCTACCAGTGGCGCGAGCTGCTCTAACTGATCGAGATCCGCTATCCACTGCTCGCCGATGAAGTCGCTGATCAGCGCTTTCAGGGTCGGATTGCAGTGAGCCAACCAGCGCCGCGGCGTGACACCATTGGTCTTATTGTTGAATTTTTTCGGCCACAACTGATAAAAATCGCTGAACAACCCGCTCTTTAACAGATCTGTATGGAGAGCCGCCACACCATTTACCGAATAACTACCGGCAATCGCAAGGTAGGCCATTCGCACCATCGGTTGCTCACCTTCCTGGATTATGGACATCCTTCGCCGGCGCTCCAGGTCACCGGGCCAGTGCCGAGACACATCCACCAGAAAACGCGCATTAATCTCGTAAATAATGTCCAGGATCCGGGGCAGCAGGTCGCCAAACAATTTTACCGGCCACATTTCCAGCGCTTCCGGCAGCAGTGTGTGGTTGGTGTAAGCCATGGTTTTTCGAGTTATCTCCCAGGCGTCCTCCCAGGTGTGAAAATGCTCATCCATCAACAGACGCATCAGTTCCGCCACCGCAACCGTCGGGTGGGTGTCGTTTAACTGGAAAGCGTTTTTCTCGGCGAATTGACTGAAATCGGCGCCGTTGTGTTTTACCCAACGTCGCAACACGTCCTGCAGGCTGGCGGACGCCAGGAAGTACTGTTGGCGAAGCCGCAACTCCTTGCCATTTTCACTGCTATCGTTCGGGTATAGCACCATGCTGATCTGCTCAGCGAGATTCTTCGCCGCCACGGCGTCGGTATAACTGCCGGCGGTGAATTCATCGAAATTGAATTCGTCGGTGGCCTCGGATTTCCACAGTCGAAGCGTGTTGACTGTTTCATTGCGATACCCGGGTATGGGCAGGTCATAGGGTATGGCCAGAACGTCGCGACTGTTCACCCAGCGGGCTCGTTCGATGCCTTGACGATCGGTATAGAACTCCGTGTGACCGAAGAATTTCACGGTGCAGGCGTTTTCCGGACTCTCGATTTCCCAGGGATTGCCATTGCGTAACCAACGATCGGGGCTCTCCAGCTGATAGCCATTCTCGATCTTCTGGTGGAACATGCCAAACTCATAGCGAATGCCATAGCCGGTAACCGGCAACTCGAGGCTGGCACAGCTGTCCAGGAAACAGGCTGCCAGTCGACCGAGGCCGCCGTTGCCCAGGCCCGCATCCAGCTCCTCCTGCTCCACGGTCTCGAGCTGACAGGCGTATTGCTTCAGTGCATTGCGCACTGACTCCTCCAGATCGAGATTAAGGACAGCGTTATTCAACGTACGCCCCATCAGGAACTCCAGTGACAGGTAATTGATGCGCTTCGGCTTTTGCTCCCGGTAGCGATCGCGCGTCGCGCGCCAGCGCTCGACCAGGCGATCTCGCACGGTCAGTGCCAGAGCGGTATAGAGGTAGTGATGCGTATCATCGGTGTCGTCGCGGCCTAAAGTCAGGGCGAAGTGCCGTTGCAGATCGCGACTGATTTCAGAATCGTCCATGCCCAGCGGAGCTAAGCTGTCAGCTGCGTTCATATCACTTTGTTGCAAAGATTCATTCATGAATTACTATCCTTTTGAACCCCGCAGGCTATCGCTGCAAGGTAAATTTTAATCGACCGCGCCTGTATCCTTGCAGCATTGCCATTTTCCACGAGCGCGGTGCCGTAAGCACTGGTGTCAGTCGACGTGTCGAGCAGGAGTTGCCAGTGAGTTTCTTCGCCTTGTTCCGGCAAACCAAAGTCTGCATCGGTTTCCCCGTTGTTGAAAATAACCAGCAACTTGTCCGCGCCACCGGCAAGACGGTCCGATTCACCGATCAGCAAGTAACCCAGTAAATGGTTCTGGTGTTCATGCCAATGCTCGTCGCGCATCTCCTCGCCGTCGTGATTCAGCCAGTGAATACCGGGCTCGCCAGGTTGCCTTGAAACATGGACATAGCCGGAAAAGCGCAGCACCTTGTACCTCTGGCGCAATTTTACCAGCTCACGGGTAAATTCAAGCAACCCTGACGGATGGTCGTCCAGCATTTGCCAGTCCAGCCAGTTGACCATATTGTCCTGGCAGTACGCGTTGTTATTACCACCCTGGCTACGCCCCAGTTCATCGCCGGCCAGCAACATCGGTACCCCCTGGGAAACCAGCAGCGTGGTCACAAGGTTCCTGTGCTGGCGAAGTCGCAAATCGCGAATACCGGCAATATCCGTCGGGCCTTCTACGCCGTAATTTTCGCTGTAATTGGTCCGGTGACCGTCGCGGTTCTCTTCGCCATTGTCCAGGTTGTGACGAAGCCGGTAACTGACCAGGTCATGCACGGTAAAACCATCGTGACTGGCGACAAAATTGATACTGGCGGTCGGCCTGCGCCCCCCATATTCGAACAGGTCGCTGGAGCCGTGTAGCCGCCTCGCGAACTCCGGCATCACCCCGGGATCTCCGCGCCAGAATTGACGAACCGTATCGCGGTAGCGGTCGTTCCATTCACTCCAGCCGGCGGGGAAACCACCCAACTGATAACCGCCCGGGCCTATGTCCCAGGGCTCGGCGATCAGCTTGATTCTGGACAATAGCGGATCCTGGGAAATGGCCTGGAAAAAACCGTGGCGTTGATTAAAGCCTCGGGGATCGCGTCCGAGAATGGGCGCGAGATCGAACCGGAAACCATCCACACCCATCACCTCCACCCAGTAGCGCAGGCTATCCATCACCAGTTGCAGCACCCTCGGGTGACTGATGTTCAGCGTATTGCCACACCCTGTGTCGTTAATGTAAAAGCGGTTGTCCGAGGGCTGCAATCGATAATAGGAGGCGTTGTCTATACCCCGGAAACTCAAGGTGGGACCGAGGTGGCCACCCTCCGCCGTGTGGTTGTAGACCACGTCCAGTATCACCTCCAGGCCAGCCTCGTGAAAGCTATCGACCATGTGGCGAAACTCCATCGCATCACTTCCCGCGAGGTAGGCGGCGTGGGGTGCAAAGAAACTCAGCGTGTTATAACCCCAGTAATTCCGCAGGCCCTTTTGATGTAAAAAGTGTTCATCGATAAACCCCTGTACCGGCATTAATTCAACACTGCTGATACCCAGCGCTTTTATATAATCTATGATCTGGGGTTGAGACAGGCCTGCAAACGTTCCCCGCAGGTTCTCCGGAAGATCCGGGTGCAGCATGGTAAATCCGCGTACATGGGTCTCATAGATCACGGTCCGGGACCAGGGTGTCGTCCACCCCCCGAGATTCTGCGGGCAATGCTGCGGTGCTGTCACCACCGCCTTGGGCATCCATTGGGCATTGTCTGCCTGGTCGAAGCTCAGATCCTGCTCCGCACTGGTCCTGGCATAACCAAAATGCGCATCATGCCAGCTAAAGTCACCCTGCAACTGGCGCGCATAGGGATCCAGCAGCAACTTGTGCGGGTTGAACCGGTGTCCCGAGTGCGGCTCGTAAGCGCCGTGAACGCGGTAGCCATAACAGTCACCGGGCTTTACACCCGGAACAAAGCCATGCCAGACATGGTGGTTGTTTTCGGGCAGGGTATAACGGCCAGTTTCCGTGGTCCCCGTGGGGTCGTACAGGCACAGTTCCACCCGTTCGGCATGGGCCGAAAACAATGCGAAGTTGGTGCCGTGATCGTCACAGCCGGCACCCAGGGTATGGGGATCCCCGGCTGTAATCTGCTGCTTCCCCATGCCCATCAATCGTCACCCTGCCACTCAAACACGACAGTCGCCAGGGGCGGCACGGCCATCCGGATAGAGCAGGGTTGGTCGTTTACGGAATGATGCTCCGCATTCACGCCGCCGGTATTGCCGACATTACTGCCACCATAGAGCTGACTGTCGGTGTTCAATCGCTCGATATAACGGCCGGGGAAGGGGACTCCCACCCGGTAATCGCCGTGAGTTGTCGGTGCCATATTGGCGACTACCAGTACTACCGAGGCCCCATCGCTGCTGCGGCGAAGCCAGGCAAAGACCGACTGCCGGTGGTTGTCGGCCTGAATCCACTCAAACCCCGGGCTGGCGCAATCCTGCTCGTATAACGCCGGTATGCGCCGATAGACCTGATTCAAATCCCGGACCAGTGTCTGTACGCCCCGGTGACTCTCATGCTCCAGCAACTGCCAGTCCAACCCGGTATCGTGATTCCACTCCTTTCTCTGGGCGAACTCGCCCCCCATAAACAGCAGTTTCTTGCCCGGGTGTGTCCACATGAAAGCAAGATACGCGCGCAAGTTGGCAAATTGTTGCCACTCATCCCCCGGCATTTTCTCCAGCAGAGAGCCCTTGCCGTGCACGACCTCGTCGTGGCTCAGTGGCAATATGAAGTTTTCGCTGTAAGCGTAAACAATGCCAAAGGTCATCTGATCGTGGTGGTACTGCCGATGTATCGGGTCACGTTCCATGTACGCAAGACTGTCATTCATCCAGCCCATATTCCACTTGTAATCAAAACCCAGGCCACCCTCCTCCGAGGGTCGGGAGACACCTGGCCAGGCGGTCGACTCCTCGGCGATCATGATCACCCCGGGGTTGGTTGCTTTCACCCGACTATTGACGGTTTTCAATACGTGAATGGCCTCCAGGTTTTCGCGGCCACCCTGTTCGTTGGAAATCCATTCGCCCTCCTTACGGCTGTAATCCAGATAGAGCATGGAGGCCACCGCATCGACCCGCAAGCCATCGAGGTGAAACTGATCCAGCCAGTAGTTCGCATTGCTCAACAGGTAGCTGATGACTTCTCCGCGGCCATAGTTGTAGATCAGGGTATTCCAGTCCGGGTGAAACCCCTTGCTCACGTCCTCGTGCTCGTACAGGCAACTGCCGTCAAATTTACCCAGCCCGTGTTCGTCGGTGGGGAAATGGCCCGGAACCCAATCCAGCAATACACCGATATCGTGCTGGTGGCAGCGATCGACAAATTCGCGGAACTCATCCGGCGTGCCGAAGCGAATACTGGGTGTAAACATACCCACGGGCTGATAACCCCAGGATCCATCAAAGGGGTACTCGCTGATGGGCATCAGCTGAATATGGGTGAACCCCATGTCCACCACGTAGGGAATCAATTCATCTGCCAGTTCCAGATAGCTGAAATAGCGATTACCCTGATCCTTCTTGCGCCGCCAGGATCCGGCGTGCACCTCGTAGATGGCAACGGCTTGCCCGGTATTCTGCCGCGCCGCACGCTGCTGTATCCACTGCTGGTCACGCCAGTCGAATCCCGACTCGAACACCACCCGCGAGGCGGTCTCGGGAGGGTGTTGCATGGAGTTGGCGTAAGGGTCTGAGCGCAATGGCAACTTTTGCCCCTGGGCATCGGTGATTTCGTACTTATATAGCGTGTAATTTTCCAGCGCGGGAACAAACAATTCCCACACACCGGCAGCGATGTGCTTGCGCATCACATGCCGGCGACCATCCCAACCATTGAATTCACCCACCACCGACACAAGGCTGGCACAAGGCGCCCAGACTGCGAACAATACCCCATCGACACCCGCCACCGTGCGCTGGTGAGCGCCCATATAGCGCCAGGCCGCTTCCTCCGTGCCCTCGTTGAAGTAGTAGAAATCGCCATCATCCATACAGGAGGGAAACCGATAGGGGTCCTCCAGGTTTACTACACCACTTCCAGTATCCACCCGAAAATAATAGTCGAAGAGATTCTTGCGACGAGCCATAATCGTTTCGAACAGTCCGTCCTCATGAACCCGATTCAGTTTGGCAATGGTACGGCCGGAATCGCAAGCAACAACTGCGACACTCACCGCCCAGGGAATCAGAGCGCGTACAACCAGCCCCTTTCCATCCTGATTGCTGTGCAGACCGAGCACAGAAAATACATCCTGACAGCGGCCCTGTACCAGGGCATCAACCTGCTCCGGGATGAGCGTTGGCCGGTAGCTGGTCTCTACTTTTGTCATAATCCTTTTTCCTCATATGTGCGACCTGCCCTGTGGCTCGCCGCATCAGCATCTCAGATGGCCGGGTTACAATTCTGCGAGAGTGAGTTTCTTTACCGCCCCGAACAGCCCCAGATCCTCTTTTACTACCACCCGCACCGGGATATCCCTGAGGTAACTGGCGAAGCGCCCCTTGGACTCAAAACGGCGACGAAATTCACTGTTGCCCAGAAAGTCAATAATGCGAGGAGCGATGCCGCCGGCAACGAACAAGCCGCCCTTCGCACCGAGCGTCAGTGCCAGGTTCCCCGCTGCCGACCCCAGGACGCGGCAAAACATCCCCAGGGCAGACACGGCCAGGGTTTCAACTCCCGCCAATGCTGCCTCTGAGACCCCGGCCGGGGTCTGGTGTAAGGCCGGCTTACCTGCCAGTTGCGCCAAGCTCTGGTAGATATTGAGCAGACCCGCACCTGAGAGCAATCGCTCCGCAGAGACTCTGCCAAAGCGGCTGGTCAGTATTTGCAGAACTGCCACCTCCTGTGCGTCAACCGGGGCAAAATCCACATGGCCGCCCTCCCCTTCAATCACCTGGTAACCCGTCCCCACCGACACCAACGAGCAGACTCCCAGCCCTGTGCCGGGGCCGAGCACGGCGATAGGCAACCCCGGAGTGGGGTCGTATCCCCCAAGTTGGCACCAATCCTGGGGGTGCAGATCGGTCACCGCATAGCCCACTGCCGCAAAATCGTTGATCAACGCCACCGGAGCCTTGTCCAGCAGGCCCGACAGCAGGTTCCGATTGACGGTCCAGGGGCTGTTGGTAAATTGAATAACGTCGGAATCAACCGGGCAGGCGACAGCCAGGCAGGCGGCCCGTGGAAAGGCCTGCCAGTCGACCGTTGCGGCGATATCGCGCAGGTAGCAGCGCATGGCCCCACTGAAGGTGTCGTGCTCCGCCACCGAATAGCGCCCGACCTGCAACAGCCGGGCGCTGGCATAATCTACTAGGCCGAAGCGCGCATTGGTGCCGCCGATATCGGCCACCAGATTCCAGGCTTTTGAATCCATCTCAGGTATTACTGCCACGGGAGTATTGCCGCAAGTTAACACATCCGTGCAAGCTTGCACCTTCGTCACTGAGCGAATTTTTCCCTATAGTTAATTCAGTGCGGCCCGCTACAACAGGTATAGTCACCACTAACAACCTGGGGGTGAACAAAATGAGCAAAGACAGTCCTGCGGGAGGGAAATCTTGAAAGATCGCAAGGCGACCTCTATCGATATTGCGTATAAGGCCGGGGTTCCCAATCGACCGTATCGCGCGCCCTGCGCGATAGCCCACTGGTTACCAAGGCAATCGCCTGGGAACTCAATTACCGGGTGGACAGACACGCCGCCAGCCTCAGGTCGCACACCTGCAACACCCTCGCATTGCTGATCTTCGAAGACCCCACCAGTGATGACTCCCATATCAACCCGTTTGTCCTCTCCATGCTGGGTAATATTACCCGCTACGCAGCCTCCCGCGGCTATGACCTGTGCGCCAGGACACCCGGTTAGCCAGCCAGTTGTTAGTTGATAAAGTCATCGGGCTCATCCATGACGAAGAGGTAACCTCCAGCACCCTGGTGCTCACGCTGGTTATTCGCGAATCCAGCGGCGTATCCACGAGTGGGAGCCAACCAAAATAAGCTGGGGCCGGAATGGGTCGGACAGGAGTAAAAAGGAGCCGGGGACAGCTCTCGCATCCCCGGCCAAAGGTGCTTACAGCTTTTCAAACACCGCTGTGGTTCGAGCGGGTACGTTGAACTCTTTAGTTCCTGCATCAAAGGTGGATGTTGCAACCACCGGGTCGATAGAATCCTTCTGTAGCGGATGAAGTTTGCAGTTGCTGAACGCTCTAGACCTGGCGACGCTTATGTAAGTGCCATTCTACTCTGACCCCAATTTTTAGGTGTCAGGGGCTCGCGACCAAAAACCCAATCCAGTTGTCCTGGTTGATAAATTGAAGCCCCCAGGATTGCCATTTTGGATCCAGGCCCGCGGCCTGCATCGCGGCCAGGTCCATACCTTTGGCCTGCATGGCCTTCACTTGGGTCCGGGTAGCCACCAGCATATCGAGATAGCGCTGCAGGTCGTCGCGATTGGCCAAATCTCCATGGCCCGGCACGATAATGGTCTGCGCGTCGACCTTGCCCAATAGGGCCTCGACATTGGCTGTCAGGCCAGCCACAGAGCCGCCCGAGGCTATATCGATAAACGGGAAGCGATCCTTGAAATAGTGATCTCCCATATGAACCACGTTCTGGCCCACAAAAAACACCACACTGTCACCATCGGTGTGACCGCCGGCATAGTGCTGCACTTCTACAGTATCTGCGTTGAAACGCAGGGCCAGTGAATCTGCATAGGTTACTACCGGCCAGGCCGCCACAGGGCTCGCCTCGGTAACACGTCCAAAAAACCTGTTCTCCTGACGGGTGGACATGCGCTGTAGCACCTGCTCGTGGGCCAGGATGACACCACCGCGCGCTCCCCAGAAAGCATTGCCACCGGTATGGTCACCATGCCAGTGGGTGTTAATGACAAGGCGTGGGCTGCCGGCTGCCAGCGCCTGCAAGGCTTTTTCGTAAGCGGGGGCATAATTACCGTAATCGGTATCGATCATCGCCACACCGTCATCGCCCACTGAGACCACCACGTTGCCGCCACGGCCTTGCAACAGGTACAAGGATCCCTTGATATGGGTGGTCTGCACGGAGGGCGCCTGTGCAAGAACAGGCAAGGCAATGACACACAGGCCCAATAGTAATGTCCTACTGATCATGGTCTGTCTCCTGTCAGGCGTTGAGATCGGGAATTAATTCGTCTTTGAAGCGCGTAATCATGTCTTTTATACGCAGTTTTTTCTTCTTTAGACGCTGCAGTCGCAGTTGATCGCGGGAGGGGTGCCCGTAGATAGCTTCAATCTCCTGATCGAGCGCACGGTGCTGTTGTTGCAGTTGCAGAATTCGGCCAGCCAAATTGATTTCCGGCGTTACATCTTCGGGTTGAGGCTCATCAGGGATATTGGTATCACTCACCTGCTCAGGTATAGCCGATCACCGCACAATCGGCAACCATTACCGCTGCAATTGCAAATTTAGCTGCTGCCTTGAGTGCTTAGGTATAGCGAAAGATGTGGGAATCCGCCACTGCCAGAAAATCGGGATTCAACAAACCCTCCCTGGCATTGTATTGCAGCGGGTTGCCTTCGAGGTCGAGCAACTGTCCACCCGCCCCCTCCAGTAACGCCTGTCCCGCCGCGGTGTCCCATTCTGAGCAGGGGGAAAAGCGCGGGTAAAAGTCAGCCTTACCCTCAGCCAGCTCGCAAAACTTGAGCGCACAGCCCATATATTTGCGCTCTACGCCCCCTTTATGTCGGCCCAGGCCCTGCAGGCAGGCTGCAAGTTTGTCACCTCGATGGCGCCGGCTGGTCAGCACAAGCAGTGGCGCTGAAGCAGACAATTTCCGGCAACGAATAGACTGCCAGTGACCGTCCCGGTATTTTGCGGCGCCGCGCCCTGGCTCACCGGCATATATTTCACCACGCAGGGGTACGGCAATCATGCCAAAACAGGCGCGATGCTGTCGGATCAGGGCAATATTGATGGTAAATTCGCCGGTGCGCTCAATAAACTCCCGGGTGCCGTCCAACGGATCAACCATCCAGAATTCATCCCAGCCCAGACGATCGCCAAACGCTTCAGGCGAAGATTCTTCCGACAGCACCGGCAGTCCAAATTGCTGTAAACCCGCCTCCAGGATGGCGTGGGAGGCCAGGTCAGCATCGGTCAGTGGTGAGTTATCGGATTTACGGCGGTGACTGCTGCCATCATCAGCATGGTAGTGACTGACAATTGCCTGTCCCGCTTCCTCACACAGGTCACGCAATGCATCCAGCCAGCCCTGGCAGGGTTCGCTAAACAACACGGTCATCGCGCTTCCAACCTGTCGCCTATGGCAGTGGCCCGGCCGTCCGCCTGTAATACATCGATATTATTGCCCGTCAGGGCTTCCAGGAAGCGCTGTAAGTCGGTCAGTTCCCCGGCATCCAGGCCCATGGGGCGCAGGCGCGGGTCCAGACCCGCATGGGCTACGGCCCCGGCATTGTAGTAATTCAACACAGTGGGCAGATCCCCCATGGAGCCATCGTGCATATACGGCGCCGTAATGGCGACATTGCGCAGCGAAGGGGTCAGGTACAGCCAGCGATCTTCCGGCCGGCCGGTGGCTTCATAGCGGCCGGCGTCATTATTGTTGGGCCTGGCAAAGCTAACGCTGGGAACCACTGCCACACCGGGCGCCAACCGCACGGCCTGCCGCTGCTGCTGCGCCTTGACCGGCATGGCGCGCGCATAACCGATGCCGGTATCGTGAAACTCGCCATCACTGAACAGCGCATGCTGTTCCGACAGCGGGTGGCAAGCTACACAGCCCTGGCGCTGGAACAACTCAAAGCCGCGCTGCGCCGCCGCACTCATGGCATCTGGTTGCGCGCCGAAGTACCAGCGATCAAAGGCTGAATTTGCCGACAGCAGACCGCGCTGGTAACTGGCCAGCGCCATGCCCAGGGTTTCCATGGTAGGGCCGCGCTGGAAGGCGGCTTCAAACATGCCGTTGTAGTCACTGGCTTTTACCAACGTAGCCAATACGAAACCCATGGAGGGGTTAGCCATTTCGTTATTTCCAAGCAGCGGCTGCCACACCTGGTTTTCCAGGCTGCTTTCTCGCCCGTCGTGGAACAGGTGGCGACGATAAGCCACATTGTAGAGCGAGGGTGCATTGCGCTTCACGAATCGCCCCTCGATACCCACCGGGGTCTGCAACTCGTGCTGGGTAAAACCTTGCTCCGGGATATGACACATGGCGCAGGACAGGGTACCGTTGAAGGAAAGGCGGCGATCGAAAAATAATTTCCGCCCCAGGGCAATGCTGGCCTGGGTGGGTAAGTTTGATTCAGGCACAGGCACTGCGGGCAATCCCAATGGCGGCTGCCGGATCAATCCCAGCAACTGCTGCGGCACACCGCCGGTGGGCACAATGGCGCGGGAGGGTGTGAGCGTTTCAGCGCCGTGGGCACTCAGCGCCATGAGCAGCAGCAGCCGGATAGAATGGTGCCACCAAACGGACATTGTTGAATAGAATGGACGCATGCGCTGTTGAAGTACCCCGAAAAAAGACTAAGCTGAACGAATAACCGATTATAGAGGGCTTCCCCCATGCAATGGCTACTTCTTTTGAGCTTGCTACTGACCATGGCCACCCGTGCGGACGAAACCTGCATGTCGCCGTATATGGCAAAAATCAAGGGTCAGGAAGATTTTGTCTACGTCTGGACGCTGGGCATCCCCGGGATTGGCGATGAACAGGACAAACTGGTCACCATAGGCGTCAACCCGGATGCATCGAACTACGGAAAAATCACCGGTTCAACCTCGGTCGGTGGTCGCAACGAGGCCCACCATACCGGCCTCACAGATGACCGGCGCTACCTGTGGGCATCCGGCCTGGACACCAGCAAAATATTTATCTTCGATGTGCACAGTGATCCCGCCAAACCCCGTTTACACAAAACCATTGCAGATTTTGTCAGCCAGAGCGGCGGCGTGGTGGGTCCACATACCAGCTACGCCCTGCCCGGTCGCATGATGGTGACCGGCCTGTCCAACAATCGCGATCACGGTGGCCGCACCGCCATGGTGGAGTACACCAACGCCGGCGACTACGTGGCCACCTACTGGATGCCCACAGACGACAACCTGCAAGGCGCCGTCAAATCCGGGCAGTATGCCGATGGCTATGGCTATGATGTGCGCGTCCTGCCGCGCAAAAACCTGATGCTGACCTCCTCCTTCACCGGCTGGAACAATTACATGGCCAACCTGGGCGTGCTCATGGGAGACGCCGAAGCCATGAAAAACTTCGGCAACACCGTGGTGGCCTGGGATTTACACGCGCGCAAGCCTAAGAAAATCTTCGATGTTCCCGGCGCGCCACTGGAACTGCGTTGCGCCTGGCGGCCGGATCACAACTACTGCTTTACCACTACGGCGCTCACTTCCGAGGTGTGGCTGATTTTCGAGGACAAGCAGGGCGAGTGGCAGGCGGAGAAGGTGGCCGATATCGGTGACGCCGCCAAGATTCCGCTGCCGGTGGACATCTCCATTTTCGCCGACGATACCCGCCTCTGGGTAAATACCTGGAACGATGGTATGGCGCGGCTGTATGACATCAGTGATCCCCATGACGCCAAACAGATTTATACCAAGAAAATAGGCGACCAGGTCAACATGGTGTCGCAGAGTTGGGACGGCAAGCGCGTTTATTTCACCTCCTCGCTATTGCGTAACTGGGACAAGCAGGCCCCCACTGGTCCGGATCTTCACTACCTGAAAATCTACGACTATGATGGCGCAGAGTTACAGGAAGTGCTGGCGATTGATTTCCTCGCCGCCAAGCTCGGCACACCGCACCAGATGCGTTTTGGCGCCTACTCCCTGTACGGAAAGAAAGTCGCCGCTAAATGAACATCACCCCTGGATGGGCGCCGGCTCTGGCGCTCATAAGCTGCCTGCTGCCTGTGCAAGGTTTAAGTAGTGAAAAATCTCAGGTGCTCGCCCCCGGTTACGGACCCCTGCAATTTCAGCCGCCGGCGGCCGGCACCTATCAACTGCCACCACTGGGCGTGGCTGCTGACGGCAAGGTACTGGACAGCAATGGCGCGCAGCGGCAGCTGCACCAACTGACCGGCGACAAACTGGTGCTGATGGGCTTTATCTACACCCACTGCTCCGATATAAACGGTTGTCCCCTGGCCGGCTTTGTCATGAAAAAAGTGCAGTCACTGCTGCTGGCAGACGAGTCTCTGGCTGACCAGGTCCGCCTGCTCAGCCTCAGCTTTGACCCAGAGATGGACACCCCGGCAGCACTCACCGACTACGCACGCCATTTTCAACGCGAGGACTTCGACTGGCAATTCCTCACCACCGCCTCGGCACAGGACTTGCAGCCCATACTGGACGGTTACGGTCAGTTTCGGGTGAAAAACTATGACGACGAGGGCAACTATACCGGCAGCATCTCACATATACTCAGGGTCTACCTGATCGACCGCCGGCGCCGCATCCGCAATATCTACAGCAGCGGCTTTTTGCACGCCGATACCGTGGTCAACGATTTGCGCAGTCTGGCCTGGGAAAACTGAAACCCTATAAGGAATTGGACAAACAAGGGTCAGCACTGCACCGCTTGCTGAAGCAGAGACCACAACTGCTGGAGGTTTTCGCGCGTTGAGTTTTCCACACCAATGGATACTCGAACCATCCAGCGCCCGTCCAGTACAGAGGGCGACAGGAATGCCTCCCCCGAGCTATTAATGCGCTCTACCCATGCCAGCGTATGCCGGTCCAACGCCTCCCCATACAAGGCCTCTCCCCCAGCGTCCCAGGGCGCATGCCGAATACAAACCGTTTGCAAACTCACCGGCGCCAGCACCTCCCAACCATCAGTCGCCGCAACTTGCTGCGCCAACCACTGGGCATTATCCAGGTCTCGTCGCAGCCTGCTGCGAATCGCTTCCGGGCCATCCAGACGCAAGTGAAACCACAGTTTCAACGCACGGAAACGCCGCCCCAGTGGAATTCCCCAATCCCGGTATTGCGTGACGCTGCCATCCGCGGTAGAACGCAGATAACTGGGATTAGTAGACATTACTGCCTCCAGATGCCCCACGTCACGCACATAGAACAATGCGGTATCCAATATGGTGCCCATCCATTTATGGGGGTTCCAGGCGATGGAATCGGCCTGCTCCACGCCGGCCCAGAGGTGGCGACACTCAGGCAACAGCATCGCTGAACCGGCCATAGCGGCATCCACGTGCAGCCAAATACCCTGTGCATTGGCAATGGCAGCGATTTCCGCCACCGGATCCATTGCGGTCGTGCCAGTAGCACCCACTGAGCAGACAATGCCAGCTGGAATACAACCGTCGGCAAGGTCCTTTTCGATCGCGCCGGCAAGCGCAGCGGGCAACATGGCGCGGCTATAGGGGTCTTCCTCTATGAGGCGCAAATTATCATTACCAAACCCGGCCAGTTGCACCGCCTTGGCAATGGAAGAGTGGGCCTGCGAAGTACTGTACACCACCAGCGGCCCCGCCACTGCCTGTAAACCGCCATGATTTTTGCTCAGTTTGCTGGCCTGTTCGCGGGCCAAAATCATCGCGGTTACACAGGCCGTAGAAGCCGTGTCGTGAATGGTGCCCTGCCACTGCTCGCTCAAACCAGTGAGCCGGCGCAACCAATCACACACAACTTCTTCAAGTTCGGTGAGTGACGGACAGCTCTCCCAGGAAATGCCCAGCGTGCCCATTCCCGAGCTGGCAATGTCCCCCAATACCGATGCCAGCGAAGCGTTGGATGGAAACCAGCCAAAGTGCATGGGATGCTGTACCTGGGTTACTCCCGGCATGATCAGGTTATCCAGGTCCGTCATAACGCTGGCAAAACTCTCTGCTTCCTGTGGCGGTAGCGCCGGCAGTGAGTGGCGAACATCACCCGGCGCAACTTGCGCACGCACCGGCAGATCGGCTATTCGTTGGCGGTAATCAGCAATCCAGTCAATAAGCTCGTGACCGGCCTGGCGAAATTCTTCAGGATTCATGTAAATACTCTCGATAAATCGGCAGTGCGAGTATAGTACTAACAAACCATCTGCCGAAGCCTGTAATCTCCCGACCGAGGATAAACACGCGTGATTGACTGGGACACCATTGATACGGTGCTGCTGGATATGGACGGCACCTTGCTGGACCTGCACTACGACAACCACTTCTGGTCCAACCACGTGCCCCGCCGCTACGCGGAAATCCATGCCCGTGATGAGGAGGAGAGCCGTCTGCAATTACACCGGCAATTCGAACAGACGCGCGGCACATTAAACTGGTACTCGCTGGATTACTGGTCCGAACAGTTGCAAATGGATATCGCTGCCCTGAAACGGGAAGTACAGCATATGATCACCGTCAGACCGTATGTAGAAGAGTTCCTGTCCCGCCTGCGGCGCTCTCCCAGGCAGGTCATACTGGTAACCAATGCCCATAGAAAAGCCCTGGATATCAAGCTGGCCAAGACCCAGCTGGGCGACTGGTTCGATGAAATCGTGGTCTCCCATGACCTCAAATTCGCCAAGGAAGAATTGGATTTCTGGCACCAGCTACAGGCTCAGCACCCCTTCCGGCCCGAGCGCACCCTGCTGATCGACGATACCGAGCCGGTGCTGGATGCGGCGCAGCGCTACGGTATCGCACATTTGTTAACCCTGTTGCAGCCCGACTCGCAGTTGCAGAAGCGGCCGGACACTCGCTTTCCCGGCATTCTTCACTTCGATGAAATCATGCCCGAGTAAAAAATAGCGCGCTATACAGAATCTGCTACTGTTGCACTATCGTTTGCACCGGTTCTACGGGAGAACACTGATGTCAGATCAATGGATGATGAAGGCGACCACCTTCGCCAACTGTAACTGCCTGATTCCGGGTGCCAGTTCAACCTACCCACCAGCCACAGCTTCTGCAATTTCGTCATGGGAGGCCATATTGAAGAAGGCTATTTCAATGACACCGGTTTAAGTGGCCTGAACTACGCCTGTGTTGTATAAAATCTTCACCGGCGCGCACCGAACAATACCGCGCCAAATTCGCCAACCCGTTTGTGGCCAGCCGGCGCGTGTATATATCGATGATGTGATCTTCCCGCACGATACGCGCAAACGACTATGCCGCTCGTTGGCGATGTTGCGCGACAAGAAACTGGAAAATCCGTGGCGGAAGCATGGGAATGCACCGTTGTAGGGTAGTGTTAGATGTGTCCACCATTCACTAAAATCGAGGTTCAAAATCATGGGACAATTTAGAGATACTTCAATTAGCGAAGTTATTGAGAATCTTAATCAACGTTACTTTCTACCTGATATTCAAAGAGAATATGTTTGGTTGAGTAAACCAAAAGAAAATAAAATCGAAGAATTGTTCGATTCTCTTTTGCGCGGTTACCCGATTGGTACATTTTGTTTTGGAAACTCAGCAAGAATGATAATGCGTTACTGAACTATCGAGCTTCCCATCCCGCTGCAGCAACACACCCATCGCCATAGGGCAAGCACCGTTCTCCCCGCTCCAGCGGGTGACACAGGTCTTGGAGTCGACCTCGGGGGCTGCATCGTGCAAAGCTTTCATGATTCGCGCCCTCCGTCCGCCGGGCCGGCCTGACCCCGGGCTGGAGCGCGTGGCCAAGGCCAGCGGCTTTTCACTACACGCGGGTGTGAGCTGCGAGGGCCACCAGCGAGATAAGCGCGATCATCCGGACGGCAGCGGTGGTTTAATATTCAAATACTCATAGACATGAGGTCAAATGGCGCGTAGTCTAGCCGCCTTCATGGCGTTTCCCATAGCTTTATAAGCTAAGCGCCTGAGCTTGCTGTTCCGACCCGGCCAGGGCCTTTCCGGCCCCCGCTGACAGCTTTTTACGCACGCTGGTTTACAGCGTAATCCCGCTTCTTGAGCAGCAAGCCAATAGCGAGTGGTTGGGCTGTGCCCAGTGAAAAACCCACAGACACACTCCTCACTCTAGCCGTAATGTCCGGCTGTTGAGAAGGAACAATATGGACAAATACTTGTGCGGTACCTGGGAAGAATTTGAGCAGTGGATTCGGTTCACTATCGGGTCGGACTTTCGATGGCGCGTCAGACCGCTGGACAGGCAATCCAACCGGGAAATGGTCGCCAACATGGTGCGTAAGGATATCGAAATGAACAACAGTGTATTCCCCACGCATAATTCGTTTATTGAAAGAATAACAACAGGAGAATACAAACGGTGATCAGGATTGAGGCGGCAACAGGTTTAGAAAATGGCATAGTCGAGAAGTCCATCATGCCACACACTAAACGAATCACTACTGCACTGCTTCTAGCCGCTGGCACGGGGTCTCGCCTGCACCCATTAACCCTGGATGCACCAAAGTGTCTGACGGTGGTTGGTGGAAAACCCATTTTAGGTCGATTGATTGAAAACCTTCGCTCGCAGGGTATTGACCGATTGGTAGTGGTCACAGGGTATCTGGATCATTGTGTCCGTGAATTTCTTGAAAATAACGCGACTGATATGCACGTTGATTACGTTTTTAATCCCGTCTATCAAACGACCAACAATATCTACTCCCTTTGGCTGGCACGGCACACTGTCCAGGAGCCATTTTTGTTGATAGAAAGCGATCTTGTTTTTGGGGAATCGATGCTAAAGGATATGTTAACGCCGGATAAAATTGCGATTTCAAACATCCTGCCATGGATGAATGGAACGACGGTTGAACTCAACGCCCAGCAAGACATCACAGCATTTCATGTTGAACGCGACGCCAATGACAGCACCCTGTATAAAACCGTTAACATCTACAGCCTGTCTTTGCAAAGTTGGCACAGGATGATATCGCTCCTGAATCGCTATATAGCGGATAAGCGCGTGGGCGACTATTATGAAGCGGTATTTGCCGAAATGGTGGCGGATAATACGCTTGAATTTGATGCTGTCTGGTTTGATGAAAACTGCTGGTATGAGATTGATAGCCTGGCGGATTTGCATCAGGCCGAGTTGATATTTCCTTCTCCGCAGGCCGTAGATACTGAACGCTGGCCTCAGCCCATGGCGACGGATCTTCAGAACACCCCTGATAATAGAGCGACAATCGCTGTATAGCGCGATGCCTTCTCCCCACTCATTGATTTGTACGCGGGTATTCCCCAGTGTACTGACAGGGACTGGCTCAGTGCGTTAACAGCGTTTGGCACAGCCTGATAAGGTAAGAATTCAAATAATGAACAATCAAGATCAAGCCTCACAAGATCAGACTTCTCGAGAACAGCAATATGAGACATTGGCCACTGCCCATGGCGGCTATTGGCGCTATGGTTTTACTGATCATGCCTATCTTTATAATCTTCATTTTCCACCAGAGCGATTCTTTGAGCTGCTTAAAAGCCAAATTCATGAGCTGGTTTTAAACTATCCTGTCGCCCAAAGCACACTTGCTAGCTGGGTAGGCAAGTTGATTGATCAGCCGCCAGAACGCATTGTCGTGGGAAACGGGGCGGCAGAACTGATCAAAATCCTCGCCGGGCATGTTGCGAAAAAGCTAATTGTTCCAGTGCCCTCTTTTAATGAATATGCCAATGCGGCTCCAGCGGGAACGGTTGTCGAGTTTGCACTTGATACGCCATCTTTTCAGCTCGACGTGGACAAGTTTGCTGCTCAAGCACTGCGCTGCAAGGCTGATGTTGCGGTCGTGGTGACGCCAAACAACCCAACTTCATTGTTGGTACCAAAGACGTACCTGATTCGTTTAGTGGCAAAACTGGCCGAACACAACTGTATGCTTATCGTCGATGAGTCCTTTATCGATTTTGCCGGCAATCACGATCAGGAGACGCTGGAAAGAGATATCGAGTTGTACCCAAACCTGGCGATTTTTAAAAGCATGAGCAAGGCTTACGGTATTTGTGGTCTGCGCATCGGTTATATGCTCACGGCCAGTGCTGCTTTTGCTGATAAGGTTCGTTCAGGGATACACATCTGGAATCTGAATGGTTTCGCTGAAACTTTTTTGAAAATGGCCCCTGAATACCGTGAGGAATTCCAATCAAGCTGCGCCCAAGTGCGACAAGACCGGGATCAGTTTTATCAGGATCTCTCTTCAATTGAAGGCTTGATTGTCTATAAACCCGAAGCCAATTATATTTTCTGCCGCCTTCCTGACCACGCCCCTGCTGGCCCGGAGGTCGCAAAAACCTTGTTTGTTGATCACAATATATATATTAAACATTGCGAGGGGAAAAGCATGCCAGAATCTGACCGCTATGTACGCATAGCCAGTCGAACGCAGGATGAGAATACGTATCTGGTGACCGTATTAGATCAAATCCTGGCTTCCGAAACCCCCTGATTTTTACCTGACAAAGAGATTTTGATGGATACAAGCCAAAAAGATGACGAACTTCGCTTCTTCAGGGAAACGGGTTTCTTTAAAGAGAAGGAGCTTGCGCTTCAGCACCTGAGAGACATGGATGAGATTTTGGTTGCTGAAGCTGTGGACTATTGTGTCATGTTCGGTACACTGCTTGGCTTATTGCGCCATGATGGTTTGATTCCATGGGATGATGATATGGACATCATTATTTTCGACACAGACAAATTTGAAAAAAAGTGTAGGCACCGGTTGCAGGATAGAGGGTATGTTGTCTATGACGATATGCGCACTTTAGAGGGAACGGAAAGGCGTTGCGGATATCGTATTCACGCCGAACAGGGACTACCTATCCCTGGCCAAAGCTGGAAATTTCCGTGGTTGGGTGTTTGGGAGCCATCTATCACCAACAACATCATGACATTGCCCCCTGAAGAATTTTCCTATTCCGTTGCAGATTTTTTCCCACTGGAGAGAAGAGCCTTTATGGATTTTACCGTGAGTGTTCCCCGACTTTCAGAAGAGATTGTAAAACAGTATTACGGCAGTGATTGTATGGAGATTTGCATGCTCCACAATCTGGATCATCGGCAATACAAGCCTACGGAGTTTCCCACAACGAAATTCCCTCTGCAAGATGTTCTGACCTATTTGAAAGAGAATCCATAGGGTTTTACAGGATGCGGTTTTCTCATTTCACCTCGAACAAACGGATAAGCCTCACCACAATGTAGCGTAATCAGCGAGAATTTCATTGCAGCAAGAAGACAATAGCAGCAACCGGGCGATCAAAAATAACACGCTAAATCGGGATGCCACCTACCCAAACCTAGCCAAAAAAACCAGTGATGGCATGTACTGCTATGTCGTTCAACGTAGAATTTCTCTATATATATCCAAATTTTGCGTGCGCCAAGGGATCTCTGCCAATGCTGCCACTGGGATTGATATGCTATTTGCCATGCTCGCCGCATGGAGTTTGTCGCAAGGCTGCTATTTTTCAGGCGTGATATTAATTCAAGTCTTCGGTTTGTGGTCCTGCGTCGACGGTGAAGTTGCCCGGCTGACAAAGTCGCCGAGTAAGCTGGGTGATTTTTATGACACGATGACTGATCGGTCGGCTGAATTTCTAATATTTGCCGGGGTACTTTATTCGATGCCGGCCAACGCTATCGACTACCCCTGGGGAACCCTTTTCTTTTGTTATATAGGCATGGTCTTTCTCATCACCGCATCCTCTGAGAAATTTCGTTCTGTGTACCGAAAAAATTATCCAAAGAGCGAGCATGAGCGCGTGTTCAGTTGGCTTTGTGCGGGCAGCGATACCCGGTTCTTGTATCTCTGCGTGGCAATTCTGGTTTACGCCTTTACCGGCTATGCTGTGATCATTGAATGGTTGCTTATGGCACTCTCCTTCCTGCTCGGAATCAATTTCATATTCAGGCTGTGGAAGATTTCCACATTCCCGATGGAGGTGTCTGACTAGTGGCAATAATGCGTCAAAGTAGCGGTTTCTCATAAAATGGAAACACGCAGCTATCCTTCGCTACAAGATTTCTTAACCGAACTCAATGAGAATTGTCTTCTGTTGGCTCGACATGGGGAGACTGACTGGAATGCCATGAAAATAATTCAGGGACAGCAGGACCGACCTCTGAATTTGACGGGATTTGAACAAAGGAAAAACCTGTTCTTTGCGTTAAACCCGGTTTCTCTAGTGCGAATAGTGTGTAGTACGCTTCAGAGAACGATACAGACGGCGACGCCCATCAGTATTGAAAAAGACCTGCAGCTGGAAATGGTGCCCGAACTTGACGAAGTGAAACTGGGTATTTTTGAAGGGCAGCACAAAGAAGAATTTTCCGATGAATTTTCAAGAAATTGCTATCAGGATTTTTTAAATGACGAGGTAAACATCGCTCTTCCCGGCGGTGGGGAAAGCCTGGTCATGGTCGACAAACGTGTTCAACTTTTAGTGGGAAATATTATCAATACCGTTGTAACTTCTGGTCATGTATTAGTGGTCGGACATCGCAATGTCAATAAGATGATTATCAAGAACCTGCTGGACCTCTCGTTGGTGGAAGGATACGAAGTGGAACAGGAAAACTCATGGCTTTATTTATTCGCCCCCCAAAGAGCTGAAATTTTCTTGATAAAAATCCCTGCACCGCAAGAGCCTATTCAGGTGCGGCCAGGATATGAAAAAATTGCAGTGAACCGTTCCTGACAGGCAATTTTGAAAGCTGTCCGTTGGCTCATTGACAGTCGTTTCTAACACGGTGCCATTGTCCACCGGTCCCGCATGCCAGGCACGCATTCCCAGCTCTTCGGAGAGCTGCACGACGTTTTCGCGGGCTTCCGGGTCGTCGCCACAGACCAGCACGTCGCACTGGTCGAGTTGTGCCTTGTCTGCATTGAGATGACCCGCACCATCCGGCCGCTGGGCAGACCTGATCCCGGACTGGAACGCGTGGACAAGGCTAGCGGCTTTGCACTGCATGCCGGCGCGAGCAGCGGAGTAAATCAGCGGAACAAGCGGGAGCGAATTTTCCGCTACATTGCCTGGCTCCCGGAACGCCGGACCGCTGCGTACTGCAGTTCAGGAATGAACGAATATGATTTACATGCTCACCGATGCGAGCGCACAACAGAAAGATAGGCAAGATTTTCGCCGGCGTTTAAGACTCATCAACGAGGCCAGAGGAAGAAATCTACTAAAAACACACCGTTTATTCGTCCGATACCGCGTTTCAGGAGCTAGGTAGCATAAGGCGGCTGCATGCGAATGCATGGTCTACATATCGTTGCCGGACATGGATTCATTGATGGGATAGATGCTTTATCCGTCCTTGTATCTGCCAACTTTGGCGATTGGGGTTTGTGCCCAGGCAGCACCTGGGGCAGACTGTCATCCAGCCACTGGCGCAGCTGCTCGAGTATCGGTTTTGCGTGATGTTGGCGGTAGTCGAAGCGTTCCGGTGGTGTCAGTTGCCTGGCTTGCTTTTCTATCCGGTACAGCTTCCCGATTAACGCCAATCCAAACTGGGCCTTGCCAGGTTTTCTGTTCTTGCCTTGAGCCTTTACCGCATCGCTGAACTTGCGTCGCGCATGCGCCATACAACCTACATGCATAAGACGGTTGCTGACCACTGCCGCGTTGTAGCCGTCATAGCCATCGGTTTGCAGGTAACCCCTAAATCCTTCCAGCAAGCGCATAGGTACCCCGGCACCCCGACCCGGGCCATAGTCATACAGAATAATTGGCCGGTCCGGTGGCCCACCCCTTTGTAACCAGAGATAGGATTTCGATTGGGCGCGTTGCCCCGGTTCCTTGAGCACCTGCACCGAAGTTTCATCCATTTGCACAATGTCATAGCCCAGCAACCGGTCCCGCATGAGATTAATCAGTGGTTGCACCAGAACACCGGCCTTGATCATCCAGTTGGCCAGGGTTGCACGGGGTAATTCAATACCGATACGGCGCAGGATGGCCTCCTGGCGGTATAGCGGCAGGGCGTCCTGGTATTTGGACACCGTGATGTGTGCCAGCAGGCCCGGTGACGCCAGGCTCTTGGGGATAGGCTGCGGCGGCAGGGCCGCTGTCTTGATGCACTGGCCACAGTCACAGGCATACTGTTTGCGGATGTGGCGAATCACCTGAATCCTGGCCGGTACGATATCGAGCTGTTCAGAGACAACTTCGCCGATCTCGGTCAGGCAAGCACCATCGTGGGGGCAGACTTGATCCTCTGCAGACAACTCGTGAATAACGTCCACCCGGGGGAGTATGTCGGGCAGCTTCTTGCGACCCCGTTTCCGGCGGCTATGCTCGGCAATGATAACGCTCTCGTCTTCGACCGGTTCTGCCTGTGCCTCGACTTCGGCTTCGGCTTCATCAAACAAACGGATCTGATCCGGGGAGATCTTCTCACTGCTGGCGGCAAAACGTCGCGCCAGTGCCAGATTGAGTTGTTCCTGTAAGGAGAGAAGTTTAGCGTTGAGACGTACATTTTCTTGTTCGCCAACCTGCTTTTGTGCCAATAATTCTTCGTTGCAAGCGACCTGTTCAACCACCAAAGCCTGTAGGGTATCAATGTCATCGGGTAGCTGTTTGAGCAGGCTTGTCATGCCCGCTATTATACCTCTTATAGGTGCAAATAACCCTATAAAACACTACTGAAATATAGTTTTTTGTGCGGTTCTAAGCGCATAATGTCGTAGCCGTCAAGCAGCCAGTTTAGCTGCTGTGAGGTGAGTGTGACGATCTCATCTTCAGACTTGCGTGGCCAATGAAAACGCGCTTTTTCCAAACGCTTCTGCCACATACAGAAGCCACTGCTCTCCCAGTAAAGTATCTTAATCTGGTTGCGGTGCCGGTTACAAAACACAAACAACTGCTGCGAGAAAGGGTCAAGGCACAACGCATCTTCCACCAGTATCGACAAGCCATTGATTCCCTTGCGGAAGTCGATGGCATCGCGGCACAGGTAGACCACGGGCAGATCATTCGAGGGCCGCATCATGACAGGGACGCCGCCGTGCTCAGTACCAGTGACAATGTGCCGGCATCAGGTTCACCGTCAAAGGCGACCATGACACTGTTGGGCAGCTGAATGCGCCACTGGCTATGCGGGTGAGAGTGAACAGTTGGAGCTTGTACCTTTTGAAAGCGGATGGCCTTACGAGGTGGCAGTGTGCTTTTTGCTGCCAGTGCCTTCTTGGCGGAATACAATGAATGGACGTTAATACCATTTGCTCGGGCATATTCAATTCTGGTTTGCCCAGCGGCATCGCAGGCACGAATATGCTGTAACCAGTATTGCTGTCGTTCGGTAAGGGAGGCCTTATCGGTCTGTGGCATAGAGCTACTCCTGTCAGGGCGGGAATGACAGGGTGCCGGTTCCATGGTTAGGAGAACAGGGCGTGGTTTATTTTGCGCTTACCTTTCATCACTCCTCAACGATATTACTCAATAGACATCCGGTTCCTGAATTAAGTACTCCAGTCGATCAGTAGAGGCGGCCAGAGTGTACGCGCAGTAGGCGAATTCCTTATACGTCATGCCTTCAACAGGGTGCACGGCACGACCGGTAAGCCAGCCCGCATCGTTTACCGTGAATTCTACGATATCGATATGGGCATAAGTATAGACACCGTCTTCCTTCGCAACCGGTAATTGCGTCTTTTTCCATCTTTTGACAATAGTTTGCTCCCTCGGCCATGAACAATTTACAGCGCTTGTCTTGACGCCGCGAGAAGTAAGATACAAGCAAGGATTAGAATCCATTTACCGCCAAAGAAGTATTGGATGAGCAGAAAGTGATTGTTAAAAGTGTTGCAATGTTAGTCGGCGAGTGGTCAGCCAAAGACAGGGGAGAGTATCGGATGACGACTCCGAGCGAATTGATCAAGTCGAACATTCTCAATTTGAGTTTTGATCTGCCAAATGCTCAATCTCCAGCCAGCCTGGGTATAAATCCTGATCAGCGCCAACTGGGAATTTCAGTTGAGTCTCTAAAAATCTATATTAAACCGGCCTCAGATGTTCAGGGCTAGCTCTCAAATAATTTATTTTGTTGCGGTAATGATAACCTGATTACCTCCAAGATAACCAAATTCCATCGACCAGTAAAGGTTTACAGAACTGTCTTTAAAGCCAAGCTGTTTGAGTTCGGATAAAACGTCCCAGCCAAAATGGTAATAACAGAGAATACCTTTTTCTGGGTTGACCGGGTCGCCATGGTATTGTGCTGGCAGATAATGTTCTGTAGTGCCGTCGTCTTTAACGGCAGCACGGACCAATGTGTCATTGGCATATATCACAAATGGAGCTGTGAGGAATAAAGAACCGCCTGCCTTCAGGCACCTGGCACATTCCGCCAGAGCAGCCTTGTAATCTGGTATATGCTCAAGGACATCAAAACTGAGAATGCAATTAAACATTTCATCCTCAAAACTGAGACTTGTCATATCTTCATGACGAATGCCCTCGGCATTAATTTCTCCGGCTTTTAGATCTCCACCTAAAAACTCACTACCCCTGAGTTTTGGAAATCGAGATTGCAGTTTCTGGTAGAGATAGGTTGTTTGTTCAGTAATGTAAATATCAGTGTTCTCATCTGCATTGCCAAGGATCTCAACGATATGCACGATTGCTCGCATGCGATTATTCAAATTGCAGTTGGGGCAGACAAGGCGTTCTCGCCAATTAGGAATTCTGGTTTTGCCAGCCTCAACCTCCGGGCAGCGTAGAAAGTCCACCAGGAACTCGCTCGGTTTATCACAAACATAACAATATCCAGGTACTAGAAAATCCTCCTCACCTTCAATCAGCGCCAGTTCTCTTTTATATAGATCAGCATTATTGTCAGATTCCAGAAACTGGCTAATTTTTTCGAAACTTCGGATAGTTAGCTTGCGACTATCTGTCATTCAATAATTCCTGTTATGGTTCTCAGCTGCACGCTGGACTGATTTCTCCCCTCAATATATCATTGAATAAGATTTGATTTGTAATTAATTTGTTAAACAGGCCCATTTATCTGTGACAGTCCTGTGCTTGATACTTGACCTTGAATATCGGAAGAATCTTGGGATAATGTCGCCGAGTATCTGATCCATACCAGGGTTGTCTTGAAAGGCGATCATGGACGATCCGGGGAGTGTCAGGATGCACTTCTCATAAGGTCTTTATACTATCGAATTCTCTTGAAGGTTCCACAGCATAGTTTTTCCATCAGTTGCATTCTTGTGCTTTTTTTTACCAGCATTCTTGCTGGCTTATGCACTGCTGCCATTTAGAAACCTGACTATATTGACGCTTAGCCTGCTGTTCTACGCCTGGGGTGAAGGCATCTCTCTTGAATTTAGAATTTGATTCTTTTGATGCACTCTCGCCTGACCGGGGCTGTCTGTCAGGACGCCTCGGCCGTCGCTCCCAGGGAAAAGGTGACCTGGTGAGCTTTCAGAACCCCGCCGCAGGCACTACAAGTCCCCTGCCCGTGCAATGCACGACCGCAGGGTTCATGGGTGAGCCGCATCGGTTTACCTTTCCCATCGGGATCACACCACTTGTCGCCCCATTGCAAAAGGGCCAAAAACCAGGGGTATAGCGCTGCGCCCTTCTCGGTAAGTTGGTATTCGTAACGCACGGGTTGCTGCTGATAGGCCGATTGTGCGAAGACACCCTCTTCCACCAGGAACTTCAGGCGGTCAGCGAGTATATTGGTGGCGACCGGCAATTCCTGGTGAAACTGGTCGAAGCGGGTAAGGCCGTGAAAAGACAGCGCAATCACATTGGCTGTCCAGCGGTCCCCAACCAGGTTGATCAGGTTTTTGTAGAGACTGCGATTACTGGGCACATTCTGCACAGAAATGGAGGAGCGTCGCCTGACCTTCTTGTCCCGCTCATCGCGGGTAGCTCCCGGGCCGGGTTTGTAGATAACATCGCCGACCCGAACATCGTCACCACAGGAGCGACAACGCATTTCCGGACGAAACGCCTGTCCACATTTGTGATGGATAAGTTCGACCTCGTCCAACTCCGGCGTATTGAAAAAGCGCCGCTCCCAGGCCACGGCCATCAACGCAGAATCGTAAGTATCGACGGATTTTTTGGTCAGGTGATAGCGCATACGCCTGCCGCCCTTGCCATCAGCTTCTTTGCGCACGCAATCCACCGACTGCAGCCATTTCAAGCGATCAGATAGCACACCCTTGGATACACCCATGGCCGACATCATTTCATTAAATGAATTGATACCCCAGAACACTTCCTGAAGGATTAACAGACACCATTTGTCACCTATCTGGTCAAGGGCACGATTAATCGAGCTGGCTCTGGTAAGCAATTTACTCATAAAAACTCCGGCGACTGCCGACACATTGTGCCCGAATATAAGCGCAGATAAAAACCCTCGCTTTGCAGCCATGACATTAGCGGAATACTTACTTGTATAACAGAACCTAAAGTACTCATCTGCAGCCGCGAGCGCCAACAAATCTGACCTGGACAGGCGATTTTCTTAAGTCAGGACCTGGTGATTTTGGGCACTTTCCGAAGCCCATTTTTTTGACCATAAACCGCAATCTTCCCGCGCTCTGTAATATCAGCGGGACCATTGCCGGCCGCATAGTCTTTGCCATGCGTCTGCCCGCATCTGACTGGAACGGAAAATTCGTCGTTGCGGGTTGTGGCGGTTCCTTGCTGCCGGACAAGCGCGGCTTTTCCAATAGCATTAACGAACCCCTGAAGCTCGGCTATGCGGCCATCAAGACGAGAGCTGGAGCACAGATTGGGCGCTACAAGACCCTCCTGCCCTGGAACTCTACGCTGGCGACTGGATGCCAAAGGCGGTGGCCACCGGCCGCCGCGAAATAAAAAGGCACCGCCGAGATCACCGACCACTTGCCCAGACGATGATGGCTGAGCATACCCAGTATTTCCTCAAAGCCCTGGCGCTTACTGCGTCCATACAGGCGCTTTTCAAAGCGGGAGACCATGGAGGAACGACTGACGATTTTGACCAGGGTTTCGCACAAATTCCCAGGCTGATTAAAGTGGCTGCCGGTAAGGTGGGCCTGGGCAAATTCCACCAGCTTGTCCACATCGTGCCTTTTCTTGATAGACACCATGCCAGGGTCATCAAACCCTTCGGGATATCTGGCCAGAAAGCGGCCCTCTGCCTGTTTGAGCTTATCGAGGTTCATATGAAACTACCCTTAAGGTTCCGAAAATTCAGTATAAACAATACATCCGGACGAGCTGTTGTTGCCAGCCACATGGCCGTGAGATCATCACATCAAACATTAGCAGTGAAAGTTCATGTTAAAGCGTAATGCAACTATATTGATTGTCATCGGACTCTCGGGATGCACATGGGTAAAACGGATCAGCGAAGGAGAGAGCGTCACAATGGCGAGGAGTGTTGATACCACCTGCAAAAAAGCTGGGGACCACCAAGTCCATCAGTCGTTCGGAGATTGCCAGTATTGATCACAACCAGGACAAGGTCGCCACCGAGTTGGCGACACTGGCGCGCAACCATGCGGCGGAAATAGGCGGTAACTTTAGAGTCGCACAAGGACCGGTGACAGAAGCAGGCCAGCAAACCTTTAGCGTTTACAAATGCCCTTGACGCACAGGTGACCGCCGGCACGTTATTCTAGTTGTTAGCAATGTATTTGCGGTTTATGCGCAGCGCCAGGTTGCTAAGACCGATTAGGATAAGGCCCGTAACAATCAGGGCGATGGGCCAGCCCGCTGAGTTTACGAAGTATTCGCTGGTAAAATAGCCGAGATAGCCCATCATCGCCAACGTGCTGGTAAACAACAGCGTGCGACTCCTGGCCAGGGTACTGACGTAGATCATAAAGGCGCAGATTCCCAGGTACAGGACGTTGGCAGGTGTCCCCTCCAGCAGCTCGAAAGCGGCCCAGAAAAATAGAGCACTGCCGAGAAAGTACCAGAACGGTGTAATGCTACGGTGCGGGGTTTGATCGATCCCGTAGGTCACCAGCATCAGGAATAGACCCGTAATCATGATATTGAAGTCCTCATCTATGCCTAGCAGATCAAACAGGTTCCACCAGGTCAGCACGCCAAAGCCCAACGCGACAAACACCGGCACGGAGCGCGGATAACGAGGCAGTATCAGGACGCTCTGCAACAGCATGACAGTGGTCGTTGCCAGCACAGCATGCTGTGGATTGCCGCCACTACCCAACTCATCAAAGGCCACCATGATGCCGATGGGTTGTAGCCAGGCAGCGGTGAGGAACAGCGGCGTGACTGCCCTGGCGAATTTGTCCTGATTCAGCATCAGCACGGCCAGGATCAGCGCGACCAGCCCAGAGCCCTGAGTAATAATGATACGCGCCGCGCTATTCATTTCTTCCCAGAACATGGCGATGTAGATAAGAATACCAGCGAAGACAAAGATGCCACCAACATAGGCCAGCAACTGTCTGACGATGCTGCTGCCCGCGTTACCAGCCACATTCTGGGATGCGGTGCCCAATTCCCGCACTATTTCCTGGCCGGAAATATCGTGCTGCCGGGCTATCTCAACAATTTCTGCGAGCGCAGCATCTTTACTGGTCACGATTGCTTGCTCTGCACGACCCAAGCGAGAAAGCGCAGATTGCCCTGGTACTGGTGACCGTGAGTGGGGATTTTTACAGCGCGATCTTCTTTTCTGATCAGGCCTCGATAGCGGTAGCCGCTATCAAAGAAGAACAATCCGCTGCGGCTACTGTAACTGCCGTCAAAGCTATAACCGTCCGGGGCGATGCTCTTTTTACTTAACTCCAGCCCACTCGCTTCGGGAATAGCCAGTTCCTGGCCATCCTGTAGATCGGCGGGTAGTTCCACGCTGATCTCATGAGTACTACCCGCACTGACGTCGAAGTAGTATATGCGCGGCGCACTGCGCAAATTGTGACTGTCCGTACTGTGGTACGTGGCGCGCAAGCGACCGCCCCAGACCTCGAAGCTGACAGTGCCTTTGATCAGGCCATTGTGGTCATAGTAATCGGCCGAATAGATCATGTCGTACTGGGGGTCTGCCACTGTCATGCGGGAGATGGCAGTGGCGATCCAGAAGACCATCGCCAGCAGCACCGGCAAGCTGATGCCGGCTATCAAGGCGATATTATCTTTCAGGGGGTGAGAGTTGGACATAGGTCGTACCACCTTGCACACCGAATCGATTCAATGTTGATTACACAAAACAGCTTGAATTATAAAGCACGCAACAAATACAGGGAAAGGGCTCGCAGGTCAAGTCGCAGTCTTTTCAAATATGGAATGAGCCTGAAATAACCCTTGATGTCACTCATGATCACCGGATGACTCAGCCGGTACAGAATAATGCGATTTACGATGCAGTGGAACTGCTCAGGGACAATGGTTTTGATGGTCTCGCGGAGGCGGTTACCGTGCTATTGAATACGGCGATGGTGGCCGAGCGCAGTGAATACCCGGGCGCCCGACCTTATGAGCGCTCAGAAAGGATGTTGCTTAATCTTTAATTTCACCTGTAATCATAGATGTCTCTTCACTGCTGTCCCGTTAACTTTCATATGAGTTTCATTTGATTGACATCGGGCAGTCTGCCATCAGGCGGATCACCCCTTAACAACGCCATCAGGTCACGCTTATCAAACAAATTAAGCTGCAGTAATCGCAATAGCTGCTGCATACTCTTTGTGAGTCCAGACTGAAACTTCAGAAATGCAATTAGCAGGTATACGCACATCGCTATCCATATTTGAGTCATCACTGCATTCTTGCTCGTGCCAACAAACGATTTGATTTTCAGGTTCTGTTTTATCCACTTAAAGAATAATTCCACTTGCCACCTGGCTTTGTAGACATCGGCAATCGTCTTGGCTGCCAGTTTGAAATTGTTTGTTACAAACACATAGTGCTTACCCGTCTCCGCATCTTTGTAGCCAACCCGCCTTAATCGAACAGGACATTTTTTGGAGACCTGGGGGCCGGTGAATTCTATCGTTTGATCACACGTCAAACCTTTGCCTTTCAGCACCGATCGACGCTCGATAATGCGGTATTTTGCATTGCTCTTAAGCCGGGTGACGAAGAAAATACCCTTATCTGTCAATTGCTTATACCAAACGTAATCATTGTAGGCTTTATCAATTGCAATAATACTTCCCTTAGGAAATATGAGCGTGCGACCCACTGTTACATCGTGCTTCTTCCCTTCCGTGACGACCACAAACTCCGGCAAATAACCCGCATGATTCAAACCGACGTGCAGCTTAATCGCTCCTTTGGTGGTGCGAAAATCAGCCCAGGGAAACGCAGACAAACACAAGTCGATGGTGGACGCGTCCAGCGAATAAAGCGGGTGAGTAAATCTGAAACTATGATCAGGCGCCACGCCTTGGCAGCGAGTTAACAGTTTTCCAAACAGCGCTTCGTACAGAGCATAAGGCTTATCTTCATTGATGCGCGATAGGTTAGATCGCGACAGCTTCGCGCTGCCCAGGTGGTAAAGGCGATGCATTTGCGCCGACATATTATCCACGATATCACGCAAGCTGTTTCGACCAGACAATTGAGCCATCGTCAGCGACACAAACTGTGACCAGCGGGAGGCTTTACGAAAGGAACGGCCAGAATGATGTTGTTTGGCAAGGGTCTCAAATTCATGTCTCGGAACAAGTTTTAGTATTTGTGACAGGATCGTATTACAATGCGCCATGGTCTGGTTCCCTCTATTAATACACTGTTTTCTAGACAATCTCATTGTATCAATTGTGGCGGAATCAGACCTCCTTATTTCTCCTTAACGGGACAGCAGTGATGTCTCTTTATTCTATTTTTGTTCATTAGGTATTTAGCATTCCCCGCTCAAAGGAAAAGGCGATACTGTTTGTTGTGTCCTCAAATCAGTTCCAGCCATTTATCGGAAAGCTCATATTTACGGGATTTGTTGGCGTTGCCATGCTGGATTATAAAATCACTATCGACCCATTTTTTGCATAAATTTAACGCTGTCCGTATATGTATATTTAGTAAATCTGCGATCTCGCGGGTAGTGATATATTTGCTTTTTGTGAACAGGCTCAAGAGTTGTTTTTGCCTTTGATCGAGTTCACGCAAAAGTACGCTGTGATCTGTTTTTTCACCCTTGGCCGCCTCGCTTGCTTTTAAACGTACATTGGCAAATGCATCGGCCATGCCCTCACAGAAATACACAACCCATCCAGTAATATCAGCCTGCTCACGACCAAAATAGTAGTTGTGAGATTCACCAACGGCCAGGGCGTTATAATAGGCTTGTAAATTCGTTGCGTAATATTCTTCGAGAGAATAAATCCCTTTTAACCCGTAGCCTGATTTGTGTAATACCAAATTCGTGAGTAGTCGAGCCGTTCGCCCGTTACCGTCATAATATGGATGGATTGTGGCGAATTGGTAATGCGCAATGGCGGCAATAATAGGCTCAGGTAATTCTGTTTTGCTGACCTCATCATTGATCCAGTCAATCAGATTAAGCATGAGGGCTGATACATCTTTAGCTTCTGGCGGCATATAAACAATAGAGCCACTTCCGCTGTCTTTAATCACGTTTTGACCATCACGATACGGCGAAAAACACTTTTTGCCATCCATCACTAATCTGTGCAGAGTTTGGATATCAGGTTCAGAAATTTGCGCGGTTTCGGCCTTTATGAGCGCGTCAAGAAAATCTAAGGCTTTATAATAATCTTTAACCTCTCTTTCATCGCGCTCTCGATTAGGAAATGTACCCCCATGAAGCACATTCTCCACCTGCTCCTGCGTCAGACGGTTGCCTTCGATTTGCGTAGAATAATGTGTGGATATGAGGCGCGCGGACTCACGTAGAGAGGTAAGAACGGGCACAGTTATCGGCAAGCTGGAAACAGCCTGGCGAGAGGCTTCAATATCCATCAATACTTTTGTGAGCGCCGCTGTGATTTGAAAATTAGGCGTAAATACCATTCAATAAGCCATACGTTTATGGTGGCTTCTATTCTAGCAAGATTCGCACAAACTTCCAATAACATTCCAATAACATTCCAATAAACCCGCATTTTATACTGCATCCAAGGCTGTGCCTTGGTCGTGATTGAGCATCGAAACGCTCAGCAACCGCGTTGTCCCAACAATCACCCTTGCGACTCATGCTGCCGACAAATCCATAGGCTTTCAGTAGCCGTCGGTAATCCTTGCCGGCATATTGCGAACCCATGCTCCAGCCCGCCGCCTTTCGTGAGAACAGATCAATCACAACCGCCGGATACAACCAGCTTTCCCGGGCCCGTAGTAGAGTAAGAGACAGAGCGTAGTCGAACTATCTCTCTGCCTCTCCTCTCCGAACCGCACGTGCACCTCTCAGCGTATACGGCTCTCCATTTAAGTTTGGCTCATAGCCATAGCAACATCATAATAGAGGTCTCTGTATTTTCAGGCCGGGGGCGATTATGCCAAAAATAGAGCGGGGCAAGGCAACTCTTGAGCAGTGTTGGCGTGCGATATTCACCTGCCTGGTGCAGGGCGGCGAGATAGCACCCAGTCAGCGCCTGCGTGCAGAGGGCATGATGCAACTGCTGGTGGTGATGGAAGTAGCGACTGAGTCGCAGCTGCAATTTGCCTTGGCCACCTGTTACCTGGAGTGTTTTGGCGAGCCATTGCCAGCGGATTGGGCAGAGTTGTTTCCCTTTCCCCAGATTCCCGGATTCGGGGTGCGCGCACCGGTTTATCCCTCTACTGCCGAGTAGGATATACTCTCTCGCTCGATTGAATGCGGATACAAGTAATGAAGAGCTTTGCAAGGCTCGGTGTGGTGGCGGCTCTGGCAATTAGCAGCGCCCTTGCCGGCTGCGTTGCCTTTGTCCCGCCCAAACCTACGGTCGACTACCAGCTCAGTTTTGATTTTTCCACCGTCACTGCAATTGCCTTCACACAGCAGCAAAGTGATGTCGGAGATGAAAGTCTGAATGACATGTTGGCGCAGCATATCCGCGCCGGGCTTGGTAATAGTCTCGTGGACAAGGGTTTGCGCGTGGTAGACGATCCCTCGCAGGCACAACTGCTGCTGCGCTGGCAGTTGGTGGCTGAGGAAAAAACCGATGCCGAGGCATCCAAGAGCAACAGTTACTACATGTGCTGGCGCTGCGGTTCTTCAATCACGGATATTCGCATCAAGGAATATACGCGCGGTACCTTCGTGGTGGAGTTTGTCGATCCCGCCACAGGCGCGTCGGTTTGGCAGGGGGTGATGCGTGGTCGATTGAGCCCTGAGCGCAGCCTTAAAGGTCAGGAAGCATTCATAGCTGCAGCCTGCGCAGAGATATTGTCGAATTTTCCGCCCCGCCTGAAGTTGTTGTAAGCGCTGGCCGGATTATGGAAGACAAATCGCAAGAGCAGATGGGGGTTGTTGAAGCATTGCATCGCCGCAAGGTGCTGCGTTCCACCACCATCTATGCCGTGGTGGGCTGGTGCCTGTTGCAGTGGTGTAACCTGCTGGTTCAGCAAATGGGTTGGCCGAATTGGCCGGTAACCCTGATTCTCACCGTTATTGTATTGGGTTTTCCGGTAGTCGTGGCGCTGTCTTGGGCCTTTGATATAACGTCGGCCGGAGTAAAGCGCACCAATCCCCAGGAGATCCCCGAGTTGGTGACGAGCACCAGCAGTCGTCTGGTCACGCTGGCCGTCGCCACCCTGTTGGCGGTGACCATTGGCTACCTGGTCATTGACTGATCAGTTGCGGCGGGAGACGGAACATGGAAATTGAAGATTTCCGCCGCGAATACCTGTTGGACGGCATGCACCGTGAAAATCTCGCTGCAGATCCCATAGAACAATTTGAAACCTGGCTGGCGCAGGCGGTAGCGGGTGGTATTACCGACCCCACTGCAATGGTGTTGGCCACCGTGGAAGAAGGTGGCCGACCCTGGCAGCGCATTGTTCTGCTAAAGGATTTCGGGCACCAGGGCTTTGTTTTTTACACCAACCTGGGCAGCCGTAAAGCTCGCGCTATCTCCGAGAACCCCCAGGTCAGTTTGTTATTCCCGTGGAATGTGTTGGAGCGACAGGTCATTGTGGGCGGCGTGGTAGAGCGACTGTCGACGCTCGAGGTGTCGCGCTATTTCCTCAGCCGCCCCCGTGAGAGTCAGCTGGCGGCCTGGGCTTCGGCGCAGAGCCGGCCGTTGTCGGCACGCACCGTGCTCGAGCAAAAAATCGCCGAGATACAACACAGATTCGCCAAGGGTGAGGTTCCCATGCCCGGTTTCTGGGGCGGGTTTCGCGTGGTCCCCCAACAAATTGAGTTCTGGCAGGGCGGTGCTCACCGCTTGCACGACCGCTTTCTCTATACGCGTGAGGAAGAATTGCACTGGACTATCGAGCGGCTGGCGCCCTGAGAAAAAGGGGTCAGAGTAAAACCGTCATTTATGGCCAAACTCGGGAGAAGGGCAGTGTAAATGGCCATAAATGACGGTTTTACTCTGACCCCAATTTTTAGCGGGAGCGCTGGATAAAATATCGTGGCTCTGATGCAAGCCCCAACAACATGCGCCTGATCATGTCGAGACCGGCCGCAGCGATCATGATCTGGAGCAGGCCGCGTTCAGCTGGCCAGAGCAATTCACGTGTGCGCAGATCATGCCGCTTGCCCCAAGCCAACCAGACTGTCCCCACCGGCTTGTCATCGCTGCCACCGTCTGGGCCGGCAATGCCCGACACGGCGATAGCGTAGTCAGCGCCGGACTTATCCAGCGCGCCCTCGGCCATCTCGATGACAACCTGTTCGCTGACCGCGCCGTGTTCAGCCAGTGTTTGCTCGCGGACACCGAGCACCGAGGTCTTGATGTGGTCGGCGTAGGTGACAAAACCGGCTTGAAAGCCGGACGATGAACCCGGCACCTGGGTCAGCATGCTGGCAATCAGGCCGCCGGTGCAGGACTCCGCCGTGGTGATAGTTTCGCCCCGCTGCGCCAGTAGCTCCAACACGCGCCTGGCCAGGCTCATGTTGCCGGCCCCTATTATGTGATCGCCGAACAGTGACTCAATGGCCAGCCGGCAGCGCTCTTGCTGGTCGGTGAGCTCCAAATCGTGAATGCTGATTTTTACTTCCATCTGCGGCGCGCCGGCCCGGAATCCCAATTCAACACCGGCTGGCCAGTCAAAATCGGCATCGGCAATTATCTGCTGTGCGGTTGACTCGCCCAGCCCGAAGGTCTGCAGGCGCAAAATATTGCCGGGTTGGAAGCTGCCCAGGTGCGCCTGCATGTTCGCCAGCACAATATCCATCATCAGGCGCAATTCACTGGGCACGCCCGGCGTGCAAATTACCAGGCAGCCATTGAGTTCCAGTTGAAAGCCGACCGCACTGCCGATGGGGTTGTCGAGAATTTGGGCACCGGCAGGCAGAATTGCCTGCTTGAGATTGGCCGCGTTGAGTTGCGCGCCGCGGCCTGCACACCAGCATTCAATATGGGCCTGGGCGGCTGCGTTTTCCTCCAGTTGCACGTCTGCCGCTTGCGCCAGTACCTGTGCGGTTAGATCGTCGACAGTGGGACCGAGCCCCCCGTTTACAATCAGCACGTTAGAGGTCTCACTGAGGCTTCGCAACTCGCTTTCCAATAGCTCTGCCGTGTCCCCTACCGTGACCTTGCGATGAACGCCCAGCCCAAATTCGCTCAACCGCTGGGCGATCATGGCCGAATTGGAATCGACGGTGTCACCGCTCATGATTTCGTTGCCGGTGAGTAATAACTGAATGACGGGAGCGCTGCGTGACATGTGATGACCTGGCGTATCGAAAGGCTACCAGCATAGCCGCGCTGAGCACTGGCGCATAGGGGCTGGTTGCATGTCGGGGCGGCTGGGTTATCATCGCTGGGTGGATGGAAGTATTGCCTGTCACGGATGCGTTTTACTCGTCGATGTTGCCGACCTCAATGATGGTGCTATTGCGGATTGTCCACGCTGTGGAGGATTTCTAACCCGCTATCGCAGCGATGCTTACGAGCGGGTGGTAGCCGGCACGGTGGCCGTCGCGATTTTGCTCATCGCCGCCAGTGGCATGGAAAGCGTGATTGCCTTGCCGCGAACGCCGCTGGCGCTGTGGGAAAACGGCATGCCCGCAGTGGCGATACCGGTGTCAGCCCTTATTATTTTTTATTCCCACCGTGGTGCTGTTGCTATGGTTATTGGTGGCATTGCCGCTGTACCTGGGGGGGGTTGTTGGTGTGTCGGTCAGTGCCGGCGCCGATAGCTTGAAAATATCGACCGGATCGATGGATACCGTGTTGTGGAGCGGCGTGACTTTTGGCACGCCCGTCGGCATGCCCAGAGGAGCGGCGGTTGAGCACAATATTGAGTTTGAGCTGTACAAGTCCGCGGGAAACCCGTTTGAATACGGCATGTATTACGTGGTCAGGTTTGCCCAATCCCTGCAGGGACTCTTACCCGGTGCACCGTGGAGCGGCTGATGGTGAAGGAGATGATTGAAGCGGGGATAGCAGAGGAAAAGGCAGGTGTCGGGGAGCCTATCCCGGTAGTAATCTATGTTGAACCGGCACGCATGGAATTGCCGGATGTGAAGTCCTCGATTGCAGCTATGCAACACTCAATTAACACGGGTGTGGCCAATGGTCTGCGGGCTATGCTGGAGACCGGCAATTTACTCACCGGTGCCAAGTATATAGGGATCGATTATTTCAGGGGTGAACCTGCTGCCGAATTAGGGAGCTTCGGTGACTACGCCACCATTCCTGCCGTGGGCGGTGGTTTTGACCAGGTTATGGTGCAGGTGAATGCCATCGACATTGCCACAGAATCCAATACCGGAGGCTAGGAGTCTGTCGGGGTTGACCCGAGCGAAGCAGGAGTACATTGCGCCCACTCAAGTACCCATTCCAATTTTTTGTTTGAACTGCCTCCCAAGGTGCAAAATTGGGCACCATTGCTCGGGATAAGGCTTCCCTTATTCATGCTCTCAGCCTCCCAGGGCGTACATGCGCTTCAGATTCCACGCCATGCACACCAAATTCCATTCACCTTGCGCCGCATCCCGCCCGCGAAGGTGAAACCGCCGAAACCCCATCACCTCTTTAACTATTCCAAATACCGTTTCCACCGTGGATTTTCGTTTGGCATAGATTGCCTTACCCTCAGCGGTTCGCAATCGATATGCCATCGCTGTCACGGCATCGGCATCCGGTGGGCATGGGGGAGGTGTCCTGAATCGTTCATCCCAGGGAAGGTTGTGTCGCTGCCGATGATCCGAGATATAGGGCTTGATCTCCGCGTCTTCACAGCGACCTACGTTATCAGCGCTGAAGTAACCCGCATCCGCCAATAAGGCCTCCGCCTTGCCCAACTGCGCTTCCGCATCCGCCAATCCGTTCAGGGTCGGCTCAATCTCCTGCTTGTCATTCGGCTGCTGTGTGATGTGATTTTCCACAATCAGGTATGATTCGATATCAACGGCAGCCTGTGCGTTGTAACCCTGCACAAATCCCTCCGAAGACGGCATGATGCGTGATTCTCCATCGGTAAAATTAACTTGGTCCTTATCCCGTGGCCCGGGCTCAGGCGGCTTTGGCTCACGCCCTCCGGCTTGCTTGCCAGTCTCGGCTTCCTTGTCCTTGCGACACTTGAGCTTTGCCTCATACTCAGCCTGCTCGGCCTCAAAGCGTTCTTGCGCACGTCGCGCAATCTCTTCCTTGGCTTGCTTGATGGCCGCCAGCCGATCTTCCCGGCGCGCCAGTTCATCAGGAATGTCGATCGGCGGCTCATCTTCAGTATCGGCCTGTTCCGCCCGCCTGAGCAGTGCCTGTACCTCTCGGCGAAGTTGCTCTTCCAGTTTGTTCGCATAGCCCCAGCTCATCGCCTTGTGCTTGCTGGCGTTGGCCTTGATCTTGGTTCCGTCCAGGCTGACCTTGCCCAGCTTGAACACGCCCATCACCTTGGCGACCACCAATATCTGTACAAACAAACCTTCCAGTTCCGGCAGAAAACGCTTGCGAAAGGTGGCGACCGTGTCATGGTCCGGGTGCGCATCTGCGGTGATATAACGAAAGGCAACCGAGTCGTGGGTCGCCTGCTCCAGCTTACGACTGGAGAATATCCCGGTCGCATAACCGTAGAACAACAGCGCTACTAACACGGCGGGGTGATAGGGCTGTTTCCCACCGCCACCATAGCGAGTTACCAGTTCACTCAAGTCGAGTTGATCCACAATATCCACTACAAAGCGTGCCAGGTGTTTCTCCGGCAACCAGTCCTGCAAGGAGGGCGGTAGCAGGTACGGAGTATCTCGATTGATCGGCTGGAATTTGGCTGACATGGTAGCCTCGATCTCTTCTTGGTACGATGGGCTTATTCTATCATTAATGCTGTCGCTAAATCCGACAGACTCCTAGACGCTCATGACAGGCCAGATCCACCCTGCTTTACACCACCAGTGGGCAGAGTCCATGCGCCAGGGGGTGCGATTTTTTTTACAGCGGGAGATATCCGCCGCACTGGGTAAGGATTTGTTCCCGAAAGCCCTGTCCAGCGCTGATACCATTATTGAAATACGGGTTGATCAGCTACACGGCACCAATGATGGCCAGGCGATAATACTGGCGTACCGGTGGCTGCGCAAAGATGGCGAGGTCAAGAGTCCGCACCAGTTCGGGGAAACCAGTCCACTGCGGCGAAGCGGCTATGCGGCCCTGGCCGGGGCGGAGCGGACTTTGTTGAAGGACTTGGCGGCCAACATCACCAAAACCCTCAAAGCGTCCCCCCTCGGCAATGAATTTTTGCCCTGACTGCGGTGCTCCTCTGCCGCAGGCATCAGAGGGGGGCAAACCGCAGCGGCGCTGGGGCTGCCCCGCGTGTCATGCCTTGCACGTAGATCACCCCTCTATCATGTTGACCTGTTTTGTCTCCTGCACAGACAAGCTGTTGTGGATGCAGCGCAAGCTGGACCCCAAAAAAGGTTACTGGGCCATTCCCGGGGGCTTTATGGAGGCCGGGGAAACCAGCGCCGAGGGAGCCGCCCGCGAGTTGTGGGAGGAGACTGGGATTCGACTCGATCCCGACTCGCTTGAATTCTATATGACCGGCACCATCACCCTCATCAACCAGGTTTACATCGCCTACCGTGCGCAGGTGGGCTCTGAACAGTGTGTGGCTGGTGAGGAGGCGCTGGCGGCAGCGTTCTATTCCCGCCAGGAGTGTCCCTGGGACCAGTTGGCCTATCCAGAGGTTAACGACTCCATTGGCCTGGCCTATGACGACCTGGAACGGGGCGGGTTTGGTGTGTACCACGCGGAAATGTCCGCGCAGCAGTATCGCCTCGCCCCGGTTTATACCGGCGCCTTAGCTATGGGGTCAGAGTAAAACAGTCCGATCTGGCCATTTTACTCTGATCCTATTTTTGAAATGGCCAGATCGGACTGTTTTACTCTGACCCCGCGTCTGCTAAAAGCCACCGTGGCGCTGCAAGTGAGCTTGTTCATCGGCGCTGGATTGTCGGCCGAGAATTTCGTTGCGATGAGGAAAGCGTCCGAACTGGGCGATAACATCCCGATGTGCGATGGAGTAGCGCCTGAAGCCCGCGATTTGTTCGCGGGCTTCCTCACTGCAATCGGCAAGCAGGCGATCAAAGCCGGCGATCCCCAGTTCCTGAGTGTGCAAGTCTTCGCAGTGTTCATAGGGAATATACAAAAATACCCGGTGGATAGCTGAAATGTCGCAGTCAGCGCCACTGGCGACCGCGGCCTGCACCAGTGCCAGCGCCTGTCGATCACCACTGAACGCCGCCGCGCCGCCGCGGTAGATATTGCGGGTGAACTGGTCCAGCAAGATAACCAGCGCCGTCAGGCCGCCGGGCTGGCCTGTCCAATGGTCCAGATCTCCCGCCAGCGCGGCTACTACGGCGTCGCCGAACTCATCCCTGATATGCTGGTCACCCGCAGCACTGGACTGAAACCAGAGCTTGTTTCTGTCCTGCTTGCACAGGCCATTGGCGTCCAGGTCGCCAAACCAGAAATCGAGAATTTTCTCGATCAGTTGCCAATCAATCATTGTGCTAAAGTTAGCTCCCACTTTTTATTGATCTGAACAGGATAGCAGTAGCGATGAGTGCAACCATTAACCTACCATGTATTTTGCGTGTGGGAGCCGGTTCCAGCGACCAACTGGTCGCGACACTCGACGAACTGAATGTGGCGCGGCCACTGCTGGTGACCGACCCGTTTATGGTGGAATGCGGTTATGTCGGCAGGCTGGAGCGGCAACTGGTGGAGGGCAAGGTCGAATTTGGCCTGTTTGCCGACTGCGTGCCCGACCCCACCACCGACTCGGTTGCCGCCGCGCTGGCGGTTTATCGAGAGGGCGGCCATGACTCTGTAGTGGCGCTGGGTGGTGGTTCCTCCATCGACACGGCCAAGGCAGTGGCGGTAATGGCAGAGCGTGACGCTCCCATGCGTCAGTACAAGGTTCCCTATGTGATTACCACTGGCGCACCGGTGATTGCCATTCCCACCACCGCAGGTACCGGCTCCGAGGCCACCCGGGTGGCGGTGATTTCCGATACCGAGAGCCAGGAAAAAATGCTGTGGATGGGCCTGGGCCTGATGCCGGTGGCGGCACTGGTCGATTTTGAACTGACCATGAGTATGCCCTACCGTCTGACTGCCGATACGGGCATCGACAGCCTCTGTCATGCACTGGAGGCCTACGTCAGCCGCAAGGCCAACCCGTTCACGGACAGCGTGGCATTGACCGCTATGCGCACCATTGCGCTCAATATTCGCACCGCCTGTGAGCAGCCCGATAACCGCGCGGCCCGCGCGGCGATGATGTTGGCGGCCACCCAGGGTGGAATGGCTTTTGCCAATGCTTCAGTGACCCTGATTCACGGTATGAGCCGGCCCATAGGCGCGTTTTATCACGTCCCCCACGGCCTTAGTAACGCCATGTTACTCCCAGAAATCACCGCCTGGTCGGTTGCGGGAGCTCCCCAGCGCTACGCCCACGCTGCCAGGGTAATGGAGATGGCCAGTCAAACCGATAGCGATGGCCAGGCGCTGGATAAACTGGTGGGCGGCTTGCGACAGCTCAACAATGACTTGTCGGTACCCAGCCCGGCCGCCTTTGGTATTGATGAGAGTGCCTGGTTTGATTCCATGCCGGTTATGGCTGAGCAGGCATTGGATTCGGGTTCGCCGGCAAATAATCCACGTATTCCTGACGCAAACCAGATCGTTGATCTGTACGAAAGGGTGTGGCGAGCGTAGAATCGCTAGCCCTGCATATAGAGGCTTTTACAGCGATGAGACGAGTAGTTTTTAATCAAAAGGGCGGTGTTGGTAAAACCAGTATCACCTGTAACCTGGCTGCCATCGGTGCTGCCATGGGCCTGCGAACCCTGGTTGTAGACTTGGATGTGCAGGGCAATACCACCCATTACCTGGTCGGTGAGATCGACGCCGAGGCCTACCCGGCCGAGGCCCAGGGCGTCGCAGCTCTGTTCAAACAGACCGTGGGTTCGCGCAAGATGGCCAAGAACCCGGATGCCTTCGTCTGGGAGACCCCCTACGAGAACCTCTACCTGATGCCTTCCAGCCCGGCGCTGACCTCAATGGAGAAAGAACTGGAGTCGCGCTACAAGATATACAAATTACGCGATGCCCTGGACAAGCTTGAAGGCGAGTACGACCGCATTTACATCGATACACCACCCAACTTTAATTTTTACAGCAAGTCAGCGCTTATCGCCGCTCATAGCCTGCTGATTCCCTTCGACTGCGACAGTTTTGCGCGCCAGTCCCTGTACAGCCTGATGGACAACATCGTCGAGTTGCAGGAGGATCACAACCCCGACCTGAAAGTTGAGGGAATTGTTATCAACCAGTTTAATAGCCAGGCCAACTTGCCCGCAGAACTGGTTGCAGAGCTACATGAAGATGGGCTGCCAGTGTTTGATACCTACCTCAACACTTCCATCAAGATGAAGGAGTCCCACCGCGCACACCGGCCGCTGGTTGATTTGGCACCCAGTCACAAGCTAACCCGGCAATACCTGAATTTGCACGCCGAGTTGGAGAAGACCGCGGCGCGGGCAGCCGCCTGAACCCCGCTACCCCAACCGCCGCAGGGGTTAAAGGCTATTTCCTGGCAATCCCCCTTGTCGGCGTAAGTGGCAGTTCGGCGCATGCCATCTGAGGTCACCTGTTTGGATAGTTTTAGTATTGGTGAGGCAGGGCCGGCAAGCAATGTTCGCTGAGAGCCAATGTCTGTGGCGATTCTGATCAAGCTGCCGGGGCTGAATAACCATATGATTAGTGGTTATTTGTCATAGGCGGGTGCTTTCGATACCCTGCCGCCTTGAGTTACCGGTGGAACTGCCCCCATGGATTTGGATCTGGCCACTATCAATGCCGAACTGCGAAATCGCGACGCCAGCGAGGTGGTGGCGTGGGCCTTGTCCCTGGCCAGGCCAACCATCAATACCACCAGTTTTGGCCGCAATGCGGCGGTGATGCTGCAGCTGGTGAGTAAACAGGACAAATCGGTGCCGGTTATTTGGGTCGATACCGGCTACAACCTGCGCGATACCTACCTTGTGGCCGAGCGCCTGATCCGCGATCTGCAGCTCAACCTGCACGTCTATTCGCCGGAAATGACCTCTGAGCGGCGCAATGCCATTATGGGTGGTGTGCCGACTGTCCAGGATGAAGAGCTACACCAGATCTTCACCCAGCAGGTGAAACTGGACCCTTTTAGCCGCGCCCTGGCTGAACACAAGCCGGAGGTCTGGCTGACGGGTATTCGTCATGAGGAGACCGAACATCGCCAGGGGCTGGATATTGTCAGTGAAGATGCCCGCGGCGTTATCAAGGTGGCGCCGCTGTTTTACTGGTCTGAAGCTGATGTTGAGGCCTATATGGCAAAGCATGACTTGCCGAGCTGCCGGCATTATTTTGACCCGACCAAGGTGAATGACGGACGCGAATGTGGGTTGCATACGGCTGCTTGAGCGCGGCTGCCACGCAATTACCTCGAGTACTCGCGAGACTCACGTACAGGTTGGTTGGGAGCGCGGAGGACCCTATATCCCTTAGTTCCAGGACCGTGTGCGACATGGATGGGTTCACGGCGCGTCCAGGATATAAGGGGTTAGCGGGCTTATGCGCCCAAATCGACCCAAACTGGCACGGTGTCCTGATCTTCCTGGGTTTGTTCTGGCGCTACATGTTGGGTCATGCGGGGCGCCTCTGCTGGTCAATTCAATAACTAAACCCTGGTTCAACATGGACCCGGTGACCTGGATGCTGGTCAAGGTTGGTGTTTATCGCCCCCTTCAGTGAGCTATACTGAAGCTATTGTTGTAACGCACCGGCTCGGGTGCGGGAGGCGGAGCATGTTGCCCGTTTTGGGTGCATTTTGGAGTTGGCTCATCGCGGTGGCGATAGCGCTACTGCTGTTGTCTGGCTGCGCCCAGCAGCAAGCTGTATCGACCTCCCTGTCCGACATTGATCCCCTGCTAACCAATTCCGGCGCACTGGCACCGCAAATCGCTGTCAGTGCCGCACCAACCCCGGATTTACTGGGTTTAAGCCCTGAGATGCGTGAATTTGCCGATCGGTATATTAAGCACGGTGGGCAACAACAGCGCTTGCAGCTCTTGCATAGCAGCTTGAGGAGTTCAGGCATGGTGGGTGTAAGTTACGACCCCCAGGCCGATGGAACTGCGGCCGAGGCCTTTGATCGCGGCGCGGCCAACTGCCTGACCTATGCCCACCTGTTTGTCAGCCTGGCGCGCTATGTAGGGCTTGATGCCCGTTATCTATCACTGTCATTACGGCCGCAGTGGTTCCGTCACGGTAGGCGGGTGGCATTGCAACAGCATGTCAACGTTAGGGTGAAATTGCGTAATGGGGCCGAGTACGTCGTCGATATCGACCCCGTGCAGCGCGCGCGGGTCGCCACCGCCAGGGTGCTGACAGATGCAGAGGCCTTCGCTCTCCATCACGCCAACCTGGCCATGAATGCCCTACTCGACGATCAGTATACAGCGGCCTATGCACAGGCCGTTCGCGCCCTGCAGTTGAGTGGCGACACCGACTACCTGTGGGTGAACCTGGGTGCCATCTACCGGGGCGCGGAGCAGGATATCAGTGCAGAGCACAGCTATATGACTGCTTTGAAGCTCAATCCGCGAAACTCATCGGCCATGAATAACCTCGGCGTAATGTACAACGATCAGGGGCAGTTGGAGCTGGCTGCGCGGTGGGCGGAGCGAGTTGTCGACTACCGCGACAAAAACCCTTACTACCATATGTTCAAGGGTGCCGAGGCCGAGTTGGCGGGTGAACCCGAACAGGCGCTTGAACACTTCCAGCGGGCCATCGCCCTCAAGGATACCGATGCTGAATTTTATTACCGCCTGGCCAGGTTGTACCTTACAATGCACCGGCCGCAAGAAAGTCTGCGCTATACGCAACTGGCCATCAAGCATTCGCGCCTGATGGGGGAGCGTGAGGAATACCAGCTCTTCCTGCGCACCATTACCGACTCCGCGGTAGCGGATTTAGCTCGCTGATACCGGCCTGACAGCAATATAGGCGCGCTGGCCCATTTTGCCGCTTAGTCGCGACATAAAGTCTGTCATCGCCATCTGCCAGCCATATTTGCGCCGCAGTGCATCGAGGGCTTGCTTGCTCTCAGTTGGATTGGTGAGTATTTGTGCCTGGGTGTCCACCCACTCGCCGGTGACTCGCCCAAATACTGTGCAGGCGGCGATACGGGAGCGTGGGGAATTGCGCAAACGCTTGATTTTGCCAGCGTCCTGAGCAGAAAAGAGATAGAAAACCCCGCCTTCCTCGGCAAACCAGACTGGCGTGGCTACCCCCCCACCTGTTTTGCGAAAGGTTTCAAAACTCAGGTAGTTGGCTTGCGCCGGCTTTTTTCTGCCCATGGCAATAAACTCCACTTCGATATGTGTGCTTTCCGCACTGCTGTTTTTCTGGAAGAATGATTCGCTGACTAATCCAATAACCATTCCGGCAACCACCAATGACACACGGGGTATCAATAGGTGACCTTTAATAGCGAAAGTACCACAGATGAAGTGATTGCAGGCATAGACCTGCGCGGCAGAACCGCCGTGGTTACCGGCGCCTCGTCCGGGCTGGGCATAGAAACGGCCAAAACCCTGGCCGGCGCCGGTGCCCTGGTGGTGATGCTGGCCCGCGACCCGGGCAAGCTCGAACCAGCCGTGGCCGGGATTCGGGAACAGCAACCGGATGCCCGCATCAAAACCCAGTTACTGGATCTGGCCGACCTCGCCAGCGTGCGTAGCGCCGCCAATTCGTTGCTGGCAAGATGTGAGCAGATTCACCTGTTGATAAATAACGCCGGTGTTATGGCCTGCCCTTTGGCGCGTACCGCGGATGGTTTTGAACTGCAGTTTGGCACCAACCACCTGGGCCATTTTCTGTTTACCTGCTTGTTGGCGCCGGCGTTGATCGCGGCGGCGCCGGCGCGGGTGGTTACTTTGAGCTCGGCGGGCCACAAGTTTGGCAGCGTCGATTTTGAGGATCCAAACTACCTACAGCGCGACTATGAGAAGTGGACAGCCTATGGCCAGTCGAAAACAGCCAATGCGCTATTTAGCGTGGGCTTGAATGCGAGACTGTCAGCGGCGGGCGTGACCGCTGTAGCGGTTCACCCAGGCACCATTGTCACCGAGTTGGGCCGACATCTGGATGCAGACGATATCAAGGCACTCACATCGCGCATTAGTGAGCGCACCAACAGTAGTGGCAAGGCCAGTGCGTACAAGTCTGTTCCCGCCGGTGCCGCTACCAGCGTTTGGGCTGCCACCAGCGCGGAGCTTACCGGTCGCGGTGGACTCTATCTGGAGGACTGCCATATCGGTGAGCCAGAGATAGCCGGTGCCGCCGATGGTTACGCACCGCATGCGCTTGACCCCGCTGCCGCTGAGCAGTTGTGGCAGCTTTCAGAACAGTTGGTGAGGCAGGAATTTGTTTTCGATGCATAAGCTATTGCGACCGGTATGGGCAGTCATCGGCTGCCTGCTGCTGTTGTCTGCACCGCTGTCGCGTGCAGAATCCGGTCCGGTGATTGATACCAAGGTGCAGCAGGCCATAGCGACGTTTCGCGGCCAAACCGAAGCGGGTGCCGGGCTGATGGATAAGGCGGCCGGTGTGCTGGTATTTCCCGACGTGGTGCAGATGGGTTTCGGTATCGGTGGTGAGTACGGTGAAGGCAGCTTGTTGATTGATGGTGAGGCGGTCGGCTATTACTCCACTGCCGGCACCTCTTTTGGCTTGCAGGTGGGTTTGCAGTTTAAGGCGCTGATGTTGCTGTTTATGACAGATTTCGAACTGGCGAAATTTCGTCGGCGCAGCAAAGGCTGGGAGGCTGGCGTACATGGCGAGATTGCAATGGCGACGGTCGGCGACGGCGGCAGTGTTGATGCCAACACGGCCAGTAAAGCCATTATCGGCTTCGTATTTTCCAACCAGGGCTTGATGTATAACCTATCTCTTGAGGGCAACAGAATCACCCGGCTCAAACGCTAGGCTTATGACCCCGCAATCCAGTATCCATTGCGCTTTTCCGAAGGAGATAACATGAATACAGTAAGCGTGGCGTCCGCCCTCAAAGGCGAGACCGCTGTCGGTCAGCACATTACCGTGCGCGGCTGGATTCGCAGCAAGCGTGATTCCAAGGCGGGCATATCTTTTTTGGCTATTCACGATGGTAGCTGCTTCGATGCCATTCAGGCGGTGGTACCCAGTGAACTGGAGAATTATGAGCGCGAGGTACTGCAGATCAGCACCGGTTGTTCGGTCGTGGTCAGTGGCAAACTGGTGGAGTCCCAGGGCAAGGGACAATCGGTAGAGATACATGCCCGTGCCGTCGACGTGGTGGGGCGGGTGGCAGATGCCGAGTCGTACCCCATTGCCAAAAAGCGCCACAGCTTCGAGTATTTGCGCACGGTGGCCCACCTGCGCCCGCGCACCAATACCTTTGGCGCCATCACACGGGTCCGCACCGTGCTGGCCAATGCCATTCACAACTATTTCTTTGAACGGGATTTTCACTGGATCAACACCCCCATAATCACCGCCAGTGACTGTGAGGGTGCCGGCGAATTGTTTCGGGTCAGCACCCTGGATATGGCCAACCCGCCGCAGGCCAATGGCGCCATTGATTACAGCCAGGATTTCTTTGCTTCAGAATCATTTCTCACCGTGTCCGGCCAGCTCAATGTGGAGGCTTATTGCCTGGCCATGAGCAAGGTCTACACATTCGGACCTACCTTTCGCGCTGAGAATTCCAATACCAGTCGCCACCTGGCTGAATTCTGGATGGTCGAACCGGAGATCGCCTTTGCCGATATCAACGATCTTGCGGACCTGGCTGAAGACTTGCTCAAGCATGTGTTCGCCGCAGTGCTGGAGCAGTGTGAGGATGACATTGCCTTTTTCCAGCAACGCATTGATGACACGGTGCACACGCGCCTGCGCACGGTGGTAAATGCAAACTTCGAACGTATCGACTACACCGATGCGGTGGATATTCTCAACAACTGTGGGCAGAAGTTCGAATTCCCGGTGCAGTGGGGCCACGATCTGCAATCGGAGCACGAGCGCTTCCTGGCGGAGATCCATATCGGTCGCCCGGTTGTAGTGATGAACTACCCCAAGCAGATCAAGGCTTTCTACATGCGCATCAATGACGATGGCAAAACGGTTGCCGCAATGGACGTGTTGGCACCCGGCATTGGCGAAATTATCGGTGGCAGTCAGCGCGAGGAACGACTCGATGTGCTGGAGGCGCGCATGGCCGAACACGGGCTGGACGGAGAGCTACAGTGGTACCGCGACCTGCGTCGTTATGGCAGCGTACCTCACGCGGGATTCGGGCTGGGTTTCGAGCGATTGTTGAATTACATCACCGGCATGGAAAATATCCGCGATGCCATTCCTTTTCCACGAACACCGGGCAGCGCGCATTTTTAGCGATTATTGGCGCGAAAACGGGTGATTTGCTGTATTTTGTGAAGAATTACCCAATTTTGCTCAAAAAATAACCAATAGCTGGGCCATACTCAGGTTATGAACCACGCCGTTACAGAAAATGAGCCCAGCGAAATGGAGATCGTCGATACGTTCACCAAGTTGATTTTTGGTGTGGACCGGGACTTTACTGACAAAGAATTGGCCATCATCCAGATGCTGCGCCAGGTCGATGACAATATCGCCATGGACAACCAGCGTGAAATGGGTGTTTATCTGCGAGCGCTGGGTGTTGCCGAAATGATCAAGCTGGTGCGTCGGGTGCGTCAGGGCTATCTGCCACAGGAACAAACACCATTTCACGCTTCGCCACATCAATCCGCTCGATTCTAATCCGCAGGTTTTTTTCCAACTGAAATTGCCGCGTCGGACTGGTCAACGTCGCCGCCCAGCGGTCAAAACTGAATTTCTCCGGGTCCTTGCGCAGGTCAATCTGCCCCTCCAGGCCCCAGTTCAATAAGCGCACGGTAATTCCGCTGCTGTTGATATGGCTGACAGTGGCCGCAAACTCCTCTCCCACATGCGCCTGCAAAAACTCACACTGCAACCACATTTCCGCCTCTCGGCTGGCCTGGCGACCGCGGCTGATATTGTCGGATACGGCAGATAATTGCCGATTGCTCAATTGCTGTGTGTTGCCGTCGTGCAAGGCAGACTTAATCTGGCGGTGGGCCAGGTAGTCGGTGTATTTACGCAGCGGCGATGTGCAGTTGCTATAACACTCCAGCCCCATGCCCATGTGCACGCCCAGCTCAGTGGTCAGTTCCGCCCGGGCCAATAGGCGATTGGCCATGGTACGCAGCGGCAGTTCCTTACTGTTGCTCAACAATTGCTTCATGATGGCGCGGTAGGTATCCACTTGTTTCAGGTCCTGGTCTACGTAGTCCGGTAGAAAGCGGGTCAGGAAGCGTTTGACCTCGTCCTTGCGGTCGCTGCGAAACCCCAGGTGCCTGACGAAGGGGCCATTGCAGTTGTGGTCACGCAGGAAAAGTGCCGCACAACGATTGGTGGCCACCATGCATTCTTCAACCAGCTTTTGCGACAGCAGTTTGCCGTGTGGTTCGATATTCTCGATTTTTTTCTGATCGTTGAGATACCAGCGATATTCAGTGCGAACTTCCATCACCAGTTCGCAGGTCTCGCGGCGGGTGCGCAAAGCCCGGTATATCTGGTAGAGCGCCTCCAGTGGCGTGGCATGGCTCATCAGTTCGTCATAATTACCCGCCAGGTAGCGGTCCACGGCAACATAACTGAGTTTGGCGCGGGAGCGGATGGCTGCCTCGATAAATTCAAAGTCGCCGACCACGCCGTCATCGCTAACGGCAATTTTGCAGACCAGTGCCGGCCGGTCCTTGGCCTCTGCCAGCGCGCAGGTGTCCTGCGACAACTGCTCCGGCATCATGGCGATCGCATCGCCGTGAAAATAGATCGAGCTTGCCCGCTCGGCAATCTCTTTCTCCAGCAGCGAATCTGCTTCTATGAAACTGGTAGGATCGGCAATCGCCACATACAGATTCCAGCCGCCGTCGCTGATATCAGCATAGAGTGCGTCATCGATATCCTGGGTACGGGCCGAGTCGATGCTGACAAATTCGAGGTCGGTAAGATCGCGGCGGCGTTGGTCTGCCAGCGGCTGGGCAGCTGCCAGTGTTTTTTGCAACTGCTCGGTGGCTTGCTTGCTCCAGGTCGATGGCAACTGGTATTTGTTGGCGGTGTACAGGTTCTCGATGCCCGGCGCATCAGCGCCACCTAGCACCGCCAGCACCTTGGCTTGTGGTTTGCCATCTTTTATGGGATGGCGCAGTACGGCACTGCGCACATAATCGCCTTCCTTGACACCATTGCGAGCGTGGGGAGGGATAAACAGCCAGCGGCTCAGGCGGGGCAGGTCGGGCTCGACAAACATGGCCTTGTCCTTGCGCACACAGCGACCAGTGAATTCGCCCAACGGGCAATTGACCAGGTGTTCGATCTCCGCCACCGGCTTGTCGCCCTTGTCCGGGCGAATGCATACCGTAACGCGGTCATCGGCGAATGCCTTGAGCATTTCATCGGGAGGAATGAAGATCTCCCGGCCATCATCAAGCACAGCAAAACCATAACGCGATTGCGTACCTTTGACGACAGCTTCTGCGTACTCCTTCTCCGAGTCCATCTGGGCCTTGAGGCCCTTAAGCTGAGCTAGAGAATCCTGATTGAGCATTTGAGAATAAGAATTTCATAGAGACAAACCATGCTACGCGAAAACTTTGCCGCTGTCTCTCGACTGAGGCGGGCAGAGAAAAAATTCTCGCGTTGACAAGGAACAGACAAGAGTTTGATAATGAATTCACTGTCGCGCATCGACAATGCGACAAGATAATCAACCTGGGAAAACGTTTATTGAAGATTTTCCAGACGCCGGTTGATTGGAAACACCGCCAGCAACCGGCGCATGACAAAGCGTTGCAACAGCACGCATCAAATGAGCATAGCCTGCTCGGGCCACCTTCGCTCAACGCTTTTCGCCCTACACATTTACCCCGCTGCTCACTTGAGAGGATTCCTTTATGGATTCAGGCGCCGCCTGCGCGTAGATCAACCTCGTCCCGCTATTGCGGAAAAGAAAATATATGTACTGGACACCAACGTCCTGTTACATGACCCCACCGCTGTGTTGGCGTTTAATGAACACCGCATCGTCCTGCCCATGACCGTGCTGGAAGAACTGGATCACATAAAGGACAGGCACGACAAAACAGTCAGTCGGGAGGCGTGCATTGCCATCAATACGATCGACAAGGTGGTAGAGCAGGCCAGCCCACAACAGATTCAGGAAGGTGTGGAAATACCGGGTTCCAGTACCGATGGGCCGCTGGGCCGTTTATCGATTTATCCAGATCAGTTGCTGGCCGATGACAGTGATATTCCCTACCTCAACGACACCCAGGCCCAGGCCAATGACAACCGTATTATCAATGTGGCGCTGCGCCTGCAGGCCGAGAATCCGGTTTATTTTGTTTGCCTGGTCACCAAGGACATCAACATGCGACTCAAGGCCAAGGGCTCGGGTCTGCAGCATGTAGAGGACTACCGCCGGGATCGCGTGCTCGACGACATTGATCTGTTGGCCAAAGGATATGAGCATCTTGAAGGTGATTTTTGGGCTGGCGTGGAAGAGGTGGATACCCTGCGCGAGGGCGATCGCACCTTACACCGCGTACCGCGCAAGAATTTGCCGCAGGCCTACCCGGGCATGTTTTTATATGATGACAATGACTTTTTTGCCTATGTGAAACGGGTCGACCGCGAGCACCTATACCTGCACTGCGACAGTCGTGACAACCTTATGCACCGCCGCTTCTGGGGTCTGTCTCCGCGCAACCTCGGGCAGGCCATGGCCATGGAATTGATTGCTGACGATGACCTGGATATGACGGTGTTAACCGGGCCGGCCGGCTCTGGCAAAACCCTGATCGCATTGGCTTATGGATTGCACGCTATTCTTGAGCAGAAAAAATACAGCAAGCTGATCGTGGCCCGCTCCACACCGCCCATAGCGGAGGATATTGGATTTTTGCCCGGTACCGAAGAAGAGAAGATGGCGCCCTGGCTGGCCGCCTTCGATGACAACCTGGAAATACTGCACGGCGCCGATGAGTGCAGCAATGGCAGCATCGACTATGTGAAAGAGCGCGCCAATATCCAGTTCAAATCACTCAACTTCATGCGCGGTCGATCATTCAACAACGCCTACATAATTATTGATGAGAGTCAGGGCCTGACCCAGTTCCAACTAAAATCGATCATCACCCGGGTCGGCGCCGACTCCAAGATCGTGGTGTTGGGTAACCTCGCGCAGATCGATAACAAGTACATCAGCCCGCTGACCTCCGGGCTGACTTACCTGGTGGATCGCTGCAAGCACTACCCCCACGCGGGCATTATGCACATCAACGGTATCGAGCGCTCCCGCCTGGCTGCCTTTGCCGAGGAGAACCTGTAGGGTCTGGGGTTGTTGCGCCACCGTAACTGGCACCGGCCAGCTTGCAATTAGCAGTATCGGTAAAGCTCGTGATGTCATATGGTGCACGCTGTAAATAAGTGGCAGAAGATAATTTTAGTGCATTTCCGGTATTCATCCTGAGCTTATGGCGAAAACACCCAAACGAATCCTGCGTCGCGCGCTAGCTCGAACCCTGACTGCATCCATTGCAGGTATTCGGGCTGGCAGCCTGCTCGCTGTTGATGGCGTTTTGCACAAAATGCTGGGCCGGGACGAGGCAGAAAGTTCGAAATTTGCCCGCAGTGAGGCGCGTCGCCTGGTGCGGGAACTGGGCCGTCTCAAAGGCACTTACGTCAAAATTGGGCAAATGTTCGCGCTGTTGGGCGAACACTTTCTGCCGCCGGTTCTCACCGAGGCCCTGCACGAGATCGAGGCCGGTACCAACCCGTTGCCCTGGGAGTCGATGGAGCCGGTTTTGCGGCAGAGCCTGGGGCCGCTCTGGGATGAACTTGATATAGAAACCGAAGCGTTTGCGGCGGCATCTCTGGCCCAGGTACACCGGGCGACGCTGCGCGCTACCGGCGAGCATATTTGCCTGAAGGTGCAGTACCCCGGCCTCGCCGAAGTCATAGATGCTGATTTTGATGCCGTGGTAACCATGCTGAAGCTGGCCAGGTGGCTGCCGGCCGGTCGAGACCTGGACGACTGGTTGGAAGCGATGCGTACCTATTTGCATTACGAAATTGACTATCAGCGCGAAGCGGCTACTTGTGAATCCATGGCCCAGCATGTGGCTGATCTACCAGATAGGGAAGTGAGCTTTCATGTGCCTCGCCTGTATCGGCGCTTTTGCACCGACAAGGTGCTGGCAATGGAATATGTGACAGGCAAGCCTGTGACTGATCCGTCAATTCAAGGTCTGTCGCCGGCGCGACGCAACGCCCTGGCCCAGGGCATGCTTGATCTGTTTTTTTATGAACTCTATGAGTGGGGGCTGTTGCAGACCGATCCCAACTTTGGCAATTATCTTCTTAGTAGGGGTAAAAAAGGCCAGCCCGATGAGCTGGTACTGCTGGACTTCGGCTCGGTGCTGCTCTGCGAGAAGGATTTCCTGTTTCACTTGCGCCACCTGATCGCGGCAGGACTGGAGGAAGACGAAGCGGGGGTGGCCGACGGCCTGATCGGACTGGGTTGCCTACAAGAGGATGCCAGTGCAGAGGGGCGGACGTTGTTTGCTGATTTTTGCCTGCACTTGCTAGAGCCGCTGCTCCCGCCGAAAAGAATACCGAAGGAGCGCCTTAACAGGCGTGGCCAGTATCGCTGGGCGGATTCCGGATTGATGCAGCGGGCGGGCAAGATGGCCGTGTTGAGCACAACCAGCGGTCACTTCAGCACGCCCTCGCGAGATTTTGCCCTGATTGCGCGCAAGCTTACCGGTGTATTTACCTTTATCGCAGTGCTGGACGCGGAGTTCAATGGCTATGACGCCGTGTCGGTCCATATTGCCCGGTGGCGGAAGACCCTGCACTAGCATGGCCAGGAAAAAGGATGAAGCACCCGTACCCGCCACCCGCATAGGTCGGTTTGCCCGTATTGTAAAACTCGCCGGTGGCGTTGCCGGCGGCATGGTCGCCGAGGGTTCGCGCCGATTGCGGGCCGGTGAACGTATCAGGGCGCGCGATATGCTGCTGACCCCTGGCAATGCCCAACGGGTTGCCGATGAGTTGGCCAATATGCGCGGTGCCGCCATGAAAATGGGCCAGATGCTGTCAATGGATGGGGGTGATCTCCTGCCCAAGCAGTTGGCGGATATCTTGGCGCGACTGCGATCCGATGCTGTCAATATGCCCGCCGAGCAGCTTAACCAAACTATGGAAGAGTCTTTCGGAGAGGACTGGCAGGACATTTTTTATGGCTTCGAGTTTCAACCCATCGCCGCGGCCTCTATTGGCCAGGTGCACCGGGCAATTTCGCCGGACGGCAAGGAGCTGGCCCTCAAGATTCAGTACCCCGGTGTCGCTAAAAGTATTGACAGCGATGTAGACAATATAGCCACTTTGCTGCGCCTGTCTGGTTTGCTGCCGGCCAGTCTCGATATTGCGCCCTTGCTTGAGGAGGCCAAGGCACAACTGCGCAACGAGGCAGACTACTTGCAGGAGGCGCAGCACCTGGCAACTTTTGCAGATTTGCTGGCCGAAGATGAGCACTTTGTGGTGCCGGAAGTTTTTGCGGAGCTGACTACCCGGCAAGTACTGGCTATGAGTTATGTGCACAGCCAGCCCATTGAGGTGGTGGCTGAATTGCCGCAGCAGCAGCGGGATGACATTGTCACCGCGATGATCGACTTGATGTTGCAGGAATTTTTCGAACTGCGCCTGGTGCAAACCGACCCCAACTTTGCCAATTATCGCTATCAAGCTGACAGCGGTAAAATCGTGTTGTTGGATTTTGGCGCCACGCGAAAATTTAAGGCCGGCTTTGTGAATGACTACAAACGCATGATGAAAGCGTTTATAGCCGGCCACGATGAACGGCTGCTGGCAGCGGCGGAAAAGCTGGGCTACCTGATTAAAGATGCCAGCGCGGAGTACCGGCAATTGGTGCTGGAAATATTTAAACTGGTGTTGGAGCCATTAACTTTTGATGGTGCCTATGACTTTGGCGGCTCCGACCTGTCGACACGGCTGGCCTCGCTGGCTGAGTCGGTGCAGGAATACCGGGAATTCTGGCAGGCACCGCCCCCCGACGCGATCTTCTTTCATCGCAAGGTTGGCGGTATGTTTCTTATGGCCCAACGTCTGAATGCGCGGGTGAATATCGCGCAGTTACTGCGGCGGCGGCTTTGACCGGGGCCTGGTTTTTGCTCCGAAAGCCTCTTTATTTCTGCGATAACATCCGCTAAAAACAACTGCTTATGCCTTGCGTATTACGTTGCGCGTAATATACTGGGCTACCTGTGATCAAATCCTTTACGTGCAAATATACAGAGCAGTTGTTTGAGGGTAGGTGTCTCAGGCGATTTCTGTCCCTGCGTGTACAGGCTGAAAGAAAACTGATCTTTTTACACAGCGCCTGGACTATCGAATTTTTAAGGTCACCCCCGGGCAATCGACTGGAGAAACTTACCGGTGATCGTCAGGGATGTTGGCGTATAAGGATCAATCAACAGTGGCGGCTGTGTTTCCGGTTTGAAAATGGCAATGCGTTTGAAGTAGAAATCACGGACTACCACTAGGTGCGAGAGATGAACTATAACGGCATGCGGCCGATACACCCGGGTGAAATACTTCGCGAAGAGTATCTCGCTCCGCTGGCCATGAGCGTAAATGCTTTGGCCATCAAACTCCGTGTACCTGCTACGCGATTACACGAGATAGTAAAGGAGCGGCGAGCTATTACCGCGGATACCGCCATGCGAGTGGCGCAGTACTTTGGTGGTGATGCCCAGTCCTGGCTCAATCTACAATCCGCTTATGATCTGCGCGTGGCAGAAAATAAGTTCGCGCATGAGATTCGCCAGGATATCAAACCCTATCAGGCTTTCTGATCCTGCCCACTAATGATGGACACCCTGTTAAGCGAGTAAACTACGCTACAGAGTCAGCCCTTAAAAAACAACGCAACACGTTGATTATCAATAAAATAATCGAAAATAACGGGTTCTTCTCCGGTCTTGTGAGTGAAGATTAGGCCGCAACATAGAACATCGAGTCATTATCCGGTAGCGATGACTGCCGGATCTTGAGTTTGAAATACTCGGTATCCCTGATGCCTCTGGCGCGCTTGCGGATCATGCAAACTTCTTTAGGTAGAGCATAGTCGATTGATCGGCTATCCGGCACCGGGCTTCCAGTCTCTCTTGCATCAGTTCGACAGTCTTTGATTCCCACCAGGCCTGAAGCTGTTCCTTCAGGATATACAGCGTATTGAGATTGGCATTCTCATCCAATAGCCGTTGCCTCTGTTTTTGCAGTGGTTTCTGCCGGAAGTTGCTTTAGAAATGCAGAGAACACATCAGCCGTTCGGCCTGTTTCCACCCCGATTAAATGCCCTTCGACCAGGTCGTAAATCACCGTCATGTAGTCGTGGCCCTTCGCTCTGGCCACCTCATCAACACCGAGGTACTTCAGGCCGGTCAGCTGTGTCGGATCGAGCGCCGGGAGACTTTCCTCCAGGTACGCCTTGTCGATATTCTTCACCGTCTCCCAGCGTATCCCCAAATGCCTGGCGACAGCCTGAGTACTCATGTGGCGGCACAGGCCACTGATACACGGCGGCCCGAGGGCTGGGTGGCCAGCTACTGAATGGGTGTCTGCGGCAAAAAGAACCGCTGCAAGGAAGCGTGTCCTGTGTGGGCTTGGGCTGCGGGCCGGGGCAGTTCCTCAGCCGCCCTGCCCTGAGGCGCGCGGCTGGTGTGGTATCCGCACTTTACTGGTCTGGCGCGACAGTGCCACTAACTGGCCGCTGCTGTCCCACAACTCCCCATCTTCCTCGATAATCCCGTTACTCATATAGCGCGAACGAAAGCGCACCTGTATGGGACCAGTTACCGGTCGCTGACGCAACTGCACGCTTAGCTCCACCGTCGGCACCCACTGCAGCACTCCGTATACGGTAAATACCGGTGGCGCCATGGCATCGGCGAACAGCAGCAGGGTCAGCACATCGACCCCGCTGCCGTCGACCAGATCCAGCCAGCCGTTGAAACAGCCTGAGCCATCGGGCTCGCCACGCCTGAACACCTCGGCACCGCTGGCATAACGCTGGTTGACCTGGTGGCGCAACTCCACACCGTGCTCCCCGATCGGCTGGCAATCTTCAAAGGCCGCGATCTGCGGACGATCTACCGAACACCAGCTCTCGCCCTGCAGGCGAGTCAGGTCCGTGTAGGCTGCACTGATATGCGCCTTCAGCTCTCCATTCTGTCGCATGTGCACAGCGCCATGGCTGGTGCTGCCGCCCCGGCGTAGTACTTCGACATCACAGTCCACAGGGCCCAATACCGTCGGTGCGGTATACATAACGTGCACCGTCAGCGGATCGGGCTGTGACAGGGCCCCCATCAGGGCACGCCCGGCAATCGCCAATATATAGCCGCCATTGGACACCTCTCCGATGCGCCAACCGGGCACTATCTCGCCACGCCATTGATTTTCAGATACCTGTACCACCGCCGTGGAACGTTCAAACTCACCCATTGTAAGGATCTGTCCAATCTACACATTTAAAGCGAGTGCTTTGATACCTCATAAGGCAGCAGCTTGTAAAGCCGCAGCCTCTTCCAATATGAGATGAGCCTGAAGGGAGGTGCGTTAAATCCTGATCTTGAGTCGCTCATGGAGTCGTTGAAATAGGGAATTATATATTCTGTTAGCAACAAATAGAACTGTCCGGTTCTGTAGCACATAGATTGTCCGCTTTTGCTTTGATCGTTGGAAGGCTCCCGGGGGCACCTCCCAACTACCGGCTGAGCCGCAGACATTATGCTGCAACCGGTAGTTCAGTTGGTATTTCCTGCCCCTGAGCGTCGTACCTCGCCAACTCGCAGGGACCGTGGTGAATCGATAGGCTACCATCGGTATAACGCAGAACCCGGACCCTCGCCTTCACATAATGGCAGCGGTGACGATCGGCCGGGATCTGCAATACCCGTCCTTCAAAGTGCACACAGTTGTCCTTTCTCACCGTCCGCTCGAAACGCTCGCACAGGATGTCATCCAGCACCGATAGATCCCGGCACGCCACAAAAGCTGAACCATCTTCCGGCGGTGGCTGTGTAAACTCCGCGTTGTAAGCCGGCAGGTAGGTCTCGGTCAGATACGTATTGGCGCCTGCCATGTCCGTAATACCGGCCAGAGCCAACTCCTTGACCAGGCGGTCCTAGTGGGTGCTGAACACGCGCTCAGAGCGGCCTCGAGCTTCCGGCGAATAGGCCGGGATCATCGCCATGCCCAACTGGCCTATAGCCCGCCCAAACTGTGTTTGCCTACCTTCCCGCCAGCGGCCGGCGTAGTCCAGTAATGGCTGCCCCACCGCCCATAAATGCTGACTGCCATCCTGATGCAACATCATCCCCGGCCAGGCTGACCGATCACGCTGTTTACGGTGCACACCCCGGTTAGGGGCCTTCTTCACGGCGCCGGCCGCTTGCAGCGTATGTTTTACCCACGAGTAGCTACGCTGGCCGCCGTCTCGTTTGTACCAGGCGTAGTAGTGCTTCACATTCCAGCCCCGGTGCCGGTTGCGATAGCGGTCCACCAGGCGCATGACCTCGTCGACCGGGGCGCGGCGGTGCGATACCTGCGATAACCGTTTGTCGATGAGGCCATCGGGGCACTATGAAAACCGGACAGATCATGTGCTACAAGACCGGACAGTTTATGTGTTACTCACAAAAACGAAATTGTGGCTTGACCCAATGTCGACAAGTTGACATCATAATAATGATTCTGTAGGACAAAACTTTTGTCATGCACAAGAAGCCTCGACAAATTATTGAGTTTAGCCTTTCGCCGAAACTGGCAGCGGAAGTCAAAATGGAAGCTGCGCGGCGGGGGCTAAGCCTGAAAAATTTATTTGAAGAAATATGGATGATCTATCAAAAAGAAATAGCGAAAAAAGGCCGGCATGCCAGTAAATCTCGATAAACCTCAAAACTGGAAAACCGATATCGAAAAATCTGTCGATATGTATAACGACTGGTTTATGGAATTTGCGCCAAAAGCTTTTCGAGAAACGCGAATAGAAACAACAAAGGATGTTGAAAAAACATTGACTTCAACTGCAGATATGAAAGAAATTGGGTCAACTATTCTACGTAAGCATCCAGAGGTTTTGCCAACACTGAGAATGTCTACATGTCCGCCAATAGCAGTTGATCGTTTAATAGGACTTTCTGGTGTTTCTCCCAATTTAGTTAAGACGATGGAGAAAAAACGAGCGTTGCCGCCCTGAATGTCGGCAATAGTGCTCGAAAATGATTTCAAGAAAATTGGGGCGATTATCCAGAAAATGGCCGACCCAGATATATTCGTTTGGTTGGGACGCGAAGCAGAAGCGACAGACGACGAGGTTCACCGAGTGGCGACAATCATTGCTGACAGGCTTTGTGGGGCAGTTTCAAACCCTATTATTCGGAACGCTCAGGAAAAAAGGCAACTCGCCGCGATCAAAACATGGCTTGAATCAAAGGGGTATAGAGAACTGTCAAGTGGAGGGGGCAGGAAGTTTGATGCAATACCAAATGGAACGTTGTTTTCGTCTTAATGTTCCAGTGAAGCTCGAAGGGGGATTGCAAACAGTAAATATTCCGGTCGATGCGATTATCAAACCGTTGGAGTCCGATTCAGCAGAACTACCGATTTTCTTCGAAGCCAAATCGGCTGGCGATTTCACCAACACAAATAAGCGACGCAAAGAGGAAGCCATGAAGATGTCGCAGCTTCGGAGTAACTACGGTAAAGAGGTTCAGTTCAATCTGTTTTTGTGCGGATATTTTGACAGTGGATACCTTGGCTACGAAGCAGCGGAGGGAATTGATTGGGTTTGGGAACACAGAATTGATGATCTTGCGGAGTTCGGCATATGAGAGAGGGTATCGATGTAGCGGAAATTGAACGTTCCCGCCTTGAGCTTCAAGAGTTGCTAGATGCTGACAAAACACAAAAAGACCGAAATCGGCTAGGTCAGTTTGCTACACCGACAGCACTGGCGCGCGATATTCTAAATTACGCGCGTTATTTGCTACCACCTGATGCGCCTGTAAGATTTCTCGATCCCGCAATAGGTACAGGGTCTTTTTATTCTGCTCTGTTGAGCACCTTTTCAGCTTCACGCATTGAGGAATCGAAAGGGTTCGAAATTGATTCACACTACGGGAAACCGGCTTCTAAACTTTGGAATAAAACAGACCTGTCGCTAGACATAACCGACTTCACGCGACAAGAGGCAAAGCAACGCTTTAACCTTTTAATATGTAATCCCCCGTATGTCCGCCACCATCACTTGAAGGCAACGGAAAAAAATCGCCTTCAACTCCGTGCTTTGCAAAGTTGTGGTTCACGCTTTTCCGGTCTTGCCGGCCTTTACTGTTATTTCATGGGCCTATCTCAAGAATGGCTTACGAAAGGAGCTATAGCCGGCTGGCTCGTTCCTAGCGAGTTTATGGACGTGAACTATGGACAGGTCTTGAAACAATATTTGTTACACCGCGTAACGCTTCTGCATATACATCGCTTTGATCCGAAAGACGCACAATTTGCTGATGCACTTGTTTCTTCAGCGGTTGTCTGGTTTCGCAACGAACCCCCGCCGCTCGGTCATACCGTCAAATTCACATACGGCGGATCAATGAAGCAGGGAAGCAATTGCAAGGAAATTCCAGTAGCGGCATTGGCTTCTGAAAAAAAATGGACTCGCTTTCCGTCTGCCGAAATTCGAGTCAAGACCAATCAACCGACAATTTCGGATTTCTTCAAAATCAAACGTGGTTTAGCCACTGGCAATAATAAGTACTTCATTTTGTGCGAGGATGAGATTGTGGCTCGTGGACTGCCGTTCCAGTGTTTCAAACCGATTCTGCCCAGCCCTCGCTACGTAAAAGTAGATGAAATAAAGTCTGATAAATCGGGCATTCCTATTTTGGATAAGCGTTTGTTTCTTCTCGATCCAAACCTTCCAGAACAAGACATTGAACGGCTGTACCCATCCCTTTGGACTTACCTTGAAGAAGGGAGGGAGCAGGGTTTGCATGAGCGATATCTATGTCGTCATAGGTCTATTTGGTATGCGCAAGAAAAGCGTCCGCCACCACCAATAGTGTGTACGTATCTTGGTAGAGGGGATGCGAAAAACGGCAGACCATTCCGGTTCATACTGAATAGCTCAAAAGCGACTGTGGCAAATGTATATTTGGCTATGTATCCGACTCCGGCGATGCAGCAGGTACTATCAAGGAACCCTGAGTTTATTAGGCCTACTTGGGAGGCGCTGAACCGAATTAGCCCAGAGCGATTATTGGGTGAAGGAAGAGTCTATGGAGGGGGTTTGCACAAGTTGGAGCCGAGAGAGTTGGCAAATATCCCTGTACCTGAGATTGCTGAATTATTTCCTGACAGTCTCATGAAGCAAACGGAGATGAATCTGCAAGTTGCGGTATGAAAGAAATAGCATGATAGTACATATAGGAAGCTCTACGACCATGTACGCATGTTAAAGGATGAGGATATCGATTTTTCGATGAACACTACGCCGTTCAAGACCGACGGTAAAACCACATGGCAGGTCTACTAAAGTTGGATACATCACCATTTGCAGCGGCTGATTGGAGCTTGAACTGGCAAACCGACAAGCGTAGACAACTCTGTCCGAACCAATCGCTCCTTCGAGGTTAGAGGGAGTAGATCTTCGATTCGGAACTCTTCTCCCTCTGAAAAGGCCGGACAATCTCGAAAAGCCAAGAAAGACAGGGCATGTACAAACCCAGGCAAAAGACAGAGCTGCCTGATATCATCAAAAATCTCGTTCTCTGCTCTTGGCCCTACTTGTTCATCGTCCATAATATGACTTGTTCATCCCTGAGCCCCCACATCCACTTGAAATCTCTAATTGGATATTACAACAGTACACTAGAGACTCTAAAGGATATCGCCCATATTGTGTTACTAACAATTCACCCTGGGGGTATGGACGCACCCCCATTGTGCGTGCTACATTGTTTGTCAGCTGTACATCCCTATACAGAAAAGCAACCCAAACATACTTTTTAGCTCCTTCCAAAGCCCTTCGGCTGTAGAGCTTTCGTGGTCGCACTCTAACCTTCTTCTAAAACCACACTAATTATTCCCTATGAATCTAACTGATCTGAAAACCAAATCATCCCAGCAACTGATTGATCTCGCCAAAGAGATCGGCCTTGACCATGTCGGCCGCTCACGCAAGCAGGACATCATTTTTTCCATCCTCAAGAGTCACGCCAAAAAAGGCGAGGACATCTATGGCGATGGCGTTCTGGAAATCCTTCAGGATGGCTTCGGCTTTCTGCGCTCTGCCCAGGGCTCCTACCTAGCAGGACCGGATGACATCTATGTATCTCCCAGCCAGATTCGCCGTTTTAATCTGCGCACCGGCGACACCGTATCTGGCAAGATCCGTCCACCCAAAGACAGCGAGCGCTACTTCGCGCTGCTCAAAGTCGACCTTGTTAACTACACCAGGCCGGAAGATTCCAAACATAAAATCCTGTTTGAAAACCTGACTCCGCTGTTTCCCGACCAGAGACTGCAACTGGAAAAAGGTAATGGCTCCACCGAGGACCTGACCGGAAGAATCATCGACTTGGTCGCGCCCATCGGCAAAGGCCAACGCGGTCTGCTGGTCGCGCCGCCCAAGGCGGGTAAAACCATCATTATGCAGAACATCGCCCAGGCCATCATCAGCAACAACCCCGAGTGCGACGTCATTGTTTTGCTTATAGACGAACGCCCCGAGGAAGTGACTGAAATGCAACGCTCGGTGGGCGCCCAGGGTGCAGAAGTGGTGGCGTCCACCTTTGACGAACCGCCATCACGCCATGTGCAGGTTGCCGAAATGGTTATCGAGAAAGCCAAGCGCCTGGTTGAGCACAAGCGCGATGTCATTATCCTGCTCGATTCCATTACCCGGCTGGCACGCGCCTACAACACGGTTATCCCCAGCTCTGGCAAAGTGTTAACCGGTGGTGTCGATGCCCACGCTCTGGAACGCCCCAAGCGTTTCTTTGGCGCCGCCCGCAATATTGAAGAAGGTGGCAGCCTGTCCATAATCGCCACCGCCATCGTCGATACCGGTTCAAAAATGGATGAAGTCATCTATGAAGAGTTCAAGGGCACCGGCAACATGGAATTGCACCTTGATCGCAAAATTTCCGAGAAGCGCGTTTATCCAGCCATTAACATTCGTCGCTCTGGCACCCGCCGCGAAGATTTGCTGACCGGTGAAGAAGAACTGCAGCGTATGTGGATTCTGCGCAAGCTACTACACGGCATGGAAGACACCCAAGCGGTCGAATTCCTGTTGGACAAGCTGAAGGAAACCAAGACCAACGACGAATTCTTCCTGTCCATGAAGCGCAAATAGACCGGTAAGCAAGGGGTAGCGGGGATGAAGTACGCCGACCTGCGAGGCTTCATTGAATTTCTCGAGTCACGCGGCGAACTAAAGCGCATCAGCACTCCGGTAGATCCCAAGCTGGAGATGACGGAGATATGTGACCGCACGCTGCGCAGCGGCGGCCCCGCCCTTTTATTTGAAAACCCGATTGGTTACAGCACACCGGTGCTCGCCAACCTGTTCGGTACCGAACAGCGCGTCGCACTCGGCATGGGACAGGAAAACCTGGCCGCATTACGCGAAGTCGGTGAAGTTCTGGCCTACCTGCGCCAACCGGACCCGCCCAAGGGCCTGAAAGACGCCTGGGATAAAATCCCGGTACTCAAACAAGTGCTGAACATGGCGCCCAGGCTGCTCCATAGCGCGCCCTGCCAAACTCACGTGCAGCAAGGCAATGATGTTGACCTGACCACCATACCCATACAGACCTGCTGGCCCGGCGACGCTGCCCCGCTGGTGACCTGGCCGCTGGTTATTACTCGCGGCCCCGGCAAAGAGCGCCAGAATCTGGGCATCTATCGCATGCAATTGCTGGGCAAGAACAAGCTCATTATGCGCTGGCTGTCACATCGCGGCGGGGCCCTGGATTTTCGTGACTGGCAACTGGCCAACCCCGGCAAGCGCTACCCGGTAGCAGTAGCCCTGGGTGCAGACCCGGCCACGACCCTCGGAGCGGTGACACCGGTGCCGGATTCAATTTCAGAATACGCATTTGCCGGCTTGTTGCGCGGTAGCAAAACCGAGCTGGTACGCTGCTACAGCAAGCTGTGCAAGGAACACGACTTACAGGTGCCGGCCACGGCCGAGTATATTTTGGAAGGCTACATCGAACCGGGCGAAATGGCGAAAGAGGGCCCGTTCGGTGATCACACCGGCTATTACAACGAGGTAGAAAGCTTTCCGGTTTTTACCGTCGATACTATCACCCACCGGGAAGACCCGATATATCACAGCACCTACACCGGGCGCCCACCCGATGAACCCTCAGTGCTGGGGCTGGCATTGAACGAAGTGTTTATTCCCATTCTGCAGAAACAGTTCCCGGAAATTGTCGACTTTTACCTGCCTCCGGAAGGTTGCTCCTATCGGATGGCGGTAATTACCATGCGCAAGGAATATCCCGGCCACGCTAAACGCGTCATGCTCGGCGCCTGGTCTTTCCTGCGTCAGTTTATGTATACGAAGTTTTTGATTGTGACCGATGACGATGTCAACGCCCGGGACTGGAACGATGTTATCTGGGCGATGACCACGCGCATGGATCCACAACGCGACTCGGTCTTTATAGACAACACCCCCATCGACTACCTGGATTTTGCTTCACCCACCGCCGGTCTGGGCTCCAAGGTAGGCTTTGATGCCACCAACAAGTGGCCGGGAGAAACCCAGCGCGAGTGGGGCACGCCCATCGCAATGGACGAGGCCACCAAACAGCGCGTCGATTCCATTTGGGACGAACTCAAGCTGGATCACTGACCGACTCCTGATAGACTGGACGTCACCGGCAGTAGACAGACACCGGCGCTGAAGTCAGCATTGATTCGCTGACCGGCTACCTGTCGCGTACCGAGCGGGCCTGTTGCCGTGCCGGCAAAGGCAGGTCCGGCAGGTCGGTCTCTCTCAGCAGCAATCCTTCGCGGTAGTACTGGGCACTTTTTTCACGCTCGCCAAGACTGAACAACAGTCGCGCCAGCTCTGCGCAGCTTTCGGCATTTGGCTGCAATCGATGGCTGGTTTCAAAATAGTCCCTGGCTTGGCCCCACAGGTCGTTGCGCAGGGCCAACCTACCCAGGCATAACATTAAACTGGCATCCTCCGGGTGAGCTTTTAACCACCCCTCCGCCTGCTTCAGTCGGCGCGCCGGGTCACGGCCTCGAATGCGCCCATACTGGGCAACCAGGCGACCATCCCAGGAGCGTTTAATGGCCTTGGCCAAGACCTTTTCGGCCTCCAGGTCATCGCCGCCTTCCAGCAGTAGTCGTCCATAACATGCAATCATGGATTCACGCTTGCGCTGGTCTGCGGGCAGGCCGGACCAGACCTTCTTCAGCTCGCCGGCAGGGGCCTCATTGAGCAATCCCAGATAGGCACGGTACTCCAGGTCCGCCAACTCACGACCATCAAAAGCGCGACGCTTTTTCAGCTGAGCTAACAATCCAATGACTGCTGACCAGTTTTGCTGGCCGGCGTAAGCCTTGGCCAACAACCGCAGCTCTTGCAAATTAGGCTTGCCACCATTGCGCTTGCCCAGGGCGATTATCACCGCCTCATACTCGCCTCCCGCCAATTGGATTTCCAGCTGAACCAACTCGCGGCTATAGGCTCGCAAACTGAGCCAATTGCTGAAGGCACCACGAGTTGCCAGCAGGCGATGAAAAAAGTGCAGCAGATAGTAGAACAGGACATTAAAAATCGCCAACAGCAGCAATCCGACCCAGAGGCTGGTTTCAATGGTGGTCAGGTTATAGGAAATTAAAATATAGCCGGGATCAGTCTCTATCAATGCCACCAGCCCTGCCGCAACCAGCAAGGTAGCCAGCACCAATACAAACAGGCCGCGCATGATCAGGAACCGTCCGCGGTCGCGTGCCGCCGGTTGACGGCGGTTTTAACCGCATTCAGTGAAGCGCTGATAGCAGGGTATTCGCGACGGATATCGAGACCCACCAACGCCTCCAGTTCCTGATCCAGCGCAATAACGCCCGCCTCATTGAAGGCAAAGAATTCATTTACCCAGCGCTGCGCGCCCAACAGGCTCTGCTGATACAACTCGCCATTACCCGACAGCAGCGCGGTTTGTGACTGCTCCAACAGCATGCGCAGGTTTTGTCGCACCAGGCGCTCCCATTCGGGAGCCATTAGCGGCTGGTACTGCGTGTCGCGACGCCGGATAACAATGTAGTTGGAAAGCCTGGCGGTAGCTGCCTGCAAGCCGTGCTCTAATCTCGCCTGCCAATTGACGTCTGGCACGGGAGGGCCAGTATCAGGCGCCAGCGCCGGCAACTCAAACAAGAGCAATTTGTCGACTTGACCGACCAAGGCCCGAATTCGTAACCAGCTGCCCTCCAGGTCAAACTCGGGCACCGCTCGCAGGGCCGCCATATCCGATGCCAGTGCTGCTCGCAGCGGATGCAATTCAGCGTCGTCCAGCTCTTGCACAATACTGTCTGCACTCATCAACAGCGCCAGCGCAGATTTCACATCATCGGCCATCAATAATCGCTGGTGTGCCAATCTCACCAGATACTCCGCCTCTGCCAGTGACCAGTCAGACCGGTCCGTGCTGCGCAATTCGTGTAACTGTTGACGCTGGTTTTGCAGCGCCGCTTGCAGGGGCTGCAACCGCCGCTGCTGAGATTGTTGCAATTGCTCCAGTTGGGCATCGGTCTCAGCCCTGAACTGCTGCAAGGACTTTTCCAGCGGTGGCTGTAGCTGTGAAAGTTGTGCGATTTGTTGACTATTGCCTTGGGCGCTGGCGCTGATAGTTTGCAGTTGGGTTTTAATGCCGTCGTCGCCCTGGCGCAGGCCCTGATACATCCACCCTGCCAGGCCAAGTGAGGAGGCCGCCAACAACAGGGAAAACCAAGCCAGGCCATTGCTGCGCCTGGCCGGCACAGGTGGTGTTACCGGCTCGGCCACCTCCGCCGGCTGACTTTCTTGCTGGTTTGCTTGGTCTTCTGCCGCTGTTTCTGCCGCTTCGTCTTTCACTCTACCTCCCACCGGGCAAGCCAGCCGCCAGTGCTTTGATCATTGCCTCATCAGTGGCATTGCCGGCCACCAACAGTTCTGCAAAGCCCATTTCCTGCGCCATTGCCGCCACACGCTCACCGGGAACCACCAGCGACAACTGCTGCAGCGACCTCAATTCATGCTCTGTCAGCAATGACACCATATTGTGCAGGCCTTCGCCACTATTGAGCATTAGTGCCCGACAGTCATTATCCCGAATCAGGGCAAACAGTTCTCCTGCCGGCCGGATTGGTCTCTCCCGTCTATAGACTGCAAGCTCCTGAACAAGGGCGCCCCGTTGCGACACACTGGTACGCAAAAAGTCCCGGCCACCCTCACCCCTGACGATCAGAACCTTGTGCCGGTCAATATTTTGCAGGGTATCCATCTCCAACAGGCCTTCACTGGTCATCTGCTGTAGCGGTCGTTGCACGCTGACACCATATTCAGCCAGAGCCCTGGCGCTGCCCTCGCCCACGGTATACCAATTCAGATCCACAGGAAGTTGCGGCCAGTAATCGCCGATGCTGTCCATACCGAAACGCACCGCATTGCTGCTGACAAAAATGACATGCTGGTACTGATCGAGATTGTGGATAACTGTGCGCTGGGCCGGAGAGAGTTCCAGCGCCGGTTCAATGGTGATCATTGGACAGGCCACGGCGCGATAACCGGCGGCCTCCAAAGACATGCGCAGTGCCGCTTCCTGTCCGACCGGCCGGGTAATCAGAACGGTCGGTTTACTCATAGGCGGCGGCAAGTATTTCAGCCGCGCCCTGGCGCAACAAATCTTCGGCCACGGCCAGTCCCAGCGCCTGCGGGTCACTATCAGGGCCGCACGCCTCGGCCCGCAAGATCTCGCTGCCATCAGGCCGGCCCACCAGACCGCGCAACCACAGCTCTCCGTCGGCGCCGGCCACATACTCGGCATAACCGGCAATGGGAACCTCGCAACCTCCCTGCAGGCGGGTATTGAGCGCACGCTCTGCCAGCACACACTGCGCCGTCATCACATGCTGTAGCGGCGCAATCAACTCAGCTACCTGCGCATCGTCCACCCGCAACTCAATACCCACGGCGCCCTGCCCACCCGCAGGCAGGGAATCTTCCGGGCTGAGCCGCTCAGCTATACGTTCGCCAAAGCCCAAGCGCAACAAGCCGGCGCTGGCCAGGATTATTGCATCATATTGACCTTCATCGAGCTTGCGCAGGCGGGTATTGACGTTGCCGCGCAGATAATTCACCTTTAAGTCGGGACGGCGCATACGCAGCTGGCATTCCCGGCGCAGGCTGGAGGTTCCAACAACACTGCCGGCGGGCAAGCCTGCCAGGCTTTTATAGCGATTGCTGACCAGCGCATCGGTGGGGTCTTCACGCGCACATATAACCCCCAGATACAAACCCTCGGGAAACTCCATCGGCACATCCTTCATGGAATGTACCGCGATATCTGCCTCCTGCGCCAACAGGGCGGCCTCCAGTTCCTTGACGAACAGGCCTTTGCCACCCACCTTTGCCAGCGGTGTGTCCAGTATCTGGTCACCCCGCGAAGTCACGCCAATAAGCTGCACCTCCAATTCGGGGTGTAAGCGCTGTAATTCAGATTTCACATAGTTGGCCTGCCACAGCGCCAGCTGGCTATCTCGGCTTGCGATGCGAAGGGTTTTCAACATGGGCGTATTCAGTTTACGAGTGACCCCCATGATACGGGAGCCGTGGGGAATTGTCCCCGGCCAACTTCACCTCCCGCATCGGCTTGAGCAGGTAGGCAGGCTCACTGAATACCAGCTTCGCCATCAGGCTGCTACCAGGGTCACCGGCAGTTCTGCCAGGATCAGCATGAACATCACTGGTTTGGTAACGCAGAGATCGGCAATAAAAAATTCCGGGGTTCCCTCCTGTTGAGATTGATCCGCCATATCCGGGCTCTGGTAGCCTCCGAGCACCGTTCTTATGCTGTTATACTTGCATCCTTGTGTTTTTCCATCAAGCCGCAAATGCTCGGCAAGCAATGAGTGTAGTTCTATGAGTAACAAGGAACAAACCGGCAGGCTCTGGGGTGGTCGTTTCAGCGAGCCCACCGACAGCTTTGTGCAGCGCTTTACCGCCTCGGTAGATTTTGACCAGCGCATGGCACAGCAGGATATAGAAGGGTCGCTGGCCCACGCCGCCATGTTGAACAGTGTGGGTGTGTTAAGCGACGATGAGCTGGCACTGATCGAAGGCGGTTTAAGCCAGGTACTGGAAGAAATTCGCAGCGGCGAGTTTACCTGGTCGATTGAGCTTGAAGATGTGCATATGAACATCGAGGCCAGGCTCACCGCACTGATAGGGGTTGCCGGCAAGAAATTACACACCGGACGCTCGCGCAACGACCAGGTTGCCACCGATATCCGCTTGTATCTACGCGCCGCCATAGACGCCATCGCCACTGAGATGACCCGCTTGCAAGCCGGCGTAATAACCCTGGCTGAACAACAGGCCAACACCATAATGCCCGGATTCACGCATTTGCAAACCGCGCAGCCGGTAAGCTTCGGCCATCATCTGCTGGCCTGGAACGAAATGCTGGAGCGCGACCACGGCCGCTTGCTCGATTGCCGGGCAAGGCTCAATCAGTGCCCGCTGGGCGCGGCTGCGCTGGCGGGCACTTCCTATTCCATTGATCGCAGTCAGACCGCGCAGGCACTGGGTTTCGATAAACCCACAGAGAACTCGCTGGATTCCGTGTCCGACCGGGATTTTGCCATCGAATTCTGCAGCTTCGCTGCCCTGCTGCTGACGCATATGTCACGCATATCCGAAGAACTGGTGCTGTGGACATCTGCCCAGTTCAACTTCATTGAACTGCCGGACCGCTTTTGTACCGGTTCTTCCATTATGCCGCAAAAGAAAAACCCCGACGTTCCTGAACTGGTGCGCGGCAAGGTCGGCCGCGTCAACGGTCATCTGGTATCGTTGCTGACCCTGATGAAAAGCCAACCGCTGGCCTATAACAAGGATAATCAGGAAGACAAGGAACCGCTGTTCGATACCATCGATACAGTGCTGGATTGCCTGCGTGCCTTTGGCGACATGATTCCCGTTATTGTGCCCCGCAAGGAAGTTATGCTGGAAGCGGCCAGACGCGGTTTCTCTACCGCCACTGACCTTGCCGATTATCTGGTGGGAAAAGGCATACCTTTTCGCGATGCCCATGAGATTGTCGGCACTGCCGTCGCCCATGGAGTGGAGAACCAGTTGGATTTATCAGAAATGAGCTTGCAAACCCTGCAGGGTTTTTGTGCCGACATTGGTGAGGACGTATGTGAGGTCCTGACCCTGCAAGGATCGGTAGCCGCGCGCGACCACCTGGGCGGCACCGCGCCGAAGCAAGTTCGGGCAGCGGCGCAGCGAGCCTCAAAGCGCCTGTCAGTGCGCTGAGCTGCGGTAGCGCAACCCCAGCCGGCGCGGGACCCGCGTAACTATAGTTAATCAAATTGCGGGGCGCAGCAGCGGAAACCCAAACAGGCCAGTGACCGGCGCCTTGCCCTCTACAGATGCTCGCCTGCCTACCCTTGCACCGCTATAATGCCCGCTCACATTTTATCGCGGGTTTGCCTGTGCGCCATTTATTATTGCTGATTCTGTTCACCGTTACTCTGGCCGGCTGCGGTCAGAAAGGCGGCCTGTACATTCCGCAGGATGAACCGGCGCCCGCCGCACCGACACAAGAACCCTCTGACACTGGAAAATAAACCACAGCATGAGTGACTTCGACTACCACGGCAACGACTTGTTTGCCGAAGATACCGCCGTGACTGCCATTGCCCAACGCTTTGGCACGCCAACTTATGTCTATTCGCGGGCCACTCTGGAACGCAATTTTCAGGCCTATAGCGCCGCTTTGGCAGGTACTGATCACCGCATTTGCTACGCCGTCAAATCCAACTCGAACCTGTCAGTATTAAGCGTGCTGGTACAGTTGGGGGCAGGTTTCGACATTGTTTCCGGCGGCGAGCTGGAGCGGGTTATCGCCGCCGGTGGCGACGCGGCTAAAGTCGTCTTCTCCGGTATTGCCAAGCAAGTCCCCGAAATAGAGCGGGCCCTGGCGGTGGGCGTTCACTGCTTCAATGTTGAATCTCCTGCGGAATTGGAGCGGCTCAACCAGGTGGCCGGTGAGTGCGGCAAGACCGCGCGTATCTCAGTGCGGGTCAATCCCGATGTCGATGCCAAAACTCACCCTTATATTTCTACCGGACTACGCGAGAACAAGTTTGGTATCGAAATGGAGGCCGCCCTCAAGGTCTACCGGCGCGCCGCCGGCCTGCCCCACATTGAGGTGGTTGGTGTGGACTGTCACATCGGCTCGCAGTTGACCGAGATCGCCCCGTTTGTTGAGGCGCTACAGCGCCTGCTGGCCTTGATCGACAAGCTGGCGGTGGTCGGTATCGATATTCGCCATATTGACCTGGGCGGCGGCCTGGGTGTGCGTTATCGGGACGAAACACCGCCCCCTGTCGCCGACTATATTGCGGCCGTGCGCGCCGAGATTGGTGACCGCCCGTTGCAATTGATGTTTGAGCCGGGCCGTTCAATATCCGCTGACGCCGGGATATTGCTCACCCGGGTAGATTCCCTGAAGTTCAACAGCGTCAACAACTTCGCCATTGTCGATGCCGCAATGAACGACATGTTGCGACCCGCCCTGTACCAGGCGTGGCTGGACATCATCCCCGTGACCCAACGGCAGGATGTAGAGTCACGCAACTACGATGTGGTCGGGGCGATTTGTGAAACCAGTGATTTTCTCGGCAAGAGTCGGCAGCTTTGCATTGCAGAGGGGGACTTACTGGCCGTGACCCACGCCGGTGCCTATGGATTTACCATGAGTTCAAATTACAATAGCCGCACGCGGGCCGCCGAGGTAATGGTTGATGGGGACCTGTTGCACCTGGCCAGGGAGCGGGAAACCATTGACGACCTGCTACGCGGCGAAACGCCCTTTCCCATCAAAGAGCAGACAGCCTGAATCATGTTGTTGAAGTTTACAAAAATGCACGGCCTGGGCAATGACTTCGTCATGCTCGACCTGATCAGCCAGCGCTGTAATTTGCGTGCCGGCCATATCCGCAAGCTTGCCGACCGGCGCCGCGGCATCGGTTGCGACCAGTTGCTGGTGGTCGAGGCGCCGCAGGAGCCCGATGCCGATTTCCGCTACCGTATTTACAACGCCGATGGCTGCGAAGTTGAGCAATGCGGCAACGGCGCACGTTGTTTCGCCCGCTTCGTTCGCGACCGCAGGCTGACCACCAAAAAACACATGGTTGTTGAAACAGGCACCGGCCTTATCGAGCTACAGGTGCGCGATGACAAGCTGGTACAGGTCAATATGGGCGCGCCACGACTTGATCCCGTCGATATTCCCTTTACCGCCCCAGCCCCCGCCACACAGTACTCGCTGCAACTGCCGGGGCAGGAACTGCTGATCGGCGCGGTATCCATGGGCAATCCCCATGCGGTTACCCTGGTCGACGACGTCGACACCGCCGCCGTAGCCGAGCTGGGCCCCATTATCGAACAGCACCCGGATTTTCCCCGGCAGGTGAATGCCGGCTTTATGCAAATCGTCTCACCCACGGCAATTCGCTTGCGCGTTTATGAGCGCGGTGTCGGTGAAACCCAGGCCTGCGGTAGCGGCGCTTGTGCGGCGGTTGTGGTCGGCCGACTGCAAGGCTTGCTCGACGAACGGGTGCAGGTACAACTGCCCGGAGGGGAACTGAAAATCGCTTGGGCCGGAGATGGGCAAGCGGTTATGATGACTGGACCTGCCACCAAGGTATTTGAAGGAAGCATACGATTGTGACAGCCGCGACCTCTGCCGAAGACAAGCCCAGCATTGAGCTGACCGATAAAGAGATACGTGATTATCTCAAGGTACACAGCGATTTTTTTCAGCGCCACGCCGACATGCTGGATCACCTGCACATCTCCCATAGTTCTGGCAGCGCAGTTTCGCTGGTCGAAAAGCAGGTCAGCGTATTACGCGAACGCAATATGGAAATGCGCAAACGGCTCAACAGCCTCACCGGCAACGCGCGCGATAACGACCGTCTTTACGATCTGACCCGCAAGCTGGTACTTGAACTACTGGCAGCAGACTCACTGGACAAACTTGGCGCGGCGTTCACGCGCTCCATGTTGGAAGACTTTGACGTCGAGCACGCCTGTATCATTCTGTTCGGAGACCCGGCTCAATCGACAGCGGATTGCCGTATTGAATCCGCTGACAGCGCACGCGTCAAAATCGGCGCCCTCATCAAAACCAAAGCCGCTGTGTGCGGTGCACTGCGCAAGGAAGAGCTGGACTATTTATTTACCGGCTCCGGTGGTGTCGGTTCTGCCGCCCTGATGCCACTGTACAACAAGTCAGAGCTGGGCTTGATCGCCGTTGGCAACAGCGATGCCAATCACTATACATCGACCATGGGGACACTGTTCCTCAGCCATATCGCCGATGTACTGGTACGGCTGCTACCCCGATGGCAGCACTCTGACAGCAGTTCTGACGCGTGAACACGGTCCAGTGAAGCCTCCACTTTCGCAGCAGGTAGAGCAATTTTTGCAATACCTGCGCGATGTGCGACAGCTGTCCCCACACACGCTCACTAACTACGGTCGAGATTTGCGTTATCTGCAAAGTTTTTGTGCTGCGCGCGAGCTGTGCACGGCGACGGAGATTCAAGCCGGTGATATTCGCGCCTTTGCCGGCAGCCTGCATCGCCAGGGCAAGCAGGGCAAGAGCATTCAGCGCAGCCTGTCGGCGATTCGCAGTTTTTACAATTACCTGGCACGGCAGGGCACCATTCGCTACAACCCCGCCAACGGTATACCAGCGCCCCGGCAAGTCCAACGATTGCCCAAAACCCTGGATGTGGACCAGGTTGAAATATACCTGAAAATCCAGGGTGAAAGCCCCCTGGATATTCGCGACCAGGCCATGGCCGAACTGTTCTACTCATCGGGTTTGCGGCTGTCGGAACTGGCCGACCTGAACCTGGGCGATGTAGACCTGGCCGGCCAATTGGTGACGGTAACCGGCAAGGGGCAAAAAACCCGCACTCTGCCGGTCGGCAAGTTTGCCCTCAGTGCCATACGGGCCTGGTTGGCGGTGCGGCCGGAGCTTGAGTGCGAGCCAGCCATGTTCACCAGCACGCGTGGCGCTCGCATCAGTGTACGCAATATCCAGGCCCGCCTGCGCAAACGCGGCCGGGAAACCGGCATGCACCAGGAAGTACACCCCCACATGCTGCGGCACAGTTTCGCCAGCCACCTGCTCGAATCCAGCGGCGACCTGCGCGCGGTGCAGGAACTGCTGGGGCACGCCAATATATCAACCACGCAAATCTATACGCACCTGGATTTTCAGCACCTGGCCAAGGTCTACGACCAGGCCCACCCCCGCGCCAAACGCAAAGGCGGGGAGGACGGGGAAAATGACGGTGAGTGAACGGCTCATCCGGGTTATCAGCTTCGACCTGGATAACACACTGTGGGATGTGGAACCGATACTGCACCGCGCCGAGGCGGCGCAAAACCACTGGTTGCAGCAGAATTTCCCGCGCGTATTTGAACAGTTCGACGCGGACACGCTGCGCGATTTTCGCTTTCGTATGCATCAGTCACACCCGGAATTAGCCCATCAAATCAGTAAGTTACGTATACAATCCCTGTATGAAGTGCTACTGCAGTGTGGTACTGCCGAGGCTCCCGCCCGTCAGGGCGCCGCAACCGCCTTCAATGAGTTTCTGACCATCCGCCATCAGGTGGAACCCTATGAGCGCGCTCTCGAAGTGTTGGAATCACTGGCACAACACTACACACTGGGGGCACTCAGTAACGGCAATGCGGATATCTACAAAACCGATATTGGCGAGCACTTCGACTTCGCTTTTTCCGCCGAACAAGTGGATGCCGGCAAACCCCTGCCCGATATGTTCCACGCCGCCATGCGCCAAGCGGGTGCCGCCGGCCATGAAATCATCCACGTCGGTGACAATCCCGACCATGACGTGCGTGGCGCCCAGCAAGTCGGTTTGTATACGGTGTGGATGAACTCCGGCGGCTGGCGCTGGCCCGCCGGCAGGGTTCCGGCTGATGAAGATATACGCCTGATTGAGGAATTACCCGCCGCCATCGCGCGCATCGAAGCACGGCTCGCCACAGATCAGCAGCCATGAACTACTGGCGTGAACAGCTATTTGCACATCCCCAAACGGCGCACCACCAACCGTTGGTCGGTTGCAGCGCTTGCCTGCTGGGGGAACCGGTACGCTACGCTGGCGGTCACAAGGTACAAGATCATTTTGAACACTGGTTGCTACCCCACTTGCAGCTACAGACCATATGCCCTGAGGTTGGCATTGGCCTGGGCGTTCCCCGTCCTGCGCTAGAGGTAATTGCCAGTGATTTCGGTGCGCGCATTGTGCAGGTGGAGGACAAATCTGTAGATGTTACCGATGCCATCCTCGACTATGCCGACAGCTACCTGCGGCTGTTGGGACGTTTCTGGCCGCTGTGCGCCTTTGTATTCAAGGCCCGCTCGCCCAGTTGTGACACAACTGAGGGCATATTCGCCGCACGTTTCAAGCTGTGGTCACCCTGGCTTGCGCTATTCGATGAAGAAGACTTGCTGTCCGAGCAGCACTGCCGGCACCTGCTGTTACAAGCCTACCTGTGTCGCGATATTCTCTGGCAGGCACAAGCTGCCGAGGTCGACCGGCTCAAGTCCCACTATACGAATGTCTTGCAACAGGAAATGGCCAGCGCCACTCCCGACCTGCCGTCACTATGGTCAGCGGTAAAAGTAGTGTTGGAGCAACAAACTGAGGAGGCGCGGCGCGAACTGATTGATCGCTACTGCACGCTATAAAACGACTGCGGTGTAATTAGATAGCGTCTTCGCCGGTTTCACCGGTGCGGATGCGAATGACCTGCTCCATGCCCTGCACGAATATTTTGCCGTCACCGATCTTGCCGGTGTTGGCGGCATTGGCGATGGCGTCAATAGCACCGTCGACCTGCTCATCGGCAACCACGATCTCCAACTTCACCTTGGGCAAAAAATCGACCACGTACTCGGCCCCGCGATACAGCTCGGTATGCCCTTTCTGACGACCAAATCCCTTCACCTCGGTGGCAGTAATACCCTGCACACCAATTTCAGATAGCGCCGTGCGCACGTCATCCATTTTAAATGGCTTGATGATAGCGGTGATCATTTTCATCATGTTAACTCCCAAAACAGAAGCGCCACTATATATAAAAAAACAAAGGGGGCCAACAGGCCCCCTTAACACAGGCCCCCTTAACACTCATTTTACAAACTCGAATTACTTCATAGCGGTGTTTGTCAAGATAGTTGATCGTTTTGGCTATACCACTTCCTGTTGCCCTGTGCCGATTTTTTCCACTGACTTACTTGTCTCCAGACGTCCAGCCCTCCGGGGTATTATCTGAATCCGGCGTCAACCTACCCTCATTTACGCCCTCTCAGATTATTAGAACCCCCGCAAGGCTGAAGCGCTACTATCCTGAGAGAGGGGGATAGTGAACTCAGGGTACGCTTCCATGCCACATTCGGACAAGTCCGCCCCTTCGTACTCTTCCTCTTCGCCGACGCGGATACCCATGACAGCCTTGAGAGCACCCCAGGTGACCAGCGATGCAACGAATACCCAGCCAAAGATGGTGAGTGCGCCGATAATCTGCCCTGTGAAGGAGGAACCTTCATTGGTAATCGGCACCAGCAGCAGACCCAACAGGCCGACTACGCCGTGTACCGAGATCGCACCTACCGGATCGTCAATCTTGAGCTTGTCCAGAGTCACGATAGAAAACACCACCAGTACACCACCAATACCGCCGAACAGGACTGCCTGTAGCGCCGTAGGTGTAGAAGGCTCTGCGGTAACAGCTACCAGCCCGGCCAATGCGCCGTTCAGTGCCATGGTCAGGTCGGCCTTGCCAAACAGAAACTGTGCAGTAATCAGTGCGGCAAGCAGACCACCTGCGGCGGCGGCGTTGGTGTTCATAAACACAACTGCCACGGAGTTGGCACTTTCAACCGAGGCCGTTGCCAGTACTGAGCCACCGTTGAAACCGAACCAGCCCATCCACAGGATGAAGGTACCCAGCGTCGCCATGGGCAGATTGGCGCCCGGAATGGCGTTGATCTGGCCATCGGGACCGTATTTGCCCTTGCGAGCACCCAGCAGCAGTACACCGGCCAAGGCGGCGGCAGCACCCGCCATGTGAACAATGCCGGAGCCAGCGAAGTCAGAAAAACCCAGGTCACCCAGGGTGTACATGCCAAATACGGCTTCTCCGCCCCAGGTCCAGTTACCTTCCATCGGGTAAATAAAGCCGGTCATCACCACCGCGAAGGCCAGGAAGGCCCACAGCTTCATACGCTCGGCAACAGCACCAGACACAATCGACATGGCCGTGGCCACAAACACCATCTGGAAAAAGAAGTCTGCCGAGGGTGCATAGCCAGCGGGCTCTTCAGCGCCGATAACACCATCGCCGGTTATGCCCACCAGCAAGCTGGAGCCCAGCTCAGGGTACATAATTGCGTAACCACAAATCATGTACATGGTACAGGCGATCGCATACAGCGCGACGTTTTTGGTGAGGATTTCAGCGGTGTTCTTGGATCGCACCAGCCCGGCTTCCAGCATTGAGAAGCCGGCAGCCATCCACATGACTAACGCGCCGCAGATAAGAAAATAGAACGTATCCAGCGCGTAACCCAGTTGAAAAATTTGATCTTCCATTGGAATGTCTCTCTCTTGTTAGTTCGGCTAAATAGCGTCTTCGCCAGTTTCACCAGTACGGATTCGGATGATCTGTTCCAGGTTGGAAACAAAGATCTTGCCATCACCGATTTTGCCGGTATTGGCTGATTTGCTGATTGCTTCGAAGGTGGCCTCAACCACTGTGTCAGCTACCGCAACCTCGATCTTTACCTTGGGGAGAAAGTCCACCACATACTCTGCACCGCGATAGAGTTCAGTGTGACCTTTCTGGCGGCCAAATCCCTTGACCTCGGTGACGGTAATACCTTGTACGCCGATATCAGACAGTGCTTCACGCACATCATCCAGTTTGAAGGGCTTAACAATTGCCGTAATCAATTTCATTTTTTTCTCCTTATAGGTTGCCGGCTAGCAACCTGCCGGCTCAGAGGTAAGGCTCGATTAGAAGCTCGCAGAAAGCGTGCCGATAAGAGCGCCATCACCCCAATCGGTACCGAACAAATCATCGTCATCAAGGTCAGTGCCCACATAGGCCACCGCAATATTGAGCCCCATAACGTCGCGGGAGATACTGACGGAGTAATCGGTGTAAGCATCTTCATCGCTGCTCAGGAAACCACCATCTTCTTCCAGCATGTTGTAGCCAACGTGGAGATCGAGCGCGAAGTCATTGGGCAGTGCAAAGCTATAGTCCGCGTAGAGATAGGTGAATTTATCCGTTTCCGCGTAGTAGTCGTCTGAGTAGATCAAACCAACGGTCAGGTCTTGCCAGCCGATGCTGCTGTATATTTCGTTGTAATCGCCCTCCAGACCGCTGTCGCCGGGATAGGTGTAAGCTGTAACGCCCACGTCGTAGGAGAAGCCGCTGTCACCGATATCGCCGCCGTAACCGAGGTAATAATCAAGCTCGAGGCTGCCGTCCAGACCATCACCATTGGTGTCAAAGTCTACACTGGATGCCCAGGCACCGACGTAGAAGCCCGACTCGTGGCTCAGGTCAAAACCACCCTGCAGGGCGGCAGACTCGTCGGACTGCGAAATACCACGGAATTTATAGTCGTTAGTCAGGGCCACGTTGGCGCTGGTACTCCAGGCACTATCGGCACGGGCGATGCTTGCTCCAGTCAACAGCGTTGATGCGACGGCAGCACTAAGTAAAATTTTCTTCAACATAATATGTAACTCTCCTAAAGTTTCTGATTCCGGTCATGGGTGCCGGAGTTTGCAGACTAAAAGCTAATGTGTCTCGCGCTGAGTTACTGCAGAGTGCGTGCCAACATTTATTATTTTATTTAAATTCAATAAGATAGGAAATTATTGCCTGCTGTTTCAGGGAGTAGCATTGCGCTATCGCACTAAGTTGGTGCGAGCTGCGCACCAGCATTACGCCTCGCCCCAGCAGAGTGCGCCCTACCCTGTTTGGGCCAACTTCAGTTAGAATCTCCCTATGGCAATCAAACCCCCCTCTATTGGCGAAGTACTACAGGGTTTTAACGGTTTGCTGGGTGACAGCGGCCTTAAAAGCGAGGTAGACAAGAGCCTGCACAGCCTTGTGCAAGCTGCCCTGGCGCGCCTGGATATGGTCAGCCGGGAAGAATTCGATGCCCAGGCAGAAATTTTGGGCCGCACCCGTTCACGGGTGGAAGAGCTGGAAAAAGCGCTGGAGGCGCTGGCGGAGCGAGGGTCAACGACTCGGGGTCAGGCGGAGCCGGGGTCAGAGTAAAAATGGATCCGGAGCTTTTCCTCTAAGTCACTATCTCCACTCCATTTTTACTCTGACCCCAAATTTTATTCCCCACCATTTCTGATCAATCTGCCGGTCGCTGAGCTGCGAGTGGCCAAATAGTAGCTACACTTCCTGAATCGACCGGATGTCGATGCAGGGAAGAAAGCATGGATTTAGCGACTGTACTCAGCCGCGCCCAATGCGGCGTGGAAGCTCCGCTGGTGCGCGTGGAAGTGCACATCTCCAATGGCCTGCCCGCCTTTAACATTGTCGGCCTACCTACCGCGGCAGTGCGTGAAAGCAAGGAGCGGGTACGCAGCGCCATCATCAACTCCCACTTTGACTGGCCGACCAGGCGTCTCACTATCAACCTGGCGCCTGCCGATTTGCCCAAGGACGGCGGCCGCTTTGACTTACCCATAGCCTTGGGCATCCTGGTCGCTTCCGGGCAAGTACCGGAACAGGCTCTGGTCGGCAAAGAGTTCATCGGCGAGTTGGCTCTGAATGGTGCCCTGCGGCCGGTATCCGGATCGGTTTCTGCCGCCATTGCTGCCAGCAATCATCAAAGATGCCTGGTGTTACCCGAACCCAATGCAGCTAATGCCGCACAGGTGCCAGGTGCGAACGTGGTGCCCGTCACCCAATTGCTGGATCTCTCTGCCTGGCTGCACAACCGCCACGCGATAGACTTCGCGACGGCAAATGAGCGTGGCCCCGATGCGGTTTATCCAGACCTGGCCGATGTGCAGGGGCAGGCGCTGGGCAAACGCGCGCTGGAAGTCGCCGGCGCGGGCGCACACAACCTGCTTTTTACCGGCCCGCCCGGCACCGGCAAAACCATGTTGGCCTCGCGCCTGCCCGGTATTCTTCCACCCCTGCGCAAGGAGGAGATGCTGGAAATTCTTACCCTGCGCAGCGCCATAGATCCACAACTTTCACCGGCAAGCTGCTGGCAACGCCCGTTCCGGGCACCCCACCACTCTGCCTCCGCCCAGGCCCTGGTGGGCGGTTCCGCCATCCCCAAACCGGGCGAAATATCGCTGGCGCATAATGGCGTGTTGTTTCTCGATGAGCTGCCTGAGTTCCGCCGACATGTATTGGAGGTTATGCGTCAACCCATGGAAACAGGCGAGGTGACTATCTCCAGGGCGCGCCGGCAGGTTACCTTTCCGGCCCGCTTTCAGTTGATTGCCGCCATGAACCCCTGCCCCTGCGGTTTCGACGGCGACCCTCAAAAAGCCTGTAGATGCACCCCCGACCAGATTCAGCACTACCGCCAGAAAATTTCCGGGCCTCTGTTGGACCGCATCGACCTGCTGGTTGTGCTGCCCCGCCTACCGGCAAACCTGTTGACCCGGCAAACCCAAACGGCCGAGGGATCAGCTCAGGTACGCGTCTCGGGTAAAGCAGGCGCGTGCCCGCGCGCTGTTGCGCTGTGGCAAAGCCAATAGCCTGATTGACAATGCGCAAATGCGGCGGCACTGCAAGTTGAGTGACAGCGACGCAAAGCTGCTGGAGAATGCTATCGATCAACTGGGCCTTTCGGTGCGAGCCTATCACCGTGTATTGCGGGTAAGTCGCACCATTGCTGACCTGGACGGCGCAGAGCAGATTGTCAGCCATCACCTGATCGAGGCACTGGGCTATCGCCAGGTGAATATTGAGCTATAACTGACTAAGTTGTTGCACCGCACCCGTCTAGCAGCACTAATAACTATTAGTTTATAGTTGGCGCCTTGTTGAGCATTATTTAGGAGACCTCTATGAGCACCTGTCCCTATGCCAACCTGCTGGACCCGGATACCTATGCCGAGGGCATGCCCTACCGGCAATTGGGTGAAATCCGCAGCGCCGGACCCGTCGTGAAGATAGCCGATCCGCTTACCGGTATTCCCTACTGGGCGATTACCCGCCGGCAGGAACTGGACTTCGTTTCCAAGAACCCCGGGATTTTCTCCTCGGCCGAGCGCTCACCCTTTCCCATGGAGTTTGAGGACTGGCTGATTACCGATGTACACCGCAAGACCATTATCGGCATGGACCCGCCGGAGCATCAAATGGTGCGGCGCATTATGCGCAACGCCTTCACCCCCAGGAATGTCGACTCCTGTGAACCCCTGCTGCGCGAGCACGCCAAGCGCATTGTTGATGCTGTAGCGCAACGCGGAGAATGTGAGTTTGTTGAAGAAGTGGCCGCCGAACTGCCCTTGATTACCATACTGGAACTGCTGAGCGTACCACTGGAGGACCGGAAGAAGTTCTTCGACTGGACCAATACCATGATTTTTGCCGATGATCCGGACATGTCTATCGACGAAACGGCGGGACAAATCGCCTCGGCTGAAGTGATCGCTTACGCCACGGCGCTGACCAAGAAATACCGGGAGAACCCCAACGACAGCCTGCTGGGCGCCCTGCTCGATGGCGAAGTCAAGGGCCGCTCCATCAGCGAGGAAGAATTCGGCTGGATGTTTATCCTGATCCTGGTTGGCGGTAACGAATCTACGCGAACCGTCATAGCCCAGGGTATGCGACTGCTGATGGAAAACCCGGATCAGTTGCAATACCTGGTCGACAATCCTGACAAGATCGCCAACGCCTGCGAAGAGATGCTGCGTTACAACACCGCCTTTATCTCCATGCGCCGCACCGCCATGGAAAACATTGAGTTGGGCGGACAGCAGATTAAAAAGGGCGATAAGGTGCTGCTGCACTATCACATGGTCAACCACGACGAGCACGTATTCGGTGCGGATGCCATGGAGTTCGACGTGCACCGTGCCGAGCGTCAGCAAGACCTCTACAACCAGCACCGCTCCTTCGGCATCGGCCAGCACTTTTGCATCGGCTCGCACCTGGCGCGACTGGAACTGAACATCATGATGGAGGAGATCATCCCGCGCCTGCGCAACCCTGAATTTAATGGTGAGCCCAGGTTTGTACGCTCGTTTTTCGTTAATGGGATGAAAGAGATGAATATCACCTTTGATTCTGAACACCAGGGTGCAGCAGAGTGAGTTACAACTTCGACCCGGAGTTGGCGGCTGTCATCGAGTTTTTGCCCGCTATGCCCTTCACCGACCCACAGGCGGCGCGCGCCGGCATGAATGAATTGATTGCCGGCATGCTCTCAGACCTGGACGAAGACGGCGTCGATCTCGAAAACCGGCATATCGCCGGGGCCAACGGCATCGTGCCGGTGCGCATTTATCGGCCGCAGGCGGTAAGCGAGGCATCGGCGGCGCTGGTATACATTCACGGCGGCGGCTTTGTGGTTGGCGACCTCGACAGTGAACACGCCGGGGTGACCGCCCTGTGCCGGGACCTCGACATCATGATTATCTCTGTCGATTATCGGCTGGCGCCGGAACACCCCTACCCGGCCGGGCTGGAGGACTGTTACGCCGCCTTGCAATGGACCCACGACAACGCAGCCGATCTCAACATTGATGCCAAACGCCTCGGCATTATGGGTGGCAGCGCCGGCGGCGGCTTGTGTGCGGCGCTGGCATTGCTGGCCAAGGCACGCAGTGGCCCCACCATCTGTTTCCAGATGCTGGGTATCCCTGAACTGGACGATCGACTGGAAACCGTCAGCATGACCGAATTTGTCGACACGCCGCTATGGAACCGACCCAACGCGGTAGCCAGTTGGACATTCTACCTGGGAGGTGAATACCAGCCCGGCAGCGAAGCAGTGCCTATCACGGCGGCGCCAGCCCGGGCGACGGTGGAAGACCTGCGCGACCTGCCGCCGGCTTGTGTCACCACTATGGAATTCGACCCGCTGCGGGACGAAGGCATCGCCTACGCGCAGAAATTGTTACAAGCGGGCGTCAGCGTAGAGTTGCACAGCTACCCGGGCACTTTTCACGGCTCATCCCTGGTCACGCACGCCGCGGTTTCGCAACGCGAAGCAGCGGATACCCGTATCGTTCTGCGCCGCGGATTGGGCATCGCAGCTGACTAACTTCCAGGCCGGCACCAATGGCGCTTCTCGATCGGCATAATCTACTACCCTAGAACCTGTAACCCAGGGTAAGGGCAAACAGATTAGCTTCGTAGTGGACGCCGGCTGTTAAAGTCGTGTTATTGGAGAAAGCAATGGACACTTCGTCGTTGCCATCGCTGTATAGCCAGGTGGCGTTTGCAAACCAGTGATTACTCACGGAATAGTCCAGGCCCAGCTATTGAGTTGGATAAACCTGCTTGTTAGCGGCAACTGAGCGTGTGACTCGCACTGCGCCAATCAGCCGCTGCAGCGGCTTCACCGGGTACTATCGGGCATTATCACTTTGGACTTGAGCATCTCGAACCAGTCCCGGAAGGGCCCGGTGGTGTTCTGCCAGAAACTGCGATAGGCATCCTGCGTTTCCGGGCCCAGGCCCCAGGGGGTGTATTCGTCTTTTGCCGGGATATAGAGCGTTCCAAACATCCGATCCCAGATACTGGTAATCGCCGCCATGTTGGTATCCCGGTGTTTTTCAAGGTAGCTGTGGTGGGTGTGATGCATGACCGGGCTGTGTAACCATTTTGAGAGCCAGCGCGGATAGTGAAACGCAATGTGATAGTGGCGAAAACTGCCGTTGAATCCAAACAACACCATGAAAAAGCCGATACTGAGAATCGTGGCCTCGGTAATGCCGCCATTAAACAGGTAGGCGAATACACCCGCCGGAATCGCGTAGGCTATGGCGCCGCCCGCCGCCCAGATTGGCCCCGCCAGAAAATGTTCGCGACTGCGGGTTAACGGAGTGAGTACCTCGGCGGAGTGATGCACCTTGTGGATAACCCACAGGGCGGGCACTTTGTGCATGGTGAAGTGGATGGTATAGAACATGAAGTCATAGCACAGCAACAACACCAGGCTATAGAGCAGCATCGCGCCATAGCTGATTTCAAAATTCGGAGAGCTGCCAAACAGGGCCTGCATGGTGGCGATAGCAGTGCTCTCTACCGTCGGTGATACCGCGGCGAGCAGGGATACCGCCCAGAAAGGGTGCAGGATGCGTTCAAACACCCACAGGTAGACATCGACGCGTGCCGAGGCATGGGTATAGATATCCCGGGGCAAGAGAAACTGCAACAAACCCACCCGACGCTCGCGGCCATTGGCACCCTTGGCGCCGCGCCCGCCCCGAACCAGGTAGATGGCGATGCCCAGCAGCACGGTGAGCAAGAGCACGTCCCAGTGCAGGTCATCAGGAATATTTGCGGCGCTGGTATCCCACAGGAAGACTGCCAGTTGCTGCCGGGATTCGTTGAAGGGGCCGATGATTTGCGCAGACATTAGCTCTAACAGGGCCCCGGCGCGTAGGCACGCTGAAGCATGGCACAGCAGTGATCAATATATTCCCGGTTGCTGATCTTAAAAGGTGGCTTCGGCAGGTTGAGCAGCGCTGTGTCGACGGGAAACCCCCTCACCATAAACAGAAATTGTGCGGCGACTAATTGCGGATGATCCACCTGCAGTTGGCTCCGGGCGGTCGCGGCCGCTAAATATTGCGCCAGTGCCTCCATGATTAACTGTGGGCCGGACTCAAAAAAGGCCACTCCCAACTCGGGGTGACGTTCGCCCTCGTTGAGACACAATCGATACATGCGCAAGGCGGTGTCGTCCAGCAACATGCTGATGAACCGCGCCGCGAACTCTGGCAAAAACTGCTCCGGCGGCAGCGACAAGTCAAACTGGTCTGCGGTCAGCAGCCCCTGTCGGCAACGGCGTTTCACGCCCTCCCTCAATACATCAGCCTTGCCACTAAAGTGGCTGTAAATCGTTTGCCTGGAAACCTTGGCGGCATCCGCCACCTGCTCAAGGCTGGTATTGGCGTATCCCTGGGTCGTGAACAGGTCGGCGGCAGCATCAAGGATCTGGTGCCGCTTCTGGTCTGATTTAGGTCGGCCGCGCACCGTCATGGCTCTACTCTTAAATTAATGGACTGGAGAGTCTACTATATCTTTCGGTTGGCTGGCACCGCCTTTTTCTTTGTGTCGAAGATATTCTTAGCCCATACATTGATATCCCAGCGACTGTCCGCGCCACGCAGTCCGGCCCATAGACTGGTGATGTTGTAGGAAGAAATATCATCGCCCTCGACCAGTTCATCAACGCGCTTGCTACTGAAATTGTAAAGCCCGCGCAGATACCATTCGCGCCCGCCGGCCGGTATGACGTATTCCGTGTTCAGGCTCACCGACCATTTTGGCTGCGTACTGATGCGGTTGCCGCCGATGTCGCAGGTGGCGATCTCCAACTGAGCGGCCTCTTCCTCCACCGTCAGCGCTCTGTTGCAGGGGTTCTGCTCGCCACTGTCAAAGGTCGAGTCGGTATAGCTGACACCGCCCTGCACTCGGGTTGAGCTGTTTACCTCACCATCGTTGTCGTAGAAGGTGACGTTGACATCGGTAGCCCGCGCCAGATAGCCATCGAACTGCTGCCAGAACACCGCACCGTTGATGCGCACGCGGCCCTCGGCAAAAGTGCTTTTGAAGCCCAGTTCCAGGCTGTCACTGGTTTCCGAATCAAACAGCAGGCTGTCGGCACTGATCAGGGTCGGTGTAATGGTGGCACCGGGAGGGCGGTAGCTGCGGTCGTAGCCACCGTAAAACATCGTGTCGGGCGTCATAAACCAGGACAGTTTCAGACTCCCGATCACTTCCGGCAAGCGGTAGAGCATGCAGTTACCAGCCGAATCGACCACGTTGTCTGTCTGTGAATCACCATCTTCGTAGTAAAGCCCCAACTGGGCGCCCTCGTGACTGGCGAAGCACAGATTGTCAGAGTCCGTATCGCTATAACCACCGACATAACTCAAGGCGCCCACCCCAGATCCCAATTGACATGCAAGCTGTGCAGATCATTGCGCAAGCTGCAGTCAATTTGCGCCTGGTGAATGGCCTCTCGATCCCCGGCATCCAGGCTGGCGGGGTAATTGGGGTCGTCTACCGCAGGAGAAGACCAGCCCGCCAGACCGACCGGCTAATCGCCAGCATCACCTTCAAGGGCGGCCAGCATCTGGGCATCATCCCGTGCCAGACAGTCTAATGATAACGCCTTGGTTGAATCAAGGAATGGCTCCATCGTCAGAAAACATCTGGGCTACGCTCACAGCCGGCAGCACTGGGCCTTTCTTGTTTGTTGCGGTAGCGAATCAGTTCCATCACCATCACCTGAACCCCTACATCAATTATCACCGGCCTTGCTTCTTCCCGGTGATAACAACCAACGCCAAGGGCAAGCAAGTGAAAACCTACCCCTACAAAGCCATGATGACACCTTTTGAAAAGCTCAAATCACTGGACGGGACCCAGCAGTATCTGAAACCCGGAATCACTCTGGAGACATTGGATGCAATCGCTATGAAGATCAATGATAATGAAGCGGCTAAACGGCTGAAGGAAGCTAAACAACAACTCTTTAAAACCATTGCTGAACAGAACTATCAGGCTGCATAGTGGTGGCCCTTACAGCCACTATCAAAACCCAGAGTTCAGTATCATTTGGTTATTGGAATATACTGTCTTTTCTTAGCGGGCCGCTGAGATAGATGATGTAGACCCTCCCACTATCTACAGCTACCATCATGGAGCTTCGCGATTTGTCACTCGGGATAGCATGCCGTTAAGTGTAGAGGAATATCTGGGAAGCAGAGGCTACGCTTCCGGTGTAGAGTAACAAGGTGCCGGTAGAAATATGGATTACGAATATGTCGTCAACCTACAGCAGTCTCACACAGGAATTCAGCTTTTAAGGGCCAAGCTCTTCCCGCTGCTGAGTAGTTTCCTGTGGCTGAGTTTTATCGAAAAAAACCAGCGGGTATGGCGGATCGACCTATTGGCAGAGAGCCTGGACGATTACCTGCACATTCTGCGTGGAAGGCTCGGTGAGGACATTTTCCCTCGCACAGGCAGAGATTACCTGGAGGATTGGAGCGACAAACAGAGCTATTTGCGAAAGTATTACATTGAAGGTGATGACACCCCGCGAGTGGAATTGAGTGCGCCGATTGAGAAGACGCTGGCTTGGCTGGATAGTCTGCAAAATCGCAGTTTTGTCGGAACGGAATCGCGCCTGGAAACGGTGTTCGATTTGTTGCGCTCCCTGGTAAGACAGTCGGAATCAGATGTTGATGTACGCTTGTCTCAGCTTCGGCAAGAAAAACAGCTGATTGAAAGGCAAATAGAGCAGGCGCTCGCTGGAGACTTCCCAGTGCTGAGCGAAACCCAGGTCAGGGAGCGCTTTTCGCAGCTGAAGGATACAGCACAAGCCCTATTGCGGGATTTTTCGGAGGTGGAGCAAAACTTTCGGGAACTGGATATGCTCAGCCGGAAACGAATTGCTCAGCAAGAGGGTACTCGGGGCGAGGTGCTAGCTGACATTTTTGATGATGCCGACAATATCCGAGATTCCGATGAAGGCCGGAGTTTTACAGCTTTCTGGGAATTTTTAATGTCGCTGTCTCATCAGCAGGAAATGGATGAGATGTTGGAGCAGGTCTATAGGCTTGTGCCACTCGCAGAACAGCGCGAGGATCGGTTTTTGGCTGACCTAAAGCTCACATTAATGGAAGCGGCTGATAAAGTGATGATTACCAATCGCCAGTTGTCAGAGCAGCTGCGGCGTTTTCTGGACGACCGTGCGCGGTTGGATAACCGCCGTATCAGCCAGCTGATTCAGTCAGCCCGCCAGCAGCTGATACTGCTAAAGGAGGCGGATGTGGCTATGCCCAGGGGTGATTGGATGAGATTAACGGCAATCAGGGCGAATCTGAACACACCCGCGCCATACTTGTATCGTATTCCCTTGGCGGTGAGTGGCCAACAGAATGTGGAAGAAGCGGATGATAGTCACGCCAGCGCAGAAACGCTCTTCACTCAAGAGTATGTCGACGAAGCCTTGTTGATGAGGCAATTGCGCCGCTGTCTCGAGGAGCACGCCGTCGTCAGCCTGCCGGAAGTTTTAGCGCAGTTTCCGCCGCAGCAGGGACTGGCAGAATTGATTAGTTACATTAAACTTGCCAGCGAGGATGATATGGCCATGATTGATACGGAAAAGGAGGAGGAGTTGACCATCATGGTTAAGGGTGAGGCCAAGAAAATTACTGTACCCCATATCCTCTATACGCGATAGGAGAGCGAAGTGCAGGAAGACGCTGGTTCAATATCGTCTATGTCACGCATGGTGATTCCATTATTGAAAGGGCCGGTCTACCGAAACAGGCAGTCGGTTTTGTGGGAGCAGCTCTTACAACAGCAAGCTGCCGTGGTCGACTACCTGTCTGTCTTGGGTATGCAACTCTATATTGATGAAGCCGAAGGGTATGCTTTCTTGCTTCAGGACGAATTTGAAGGCGAGGAGGATCCCCCGCCGCACTTGATTCAGCGGCGACCATTAGGATTTGCAGTGAGTGTCTTGTGTCTGATCTTGCGACAATGGTTGCTAGAGCACGATACTCGTGGCGGTGAAATACGGGCAATTATTGAAAGACGGCAAATTCGGGAGGAACTAACTCTGTTTTTACCTGCAGAGGGTTCAGAGGCCAAGGTAGAAGAGGCTATTGATCGCCATATTAGAAAGGTGGAAGAACTAGGTTTGCTGAAGGCACTCAAAGACGATAATCAGCGATTCGAGATTCAGCGCATCACCAAGGCACTAATCAATGCAGAATGGCTGGGCGATCTAAGCCAGAAACTGGAGGAATACCGGCAGCATGTCGATAGCATCCGCTGAAGACAATAAAGAGGGCTTCCGGCTGCACCGATTCGAGGTGCGCAACTGGGGTACGTTCCACCAACAGGTGTGGAAAATCTGCCCCACCGGCGACAATGCCTTGCTGACTGGCGATATCGGGTCGGGTAAATCTACCCTGGTAGATGGCTTGACCACACTGCTGGTGCCCAAGCCTGCGAATCAGATCGTATTTAACAAGGCTGCCGGGAGTGAGGCCCAGGAGCGTAGTCTAGCCTCCTACGTGAGAGGGGAATACAAGAGCGAGAAGGACGAGGTCACCGCTGCAGCGCGCGCGATAGCGCTACGCGATGATCGCGACTACAGCGTATTGCTGGCCAATTTCGAGAATCGATCATTGCGCCTGTCTGTCAGCATCGCCCAACTGCTGTATTTCAAAGAAAAGGGCGGCAAGGTCGAGAGGCTATTTGTTGTGGCTGACCGGGAATTAAGCATTCGCGATCACTTTTGCCATTTCGACAGTATCGCCCAGCTAAAAGGCCGCTTGCGGCAACAGGAGCTTGTTCCGTCTGGTAGCCTGAGACAGTACGCCGGTCAAATGCGTCGGGCATTGGGTATACAGAATGAACGCGCGCTTGATCTGTTCTACCAAACCGTATCAATGAAATCCGTGGACAATCTCACCCAATTCGTGCGTGAACACATGTTAGATCCGGGCGACAATCGACAGCGGGTAGCAACATTGTGCCAGTCTTTCGAGGATCTGGATCGAGCTCACGCGGCTGTCGTTCGGACTAGAACTCAAATTGATGCGCTACGGCCACTGGTCAACGATGGGGATCAGCTCCTACTGGAAGAAAAGGAACTGAGGTCACTGCGCAGAAGCCGTGAAATGCTGGAAGTCTGGCGCGCCAACCACGAACTAAAACTTGAGCAGCAAAGAGAGTATGTGCTTACCGACGAACAGAGTGGGTTCCGGTTGGGTGTGGCAAGGTTGGGTGACGATATCGCGGAACTGAGAAACCGGGAAGACAGCATCAGGAGCAGTCTCAATGACAACGGTGGCCGCAGACTGGAAGAGATCAAGTCAGAACTACAGCGGCTGGAGAACGAGAGACAGCGGCGCCGGGGCTATGCCGAGCAGTATCAACAGGCGGCAAAGACCTTGTCGCTGATCATGCCGACAGATGCTGCCGCCTTTCAATTGAATCAGCAACAGGCCAGCAAGCTGCTTCGGGAAGCTCAGGAGGAACAGGCTACACTGGATGATCAGCGTGTCGAGTTGATCGGCAATGAGCGCAAGCTCAAGGAGGGCATTGCAGAGCTGGAGCTTGAAATCACTGAGCTTAAACAGCGCACCGGAAACATTCCCTCGCGGAACCTGGCCCTGAGGCGCACGATTTGCGAGACTCTGGGGATTGAGGAAGACCAGCTTCCCTACGCTGGTGAGTTAATGCAAGTGTCGGAGCGCGCGGGGCAATGGGAAGGTGCTGCTGAGCGAGCGCTGCACAATTTCGGGCTTAGCCTGCTGGTCCCCGAGCATTTGTATTCCCTGGTGGCGGACTATGTGGACAAGACGGACCTGCGCGGGCGTATAGTTTACTTTCGCGTGGGACAGCCACGTCATAGTGTAGATGTACGGCAACTCAGCCAGCAAAGCCTGGTGCACAAGTTACAACTGAAGGACGACTGTTTCTGCTATGACTGGTTGTTGTCCCGGTTGGTAGAGCGCTTTGACTATAGCTGTTGTGCAAATATTGCCGATTTTCGTCGTTTGCCGCGCGCCATTACCCTCAATGGACAGATCAAAAGCGGCGGTGATCGCCACGAGAAAGATGATAGATGCAACCTGCGTGATCGCAGTGGGTATGTTTTGGGTTGGGATAATCACGACAAACTCCGGGTGCTGGACTGTCAGCGTACTGAACAACAGAAGCTGCTGGCCGATGTTCATTCCCAGTTGCGAAATATAAAGCAGGACAAGGCAGTTGCCTCTGATCGACAGCAGGGATGTTCAACGCTGGCTGTTGTAAAGGACTTTGAGGATATCGATTGGCAAACGACGGCACGTAAGATCAGTAGCATGCGGGGGGAGCAGGAGCAGATTCAAAATAGTTCTGATGTGCTCAGGGAATTGCAGGAAAAACTAGCGCAGGCTCAGAGTGTGCGGGAGGACAAGGAGCAAAAGCAGCTGCAGCTCAATGAGCAGTTGGCCGAGTGCGGCGCCGCTCTAAAACAATGCAAGGAAAACCAACGGCTCGCGAATGAAATCATCGCTGAAATCGATGCCGCTGAGTGTGAAAAAGTGTTCCCGGTATTGGAAGAAATCTATCTACAACACTTCGATTCACCACCGAGCTTGAAAAATATCCGGTTGCGGGAGCGGGAACTGCGTGCGGCGTTGCAAAAAGATATTGATAACCGCGACAAACGCCGTGACCGTCTGCATGGCAGCGTTGTACAGCAGATGGCCAATTACCTCCACAATAACCAGGCAGAGACGCAGGAGATGGATGCCAACATTGAAGCGCTGGAAGATTTCCGTCGCATGTTGCGAGAGTTACAAGAAGATGATTTGCCCCGCTTTGAGGCCAAATTCAAACAGGAACTCAATGAGAAGACAATTCAGTCCCTGGTGCATTTTTCCACTCAGCTTGATCGGGCGCTGTCCGAATTAAAAGCAAAGATCGCCCGTATTAACCAGTCGCTGATACATATCGATTACAATGAGGGCTGCTATATTCAGCTTATGACAGATGCCATCAACGATTCTGAAATTCGCCAGTTTCGCCAGGATTTGCGCGGCTGCCTCAGTGAAACTCTTGGGCAGGATCTATACGACGAGAATCGTTTTTTGCAGGTTAAGGCCATTATAGAGCGATTTCGTGGTCGCGAAGGATTTAGCGACGCGGACAAGCGCTGGACGCGTAAGGTGACCGATGTGCGCAATTGGTCTACGTTTTCTGCCGAGGAACTTTGGCGCGAGGACGACAGTCGCAAAGACTACTTTGAGAGCTCCAGCGGCAAATCTGGCGGACAGAAGGAAAAGCTGGCCTACACGGTGCTCGCATCGGCTTTGGCCTATCAGTTTGGCCTTGATCAAGCTGACAATGTGCGCTCCTATCGGTTTGTAGTGATTGACGAGGCTTTTGGTCGCGGCTCGGAGGCGAGTACTCGCTATGCGCTGGAGCTGTTTAAACGGCTGGGACTGCAGTTGCTGGTGGTAACGCCACTAACAAAAATACATGTGATCGAGCCCTTTATCCGTCACGTACACTTTGTTCACAACGAGAACAACAGGAATTCGCAGTTACGAAATATGAGTATCGAGGAATACCGAGAGGAGAAAGCCAAGCGGGAGCAGGAAGATCTGCCGGAAACGCTTCAAGCCTTATAATATTGCGCATGTTAAGTCCGAATGATATCGACAAAAAGGCCGAGCGCCTGTGGCCTAAGGTGCTTTCCTCGGAGTTCGCCGATGAGCCACTATTCCCCTACGCGGTGGCATTGGCTCCTCCCGGGAGCGGTGAGTTGGGGGAGCGTTATGAGGAGGTTCGCCAATGGAATATCTCCCTTGAAAACTACGCCAACAAACATGGCCTGGTACTTGAGAAGAAGACCGTAAACCATCGCGGGCTCGGTACGCAACACCTACCGCGCCGACTCGTGTTTCCAGACCGGGAGAGCCTGCTTGGAAAAATAGGCAAGCGTCAGGATTATCTGGATTTCGCAGCCAACCTCAAGCTGACCCGACAGGAGATTCCGCAACTGGAGTCCTGGCTGGAGAAGCGCTATCGCAAGTTAGCACGTCGCCAGATAGAATGGAGAGGATTGCTCAGCGTGGTGCAGTATTTCCTGTCTAATCCACTGCCCAACAAGTATTTGCGTGAATTGGATATATCCACCGTTGACAGTAAGTTTGTAGAGCAGCATCGGGCGGTGTTAAGCGAACTTCTGGACCACTGTCTCTCGCCTGATCACAGGCTATGTTCCTATACGGGCAGCGATCTCAGCGCTTTTTGTCAACGTTTTGGCTTGAAATTCGATCAACCGCAGATTCGCTGGCGCTGGTTGGACCCACAATTGGCCAAACAAACCTTGAATGTTACTGACATTGCGATGCCGCTGGATCACTTTGCGGCGTTGAACCCGCAGGTCGACAAGGTGTTTATCACCGAGAACAAGATAAATGGTTTAAGCTTTCCCGACGTTGCTGACGGGATGGTGATATTTGGATTGGGATACGGCATTGATATGCTGGCAAAAATAGATTGGTTGTGCCACAAGCACATATACTATTGGGGAGATATCGACACCCACGGCTTTCATATTCTAGACCGGCTGCGCCGTTTCTGCCCCCACACCCAATCGCTGCTAATGGATGACAAAACACTCCAGGCTAGCAAGGGCCTCTGGGGAGAGGAAGAGGCGGAGAAGCGCTTTACAGGTCACCTGAACAACCTCACGGATACGGAATCGCAGTTGTATCAGCGTTTACTGGATAATTTTCATAAACCTGCGTTTCGGCTCGAGCAGGAGCGGATCTCTTTTCACGTAGTCGAAAGTGCACTGGAGGCATTGAATTTATCAGTGCAGGGTTCGCCTGTGAGCTAGTGTAGGTCGCCATAAATAGTGTAACACATATAGCCTCTTCCCTATATAGAGAGATTGTCGTGCGTGTTGCAGTAGAAATTGTTTTGTCTGATGACGAAGTTGTGGATTTGAGTAAGTTCTCTAAATCGCGTTCTGTGTCGGTCCGATTGGCGGAGCGTTCACGAATTGTTCTTCTGGCCGGCAAGGGCATGACCAATGAAGAGATCGGTTTTGAACTGGGCATTACGAGACAGAAAGCCGGCCGCTGGCGAAAACGTTATGCAGAGAGAGGAGTTGAAGGCATCCGCCGGGATGCGTATCGGCCGGGGCGCAAACCGACAATCAGTTCACGTAAGGTTGCACAGGTGATCAGACTCACGACGCAAGAGAAACCGAAAAACGCTACGCATTGGAGCCAACGCCTGATGGCAGAGAAGGCGGGTATCAGCATGTCCTCGGTGGGCCGGATATGGAAAAGCCATGGTTTGAAACCGCACCGGATAAGTACATTCAAGGTATCAAACGATAAAGAGTTTGCCGAGAAACTGGAGGCAATCGTTGGCCTTTACATATCACCGCCGGATAACGCCATTGTTTTCAGTTGTGATGAAAAGAGCCAGATACAAGCGCTGGATAGAACACAGCCGGGCTTACCGATGAAAAAAGGCAGGGCCGCGACCATGACACATGACTATAAACGTAATGGCACCACGACCTTGTTTGCTGCATTGAATACCTTGACAGGGGAAGTGCTGGGCACCTGCGCCGGGCGGCATCGCCATCAAGAATGGTTGTCATTTCTCCGCCAGATCAATACGTCGACGCCCAAAGATAAAGAGATTCATATTATCTGTGACAATTACGCGACGCATAAGCACCCGAAGGTAAAAAGCTGGCTGAAATATCACCAGCGATTCCATGTGCACTTCACGCCAACTGGCGCATCGTGGTTAAACATGGTGGAACGGTTTTTTCGGGAGCTAACTGAAAAGCAATTGAAACGAGGTGTCTTTAGCAGTGTGAAAGAGCTTGAGCAAACAGTCATGGCGTTCATTGAGACTCATAACCAAGCGCCGGCGCCTTATATCTGGACCAAATCTGCGAGTGACATTCTGGAGAAAGTGAAGCGTGGCAGAGAGAAACTTAATAAGTTACAAACTGTTTGACGACCTACACTAGATCAATGCCATTGGACTGAAAGTACCTTTTAAGGAGATTTATCCTGTTGTTCTTGTTTTTTCCGCCGTTGAACGTTGAGATGGTCACGCGAATACGTTCGACAATTTCGTCCTTGCGGGAGCCGTGTGTGCTGAATATAGTCGTCGAAGTTTCTGATACTCGCTTCAAGATACGCTTCGCCACTGCCTATTGTATGCTCGCTGCCATCAAGGCCAACGACATCAAGTTGGTCGCCGTCAACCGCGCTAACGCAGCCAAGGAGCTTTCTATATCCGTCGTCCTGCTCGACAACGACATAACGGTCAATAAGATTGAACCCCTTGGCAAGAAAGTACTGGCAAGTTTCATTCACCTTCCGGCGCGTTGAACAATCAATAACAAGACAAGGAATTCCCTTGATCGTTCGTGTGTCGAGCTTGTACTTAACGACGATCTGGAATGGATAATCTGCGCCAATGATCGGGGATAGCAGGTCGTCCTCGTTCTTGCCGCTCAGTAGTTCAATCGGGGAGAATCCCGAGACTTGGCGGCCCATCGAAGACAGATGCCGCTTCACGCCGTCTTTTGCAAGAAAACAAAACAGCCCGTAATTCTCCGCGAGGTCGAGAGTCCCTATTTCACCCGTTACGGGATATTCGCCATTGGATGAGACGACAAGAATATTGTCGCCAAGTCTTCTGATTGTGTAGCTGGTCTCGCCAGCTCTAAGCGCATCATATTGGCCCTTATGGTAGGGAATGACGCAAGCTTCTATCTTTTGGTGAGGAACTTCCAGCGGAAATGCATTTAATGTTATGGGCAAGTACTCCTCCTGATCCGCTGGTTTCGCGCAGCTTCCACTGCAACATGCCCCGCCAGTTCGCTGACAAAGGTGCGCAGCCCGGTCATTTCGGATAGCTCTGCATACTCACCTGTTTTCGCTGCGTTTCGCGGTGACGTCAGTATCGAAGCGACAGTGTAGAGCTGTTCTTGTATGAGCTTGCGACACAGCAGGTTATAACGCTGGGCGTACGATGCACCCTTAAACTCCTCAAACACCGGAAAATGCGGCGCTGCATCTTTGACCGGTGAGCGTGATTTCGGTGCGTCCTCCAAGAGCATCAACCAACCAACAAAGGGCTTGGTTTGCTCTCCGAAAGCACCTTCTCTAAATGCAGTCCACAAATCATGCGCCGTGCCGACCGCTTCCTCGGTCCGGTTGTTGAAATTGTTGCCAAAGGAGGGGCCGACCTGACTCTTGAACTCCAGAGCGGCAATCAGGCGGCCCTCATTGAGAACAAGTAAGTCCCATAACCTGGTTGGACGAAAATATCCAGGGAGTGTCAGAACCCGCCGTTCTTCATGAATCTGTGCATGTCTCAATCCGTTCGCATGGATGATATCTTTCACAAGCGAGACAAACCCGTCCATGTTTTTACCGCCGGTAACGCCGGCCCTCTCGCCGGCATCAACCGTGCCAGAATCAATTTGTTTCTGTTTGGCCTGCTCTCTGGTAGCCCAGAAAGTCTTTACGGCTTTTGCTGCCTTGGCTTCGTGGTTGGCTAGATCGATTGTCACGTTTTCATCTCCATCGGCTTATACACCATTACCGCCAAGGGCGGCGCGTTCTTTTCTTGAAAGTCCATAGAGAGCGTACACCGCTTCATTGCAGGAGTCCGTATCCCCTCGCCTGGCAGCGTCTTTTAGTTGTTCACGAAGGCATTCGGAAACCTCCGACCAAAAGGGAACTCTTATCCGGCGAAGATATTGCGCCTGAAATCGTAAATAACCGCCACGCATACGTGTCGAGTATGTGGCAACGAACAACCGGGCGATCCCGGACATCAACACTGTTTGCAAGGCTTTGAGGTCCCATTGCGATGCCGTGATATAATAAAGGTTATGGTGCGGGTACAGCTTTCCGTTTTCATAAACGATATGGGCATCCCCTTTGATATCCGGAATGAGCAATTTCTTCTGGGCTGCCAGCGCCGGATAAATCCGGTCAATGGTTCTGTACCAGTTGACCGGAGCTTTCCTGGCAATATGCCGTCCGGAAATCAGATCCCGCCGCTCCTCCAGATAAGCCCTAAGGCGAGGATAGTCATTCAGACTTACAAGGCCCCCGCCGTCCGCAAACGGATTAATTATGCCGCGACCCTTCCAGTTGACCTTCCCTTGCAGGATATCGTGGGTCATCACGAGAGGAAGTTTGCGATCAGTCTCAACGTCAAGTTCGTCAAACGCTCCAATAAAGGCTTTGTCTGCACCTGTTGCAACGCCGATACCAACCTTGCATCCCACTTCTTCCAGAGTTGGATAATCCCGCTCTAAACGCCGCAGGGCTGAAAGCTGATCAGACGAGTCAAGAATCCAGGGGTTCGCGCCCGAAGTCACGCCAGAGATCTCCTTGATGCGATTTTCGCCGGCAGGCAGCTTCTCTACGCGAAAGCTCTTGGTAAGGGCGCTGAGAGTATCCCGGTCAATGGATGGTTTGTGAGCAATTCTTGTCTTGCCGCTTTTCGCGCGGCTGATAATGGTGATAGCTGGATACGCTATAACATCCGAATGAAAAGCATCCGTGTCAACCATGTCCACGTAAGTCCGCAGATGAAACTCGTCAGCAACCATGCGGCGCAACGGTCCACCATAACGATTCTTCATCCAGCGATCCGAACAGATAAATCCGAGCGTTCCGTTCTTGGCCAGCAACAGAAGGGAATTCTCGATAAAAGGAATGTAAAGATCGGCGCGGTCATATATCGTCTTATAGCGGGCGCGATATTCCTTCATCAGAACATCTGCTATGAGTTCCTGACGAACATACGGCGGATTGCCGATAACGAAGTCAAAATCGCTTGCAGCTTCAAACAGGAGAAAATCGCCCTTGATAAGCCAGCATGACGCGAGCTCTTCAGATTCGGATTCTGATACTCCTGCGCTCCGCAACATATCCAGCACGAGACTGCGCGTGATTTCATAGGAAGACTCGTGCAATTCGACGGCCTTGATGCTATTCGAAAGCGCGTCCAGGGGAGCAGTGTCTTTTGCATTTTCCGTCCAGCTTTGAAGCAAACGTTCAATGACAACCAGAAGAAAATCCCCTTGACCAAATGAGGGCTCAAGAAGGCGATACTCATATAGCGGACGATCGGCTGTGTACCCTGAAAGATCGAGAATGAAATCTACGACCTCCCCGCGCGTATAGATCGCGCCCCTTTCCTCGGATCCCGAAGCCGCTGCGTTGACGACAGCCTCGGTTAGAGGACATAGAGTCGGTAAGGAAACCTGGCGCATTTCTCCGCGATCAGCCGACATCAACCAGCCTCCTGATCGAGTGGAATTTCGAGCTGAGTTTCGCCCTGATGACGTTCCAGGAACTCACGCATGGACCGCCGAATAATCCAGGATGCACTGACATCGCTGCGGCCGGCCATTTTATCAATGGCGGCATAATCATCGGGATTGACTGTCAGAGTCACCCTTTTCATCGGTTTTGATTTCTTGCGATTTTTCATGGCTCTCATACTAGTGATGCATAGAATCATACTAGACTATATCAGGAAATCCGACAGGCATCACGCACAGCGCGCATTGACTCACAATTAATGTAACCCTACGGCGCTCTCGGGCGGCTACGTTGACTCATAGTACATGTTACCCAAACTGAGGGCCGTACTATGGGCAAGAACGAACGCCAAGCCTGTCTCAAGGCGATCCGGACCCGTTTGCGTATTCTCGACGAATTTTGCGCCGTCTGTGGCTACCACCGTAAATACGCCATCCGGCTGCTGAACCAGCGCGGCACGCCCACAACAAAGCGACGGGCAGGACGCACGCCTGTCTATGCGTCTGGTCGCTGACCATGACTGACATCCTCACCACCTGAAACAGGGGGGCGCAGGGTGTGCCTGGCTACGATTGCCTCGAGGATCGCGGCCCGGTGGACGTAATAAACGACCTCTATGCCAATGAATGGTCTCTCTATCAAAACCATTTTTGTCCCAGTATGAAGCTACTCTCAAAACGGCGCATCAACTCGAAGTACTACAAAAAGTACTACAAAAAGTACGACCCACCCCAAACGTCGCATCATCGGGTCATGGGCTCTGATCACGTGACCGACGGCACCAGAAGATGGGATCAGACTCGCGACTCTGACCCCTGTGCGCACATGGGCACAAAAAAGCCGCCTCAAAGGCGGCTTCAGGAAAACGCGCAGTTTCTACTTGACGCTGTCGACCAAGTAATCAACGGAAGCCCTAATTTCATCGTCGGAGCAGTTGGCACAACCGCCCTTGGCAATCATGCCGGTGCCGGCCAGACCAGTAATGCCGCTGTCGTATAACACGTCGATACCCTTGGCGATACGATCGCCCCAGTCACCGGCATTACCCAGCTTGGGCGCACCGGCGATACCACTGGTGTGACAGGCGGCACAGGCGGCATTGTAGACATCTTCGCCCGAGCGGGCAGCGCTTGCACCCGCTGCGCCGGTGCCGCCACAGCGGGAATCACCTTGCAGGCAGACTTCACCGTGGGGCTTGATGCGCTCTTCAATTGCGGCGCGCTGCTGCTCATTTTGAGCCTGGACGGCCAGGCTGAATACGGTAGTAAGGGCAAAAATCACCGGCACGTTCAAAGACTTGATCACAGTTGTTCCTCATTGGACAATCTCTCAGGGAGCGCATTATAACGACTTACGGGGTCTGCGGACACTCACAGCCTCTCACCATGTCTGGCAATTGTTACTGTTGCCAACTAAGATCACCCCCCCACCCAAGGAGAATTCAATTCAATGAAGCTATATACCTATGATCTCGCACCCAATGCCCGTCGCCTGCAGCTGTTCCTCAACTACAAGGGCATAGAGCTGGACACGCGCCAGATAGATCTGGGCAACCAGGAACAACACGGCGATGAATACGCCACCATTAACCCCCTGCGGACCATACCTGCGCTGGAACTGGACGATGCAACCTTGCTAACCGAGGTAATCGCACAGGTGGCCTACCTGGAGTCGGTCTATCCAGACAAACCACTTATGGGGACGACAGACCAGGAAAAGGCACTGGTCCTCAACTGGGACCATCTGCTGATGATCTCCGGATTTGCCGCCATCAGGGATATGTTCCGCAATACAGTCAAGGGCTTCGCCGGCCGCGCATCCACAGGCGCACTGTCATTGGAGCAAATTCCGCAATTGGCGGAGCGGGGGAAATTACAGTTGGATGATTTCTGGCCGATGGTAAACCGGCAACTGGAAACATCCACCTGGCTGGTCGGCGACAATATTACCTACGCCGACATCGACCTGTTTTGCCTGGTGGAGTTTTCAGGTTGGGTAAAACAGGCGATTCCTGAGGATTGTGCCAGTTTGAAAGACTGGCATCAGCGGGCCAGTGCTGAACTGGGGTGACAGGTCGTCGCGTTCGAACTGATATCGCCTTGACAGGGATGCCAGTAAATTTGACCCCCCAACTATTCTAGTTGGTGCGGGACAGCATATGTTCGGCAACGGCCAGGCGCGTCTCGGCATCCAGGTAATCCTGCGGCGGCATCTCGGGATAGCCCTCCCGCTTCTTGACGGGATGGGCAATGTAATCCGCCAGGCCCTGGGAATCATCCATATAAAGCGCCTGGATAATCTGCACCGGTGGGCCGATCAGACGGCCGGTGTAGGAGTGGCAGCCCGCGCAAATACCCAGGTAGGCAATTTTGCCGCGCTCGCCTGGCTCAATGACCCGCGCCGGCACGGGCGGCAACAGGTAGTTGCCGATATTGGACGTGTTGGTAAAATCGCACTCTGCGAACTCATCGATACCTGAATGCACGTAGCGATGGCGATTGATAATACAGCTATCCTTGCTCGGGCCGACCGCAAAAATATCCGGGTTACCGGTCTTCATATCGACCAGCATTAAGGCTCTGATTTCATCAATCGTATCGTAACCGTTGTTGTGCATGGTGTTGTTGAGAATCTTGAGGCCATCTGAATTGGGATCGGACTCAGGATCCACCGTCACGTTGGTCAGCTGCGATGCTGTGTTGTGATCCACGGCCATAATACCAACGGTCTTGTTGTTGGTAATGATGTTGCCCTCGATGACCACGTCGTCCGCCGCCATTATCATGATGCCGGTGCCGGCGGGAATACCACCGACTGTTGACCCGGGCGCGCCGAAATTGGGCGTATTGTTATCCGAAATCCAGTTGTTGCGGATAATGACATCGTAGGTGGTCTTGATGGGCAGGCCCGGGGTGATAAAGGCCAGCACACCACCGGTGTTGTGGTAGACAAAGTTGCTCTCGACAATGGCGTGGCGGCTGTTCTCAATCTCAATACCGGCCACACTGTCGAATACTTCGTTATAGGCAACATGGGTGTTGTCGCTCATGCCCACGTAGATCGCGGCATCCTCGATACCGGAAATGACATTGTGCTCGATCACACCGTTTTTACCCAGTTGAGGAAAGATGCCGTAAACACCGGTATCGACAATGATATTGTCGCGAATCTCGTAGTTGTTACCGGCCTGGCTCATGATGCCATTGCCCTTGTACCTGGTAATCAGAAAGCCTTCCACCACGATGTTGTTGCCGGAAAACAAAATGGCATCGTTGAGTTCGCCCTTGCCGTTCAGGGTCGCTCGTTCGGAACCCTGGATAATGCCCAACAGGCGGATACCATCTTTATCGATGTAAACCGTTTCGTTATAGGTGCCGGGCATAACGTGAATAGTAGTGCCGGGCGCCGCCGCCTGCACCGCTGCCTGAATCGATTCACCGTCTGCAACGGTAACAATCACATCTGACATGGGTGGGCCGGCCACAAACTTGCTGCTGCCCTGGCTGACCAGTTCATTGGCGGCGGTCTTCCCCGCTGGCTGGGAGGCACCGGGGCGCCCGATTTGCATGCCAATGGCAAACGCTATTACGACCAGTACAATGGCCAGGATTTTACCCTTGTTCATGAGACTCTCCTTCTGTTTCCCGCTCCGTTTCGACTATAGACGGGGCTATAGATGCGCGGGCCTGGTGATTCACCGGTGTCAGGCCCGATGGCACCTGTTCCGGTATTTTTGGTGTAAAGCTTTCATCGGTCAGAGTGCGCAGAAAATCCACCACCCGGTCCATTTCATAATCGGTAAGATTGGGCTCCCAGATATGCCAATGCAACTGCATCTCGACACCTTCGGGTACCGCGTGACCACGCCCCTTGCTGTAAAACCCCACCGCTTCACGCATGTCCTTGAAACGACCGGAGTGCATGTAGGGCGCTGTTTTCTCGATATTGCGCAGCGTCGGCACCTTAAATCCGCCCTTGAGTTTGGCCGCGTTATAGGTTTTTTCCGCACCTATATCCAGCGGCATCCCCGTCGGTTCGGGCGTGCCAATCACCGCTACCTGCTGATTGGTAAACAGCGGCGGCGTATGGCACTCGGCGCAGCGGGCCACAAACGATCTAAATACGTTCATGCCCTCAATTTCCGGCTCAGTAAGCGCCGCATGGTAACCGTGGGCGTAGCGATCATAGCGACTGTTAAGGGAAATCAGTGTTGTCTGGAAAGCCGTAATGGCACGGTAGATTTGCCCCAGGCTAATCTCGTCCAGCTCTGCCTGTGGATAAGCCTGGGGGAACAAGCGGCGATACTGCTTATTGCTATTGAGCGTTTTCAAGAGGTTCTGCGGGTTGTTGCCCATTTCTTCCGCCGCAAATAGAGGGCCCAACATTTGCTCTTCCAGAGAGTTGGCGCGGGCATCCCAGAAGAAGCTGTTGAGAAAGGCCACATTCCACAGGGTGGGCGCTGAGCGTGCCACCTCGTGACCAGTCACTCCCACCGAGCGAGCGCGGCCGTCCGCAAAGCCCTTGTCGGGTTGGTGGCAGCCGGCACAGGACATGCTGCCATCAATCGATAAAAGGGGATCAAAAAACAGGTAGCGGCCAAGGTCGATTTGCTGCGGGGTAAAACCGTCCCGGTGGCGTGGCAGCGCAGTTTTGGTGCCGCCTACCCCTATATCCTGCAGAGAGTCGTAGAACTGGTACATGTTGCGAAGTTCACAGACACCCGCCTGGGTCTTTTCAAAGCTGGGCGGGCACTGGTCGCTGAGTTCCAGCGATTGAGCGAATGCGGTGCCGGTCGCCGGCAGCAATAGAAAGAACAGTCGCTGTGACTGCCCCCACGTCGGAACACGGCAAAGTAGCAGCAGGCTGAGCAATAGCTGGGAGAGCCCGAACGCTACTGTGGCGGCAAGCATCGCATCCATCAGAAATACCAGGCCAATTGGGTAAAAATCGAAGGGCCGGCGCGAAATTCAAGTGTGTCGATGCCACTATCAAAACCGCCGAATTCAGTGTCGGACGAGCCCAGCGGTACATTCAACGATCCCAACAGTTGCCAGTCCTGGGCCAGGTCGTAGGAAGCCACCAACTGCGCCAACAATGAACCATCCGCCATATTGAGAAACATATTCGGACTGATGTGTAGCAGGGGAGTTACCTCAACCAACACCGAACCACCCAGGTAGTGCTTGCCAAGAGTGAACAGTTCACCCCGCGCCAGGCGCTGCACCAGATCCGGATTGTTGCGCAGATGGACGGGGCTGTATTTTTCACCGCCCTGACCAAAACCATTGTAGAAATACTCCAGCACGCCGCTCATATTCTTGCCGAAACCAATCCAGGACCAGGACCAACTGGCCACCCCACTCCAGATTGTTGCAGCCGGTGTATCGGTAAAGCTCAGGTCCGCTCGCAGCACCGCCCCACCCCAGGGTATGCTGCCGCCAATACCCACAATGGTATCGTCGAAGTGCTCTGCTATCAGCAGATCGTATTCAGCCTCACCGGCAAAGCCATGGTATTTCAAGGCGCTGGAGTTTACCCGGCGAGCCAGGTTTTTATTATCATCTCTTCGCACCACCCACACCGCTTGCCAGTCATCGCCGTTGTCGCGCAAGTATTGGCCATAGGCCATGTCATCGCCGGTTTTGTACTCGGTATCAACCGCGGCGGGATCAAAGGGGTTGAGAAAATCCATGGGCGTGTAGATCAGGCCATTACCCCAGCTGACTGCCTGCCGCCCGAGCCGCGCAATCCACTTGTCCCGTCGCAACTCACCGTACAGGCGATCCAGGCGATGCAACACCACGCGATCATTGTCATCGCTAACGGCGTAGGTTACATCCATCAAGCGGTGATCGTCATTGAGCACCCGGGCGGGGAAAAAATCCGCGCCGGCAAGCGCGCGCTCCAACTTCAGGGAATCACCGAACACTCCGATCAGCCGGTAGTCCGCCGCCGCCGCCCAACCGCCACCCTGGGTGGCAAACTTTAGACGCAATCCCGCACCCTGGTCATAGCTGGGGTCGTCCGCAAACGCCTCCATGACACTGTCATCCGGATAGTCCGCTGCCAGCAGGCGCAGTTTGCTATGGCCACCGACCAGCAGGGGTTGCGCGCTTGCAGCCTGTGCCAGAGCGCCTGCGGCCTGTGAAAGAAAGCCACACAGCAACCGGCAAAGAAGAGTGCGCCGGTTCATTAGCTCTCAGCAGCTTTAGCGACTTGCTGTTCATCACTGACAATGCGCCCATCGCGCAGGCTAACCAATCTGCGCGCGTAGGCCATAACTCCGACATCGTGGGTGGCAATCACAAAGGTAACCTTGTGCTCTCTATTGAGCTTGACGAATAACTCCATCAGGTATTCGCAGGCATGACTGTCCAGGTTGGCGGTGGGTTCGTCGGCGAGGACCACTTCCGGTTGGCTGACAATGGCCCGGGCCACAGCCACCCGTTGCTGTTGCCCACCGGAGAGCTGGGCCGGCCGACGGTCCTCCATCCCCTGCAAGCCCACCTCGGTCAGAATCGCCAACGCGCGCTGTTTTCTCTGGGCCGCAGATACACCCTGTATTTGCATCACGAACTCCACATTCTCACGCGCGGTTAACACCGGTATCAAATTGTAAGCCTGGAAAACAAAACCCAGTTTGTGTAGTCGCAGGTCGGCCAGGTCGCCTTTGGCCAACTTATCGACACGTTGTTCACCAATGTGTATTGCACCGCTGTCTGGTGAGTCCAGGCCGCCAATCGCGTTGAGTAATGTGGTTTTGCCTGACCCGGATGGGCCAGACAAGCAGACAAAATCCCCAGTCTCGATCTGCAGGGAAACATTGTCCAGACCGGTAATCACTGCATCTCCCTGACGAAAGGTTTTACACAAATCTCTGCATACTATAGACGCCACCCGGTTCTCCTCAGTCCTTGCCCAGTGCTACTACGGGATCAAAGCGCGCCGCACGCCAGGCCGGCAGCAAACTGGCCGCCAGCCCCAAGACGATGACCAGCGCCGACGCCGCCAGCATGTCGCCGCCCTTGAGCGCCGGATACAGCGTCGCACTCATACCCGCCAGCTCCAATGCATCACCGCCCCAGGCGGAAAGATCAATACCGGACTCCAGCGGTAAAATCGTTGCCAGCGCCAGCAGGTTGCCACCCACCAAACCCAGACCCAGCAGCAGCAAGGACTCCATTAATACCTGGTAGACAATGGTAATCGGGCGCATGCCCAGCGCCTGCATCAAACCAAACTCGCGCATGCGTTCAAACACGGCCATAACAATTGTGTTCACCAGGCCAAAAGAGAGCACCGCAAAAATAACCCCCGCAAACACCAGAATCATACCGTCCTGAAACCTGAGCATGGCGCCAAGATAGGGATCCAGCTCTGTCCACAACAATAATTCATGTCCCTCTTCTACGGCGCCTTGCATCGGCAGGTACCAGTTGGACAGGTTCCGGTAGTCTTCGCCGAGTATGGCCAGTTCTGAAACAGCACCACCCAAACCCAACATACGCTGCAGGGTATCGCGCCCGAGGTAGGCAAATTGCTCTTCCATGGCCGGCAGCCGCGCCTGGTAAATACCAACGATACGAAAACCGCGATCGGCGACATTGTTAGCGGGGTCCTGCGACATCAGCACCACGCGTTTGCCCAGCCGCGTCTCCAGCTTGTCAACCATCCGCGCGCCCAGCACCAAGCCATTATCGTCGGCACCGGTGAGAAAACGCCCCTCAACAATTTCTGCCGGGGTGAAGCCAAGTTGTTGCTCCGCCACCGGGTCGATACCCAACAGCACCAGGCTGCGGCTGTCTCGTTCACTGGCCACCACCGCCGGCACACGCACCCGGGTACTCCAGCCAACTATGCCGCTACCAGCCAGTGCCTGCTGGAGTTGTCGCGACGGCGGGTCCATGGAGTTAACAACACTGGGGTCGTCCCGGTAGGCCGCATGGTGTATCTGTGCATGCCCCGGCAGGGTTTCGATACCGGTGCGTACCATGTCGTCAACCATGCCGCGCATCAGCGCATTCATAAAAATCATCGCCCACACACCGACAATAATTGCTGCCAGCATAATCAGCGTGCGGCGGTAGTTGCGCCACAGATTGCGCCAGGCCAGGTCGATCATAGCGGCCAGCGGCAGCATCGCTATACCGCCCGCATCGCAGTTACCGGCTGCAAGCGCAACAGCCGCAGCGATGGATAAATAGCCGCCACCATGGCTCCCGCAAAGACCACGCCAGGGCCCCACAGCAACGACAACAGGGATATTTCGGGATACATTCGCGCCGGCATATTAAAGCGCTGGTTCATCTCCTCCATACCCGCCACCGAGAAGCCCGCATAACTGAGATAGAGCGACAGCAAATATCCCAACAACACACCAATACCCAAACCCAGTGCGGACATCAGCAGGGTTTCCAGCGCCACCAGCCAACCCAGCCTGCCCGGTCTGAGACCCAGCGCCATCATGATGCCAAACTCACGGGTACGCTCCAGCACCGACATCAACTGGGTATTGAGTACACTAAAAGCAACCAGCACTATCAATATGCTGTAAATAAACCAGGCACTGCTCATATCGGCCTTGATCGCCTGCTGCAAGCCCGGCATCAGCGCATCCCAGTCCAGCGCTGCCAACTCTGGGTCGTCAGCAATAAGGGCGGCGGTGCGAAGCTGATACTCGCCGGCCTGACCCAGCAAGGGCACGGTGATCACAATGCTGTGCCCCTGCCCTTGCATGGTGAATACCGAGTCAAAGTAGCCCAGCGGCAATTGCGCCACCGCTCGATCAACTTCGGCCATGCCAGAATCCAGTATCCCCACCACGGTCGCTATTCCTGCGGCGAAGGAACCGTCTCTGCCGCTACCCATAAAGGTAATTTCATCACCCAGCGACACTTTGAGATTTCTGGCCAGCACCACACCGAGCACGACCTCTTCAGCCTCGTTACTCGAAAACCAGCGGCCCCGCTTTATCAAGCCGGGCAGGGTAGATACCAGTGGCTCGAATGCGGGCTCCACACCCAGCAGTTGTATACCAAAGGAGCGGTCTTCGCTGGACGCCAACGCAAAAGCACTGGCCCGTGCCGCAACAGTTGGCAGGTCCAGCTCTGCGCGCAAATCCGCCGCCCGCTGCGCGACATTGGCAAAGCTGCTGCGCATTTTCGGGTTATCCAGGTAGCCCGCTTGCTGCACCTGTATGTGACCGGTGAACGCGGCCAGGCTATTTTCGATCATGACCTTGTAACTGCCAAGCTGCAGCGAAATCATAAACACCAACATGACATTGGAGAAAACCATGGCGCCCACGGTCAGCCAGGTACGGCGACCATTGCGCCACAGGTTACGCCACGCCAGGCGGATGTTGATACTCACTCGCGTGGGTTTCGCAGATAGGAGAGCGTGAATATGCGCGGACTCAACTCCAGGTCAAATTCTATGGCTTGAACCAGCACCTGGGTCCATTCTTCCTCCGTGTCGGCTTTTTGCATGCGCATGTGGGTCGCCACCGCCCGGCCAGACATTTCCTGCACCTCCAGCGTACGCATGGATTTGACCAGTACGCCATCCTGATCCCAGTACTGCTCTTCCATCAACACATAGTCGTCGCGAATATGCAGCACCTCTTTGCCCCACACCACCGCCGCCTCTTCATGGGGCACCGCTTCGATAACATAAATGCTATGACCGTTGTGCCGGCGAGTCTCCAGCAGCGTGTGGTCATATTCATGCAGAATATCGGTAGATCTACTGATGTCCTTATTGGAGAAATCACTGCCCATCCAGCTCTGATTCATCAAAGAGGATGGCACTTTCATCACACGATTCACCTTGGGGCTGAAAGTCCACATGTTCCTGTCTTTCAGCAAGGTGCCGTTGCCGGCGTCTTGCTTCGGTTGAGTGACCCGCACCAGTGATATTTTATCGCCCTGGGTCCACGAGCGCATGGACATACTTCGCTCCCAATCCGGGCGGTGAATAGTCATGGTCATTTCACTGTAGGAGGTGGCGCCACGCCAGTGATCCATGGCAGCGCGTATTATGGTATCGGCTTCAAGATTGTCGGCATGCACCGAACAACAGACTGTTATCAATATAATCAATAAGTTAACGCGTAGCACCCCAAGCTCCCCATACTCGTTAGCTATCTCAAGTGTAGCGACCGGGAGGCGAAGTGTGAACCACTAGCCTCTTCCAATACGAGATGATAGTGAACGGGGGCCGTGTTTCTAACACGAAATGAGTCTGACATAGCCTGAGCTCTGTTCATGACGGGAGGATGAATACCATCATGAATGACAATCATTTAACGTAACTACTCGCCCCCTCACCCCTAAAATTTCGGACTTGGCATAGCCGTACGCTGCACAATCCCTCACGCGTAAACGATACTGGCATTTTTCTTGACAACATAGCGACCAGTCCCTGTGCCCGTGATCCTGTACAGTCACCGGGATCAACGTGAAGGGCCTATTTTGATCAATTCAATGTGCTGTGGACGACTCACAGATTCTCACAATAGATTAGACCAAACCTATTTGTTAATAGGGGTTGACTATTATATCCTATGCTCTTCTATGCTTAGTACATAATATTTACGAAGGAGGACACTATGGATAACGACCGCCTAAATGCTCACAATGAGATAGTATCGCGTCTTTCAGGATTCGATGAGGGTGATCAAAAGCACATTCTTAGCGCGATATGTCACTGGTTTGATTTTTCTGCTGATCCGAAAAAACCCGCCCGGCCGCCTGTATCAGAGACTGATTCAACGAAGGCATCGGTTGGTGTGTTCAGCAGAGAATCTGATTTAACGCCAAAAGAATTTTTGATGGAGAAAAATCCACGCACAAATGTTGAGAGGGTCGTATGTCTTGCCTATTACTTAACTCATTATAGAGGGACGCACCATTTCAAAACTCTGGATATAAGCAAACTTAACACTGAAGCCGCACAACCAAAGTTCGCCAATCCCACTGTTGCGCTAAATAATACGGTAAAGCCTGGTTTGGTGGTCGCGAGCACTAAGGGTGCTAAACAAATAACTGCGATGGGTGAGCAATATGTTTTGGCTTTGCCTGATCGCGATGAAGCAAAGAAAAAGCAGCGAGAAATGAAGCCTAGAAAACGGCGGAAACCCACTATAAAAACAAACAGAGCAAAGCAGAGTGCAGAGAATAAGGCAGGCGTTGATGACTAAAAGACATAAAGCAACACGGTTAACAATATACAACCACAAGGGAGGCGTAGGGAAAACCACGCTTACGGTCAATCTTGCAGCGGCACTAGCGGAAAAAGGACATAGAGTTCTGCTAATAGATTCAGACCCACAATGCAATATCACTTCATGTCTTTACGAGGATTCAGTAGTTGATGACCTTCTGGATAATTCTGATGAGGAAAATGGTGCGACAGTCTGGTCCGCATTAAAGCCAGTAGTAGAAGGTAGTGGAGAATTCCATAAGGTTGAAATTTACACGACCTCAGTTGACGGGCTCTATCTGCTACCTGGCGACATACGACTTTCTGAGTATGAGATAGAACTTTCTGACAACTGGAGTGATTGCTTTCAAGGGAAAATACGCGGACTTAATGTGACAACTAGCCTAAGCATGCTTGCTAACTACTACGCTCAAAAATATAAACTGGATTTTATTTTTTTTGATACTGGTCCCAACATTGGTCCATTGAACCGAATCATATTACTGGATTGTGATTACTTTTTGGTGCCAGGAGCATGTGATCTGTTTTCAGTCAGGGCATTAAAAACACTCGGTGCGTCGCTCACAAAATGGATTGATGAATGGGAGACTATACGTAGTGGTGCGCGTGAAGACTTCCCACTATTGCAGGGTAAACCTGCTTTCCTTGGTTATGTGCCACAAGGATTTAGAGTTTATGGACATGGAATGGCTCGGTGGCCATCACATTACCATGCTAAATTCGATAAGGAATTGAGAACATCTCTTTTAAAGCCACTAGAACGAATTTCAGAGAATCTCATAGCAGTCCCCGTAGCAAAAGCCAAGTTGGGAGAAGTTAAAAACTTCGCACACCTTGTCCAAAAATCACAAGAGCAAGGAGTTCCGTTATGGAAGGTTCAAGGGGGTCCCGAATATCAGGTTATGGAAGCCAAGGAAGTGTTTTATTCAATGGCGATGGAACTTAAGCGACGTATTAAGGAAGCATGATTTGTGGCTAATCTGAGCAATTCACGATTACGAATATTGGCGGAAGCTGTCGCTCGATACGAGACGCTCCGCAGTGACTTTGATCTTCAGGGAAAGTATCTCATGGATCACCTTGCGAATGACGCGCGTTTGAAGCCATTGATTCATTCACAGAAATATCGGACAAAGGACCCTGAACATCTTCGGAAAAAGTTAGAACGGAAAGAGCTTCAACGGCTAAAGACTAAACCCGATAAACGCCCGAAGCTGGTCAACCAAAGAAATATACTAGATGAAGTGGACGATCTTGTTGGAGTCAGGATATTACATTTGCACACGAAGCAGATGTCTGAAATTCATCCCCTGATTCTAAAAATTCTGAAACAAAATAACTATGCTATTAAAGAGAAGCCATTAGTTTATATCTGGGATTTTGAATCAAAGAAATTTTTTAAGGATCTTGGATTTCTACCTGTAGAACGAGATGAGATGTACACCAGTGCTCATTATGTAGTCAGTTCCGCAGCCAGACCAGAGATGACAATGGAACTTCAAGTCAGAACGCTTATGGAAGAAGTATGGGGTGAGGTGTCACACTTGATAAATTATCCTGTAGAGACCACCTCAATGTCTTGTCGTGAACAAATTCGTGTTCTTGCCAGGATAACTTCTGGGTGCACACGATTAGTAGACTCTATTTTTTCGTCTTATAACGAATCAAATGAATCGTTAAGAAGTAAAGAGTAGAGCAGGCTCCCTCAACGGGTACTTTTCATTTCAGGCATTACACAACAACACCAAAAAACTACGCCCTCATGAACAGAACCAACAACATAGAAGCACGACTTTGGGAAGCCGCGGACAAATTACGGGCGAATTCCAAACTCAAGTCTTCGGAATATTCCACGCCGGTGCTGGGTCTGGTCTTTCTGCGCTACGCCGACCACAGGTTCCAGACGATGGCGGCGCAGCTCGCGGGTGGCGGCAGCAGGCGGCGCAAGATCGGTCCCGCAGACTATCATGCCAAGGGCGTCCTCTATATCCCCGAGGCGGCGCGTTTCTCGGCACTGATTCAGTTGCCGGAAGGCGCCAACATCGGCGCCGCCATCAACAACGCCATGCGCGCCATTGAAGCCGACAACCCCGACCTCAAGGATGTGCTGCCCAAGACCTACAACCGTTTTGAGAACACCCTGCTCAAGGAGCTGCTCAAGACCATGAACTCCGTCCCCATGGATATTGAGGGGGACGCCTTCGGCAAGATTTACGAATACTTCCTGGGTCATTTCGCCATGAGCGAGGGACAAAAAGGCGGCGAGTTCTTCACGCCCACCCCCATCGTCAAACTCATCGTCGGCATCATCGAGCCTTACCACGGGCGCATCTTTGACCCGGCCTGCGGCTCCGGCGGCATGTTTGTGCAGAGCGCCCGCTTCGTAGCGGAACACCAGAAAAACCCCGGTGCCGAGTTAAGCGTCTATGGTCAGGAGAAGGTCGCCGAAACAGTACGCCTGGGCAAGATGAACCTTGCCGTCCACGGTCTTGCCGGCGACATTCGCCAGGGCAACGCCTACTACGAAGACCTGCACCGCTCCACCGGCAAATTCAACTTTGTCATGGCGAATCCTCCTTTCAATGTGAACAAGGTGGACAAGGAGCGGCTCAAGGACGACCCGCGCTTCCCCTTCGCCCTGCCCCGCACCGACAACGCCAACTACCTCTGGATTCAACTCTTCTACAGCGCGCTTGCCGACACAGGCAGAGCAGGTTTCGTCATGGCGAACTCCGCCTCAGATGCCCGCAGTTCGGAATTAGACATCCGCCAGCGCCTCATCAAAGCCCACGCCCTGGATGTGATGGTGTCCGTCGGTCCCAACTTCTTCTACACCGTGACCCTGCCCTGCACCCTCTGGTTCTTTGACCGCGGCAAGGAGCAAACACCGCGCGCCGAGAGCGTGCTGTTCATAGATGCCCGCCACATCTATCATCAAATTGACCGCGCCCACCGCGACTGGACGCCGGCGCAGATTGAGTTTCTCGCCAATATCGCCCGCCTCTATAGGGGCGAGTCAATTGAGAACCTCCATGACAGCACCGACCTGATGTCCACCCACTTCCCCGACCGCAAATACACCGATGTAGCCGGTCTGTGCAAGGTAGCAACCATCGTAGAAATTCAGGCCCAAGGCTGGAGCCTCAACCCCGGCAGGTATGTAGGCATGGCGACACCTGCCGAGGATGACTTTGACTTCAAGGAACGGCTGATGACGCAGAACGAAGAATTGGAAACGCTGAACGCCGAAGCACGAGAGTTAGAATCCCGGATTGCCGAGAATGTGACGCAGTTGTTGGAGGAGGGATGATGGATACGCACACTACTTGGGCAATGAAATTACTTCGTGATATCTGTAAAAATGTGCAGTACGGTTACACAGCGAGTGCCATGGAAAAATCTATAGGGCCAAAGTTTTTACGAATCACCGATATTGTTTCAGAAGCCATTGATTGGGAAACTGTTCCGCATTGCGAGATTGATTCAAATAAGAAAGATAAATATCTACTCATACAAGGTGATATCGTAATCGCACGCACAGGAGCTACCGCAGGTTACGCAAAGTATATCAAAGCAAATCCAGAATCAGTTTTCGCATCATATCTTGTGCGGCTCCAACTCATTGAAAGCGTTAATTCTAGATACGTTGGTTATATTATAGAGTCGGAAATGTACAAAGATTTTATTAAGGGGAATTGGGGTGGATCAGCCCAGCCGAATGCAAACGCACAAATTCTGACATCTTTTCATATGCCAATCCCACCGCTCCTCACGCAACACAAAATAGCTACCGTCCTATCCACCTACGATGACCTGATTGAAAACAACCTGCGACGTATCAAGATTCTGGAAGAGATGGCGCAAAATTTCTACCGCGAATGGTTTGTCAAATTCCGTTTCCCTGGACACCAAAACACCCGCTTCGTTGATTCCCCTCTCGGCAAGATCCCCGCTGGCTGGGAGGTGACGAATCTTGGCGAATCCTGTTATCTAATCATGGGTCAGTCGCCGAAATCTGAGTTTTACAACAATGATGGAATCGGCCTGCCATTCCACCAAGGAGTAACAAACTTTGGAGACAGGTTCCCTTCGGATCGATTGTATTGCACCATTGAAGGGCGCATTGCAGAGGCTGGAGATATTCTCTTCAGCGTTCGTGCCCCTGTTGGGCGAATGAATATTGCAGACAAGAAAATAGTTATTGGTAGAGGTATATCTGCTATTAGGCATAAAGAAGGGTATCAATTTCTTCTTTGGGAACAGTTACGCAACCGTTTTACTGAAGTTGACACGATGGGCAACGGATCAATATTTGCTTCTGTCACGAAATCTGATATGCAAGGCATTGAGTTGATTTTCCCACCTACATCAGCTATGTCTGATGCAACTTTTCATCTTGGTCCAATCCACAATGAAATAGACGCGCTGACGAAGAAAAACACCACCCTCCGCCAAACCCGCGACCTGCTTCTCCCCAAACTCATCTCCGGTGAAATAGATGTGTCGGCACTGGACATTGCCATTCCCGAGGAGGCCGTCGCGTGAATCTTAATATCAACTCGGAGGCACGGGACTTCCGGGTAATTTCCGGGTTGTTCTCCGGTCTTCGCGCATGGAGAGAATACTCATGACCCCAGCCGGTTACACCGAGGACGCACTGGTTGAGCAACCTGCTATCAAGTTGCTGGCGGAGTTGGGATGGGAAACGGTCAAGGCCGCCAATGAGTTTTCTGGTGCCACCAGTAGCCTGGGACGCGAAACCGAAAGCGAAGTCATCCTCACCACTCGCTTGCGTCCGGTACTGGTGCGGCTGAACCCGGATGCACCGCCCGAAGCCATTGAGCAGGCCGTTGATGAATTGACCCGCGACCGTTCCAGCATGAGCATGGTTGCCGCCAATCAAGAAATCTATCACTGGCTGAAAAACGGTGTGCGCACCACTGTGATTGACCCTGAAAGCAACGAGGAAATCCCGGAAATAGTACGGGTGATAGATTGGGAGAATCCCACCAATAACAATTTTCTGGTCTGCTCGCAATTCTCGATAACGGGAGAAATGCACACTCGTCGACCCGACTTGATAGGTTTTATCAACGGCTTGCCCCTGGTGTTTATTGAACTGAAAGCCGTACACATCCGCCTAAAAGCCGCCTACGATAACAACCTGCGGGACTATAAAGACACCATCCCGCAACTGTTCTGGGCAAATGCGCTGGTCATCCTGTCCAACGGCAGCCAGAGCCGGGTGGGCAGCATGACCGCGGGCTGGGAGCATCTGGCGGAATGGAAGAAGGTGGACAGCGAGGATGAGTCGGGGCGGGTGTCGCTGGACACGATGTTGCGCGGTGTCTGTGATCCAGAGCGGCTGTTGGATCTGGTAGAGAACTTCACTCTGTTTCAGAAAGCGCCCGGCGGACTGATCAAACTGATCGCCAAAAACCACCAGTATCTCGGGGTTAACAATTCACTGGAAGCCCTGGCCGACAGCCGTCGGCGTGACGGCAAGCTGGGGGTCTTTTGGCATACGCAGGGCAGCGGCAAGAGCGTGTCCATGATTTTCTTCGCGCAAAAGGTGCTGCGCAAACTGCCGGGCAACTGGAGTTTCGTCATCGTCACCGACCGGCAGGAGCTGGACGGGCAGATCTACAGGAACTTTGTCTCGGCGGGAGTGGTGACCGAAAGCCATACGCAAGCCGAAAGTGGAGACCATTTGCGGCAGTTACTCGGGAAAGACCATCGCTACATCTTCACCCTGATTCACAAGTTCCGCGAGACAGAGGTGCTGTCCGCTCGCGACGACATCATCGTCATCACCGATGAGGCGCACCGCAGCCAATATGACACCCTGGCACTGAACATGCGCGCGGCGCTGCCCAATGCCGCCTTCCTGGCTTTTACCGGCACGCCACTGATTCAGGGCGAAGAGAAGACCAAACAGGTGTTCGGCGATTACATCAGCGTCTATGGCTTTCAACAGTCGGTGCTGGACGGCGCCACGGTGCCGCTTTATTACGAGAACCGTATCCCCGAGTTGCAACTGAACAACGAAAACCTCAACGAGGACATGGAGCGTCTGCTGGAAGATGCAGAACTTGATGAGGCGCAGGAGAAAAAACTGGAGCGGGTCTTCGCCAGGGAATACCACCTGATTACCCGGGACAAGCGGCTGGAAGCGGTGGCAAAGGATGTGGTAACGCATTTCACGGGACGCGGCTTCCCGGGCAAGGCGATGATGATCTGCATTGACAAGGCAACGGCGCTGCGCATGTATGACAAGGTGCGTCAGCATTGGTCCGCCATGATCGACAGTTTGCGCGCGGAATGCGATGCGGCGAAGGGTGACACAAAAGCCCATCTGCAACAGCGCATTGACTGGATGAAAGAGACGGATATGGCGGTGGTGGTTTCTCAGGGACAGAACGAAATAGCGGAAATGAAGGACAAGGGACTGGATATTCGTCCGCACCGCAGACGCATGGTGAATGAAAACCTGGATACGAAATTCAAAACCCCGGATGACCCCTTTCGTCTGGTCTTTGTCTGCGCCATGTGGATGACCGGCTTTGATGTACCCAGTTGCTCGACGCTCTACCTCGACAAACCGATGCGCAACCACACCCTGATGCAGACCATCGCCCGCGCCAACCGGGTCTATCCCGGCAAGGTGAGCGGATTGATTCTGGATTATGTCGGGGTCTTCCGCAATCTGGAGAAGGCACTGGCGATCTATGGCGGCGGCGGTAGCGACGATAACAGTCCGGTGGAGGATAAAAGCGCGCTGGTGGCAGCGTTACGCCTGGCGCAGAAAGAGACTCAGGATTTGTGCCGCAAGTGCGGTGTTGATTTAACTGCCATTCAAGCCGCCGCGGGTTTTGACCGTGTCAGTCTGCTGGATGACGCCGTGGAGGCACTGATAACTGCGGAGGATACCCGGCGCCGTTACCTTGACCTTGCCAACCAGGTGAAGCGACTTTACAAGGCGGTGTTGCCTGACCCGGCGGCGCGGGAATTTGCTGCCGGGATCACGCCGGTTCAGGTCATCGCCAGGAAAATTCGCGCGCTGGTTCCCGAGGCGGACATATCACAGGTGATGGGGGATGTGGAGGACCTGCTCGACCAGTCCATTGCCACGGAGGGGTATGTCATTCGTGAAGAAGGCGCACTTTATGGTGGCGGGAAGTCCCTTGACCTGAGCAGTATGGATTTTGAGGAGCTGGCAAAGAAATTCAAGACAAGCCGCAAACGCACGTTGAATGAAAAACTCAAAGGGGCGGTGGCGCAAAAACTTATGGCGATGGTGCGGTTCAACCGAACCCGCATGGATTATATGGAAAAATTCCAGGCAATGATTAACGCCTACAACGCGGGCAGCCTGAATGCCGAGCAGTTCTTTCAGCAGTTGTGTGTGTTCGCCAAGAGTCTAGGTGAAGAAGAGCAACGCGGCGTGAGCGAGCAGTTGAGCGAAGAGGAGTTGGCCATCTTTGATCTCCTGACCAAGCCACATATAGAAATGAGCGAGGCGGACAGGGACAAGGTGAAATCCATTGCCCGGGATCTGCTGAGCAGACTCAAGACAGAGAAACTGGTGCTGGATTGGCGCAAGCGTCAGCAGGCACGCGCCGCAGTGCGCGTCACCATCGAAAAGCTGCTGGATAAAAATTTGCCACCAGCTTTCACATCAGAACTCTTCGCGCAGAAGACCTCCGCTGTGTTCCAGCATGTGTACGATGTTTATTATGGACACGGGCGGAGTATTTATTCGGCGGCGGCGTAGGTTGCCATTAACACTTACGCCAAGAGAGTCAAGCCCACTGCTACCAGGGTGGCCACCAATGGCATCATCAGCACCGCCATCCAGGATAGAGCATGTAGGGAATTGACTGGATGAAGAGATGCATTCCCTCCCCTTTGCCGCCAGATCCGATGCTTCCAGCACCCCGGCAAAAAACACCGCCGAGATGGAGATGGGTACCAACAGCCAGAGCCTTGAGGTAATCGCCGATAAAAATCAGCAGGTTAAGAGCCAAGTGTAAACCAGCGCGATGGGACCCGAGATAGCGCGCCTTGCCAGCAGACTGCTAAAGGCGGTAGCCGCGCCCGTCCGCATTAGCAGGGTGGTCAGGCTACCCATCAATCCACAGACGATGATGACCCGGGCGATGGTCTTGTCCAGCATTACATCCAGCATCAGGGCGGAAAAATTGGGAATCAGTGCGCTCGGGTCAAGCAGTAACAAACCAGCCAGTACATCGACCAGCAGGGATTCTCTACGATACTGGCCACCAACTTCAAAAAACGCATCAGTAATCTGCCCCAGTGAGCAGTAGCGCACCGCATTCATCAGCGCACCAAAACCATTACCTCCTTCATTGACGGCTGCTTTCAATTGCTCAAGCGCATCACGGGCAGCGTCAGCATGCTGCGTCTGAAAGTCGTGCAGGCGTTGAATCTGACCTTGTTTTTCCTGTTCCGTGGAACGGGAAAGCGCAATGGTCGTCTCCTGAGGGGGAGACTCAGCCTGGAAGGTATTCACACCAATCAAGGGCAATCTGCCATCATGTTTCAAGGTTTCATACTTCATCGACTCTTCCTGAATCTTGCCTCTATGGTAGCCTGTTTCCATCGCACCCAGCACGCCTCCCCGGTGAAGGAGATGCGTTCAAATTCCACCAGGTCGGTCAATTCATTGAAGATGAAGGAACCCTGCCTGGGATTCTCCGTTTTCGCCTGCCCGAATTCCTGATTGATAATCAACTGGATCGCCAGCGCACGGCGCACGGATTCTTCACTCGGTGTCGTAATCGCTTCATCGTAGGCGTTGGTATGCAGGCTGTTACAGTTGTCGTTAATCGCAAGCAAGGCTTGCAGGGTGGTACGAATGTCATTGAACTGCATTTCCTGCGCATGCAGGGATCTGCCGGAAGTCTGGATGTGGTACTTCAATCGCTGGTTGCGAGGGCAATAGGGACGTTATGTGCGCAGGTTCATCAAGGCCAGCAGCAAATGCTTCGTAGACAGGCCGGATATACGGCCGCAACCTATCCCTGTTATCCAGACCCTATGCCTTGCAAAAGGGGAGGAGACCATATACGGATTTCAATCCGCCAACTGTCAGGGAGGTGCCGCTATTGAGCGAATAAATTCGGCCTTTCATTCCCTCTCAAATTAGCTGGACTGATCCATTTTCACAGGTATAATTCGCGCCACGCCCTGTTAGCTCAGCTGGACAGAGTACCAGATTCCGATTCTGGGGGTCGCAGGTTCGACTCCTGCACAGGGCGCCACATCATGGCAAAACCAAAGCACGGTGAATGTTAGATGCTTGAGAAGCTCGGCTGGTTATTGTTGCTTGTAGTACTGGCCGGCTGTGACGCCAGGGAAGAGCGTCCCAATATCCTGCTGATCGTACTGGATGATTTTGGCTACAACGACCTGGCCATCAACAACGGTTCCGATTCTCCCACTCCCACGCTGGATCAACTCGCCCGCGAAGGCATACGTTTTACCCGGCACTACGCGGAGAGCAGCTGCACTCCCAGCAGAATTGCACTGTTAAGCGGCCGCTATCCCGCCAAGCTGGGCTTTCACCCGGTTGGTAGCGGACTGGCGCCGGAGGTGGAAACACTGCCGGATGCGCTGGGCAGGCATGGCTATACCAGTCACATGATCGGCAAATGGCATGCGGGAGATGCACACCGCGAGTCGCGCCCTGAATTCAACGGCTTTGACCACTGGTTTGGTTTTATGAGCCAGTTGTACCTGGCGGGACCCCATACCGATGGTATCTATTCCCGAGCAAGACCTACCTATCGCAACCCCTGGCTGGAAAACGAGCAGGGAGAACTGCGGCAATACCAGGGGCATTTGACTGACTTGTTAACTGACCACGCCCTGCAGGTCATGCAGTCTGAATCTGACCCCTGGTTTATCTACATGTCTTACTACGCGCCGCACACCCCCTTGCAACCCAGCCCAGAGTACGTGGACAAATTTGGCGGTGCCGGCGGCAACAGGTACCAGGCCCTGAAGGCCCAGCTCGATACCAATATTGCCCGACTGTTCGCGCAGTTGAGGAATACAAGGCAGTGGGACAACACCATGATAATAGCGGTGAGTGACAACGGCGGCACCAATGCTGTCTATCCCAGCAACTTTCCCTTCGCGGGAAAAAAGACTGGCTACCGGGAGGGCGGCATCCGCACGCCAATGATCATGTCCTGGCCGGGACACTGGCAAGGTGGTCAGGTGCGTGACGAACCCACCATGATATTTGATATCTTCCCCAGCATTACTGCCGCACTGGGTATACCGGCACCGGCGGAGCTCGATGGTACGGATATATTTGCGCCGCGGTCGCCCAGAGAATTGCATTGGTACAGTAGTAATAATTACGGCGAGTTATACAGCCTGCTCAGCGCCGATGGCCAGTGGCGTTTTAATAACTGGGTGGGCGTGGTTCAGCAACTGATACACGAATCACAAGTTGTAGCCTCTGACTCTGCAGCGGTCGAGACGGAGGATAGCCGGCGAGCACAATCCATGGATGCCTCCATGCAAGCCTGGATTCGATCGGCAACCCGGGTCGATAATTTGCAGGCCGATGACACTGATGATTGGCGCGCTTACACACGAGACCCATTCCGCCGCTCACCCATGCTCTGTGCGCACAGTATGGGGTTTGTATTTCGTGCCGACAGCAACGACCAGGCCGCGACACAACAACTGGTATCCCAGCAGGGTTATATTGATATCCGGGAGTCGGCGGGGCAGTTATTAATCGAGGTCGATGGCAACCGGGTCGCGGTAGACTTCCCCTATCGAGAAGGCCAGTGCAGCAGCGTTGTTATCAGTAGCTTTATGATCAAGAACAATCTGGTTTTTTTCGGGGATGAGGCTAAGAGTAATTTCCAGGTCTATGTTGACGGTAGCCCGGTACTGCAGGGCGAATACAAAAACCCCCAACTCAACCCGGCCTCACCGCGCAACCCGCTGCGCGTGAAGATACGCAGCGAGAACGGCTGGTATATGCCACCCTCGGCGCAGCCGATATTATCGACTCGATTGCTTGCAGAACAGGAAATCGCAGAGCGTATTCACCCGGAGCTTATGCGCAGTTGCGAGAACGGCGCAAGTAGTTAGAGAGGCGCGCAGACAAAATGATGCTGCACATAGGGGTTGGGCATGAGTAGTTGTTCGACTTTCCAGCCCGTTCCCTCAATCAATTCGAAGGCGTGCTCACGCGAGTACAGCGCCCATTGCGGGGGCTTGCCTGGGTAGGCATCGCGAAAAGGCTGCCCACTGGGCTGCCAGTCACCGGGCGCAGCGCCGGTAATATCTTCGATCAGCCCATAACCGGTACCAGAACGTTCGTCGACAAACAGGCTGAAAATCAGAAAGGTGAAACGCGGGTCGTTGGTGCTTTGCCCCAGGTGATCGATCATCGGTTTATATACATCGGTGCCGGTGTAGCTGCCAATGACAATGCCGTACTTTAAAATAGCCTCGGTGAACTTGGTGCCACAGCCAACATCCAGTACATCGCTGGTGCCCAGGTCTGGTAGCCCCAGGGTGTCGCTCATATAGGCGAGCAGGTCCCTGCCCTCTTCAACATACTCTTCAGCCTTGTGCCTGGTACCGCCGCGCCTAAGCTGAGGGGGCACTTCGAATGCCCGCTGCCTGTCGCTCATGTTGCGCTGTTTCTCTCACCCATCGATAGTGGCGCAAGTCTACGCGATAGTCACAGCCGCGAACAATCAATGGCGAAACCAGTCAGGCAGTCATGGGCATATCGCTGTCCAGCAACGCGCGGCGCGGCGACACATATTGATAGCCCTGCACTTCGGCCACCGCCTCGCAGGTAATCAAACCGGCGTGAACGTTGAGACCGGCCAGCAGATGCTCGTCTTCCAACAGCGCATCACAGCCTCCATTGGCCAGGCGAATAGCAAACGGCAGAGTCGCATTGGTCAGGGCCAGTGTCGCAGTGCGTGCTACGCCACCGGGCATATTCGCCACACAGTAATGTACGACCTCGTCCACTATATATGTGGGCTCCTGGTGTGTGGTGGCGTGGCTGGTTTCAAAGCAACCGCCCTGGTCGATAGCCACATCTACCACCACTGCGCCGGGCTTCATGCGCTAGATAAGTTCCCTGCTCAGTAATCTGGGAGCAGATGCGCCGGGAATAAGCACAGCACCAATCACCAGGTCCGCGTCCAAGGCGTGCCGTTCAACCGAATCTGTGGTGGAGTACACTGTTTTAACACGGCCCTGAAATTGTGAATCCAACTCCTTGAGGCGCGGCAGTGACCGATCCAGTAGGTCACATCGGCGCCCATACCAATCGCCATGCGCGCCGCATTGGTACCGACCACACCGCCACCCAATACCAGCACACGACCCGGCTCAACACCCGGCACGCCACCCAGCAAGGTGCCATTACCACCGCGGGCTTTTTCCAGATTACTGGCGCCGGCCTGCACCGACATGCGTCCGGCAACTTCCGACATGGGCGCCAGCAGCGGCAAACCACCACCGGGCGGAGTAACTGGGTGGCTTTAATGTCGACGCGGTGCGTGATTATCTGGATGAGTCTCCTTAGGTATTTTGCACATATATGATTGCAATATGAATAAATATACCCATAATGCACTAATATTTGTGCATATAGGGCGTTCCCGTGAAAGAACTTATCGACATTGGGCAGCAGGCACGGGAGCGACGCAAAGCCCGTGGCTGGAGCCAATCCGCAGCGGCGAGTCAAATTCAGGCCCATCGCAATGAAGTCTCCCGCATCGAGAACGGCGGTTATCGGGGTAATCTCACCACTTTCTGCCGCTACCTGAACTTGCTGGGCTTGAGCCTACGGACCGAGGTAACTCGCCACCCCACCCTGGATGACCTTGACAGCCTATTTAATGAGGAGACCAGCCCGTGAGCATTAACCTTGAGGCTCTGCCCGCGCGGGTGCGCACTATCGCAGTAAGCACACCGCACGGGTTGGCGGGCTCACTCACACACGATGCACAATACCAATTTGCCTACGCGACCGATGGCGAGAAGGTAGCCCTGGCTATGCCCACTCGCCCTCAGCCTTACAACCGTGGCGCGATACACCCCATATTTGAAATGAACCTGCCAGAAGGTTATGTGCGCCGTTATCTCAGTGAGCGATTGCGGCGCTACACCCGGGTCGATGACATGTTGTTTTTGGCGATCCAGGGCGTCAATGGCATTGGCCGACTGGATTACGACGCGGGCCTCGAAGGCGAGGCAAGCACTCCAGAGGCGCTGGCAGAGATTTTGCACTGGGACGGCCGCAAAGGCCTGTTTTCCGAATTGCTGGAGCGACACCTGTTCGATACCACACTCTCTGGCATGCAGCCCAAAGTCGCCATCACCGCCGCCTCTGCAAAAGCCTCCCTGATACATTCAAGCTACATCGTAAAAACCAGCGGTGACAACTACCCACAACTTCCCCTCAACGAGTATGTGTGCATGTGCCTGGTCCGTGCTGCCGGGCTTGCCGCACCCAACTTCTGGCTCTCCGATGACCAAACGCTGTTTATTATGGAGCGCTTTGATCGCCGGGAAGAATTATCACTGGGCATGGAGGATTTCTGCGTGCTGATGGGACGCAGTGGCGAGGGTCGTTACCTGGGCAGCTACGAAAATGCAGCCAAGGTGCTAACCACCTACACGCACTCCCACACTGAATTGGTCAGATTCTTCGATTACGTGATGTTCAATAGTCTCATTGGCAACGGCGATGCCCACCTGAAAAATTTTTCCCTGCTTTATGAGTCGCCGGAAGACGCGCCGTGGTTGTCACCGATCTATGATGTGGTGTGCACCGGAGTATATCCGCTGGAGGCACCTACCCTGGCTCTGAAGATGAATAACAGCAAGCAATTTCCCGATCGAAACGGTTTGATGCACTTTGCCAAACAACTGGGTGTCAAAGGAGCTGAGCCGCGACTTGACGCCATGTTAGATCAGTTACACGAAGAACTTTCGTGCATTCCTGAGTTGCAAGGCTTTCCTGCCCTGGAAGCAAAGCTCCGCGAGCATCTTGGTCACGGAGCGGCTATCGATGGCGCCCAGCCAGGTATCAAACGGAAACACAATCCGCAAGACGCGCTTCGCAAATTCCCGCCTTAGGAGTGACTACACTGAGCGTACCACCCTTAAGCCTCAATCAAATGAGTATGCTCCGGCAGCAAAGAGGGTGCACCCGGACGAGGGGCTAGCGCACCGCGTCGAAGGCTGCCTCGATGATGGGGATCAGTTGACTGCGCACGCCGCCGCTGCCGACGCTGCCGGAGTTGCCGGTGTAGTCCTCGAAAAACACCACGCCGGCGTAGTTGCGCTCGGTATCGATCCAGGACAGGGAGCCGTAAAAGCCGCCGTCCGTGAACAGGGTAACTGCACCGCTTGCCCCGCGTGGCTCCAGCCACCAGCCCATACCATAGCCACTGCCGTCATCTTCATCTTCTGTGCGCGCTTCCCGCATAGAGGCCACCCCTTGCGGGGACAGAACGCGGTTGTCGCCGCAAAGGCCGTCATTGAGGTGCATGGAAAGCAGCTTGGCGTAGTCATCCAGGTTCGCCATCATGCCACCTTCCTGGTTGGGGTTGTCGCGGCCGACCAGGCTCTCCGGGTTGCCATCCCATTGCTCGGCTAAAGAGAGGTTGTTGCCATAAGTTGAGATTTCCAGCTCGCAGGGGCCAGCAATATACTGGTCCCAGAGCTGATTCCAACTGCCACCGCCCACCACTTCTGCAACACCGCCAGACAACTGCCACTGGCTGCCGCCGTAGTCAAAAGCAGCGTCCGGCGGGGAGCTTTCGAGGCCCGGCAAAGGAGTGGTGTAGATATCCTCTGCGCAGGCCAGCAGGGTGCCGGCGGGCAAAAACTGGCAGAAGTGAGGGGCGTAGGCTGCGGAGTTGGTGAACAAGTTGGTGAGGCCGGGAATACCCGAGCGATTGGATACCAGGTGTTCGGTGGTAATCGCCTCGTCCCACACACCCTGCCAGGGCAGGTAGTTGGCAATCGGCGCAGAAATATCAAAGTCGACGTTATCGTCGTCTTCATGCAGGGCCATCAGCAGGGTAACGGTGGGCACCTTGCTGGTAGAGGCCAGCAGGACGAGGCTATCTTCGGTCTGGTTGCCGAAGGCGGCCTTGTGGACAACCCCCAGGTTTTTGTCTACCACGATGTAGGAGCCTCCCGGGAAGGCTTCCTCGGTGGCGACGAAATCCTCCATCCAGGCATCGGCCTCGGTGAAGTCGGGCAGTATCGGGGGCTCTGGTTCCTGTACATTGGTGTTGTTCGAATCACTACAGGCAGCCAGAAATAGCAGGCACAGGCCGGTTGCAAAATATCGTTCCATAGTTTCACTCAGCTTTACGGTTATTCGGTGCCCGTGGTCTAAGTCGGGCATGCGCGGCTGAGTATATCCGATCAGGCCTCGATAAACCCGATTACTTCAAGGTGAAAGCTGGAAATAGCGGTACTGGCTTTGATTCTAGTACTACTATTTGGTACCATTTGGTCAATGAAACGCAAGCACCAAAAAACGCTCGGACTGCTTTTCTCTCACCCGGTGAGCGGCAATGTAAAATGGCAGACCATAGAAGCCCTGTTCCTGGCGCTTGGTGCTGAAATTGCGGAGCGGGAAGGCAGTCGCGTAGAGGTATTTTTGTTTGGGGAGGTTCGTGTGTTCCACCGGCCACACCCTAACCCATCAACCGACAAGGGCGCTGTAGCAAGCGTCCGTGACTGGCTGCAAGCCAATGGAGTTATGCCATGATTAATACCATCATGATCGACGATTACAGAGCCGTTATTAACTACGACTCCGAGATCGATATGTTCCGCGGCGAGTTTATCGGACTCTCTGGCGGGGCCGACTTCTATGCCACTGATATCAAGGGCCTGCACCGGGAGGGTGCTACTTCCCTGAAGGTATTTATGCGGGCGTGCAAGGAACGCGATATTGATCCCATAAAGTCGTTTTCGGGCAGGTTCAATGTACGCATCAGCCCGGCACTGCACGAGCAGGCAGCCGGGTCGGCCGCAGCGGAGCACAAAAGCCTGAACCAATGGGTAAGCGATGTGTTGCATGAGGCCGCCGTTGTCTACAAACTTGATTGATCAGATCAAGGCATTGACGCACAAACCCAGTACGGGCGCACTGGGTCTATCTCCGCCTAACGCCAACACCTGCGTCATCCAGACGCCCCGCCCGGTAAGTTAGTCCACGGCGGATGACGAGGGCGTCCTGATCGGGGTTGTAGTGGGCGCTGGGGTCAACGGTGCGCGCCAGGGCGTGGCGAGCATAGGTCTGGAGAGTGATTCAAATGGTGGGGTCACGCGGCAGCCCAGTAGAATTGATTCTCCCCGGCAAAGCCTGGATACCACCGAGAAAACGCCGTATCAAGACGGCCATCGACCAGCTCAGCACGGACCTGCAAGAGGGCATGTGCCCCCAAGGGCGACCAACGCATCTGTTGTGATTTGGACATCCGTTTGTCAATCGAATTCCCGTTCATGGTCACTCACCGCGCAATTCACAAAAGTGAGTTCAGTATGGACAGAAATCAGCGCTGAGGCGGGCGGACAGGAAAATGCAAGTATTTCCATTTATTTACGCGGATGATTGGCTGAAAACCGGCCAGGTATCCACTATTTCGCCCTCATCGTACACGGCGATATCCCCAAACTGCAGAAAAACAAACTCACTCTGGTTGGGTCGCAGGAAAACCCAGTCATCGGCTTGCAGATTGATTGCCTCCGACCCGTTATACATCTCCTGGTTGGTGGAACGGCCAAACAGCGGATTGAGGGTCAAACCGGCCGGTGATTCGGGAGTTGCCTTCCAGAAGCCGCCGTAGGTAAAAAAGGTCTTGGCGCGGTTGGAGTTCCACATCGCCATCAACTGGCCGATGCCGTCTACACCGGCAATTTCGGTGTGCTCCAGCGCCTTGATTACCGGCGCGGCGATAAAGGCCGCCGGCTGGTGATCGGCCAGCGTGGGAATATCAAAGTCGACGGGTTTTACCAGGCAGGAGCCGGCCGACATCTCGTTGTGGGGATACTCGCCCTCCAGGTAATACTGGTAGGTGGGGCTGCCCGCCGCGTTCAGCGTCAAATCATCCAGCTTGCGCCCAAGCACCTGCTGGGCCACCGCCAGCTTCTCTGAGTAAATCATCATGGATTTATCGCGCTGCGCCAGTTTGTTGCCTGGCACTTTAGCCACGTGGGGCTCGTAACCCATCAGTCCGGCAAAGGTCAACGCCGGGTCTGCCTCGATTATAGCCAGCATTTCGGCCAGCTCGCTGTCTTCCTGGACACCACCGCGGTGCAAACCCACGTCCAACTCAATGTTGATGAGCATGGATACACCCAACTGCTGCGCCAACTGTTGGTACTGGCGCAAGCGCTGCGGCGTGTCGATCAGCCACTGCAATTGCCTGGCGGCGTCGAAACCCTGACCATCATAAGCCTTATAGAAATTGGCAGTGGCGGCCACCGGCATGGGCTTGCCCAACAGCACATCAGACTGCGGCAACTGTCTGGCTACCTGGTTAATAAAAGGCTGGTGAAACAACATGAGTCGATTGGTATCGGCGCCGGCCATGACTGTTTCCAATAAGGGCAGCGATGGCAGCGACTTGGCCACCGCCCGAAAAGCATATTTGTCGCCGATATTGTTTTTCAGCACCACAATATTTTCTTGCAGCTTGGCCTTGTCAATTACCAGGGTCGGATGGGCCAGCCCCGCCCTGTGCAGGGCGTCGCTCAACTGCCGGAAATACGATGTGTGATTAGCACCAATATCGCGGGGCCTCACAAAACCCGCGGTGCCAATGGCACCCAGTGCGAGCCCACCCAGTAACAGGTTGCGGCGGGCTTTATCTACTGACGTGGGCATACCGTTTTCCTCTATGGGCTACGTTCAGTGCCGGATAATACTACAACGTATTTACGAAACTGACGCATAGAAAATTGGCGAGGATAATCAATCCCTGGTCGATACCGGCGCAAAGCAAAAATCCCGCTCTATGTAAAAGCGCCTCAGTTCCACCGGTTTTGCCAACAGTGAAACAGTGAAAACAGTGACCATAGATTGCGGGATCTTAACTGCTGCGATGTCGGGAAGTACCACCGTACTCTCCAGGTTGTGCCAGGAAACAGCACCGAATGTCCGAAATTATCAATTATAAGGCCGCTTAAGCCCTAAAATAAAGCTGCTGATTCCACTACACTAGCCGTCACATTCATGCACAAACAAAGAGATCAATATGCAAAGCTGGAATGGTTGGGGCGACGAGAAGAACGATCTGGAATTTGAACTAAGTGCAGGCTCACGCCGCTTTATAGAGCAGCGCATCGGTACGTCCGTCCCGCTCACAGATGCCACGCTGGAGGATGCGCTGCGTGCGGTGCCTGCCTCCCGCTCACCGGAACACGCCTTGATAAGCACCGATGCAGAAGACCGTTTGCGGCACTGCCGGGGACAAAGTATTCCCGACTGGTTGGCCAAGCGCAGCGGTGATTTTGGCATTTTCCCCGATGGTGTGGCCTGCCCCGATAGCAGTGAAGATGTGCAGGAAATCCTCGCCTTCGCCCAGCACAAAAACCTGGTAGTAATTCCCTATGGCGGCGGCACTTCGGTGTGTGGCCATATCACTCCCGAGGCAGGCGACCGGCCGGTGATTACTGTGGCCATGAGCCGCATGAACAAATTGATGGCGCTGGATAAACAGAGCCAAATCGCCACTTTTGGCGCCGGCACCATGGGCCCTGAAGTAGAGGCGCAATTAGCCAAGGAAGGCTACACGCTGGGGCACTACCCCCAGTCCTGGGAGCTGTCCACAGTGGGTGGCTGGGTGGCCAGCCGATCCAGTGGACAACAGTCCTTGCGCTATGGGCGCATCGAGAAAATGTTTGCCGGCGGCCGTATCGAAACCCTGCAGGGTACGCTGGATATACCCACTTTCCCGGCCTCCTCCGCCGGTCCGGATGTTCGCGAAATGTTTATGGGCAGCGAGGGCCGCATGGGCATTATTACCGAGGTGAAGGTTCGGGTTATGCCTGTCGCTGAGCAGGAGACTTTTTACGTGGCCTTTTTCCCCGGCTGGGAGGTGGGCATGCAAGCCACCCGGGAAATCATCCAGAGCGGCATGCAACTGTCCATGATGCGCTTGAGCAATGCCCGGGAAACCGAAACCCATTTGAAGCTGGCGGGACACGAGCGGGGGGTGAACCTGCTGGAACGGTATCTGAAAATGCGCGGCGCCGGGAAGGGCAAAACCATGTTCACCTTTGGCGTGACCGGGAGCAAAGGTCAATGTAAATCGGCGCTAAAATTAACGCGCAAGCTGATTGGCAAACACCGCGGTGTATTTACCGGTTCCTATATGGGCAATCACTGGGAACACAGCCGTTTTCGCTCACCCTACCTGCGCCACGGTTTATGGAATATCGGTGTGATCGTCGACACCATGGAAACCTGCCTGGACTGGTCCAGCCTGCCGGCGGCCGTAGAGGACATGGAAAGCTCTATCGCCGGTGTCTTACGTGCCGACAATGAAAATGTCCACGTGTTTACCCACCTGTCACATTTCTACGGGCAGGGTTGCAGCGTGTATTCTACCTTTCTGTTTCGTGCCGGGCGCGACTATGAACAGACCATGCGGCGCTGGGAGAAACTGAAAGCAGCGGGGGCCGAGGCCATCGTCCGCCACGGCGGCACCATCAGTCACCAGCACGGTGTGGGCACAGATCACGCGCCTTACCTGCCGGCAGAAAAGGGCAAACTGGGCATAAAGGCTATTGAAAGGTTGTGCCAGATGTTCGACCCGGATGGCCGCATGAATCCCGGCAAACTGGTTCCATAGGGCGCCCTTTATATCCCCGGTAGAGATTAATGATGAATACTACACAGACCTCCTTCACCGATAGAAATGCACTCTGGCAACAGCTCAAACAGGAACCCGACACACACTGGGATGTAGTCATCGTCGGGGGCGGCATCATCGGCGCCGGTGTGTTGCGCGAAGCAGCGCGTCGCGGCCTCAAGGCACTGCTTATTGAGCAGCGAGATTTTGCCTGGGGCACCTCCAGTCGTTCATCCAAGATGGTGCACGGTGGGCTGCGCTACATCTCCCAGGGTGACATCAAGTTAACCCGGCACTCGGTACGCGAACGCGAGCGTCTATTAAAAGAAGCACCCGGCTTGATCGAGCGGATTGGCTATTACTTTTTGTTACGCAAGGGCAAGTTCCCCGGTCGCTGGGCGATGGGCCTGATACTCACTGTCTACGACAAGCTGGCGGGCAGTAAAGATCACTGCTACGTCAATAAGGAAACGGTTAGCAAAGAGTTTCCCGGCATTTGCAGCGACGACCTGACTGGCGCCAGTTACTACACCGACAGCACCGTTGACGATGCACGCCTGGTGCTGAGAGTGCTGCAGGAAGCCATCCAGGCCGGCGGCCAGGTGATGAATTATGTGCACGCTAAAGACTTGCTCAAGGCAGATAGTGCTGACAATAGTGGCCAGGTGCGTGGGCTTGTGGTAGAAGACGTGGCCTCACTTGACGGCGGGCAAAGCAGCGAGCAACTGCAGCTCAATGCGTCGGTTGTCATCAATGCCACTGGCGCCTGGGCCGACCGCCTGCGCAGCGAGGTCATTGATGAAAAACGCATACGTCCCCTGCGCGGCAGCCACCTGATATTTTCCCGCCGGCAACTGCCGGTCGAGGCGGCGCTGACGCTGTTTCATCCCGAGGACAAACGCCCGGTATTTATATTCCCCTGGGAGGGCGCCACCCTGATTGGCACCACTGATTTCGATCACCGGGATGATCTGGATAACGAGGCCAGTATCACCCAGGTAGAAGTTGAGTATTTGATGCGAATTCTCCATGACTATTTCCCCGACAGCAGACTGGCGGTTGAGGATATTATCTCCAGCTATTCTGGCATACGCCCGGTAATTGGTTCGGACACCAATAAAGACCCCTCCAAAGAGCGCCGCGATACTGCCGTGTGGGCGGAGCAGGGCCTGGTGACGGTGAGCGGCGGCAAGCTAACTACTTTCCGCCTGACCGCAATTGATGCCCTTAACGCCGCGCAGGCCTGGCTGGAACAGCGCGAGCCTGCCGAAAACGGCGACCAGGTTTTTACTGTGCCCGATTCACAGGCCACCCGGGGTAGCTGGTTAAGCCGTATGAGCGGGCGCTATGGCAACAACGCCATACATCTGCTTGCCAACGCTCACGAGGGAGAGCAGGATTTGATCGGCGAGACCGAATTTTGCCTGGCCGAGTGTCGCTGGGCCGCCGAGCATGAGTCGGTAGTGCACCTGGACGACATACTGTTGCGGCGCACCCGCCTGGGCCTGTTGCTGAAAAATGGTGCTGAGGAGTTATTTCCAAGCGTGGAAGAAATTTGCCGGCAAGTACTGGGCTGGGACAACATAAAGTGGCAACAGGAAGTGTCACGTTACCGCGTTATCTGGCGGCAACACTATAGTCTGCCACCAGGCTAGAGATCGAGATGAGCGACCATACGGATTACCTGCTCGCTATTGATAACGGCACCCAAAGTGTTCGTGCACTGGTCTTTGATCCAGATGGCCAATTGGTAGCGAAAAGCCAGGTTAAGATCGATGCCTACTTTTCTGCCGAACCCGGCTGGGCCGAACAGGAGCCTGAGTATTACTGGACCATGTTGTGCAAAGCCTGCCAGGAACTCTGGCCACAGCTGGACTTTCCCAAATCACAGATCAAGGCCGTTGCCTTAACCACCCAGCGCGCCACCATGATTAATGTGGACCGCGAAGGCAACTCCCTGCGCCCGGCCTTTGTGTGGTTGGATCAACGGGCACAGCATGAACTGGACACTTTGAATCCAGTGTGGAGAGCGCTATTTGCGCTGACCGGTGAAAGCTCGACAGTGCAGTATTTTCGCTCCCAGGCGGAAGCCAACTGGATCAAACATCAGCAGCCAGAGATCTGGCAACAAACCCACAAGTACTTGTTACTGTCCGGTTATCACAGCTATAAGCTGACCGGTGAATTTGTCGATTCGGTGTCCAGCCAGGTCGGTTATCTGCCCTTTGATTTTAGACGCCACACCTGGAGTCGCAGTTGGGACTGGAGGTGGCAGGCACTGTGCCTGCGTCCGGAAATGCTGCCCAGGCTGGTACCCAGCGGCTCTGAACTGGGGAAAATTACCGAACAGGCCACCCTGGAAACCGGTATTCCCGCCGGCCTGTCCTTAATCTCCGCCGGCGCCGACAAGGCCTGTGAAGTACTGGGTTCTGGTTGTCTCACACCGGATATGGGCAGCCTCAGCTACGGCACCACCGCCACCTATAACACCACCAACAGCAAATATGTGGAGGCTGTACGCCACATCCCACCCTACCCGGCGGCCATGCCCAATACCTACAATACCGAGGTCATTGTGCAACGAGGCTACTGGATGGTGAGCTGGTTTAAGGAAGAATTCGGCCTGCAGGAGCGGCAACTGGCCAGCGAAAAAGGCATTGCAACAGAAGTGTTGTTTGATGAATTACTCAAGCAGGTCCCGGCCGGCTCTATGGGATTGGTGATACAGCCCTACTGGAATCCTGGCATACGCACCCCCGGCCCGGAGGCCAAGGGGGCAATGATTGGGTTTGGCGATGTGCACACGCGCGCGCATATCTACCGCGCCATTATCGAAGGTATTGCCTACGCCCTGCGCGAGGGCAAGGAATTATCGGAGCAGAGATCGGGCGTTACAATGACCAGCCTCAAGGTGTCTGGTGGCGGCTCACAAAGTGACGAAGCCATGCAAATTACCGCCGATATTTTCGGCGTTACCGCCCAGCGTCCGCACACCTTTGAGACTTCCGGTCTGGGCGCGGCAATCAATGCCGCCGTGGGATCTGGGCTGTACCCCGATTACCGGGCCGCCCTGGATCGCATGGTGCACGCGGGCGATAAGTTCACGCCCATTGCCCGCAACCAGCAACTTTACGATCAGCTCTATCACGAGGTGTATCAGAAAATGTATGGCAAGCTCAGTCCCTTGTATAAGGCCATTCGCAGCATTACCGGGTATCCTAAATAGCGGGCATGGCCCCGGCCTCAAGCTCAATCGCCTGTTCGACAATGTCGGCCAGCCAGGTAGTGGGGCTGGCGCAACACATCAACCATGTCTATGTGCACGGGAATATCTGACAGGCGACTGAACACCGTCTGGCCGCGAATTTCGCTGCCGGCCAGCCGGCAATATCCCGGTCGGTAGTGATTGACATGGTTCAGGCATCGCCCCATTGCGGCGCTCTCTTTTCAAAGAAGGCCTTGATACCCTCATCTGAATCCGCACCGGTAAGGCCCTTGATCATTTCCTCACGGGCATAGTCAAATGCCTGCTCCACCGGCATATCTATTTGCTGATAGAAGGCCTGCTTGCCACCGCGAATACCCTGGGCTGATTTCGAGGCTATGCGCTGCGCCAATTGTTGTACCTGGGCATGCAACTGCGACACCGCTACCGCGCGATTTATCAGCCCCATGCGCACTGCGTCCTCGGCCGAGAACATGTCGCCAGTCAGGGCCAACTCCATGGCATGTTTGCGGTGCATATTGCGCCCAATGCCCACCAATGGCGTGGTGCAGAAGCTGCCGATATTGACTCCCGGCGTACAAAAGTGGACCTCTTCACTGGCGATGGCCAAGTCACAGGCAGAAACCAGTTGGCAGCCGGCGGCGGTGGCCGTGCCCTGCACGCAGGCTATCACGGCCTTGGGACAGCGCGTGATAGCCAGCATCATCGCGTTGCAGCTATTGAGAATATCCCGCAGATGTTCATCACGACTGGTATAAGCCTCCGGGGTTGGCCCCGTCATTTCTGCCAGATCGTGGCCCGCAGAGAATACCGGCCCGGAGCCCGTCAGCACGATGACCCGCACCTGCGGGTTCTCGCCGGCAGCATCAATCTGCTGCGTGATCGCGGCGATCATGCTGCTGGACAGCGGGTTGCGTTGTTTGGGGCGATTGAGAGTGAGCCAACAGACTCCCGCGGATATTTCGCTGAGAACGAAGAGGGTTTCGGTCGCTTGCAAGTTCAGCATATTATTAGTCTCCAGATGAGTGGTGAAACTACCACAAACCTTTATTTGGTAGCACCCCATACCATCAGTCGCCGACCAGGCAGCAGAACAAACCATCCCGTATGAATCGCCGGTAGCAGAATTTGATACGACGGCGCGGCAGTTGTTGGATTTTCTCGACGTGGGCAGGGACGATGTCTGATTTCTATATAGAGCATGAATACTGGTTCGCCGCCGCCCGGTTGGTGCCCGCCATTGTCTGACTGGTAGGTATTGCCCAAATCTACATGCACGGCTATTTCAACAAAGCAGGCTACCATAGCCGGGGTCAGAGTCTAGACTCTGACCCCTCACCTACAGACTGACCACCCAACCAAAGGGATCTTCACGTTGCCCGTGTTGAATGCCTAGCAGCTCATCGAATAACTGCTTGGCCACAGGCCCGGGCTGGTTGTCGTTGATCGTATATTCCTTGCCTGTGAGCGCCAACACTCCCACCGGTGACACCACAGCGGCCGTACCACAGCCAAATACTTCGGTAATTTTGCCGCTGTCTATATCTGCCAGAGCCTGGTGTATATCGACGCGCTCTTCCGCCACCTTGTAGCCCAGGATCGGAGCAAGCTGCAACAGCGAATCGCGGGTGATGCCTGCAAGAATGCTGCCACTCAATTCGGGGGTAACTATTCGCTTACCCTCGTAGACGAAGCAAATATTCATCGCGCCCACTTCTTCAACGTAACGCCCTTCTATCGCATCCAGCCACAACACCTGGGTGTAGCCCTGCCTAGCCACTTCTTCACTGACATAGAGGCTGGCCGCATAGTTGCCGCCGGTTTTGGCTTCGCCGATACCGCCCACCACCGCGCGGCGACAAGTAGTAGAGATATACACCGACACCGGGTTAAAGCCCTGCTCGTAGTAGGGGCCGGCGGGGCCGGTAATAATAAAATGCAGGTAACTGGCCGCTGCGCCCAGGCCCAGTTTGGGACTGGTGGCAATCATGGTTGGGCGGATATACAGGGAGGCTCCCGCCGCGCTTGGCACCCAGTTCTGGTCCAGGTTCACCAGGGCCCGCAATGCTTCAAGCTGCTGTGTCACCGGCACTTGCGGCATAACCATGCGGGCGGCAGAGCGATTGAAGCGCTGTGCGTTCTGATCGGGACGGAACAGGTTTATACCCCCATCAGCCCGGCGGTACGCCTTCAGGCCTTCGAAAATTTCCTGGCCGTAGTGCAACACTGCTGCCGCCGGGTCCAGTGAGAAGTTGCCATAGGGGCCAATTTTGGCACTGTGCCAACCTGTTCCATCGTCATACACTTGCGTGAACATGTGATCGGAAAATACCGTCCCAAATCGAATTTCCTCAGGACAACTACCCCGTTCACCGTCCGCCAGTGCGTTAATCTCAATACTCATGTCTTACCAACTCCACAATCCACACAGGCCTTACCAAAAACCAAGCGTGCAATTATGCACCAGGTCGTGGGCCGGCGCGTGCTGGAAAGTGGTAATTATGCCTGCTGACAGTACACCTTTAAAAATCCCGGAAAATTCCACCGTATAGACCGTCGACGGTAATATCGGCCGCTGCGTTGCCATCTTCATAGTCCCCGCCATTGCCGGTCACACCGACCGACCAGCCGCTAAAGGGCAGGTCGAACCTGACTTCGGCGTAGGCCAGCGGGCTGTAAAAATCCAGGTCGATGTCATCGGTACGGCCGGTCTCCTGTGCGTCACGGATATAGCCTGATCAAGGTGCCGCAGGGTTAATCCGCTATCGAGATTGATCCGGTTATCAAGCAGCTCAGAGTAAAAGGTCGCATCGGTATGAGTGAGATCAAGATTGGAACGCACCGCGCCGTCGAAGGCGTGCATCCGCATCGATTTTGCTGTGCTGTAACAGCACATTGGCGCCGACCCGCCAGCCCGGTACATCAGCCTGTGCGCCGACGGTTGGAAGCAGCCCAAACAGCCCCACCGGAATTGTTCTGTCCAACATAAACCTGTTCCCTTGATTAGGGTTGCCTTAAGTAAATGTGCGCCAAGCGTACAACGGCAGAGATTAGTCTTATACTGCAGGGCAGTCTACGCAATCAGGAGCATCGAACATTGGATACATCCAGCCACACCATGCAAACCCTGTTTCAGCAACTGGGCCTATCGTCTGAGCAGGCCGCTATTGAGAATTTTATTTTCAACAACCATCTGGAAAACAACATACCCCTGGACCACGCCGCCTGCTGGAGCGCATCTCAAGCGCAGTTTATCCGCGAGGCGCGGGACCAGGATTCAGACTGGTCTGAAATTGTCGATCAACTGGACGCACTACTACGACACTGAGTAGCCAGGCATGAAAAGATACTGGCTTGTAGCCCTGCCGGCGCTGGCACTCGGTGCCTGTGATTCCTATCGGGGTCCGCGCGCAACTACTCCCATGTCCTGTGTTTTAACGCTGGACAATGGCGACAAAAAGCAAATTGTGGTGGTCGCCGCCGGCGGCCATGACCGGGGCAGAACAGTGTTGTCCGACACCCTGGCAGCCTTCGCACTTGAATAGGACAAACCAAGCCTGATGAACCTGGGAGAATTTAACGCCCTCAAAGTGAGCGGTTCACACCGGGCCGGAACGCTGCTCTGTGACGAGGAAGAGCAAGAGGTGCTACTCAAGGGCGAAGCGGACCACGCAGTTGGGAATGTGGTTAATGCCTTCATCTTCCTGGACGGCGACGGCGAACTGGCTGCTACCACCCGCGCGCCACTGGCCTCTGTGGGACAGGTCGCCTGGATGCAAATTGTCACCGTCAACCAGTATGGCGCCTTCGCCGACTGGGGCCTGAGCAAGGATTTGTTTATACCCTTCGGCGAACAGCAACACGAACTGCTCTCGGGCAATCACGCCCTGGTCAGGGTGTACCTGGATAACCGGCACCGCATCGCGGGATCTACCAAGCTGGATCGCTGGGTAGAAGAAACGGCCGATAATTTCAAGTTCGCACAGCAGGTATCAATCATCATAGGTGATCGCACCGAGCTGGGCTTCAAGGCAGTCATTAATCATCAGGTTTGGGGTTTGCTGTATAACAACGAGCTGACTGAGCCGGTGCGCAAGGGCCGGCGTATGGATGCCTACATAAACAGAGTCAGGGGCGACGGCAAGATCGACCTGATACTCAGCAAACCCGGATACTCGAAAAGCAAAATCGACGATGCCGCCGACAATATACTGGTCAAGCTGGCTGAGCACGACGGCCTGTTAATGCTTTCAGACAAGAGCCCGCCAGAGGCTATTCGCTCGGTATTTGGCATCAGCAAAAAAATATTCAAACAAGCGCTCGGTGCACTCTACAAGCAGCGCCGCATTCAGCTGGATGACAAATCCATTCGCCTCAGCGCTACTCGCCAAAACAAGGATTGATTGTTCAGCAGCCATGGGGTCACAAATTTAAGATCCATAACAATAGCCTGCTGGGTTAGTGACTAGCCTTTGCAGAACGCCGCCAGGTCTCTGGCGGTGTCGCGACTGATATCGGGACAGCAAATAGGCAAGATTTCCGTGCCGTGTATGGTGCCCATTACCTGTCGACATCTTGCCGCAACACCGTTTTTAAGCAGCAGGCGATAGAAGTTAATGCCCTCATCACGCAGCGGGTCGCACTCGTTCACACTGATCACCGTGGGCGGCAAACCCTGCACATCCTCATCGCCGGCAAATCCTGGCCAGGCCAGTGGATTACTGCTGTTGAACTCTTCGATACCGTAGGCCATGGCCCCATTGTTGTTGTGCAGATCCAGCAGAATGCCGTTGTTCTCGGTCGAGGAGGGGTTTTCCGGCAAGGGCCACTGCCCGGCGATATAGGGACACAGGGCGTACAAGCCCTGGATCAACTGTGAGTCACCCTCCTGCAGCAGACGCAGGCCGATTGCCAGGGTCAGGTTGCCGCCACCGCTCTCGCCGGCAACAATTATCCTGCCCGCATCGATATTCAGTTCATCGCTGTTGGCAATCACCCACTTCAAGCCCGCCACACAATCATTGAGCCCGGCGGGATAAGGTGCCACTTCCGGCGCAGAAGACGGCGTTAGCGCATTGCGAAAATCAACCATGGTCACGGCCACGCTCTGGGCGGCAATGATTCGCCCCCAGGCCCGGTAGTTGCCGTCGAAGCAGGACATCGCCTGCATGCCGCCACCGTGGATATAGTACACACAGGGCAGCCGCTCGGAGCTATCGGGACGAATGTATTGAATAAGTATCCTGTTGCCGTCAGGTTCTGAGTTGAATTCCAGAATGGTGGTATTCAATCCTGCAGACGACGCGATCTCCTCGGTATCACACACCTCCAGAAACATTTTCAAACCGGCGGATGCCGCCTTTGCTGCATCGCTATTGGCCTGCGTCAGCAGCTCTTCACGGCTGGACACATCAGCGGCCGGGGGTAACACCATCGCACCCAATATAGCCTTGATACGCGGATCTATCCTTGAATCATCCATTATTTTGTTATTGCTCATTTTCTAACTCACTGTATTTATTGAATAATTCATCACAAGAATAACAGAAATACTTTCTATTTATTTCATTTATATGTGTTCTGGCTCTAAGATACGCGTCAATCTCAATCACCCTATGCAGCAGGTATTACCATGTCTGATTATCAGAACCGTGTCGACAAATACTCCACACTTTGCAACGCGCAAGGCAACGCCTGGGCCGCCATCAGCCCCGAGTACGCCGCCCGCATGGAACTGCAAAACCGTTTCAAGTCCGGCATTGATATCGCCAAGTACACCGCCGGCATCATGCGCCGGGACATGGATGCCTACGATGCCGACTCTTCCCAGTACACCCGGTCACTGGGTTGCTGGCACGGTTTTATCGGCCAGCAGAAGATGCTCGCTATCAAGAAGCACCACGGCACCACAGCCAAGCGCTACCTGTACCTGTCCGGCTGGATGATCGCCGCCCTGCGCAGCGAGTTTGGCCCCCTGCCCGACCAATCCATGCACGAAAAAACCTCCGTGCCGGCGCTGATTGAAGAGCTGTACACCTTTCTGCGCCAAGCCGATGCCCGTGAGATGGGCCACATCTTTAAGGATCTGGACGCTGCCCGCGAAGCCAATGACCAGGTGAAAGAGCAGGCTACACTCAAGGCCATCGAAAATTACGAGACGCACATAGTACCCATCATTGCCGATATCGATGCGGGTTTCGGCAACGAAGAGGCGACCTATCTGCTGGCCAAGAAAATGATCGAAGCCGGCGCCTGTGCCATCCAGATCGAAAACCAGGTGTCTGACGCCAAGCAGTGTGGTCATCAGGATGGCAAGGTCACCGTGCCTCACGAAGACTTCCTGTCCAAGATCAACGCCATTCGCTACGCCTTCCTTGAGCTGGGTGTAGATGACGGCATTATTGTTGCCCGTACCGATTCTCTCGGCGCCGGCCTGACCCAGAAAATCCCGGTATCTACCGATGCCGGCGACCTGGCTCACAAGTACAACCGGTTTCTGGAAACAAACGTTATTGAATCCGCCGACGACGTTAACGAAGGTGACGTTATCATCAAGCAGGACGGCAAGCTGGTTAAGCCAGTGCGTTTGGCCAACGGTTTGTATCGCTTCAAGGACGGCACGGGTGAGGCACGCTGCGTACTGGATTGTGTTACCAGCCTGCAAAACGGCGCGGATCTGCTGTGGATTGAAACCGAGAAGCCCCACGTTGGCCAGATCGGCGCCATGGTCGATGAAATCCGCAAGGAGATCCCCAATGCCAAACTGGTTTACAACAACAGCCCGTCTTTCAACTGGACCCTGAGCTTCCGCCGGCAAATCTTTGATACCTGGTCAGAAGCCGGCAAGGATGTCTCTGCCTACGACCGTGACAGCCTGATGAGTGCTGCATACGACGAATCAGAGCTGGCTGCTGTCGCTGATGACAAGATCCAATCCTTCCAGGCGGACGCTGCTCGCGATGGGGGCATTTTCCACCACCTGATCACCCTGCCGACCTACCACACGGCCGCCCTGTCTACCGACAATCTGGCCAAGGGGTACTTCGGTGAAGAAGGCATGCTGGCTTACGTCAAAGGTGTTCAGCGCCAGGAAATTCGTCAGGGCATCGCCTGCGTCAAGCACCAGGACATGGCCGGTTCCAACATGGGCGACGATCACAAGGAGTACTTCTCCGGCGACCAGGCCCTCAAGGCATCCGGTAAAGACAACACCATGAACCAGTTTGGTTAATTCCGCCAAAACGGGGCCAGAGTCAAGACTCTGACCCCGCCAGTCAGCCACTGCGACGACATTCTCTCGGCCCTGGTATTCACTGCGCTCGGCCACCATCGCCGTATTCAATAGCACGGTAACCGCCTCCGTGAGACCATCAAAACCATTGTCCCTGAGCAGTTCCACTGTATCGTAAATCGCATTATTCTGTACCGGCTGAGTCAGCCGGTGTTTCCTCCCGTTGGTAATCCATCAAAATCACATTCAGGGATAACCGGGTGGCTCAGCTCTTCAAGCCGCCATGAAATTACAGAAAGAATGATGCACTACCAATCGGTCCTTCGGTCTACTATTAGCAAAAGAGAAATGAGGGCATCACTACCATGTCTGACTACGATGTAATCATTGCCGGTGCTGGCCACAATGGCCTGATCTGCGCGGCAATGCTGGTTAAGAACGGACTAAAGGTTCTGGTCACAGAGCGCAACGAATGGGTTGGGGGCGGTGTGCTGACCCGCGAGCTGACCCTGCCCGGCTTCAAACACGATCCCTTTGGCTCTTCCCATGTGTGGATTCACCTCAATCCGGATTTCCAGAAACTGCAACCGGAGCTGGAAAAGCATGGTCTCAAATACATATTCTCGAACGACCATATCACCGGTCATCCCAACAAGTACGAGGGGCCGGGTATTATCGTTTACAAGGATATCGACAAGACCTGCGACACCATTGCCGAGTACTCCAGGAAAGACGCTATCCGCTACCAGGAAATCTACGACGAGTTCGGCGAAATTCAGGACGGTGTGGTCAAGGCGATGTTCGCCCCACCCACGCCGCCCAGTTACCTGTTCCGGGGGTTGGAGAACAACCCGGAAGGCCTGCAGCGCTTGCGGAACTACCAGCTTAGCTCTCGCCAGTTCACCCTGGAAAATTTTGAAAACGACCACGTGCGCGCCTTTATCCTCGGCTGGGCCATGGCCCCGCAAACCCTGCCGGACCAGCTCGGAACCGCGCAGGGCTTTTACGTGATGATCCCTTCCATCCACTACTTCGGCCAATCTATCCCCGAGGGCGGCAGCGGCATGCTGGCGGAATCCATGAAAAACTATATTGAGGCCGAAGGCAGCACGGTGATGACCGGAGCCACCGTGCGCAAGTTCATCACCGAGAGCGGCGAGTGCAAGGGTATACGCCTGGAGAATGGCGATGAGATTTTTGCCCGTCACGCCGTGGTGAGTTCGCTGGACCCCTACCAGACCTTCCTCACGGGTTTTGAGGATGACGAACTGCCCGCCGGCTTCAAGGACAAGATTCGCAACTTCAAGTTTGGCGATATCACCATAGCCCGTGTGCACTACGCACTCAACGAGGCGCCGACCTTCAAGAACGGACCGGACATGGATAAAACTGCCTTTCAGCGGATGTTTGGCTCCGTGGAGGATATCGACAAACAGTACCGGGAAATTGCCGCCGGCCAGGCGCCCAGCGATCCGTTCCTGTGGACAGCGGCCTGGACCACCATGGACCCGACCCGCGCACCGGATGGCAAGCACACGTTGATCATGGATACCTTTGTGCCGGTGGACCTGGCCAGTGGCGAAGACTGGGAGGCCATTGGCCCCGATTACTGTCGCAAGGTGCTGCTCAAGGCGTTGCGCAACTACACCACCAATATGGATGAGGACAATATTCTCGCCGAGTACGTGGAGACCGGTCCCAGTCTGGCGCGTGCCAACCTGTGTTTCCATCGCGGTGTTACCACCGGCGGTGAGCGCACCCTGGCGCAGATGGGTGCATTTCGCCCGCTGCCAAACTTCGCCAACTACCGCGGCCCGGTGAAGAAATTCTATATGACAGGCCCCTCCTGCCACCCCGGTGGAGGAATCAGTGGCATGGGCACTATTGCCGCCAACGAGATTTTGCTGGATATGGGTGTCATCGAAGAAGACTTTGATTTTTAGAGGTCGAATTCATTCGGCCATATGTGGTCTTGTATAGAGAGGTAGTTATTTATGAGAGAGCGAATAGAGCCCTATACCGCGCTGATTGTTCAGCCTGAAGTGACGGTTGTAGAAGACCGGGAAGGTATCCAGAAAAACCTCGACCGCGTTATCAAGATGATTCACTTCGGTGTCGGCTATTTCTGGGAAGTACCGGTGCGGCTGGTGATTTTGCCCGAGTACTTTATGCAGGGTGTGGGCACCCCCGGCAAGGGCGAGAGCAAAATCGAAGAGCAGATGAAGAAGGCGGTAACCATTCCTGGGCCGGAAATCGATCAACTGGGAGCGATTGCCAAGGAATACGGGCTGTATATCTGCGGCGGTGGCGTGGTGGAACAGTTGCCGGAGTTTCCTGATCGCTGGTTCAATACCAACTTCATCGTCGGCCCCACCGGCGAGGTTGTACTGAAGTATCACAAGTGGCATATCAATGCTTCACTGGGTCTGGGCACTAGCCCCCATGATATTTTTGACGAATACACTGCGCACTTTGGCGGCGGCATTAAGGATCTGTTTCCAGTGATCGACACCGAGATCGGCAAGCTGGGCACCATGACCTGTCATGACGGTTGTACACCGGAAGTGTCCCGCGCGCTGGGCTATAACGGTGCCGAGATTATCTGCCATCCCGGTGCGATCCAGGAAGTGGAAGGGGTGTCCGAACCCTGGGATTTCTGGAAGTTTACCCGCCGCACGCGGGCCCACGACAATATGTGTTACCTGCTGGGCGCCAACTGGGGCAGCGTCAACTACGAATACTATCCCAAGGCGTTTTGCCCAGGCCACTCCTTTGCTATTGACTACACCGGCATGCTGCTGAGAGAGGCGCCATACCCCAATGAACAGGTGCTCTCGGTCACCATCGATATCGAGGCGCTGCGTCACTACCGCACCCGCACCAATCACAACTGCTGGATCGATGTGCGCACCGAGGGTTTCCGCGAGATGTACGCCAATCCCATTTATCCACCCAACCGCTTCCCGTCGGGCAAACCACCCAAGGCCCTGGTCGATAAAATATCCATTTGCAAGGAAGTGTTTGACGACCTGTACGCGCGCGGGCAATTTACCCCGCCGGCGGGTTACCAGCCGGAAGATATCTCCAAACTGCTGGACGACCGTATTGCCTACGCGCAAAAAACGGGTCGTCTGAAGAAGAGTTAATGCCATGAAAGTAAAAAGTAAACTGGCCGATATCGACTTCGAGTTCGGCCGCTTCGAGTACAAAAAGGATCACCTCATTGTGCACAGCCACGCAAGCCAGGCCATGCAGAGTAAGGTGTACGTAAGCCCCGACGATGTGGTGTCGGCGCTGGGCAAAGCGCTGGGCAATCCCATGGTGTGGGTCTACCTGATCTGTTTTCCATTCTTTTTAATTCGCTACCGGCGCCGCCACGCAAAAAAGCGCGCCGTCAGATCCAATAATGCAGGGAGAAGATAAATGACCATAATGACCGGCGCTGAGGCCATCATAAAATCACTGCGGGTGAACGGCGTCGATACCGTCTTCGGCCTGCCCGGCGGTCAACTCGATTTTCTGTTCGATGCCATGTACAAGGAGGGCGACAATATACGCCTGATCCACTCCCGCCACGAGCAAGGAGCGGCGTACATGGCCTATGGCTATGCCAAGTCCACCGGCAAGGTCGGCACCTATGCCGTGGTACCCGGCCCGGGGTTGCTCAATTCCACAGGCGCCCTGTGTACCGCCTGGGCAAACTTTGCGCCGGTATTGTGTATCTCCGGACAGATTCCCTCTAGCGCCATCGGCAAGGGCTACGGCGATTTACACGAGATCAACGACCAACTGGGCATGATCAGACATATCACCAAGTGGGCGGAATCTATTGATCATCCCAGCCTGGCACCAGACCGGGTACAGGCAGCCTTCAGGCAACTGACCACCGGCAGTCCACAGCCGGTTGAGATCGAAATGCCCATGGACATCATGGCGCTGCAAGCGGAAGTGGAATTGCTGCCGCCGGTCACTGAATACCCGCGGCCGCCCATTGATGCAGCACAGATCGCCCAAGCGGTGGAAATACTGGGCAGCGCTAAAAAACCGCTGATTTATGTGGGCTCCGGCGCGCTGGAGGCCAGCGCGGAAATAACGCAACTGGCCGAGGCATTGCAGGCCCCCGTGGTCGCCTTTCGCAGTGGCAAGGGCATTGTTTCCGCCGAGCATTACCTGAGCGCCAACTATCCCATGGGCCACCGCCTGTGGGAGGACACGGATGCGGTACTGGCCATCGGCACCCGGCTGCACTGGCCGCTGGTGATGTGGGGCAAGGACGATGAGCTGCAACTGGTGCGGGTTGATATTGATCCGGTACAGGTGGAGCGCATTTGCAAACCGGAGCTGGGCATTGTCGGTGACGCGGCCGATGTCGCCGCGGCAATCAGCGCAGAACTTGAGACGACAGGCCATAGCGCGGTATCCCGCGAACAGGAGCTGGCAACACTAAAAGCAGATGTAGACGCGCAGATGCGCGAGCAGGTTGGCCCGCAAATGGCCTACCTGGATGTGATCCGGGAAGAACTGCCCCGGGACGGCATATTTGTCGACGAAGTTACCCAGGTGGGCTTTGTCTCCTGGTACGGTTTTCCGGTGTACCAGCCGCGCCGGCACATCAGCGCCGGCTACCAAGGCACCCTGGGTTACGGCTATGCCACCGCCCTGGGTGTGATGGCCGGTAATATGGACAAAAAGGTAATACAGGTCAGCGGCGATGGCGGCATCATGTTCAACATCCAGGAATTGTCCACCGCCGTGCAGTACCAACTGCCACTGGTCACCATCATATTTAATGACAACCGCTATACCAATGTTCAGCGCCAGCAAAAGGAATGGTTTGACGGCCGGGTTATTTGCTCAGACCTGCACAACCCGGATTTCGTGAAACTGGCAGAGAGTTTTGGCGCCGCCGGCTTTGCCGCCCACGACCCCGAATCACTGCGCACGGCGATTCGCTATGCCTTCGAAGAAAAAGGTCCCTCCATCATCGAGGTAAAAGTGGAAGAGTTTTTCCCGGCCCCCTGGCCCTTCCTGATGATGCCGCAAAACCGCAAGGAGGTGTGCGAATGAGTGGACTGGAAGCCAGACCGGGGGTGATGCGATTGGCGCCCTACGCACAGGGGCAAAGTACCATAGAGGGCATCAGCAACCCTATCAAACTGTCATCCAATGAGTCCTCGCAGGGGCCTTCGCCGAAGGCCATAGCCGCTTATCAAAACGCCGCGCAGCAACTCAACCGCTACCCGGATGGCAGCCAGAGCGAATTGCGCAATGCCATCGGCGAGGTGCATGGCCTGGACCCGCTGCGCATTATCTGCGGCAACGGTTCCGATGAGCTGATCCAGTTGATGGCGCGCGCCTATGTGGGTGACGGCCACGAGGCCCTGCTCAGTGAAAACGGCTTCGTGATGAGCAATATTCACTGCACCGCCCAGGGCGCCGCTCTGGTCATTGCACCGGAGCAGGACTACCGGGTCGATGTGGATGCGCTGCTGGCGCGGGTAAGCGATAAGACTCGCTTTTGCACCATTGCCAATCCTAACAACCCCACCGGCACTTATATCAATGGCGACGAACTGCGGTGTTTGCACGCCGGACTGCCCGACAACTGCCTGTTCCTGATCGATGATGCCTATGCGGAATATGTCACCGCCGAGGATTATGAAACCGGTATTGCGCTGACCGATGAGTTTGACAATGTGGTGATCATCCGCACCTTCTCAAAAATATACGGCTTGCCCTCTTTGCGTATTGGCTGGGCCTATTGCTCGGCAGGTATCGTCGATCCGGTGCAGCGTATTCGCACACCCTTCAATACCAATGGCGCGGCTATGGCCACCGCTACCGCCGCGGTGAGAGATACCGCCTATATCGAGGACATCCGCCGGCACAACGCGGTGTGGCGTGAACGCCTTGCCGTCGCGCTGACAGCCTTAGGCATTGAAGTGATTCCCAGCCAGGCCAATTTTTACCTGCTGCGATTCGCAGAGGATAGCGGCAAATCCGGCAGTGAGGCCGCGGCCTTTCTACAGTCGCGGGGGATTATTCCGCGCCCCGCCGGTGGCTCGGATCAATTTCTGCGTATTACCGTGGGCATGGATCATGAGAACGAGGCCGTAATGAGTGCATTAACCGACTATATGAACGCCGCCTGATGGGCCACAGCTACACCATGTCGCCCGCAGTTGCCGAGCGCCTGGCGAGGCCGCAACCATTGCTGATCGATGGCGAGCTGGACAAGCCCGGCCGCGACCCTCCATCCCGAATTCAAAACCGCCAAATTACAAGATGGCGTGGAGAAAATTTCTGACTTGAAGACCGATATGATCATGGAAGGCACTGTTACCAACTTTGGCGCCTTCGTAGATGTTGGCGTACACCAGGCGCGCAAGCGTACCGCTCTCAGCATACGTCTGGATGATGGTGGTTGCGACCAATCAGTCGGCCAGTTCCTCCCAACGGGCGTAGGCCGCTTCCATTTCAGCCTGCAACTCAGACAGCTGCACCAGTACCTTGTCTTTCTCACTGCGCTCCTGCTGGTAAAAATCGGTGGCAGAGACCAGCGCCTCCAATTCCACTTGCCGAGCTTCAAACTGCTCTATGCGCTCGGGCAGAGCATCCAACTCGCGCTGATCTTGGTAGGATAGCTTCTGCTGCGCAGTTGCGGCGGGCTGCTTCGCTACCGGCTTTTCGACAGCGGGCTTTTGCCCCTCATCATCCAGGCTTACCAGCTTGCCGCCGTGGGCAACCCAGTCGCTATAGCCGCCCACGTACTCATTGATAACGCCATTACCCTCCAGCACCAGGATGCTGGTAACCACGTTATCCATAAACTCGCGGTCGTGACTGACCAGCAATACCGTGCCTTTGAAATCCAGCAGAATTTCTTCCAACAACTCCAGGGTTTCTACATCCAGGTCGTTGGTGGGCTCATCCAACACCAGCAGGTTAGCGGGTTTGATGAACAACTTGGCAAGAATGGCCCGGTTCTGCTCACCGCCAGACAGCGCTTTAACCGGTGTGCGCACCCGGTCAGGGCCGAATAGAAAATCATTGAGATAGGAAATCGCGTGGCGGCGCTTGCCATTGATTTCGATAAAGTCCTGGCCACCACAGACATTGTCGATAAGGTTTTTTTCCGGATTCAGGTGCACGCGCAACTGGTCAAAGTAGGCCGCCTCTATCTTGGTACCGAGCTCGACCGTGCCACTGTCAGGCTCCAGCTCACCCAGCAGTATTTTTATCAGCGTAGATTTACCTGCCCCATTGGCACCGACAATACCGATACGATCACCGCGACTCACCAGGGTGGAGAAGTCCCGAATAACCACGTTGTCGCCATACATCTTGGAGACATGTTGCAGCTCTGCAACCCGCTTGCCGGAGCGGTCAGCACTCTCCACCTGAAAACTTGCACTGCCGATTATATCACGGCGATCACTGCGCTCTACCCGCATGGTTTTAAGTGCTCGCACGCGGCCCTCATTGCGGGTGCGACGGGCCTTAATACCCTGTCGTATCCATTTCTCCTCTTCGGCCAGGCGCTTGTCGAACAGTGCATTCTCCCGCTCCTCAGTCGTCAATTGTTGATCGCGGAATCGCAAGAAGCCGTGATAGTCCCCCTGCCAACTGCGGATATACCCTCTATCCAGCTCGACAACGGTAGTGGCCAGATTCTGCAAAAAACTACGATCGTGGGTAATAAAGATAATGGCGCCCGGATAGCTTTTGAACTGGGTCTCCAGCCACTCGATGGCGGGAATATCCAGGTGGTTGGTGGGCTCATCGAGCAGCAGAATATCAGGCTCACTCACCAGCGCCGCCCCCAGGGCAACGCGGCGTCGCCAACCGCCGGACAAGCTGGCCATTTTGGCAGCGCCCGGCAGTTGCAGCTGTGTGAGTACGGTCTCTACCCGCTGCTGCAAACGCCAGCCATCCCTGGCTTCCAATTCGGTTTGTGCCCGGGCCAGGTCATCCAGGTCACCTTCGACAATGCAGTGGTGATAGCGTGCCAGGCAATCCCCAATCTCTGCCAGGCCATGGGCTACCACATCGTACACATCCTGCTCATCGGCCTGGGGCAGCGTCTGGTCCAGGTAGGCAATCTTCACACCACCGCGCACCCAGCGCTCACCACTCTCAGGGGTAATGGTGCCGTCGATAAGCTTCATCAAGGTGGTCTTGCCGGCGCCATTGCGGCCCAGCAGACCTATGCGGTCGCCATTGCTGATTTTGAAATCGACATGGTCCAGCAGCACGTGTGTGCCGTAATGCAGGGAAACACTGTCCAGTTTTAGCAGCGGCATTTGGTTACATCACAATATAATCGGTGGGGGATGATATATGATTCCTGCCAGTTAACGGGAACTGCCAGCGTATCGTGGTGACTGATTAACAGGCTGAGTTACAGGACATAATAGTAATCATCAGGTACTTCATGAGAACCTTTCTATTTAGCGACATGCACATACCTCTGTAAGTGTTGGACCAATTTCATGATTTAGTACCAGGTCGGCTGTTGAGTCCAGATCTGTTGGGTCACGATTCAAAATTACCAATTTGGCTCCCGATTGTTTTGCCATTAGCGGAAAACCGGCAGCCGGGTAAACCACCAGCGACGATCCTATTGCCATAAACAGGTCACAATCGAGAGTTGCCTGCTCAGCGCGAATCATCTCCTGTTCCGGCATGGCCTGGCCAAATGAGATTGTGGCTGTTTTGATAATGCCCTGGCATTGTTCACATACCGGCAGAGTCTCGTCCACCGCAAACAGCGTGCGAATAGCTGCAAGTTCATAGCGCTGCCCACAATCCAGGCAGCTCGCGTAAGTGGCATTGCCGTGCAGCTCAATAACCTGCGCATCGGGCACTCCGGAGAGCTGGTGTAGCCCATCAATATTCTGGGTAATCACGCTACTGACCTTGCCCTGCGCTACCAGTTGGGCAATCGTCAAGTGGCCCGCATTGGGTTGCGCCTTACTGATGGTGTGCTCGGTATTGAACTTGCGGCGCCAGGATTCACGGCGCATTTCCTCGGCGGAAATAAAATCGCCGAAGTCGATAGGCTGGTTCTTGGTCCAGATGCCACCGGCACTGCGGAAATCCGCAATACCCGATTCGGTACTGATACCGGCACCGGTAAATACAACGGCGCGCTTGCTGTCTGCGAGCAGTTTTCTAAAGCTATGCAGGTATATTTGGTCAGCTGTCACGAAATTCACCCCCAGTGGTCGTACTGACTACCAGTGTAGGGTTACGCTGCCAGTATGCAATCTGAAGAACCACTCATTGGAGTTATCTGCAACCACCGCACCTCGGTGCGCGCTGGCCCGCTATTACTGCGTACTTTTTTGTTTTTTGACCTTGTCTTCTGCCTGCATTGCGTACTCTGTAACCCTGCTGCGTTAAGCCGTTATTCTTATAGAGCTATCTCTACTCCTATTGGCGAAAAAGTGAACGAGAGCTGTCACAACATGGAACATTCGAGCGCAAATAACTGACCGTGGGATTACGCAGAATAGGGCTGCCTCCCTAAAATTATGCCCAGTACAGACCACAGCATCTCTATAATATCCGCGACGCCGCAAGTATCGACAGGAAGTACCGTTCAATGAATGATGACCATCCCCAAGCGCCCCGTATCGCTGCCTATAAGCCGCAGTACATAGAACTCGAACAGGGAAAGTCCTATCTGTGGTGCAGTTGCGGTTTAAGCAAATCCCAACCATTTTGCGACCAATCGCACGTCGGCACCCCATTCAAGCCGGTTCGTTACATTGCACAAGAGCCGGCCGAGCAGGTGTTGTTCTGTAATTGCAAACACACTGGCGAGGCACCTTTTTGCGATGGCACCCATAACAATCTCCAGAAAACCTATGCGGAAGATGATCCCGACAGCGAGGCAAACCAACGCATTCCAGTGATTTGTGCGGGGCCCGATGGGCGAGCGGTGCTCGATGGCGGTTGTTATGTTGTCAATGTGAGTAAAATCCCACTCAATGTACAGGGCACGCTGAAGATGGGCGTACTCATTGCCGGTGCGACCGGTGCCATCCACCAGTCACAATTTTATGCGGAGGCAGAACAGGGAAAATCCCCGGTTATCAGCTTTGGAGACCGGCATGTGGTTGTGCTGGTCACCCAGGGTAATGGTGTAGCCAATATTTCCGGTCGAGAGTTCGCCATAGAGACCGAGAGCGGGTTTTATGTACAACCCGGGGAGGCATTTTCACTCAACAACGCCGGCCCCACAGCACTCAAACTCTACATATCGGTTTGCCCTCTTGCCGAAACGCCCGCTTACCTGGATGAGATGCCCGACAACTTCAACGAAGAACATCCGCAGCGGACTGTGGGTATTGACCCCGACAACCGGCAGGCCATGGCCGATCGCTTCTTCCAGATATTGGTGGACAAGAAGATAGGCTCTACCGTGGTCACCCAGTTTATCGGTGAAGTTCCCTTTTCAAAAGCAGCCCTCCATCGGCACCTTTACGAGGAATCCATCGTTGTCCTGCGCGGTGCGGGCTGCATGTGGACCGAGGCGGCCAAGACACCGGTTGCTGCCGGCGACATTATTTTTCTGCCACGCAAACAGATTCACTCCCTGCAATGTACAGACCCCAATGGTATGATGCTCGCCGGTGTGATTTATCCGGGCGACAACCCCTCCATCAACTACTGAGGTTCGGAAATTTTCCCGACAAGTGAGGATTTCTACAGCTTATGGCGCTCCGGGATACCAAGGGTCTGATTAAGGCTGCCGCGCTAAAATTGTTCAATGAGCGGGGCACGGGGCGCGTTTCGGGCAATACGATTGCCGATCACTGTGGCATCAGTAAAGGCAATTTACACTATCATTTCCGCACCAAGCAGGAAATTATCAAGGCTCTGTTCCAGGATATTGTTGCCGAAATGGCGGTTAGCTGGCGGGAAGACGAGAATCAACCCACGGTCAAACACATGGCAGAAATGTTCGAGCGCCAGCTCGAGATGATCTGGCGTCACCGGTTTTTCTATCGCGAAATGGCTACCCTGGTTCGCGACTCCCCCGAACTTCACCAGATGGTCAAAGATCGCCGCGAGGCCCGGATTGAAAAAGTACTGCAGTTTTTTGAAGCGCTGGTTGAGGTTGGGGTGGTCAACAAACCCCGCAGCCGGGAGAGTCTGCATTACCTGGTGGTGATGTCGTGGATCTTCTGCGATAACTGGCTTAACTTCATCGAATTACAGGGCCAGACAGAAGACGCTGAAGTGATCAACACAGGCTATGACATGATTGTAGAGATGCTGTATCCCCACCTCACCGATAGCGCCCGCGCGGAAATCTACGACAGTTACCAGGCTATTAACGCCGGCTTCCTGTCACAGCAGTCAGACTGACGGGCATATTACCCCGCCGCTTTTTCATTGCCGGAAACTCAGCTCGGATCCTTGCCCAGTCAACCATCTTTGTTCACACCCTTTTTTATCGATTGCCGGTCAGGCCGTCCCACCCGCTCGTTGCGGGTTGGCGGCAATCATAGTTACAGACCACTACAGCCCGGTACACGCGGTTTAGGGCGCTGAGCCTAGAGATATGGCTGCCCGACCCCGGTGGGCGAATCCGCTGGCTGGATTGATGTTAGGGCAATCGCCCTAATATCGAACTGCTGCCGCGCCCATCCGTGAGACCGCTCCATAGTTTTAATCGTATAATCAATTTCACCGTGAGAATGACGTTGCCCAATGCAACCAAACCAAGCAGACACACACTGGTAATCAAACCTGATACGAGGGATTAGTCATGAACCGTTCCATACTTTCAGCAGCGATCGCTGCTGTAGTCACTGCCTCCACCGCTATGAACACCGCCGCAGAGAACGTGCTCGAAGAGGTCATTGTAACTTCCACCAAACGCGGTGAATTCAACGTCCAGTCACTGGCCGAGGCCATTCACGCCATCGACAGTGAAAGCATGCGAGCCAAGAACCAGCTTGATTTCGAGGACATCGCCGGCAGCGTACCGGGCTTGCAGTTTCAGGATCTGGGACCCGGCGACAAGGAATACATTATTCGCGGTATCAACGGTAACGGCCCGGCAGTAGTGGGTGCGTACTTTGACGAATACGTGATTACTGCCAGCGACCAGCAGGACGGTGGCGGCAAAAACGCCCCGATCAAACTGGTAGACCTGGATCGGGTTGAAGTGCTTAACGGTCCACAGGGCACCCTCTATGGAGCCAACTCCATGGCGGGCAATATTCGCTACATTTCCAAAAAGGCCGATGCCAGTGAATTCGACGCCTTTGTCAGTGGCGATTTCTCTGACACCGATGAGGGCGGTTCCAATTACACGGTAACCGGTATGGTTAACCTGCCCATTGCCGAGAATGTGCTGGCGGCGCGCCTAGTCGGTTGGTATACGGATAATGACGGCTGGATCGACCAACCCCGTCGAGAGATTGCACCGGAACAGTATGGTGACAGCGACGATATTAACGACGAAGAAACCCAGGGGTTTCGGCTCGGCGTTCGCTGGACACCGAATGATCGCTGGCTATTTGATGGCCTGGCCATGTACCAGGCAATGGAAATAGGCGGCTCTTCACGCTTTACCGCCAAGGGCTCTCCAGTCTGGACGGAGCAATCCGCTGCCATAGCTGAGTTTGGCATACCTTTTACACCGCTGCCCGGTTTGCCACTGGCCAGCCCCCGCGATGATTTCATTAATACGGATGTAACGGCCAACAATCGCGATGATGACATAACCCTGATCGGTGGAACGCTGCAGTATCGCGCTGATTACGGCACCTTCTCCCTGGCCTCCAGTTACTACGAACACGAGATCGATTTTGTCTTTGACAGCACCCCGATACTGTCGTTCTTCGGGGTGCCGGTTACCGGCGTCACGGTGCAACCGCAGACCTATGAAACCAGCATGATTGAGGCCCGATTCGCCTCGGATTATGACGGTGCTTTCAATTTTGTCGGCGGCTTGTACTACCAGAAAGACGAGAACGATTTCGAAGTCAATGTTGTATCTACTGACGGTCGGGGCAATCCCATGCCTTGGGATGAACTGAACTCCAACGATTTTTTTGGCGGCGGCACCGCATTTTTCGGCCGTTTCCGAGAGGATGAAGTTGAGCAGTACGCAGCCTTCGGTGAGGCCACCTACGAATTTAGTGACCGCTTGCGACTGATGATGGGATTGCGCTACTTCGACATCGATGTCGAGGCCATCCAGGCCACCACCCACGCTTTTGGCGGCCAACCTTCAGCGGTGGCCGGTAACATCATCGGCCAAACCCTCAATGGCAATGACATTGGCCTGTTGAAACAGGATGACAGCGATTTTGTGCCGAAGGTCAGCCTGTCCTATGACGTCAGCGATGATGTCATGGTATATGGACTGTACTCCGAGGGCTTTCGGGTCGGTGGCATCAACAACGGTAACCAGCCATTTGCACCGGGTATTCCAGATACCTATGAGTCAGACGAACTGCAAAATTACGAGGCAGGCATCAAGTCACGCTGGATGGATCAGCAGCTGCAGCTGAACGCCTCTCTGTTCTGGATCGAGTGGGACGATATTCAGGTGGAACCGCGCGATCCCGCCGGTAACATCCCCTTCACCACCAATGGCGGTGCCGCAGAAGTAGGCGGTGTGGAATGGTCGGTGGCTTTCCTGCCACTGGAATCACTGCGCCTGGATTTCAACGGCACTTATTACTTTACCAGCGAGTTATCGGAAGACCAGCCCTTGTTGCCAGGGGCCTCACCGACGGTGATCACCGGCCTCGACGGTGACGATTTGCCCAATGTTCCGAAGTGGCAGCTCTACTTCTCAGCCAATTACTCGACCCAACTGTTCGGCCGTCCACTGGCGCTGATTGGCGACGTAACCTATCGCGACGAAAGCAATACCGAGTTCCGCACGGACAGCCCGTTCAACATTGAGCTGGATTCCTTCACCGTGGTAAACCTGTATGCAAACCTTGCGCTGACTGAGAAAATGGCATTAGGCCTCTACGTCAAGAACCTCACGGACGAATTGGCACTCTATGATGGCATCGGAACCTTCCAGGATCCGCAGGCGCTAATCGCCAACCGTCCACGCACCTACGGAGCAAACGTGCGCTGGCAGTTCTGAGCCAGCGGAACCAAGCCATAGCCAAACTAAAAGCCCCGTATTTCACGGGGTTTTGTTTATGTACAGGATGTACCGGCCAGCGGGGCACTGGCGGCCTATGCTGGTGCGCCAGACCAAAATCGGAGCCATAGAAATCCGCGGGCAAGCCGTTTCAGCCTATCGCAGCCATCTCATAGTCTAGTGTTAACAGTAGGCCAACAGGTCGGCTTCAGCCTCGAGTGCAGCAACCAGTTTTTCGACATCGTCGACGTTATTGTAAAAATGCGCGGCAATGCGAATATTGCCATCACGCTCGGTGAGAATAATATCCCGCTCCGCAAGATGCCCAACCAGCGTTGGCGCATCGTTTGAGCGGATGGCCAGCATCGCACCATGGCGGTCGCGCGGCGTTACCAGTTGCCAGCCGTGTGTATCCACGGCATCTTTAATTAATGAGGTGACCTGAACAATCTGCTCGGCAACCGCCTCCATACCCACGCTTAACAATAATTCCAAGCCGGCCTCCGCAGCAAACAGGCCACAGGCGTTGGGCGTTCCCGATTCGAAGCGGCGCGCACTGGCATGGGGGCGATGGTGATAAATATCCATGGCGTATGGATTTTCCTGGGCAAACCAGCCAGTCGCAGTGGGCTGTAAGTCGCTGGTGAGGCTGTCGCGCACATACATATAACCCACGCCGCTGGTGCCAATCAGGTACTTGGTACAACCGCCCACCAGGAAATCTGCACCCGTTGCGACCACATCAAAGTCACGAGTGCCAATACCCTGATAGCCATCGATCAATACCAGCGCGCCGCGAGCGTGAGCCAGCTCCACAATGGGTTCAATGTCTACCCATACCCCGTTTCGATAGCAAACCAGTGGTATTCCGACCAACAGCGTACTTTCGTCTATAAGCCGCTCATATTCACTGATCGGTATGTGTGTGTCGCTCTGATCGACCTGTGCACGCACCACCTCAGCGCCACGCGCGGACTGTGCCAGCAGGATCTGCGAAGTGGTGGGAAAATCAAAATCCGTCACCACGATCCTGTTGCGGGAACCATCGAAGCGCAGTGCCGTCACCAGGCTGTTCAGTGATTCGCTGACCGAAGTGGAAACAGAGACATCATCGCTGGGGCAGTGCAGCAACCGCGCCAGCAGTTCACGCACCTTCTCCCCTTTTTGCACATTGATATCCCAGCGAGCTCCCTCTTCGAGCCGGATTTGTACATAGTGCTCAATCGCCGCCTTTACCTGCAGGGAAATCGGACCATAGGAGCAGCCATTGAAATAGGCTTTACCGGCAAGAATAGGAAACTGGTTGCGAATATCGTGACTTGTTGTGTTCATGTTTGCTGCCTTATTCGCCGGCTATGGCGCCAAAGATGGTGGCACCGAGAATACCGATCAAGGCGACCGGGATGACGTAGCGCATCCAGATAAAAACCAGCCTGTAAATCGGGCCCGGCTCGCTCTCGGTGAAAATTTGCTGCAGGGCGTTAGAGCGGCCATAGGTCCAGGTAATGGCAACAACCGCCAACAGGCCGCCGGTGACCATGAAACCGGACCCGATGACCAGGTCGAGAATGCCGATGATTTCCGGGTGCCAGCCGGGATAAATCATCGCCAGCGTCTCCACGGCCCCAATGAGCAACACCAGGCGCGGACGTCCCAGCCACTGGCCAATGGGTTCTTCTTCCAGAGCGACTGTAACCACCTGGAACACGGCAACCGCGGACAGGAAAGCCACCAGTGACAGCGCCACTAACAGGAAGCTGCCGACCAGGCGGCCGGCTGGCATCTGGCTTAGCAACGCGGGCACAGTCTCAAACAGTAGCGTCGGACCGCCATTGAGCTCCATACCAAAAACCAGCACCGTGGGCACGATGAACAGGGTGGCGAGAATCGAGGCCAGGGTATCCCCACTTGCGGATAAGATGGCGACGCCGCCCAGGTTGGTATCGTCGCTGATAAACTTGCCGTAGACCAAGGCAAAGGATGCGCCCAGGCCGACTGAGAAAAAGCATTGACCCAGGGCCGCAAACACTTCGGTAGGGCCAATCAGGGAAAAATCCGGCCGCAGAAACTCGCGCACGGCAGCGCCGGCTCCCGGCAGATTCATTGCCACGTAAACCAGGTAGATAGCGACCAGAAAAAAGAACGGTACAAAGATCTCGCTGACCCGTTCGATGCCTCGTTTGAGGCCGCGCAAGATAACGAACAAGCCAGCCCACAATACCGCCAGGCCGATGGTAAACTGCAAACTGGAGTTGCCCAGGCCGACACTGAAATCATCCAGATTTTCTGCTGAGAATCCGTGTAGTACTACATACCAGGCGCTGTAAAACACATTGCCGACCACCAGCGTGTAATAGGTTCCCGAACACAGCACCCCGATTACCAGTACATAACCGAGCAACCTGCCAAATGGGCCAAAGCTTTTGTGTAACACGGTGATGGTGGCGCCCCGGTACGCCCGGGCCAGAGCCAGTTCGCACATTAGCGCGGGTATCGCTATCACACACATGAGCACCACGAATAGCAGCAGAAACGCACTGCCACCGTAAGTGCCCATCATGTAGGGGAATCGCCACACGTTGCCCAGCCCCACAGCCACCCCTAGCAGGGTCAACACAGTGGTCAGAAACGATGAAAATGTTGGATTTTGCATGGCTGTCTCAGCACGAATTGCTCGCACAATAACAACTGTACCGAATCAGCACCAGCCTGCAAGTTAGGGTGTTTGTGCTAAAACCAGCCAGCGTGGTCGGTGCGACCGGGGTCAGAGTCCAGGCGACCCCGGTCAGACACTGACTCCATTTTTCACGTGAACACCGGGTCGCGCTTCTCGCCGCCATTGCCAGCGCTTCGATGAGAGGGTCGCGGATGTACGATGTGAATATCTGCACCCAGGACGAGGTTCAGACCACCGCCCACGGCGGCGCCATGCAAGGCGGCTATCACCGGCACGGATAATTTGTGAGCGCGCGCATCACTGGCGACGTAAAAGGTTGCAGCGCCGTTGGCAACAACCGGTCTTGCTGATGCCCTCGTCGAGATAACACTGACGGGCGGCTCTGAGTATGGTGTCAACGGGGTCTCTGCTCATGGGCCAGTTGTGGAATGTAAGGCCTGACCCTGAAATGTCAATCTATTGACCTACACTGTACTTCATACTACGCCTTGCCTGTTTTAGTCTTCTCTAATTAATTTGCCAGGATACGGTATCGGCATGAGTAAAACATTAGTTCTGGGCGTCAGTGGCTTTCTCGGCAGCCATGTCACCAGGTTACTGTGCGAGCAGAGCCGGAACGCGCGCGCAGTTTTTTTGGAATATTTGACCAGCCGCTGGGCAGATGCATTAATAAGGAAAATCCTATCGGCCAGTACAGGATGAACAATGGAAGCGAATACCGAACAAGCGCCTGAGCACAAACTCGGCCAATGCCTGGTTACCGGCGCAGCCGGCTTTGTTGGCCGCCACCTGGTTGAAGCCTTACTGGAACGCGGCTGCCAGGTACGCGCGCTGGTGCGCAATACACCGCTGCAGATGGCACATCAGAACCTGCAATGCATCAGCGGCGATATTCAGAACGCCGCACAAATATCCCGAGTCTGCCAGGGGGTAGACACGGTATTTCACGTGGCCGCTCACATCGCCTTGCTCGGTGGCAGTGGCGCCACGGTGGCCTATCGGGACCAGGCTTATGCCATCAACGTGACAGGCACCCAAAATGTCATCAAGGCCTGTCAGGAGCAGGGGATCAAACGCCTGGTACATACCAGTTCGGTCGATGTCTGCTTCAACAATGAAATCGACATGCACATGGATGAAAACACACCCTACGCCAGCCGTTTTACCTGCCTGTATACGGAAACCAAGATCCAGGCAGAGCAGGCAGTTCTGGCAGCCAATGCTGCTGATGGCCTGTTGACCTGCGCCCTGCGCCCGGACGGTATCTGGGGAACCGGTGGCAGCATTATGCTGGACACGCTGCTGGAGCAACTGCAAGCCGGAAATATGGTGGCCCGCATCGGCGGCCAGGGTGGCCAACACGATCACGTGCATGTCGACAATCTGGTACACGCCCACCTGCTGGCCGCCGCCGCGCTGTCGCCAAGCAGCCCGGTCGCCGGTCGCGCCTACTTTATTTCTGACGGTGAGCCGGCTGCGATGTTTGATTTCGTAAAACCATTTTTTGAGGGTCTTGGTTACCGGGTACCCAAAGCCAATATCCCTGCCGCACCGGTCTACCTGATGATGAAAGCCTGGGAATGGCTGCACTTCAAAATTGGTATTGCCGAGCCCCTGTTCACGCCCCATGAACTGAACAAGCTGACCATTTCCCACGTGGTGTCTTCCGACGCGGCGGCACGGGATTTCGGTTACCAGCCGATCAGATCGGTCGCGGACGGCATGAGAGAGAGCATTGAGTATTACCGAGCCCAGGTGAGCAACTGCGTTTAAAAATCCAGCGTAGCGGAAGCAGCATTGCAATGGACTCCATACAAGTATTTGTCGATCTTGTCGAAGCGAGGTTATTCCTGTGATTACCATTCAACCATTCCTAAAAACCACTCTGCTACTGACAGCGCTTGCCACACATGTGATCAGCCAGGCGGCAGAAATGCCACCCAGAAACCCCTATCTGGCCGATTCGAGCTATTCCATGGCTCACGGTGACCCCGCCCAGCAGGATGCGATGCCCCAGCACGGTCCCAGTGGGCCAAGCCGGGTACTGGGGGAAGACGAAATTCAATATGTGCATACCGGACCGGGATTTTTCGGTATCGCAACCTCGGGTGTATACGAAGATGGCCAACGGGTTTTCTGGGGCAACGGCCTGGACCGCATCGTCAAACTGGATTACGACAGTCACCAGATCGTCAGCGGGTACTTCTTCCCCGGCGCCGAGCGCTATGATTCCATCCAGGCCGATGCATCCATAGCCAGTTTCAATGACAATAACAATGGCATCTTCGCCATTTATAACGCATTCAGCGAAATGCAAAAGCTGCGCAACCTCTCGAATCTCTATACGGTCCTCGATGCAGACCACACCTACTATGTAGGCAGTAAGAGCGGCTCGATTACCGCCTATGGCGATGCCGACCCCGCCGACAGTCGCTCGCCTATCGTCAAGTTGCGACAGTTCCAGCTACCCGCTGCGGCTACCGGCCCCATCATGGGACTTAATATGACCTATGACGGCTGGCTGATCGTGGTAACGGAACATGGCTATATGGCAGCGGTAAGCCGCGACTTTAAGGATTACCTGCTGATTCGGCTCAAGCACAGTGAGGGTGCAGCAGGCAAAGCCACCGGTCCTATCGGTTACGGCTGGATTCGCAACGCCTATGCCATAGACGATGCGGGTGGTATTTATGTCGCCTCACAGCAACATATGCACAAGGTCGTCTGGAATGGCAGCAGCCTGAGCACCCGCGAGAAAGATGGTGCCTGGACCGCAGAATATCTTAACGAGTGGAGTCATGGCACCGGCGCCACTCCCTCGTTAATGGGTTTCGGGGACGAAGACAAGTTCGTGGTTATCACCGATGGCCAGCCGCAAATGAATGTGGTGCTGTTCTGGCGCGACGAAATACCCGCTGAGTGGCGGCAACTGGAGGGCACTCCCGACCGGCGCATCGCCGGGCAGCAGGCGGTAACCATGGGCGACCCGGATCTTAGCCAGATCCAATCGGAACAATCTGTGGTGGTGGCCGGTTACGGCGCGCTGGTGGTGAACAACCATCCACGCAATATCCCCTGGTATTTGCCGGAAAAAGCCGGCAGCCTGCTGATCAGCATGCTGGGCAGCAACACCAGCTATCAGCCCTACGGGGTACAGAAGTTTGCCTGGAACCCCCTCAGCCAAAGCCTGGAACAAGCCTGGGTTAACAGGCAAGTGAGCTCGCCCAGCACCGTGCCTATTGTCGGTGTCGGTTCAGACAGGGTTTACCTGGTGGGTGCCCGCGACAACCTGTGGACGCTGGAAGCCATGAACTGGCAAACCGGTAAATCGGAGTTCCACTACACCATTGGCGACCAGCGCTACAACGTGTTGTTCTCCGGCACACTGATCGATGAGGATGGCCGTATTCACTACGGCGCGCCCTGGGGTCGGGTACGGCTCAACCCCCACTAAGCAGGCGCCAACAGATCCGGAGGAATCCCCCGCTTCTCAGCGCAGCGCTAATGCAGGCGACCACGGATCTCATCGGCGTGATACTGGGCATAGCTCTCATGGTGCAGGCTGATCCCCGCATGCGGGTAAGGTCCAAATAGTGACTGGAACTCGGCTTGATCGATCTTGATCAACTCCTCGTGATCACCTGCCTCGAAGAACAGCTCCGCCTGCGCAGACAGCTCATCATCCCAGATCAGATCCATATCATAGGCCTGGCCAAAGCCGGGAATGGCCCCTGTTGCGCAATCGGGAAACACGTCGGCGAGCTCCGCTTCTTTGGCCAGTATCAAATCTGCCTCCAATTCCCGACTGGCCCAGGGCAGTTTGAGTCTGTTGCCGGCGGGCAGCAGGGCCAGCACGTAGCGACCATCACCACGATTGCGCAGCAACACCGCCTTCACCACGCTAGCGGTGGGAATGTGGGCTGAGCGGGCCGAATCATAGGCAGATTCGGTGTGTCCGTGAGCGATCAGGTTGTAGCTAACCTGGGCCTCTCCCAGGTAATTTTCAAGGCAATGTGCAATAGACATAACAGCGTCCTCCCACAGTAAGCCTGACACTCCTATTATGGCAAAAAAGCCCGCTCTTCAGCGGGCTTTCGTTAGACAAAAAAACACTATCGCGCGACGGAATTCAGGACGCCGGGCTATAAACAAACGGGCCGGTACCAATGCAATCATGGAGGCGTTACTCACTGCGCACGGCCATCACCAGATCGCTGCCGTCGTAGAAGGTGGGTCGTCACCCAGGGGGTAGCAGGATCACGCTAGAAAAGTTGGTGATCCCGATTCTTTCTACGCCACTCCAGTACCAGCCGGATTCGGTATTGGGTTGTGCTGTCGCCGTCGGTGCCGCCTCCGAGGTCCCGGTGGCTACAGCGACCTCGTTATCTCCCGGGTCGATGCAAATCAACTCCGCTACACCACCTTCCAATGCGGATGCCGGAATCGGGTTGTTCGCGGTACACGCCCACCCCTTGTCGGTAAAGGTGAAGTCTCGCCTGTAGGTGCCACGCAAGGGCATCGGGTAGGCGACGAATCGCTCTTCAGCCTGAAGAAATCGCCAGACGACGTCGAGCATCGTGTCGTTCACTCTCTCGGCGATGGTCTTCCGGTCATGCCGATGTCCGGCTTCTGCCAGATTCAGCACCAGCCGGGGTGATCCCGAGCGGCTCTTGCCGGCATCAAATGCCTTCTTGACCGCCGTGTCGAGCTGTTGCCGGTGCTGCTGTCGGGGTGAGGGGTTATCCCGCCATTTGCGCCAGGCATACAACCCACTGCGGGAGACCTGCAATATCCGGCTCATCGCCGAGACTCGAAAAGTGCCCTGATGCCCGTTCATAAACACATACTTCACTGCAGGCTCCTGGCGAAGTATGTGGCCGCCTTTTTACGATGGCAAGCGCCTCTGACAGCTCCGCCGGCTTGCGCTTGAGGCGGGCATTTTCTGCGCCGAGGCTTTGCTCCAGTTCACTCTGATCTTGCTTGGCCCGGGCCTTCGAGGCCAACCGTAGAGCTGCAAATCATAAAGCCCCGGTTCCCTGGCGGCCTTCGGTATGCCGATTTTCTCCGCCAGGGCCAAAGCTTCCTTTCTGAATTGCGGCGAATGCTGCCTCCGGGATGTCTTTTTCCTTCCTGATTGTCTTGTCATGGTTCACCTCTGTAGCGTCGTTTACTCGCTTAACAGGGTGTCCATCATTAGTGGGCAGGATCACAAACCCCAATCTCCATAGTCGGTAGCTGCCCCACTGGATATTATGCAAGTGGGGATTACTGCAAGCCGACTTCTTCGTCAAACAACAACGGAGAGCCTATTGTGAAGGTTGGTGAAAAATGCCCTACGGGCTACTCCTATACTTAATCATATGGCGGAAAACAGCGCCCCAGTCGTCTATGCAAGTTGGCAGGATAAAATTACTCAAACCACAGGGCGAGACATATGCCAAGTGTTGACAGTATTCACAGCATTTATTTGTCTATGCGGGAAAGCCTCGCACGCGCCGTGGTGGGCATTGTGCCACCCAAAGAAATTGAAGACATCGTTCAGGAGACCTACGTTCGGGTATGCCAGATCAAAAAGAAGGACAATATCGGTGAGCCTCGTGCATTCCTGTTCAAGATCGCCCGCAATCTTGCGTTGGATAATGTGAAACGGGCGGAGTCTCGTCTTGCCTTCAGCGTTGAGCAAGCCGATGAATCAGGATTCGGAGAGGCCGAGCGACTGGCTGATGAGACCTTCGACCAGGTGGCTTCGAATGAGGAATTTTCGCAGTTCTGTGATGCTGTGAGACAGCTCCCGGTGCGATGTCGGCGGGCGTTCGTGTTAAAGAAAGTCTACGGCCATTCCCAGCGGGAAATTGCCAGGAAAATGAAGATTAGTGAAAGCACAGTGGAAAAGCATATCGCGCACGGTATTAAGCGCTGTGCCTATTTGATGATGCAGCACAATGAAGAGTATGCCAGTGGGAACCGGGTCAACAAACAAGGAGGGGTGCAAAGTGTATCTGCCCCAGGTCGGAGAGATCGGTCATGAGTAGCGTCTATGAATTTCCGAAGTTGGATCAGCGCTACGATGAAGCCAGCGTTTGGATTGCCAAACTGGATAACAATTTGTCGGCGGAAGGCCAAAAAGAGCTACAAGAATGGCTAGCAGCCGACCAGGAAAACCAGGCTGCGCTATTTGAAATGGCCAAACTGTGGGACAAGATGACTGTGTTATCCCGATTATCCGACCTGTTTCCGAAGGCTGCCACTCATGAGGTTAAGTCACCACGGATCCCGTTAGCGATGGCCACATCTGTTCTAGTTGCCGTGTTCGTGGGGTTTTGGGCCAGCATCACATTCGATCTGGGCAATGCACCTGATACTGGTCAAGACAACTCTGCGATGACATCGGACACCGTCTACGAAACGGCCATTGGTGAGCAATCGACTGTTAAATTGGTAGATGGTACACAGGTTGTGCTGAACACCAACAGCCGGATCGAAGTGAATTACACTGACGGATATCGACTGCTAAGGCTCGAGCGTGGCGAAATACACGTCCAGGTTGCACACGATTCGACCCGGCCATTAGGCGTCATCATCGGTGAGAGAATTGTGCGTGCTGTTGGTACAGCGTTTACATTGAAAATAACCAGCGAACAGAGCATTGAGTTGCTCGTGACCGAGGGTATGGTGCTGGTGGGCGTGAGCCCGAGCCCGGATGTCGCTATGGCTGACGTGTCGCCCGAGATTCTGAAACCCTCGTCCGTGACATTAGCAGCAGGCGAAGAAATAGTACTTGGTTCCGCTGATGAAAAAATTATGAAAATTTCACTAGAAGAGATTGAAGTAAAATTGTCTTGGCGCAAGGGGAATCTAATTTTTCGTGGCGAATCATTGGAAGAGGCCGTGGCCGAAATTAGCCGCTACACGACCGTCCAGTTTGTGATCTTGGACGACGAACTGAAGATAGTGAGAATTGCTGGACTGTTTCGAACGGGCGACGTTGACGGATTGCTGGCAACGCTCAGAGAAAATTTTAACATTACCCATCACCGTGATAGCGCTGGAAAAATAATGTTGGCCAGCGCTGTAGACTAGAGGGCTTTTTGAGCAACCGTCAAGACGGAGACACTCGCAGTCAGGATAATCCCACCCAATGTTCAAGATCGTATGGGGGAAAACAATCGCTCATTCGTCTAAGCAGCACGTGGCCATAAGGTCAGCGGTTGAGGCTGACGAAGGGGCACTCTTGCGCCGCGCTGTTTTGGCTTTGCTGATGACAATTTCAGCAACAGCAATCGCAACCGACGCAGGTCAAGACGAAGCAATTCCTTTCGACATTCCTCAGCAACGAGCGGATTTAGCGCTCACCCAGTTCGCTGAACAGGCTGATCTGACGCTGGTCTTTCCCTTCGATGTAGTACGGGAGACGACAGCAAATCGATTGGCTGGCGACTACCTCGTAGAAGAAGCCATTGAAATTCTTCTGGCGGGAACCGGTTTGACACCGACGTTCAGTAGCCGGGTCGTTTTAAGCATCGCTAATGTTCAACAATCAGAGGTTGGGGGTGAAAAAATGAAAACCGAAAATAAAGCAGGTGTCGTCGCATTTCTTGCGGCGCTGTTTAGTGTTGGTGCCGGGGCACAGGAGCAGGCGGGTGCCGGTGAAGCTGCACCAAAACTTGAAGAAGTTGTAGTAACAGGATCATATATTAAGCGAGCTCAAGGCGACGAATCATCGCCCATATTTAATATTGGTCAGAAAGAAATAGGCCGCGAAGCGAACACGACCATTGCGGACATATCCATACATATTCCCTCCAATATCGGTACCGAAGCTCAAGCAAATATATTTCGCCAGAATTTCTCAGCAGGTACAGCGCCGCTCAATCTTAGGGGGCTTGGACTGAATTCTACACTGGTGCTCATCGACGGCAGAAGGGTTACCCAAAGTGGTGCTTATGGCCAGGACGGAAGCTCATTTGTGGATCTCAATTCTGTCCCCGCTATTATGCTTGAGCGCTGGGAAATACTTGAAGATGGGGCGTCGGCGACATATGGGTCAGATGCTGTTGCGGGTGTTGGCAACTTTATTACGCGGACCGATTATGAAGGCGCTGAGATTGCTGCGTCCTATTCAAAAACAGCTGATGGCCCCCAAAGTGATCTTGATATTGGATTTGTTGCTGGCCACGCATTCGGGGATACCAATGCTGTATTTGGCATAAACTACTTTAAGAGAGAGTCACTGTCTGCTGAGGATCGCGATTTTACGGATCCTGACGTTTTTGGTATTGGATTTAGTGCCGCTGGACAGCCTGGTAATTACGTTGTCGCTGGTCTGCCAGGTCCGCAGCCAGATCCAAACTGCGAGGCGTCGGGCGGATTCTTGCGTGGAGGACTCTGTCGTTTTAATTACATAGTGTTCAACGAGCTTTATGTACCCGAAACTCGCATTCAGTCTATGCTGAACGTGACGCACGAACTGTCGAATTCTGCGGAGCTATACGGCAGCTTGCTGGTTACTCGAAATACAGTGGATGATCAAATCATTCCTCCGAGCTTGCCGACGGTTATCGCAGGCAGTCCTGCGGACCCTGCTATACCTGCAGGGCACCCTGATAACCCATTTGGCGCGGACGTTATCGTTGCCATCGCCCGACCATTTGGTGCCAATTCAACACCCGGCATTATTAATAGGGACAATAACACTACGCGTATTGTGTTTGGCGCAAGAGGTGAAATCGGAGACGGGAACTGGAGTTACGATACTGGCTATCAATACAGCAAGAATGAATATTCCTTTAACTATCCCGATGTCTTAAGATCTCGCTTGGCTGCGGCATACTTGGGTGTCGGTGGACCAAACAACGACGAATTGTTTAACCCATTTGGTTTATCCAGTAACAACAGTGTGTCGGTCATCGATGACATTAAATGCGATTGTGTGGTTGATTCTGAAGCGGATCTGCATACCCTCGATTTCGTTGCTTCGACCGAATTCGGAAACCTGGCTGGAGGAACGATAGGCCTAGCCATTGGCGCTCAACTTCGTCAGGAATCACTAGCGGTTGACTATAGCGATGACTTTGAGTCATTCGATTTGACGTTCTTGATAGGCGCGGCTGACTACGACGCCAAGCGCAATGTGTCCGCAGTTTTTACTGAAGTATTGTTTCCCCTATCTGAAACGTTCGAAGCAACCGTCGCGGTCCGATACGAGAACTATGAAGATTTCGGCTCTACTGTTGATCCGAAACTGGCGATTCGTTGGCAGCCTAACGACGTATTGGTAGTCCGAAGCTCTGCCAGTACCGCATTTCGAACACCAACTTTGTTGCAGGCGTTTGGCAATTTCGCTGCAGTCAACGATTTTCTGGATGACAACGGCTCGTTCCAATTTCGAGCCGACTTGACCTCTGGTAACCCGGACCTCGAAAATGAAACGGCATTCGTTTTCAACGTGGGTATCATATTGACGCCTACTGAAAACCTTTCCGTCGGGCTTGACTATTGGAGTTTTGCATACGACGAAGTTATCACTAAGGAAAACGCCAATACGGTTCTGATCGAGGCTGGAGGACCAACCAATTGCGCGTCTCCAATGCCAAGCCCTGATCTGATTTGCAACGGGCCACAATTTACCGCTACGAGAACGAACTTCTTTAACGCAGCGGTACTCGACACTGACGGTCTCGACCTGAATATTACCTACGCACGTGATACAAGCGCCGGTTTGTTCGGCATTACTGCTGACATTACTAAAATATCGACGTTCAATATTCAAGAGTCCAGCGATGGTCCAACAATTGATGCTTTGGGACGGCGTAACTTCTATACGTTTGCACGCTCAAACCAGGAATACAGGGGGTCCGCAACATTCTATTGGAAAGGTCAACGTCAAGGAGCGAGCGCTATCGTTCGATATACAGGCGGTTATAGTAATGACGGCCTTCCTGTACCGGAGGATATTAGCTCTCATACTACAGTCGATTTGCAGTATAACTTCAGGTTTGATGGCATTGGACTGTCGCTAACTGCCGGTGTTGCTAACGTTTTTGACGAAGACCCGCCATTGGTTGCAACTAATTTTAATTACGATACCCAAACACATGATCCGCGCGGGCGACGACCATATGTGCGTTTTAGTAAGGTATTCGATTTCCAGTAATATATCATCGCGACTAAACATCGGCGGTGCCCCGTCAGTGTTTAGCTTGACCATGCGCAGCAGGTGGCTGGCAGAAGCGTGATTGATTCTGCCAGTCACCGGTTCTTCGTCGTTGCCATTAACTCTATTACTTTTTGATGACAATCGATTGGATTGGTATCAACTTGGAGGCAGTGCTATTTCACACAGCAATCTATCCGACATCGCAAAACATCCTGCCTTCCTGAAACTGGTACGAAAAAGACGAAAGCTAAGAGTGGCAATGATTGGCTTGATGATGTTGGTCATTAGCGCTTACACGATGTGTTGGGCGTATTTCCCATCGTTTGTAAACCTCCGCTTGCCTGCCGACAGTTCAGTCACCGTAGGCATCTGGTTTACTGTACTTGTTGTCATCGTCGCAATCACTTTGTCTGCTTACTACGCCGTTTTCGCGGCCAAACAACTGGATGAGCTGAACGATCAACTACGAATGGAAGTTGGTCATGACGAATAGAAGTCAATCGAACTGCTTCTTTGGGTTTTTGATGCACGTTCTTTTCTCGCTTTCGTCGCGAACGCAAGCCGCGGAGTCGATTTCCGGCCCTGTCGAGAAGCAGGAATTAAACATTACTGCCATAGCGATCTTCGTAATTTTCGTTCTAATAACACTTGCAATTACTTATTGGGCAGCGCTTAGGACGCGTACGGCGGATGAGTTTTATACTGCAGGTGGTGGAATTCCGGCATGGCAAAACGGTGTCGCGATTTCCGGTGATTTTCTTTCGGCGGCAACGCTATTGGGCATTACCGGTAGCATCTATGCTTTGGGTGCGGATGGCCTAATGCTTATTGCGGCAACGCTCGGCGCATGGCCTATCGTACTGTTTCTAATCGCAGAAAGGCTACGCAATCTCGGCAAATATACGTTTATTGACGTCATCTCTTTTCGACTATCGGCGTCCAAAATCAGGCCGTTGGCAGCAGTAGCGTCTCTCTTCGTATTGACTTTCTATTTGATCGCACAGTTGGTGGGTGCGGGAAAATTAATTCAGCTACTCTTCGGGTTGGATTATGTCTTCGCCGTGATCACAGTTAGCACGTTGATGGTGATCTATGTTGCCTTCGGCGGAATGTTAGCGGCCACCTGGGTGCAGTTTATTAAGTCAATATTGCTGGTTGTAGGTGGGTCAACAATAGCGTTGTTACTGCTGATACATTTTGAGTTCGATCTTGGAGCGATTTTCGATACCGCAGTCGACACGCATCCCAGAGGGGGGCGCATAGTAGAAGTCGGAGGTTGGCTGAAGGATCCGCTATCCGTAGTGTCTGTAAGCATGACACTACTGTTCGGATTTATCGGCTTGCCCCATATCCTAATGCGCCTGTTCACCGTCAAAGATGCCGCAGCGTCCAGAAAATCCGCATTCTATGCAATTTCGATTATTGGCTATTTTCAACTTCTGATCATCTTGATCGGATTTGGCTCCATATCGTTGATCATGTCTAACAGTACTTATCATGATGCGGCCGGCAACATGTTTGGTGGCGGCAACATGGTGGTCTTGCACGTGACGCATTTTCTTGGGGGTGACGTACTGCTTGGCTTCATCGCTGCGGTTACCTTCGCTACGATCCTTGCCGTTGTGTCCGGCTTGACGATATCCGCTGCCGCGACCATCGCGCATGATCTATATGCCGGAACTTTCGTAAAAGGGGAAGTTTCAGCGCAGAAAGAAATGTTGGTGTCGAAACTCGCTGTCCTCGGTACCGGTTTGGTGGCGATCGTACTGGGTATCGTTTTCGAACATCAAAATGTGGTGTTCGTTTCGAATCTTGCGATGGCCATCGCCGCCAGCGCGAATGCGCCAGTTCTCATCATGGCGATGTACTGGCGGGGGTTGACGACCAGAGGTGCAATTGCGGGTATTCTGGCCGGGCTTGTGAGTTCCATAGTGCTAATACTCGTTGGACCGCAGGTAATGGTCGCTCTCATGGGTATGGAAAAAGCACTGTTTCCCTACACTTATCCTACCATCGTATCAGTACCGCTCGCGTTTTTGGCTATCTGGTATTTCTCCAGCAGCGACAGGAGCGAGTCAGCTGTTCGTGAGAAACTGGCCTTCGATGAACAATTAATAGTATCGGAAACCGGAATAGGTGCGAAACAGGCGATAGCACATTAGAGTATTTCTTGACTCGATCTATTCAGGATAAGAAACACGAGCAGTTACCAGGGTGCAATAATAGTGCTGCGTGTTTTCTCGACTTTCCTCCAGCCAGTGTAGGGCACAGCGGAGTGACTCCGGGTGCTGTTTTACATCCCAGGCGCTCTCGCTATTGATACGCTGTCGATATCGATGCAAGACCTTGGGATGGATATTTTCGAGTTGCTGTACGGGTAATTTGATCGTTCTACTGAATGCCAGTTTGGCTGCCTCCTTGAGAACACTGTCGAGGCCAACTCGGCCGGGCATTCGATTTTGCGCGTTCGGAACCAGTCGAAGGCCAGTTCAGTGGCTTCACTGGTGTCGACACCCCGTGGATAGACGCTTTGGGCTAACCAGGCAGTAAAGTTTGCTGTATCGATGGCAGAGACCCGCCGGATACCAATGAAGTCCATTATTTCCCTACGGTGTCGAGCGCCTGTACGCCCTGACCAGTCATAGGAATGGAGATGGCCCGCGTCTGCCTCTATTTGATTTGCGAGGTGGTTGCGGTTGGGCTTGGATCTGAGCAGCTACATTTCCTCAAAGCTCATACTCCAATGATTTGCTAATTCTTCGGTATCCCAGATCGATTTCATAGATGTTTACCCTTTTTTGTCTTGTACGCCTTAAAAGAGTACATATTGACATCTCATCTAAACCTTGTACGATTTAAAATCGTACAAGTGTAAGAGGAGTAAGAGCCAATGCCCCGAGTGCCGGTAGAAAACAACGACCGTATGTCGCTGCGTATTGCTGCGAAGGAAAAAACGCTGCTAGTTCGAGCTGCGGCGCTGCAGCACACCAACCTAACTGAATTTGTGATTCGTACCGCGGTGGCAACGGCCAAGGATGTTATCGATCAGAGCGAACATCTGGGCCTGACAGAGCACGATAGTTTGCAGGTGTTGGATCTTCTCGAGAACCCGCCCAAACCCAATAAAAAGCTGATGGCTGCCGCCTTCGCCATGCCAAAACGCAAATGACATTACCGACCTGGCATGAAGAGGCTATTGCAAAGCGACACGATAGGGCGGGTTTTGATTGCGGTGATACCGATCTGAATGAATTTCTACAGCGGCATGCCCAGAAGAGTCATCAAAAGGGTGGGGCGAAGACCTTTCTGGTAATCGATGATGCCGATGGCAGCAAAATCCTTGGCTTTTACAGCCTGAGCCCAGCATCAATTGCTTATGAGCGCACGCCAGAGGTTGTAAAGCGCGGACTGGCACGCCATGAAGTACCTGTATTTAGGTTGGGGCGTCTAGCGGTAGATAGATCGGTCCAGGGACAAGGCGTGGGAGGGCAGTTGCTACTCGCTGCGGGCCGTCGGGGCCTTTACGTTGCAGCACAGGCGGGTGGTGTGGCGCTGCTGATAGATGCCAAGAATAAAAAGGGTTGCTCAATGGTATGCCAGCTATGGGGCCGTGCCGCTCCTGGACGCGCCTCTGTCCCTCCTTTTACCTTTCAGGACCATCCATTCAGCCCTGGCTGCGGCGGGTAAGCTGTAAACGTTGGCAGTTATCGCAGCTACCCGGACACTACCCCCACGAGGTCCGGCGAACAGTATCCATAAGTCGCCAGAAAGCGTAGGAACATCCGTACCGCGTTCACCGTCGACCGGGTGCGAGCTTCGCCATGCCGATGTGCAACCGCAAGAATATAATCCCGCACCTGGCGGGCATCATAGGTAGAGATGTCATCACCTAATGCCGCCAGACACTCCTCAACCAAGGGCAGATAATCGGCCAGTGTGCCTTCTGTTACACCACGGTGCCGGCGCATCCAGTCACAAAACCGAATCGCCAGTGGGGCCATCGGCACTGGCGCGATGATCAGTGGCGGAACAATACCTGCCGCCCGCAGGTAATTGAGAAAGCGTCGCGCTTCTGCAGCGTGGTAGTTGTCACGACCTTGCAAGCCGCGAGAACACGCACAGGTAGGAAGGTGGCGTGCAAAGGTGTCGATCACCTCATTGTCGATGTGTTCAATCGGAACTCCGGGTTCTGTAACCCAATGCCCGAAATGGGCGGCTGCCCTGAGTGTCAGTTGAGCGGGACGTTGTTGGTAGCCGGAGGATTGTAGCCGTTGGGCGAAATCATCCAGGTAATTGCCAACCGGGCATGGCCTCAGTTGGCGCAGTTTGTCTTCGTTCTCGAGATAGAACTCCAGCATGGGAACCTCCTTCGGATTGGCTGGTGAACAGCCCAAACGAGGTTCACTACTGGCAATGAATATGTAAAGCCATGCAATGCGATCAGAAACCCAACAGTCTGAAAAATAAACAGTATTTAGGGCCTACAAACTGGAAAAGGGTATTTACACTGCATATTCTTTTACTTCGCATATCCCCCTTCGCCAGTGGGTCATCAGCTTCCCCTTTCCCTTGCGCTACCTGCTTGCCGCCCACCCCCGGGCGATGGGCAAGGTGCTGGGCATCGTTTACCGGGCGATCTCGACCCATCTGATTCACAAGGCTGGGCACTCACTCAAAGAAGGGGCGACCGGGGCAGTGACACTGATTCAGCGCTTCGGCTCTGCTCTCAACCTGAACATTCACTTTCACGTCCTGTTCCTGGATGGCATCTACGTGTATTGCGACGACCGACCACCACGATTTCAACGCGTCAAGGCGCCAGACAAAAGCGAGTTGGAGAACCTGGTTCAGTGGATCAGTCAGCGTGTAGGCCGCCGCCTCAAGCGCCAGGGCTTGCCGGAGCAGGATGCTGACAAGGGGGAGAGCGCCTGGCTGGAACTCGACCCTGCCGAAGACACGGATGCCATGCCCCAGATGCTGGGCAGTTCAGTATCCTACCGCGTCGCGGTAGGCCCACAGTAGGGACGCAAAGCGTTCATGATTCGCACCATCCGCCCCCCGGACAGACCTGATCCCGCACTGGAGCGGGTGGCCAAGGCCAATGGATTCTCCCTCCACGCCGGGGTGAGCTGCGAAGGCAAGCAGAAAGACAAACGCGAGCGGTTATGCAGGTACATCGCCCGCCCCGCCGTGGCCGTTGCCCGCCTCTCTCTCAGCTCGACCGGCCAGGTGGTCTACACCCTGAGCACGCCCTACCGCGATGGAACGACCCAGGTGGCTTTCGAACCGGTGGATTTCATCGCACGGTTGGCAGCGCTGGCCCCCAAACCCCGCGTCAACCTCACCCGCTATCATGGGGTACTCGCTCCAAATCATCGCCGGCCCGGTTACGCCGGCACAGCGAGGCAAAGGTGCGAAGCGCCTCCCCAATAGGGAAGTAGCTTCACCCGCCGAGCGCCACGCCGCCATGACCTGGGCTCAGCGCCTGAAACGTGTGTTCAGCATCGACATCAAGGTTTGCGGCCGCTGCGGTGGGTCTGTCAGAGTCATCGCATGTATTGAGGACCGGAACATCATAGATAGAATCCTCGCTCACCTTCGCGATAGGGAACAGGACATCCCCACCGTGGCGCTGCTGACACCACCTCCCAGGGCACCACCTGAGACATTGCCTCTTTTCGCTGGGAAGGATTCCAGGTCAACAGCATTCAATCAGCAGGGACGCCACTAAGAAATTCGTTGGTATAGCGTTGTTCGTGCCAGGTCTCCAAGGTGAGCAAAAAAGATGGGTCTATCCGGGTTTCCCAACGAGTTTTTTGAAAAAATTCTGTTATTGAAAAACTATCCGAATACCCCTGGACTTTCCCCGGCGTAGTGTGGGCAGGCGGTGGGTTAGTGTGGGTAACCGGTGGTATGTGAGGCACGAACATTCCACGGGTTATCCACATGATCACCTCGCCAGGGATGGCGGGGTGAAATCCACGGCCTGTCCACACGGAGTCCGGCTGACAGATGTCGGGGTTCTTTTACCCACAGTTATCCCCGAGGACCCGAACTTCCCCATCATTTCATGTTGATGCAATGACTTGAATTCACACGTAAACACGGGCTTCATCCCCTCTGTAGATTACCGTCAACAAAAAGGAGAAGCCCGTGAGCAACCTGAAGTTGCTGTATAAGATATTACGCCTCAAAGGTATGAAAATCACCCAGTTCTGGTTCAAAAACCGCAACAAGGAACTGCATCTGGCGGTCAAGCCCTACAAGAATGGCTGCCGCTGCCCCGAATGTGAACGGCGCTGCCGGATTGTGCGTCATACGACCGAGCTGCGCCGGTGGGAGGATCTCACACTCATGGGGATGAAGGTCTTGCTCTGGTATGCCCCAAAGGAGATCTGCTGCCCAACGCACGGGCGGGTGCAGGAGACGATCCCCTGGGCGCCAGCCTATTCACGTATCACCTACCGACTGGAGTGGCGGATCTGCTCCCTGTGCCAGATCATGACCCAGAAGGCCGCCGCCGAGATTCTGGTGATGCCTTCCTCCACCCTGTCCGACCTGCTGCACCGGATCATCACGCGGGTGCGCCACGGCCATAAAATCCGTGGCCTGGTCACTCTCGGCGTCGACGAGATTTCCTTCTTGAAGGGCCGCAAATTCGCCACACTCGTCTATGATCTGGACCGCTCTCGTATCTTGTGGGTGGGCCTGGGAAAAGGCCGCGAGACCATTGACCGCTTCTTCAACGAACACCTGAGCAAGGGGCAGAAAGCACGCATCCTGTGGGCCAGTTGTGACATGAGTCGCGCCTATACCGGGGCCATTGAACATCACTGCCCCAACGCCACGCTCATCATCGACCGCTTCCATGTCGTCAAGGCGCTGAACCAGGCTGTGGATGAGGTGCGCAAGGACGAGTGGCGTGCCCTCGATACCGGGGAGCGCAAGGCGATCAAGGGCCTGCGATGGCTGCTCAGCATGCACTCGAGCCATCGCACCAAGAGACAGTCTCGATTCCTCAATAGCTTGCGCAACTCCAATCGGCGTATCCACCGCGCCTGGGTGCTCAAGGACGAGTTCGAACACATCTGGAATTACCGTTATCGTGGCTCAGCTGAGAAGTTCCTGAAACGCTGGATGACCACCGCCCTGCGTAGCCGTATCCCCTCGTTGCGCCAATTTGTCACCACGGTGCGAAATCACTTTGATAACATCGTCGCGTTCACCGATAGAAACCTGACCAATGCCGTCGGTGAAGGCCTGAACCGCATTGTCAAAATCGTCAAGAACCGAGCGTCTGGATATCGTAACCTGCACAACTTCGCCGACATGATTTACCTGACCGTTGGCGACCTCGATATTCCTGCGCATATTCCCAGCGATTTACGTACACTGTGAGTAAGGTCCTAATCTCTATAAAACAGCATCAGGATCGTATTTCATTGGTTGGGAGATCCGGATATAGCCAAAAAGATCTACAAGACCAGCAATGCGGGTACTCACCGCAGGCACTGCGCGAGCCGCCTTCCACCATTTCAGGATCCGAGACTATTTTCTAGACGACCAATTACTCTCGACGCCCCATTAATACTTCTTATACTTTCTCGACGCCCCATTTATACTTCTTATACTTTGTGCATTCCCATAAAAAAGTGACGTGATTAAGCCGAATCAGTGGTCTCGTTTTCCAAGGCATTTTCCAAAAATTGTAAGGCGGTGGTGCGTTGCAAGTATGGATGGGCAAATTGATTACGATAACTGCGAATGCAGCCATAGCAACTCTCGGTGCAACCGCAATCGCCGACCACTCGTTTTTTTGCCTCCGCAAGGACAATTTTTAATATTTTAGTTTTTTCCAGGCTGGCAACCAGCCCTGCGCCACCGGGGACATTGTCATACAACACAATCGCGATTTCGTTGTGAGAGTCTCCGGCAGTGATGGTGGTGTTTATATCAGTGTCCGGCACGTTCAAAGTTTGTGATATGCCCAACAATATGGCATATGCTAATGAGTATGCTTCCCATTGGTTGTTAAGATTCGGAAATTGCAAACGCACAACATCGGTTTCAAATTCATGGCCGAGAGAAAGGAGTTCCAGCATGCCACTGCATTGATTGCCTTCAGGACTTTTATGCGCAGGTTTTCTTTCAATAGAGCCCGAACCACAGCGGCGACAAATATAAAACCCACCGCCGTTTTTTCCTTCACACAACACCACCATGCGACCCCGCTGTGCGGGGGTGATTTTAATTCCAAAGGAATTTCGTGATTCTTGTTGTTCTTGAACAAATCCTTCAAAAAATGGACGTGTTGTATACATACGACGCGCTCTTCCTCTAGGATCTTTTGGTTGTTTAAATAATTCGGTAACGAAACCAAATTGCGGCCACAGATACTGTTTAGATGAATGAGAATCGGGTGGAGGTTGGTCATCTTCACCCCATTTCGTAAAGTCTCGCGCCTGACTATAAACATAATTTTTGACTTCAAGCTCTTTGCCGTGCACAACTCTAACCCCGCAGGATTCCCATTCTTTTTTATTGGCAACGACTTTTGCGCCCGGCGCATATTCAGCGATGGCTTGTGATAAATCGCGCTGTAAGGAAATCTTGCTCGCTTCTCTGGTGGTGGATGGGCGAGTGTCCAGTTCAACCACATCCACCGGAAAACCATATTTAGGGATAATTGCTTTTCGAGAAAGAAAATTTAATGATTTTTCTTTGGCAATGGTTTTCATTCGGGTATCTATTCGGCTTGCAGGCTTTAACTTGTTTTGTGTTTTATATTCCTCTCGCTTTGTATACATGCGATTGTAGTCTTCACAGACTTCCTGTTCGGCTTTGGCATATTGACTATTGCTGCCGGCAATTTTTTTTATCCATTCGTTATTGTGTAATCCAACCTTCTCGTGTATGTCTGCTGGCACCACTGCGCGTAATGAATCTTGTATAACGGTGTTGTTTTTAAGAAATTTTCGAACATCACTAGTCGCCTTTGAGTTTCCCCAATCCGGGCCAATCAAAGATTCAACATTCTCAAATCGTTTTTCATTTTCCTTAAAGAAAGCCGACAATGCCATGGCAGTGATATGCCTGATGATAATTTTTTCGTTGTGTAAGCGCAGTTGCGGCGGGTGAATTTCACCCTCTAAAATTCGCGCTTCCGGGTCAGCGAAATGATATAAATCATGTGGATTACGGCGACAGTAAGTCACCGCAAGTCCGGGGGTTTCGCTACGACCGACTCGCCCGACACGTTGTGTGTAATTAAATGTTTCTGGTGGCACGTTACGCAAAAATGCAACTTCCAGGTCACCCAAATCCACGCCAACCTCAAAAGTGGTTGATGAGCTGAGCAAGTCAATTTTTCCTTCAATAAATTCTCGTTGCCGAATTTGTGCTTCTTCACTATGCACTTGTGCAGTGTGCTCCTCGGCACGCAATTTTGGCGGCATATCTTTATCCGTATATAAAAAATAGTAATGATTTTGTTTGAGTTTCTCCCAATTTGCATTGACAAGGTGTCCCGGACAGCCGTTGCGCGAGCAAACTGTACGAATGTTGTAGGAACTCAAACGTGCGCAAGTATCACATTCAAAACATTCGCCCGGCGATGGAAGATGCACACGAAGCCAAGCAGAATTCAGACGAAAAGCACCATTGGTGTTTGCTCTTACCAGAAAGTTGTTTTCATCTGTAACGATATTCTTGTAAGCAACAATCGAATCCCATAGATGATCCAGTAGTTTCTTTCCGTGATCGCGCTTTTCTTGGGGAGAAAAGGGGTAATCTGCAAGCAAATTAAAAAGAAAGTGTTTGACGATACCGCTTTGTGTGCTACTCCAAGCGAAGGTATATTTCCCCCCGCCTGTGCCAGTGGTAACCGCTTTCTGCTGCCGCTGGAATACCTCGGCGGATGGCGGACTACCATCAGGCAATTCTATTGCTTGTTTGTAGCGCAAGGTGTTCAATAGAAAATTCAACAACTCCCGTCCTTCTTCCACCGTAAAATTCCATGGAGATTGAAACAAGGTTTGTGGTAATTCGAAATCTTCCGGGATGCGAATCGACCACCTTGCCAAGCCAACACCTTCTAATGAGTTGCGTTGTTCATCGGTCACCAACTCGCGGCAAATTATTCGTAATGAACGTTGTTTTTGGGTTTCGCTTGAGTCGGAGGGTTTAAATAGCCCTTCTTCCTCAAGAATTTTTTGCAGCCTACTTTTTAAGTCATTCACAGATAAACCCTCTTTGTCAATTGTCGACTTATGTAATGCGCGCAAAATAAAATTACGATCGCGTATTTCTTCATAAGAATGCTGCGCATACCATGCAAAAAACGCCGCCTCCTGCCGGCTGTCGGCGAAAGACAATATTTTGTTGTTTTTGTTTTTTGACAACAACGTATGCAATGCGGTGGCGATAACCGCGTTTGGGCCATCCGAGCCATGCACAATTTCTTGAACCGGGTCGCCACCACCTCGGTAATTACATGTCTCGCATTGTTTTATCTGGTCGAGATGGTCGGCATGGTTTTCGCATTTTCTAACCGCAATACTTGCATTGCATTCACAAGAGGGGTTTCCTGTTGATAATTTCCCACATTGACGACACAGGCAGCAGGTGTTTTCGATATCTGTGTCCTTATCCAATGGCAGATAAAACTTCACACCAAAACCACTCTGGCTGGGGTCGCGTATTGCTTCCATTAGGTAGCCGTCGTCCTCGCGGCCCACATAATAATGCTGACCACATTCACGGCATAACGCAATTTCCAATGCCACGTTTGGTTCAGAGCCATCGTCACTGCCCTCTGTTTTTCGATTTAAGATGATACGGTCTTCGCCATCTTTGTGAGACAAAAATGCGCCTTCCAGTGCGCTCAAAAACAAATGAAAGCGTTGTGGACGGGAGTTGTCGAGTTTTTCTTTTTGTCCAAAAATAACATTGTCAGCGGTAAATTTTTCACCGAACAATGTGTGGGCAAATTCCGCAACCGTTTTTTTGTCTTCATCGCCTTCGCTGGATGAGATGGTTGCACTGGTTGCAATACAGCGAAACGGTTGTTCCCCGCGTCCGCCATCCCGCAAACGTTGTTTAAGTCGCCGCACCAGCATTCCCATTTCCATGCCTTTAGCACCGCGATATTGGTGCGCTTCGTCCAACACGATAAACTGCCAATGACTTCCACGACCATCGTCAAATAGTTTGCTATCTTCGGGGCGGAGTAGTAAGTATTCAAGCATTGAATAGTTGGTCATTAGAATGTGCGGCGGGGTTTCGCGCATTTCCTCACGAAAGATTAATTCTCCGGAAAGTCGGCTTTCCTTATGAGTGTTAGCATTGCGCCATTTGTCGCGCGCATCTTCCGGTGTTGCACCGATGTACTGGCCAAAAGTGGGCTTAAAGTCGGAATCCGAATTCTCCAAAGCCTGACAAATTTCGCCCAATCTTCTCCGTTGATCATTGGCAAGCGCATTCATCGGATACAAAATCAATGAGCGAACGCCAGGATCATTGAGTGTGCCGTTCAAATGTTGCTGATATAACTCAAATAGAATCGGATAGAGAAAGCCTTCCGTTTTTCCGCTGGCGGTTCCGGTGGCGACGACAACATTTTTTTTGTCGTTGTGAATTTGTTGAATCGCCCGTTCCTGATGGTCATACAATTGACTATCAAGCAACGCTGGCAAAATGTCGTTGTATTTTTCCGGAAAATACTTTTGCGCTAATGTGCGTGCATTAATTCCCTTGCGAAAGTCATGCGCCGGTTCGGGAAAAGCCCCTTTTATTAACTCGCATTCTTGCAATGCGGCATCAAAAGTTGTGCGCAGGCCAGCTTTCTTAAAATAGAAGGATGTTTTTAGATAGTTCAAGTAGCGGGTATGAATTTCGGTTTTCCACTCTTCGATATTCTCTTTATGTGGCATGGTTTCCCCCTTGCAAATTTCTCAAAAGACTTACATTGTAATCGTGTTTTGTTCCTCGGCGAGAATCAATAGAAATTTTCAACCGTTTCACATCGTCATCAGTTAGCCCGGCTTTATCACATTCGGCACGACTAAATCTTTTGTTTCCGGTAGCTGGATATGCAAATCCCTTTTTTGAATACCGAATATTGTTTGCGGGAGGTTTGGGTGCTGGCGGTTGTGCCGGTTTATTGGCAAGTATGCGAACAATCGGAAAATCCACACTACCGCACTGTATTGACAAATTCGATTCTTCTGAGGAAGTTTCAATAATTTGCTTATGAGCACGAAATTGACGCAGGTCAAACCTAGACTCATTGGTTTCCCTGTCTTTGTCGTATTTTCGGACACCCTCGTATTGATGAAACTCGCCAAAACTCACTAGCATCCCCTTTTTCGCAGGCGGCAAACGGACAATCATTACAGCATCTCGATTAGCGATAAACACATCTTGCGACATTTCAAAAGGAGTGTCTTTCCACTCGGCAGATATAGTGTCGCTGTTGACTAACTGCCACCAAATCCGTGGCAGATGAAGGATTATCGTTACCTGTCCGTTTCTTCCGATTAATGTCCATTGTGTTTTATCGAGATTTGGAAGCGGATCAATGGTTGCAGTGTTGTCTTTGTTTACGGTTATATCTTTGTTTTCGCTTTCCACTTTGATTTCTCCGACAAACTGAATCACTGTGCTGGTATATCCGTTATCGTTAGGGGTGATGATGTTGTCTGAGTGATGTGGCTCTCCATTAACCAAAATTTTCTCCAAACCTGTCAGATAGCGAAAATCCATGCTGTGAATAAGTTTCACATCGTCATCGTAAATGCGGATAAAAAACCATCCCTCGCGATCTTGTAGAACATTCGCTAGAGTCGGTTCGTTTGGTTTGAAATCTTCTGCCCATTTACCATCGCCTTCCTTGCCGACCCGTATCCATGAAACCCCCTTCCAGTTTTTGCTATCGTCTAATTTCGGAATATCGCCAACATACAATTCACCCATATTCGCATCATCCGCAACTGTAGTTCCATCTAACGAAAAACGCTCTCGTTTAATGAACGAGTTGCATTCCTTGAACCCATCTGCTGTGTCCGTGCCATCCGAATAAAAATAATGAGCCAAAAAATCTTTATCTGTGCATGCAGACGCACTAACTGGGGCTTCGTTGATTCTACGCCAGTCACGCGGTGTAAAAACAAGGTAATGGCCACTACTAATACGAAAGACAGGACGTCCGTCACCATACCAATTTTTTCTCAGTTTAAAAATTAACGGCATGTTATTGCTAAATAATTCAATTTTTTCACTGCTATTGCCATCTGTCCAATGAATCTTTTCCTTAAAATTTGTTGGCATATATTCACCAGTATCACTCACCGACAATTCAGATCCGTTCTGCGACACTTCAAAATCTTTACCCCGCGGAACCCTGAGAAAAATTTGCCATTGGTGGTCATGAGTTTCCTGACAAATTAATTCCGGTTTCTCTTCGGGCGGTGGTCTTTTGGGTTTCGGAGGTTTTTGAGTGTCATGTTTTTTGCGCTTACCAGGTCTTGAGGGAGGTGGTCCCGGTGTTTCTCCCTGACCTTCTAATGACGGTATATTCTCATCAGAAATACTGTTGTCAGAATTCGGGCTTTCAGAGTTTTCCGAACTTGTCGATGATTCCGGGTTGAAAGGTTCCCCACTAGGCTGACTTTGATCGGATTTCGGCGACTGGCCTTGGTCAAGTGGCTTACTACCATTGACAGGAGTGTTATCAGTGGCGGATACCCGCAATCTAAAAAACCGCCGTATCGCGTCACCAATCTGTTCAAAAGTATTTCTTAATTTCTCTAAAATCATCAATTCCAACCGGTTTTAGTATTTGCCGAAATACTAACAAAATCGAGCCTGCGGCGTGTAGATTCTTGCAGGGCGGGCCAAGAAGGGTTTTGACGACACCCCCGCAAACGATTATACTCGCACGGCTTCCAATCAAGCCGACGCGTGGATTCACGACTTGATTCGTGCAATAAGTAGGTATGATGTATTTGTCGTCAGTGGGCAATCCCTGACCCCGACCCCCGAATTTTATTCAACAACGAGGAAATCATGGCCGTACAAAAAAGCCGCAAGACGCCATCCAGACGGAATATGAGACGCTCTCACGATGCTTTGAAGGGCTCAACCCTGTCCATCGACGCCGTCACCGGAGAACTGCACCGCCGACGGCTATTACCGCCGACGGCTATTACCGCGGCAAAAAACTGGTCAACCGCAAGAGCGAAGACTGATTCCCGGCTTTTCGCCGAGCGTCTCGCTTATTGCCAATGCACCGCCCGCCACGGATACCGGGCATCCACCTCACCGGGTAAATGATTACGATCTCCATCGATGCCATGGGCGGCGACCGCGGGTTGGTGGCGACCGTGCCGGCTGCCCTTGAGATTATTGAATGCTATCCGCTACCGGGATGGGACGACCCAGGTGGCCTTCGATCCTGTCGATTTCATTGCGCGGTTGGCTGCCCTCGTACCGAAGCCACGAATTAACCTCACCCGGTACCATGGTGTTCTCACCCCCAACCACCGCTGGCGCGGACCGGTCACACCAGCTAAACGCGGCAAAGGTGTGAAGCGAATCGCCATTACGGAAACTCGCTCACCCGCCGAGCGCCCCGCCGCCATGACCTGGGCTCAGCGCCTGAAACGTGTGTTCAGCATCGACATCAAGGTTTGCGGCCGCTGCGGTGGGTCTGTCAGAGTCATCGCATGTATTGAGGACCAGAACATCATAGATAGAATCCTCGCTCACCTTCGCGATAGGGAACAGGACATCCCCACCGTGGCGCTGCTGACACCACCGACCGGAGCACCACCTGAGACATTGCCTCTTTTCGCTGGGAAGGATTCCAGGTCAACAGCATTCAATCAGCAGGGACGCCACTGAGGAATTCCTTGGTATAGAGTTGTTCGTGCCAGGTCTCTAAGGTGAGCAAAAAAGATCTACAAGACCAGCAATGCGGGTACTCACCGCAGGCACTGCGCGAACCGTCTTCCACCATTTCAGAATCCGAGACTATTTTCCGGCCGACCAATTACTCTCGACACCCCATTAATACTTCTTGTACTTGGAAAAAGAGGCTATGGCTAGACAGGCAGGCCCCCGAGAATATAGAGGCTATTACCGCTTTTATGGAAAAACGCCCCGCGAATTTCCTCGACCTATAACCTTTTTCGACGAGCCCGGATTGGGTAGTCTTCTGTGGATGTAATTGACTGGAATATCGCATACCATGTTTTCCTCAATGTTTTACTATAAGGATGTCCATATGAAGTTTGCTCCTCGCCTTCAACACTCCTCGCTCGGAAAATTCTCTCTCGCTGTTTCTCTCTCGGCCTTGGTTATGGCTTGTAGCGATTCTTCAAACCGGTCCGATGATACGGTTGTGCCACCTCCGCCGGTTGAGCCCACTATCACTTATAAAGCTGACATTGTCTGGACCGAGTACGGTATTCCCCACGTAAGCTCCGACGATTGGGGTGGAGTAGGCTACGGTTATGGTTACGCCTACGCGCAGCATAATTACTGCGTAGTTATGAAGGAGTACGTGCGGGCCAAAGGCGAATCGGCCCGCTATCTTGGCGACGAGGGCAGCATTAATAACGACTTCACCTATAAGTTGTTCAATGACAACGCGCGCATTGAGAGAATATTCCTCGATAGTGCACCGCAATATCTGCTCGATGTGGCCAACGGATACGCCGCCGGTCTGAACCGTTACTTAAACGAGACAGGTGTCGATAACCTGGCAGAAGGCGACGAAGGGTGTCGCGGCGCTGAGTGGGTGAGAGAAGTCGATATATACGACGTTGTACGCCTGATGCATAAGGCAATATTACGAGGCAGTGCGGGACCCCTGGGTAGGTTTGCTGTAGCCGTCACTCCCCCTGAGCAAGTGGCCGCTCTCAGTCCCAAGGCTCGCCTGGAGGCTCGGGAGCTGATAGCCGCCATTTCCGGTACAGACATAGTTCAGGGTATCGATATGCCGGAACCTGAGGAGTTTGGCTCCAACGCTTATGCCGTAGGTGAGCAGGGCTCCCAGAGCAGTTCCGGTGTGTTACTGGGTAATCCCCATTTTCCTTGGCAGGGCCCTGAGCGGTTTTACGTCTTTCATCTCACTGTGATCGATCAATACGACGTGATGGGGTCAGCGCTGGCGGGACTGCCTCTGGTCGTGCTTGGTTTCAACAAGGACGTGGCGTGGTCACATACGGTCAGCACTGCTGGTCGATTCACTTTCTACGAATTGGAACTCAATCCCGACAATCCCTTCGAGTACATTTACGATGGTGAGATGCGGGAGATAACCTCACAAACCGTGAGCGCAGAACAAGTGAGTGAAGATGGTTCGATAAAAACAGTGGAGCATACGTTCTATTTCTCTCACTTCGGTCCCATTGTCGACTTGGGAACAGTAAGTTCCCTGTTGGCCGGATGGCCAAATTCGCTGGGTTCCTTGCTCACCTATCGCGACGCAAATCTGGATAACCTACGCAGCGTTGAGCAATGGGTAAAAATGGGGCAGTCGGCCGACCTTGCCGAGTTTAAAGAACATCTTCGTCCTGTCGGTATTCCCTGGGTGAACACCATTGCGGCGGGGCGTGGAGGCGACGCCTTTTACGGTGATATATCCGCCACGCCCAATGTTTCGTTGGCCAAGTACAACAGCTGTATTCGAGGCGCCTTGCAGAACCTATTAACCGACAATGGTTTTTTAACCATGGACGGCTCCGATTCAGACTGCGAGTGGGGTAACGACGACAATACGGCAGAGGGCGTATTCGGCTACGACAGTTTGCCGAAAATTGAAACACGTGAATATGCTGCTAACTCCAACGACAGCTATTGGCTGTCTAACCCGCGTATGTTGCTGGAGGGATTCTCACCAGTGATTGGTGACGAAGGGATTGAGCAAAGCATGCGAACCCGACAAGCTTTTGTACAAGCAGAAGAACGCTTGGCCGGCACCGACGGTTTGGGCGAGGCGGGCTTTAATATCGACAATATGCGCGAGCTGTTGTTTGGCTCTCGCAGTTTGCCTGCTGAATTGGTCATGGACGATGTCATCGCGATTTGTACTGCGGTTGATGATTGGTCTGCCTACACCAGTGGAGAGGCTGAACTCTTAACCGAACAAGCTTGCGGTCTGCTAGTCGATTGGGACAGAAAGTCGTTGGTGACCAGTGTCGGTACGCATATTTTTTATGAATTCTGGGCAGTCGCGAGAGGCATAGATGACCTTTGGGCCGTGCCGTTTGATGCCGCTGATCCGGTCAACACGCCTCGCGAACTGAATGATGAGAACGCCGCTGTCGTAGAAGCTGTGAAAGAGGCGCTAGTCACCTCTGTCGAAACGCTTAACGCTGCCGGTATTGCCATGGATGTGCCCTGGGGCGAAGTTCAGTTTGACGAGAGAAACGGCACACGTTATCCCATTCACGGTGCCTCTGGCGGCATTGGCTTTAGCGTGATTACGTCTGAATTGGTAGACGGTAAAGGTTATTCCAATATCCGTAATGGCAATAGCTACATGCAGGCGGTTACCTGGGATGAAACAGATTGCCCCGATGCCTACGCTATTATCTCTTACTCACAATCGACAGACCCGGCCTCTGACAACTACGCAGACTCCACTGAACTTTACTCAAACAGTGGTTGGGTAGACATGCCGTTTTGTGAAGCGGCCAGAGATGCGCAGGAAGTACGCCGCGAATCGATAGAAGAATAGCGCGGCGCAAAGTGGGGTTTCAATTTAGGGCTGAATAAATTCAGTCACTTCTAGATTGAAACCCGATAGCGCGTTAAATCGTACGCGGGTATGGGCCGCGGGTATCCGAAGTAGTTATGGCTGGAGAGTTACGCCCTGCCAGGAGCGCATAAGCTCCAACGTTTTTTGACCGCCTGCTTCAGATGCCGTGGCGGGCACCAGGCAAATTTCATCTGCGCCCGCCTCCCTATACTCATCAACGCGACTCTGAATGTCAGATTCACTGCCTACCAGGCCAATAGCAGAAACCAACTCATCAGGCATGGCCGCCAGTAGATCCCTTGGATGCGGACGACTGCGGGCAAATTGCACCAGCTCACCAAAGCCCGCCTCGGTCATCATTTCCGCATAGCCCGGCGCCGCCATGTATCCCACCACCGCCCGCCGTATTTGATCATAATCTTCCCGCTGTGGATCAACCGCACAGGTTAGCCAAACCGCCACTTTGGGAGCAGGTCGATGCGATTTTTCTGCTGCCTGCTCCTGCTGCTGTCTCAACTGCGCCAGGCTGGCCGGTGTCACCATATTCAATAACATACGATCGGCTTGTCTGGCAGCAACCCGCACGGCTGCAGGCCCGAAAGCCGCTATAGTTAGCGGGCCCGGCATTGCCTCCAAGCGCATTCGGTAGCCTTTGCAGGAAGCCAGCTCGCCGGAAAAATCCACGTTCTCCCCCGCTAGCAAAGCTCGTACTATCCGGGCTGTTTCCTCCAGGTGTTTGGCCGTCCGTGCGCGAGCACGCCCATGCCATTCCTCAACAACAACGGTGCTGGAAGCACCCAGGGCAATATTGACCTGGCGACCGGTAAGATCTGCCACAGAAGCCACACCCATGGCCATGGTCATCGGCGTTCGCACAGAAACGGCCAGCGGCCCGATTGTCAGCGCTATTTGCTGTGTGCGATGTCCCACCGCAGTAGCCAGGGAGATAGCGTCATAGGTCGCCATCTCGCCAATCCACAGTTCGTCATAGCCGAGCCGGTCCGCATGGATCGCAACGTCCATATTCTCCGCGGCAGGGCGATCCTGCCACAGAGGTGTGACAACCGAGAACTTCATGCGCTAGTCCTGCCCCCTCCAGAGATCTTCTCCCCGCGCCCAGGCGGCATGAAAACCATAGGGAACCCGGTGGGGCAGTTGTACACGGCATATAGGTCCGGGCGTAATATCTTTGGCATCGAACACCAGGCACTCCGACTTCCAGGTATTGGTATCGGTGGCAATGGTAGTCACGTAACCATCGTCTTCGTCGCTGTTGCGATCCGCCCCGCGCTTGGGGGCATACACTGCCTCACTACCGAACACACCGGCGCCATAATCCCACTGGGTGGATTGGCCGGTCTCGTTGTTGTACTTGACCAGGCCAGTAAAGCGCAGGGTATGACCTCCCTCATGCAGCAAGGGAATACGCTGGTGATAGGCATACTTCGACTTCACACCATGAAACAATGGATTGGTCTTGTTGAACTCGGTGTTGAGATCATCAATATCACCCTCGCGCACTTCACCTGTCCTCAGGTTGAAGCGCCAGCGGTAATTGTTCGCCTCCAGCCGCATATAGGCCAGCATAGTTGCCATTTCACCCTCGCCGGGCTGTGTATCCGGCATGGGGTTAGTGGATCGACAACCGTCCATCACCACCCAGTCACCCTCTTCCCAGCTATTGCTGACGTGCAGGATGTAACAGGGCTCGCACTCAAACCAACGCACCTCGGTGGAACCACGGCGCGGAATGATACCGAAACGAGTCGGGATATCCTTGTGGAAAGTCAGCACACGTAATTTGTGGCGGCGCAGTACTTCCAGGTCGTGAAAGAAGGGCAGATCGTGAAGAATTACGTAGTTGCCGGTAAAGCCAATATCATGTGGCAGGCGCGGTCCGGGCAGTTCAATCGGCACTTCATGGACCATTTTGCCGTTGGGATCTGCAATACCGAAGCTCATGTAGGGCAGCTCGTCGCCATAGTCGAAAAACAACAGCTCACCGGTGGCCCAATCCACCTTGCTGTGAGCAGAAAGGCGGCGTGTTGACCTCCCTTCCAGTGTGTACGGCCCCTTGTTTTCCAGGGTCAGTCCATCCATACGGCAGGGATTACCGGCGTTGTACCACAGGGTCATAATATCGCCGTTGTAGCACATGACATCGGTGTTGGAGGTATCCTTGATACCAAACTCCGACACCTCGTAATCGAAGGGCCCCATGACACCGGGCGACACGGACAGCCCCTGCTCACGTTCACTCTGCCAGGCATCGGTATGAATGAAGCGGTTGCGATAAGAGACGTGGCCGTCTTTGAAGTAGACCCCGTGTACCATGCCATCCCCATCAAAGGGATGATAACGATTCCTGGGTTTAAACACCGGGTTGGGGCCATTGCGCAGATAGGCTCCCTCCAGGTCGCTGGGTAGCTCCCCTATAACTTCCAGCTTGTCCCTCTCAATCTCATCGACAATGGGCGCATGCACGCCGTGCAAATACGGGTTATCAAATTCATAAATCCAGGGAACCGTATCGTCGAAGGCAGTAACACCTCCAATACAGCGGTTAACGGAGGGATATTGCTGGTTCTTTGCTGCCGCGTTCATAGCAACTCCTGCTGTAGAAAGCTCTGCCACCGAGATGGTTTACGTGGCTGGCATATTTGGATATTAGGTCTCGTTATGCAAGTTACGAGGATCAGTATATAGCAGCTTCCAAGGCTTGTCGAAAGTTTTTGACCACTTGATTTTAGACCCAACCCTCTCTATAATTTGGTCTTTTTATACAAGTAATAAAGTCAAGCGGGCGCATGATTACTACACAAGCAGAACGCATTGCCGAACTTGTTGCGGCCGGCAGTTGGGGACAGCAAACCCTGCATTCGCTGCTGGCGGAGCATGCGACCACACAGCCTGACCAACTCGCCGTTAAGGATCAGCCCAACAGAGCGGAACTGACCGGTGATTCCTGCCTGTCACTGTCCTGGTCAGAACTGGCCCGGGCCAGCGATAACCTGGCGCTTGCGCTGCGCCAACAGGGTACTGCTGAAGACGACCGACTGCTCGTACAAATGCCCAATGTGGCTGAATTACTGGTTGTTTATTACGCGGCAAGCAAGCTCGGCGCCATCGTATCGCCGGTGCCTGTTCAGTACGATAGCCATGAGCTACAGTTGATTGCCGGAGCGATTGACGCCCAGGCCGTGATCACAGTGCGACAGTTGCGCGGCACATCATTGGCCGAAACTGCCAGGCAGGCACTGCCCGATATCAAGGTGCTGAGCTTTGGCGCGGAGCTGCAAATTGACACCAATGCGGTAGATTTCACTGCCGCCCATGCAGACGCCAACCGGGTGCTCACTATTTGCTGGACCTCGGGCACCACCGGCACTCCCAAGGGCGTACCCCGGTCCCACAATATGTGGCTGGCCACCGGACGCAACAGCATGACCGCTGGCAGCTACGTCGCCGAGGATGTACTTCTTAATCCCTTCCCCATGGTCAATATGGCAGCCTTGGGTGGTTTTCTGTTTCCATCGGCGATGCTGGGCTGCGGTATTGTATTGCATCACCCGCTGGACCCACCCCTGTTCCTGCAACAGATGCAGGACGAAGCCATCAGCTTCACTATTGCTCCCCCGGCCCTGCTCAACCAGCTGGCTAAATCAGCGGAGCTCTGGAATCAGTTCGACTTCAGCGCACTGCGCCGGATCGGCTCGGGTTCCGCGCCTTTGTCACCGGCCATGATCCAGACCTTCAGCCAGGACTACGGCAAGGAAATCGTGAATTTCTACGGCTCCAATGAAGGCATCAGCCTGTTTTCCACACCGGAGACCGCGCCTGATCCCGGGGTTCGCGCCAACATGTTTCTCCGCCCCACCGACAGTGCGGACGTGGTCACCAAGATCGCCGACCCGGACACCGGCCAGGAAGTGAGCGGTAGCGGCCAGCGCGGTGAACTGTTGATCAGTGGCGGCACCGTATTCGACGGCTACTACCGGCACGACAACGTCGATGTATTTGCCGCCGATGGCTACTTTCGCACCGGCGACCTGGTGGAGATCTGTGGCGACAAGGGCGAATTTATCCGCATCGTCGGTCGCTGCAAGGACATTATTAATCGCGGTGGCATGAAGATTTCCCCGGCCGAGCTGGACGTGGCGCTGGAGGAACATGCGGATATTGCCGAGGGCGCCGTCTGCGCCTACCCTGATGAACGCCTGGGTGAAAAAATCTGTGCCTGCCTGGTTATGCAGCCGGGCAGGGAACTGCTGACTATAGACGCACTTCAGAACTACCTGCTGAGCAAGGGCTTTGCCAGGTTCAAGTTGCCAGAACGCATTGAAGCCTATGAGCAGATGCCCCGCAACGCGGTCGGCAAGGTACAGCGCTTTGTACTGCAGGATTCGATAACAACGACACCAGAGGACTAAGCCATGAATCAGACCCCTGACATTTATATCCTCGGCGGCAGCCAGACCGACTTCTCGCGCAATTGGGACCGTGAAGGTAAAAAAATCTACGACATGTTCGCCGAGTCATTGCGCGAAGCCGTCAAAAACACGGGCATCGAACCCGCCCAGATCGAAGTGGGCCATGTCGGCAACTTCGTTGGTGAACTGTTTGCCGGCCAGGGCCTGATCGGTGGCTTCTTCGGCCAGGTTTACCCCGAACTGGCTACCCTGCCCACCTCCCGCCACGAGGCAGCCTGCGCCTCGGGCTCCATTGCCATGATGTCTGCCATGCGCGATATCGAGGCCGGACACTACCACGTCGCCTGCGTACTGGGCCTGGAATTAATGCGCAATGTCGACGGCAAAACCGGCGCCGAATACCTGGGCGCCGCCGCCTGGATAGGCAACGAGGCCACCGATTGTGACTACCCCTGGCCTTTCATGTTCGACCGCATTACCCGCGAGTACGACCAGCGCTACGGTATCAACACCGATCACCTGACCCGTATCGCCGAGATCAACTTTGGCAATGCCAAGGACAACCTCCGCGCCCAGACCCGGGCCTGGCAATTCACCGAGGGCGCCTTCAGCAGCGACGACGCACTCAACCCGGTCATCGAAGGCTGCGTGCGCAAGCAGGATTGCGGGCAGATTACCGATGGCGCCGCCTGCGTCATCCTGGCCAGCGCAAGCGCCGCAAAAGAATACGCTGCCAAGAATGGCCTCAAACTGGCGGATATTCCGCGTATCAAGGGCTGGGGGCATCGCTCCGCACCCATCCTGCTGGAAAACAAACTGCAACTCAGTGCTGACCAGCCCCTGCTGTTTCCCCACGCCGGCATGACCATGGCAGAAGCGATGCAGCGAGCCGGTTTCAAGAATCTCACCGATCTGGACGGCCTGGAAACCCACGACTGCTTTAGTGTGACCGAGTACATGGCCATCGATCACAGCGGCCTGACGGCCCCGGGAGAAAGCTGGAAAGCCGTGGAGGAAGGCCGCATTACCCGCGACGGTGACTTCCCCATCAATGCCAGCGGTGGCCTGATCGGCCTGGGCCACCCGGTGGGAGCCACCGGCGTGCGCATGGTTTTGGACTGCGCCCGCCAGGTAACTGGCCGCGCCGGCGCCTATCAACTGCCGCAGGCTGAGAATATGCTGACCTTCAATGTCGGCGGCAGCACCACCACCTGTGTGAGCTTTGTGGTGGGCGTTGGATAATGCAGCCTGTCCTTTATTTATGACGCGATTCGGACGCCGAGAACCCGCGCAAAAGAATCCGGTGGGCTGCATGACCTGCGCCCGCATGACCTGCTAAAAGCCCTCTGCCAGGCCCTGGACCAGTATCAACTGGCCGCTAATACACAGCTGGATCATATCGAGTACATTCATACCGCCGGCAATTCACCGGCAATGGCCGATGGCGCGGCCCTGCTTTTGTTGGGTGATGAGGCGCTCGGTAAAAACTCGGTATAAGGGCTCGCGCCTGAATTATCGCCGCGAACAGCGCCTGGGCCTGGTGTCAGCCAGTGGTGCGTCGGGAACCGGTAGCGCGCTGCTTATCGAACGCTGTCAGTTCGGCAACAGGGCCCCTCAGGCACCACCTGGATCGACTGTGAACTGGTTCACATAATGGCCAGAATTTTCAGATTTCAGGCATCATAACGTGATATTGGTCACACTCAGCTTATTGCTAAAGCGGGAGGATTTGTGGACGGAAGTAGGCGTGTAGGTGTTGCGCCCCTACCGGAAAACCTCAGCGAGCACCTCTCAACCGAGCAGGCCGGTCACGGTAACACCAATAAAAGTGCCAATCACATAACCGAAAACGCCACACATGATGCCCGGGGTAACCAGGTGCTTCCAACCCTTAGAGGTTGCGATGGCGGCAGTTACCGCCGGCCCCACCAACGCAGCCGCCGAGGCGACTATAGCCTCGGCCAGGTCGATCTTCAGCAGGCGAGCGCTCAGCAGCACCAGCGCCAGGTGGATGAGAATAATCAACATGCCATAGACAAAAAGATTAAAGGCGGAAGCTATAAAGGAAACAGCATCGGTGCCTGCACCCACCGCCACAAAAAACAGGTACATCAGTAACATACCCATTTCGAACTCACCTTCCAGCGCGTCCATTGCTTTGGGGAAAATGTTGGCCACCACAATGGTCAGCACGGTAATAAAAAGAATGCTGTACTGGTTCATGTCCAGCCATGCTGCCAGGGCTTGTGCCAGGGCGCAGATGATAAAGCTCAGGGCGAGGGCGCCGCTGATATGGGTAAGTCGCAGCCCCGGAGCACCCTTGCTGCCCTGCTCTATCTCCGCCAGGGCAGGCGAGGTCTCGAATGCTGTCGGTATCAATCGCGTAATCAACTTAATTGAGGGAATGGCTATCAAGAGCATCAGGGCGGTGATACTCACCACGCTACTGGCGCTGATGGCAACGCTGAACTCCTGTGGTGTCATCTCTACCGCCTGGGACACGGCCAGGAAGTTGACTGCCCCGCCAACCCAGCCGCCGGTGTAAACGCCCGCCACCTTGGCCCCGATTTCACCCAGGTCCAACAGGTGAAAGCCGATTACGGCCCCGGCTACCGTCGCCGCGCCGGCGATACCAAAGGAAATCATCACCCCGCCACTCTCGCGAAAAATGCGCCGCAAGTCTCCTTTCAGCAACAGCAGGGGTATGGCCAGGGGGACCAGCGTGCCACCGACAAAATCATAGGCCGGACTGCCAAAGGGAATAATGCCGGTATTGGATAACAACATCGATATTCCCAGTGCCCAGATCACGCCGGAGGTTTTTTTACCAATGGGGTGGGTATCTATCCAGAAGGCCAGCCAGGCCACGCCGAACAACACCGCGCCCAGGGCAAAAATATTGTCATTGGGAATCATTGCTTCACTCCGTAGTAGTCCAGCCGAACAGTATGCCCATCACCTGGTGGCGCTCGCGTTTCTCCAGTGCGGTCTCTGTGGGTAGAACTCGCAGTCCCGGACCCGGGGTACCTTCAGTGGCAACGCTCCCGGGCGAGTCTTTACTGTCTTGTCTTTGCAGCCGTTGGCATAGCCGGAGCGGCTTTCTGAGCGCTCATAAGGTCGGGCGCCCGGGTATTCACTGCGCTCGGCCACCATCGCCGTATTCAATAGCACGGTAACCGCCTCCGCGAGACCATCAAAACCATTGTCCCTGAGCAGTTCCACTGCATCGTAAATCGCATTATTCTGTACAGGCTGAGTCATCCGGTGTTTCCTCTCGTTGGTAATCCATCAAAATCACATTCAGGGATAAGCGGGTGGCTCAGCTCTTCAAGCCACCATGAAATTGCAGAAAGAATGATGCGCTACCTGCGGGGAATAGAACCCGAAGAGATTAAAGAACAGTGATATCACGGCCTGACACCTAAGTCTTTCCGTTTTGCACGGCTCCGTTGCCACTGGGCCTGTATGCAAGGAAATCATCATCGAATAAATTACCGTAAAACCATCTGTCAGCTACAGCTTTATTGGATTCATCAAACAGATCATAAAATTGCTGGGCAGCCTCTCTGGTGGGCAATCGCCCTTTACCATGCAGGAATGCCCATTTGCTATTTTTCAAATCCAGGCGCATATCTGAACCTTTCTCGGGAGACAATATGCCTTTAGCTTGACAGAGATTTATTAGGCGTAGAATGTATTGGCCAAATACTGAGAATGACTGGTTTTGCCGGGAAGGTAGTATAAGACGGTAAATATTTGCAATAAACTTAGTTTCTCCGCATATGACGCGCATGAAATCACCAACCACATCACTTCGCAATCTGCCCTTGGCATAAACTCTAGGTGTAACACAGGAAGAGCCGAATACCTGCGCCCACCGATTAAGGAGGGAGTCATAATTATATCGCGCAGAGTTACGATTGGGTGGTAGCAGATGTTCACCCGTATCACCGGCAAGAAGCCTTGTGGTATAGAGGCTCGCGGCCAGTTGATCTTGTCGCCTAAGATAAACAACCACCTCCATGGTCTTACAATAGGGTGTTAAAAGATCTTTGAGATTCGATATAACTCGTGGGTTTTGCAATCTCACGCAAAGGTGCTCGGAGGATAAAACCACTTTATAGGAAGTGTCGGAATCGGCTACTTTTTGAAGCTCTTTTGAAAATTCTCTTTTGAAATTTTCTCTCCAGGCATCTTTCTCATCATCAGCGAGTCCTTCAAGGAGTTCATCATTCGCTTGCTTCGGGAGGCAATAGGTTGCAAGTCGTCGATGATTGCCATTAGTGGTCATTGGTGTCGTTGGGTAATATATCCCCATAGACAATAAGTACTCTCTATTCTCATGGAAAAAATGCTGAATTGAGGTGGTCCCGGTTTTTTCCGTCCCTATGTGAATGATTACGGCCTCGATCATTCACTCCCTCCAAGATATCGAAAGTCTACAGGAACACCCACATCGACATGCCCATCACACCCTCTATCAGAGGTGAGTGGCCACTGGTAAACATGCCAAATAGTCCTCCTTATAGAGGAGGTTTCGAAATGTTCTTTTACAGATTGATCGTCATAGAAGGTTTCACCAATTACCCATGAGCGCGAGTCATTGGCATTGGACATATGCTCATCAAGTTCTTCCAGGTTGCCGTCAAACAGATCTTCATAGATGTGTATACCCCACAAATAGGGAAGGCCATATCCTGTTTCATTGAGGGCATCTACGAGATTGTTATATCTATCACTATCCGCGCCTCCAATTGAGAACCCAATGGTGTCACTTTTGCCAAATATACTGTTGTAGTTCCACCACAATTCTGTGACGTACTGCTTTGTTAATGCTTGATTATCAGCAGGAGCACCCTCATTCATTAAGTCAATACGCAGTGTTGAGATACCGGCATCCTCAAGCACATCATGTGTCCGATAAATGAAGTTCCAATTTTCTTGGAAATACGTTTCCTGCCAGCCATAGTTATTTGAATCCCAAATTGTGGGGTTGTTTGATCCTTGAGGGAAAAAACCAACCTCCAACTCGTTGAAACCTGCCGCGACAATATCTTGCAGAAATAATGTCAAGTTGGCTTCATCTTGATCCTGAAGCTGGCCATTGATTGAATTCAGGATCGTACCACCGCTTGGATTTCGCATGTGATAGATTGGAATACGCAGCTTTTCCTGGCGATTGTCCCGCATACTTACCAGTTGAATCTTGACTGTATCTCGGACTCCACCCACATGATAATTGGCAATAATGCCATATGGCTCCCTACAGCTGTTTCCCGATGTCTGGCTTTCATCTATATCGTACCAAGCATAATTAGAGCCGCCATTGCTTTGCATATCAAATGCGTGAAGAGCGACAACATTAAAAAAAGTGCTTACCAGTAGACCCATGATTGGGGCTTTCATTATCATTGTTTTAAGCACTCATATTTCCCTTTAGGAGACTTGAACCGCCGCGGGTTTTCCGGCGACCGGTTTGTTTGCGTCAAGCCGCTTTGGCCGACCCTTCCAGTTGGCGATAATACACCAATTCCTTTTCCACTGGTGGGGTATTGCCGATAGGCTCCAGCCGCCGACAATGGTTGAACCAATCCACCCAGTTAAGCGTGGCATATTCAACATCATCTACCGACCGCCAGGAACCGCGGCGACGTGCGCAAGAACGCTTTGAGGCCGAGCAGGCCGAGTATGAGGCAAAGCTCAGGCGTCGCAAGGACAGGGAAGCCTTATCCCGAGCAATGGCACCCAATTTTGCACCTTGGGAGGCAGTTCAAACAAAAAATTGGAGTTGGTACTTGAGTGGGCGCAATGTACTCCTGCTTCGCTCGGGTCAACCCCGACAGACTCGTAGTGGCTAATACCGTTAAGCAATTTGTAGAGTGGGGTGTTTCCCCAGGGTTTCGAGTGCTGACTGCATTGCCGCTAACTTGGTTCCATGCCGGGGATCGATCATACGCCGCACGGCCTTCTCGTCAATTTCCAGTTGCCTGGCTAAATCGATTACTCTGACATTTTGCTCTTTCATGGCGAGATAGAGGCTTGCTTTAACAGCGATCTGCAAGCTAGGTGAAACCATGTACCTGCTTTTCCGACAGGGTTTGGGGATATCCTCGCTTAACTCGATACGACCCGCTAGTGCCTCATCCAGGCAATCCTGCGCTTCTGCAAGGCATCCCTCTATAGTATCGCCCTGTGTAATAGCTTCCGGCCAGTCAGAGAATGTAACGACGTAGCCGCCATCTTCTTTGTCAGGGGTGAGCTTGACGCTGTAAGCATAAGTAAACATTGTGAGCTCCTGGCATATTTAGTAATAATCATAATTCAGCTTCGGAAATTCCAAGCTGTTTTAGCATGGCTTTGAACGTGCCGGTTTTCAACTCGTCCTTTAGATTGCGCACAGTGGTCTTCTTGTCACCGTAATACAACATCCCATGGCTTCCTTTTTTTAGCTCGCACGCAAGCGGCCACTGACTGCATGGCCGGAAAGTACCGTCAAAAACTGCATCCCAGCACGCACTCAGGCACAAAAAAGCCCGGTTCTCCTTTAGTTCTTCAATTGCTTTTCTGCGCCTGTCCCGGCGGCAGCCAATGACGAGCTGTCCCTCCTCCTCGTCCAGTTTTATCTGATTGACGCACTGCCCCTTGAGGCCCAAAATATCCCTCTGGATGTCGATTCCCATATACCTGTTGTTCGCCGCCGCTACCCACCCCGCCAGTTGACTTTTCGGGGTCTCGGCCCTACTGTAGCATCCGCTTCAGGTGCCCCGGAAGATCACACAATCAGCTACCAGCGTGGTTTTAACGGGGTTAAATGGGAAGTGTGGTAGAGCCTCCGGCTCTAGGCCACCGCTGCCCCCGCAACGGTATACAGCGCAAGCTGTGAGCCCGACACCAGCCCGATGCACACAACGATGGAGCGGAGGGCTTCATACGAGGTTGCTCGATGCTCTCGCATTGAGTTCCCGGATTCCCTCCCTTGGTCGCCACTTGTATGGCTATTGAGGTTCAATCATGAAACACCTTCGAATAATTTCTGCCGGCGTCACCCTGCTGGCAACAGTCACCCAATCAGTTCAGGCACAAGATGCCGCCACGCGCATGGAAGAGGTGATAGTCACCTCATCTCGGGTGGAAATGCCGTTGCGCCAGGTCGGCACATCTGTATCAATAATCAACGCCGAAGAAATACAGCAGCGCGGTTTCAGCTCGCTGATGGAAGTTCTGCGCAGCCAGCCAGCCATAGGCGTGAGCAATAGCGGCGGTGCCGGGAAAACCTCGGCGCTTAGAATTCGTGGCGAAGAGGGTTTTCGCACCCGTATTTACCTGGATGGTATAGATATCGCCGATGCCTCCTCACCGCAAATTGGCACCCGTATGGAACACCTGATGAGTTCGGGTATCAGCCGGGTTGAAATTCTGCGCGGCCCACAGGGCTTTATGTATGGCGCCGATGCCGGCGGCGTGGTTAATATTTCTTCAACGCCGCCACAGCGTGGCACCAGCGGCGATGTCAGCGCGGAGGCCGGTCGCTACGGCACCCAACAAGTTGCCGCCAGGGTTGGTGCGGGCTCAGAGCAGTTTGAAATAAGCCTGTCGGCCGTCGATTACGAAACTGACGGCTTCAACGCCCGCACCACCGATACCCTGCTGCGCGACGACGACGGCTACCGGAACACGACTTTTCATGGCCGTATCGCCTGGAACATCAACGATGATTTTAGCCTGGAACTGATAGGTCGTGACGTCGACAGCAGTAACGATTACGACAGCTGCTTCTCCGTGGGCGATTTTTCACCCACCGACAAGTGCTCAAACGACTACGAACAGCAAGCCTATCGCGGCATGGTGAATTATCAACGAGGCCGTTTCCATCATCAGCTCGCCTACAACCACAGCGAAACTGGCAGCAAAGACTACGCCCAGAGCCAATACGCCTTTGGCAGCGAGGGTGAAATTGAACGCTTTAATTACCTGGGAAATTTCAGTGCCGATGACTCGCTGCGTTTTGTCTACGGTGTCGAGCGACTGACAGAAACCCTGGTTGATGGTTCAGTCGACCGCGACCGCGACCAGGACGGCTATTTCTTCGAGTACCAGGGCAGTTTCGGCAGCTCTATGTTTATTACCGCCGGGGCGCGCTACGACGACAACGACGATTTTCACGATCACACCACTTATCGCGTCAGCACCGCCTGCCTGGTCGATTTCGCCGCTGGCGAATTGAAACTCAAGGGCGCCTACGGCACCGGCTTTCGGGCACCTAGCCTGTATGAAATCGCCTATAACAGCGGTCCGTTTGCCTATGCGCCAGCCGCCGGCACCAACCCAACGGAAGAGGAAAGCGAGGGCTTTGACATCGGGGTGGCCTACTACACCGATGCCGGGCTATACCTGGAAGCCAACTACTTCGATCAAACCATCAGTGACGAAATCTACTTTGACCTGGTAAATTTCTCGGGCTATTTACAGAGCAATGGCGACACGGACTCCACCGGCATCGAGCTAATCGCCGAATTGGCGCTGCCCATGAACCTGAACCTGGCTGGCAATTACACCTACAACGATACCGAGAACAACGACGGTGACAGCCGCGTGCGTCGGCCCGAGCACCTGGCCAACCTGGGGCTGAACTGGCAGGGCTTGAACAATAAGCTGGTCACGAGCCTCAATGTTCGCCTGTCGCGTGATGCCAAGGATATTGACGGCACTGAGCTCGATAACTACACGGTGGTTGATTTCAATGCCAGCTATGAAGTATTGCAGGGATTAACCGTGTTCGGCCGTATCGAAAACCTGCTGGACGAGGACTACCGGGAAGTACCCACCTACAAAACTTCCGGCGCCGCGGGTTCTGCGGGTGTGCGCTATAAATTCTAGAGGAATTGCCATGTCTGATACCAGTGATCGCAAGGATGCCAAACACAAGCACGCGATGGAAAAGCAAAAAACCAGGGTCGATGCCAATATTGAAGCGGCCGACCTGGAACGCGGCGTAGCGGTACTGCTCACCGGCAACGGCAAGGGTAAATCCAGTTCCGCCTTTGGCATGGTAATGCGAGCGCTGGGCTACGGGCACAAAATCGGTGTTATCCAGTTCATCAAGGGCGAGCAACTTTCCGGCGAAGAAATCTACCTGCGCGATCAATGTCCGCAGGTGGATCTCTACCAGATGGGTACCGGCTTTACCTGGGACACCCAGGACCGCAGTGGCGACATTGCCGCCGCGCTGGAAACCTGGGCCAGGGCCAAACCGATGCTGGAAGACCCCAGCTATGATCTGGTGGTACTGGACGAGCTGACCTACATGATTGCCTATAACTACCTGCCCGAAGAGGAAATCGTCAATGCCATCAAGGCCCGGCCGCGCGAACAAAGCGTTGTCGTCACCGGCCGCGGTGGCGGCTGTGCCCTACAGGACGCCATGGACACCGTCGCCGAAGTTAAAGATATCAAGCATGCCTTTCGCGAGGGCATAAAGGCTCGCCAGGGCGTCGATTACTAGCGTGAAGCAGGCGCTGATGGTGCAAGGCACGACCTCTGACGCCGGGCAAAGCGTGCCGGTAGCGGGGCTGTGTCGTGTATTGGCGCGACGCGGTGTAGCCGTAGCGCCCTTCAAACCCCAGAACATGTCGCTTAACAGCGCGGTGACGCCGGAGCAGGGTGAAATAGGCAGAGCCCAAGCCTTGCAGGCGCAGGCCGCGCGAATCCCGCCCCATACCGATATGAATCCGGTACTGCTTAAACCCAGCGCCGACACCACCGCGCAGATAATTATTCACGGCAAAGCCGCGCTGGACCGCAACGCTGCCGATTATCACCAGTACAAGACTGTCACCATGGGGGCGGTGCTGGAATCCTGGCAGCGCCTGGGCGCTGCTTACCAGGTGCTGCCGGTAGAGGGCGCCGGCAGTCCGGCGGCAGTGGATCGCACCGCTATTCGCGAACAGCAGCTGGATCGTTTAGCAGACACACTGGAACAACACCTCAATCTGCAATACCCGTTTCCGCAGTGGTGCCCGGCATGATCGCACGACACCGCGCACGGGCGGCGAATCGACTGAGCCTGTACCTGGCCATGATGTTGCCGGCCAGTATTGTTCTGGCGGTGACCCAGGGCACGGTCGATATTGATCTGGCCACAACCCTGTCGGCGTTGCTGGACACCGTAAGCGGCACCGCAACCACCCAGGCGGCAATAATTATCGGCGAAATTCGCTTACCCCGGGTGTTGTTGGCGGCATTGGTCGGCGCCATTCTGGCCGGCAGCGGCGCCGCCATGCAGGGCCTGTTTCGCAACCCTCTGGCAGATCCGTCACTGATCGGCGTCACCGCCGGCGCCTCTCTGGGTGCCAGTATAGTGATCGTCGGCGCCGGCGGTTTACTGGGCAATTTTCTCGGTCTTACCCTGGTCTCGGTGGGCGCCTTCGTCGGCGGCCTGCTGTCCGTTATTGTGGTGTATCGCCTGGCCACCGCCGCCAGTGGCACCTCGGTTGCGACCATGCTGCTGGCCGGCATCGCCATCACTGCCCTGGCCGGTGCCATCGGCAATATCCTCGAGTTCTATTCCAACAACGACACTTTACGCCGCATCAGCTTGTGGCGCATGGGCGGCCTGGATGGTGCCACCTATGATCGCCTGACCATCGCTGCGGTAGTGGGAGGCCTTGTCATCGGCACACTACCACGCTATGCAGCCGCTCTGAATGCCCTGTTGCTGGGCGAGTCTGAAGCCCGCCATCTGGGTATCGATGTAGACCGCACCACCCGCCGATTGATTCTCATTGTTGCCATCGGCGTGGGTGCCTCGGTGGCACTGGCCGGCACCATTGCCTTCGTCGGCCTGGTAGTCCCACATATTATTCGCATGTTAAGTGGCCCCAATCATGGTCCTCTGTTGCGTAATTCAGCCTTGGCCGGCGCGCTGTTATTGGTGCTGGCAGACTGGTTAGCCCGGGTGCTGCTGGCACCCACCGAATTGCCGGTAGGCATTGTCACCGCAGTCATCGGCGTGCCATTCTTTATCGTGTTATTGCGTCAGCGCAGCCAATACGGAATGTCCTGATGAAAAACGTATCCCTGTACCACGCCTGCGCCGCCCCCTGGGGCTATGAATTGCTGCACAACATTGATATCGAGATTGAGCCCGGCAATATCCTCGCTATTGTCGGCCCCAACGGCGCGGGCAAATCCAGTTTGCTACAAGTACTTTCCGGGCAAATGCCATTGAGTGAGGGTTCACTGCTGCTGGCAGACAAACCACTGGCCCTCTGGCAGCGGCTGGAACAGGCCCGGGCCGTAGCGCTGCTGCCACAACAATCCACCCTGAATTTTCCCTTTACCGTGGCAGAGGTTATTTTGCTGGGCCGCACGCCCCACTTTAGCGGTACGGCGACAGATCACCGGATTGTCGATCAGGTTATGCAGCTTACCGACACGCTCAGTCTGGGCGACAGACTCTACACCCGGCTGTCCGGCGGTGAACGACAACGGGTACAACTGGCGCGGGTGATGGCACAACTGTGGCGCAGGGAAGACTCCGCCACGCGCCTGTTGTTGCTGGACGAGCCCAATAACGCGTTGGACCCGGCCCATCAGCAGATGGTGCTGAGACTCATTCAACAACTGGCCCGGGACGGGGTTGCCGTGGCACTGGTGATGCACGATTTCAACCTGGTGGCGCAGGTGGCGGACCAGATTATGGTTCTCAACGAAGGCAGACAAGTGGCGCACGGCAACTGCAATGAGGTGTTTACCCGGCAGATGTTTGCCGAGACTTTTAAAGTAACCGTACACCTGCAACAACATCCCGACAGCGGCCGCACCATGGTATTTCCCGCGTGAAGCACCTGGTATTGGGCGGCGCCCGCAGCGGCAAGAGTCGCTGCGCGGAATCCTGGGCTCAACAACGAGATAAAAAACTGCGCTACATCGCCACCGCTGCAGCCGGCGATGAGGAAATGGCGCGACGCATTGCCCACCATCGCAACGCCCGCGGCGCGTGCTGGATGCTGCACGAAGAACCCCTGGCCCTACATGCGGACCGGTTATCCACGCCACTGGGACTATTGCGCTGCGTAGGCAGCCTGGAAATTGCCGCCATGTGCGGTGCCTATAGCCACTGCGCTCAGCGCGGCATTCCCATATTGCCGGACGGCTTTATTGCCACTGCCGCCGCCCTGCCGGCCGTTCGCATCAACCCCGGCGTGCGGGATTGGATGGTGGCGGGACACTGTTCCATTGAAGCGGCTCATCGGCGTACCCTGGATTATCTGGAACTGACACCTCTGCTGGACCTGGGCATGCGCCTGGGCGAGGGCAGTGGTGCAGCAGTCGCCGTTTCGATCATTCGCAGCGCACTTGCTTTACACGCACAGATGGCGACCTTCGCCGATGCTGACGTGGCGGAGTCTGGCTAAATGTATTGGCAGCTATTCCTGTTAAGCATCACCTTAATCGCGTTGCCGGTAAGCGCGGCAATCAGCGTTACCGATTTTGCCGGCCGCACCGTCACACTGGATACACCCGCCCAGCGCATCATCGCCCTGGCTCCTCACATTGTTGAAAACACCTTCACTGCCGGCGGCGGCAAGCGCCTGGTAGGCGCGGTGGACTACAGTGATTATCCTGCTGCGGCGCAACAGATTCACCGGGTTGGAAATTACACCGCCTGGAGTATGGAAGAAATTATCGCCCTGCAACCAGACCTGGTGCTGATGTGGGCATCGGGTAATGGCATGCAGCGTTTACACACATTGGAACGGCTGGGCCTGACTGTTTATGTGAGCGAATTGCGCTCGCTTACAGACATTCCCACGACTATCCGCGCCATTGGTCATCTGGCGGGCACCAAGGCAACCAGTGAGGCACAAGCGAGTCGATTTGAGCAAGAGATCAGGCAATTACAGGTGCGGTACAGCCACCGACCGGCGCTTAGCGTGTTCTACCAGGTCTGGAACCGGCCCTTGCAAACCATCAACGGCGAACATCTGATCAGCCATGTGATATCCCTGTGTGGCGGTGAAAATATATATGCAGATTCGGAATTTCTCGCTCCAAAAATCAACATTGAGTCAGTATTGGTACGCAATCCAGACGCCATCATCGCCAGCGGCATGGGCGCGGCGCGGCCCGAATGGCTGGATGAGTGGAAGGCCTTTGCCAACATGAAAGCGGTGCGCAACAAGGCCCTGTTGTTCATTCATCCGGACCTGTTACAGCGCCCCACCACCCGGGTGTTGGAAGGCGCCGGCATAATGTGTCGTCAACTTGAGGAATTGCGAAATTTCAAAGGGGTCAGACTCGATTGAAATTGTTAGGGGCCAGGCGTCCGCCGTCGCTTTTATTCGACCAAATGATGTAATGTACGGGCCTGGCCGAGTGAATGCGGCCCTACGCCAATAAGAAGGAAGACACCATGCGCCCCCTGATCCTGGCTTTACTGTTGCTACCATCGTTGGCAAGCGCGGCGGACAAACAGCTGCTGTGGGGTGATACCCACCTGCATACCAGCTATTCCTTCGACGCCTACACCAACAACAATTTCACCGCCGACCCGCATACCGCCTACCGCTACGCCAAGGGCATGCCGGTTATTCACCCCTTTCACCGGGCGCGGGTGCAAATTGAAACGCCGCTGGATTTTCTGGTGGTCTCCGATCACGCGGAGTTTCTCGGTATCATCCGCCAGATTCACCAGCAGGGTGTAGACACCAGTGAAATCGGCCCTTGGGATTCGCTCAAGGCCAGGATGGCCGCCTGGTATCTGAGTCGGCGCCTGGATGAGGGCACGGCGCTGGAGTTATTTCAATCCATCCTGCCACCGCCGCTGCCGGTGCGCGAGGCCGCAAAAAGCGTACAGCTGGGTGACAACTCCGATATTTTCCCACCCATGCGCCCTACCCAGATAGACACCTGGCGATCGATTACCAGCATTGCCGACGAGTACAACGAGCCCGGCAAGTTCACTGCCTTTATCGGCTGGGAGTGGAGCTCAATCCCCGGTGGCGCCAACCTGCACCGGGTAGTGATGACCGACGGCGACGCGGCCAGCGCCCAGAAATTTCAGCCCTACAGCCTGCTGCAGAGTCAGTACCCGGAAGACCTGTGGGCCTGGCTAGACGAACTGAGTGCAAATTCCGACGCCAATTACCTGTCCATTCCCCACAACTCGAATATCTCCAAGGGCTTTATGTTCGATGACACCCGCCTGCGTGGCACGCCCTTCGACACCGCCTACATCGCCACCCGGGCCAAGTGGGAACCGATTGCCGAGATCACCCAGATCAAGGGAGATTCGGAAACCCACCCCGCGCTGTCTCCCGATGACGAGTTCGCGGACTTTGAGGAATTTCCCTTCTATTTGCAGAGCAGCTACAGCCCCTACGAACCCAAGCCGGGTGATTTTGTGCGCTCGGCGCTCAAGCGCGGTCTTTCCCTGGAGCAGGAATTTGGCCAGAACCCGTACAAGCTCGGTGTGATTGGCTCTACCGATGCCCACACGGGCTTGTCCAGTGCCGAAGAGGATAATTTCTGGGGCAAGCTGGCCACGGATTCGATTCCGGAAAACAAGCAATCCAAGTGGGAAGAGGGAGCGCCCTCCATCAACGGCTGGACCATGTCAGCCTCTGGCCTGGCGGCGGTCTGGTCGGAAGAAAACACCCGCGAATCCATAATGGCAGCTATGCAGCGGCGCGAGGTCTATGCCACCAGCGGGCCGCGCATACGCTTGCGGTTTTTTGCCGGCGACCTGTCTGGCGTCGATATGGCCAGTGACCAGCTCTATGGCGAGGCTACCAGCCGCGGTGTAGCCATGGGTGGGGAGTTAAATACGCTGGCCGAGTCACCGACCTTTATTGTTATGGCCGACAAGGACCCGGTCGATGCCAACCTGGATCGCATACAAATTGTCAAAGGCTGGCTGGATAGCAGTGGCGCCGAACATGAGCAGATATTCGACGTGGTCTGGTCAGGTGATCGACACCCCGATGCCAACGGCAAACTCCCCGCTGCGGGCAATACGGTAGATGTCAGCACCGGTCTCTGGGATAACAGCATCGGCGCGCCACATTTGAACTTTGCCTGGCAAGATCCCAGCTTCGATCCCGCCCAGTCGGCGTTTTATTACGTGCGGGTCTTGCAGATCCCCACCCCGCGCCACTCCCTGTATGACGCCATTGCACTGGGTGAGGAACACGCCGGCGACCATGTCGACACCATCCAGGAGCGTGCCTACTCCTCACCGATCTGGTACAACCCATAACAAGGTTTGGGGTCAGAGTAAAACCGTCATTTTTGGCCATTTTACTCTGACCCCAAATCTACGGGGGCTGACGCACCTGCAAACTCCAGCAATACTATGCCATCTTTCCAATTGCGGCCATCAAGATAGGTCAAACCCAGCAGATGAATGGTGCCGGCATCGGTGTCGCGTACCGCCGGCACATCCCGGTAAATCCGGCGCGCCTCGTCGAGACGACCCCGCTTTGAAGATCTACTGCTTTTTCAATCGCTTCGCTGCGCTTCAACGCGGATCCTGGGCCAGTCCTACCAAATCCGCTGGTGTGATATCGCGCTGTTTGCAATAGACGTCCAGCTCATTGGCCAGGCGCAGGCTAATACCCGGCTCGGCATAGTTGGAGGTACCCACCTGCACGGCCGAGGCGCCGGCCATGAGGAATTCCAATACGTCGCGCAGGCAGCCAATGCCGCCCATGCCGATAATCGGGATGTTTACCTGTTGGGCGACTTCGTACACCATGCGCACCGCCAGTGGTTTTATGGCTGGCCCGGACATGCCGCCCATTTTCTGACCCAGCATGGGGCGCTGGCGATCGACATCGATGACCATGCCGCGAATGGTATTGATCATGGTGATTATATCGGCGCCGGCAGCTTCAACACCGCGCGCCACCTCACCAATATCACCGGCTTCCGGCGACAACTTGACCATCAGCGGCAAATCGGTAGCAGCGCGAACAGCACTGGTAACCTGCCCGGCTGCCTCACCGGATATGCCAAAGTGCATGCCGCCGGCATGGACATTGGGACAGGAAATATTCAGCTCCAGGGCGGCGATACCTGCGACGCTATCAAAGCGAGTCGCCAGCGTGACAAAGTCTTCCACCGAGGTGGCGAAGATATTGACGATGACGGTGACTCCCAGTTCCCGCAGGCACGGCATGGTGTCGTTAATAAAGGCATCGATGCCGATATTGGCAAGCCCGATTGAATTGAGCATGCCGGCCGAGGTTTCCACCGTGCGCGGCGGTACATTGCCAGCCCGCGGATTCAGCGATATGCCTTTGACACTGACGCCGCCGAGGCGGGCCACATCGACGAAATCAGCGTACTCGACCGCGTAGCCAAAAGTGCCGGAGGCATTGATTAGCGGATTTTGCAGGGTCAGCGGACCCAGCACTGTCTGCAGGCGCGCGCTCACGAGGCGGGCTCGAAAATTGTCGCGGCATCAAACACCGGGCCGTCGTAGCAAACATATTTGTAGATCCCATCGGTGGACATCACCGCGCAGCCTTTGCAGGTACCCATGCCGCAGACCATGGGCGCCTCCAGGGCCACTTGGCAGGGTACACCGGCGGCGGCGGCAACATTGGCCACGGCGTGCAACATGCCATCGGGGCCGCAGGTGTAAATAATGGCGTTATTGTCTGCCTCCAGCAGGCGTTGCAGCGGCGCGGTAATCAGCCCCCGCTCACCCACGGCGCCATTTTCTGTGGTGATAATCAGTTCCGCGACGGCGGCGATCTGGTCGGTAAGCGGCAGGTCATCCTCGCTGCCGGCGCCATATAGAAAGGTCGGGCGTACGCCCGAGGCTGCCAGTTGCTCAGCCAGGAACAACAGCGGCGCCACACCGACACCACCAGCTACCAGCAGCGGGGTGCGATCAGAATCGCCAATATCATAACCATTGCCCAGCGGACCGAACACCACTAACTCATCGCCGACCTCCATAGCCGCCAGACGCTCGGTGCCCTCGCCAACAGCCTTCACCAAAACAGATCCGGTAGCACCGCTCTCCACCAGGGAAAACGCGCGTGGCAGTACCGGGTGAATACCCCAGTCGCCGCGAATCATCACAAATTCACCGGCCTCGCCGGGAATTTCCTCATCGGCGGCAAATCGCAGCAGGGCGTGATCTTTGGCGGGGTATTGGACTTCGGTAATAGTTGTTCGCAGGTATTTCATGGCGCGCTATGATACCACCCAAGCTCACAATCGGGACGCCAGACATGCGCTACTGTTTTGTTTTTTTGCGCTTTTATTCAGCCTGACCGGTTCCTCTCCGGTCTTGTGAGTGAATATCAGGCCGCAACATAGAACATCGAGTCATTATCCGGCAGGGAAGACTGTCGGATCTTTAGTTTGAAATACTCGGTATCGCTGATGCCTCTGGCGCGCTTGCGGATCATGCCGATACTTCAGCCCCCCAGTGGTCTCGTGCGGCGCCGAGGATCGAAACACTTAGCTGAAAAACACCATGAATGCGTACACCAGGTGATCTTGAATACCCCTGGGAAATACGTCGATGTTCAAACCGAAGGTGGAGAAATACCCGAGGTAGTAGAAGTAGCCAACAAGATAGAGCACAGGAACCGAGAGGCTCATCGCGGCGAGTGCAAGTTGGAGAGAATTGAGCTGTTTAGCGTCCATGCGCGTTTTCATCCTTACCAGCTAGGCTATGTGTCAGCCGTCGGGGAAAATCGATGCGCGAGTCGTTCTAGACTTTCGGGGGCCGCCGGCAGGGGGGTCTTTTGGTCGTATGCCACTGCGAAGCGTCACCTCTCGAAGGTGGCGCACTAATTTCTCCCCCTCTCCCGCCCAGCAAAAATCGGGACGGCTATCGGGGTCAAATTTGTAGTGCGCCATTCTACCTACTAACCCACAGATCCAATCTGCACACTGAAGCGTTTGAAACAAATGGCTTTCAGCTTCTATTGGGGGTTCAATAAGGCGATTGTAGGCTGCATCCCCGAACATCACGACACTCGCATTTGCCACAATATGGCTTCGGAATTCGAAGCCGCCGTCCTGCTTATCTATCACCAAACTGAAGTAATAATCTCGACCTTCAGCTTCCTGATTGAGACGCTTGATCGCTTCTCTCAGGGTGTTTGCATAGCGCTCGTGAGCGCTCACGTCAGCTTCAGTGCGGCGTTTTTCCTCACCGACAAAGAACACGAACCCGCCTATTTTCCTAATTTTGTTGAGGAGCCGGTGTGTCATGCGAGAAACCTGTGGGTAGCGCTCTATGTTGGTCGTTGTATACAGCGAGGCCCCCTTTTTCTCCCATTGGGCCGGGTGGCATTCCGATTGGTCTATTTCCCATTTGAGCAGGCGGCACTTCGACTGATAGAAGAAGGTCGAGAACTCACGAACCCGCTCGAAAGGCAAGACAACGCCACCCAGGCCAAATACCGGGTGTGTATTGTGCTTGGCATGATCGTAGGAGAGATAGGGGCCGATGTGGCCAAATTCATCGAGATAAGCAACCAGGGGCAAGTGATCGTCCTTCTTCTTGGCCCTAAAAACACGAAGGCCCGACACTAAAAGTGCCGAGCCCCGGAAGTGGAGCATACCGAAGCATGCGTCCGAGACGGATTAGAGCAATTCAATGAAATAAAGTCAAGGCTATTATCGCGCCTTTCGCAGGATAATCCAAGCCCCATCTATAAGCTAAGTGTTTGACTTAATTGGATATATTTTCCTCATTGAGGTTCTTCTCCGGTCTTGTGAGTGAATATCAGGCCGCAACATAGAACATTGAGTCATTATCCGGCAGGGAAGACTGTCGGATCTTTAGTTTGAAATACTCGGTATCCCTGATGCCTCTGGCGCGCTTGCGGATCATGCAAACTTCTTTAGGTAAAGCAGGGTCGATCGATCGGCTATCCGGCACCAGGCTTCCAGTCTCTCTTGCATCAGTTCGACAGTCTTTGATTCCCACAAGGCCTGAAGCCGTTCCTTCAGGATATACAGCGTATTGAGATTGGCATTCTCATCCAATAGCCGTTGCCTCTGTTTTTGCAGTGGTTTCTGCCGGAAGTTGCTTTAGAAATGCAGAGAACACATCAGCCGTTCGGCCTGTTTCCACCCCGATTAAATGCCCTTCGACCAGGTCGTAAATCACCGTCATGTAGTCGTGGCCCTTCGCCCTGGCCACCTCATCAACACCGAGGTACTTCAGGCCCGTCAGCTGTGTCGGATCGAGCGCCGGGAGACTTTCCTCCAGGTACGCCTTGTCGATCTTTTTCACCGTCTCCCAGCGTATCCCCAAATGCCTGGAGACAGCCTGAGTACTCATGTGGCGGCACAGGCCACTGATCATGCGAGCAGCGGCGGGTGAAACGCCATCCCGTGTCAACAAACTCACAGCTCTCTATCCGCCGTTCGTTCTTGCTGATACATACTTGGGCCAGCTCCATTTCAATCACGCAGGGATAGCCAAACAGCGGCACATCCCTGACCTGTCGGCGGACATACCGGTTGACCGTTCCCTGCTGCTCGGTAACGGGGTCATGTGATAGGCCTTATATACCAACAGATTACGTGGGGATCGGCATCCTTTTTCACTCATAGAAGCGGAGAAGAGCCGCCTGACCAGCAGTGCCGACAGTTATCAACAAAGTGCCGGTAGCTACCAACAGGTCGTCATCAGCGAAGCCGGTGGTATCGAGGTTTTGGAGCTGGTGACGCAAGCGACACTGCCTGAACCCGGCCCCGGTGAAGTACGGTTGCGGGTGTTAACAGCCAGTGCCTCATTCACCGACATCATGGTGCGCAAGGGGATTTACCCCATTGATGCAGAGCAGCCCTACCCACCCGGCTACGACCTGGTGGGTGTGGTCGATGCGCTCGGATGAGGCGGTGGTGCTGATTTTGTCCTATATGACGGCCTACCGGATGCTCTATCGCAGCGCCGATATCCAGCCGGAGCAAACCGTTTTGATTCACGGCACCAGTGGCGCGGTGGGCACAGCACTGGCGCAACTCGGCAAAATATCGGGGCTAACCAGGTATGGCACCGCCTCCACAGGCAAACAGGATTACGTGGCATCCATGGGTGTGACCCCCACCGATTACAAAACCGAGGATTTCGTCGCCCGCATTATGGAAGAGACCGGCGGCCAGGGCGTGAATATCGTCTTCGATGCCATTGGTATCGATAACTTTATACGTTCCTACAGCGTGCTCAAGCCAGGCGGTCTATTGGTTGAATACGGTTTGTACCCTGCCGCTGCAAGAGGCCATCCAGGCGCACCGCTACATCGAAGCGGGCCAAGTGTGGAGGGCAAAATCGTTTTGCAGGTGGGTGAGTAGGAACTGGGCGTCCCCGACCCTACCCCCGGCGCACATCAGCGGGCGCCGGGCAATCCATTACCGCTGCTACGGCCACCAGGATTTCGCGCTCCCGGGCAGTCAAAATATCATCGTGGGCAGAGCAGGCGGCCATGCCTTTCAGCAGCCGAGGCTTTAGCAGCGGGTAACAATCCGCCAGCTTGTGCACAGCCTTGCTAAACTCAACCACGCTGCACTCCGCCAGTGACGGCAAGGCCAGGTTGTAGAGTCCTACACTTTCAACACCGCGGGCAAAGGCCCGCTCCCGCTCCTCTTCGTCAGCGTAGCCACGCCAGGCCAACACTGACACCACGGTGCGATATTCCCGGCGCACGTGCACCACCTTGCGATGGCGCGGCTTGCTGGGTTTTACCGGTATGAATTCCGGGTCAAGGTAATGGCGAATAACCTGGTAGATGCACCACTCATAGAGATCAAGCTTGTTGTCAGCGCGCACGACTGACAGCAGAGTATCCTTGAAACTGCGGTACTGCTCTGGCGACATACATTTAAGCGCCGGCAGGCTCAGCTCCAACAGGGGCAGGCGCCACTCCACCTGCAGGCTGGCGAGTTTCGGTGCCATATCCCTGACCGTGAAGGCCATACCGCGCACACCGGTAGCGCCGATCATTTCCAGTTGGGCTTCCATCTCATTGGCATCCGTACTCAGCAACAGGGCGTAGGCGATGGCATTGGCGCCGAAGGGATCCTGCGCCTGTTCTGCCAACCAGGCGGTAATGCCGGACATCTGGGGTGGCGCCGGCACCGAAAAATCAGCATCAGCCCCGGCTTTAGCGGCCGCATCACGAATGGCCTGCTCGGCGCTTGTTCCCAGTACAGCACCGACAATTACCGCCGCGGCCGCGGTTGCCGCAGTTTTTCGCTCTGCCTCGCGACGCTGTTTATCCAGCGTTGTGCCTTCATACTGTGGAGCGCTGTCCAACTTGATGAATTCACCGTTCCAGTCGGGCTGAATGCGCCAAATACGCTCCCGCAGAGGGGGATGGGTGGCAAATACCTGCATCAAGGCGCGGCCACTCTGGCCAAAGAATATATGGCTGAGCTCGTTGGCACGCACTTCAACAATAACGGAACCCGGTATGTGACCACCTATTACCTTAAGGGCATCGGCAACACCGCCGGGATTGCGGGTAAATTGCACCGCCGACGCATCGGCCAGCAATTCACGCTGGCGACTGACCGCCGCCTTGATAAAGCCCGCAAACAAACCACCCAGCCAACCCACAATCCACAGGCCCAGCCCTATGGCCATGGTCTGCGGCGACTGGCGAGAACTGCTGCGCCCCGAGTTCCGCCTGCCACCACGCACAATAACTTCACCGACATCACCAATAAAGGTGATGCCCTTGAGCAGGGCCGCCAAGCGTATATTGAGACGCATATCGCCATTGAGAATATGGCTGAATTCGTGGGCGATCACGCCCTGCAATTGCTCGCGATTAAAGCTGCGCAGGCTACCCTGGGTAATGCCGATAACCGCATCTGCCGGCGAGATACCGGCGGCAAAGACGTTAATGCCGCGTTCCTTGGGCAATACGTACACCGGCGGCACCGGCAGACCCGCCGCCAGCGCCATTTCTGCAACCACATTCAGGCAGCGGCGCTGATCCGGATCATCGGTTTGCGGCACGATGCGCTGGCCGCCGAGGCGCTCAGCAACCCCCTTGCCGCCAGTGGCCAGTTGCGCCCATTTGAGCAACACCACCACAAAAATCGAGCCCAACACACCCATGCATACCCAGATGAAGCGCTGCAGGGTAAACCATTGCAGTGCGCCATCGATGCTATCGCCAGAAGTGAACGGCAAGCTGCTGACACCGAGCATATAGATCAAGGCGGCAATCAGGATATTGGTAATGCCAATAAGAATAATTACGGCAATGATAAACAGCAGCACCAGCACCCGGGTCTTGCGCCGGGCGGCATCCTGCTCCGTGTAAAAATCCACCGCTGGTAATCCTTTAACGCTTAAAAGCTGACTTTAGGCGCCGCCTGAATTTCTGCTGTATCTTCAAATTCCAGCAATTCCGCATCACTGTGATGGCCAAAACGAACCGCCAGCAATGTCTGCGGAAAACTCTGCCGGAAAATATTGAAGGCCGTGACCGCATCGTTGTAACCCTGACGTGAAAAGGCCACCCGGTTCTCGGTAGTGGTTATCTCTTCACTCAGCTGGGTCATGTTTTCGCTGGCCTTGAGGTCCGGATACGCTTCCATGGTGATATTGAGGGCACCCAGAGCCTTGCCCAGCGCACCTTCCGCCGCGCCCAACTGGCCCATTTCGACGCCACCGGCGCCCTGCTGCCCAATCGCCTGCAGTATGGCTGCGGCATTATTGCGCGCGGCAATCACCGCTGCCAGGGTCTCGCGCTCGTGCGCCATGTAACCCTTGGCTATTTCCACCAGATTGGGAATAAGGTCGTAGCGTCGCTTGAGCTGAACTTCAATTTGTGAAAACGCGTTCTGGTACCGATTCTTCAAACTTACCAGGCGGTTAAAAATTGAAATGATATAGCCAACAGCGGCGAGCAGAACTAGCCAAAATACGATGCTGGAAACTTCCATGATTCACTCCGGTTTGAATGCAACCGGCCCAGTATACAACGCTCTACGGGAACGTCATGCAAATCAGGGGTCAGAGTTAAAACTCCCCTGTGTTTTCGGGCTGAGGAAAGTTCTTGGCGGAGTTTTTACTCTGATCCTGAGCTATCCCCACAAAAAAGGCTCTAATTTTAGTGTGTTAGGGAGTAGCCCTCTCTAAAAACAGTGTGTGCGTGGTTTTTTTCTCTCTTGAAAGGCCAATTTCTCAGGAGAGACCCTGCACACGCGCATGCAGATCGAGGAGAACTGTCGTGAAACCAGGAGTGATTCGTTCAGACTATGACCTCAAATTTCGTTTCTTTTTATACTGGGTATAGGTCATACCGGTCCACTTGCCAAAAGCGCGGTAGAAACTGTTGGGCTGGCTGAAACCCAGCGCCGGTGCCATCGACTTGCCGGGCAGCCATCGCTGTTGCAGGGCTTTCTTGCAGCGATAGCTACGCACCCGGTCCAGCAGTTGCTGATAACTGGTGTGTTCGCTACGCAGGCGGCGCCGCAGGGTACTGGGGCTGACGTGCAATCGACGGGCGATTTCGGTGGCGTGAATTTCACGCAGGTTTGCCAGCAACAACTGGCGCAGGACACGTCGTCCTAATAGGGGTCGCTTGGCCATGGGCATTCCTTTGCTTGGGGTCAGGCTGTTGTTTGCTGAATCAGTGTTTGCTAAATCGGTCGGGCTGTCCTTGCCCTGATCTAACTATAGTTGACTGGTGTGAGCTGCACTGAAAAAAATCCAACAAATGTGCGCAAGTTTTTAGACCGGCTGGCCGGGCCGGGAGTCAAGACTCTGACCCCTCATCTTTAAAGTCTGTCCTGCGGGGTGCGTTAGCGTGCCGCGCTTTGCCAGGCTTGAGGGCGCTGCCAGTACAGGGGCCGAAAGCGCAGCAGACTCCAAACCAGAGGGAGTCCGGTGAGCACCGGTTCAGCAGCAGCAAAAACAGGGGCAATTTGCAGTAGCGCATTTGCACTCTCGGCCTAGCCGTTGAAGGGATGCCGCAATACAATGGTTTCAAGGCGATCCGGGCCGGTTGATATTACGTCTACGGGCGCCCCAACCACCTCCTCGATACGCGCGATATAGGCTTGGGCATCGGCTGGCAGATCCTCTACGCGCTGGGCACCAATAGTGGACTCGTTCCAGCCCGGCACACTTTCATACACCGGCACCAGGCCTTCATAGTCGTCACTGTCGGTCGGGTTGATTACGGCATTGCCCGCCGCATCCTCGTAAGCGACACAAATCTGGATATTTTCCAGACCATCCAGCACATCCAGCTTGGTCAGGCACAGACCAGAGACGCTGTTGATCTGTACGGCATTGCGCAGGGCAACCGCGTCAAACCAACCGCAGCGACGGGCCCGCCCGGTGGTGGCGCCAAATTCATGGCCTCTGGAGGCCAGGTGTTCACCGATGCTGTCAAACAGCTCGGTGGGGAACGGACCAGAGCCCACCCGTGTGGTATAGGCCTTGGTGATACCCAGTACATAGTCCAGATAAAGGGGGCCAAAGCCACTGCCCGTGGCCGTGCTACCGGCGGTGGTATTGGAAGAGGTCACATAGGGGTAGGTGCCGTGGTCTATATCCAGCAGCGAGCCCTGGGCGCCTTCGAAGAGAATTTTCGCGCCACGCTGACGATAGTCATGCAACATACCGGTGACATCGGCCACCAGGGGGCGCAGCTGCTCCACCATGATCAGCGCTTCATCGAGGGTGGACTGAAAATCAACCGCGTCCACGCCGTAATAGTGGGTCAACTGAAAGTTGTGGTATTCCATTACCTCGCGCAGCTTATGCTCAAAGCGCGGTGCATCCAGCAGATCACCCAGGCGCAGCCCGCGCCGCGCCACTTTGTCTTCGTAGGCCGGGCCAATACCGCAACCGGTGGTACCTATTTTTTCCTCACCACGACGGGCCTCACGCGCCAGGTCCAGGGCGACATGGTAGGGCAAAATTAACGGGCAGGCCGGGCTGATGCGCAGTCGCTCTCGCACCGGCACATCTTTTTCTTCCAGCTCGGCAATTTCCTTGAGCAGAGCCTGCGGCGACAACACCACGCCGTTGCCGATCAGGCAGATTACCCCTTCACGCAATACACCTGAGGGAATCAGGTGCGTTACGGTTTTCTCGCCGTCAATAACCAGGGTGTGGCCGGCATTGTGACCACCCTGAAAGCGCACTACAGCTTCGGCCTGATCGGTCAGCAAGTCAACGATCTTGCCCTTGCCCTCATCACCCCACTGGGTACCAAGCACGACAACATTCCTATTCATATAAAGAGTCTCACGAGCAATGTTCAATTTCCCACTCACCGTCACTGCACACCAGTTGCCGGTCACAGCGGGGGTCTACCTCTCCAGAGAGGCTGGTAATTACAGTTTCACCGGCAGCCCGCAATTGGGCCATCGCCTGCCAGAGCTTATCGTCGGCCTGCACCGGCGCACAAATGGCATGGCCCTGCGTGGCGGTCGGGGCGTCAACAAGTAACGGTAGCAGTGCTTTGAGATCGGTGTTGAAACCCGTGGCAGGACGGGCGCGGCCAAATACCTGGCCGACATCGTCATAGCGTCCACCATTGGCCAGCGCCTGGCCATGGCCGCTCACATAGGCCGCGAACACCAGCCCGGTGTGATAGTTGTAGCCACGCAGTTCACAGAGATCAAAATAGACGTTCACCTGCGGATAGCGCACCGCTATCGCCGCCGCCACCTCGCGCAGCTCCGTCACCGCCTCATCCGCCCAGGACACCTGTTCCAAAATGGCTGCGCCGCCGTGCAGGCTCGCCAGTTCCAGAATCTGCCGGCGCTGCTGCGGTGGCAGGTCTGCCAATACACCCTCAAGGTCTGGCAGAGACTTGCGTTGCAGGGCATCGAACACCTGCTGTTCCTGCTCCTTATTGAGTTTGCATTTGGCGAGCAGCTTGCGGTAGATACCCACATGGCCCAAATCCAGGGAGCAGTCTTCGATACCGGCGACCTTGAGGGTTTCCAGCATCAATGAGATTACCTCGATGTCGGCCTGCAGGCTGTTGTCACCGTACAGCTCCGCCCCCAGTTTAATGGGCGAGCGGGATGCCAGTAGCGAAGCGGGACGGGTGTGCAGCACGCTGCCGGCATAACAGAGCCGACTAATGCCCGGCTGGGCCAGGCTGTGGGCGTCGATGCGCGCCACCTGTGGGGTAATATCGGCGCGAATACCCATGGTGCGGCCACTGAGCTGGTCGGTGACCCGAAAGGTCAGCATCTCAATATCCGTACCCAGCCCGATCAGCAGGGACTCGGTAAATTCCACCAGCGGCGGTATAACCAGCTGGTAGCCCCAGCTGCTATACAGGTCCAGCAGTACCCGGCGCAGCTGTTCAACCTTGGCGGCGGGCACGGGCAAGACTTCCTCTACCCCATCAGGCAGTAGCCAGCGGTCTACTGTTGTCATATGTGTTAAGTCCTGGGAGCTCCGATAGAACCCCCGCGTTCAATTAATCAGGTACAGCAATCCCAGTCCCAGCAGCATGCTGAACAGGCCCATGTTGCGCATGGTCCTGTCATCCAGCTCGGCCATAACCCGCACCATATTACGCCAGCGCCCCGGTGCGATGAAGGGCAGCACGCCCTCAATCACAAATACCAGGGCGACAGCGACTGCCAACTGATGCCAGCCATCCACGCCAATCTGTCCCTCCAAAAAACAATATTAACGTGTGCCCTTGGAGTTCTTCAGGTAACGGAAGAAATCACTGTCTGGCTCTATCAACATCAAATCACCCTTGCTCTGGAACGATTCCCGGTAGGCGCGCAGGCTGCGGGTAAAACTAAAAAACTCCGGGTCGCGATTATAGGCGGCGGCGTAGGTAGCGGCCGATTTGGCATCTCCATCACCACGCAATCGCTCTGAATCCCGGTAGGCTTCGGCCCTGACGATGGTAACTTCACGATCGGCAGCAGCGCGAATCCCCTCCGCCAACTCGCGGCCCTGTGAACGCAACTCGCGGGCTTCCTTTTCACGCTCAGCATTCATGCGCCGAAACACAGATTCACTGACCGCCGGCGGCAGATCGATCTTCTTGGCGCGCACATCGACAACTTCGACGCCCAGTTCTTCGTGGGCTACCTCATTAAGCTTCTCGGTGAGATCGGTCATCATCACATCCCGTTCACCGGAAACCACTTCGTGCAGGGTGCGCACTGCCACCTCGTTGCGCAGGCCATCATTGATGCGTTGCGCCAGCAGGCCATTGGCGCGAGTTTCATCGCCACCGGTTGCAGTGTAGTACTTGGCCACATCGGAAACTTTCCACTTGGCGTAGGAATCCACGATCAGGGCCTTCTTCTCGAGGGTGAGAAAACGCTCGGGCAGTGCATCCACCGTTAACACGCGGCCATCAAACTTGCGCACATTGTTAACAAACGGAATTTTCGCGTGCAGACCCGGTTTAACATCCGTATTCACCACCTCGCCAAAACGCAGCAGCACGGCGCGCTCGGTTTCCTTGATGATATACAGGGCATTGTTCAATACCCAGAGCACAGCCAGTGCTGTCAGTAACGTTGTAAGACTCTTGCCACTCATGCTAGCGCCCTCCCCGACCGCTTGAACGGGTCGTATTGTCGCGTCGCAGTTGATCTACAACCCGGTCTGTCAATTCACGGATATCCTCGCTACCTGACTCGGAGCGAAGTACCTGCCTGCTGTTTTGTTCCATGATTTTATCCAGTGGCAGGTACAGCATATTATTGCCGCCCGACACGTCTACCATCACCTTGCTGGTGTTTTGCATAACCCCTTCAACGGTCTCCAAATAGAGTCGCTGACGGGTGACTTCCGGTGCCTTGTGATATTCCGCCAACAGGGCCTCAAAGCGCGAGGCATCACCCTCGGCCTCAGCGATAACCTGTTCCTTGTAGGCGTTGGCCTCTTCGATCTGACGCTGGGCGCCACCACGGGCCTCGGGAATAACGCCATTGGCATAGGCCTGGGCTTCATTCTTGACGCGCTCCTCGTCCTCACGCGCCTTGATCACGTCATCAAAGGCCGCCTGCACTTCAGCCGGCGGTTTGGCATCGTCGATATTGATCTTGGATATACTGATGCCAGTCTGATAATAATCCAGGTAGCTCTGCAGCTTCTCGCGCACATCGATAGCCAGTTGAGTACGACCATCGGTCAGCACATAATCCATAGCGCTGCCGCCAACCACGTGGCGCAGGGCGCTCTCGGTGGCATTGGTGAGGCTGCGCTCAGGGTTGCGTACCCGCAGCACGAACTGCTCGGCATCCTGAATGAGGTACTGAACCGACAAATTGACCTCGACTATATTTTCATCCTCGGTCAGCATTTGCTCACGGAAGGTGACGTTATTCACCCGGGTAACATTCACCACGGTCACATCATCCACCAGCGGCGGATTCCATTGCAGGCCCGGCATAACGGTGGCGTGGTATTTGCCCAGGCGCAGCACAACACCGCGCTCCTGCTGATCTACCGTGTAAAAGCCCATTAGCGCCCAGGCGATAGCAACAATTATCAGGATGGTCAGTATCAGCCCGCCAAGGACCACGCCGGAGCCGCCGCCCGAACTGCCGCCGGAGCCGCCTCCACCAAATATCCCTGCCAGCTTATCGCGCAACCGGCGCAGGGCTTCAGTGAGGTCTGGTGGGCCTTGATCGCCGCCACCCCACGGATCACGGGGTTTGTTACCGTTGCCACCCGGTTCATTCCAGGCCATACATATCTCCTGTTACAGGCCGCTGGGGCCTTATAGCTAAAAAATGGTGAGCGCAGCAGTTTAACACTGTTTACGCGCTATCTGCCAGCAAGCTCTCTTCAGATATCTGCTCTGCGGCAAGCAACCGCTGCCAATCCTTGCGCGGCAGGCGCAGCTGCAATTGTACTGAGCCATAGGCGCCGTGATTCTCCGCCTGCACCGCGCCGATCTCATAGAGGCTGGCCCGCAATTTGCCCTGTGCCGGCGTCAGGCTAACCCGATGTCGGACCATCTCGCCCGCCAACAGCTCCACCAATGCCTGTTGTAGCAGTTCGCAGCCGGCACCGGTATTGGCAGACAACCAGACGCGAATCGGCACGCCGTTGGCATTGCGCTCCAGGCGCGGTTCCTGCTCCAGCAAATCCAGTTTATTGTATACCTCCAGTCGCGGGATACCATGGGCGCCGATTTCCTCCAGCACCAACTCTACCTGTTCGGCATTATCAAGGCGCTCATCGCCGGCTGCATCGATGACATGCAGCAACAAGTCCGCGCTGCAAGTCTCCTCCAGAGTGGCGCGAAAAGCGTCGATCAATTTATGTGGCAGGTGACGGATAAAACCCACCGTATCTGCCAGCACCACGGTGCCACAATCTTCCAGTTCCAGCCGCCGCAGGGTCGGGTCCAGGGTCGCGAACAATTGATCGGCGACGTACACACCAGCCTCAGTGACGCGATTGAACAGGGTCGATTTACCGGCGTTGGTGTAACCCACCAGTGACACACTGGGGATTTCCGCACGCTGCCGGGAACGCCGCCCTTGCCGGCGCTGCTGCTCGACTTTTTTCAGGCGGCCGAGAATAGAGCGGATACGCACCCGCAGCAGGCGACGGTCAGTTTCCAGTTGGGTTTCACCCGGGCCGCGCAGGCCAATGCCACCCTTTTGCCGCTCCAGGTGAGTCCAACCGCGCACCAAGCGGGTAGACATATGCTGCAATTGCGCCAATTCAACCTGCAACTTGCCCTCATGGGTGCGGGCTCGCTGCGCAAAAATATCCAGGATCAGCCCGGTTCTGTCGGTAACCCGGCACTGTAACTCTTTTTCCAGGTTGCGCTCCTGGCTGGGTGACAGGGCGTGGTTGAACAACACCACTTCGGCCTCGTGGGCGCGCACCAGCGCGGCAATTTCTTCCAGCTTGCCAGAGCCTACAAAAGAGCGCGGGTGAGGGGCATCGCGATTGCCAAACACATAGTCAACCGGGTCCCCCCCTGCGGAGAGAACCAGTTCTTCGAATTCACGGGGATCTTCGCGATCCACTTCTGTGGAAAGATTCAGGTGAACAAGGACCGCCCGCTCACCCGACTCGGGTCGATCAAAAAACAAACGGAATCCTAACTTTCCTCACCTTCTTCTTCCGGCGGGTTTTGCATTGGCATGCGCACCACGCGGGAGGGAACTACGGTGGAAATCGCGTGCTTGTATACCATCTGGCTTACAGTGTTTTTGAGAAGCACCACAAACTGGTCGAAGGACTCTACCTGTCCTTGCAGCTTGATGCCGTTAACGAGATAAATAGATACCGGAACGCGCTCTTTGCGCAAAATATTCAGGTAAGGGTCTTGTAGTGTGTGCCCCTTTGACATGGCAGTTCTCCTTGCAGGCCCAAATCGGGCCGAAAAACAGTAAAGGGAAGTATAGCCCATCACGTCGCCTTTACATGGTGGCGCCTTGCAGATATTTCAAGGCCACCTGCAAAGGCTTTTTCGGCAATTCCGCCAACGCTTCCATCGTAGCCGCCGCAGCGCCGCTCGGGCCGGTATAAATCCACTGCAAATCCGGCCATTTACGCAGCCAGGTGAGCTGCCGCCTGGCCAATTGCCGGGTAACCTCAATACAGCGCCGGCGCGCCTTGGCCCGGTCGTACTCGCCGCGCACATGAGCCCACATCTGCCGGTAGCCAACCGCCCGCATGGACGGCAACTCCAGGCTCAGGTCGCCGCGCTCGTAGAGACCGCGCACCTCCTCCACAAAACCCGCCGCCAGCATTAAATCTACCCGCTTCTCAATGCGTTGGTGCAAGACGGCGCGATCAGCGGGACATATGGCCAGTTGCACCACATCATAGGCATCGGTAAGGCGGCCTGCGCCCTTGCGCACCTGCCGGCGACGCCAGTCGGTCATGGTAACCCCGCTAGAGAGATATACTTCCAGCGCCCGGGCAATGCGGTGCGAATGATTGGGATGAATGCGTGCCGCCATGTCCGGATCGACTTCCGCCAGCATACGATGCAGGTGCGGCCAGCCTTTGCCGGCCGCTTCGCGGGACAGGTGGCGTCGCAACGCCTGGTGCGTGGCCGGCAGGTCGGAAAGACCCTCGATCAGGGCCTTGAAATACATCATGGTGCCGCCCACCAGCAGCGGGGTTTTGCCCGCCGCCCGAATACTTGACATGGCCGCCAGCGCGTCGTCGCAAAACTCTGCCACCGAATAGGGCTGGTCCGGCTCACGAATATCCACCAGCCGGTGCGGAAAATCAGATTTGGCGCTACCGATATCAAGACCGCGATAAACCTGCGCTGAATCCACACTGATCAATTCGCAGTTGTGGGTTGCCACCAGTTCTATGGCCAGGTCGGTCTTGCCTGAGGCGGTCGGTCCCATCAGGCAAATAGCAAGCGGCTTGTCAGCCTCGTCGACCGCCATCAACGGCCTCTCATAAACAGCTTGTCCAGCTCGTCCATAGATAACTGGGTCCAGGTGGGCCGGCCGTGATTGCACTGGCCGCTGCGCTCGGTTGCTTCCATATCACGCAACAGGGCATTCATTTCAGGTATGGTGAGGCGTCGGTTAGCGCGCACCGAACCGTGGCAGGCCATGGTAGATAACAGCTCGTCCATATGCGCCTCTATGCGATCCGAGCTGCCGTGGGTCAGCAGATCGGACAACACGTCGCGCAGCAATTGCTCGACATCCGCATCGCGCAAAGCCACCGGCACCGCGCGCAACACCAGCGATTCTTCGCCGCTGCGCTCCACCCCCATACCCAGCTGAGCGAATACCTCGCTGTGGTCCTGGGCACAATCGGCCTCGCGGGCACTCACCGCCACCGTCTGCGGCACCAGCAGGGGCTGACTGCGAATACCCTCGCCGGTGTGGGAAACTTTCATGCGCTCATAGGTGATGCGCTCGTGAGCGGCGTGCATATCAACCAGCACCAGCCCATCACGGTTCTGCGACAGAATAAAAACACCGTGTAACTGGGCCAGCGCATAACCCAGCGGCGGAACTTCCTCGTCGGCGGTATCCGCCAGGGGGGTAGCGCTACTGCCCGCATACAATTGCTGATAACTGCGCAGTTGTTCACTCACCTGTCCTCCGCTGGGCGGCCTGGCGCCAGACCCGCTCGGGGACCAGCCAACCGGGCTGTCGGGCCGGCCCCAGCCCAGCGATTCCTGGTTGGCAGCCAGGTCGGCGGGCGCTGCCGACACTTCCAACGCGCCTGCCACCTGGTCCGCCGGGCGCACATCGGCCAACAGCTTGTGCAGGCTGCGAAAGATAAAGTTGTGCACATTGCGGCCATCGCGAAAGCGCACCTCGTGCTTGGCGGGGTGTACATTCACATCCACCAGCGCGGGGTCCAGTTCCAGGAACAGCACAAAAGCCGGGTGTCTGCCGTGATACAGCACATCGCGATAGGCCTGTTTGACCGCATGGCTAACCAACCGGTCTTTGATGACGCGACCGTTAACATAAAAATACTGCAGGTCGGCCTGGCTGCGAGAAAAGGTGGGCAAGCCAACCCAACCCCACAACTTTAGTTCGCCAATGTCGGTTTCAATGTACAGGGCCTGTTCAATAAACGCCGGGCCACACACGGCAGCCACGCGGCGTTCGCGGTCCAGCTCTGTACTGCAGGCCGCCAACTGGTGTACCGCACGCTGGTTGTGGCGCAGAGTAAACGCCACATCAAAGCGCGCCAGGGCCTGGCGCTTGAGCACTTGCTCCAGGTGATTGATCTCGGTTTTCTCGGTGCGCATAAATTTGCGGCGGGCCGGGGTATTAAAAAACAGGTCGCGAACCTCCACCGTGGTGCCGCGTGGGTGCGGGGCTGGCTTCAGTTTGACAACCATGGCAGAACCTTCGCACTCGGCCCGCAAACCGGCGCTACCGTCATCCCTGGTATTGGAGGTAATTTCCAGTCGCGACACCGAGCTGATACTGGCCAGAGCCTCACCGCGAAAACCAAGACTGGCAACGTTCTCCAGGTCTTGCAGGGAGCTGATCTTGCTGGTGGCGTGGCGACTCAGTGACAGTGGCAGGTCGTCTGCATCCATACCCTGGCCATTGTCGCGCACCCGCATCAACTTGACGCCGCCGGCTTCTACATCCACCTCGATACGCTGGGCGCCCGCATCGAGGGCATTCTCCAGCAATTCCTTGATGACCGACGCGGGTCGTTCGACCACTTCACCGGCGGCAATCTGGTTGGTCAGACGCGGGCTTAATACATGAATTTGTGACATCAGGAAGCGGGAATAATCAGTTTCTGGCCGATGCGTATGCTGGTGCTGGACAGGGCGTTATGCGTGCGCAGGGACGACAGACTGACATTGAACCTGACTGCAATCTCCGACAGTGTGTCACCGTGGGCGATGACGTATTCGCGGCGGCCCGCCTGTTTCTGCCAGGCCAACAGGGTGTCGGAGGGCGGGTTTTCAACAAACCAGGATTGCACGCCACCGTATATCGCCCTGGCCATTTTTTGTTGGTAGGCACGTGTGCGCAGCTGACTGGCCTCCTGCGGGTTGGAGATGAAACCGGTCTCCACCAGGATAGAGGGAATGTCAGGAGATTTAAGTACCGCGAAGCTGGCTTGCTCTACCCGTTGCCGGTGCAACCTGGAAATATCATCCATTTCTGCCAACACCAGTTTGCCCATACCCAAACTGGCATCGAGGGTGTGACTCATGGACATATCGTACAACACCTGGGCCAGTAGATCGTCCTTGTCATTGAGGCTGACACCACCGACCAGGTCGGCTGAGTTTTCACGTTTGGCGAGATATTTGGCAAAGGTGCTTGAGGCGCCACGCTGGGACAGGGCATACACCGAGGTGCCCTTGGCCTTGGGGCTCTTGAAGGCATCGGCATGTATGGATACAAACAGGTCTGCCTGCATCTTGTGGGCGATATCGCGGCGCTTTTTCAGACCCACATAATAGTCGCCGCTGCGCACCAGTTCGGGTTTGAAGCCGCGTTCCTTTTTGAACAGCTTATAGACGTCCCTGGCAATGGCCAGCACCACATTTTTCTCCCGTAAACCGCCGGGTCCACTGGCACCGGGATCCTCCCCGCCATGCCCGGCATCAATGGCAATTACTATGTCGCGCCTGGCGGAGCCGGCCACGCTTTTCTTGACACTGGGCGTAGCCGCCACGGTTTTGGCCCCCTCATCGTACAGGTCTAGCACCAGGCGATCACCGCGCTGGTCGTTGGCCTTGAGTACAAAACTGCGCGGCCGCACGGCGCTGTGCATATCAAACACAATGCGCAGGTCGTCGCCGGCGCGTATGCCACTGCGAATACGCTTGATCGGGGTTTTGTCCAGTTGCACGTCTGCCAGCCTGGCCTTTAGATTAGTGGCGGGGATATCGATCACAATGCGGTGAGGGTTTTCCAGCCGGGTCAGCTTGTGACTGGCCGGACCAGTGAGGTCAAATACGATTCGAGTATGGTCGGGAGCTCGCCAGAGACGCACTTCGCGCACCTCCAGTCCCATCGCTAACGGTGCCGTACTGACCAGTACACACAAGCCCAGTAGGCGCAGCCACCTGCCCTTCATCACACTCCAGACTATGTCGTTATCCCAGGTTCTTCTGACAAACACTTGAGGCATTCTACACCCCGTTTGCTATGCGCTTCAAAAGCCAAGGTTCTGCCAGTGCCCTGTGGCTGTATCGTAACCACTAAATCCGGTGGGGGCAAAACCCCTTTACCCCGCTGTGACCACTCGACCAGCGCAATACTACACGGACCAAAATAATCGCGAATCCCCATGAATTCGAGTTCTTCGGGGTCGCCCAGCCGGTACAGGTCAAAATGATAGAGTGTCAGCGCCGCCAATTCATAGGGCTCCACCAGTGTATACGTGGGGCTTTTGACCGCACCTGTGTGTCCCAGGGATTGCACAATACCCCGCGCCAGCGTGGTCTTGCCCATGCCCAACTCGCCCTCCAGAAAGACCACCGTGCCCGGCGCCAGCGCCCGGCACAGCCTGGCACCCAGCCGTAGCATCGCGGTTTCGTCAGCGGCGCTAAACTGCCGAAGTGTGCCGGTCATCCCAGTCCCCCAGTAATGATCGCAAAGGCGGCATCAGGTCGGTGGCCAACATGCCCACCGCGCCATCGGCACCGGCCAGTTCGGCGGCGTGGCCATGCAGGCACACGCCCAGGCAAGCGGCTTGCAGCGGCGACAAGCCCTGTGCCAACAGGGCGGCCAGCACCCCACTGAGCACATCGCCCATACCGCCACTGGCCATACCGGGGTTGCCGTAGGGACTCAGAAAAACCTCTGCCCCACCACACACCAGGGTACCGGCGCCTTTCAGGACAACCACACCCCCGTAACGCTGCTGCAGAGCCTGCACCGCGGCAAACCGGTCGGCCTGGATGTCGGCGCCGGCAACTTGTAGCAAGCGGGCCGCTTCGCCCGGATGGGGAGTGAGTATCCAGTTGGCGCGTTGGCGCGCCGGCACGATATCCCCTGCGCCCAACAAATTAAGTGCATCGGCGTCCATCACCAGCGGCAGGTCTGTGTCGGTCACCCGCTGCAGTAACTGTTGCGACCAGGGCGATGTGCCCAGGCCTGGGCCCACGGCTATAACCGTGGGTTTGTCCAGCAGCGGCAGTAATTCGTTGCCACCGCTAACGCCCCGCGCCATGATTTCCGGGCGGCGAGTGACAAAGGCGGCAACATGGTCGGGTCGGGTTGCCGCCGATACCAAACCGGCACCACAGCGCGCCGCCGCTTCGGCGGCCATCAGCGCGGCGCCCGCCATACCCTCGTCGCCACCCACAATCAGCACGTGTCCAAACATACCCTTGTGGGCATGCGGCAATCGCGCCGGCAGCAGCGATAACTGCTGTTCCAGTTGCAGGTAAAAACAATCCGCAGCAACACCTTCATAGGCCTGCATCGGCACGGCCAGATCCGTATAGCTCAAGCCACCCACATAGCTCGGTGCCTCACCGGTGAGCAAACCGCGCTTGAGACCTATAAAGGTAATGGTGCAATCGGCAATCACCGCGCAACCCAGGACCCGGCCGGTATCGCTGCACAGGCCGGAGGGGATATCGATGGCCAATACCGGCAGACCGCTGGCATTGATCGCCGCTATGGCAGCGCGGCTCGGTCCTCGCACAGCACCACTCAAACCGGTACCGAGCAAGGCATCCACTACCACGCCGTCAATCAGCTCGACTGCGTCCTCGAAGGGGCGCACTTCAACACCTTCAGCCAGGGCCTTGTTACGAGCCGTCAACGCATCACCGCCAATCTTGTTCGCATCGCCCAGCTGATGCACCGTGACCGGTATGCGTTGTGCCCGCGCCAGGGATGCTAGAATATAGCCATCGCCACCGTTATTGCCGGTGCCACAAAAAACATGCAGGCAAGCAGGCTCGGGCCACAACTCTGACAACAGGTCAAAAACAGCTCGACCGGCTCGTGACATCAGCCGAATACCGGGTATACCCAGTTCTTCGATAGCAATGCGATCGAGTTCGCGAGTCTGGGCGGCGGTGTAGAGCGGTTGCGCGTCCAATCATCTCTCCTGCAGGGGTGAAAGCTGAAAACGTCAAGGTATACCAATGTCTATGGAGCAGCAATACAGCCAACTCGCCGATCACATAAGGGACTGGGCCGCCGAGCTGGGGTTTGCGCAAGTGGGTATCTGCGACATCGACCTGGGCGAGCATCCCCGGTACCTGGATCGATGGCTGGCGGCCGGCTATCACGGTGATATGGAATATATGGCCAAACACGGCACGCGCCGCAGCCACCCCGAACAACTCATCCCCGGCACACTGCGGGTATTGTCCCTGCGCATGGATTACCTCAGCGACGACACCCAGCCACTGCAGGTGCTGGAGAACCCGCGCAAGGCCTATATTTCCCGCTACACGCTGGGGCGCGATTATCACAAGCTGATTCGTAAACGCCTGGCCCAGTTGGCCCAGCGCATTGAGGCTGAATGCGGCGGCAGTCACCGCGCCTTTGTCGACAGCGCTCCGGTGCTGGAACGGGCCATTGCCGAGCGGGCCGGACTGGGCTGGATTGCCAAGAACACCATGTTGATCAACCCCCGGGCCGGCTCCTGGTTCTTCCTTGGAGAGATTTACACCGACCTGCCACTGCCCGCCGATGCCCCGCAAACAGACAAACACTGTGGTACCTGTACCGCCTGTCTGGATACGTGTCCCACCAATGCCTTTGTCGGTCCATCGCAACTGGATGCGCGTCGCTGCATCTCCTACCTGACCATAGAACATGCCGGTAGTATCGATGAAGAACTGCGACCACTGATGGGCAACCGCATCTTCGGCTGTGATGATTGTCAGCTGGTTTGCCCCTGGAACAAATTTGCCGAGGCCACCACAGAGCAGGATTTTAGTCCGCGCCACCAGCTACAAGATGCCGAACTGGTCGATTTGTTCCTGTGGGATGAAGCGAACTGGCTGGCAAAAACCGAGGGTTCGGCGATACGGCGCATCGGCTATGAGCGCTGGCTGCGCAACCTTGCTATCGCTCTGGGCAATGCGCCCGCTACCGAAGATGTGATCAGCGCCCTGCGTTCGCGAGTGGATTATCCGTCCGAACTGGTGCGCGAACATGTGCAGTGGGCGCTGGGCCGTCACGAAGATGAGGGGTCAGAGTCCAGACTCTGACCCTGAGTGGCGTGCGGAGCCAAATAAATCTGTCCCCTTTTTACTTAGGCCCTGATAAAACACTCGCGGTAGTAGCGCAGCTCTTTGATCGACTCGCGAATATCGTCCAGCGCCAGGTGCGCGCCGGTTTTGCTGAAGCCCGCTTCCAGCTCCGGGCGCCAGCGCTGCATCAGAATCTTGATGGTGCTGACATCCAGGTTGCGATAGTGGAAGAACTGCTCCAGCTCCGGCATGTGCCTGGCCATAAAACGCCGGTCCTGGCAGATGCTGTTGCCACACATGGGCGATGCCCCGCTCGGCACATACTGCTGCAAAAACCTGATGGTGTCGCGGCTGGCGCTGAGCTCGCTGTCTTCGCTCTGCCGTACCCGTTTTACCAGGTCAGAACTATTGTGATGTGAGGTATTCCACTCATCCATGCCATTGAGTCGCGCATCGCTCTGGTGGATGGCAATTACCGGACCCTCCGCCAGTGTATTGAGGTTGCTGTCGGTCACAATTGTCGCTATTTCTATAACGACATCGTTATCTGGATCCAGGCCGGTCATTTCAAGATCGACCCAAATGAGGTTTTGTTCGCTGAGCATGTGTCTGATAACTTTTGCTGAAGTATTGGCAGAGTGTAGCAATTCACGGCTACTATGCGCACATGGGAAAACGCAAACTTACCAGACAACAGTCCCGGCGCATCAACAGGATTCAGGACGAGCGCCGCAAACGCGCGGAAAAGCGCGATGAAGTCAGTCAGCAAGCGCTGACCAGCGGTGCCCTGGGCCCGGAGCGAGAAGGCCTGATAATTGCCCACTATGGTGGCCAGGTAGAAGTGGCAGCCGACGGAGATACCTGTCGTTGCCATATGCGCGCCAACCTGGACGACCTGGTGACCGGTGACCGGGTGGTGTGGTGCGCCGGCGACCCGGTTGGCGTGGTAGTGGCCAGGCAGGCAAGAGACAGCGAGTTACTGCGCCCCGACCCAAGCGGCAAACTGAAAGCTGTGGCGGCAAATATCGATCAGATCGTGGTGGTGATCGCGCCATTGCCCCACCCCCACGCCAGCCTTATCGATCGCTATCTGGTGGCGGCGGAAGCGGTGGGCATTGCGCCGGTAATACTGCTCAACAAAGCTGACCTGATTGATGATGGGAATCGCGAGGCGATAGAGGCGCTGCTGGCGCCCTATCCCGATCTCGGTTACCGGGTATTGGCAGCATCCTGCCGGCAGGAAGACGGCCTGGCGCAATTACTGGACATATTGCAGGGCCACACCAGTGTTTTTGTCGGCCAATCCGGGGTAGGGAAATCATCCCTGGTCAATGCACTGTTGCCGGACGCCAACCTGAAAGTGGGTGCGCTCTCTGACACCCATCACACCGGCACCCACACCACCACCACCGCCCAGTGGCTGCGCCTGCCTGCGGGCGGTGCTTTAATCGACTCGCCGGGCATTCGCGAGTTCGGCCTCTGGCACATGGATAGACAACAGGTAAAGCAGGGATTCAAGGAGTTTCAGCCACTGCTGGGGCACTGCAAGTTTCGAGACTGCATTCATGAGCAGGAACCCGGTTGCGCCCTACTGGCCGCCGCTGAGCGCGGGGAGATCAGTGAGCGCCGCTTGCAGAGCTACCGCCAAATCGTGGCCGGCCGCAGGCCGGGGTCAGAGTAAAACCGTCAATTCTGGCCATTTCACAACACTGGCATCAGAGTAAATGGCCAGAATTGACGGTTTTACTCTGACCCCACATCTTACCCCACATCTTTCTGGGCTACACTGACGCCCCCAAAATATGCGAGGTACACAACATGTCAGCGCCCGCACTGCCACTGTTGATCGAGCCACAGGACTTCGCCGGCCAGCGGTCGAGCACGGACAACATACTGCTGGTAGATGTAAGCAGCCCCGGTAATTATCGTGCCGGCCATATCGCCGGCGCCCTGCATTTGCCACCCTCTGCCCTGCAGCGCGGCACACCGCCGGCGCCGGGCAAGATTCCCGAGCCGGCCCAGCTGCAGAAACTGCTGAGCTACCTGGGCCTGACCCCCGACACCCATGTGGTTGCCTACGACGATGAGGGAGGCGGCTGGGCCGGACGCCTGTTGTGGACCCTGGAAGCGGTTGGGCACCCGCACTACAGTTACATCAACGGTGGCATTCATGCCTGGCGCGGCGCGGGCCTGGCAACCGAAAGCGCTGGCAATGAATCTGCCGGCAGTGATTACACGCTTACCATGAACCCGCAGGCTATCGCCGAGTTGGAAGACATCCTGCCGCGACTCGGTGATGCCGGCTTTGCGGTGTGGGACGCCCGTTCCGCAGAAGAATATCAGGGGCTGCGCTCCGGTTCCGTCCGGGCCGGACACATCCCCGGCGCCATCAATATCGACTGGCTGGAACTGATTGATCGCCATAACGACACGCGCCTGGTAGACCTGCAACAATTACAGCAGCGCCTCAATGAGCTGGGCCTGTCGGCCGACAAGGATATTGTCACGCACTGCCAGAGTCACCATCGCTCCAGCCTGACCTGGCTGGTCATGAAGATTCTTGGCTACCCATCGATAAAGGGCTATCACGGTTCCTGGGGAGAATGGGGCAATCTCGAAGACACACCGGTGGAAGTTTAATTCATGGATCAACTGTTTATTGTCCTGCAGCACCTGTTGCCGCAACACCAATTGTCGCGCCTTGCCGGTTGGTTGGCTGATACCGAGATTGAGTGGTTCAAAAACTTTTTGATCAAGCTGTTCGCCAATCATTTCAAGGTAAACATGAACGAAGCGGCGGAGCCAGAACTGGAGAACTACCCCAGTTTTAATGCTTTCTTCACCCGCGCTCTGCAAGCAGAAGCGCGGCCCATTGACAGCGATGCAAGCCTGATCACCTGCCCGGCCGACGGTGCGATCAGCCAGCTGGGTAGTATTGAAAATGGCCGTATTTTTCAGGCCAAGGGGCGTTCCTACAGCGCCGCAGAACTACTGGCGGACGAGGCCAGGGCTGCCGTTTTTGAGAATGGGCAGTTCGCCACCATCTACCTGTCGCCGCGGGATTATCACCGCGTTCATATGCCGATAGCCGGCGAGCTAAGCGCGCAGGCTTACTTGCCTGGGGATCTCTATTCGGTCAACCGGGTAACTGCCGACAGCGTCGATCTGCTGTTTGCCCGCAACGAGCGACTGGTGTGTTATTTCGACACCGAGCTCGGCCCTATGGCCATGGTGTTAGTAGGGGCGATGATCGTGGCCGGCATTGAGACGGTCTGGTCCGGCCAGGTAGCGCCGCCCAGCAAGGATCCGAAAACCATCGATTTCAAGCGGGCACCGGCCGGCGTCAAGCTCGCCAGGGGCGAGGAGATGGGGCGCTTCAAGCTGGGCTCAACCGTGATCCTGTTATTCCCCGAAAACAGCATCGCCTGGCAGGACAGCTACACAGCCAACACTCCCACCCGCCTGGGTGAAGCCCTGGCATGCATCACCAACGCGCTCGAATAATATTACCCGGAGGGCACGCTGATTCGGCCCTTGTGTCTCTCTTGATGTACTGCTTAGCCATCAGTGCACCAGGTGAGGTGGTGAGTTTGTTTCGGCCCTGAGGCTTTGAGCCTGTGACGTAGATTGAACCCCACCTCGCAATATTCTTGTGAAACCGGATGGTATCCAGGTCCTACAGTATTTTCCATTTCATTATTCCGTATTGGAAAAGACTCTTACTGGCCTAAATCGTCAATATGCGGTATACAGTTTGTGACCATTGCTACATGAGTAAAGCACCACATGTCACTGGCAATACTAAGGCTCGATCTGGCGGGACAACCGCGGGGTTGGTGTAGCCCTGAAGAAGCGGCGACCAGCTATTCCAAGGGAGATATTTCCTGGGGGCTGGGCGATCCGGCTATCACCCTGCACGGCGGCATCCAGCGCATCACTGGAGAGCAATCTGTGCTCGCCATACAACCTATTATCGCGGTGCGTGGCAAGATCAGGGGCAACTTCTCCATTACCCTCAATAACCGCGCCCTGTTTCGCCGCGACCAACACATGTGTCTGTATTGTGGACATGAATTGCACCGCAGCCAGCTCACGCGGGATCATGTGTTGCCAGTTAGTCGAGGCGGCGCAAACTTGTGGGCCAACTGTGTGACCGCCTGTCGCTGCTGTAATAATCGCAAGGGCAGCCGCACGCCGGAAGAGGCAAACATGCCATTGCTGGCGGTGCCTTTTACACCCAATCCCTGGGAATACACCTTTCTGGGCCGGGACCGAATCCTTGGCGACCAGATGGATTATCTGCGCCTGCAATTCTCAAACCATCGCAACTGGGCGGCCTGAACCGCCCGACGAATCAGGCCAGGCGGAGGCAAAAGCGGGGGTACTCGAGTGATTTACTACTATCACAATGAGGACAAACCGATTCTGCTGTTGCTGATTTACGCGCAAGCCGATCAGGAAAATATGACCAATGTGCAAAAGGCTCAGTTGAAAAAACACGTCGCTGCGATCATCAATGAATTTGGTCAGGAGACACGTGATGGACGACAAGCTGTTTAAGGAGCTCAACGCCAATCTGAAAGAGGCGGTGAATGTTGCTAAAGGCACCTCGACGCCGAATTCCGTCTATGTTGTGTTGAGCCCAACGGAAATCAAAGCCATTCGTGCCAGTACTGGAATGCCTCAGGCCGTTTTCGCGCGTTCATTTCAATTGAGCCTCGATACAATCAAAGGTTGGGAGCAGGGCAAACGTAAACCCGACGCTGCAACAGCTAACTATCTGCGTATGATCCAGGCCGATCCAGAGCACGTTCAGCGTACGCTTGCTGTCTGACTCACACAGAATTCAAAAGAGCCAATTTATTCGACCAAATCAGAGTGCTGACCCAGCTCCAAAAGCCGCTGGTACAGGTTGTGTGCCAGACGCAACTGCACATCGATGTCGGCGGCGCTATTGACTCGCTTGTACTCGCGAAAAACCAGTACATCGCTGCCGCTGGTCTCGATTGAGAAGCCGGTATGCTCCTGCAAGTAATCCAGCAACCGGTCGGTAAAGAAGTGCCGTGCCGCTGCCTCATCCATCGCTTCCAATTGGTAGGCCTCGCTGAAGTGCGGATGGCTATCAAAATCGATATCTACCGATTTGAATCGATCCAGCACCTTGTCCTTTATATTCTCAGGTCGCAACAGAAACTGCGGCAAGGTAACTTCACCCTTGATAAAAGTAACAGTCTGGTGTCTACCTGTCGGTGAACCATCGGACTGACTGAGGGTGAACTGAGCCATGTCCATATTCTCAAAACGACCGACGTGCGATTCACTGGTTGTACCGGAGCTCAACCAGCTCTTCGCCAACAGGGCGAAGTGATCGACCTTGAGAAAGCGCTGAAATTCAGCAGTGTCCATGGATTTAAACTTCAACCTGTCATAGTGGCCGGACAAGGTCTGTTCACGGGGGCGGTTGAACCACCAGATAACCGGCAGCACCAATACGACAAGAACGAACAGAACCTGAGTTAACAAACTGGAAATGTTTTCCACGACAGCTCCTCAGTCCAGGGGGTACAACCTACCTTCAAATACCGTACCCCAAATGGGGATATCCTTGAGCGACTCCAGCGGCACCTCAAAAGGATCTTGCTCCAGCACGGTAAAGTCCGCCTTCTTGCCAACCTCAATACTGCCCAAACCAGCTTCCTGCCCTATCTGGTAGGCCGCATCAATGGTAATGCCGCGCAGCGCCTGCTGCAGGGTGATGCGCTCATCCAATGCCAGAATATTACCTTCAGCCGTCATACGCGTGGCTGCCGCCCAGGCCAAAAGCAGCGGCTGCGCCGGTGCCATGGTAAAGTCCGAATGAAACGCCACCCGCATGCCGGTGCGAACAAAACTATTCAGCGGCACCATGTGTGACGCGCGCTGTCGGCCCAGGCCAACTTCTGAATATTTGTCACCCAGCGCCCACAGGTAGTAGGGATTGGCTTGTACCATACCACCTAAATCCGCCAGCCGCTGCGCCTGGTCTGCCCGTGCGTAGGCCATGTGGTGAATGGTAAAACGGTGATCGTCGCGTGGATTTTCCTCCTGCAAGGTCTGCAGAATATCCATGGTGCTGTCCAGTCCTCGATCTCCATTGACATGCACATGTATCTGGAAGCCTGCCTTCCAGTACACCCGCGCGGCTGCCTCCAACTCTTGCGGCTCCATCAGCCATTCACCCTCGTGACCGTCCAGGTACGGCTCGCTCATCTGCATCAACTGTGAATAGGCAGCACCATCGGCAAACAGCTTGACCTGGCGCGGGGAAAAGCGGATTTGATCACCGTTTTTACGCGGCATGTAATCGATCATTTTCCTGACTTCCTCATGCCCCCTGGCCCGGCCCAGAGTCATCCCATCCAACAGTAAAAATGTACGGAAAGGAGTCAGTGGCGCATCCCAGCCCGCCGCAACCAGGGCGCTCAGTTCACTGTCCAGATCGAGGCTGCCAAACGCACCATCGCCAACCGTGGTGATACCGCCGGCATGAATAACTTCACGGGCATCCCTGAGCGCAGCCAAATAACGCTGCGGTTCCATTAAGCGGGGAATCAATTCGGGCAACAGCAACTGCAGGCCATTCTCAAAGAAATGCCCCGCTGCCAAATCTGCCTGAGGATGTGCCTCTAGCGCTGCCTGCTCAACACCCAGGGCTTCTATGGCAGCGGTATTAAGGTAGATTTCATGAAAGGAGCGGTGCCAGACAACAATCGGTCGAGAAGAGGAAATAGCATCCAGGTGGGGGCGCGTCAGCTCGCCGTGGAAAAATTGGTGGTAACCCCAGGTCCACAACCATTGATCAGCGTCGAGGTCGTTCTCGGTATCGACCAGACGCTGCAGGTAGGCATCGCGGCCCCGCACACCCTTCACTTGCCGACCTGGCAGACTCCAGTCATGGGGGGTTATAAAAGTCATGGGCAGCAAAATGCCCGCGATATATGGATGCAAGTGTGGCTCGATAAAGCCGGGCAGCAAGATTTTGTCCTCGAAGCGGCTGTCGATGCGATAACGCCTGTCGCCGAGGGCGCGCTCTACCTCCAGTATGTTGCCGACCGCTACAATGTGCGCGCCGTCTACAGCGACAAAATCAGCACGGGGCCGTATGGCATCCATGGTAATAACGCCGGCGGCGCGATATACCGTTACCTCAGCTCGCGCATCAACAGTGAGGGTCTCGGGGCTTTTCTCAGCACATGCGACCAGCATGAATCCTGACAGTGCCAGCAGTCCAATAGTGAATTTCAAAGCGCCTCTCCATTGGTCGAATAAATTCGGCCGAGCATTTCAAGTCTCCAATACTAGCACGCGATAACCATAGTCCATGTACTGCAAATCGAGCAATGCCCTGTTGCGCCGCTGCCACGCACCAGAGCGAATATTCTGCTCCAGGTGAGCGATACGCACCTCTACATTGTCAAGTCGCGCAAAGGTCGAAATGGGGCTGGTACTCCTGGCCTGCGCCGTAATTTATCACCTGAACGGACTCGGCATTGACCAGCGGCAGACCCACCGGCTGCGTGCTCATTATCTCCTCAGGGCACCAATATGGTGGAACCGGTAGTCCGGCGCGCCTCCAGATCCTCGTGCGCCTGCTGCACGTCCGCCAAATCATAGCGCTGATTTACTTCTACCTTAATAGCACCACTGACCACCCGGTCAAACACATCTGCCAGGCTCTGGCGCATTTCGTCGGTATCGGCGACATATGACAACAGGGTGGGCCGGGTAATATACAAAGAGCCCTTGTTGGCGAGAACTATTATATCCAGCGGTTCAGGCGAGCCGGAAGCATTGCCAAAGCTCACCATCAAGCCGCGTGGGCGCAGACAGTCCAGGGACATTTCGAAAGTGTCTTTGCCCACCCCGTCGTATACAACCGGCAACTTGGCGCCGCCGGTGATTTCCAGCACTCGCTCGACCACATTGTCTTGCCTGTAGTTGATAACATGGTCATAACCATGAGCCTTGGCCAGTTGCGCTTTTTCCTCCGAGCCCACGGTACCGATGACGGTCGCCCCAATCGATTTGGCCCACTGCCCGAATATCAGCCCAACCCCACCGGCGGCAGCGTGATACAAACAGGTTTCGCCCGCTTGCAGGGGATAGGTGCGCTGTAACAGGTATTCCGCGGTCGCACCCTTGAGAGCCACGGCGGCGGCAACGTCAAAATCGACTCCGGCAGGTATTTTCACCAAGCGGGCCGCCGGCAAGTTGAGCGCTTCAGCGTAGGCACCAAAACCCGCCGAGCAATAGGCGACTCGCTCGCCCACCGCAAGATCGGCGCCCGCACCCACCGCTTCGACCACTCCAGCTCCTTCCAGACCCAATCCAATCGGCAGGGGCAATGGGTAGAGCCCGCTGCGATGGTAGGTATCGATGAAATTAACGCCAATCGCATGATTGCGAACCGTGACCATACCTGGGCCGGGTGCCTCCAGCTCCACATCTTCATAACTGAGCACTTCAGGTCCACCGGTTGCATGTAGACGTACTGTCTTGACCATGGTTATTTCTCCGTAGCAACGTTACTCTTGAGACTCCCAGTGTAGATCAAGAAGGATCGTGATAAGCCAAGTCTACAGATGTTTTTTACTGGCCCGCGCACTTTTTGCCATAACGGTGTCCTGCCCCGTTACGTCCGAAGAAGCAGCAGCCGCAAGCCCGGCTGACATAGAACGCTGGATGGACAGCAGTCACGACCGCATCGTGCTCTCGGTCGATAAACTGGCCAATTGGGCCGATAATTTTTTCGGCAATCCTCAGTCTGACCTTGAATCTTCAGCCAGCTCCATAATTCGCATCCGACCACAGTTCGAATGGGACGAGGAAGACGATAGCGACGGGAAGTTACGCGCCACTGGGCGACTGCATCTGCCCAGGGTCAACGAGCGACTTAGCCTGGTATTTTTCAGTAACGAGGGCGACTTTGACGACGAATTCTACGATCCGGCCATGGTCGCAGATGGTTCTTCCACGCTGGGACTGCAGTACGAGGTGGAGCAGGCAAATCACTCCAGCATTACTGCATTCGCTGGTGTAAAGAGCGGCCTCAAGGGCAAGCTCGGCACGCGTTATCGCTACCAGCGACCTTTTTGGGAAAGCAGTCGATTTAGGTTTAGTGAGGCATTGTTCTGGATCGGGGGCGACGGTTTCGGCACTCTGACGCGGATGGATATAGACCATAAAGTGAACACATCAACTTTACTGCGCTGGGCCAACAAGGTGGAGTACTCTGAAGAATCCAACGGCGCGGAGTGGAACAGTCGCATTGCGCTGATAAAACGACTCGATGACCATTCGGCGCTGCGCGGCTTTACTTTTATTCGCGGCGAGACCTCCCCGCATATACTTAAGAGCCGCGGCTTTGGCGCTGCCTACCGTCACAATTTTCTGCGGGACTGGCTGTACTGGGAAGTGGAACCGCGCTACGCCTGGCGCAAGCAGAGACCATACATGGAGCGGGAAGGTGTTGCCTCAATCAAACTTCGCCTCGAAATTCTATTCAGCAGTGAATGACAGCGGACTAAAACATGCGACATGGTAGTTTTGAACACGAACCCGGCGCGTCTGTGAACTGGTGGGTACTGGCGCATCTATGGCCATTTTTGCGCGAGTCCCGACGCCGCGTATCACTGGCCCTGCTGTGCCTGGTGTTGGCCAAGGGCGCCGTCATCCTGATTCCCTTTCTGCTGAAATACCTGGTCGATGCGCTGCAGGAACAAAACCTGCAACAGCTTCCCATACTGGCACTGGCTGGGCTGGTGCTGGCTTATGGGGCGGCGCGTTTTGCCAATGTTTTCTTCGGCGAGCTGCGCGACACAATCTTTGGCCGGGTCACTGAACGGGCCATGCGCAGGGTCGGATTGCAGGTCTTTCGACACGTACACGCCCTGGATCTGGATTTTCACCTCAACCGGCGCACCGGCGGACTGGCCAGGGACATAGAACGCGGCACTACCGGCGTCAGCTTCCTGATGCGCTTTTTCGTCTTCAATATCATACCCACCCTGTTTGAAATTGCCGTGGTGGTAGGCATTCTTTTGGTGAGTTACGGTGCCGGCTTTGCACTGATCACACTGGTGTCAGTCATTATTTACGGCCTGTTTTCTTTCCGCGCCACCGAGTGGCGCACCCGCTTTGTACGGGAAATGAATGCGGCTGACTCAGCATCCAACACCCGCGCCGTCGACAGTTTGATGAATTTCGAAACGGTGAAATATTTCACCAATGAAGATTTCGAGGCCAACCGTTACGATAGTGAGCTGGAAAAATGGGAGCTGGCCAGGCGCAAGAACCGCCTGTCGCTGTTTGGGCTCAACGGTGGTCAGGCGCTGATCATTGCTATCGCGCAAACCTGCATGATCGGCCTGGCGGCAAACCAGGTTCGCGACGGCACATTGACCCTGGGTGATTTCGTGTTGATCAACCAGTTTATGATTCAGTTGTTTCTGCCGCTCAATTTCCTCGGCTTCGTGTTTCGCGAAATCAAGGGCTCCATGGCCAATATCGAAAAACTGTTTGAACTGTTGGCCATCAAACCCAATGTCGTCGATGCAGCCGACGCAGTTGAACTGCGTATTGGTGCAGGTGGCGTTACATTCGACAATGTCAGCTTCGCCTACCAGCAGGATCGGCCGATATTGCGCGGTATCAGCTTTAGGATCGAACCGGGCCAAAAGGTTGCCGTGGTCGGAGCCAGCGGCGCTGGCAAATCCACACTGGTAAAACTGCTGTTTCGATTTTATGACCCCAGCGACGGACAGATAAGCATAGACGGGCAGGATGTCGCTACAATCACCAAGCACTCCCTGCGCCAGGCCATTGGTATCGTGCCTCAGGATACCGTGCTGTTCAATGACAGCCTGTTCGAGAACGTGCGTTATGGCAACCCCACCGCCAGCGACGCAGACGTTGCAGAGGCTATCGGCCTGGCCCATCTCGATCATTTTATATCCGAATTGCCCGAGGGCAGGGACACAATGGTCGGCGAGCGCGGCCTGAAACTGTCGGGCGGAGAAAAACAGCGTGTCGCCATCGCCAGGACGCTGCTGAAACGCCCCCCCATTTTGGTGTTTGACGAGGCCACCTCCTCCCTGGACAGCAAATCTGAGCAGGCCATACTCGCGGCGCTGCATGAAATATCCCAGCGCCACACCAGCCTGGTGATCGCCCACCGGCTCTCTACAGTCGTCGATTCTGACCTGATCCTGGTCGTGCAGCAGGGCCAGATAGCCGAGCAGGGCTCGCATCAGCAACTGCTGGACAAGAACGAACTCTATGCCGAGCTGTGGCGCGCCCAGCAAAAGAATGCGCCGCATGCTGCACAGGTAAATTAGAGCCACCGCGCCTACCGGTCCGGGCGCTGGTGGCGCTTGATAGCGGCGTTAAATAGTGCAAGTTTTTCCGGCCGCTCGCATCATTCTTATCACGGCTGATCTCCATTAGGCTGTCAGTAATTCGACCGCCACCTTACCCTGGGATTGAGGAACACCATGCAAACTGATTTCTGCAAACAACTGGGCATCGATGCTCCCATATTCGCCTTCACCCATTGTCGCGACGTGGTGGTCGCGGTCAGCAAGGCCGGCGGCATCGGCGTGCTCGGTGCGGTGGGCTTTACTGTTGACCAGCTCAGGGAAGAACTGGACTGGATAGACGCCCATATCGGCGATCATATCTATGGCGTAGACGTGGCCATTCCGCAAAAATACGAGGGCATGGAAGAAACCGATCCAGAGGAACTGGTGAAAATGCTGAAGGCGGCGATTCCCGAGCAGCACCGCAAGTTCGCCGAGCAATTGCTTAGCGATCACGGCGTCCCGGCATATCCGGATAACGACGGCGAAGTCAGCCTGAGCTTTTCCGCGCTACAGGCCCAGGTGCTGGTAGACGCAGCCCTGACCCGCCCCAAATGCCGCATGATCGTCAACGCCCTGGGTACACCCCCCGCCGACATCGTCCAGCAAGTCCATGCGGCCGGCAGGCTGATTGGCGCGCTGGCTGGCCGGCTCAAGCACGGCATACGTCACCAGGAAGCAGGTCTGGACTTTGTTGTCTGCCAGGGTTCCGAGGGTGGCGGCCACGCCGGTGAAGTGACCTCCATGCTACTGTGGCCACAAATGGTGGATGCGGTTGCGCCCCTGCCGGTACTTGCCGCTGGTGGTATCGGCAACGGCCGACAGATACTTGCCGCCATGAGCATGGGTGTCTCCGGGGTTTGGCTGGGTTCGATGTGGCTGAATTCCGCAGAAGCATCCGCAGAACCGGCGCAGCGGGAATCATATATGTCGGCCACCTCTGAAGACACGGTACGCTCTCGCTCCTGGACCGGTAAGACGGCCCGCATGCTGAAAAACGACTGGACCGATGCCTGGGATCGCGACGACACCCCAGACCCACTGCCAATGCCTCTGCAGGGATACCTGACTTTTGATGCCGTGCGGCGCACCCACAAGTACGCCGGCAGTGGCGAGTGCCAAAAGGTCGCCTTCAACCCGGTAGGCCAGGTGGTCGGTCAAATCAATGCGATCGAGTCCTGCCGCGACATCGTCTTCCGGCTACTGTCTGAATACGGTGATGCCATTGATCACATAAACGCTATCACCCCCCAGGAGTAGGTTGTCTGGGGCGGCACGATTTGTTTTCATTGCCGCACCATGCCTGCCAAGCCCGACCAGAAAACACGCAAAATCATCCACATTGACGCGGATTCCTTTTACGCGTCCGTGGAGTTGCGGGAAAACCCCGCGCTGATCGGCCAGCCCATCGCTGTGGGTGGCTCTTCCGACCGGCGCGGGGTAGTTGCTACCGCCAATTACGAGGCACGCAAGTTTGGGGTCCACTCCGCCATGTCGTCGGCGCGAGCGCTGCAGAAGTGCCCGGATCTCATTATCATTCCAGCGCAGTTCGAGCTGTATCGCGCTATTTCCCGCCAGTTTCACGAGATCTTCCGCGACTACACCGATTTGATCGAGCCACTGTCACTGGATGAGGCCTATCTGGATGTCAGTGACTGTGAGCGATGCGGGGGCAGCGCTACGTTAATTGCCAATGAGATCAGGCAGCGGGTTCGGGAAACTCTCAATCTCACGGTCTCTGCCGGCGTGGCACCCAACAAGTTTCTGGCCAAGGTGGCCAGCGACTGGAACAAGCCCGACGGCACCTACACCATCCCCCCGGATAAGGTGGCTGAGTTTGTGGTGGCACTGCCGGTTGCCAGGATCAATGGCGTCGGCAAAGTCACCGCTGCAAAAATGCGTCGCATGGGTGTCGTCACCTGTGGCGATTTGCAGGGCGTGCCGGTGGAGGAATTGGCGAAGCGCTTTGGCAAGTATGGTCCGCGCCTGGCCCAATTGGCACAGGGCATCGACAATCGCGAGGTAAAAACCGATCGCGTGAGAAAATCGATCAGCGTGGAACGCACCTACCCGCAAGACCTCACTTTGGAGGCAGACATTCTCGCGGCACTGGATAATATTCTCGCAGAGCTGGAACGCCGCTTCGCCAGGATTGAACAGCACTACGCACCCAGCGCCCGCTTTATCAAGGTCAAGTTTCACGACTTCACCCAGACCACCCTCGATGAAGCCATCAGCAATCGCGGCAAGGCCTGGTTGAATCGGGATGATTACCAGCGCATGCTCACTGCCGGCTGGCAGCGCAAGGGCTTGCCGGTACGCCTGCTGGGAGCGGGTTTGCGGCTGGAGCCAAAACACCGCAAGGAGCGGGAACAGTTGGGCTTATTCAGCGAAGCCCAGCTACGGTGCTAATGTAATGAACCACCCTTGCAGTACCTGCGGTGAACTCTTGCGGCTAACCGCGCATCGTCTTCAAATGAGACGGTGGCGTGGCGATTAGGGCGAATACAGTCTTCGGGTCAGGATTTTCAGGAATGTGCGGGGGTGGGTGGATTGAGAAACCTCATCGCTCATTCCGAACGTAGCCAGCCAACTCGCTTTTGAGCTCGCGCTTGCGCGCGGTCTCGACAAAAGCCGCGTCGATGGCGTTACTTGAAAGTTGCGCCAAGTCGTCGTGGGAAAGATTCAGCGCAGCGGCGACCGCCGCAAAATTTTCGTTCATATAGCCGCCGAAATACGCCGGGTCATCGGAGTTGACGGTAACGCGCATACCCTGGTCCAGCATCAGCTTGAGCGGATGTTCAGTCATGTCCTGCACCACGCATAAGCGGGCATTGGATAATGGGCACACCGTCAACGGCGTTCTCTCGGCCACCAGGCGTGCCACCAACGCTGGATCCTGCAAACAACTGTTGCCATGGTCGATACGATGAACCTGCAACCGGTCCAGCGCACTATAGATATATTCCGGCGGCCCTTCTTCGCCGGCATGGGCGACACACAGATAGCCCTGGTTTCTCGCCTCGGCAAACACCTGCTCAAATTTTTCGGGAGGATTATCGCGCTCACTGGAATCGAGACCGATGCCGATAATTTTCTCTCGGTAAGATCGAGCCAGCTCCAGGGTGTTAAACGCATCAGCCTGGTCGAGATGGCGCAGAAAACACATGATGACGCGAGAGCTGAGGCCATAATCTCGCTCAGCCGCCTGCAAAGCGCGGCTGATGCCATTGATTACCACAGCAAAGGGGAGGTCCCGGCAAAGATGAGCCTGGGGATCGAAAAATATTTCCGTGTGCCGAACGTTTTGTGCGTGAATCCGGGTTAGATAAGCCCAGGTCAGATCGAAAAAATCCTGTTCGGTCTGCAACACATTCATGCCTTGATAGTAGATATCGAGAAAATCCTGCAGCCGGGTGAAGGCATAGGCATGCCTCAGTTCGGCCACGCTCGAATACGGTAGTGCAATGCCATTGCGCTCGGCAAGTTCAAACATCAATTCAGGTTCAAGCGTCCCTTCGATATGGCAGTGCAATTCGACTTTGGGCAAGCCTTGAATAAATTTCTTCATATCGGCGAAAGCGAGGCACCTATGCTACCTCGGCAAAAGAATAATGTCGGTATCATGCTCCCGTAACGCCTCCATATAACCATCTGCTGTGAGGTCGTGCTTCTCGATATACTCCAGTTCGACCTTAAACGAATCGATTCTATTGGCAGACTCCTCTGCGTAGGACGAAAGTTCAACGAGGGCCGCCGAATGCTGCTTGTGGTCATGACCTATGGCAAGCAGATCCAGTTGATCACTCCGCGCAAGATACAGGTCCTTGGGATTGAAACAGACCAGATCGCGATACTCCTGCGTAATGCTCTCCAGGTACCGTCCATAGCTGCCCAGATCCCCTGCGGAAAACTCTGCGTGTAGCAACCCCATGCAGCAGAATGTGTAGCGTGCTATCAGTTCTTCCAGGTTCTCGGGCGAGAGCGCAATTTCATCGAAGACGCCTTCTGCGCGTAACAAATTTGAGTAGTAGTGTCTGCGCAGCGAAAAATCCTCAGAGGCTTTTCTGAGGAGCGTTTGTGTCTTTTCCGCGCTATTGGCCTGTTCGGCCACCACAATGCTCTCTGCTGCTCTTTGCAGTTGCGCTGTGGACATGGCTTGCCAGCTCAACTCCAGTCTGTCCAGCGTCTTCCTAATCTTCTCAATCTCCGCTACCGCCACATCAATCTTCGAATCGATCCTTTCCAGCTTCTGATTGATGATGGTGAACCCCGCGACAGAAACTCCCAGGTTGGCTACCGAAGACCAAGCCGCAATATTGGTTGCCAGTTGCAGCCCCTCGACTGTCTGTTGAATTTGATCGACAGTCTTCTGAACATTTCCAATTTGGTACGTCTTGATTCCTCGATCTATTAAGTCTACCGACAAGAAAGCAGGATTGAAACCGGCTAACGAGGGCAAACTCGTCAATAGGTGCCCCATTTCACCCGTTTCTTTCAAATGTCCCACAATTTTTCCGGTATTAGTGTTCTTGAGAATCGCACCAAACCGCTGAACCTCTGGGTCGAGTAGAAACTTGAGTGGTTCTTCCATTAGAATCGGCACAGTCACTCCTTTGGTGTATTTTCTATTCGCTGACCAATTAGCATCAGCTCCACTGTCGCGGGGACGATTTTTCTATAAGCAGGCCCAGTGAGCCTCCTACCGATGGTTATCACTCCCAGCGCGGCCCCAATTGGCCCTGCCACAGCACCCGCACCCAAAGCCGCAAAGGGAAGTCTGGATGCTGTTTGAATCACCACGGTAGTTGCTGCGCCCACACCGGCAGTAACAACCCCTGGGAGGTACTCTACAAACTTCTTCATCCAAGAAGGATCAGTGCGCAGCTTCTCTCTCGCGTCCCGATACTCTGGCCGGAATATCGCGAGAATTTTGTCTTCAAGTTCGAGCTCGTCCATATCCTCTACAGGGGATCGGTAGCTCCACCAATCCAGGCTTTTGACTCTCCTGCTGAATTCGTCAAGGGCTTCCGAGTACGAACGTCGCTCCTTGTCAATGAGTACCAGTGCCTTCAAGTAGGTAGGGGAATCAGTAGGCAGTAGTGGTCGGATCTTTTGAAAAATGCTGTTGTCGGCTGCGCTGAGATAGGCCTGCTCGATATCCAACGTGTTTGCGCCCTTGTCCAGGCCAAGATGCGTACAAAGTCGATCAAGTTCAACCCGTGTAGCCCGAACCAGTCGGGAGTTGAAAACACATATTCTCTGAGGTTGGATCAAAGGTAAATCTCCTTCCGCCGTGTCCACTCGTGCTACTGACAGGGCGCTAAATATAAATCAGCAGGGAGCGATGATTGGCATCGCAGTTGATGAGGTCCACCCGCTTCTGCTGTATCCTGTAGCCGTTGGCGGCACGCTTCAATTGGTGCGTATAGCGGCCCGCGTATATAGTTTGTTGCCGATAGTAGACCACTGCCTGAAAATTTGACGTTACTGTCAGTGTGCCCTCAGCCTCATCTTCAGCGATGACTCTCACCCTGGAAATAATGTGGTTACAGCGTACCGGATACTCCATGGACGGGGCCAGCCTGTGACCAAAATTATTACTGCGAATGGCCATGAGGGTGCGGTTTTCATACAGTATGGAAATTTCACCAAGTGGGTCTTGCTGACCCTCACGCACTGGCATCCAATAGATACCGTCATCTGTGTAGAGCTTCATCCACTGCTGCAAATCAACTTGATCGAGAAAGTCTGCCTCAGTGTATAAAAAATCCTCAATTTCCCGAACATCAACACTCATAGTGCAGCCTCCACCGTCATGTATTCCCGCCAGGCCTTGTACTGATTCCTCATCGACAGGTCACTGGTGCCGGGAGCCTTGCTCATCTGTGTATCTGCCACAGGCTCGTCGCTGCCAAGGTAGCGATGCATGTCAACCCACTCGGCCGAATCTGACTGTAGGCTAGCCTGCATGCGCGCGTAAACATCCCAGTCGTCGGGACCAACCATGGAGGCAGGGGAATTGATCAAGCGTGAATAGGTTATGGTCCGATGCAGTAGCTGCTCCGGTGCGCCCTTGAGACGAAAATGCCAAGATTGGATCAGGGTCCGGTTTACCGATAGCGGGCGCACCACGCGGATAACCTGCACCGCATCCTTGATAGTAAAAGAAGGATACACGGTGGTGTTGTGTCGATTGCGCGACAGCACTTCCTCCGCCTTCTCGCGGCCGTGTCCGTCGACCAGCGCCTCAAAATAGCCCGGCACATCTGCATAGCTCGAATGAATACTTTTCTCCCCACCCATGTAGCTATGCCCATAGGGCATGGTCGTGACCTTCATGCTGTCGAAGAGCTCATAGGCGGAGCCGAATGGCGATATGATTTCCGCCTCCGTCGGATACGGCGTACCCTCGGGTAACGACTCCATCAATTGTTGGGTCGCTTTACCCACGGACGCGTGAGCCACCATGGGATGGAGCGCATCGTTGAGGTTCTCTACAAACATTTTCCAGTTACAGTCGTGCAGGTATGGCAGGCAGTTGCCCACCACTTCCACTTCGCCCTCGGGCGAGCGATCGACCATATTATCGATGGTGGCAATTGTGTCCTGCAGAAACTCCCTGAAATCTGGCCCCTCACTGGCGCGACAGGCGAAAACAAAACCTCTGTGGCTGTCAACTCGCGCCACCGGCTGCATACTGAATTGCGGGTCCTGTGGGTCAAAGCCGGTGTTCTCATAGCCAATTTTGTGCGGCGTCGTTTGCAGTTTGCCATCCAACTGATACGTCCAGCCATGGTAGGGGCAGCGCAAAACACTGGCCTTGCCGCAGGGTTTTACGGCGACTTTGGCGCCCTTGTGACCACAGCGGTTATACAGCACATGGATGTCCCCTTGTTTGTCCCGCACCAGTACCACCGGCTCTTTACCGATGGTGGTGGTGATAAACTCGCCGGGGCCGGCGATCTGGCTTTCGTGGCCAACATAGACCCAGGCGCGGCCCCATATTCTCTCCATCTCCAGTTCAAATATTTCCGGGTCAAGGTAAACCGCCCTGTGCACTCTGGCCTCTTCAACGAGTTGGCCAATTTTCTGATTACTGTATGCCATTTTTTACCTCACGGATTATTGCAAGAGAGTTACAGGGACAGCGAGCCCAGACTTGCGCCACCACAAACAAACAGGGTCTGGCCGGTAATAAAGCCGTTTTCGGGGGCCGCCAGGAACAGGGTGGCCCGGGCAACATCACCGGGAGTGCCGACCCGCTTCACCGGGATGCTGTCGGCTATTTTCTGGATTTGTGGATCGTCTTCGGGAAAAACATTGTGAAACATTTCAGTGGCCGCGATCGGGCCGGGCGCTACCGCATTCACAGTAATGCCGTACTGACCCAGCTCCAGCGCCCAGGTTCGGGTCATGGCCATCATGGCCGCCTTGGTTGCTGAATAACTGGTACGGGTCTGCAAGCCGAGCACTGCCCGGGTAGACATATTAACGATACGCCCGAATTGCTTTTCCTTCATAGCAGGCAGAAACGCCTGTAGCAGGGTAATATCGGCCCCCACATGGACCTGGGTTAAATAATCCAGGTCCTCCAGTTTCACATCTTCAATCAGGTCTGCTCGGATCAGGCCGGCGTTGTGTACCAGGGTATCCACCGCAAAACCCTCGGCAATTTCACTGGCGAGAGCACGGGTAGCCCTGCGGTCACTCAGGTCAACGGCAAAATTGTACAGGTTTGGATGTTCGACGGGCGCGCCGCGCCGCGACAAATTCAGGACTGTATAGTCCAGATTGAGGAATTGCCGGCAGATTTCCAGGCCTATGCCGGTACTGCCACCGGTTACCACTGCTGTATGAACTGTCACGTTGTCTCCTCGGAGTCGCTAAATAGTAATTGATGCGCCATTGTTTCAGCCCGGTCAGGCGAAAGAGAGAGTGGAACCGCCACCAGAACTGCCTGGTCGGAGACATCTTTTAGTGCCAGGACTCTCACCGGGCTGCCCGCAGCCGCACAGTCGGGCAACAGATGCGCCAAAACCAGAGGCCCACAGCCCATTTGAACTGACCCCATCAGCCAGGGGCGGCGCTGCACAAACCAGAGCGCCAGGCAATGGTGCAAGGCAGAACTGGCCATTACCACGCCCTGCGGGGCGATGGCGGACCAACGGAGGTTATCCCCAAGGCAATTGCGGCACACCTCCCGCGGCGGATACTGCACGGTAGCGCAGTGTTCGCAGCACTGCAGGTGCAAGCTGTTGGACTGGATAGCGATTGTCATTGCCAACCCGAGAGGTGTTCTATGGGCGGGGGGTGTCTGCGGGCTGGTCATAAACCACCTCTTCGCAGTATGGCAGCACTGGCGCACAAACCCCGGTCGTAGTTCACCATGCCATAGCCACTCACCAGTCCGACCTCAGCACCGGCCACCTGGTGTTGATCCGCCCGGTTGGTCAGTTGGCGCAATCCGTCTACTAGGCCCAGGTAACCGCCCGCCGAACCGGCCTGGCCAACCGATAACTGACCGCCGCTGGTATTGTGCGGTAGTCCACCACCATCAAAGGTTAGTGGAGTTTCACGCACAAAGCCCGGCGCCTCTCCCTCAGCACAAAAACCCAGGCCCTCCATTTGCAACATGCAAATCACCGGATAGTCGTCGTAGGTTTGCAAGAAGTGCATGTCAGCCGGCCCGAGCCCGGCTGCTTCGTACAGGTCATCGCGGAAATAATTCCAGCCGCCACGGTATTGCACGGGGTCTTCCGGGAAGGCATTGTGTTGCTCGGCGCAGGACATAATCTCCACCCAGGGAACCTGCAATTGTCGGGCGTGCTCGATCGTGGTTACGATGAAGCCATCGGCGCCGGCACAGGGCATAACACAATCGAACAGGTGCAGGTCGCCGGCAATAACCGGCGCGTCGAGATAGGTCGGCATGTCAAGAGTCTTGTGGGAGAACAGAGCCTGGCTGTAGTGATTTGCGTTGTATCGCTGAGGCAGGGCGATCCGGCCAAAATCCTCGCGCGTGGCACCGTAACGCTCCATATAATGCCGGGTTATTAACGAGAAGGCGGCATTGGGACCCGCCGCACCGTAGGGGTAGGCGGCGTCCACCGTGAAGTTGCTGAATTTGGACACCAGGTTGGTAAAGCCCTCAGCCTGAGCCGTATCCCCACCGATACAGGCAACAACGCTCGCATCGCCCGCTTGCACGGCGCGGGCCGCCCGCTGCATGGCAACGACACCTGATGCCCCGCCCAGTGGTATCTGCTCCAGCCAGCGTGGCTGAAGGCCAAAATGTTCGGTGAGGGTAATCACTGAATCAGGTGGCAGGGTGAAGCTGGAAACGGCAAGTCCATCAAGCGCGGACTTTTCCAAACCACTGTGCTCCAGCATTCCCGCCAGCGCCCGGCCAATAAACCAGGCAGCTCCGCGCTCACTTGTCTTGCTGTAAGGCACCGTATGGGGGCTAATTAGCGCCACCCCTTGATAATTTTGTGTCTTTCGTCTCATGGACTTGCAGACCTGGCAGTCGGTTGCTTGCGTTTGCGGAAGCGCAGGTCGGTACAGGCACCGGCCCCGACCCAGCTTGCAGTCAACTTTTTGATTTCTCCCCGTTGCGGCTTGCCTGAGGCGGTCAATGGTAATGCAGAGACAAAGGCAATATAGCCGGGCGCTTTATAATAAGTCAGTGCACCGTAGCAATGATCGAATACCTTGTCAGCAAGCTCAGAACTTCCGGTGAAATTCGCTTTCAGTACTACGGCTGCAAAGACCTCATCACCACGAATTTCATCGGGAACCGGAGTGACCACCACGCTGTCTACCTCAACCAGTTCTGAGACAGTAGCTTCGACTTCCAATGCGGAAATATTTTCCCCACTGCGACGGATAACATTTTTGCGGCGATCGACGAAGTACAGCGAGCCATCGGACCCTTTGCGTACCACATCCCCCGTGTGCAGCCAGCCGCCCGCCAGGGCTTGGGCAGTCGCTTTCTCATGCTTGAGGTAGCCGGAGAAAAAACCGCGCCAGGGATTGCTCCCCTTCGCCCTGACGAGCAGTTCGCCCTGCTCGCCCTCACCAACCTGCTTCCCCGCCTCGTCCACCAAGGCGCATTCCAGATAATCGGGAAGCCTGCCAAAGCAACTGCTGCCGACATGCCTGGGTTCCCGATTGGCGATTACCGCACCGCCCACGCCTGACTCCGTCATAGCCCAGGCCTCTATCAGCGGAAATCCGAAACGTGACTCAAAGGCGGCGTGATGTTTAGGATTAACACCGGCACCGAAGCCAAACTTGATCTGCGCACTAAAATCATCGTCGGCTGATGGCTCGGCATTGAGCAACATGGCAGGCATCACGCCAAGATAATGCAAGGCCGTAGCACCGGATTCCCGCACGGTCGTCCACCAGCCTGAAGGATGAAATCGATCGAGCTGGATCACACAGCCACCGGTCATCACCATTGCCATGGTCGTACATGCCATGGCATTCATATGAACCATCGGCAGAGGGGTAAGAAGGCGCTCAGTACCGGGCGTCAAAGCGCACAATCCACCGAGATCCCGGTACCAGGCACCCGCAAACAGGAAATACTCGTTGGTAAGAATACAGCCCTTGGGCTTACCGGTACTGCCGGAGGTGTATAGCAAAGCACATTCACTGTCGGCACCCGGCTCATCGGCAGTGGCCGGAAAAGGCGGTGCCGGCGCAGCGGACAATTCCCCTTCGACCAGCACCGCAGTACCCAAGCCGGCCCGGTCCACCGCTGCCTGCATAGCCGCCTGTCCATCCGCCACTACCACGGCCAGACAGGCTTCGCTGTGCGCCATTATATACGCCATCTCATTGGTAGACATTTCACCGTTGATGGGCACAACGCTGACCCCGAGTCCATTCAACGCAAACCAATGGAAAAAGAAATCAGGCCGGTTTTGCAGCAGCAGTGCCACCCGATGACCAGGACCATAGCCACTCTGACGGAAACGTTCCTGCAAAGTCTGAACCTGTTGTTGCGCCTGGGTATAACTGATGTCCAGTGCCGAACTACGGTATGAGCGGCACGAATCAAGGGGGATATGCAGGAACGGATGCCCAGACCATCGCCCGGCACTGGACATGAAAGCCGCGTAAACTGTTGAACTGAGTTCGTCGTCCTCTACTGTCATTGCGCCCGCACCTAAGAAAAATAAGTTATCTTGCAAAGGTGGGAAATACATCATCTGATATATGTATTACCTAGTAATGTATCACCCTAAACTTATAGACTGAGCAAGTCAACAGCGGAGTATTGAGGTACTGGAAAAATGACTGACAATCCGACACCAGACCCTGACCAGATATTCTGTCCGCCCGAGTTAAGCAATCTTGTATCTTTTCAGATACGACTGGCGCAGTTGGCGGTATCGCGAATATTTAATGAGCACATGCAGAAAACCGGCTTGTCGCATGTCCAGTACTCAGCCTTGCGCATCATCGCCGCCAACGATGGCATCAACCAGAAACAGCTTAGCCTAGCATCAGGTACCCCACAATCGGTAATGGTCGGCTGCCTCAGCCAACTCGAAAAGATGAGGTTGATAGATAGGCGTCGATCAGAGCACGATCATCGCCAGTATCATATTTATCTCAGCACGAAAGGCGGGAAACTACTGGAAAAGTTCCGCGACACATCAAGGCAGGCACACCAAAAGCTCGTTGACGGACTGAGCGAGAGTGAAATAACCGTACTCATGAAATCCCTCCGGCATATTGCCGCCAAGGGCAGCGGCGAAGCACCGGATCGATAACCTATGGGGCTATTGGCAAGTTAACTGCTCATATCCGATACTCCGGCGATGAATGTTTACAAACGTCATCGCTTTCCATCCGTTATCATCAGCTACGTCGCAGTACGCGAATAATCGCGCCGAGCTATCACATCAACCGGCCAGGGTTCGTGAGCGGGCAATGCGTGGCCCGGCATCCCGGAGGTTCAAGTCATTAGGTCAGGCGCAGAGGTTCTTGAATACCCATGCCGCATTCGTCGTTTCCCCAGTATCTGTCTAGGCGGCGCGGCCAACAAGGACTTCTAGCGGAATTTGAAGCCCATCGTGCAAACGCCGAATCATCTCTAGCGACAATCCGCGGCGGCGATTAAGGACTTCCGATACACGGTGTCGTGAACCGATATAGGGCTCCAGATCTTTTCGAGCCAGGCCGAGTTGCTCGATCCGAAAGTTGATCGCTTCAACGGGGTCTGCGGCTTCTACTGTAAAATGTTTTTGTTCATACGCTTCAACCAACGTCGCCAGAATATCCAGCTCATCACCTTCAGGCGTACCTGGCTCTGCCGCCATGAGTTCGGCAATGCGCATCAAGGCAGCCTCATGGTCTGTCTCTGTTCGAATGGGTTGAATGTCCATTACACGGTCTCCGGATCGATATGATCGTATTCACTATGCGTGCCGACAAACTTGATAAAGACAATGCCAAAACCGTAGTTCACGTGCACGACCAGTCGATACTTGTTGCCGGCGATGTTAAAAATGACACGATTGTCGGCGACAAAACTTGCGTGGCGATACTGATCTTTAATCGTCTGCGGTGTCTCCCAAGAAGCCGCCGCGGTTTCCGCGAACCAGGCTTTCAACGGTTGCTCGGCGTCTCGATGCTTTTCCCAGAACTCTCGCAGGGTTCGTCGGGCAATGATTCGCATACATGTCCTGTAGTGTGTTCCCAAATTGGGAACAAGTCAAGTACATAATAGACTGCCGAGAATACCCGTATAAGCCCTGGTCTTTAAACCTCAATCGGACGGAGAAGAACCTCATATGTTACCAGTTTGGAGTAGATACGCCATTTGAGTATGCTTACCCGCGCTCTTCGGCCACAACCACACCGCAATTACAGCCGCGATGACCAACAGGCCAAGAGCAATCCGCAACAGATTTTTCATCATTGCCGGTAGACCACCTTGCCGTTTACCACTGTCATCAACACCTGCCCATCAAGTATGGCACCCGGATTGGTTTCCGAGAGCACGAAGGGGTCTATGTCCAGCACTGTCAGATCAGCCCAGCGGCCACTCTTGATAACCCCGGTATACTTTTCCCGAAAACCGGCAAAGGCCGACCAACGGGTATAGGCACGCAGTGCCTCGTCAATAGTCAAGGCCTCATCAGGATACCAGCCGGCATGGGGTTCAAGCTGCTTGTCCCGACGTGTAACAGCGGCATGCAGGCCATAAAAAATACTGTGGTCCGAACCCGGGTTATCCGCACTGAATATCATCACTGCACCCTCTTCACGCAGGGAACGCCAGGCGTAAGCACTGTGAATACGCTCGCTGCCAAGGCGCTGTTCCGCCCAGGCCTTATCCTCCACCGCATGGGGTGGCTGCATGGAGGCAATAACGTGCAATTGGCTCAGCAGGGGCAAATCCACCGGGTGAATTACCTGCGCGTGTTCGATGCGATGGCGCCCAGAGCGCGCAGCGGGATACTCCTGCTGCACCCGCTCAATAAATTTAAGCGTCTCCCGGTTGCCGGCATCACCAATGGCGTGTACCCCCACCTGGAAACCCGCCGCCATCATGCGTGCACCGCAATCCGGCCAGCACATTTGTACGCAATTGCTCATCGGTGGGGGCGGGAATGGTATCTTCGATTCTGGCAACCGCCTATGGTGTATCAAGTTTGGCCCGAAGTACGCCAGGCGCAGAGGTTCTTGAATACCCATGCCGCTGTTGGCAATCTATTCAACCTGGGACGGCACCTTGTCAAAGCGCAGCATTATCGAGATCTCAGGGAAAGTGCGATTGGTCCTTGGGCAAAGGTAGTGGCTTGAGGGCGCCGGCCAGTATTTCATCCGTTCATAGATGTTAATTTGACGGTACCTAAGTTAGCTCTTCTCCGCATCGCGCTCTGGCGGTCCCTGTCATTCCGGGTAGCGGGCCACGCAGTGGGTGATGCGATGAAGGATTGCTTGGCGTTCTTCCGCAGTGGGCGGCGCGACCTGCCGAAAGTACAGTTGCCCTTCCTGATGTTTTGATTTGGCATATTAAAAGTGAATATCATGGTTGCATATAAAACTGCTTCGTGTTGCAGTCTACTGACAATAAGAAGTATTGGAGCAATATTAGTCTGGGCTGAAGAATTAAAGGCTTATGACAGGGGAGATTGCACACCATGGTAACTCTTAGCCACTGGGAAATTGACGTAGATATTTGGGTGGGTTACGTATGAGCCAGAATACACCTTTCGAAATGACTTTTGATCCCAGGACGATTGAGCATTTGGGGGTGAAGATGTATTCGACACTCCCTCCTGCTTTGGCAGAGATGATTTCTAATGCATATGATGCTGATGCCTCAGAAGTGACTCTGATTTTTCATGAAAAAAATGGAGTGCCGGAATCGATACAGATAATCGATAATGGAGAGGGAATGTTTGCTGCTGATATACAAGAAAAATTTCTGGTAATTGGCAGGAACCGAAGGCAGGGCAATGGGGATGAAAAATCAAAGAAATATCATAGATTGCCAACCGGGAAAAAGGGGCTGGGAAAATTGGCGTTGTTCGGCCTCGCCAAAAAGATAACAATTACAACCCGGCGGGAGGGTAAAGAAAGTCAGTTTGAGCTCGACTGGGATAGCCTTGTTAACTCGACAAATGTATATAGGCCAAAAACAATGTTTGTCGATCAAGTCTCGGATCAAGCAGATGGCACAGTGATTGGATTATCTAGGCTTAAGAGGGTTTCACCCTTTAATGTCGAAGGATTGGCAAATTCCTTGTCGAAAATATTTATTGTGGATGATGACTTCAAAATAACTCTTCGGTCAACTACGGGAGATAGTTTTGTAGTGAATAATACGCGTCGATATTCGATGCTGGAAAAGCAATTTGAATGGAACGCCACCTCATTGATTCCAAGTGGAAGTAAATATGAGGGGAAGATTTCAGGAATATTATATACAGGAAAAACGCCCATCAAACCTTCGTCAGGGCTACGAGGGATAACCTTGTTTTCTAGAGGAAAGCTGGTGAATTCCCCAGAATATTTTTCCAATAGCACATCGAGTCATTTCTTTGAATATCTGACGGGCTGGCTATCTGTTGACTTTGTAGATCTTTTAGAAGAGGACGTAATATCTACAAATAGACAGGCTATTAACTGGGAGCATGAGGAGATGTTAGAGCTCAGGGAGTTCCTTTCTGGCATTGTTTCACAGGTGAATAGTGAATGGAGGACAAGGAGAAAGCAAAGTAAGAAGAAGGACTTGGCGTGCGCTACAGGAATCGATACAGATAGGTGGCTGGCTACTCTGCCTGAAGATATTAGGGAGCAGACTGGTCAAATAGAGACGTTGGGTGGCGAAGATGCCCTGCAAAAGTTCACGCCAGTTATAAAAGCGCTGCATAGCATAATACCTGAGTACCCTCTGCTTCATTGGCGACATTTACACCCTGAATTGAAAGATAACGTAGAGAGCTACTATAAAAATAAACAGTACGGCGAGGCCGCCGATCAGGGTACGAAAATTTATTGTGAGGTAATACGAAATCTTACAGGCTTGTCTGAAGATGGAGCTGAACTTACTGGCAAAGTCTTTGGTGGTAAAGCTCCCCATATTGTCGTTGCTGACACGTCAACCAAGAGTGGTTGCAATATTCAAAAAGACCAGGAATCGCTTTCTCGTGGACTAATAACGGGGTTTCGAAACCCGGTTTCTCACGCACCAATTTCCTCGGTTGTACCAAATACATTTTCGGAATTGGATTGTCTAAATATACTTAGCTTAATGTCCTATCTTTTAGCCAGGATAGACAATTCCAGGATTGTTAGGCAGAAGTAAGGGTATAAGTGGGCGAAGCGATTTTGTGCAGAATGACAAGATGGATTGCAATATGGATTTAGGCCAATCAGGGTATACCGCAGAGTTCTTACTGGTATCTCCCGAGCATGCTGATTTGGTGGATATCGGCAACTTTCTTGTTCGAAAAAAGAAAACCTACAAAGCCTTTAGAGATGGTGTTGGAAGCATCATTCGTCAGGCATATGACGAAGTTATAGATATGCCACGGTCCCGGCGCTGGTCTTTGGGTCAGCTCGAAAAAACGGAGAAAACCTATATAGGGACCAAGGTAGAGATTATGATCCGAGATTGGTTCGAACTGGAGCGAGGCAATAAACTGGACCTGTTGATTGATGGGCAGGAAGTGGATGTAAAAAACACCATTAAGAGTGGCTGGATGATACCTAGAGAAGCAGTTGGGGAAGTTTGCCTGCTAATTAAGGGCAATGAATCAAAGAGTCTATTTTCCGTTGGGCTTATCCGGGCAAATGATGAGTACCTTACAGAGGGTGGCAATCAAGATAGAAAGCGGACAATCAATCAACGTGCCAAGGCTGAACGAATATTTTGGTTGGTTCATGAGGGTGCTTTGCCAGCAAATTTTTTTCTTGATATGGACACTCAAAAGCGCGCCGCGATATTTGCACTGAACAGTGGAGCGGCACGAGTACGCGAACTATTCCTACAGAATCAACAAACGATCATCCCTCGAAGCGCAATTGAAGGTGTTGCTAATCAAAAAGATCCACTAAAGCGGGTGCGGAAAAATGGCGGTGCGAGAGATAAGCTCATGAAAGAAGGGTATTTGCTACTGTCCGGAAAATATGATGCCGAGATAGCAGATCAACTAGGGTCAGGCTCTTTGGGTAGAGATGAGTTTATGTGTGTTTCCAAGAGAAAAATTATACAGGAACTGGGGCGCGATAGGGCTGACGCTCTTCTTGCTTCAGCTTGATCTTCGTGGAGTTGCCAGAGCGCTGAGCCTCGAGTAGTTCCTGTACAAATTTTGCTATGTGCCCGGCAAATATCGGTGGTACTGCATTGCCAATTTGACGGGCAACTTCTATTTTTGAACCTATGAACTTGAAATCATCAGGGAAAGACATCAGCCTGGCTGCTTCGCGGTGCGTGATGGGACGGTGTTGCGATGGGTGCAAATAGCGTCCCTTCTCCGGTTTAAAGAACTCGGTCCGAATGGTAACCGATGGCCTATCCCACCAGAGCCGTCCGAACAGATCAGTGCTACCGGATGGCTTGTTGAGCCAGCAGTTCGGCGTAATGTCTGGCCGGTTCTGCTGTAGGTCAAAGCGGTTCCCACCGGCAGGGACCGCCTTATATCGCTCCATGCTTACAGGTCTCGGATTGCGGCCAAAGTGCAAGTTGTACGGGGGGGCGTCACCGCGAATTTCTACTCCCTTGGGCTTTTTAAGATCTTTGATAGCCTCTTTTACGGTTAACCAAGCAGGAAGACTGTCGTGGGTGTCGGGCTGAGCATGAGTTGGAGCCGGGGGGAATTGTGGCACCTGCACATGTTTAAAGTGTTTGATCTTGATACCAATAGCAATGGTGCGCTTGCGTGTCTGGGGCACCCCATAGTCAGCGGTATTGAGAATGGCGGGGTTTAGCATTCTAAATCCCATCTCATCTGCCCGGTCGCAGATATCAGAAAACTCAGGGCTTTTTAGAAGCCCTGCGACATTTTCCATAACGAAAACATTGGCGCCTGATGCCTCCACGACATCCATGAAAGGTTCCCATAGCGCTCTGCGAGCATCACCTAAACGTTTCTTGTTGAGAAGGCTGAAGCCCTGGCAAGGTGGGCCACCAATTACCACATCAGCTTTCGGGACATCGGCATGTTCAAGCCATTTTTCAATATCGCCATGAACAGCGTGGGTACCGAACTTATTCTCATAAGTTTTGACGGTAGCAGCCTCGTTGTCGACCGCAAGAATGCTCTTGAATTGACCACAAAAATGAGGGTCGACAAAGCCAAGGGTCATACCGCCTGCGCCGCTGAAAAGGTCAATAATTTTATATTTTTCCTGCACTTACGCTCACTCCTGTACTTGATCTCATAGGGATTGGGGCTGCTGAGTAACGCCAAATAAGACCTGTATATATATACAGTGAATAGGTTTGCTGATCAAGTCTTCTTATCTGTTTATTTCATCATATGTTACCAGTTTGGAGTAGATACGCCATTTGAGTATGCTTATTAATGTTGCAAGTCTGGGATATTGTATGAAAGTCGGATTTGGCAGATTTGTAGAAAAAAAATCCCTGTTTCCAGAAAGGTAATTCTAAATCGTCTTGAGTTGTTGTGCTGATGGCTGATTTTGTGGATAAAAACACCAGATCCAGAATGATGGCCAGGGTCGGTGGAAAAAATACAAAGCCTGAGATGATGATCCGGCAAGGCCTGCATCGCATGGGATTTCGCTACAGATTGCATGATAAAGGATTGCCAGGTAAGCCTGATATCATATTTCCCAAATACGGGGCGCTTATTAACATCAATGGCTGCTACTGGCATCAGCATGATTGCCATTTGTTTTCCTGGCCTTCAACACGCAGAGAATTCTGGCGAAAGAAGATTGGTGAAACCCGCCGGCGAGACGAGAGAAACTTGATGATCTACGCTGAGTTGGGTTGGAAGGTACTGGTAATATGGGAGTGCGCGCTAAAGGGAAAAACCAGACGGCCTGCAAGTGAGGTTTTGATGACGGCTGCAAACTGGCTTCAGTTTGATTCGGGGAATGCTAAAATTATGGGGCGTCGTTCCGATGATCAATAATCATACCTCAGCCAGATCACTTGTTTAGGTCTCAGCGCCTTGATCGCTGCCGTTATAGTGTTATAGCGCTCAACGTGATTCTGACAAATTAACTTGTGGGGATATGGAAAAGGGAACGTCCGGATTCAGGCAACCCCCCTGCTCCACTCTGAGAAAGCACTTATCCTCAGTTCCCGATAGTGACTGGAAGATATCAAGTGCCTCCCAAGATTAAATAGCTTGTGGGCCGCAGCATGAGTAGCTGGAAATCTCTGCGCCTGTCCGACTGATTTGAATCGTCGGGGTGCCGCCCAGGTCTGGGGGACGCCTAGACTGCCCTTGTGATGGGCAAAGTACATGTAGTATTTGCCCAGTGGATCCTGCACCCAATCCGGCACCCGTATCACCGTGGGTCCATTGATATTCACATAACCGCGCTCTTCGGCCACAACCACACCGCAATTACAGCCGCGATGACCAACAGGCCAAGAGCAATTCCAACAGATTTTTCATCATTGCCGGTAGACCACCTTGCCGTTTACCACTGTCATCAACACCTGCCCATCAAGTATGGCACCCGGATTGGTTTCCGAGAGCACGAAGGGGTCTATGTCCAGCACTGTCAGATCAGCCCAGCGGCCACTCTTGATAACCCCGGTATACTTTTCCCGAAAACCGGCAAAGGCCGACCAACGGGTATAGGCACGCAGTGCCTCGTCAATAGTCAAGGCCTCATCAGGATACCAGCCGGCATGGGGTTCAAGCTGCTTGTCCCGACGTGTAACAGCGGCATGCAGGCCATAAAAAATACTGTGGTCCGAACCGGGGTTATCCGCACTGAATATCATCACTGCACCCTCTTCACGCAGGGAACGCCAGGCGTAAGCACTGTGAATACGCTCGCTGCCAAGGCGCTGTTCCGCCCAGGCCTTATCCTCCACCGCATGGGGTGGCTGCATGGAGGCAATAACGTGCAATTGGCTCAGCAGGGGCAAATCCACCGGGTGAATTACCTGCGCGTGTTCGATGCGATGGCGCCCGGAGCGCGCAGCGGGATACTCCTGCTGCACCCGCTCAATAAATTTAAGCGTCTCCCGGTTGCCGGCATCACCAATGGCGTGTACCCCCACCTGGAAACCCGCCGCCATCATGCGTGCAGTAAGCTGCCGGTCAAATCCGTATTCATCGCCACTGACGCCGCGGTGGCCCGGCATATCGCTGTAATCTGCCAGTAACCTGGCACCGCGAGAGCCCAGCGCGCCATCATGGAAAGCCTTGATAGACCGCGTCACCAACATGCTGTCGGCATCGCTATCGGGGCCGCGCTGCAACCACTCCAGCGCCAGGGCTTCATCGCGCACCGAGACCATGGCATACACCCGTATCGGCAGTTCACCCTTGTCTTCCAGTTGTTGCAGTATGCGCATCTGGTCCGCGTGCAGGCCGGCATCGTGTATGGTGACATAGCCATCTGCTGCCATTTGCCGCAATCCGGCCAGCACATTTGTACGCAATTGCTCATCGGTGGGGGCGGGAATGGCATCTTCGATCAACGGTACGCCGCGATTGAGAAACAAACCGCTGGGGTCACCATTTTCATCCAGGCGCATTTCGCCGCCATCCACAACTACCGTATCGCCGCTTATACCGGCCCGGTCCAGGGCGGCCTGGTTACACCAACCGGCAAAGCTGTGCAGGCTGCGCATAAACACGGGATGGTCGGGCACAGCTTCACTGAGCAGTCTTTTATCCGGATAGCGATCGGCCCACTTGCCCTCATCCCAGCCTTGGCCGATGATCCACTCACCCTTGGGTACATGGCGGGCCCGTTCGGCGATTCTGGCAACCGCCTCTGCTGCGGTGTCCACATCGTAGAGATTGACCCGGCTAAGGGACTGGCCCAGTTCAAAGACATGGGTATGGGCATCGACCAGGCCCGGAATTATAGTGGCGCCCTGCAGGTCAATAGCCTGGGTATGCTCACCGCGCCAGTTCGCCGCATCCCGGTGTGAGCCCACAAAGAGGATTTTGCCATCGCCGATGGCAACTGCTTCTGCATCCGGCTGCCAGCCATCCCGGTAGGGGGCGGCCGCAGACGAGCTGCCATCAAGTCGGGGGTCTGGCCAAGCCAGGGTATAGACACGAGCGTTGGTGAGAATCAGGTCGGCGTCAGTGACAACCGGCATCTCGCGGGAACATGCGATCAATACGGACAACAGGGAAAGTAGTATCAAAGCGTGTAGTTTCATAGCGTCCAAGTCTGCCACGATGCCAGTGCAGGGTCGAATTCATTCGACCATCCGGGTTTGACCCATACGCGGGCATAACAGTAAAGTAGTGCGCTACTTGTAGTATCCAACCCATAACAAAAGGGAACTTCCCATGTTAGAGCCCGTAATCGCCATAACCGTGCGCAACCTGATGGCGATGTCAGCATGATTGACAAGACACTCTCGGTATTTTTGGGACTGCTGCTCTCCTGCGGCAGCTTCTCGGCACTGGCGGCGCGCAATGTCATCCTGCTCATTGGTGACGGCATGGATGACCAGCAAATCACCATTGCGCGCAATTATCTCAAAGGTGCCCAGGGCAGACTCACCCTGGACAACATGCCCATGCGGGGAGTGTCCCAGGTACTGACAGTGTCCGAGCAGGGAGAGCCGGTGTACGTGGCCGATTCCGCCAATAGCGCCACCTCCATGGCGACCGGCATAATCACCAGTCGCGGTCGCATCGCGACCAGCGCCGGCACCGACCTGCCACTGGAGACCATTGTCGAACTGGCGCATGCCGCGGGCTTACGCACCGGCCTGGTGGCCACTGCCAGTGTCACGGACGCAACGCCGGCCAGTTTTGTCGCCCATATTAGTATGCGCTACTGCGAAAATCCGGAATCTATTCACGGGATGAAATACTACAGTATCACCCTGCCCGATTGTCCCCGGTACACCATTGCTGCGGGCGGGGCCGGCTCCATCTCGGAGCAGATTGCCGCTTCACAGGTAGATGTAGTGCTCGGTGGTGGTAGCCGGCACTTCCAGATGCATGGTGAGGGTAGCGATAAAACCGTACGCGCGTTGGCCGAAGAGAACGGCTATTACGTGATTGATTCCGCCGACCAACTGGATTCCACGCCGACCGACAAAAAATTACTGGGGCTGTTTTCGCCCTCACACCTGCCGGTACGCCTGCGTGGCGAAAATGGCCGCGAGGCAGAAAACGCGAAACCGAGCTGGTCCAACCGGCTGAGCAAGTATATCGGCAGCGTGAAACTTCCCGCCGTAATAAACTGCGAGCCCAACCCGGATTTCGCCGGCGTGCCAACGCTCAAGCAAATGACAGACACCGCTTTGACCAGGTTGCAAAACGATAAGGGTTTCTTTCTTATGGTGGAGTCTGCCTCCATTGATAAACAATCACACGAGCGCAAACCCTGTGGGTCGATTGGCGAAGTGGAACAACTCAACGAAGCGCTGGAGAGCGCGCTGGACTTCGCCGAGCGCAATCCGGAAACCTTGATACTGGTTACCGCCGACCACGGCCAGGCAGCGCAAATGATTCCTGCAACGAGTCTCTTCGCGGCCCTGGGTATGCCGGTTTTCAGCCCGGGGAAATTTGCGCGGATACGCACACCGGAAGGCTCAATCATGGCGGTAAACTATGCCACCAATAATTTTGCCTACGAAGAGCACACCGGCGTCAATGTGCCCGTGTTCTCAAATGCAGTGGGCGTAGGACTGGTGCCCACTATGCTCACACAGCCACAGTTGTTTGAGTTAATGCGCGATTATTTATTCGAGTAAAAAGGGAGAGGCCGGCATGCCACAGGAACATTTTGATGTGCTTATCGTAGGTGCAGGCCTGTCCGGCATTGGAGCGGCCTACCATGTACAGCGGCATTGCCCGAACAGGAACTACGCCATCCTGGAAAGCAGAACCTGCATGGGCGGCACCTGGGATCTGTTTCGCTATCCGGGCATTCGCTCTGACAGTGACATGCATACCCTGGGTTACAATTTCAAACCCTGGCTACAGGAGCGCGCCATTGCCGATGGGCCTTCTATTCTCCATTACATCCATGAAACGGCGGCCGAAAACAATATAGAGAAAAATATTCGTTATGGTCACCGCGTGACCGGCGCCGATTGGAGCAGCGAGCAGGCGCACTGGAAGGTACAGGTGGAGGTGGGTGGTCAAGCCAGGCAAATTACTGCCCAATTTGTGCTGATGTGCGCCGGCTACTATCGCTACAGTGAAGGATATACACCGCAGTTTCCCGGCCGGGATCGTTTTCAGGGCAGCATCATACACCCCCAACTGTGGCCCGAGAACCTGAACTACCGCAATAAAAAAGTGGTGATCATCGGCTCCGGGGCAACTGCCGTAACACTGTTACCGGCGATGGCAGACGATTGTGAACACATCACCATGCTGCAGCGATCACCCACCTATATGGCGTCCAGGCCTTACAAAGACCGTCTCAACAACCTGCTGAGAAAAATTCTGCCCGATAGCTGGACCTACGCATTCACCCGCTGGAAGAATATTGGCCTGCAAGTCCGGCTCTACAAACTCACCCGCACCAAGCCAGACAAAATGCGCAAAATGCTGTTGGATCGTGTGCACAAGTCACTCGGTCCAGACTACGATGTAGCGACCCATTTTACTCCCAGCTATTCTCCCTGGGATCAACGCCTGTGCCTGGTGCCCGACGAAGATCTGTTTGTTGCCCTCAAATCCGGCAAGGCCTCTGTGGTTACCGATGAAATTGCAACCTTCACCGAGCGGGGAATACAGCTTAAATCCGGACAGGAGCTGGACGCTGACATTATCGTAACAGCCACCGGCCTGCAGATGGTTGCCCTGGGCGAGGCCAGCTTCACGGTTGATGGCCAGGCAATAAATCTGGGCGACAGTTGGACCTACAAGGGCCTGATGATGAGCGGCATGCCCAACCTGGTAAATACCTTTGGCTATATCAACGCCTCGTGGACCCTGGGGGCCGATCTCACCGCTGAATATTTTTGCCAATTGATCAATCATATGCAGGCCATTGGAGCAGACCAGGTGACACCGACCCTGCGAGACAGCGATGCAGACCTGCAAGCGCACCCCTTTATTGAAGATTTTACCTCCGGCTACATGCAACGGGCCATGCACCTGCTGCCCCGGCAGGGAAACCGCGAACCCTGGGTAAACAGCCAGGACTATTTGCGCGACCGGAAACTGCTGGGCGCTGCCAACTTTGACGACGGCGCGCTGGTATTCAGCGAGGCTGTCGCAAAAACCAATGCTGACCAGGCCGCCGCCTAAGACGCGACAGGCCCCACCGTTACCTCAAAGCGCGAGCGTCGGGTCATCATCAGAAACGCCGCCGGCACAAAGAAAAAAGACAGCAAGGTTACCAGCAAGGTGCCGCCGGCAATGGTAGTGGCAAAGGGTGGCCAGAACATACCGCCGCCGATTAGCAGGGGGAAGAACCCGGCCGCGGTGGTAATCGTGGTGGAGCCGATGTGTCTGCCACAGTGCATAACCGCTTCTACAATACCGTCAATATCGCCCTGCAAGGCCGCTGGAGTCGAGCGCAGCTCGGCCAGGATTACAATTGCGCCATTGATAGCCAGACCCATCAAGCCCAGCAGTGCAATGATTACCTGGAAACCAAAAGCAAAACCGGACCAGGCCAGGCTCAACATCCCCAGCCCTATCGACATAAATGCAACGGCAAAAATTAGCATGCACAAACGCCAGGAGTTAAAAGACAATACCAGCACTACCACCAGCATCACCAGAATAAGAGGCACCCGGGATGCCAGCGAACCAATGGTGTCGGAACGCTCCGCTGCCTCGCCGCCGATCTCCATCTGGTAACCCGCCGGCAATTCAAAGCCAGAGCTCGCCAGCGCTACGCGCAAATCCTGCAACACCGTGTCTGCCAACACCCCACTGCGAATATAAGCGCCAATCGAGTTAACCCTGCGGCCGTTACGGTGGGGAATAGAAACAATATTTGGCGCCAGTGTCATGTCGGCAATGGCCTGCACAGGAGTGGGCATAAACTGCTCTCCCGGTCGAGGTGGTTCGAGTATCAGGTTCAAGCTCAGCAAATCCAGCGGGGTTTGTCGCTCGCCTGCATCTATCCGCACTCGCACCGGTACCGACTCGGCATCCTCCAGCAGCGCGCCGACTACGACGCCGTCAAGACTGGCCCGAATGCCGGCAGCAGCATCTGCCGGGCTGTATGCAGTCGCAGCGAGTATCTCCTCTTTGAGTTGCAATTTAACCGTGGGCATCGCCTGACCCAATGAAGCCACGGATGCCGTGACATCGGGCAGAGTACTCAGCAGGTAGCGAACTTCTTCACCCAACTCCTCCAGCACAGCCAGGTCGTTGCCGTATAGGCGCAACTCAATGGGTTTGAAGACCGGCGGTCCCTGCTCCAGCTTGCGCACAATGATAAGCGCCTCGGGAAACAGCATCGGCAGCGCAGATTCCAGTTCTGTAATGGCCTGAGCCGTGCGCCTCGCGCTATCGGTTTTGATCATGGCCTGCGCGTAATTCTGGACGCCAAATTTTTGCTCTATCAGGTTGTAGTAAAACGGCGCCGCGCTTTTTCCAATAGACCAGTCAATGGATTCAATACCGGTTTTTGCTTGCAGCACAGCATCCATTGCTCGCACGGTTCGCTCCGTACTGGCAAAACCGGTGCGCGTTGGCAACGTGACTTCCAGGGAAAACATGTCGCGGTCTACCGGCGGAAAGAACTGCTCGGGGACCGTAGTAATGCCGTAGAAGCCCGCCAACGGGAACAGAAAAACCAGCCCCAGGCAGCGTCCTGGATTTTTGAGCGCCAAGCGTAAACCGCGCTCAAAGGCCCGGCTCAGGGCCGGCAACTGTAGTCCGCTATTCCAGAGCGTCGCCCGGCTCTCACCACCGATAAACCGACCGGCCAGCGCCGCTACCACCGTATGTGAGATGAGATAGGAACCGAGCAGCGCAAAAATCACACAGATCGCCAGGGAACCCACAAATTCACCGGCACCGCCGGGTGTCAGGTAAATCGGCAGGAACGCCAATATCGTAGTGGCCGTGGAGCCAAACAAGGGCAGCCACAGATGCCCCAGCGCCTGCCGAACCGCGGGAATTCTTGCCATACCCAGGCGCCGTCGCTGGCCGATGTCATCCACCATAACAATGGCATTGTCGACGGTAATCCCCAGTGCGACCACCAAACCTGTCACCGACATCTGGTTGATGGCGACGCCCGTGAAGCTCATCAACGCAAAGGTGAACAACATCATCAATGGTAAAGCGATTGCCACCATCAGCGCTGATCGCCAACCCAGTGTTACCAGCAAGATGGCCAGGATCAATGCAAAGCCTATGGCGATATTTCCCGACAAGTGCTGCATCCGCTGGTGGGTATAGATCTGCTGATCGAAAATCACGTCCATTTCAATATTGGCTGGCAGCAGGATAGCGAATTTATCCAGTTGCTCACTGACGTGCGCCTGCCAATCGGCAATACGCATATGCGGAAGCATCCTGGCGGCGACTATCAGTTGCTCCCTGTCCCCCCGCAGGGCTTTCTCGGTTTCCGGGGTACGCAACACGCGCGAGACACTGGCGATGTCTCCCACCCTGAGCACCTGGCCTTCCCCGCGGCCCGTTAACGGCACGCGGGCTACCCGATCCAGAGAATCCAGATCGCCGGATATTTCTACCTGTACGCGGCTGGCGCGATTTTCCACCACCCCAGCCGACGCCTTGGTATCAAAACGCGCCAGTGATGCGGCAATTGTTTGCACGGTCTGGCCGGCAGCAGCGGCCACTGCAGAGTTGACATTGACGAGAATTTCTTCGTTCACCTCGCCATCGATTTCAACAACATCGGTTCCCGCCAGAGATCTAAGCTGACTTTGCAACTCCCTGGCGTAGCGCTGTATGATCTGGCGCGGCACCTGGTCGGCATCCGTGGCGCGCAGGGCGATGAGCATGGTATAGGCAAAACCGCGCTCATCCAGCAGGCGACTGGGCAGACTACCGGCAGGCAAGTCCGGTTCCACTTCGGCAATCTGATCACGAATTCTCGACCACACCAGATCCGGTTCGGTGATTTCGTCACGCAGCGACAGGGTAATACTCGAGAGCCCGTTACCAGAGGACGAGGTAATTTCATTAATCTCCGGCAGCTCCCGCAACTTGAGTTCCAGTTGCTCGGTGACCAGGGCCTCAACCCGCTCGGCATTCGCACCGGGAAATGGGGTTAACACCAGCCCATAGCGATTTCCCATGCGCGGGTCTTCAGCAACAGGCAGAGTGAAAAGGGCTCCCAGGCCGGCCACGACTATCAGGGCCACCAACAGACTGAGAAGGCGACCATTTTGAATGAACGATGTGATCAAAGCGCTTGCTCAATATCCACAATGCGAACCAACTGCCCGGGTACCACTTTGTGCACGCCGGCGCTGACAAGCAGGTCTGCATCACTGATACCGCCCTCAACATAAGCTTTGTCTTCACCGCTGTAGCGCAGTTGTACATCCCTGGCTTCTACCCGGTGCAACTCGTCACCTGCCGGCACCAGCACATAGACTCGCCACAGACCGCGCAGGCTCGCCGTTAACGCCGCCTGGGGAACAGTAAAACCGGACCCTGAGATAACATCATCCAAATGCAATTCCACCAGGCTGCCAACCAGCATTTCCCGAGGGGGCAGTTGAATGCGAACCTTGGCCGTGTGCGAGCGCGCCTTGAGCTCTGCACCGATCGCCAACACCTGCCCATCGAGAAAACTCTCGCCAAGCTGCAATGAGACGGTTTCTCCAACATGTAAAGACCCGGCCAAGCGCCGGGGTACACCCACGTGGGCCTCCATGTTGCCGGTTTCCAGCATGCGCAACACCGGCCTGGCCACGCCGGCGCTGCTACCCTCTGCCATATAACGCTCACTGACTACACCGGTGAAGGGCGCATACAGATGCGCCTTTTGCTGTCGAATCCGGTTGCCGTCCAGCGTGGCCTGTAACTGTTCAATGCCGGCTGTTACAGCATCGCGCCCGGCTTCGAGTTCATCGCGTCTTTGTTGTGAGGCAAAACCATCCAATTCCAGGGTCTTATGGCGGGCCAGGTTGGCCTCTGTCAAACGCAAATTGGCCTGGGTTTCCAAGAGCTGAGCTTGTAGCTGACGCCGCTCAATGGCCAGCAGGGAGGTATCCAGCCGTGCCAGCAGCTCGCCTTCTTCCACCCGGTCGCCCTCATCGACCAACAGGAACAGCACCGTGCCGCCAAATTCAAAGGCAATATCCACGCTGCGTGCGGGCAGGGCTACACCGGTAAAATTGCGGGTTAATACAAATTCTGATTGCTTGTGTACCTGCGCGGCAGCGACGGACTGATAAATTACTTTACGGTCTTGCTGCCCCTTTGCCTCACCACTTCCGTAGTAACCCAGGGCCAGCAAGACTGCCGACACGCTTGCCAGCGAAACGATCAAACGCATGCTTTCACCAAATAATGGACTAATATGTCCAGTAAATAATCGACATACTAGACTGTTAAGTCCACTAATTCAACAAGCCATTCATGGCCAGTGGCAATGACTATTTTTACGGCAATCCACAGGACACCGCACAGGCACGGGGCTCGCGTCTAAAGGCGCGGTGGATGAGACCTGATCACCGGCCTGCGGTCATTTCGAAGCTTCCCCTCCAAAAGAATCGCGCTCCCGAATCTGGCCGTCCCGACCGTGCACGAAAAGTTCGGTTTTCTGGGCCTGGGCAATACGCCGGCCGACAGCAATGGCCTCGCGCTGCGTCGAATGAACGGATGTGGCGCGTTGGGAGCCAGCGCCTCGTACCGCCCATCCGTCGCTATGACGTACAATATGTTGATTTCGTTTTGACATAACTTTCACCGTTCGTTGGTGATACTGTGATTCAATCTAGGTTTACAAATCGCAAGTCTACTTTATAATGTAAACCATAGAAAATGCAAGGGAGATTGTCATGTTTGGTGAGCGTCTAAAACTGGCCCGTAAAAAGGCCGGACTGTCATTGCGAGCGTTGTCAGATGCCCTTAACAATGAGGTCAGCGCTCAGGCGATTGGCAAATATGAGCGTGGCGACATGATGCCGGGCTCCCGTGTGCTTACGAATTTGGCGAAAACCCTGGAAGCTGCGCCGGAATATTTGCTCAGCAACCAGGTGCTGGAATTGCGGGGAATGGAGTTTCGCAAGCAGTCGGGAACTTCTGCTCGTGACCGTGCCGCTGTTGAGGCAGCCGTCATCGATCATCTGGAGCGGTATTTGGCCGTTGAAAAGATCCTTGAACAGAGCAACGCGGAATGGCGGGTGCCAAAGCTCAAGAGCCGGTTCTTAGGTTGCCTTGAAGAGGCGGATGATTTGGCGATGGAGCTTCGGCATGCCTGGAATCTGGGCATTGATGCCATTCCCAACATGACTGAGTTACTCGAAAAACAGGGCATCAAAGTGGTCTTGATTGAGCTTCCCCGTGGCGTCTCCGGACTCACCTGCATGGTTCGCCAAGCAAGTAGCGAGGGCAATCTGTCCGTGTTGGTCGTCAACGCAGGACTCTCTCTCGAACAACGACGTCTGACCCTCGCTCACGAACTGGGACATTGCATTATCGATAAAGAGTCACCGGTGGATCACGAAAAAGCAGCAAATGCCTTTGCCGGCGCCTTTCTCGTGCCCAAGGTGCACTTAGTACAGGAAACTGGAAGCCGACGAAATGCGCTTGGCTACCAGGAGCTGGTACAGCTCAAGCGCACGTATCGAGTCAGCGCTGCAGCACTTCTGGTACGACTAATGAAAGTCGGCGTTATCGATGAGCAGACCCTCTCGTATGCATTTCAAACTTATGCGAAGGGGTGGCGCCTGGTGGAACCAGATCCAATAGAACCCGAGGAGAAACGTGGAGAATTTGAAAAGCCACGCCGATTCGATCGGCTTTGCTATCGGGCCCTGGCTGAACGATATATCTCGCCGAGCAAGGCAATGGAATTACTACAGCAACCCTTGGAGTACATTGAACAGGCCATGAAAGGCCCGGCGGCCGTCGATGCGAATCGTTGTCAGTGATACCTCCTGCATTATCGACTTACATAAAGTCGATTTGCTGTTTGCAATTCTGAAGTTACCCTACACTTTCGTCATCCCGCACACCTTGTTTGACGGCGACGGTGTTACTCGCGCTAAGGTGAGTGACCACGCTCACTGGGTCCAGGCAAACATTTCTTCATTTTTTCAAAATATACCAATGGTTGGTACAATTTGAAATGCGAAAGTATGCTTTGTGGGAGGTTGAAAGATGGCTGGAAATACCAGTGTTTCACTTGGCGACCATTTTGAAGGTTTCATTGACGAGCGCGTGAGGGAAGGGCGTTACTCTTCAGCCAGTGACGCGGTGCGCGCGGAACTCCGGTTACTCGAGCAGGAAGAAACCAAGCTGGATGTATTGCGCCAAACGCTGGCTGTTGGTGAAAGCCAGCTTGATCAAGGGCAAGGGATAGACGGCGAACAATTTATGCATGACTTGATTGATTGATAGTGCCGACGTACAAACTGTCACCACAGGCACAACACAGCCTTAAGCAGATCAGCCGCCACACGGTAGAGAACTTCGGTAAGAGACAAAGGGAACGGTCAACCGGTAGTATTTGTCAGCAGGGCAAGTGCGCCGGGATTCAATAGCGGCTCAGGTAAAGCCATACATACCGCCCTGGCTAGCCACCAAAGCGTGTGTGCACGCCGGCGCGCCGCCGCCGTATCTGCTGTCGGCGCTGATGTGGGGTGAACGGAGCCACGTCGGCGGGCAGGTTTTGGCGAATTTGATCGAAGGCTACCAGCGAGGCCTGCGGATACAGGGCCTCCGGCAACTCTTCGCTCAAACCCTGCCAGCGCATCATTATCAAACCGCGCCGGTGACCCTCCGTGTCCAGCCAGTTGTGAATACCCGGGTCTTGGTGAGAGATCACCGCGTAGCAGCGACTGTCTTCACTACACTGCATCTGGTCCAGGTTCAGGCTGGAGGTGCGGGTTTCATAATCAAGGCTGACAAACCAGAGGTTGCCCAGTTCAATGCCCTGGTACGCAGCAGCGCTGGGCGCAGTACTGAGAATGATGGCCTGGTCGTTATTGAGTTCCCAACTGCCAAAGGCGGAATACTGATCCACCAATCCTCCCTGGGTAGCGTGCGGCGCAGAGATGTTGTTGGGGGGCATCAGCGACCAGGCGCGCTCGGCGTACTGCAACCAGGTGGCATTGCGATCAAACAGGGACACGGCCGCATCGCGCAGGCCCTGGGCCATTCGCGCCGGTGTGAGCGGCAGGGCGTGCTCACCCTCGGCACCGATTTTTTCAATACGCAAGTCGCCGTCCCGCTGTGCGCCCCAATCACCGTGGGTGAAACGCACCAGCAGTGTTTCAGCGCCGGCACCGTTGGCAAGCCAATTCACCCCGGCTCCCGGATCATTGCCACTGACAATCACCTCAAAATTACCGGCGGCGTCCATTATCAAATCTCTGCCGTTGAGCACGCTGATATTGGTACTGGTGCCAACACCTCGCACCCCCGGCTGACCTACCACCAACTGAAACACCAGGTCGCTGGTAGTCCCACGGGTTCCAATAATTCGGTAGTCCGCAGCGTCGCGAATCATGGCGATATAGTAATTATTGTCAGGATTATCCAGGCCGCTCTTGCTGGTCCAGTCAACAGCTTTCATAAAGCGGGGATGATCGGGCTGCATCAGCGCGCCGGCCTTGATCGATCCCACCAGTGAATAGAGCAGCCCGCGGTAGGCCTCGGCGCGCTCCTGGTCATCTTCGAAGAAGCGCGAGTGACGAAACAGCGTTATTGTCTCACGCTGGGCGCGGACAAAGTCATCGAAAGCCTGCTCAAGCGGGTCTTCGCCATCCAGTTCTCCCGGTTGGTAGTTTGGTGCGGGCGAGGTCAGGCGACCGACCAGAAAGGCGCCACCTGCCAAAACAGCAATCACCATTGTGAGCAGTATTTTATTCATGCAGCACAGCACCCTCTACCTTGATCTGACAAAATCATTACTTGAGTATAGGTGTTTCCAAATGTTCTAAACTATCGCATTAAACCTGATGACCGGCCAAGCAAGCATTGCTGCTTGACCCAAAGGAGAATTACATGGCGCCGATGATAAAAATTCCCGGCTTCATCCCCTTCATCGCCATTGTCTTTTTGCAGGCGGCAGTCGCGCTGGGGCACTCGACCGTGCTTTTCACCACTATTGCACGGGGCTATACCGGCCCACATCCATTGATACTGGCGGCAATGGTAAACGCCCTGATTCTACTACCGCTCATATTGATGTTCTCGCCGGCGGGCTATGTCGCTGACAAGTTTCCAAAATCCTTGGTCATACGTCAGTCTTCTCTGCTGGGCGTGTGTGCAACGCTGCTGATTGCAGGCAGTTATTACCTGGGCTGGTTCTCGCTTGCCTTTATCCTGACACTATTGCCGGCAGTGCAAAATGCTTTTTTCACTCCCGCCAAATACAGCCACATCCGCGAATTGGTCGGCAACGAAAAACTGGCGCACAGCAACGGCGTGGTACAGGCGGCGAGCATTATTGGCTTGCTGACTGGGGCGCTGCTGCTCGCGGGCCTGTGCAACACGCTACTCGGTGACAGTACAAATCTTGATTCCGGCGCAATATTGCAAAAGGTCGCACCTGCCGCCTGGCTGCTGGTGCTGCTGTCTGCTGCCGCCTGGTTGTTGAGTTTTCGCCTGCAGGAACATCACGCAGCCGCCTCGGAAACCAAATTTGCAGCCAGTTCGTACTTTCGCTTGCACTATTTACGCACCAACCTGCAGTTGTTGCGAAAGCAGCGCTCAATACGCTCTGCAGTTGTAGGCCTGGCGACATTTTGGACTGTCGCCCAGATTGTGCTGGTTGCCCTGCCATCCCTGGCGCGACAAGCCTCCCAGGTCGGCATTGGGTCTACGGGGCCGATGATATTGGTATACACAGCGCTGGGAATTATCGCCGGTGCACTGCTGGCAGGACGAATTTCCCGCCAACATCTGGAAACCGGCCTGATTCCTTTTGCGGCGCTGGCAATTGCACTATTACTGGCACTGGTGCCCTCGCTGGAAACCACCCTCGGCCTGACTCTGGCACTAATTGCCATCGGCATTTTTGGCGGCTTGTTTATTGTGCCCCTCACCACCCTGATCCAATTTCACGCACCAGCGGGACAGCTCGGTACGATCTCTGCGGGCCGCCATTGGTTTCAGGCCATTGGTATGCTGCTTGGGCTGGCAGTCGGGGTCGCCGTCAAAAAGCAGGGCATAGACAGTGCCAATCTGTTTTACGCCATGGCGGTAGTGGCCGCCGTCGGAGCCGGCTACACCGTGCGGGAACTGCCCCACTCTCTCACCAGAATCATCTCACTGGCCATACTCAAGCGGCGCTATCGCTTTGAAGTACTGGGATTTGAAAATTTGCCACGTTCAGGTGCCGTGCTGTTATTAGGCAATCACACCTCATGGGTAGACTGGGCCCTTGTGCAAGTGGCCTGCCCCCGGCAGGTGCGTTTTGTGCTGGAACAGCATGTGGCCACAAGTTGGTTTATGAAATTATTTTTCAAACTGACCGGCACCGCTGCAATATCGGGCAAAGGTGAGAAAGCTCAACAGAAAATCACCGGGCTCCTGCAACAAGGTGAAGTGGTGTGCCTGTTTCCCGAAGAGGGTGTGAGTGGCAACGGTCAACTGGGAGAATTTGGCAATGCCTATGAACAAGCCGTGGCAGGGGTTGAAAATGGCATCATTATTCCCTTTTACTTGCGCGGACTATGGGGTAGCAGCTTTTCCCGGGCCGATGAAGGCCTGCGCGATTCACGAGCGCCAAGCCTGCGCCGGGATTTGATTATCGCCTTCGGCAAGCCACTGCCACTGAGCACCAAGGCGGACTACCTGAAACAAAAGGTGTTCGACCTCTCCATTACTGCCTGGGAATCCTATACCAAAACCCTGGACCCGCTGCCGCTGGCCTGGCTCAGGGTCGTCAAACGCCACCCCGGTGATATCTGCACGGTAGACGCCTCCGAAGTCAAACTGACCCGACGTCGTTTTGCCGCTGCTACCCTGGCGTTTTCAGGTGCCATGAATCTCGATAGAGACGCACAGAACGTAGGCCTGCTGTTGCCGGCCAGCAATGCTGCTGCAATCGCCAATATGGCGGTAATGCTCACAGGCCGCGCGGTGGTAAACCTGAACTTCAGTGCCGCACATGAATCGGTTAGTGCCGGCATTGCCGAGGCCGGTATCAAACAGGTATTTACCTCCCGTCAATTTGAAACCCGGCTGGAAGCACGCGGCGTTGACTTTGCCGGCATGCTCGGCGATGCAGATGTGTTCTACATGGAAGACATCAGGGAGATCATTCCGCAATGGCGTTTAGTGCTCAGTTTGCTGCAGGTAAGCCTGCTGCCAGCCCGCTTTCTGTACCGTCTCAAGGGAACCCCGCGCTCGCTGGAAGATCCGGCGGCCATACTGTTTAGCAGCGGCAGTGAAGGCAAACCCAAGGGGGTGGTGTTATCACACCGCAATATCCAGTCCAACTGCAAGCAGATCTCCGACGTGTTGAACACGCGAGTGGATGATGTGGTGATGGCGTCCCTGCCACCTTTTCACGCCTTTGGTCTTACCGTTACCCTGATCATGCCCCTTATTGAGGGTGTGCCAATGGCCTGCTACCCAGACCCCACAGATGTGCTGGGTATCGCACAGACGATCGCCAAATACCGAGCGACAATCCTGTTCGGCACAGCCACCTTTCTCAGTCTCTATGTGCGCAATCGCAAGGTGGCTCCCATTATGCTGGAGTCTTTGCGGTTTGTTGTGGCCGGTGCGGAGAGGCTACCGACCAAGGTCCGTCAGGATTTTCAGCTCAAGTTCAACCAGCCTATTCTCGAGGGCTACGGCGCCACAGAAACCACACCGGTTGCGGCGGTCAATGTCCCCGATGCAGTGGACACCAACAGTTGGCGGGTGCAGGTGGGCCAGCACGAAGGCAGCGTGGGCCTGCCGCTGCCCGGCACCAGCTTCAAAATCGTTGACCCTGACAGCCGCGAGGAACTGCCGCTGGGTGCGAGCGGTATGATCCTGATTTCCGGCAATCAGGTCATGCTCGGTTATCTCCACGATGACGTCAAAACTCAAGAAGTCATTTTCGAGCAGGATGGCATGCGTTGGTACATAACCGGCGACAAGGGCCATATTACCCCGGAAGGCTTTTTGGTGATTGTTGATCGCTATTCCCGCTTTGCCAAAATTGGCGGTGAAATGGTGAGCCTGAGCAGCATTGAAGAACAGGCCCGCAGTGTTTTGGAAGAAGGTTCCGAGGAGGATCTCGCCGCCGCCGTGGTGCCAGATGCCAGGAAGGGTGAGCAAGTGATAGTGCTGGTCACCAGTTTGGAGCTGCAGCAAAGCCTGCGGCAAAACATGATTGCGGCGGGAATAGCGCCGCTGATGATACCCAGCCAGGTGTTGCAGGTTGACGAAGTTCCCAAACTGGGCAGTGGCAAAACTGACTTCACTGCGCTTAACAGGTTGGCGGGCAGCCTGGTTACAGCGTAGGGTTGAATTTATTCGACCATGCAAATATGGGGTCAGAGTAAAAACTCCCCCTGACTTTTGGGTCGCGGGAAGTTCTCCGTGGAGTTTTTACTCTGACCCCGCGCTAATGTAGCGGACTGCCTCAATCAACTCGATCAATTCGCCGCCGGCGCCTCGGCACACGGCGACGCGCTGACCACCGTAGAGTTTGCCAGGCAGGGTTTGCGGCGGCGAAACCGGTTTGAGCCCAATATTGTCGATGTTATCGAACAAAAAACTGACCATAGCGATACCGGCGGGCAGGCGACCCGCTGTGGGAGGCCGTGACTTGGCCACGCCCAGTTGGTCAATTTCTACCAGGCATTGGCTAGCCAATTGCACGGTCGCCACCGGGTGTTGCAGTGACGCATCAAGACCGTGGGCCTTGTTAACCGAATTGATACGGGTATCAAAGCTCCAGCTCCGATGGACGCCCAGCTTTTTGTAAACCGATAGTGCTTCATCCCTGCGCAGGCAGGAACTGACCGGGATAAACAAACGATCTACCTCGCACTGAGCCACAGGAAGATCAAAGGGCTCCACTGCGGCGTTCACCTGGGTCAGGTAGAGCACCTCACCGGCCGGGCCTATCACCTGCATGACCCGAATATCTGCCGCGGCGCCCAGGTCCGTTGGAGGCCTGTATATTTCGAAGGGGGAGTCAGCCAGTTGCAAGGCCAACCGGTCAACGTCGCGCACCAGAACTTCCAGTGCCATCCAGCCCAGTTCCAGAAACGGCCTGGCCGGCATCACATCCGGATTGCTGATTATCCGCACCCAGGGGTAGCCACTGTCTGACTGCAAGGTAATTATGCGACTGCCCTGTAGCCCGGGCTTGCCCCACAATTGCGCCTGTACCGCAGACACCTCACAAGCCTCCATCACACTGGTGTGAAGAAAATCGCAGTAAGCAGCAACGGTGGCTTCAAGATCAGCCGCGACCAGTGTTCCGGTCAGGCTGGGTCCCAGGGGAATTAGTGAACTCACGGCGCCAGTGTATCAGGAGTACAGGCTTTCGGCGCAAACATCCCGGCTGGGCTATAGTAGGCAGATGGATTTGAGAGAGCAAAACAATGCAGAGGCCGACCATGCTGTGGCCGCAATTAGAGAAGCCTATAGAGAAACTGCCAAGGATATCCTCGGTCAACTGCCTTACGGGCATAAATTCTGGTAGCCTCTTTGCATGCGCGTAGGATTCCTGCATACCGCTGTCCTTGCCCTGGCACTGACCACGGTGGTAGTGAGCCGGGCCGAGATCACCATTGATGGCGTGCTCGACGAGCCCGAGTGGAACCAGGCCCAGGTTTTTGACCGGTTTGTGTCCACCGAGCCTCTCACCGGCGCACCCTCCCCCTACCACACAGAAGCGCGCCTCTACACCGATGCAAGCGGCCTCTATGTCGGCTTTACCAATTACCAGCCGGCAGATGTAAAGCGCATACAACGCCACTTCGCCCGGGATGCCTTTATTCGGGCCGACCGCAATATTGTTAGTATCGATTTCGACGGCAATGGACTGTCTGGCTACGATTTTACCGTCGGCATCTCCAATTCCAGGCAGGACGGCCTTGTCAACAATGAGAAGGTGTACAAGCCCGACTGGGATGGCACCTGGTACTCCCAAACCAGCCAGGATTCAGACTACTGGTACAGCGAAATTTTTATCCCCTGGACCGTGGCACCGATGGCCCTGGCCCCCGATGGCAGGAAAAAAATGCGCTTTTACTTTGGGCGCTTCATCTATGACAAATCGCTGCGGGTGGCCTACCCGAATGCATCTTTTGCGCGCCCGACCTTCCTGTCAGACTGGCAGGACGTAACGGTAAGGCAGTGGAATACTTCTACCCTGAACTGGTTCCCCTACATCACCGGCACCCGCAACCGGCAAGTGGATGACGATGAACTCAAGGCCGGCCTGGACGTGGTCTGGCGCCCCAATAGCGGCACCCAATTTACCGGCACCCTCAACCCGGATTTTGGCCAGGTGGAAAGTGACGACCTGGTAGTAAATTTCTCTGCCTTCGAAACCTTCTTCTCCGAGCGCCGACCTTTTTTCACCGAGAACCAGGCCCTGTTCGACAGCGAAGTACCCGGCGGAGGACGGCTTATTCACACGCGGCGTATTGGTGCCGCGCCAGATGTTGGCGACAACTTCGTAACTGACATTATCGCCGGTGGCAAGCTGTCTCACTACGGACAGAATCTGGACTATGGCGTGTTTGCAGTAGCAGAGGATGACGAGGGAGACAGTGATGGTCGCAGCTACATTGCCACCCGTATGCAGACCCGGCTGGACGCGCTGGTACTGGGGCACTCCCTCACCTATGTGGATAAACCCACTCTGGACCGACAAGCCATGGTCAATTCTTTCGATGCCGACTGGCAGGGGCTGGGCGGCGCCCGCGCCAGGGGACAATTGTTCATCAGCGACATCGAGCAGGACGCCAACCTGGTCAATGGCAACCGGGATATCGACGACACGGATAATGGCGGCTGGACCGAACTGAGTTATGCACCCGACGATATAAACTCTGTCACGGCCTACATCCTCTGGTACGGCGAAGATTTCGAGATGAATGACATGGGCTTTCTGAAGCGCAATGACTGGTTTCGCACCTCCATTGAGTACCGTCGCGACACCAATCTCTACCCCCAGGAGTCTACGCTTCTCAACACGTACTGGCGCATCAAGCCGGAGCGCGAGGCCAACCGGAATGGCGATCAACTGCGTGCCGGCGTAACCATGCAATATGCCTGGAATTTTCGCAGCACCGAGTTCTTTTCCACGGATTTACACCTGGAGAGCACCCACCGCCGCGATGACCGTATCACTCGCGGCAATGGCATTGCCCGCCTGGAACCCCAGCATAATTTCTATATTGGCTATGCCAGCCCCCGCAGTGATAATTTTAATTATGAAGTGGCCTATGAGACCGGCAACCAGGGCACTGACAAGTACTCCCACGAAATCGAATTCAAGCCAGTTTATTACCTGACAGACACTTTCAATATCAGTGGCGAGCTCAGCTATATCTGGTACGACGAGTGGTTACTGTGGGATTTTCGCAGCGAGCAATTGGCCACTTACCAATCAGATGTGGTAGAGACCGGCATTAACCTTGACTGGTACCCTGACTCCAAGCAGGAAGTGAGAATCAAGTTTCAGTGGGTAGCGGTACAGTCTGATGCCATTGAGGGCTTCGCGCTGGCAAGTAACGGCAGCCTGGTGTCTTCTGGCCGACCGGTTGAGGATTTCAGTGTTAGCGATACAGCACTGCAGATTCGTTATCGTTATCAACTGGCGCCCCTGTCTGACATTTACCTGGTATACACCCGCGGCGGATTTTTCAGCGACAATGAAGACTCCCTTGGCCTGGGTGACTTGTGGAGTAATGCCTGGGACGACAAGACCGCCGAGGTGATTCTCGCCAAGATCCGCTATCGGTTTTAGTACCGCACCCCCGGTGGTGGCGTTCAACATCCCCGGCAGGTTCCGTTACGCCCGCCGCGGAAGGTGTCAACCTGATCCCAAACAGAAGGCGTATGGGATCAGGTTGACACACAGGGGGGAATGGCCACCGCTGGGCGGGCAATGTACCGGAATAACCGTTCGCGCTGCCGTATTCGCCAAGGTAGGACTCAATGTATTGAATCATTGCTAAATTGCTATCCCGGCTGATCGTCGGATAGGCGATTAATTTTTGCAGGACAATGTCTATTTTCCCGCGGATAACCACGGCGTGAATAACAGGATTAGTTTGGATTTCGATTCAGGGGTGGGTGGGATTGTTTTTACGTAGCCATGCGCTTTATACTTCTATATCTCTTCTACAACTTCACCCGATGAGCATACGAGGGTGTAAAAATCATGAGTCAGATAATTTAAAAGCTGGAAAAAACAAGATATGCACAGCCTATTTTGGGAAAAGGCATGGAACAATTAACCGACCTAAAAGCCATCCTGCATTCCAAACGCGCCAATATCTATTACTTGGAAAAATGCCGAGTGATGCAAAAAGATGGGCGCGTGCTGTATCTCACGGAAGCCAAAAATGAAAGCCAGTACTGGAATATTCCGATAGCCAATACCACCTGCTTGCTATTGGGAACCGGCACCTCCATCACCCAGGCCGCCATGCGTATGCTGGCCCAGGCCGGTGTGTTGGTCGGCTTCTGTGGCGGCGGCGGCACACCCCTGCTCATGGCCACCGAGATTGAATGGCTGTCACCCCAAAGCGAATATCGTCCTACCGAATATGTCCAGGGCTGGATGAACTTCTGGTTTGACGAGCAAAAACGTCTGTCGGCGGCCAGGCAATTTCAAACGGCACGTATTCAGTTTATGCATACGATCTGGTCAAAAGACCGTGACTTGATAGATGCGGGATTTAATAGTCATGATGAAAATATAACGTCCGTGCTACATAATACTCGTGCCAAAATCGAACAGGCACAAAAAATCAGCAAGTTATTCCAAATTGAAGCCGACCTCACCAAACGGCTTTACAAAATAGCCGCCGGCAGAACTAAACATGGCGATTTTGTGCGTGAAAGAGAATCAGTCGATACTGCCAATGCCTTTTTGAACCACGGCAACTATCTGGCTTATGGGTTGGCCGCAACCACGCTATGGGTGTTGGGCATCCCCCACGGCTTCGCCGTCATGCACGGCAAAACTCGTCGTGGCGCACTGGTGTTTGATGTGGCGGACTTAATAAAAGACACGCTGGTACTGCCCTGGTCATTTATCTGCGCCAAGGAAGGCGCCACCGAACAGGAATTTCGCCAGCAATGCCTGCAAGCATTTACCGATCACAAAGCGCTGGATTTTATGTTTGAGCAGGTAAAAACCATAGCCTTACAGCACCACGAAAACAAAGGTGAAGCCGCATGATGGTCACCTTTGTTTCACAATGCGAGAAAAAAGCCCTCAACCGAACCCGGCGGGTACTGGACAGCTTTGCCAATCGCATAGGTGATAATACCTGGCAAACCGTTATTACCAATGAGGGGTTGAGCGCGGTAAAAAAACTGCTGAGAAAGACCGCCAGCAAAAATACCGCCGTTGCATGTCACTGGATCAGAAGCCGCAGCCGCTCGCAGTTTCTTTGGGTGGTGGGGAACAGGAATAAGTTTAATGAACAAGGTGTGGTGCCTGTGAACTATACTAGTCAAGATAAATTTATAGGGGAAATAACAATGGGAAAAATGGCTATATCCGGATCTCCCAACCAATGAAATACGATCCTGATGCTGTTTTATAGAGATTAGGACCTTACTCACAGTGTACGTAAATCGCTGGGAATATGCGCAGGAATATCGAGGTCGCCAACGGTCAGGTAAATCATGTCGGCGAAGTTGTGCAGGTTACGATATCCAGACGCTCGGTTCTTGACGATTTTGACAATGCGGTTCAGGCCTTCACCGACGGCATTGGTCAGGTTTCTATCGGTGAACGCGACGATGTTATCAAAGTAATTTCGCACCGTGGTGACAAATTGGCGCAACGAGGGGATACGGCTACGCAGGGCGGTGGTCATCCAGCGTTTCAGGAACTTCTCAGCTGAGCCACGATAACGGTAATTCCAGATGTGTTCGAACTCGTCCTTGAGCACCCAGGCTCGGTGGATACGCCGATTGGAGTTGCGCAAGCTATTGAGGAATCGAGACTGTCTCTTGGTGCGATGGCTCGAGTGCATGCTGAGCAGCCATCGCAGGCCCTTGATCGCCTTGCGCCCCCCGGTATCGAGGGCACGCCACTCGTCCTTGCGCACCTCATCCACAGCCTGGTTCAGCGCCTTGACGACATGGAAGCGGTCGATGATGAGCGTGGCGTTGGGGCAGTGATGTTCAATGGCCCCGGTATAGGCGCGACTCATGTCACAACTGGCCCACAGGATGCGTGCTTTCTGCCCCTTGCTCAGGTGTTCGTTGAAGAAGCGGTCAATGGTCTCGCGGCCTTTTCCCAGGCCCACCCACAAGATACGAGAGCGGTCCAGATCATAGACGAGTGTGGCGAATTTGCGGCCCTTCAAGAAGGAAATCTCGTCGACGCCGAGAGTGACCAGGCCACGGATTTTATGGCCGTGGCGCACCCGCGTGATGATCCGGTGCAGCAGGTCGGACAGGGTGGAGGAAGGCATCACCAGAATCTCGGCGGCGGCCTTCTGGGTCATGATCTGGCACAGGGAGCAGATCCGCCACTCCAGTCGGTAGGTGATACGTGAATAGGCTGGCGCCCAGGGGATCGTCTCCTGCACCCGCCCGTGCGTTGGGCAGCAGATCTCCTTTGGGGCATACCAGAGCAAGACCTTCATCCCCATGAGTGTGAGATCCTCCCACCGGCGCAGCTCGGTCGTATGACGCACAATCCGGCAGCGCCGTTCACATTCGGGGCAGCGGCAGCCATTCTTGTAGGGCTTGACCGCCAGATGCAGTTCCTTGTTGCGGTTTTTGAACCAGAACTGGGTGATTTTCATACCTTTGAGGCGTAATATCTTATACAGCAACTTCAGGTTGCTCACGGGCTTCTCCTTTTTGTTGACGGTAATCTACAGCGGGGATGAAGCCCGTGTTTACGTGTGAATTCAAGTCATTGCATCAACATGAAATGATGGGGAAGTTCGGGTCCTCGGGGATAACTGTGGGTAAAAGAACCCCGACATCTGTCAGCCGGACTCCGTGTGGACAGGCCGTGGATTTCACCCCGCCATCCCTGGCGAGGTGATCATGTGGATAACCCGTGGAATGTTCGTGCCTCACATACCACCGGTTACCCACACTAACCCACCGCCTGCCCACACTACGCCGGGGAAAGTCCAGGGGTATTCGGATAGTTTTTCAATAACAGAATTTTTTCAAAAAACTCGTTGGGAAACCCGGATAGACCCGGAAAAATATATGCAAATACTAAAAAACAACTATTAGACCAGCATTTGTTTGCTGTTGGGTTAGTATCAAAAACTTTAATGCAAAAAATAGCACCGGTTGAAAAACTGCCAAAGCAGGCTTTTATTGCTGGTTGCTGGCATGATGTTGGCAAGCTAGACCCATCTTTTCAGGACTGGCTAGATAAGGAAATCAATAAGCAAAATCCAAATTTAATCGTGCCAGAAGAAGGCGTTCACAACGACAAACAATCGGGTAAATTTTCATGGCAAAAACACCCAAGACATAATGAAGTATCCACACTTTTGCATCATCTTTTAGCAGATGTGACAAACTTTGATAACTGTGACAAAGATATTATAAAACATGCTATTTTTTGGCATCACGCTAAACCAATTAGAAAGGATGAATTTAAAACATTAAGCATTATTTTTGATAAATTAAAAAATAATTTAGAAAATTATCAACCATTATTTACAAATACTAGGGTTTTGATAAACCAAGTCAATCAACTGAATGAAAATTATTTTTCAGAAAATGAAAATCTTATTACACTCAAAACATTGGATATTCCAACGGGTGATTTCGAGTATAACTTAGAAGGTATTGAGCATCCAAAATACAAAGCATATGAAGAAAAAAGTCAAATTACAGATTACTCTAATCAAATAACAATCAATGCAAAAAACAATCTAATCAGAACCGCTGTTGTAACTGCTGATAGATTGGTATCTAGTTTGAATAGTGATGAATTACAAGAACATATTAATAATCGTAGTTTAGAATCTTTGTTGGATGAAGCATTATCAAAAGCTAGAAATTTAAAATCAGATATTAAAACTTGCTTAGATGGCTTTGATAAAAAATATCCAAATAGTCAACGCAATCAAGAACGAGCAAATACAGCAAAATACTTAGCAGATGAAGAAGTTAAAATTGGAGTTTTAAGAGGTCCTGCAGGATGTGGTAAAACAAAAATTGCCCTAGAGTGGGCAAATAAAACCAATGCTAAAAAGATTTTATGGATTTGTCCGAGAGTGCAGATTTGTCAAAATTTATTCAAAGATTTAACTTCACAAGAGTATCTACCCGATGCAAAAATAGAAATTTATACTGGCGAATATAAGCAAATTCATCCGAGCGGGAAAAAAGCAGATAATTCAGACGGCGAGCCTTTTTCAGGGGATATTGTAATAACCACCATTGATCAAATGGTTAATAGTATTACTACCCATCGCCAAATAGATATATTGGCTACTTATATGGACTCTCACGCTGTTTTTGATGAGTTTCACGAATATGTAAATATGTCTGGTTTTAATATGCTTTTTGCTGAACTTATAAAGTGTAAACAATTACAGCAAAATAATAACAAACCACCGAATACATTACTGGTATCAGCCACGCCGCATTATTTATTTGTCCGAGATTTTTTAGGCATAGATGAACACGATATTAAAGGCATTGATAGTTTTAACAGCAGACCTTATAAAATTGAGTTTGCTGGTTATGATGAAAATTCAGAGAATGAAACAAACCCGCTTTATAAAAAACAAGAAACCAATACTTTTGTGATTAGCAATACTACAACCAGAGCACAAAAAAGTTTTATTAATAATCAAGAGAACACAATTTTAATTCATGCTAAATTTAAGACAACGGATAAGCGACGAATTTTTGATAAAGTCATCAATACTTTTAAGCAAGACGGCAGCAAAGATAAGGTTTTGCGAGCCGGTCCAATTATTCAAGCTTCTTTAAATATTAGCGGCAAAAAGATGATAGGTGAGATGACTTGTGCTGAGAATTTTTTACAACGAATGGGTAGGTTAAATCGTTTTGCAGAACATGACAATGCAACTTATACCATAGCAATAACCAAAGGAGTAAAAAAGGGAAAACAAAGTGGTAATTCTGCCAAATTTCTGGCGAGTATGTATATTTTACAAAGCGCGAAAGTGTGGTTTGAATTTTTAGATAATAAATTAGAGGATGATAAAACCGTAACTATTAACGAGTTATATAAATGGTATCAAGATTTTTACGATAGCGACAATCAGTTAATTAAACAAGATTTAGAAGATTCGTTAAAAGAAGGCGTTAGGAATATTAACAACAATATTTACGATCCATTAGAAATACCCAAAAAACAAAATAAAGAAAATATTAAAATCAAAAAACATTCATTAAGAGGTAATAATCGTTTTGTGCAAATGGCGGTGTGGAATATTAGAAATGGCAAAGAAAAGTTCCCGAATGAGTATGCCTGTGAAGAAAACGATGCAAAAGATAGCCTCACCATGCCAGTAGGACCTATTTGTGGTTATGGCGATAGCGATCAAGACTTATTGGCATTCATGGTTAAAAAACATCACAACATCAAAGATGATGCTAGAAAACCTCACAATAACAACGAGCTACTTAATGCGGCAAGAACACCAGAAACTCCCATCTATTTGAGCTACACTCCAGATGACTTAAAAAAAGTGGAAGCGCAACCCTGTTCGTATGCAATTTATTATGCAATCGGAAAGAACCAGCCCATCGGGGCTGTTTCAATCAATAAATTCAAAGGAGAGTAATTATGAAAAAAGTAACAGGTATAAAAAGTGTCGATTTTAAAATCGCCGCAGTAGGTCATGGCGTGGTCAACTGGAATGGGCCAACAGAACTAAATATTCGTGTAGAGGGAAAGGATAAAAAGGTCACTAACCACTCTTTGCCAAAATTACGAGGATATTCGAATATTACTGGTCATTGGGAGGATGGAAAACCCAAATACAAATATGCTGAGGACATTGATTTCAAAAAAACACCGCTTTATATCAGTCAAAACTGTATTCGTCATCATTTGTTTAGAAATCAAGCATTTGATTTACATTATGCAACAGTAAGCAATATGAAAAATTTGATCGCATCAATTACAGGCCTTGTTAGGGGTTATGTTCTGCCAAATATAGGTCAAAATAAAAGAACCAGCCCATTATTGCTGGAAGATTTTGTTGATAAATTGGGCAATGGTAATTTTGAGCAAATGGGTAGGTCTGGAACAAAAGCAGATAAAGAGGCGACGAAGGAAGATAATGGGGGAAAAACAAAAGCCAAATCAAGCACTTCGTTTTTCTCAAAAACAACTTTTGGCGATACCAAATACACTTCTTATGGCTCAATCAGTATTGAGCAATTGCAGTTTATTTCACTGGACAAAAAGTTTGATCGCTGTGCAATGGTCATTACAGATGGGCAAGGCGAAGAAGTCGCGCAAACCGTACAGGGTTTTATTCAAGAGCTCAATCCTACCCTAAGTCCACAAGCTGTCTTTCATGCAAACTATGTTCGTGGCGGTACTATTTTTGAAGAAGGCGAAAATGGTATTCTGCTTAATAATGATGCTGTTACCGCATTAGTAGAACATACTTTACAAATGATAAGAGAGCTTTCAATTCGTCAAGCAAAATCACATATGTATGTCGATAGCGTAGAAGTTGATTATAACGATAGTCATAAAATGATGCGAATTAAACAAGGCGAATCAACAAATCCACAACCTAGCGGTGAGTATGCCGTTTATTTTATGCGAAGTAGGAATAAGTTATGAAAATAGATATTTCCTATGATTCTTGTTGGCGCAATTCTTTTTTAGCAGGAAGTAATAATGAGCCATTGCCTAAAAAAGGCCGTAAATTTATTGGTTCTATGACTGAATTAAAAAAAGAAGGCAATTTTAAAACCCAATCGATAACTAATGATACGGTTATGGGTATTTTAAATAGGCTGATTGGCGATCAACGCAAACTTTATCAGTCTAGGAAAGATGAAAATTATTTTTTCAAAGATATTGATACTGGTGTTGAGTTGTTTAAGGATTCACCACTAATTACTAACGAAATAATTTTTATTAGAAATATTACGGGCAGTGAAGACCAAAACTCTTTTACAGGTGCAATCAAAACTAACGATGCTGTATTTAATTCTGATTATTCTGCTGAGTTTTGGGGTATTTTGGCACTAGATTTTGATGCCTTATGCAAGTTTATTGTCTCAAATGAAAAGGTATCATCAGACATTCAAACTGACCCAATGACCATTATTTCAGAGCTAGAGATTTTAAACAAGACAAGAGCGATTTTAAATGGAGGGATGGCAAACAAGGCGGTTGAGGAATTGCAAAAATCTTTTAAGGGCATCGAGTATCTTAATAAAAAAGGCGAAATTGTGCCGATTAGTTTATACTGCTCATCGCTTTATCTACAATTACAAAGACTTTCTAAGCGATTTAATATGGATTCTGCCACAACTAAGGCAGGTGGTATTAGCGGTATTTCTAAAAGAGGCTTTACTAAAAAAGATTTTATGGTGCGTTTTACCACGGGGGGGAAAAAGAAAATCTGGGGCAATCCGTATATTCTCAAACAGAGAATAAAAGGAATTGGTGAAGTAACATCGCTTATGACCAAAGCCCGTGGAACACTAGAGATTAATCTTAATATAAGTAGAGAAAGAGCTAAGGACATCCAAATCAAAATCGAAAATGCGGGTGTATCCAGTTTTTATCTTGGTAAAAAAGGTTTGGCTTATGTCACTCGTATTGACACAAGAGAGGTTGAGCAATGAACCATTACATTGATGTGAAAATTAAACCAGATGCCGAAATGCGAGAAAATATCTTGCTTAACAAGGTTTATACCAAATTGCACAAAGCATTATTTAACCTGCAATCAACTGATGTGGGGGTAAGTTTTCCAGAATATAAAATCATATTAGGCAAAACAATTCGCCTGCATTCAACACAAGATAGATTAGCAGTGCTGTGCGAGATGAATTTTTTAGGTGGCTTGGCGGGTTATTGCCAATTAACGGATAGTTTGAAAATCCCGGATGATGTCATGCATAGAACTATCTCAAGAGTGCAATCGAACATGACCGAGGCAAAACTCAGGCGTTTAATTAAACGAGGGTCAATCACGCCTGAGCAAGCAAAACACTATAAAGCAAAAATGTTTTCTAAGGGGATTGATAATCCTTATTTTGAGTTAGAAAGCACCTCTAATAAAAACAAACATAGACGATACATTGCATTTGGCGATATTGTTGATACACCGACATCAGGTCTGTTTGATTTTTTTGGTTTAAGCAAACAAGCCACTGTTCCCTGGTTTGAATAATAAATCTGGATAAGTTTGATTTTAAATACAAGGAGTGATTGGAATATAGCGTAAAAGAACACAAATGCTTAAAAAACCATAAATGAGTTCAAGGATAAAACGAGAGGAAATGTTGTTACCAATGAGAATTACTTACCACATCTAAAAGTACATTGCTTGATTAGATTAAAATCTATATTTTAACCAAAAAAAGCCGCTCCTTAAAAAGATAGTATAAATCAATAAGTTAAGCAACCACCGAAAAGCATTGGTAAAATTGCCAAATACTTGCTAAGTGTCTGTTGTAAATTAGATTTTTACCATCGGCGCAGGGTTCACTGCCGCACAGGCAGCTTAGAAAAAAAGCAGAAATTTATGAGAAAACATTTCAATGTTCACTGCCGCACAGGCAGCTTAGAAATACAGGCTGGACAGACTTAAAGCCATTGGAAAGTTCACTGCCGCACAGGCAGCTTAGAAAGACAAACCCAGCAGTCATAACAATGGCCGAAGGTTCACTGCCGCACAGGCAGCTTAGAAAAAAACGAAAAAGACGAAATGATCACGGCCATGGTTCACTGCCGCACAGGCAGCTTAGAAAGCTCACGCAGACGCTAGAGGGATGCACTCAGCGTTCACTGCCGCACAGGCAGCTTAGAAAAACTCTGAGTTGAGACCGACCAACGTCTCCGAGTTCACTGCCGCACAGGCAGCTTAGAAACACGACGCAGCGCTGGCCCAGTGCCCGTATTGGTTCACTGCCGCACAGGCAGCTTAGAAAGAATGCATAATCCGGCGAAACTATCAACTCGGGTTCACTGCCGCACAGGCAGCTTAGAAAAGGAACAGCAACACCGGAACCGATCGGACAACGTTCACTGCCGCACAGGCAGCTTAGAAAGTCGTGCCGCTCCGGTGTCGCGGTTACACCCAGTTCACTGCCGCACAGGCAGCTTAGAAAAGCGGCAAACAAGGCGCGCACTTCCGCATTCGGTTCACTGCCGCACAGGCAGCTTAGAAAGTTCAACATTGCCTGGATTTGGGCTTCCGTTAGTTCACTGCCGCACAGGCAGCTTAGAAAGTCAACCAAGGGGGAATCGCAGACCCCTCGCTGTTCACTGCCGCACAGGCAGCTTAGAAAACAAGATGCCCCGGGACGCGATTGCCTGATTAGTTCACTGCCGCACAGGCAGCTTAGAAATCAGCAAGGCGAGCGCCGAGCACCCAGTTTTCGTTCACTGCCGCACAGGCAGCTTAGAAAACCATCGACACCACCGTACCAATCCTGTGACTGTTCACTGCCGCACAGGCAGCTTAGAAAGCTCCCGGCGATCGTTAGGATCATCACACGCCGTTCACTGCCGCACAGGCAGCTTAGAAAACTTAATCGCCATAATTCCAACGAAAACCAAGGTTCACTGCCGCACAGGCAGCTTAGAAAGCAAGAGACGCTATGGGTACAGGTTATTGATAGTTCACTGCCGCACAGGCAGCTTAGAAAGATCATCGAAAACGGACAAATCACCGGCTACAGTTCACTGCCGCACAGGCAGCTTAGAAATGATATAAATGCTAGCAAAGGCCTTCAGAAAAGTTCACTGCCGCACAGGCAGCTTAGAAAGTTGATAGCCCTGGTAACATTGATGCGCTGATGTTCACTGCCGCACAGGCAGCTTAGAAAAGCAGGAAAGGGAGCAGGAATCACCGGTGCAAGTTCACTGCCGCACAGGCAGCTTAGAAATGAAAATTGGGGTCTATCCGGGTTTCCCAACGAGTTTTTTGAAAAAATTCTGTTATTGAAAAACTATCCGAATACCTCTGGACTTTCCCCGGCGTAGTGTGGGCAGGCGGTGGGTTAGTGTGGGTAACCGGTGGTATGTGAGGCACGAACATTCCACGGGTTATCCACATGATCACCTCGCCAGGGATGGCGGGGTGAAATCCACGGCCTGTCCACACGGAGTCCGGCTGACAGATGTCGGGGTTCTTTTACCCACAGTTATCCCCGAGGACCCGAACTTCCCCATCATTTCATGTTGATGCAATGACTTGAATTCACACGTAAACACGGGCTTCATCCCCTCTGTAGATTACCGTCAACAAAAAGGAGAAGCCCGTGAGCAACCTGAAGTTGCTGTATAAGATATTACGCCTCAAAGGTATGAAAATCACCCAGTTCTGGTTCAAAAACCGCAACAAGGAACTGCATCTGGCGGTCAAGCCCTACAAGAATGGCTGCCGCTGCCCCGAATGTGAACGGCGCTGCCGGATTGTGCGTCATACGACCGAGCTGCGCCGGTGGGAGGATCTCACACTCATGGGGATGAAGGTCTTGCTCTGGTATGCCCCAAAGGAGATCTGCTGCCCAACGCACGGGCGGGTGCAGGAGACGATCCCCTGGGCGCCAGCCTATTCACGTATCACCTACCGACTGGAGTGGCGGATCTGCTCCCTGTGCCAGATCATGACCCAGAAGGCCGCCGCCGAGATTCTGGTGATGCCTTCCTCCACCCTGTCCGACCTGCTGCACCGGATCATCACGCGGGTGCGCCACGGCCATAAAATCCGTGGCCTGGTCACTCTCGGCGTCGACGAGATTTCCTTCTTGAAGGGCCGCAAATTCGCCACGCTCATCATCGACCGCTTCCATGTCGTCAAGGCGCTGAACCAGGCTGTGGATGAGGTGCGCAAGGACGAGTGGCGTGCCCTCGATACCGGGGAGCGCAAGGCGATCAAGGGCCTGCGATGGCTGCTCAGCATGCACTCGAGCCATCGCACCAAGAGACAGTCTCGATTCCTCAATAGCTTGCGCAACTCCAATCGGCGTATCCACCGCGCCTGGGTGCTCAAGGACGAGTTCGAACACATCTGGAATTACCGTTATCGTGGCTCAGCTGAGAAGTTCCTGAAACGCTGGATGACCACCGCCCTGCGTAGCCGTATCCCCTCGTTGCGCCAATTTGTCTCCACGGTGCGAAATCACTTTGATAACATCGTCGCGTTCACCGATAGAAACCTGACCAATGCCGTCGGTGAAGGCCTGAACCGCATTGTCAAAATCGTCAAGAACCGAGCGTCTGGATATCGTAACCTGCACAACTTCGCCGACATGATTTACCTGACCGTTGGCGACCTCGATATTCCTGCGCATATTCCCAGCGATTTACGTACACTGTGAGTAAGGTCCTAATCTCTATAAAACAGCATCAGGATCGTATTTCATTGGTTGGGAGATCCGGATATAGCCGAAAATTGCAATGGCGACAACGATTTTGGAAGTTCACTGCCGCACAGGCAGCTTAGAAAAGCGCCGCCCATCGCGTACATATCCGATCTGCGTTCACTGCCGCACAGGCAGCTTAGAAAAAAAGGACTGTTTCGACCGGAAGGCTTCCATCGTTCACTGCCGCACAGGCAGCTTAGAAAGAATATCGGTAATTACGCGCTTCTACGCGCATGTTCACTGCCGCACAGGCAGCTTAGAAAAACTGTCGGATTGCCCGCCTGCGACAAGCCACGTTCACTGCCGCACAGGCAGCTTAGAAAAAATTGCAGCGACACTGACATCAATACCGGTAGTTCACTGCCGCACAGGCAGCTTAGAAAAAAATGCTAACCAGCTAGCGTCCGAGTGAGCAGTTCACTGCCGCACAGGCAGCTTAGAAAATAAACGCGATCAGCCGGTGTCATCCCGAACAGTTCACTGCCGCACAGGCAGCTTAGAAAAGAACATACAGAACGCCGGGACTTTGGCAGTTGTTCACTGCCGCACAGGCAGCTTAGAAAATTCACCGAAGCGGCCACGAATATGACAATTTGTTCACTGCCGCACAGGCAGCTTAGAAAAGTCCATAATCATACCCTCGTGTGCCCCGACAGTTCACTGCCGCACAGGCAGCTTAGAAAGTGAGTTGGTATCAGCAACGTGCCTTCGCTCGGTTCACTGCCGCACAGGCAGCTTAGAAAAAGGATATTCACTGTAAATAGCGCGGCCATTAGTTCACTGCCGCACAGGCAGCTTAGAAAAAAAGCGCATACACCGCAGGATACATCTTTACGTTCACTGCCGCACAGGCAGCTTAGAAATGTCCGTTGCCAAGGGCTTTAAGTCTGTCCAAGTTCACTGCCGCACAGGCAGCTTAGAAAGCGCATTATACCCGCTCGCGGCCAGGTCCCCGGTTCACTGCCGCACAGGCGGCTTAGAAAAGATAAAATACTGCATATCTGGCCCACCTCGCGTTCACTGCCGCACAGGCAGCTTAGAAAAAAAGATTGTGCGCAGCCCGCACTACAAAGTTGTTCACTGCCGCACAGGCAGCTTAGAAAGCAACCGGATACACGACAAATCAAAACTGATAGTTCACTGCCGCACAGGCAGCTTAGAAAGAATACAAGCCGGCCTTGGTGTTTGGCACGGTGTTCACTGCCGCACAGGCAGCTTAGAAAGCTACCTCTCGACTGCATAGCCGGCCATAGCGTTCACTGCCGCACAGGCAGCTTAGAAAAGCAGCTAGACCGCTGCCCGCGCGCAGCCGCAGTTCACTGCCGCACAGGCAGCTTAGAAAGGGTCACCAGGCGCTACAGGGATGCACTCACGGTTCACTGCCGCACAGGCAGCTTAGAAAATATCCCCGTAGGCGTGATCGCGCTCTATCGCGTTCACTGCCGCACAGGCAGCTTAGAAAAGATATTCCCTGGGCAGAAGGCTAACGTCGTAGTTCACTGCCGCACAGGCAGCTTAGAAAGTCTGAAATTAGCATCCTCACCGGCATTATGCGTTCACTGCCGCACAGGCAGCTTAGAAAAGCAGCTAGACCGCTGCCCGCGCGCAGCCGCAGTTCACTGCCGCACAGGCAGCTTAGAAAGGGTCACCAGGCGCTACAGGGATGCACTCACGGTTCACTGCCGCACAGGCAGCTTAGAAAATATCCCCGTAGGCGTGATCGCGCTCTATCGCGTTCACTGCCGCACAGGCAGCTTAGAAAAGATATTCCCTGGGCAGAAGGCTAACGTCGTAGTTCACTGCCGCACAGGCAGCTTAGAAAGTCTGAAATTAGCATCCTCACCGGCATTATGCGTTCACTGCCGCACAGGCAGCTTAGAAAAAAGAGTACCTGCGGGCGATCAGCAGCGACCAGTTCACTGCCGCACAGGCAGCTTAGAAATGAGATCCAAGGCGCTGCCGGGAAGCACTGCTGTTCACTGCCGCACAGGCAGCTTAGAAAGCTAACAATAGGAGCGGGCAATGCTAACGTGCGTTCACTGCCGCACAGGCAGCTTAGAAAAGTACATTCGGGACGAAGACCACGCGGACGCAGTTCACTGCCGCACAGGCAGCTTAGAAATTGATACCCCGCGCCTGACTCCGAATCGTAGCGTTCACTGCCGCACAGGCAGCTTAGAAAAACCAGATGCACCAGGCCGAAAGGGATGAAATGTTCACTGCCGCACAGGCAGCTTAGAAAGTCAGCTTAATACCATCCCTGTCTGCCGCCTGGTTCACTGCCGCACAGGCAGCTTAGAAAGCGCGCACAGCTCTAACAAGGCACTGTGGTGCGTTCACTGCCGGACTATGGTCAAATCTGGTGTATGGACGATGCGGGACTCTGTCGTTGATCCGGTTCTATCCGTTCGCCATCTTTGAATGGCACTCCCTTGATAACCTCGGCCAGTAATTTGTAGCCAATCAAGGCGGTAAATTTACCGGGTTCGTTATAGCGTTCGGCCGCCTCAACCACCTCCTGCCACAGCGGCTTCATCAGCTTGGGGTCGGCGCTGTTCCATTCCAGCGTACCCTGTGAGAACTTGCCAATCAGTTCCATAGCCGCCCTGCCACCACGCCCCTCCCGAATTATGCCGCTCCAACAACGGCCATCCTCATATTGCATAATTTCGGGATCCTGATTCAGCATCATCGAGACCGAGACGGATGGGTGTCGCCCCACAACCCACGCCTTCATCATTCTCACTCTGTTTTGGCTAATACGCAGGTTAGTATAGCCCTACCTCGAAGTTGTAGGCCAAAGGTAGATGATAAAGCCGGAACTCAAGGTGCTGCCATCCTCCTCAGGCGATTTGGTGGTGGGCTGGCTGGGGCAGGCGCTGAAAGTTAAAGTGCGGGCCGCACCGGAAAAGGGCCGTGCCAACAAGGCCGTGGAAACCTTGTTGAACAAAACCCCGGCACTGGACAGCGCCCAGCTTCAGCAGCGCCTGGCAGCAGCCGGCATTAAATCACCCGCTGCCGAGTAGCGCGCCAATATTGACGCAGCGCTCATCCATTTGCGCAGATACCTTTAGTCCACGCGCAATCGCTGCATTGAGGTCTTTATAATCGACACTGGCCGTTTTCAGCCTCTGCACATTCTCAGCGGTACACAGACGCGGGAACAGCCCAACGGTCACATTGCTGTGAAAGGTAACATCGTGTCTCGCACTCAATTCAGGTAACTGGTCGATCATACGCTGCGCATAAGGTGCCGCCAGGGCGCGCTGGCTGGTCGGGGGAAACAGGCCGGCCTGGATGGTACGGCTGCGGCGCAATGTGTACTCCTCATCCCTGGCGGTGGCGCGCTCCATCCACGACCACTTTTCGGCCTCTCTGGCAGCGAGTACCACGGCCTGAATGGCATTCTCCTGTCCAATAGAAGAGCGGTCGCGCGCAGCTTCTGCGCGCGCTATTTCGGCGTGATGCGGGGTACGGAATTCGTTGAGTTTCAAAACTATACGCCAGCGCTGATCCTGGTCCAGGCCAAATCCATCTGGCCCTTTAAGCAGCGCCGCCAGGCGCTGAAAAGCCGTCTCGTTGTTGGCGGTATCAATATAGCCGGCCAGCCATGTCTGCCTGGCATCGCCGCTGGAGTTTTCAACCAGCTCCCACAACAGCGGTTCGAACCGGTCGGCAACTATCGGCAGTAGCTCAGCACCCGCCGGTACCAGGTGCAGATAGCTAAAGCCGGAGCGCAAATTGCCCAACAGATCACTGGCCGTGCTCAGATCCTGCTCCTGAGGCAGGTTGAGGGCCAGAATATCGAGGTACTCTGTCAACGGCAGCCTTGCATCAGTCACCATGGAGTACAGGTCGTACCACACCATGGTGCGCTGCATGGGATCCTGTAGTGCATTGATGTTGGCGCGCGCCGCTGCAATAGACCGATCATCAAGATTAACCTTGATGTAGGCCCAATCCTGATAATTGGGATAGACAAAATCAGGACAGACTATACCTACCGCCGCCGCAACCGGGGTCGATTCACCCCGAAAGATAACCGGGATAGATTCCTTGAGTTCGAATACCTCTCCCTGCATTGCATACAGGCCAATTTGCGTGCGCTGCTCCCGCAGAACGGGATATTCAGCCGGCGCGCTCTGAATAAGCTGCAGGGAAGAAATTTTACCGTCTTCACAGCTATAACGAGCTTCGATACTGTTCAAACCGGGCTGGTATAACCAGCGCTGCGTCCAGCCATCCAGGTCCCTGTTTGCGGCCTGTGCCATGGCGCCCATAAAATCGTCAAGCTCAGTATTGTCCCAGGCGTTAGCGGCCAGGTAATCACGCACCCCCTGGCGAAACACATCGGCACCGAGCAAGGCACCCAATTGCTTGAGCACAGAAGCGCCCTTGCCGTAGGTAATGCCGTCAAAATTGGTGGTGGCATCGTCGGTGGTCGCCACCGGCAGCTCAATGGAGTGGGTGGTTACTAACTGGTCCTCCCAATAGGCCCAGTTTTTCATGCCCATAAAAAATTCCTGCCAATTTTCCTTGTATTCAGTGGCTCCTGCCAAAGCAAGCTCAGCCATGTAGGTGGCAAAACTCTCGTTCAACCACAACCCGTTCCACCAGGCCATGGTGGTGATATCACCAAACCACATGTGGGCCATTTCGTGCAGGATCACGTTGGCCAGATCCAGACGCTCACGCCGGGTAGACTCTCCGCGGCTGAGAAAGGACTCGTTAAAGGTAACAGCGGCAATATTTTCCATGGCGCCACTGTTGTAGTCGGGCACGATCAACTGGTCATATTTTTTGAAGGGGTAAGGCAGGCCGAAATATTCGTCAAAGAAGTCAAAACCCTGGCGGGAAACTGTAAACCACTCATCCGCATCGGCGTATTGAGCCATGGTCTGACGCACGAACAAGCGCAGCGGATAGCGAAAATCCTTGTCCTCGAACACCGTGTATTCGCCCGCATGCAGCGAGAACACGTAAGAGCTGATCAACTCTGTGGTCGGAAATGTCCACAACCGTTGCTCGCCCTGCTCGACCACAGAAGCCTCGCGCGTGGTACTGACCACCTGCCAGTTGGCGGGCGCCTGCACGGTTAGCGTATAGGTGGCCTTCAGATCTGGCTGGTCAAAATGTGGGAACATGCGGTGGGCATTGTAAGGTTCAAAGTCGCTGTAGAGATAAACCTTGCCATCCACTGGATCGGTATAGCGATACAATCCCGTGCCGTCCTGACTGTAGTTTTGCGTGTAGGCAATGGACAACACCTGCTTGCCGCGCTGCAGGACACCACTGGGCAGGGTAATGAAGTGGCCGTTGTGCGTGACTGTGATCGGCTTGCCGTTCAGATGCACCGCCAACACGTCACCATCGCTAAAATCTACGGTCAGGGGAGCACCATCACCGTGGTAGGAAAAGGCTATTTCGACCTTGCCGGCATAGCCCTGGGCGCTTGTATCGAGTTCGATAGCCAGGGTATAGGCTGGATTGACGACCACCTGCTTGCGATGCCTGGCTTCTGTGTGCGCCAGAAACCCACCCACAGTACGCCCCGGTTCGGCAGCTACCTGCTTGGTAATGGCTTGATCGGATTCAGGTGCACAGGCCAGCAGCAGCAATATGCCGGCGGCAATAAAAAAATTACGCATTTTGAACTTCCCAGTCAGTATTTGGTTGTGCGTTGAATTCGCACAGGATATATCTACACGCATAAGACGGCAATACCCTCAATGTAGGCCTGAAAATAGTGCAAGATCAGGATTACCAGGCAGAACGCCTGCTGGGCGCGACGAAAATCACTCGCCCTTAAAATCGGGCCGGCGCTTTGCCTTGAAGGCTCGCAGCCCTTCCCGGGCATCTTTACTCATCATCACTGTAGCCGATTGCTCCATTTCCATCTGGAAGGCGTCCGCCCAGGGCAGTGTGTGGCTGTCCAGCGCCGTGCGCTTGATCGCCTGCAATGCCAGTGGTGCCTGCTTGCAAACATTGTCGGCCAACTGCTCGGCCCTGGCCTGCAACTGATCCGCCGCAACCACCTCGGAGATCAAGCCCATGGCCAGTGCCTCCTGAGCCGAAATGGGTTCACCGGACAGCAGTATTTTCATGGCGTGGGCGTAGGGTAGCTGACGGGTTAACCTCACCATGGAACCGGCGCCGGGAACAATGCCGCGCATGGGCTCAGGCAGGGAAAACTGTGCGTGTTCCGCCGCGATGCGAATATCCGTGGCCTGCAGCAACTCGGTGCCGCCACCCAGGGCGCGGCCGTTAACCGCCGCAATTATAGGTTTGTAGATGGGTTGGTGTTTGAGCATGACCTTGTCGGCAATCATGGGATCAGCCAGCAGACGCCCATCTATTGCCGTTTCAGGCTGCCTGGCACCTGTCCACAAGCCAATCAGGTTACCGAGCTCGCCGCCACAACAAAAATCCTCAGTGCCGGCCGCCGTCACGATGGCAACGCGGATGTCTTTATCGTTACGTACCTCGGCCCAGGCATCCACCAACTGCACAAACATCTCACCGTTCATGAGGTTTTTGTGGTCGGGCCGGTTAAGGGTGAGCCAGGCCTGCCGGCCACGCTTTTCGAACAATAGAGCCGTCACGGTGTGTACCAAATCGGTGAGGTATAGGCCCAACCCATTCCTCGGCCATATACCCTGGAAAGTATTTTATTTTCAATTGCTTGCGGCATTGTTGATCACCATATATTTCAGGAAAAATACTATTTATTCCTGAAAAGAAGGATACCAAATTAATGGCCGCAATGCCGCGTCTTCTGGCCACAATTGACTAATATTGGCTATTAACCAAAGTTATCCACAGGGCTATACTTGCCTGTTCAGTCAAACAAGCATAATCAGTAATTTTTGAGGAGAGGCCCATGAACGCGCCCGAGACAACTACCACCGACAACGACCCCATTACCGATGCCATGATGAAAGTGCTGGATGCCCAGCGCCAGGACTACATCAATGAAGGCCATGTCAGCGCCGAAACTCGTATCGACAGACTCAACCGAGGGGTTGCGGCAGTCGCCAGGCACATGGACAAGCTCACCGCTGCCCTGAATACCGATTTCAGCTGCCGACCCCGTGCGATGTCTATGCTCACCGACATCGCCGGCAGCATCACACCTATGAAAAACGCCGCCAGGCATGTGCGCAAATACATGAAGCCTGAAAAACGCAAGTCTCTATTCCCCCTGGGCCTGTTGGGCGGTCGCTCGCGCATTGAGTACCAACCGCTGGGTGTGGTTGGCATCATCAGCCCCTGGAACTTTCCGGTTAACCTGACCTTTGGTCCGCTGGCGGATGTGCTGGCTGCCGGTAACCGCGCCATCATCAAGCCCTCAGAATTTACCCCTTCGGTTGCTGAGGTGATGTGCGAAGTGATCGCCGACGCCTACGACGAAAAGGAAGTGGCCATATTTCCCGGTGGCCCGGAAGTGGGCGCGGCATTTACCTCCCTGCCCTTCGACCATATGATTTTTACCGGCGCTACCTCGATCGCGCGTCACGTCATGTCCGCCGCGGCCAAAAACCTGGTACCGGTTACCCTGGAGCTGGGTGGCAAGTCACCGGTACTGATCAGCCGTAGCGCCGACCTCAAAAAATCCATTGGCCGCATCATGCTGGGCAAAACCATGAACGCCGGCCAGATTTGCCTGGCGCCCGATTTCCTGATGGTGCCGGAAGAAAAACTCGACGAGGTGATCGACGAGATCAAGGCATCTGTCGCCGCAATGTACCCCAAGCTGCTGGACAACCCCCAGTACACATCTGTGGTTAACGACCGGCACTACCAACGCCTGAACGGATATCTGGAAGATGCGCGCAGCAAAGGCGGCGAAGTGATTGCGGTAAACCCGGCCGGTGAAGATTTCTCTGCGCAGCAGGGAACGCAGAAAATCCCCCCCACCATCGTCAAGAACCCCAGCGAAGATATGCGCGTGCTGGAAGAAGAAATTTTTGGCCCGCTGCTGGCGATCAAAACCTACCGGGACTTCGGCGAGACCATTGACTACGTCAACAGCAAGCCGCGCCCATTGGCGGTGTACTACTTTGGTGAAGACAAAAAGGAAGAGCGCGATGTGCTGGACCGCACGACTTCCGGGGGTGTCTGTATCAACGATGTGATCATGCACATCATGCAGGAAGACCTTCCCTTCGGTGGTGTCGGTCCCGCCGGCATGGGCTCTTACCACGGCTACGATGGTTTCAAGACATTCAGCCACGCCAAGGCCATTTACAAGCAGAGCAAGGTCGATGTCGCTGGCCTGGCGGGAATGCGCCCACCCTATGGGTCCAGGACCGAGAACAGCATCAAGGCGCAAACCAAAGTCTAAACCACACACAACAGCTCGGTAGAGGCTGCCCCGGTGCGGCCCTTACTATCACCGAGGATATCGAAGCGGCCCGGTATCTATTTATCATTGAGGTGCAGTCCCCATGCAATCGACCGGCAGGATGAATTTTGAAACCGCAAAATAAACTGGTTCGCGGCCTCGGCGGGCTGGAGGCCACTACTCTGGTGGTCGGCGGCATTATTGGCACTACCATTTTCCTGGTTACCAGTGACATCGCCAACGTCGTGGGCAGCCCGCTGCTGGTGATGGTTACCTGGCTGGTAGCCGGGCTTCTCGCGGGTGCTTCCGCGTTGTGTTTTGCTGAATTATCCGCGGCACTACCACAGACCGGTGGCACATATGTTTTCCTCAAACGTGCCTATGGATCGGAGCTCGTCGCCTTCAGCTTTGCGTGGATGATGTGTTTCACCTACGCAACCGGCGCTATTGCCGTCGTTGCCATCATGGCATCGACATACCTGATGCCAATTTTGCAGGCCCTTGGTCTGATTAGCGGCGAATATATCAGCACCGGTGCGATCTGCCTGATTGCCATACTGACTGCCCTCAATGCCAGGGGCGTACACCAGGGTGGCATTACCCAAAACCTTATTACCTTTACCAAGATCGGGCTGATTCTGGCCCTGATCGCTGGAGCACTGATACTTGCCGAGCTGAATTTCAGTAGTGTATTGAGTACCGGCGACAGCGCCGATAGCCTTGGCTCAACGCTGAAAAACATTAGCACTGCGATGATTCTTTGCCTGTTTTCCTACAGCGGCGCCTTTTTCGTCACCCACGTTGCTGAAGAGGTACGGGAACCGGAAAAAAACATTCCCCGCGCCATCCTCATCGGCTTTACCATCGTACTGATCCTTTACCTGGTTTTGAACATCGTCTATTTGTCGGTTCTTTCCTTCGAAGAAGTCAGAACCTCCCAACGCATCGCCGGCGACATGACCGCCAAACTGATCGGACCTGCCGGCGCTATCGTGGTGGCATTCATTATTTGTTGCTCTTCCATTGGTGTGCTCAATGCACAACTTCTCAACTACCCACGCATACCCTTTGCCCTGGCCAGAGACGGCCTTTTCTTCAAGAATATTGCCGTCGTCAATGAGAAAACCGGTGTACCGACCCATGCCTTGATCCTGATCGGCGGGGTCGCCTCCTTATACGCGGTCACAGGCAGCTATTCACAGATACTGGGCTTTGTCGCCTTTGTCGCACATATCTTCATTTGCCTCGCGGTGGTCGCAGTGATCGTGCTACGCATTCGTGAACCTGACCTGCCACGGCCCTACAAGGTGTGGGGCTACCCCTTCACCCCAATCGCTTTCCTGCTGATATCGGCGGTGTACCTGTACAACCTGCTTGTGTCTCAGCCACTCAATGTGCTGGTTGGTGTTGTCACCGTCGTCGCCGGTTTACCGTTTTACCGGTACTGGAATAGAAGATAACGCCAGCCCTGCATTGGTCGAATGCACAGCGGGACGGCGACCACTACATCGTCAACGGCTCCAAGCTGTGGCAGACCCATGCCCAGTTCGCAGACCACATTTTTGCCTGGTGCGTACAGACAACTCCGGCAGGCCACAGCAGGGCATCAGTTTTGTGCTGATCGAAATGGCTACGCCCGGGGTAAAAGTAGAACCCATCACCTTGCTACAGAACCGGACATTTCCAGTTGTTGCCAACATACCCCCAGGGTGAAATATTCGAGGCCTATAATGCCTCTTGAACAAATTCCGTAAGCTGAGTCTTGGAAAGTGCGCCGACCTTGGTGGCCTCTGCATTGCCGCCCTTGAACAGGATGAGCGTGGGAATACCGCGAATACCAAACTTGGGTGGTGTTTCCGGGTTAGCGTCTACGTCCACTTTACAGATCTTGAGCTGACCAGCGTACTCGTCAGCAATTTCGCTGAGTACCGGGGCGATCATTTTGCAGGGACCACACCACTCGGCCCAGAAGTCGACCAGTACCGGTACTTCTGAATTCAACACTTCATCATCAAAGCTGGCGTCACTGACGTTGACGATATGCTCACTCATTGTTTTCTCCTGATTGGCGTGATTTGCCTAAACTGGATGGGGGCTCATCATACCATTGCAAGGGTTCACCACAATGAGTTCTGTTGGTCGAAATTAACCAGACCGGGGTCAGAGTCCAGACTTCTGACCCCACGACTGTGCCGCCGAATTCATCCGGCCAAAAGGAATTTATTGCCATTTGTATAGGCCATATTGGTATAAGCTTCGCCTAAGCCGGCTCGAGACGATATCTATGCAAAACCAAAAACTGATTATCGCCATTATGGTATTGCTTGCCACAGGCGCATGGTTCGCGCTGGACCTGGGCCAGTATCTGCAACTGGCTGTGGTGCAGGAGCGTATGGGTGAGTTGCGAGACTTTTACCGGCAACAGCCCGGCGAAACTGCACTGTACTATTTTGTTATTTATATTGTGATCGCCGGCTTGTCTCTGCCCGGAGCCGTGGTTATAACCCTGGCCGGTGGCGCCCTGTTCGGCTTCTGGTACGGATTGCTGTTGGTGTCTTTTGCCAGCTCGCTGGGTGCGACCCTTGCCTGCCTGGTGTCCCGCGTTGTCCTGCGAGACTGGGTGCAGGGTAAATTTCGGCGACAATTGCAGTCGGTGAACTCTGGCTTTGAACGCGATGGAGCCTTCTATCTGTTTGGCTTGCGCCTGGTGCCGCTGTTCCCGTTCTTTGTGATTAACCTGTTAATGGGGGTGCTGCCTGTCTCGCTCTGGCGATTCTACTGGGTTAGCCAGGTCGGTATGCTGGCCGGTACGGCGGTATATGTGAATGCGGGTACCCAGTTGGCCCAGTTGAATGGATTGGGAGGGATATTATCGCCGGGGCTGATTGCCTCTTTCGCGCTGTTGGGAGTATTCCCGCTGTTGGCCAAGTGGGCGCTGAGTGTTGTCAGGGCGCGACGGGTGTTATCTGGGTACCGTCGACCACAGGTTTTTGATGACAACCTGATCGTAATCGGAGGTGGCTCGGCGGGCCTGGTTACTGCCCTGATAGCGGCTACGGTACGAGCGCGGGTCAGCCTGGTAGAGCGCCACAAAATGGGTGGCGATTGTCTGCATACCGGGTGCGTGCCCAGCAAAGCGCTGATTCGCTCGGCGCACATTGCCGACTACCTGCGCCGTGCGCCCGAGTTCGGGTTGGCGCCAGTAGATGTGGCGGTGAAATTCCCCGCAGTTATGGAGCGCGTGCAGCAGGTAATACGTCGTATAGAGCCCCACGACTCGATCGAGCGTTTTACGGAATTGGGCGTTAACTGCATGGTTGGACAGGCCAGGGTTATTTCCCCCTGGGAGGTCGAGATAAATGGACAGGTGCGCAGTGCCCGGCATATCGTTATCGCCAGTGGGTCCAGGCCCTGTGTGCCGCCGGTACCGGGGCTGGATCAGCAGGACTACCTGACCTCCGATACCTTGTGGGATTTGCGAGATTTACCCGAGCGCTTATTGGTCATGGGCGCTGGACCCATTGGCTGTGAGCTGGCACAGGCCTTTGCGCGGCTGGGTAGCAAAGTAACCTTGGTGGATATGGCACTGCAGGTGCTGCCGCGGGAAGATTCGGAAGTGAGCGCGCTGGTGCAGGCTGAATTTGAGCGCCAGGGCATCGATGTGTTGGTCAATCACCGGGCCAATGGCTTTAGTACAGAACAGGATGGTCGCAAAGTGGCGAGCTTTGATTGCGGTGGTGAAACTCGCAGTCTCGAATTTGACAGGGTGCTGGTGGCGGTGGGCCGCAAGGCGAATACTGAAGGCATGGGCCTGCAAGAATTGGGCATCGAGCCGGCGCCCACCGGCACCCTGGCGGTGGATGAATACCTGCGCACCGGTATTCCCACCATTTTGGCGTGCGGGGACGTGGCCGGTCCCTACCAGTTCACCCATACCGCCAGCCACCAGGCCTGGTATGCGGCGGTGAATGCACTGTTTGGTTGCCTGCACAAATTCAAAGTGGACTACTCGGTCATTCCCTGGGCGACGTTCATCGATCCCGAGGTGGCGCGGGTGGGGCTCAATGAGCTGGAAGCGAATGAAAAGGGGATTGCCTACGAGGTCACTCGCTATGATATCGATGATCTGGACCGCGCCATTGCCGATGGCGAGGCACACGGTTTTATCAAGGTATTAACCGTGCCGGGCAAGGACAGGATCCTGGGTGCCACGATTGTTGGTTACCATGCGGCGGAGTTGTTGGCGGAGTATATTATGGCCATGAAACACGGCCTTGGGCTCAACAAAATTCTGGGCACTATCCACGTGTATCCCACACTGTCAGAAAGTAACAGGTTTGTCGCCGGCGAGTGGCGCAAGGCGCGCAAACCGGAAGGCTTGCTGAGCGCGGCAGAGAAATTTCACACCTGGAGACGCACCTGAGAACCCAAGGTCCGGGGTCAGAGTAAAACCGTCATTTCTGGCCACTGGCCAGAAATGACGGTTTTACTCTGACCCCATTTTCTGATGACATGCGTGAGGAAACGCTAATGACAGCCGATGCTGCACCGCCGCCAGGCCGGAATTCGCGCATGCGCAGACTACGCCGGCTGATTCTGCTCATCTTCATGGTATTCACGACTGCCTGGGTAATCCAGCACTACCGCTCCTCCGATCAGTGGCAGCCGCCTGTCTCAGCGGCACCCCCAATTGTCGCGCAGGCCAGAGACGCCTGCGACAACAACAAGCCACTGCGACAGGTGTTTTTCGGTGACCTGCATGTTCACACCGCCTATTCCATGGATGCCCGTTCGCGCGGAATGTTGGGCACGGTAGATGATGCCTACCGCTTCGCCCGGGGTGAGCCGATTGGGTTGGGGCCATATAACGACGGGCAACTCGGCACACGATCAGCGCAACTGGGTAGGCCGCTTGATTTTGTCGCCGTGACCGATCACGCCGAGTGGATGGGAGAGACTGGGCTGTGTACCCGCCCACAATCGCCTGCCTACCATGCAGAAGCCTGTCGGGCCTACCGTGGCGAGATTGAGAGCGGCAGCCTGCTGGCACGGCTACTGGGTGAGAATGGTCGCATGACCGAACTCATGGGCCTGTGGGGTCGGCACAGTATATGTGGCAGCGACAACGGCCTGTGCCGGGCAGAACTAAAAACTGCCTGGGCAGACACGCAACAGGCCGCCGAGCGCTACTATGATCGCAGCAGTGACTGTAGTTTTACCAGCTTCCACGCCTACGAATACAGCAACTCGACGGCATTTTCAAAAGTGCATCGAAATATTATTTTTCGCAACGAAGTTGTGCCGGAACTGCCCATTTCTTCCCGGGAACTGTCCAATCCGCTGCTCATGTTCGAACGGCTGGATCAACTCTGCATCGACCGGGAGGGCGCTTGCGATGCCCTGTCGATACCCCACAATCCCAACGTCTCGAACGGCCGCATGTTCACTATTCCCTGGCGTGATGAAAGTGCCGCAGAGCAACGCCGGCTGGCCAGCTTGCGAGCGCGCTGGGAACCCGTGGTGGAGATCATGCAGAGCAAGGGTGAATCAGAGTGCAAGGCCGGGCTGTGGCAAGTACACGGCAATGATGAGCTGTGCGATTTTGAGAAAATGCGCAGTACCGGTGCCGACGCGCCGGCTGCTTGCGAGGGCGGTACGGGCTCCGGTGCAATTTTTGGTCGAGGTTGTCAATCGCGCCTGGACTTCGCCCGTTATGCGCTTGTCGAAGGTATGGCCGAGCAAGCGCGAATAGGCATAAATCCCTACCTGTTTGGCTTCGTCGGCAGTACCGACACGCACAACGCCAGCCCCGGTGATGTAGACGAAGATCAGTACGATGGCTGTTGTGCCAATACTGACAATACGGTGGCTGACCGCATGCGGCCGGGCAAGGGTTTCGCCGGCCGGCCGGCCGCCAACTTGAACCCCGGCGGGCTGGTAGGTATTTGGGCAGAGGAGAACAGCCGGGACTCGCTGTTTGACGGTATGCGTCGGCGCGAGGTTTTTGCTACCAGTGGCACACGCATTACGCCGAGATTCTTTGCCGGTTGGCAGCTCCCTGAAAATATTTGCGACGGGGATATTGCCGCTGCGGGATATGCCGGCGGCGTGCCCATGGGCGGTGAGTTAGTCAGCACAGACCAACCGGGGTCGCCGCTGTTTGTGGCTGCCGCCGCTGCAGACCCGGCCGGCAACCCACTGCAGCGGCTGCAAATCGTCAAGGTTTGGCACGGTGACGGGGACGCGTTCCACCAGGCGGTATTCGACGTCGCCGGCGACAAGCATAACGGCGCCGATGTGGATCTGGATTCCTGTATGCCTACCAGGTCCGGTGCCGGCTCCGGTCAGTACTGTGCCACCTGGGTGGATGCGGATTTCAGCGCCGGCCAGAGTGCTGCCTACTACCTGCGGGTAATTGAGAATCCCAGTTGTCGCTGGAGTTGGCGCCAGTGCCTGCGGTTACCTGCATCCCAGCGCCCCATCGCCTGCAGCGACCCCTCCCTGCCCAGGCTTATTCAGGAGCGGGCCTGGTCTTCACCAATCTGGCTGACACCAGAGGGCTGATGATGTGTTTTAATTACATTTCTGACCCTCATCAACAACCTGGCAAAGGAGTAGTTGTATGGCTGTAGAATCCATTGTGCAAGAGCGGTATAGCGAAGGCGCACAGGTAAAAGAGGAGGCACTGTGCTGTCCTGTGGATTACGACACATCGCTGTTAGCGTTGCTACCGCAGGAGATTATTGAGCGGGATTACGGTTGTGGTGATCCCTCCCGCTACGTGCGCAAGGGTGACACGGTGGTGGACCTGGGCAGTGGTGGCGGTAAAATTTGCTACATAGCCGCCCAGATAGTGGGCGCCGAAGGTCGCGTTATCGGCATCGATATGACCGCAGACATGCTGGCGCTGGCCATCCGTCACCAGGACGAAATGGCTGCCAGGCTTGGTTATGACGTGGTCGAGTTTCGCAAGGGCTACATTCAGCATCTGGGCGCTCTGGTTGAAGAAGAGACGGCCGACCTGGTGATATCGAATTGTGTGCTCAACCTGGTGGCCGAACACGATCGATTGAAATTGATGCGCGGTTTGTACCGGGTATTGAAACCCGGTGGCCGTATTGCCATATCCGATATCGTATGCATCGAAGAGGTTCCGCGGCATCTGAAAGATGACGCCGAGCTGTGGAGTGGCTGTATTTCCGGTGCTTTTCAGAAAGACCGGTTCCTGCGCGCTTTTGCCGACGTCGGCTTTGTCGATGTGGGCTATGACAAGTGGGAAGAGCAACCCTGGCGAGTGGTACAGAACCTGCCGTTCCACAGTGCCACGGTGTGCGCTCGCAAACCGGGTGAGGATAGCAATCCGGCCTGCTGTGGCTGATAGATAGCAGGTGAGCATCTGGTATGTATACATGCTGGAATGTGCCGATGGCTCTCTATACACCGGTGTAGCCACAAATGTTGAGCGACGCCTGCGGCAACACAATGGAGAACTGGTCGGTGGCGCTCGCTATACCAGCGGCCGCCGCCCGGTGCAGTTGGTTTGGAGTGAAGGCTCAGCCGACCGGGCCAGTGCGCTGTCGCGGGAAGCGCAAATCAAGAGTTGGCAGCGCGGTGACAAGTTGAAACTGCTCTCCCGTAGCTGACAAACGGGAGGAGATGGTAGCTACTGGATCGTGGCCTCAAGGGCTGCCATCCGGTCATGCAAATCCAGCCAGGATTCCTCCAGGGCCGGGGCCTCGGACTGCAATTGGCCCTGCTCACGCAAAAGTTCCTCCAGCTCCGCTTTGCGCTCGTGATCGTACATGGAATTGTTTGCCAATTTACTTTCCAACTGCTGCAACTGCTGTTCAATCTGCGCCATCCTTTTCTCGTTGGCATTGATTTCCTTTTGCAGCGGACGTATCTGCTCGCGCCGTTGTGCGGCAGCCTGGCGCTGCTCCTTGCGGCTGGCATCGGCGGACCTTGGCTGGCCATTCCTGTCACTGGCGGGCTGGGACAATACCCACTGCTCATAGGCGCGCACATCGTCCTCGTATTCCTCGACCCGTGCATCGTGTACCAGCAGCAGTTCATCCACCGTGTTGCGCAACAGGTGTCGGTCGTGGGTAGCCAGCACGACGGCACCACTGAAGTCCTGCAGTGCCAGCGTCAGGGCCAGCCGCATCTCCATATCCAGGTGGTTGGTGGGCTCGTCCATGATCAACAGGTTGGGCTTTTGCCAGGCTACTATGGCCAGCGCCAGGCGGGTTTTTTCTCCACCGGAAAAAGGCGCGATGACTTCCTTGGCGGCAGCGCCGCGAAAATTAAAGCCGCCCAGAAAGTCGTAAATATCCTGTTCTCTCGCTGCTGGGCGCAGGCGCTGCAGGTGCTGGGCCGCGCTGGCGGACAAATCCAGCGATTCCAGTTGGTGCTGGTCAAAGTAACCTATCTTGCAGTGCCGGCCGCCTATGCGCAGGCCACTCAACAGGGGTAGTTCGCCGGTTAGTGATTTCAACAGGGTGGACTTGCCGGCGCCGTTGCGGCCCAGCAGGCCGATGCGGCTGCCGGGTCGCAGTTGTAGCTCAACATTTGCCAGCACGCGAGTCTGGTGGTAGCCCAGCTCGGCCTTTTCCAACTGCAACAGGGGGTCGCCGGCGCGCTCGGGCTCTGGAAATTTGAAAGAAAACGGCGAGTCAACATGGGCGGGCGCTATGATTTGCATGCGCTCCAGTTCCTTGATGCGGCTCTGGGCCTGCTTGGCCTTGGTGGCCTGGTAGCGAAAACGGCGCACAAAATCGTCTATTTCAGCTACCCGTTGCTGCTGCTTCTCGTAACTGGCTTGCCGGTTTGCCAATAACTCGGCGCGCTGTACTTCGAATGACGAGTAGTTGCCGCGATAGCTGGTGATGGTTTTGTGTTCGATATGCAGAATTTGTTGGCAGCAGGCGTCAATAAACTCACGGTCGTGGGAAATGAGTATCAAGGTGCCGTGGTAGGACTGTAGCCATTGTTGCAGCCACAAGGTGGCGTCGAGATCCAGGTGGTTGGTGGGTTCATCCAACAGCAGTAACTCAGACGGCGTCATCAGGGCGCGCGCCAGGTTGAGTCGAATGCGCCGGCCGCCGGAAAAATCTTTCACCTTGCGCTGGGAATCGCCGCTTGGGAAACCCAGTCCCAGCAACATTAGCTCAGCCCGGCGTTCAATATCGTAACCGTCCGCCTCTTCCAGTTGGCTGTGCAAGCTGCCGGCGCGTTCAAATTCTGCTGCCTGTTCTGCGGCGGCGATGGCGTGTCTGAGTTGCGCTACCGGTCGGTCGCCGCCAATCAGGTAGTCCAGTGCGCTGTTATCGCTTGCTGCAACTTCCTGCGCCATACAGGCGATGCGCAGTGTATCGAGACCATCAATATGGCCCGTGTCCGCCTCCACTTCACCGAGCAGCATGGCGAACAGGCTGGATTTTCCACAGCCGTTGGCGCCGGTCAGGGCGATGCGTTGGCCGGGTTCAATGGTCAGGTCGGCGGGTTCCAGCAGTATCTTGCTGCCGCGTCTTAAACTAATATTGCGAAGGATGATCATCGGCGCGGATTCTACCCATATGATTCAAACTAATACAGGCAGTAATCCCTTTTGGAATTTCTCCCTGGCGATTTATGCGCAGGCCGGGGTGGCCACTGTTTGCCTGGATTTGCAGGAATCCCTGGGTGTGGATGTGAACCTGCTGTTGTACGTTTGTTGGTGCGCCAGTGAGGGCAGGGCCTTAACTGACCGGCAGATTGTGGCGGTAGACGCGAGCATTGCAGATTGGCGACGCGACGTGGTGCACCCGCTCAGAGTTCTGCGGCAGGGGCTGCGCGATTATCCGGGCGTTGATTCCACCCGCGCGATGATCAAACAGGCGGAGCTGGAGGCAGAACGGGTGCAACAGCAACGGATGCACCGGCACTCCCTGTCCGGCGACCCGGTAGAAGGCGGCTTGCATGACAACCTGCAGCAATTCGCCGGTTTTCAGGGCTGCCCGCCAGAGGCGCTACGGCGTTTTGAAGAGGCAGCTTCGGCAGCATTGGCAAACATGCCGGCTGATCTGTCCACAGACTGCGAATAAAACTGACCAGATGCCAGGCGTCAGCTTCTTTGGGTATCTGCCTGGTCCAGGGTGGCGTGGCTACGCCGGCGCCGGTGCGGATACGGATGAACATATCCTGCCGGGAAGCTCCACTGAAGTACCCGTCAGGCTCGGTTAAATCGCTGGCATCCGCTGAGCTGCCGGTTAGTGCTGGCACCAAGCCGGACATGGGTAGTACAATTGCCGCCCCGTTACCTGCGGGAGTGTCCAGGGAGGCTATCGAACAGATGCTTCAGGATTCCCACGAGCAGCGCATGGGCGAACATTTGTAACCCCTCTTACGACAAACTGGAATAAATTATGAAAATACTGAAATACTCGGCTGCACTGCTGGCAGTGCTGATGACAGTCGCCTGCACGCAGCAGGAAGATGCCTTCTCCGGCAATGAACCACTGTTGACGCAGGAAGAAATTGACGCAGAGACGCAGGCTTATCAAGAGACGCAAGCAAAAGAGCAGGAGGCACAAATGGGGCAAATGGCAGAGCAAAATGCCAGTGACGGCGCCGCCTTCCTGGCCGAGAACGCCAAAGCTGAAGGTGTGGTGGTGCTGGACAGCGGGCTGCAGTACAAAGTGGTTACCGAAGGAACCGGCCCCAGGCCGGCTGCGACGGATACTGTGGAGGTACACTATCGAGGCACATTGATTGACGGTACGGAGTTTGATAGCTCCTATGCCAGGGGCAGCACGATTTCTTTTGGTGTCAAGCAGGTGATTGCCGGCTGGACCGAAGCGCTGCAATTGATGCCGTCTGGCTCCAAGTGGCAGTTGTTTATTCCCTCAGACCTGGCCTACGGCGCCGGTGGTGCCGGTGGTGATATTGGTCCGAACGCGACCCTGATTTTTGATGTTGAGCTGATTCAGATTGCCCCACAGGGCTAGTCTTCAGCCAGAATGACTTTGATGGAGGACGGCGATCAGGCTGTCCTCCAGCTCAAAGCGGGATTCCAGCACTTCACCCAACAGTGAAAGATCGGCACTGAGATTATCTGACGAGGCGTCGGCGGCTGAGTATTTTTCGTCAAAGCCCATAATGACTTCGGTGGTATCCCCAATCTGCGGAATAAAGTCAACTGACAACCGGCCGCTGCCATCGGCGAAGGCCTCGGCTTCACGAATCAACTCATAGAATACCTCGAAGTGTCCGGCCGATAGGTAATCGACCAGCAGCTGGCACAGGCGATGCAAGCCGGGTTCCTGCGCCAGGTCGGCAGCGCGTATATCCACAGCACCTCTATCCACAGCACCTCTATCCAGGGTGGCGGCAAGCGCCGTGTACTTGACCAGTACCTCCCGGCGTTCCTTGAGCCAGCCCTGTAAAAGCTTCTCGACCGCCTGCCAGCGTTCGCGTTTATTATCGCAATTGTCCAGCATGGTGTTCCGGTGCTCCCCGTGGCTACCTGCGCAACAGTTGCCAGAGATTGGCAACCAGCAGACCGCTAAATAGTATCAGAGCCTGTTCCGGAATGCTCAGCCCAAACATCGTCCACACCACGTCGGCGCAGTTGCCATCCCCCATCAGCACCATTGCCAGGGTTTCAGAGAAGGGAAACGTTGCCAGCATGTACTCCAGGCTGGGTCCGCAAGCCGGAACCAAGTCTTCGGGTAGATGCTGCAGCCAGACGTGGCGGACAGCGACCGCGCCCCCGCCGGCCGCCCACAACGCGGCAATGCCGGCGTATATGCGGCGGCCAGTACGTTCCGGCCCGTGCACGGCGGCCAGCAGGCAGAATAATCCGCCACCGACCACAAATACCCGCTGTGTCATACACAGGGGACAGGGCTCCAATCCCAACGCGCCATCCAGGTAGTAGGCCATGCCCACGGCAAACACTGACGCGCCGAACAACAGCCAATTGCAGGCTCGCGGTGTCAGTTTCTCAATCATGTTCATTCTCGGTAGCGGTTGTCGCCAGCCTGACACTGCGCTGGCTAAACTCGATGAGTTGTGGATAAAAGACCCCAAAAGACTGTTCGAGTTCCGGTAGTAAGGGCTGTAGTAGATCGCCGGCTTTATGCAGGGGATTTGCACGGCGCAGCCTTTGACCGATACGCGCGGCACCGGCGGCTATGGTTTCCCAGTCCTGGTAGCGGGTGAGTAAATCATATTCCCGCATGCGCAGGGCCATCAGCGCCGCACCTTCGCTCAACAGGCCGCTGTGCCGGGACAACAGCTCGTAGGTCTCATTGATAAACCGGTCTCGAGGCAGCTGTGAATAGCTGTCCCATTGCTGAGCGAGGATGTGGTCAAAACACAGGTCGATCAAAATGCCGGCGTAGCGCCGCAGCTCGGTCGGGAACAGACGCCTCACTGCGACTATCTCGGCGTGTGAATCGGTATGCGCATCAATGGCCCTGTGCAGGGCTACGCCTGCCTGTAGTCCAGGATTCAAATTGCCGGGCAGAGGACCCTTGTGAAAGTCGCCTTCCAGCCCACCAAGCACCAGCAGTTCATCGGGCCAGGCCAGGTGAAAATGGGCGAGGAAGTTCACTATCTACAAAGCATCGTATTGGCGGTAATAGGCTTCCAGGTAGCTCTCAAAGTCAATTTCCTCTGCGCTGTCCAGCTCCGCCTGTCGCTGCAATGACAGACGTGAGCATTCTGCAAAATGCTGCCTGCGCTCATCATCCAGTGGACGCTTGCGAAATGTTTGCGCCCAGTGGAGGCTGGAGTTCATGGCGAGACGGAAGAAGGGCAGGTTCTGTTCTGCCATCTGTTTGAGAATTTGTGCGGAAGGTGTCAGCGAGGGGTCGTCGATTTTTTGGCACTGCCGGCGGTGACTGCTGCTGTGGTAGTCACCTCCGTTGGCATTATCCAGCGCCTGCGCGATGGGTTGCATGGCGTCCAGCAACTGGTGGGCGGCAGTGGTAAGCAGAATTTCATCTGCCTGTGTCACCAGAGTCAAGCCGGGCTCCCTACCCCGGTTTACCACCCGTTGCAGATTTTCGGCAATGCGTTCGCCGTCCGGGTCATCACAGGGCGCACTGTCGCTGAGCAGGCAGTACAACAGGAAGGTATCTATGAAGCGTATTTGACAGGCGTCGATGCCCAGCGGGTGGGCAGGATTGACATCGATACAGCGCACTTCGATGTACTCAATCCCATCCCGGCGCAGGGCGCCCAGCGCTGTTTCCCCGGAATCGGCGACTCGCTTGGGTCGAATCAGGCTGTAAAATTCATTCTCAATCTGCAGCAAGCTGGTGTTGAGCTGGCGCTCGTGACCATGTTCTCCGAAGCCGATGGATTGGTACGCAGGGTGTGGCTGGGTAATGGCCTGCTGCAAGGTTTCGATGTAGCTGTCGAGGTTGTTGTAGCAGATGGACAAGTCCTTCTGGGCACTGCCGGAGTAACCCAGGTCACCCATACGCAGGGCGGTTCCATAAGGCGCATGCAGGCTCTTGGAATCCTCGTCGAAAGCTATCAGTTGGTGATCTCTCATGTCGCGAAGAAAACTGCTGCAAACGGCTGGAGACGCGCCAAACAGGTAGATCAGCAACCAGGAATGACGCCGGAAATTGCGAATAAGGCCCAGGTAGCGGTCGGTGATGTAGTCCGATAATTCGCCGCCGGCGCCCTCCGCAGCGTAGGCAACTGGCCAGTAGCCTGCGGGCATAGAAAAATTGTAGTGAATACCCGCGATGGTTTGCATCAGGCGTCCGTAGCGATGGCCCAGTCCGTAGCGATACAAGGTTTTCATGCGCGCTATATTGGAGCTGCCATATTGTGCAACGGGGATGTTGTCATCACCTTCCAGGATGCAGGGCATACTCGCCGACCACAGCAGCTCACCGTCTATATTGTTGTAAACGAAGCGGTGTATGTCGTCCAGCATGGCCAGCGCGCTGCCTATGTCCGTAAATACCGGGGTGATGAATTCCAGCAGCGCCTCGGCATAATCCGTGGTGATATAGGGATGGCACAAGGCGGAACCCAGAGCGGTAGGGTGCTCTGTCTGGGCCAGGTGGCCCTGGGCGGTAATGCGCAGGCTTTCCTTCTCGATACCCCGCTGGATTGTTGTTAACCATTGGGATTGAGCGGCGCTGGCCAGCGCCTCCAGGCGGCGCTCAAATAGTGAAGACAAACTATCTCCTCAGGGTGGCATGGTCGGCTATCGCCGGCGAGGCAGCAGTGTAAGACTGTTGTATCCTGTGATGCAACTGACTCCGTAAGCGGATAATGCCAATATGAAAGCCAGGGAAGTTGATCTCTACAGTCCCGACCGCTATGTAACAGCGGCGCCAGGATGTTATCGACGCATCTGAAATGGGCGCGTGGTGATGATGTACAGCGCTGCCAACCGTGACCCAGAGGTGTTTGAGAATCCCCATGAGTTCGATATCCACCGCCGGAATAATCCACACCTGGCCTTTGGCTACGGGATCCACCTGTGCCTGGGTGCCAACCTGGCGCGTCTGGAGGCGCGGGTATTCCTCAATGAGTTTTTCAAGACCTTCGCCGCTATTGAATCGCTGGGTCAGCCCCGCAGAATCCGTTCCAACATGGTGAACGGATTCAGGACCATGCCGGTACGACTGGTGCCTCGCTAGGCTTTTTCCAGGGTCTTTTTAAGTAGCCGGCTCGCGAAATTTCCCTGCACTTCACTGTCCTGGCCGGTCGCCAACATAATGCGCGACAGGATCAGGCCGTAGCGCATGGCGGCAAACACGGTGTAATAATAGAAATTCTCCACCGGGTAGCCAGTGGCAGCCTGCCAGCGTGCCACCGTGTCGTCATACGAGGGAAAGCCTTCCAGGCGCGGAAAGTTCAAGCCCTCGGCAAAGGTATTATCGATGTAGCAGTACCAGGCCAGGTCTTGTACCGGGTTGCCCAGCACCGCCATTTCCCAGTCCAGCACCGCGGCAACTGCGGAGCAGTCCTGGCTGAAAATCATATTGCCGATACGTGAATCACCCCAACACAGGCGCGTCATTTCATTGGCGGGCCGGTTGGCGTCCAGCCAGTCCAGGGCCTGCAAGCCGATCGCGTGTTGCAATCCCTCCATGGCCCAGTCGTGATAATCACGCCAGTACTTCAGTTGCTGGCGCAGGGGGGTATCACCCAACTCGGGCCGGTTCATGGTGGCAAAACCCAATGCCCGGTAATCCAGTTGGTGAAAGCGGGCCATCACGTCAACGCCCACGTACCACAGGTTCTCCCGTTGCTCCAGCGTGGTGTCATGTATCAGCCAGCCATCCATATTATAGGGCGGCATGTCGGTGGGAATGCGGCCGTCGGTCTTCTTCATTATGTAAAAGGGCACGCCCAGCACCGAGGTATCCATCTCCAGGCCACGCATGGTCGGGGCCTGGATGTCGGTTTTTTCGCTGAGGGTCTCCATAATCCGGTACTGCAGGCTGAGGTCGTAGGAGGGAAACACCGGGCGCTCGATCTCGGGTTGCAGGCGGCCCACACAGGCTTCGTTTCTCTGCGCACCGTTTTCCTGCCAGCCGATATCAAACAACAGCGTTACATTGGACATGCCGGTCGCTCCGGGAATCTTTATCTCCGAAAGCTCAACCGCGGTGCCCCTGCGCTCACTGAACCAGGCGGCAAGTTTCCGGCGGGTGTCTTCGATGTCTGCAACCTGTGGGGTGGGGCGCTGTTCTTCCATTGCCTTGGTTCGCTCGTTCTTCACTGTACGGGCGTATAGCCTATGTGACGGGTGGAAATATTTCCAGTGGGGTTATACTGCCCGCTTCGATCAAAAACAGACTGGAGAGACACCCATGAAATTTGGATTGATACCGGTAAATATTGGTTTTCCCGTTGACATGATGATTGGTTTTGCACAGGCCGCCGAACAGGCCGGTGTTGAATCCCTGTGGACTTTCGAGCATGTGATGGTGCCACTTGAATATGCCTCCAGGTACCCCTACCACAAGTCTGGCAAGATGGGCGGGCCGCCGGAGACCGGTTTTGTCGATCCGTTAATCGCCCTGTCGGCCATCGCCAATGCCACCGGTACCATTCGCCTGGGCACTGGCGTGAATATCCTCTCCCAGGCCAATCCGTTGTTTATCGCCAAGCAGTCAGCCAGCCTGGATTTTATGTCCGGCGGTCGCTTTATGTTGGGTGTGGGTATCGGTTGGCTGGAGGAAGAGTTCAATGCCATGGGGGCACCGTTTGCGAGGCGTGGCGCGCGCTTTGATGACTATGTGCAGGCGCTGCGCAAGGTCTGGTCCGGTGACGTGGTGGAACATCAGAGCGACTTTATTAACTGGTCTGGCTTCAAGAGTTATCCCCTGCCGGTGCAGAATCCGTTGCCGGTGATTATCGGTGGCACCCAGGGCAAGATCTACCAGCGCATCGCCCGCTACGGCAATGGCTGGTATGCGCCCACAACGAGCCCCCGAGAACTGGCGCCCAAGCTTGAGGAGCTGAAATCCGTGTGTGCTGATGAAGGCCGCAACTACGACGACATAGAAATTACCGCCATGTGGACCATGCAGGGCGGGCTGGACAGCGTCAAGGAATATGCCGATTTGGGCGTGCACCGCCTGAACATTCCGCTCCAGGCTATGGGCGAAGCCAACCCCGTGGACGGGCTTGCCAAATTGCACGAGGAGGTTCTTGCCAGGCTTTCCTGACCCGTCTCAATGTCAGAAACCAGGCTGCTGCGTTTTACGGCGAGCAGCTTTTGTTGGCGACACCCGGTGGGGTCCAGCCATCACCACCAACATCGATGAACAATGGGTTGGTGAAAGCATAGGCGAGCACACCCGCTTCATCCAGGTTGTCGTCGATGAGTTCATCCAGGATTTCATTGCCGGCGGGGTCAAGATCCTCCGGTACAATTGGAAACAGGGGAGAGGATATACCGTCACTGCCGTGCGCCACCGCAATCAGCCAGGTGTCTGTAGTGACTTCCAACTCCAGCGTGACACTGATCTCGGTGCGACTGGCACCGGCAATACGCTCATCCACGACGACTGTGGTTTCACTCCAGCCGGGATCGCCCGATGCCACCGAGATATCCGTACACACGCCATAGCGCGCCGCCTGATTCGCGGCGGAGGTGCGCTCTGGCTGGTTGTTAATATAAAAATCCACTACGTCTACGCTGGCCCAGGCGGCGCTGGCGATGTCGATATTAATGGTGACAGTAGAGCCGCTGTCTACGCTCATGGTCGGTGCATCATTCACGCCCAGCCCGGCCGTTTGTGGATTGCCCCCTGCGGTGCCAGTGGCGAGAATACGCATGAAGGGGGCATTGGTACCAATGTTCTTACCCGCGGCAATGGTGCCGGCCAGATTTTCCGCCTCGCCGGCGAGCATGCCCGGGTCAGTTACAGCACTGGGAATTTGGTTGCGGGTTGCGAGATAGGTGGTGCGCCGGTCGTGCGAATCGGAGTTTGCCACGCCGGTGCGAACGATGCCCTGATTGATCAGGTTGAACCAGTCGCCCAGATTCTCGCCGATAAATTGTTTGAGAATGCCGTCGCGCCCGTTGGTGCCAATCCACACTTCCAGCGCCTGGAAGCTGTCACTGAAGGCATTAGTGAGATTGGGGTCCAGGCGCCGGTCAGTGACATCCACCCGGGATTGTGGCGGTGTCATACCGGTATCAATGGCGAGCCCATTACTGCCGAAGTGCGAGGCGATGTGATTGATCTGCACGATATTGCCGATCGGGTCGGCGAGGGCGGCTATTATGATCTCTTGCGGTGACAATACATAACTGCCGTACTCTGGGAAGTCCCTCCCGGGCGCTGCCTCCCGGCCCCAGTCCACAGTGCCGCCGCCAATTCGGTTGGCATCAATGCTAACCGGCCAACTGTTGAAGTGGCCGTAGTCGAAGGAGGTGATTTCTGCGCCGGGCGCTGTGCTTACCAGGTCGGCTACATCCATATCGCTCAGCGTGGCCGTGAAATCCACCCGCATGTCGTGATCTGAGGGGGTGAAAAAATCCATGCCTTCGGCGAGGTAGGTGGCGACCCGCTCGGCGCGGGTGACTTCTGAGTCGGGGCTGTCGATGGAGTGCACGTGAAAGTCGCCGTAGACGTAATTCACGGTGTCAATCACCTGGGCTATTTCCGCCTGCACCGTAGTGGTTTGCCCGGCGGTGATGGTGATGTTCTGTTTATAGGCGGAAAAGCGCGGCCCCCTCGATACCACCACCTGGTAGTCACCGGGTTCCAGGGTGAGGGTCGGGCTGATGCCGTTTCTATCAATAAATTCCACCAGGGTAATGCCAAACGGCAGGCTGTCCGAGCTGTCCGCGAACAGGCCGGTCTGAGAGGTCAAGACCGTGTTTTTCAGCAGCGGGCTGGGATCGAAGCCCACTACCTGCAACTTTGCCGGCATGGGGCCTGCCACACCCACCAGCGGCAAACCACTGACGCTGACTTCCAGCAATCCGGTCTGGGGCAGGGAAAAATCCAGCGCCGTATCGACGCCTGTCTCAATGACAATATTGGCGGGTTCATGGTCGGCGAACAAATAGCCCTCCGCGTTGGCCTGAACTTCATACTCTGCGGGTGGCAGTGTTAGCGAATAACTGCCGTCGGCGGCGGTGCGCGTGTGTCCCGCTACAAACAGGATGGGAGGATCGATAGCCGCTACCTCCGTGCGAAATACCACCACGCCGGCGTTGGCAATGCCCTGGCCGCCGCTGGTGACCGTGCCACTCAATACACCGGTCACTATGCCGTCGATATCGTTGCGAATATCCGCAATACTACTGGCCGTGCCATCGCCCACCGCGAAATAGCGGCGCAGGCTAATCTCGCCCTCGGCGGGAATGGCAAAGTTGGGCGGCACCTGCCCGCTGACAATACTGAGCACGGCCTCACCGAGAATGATCACGTTCACGCCGGAGGTCGACAAGCTCGTAGACCCGGGAACTTCGTGAATCAGGCCGTAGGATACCCCCGCAGCGCCATCGTGACCGCTGTAGGCCAGGTAATTGCACTGATCACAGAGACCGTTCTCAGTGCTGTCGCAGGCCACTTCGGTGGCCACCGGACAAGCGGGCGTAAACAGGGGCTCACCAAAGCCCAGCCGGGGTTGAAAGGCTTCAACTTCGCCCGAGCCATTGAGGTACTCCACCATCCAGATTTCCAGGGTTTCGGTCGAGGTATTGATCAGGCGTGTATCCACAGTGACGTAAGCATCTTGCGCGCCCAGGCGGTAGCAGGTTTCGATCTCCAGCGGCAGGTCGCGATCATCGGCGCTGTCCGGAAACAGCCCTCCCAGGGCGCGAATGCGAGAACTGGCGTTCACAAAATCCAGCAGGTCGTCGGGGCCGCTCGCGCACAGTGAGGCAGGTTCGCCATCACTGCCATCGTTGACGACATGCACTTCGGTAAAGTTGGGGGTGTTCTCAATATTCAGCCCGGTTACAAACTCCTCCAGGTGATCGGGAAGGAAGCTGCCATCTTCCTGAACCCTGGCCACGTCAATGATGTTACCGCCGTAGGTGCCTATGCCAAACCAGCGCCGCCCCGGCTTTTGGATGATCACACGGAACAGGTCGTTTTCCAGTACGAAGTCACCTATGGAACTGCGTGCCAGGGGACCGCTCAGCAAATCCGCATCCGTGCCGGCTTCGCGCGCCGAGGCGGTCGGTTCCACCGGGGGTGGCGTGGATACACTGGGGGAGAAGGAATTGTTGCCATCGCTGCAGGCAGTCAGCAGCAGGCACAGTGAGAGCAGGGCCATACCCCTGCGGGTGTTATGGATACGCATGTGTGAAGATTAGAGCAGGCGACGGATGATTACCAGTTGCCGGGCGGCAAGACGGACTACTGCCCATTTCGCAAGCGAGGAGTTTTTACTCTGACCCCATTTTTTGTTGTTGGTGGTGGTGGTGATAAGCCGCACCGGCACCCTGCGGAATACGGATATTCTCCACCAGTCGGTTGATAGCTTCGGGTGGCGCGGGTGTCATATGACACACGATCAGAGCTGCGGCAAAATTAATTAACATGCCGATGGTGCCAATGCCTTCCGGTGAAATACCCAGCAGCCAGTGTTCGGCATTGTTGCTTTCGAGGCTGATAAATTTGAAGTAGACAATATAGGCGAAGGTAAACACTAAACCTGAAACCATGCCGGCAATGGCGCCTTCGCGGTTCATGCGCTGATAGAAAATTCCCATAAAAATGACCGGGAAAAACGAGGCGGCCGCCAACCCAAAGGCAAACGCCACCACCTGAGCCACGAAGGCGGGTGGATAAATGCCAAACAGGCCGGCAACGCCTATGGCGGCTGCCGCGGCAATGCGGGCGTAGCGCAGCTCTTCCCGATCGGTAATATTGGGCCGGAATACCTTCTTCATCAGGTCGTGGGCAATCGCAGTGGATATTACCAGTAGCAAACCGGCAGCGGTGGAAAGCGCGGCCGCCAGTCCACCGGCAGCAACCAGAGCGATCACCCAATTCGGCAGTTGTGCAATCTCTGGATTGGCCAACACCATGATGTCTCTGTCCATGTAGAGTTCGTTGTTATTGGCGCTGCCCGCATTGTTCAGCAGGCGCTGCCCATGCAGGCCACGGGTAGTCGTGTAATCGGGCTTGCCGCCGCTCAGGGCAGCACCGGCGCGGTACTGGATGCGACCATCCCGGTTCTTGTCCTGCCAGGCTATCAGGCCGCTGTCTTCCCAGTTGCGAAACCACTGGGGTATTTGCCGGTAAGGGGTTTCGTTGACACTTTCAATGACGTTGACCCGCACGAATGAAGCCACGGCGGGTGCCGTGGTATAGAGAATGGCAATAAATACCAGCGCATAACCGGCCGAAATGCGCGCGTCTTTCACCTTCGGGACCGTAAAGAATCGAACAATAACGTGGGGCAGCCCGGCCGTACCCACCATCAGTGCAGCGGTGATGCAAAAGATATCAATGGTCGATTTCTTGCCGGCGGTGTAGGCCGCAAATCCCAGCTCAACCGACAACTGGTCCAGTCGGTCCAGCAAGTAGGTGTCCGGTGCGTCTACCAGCGTGCCGCCAAAACCCAGTTGTGGCAGCACGTGGCCGGTCATGGAGAAGGAGATAAATATGGCCGGCACCATAAAGGCAAAGATGAGCACACAATACTGAGCTACCTGGGTATAGGTGATGCCCTTCATACCGCCCAGTACCGCGTAAAAAAATACAATAGTCATGCCGATCATGACGCCGGTGTTGATCTCCACTTCCAGGAAGCGTGAAAACACGATCCCCACCCCGCGCATCTGCCCGGCAACGTAGGTAAAGGAGATGAAAATTACGCAGACCACCGCCACCAGCCGGGCCGCGTCGGAGTAGTAACGGTCACCGATAAAGTCTGGCACCGTGTATTTGCCAAATTTGCGTAAATAGGGGGCCAACAACAGCGCCAGCAGAACATAGCCACCGGTCCAGCCCATCAGGTAAACCGCTCCATCGCGACCGATAAAAGAGATGATGCCGGCCATGGAGATGAAGGACGCGGCTGACATCCAATCGGCAGCCGTTGCCATGCCGTTTGCCAGCGGCGGTACGCCACCACCGGCCACATAAAAGTCATCGGTGGAGCCGGCCCGGGATTTAATGGCAATGCCGATGTAGAGCGCGAAGCTGGCGCCAACAAATAGATAGGTCAATGTCTGTGCATCCATGGGGATTAATCCTCCCCTTCTGGATGGTAATAATCGTCATCCTCAACGAATCGGTCGCTGTCTTCGTCAACACCATAGCGGCGGTCGAGCCGGTTGGCAGCGAAGACGTAGATGAAGATGAGGATCACGAACACATAAATAGAGCCCTGTTGTGAGAACCAGAAACCCAGTTTGAATCCAAACAGGCGGAACTGGTCCAGCCAGTCAGCCCACAGGATGCCCAGCCCGAAAGAGCACAGAAACCATATAAACAGCAGTGCGCACAGCAAGCGGATATTAGCGCGCCAATAGGCATTGCCGCGCCCGATAGGGTCTTCCATACAAAACCTGTTCTTCTTATTGCTTTGACTCACCCTAGCATCTGCATAGCGCGAAAGGAAGAATGCCGGTGCGCCGCCCGGTGCAAGGTTCCAGGGGCAGTTGAAGCCGGTGCACGCCATCGACGTGCTCCAGTGTGCCCAGGGTAGCAACTAACAGTGCGCTCGCTGTGGGTTCACTATTGGGCTGCGGCGTATACGGATACCTTACCTGTAGCTGTTCCAGTAGTTGCGCCGGTTCTGGCATGTCGTTGCACATCAGGTATATAGCTGCCAGTAAATATTGACAATCAGGTAGGCCCACAGCCCAATGAGAAATGCCAGTTTGAGCGGCGCTGACTGCTGCGGTTTACCATCGCCCTGACTTGAGCCAGCGCGGCGGTAGTCATATGAACTACATGCCGGGCACTGGCCATTGGCCGTGCGTTGCCTCCCTCTGTAGCTGCAGTCTCGGCAGTAGTAGGTCATGGATTCATGTTGCTTGTTTTGGTCTCTCCGCGTGCATCATATCGGCAAACGGTTCAGGAATTGCTGCGTAGTAATTGGTCGATGATGCGCTCCAATTGCTGCAGGTTATTGCATTCTGCCGCGAAGTGGCAGGCGCTGCGGTAGTGGCTCATTTCTGAGTCGCCGCTGCCCCACATTTTGCGTGATTCCGGATTGAGCCAGATGACCTGTTTGGCCCGTTGGTAGATGCTCTGCATAACTTCCAGCTTGGGGTCGCCGTTGTTATTGCGCGCATCGCCGAGAATGATAACGGTGGTATTTCTGTCGATATCGTTCATGGCCAGCTTGGCAAAGTCCAGCAGGCTGTTGCCGTAGTCTGTGGCGCCGCCGTACTTCCAGTTGACCAATTCAATGGCCTTTTCCAGGGGGTACTGATCAAACAGGTCGCTGACTTCGCCGAGATGGCTGGAAAAGGCGAAGCTGCGAACCCGCGGCAGAACATCCGCGAGGCTGTAAAGAAACATCAACAGAAATTTGGCGTAGGCCGCTACCGACCCGCTCACATCACAGACAGCGAGGATCTGTGGTTTATCTTTTTTTTTGGCTTTCCAGTAAACCTCAAACATCACTCCGTCCCTGGGAATGCCACGCCGCAGGGTTTTGGTCATATTGAGTTGGCCGCGCTTTTTCAATTTGCGTTTGCTGGAGTGTTTCGTGGCCAGCTTCCTTGCCATCTTTCGAATCAGGTCGTGAACCCGATGCAGGTAGTGGTGCTCAATGTTGCTGAGCTTGGCCTTGCCCAGTATTTCGTCCATAAATTGCCTGTTCTTGCCCTCGGCGTGCAGCAGGTATTCCCGCTCCACGTGGTCGCGCACCAATTCGCGCAATCGGTCACGGTAAAACTGCAGCTCCGGCAGCGCTGCACTGCCACGATTTTCCAGATCGACCACCGCGTTGCGGATATGTTCCTCACCGAGCTCATCCAGTATCTTGCGAGTATACCGGCCCTTTTGGGTAAACATTTGTATCTGGGACAAGCCAACCCGCTCGCCGGCCTGGGCGATCCGCAGAACCAGTTCATTGCGATCCCCATCGCGCAACATCTGCATAAGCGGTGTATCGAGTTGCTGGGATAGCTGCGAATCTGCTGCCATTTCGCCCGCTGGATCAAGCTGTGATGGAGTGTCTGTGCCTGTCTGTGCCTGCATTTGGTCGAGAGCCTGATCGGCTTCGGACAGTGATTCAGCGTCCACGCCGGCAGCGCTATCGTTGGCGGCATCTTCAGGCAACCGGTAGGAAAAAAACCTGTCGAAGCACTTTATAAAAATCGCCTTGTCGTCCGGCGTCTTAGCCAGCGCCTGTGACAGGCCGGTGCGCAATACGCCGCGATCCTTGTAGCCCAACAGGGAAATTACCTCGACCGCATCAAGTGTTTCGGCGGGGGATATACGCAGGTCGTGGCTGCGCAGTACATCAATGAAGCTGACCAGTTTGGAAGGCATGTACCCATGGTACAAAAAAAAGCGCGCCGATGCCGTTGAACCAGGGAAAAATAGGGGTCAGAGTAAACCCGTCATTTCTGGCCAATATCGTTGAGAGATGGCCAGAAATGACGGGTTTACTCTGACCCCATAGTTGCATTATTACCCGGTGGTGTGGGATCAGCTGCGCTTACCGGTGATCAGGTCGCGGAATTTATCCAGCAGGGTTTCATATTTGTAGTCGGTGAACTCACCGGCATCAAAAAACATGCCGTGCTCATTACAAATTTCATACCAGATATGCGGCTGCCTGGGGTCAGAGGTCTTTCCCATCTGCTTGGCACAGCGGGGGCAGTCAATATCTTCTACTTCATTCCAGCGCTTGCCCACTCCGGGGTCGCCTGTGTCCAGCGCCTCACCCATCCAGCGTTCTTTGAGGGCATCGGCTTCACCGGTATCAAACCAGATCCCCTGGCATTCGGTGCAACGATCTATCGTCAAATTACCGTAAGTGACTTCTTCCATGCCGTGCCGACATTTCGGGCACCGCAGGGCATGTACGTCAGCGTTGTATTCCATGGTTCGCTACCTTCTCTACCTGTTAGTTTTATCTGATATGCGAAGTGTAGCGGATAGTGGGCAAAAAAAAAGACCACCGGGGTGGTCTTTTCGGCAGCAACCTACCGAAAGTTTGGTATGAGACGTGCTGTGAGCATACACAAGGGTCTGGAGGTAACGCCTACGGAATACAAACACAGGGCTTATCTAAGCCCCTTGTTCCGGGATTTCACCCTCCAGGGGCCTTTTTTGGGAGTCGGATCACAAAATTTGCCCCCGGGAAGCTACACTAACGTTTGCTTAGGCAACTGGAGGCACTGAATTGCAGGCGCAAACCCGGATAGTGGGCAGTTAGCGGCAGTCATTGCCCTGGTTGCGGGAGGCTTCATTGCCGCCAACCTGCATAACCTGTTACTGGCGCTGGTGTTGCTGTGGGCTGGCCTGGCTTACCAGACAGGCGAAAACCAGGCCCTGGTGCGGCGCATTGAGCAGCGCCGAAAACGCTGGGCGCCTCGGATCATGATAGTGGTGGGTGGCTATATTCTCTTTGATACTGCCACGGATTCACTCTAAAGTTGCACTGAAGATTATAAGGTGAACACCATGTTGGAGACATTGCATAACTACCACCCGGCGCTACCCGATGTGGTAATGATCACAGGATTATTGTCGGCGGCGCTGTTGACCTACTGGTTTGGCAATCGAATATTGATGTCCCTGGCGCACTCCTTCGCGAGGCGCACCGCACATACCTGGGACGATGCCCTGATCGAACACAAGGTAGCCAGCCGCCTAGCGCAATTGTTGCCAGTGTTCATTATTTATATTGGCGTAGACCTGCTGCCGCAAATTGTAAATACCGTCGAGCAAGTGTTACTCAAGCTGGCCGGTGCCTATGTGGTGTTGGTGCTTACTTTCACCCTGACGGCGCTGCTGAGTGCTGCCAACTCCATTTACGAATCCTATCCCGCCTCGCGACTGCGCCCCTTAAAGGGTTTTGTGCAGTTGCTGCAGATGGCGATAATCATCATCGGTGTTCTGCTGGTGATAGCTGCACTGCTGGACAAATCACCGTGGATATTGCTCAGTGGTTTTGGCGCCATGACAGCGGTGCTGTTGTTGGTATTCAAGGACACCATTCTCTCGCTGGTCGCCAGTGTCCAGCTCACCGCGCAAGACCTGGTGCGCGTGGGTGACTGGATTGAGGTGAGTGAATTCGGGGCCGATGGTGATGTGATTGATGTCGAACTGCACACGGTTAAGGTGCAGAACTGGGACAAGACCATCACTACCATTCCCACCCACAACCTGGTCAGCGGTTCCTTCAAAAACTGGCGCGGCATGTCCCAATCCGGCGGACGTCGTATCAAGCGATCTATTAGCCTGGATGTCAGCTCGGTGCGTTTTCTCGGCGATGCCGAAGTAGACAGGTTCAAGCGTTTTGCCTTGCTGGAGACGTATATTCACGACAAACAGGCGGAGCTGGGAGAATACAAAACCGCCCGGAAGAATGGATTTCCAAGTGACGCGGAGAACGGCGTCAATCACCGCCGGCTCACCAATATTGGTACGTTTCGCGCCTATACCTATAACTACCTCAAGCGGCATTCCAGCATCCACGAGGATATGACCTTGCTGGTGCGGCAACTGCCGGTGGCGCCAGAGGGTGTACCAATCGAGTTGTATTGTTTTACCACCACCACCGACTGGAACGCCTACGAGGCTATTCAGGGCGATATATTCGATCACCTGATGGCGATAGTGCCGGAGTTTGGCTTGCGTTTGTACCAGCGGCCCAGTGGCGCGGATATCGGCAATATTGCCAGTGCGGGGTCAGCGTAAAAACTCCTGCTAACATCTGGGGTGCAGTAAGCCTGCTGATCCTGGTTCACTTCTTGCCTGAGTTTGGATTGAATGACGGCCCGCCAGACGGACTGGTCCAGCCGCGGGTGTAAACCATTTTTTGCGCGCCGGCGCACTACAGCAGCTTGCTGATGGTTTTTGATACAGCGATAGTGCCCTGGTCAAAATACTCGTCGTGATTGAGCTCTATTTTGCCCAGGTCGTAGAGATAATTGACCATGATGCCGGCGGATTGCTGCTTGCCCTTGGGAGTGAGATCGGCCGCCCAGTGCAGGCGATGCAAGCTGGCCCCATTACCCAGGTGAAACCGTGCCACCGGGTCGCGAGCCAGGTGGCCGGATTTTTCACGTAACAGGTAGTGCGCACACAGCTGCATCAGCGCATCGCGTATCTCCGCCGGTACTACGATGTTGACCGGTGCCTTCACTTTCTCCACCAGGGCGGGATCAATTAACTCGTTGAGGTTTGCTCGCTCCAGCCACTTGCGAAAGCCTGGCACCGGCGACAGGGTGACAAAGGTTTTGATATTGGGGTATTCCCGGCGCACCTCCTCCACTACCTGTTTGATCAGGAAATTGCCAAAAGATACGCCGGCCAGGCCCGGATGGCAGTTGCTGATTGAATAGAACACCACTGTGTCGGCTTTGCCGGCACTGATGGGTTGACGCTCCTGCTCCAGCAGCGGAGCGATGGCTTCCGGCAGTTCGTCAGTAAAGGCCACTTCCACCAAAAAATGCCGGCCGCTCAGCGGCAGCCATATTCAGGTAACCGGCGATAATCTCGGCGGCCAGTGCCATGCCCGAAGCCTCTCCCCGGTGCTCCAGTAGCTCGCGGCACAGATCGGTAAGTGCAGTAGAGGCGGCGGCGCTCTCGGCTGCCGCGAGGCGTCTACGGGCCAGTATATCTTTGCCGATTTCAACCACGGAAGACAGGGCGCGACCAAAGGCTTTCATCGATACAACTCCTAAGATGTCAGGGCTTGCAGTATAGTGAGTCTGCCGAAATAGAAAAACTATTACGAAAATCGATTACCCCGCTATGAATGATCCAAACTGGACCAGTTTGCTGCCCGCCATTGTCACCATCACGACGGCAGTGCTCAGTCGGCGCCCCGTCGAATCGCTGCTGGCGGGTGTGTTTGCGGGCCTGCTACTGCTGGGCCCCGCTTCAGCGGTGGAGAATTTTTCGGTCATTCTGCTGCGGGTAATGATGGATGAAACCATCGCCTGGGTCATCATTGTGTGTGGGCTGATGGGCAGCCTGATTACCCTGTTGATGCGGGTAGGCGCCGCCGATGCATTTAGCCGTGCCCTGGCCGCGCGTGCCACCAGTAGCGCCCGTGCGCTGATGTACACCTGGCTGCTGGGGCTGGTGATATTCATCGATGATTATCTGAACGCCCTTGCTGTGGGTTCCTCGATGCGCAAGGTCACCGACAAGTTTCGGGTGTCGCGGGAAATGTTGGCCTATGTGGTGGATTCCACCGCTGCACCCATCTGTATGTTAGTGCCCATCTCTACCTGGGCGGTGTTCTTTGCCGGCGTGCTGGAAATATCTGACGTGGCTGCTCCGGGGCAGGGCATGAGTTTGTTCATTAGCGCTATTCCCTACATGCTCTATCCGTGGATCGCTGTGTTCATGGTGCCGCTGGTTGCTATAGGTTGGATTCCGGCACTGGGTGCAATGCGTGCGACACAGCGCAGAGCGCTGGACAATGATGCTGTTGTGCTGCCGCAACAGTTCGTGGTGCAAGCCATAGAAAATACCGGCCGGGTGCGGATTTACCACTTCCTGGTGCCCATTGTCACGCTGCTGGGCGCCAGTGCCTATTACGACCTGGACGTGCAGATTGGCGTCATCACGAGTATTTTTGTAACGATAATGTTGTTTGGTTTGCAGCGCCTAATGGCCTGGACCGAGATGTTTGATGCGGTTCTGGAGGGCATCAAAATTATGGTGCCCGTCCTCACCATTGTGGTGGTTGCCTTTGTGTTCAAAGAGGTCAATGACCAATTGGGCCTGGCACTCTATGTGATGGAAAATATACAACCCTATATGACCGCGACCTCCCTGCCGCTGGTGATTTTTGTCACTATGGCGCTGATCTCTTTTGTCACTGGTTCCAGCTGGGGTGTATTCGCCATCGCCATTCCCATTGTCATGCCCCTCGCCGCCTCCGTTGGCGTCAGTACCCCGCTGGCCATTGGCGCGCTGATGTCAGCCAGTGCCTTGGGCAGCCACGCCTGCTTTTATAGCGACTCCACCGTGCTGGCTGCACAGGGTTGCGGTTGCGGCGTTATGGATCACGCGCTCACGCAGATTCCGTATGCATTGTTGGCCGCTATTCTCGCTGGCGCAGGCCTCACGGTATTGGCGCTATAGGAGGGATTGGGGACGTACGTCCGCCCCTATGCTCAAATCCGGGCGTCAATCCATTCTTTGATGATCTGGTCCAGCACGGCTATTGGCACCGACCCATTGGCCAATACGGCATCGTGAAACTCGCGCAGGTCGAACTGCTCTCCCAGCGCCTGCTCGGCGCGATGGCGCAGCTCTCGAATGCGCAATTCGCCGATTTTGTAGGCAGTGGCCTGTGCCGGCCAGGTGATATAGCGGTCTATCTCGGTGGTCACTTCGTGAATACTCAAGGCCGTTCTGGCGGCCATGTAATCGACAGCCTGCCGGCGGCTCCAGCCAAAGGCGTGCAGGCCGGTATCGACCACCAGCCGACAGGCGCGCCACATCTGGTAAGTGAGGCGACCAAAATCGCTGTAGGGATTGGTATAAAAACCGACTTCCTGCCCCAGCGCTTCCGCGTACAAACCCCAGCCCTCGCCAAAGGCCGAGTGGTATAGCTGCCTTCTGAACGGTGGAATATTCAGCTCCAGCGCCAGCGCCATTTGCAGGTGGTGGCCGGGCACCGCCTCGTGGAATGACAGCGCTTCGATAACGTACAGCGGACGACTGGCCAGCAGTGCGGTGTTCACATAATAGCTGCCGGGGGTGCGACCGTCGGCAGATGCGGGAGAATAGTAGGCGCCGGTGGTTTTTTCAGCAATGCCGGCGGGGATTTCCCGGATGTCGTAGGGCAGTCGGGGCAGGGTGGCAAACAATCGCGGCAACTGGCCATCCATGCGCTTGGCTATTCTCGAGGTTTTCTCCAACAGGTCTTCAGGATCATCGGTATAGAACTGCGGGTCGGTGCGTAAAAAGTGCAGAAACTCGCTAAAGCTGCCCTTGAAACCAGACTCCAGGATGATGGCTTGCATCTCCGCCCGGATGCGGTCAACTTCGGCCAGGCCCAATTGGTGAATTTCTTTTGCGCTCATATCCGTAGTGGTGAAGTAGCGTAGCAGGTATGCATAGTAGGCATCACCACCGGGTGTGTTGGTAATGCCCTCCACGGTGCGGCACTGTGGGGCGTAGTCATCCACATAGAATTGCAGCAATTTGCGATAGGCTGGTAATACCGTCCTCTCTATTAACAAACGCCCGCGCAATTCGATATCCCGGCGGCTATCTTCCGGCAGTGAGGCGGGCATGTTGGCCAGCGGTGTGTAGAAAGAGCTTTTGCTCACATCATTGACCAGGGCGCTGCTAATGGAGAGTTCAAAACCTTCCATGGCAGCGCAAAACTGGGTGTGACCCGCGGCGATAGCGTCTTCCAGCAGGGCGATGTGCTCATCGTTATAGCGCGGATAATCGGCCAGGCTCTCCAGGTACGCTTCATAATCCTTGAGGGTACTGAAGGTCATGCCGGCCGGTGCATCGGCAAATGACAGGTGCCAGCCGCTGCGATTGGTCAATGGATAAAAATGATCCGGCTGCTGATAGGAGTCACGCTCCGCTTCGCGCTCATAGCGGAATATCTTGTAGCTGATGCGGTTCTCGCCAGAGAGATCCTGCGGGGTAATTTTTGCCAGTCGTTGCAGCACCTGCTCGTTGAAGGTCTGCCGCCTGGCGCGGGCCGCAGGGGTGACAGAGGCTAGGCTACCACCCAGCCGCCAGGCGTCCGGGTCACTGCGAAAGCCGATTTTTTCCTGTTTGACGGTTTGCCAGTGGTCGTCCAGCAGCTGCTTGAAATCCTGATTGACATCGGCGTTTGTCTGGCTTGCCTGGGACAGTGCAAGCGCAAGTCCAGTGCGCAGTAGAAAGAGATGCATGGGCGATCCGTGGCGTAGTTATTGTGGTTAGCCAGTGTAGCTGTTTTTTGTGAGACACGGGTCACAGTTTGCCGCGGAACACAACAGCGGGCATATTGGTGTGGGTATCGAGAAAATTTGGAAAATTTGGGGTCAGAGTAAAACCGTCATTTATGGCCATTTGGCGCATAGCTTGGCCATAAATGACGGTTTTACTCTGACCCCTTGTCTCAAGGATGAGACTACCGGGGTGTTCTGCGCGGAGCCAAATCTGCGCAAATCCAGTTCATCCTGAATGCCACCACTGAGCGCACCCATGCGATCATCGACTGGAATGCCGGTGCAGTCAGCAATGCGCACCATGCGCTGGAAGTTGCCGGCCACGCCGGCGGCATCTACCAGTACATCGTTGCCGCCCACGCGTAACAACTCCGCCCGGGCGCCGGTTAAAGTGGCTTCATCGCGTGTGGCCACGGCCTCGGCAAATTTCATTAACTCACGGGCGAACTCAACACCGCCGGAGCCTTCAGCAGTGGCAGGGCCTGCAGTGCCATTGACGATCTGCAGGTCAATGTCTGTTTGGGAAGCTTCCGCGCTCAAACTGAGCATGGTGGCATGTGAGTTAGTTCAGTAGAAGCATTCGCTGATCGATGAAACCCGACCCGCGACGATCTCCATTTGCATGCGATTGAGACTGCGGCCGGTGTTGCCCTTGAGCATCATCACCTGCTTGATACCCAAGTACTGACCGCCGGATATATGGTTCCAATTGCGCACGGCATCGGGCACCAGGCTCAGTGCGCGCAGCACATTAGCGCTGCGGCCATTCGGCCACAGATCGGCCTCTTGGCCTATCGCACCATCAATTTCCGGCAGCATGGCGACAAAACCTGTGCCGTGTTCAGCCTGGCTGGGTCGATAGTTATCGGGCTCTCCAGCTTGCGGATCGGGCAGAGGCTCCGGCGGTATGCCCAGAGCGCGATTGAATTCGTCGATGCTGAATACGCAGACCACGACACCCAGCAGCTCTACATATTTTTCTTCACTCAGGCCCTGTTCAGCATTGCTTTCTATCCAGCTCTGGGTGATGCGACCCTGGTCAGTGATGATGCGATGCACTGCATCGACGGTGAGGGCGTCCAGTGTACCGCTGTGTTGATGTTCACCGGCGAAGTTGTAGGGCGACAGGGCTTGCTTGCGCTGGCCGCAGAAGTTACAAGTGAGGGCGTTGCGGGTTTCCCGGGCAATGGCCACACGCTCGGCGCCGGTCCACCAGTTGCCCGGCTGGGCCAGTGCCTGCCAGTAATCGCGATACACCTGACGCAGGTCTTCGCGGATCCGGTAGGGCGAATTGTCATAGGCGAATTGAAGCATGGATCAAATCCTGCCAGGCCAAGTTAGTTAACTGGAACCACGTAATAATTGCCCAACAGAATCATCATTTCGTCTTCGGTGGTTACCCCGCCCCACACGTTGCAGGCGTCACAGACGCCGCCATCACCACAGGCGCTATCGTCGCTACACACCTGTCCCGGCGTAACACCGCCAACGCAGTACAGTGGATCGTTGCTGTTACCACCGCATTTACTGCCCACGGATAGCGAGTTGCGTTTGAGTAACTCGGGGAAATTCAAGCCGTTGTCGTAGGTAAGGCAGAACTTAATCGTGCGATCGGCGGTACTGGTGGAGTCGTACTCAAGCGGCGGGTCGTAGCTGATAACCAGCGGGTCGTTGTAGATCTTACTGACGTAGTCGGCCGGCTCCGCATTGGGCACACAGCCGGAGTCCTTTTTGCAGGTCGGGTCCTGCGGCGGCAGCCAGGTTTGCCACAGCACGCCGCGCTTGTGGGCATGGGAGCCCAACTCGGTGAGACGTGATCCAACGGGGATAGTCGTGGTGGAGCAGTAGGTGCGCTCCTGATAGGGCGGCACATTGGCAATAAAAATGTCCTTGGTATCGAAAATAGCCCGGTTGCGGTGCTGCCGCTCATCCCCCGCCGCAAAGTAGAAGCTATTGTACTGTTCGACCGTGGTGTCTTCGGCGGTGAGGTTAAAGGCATGGGAGTTCCAGATAATAACCCCACGACTGGGCATAACAGCGTAAACGCCACCGGTGAAATCGGTGTTGGATACCGGCGACTGGGCGCCGCCCATGGAAACCCCCAGTTGGCGATGATCGCCGGCGCCCCAACCCGTACAGGCAAATGAGCTTTGCGCAGGTGTGCCGCAAACGTACAAATCGCCGCCGCAATCGGCGCCACCTTCGGAGACCGGTTCGCCAATGCGGGTGGGGTCGCAGGCCATGCCGGCGCTGGGGCCGTTCAGGCACTGCCACTGCCCCCAGGAGGGGTCCAGTGGTGAAGTTGTGCCCACGTAGCTCCTGATAATGCTGTGGTGAGATTGCGGGTCCTGGGTAAACGCCTGCCTGTTGTAGGCAAAGCATTCACCGTCATAATTGTTGTAGGCGCCGCCGCTGCACTCTACCTTGGCCCAATCGGGCACCGCGCCAGGATTTTTGTCCAGATCGTAATAGGTGGCAAAGCACACTTCGTCTTCGCTATTGGTTTCAACCGTCCACGGCCCGGAGACAAATTGCACACCCTCGCCGAAGGCAGGCGCCCGTGGCGGCAGGATTTTGTTGGCCTGTAGTGGGGTGCCCAGGCTACAACCGAGCAGGGTGGCAACATTGTCGACATCGCTGAATTCCGGCGCGCCGGCCCGAATCCACAGGCGCATGGCCTCCAGGTGATCCTCAGTCAGTGGCGCGCCGCCAACCGGCATAGATCGCCCGCCGCCATCAGGCAGAGCGGTACCGTTGGTGCCGGCCGCCAGCTTCTGAAACAGGAAGCTGATGCCTTGTCCACCGGGGTACACCAATTGAGTGGCCTTGGCCAGGTTGGAACTGGCTTCGACGCGAAACAGGTTTTGATAGGCCACATTGGCACTCAGATCCAGGTTGCCAGCGTTCCCACCGCCACCGTGGCAGGCGCTGTTGGTGCAGTTGTAGCCGTCGAAGATAATGGATTGAATGCGCTCGAAGCTACCCTCGAACTGGCTGCAATTGCTGCTCGGCGCCAGTGCAAACAGGTCGGTGAGCTCTGTGACGGCGAACATCAATGACGCAGCGCTGGCATCCACCCTGCCAAGCAGGTCTTTGGCGGCGTCGATTTGATCACTGCCATAGCTTAGCGCATTGTCTGCGACATGGTCGGTGAAGGAATGCGCCACGGTGAGCTTGTTGGCAACGATGATGGCATCGTCGTTCTGTACACCGTTGTAGATATCCAGGGCGATGGAGGCCAGGCTCAGCTCGCCAGACTGCAATTTACTTACGTAAAAGTCGCGGCCACCGTCGTCGGCGTCGCGGCCGAATAGTTGCCGGTAGATATTATTGACCAGTTCGTCGTCGTCCAGGCCGGCAAAGCGCTGCTGGTATTCGCTAGAGTTGCCGAAGGCATCGATAATCGCGCCGAGATCCCCATCGGCCTGTTCCAGTCGCTCCGCCCAGAACTCGACACCTTCCGGGTCGCCGGGACGGCCGTAGTAGGCGATATACATGGCTGCCACACTGTCTTCATAGTCGGTGGCGGCGCCGTGACCATAAGCTGGAGTGGCCGGCCACAGCAGTGACAGGAGCAAACCAAGCAATGGAGCAAAACGGAACATTACGCGTGCCTCTTGTATTGTGGTTCCTGAGCTTTTGGTCGAATGAATTCGACCAAAAGACAAGTTTACTGCGCTTACATGCTCCCAACAAGAGGGGTCAGCGTCTGGACGGGGTCGCCCAGACTCTGACCCCGGCTCTGGTCTTACGGCAGGTACTGCCGCAGGAGCAGGGTGTCGCCGCGCTGGGTGAATTCGATGTGTTTGAGGAAGGACATGCCCAGTAAAACCTCGTTGGTTTGCAGGCCAGGCGAGATGCCGGCGGCAATATTGGTGAGCTCTATATCACCAACACTGACCGTGTCCAGGCGCGTAGCATAGGCTGGCGCCGTGCCGTTGGCGGTCTGGGTCATATAGCGCTGGCCGCGTTTGATGTTCAACCTGGCGGCGATGGCCGCCGGAATGGCAACACCGGTGGCACCGGTATCGAGCATAAACACCACCTCGTGCCCGTTAATTTTGCCGCTGGTAACGTAGTGGCCGTATTTGTTGCGCTGCAACTTGACCTCACGCAGCCCTTCTTTGGCATAGCTGGTGCTGGTTTGCCGGTTGGGATTGTGCTGCTCGTCCAGTAAATCATGAAAATAGAACACCAGCAGTCCGCCCAAGACCAGCCAGGCCAACACGTACATGCCCGTGCCCATTTTCTTTTGTTCGCTTGCGCTCATCTCTTCCGGCCGATTGCAGGCTATAATTCTGTGCAACAACTCCAGCCCAGAATAAGAGAGGCCCGATGAACTATCAATCAGCAATACTTGCGATCTCCTTGAGTGCGCTGCTTGTTGCCTGTTCCGGCGATGAAGAATTTTCCGCATCCGACATGCAATCCGCAGCTAACACGGGCATAGCAGGCAAAAAAAGTGGCGCCAGATCCCTGCCGGTGGATACAGGTATTCTCGATCTGCGGCCCGCTGCCAATCCCGGTCGCAATGCCTACTTTGGCGACCTGCATGTACACACGGGCTACTCTTTCGATGCCTACGTGTTCGGCACCACGGCCACGCCGGATGATGCCTACCGTTACGCCAAGGGTGCTCCGCTGGCTCACCCCTCCGGCTATGAAATGCAGCTGCGAGCGCCGCTGGATTTTTACGCGGTAACCGATCACGCCATGTTTCTGGGTCTGGTCAAGGAGTCGGCGGACACCGGTTCGCTGTTCTCCCGTTACGAGGTGGCCGAGCCCCTGCACGACATTAACGCTGCGGACAATATGGGCCCCCTCAGCCTGCTGCAGCGCGGCCGGGCGTTTTCACAGTTTATTCCCAAAACCATGGCCGGATTGCTAACTGGCGCCATCGATCTGGAAGTAGCCAACGCCGTCACCCGGTCGGCCTGGCGCGACACAATTCGCGCCGCCGATGAGGCCTATATTCCAGGCCAGTTCACCACCTTTGCCGCCTATGAATACACCACCTCCTCGGATGACCGGGGCAACCTGCACCGCAACGTCATTTTCCGCAGTTCAGACCGTCTACCGGCCATACCGTTCTCGCGTCTTCATTCCCAAAACCCCGAGGGCCTGTGGAACTGGATGGACGGCCTGCGCGAGCAGGGCATTGAAAGCCTGGCCATTCCCCACAATTCCAATGGCTCCAATGGCCAGATGTTCAAGTTCACCGACTGGGCCGGTGATCCTGTGGATGACGCCTACGCCAAGCGGCGCCTGCGCAACGAGCCGCTGGTGGAAATGACCCAGGTAAAGGGCACCTCCGATACCCATCCGCTGCTCTCCAGAAACGACGAATGGGCCGATTTCGAGATTGCCCCCTACCGGGTGGCCACCAAACTCCACAGCGAGCCCAAGGGCAGTTACGTGCGTGACGCCTTACAGCGCGGACTCAAGCTAAAGGAAGGCGGTGTCTTCAACCCCTACCGCTTTGGCCTGATCGGTTCCAGCGACACCCATACCGGTGCCATCTCCCAGGATGAGAAAACCTTTTCGTCCAAGGCCGGCATGCTTGATGGCACGCCCGAGCGGCGTGGTTCCATACCCGCACCCTGGCTCTATGGCACCTACCTGAAATTCAACGACCCGGGTTTGCTGACCGAGGTGGATGGCAAAGACTACCTCCAGAGTTCGTCCTTTGAGTACTGGTCTGCTGCTGGCCTGGCGGCGGTGTGGGCGGAGGAGAATACCCGCGCGGCAATTTATGATGCCTTCCGGCGCAAGGAAACCTTTGCCACTACTGGCCCGCGCATAAAGGTGCGGTTTTTTGCCAGTCACGCCTTCGAGCCTGCCATGCTCGATAGCGCCGACCTGGTCAGGACAGCCTACGATAGCGGCGTGGCCATGGGCAGTGAGCTGGCCGGGTCGGCAGCCTCGCCCACTTTCCTGGTCTGGGCCATGGCGGATGCCAGTGGCACGCCCCTGCAGCGGCTGCAGGTGATCAAGGGTTGGCTGGCAGACGGCGAGGCCAGGGAGCAGGTTTACGATGTCGCCTGTTCCGATGGCCTGGAAGTCACCCAAGAGACCCATCGCTGCCCGGATAACGGCGCCGGCGTGAGCCTGGATGACTGCTCGATCAGTACCAAGGTGGGCAGCGGCGAGCTGAAAACCTTCTGGCAAGACCCAGATTTTGATACCACGGCAGAAGCCTTTTATTACCTGCGGGCGCTGGAAAACCCCTCCTGCCGCTGGTCGACCTGGGACGCCATTCGCGCCGGTGTGGCGCCGCGTTCAGACTTGCCCGCTACTATTCAGGAGCGAGCCTGGTCGTCGCCGATCTGGTTGCGACCGAATCAAAACTGAAGCGGGCGATGAGTATGGATTCGGCAATGGCGCAGTCACTACAGGAGCTGTTGGATAAACAGGCCATCTACGAGCTGCTGAACGCTTATTTTAATGCGGCCGACCGACACGACAACAAAAAAATGCGCCGGCTGTACCACGAGGATGCCATTGACGACCACGGCGCCTTTTTCAAGGGCCTGGCCATGGAGTTTGTCGACAAACTGCCAGCGGTCCAGCTGCCCATGGAGATACTGCATCACAATATGACCACGGTGAACATCAAACTCGATGGTGATTACGCCGAGGGTGAGGTCTACGTGCTGGCCTTCCACAAGATCAAGCAAGAGGACGGCAGTTTCGATCTGTTAATCGGTGGACGTTACTTTGACAAATATGAAAAGCGCGACGGCGTCTGGAAGTTTATTCACAAAGCCGTGGTGGCGGACTGGGCCACCGTCAATGACCCCTCCACCGTTAACCTCAATCACCCCACCCTGCAGGGTTCCTATTTCGGGAAGCGTGGCGAGGCAGACCCCTCCTATGGGTTTTTTAAATTGCTAAAACGCGGTGAGCCCTGACTGCCTTACCAGTTGTTACGCAGTTCACGCAGTTTCAGGAATACGGTTTGCGGGTCGGGGTCTTCAGGTAGATCCGGGAAATCCTCGCGCAATTGTGCAATTACCGCCGGGCTGTGCAGGCGGAAAAATGTATTGATGTGTTTTTCCTGGCCCAGGGTTGATACCAGCGCGGCAGCCGGGTCCTGGTCTGAGACTTGCGTGAGCAAGGCCTGTGCCTGCGTATTGTCGGGTTCGCGTGCCAGGGTAAATTCCAGGTTGTTGCAAATATAATCATGTCCGGGGTAGATCCGGGTACTGTCATCCAGCCTCGCCAGTTGGGTGGCAAAGGTGTGGTAGAGGTCCACCGGGTGACCGCCACCATGGCAGTTGCCGGCCCCGGCATTAAACAGCGTGTCGCCGCATATCAGTGCCGGCTCGTCGGTTTGCGACAACAAGCAGATATGACTCATGGTGTGTCCCGGCGTATCGAGGGCGAGCAGCTCAACCGTGCGCCCTACCTTGACAACATCGCCGGCTGACAGGCCAATATCGATACCGGCGATGCTGTGTTGCGCCTGGTGGTGCGCCAGGAGCCTGGCGCCGGTTGCTGCAATCACTGCTTGATTGCCGCCGGTGTGGTCACCGTGTTCATGGGTATTGAGTATCTGGGTAATGGTCCAGCCATGTCGTTTAGCGGCGGACAGGCATTTTTCATGGTCGAGAGGGTCGATGGCCAGGGCTTCGCCGGTTTCCGGGCAGACAATCAGGTAATTGAAGTTGCGAAAAGCATTACCCGTCCATATTTGTTCAATTATCACATCGGCCTCCGTGGCTGGCAGTGCGTTACTGTGACACTAGTCTGGTCAAAGTATCGTTGCAATCCGCAGAAAGTCCAGCGCTAATTCTTGTGTATCACGAGGTTTGGACAAAGAGTAACAGCGGCCCTGAGCTGGACATCAAGCGTCAGTACGATCCCAATAACATTTTCCGGCTCAGTGCCAATATCAGTCCGGTCTGGAGCAGCCGGCGAGTTGATTTGCTCGAATGAATCGTCGGGGACGTCCAGTCGGGGTCACCCAGACCCTACGCCGGCGGATCCCTGTAGGGTTGATAAAGGTAATATTTCGGTCGTTGGTCCAATCGCACATGCAGCCACGATACGCCGCCGCCTGCGGTATTCAGCCACAGCGGTTGCTCACTAACCCTACCGGTTACAGCAAATCCAACCATTCTCAAAAACGAATGCAACTGCGCGTGCGGCGCCAAGCGCAGAAAAGCACCCAGATGACTGTACGAGGAGTCCTCGTCTACCGGGCTCGGCACTATCATAAGAGCATCACCACCCAAATTCGGGAATTCGCCTACCGCCCCAGGCTCCATAGTCGCGAATAAATCAGCGAATGATTCACGGTCGGGAGTCCGGTCGAGATCGGTGCCAGCCAGGATAGCGAATTCAAATGGCTGGTCCAGGGTGCTGCTCGTTAGCGGCGGTGTTTCCCATCGAAAGGCGGTGTAGGGGGTGTCGGTGAAAATTTGCAGGAAGTAATTTCGGAACGCTTCGTTGGCAACCCATAAATCGAGTACTTCTGCATAGGACAGAACGAGATCCTGCGAACAGATAGAAATGATCATCCCGGCGGGGTTTTCTATAGGCCAGGTCTGGTGCTGCCACATGCTCCGCTCTATCCGTAGGGCCAATTTATTCGACCAGTCTTGCTAGTTTTAGTCACTTTTCAAGCATATGCCAGCCAACCACCATTTGGGCTGACAGTCGTATACGAGACGCCCTCGCTCACCGTGCTGCCAGTCCAATGCACGCTCAATGGTTTCTCCATGCTCCGCTGCCGGGCTCTTGGCCGTCTGTGTTTGCAATGTATCCAGTGGCCTGGGGTAATCCACCCAATTGAGGGGGGCGCGCCATCCCGGCGGGGGGGACAATCGGGCACGGGTGCCATTAATTGGATAAAGTGCCCGTCGTTGCTGGATTAGCCTGGAGAGTTTCTGCACTACCTCAGGATATGCCGAGGCCAGATTATTGTATTCATTGGGATCGTCCTGAATGCGGAACAGGTAGTTGGTCACCGTAGTGGAGAGCTGGTCCTGCTCCACGTCCTGTACCAGCTTCCATTCATCATTAAATACCGTCAGATTAAAGTGGCCGTAGATAGGTATTTCGGACACGAAATAAACCCAGTCTTCACGCGGCTGTTTCACACCTTCCGCAATCGCCGGCCACATGCTGCGGCCATCAAACTTGCGTTGATTCTGTGTATCAATCCCGGCTGCATCTGCCAGGGTGGGAAATACGTCCATCACTGTCATGATGTCTGTCAGTTTCTGCTGTGGCTCAATGGTTTCTGGCCAGCGCATGATGGATACCACGCGGATGCCGCCTTCGAAGGTTTCGCCCTTGCCACCGCGCAGGGGAACGTTATCGGCACCACCCACAGAGTAGGCGGCACCGCCGTTATCACTGAAAAACAACACGATGGTATTGTCGGCAATGCCTTCCTTGTCCAGGGTATCCAGTACCTGGCCGATGGCCTGGTCCATGCCATCCACCACAGCGGCATACATGGGTCGGGCACTGGGCTGCATCATAAGCTTGGCAAGGCGGCGGGTTTCATCCGTGCCCTTGGCGCGGGAGGGTTCGAGGTCGGTGTTGATATCCCTGTATTTATCCTGCAACTCCCGGGGTGCATCCAAAGGCGTATGGGGAGCGATAAATGGCATATAGACGAAAAACGGTTTGCTTTGATCGCGCTCGCGGATATAGCGTGAAACTTCGTCTGCCAACAGGAAGGTCTCGTAGCCGTCGTCATCAATATCCTCGCCATTGCGTTGGAAATCCTTGCCGCCGTTGACGGTAAAAGGCGGATAAAACCCAACCTCGGTATGTAGATGGCCGTAAAAATGCTCAAAGCCCCGGTTATTGGGATGGTAGGTCATCTGGGCATGGCCCAGGTGCCACTTGCCCATCATGGCGGTCTGGTAGCCGGCGTCCCGAAAAGATTGCGGCATAAAATGCTCTCCGGGATGCACGCCATTGTTATCCCAGGGCAAAATTACCCCATAGGCGACACCCAGGCGGATCGGATCGCGCCCCGTCATCAGTGCCGCGCGGGTCGGCGAACATATGGGGGTGGTGTAAAAGCGGTTCAGCTCCATACCCTCGGCCGCCAACCGGTCCAGGGAAGGCGTATCGATATCGCCACCGTGAAAGCCGACGTCGTTCCAGCCCAGGTCGTCAGCGACCACTACAATGACATTCGGCCGGTCGTTTGCCGGTGCCAACGGCGCCAGCAGGGCCAGCACAGAGGCGGCCAGCCAATTCGTTATCCTGTACATATTCGATCCTCTCTTTACTGTGATGCGACAGCGTGACATTGCGCTAAAAGGAGATTGATTCGCAGGGAGATGATTATGCCACATGGTTTCAGCCCAGATCTTCGTGGCCGCGTTATGGCGGCGCTTTTGGCAGGTCTTTCGACCCGTAAGGCGGCTGCGCGTTGCGGGGTTGGCGCGCTTGGTGGCAAAACAGCCCAGTAGCTCGGTAAAGATTTCCCAGTCTGTCCATTTGGATTCTGGCGTGTCGAACAGCTTCGGCAAGAATTTGGCCCAGCTAATGGTGTCGTACAGGTGGTAGAAGTAGTCGTAACAACTATAGAGACGACTCCTGTTGGCAGCTACCAAGTGGCCGGTCAGAACACAGTCTCCGCCAGATGCAGGGATATGAAAATGGCATTGGTTCAGGCATTCTCAGGTTCCGGTGGGATTAAGCCCCACCCGATTCTGGCCAAAGGTAAAAGAGATCATCCGGCTCAGCTCTGACAGGCTGCGGCCGGATTGTTCGCGCAAGTCATTAAAAAAATCCTGGGAATTTTGCAGGGCTTTCTTACTGTTGATGCCGGTATCGACGATGCCGTGCAGGCGCAGAAAGCCCTCTACATCCCGCGTCAGCAGGAAACTGTCCACCCCCAGCGTTCGCAGGGCATAGGGTCCGGTATTGCCGCCCAGACGACTGCCGTGTTTTTTAAGATACAGCCACAGGCCGGTCACATCGTCCTTGGGCCAGCCGGCGATAAACTCGCCAAAGCTGCAATCTCCCCGGCGGCGCGTGTCGTCAATCATCAGCGCATTTTCGCGGATCGCCTGTACCTTGCGAAAGTTACGGATAATCTTTTTATCGCCTGCTTTTCGCTCCAGCATGTCGCCGGGCATCAGCAGCAGCTTGTCTATATCGAAGCCCCAGAATAACTCCTCAAAGCCATCCCACTTCTTCTCCACCACGCGCCAGACGAAACCGGATTGAAAAACCTTTTTGCTGAATTCGGCCAGGTACCTATCATCGGAAATCGCCGCCAGTTTCTTTTTCGATAGTGTCTTTGGCAGTAAAGCCTTGAGTGCCGTTTCACCGCCCTTGCGTTCACAGGCCTGCGCGTAAATTGTGTTGTAGTCGATCATGCCTGTCTGCGTTTGTTCCAATATGCGGTGATACGCACAGGCACTATACTCACCGCCAGCGGTGCATAGAGCCAGTAATAGAATGCCCCTGATTCCATCAGACCTCGCAGATAACTGCCCGTGAGTGCTATCCAAATCAGGCCGATTCTACGTTAGAAGTGCACACCTTTCATCAGTGCACCCAGCGCCACCTGTTCGTTCGACACTTCCACCTTTTCCGGCTGCTTGTCGCCGCGGGCGGCGGCAGAGTCGTTGAACATGCGAAATACCACGTTCATGACTACCTCGGAGAACTTCGGCGCCAGTGCGGTCATTACCTGCAGGTAAATACCCATCGGTGTGGCGATACGCTTGGGCTTGTGGATGATGGCATCTACTACCATATCGCCCGCTTCATCCGGGCTTAACACCGGCATGTGGTCATACACCGAGGTGGCAGAAATCATCGGTGTGCGCACCAGTGGCATGTTGATGGTGGTGAAGCGCACATTGCAGTCCGACCACTCTACGGCGGCGGCTCGGGTCCAGGCGTCCAGGGCGCTCTTGGAGGCGACATAGGCAGAGAAACGCGGGCTGGGGGTAAGCGCGCTGATTGAGGACATGTTGATAATGTGCCCTGATTTGCGTGCCAGCATGGACGGTCCGAAGCCCATAATCAGGCGAATCGCGCCAAAGTAATTGATTTGCATGGTGCGCTCAAAATCGTGAAAGCGATCAAAGGACAGCTCCAGCGAGCGGCGAATGGAACGGCCGGCATTGTTGATCAGGATGTCCAGGTGGCCGTGTTGCTCCAGCACTTCTGCCACCAGGCGGTCGCAGGCATTCATGTCGGAAACGTCAGCCACATGGCTGGTGGAGATACCGCCCAGCTCGGCGATTTCCTGTGCGGTTTCTTCCAGCTTGTCGGCGCTTCTGGCCACCAGCAGCACATGCGCGCCCGCTTCTGCCAGGCGCAGTGCCGAGGTTTTACCGATGCCGGAAGAGGCGCCGGTAATCAGTGCCGTCTTGCCTTTCACATTGCCCTCCAACGAGTGATCCACAAACAGGTCCGGGTCGAGGTTGCGCTCCCAGTAATCCCAAATGGTGGGGGCATAGGCGCGCAGGTCCGGGCACTCAATGCCTGTGCCCTTGAGCGCGCGCTCGGTTTCGCGGTTGTCGTAGCGGGTCGGGTAGTTCATGAACATCAACACCGATTCGGGCAGGCCCATATCTTCCAGCATGGTTTTGATAATGCGCTTAACCGGCGGCAAGTTGGCGAGCGTGTCACGCACAAAGCTGGGAATAAAGTTGAATATGCGCATGTCCAGGCGCATGCTGAATTTGGGTGCATGGCCGGCACTGGCAAAAATGTTCATCATCTGACCCATGCTGTGGTGCTCGGGGTCTGACAGGTGAAAACAGTCGCCATCCCGGTCGGGCAAGTGGGCGATGTGATCCATGGCATCAACCACGTAATCAACCGGAACAATATTGAATTTGCCGCCTTCCAGGCCAATTAGCGGAAACCAGGGCGGCAGTATGTTGCGAATTTTCTGCAGTGGTTTGAAGAAGTAGTAGGCGCCATCAATCTTGTCGATCTCGCCGGTTTTGGAGTGGCCGATCACCATAGCCGGTCGATAGATGCGAAAGGGCACCTGACATTCGTTTCTGACGATGCCCTCGGAATCGTGCTTGGTGGAGAAGTAGGGGTGCTCGTAGTTCTCAGCCTCCTCGAACATGTCTTCGCGAAAAGTGCCCTCGTAGAGGCCGCCGGCGGCGATGGAACTCACATGGTGGAAACAGCCGGCATCGAGCGCTGCCGCCAGTGCCGCGGCATTGCGGGTGCCATCAATGTTGGCCGTTTGCTGCGATTCCAGCGAGGCGCCGATATCGTAAATGGCGGCGAAGTGGCAAAAGTGCAGGACCGTGCCTTTCAATTCCGAGATCACCGCATCATCGACACCGAGATTGGCCTGGGCCAGGTCACCGGTTACCGGGATCAGTCGGTCGCTGCCGGCACCAAAGCGTTCTTGCAGCGCCTCAAATTTGTGCTCCGAGCCCTTGCGGGTCAGCACGTAGATATCGCCCTCGCGTTCCTTCAGTTTGTCGATAAAATTGCGACCAATAAAGCCGGTGCCGCCGGTAATAAAGTAAGCCATGCTGTGTACTCCTGCCTGTGTTTATTGAATAGATACAGTGTAGTTCGCAGGAGCAATTCAACAACTGCGAAGATTTTCAATCTTCAGGTGCAGGAATTGAACGGATGCGGTAGAAAGGTGTTAAACTAGACTAATTAAACTTAGTTTATCTGGAGAGAGCATGAAAACGGTCAATATTCACGAAGCCAAAACCCATCTGTCTCGCTTGGTAGAGCAGGCGGCAAAAGGGGAGGGCTTTGTTATCGCGAAGGCAGGTAAACCCATGGTTAAAGTCATACGTATTGACGCCCCGGCCGCTTCTCAACAAAAACGTTTGGGATTTTTATCGGGAAAGATGAAGGTGCCAGATGATTTCGACGCGATGGGCCAGCAAGAAATACAAGCAGCATTCGAGGATGGCCAGTGAACGTGCTGCTGGATACCCACGTATTACTGTGGGCTGCAGGCGAGCCGGAAAAGCTGACAGTTGCCGTCCGTGAATTGCTTGAAGACCCCGGTAATCATTTGTTCTTTAGTGCTGCCAGTCTTTGGGAGGTTGCGATTAAGGCGTCATTGGGAAGAGAAGAGTTTATGGTAGAGCCCCGTCTGCTGCGCCGTGGGCTAGCGGATAATGGCTATAATGAACTCCCTGTGACTGGCGCACACGCGGTCGCCATCGGCGGTCTTCCCCTTATTCACAAGGACCCCTTCGACAGAATATTGGTCGCTCAGGCACAAGTAGAAGGGCTGCACCTCATTACGTCGGACAAGCTAGTGTCGCAATATCCAGGATCTATCCAGCTACTATGACCTGGGAGAATTTGGCGAAAAAGAAAATTCTTTGCTTGGCAAAATCGGGGTCAGTGGGCGCGGATCAGGGCCGGCCAAGTTGGGGCTGGCCAGGTTCGACCAGTGACTATTGAGCTATTGTCAAATCTGGTGTATGACGACATGACTATGCGGCGTCCCTGTTGATCTCAGTCTGCTCAACTCCGTCTTTAAACTTCACTCCTTCAATCACCTTCGCCGGGTGTTTGAAGCCCCTCAACTTCCTCCAATTCATCTCTGCACATTCGCCCATCTTGAAGATCATTGTCAGCATGGTCTTTCGGGTCACACATCCCTTCGCCTTATGAGGAGATCTACTCTGGACTGCCCTTTTATTTGCCCTATACTTTAACTTTTTCGGCGATGGACTGCGCGATGCGGCGGATCCGTATAAATAACCGGGGCGCGAAAATGCAAGCAATTCCCCTTGCAATGGGTTTTTTTTGCTTTATTGCGCAATTTGACGCTTAATCGCCTATACTCCCATCCATCAGCACAACATCGGATGCCCATCATGACGACCAAAACCATGCCCACCAAACTGAAAAACCCCTTTCAAGCCCATACCCGCGAGTTCTATACACCCGAGGATTTTCGCGACCGGACTTTTTTTGATGCCTTCGCCGATGCGTTCACCTCGCCGGAAGATTTGACGTTGCACCAAACGGATTATGGTTTTATGGCTCGCTTTCGGGACGGCAACCACATACGCGAATATTTTCGCAAGGCGGTTGCGCAGGAAGAGAAACTAAATAATCGCTCGACCACTGCCTAAACGCCCATGCGTAAAAAAAGTGACGACTCAAAGCCAACCGCACCCAAAAAGAAAGATTCGGCAATAGCCGAACAAGTTGATCACATTCAGGAATTGGTACGCGACTTGCCCGATGAAGGGCGAGAACAAGTGGTCGATCAATTAATCGCCACCATCCAGATTAGCAAGGCGTTTAGAGGCCCATTACCACTCCCCGAAGATTTCGAAAAGTATAACCAAACTTTGCCGGGGGCGGCTGACCGAATTCTGACTATGGCAGAGAATGAACAGCGGATACGCGCAGACGGTCAGGATAAAATACTCGCCAATGACAGCACGTGCCGCTGGGGCTTGCCGGTGTGGTGAGCGTGATATTCCGACAACTTCTTGCGTGGTTGAACTCCCGCGCCAATCCTGAACAATAGCCGGCCACTCCAAACTATAACGCCTCGTCCGTCAGCACCACCGTGTTGAACTTGTCGGTGAACCGCTCTTCCAAAATTTCCTTCGGCGAAATTGGGTTGAGGCGTTTGTCGTAACAAAAGGCGTAGTGGTCAGCCAGTTGAACGATGGCGGCGAGTTTTTCGCGGCGACGGTGCGGCGGTTGCAATGGTGCGTGCAGCGATAGATGAATGGTGGGTTTAATTTGCGTATTCCGGCGATCATGAACAGTCATTCCGATGCAACAGGAGGGCAGCTTTCACCTGGATGATATTCGCCACCTTCAGGATAATGAGGCTCTGCGTACCGCCTTGGGTCTCAACAGGCTTCCCAGGGTGGAGACCGGCTGAGGCGAATGGGTAGCCGGCCGCACATCCAGGGTGCCCGGGTGAAGGTCAATATCGAGCAGGGGACTGGTCTGTCACTGTAAGGGCAAACTGGCGGATAACATTTACGTTTGAAAATGGCAAGGCGAATGACGTGAACTATGAAGATTACCATTAGGAGGTAAAACCATGCGCATGCACAGTCCGGCCCGACCCGGTGATATGGTTGGTAACATGATTGGGGAACTGGAGATCACTGTCACCGGCGCGGCCAAATATCTTGGCGTAACCCGTCAGACTCTCAATAATTTGATCAATAGCAATACGTCTTCCGTATCGCCTGAAATGGCAGTGAGGCTGGAAGCTGTCTTTGGATCGACGGCTGATAACTGGCTCAGAATGCAGGCCAACTATGATGCGACCAAAATCCGCAAGAGGGAACCCGAGATCACCAAGGGGTTGAAGCGGTTTGCTCCGACTATGCCCAAGCAAGAGCAGCCGAGGCTGGTGTGACAACATCAAAGTGTGATGTTGAGATATTCAGCCTTTCTTCGCTCAGTTATTTCGTCGCTGCTGAGGGGGCGAGTACGCCGCTGAACAAGCGAGCGAGCAAACCTCACTCTTCGCTCAGGCGAATAACTTCCTTATGTGCAACAGACAATAAAGCGTCAGCGAGTGCGCCTGCCTGACTCATGTGACCAATGACGATGCGGTTGGCGACCGACAGCATAAAAGCGTTGCGGCGGCGAGAAGTATCGGCAGTGATGTAGGACACAGATGCGGGGAAAGGACTTGTCACCAACAATCTGCCGTCATCGATCGCCTTTTTAACCGCGGCCGGGTATCGTTTTGGCAAACCACGTGCGGCGGCGAGGATGATTGGTTGGTTGCCGTTGAGCAAAATATCCAACACATCGCGCTCAAGCCGGGAATGGAAGCCAGACATAACGCACTCCCCGTTTACACGCTTTGCTTTCGCCCAGTCGTAGACAGGCAAGACCGCCCTGGCAGGATAGTTGCGCGAACACAAAAAAGCTGTTTTGTGGTGCTCGGCAATATCAACATCACCGAGCGTAGAAATGGAGCCACTCCATCCGTGGAGATGTAAAGTTTTCATCCTTGCTATAAGTCAGTTTCCCAAATATCAAATCGGCGCGCCGGGCTACTTCTTACTCGTGTTCTTGCCCGTGGGTATGCCAGCATAGACAATTTCGTTGCCTTTCTTGAAATAATATTTGTAGGTGTCTCTATTGGTTAGCATGGTCGTTCTCCTTAAAGCGCTATCTTCTAAACATTCGCAGCGGGATTGGTTGCAAGCGCGGCGGTTCCGTTACCTCAGGCTCTGGTGGTGGCGGAAATTCTTCCAGCAATTTTGTTATTTCCTGCCATTCTCGAACTAACTTCATATCAATATTCGGATTGCCTCGTGCGGCAGATTCGACTTCTTTTACAAAACGATTTTTTGTAGATTCATTCATATAAAGCTCCGACTGTGTATAAACGATGGAGAACTAGTTCGAATAATGTAATCCGACAGTGACCAAAAGTACTCCCACACCAACTTCTTGAGGTCTCCATCAGTGCTGTAGTCATCAATCTTTAAGCCAATATCATTTTCTAAAATATCTTTATGAATACTAGAACCATGGGTATACCATTTTTGGTGGTCATTTAGCATGTTCGCAATTTCTTTAGCTCTTTCCGGTTTTGCTTGATCGCTTTTATGCCAATCTTTGAATTTGTATTTTACCAACCAATTTTCAATAAGTGACACGGAAAGTTCCGCTGCCAATTCAATCTGGTGCAACTCTGCTAAATTCAGTTTGTTTAGGAGGACATATTCAACAGACGAAAGGTTGCCCTTTTTTGATTCTTTTATCAACCTTTCATATTGGCGAAGGTATGAGAGCGCAGGAACTGTGCTACTGCTGGTAACAAGTTGAGGATCAATTGGTCCCAGCCTGGAGAAATAATCCATATAGATTCTGTCTCCAGAAAGAGCCAGCACCGTGCCTGCTGGCGAACTACATCGAGTGGCACATGCGAGAGGCCTGGCGTGAGCTGTTGTTTGCCGATACCGATCAAGCGCACTGCTGCCGCCCAGTGAAAGGCCACCACCCGCAAGTTGGAGGATGGGACGCCGGCGCATAGCTTCTCTACGCTGATGGATGAACTCTCCACAATTGTGCGAAACACCTGTCGCACGCCCCACACCGGATCCGACGGGTACACTTTTGAGGTGGTTACAACGGCAAAGACATGCACTGGAATTAATCCAACAGATGCAGATGTAGACAGAACAGGGAGCCGGATTTTTGGCCAAACGCCTGAAACACCAGGACAATTTGTTTTGCGGCTACAGAAACTTCAGATTAGACACGTGCCGGGCATACTTTTCATACTCATTTATCCATTCACGATGGCAGAAATAGTCCGCGGTTTATGTGCGTCTTGTCCCACTTTTGGGAGAGGGGGGTGGGGTGGTTGGGTTTTCGGCGATTATGTAATGCACGAAGGCGGAGCAGATGATCAACATGAACCGGGCGGTTTTTGGGTCTGGGTTTAGCGATTCGCTGCTTGCACCGTGCCGGATTCCTCCTTCCTGGCTGGTCCAGTTGTAAAGCGCGTCAAGTCCGGTTTTGAATGTAGGCGGGAGGTTTAATTCCTGTGTTAGGGCATTAAGTGATTTTTCCTTTCCGGTGATTTCTTGTGCAATGGATTCCACAGCACTAATGGACTCTTTGATGCTGTTTGCATAATCTGGGTTTTCACGACGAGATAAAAGAGAAAGCGCTTTCCTTATATGCTCATTTGCACCCGCAAATGGTGTCTCCATTGCGGTTTCTATGGATTCAATTTCTTCCTGTGATGTAATTTCTGTCACCAATTCTCCCACAATTTTGTATGCGGAATTCTCTTCTTTCAATACGGCATTGCACCGCGCTATAAAATTTTCCCTTACTGGAAATTTGAAGCGAATAACAAACTCTATCAGATCAAATACTTCATTCCACGAGTCACGCAGAAATATATTTTTTATTAAAGTAAGGCTTTGTTTGTTATATTCGTCAGCAGGTCGTTTTAAAAAACCAGTCCAAATACATCCCTGTATACTACGGAGAGACGAAGATGACCTAGTACGAATACGTAACGGGAAACAACCATCAAACGCATTCCATAATCCATTATGTAAATCTTCATCCATGCTTTCCAACTGGATGGGTTTGGGTTGTTTAACGCCTTGTCTAACCGAAAAAGGTTGATACTTATCTTCATTCATTGCCTAATCCCATGCGGTATTTGATGTCGTAGTTAATGATGTAGTCCAGTTCTTCTTCGGTGAAGTGGTAGTGTTTGGCGAGCAGGGCGTCAATTTTGTCGATGATGTGTTTAGATTTCTGGATTTTGAAGGACTGCGTTTCTGTAATTCCTGTCTGTCTCTGTTTTCGCTGAAGCATTGTGCTGTTGTGATCAATATTCTCCAGATAATCAACCCCCAATTTTCTCAGTTTGGAATCGGTCAAAACACTTTCCGGTAATGGAAAGTTCTGAACATCAAAAGGATTCAAATCACGGACATTTGATGTGATTGTATACCACCACCAAAAAACATCACTGCTCAAAGTAGCGATAATCGGCTCTGTAAAGTTTTTATCGGATACAGTGAAACAAGTTTCTCGGCTACTGTGTCCTTTTTTCCCGTTCAAGTTAAAGGCGGGGGCAAAATTGGTAAAAACTTTCCAGTACAGTCCACCTGTTGTTCTGTGAAATATCTTGCTCTCCGATGTTGCCGCAAAGTTTTTAACTCTTGTTTTCACCGATAAGAACTTTTCAAGTATGCGTTGTTCAATCTGGTTTCCCAACTTTGGAACCCAAGGGACCAGACGGTCTCGCAATACTTCTACAAATGCCAACTGCTCAAACAACCCACCCCGATTATCACTTGTCCATTTCTGATAGTCGGTTGAATAGGTTCGTGTGGTTTCCTCTGGTAGCACAGTGAAAATAGTCAATGCACGGTTCACCGTGTCGAAAAGTTTTGCGGGTCGCCACGCATAGTTGGCGTACCAAGTGCTCCGCCCGTTCTCTAAAATCTTTTGGACAACTTCCATACGCTGTGTGGATGGAAGCGACAGCGGAACAATCATGCTCATGCAGCCGTTTTTAACCAAAAGATCATCACTGCGTTCAATACACATGGCATGTATCGCCTTACTGTCGAGACAGGCAAAATTCTTTAGCTTATAATTCACCTCGCGCTGTTCCAAATACGGCGGATTACCAATCACTACATCAAAACCACCGTCTTGTTCAATAATGCCGTAGAACTCGGCAACCCAATGGAAGGGCTGGTGAGATTGCTGCCATTCTTTGTAATCGGCTGGCTTGTCGCCTTTGCCATACTCTCTGGCAAGATGCTTATTCATCTTGCCATTCAAAACGGCAAGGCGATCGCTGAGTTCTTGTTTTGCCTGCTGATAACCCTCACCTCCGCCACTATCCTGTGCATGCCTGAAATCATCGTTAACGGCCTGCACTTCTGCAGCATCTTCCCGGATTTCATCAGTCAGTTCGCTGCTAAAATCCATAGATTGTTGTCCCTTGTCCGGTGCTATTGATTTCTCAAACGCTGCCATGCTGGCAAATCCCACCAGCGAATTGCCGGAGCGAATGTTGAAATCAATATCCGGCAGCGGTTCCAAACCGAGATTGTTTTTGCTCGGTTTGTATTCTGCTTCCGCCGCCAGTTTGAGAAACAAGCGCAACTTGGCAATCTCCGCTGCCTCGTTCATCAAATCCACGCCGTATAAATTATTGAGAATGATAGTTTTGTAAATCCAGTATGTTTCGTTCTGATGCTTGGCGATGTCTTCCAAAACCGCACGGAAATGCGGATGTTTTTTCGCACTCTTGCGTTTTTGGTCGATTCGTTTGTCGTCCTCCTCGACAAAATCCCTCATCCTCTCTATGCACCTTCCATAAAGCGGTTCCAGAATGTTCAGGGCGGCGAATAAAAACGCGCCCGAACCGCAAGCCGGATCAAGCACTGTGATGCCACGCTGGTCGTGGTGATTGGATCGCAAGGCTTTTTTACCGGCGATGGCGGCATAGAAAGCATCAATAAAATCTGAGCCTTCGTAGCGGCTGAGTGCATCAGCGGCGAATCGTTCAATGTCCAGGTTGTAGGTGACAAGGTCGTCTATGTCGTGGACTGCGCCATTTTTTATTTTGTCTTTCAATTCAAAATAGCGTTGACGCCGCGCTATGGTCTCGCGCCAGATTTCCGTGGGTAGCGCAAACTTTTCGTCCGCTGGCGTGTTCCAATCTTTTCTTCGTTCCATTAGATTGGGTTGATTGGTGTCCATGCCATGCCGAATGTTTTCGGGTATTTCTTCGTCGGGAATATCGCCGCCCTTTTTGACGGCATCGTAGATATAGTTGTCAGGATTTTCACGCAGAAACCGCCAGATGCCATTTTCGGAATCAAAAGCGTTTTTACATTTCTCTCGCGCACGATTCAGCAGAAACGGAATGATCGTGTTGCGGGCAATATAGCCGGTGATGTCCTCCTGAGTGTAATAGGCACCCATTGCCGCACGGTCGTTAATATATTTTTCAAAGATGTAGCCGATAACATCCGGGTTGATGTCCTTGCCGGTGGCATCCGGGCGGCTGTCCAGGTGCCAGTTGTATTGATTGAAAAAGGCGAATAGCCTTTCAAAGGCCTGGTCGGGAATTTGGATATTCTCATTCTCGTGTTCTATTTGATGCACATCGAACAATCCGCCGTTGAGATAGGGCACTTTGCCTAACATTGTTTTGATTTGCGGGTCGCGCGATGATTCCGGCTTGCCGAGTCCTTCGGAAAAGAGATGGACCAGAAAATGACGATAAAAGCGGTCGTGGAACTTGTCAGTTCCGAATTTTTCTTGCGTTTGTTTAAGGCGTTTCTCCAAATAATTTACTTCGCCGTTCAAAAATTGTTTCTTTTGAATGAAATAGATAAACATCAGACGATTGAGCATCAAGGCGGCATACCATTCCTTGGACACCAACTCGCTGATGCCTTCGATGAATTCGGCAAAGGCTGACAACTCCTTGCGGAATTCGCCGTAAAATTTCTTGGTAATCTTCTCGGCACCTTCCATAAAGACGTTTCTCACCCTGTCTACTACATCGGTAATGCCGAGCGTTTCCTCTTCGGAGATGTCGAAAATCATGCCGTTCAGTTTTTCCATCAACGGCTGAATGTCCTGACTTTCATTCCACTCCACTTCCGCCGTGCGCAGTGGCCGATTCTGCGGACGAATAGCAACCGTCCAGCATTGTTTGCCTCGACTACCGCAGATGATGAGCAGGTGCTCGTAATGGTGGCGTGCGAGTTGGTTGACGATTTGTCGCCGTTGATTTTTTTCGGTCGGGTAATTTTTCCCGGCATCGTAGAGGCAAATAACAAAGCCGCGCTTTTGCACGATTCTGTTGATCTGAATAGGATCGTTATGGGGAAAATCCAAGGGCAGGGACGGTGACAGGTTACCCAAATCCCAGCCCAATTCCACAAACAACTTCTTAAAATCACGACCGTGGATGAGCGAATTCAATTCCGTTTTGGATATTCGCTCGGTCATTTGATTAGCCCCATAGAGCAAATAATGCTCGATTCAATCGGCTCGCCTTCTTTGGGTGTGGCGCAAAGATCACCTTCGTCGTAAAAATTTTCCGCCATCCTCACTAAATCTTCATCGGAAATATTGGTGCGCAACTGGCGCGCAAGCCGGTCCCGAGCGGTTTCCTTGAGCGGATGATCATGAATCTGCTGAATCACTGCTTTTAGTGTTGGCGATTCAAAAAGCGTTCCTTCCCTCTGCTCCTGAATAAGTTTCAACTTGCTGTAGAGTTTATGACGGATACTTCTGGTTCCACCCAGTTGCCCGCCGAGATCGTCCTGTCCTTGCTTGACATGGTTCATCGCAGCATCAACCAGTTCGTGATGATTTTGCGCCGGTGGAGCAAGCGGTTCATTCGGTTCGCAGGCGAGATAACCCAGGATTTTAGACTGAGATTGTGAAACCACCTCGCCGGTTTGATTCAACTGCAATAGAAGGTGTTGATTGTTGTTGGTTTTGATATAGGCAATCGCGCCGTCTTTTTGATCGCTCGCACGTTTGGCGGAATACACCACATGGGGCAGTTCTTTAATTTTCTTTTCCAGTTCCGGGTTGTCTTTTATTGCCTGCCGCCAAATATCGTAGGCACGAGAAATTAAATCGGTTTCATCTTCTTGCTCTTCGAGACTGATGGTTTGGTTATACACGTGCTCTAGGTTAATGGTATCGCCTTCAAAGAAACTTTCATCCGTGCCAACCACTTCGGCGGCTTGCCTCATTCGCTGGTCCAAACGCTTGCGCAACTTTATCACTTTCTCAATGTCGTCTTCCGGCAAAAAGCAGTAGCACAAAATTTCCTTTGCTTTCTGTCCGATTCGATCAACTCGGCCAACTCGTTGTATCAGGCGAATGATTGCCCAGGGCAAATCAAAATTGACCACGATGTGCGCATCCTGGAGGTTCTGCCCCTCGCTCAAGGTGTCGGTGGTAATCAACACGCGCAACTCGTCTATTCTGCCCGCTTCTTCATCATTGGAAGTGGGGCTAAATCGTTTTACATGGCTGGATATGTCATCCATGCCACCGAATACCTCGGCAAGCCCATTAACTCCCCGTTTTGTGAGTTCCCGGTATAGATAGTCGGCGGTATCTTTGAATTGGGTGAAAATCAACAGCTTGTCATGGCGGTGCTCTTCTTTACACATGCGGGCAAGTTCTGCCAATTTGCGGTCGGTATCGGCATCCCATTGCGGCACCATATCCAGGACTTTCAGCAAAGCGTCGCAATCAGATAACAAAGCATCACGCAAGGATTCTTCAAACAAAGCGGTTTCTATCCAATCAAACTTGCTGTGCAAATTCCCTTCCAGTGAAGATAATTTTGTATAAACACTGCGCCCCGTTGCCAGAAAATGCTCTATCGTATCTTGCTCCAACTTCTCTTCATCTAATATGTCAGGCTCGCTCTCTTCCACGCTTTCGTCCGCAAGAGAGCTGAATATATCGCCAATCGGAAAAGCACCGTCTTGCTCCAACGCACTCAAAAAAACTGCATTGCGAAGGATGTGTCTTTTGATTGAAAGCAAGAAGGCATGGCCGGAACTTTCCAGTCGTTTGAACAAACCGGATTTGGCAAAACCGACCAATCGATTTCCTGCGCGACTCAAGTTTTTTATGATTTTTTGCTTTTCTTCGTCTAACTCATCAGGTAGAGAATCGGCCTGATACTTGTTTAAAAGATATTCTCCAATGCCGTAACGAGGCAGTTTAAGTCCGCTGACTATCTCAACAACGGATTCGGAATAAAGCAGCGCGTATTGATCTTTGCCATCAGATTTATCCAAACTAAATTTGGCGCACTTCGGTGTCCGGTGCGGAAAATAAAACCGCTCGCCGTTATCAAAGAGCAAGTAATGTTGCTTTCTGTTTTCGTCATATTCTGCGTAGTTTTCTTTTATGTGGCTGCGGGTTCTTCGCACCATATACATACGCATCAACTCGCGCCAGTCATCGGCTGACTCACTATGCTCAAACGCTGCCAGAGATGTGGCAAGAGTGTTGGTATGTTTTTCCTTGAAAGCATCAATGCCATTGAGTGATTGGATATAGCCCTCTGGCCTGACGCCGAGGTCAGCATCGGCTTCCACGAACAGGCGCAACTGATTGCCGATGTCGGTGAATTGTTTGTTATAGGGCGTTGCCGTCAGCAGAATGACGCGGGATTCATTTTCACGAATATAGTCATGGATATGAGCGTAACGTTTGGAGTCGCGATTGCGCAGGTTATGACTTTCATCAATCACCACGAGACGGAAACGCCTCATATCAGACAAACGGTGAGTCTTGCCGGATGAAAGTGTTTCTCCGGCAATCGTGTATTTGTGCAAATAGCCATCCCACATTTTTTCCAGTTTGGGCGGGCATATAACGAGAACATTATCACCGTGATCTTGCTGAAAAGTTTTTGCAACAGCGCTCGCAACCAGTGTTTTGCCCAGCCCCACCACATCGCCGATGATGACACCGTGGTGACGACTCAATCGTTCAGCGGCAAGTGACACTGCCTGTTTCTGAAACTCCAGCATCACTTTGTTGAAGTCGCTCGGCACCTGGAATTCGCGTGCGCCCTCAATGGCTTCTTTGGAAAGTTCGTAGGCGGTTTTAATGTATATGTAGTAAGGGTCAATGGGTCCGCCCGCCCAACTACTCTCAATGATGTCGGCGAGTTTTTCGGTAATATCAAGACACCATTTATCATCCCATCGTGCTTCAAACCAATCCGCTAGTTTTTCGGCAGCATCCTTGTCCAGCACATCAACATTTAGTTCGCCTTGTTTTTCCAAACCCGCAAGGGTCAGATTGCTACTGCCAACATATCCGATGATCGGGTTGATCTTGTCACCACGATGGGCGAGGTAGAGCTTGGCGTGAAGAGGGTAATCGGCAAAAAATTTGACTTGGAGTGTTCCCTCTTTCAATTGCTTTACTAATTGTTGTAAACCCTTTTCGTCTTTTGCAGTCGGTGTTCCATAAGTCAATTGCCGCGCAAGGGACAGAGCGAGTTGTTCTTTACGGCCAGCTACAACTTCATTTGTGCTCTCTTCATTATCGTGACCGTAATAACGGCGCACAGTGCGGTCGACACCGGTGCTCATACCAACAATCAAACGACAAGGCGAGATGCCTTCTCGCCCGGGCAGCGTATCCACTTCCTTTGCGATGCGTTTCCAGCCGCGCAGGTTGAAATAGCCAACGCAAAAATCACTGCGCGAAGCGACCTTCAAGGCATCCTTCAGGCCATCAAGTAGATTTTCGTCAATGTTATCGTAGATAGTTGGCATGGTTGTAGTCTCAACAAGGTTTTCTCAAAAAAAACAGTATGGATTTTGCAGGTGAATAATGCCAGAAACATTCTGGATTCGTGGTGCAATGGGGCTCTCGAAAAGACTACGGCTACGCCGCAAGAGCTATTGTCAAATCTGGTGTATGACGACATGACTATGCGACGCCGCTGAACAACTGAATTCAGCACGAGACCACTTGTTTACACAACTCCATAAGCGACTCAAAACAAGGGCTTACTACACCGTCCCTTCAGGCTTATTTCCGGATTGGAAGATACTGTATTTCAGCGTGGCCTAAAGCGTGCTGTCAGCCGGTAAAATTCTTGACCGCACTCAGTAACCGGCGGCAGGTGATCTGCCCCACCAGCTTGCCATCTTCCACTACCGGCCGGCGCCGCTTGTTCTTGCGCAGCATATCCTGAGCCACATCGGTAATGTCCTCGTGTGGATTGGCCACCACCAGGTTGTCATGGGCCATATACTCACGCACCATGCCAATGCCACCCTCATTATACGAAGCACTGAGCATTGCACGCAGGCAATCCAGCTCAGACAGGATACCGACCAGGCGGTTGTCGCCATCGACCACACACAGCCCCGATATCTTATTGTCGATAATCAGTCGAATGGCTTCCCCCATATCCGAGTCGACATTCACCGAGACCGGATGCTTTAGCATGTGATCCTTTAATTCCACAGATCGCAACATGTACTTCCCCCCTTTCAAGCGCCAAATAATTTAAAGTATAGTCCGCAAATAGCCCATTAGTGGTTCCGGGGCAATGCCCAGATATAACATCACAATAATCAGGGTGTAACAGGCCAGCCTGCCGGTGGCCGATATCCCCGGGAATTCAAGCTGTGCCTCGCTGTCAGCGGCCTGGGTCATGGTGAAGATAATGCGCAGGTAGTAGTAGATACCCATGGCGCTGCCGGCTACCAGTATCGCCAGCAAGCCCCACAAGGCACTGTCAACGCCGGCTGTGAACAGGTAAAACTTACCGATAAAGCCCGCTGTCAGGGGTATTCCCGCCAGTGATAACAAAGCTGTGGTAAACAGCAGTGCTAAACCCGGTTGCCGCCAAAACAGTCCCCGCAAGTCCTGCACCTGGTCCAGGTCACGGTTGTCCGCCCGGTCGGCACTCTGTCCAGACAGTAAACCCAACAGGGTAAAAGCCGCCAAATTGGTTATGGCGTAAGCCACCAGGTAGTAACTGCCGGCTTCAATGGCCAGCGCTGGGTCGGGACTCACCCCAATCGCCACCAGCATGATCAACAGGTAACCGATATGCGCGATAGACGAATAGGCGAGGATGCGTTTCACATTCTCCTGTCGTAGCGCCAGCAGATTACCCACCAGCATGGAGGCGCCTGCCAGCAGAGCCACGGCGACAATCAGCCGATCAAATTCATGTAAGTCGGACGCCAGCCACCAACGCAATATCACGGCAAATATGGCGGTTTTTGAAACCGTGGCAAGAAATCCACTGGTGGGTGAGGGAGCCCCCTCATACACGTCGGGAGTCCACATGTGAAAGGGTACCGCGCTCAGCTTGAAGCCCAGCCCGGTAACGATCATGGCCGCGCCGGCCAGCAGTATCGGACCCGACTGCGGGTTCAGATTTTTCACCGCGGCACCTATTGAGTCAAAGCCCAGGCTGCCGGTAGCGGCATAAATTAACGCGAAACCAAACAGGAAAATGGCCGATGCGGCGCCGGAAAGCACCAGGTATTTGATCGCTGCCTCCAGCGGTAGGGTGCCTTCGTCCGGATAGGCAATAAGGGCGTACAGGGCGACACCGAGCAATTCCATGCCCAGCAATAGCGAGGCCAGGTGCGTAGCGTGGGCCAGGGTAACGGCGCCCAGCGCGGATAGAATCAGCAGCAAAAAGTATTCTTCGCTCTGCCCCTGCCGGTCAGTCAGGTAGTCGTGCGCCACAACCGCAGTGATGGCGGCGCAGAAACAGAACAGTAGTGTGAAAAACAGCGCATAGGGGTCTGCCAGCAGTAGTGGCGTTACCTGCAGTGCCGGCCCTTGCGCCGCCCACAATGCCAGGCCCCCCGCCGCGACAAAGGTACACAGCGCGATAGCGTAGGCCCAATTGGGCGAGCGCTTGATGGCGACCTGCAGCATCAGCAACACCGCCCCACAGCTAAGCGCCAACATGGGTGACAGGGCGAACATCATTTCCCTCATGGCGCCTTACTCATGAGAGCCCCCACATGCAAGCTGTCGAGCACGGGTTGTGCCAAATCCAGTACCGGTTGTGGATGCAGCCCCAGCCATACCAGGGCCACTATCATCGCTGTCATCGCCGCCATTTCACGGCCGCCGAAATCCTCGAGTTGCCGCTGCTCATCCGGTTGGCCCTGGAAGGTGCGTTGCATCATGGCCAGCGAGTAAACGGCGGCGGTGACCAGGCCCAGCGCGGCAATCAGGGTAAACAGGGGGCTGACCTGGAACAGGCCTACCAATACCAGGAACTCGGCGACGAAGTTACCCAGGCCGGGCAGGCCCAGTGACGCCAGGGCGAAAAACATGGCGCAGGCGCCCATGCGTGGCATGTTCTGCCAGAGTCCGCCCATGCGGTCCATGTCCCGGGTGTGCAGCCGTTGCTGCAGTGCCCCTGCCATCATAAACAGGGCGGCGGTGCTAACGCCGTGGGCGACCATTTGCATGACAGCGCCCTGTACCGCCAGGCTGTTCCAGGCATACAGCCCCAGTAGTACAAAGCCCATATGGCTAACGCTGCTGTAGGCCACCAGACGTTTGAAATCAGCTTGACCAAAGGCCAGGAAGGCGCCGTAAACCACACCAATGGCTCCCAGTGTCATGGCGACGGGAGCGAAATCCATGGCGGCCTCTGGAAATAAGGGTATGGCAAACCGCAGCAAGCCATAGGCACCGGTTTTGAGGAGGATTCCCGCCAGGATAACGCTGCCCGCGGTGGGCGCCTGGGTATGCGCATCGGGCAGCCAGGTGTGAAACGGGAAGGCCGGTAACTTGACGGTGAAGGCAATGAAAAACCCCAACATGACCCACAGGGCGAGGTCGGGCTCAATCGGCGTGCCCAGCAGGTCAAAATAGCTAAAGCTGTAATGCCCCGTGGCAGACTGGTTGAGCTGCACCAGCACCAGGATGGAGAACAGCATTAGCAAGCCACTGAATTGGGTAAAAATGAAAAACTTCATGGATGCGTAGCTGCGTTGCTCGTGTCCCCAGATGGCGATGAGCAAATACATCGGCACCAGCATGACTTCCCAGAACAGGAAAAACAGAAACAGGTCCAGGGCCAGGAACACACCGACAACCCCGGCCAGGGTCCACAGCAAATTGGCCTGGAAAAAGCCGCGCCGTTGATCGATCTCGCTCCAGGAAGACACCACGGCGATCATGCCCAGTAGCAGGGTTAGCACCACCAAAATGAGGCTAAGCCCGTCCATGGCCAGCTCAAAGCTGATGCCAAAGCGCGGAATCCACTCGGCCCGATAGTGCATCAGCCAGGTCTGGGGATTGTCTGGCCGGGGCACCAGCGAGAGCTGTTCGGCGGGTATTGCTGCCACGGCACTGAGCATATAAATCGTCGCGACCGCCAGCACCGCCAGTGATATCCAGCGCGGCGCATTGGGGTTGCGCGACTCACTCCACCAGGCCAGGGCACCACCGGTAAAAAGTAGCAACAGCAGGTGCAGCATTAACATCACTGCCCCCCCGGATTGAGGCCGAGCATTACCAGGGCCAGCAGCACAATCACGCCGCCCACCATCGCGGTGATATACCTGCGCATGCGACCGCTCTGCGAATGACTGAGCCGATGGTGCAGGCCGGTGCTGGTCCGTACCACCATATGATAAATTTGATCGACTGGTTCACCGCTCAGGGCGCCGGCGATGCTGCGGTAGGGCTGCACCCAGAGTGTGTCGTAGAGGTCATCCATGCGCCAACCGCTGTACCAGAACTGCTGTAGCCAGCGTCCCAGGGATGAATTTACCAGTGTGCTTACCGAGAGTTGGCCGCCCAGGAAAATAAGATAGGCCAGCAGTAGGCCAACCATGGGCACAGCGATGGAAATCCATTCAATGACTGCGCCCGGATGCTCACCGGCAGTAGCCGGGAATACCTGCGCCAGTGGTTGTACAATCCAACCGCCGACCATGGAGAAGATGCACAAAATCGCCAGTGGCCAGAACATGCGCCATTGGGGAGAGCGGTTCGGTTCTGTTTTGGCGTCGCCAAAAAATACCACGAACACCAAGCGAAAACTGTACAGGGCGGTCAGGAATGCACCCAGCAGCGCACCTGCCCACAACCACGGGCCCACGCCGGGGTATTCAAAGGCAGCCAGCACAATCTGGTCCTTGCTGAAAAATCCTGCGGTGAAGGGCAGGGCGGCGAGGGCGGCAGAGCCGAGCAGGAAGCTCCAGAATACGATGGGCAGGCGCGTGCGCAGCCCACCCATGCGGAAAATATCGTGTTCGTGATGCAGGCAGTGAATAATGACGCCGGCGCCCAGGAACAACAGTGCCTTGAAGAAGGCATGGGTCATAAGATGGAAAATACCGGCACTCCAGGCGCCTACCCCCAGCGCCAGGAACATGTAGCCAATCTGGCTGATGGTGGAGTAGGCCAGGATGCGCTTGATGTCGTGCTGGTTGAGGGCCGTGCAGGCAGCCAACAACAGGGTCAGCAAACCCATGATCGCCACGGCAAACTGGGTCGGCGGCGCCAGCAGAAACAGCTCGTGGGTCCGCGCTACCAGGTATACGCCGGCGGTGACCATGGTGGCGGCATGAATCAGGGCGCTGACCGGAGTGGGACCGGCCATCGCATCGGGCAACCAGGTATGCAGGGGAAGTTGGGCTGATTTGCCGGCGGCGCCGGCCAGTAGAAGGGCTGTCGCCAACACCGCGGTGGGATCGCCCACTTGCCACAACTGCTGTGCCCTGACGGCCATTTCCTGAATGTTGAGTGTGCCGAGCTCGCTGAACAGCAAAAACAAACCCAGCGCCATGGCGGTGTCGCCGACCCGGGTGACTACAAAGGCTTTTCTGGCGGCGGCGCCATTGGCAGGGTCCTGGTACCAGAATCCCACCAGCAGGTAGCTACACAGGCCCACCCCTTCCCAGCCCAGATACAGCAGCAACAGGTTGTCGGCCATCACCAGTATCAGCATGGCGGCAACAAACAGGTTGAGGTAGGCAAAATAACGACTGTAGCCGGCATCGTCCTGCATGAATTCAGCGGAGTAGAGATGAATCAGGAAGCCGACGCCGGTGATGACAGACATCATTACCAGGGTTAAACCATCGACGTAGAAACTAAAGTCGGCGCTGAAGCTGCCCACCTGCATCCACGAGAAGAGATACGTGGTAGTGGCTGTTCCCTGCCAGGACAGGGCGGTCAGTAGTACGCACACGGCTGCCAGGCCCACCGAGCCCACCCCCAATACCGGAATGACTGCACGCGGCAGTTTGCCCGCGCTACCAATCAACAGCATGGCACTGGCCAGGGGCAGCAGCGGAATTATCCAGATCAGATCTCTCATCCGCGCAACCTGTTGGCGTTATCCATATCCAGCGTATGGAAACGACGTTGCACCTGCAGCACCAGTCCCAGCCCCACTGACACCTCCGCCGCCGCTATGGTCAGAATAAGCATGAAAATAACCTGGCCATCAGCCTGTCCCCAGTACGCGCCGGCGGCCACAAAGGCCAGGGCGGCGGCGTTTAGCATGACCTCCAGCGACATCAGCATAAAAATAATGTTGCGCCTCACCATCAGGCCCACCAGGCCGGCGGTAAACAACAGCGACGCCAGTATCAACACGTGCTCCAGGGGTATCTGCAAGCCGTCCATCAGCGCTGTCTCCTGTTGTTACCTCGAGAACTGCGATCGATAAAGCGCCTGCCCAGGTGATAGGCACCTACCAAGCCTGCCAGCAGTAACATGGAGGCGATTTCTACCGCCAGTACATAGGGACCAAATAATGTCAGGGCTACCTGTTTGGGGGTTACTTCGGTGCCGCTGGTGAGGCCTTCAGTTTTCAGCTCGACGGTCACCAGTTCGGCCAGTAGCACCGCCGCCAGTATGGCGGGCACGATCCAGGCGCGTGGTTGCAGCCACTGGCGCTCGCGTTCATCGCCGGATTCACCCAGGTTCAACATCATGATAACGAACACAAATAGCACCATGATGGCACCCGCATAGATAACGATTTCCAGGGCGGCGGCAAAGGGCGCCCCCATCAGGAAGAAGATTACCGCCACCGCCAGCAGCGACACGATCAGGTAGATCAGGGCGTGGGTGGCATTGGAGCGGCTCAAGGCCTGCAAAGTCGCAAACAGTGCGACCGCCGCGGCAATATAAAAAAGAGCCTCCATCATGGCAGTAGACTCTTGATGTCGATGGGGGGGGCTTCGTTGCGGGCCTCGCCTTTGTCTTTACCGGCGATTTGCAAGCCACAGGTGCGGTAGAAATTGTAATCGTGGTATTTGCCAGTGCCGGCAATTTGCAGGTGCTCTTTTTCATACACCATGTTTTGGCGGTCGTACTCACACATTTCGAAGTCCGGGGTGAGTTGAATGGCATTGGTAGGGCAGGCCTCCTCACACATGCCACACATAATGCAGCGCGAGAAGTTGATGCGGAAAAACTCCGGGTACCAGCGTCCATCCTCTTTCACGCCCTGCTGCAAGGCGATGCAATCCACCGGGCAGGCGACCGCACACAAGTTGCAGGCCACACAGCGCTCCTCGCCATCCGGATCATTGGTCAACACGATGCGGCCGCGGTAACGCGGTGCCAAATAAGGTCTCTGCTCGGGGTACTGCACCGTCTCAAAGGGTGTAAAGGTATGCTGGAGGATGGTCCAGAGGGTGCGAAATTGGCTGATTAGGGATTCAAACATGGCCTACCCCTGCATCCACAGCGCAATTGCACCGGTGGCTGCCAAATTAATAAGTGTCAGTGGCAACATGTATTTCCAACCCAGCGACATGAGTTGGTCGTAGCGGGGCCTGGGAATGGCGGCCCGCAACAGAATAAAAAAACAAATGAAGAAGCCGGTCTTCAACAGGAACCACACCACCGGTGGCAAAAAGTCCGGTCCCAGCCAGCCGCCGAAGAACAGTGTGGTGATCATGCAGGAAATCAGGATCAGGCCCAGGTATTCCCCCAACATAAACATGGTGAACTTCATGCCGCTGTACTCGGTATGAAAACCAGCCGTTAACTCGTGTTCTGCCTCGGGCAAATCGAAGGGCAAGCGGTGGCTTTCTGCGATGCCGGCAATCAGAAATACGTACAGGCCCAGGAATTGCGTGAAGCAAAACCACAGGTCCTCTTGCGCCCTGACAATGTCCTGCAGGCTGAAACTGCCGCTGAGCATGACCACACCCATCAGCGAGAGGCCCATGAAGACCTCGTAACTGACCATTTGCGCGGCGGAGCGCAATCCGCCCAACAGGGCGTACTTGTTATTTGAGGCCAGTCCGCCCAGCAATACGCTGTATACCGCCAGGGAGGTCATGCCCAGGAAGAACAACAGGCCAATATTGACGTCTATGATGTTCATGTCTGGTGAAAATGGCACCACCGCGAAGCCCAGCAGCATTGCCACCACGATGGTGGTCGGGGCCAGCACAAATACCATGCGGTCGGAAAAGGGTGGCACCCAGTCATCTTTGGTTAGCAGCTTGAGCATATCTGCGGCAACCTGGCCTATGCCAAAGGGGCCGAGCCGGTTGGGCCCCGGCCGGTCCTGCCAGATGCCCAGCAGGCGACGTTCAAACCAGGTCAAAATGGCGGCCAGGGCAACCGTGCCCACCAGCAGCACCAGGCCAAACACTATGGTGCCGAATTCAGACATGCCGGCCCCCCCCGGTCGTTGCCAATAATCTGCGGGTGCCGACGCTGCCAGTTCTCATCCCGGCGCAAGGGTGCCCACTGTCCACTGCGCAACTCGGCGCAGGCACTGTAGCCTGCACTGAAGCCGGCCGAACCGCTGGGTATGGAGTTATTTATGTGTACTTCCAGGCTGATCTGGCAGAGCAGCACACCATCGCCGCCGTGCACTCCCAACGCCGCGGCGTCAGCATCGTTCAACTCGATAAAGGCCTCGCCGGCTAAATCCTTAATGTTATCGCAGTGATTGCTCATCTCGTCACTGCCAAAGATGCGGTGGCGTGCCTGCAACAGAAATTCGCCGCTGCGGGTCGCAAAGGCCACCGGCGCTACCGCTGCCGATGGTGTTGCCAACGATGTTCCATCCAGCAGCCGCACACCGGCCGTCCCACCGCGCAGGCTGCCGCCGACTTCACTCTGAAATTTGTGCAGGGACTGATTTGAATTCCAGCCCGGCGACCATACGTAGGTGAGCAGTGCGCCTGGGTGATCGGTGCGGCTGGCGCCCTCCATGGTGTAGGCCAGGGCAGATTCCGGGTCGACAGTTTGTTGGGGTTCATGCACAGAGATATTGGCTCGCATGGCGGTGCGGCCGCTGTAGCGGTGAGTTTGCCTGGGTATCTTCAGGCCGCGACTGCGGAAACCCTGGTCCGGTGCCGCCCCCGCCAAGCCTGCCAACAGGGGATGGTCCTCACCGCAGGCGACACAGATGTCATCGAAATGCGCCAGTCGGGAAAGATCTTCCCGACCCCACAGTTCCGCGATTTCGAGTAGCCACTGCCAACTGGCGCGGCGGTCCCCGGCGGCGGGGTGGACCGAGAAGGAACGCTGGGCACGCCCTTCGGAGCTGACCAGCGTGGCTTCGGATTCGGTGAAGCCCGCCGCCGGCAATACCAGGTTGCACTCCGCCAGGGTCGTGGACTCCAGGCAATCCATTGCGACCACGTACTCTATGTTGTCGCGCAGTTTCTGCAACAGCGCGGTATGGCAGCGGCGGTGCAGTTCGTTCTCCATCACCATCAGGGTGTCGATTTCGCCGCGCTCGGCACTGCTCGCCAATTCTTCAAAAGAACGGCTACCTGCCATGGTCAGCAGGGTGCTACCCATACTATTGCACTCGGGCAGGCAGAAACTGAGCATGGCCCCGCTGCCCGTTGCTACCAGTTGCGTCGCAATGCCGGCCGCTGCGTCGATCAGTGCCGCGCTGCCGGCGGCAGTTCCGCAGATCACCAGCGGCCGCTTGGCCGATTTGAGATCCCGGGCTATGTGCTGGACATGTTGCGGCTGATTGGTATCCCCGGCCAGTGCGCGGGCCAAATTTTGTGCCCACAGGGCCTGGTCACCGGCGGTCAGGTACGTGCTGCTGACGGCCACGTCGTCCAGGTCGGTTGAGCCACTGGCAACAATGTGCAGCGGGCTGCGCTGGTCCTGTGCCAGGTTGCGGATGGCGGCGTCCTGCCAGGTTTCCAGGCGCAGTTCGGCCGCCAACTCAAAGGCTTTGTTGCGCACTGATTGTCGCAGTGCCAACGCCACCATCGGCGCGGTATGGGTAATATTTTCACCCAGCACCAGCATGGCATCGGCACTTTCAATGTCTCGCAGGGAGGGGTTGTGGGCCGGGCTTGAGCCCAGGTGCGCAACGATACGCCTCAGTAATGCCTGTTCCTGATCATCAATGCCGCTACAGAAATTTTGTGAGCCGACCAGCTTCTGCAGCAGGTAATTGGATTCCACCGAGGCCCGCGGTGAGCCAATGGCGGCGACACGTTTATTGTTGAGCTGTGCGGCTACCAATTGCAGTGCGGCGGCGGCGGTTGTGGCCTGGAAACTGCCATCGGGTTGCCGCGCGCCGGCGTGATTGAGTCGATCTTGCCGGTTTACAAACTGCCCGCCAAAGCGGCCGCGATCACACAGGAAATAGCCGTTTACATCGCGGTTGTAGCGATTGTGAATGCGTTTCAGTTTGCCGTAGCGCTCGCCCGGCAGGGTATTGCAACCGACTGCACAGCCCACGCACACCGATGGTGCCGATTGCAGATCCCATTTGCGGGTATAGTCGTGCACCAGCGATTTGTCGGTGAACACCCCGGTGGGGCATACCTCGACCAGGTTGCCGGCAAAGGGGCTCTCCAGCGTGCCGTCCTCATGGCGCCCAAAATAGGTGTGGTCGTGCGACGCCAGCGCGGCGAGGTCGGTGCCACCGGCGTAATCGCGATAGAAGCGGGTACAGCGATAGCAGGTGATACAGCGATTCATTTCATGGTCAATCAGCGGGCCCAACTGCTGATTGCGGTGGGTGTTCTTGGTACCCCGGTAGTGACGATCGCGATGACCGACCATGACGGTCATGTCCTGCAGGTGACACTCGCCGCCCTCGGCACAGACCGGGCAATCGTGCGGATGGTTGAGCATCAGCGATTCGACGATAGCCTCGCGAAACTCCCTGGCCTGGTCGCCATCCATGGAGAATATGGCGCCATCGGTTACCGGCGTCATGCAGCCCATCACAATACGGCCGCGACTGTCTTCCTCGTTCCGGTATTGCACAACGGCGCACTGGCGACAGGCACCGATGGAGCCCATGGCCGGGTGCCAGCAAAAGTAGGGCAGGTCCAGGCCCAGTTCCAGGGCGGCCTGCAACAGGTTTTTACCGGCTGCGACCTGATATTCCTTGCCATCGATTTTAATGACCGGCATCGCTACCTCCCGGTTGATAGGGGCACTTGCCGGCGCTGATATGTCGGTCGAAGTCCTCGCGGAAATATTTCAGTGCCGATTGCAGCGGTTCCATGGCACCGGGGGCCAGCGCACAGTGGGTATTACCCATCGCACCGATATAGCTGACCTGTTTTTCCAGGGTGGCGATGTCCTCGGGTTGACCGCGGCCACTCTCTATATCCCCCAGTACCTGCGCACTCCAGGGCAGCCCATCGCGGCAGGGTGTGCAAAATCCACAGGATTCCCGGGCGAAAAACTCCACCAGGTTTTTCACGAAACCAACCGGGCAGGTCCGATCATCAAGAATGATCATGGTGCCAGTACCCATGCGGCTGCCGGCCTGGCCTATGCTTTCGTACTCCATGGGCAGGTCCAGGTGTTCCTCCACCAGAAAGTCGGTAGAGCCGCCGCCGGGCAGAAAACCGCGCAACCGGTAGCCGGATTCCATGCCACCGGCCTTGCCTTCAAAAATTTCGCGGATTGGCGTTCCCATGGGCATTTCCCAGCAGCCTGGATTTTTCACCCGGCCGCTGACGCCAAACAGTTTGGTGCCGGCATCGACGCCGCGCCCCAGGCTCTGGAACCAATCGGCGCCCCGGTCGATGATGTGCGAAATATTACACAGGGTTTCGACGTTGTTGACGATGGTGGGGCGTCCCCACAGCCCACTCACCTGGGGAAAGGGCGGCTTGGCGCGTGGAATGGCGCGCTTGCCTTCCAGCGAGCTGATCAGGGCCGTTTCCTCGCCACAGATATAGCGCCCGGCACTGCCGTGTACATGCATATCCAGCCGGTAGCCGCTGCCCAGTATATTGTCACCCAGATACCCCTTGACGTAGCAGTCGGCAATCGCCTTGCGCAGCAAGTTGGCCGCCGGCAGGTACTCGGCGCGAATAAAGATATAGGCCACATCGGCCTGGATGGTATAGGCAGACAGGATCATGCCTTCTATCAACTGGTGCGGGTCGCACTCCAGCAGCAAGCGGTCCTTAAAGGTGCCCGGTTCCATTTCATCGGCATTGCAAATCAAATACTTGTGCCCGGCGCGGTCCGACGTCTCGGCTGCGCCGCCATCGTCCATGGGCACAAAACTCCACTTCATGCCGGTAGGAAAGCCGGCACCACCGCGGCCGCGCAGGTCGGAGTCCTTGATTACCGCCAGGCAGTCCGCCGGCGACATGCTGCTCAGTGCCTTGCGCAAGCCCCGGTAACCGCCATTGGCTTCATAGGCCGCCATATCCGTGGGCGACAAGTCAGCGCGTACATTGCGGGTCAGGGGCAGATCAGTCATTCACCGCTCCCCTCCATGGCATTGTGAAATAAGGCCCTGATCGAAGCTCCGTCTACATTGTGGTGTAGAGCCTCACCTACCATCATCACCGGTGCCTTGTCGCAGGCCCCCAGGCAGGGCACGGGAATAAATGTGTATTCATTGTCGGCACTTGTCTCTCCCGGTGCGATGCCCAGTTGGTCGCTGATCTGCCGCTGCAGGTCGTCGCTGCCCCTGATCCAGCAGGAAACGCTGTTGCAGAGGAAAATAATTTTTTTGCCCACGGGTAATCGAAAGATCTGGTTGTAGAAAGTGGCAATCCCGTCCAGCTCCGTGGCTGACATTTGCAACTGTTTGGCGATCGCCTGCAAACTGGCATCCGAGACCCAGCCGCGGTGTTGCTGCACGATCTTGAGAGCCTCGATAGCCGCTGCCGAGGGATAGGGCACATGGGCGAGTTCGGCGTTGATCTGGGCCAATTCTGTTTCGCTCAATGCTGTGATCAATGCGCCGCTCATGCCATTACCTGTCCACGTCTGCCATCACGAAATCGATACCGGCGATTATCGCGATGAGATCCGGAATCATCAGCCCGCGTGAGAGCAGGGGTATTTGTTGCAGGGCCGGAAAAGACGGTGTGCGTATACGGGTGCGATAGGACGTGGTGCCGCCGTCACTGACCAGGTGATAACTATTGAGGCCCTTGGTGGCTTCGATCGGCATACAGGCTTCGCCGGCGGGTATCACCGGTCCCCAGCTAACGTTGAGAAAATGGTGTATCAGGGTCTCAATATCTTGCAGGGTCGCGTCCTTGGGCGGCGGTGTGGTGAGTTTGTGATCAGACTTGTAGGGTCCCTCCGGCATGTTTTCCAGGCACTGGCGAATAATACGCAGGCTCTGGCGAATTTCTTCTACCCGCACCACGGCGCGGTCATAGGTGTCACCGTTGTTGGCAACAGGCACGTCGAATTCAAACTGGTCATAGCCGCCATAGGGTCGGTCCCGGCGCAGGTCAAAATCGACACCGGTCGCACGCAGGGAGGGGCCGGTAATGCCCCAGTCAATGGCTTCCTGTTGGGTACAGCGACCAATGCCGACGGTGCGCTGCCTGAGTATGCTGTTTTGTAGTGACATCTTGTCGTAGTGATCCAGCCGCGCCGGCATGAAGTCGATGAAATCCCGCACCAACTTGTCCCAGCCACGGGGCAGATCCTGGCACACGCCACCGATGCGGAACCAGGCCGGGTGCATACGACCGCCGGTAATCGCCTCGACAATGCCGAACAGACGCTCTCTGTCGGCGAACATATAAAACACCGGCGACATCTGCCCGACGTCCTGCGCAAAAGTGCCGTAGAAGACCAGGTGACTGGATATGCGAAACAGCTCGGCCAACATGATGCGAATCACCTTGGCGCGGTCGGGTACGGTGATGCCGGCCATGCGCTCAATGGTTTGCACATAGGCCAGGTTATTCATTACCCCACCGAGGTAGTCGATGCGGTCGGTATAGGGGATATATGAATGCCAGGTCTGGCGCTCGGCCATTTTCTCGGCGCCGCGGTGGTGATAGCCAATGTCGGGCACTGCATCAACCACAACTTCACCGTCCAGTTGCAGGGCAATTCGAAACACGCCATGCACGCTGGGGTGGTTGGGGCCGAGATTGAGAAACATAAATTCTGTGTCTGCGGTGGCCCGCTCCATACCCCATTCCTCGGGGCGAAAGCGCAATGCTTCCTGCTCGTAGTCCTGGCGCTCGGCGCTGAGGCTGAAGGGCTCCATTTCAGTGGCCCGGGCCGGGTGCTCTTTGCGCAGGGCGTGCCCTTCCCAGGTCGGTGGCAGCAGGATGCGACACAGGTGGGGGTGGCCGGAGAATTCAATACCGAACATGTCCCAGGCCTCGCGTTCATACCAATTGGCGTTGGGCCAGATATTGCAGCTGGTGGGAACCTGGGCCGGCTCAATGACGGCAACCTTGATACGAATTTCGGCGACCGGGCTGAGATTGAACAGGTGATAGACCACCGAGAAGTCGGCGTCGGGCTGGCCCTGTCTGTGTTCGCGCAGGCGCTCGTCAATGCCGAACAGGTCGTACAGCATGGGGTAATGCGGTTTGAGGAATGCCAGCACCGCGAGCAACTCACTGCATGTCACCCACAGCGTGGGGGTGTCATCGGCGCAGGACTGAAGCACAAATATATCGGTGCCAAAGCGGGCGAATAGTTCGTCCACGATAGTGCTGTTGTTGGTCGTCTCAGCGTTGAGCATGCGAGGCAGATTAACTCCTGTTTGCCATGTGCCTGTGTATCCTAAACCTGGTCCGGGCTCCTTAATTCGGTGACGAGATTTCTCTCCTGCTGCAACTTGTCGCGCTGGCTGGGCAGATCCGGTTTGATCACGGTTTGGTCACCCACCACCCAACTCAGCGGGCGTCGCTCTTGTTCAATAGACTCCTGTAGCATCATCAGACCCTGCATCAGCGCCTCCGGACGCGGTGGGCAGCCGGGTACATACACATCTACCGGAATAAATTTGTCGACCCCTTGCACCACGCTGTAAATATCGTACATACCGCCGGAGTTGGCACAGGAGCCCATGGAGATAATCCAGCGCGGTTCCAGCAACTGGTCGTACAGGTGCTGCACCACCGGCGCCATTTTTAGGAAGCAGGTGCCGGAAATTACCATCAGGTCGGCCTGCCGTGGCGTGGCGCGAATAACTTCAGAGCCAAAGCGCGACAGGTCATGGCGACTGGTAAAGGCGGTGGCCATTTCCACATAGCAGCAGGACAGGCCAAAGTTGAATGGCCACAGGGAATGCGCTCGTCCCCAGGCCACCAGGTCTTCCAGTTTGGCGAACATCACATTGCGGCGCACCTGTTCCTCCACATCGAGTTCGCCGGGGCTCTTGGCAATCACGTCATCGGCTTTGGTGAGGCTCCATTCCATCACTGCTCTCCTTCCAGGCCAACCCGGGTTTTGACGCCCCACTCCAATGCGCCGGAGCGCCACTCGTAGATCAAGGCAATAGTGAGGATGGCGATGAATACCATGATGGCGGCATAACCCTGCCAACCCAGCTCAAAGAATGCGATGGCCCAGGCGAATATGAAAACGGTTTCAAGATCGAAAATAACGAAGAAGATGGCGATCAAGTAGAATTCGACCGACATTTGTATCTGTGATGTGCCTACCGCGACAATGCCCGATTCATAGGGCGTATTGGTGGCCTTGTTGGCGCGTCTTTGTCCCAGCACCCATGACAGCCCCAACATGGTTAATACCAAAAGGACTACCGCGCCGGCATAGACGATAAAAGGTAGCAACTCCGTTCCCTGCACACTCACTCCAAACAGCTCTTTTTTGTTATGGAGGTCACTTGCCCATCAACAACAACACCTGGGTAAGAAAATCGACCTGGGTACCACTTCTACTACAACAGTCAAAACTCTAAACCTGAAATATGGCAAACGCAACCGTGGTTAAAAAATGATCGCTTCAGGATTATGCTGCGCATGGTCTAAACTGGTGTTTGAGGCTCACTGCGAGGCATAGTGATGAAATTGAAACACACCATTGTCAGCGAGCGCGAGTGGCTCCTGCAGTGGCGGTGGGAGCGCAGGGAGTGAGTAAAACCCTGTACTTGTTGCGCCACGCCAAATCTTCCTGGAATGACGCCGCTATCAGTGATCGCGAGCGCGGTCTGAACAATCGTGGTCGTCGCAACGCGCCGCGCATGGGTCGGGCGCTGGCAGATTATATGCCGCCCATGATGATGCGGGTCAGCCCGGCGCGGCGGGCCCAGTTGACCCTGGGGGGGCTCCAGGATGGCTGGCCGGAGCTGGGAGATTTTCAGCACCGCACGGAAGAAGCTCTGTATACCTTTTCTGCCGCTGATCTGGTTCAGTACCTCCTGCAACAGGATTCAGGTGAGACGAGCCTGTTCCTGCTGGGGCATAATCCTGCAATGACCGACCTGGTTAACTGGATCTGTGGCGAGACGGTGCTGGCGAATTTGCCCACCGCTGGTTTTGTCCATCTGGAACTGGCGGTTAAGGATTGGGCAGAACTGGATGCGGGCCGCGGCCGGCTGTACACGCGTATACTGCCGCGGGAACTTTGAATTTCCGGGGTCAGAGTCTGAGCTATCCCCACAAAAGTACTGCACATAGTAACGCCTCGGAGTTGAGAATTTTGAAGCGGCGCTTGATATCGCCGCGCAGATGATGCGCCGGGCCCAGTAATGATTATCTACAAGGGGGAAGTCAGATGGCCAGATTAATACTGCCGCTGTTGCTGTCGATGTTGGCCGGTTGTGCCGGTTACCACAACTCGCGGCCCATTGGGGCGGAGTTACACCGGCAGTGTGCTGATCCCCGGCCACAGGTGTGTACACTCGAGTACGCCCCGGTCTGTGCCCTGCTGGATAAAAAACAACGCAAACAGTATTCCAATGCCTGCAAAGCCTGCGCGAATCCGGCGGTGGTGGGCTACATTGCCGGCCCCTGCCCGTCTGGGAAGGTGGAGTATTAATTCCATTTACCCCGTCTCAGGACTGGGTTAGAGTACGCGATTATGATCGCAGTTAGCCAATAATGAACAGGACAACAACATGACCCTGACCACCCGCATTCTGATCGCAATGGTTGCAGGGATCGTGCTTGGTTCCATCCTCAACCTCCTGTCGGTGCAGGGATGGTTGCCTGAAAGTGCGCAAACCTTTGTAAATGACTACCTTGTCGGCGGTTTGTTCGATGTCATAGGTCGAATTTTTGTGGCCTCCCTCAAAATGCTGGTGGTGCCGCTGGTGTTTGTTTCGTTGATTTGTGGTGCTGCGTCGCTCGGTGATAACGCCCGTATGGGCCGCATCGCCGTCCGCACCCTCGGTTTTTATCTCCTCACTACCGCCATTGCCGTGTCCGTCGCCCTCGCTGTGGCGATTGCCATTGGCCCGGGCCTGGGCATTGAAATGACCGGAGACGCTAATTTTATGGCCAGGGAGGCACCCCCGCTGGGCGACGTACTGGTCAATATGGTGCCCTCCAACCCGGTTCGCGCCATGGCTGAGAGCAAGATGCTACAGGTGATTGTTTTCGCTTTGTTGCTGGGCTTCGCCATTACCCGGGCCGGTGAGCCGGGTGAACGCGTGGTTGCCTTCTTCCGTGATTTCGAAGTCGTGATCATGAAAATTGTGGCGATGTTGATGTTGCTCGCGCCCTACGGCGTATTCGCACTGCTGGCCAAACTGTTCTCTCAACTGGGTGTCGGTGCCATTGTCGATCTTGCCAAGTACTTCCTCACTGTCCTCGCTGTACTGATCTTTCACGGGCTGGTGGTCTACAGCCTGTTGCTCAAAGCCCTGGCGGGTTTGCCGCCCTCGGTGCTGATGTACAAAATGCGCTCAGTCTGGGCATTTGCTTTCAGTACCGCCAGTTCTGCCGCCACCATACCTGTTACCATGCGAACGGTGGAAAAACGTCTCGGCGTAAGGTCTACCGTCGCCGGCTTTACGGTTCCACTCGGCGCTACTATCAATATGGATGGCACCGCCATCATGCAGGGGGTGGCCACGGTCTTCATTGCCCAGGTGTTCGGCGTGGATTTGTCCATCGGTGATCTGGCGGCGGTGGTGCTCACAGCCACCATGGCTTCGGTAGGCACCGCGGCGGTCCCGGGTGTTGGCCTGATTACCCTGGCCCTGGTATTGGAGCAAGTCGGTTTGCCGGTCGAGGGCATCGCCCTGATTATTGGTGTGGACCGTCTGCTCGATATGGTGCGCACCGCCGTCAATGTTACCGGTGATGCCACCGTCTCACTGATTGTTGCCCAACTGGAAGGTCAGGTGGACAAGACTGTCTTTGATGATTGGGATGCCGATGTAATGACCCCCGATACGCTGGAGACAGACGGCGATCCCAATCGTCCCTCTTTCCCGGATAGTGCTGCCGAGGACGAAGAACCTACAGCAACTCAATAATAGGCGCGTCCTCCGCATCCAGGATGACGGGTCGATCTTCAGTAAGCTGCGCATCGGCATCCTTTTTCACTCATAGAAGCGGAGAAGAGCCGCCGTTTTCAAATCGCCAGAATCTGCCTCATGTCAAATGAATCATCGTTGGCTGCGACGCGCCTAAAATCATACTCTCCCTGCAGATTGACGTACTGCCAAGTGAGCAGTAAGCCACGGCTCTGTCGCAAAGTTGGTCCACTCGGCGTGCCGAACTATACTCGGTTATCCTGACGCCCAGTTATAGGATGATAAATGATCAGCTTTAAAGGCCGTCACCACCAGCAAGATATAATTTTACAATGTGTTCGCTGGTACCTGGCCTATTCGTTGAGCTATCGCGACCTGGAAGAGCTAATGCAGGAACGCGGCTACCTTGTGGTCACAGCACTATTCAGCGCTGGGTTGTGCATTACGCACCTCGCATTGAGAAGGCCTTTCGTAAAAACAAGAAACGGGTTGGTCACATCTATTGAACCACTCCACGCATGCAGATCGAGGAGAACTGTCGTGATACCAGGAGTGATTCGTTCGGACTGGGGATCGCCTGGGAGCATCGAACAACGCTGCAACGGGCCGGCAACTTACCTCTCATCTAAAACTGCCGGCCAGTTGTATCAACAAAACACAAAAACCAATACGCCTCTACACGGAGGCGTTACTATGTGCAGTACTTTTGTGGGGATAGCTCAGGGTCAGAGTAAAAACTCCGCAGAGAACTTTCTGCAATCCAGCAGCCAGAGGGAGTTTTTACTCTGACCCCGGCTCTCGCCTGGTCGCCCTTGAACTCCGGCGTGCGCTTGTCCAGGAAGGCGTTAACCGCCGCGCCGTGATCATCCATATGGTGGCTGATGGCGCCAATGGTGGGAACTTCCAGTGACTGCATGGCCAGGGGAATGCGCTGGATTCCCGGTCGGTATTGTTCCTGTAGTTCCGCCGGATTGCCGCCGAACAAGCCGACTTTTTCGCGCATTTCCATGACGTTGCCACCGGATGAAAAGGCTGTACCGTCGCCGGTGATAATCAGTGCGGATACCCTGCGGTTAAAATTGGCCCAGGCGGCGGTCTGGACGATGTCCTCAATGAGGGCGGTGCCAGTGAGCGCGTTGCGCACGTCATCGCGCTGGAAGGTCAGTGTGGCGACACGGTTTTCCAGCGTCAGGCCCGCGTCAGTCAGTGTGGGTAGTCTGTTCTTGGTTTGGATTTCTCAGCTTGGGCCGTATCCTGGCATGACCCGTAGCCTCACTACGCACGCGGTGGTAGTGCCGCTCTGGGTGCCGGTACAGATTATTGTTTGATGATCTTGATCCAGTCTCCGGCGCGCGGTTCACCGGACGGATAGTGGCCATTCATCAGCCGTAGCTGGTTCTCGGCGTCGCGAATCCTGATGCCGCGGGCCAAGCCGGCATAGGTAGTGTTGCCGCCGGCTTGTATCCAGCCGATGGTTTGCTGTTTTTTGCCTTCCCGTTCACTTCTCTTCATGCCTCTAAAGCTTTCGATCATCGCCAGGAAGTGTGCGTCTTGCTGCGCGAAATTGTTCTGGTCTTGCACCGTACCTTCAAACAGGTAGGCCAGTCTGCGGTGGTAGATAAGCGCCAGCCGGCGCGAATTTTTGCCATCAGCGGCGGGGGTGACTCCCGTATGTCCCTGCAGGCCAGACTGGCTCAGCGCCGTCGATTGAAATAACCTGGGCGCGTCCAGTTTCCGGTCGAGAAATTCGCGGGCAGTCCTGGTTTTGTCATTGCGCGCAATAGTAATGGTCAGCGCGGCTTGCTTATCTTCAGGCTGTGCCACGACCGCCTTGCTGTCCCGCGCTACGGTCCAGTCGTCGGGGTGTGCAAAGGTAAAACTCAGCTTGTTGTGGTAGAAGCGGTCTTCCTGATGCTGTGCGGTAGTGCTGCTCTTGCCGTAGGCCAGCCCGTCCATCATGTTGCGAAACTCAACCGGGTCAATGGGCTGGGGCTGGCCCGGCTCAAGCTCACTGGCGGCCTGGATCACCTGTTGCAGGCGCCGGTCGTTGCGTGGGTGGGTGGCAAACAGGCCGTGATACGACTGGACTTTCTTGCCGGAGGACTCCGCCTTGACCCGGTTGTACTGCTCCTGATTCTTGAGTACGCCAATTACTTCCAGCAGGGCATCGGGATCATAGCCCGCATTGCGCAGGTAGGCCGCACCCTCGCTGTCGGCTTCCAGTTCGAGGTCGCGACCATAGCCCCGCACCAGGCTGGTGCCGTAGATGTTTGCAGCATTCGCCAGGTCGGCACTGCCGGTGAATACATAGGCGATTTGCGCCACAGCCCGGTTGGTGACGGCCGCCGTCTTGTGGCGCACCGCATGGCGTGCCGTGACGTGACCAATTTCGTGCGCCAGTACCGCCGCCAGTTCGGCTTCGCTGTCCATATAGATCATGAGGCCACGGTTTATGTAGATGTAGCCGCCGGGCAGTGCGAAGGCGTTGATGGCATGGTTATCAACTACGGTGAAGGTATAGACAAGGTCGGGCCTGTCGCTGGCTTGGGCCAGCCGCTGGCCAATGCGATTGACATAGGCCTGTACTTTTTTATCCCGGTAGGCCACGCCGTCATCAATCATTTTCTCGTGCATTGCGCGGCCGGTCTTGATTTCCTCGTACTCGGACATCAGCACGATATCTATGCCACCGGTGGCGGGGTTGGTAGCACAGCCACTTGCCAGCAGTGCTGTCACCAAAAATGCCAGCGCCGCCAACAGAGGCTGGGCTGTCGATACTGCTGTTGGCTTGTTTGTCATTGCAAGGCTCCGGCTAACTGTTCGATTAGTACTTGGTGCTGAGAAACTCCAGCAACCGTTCCCCCAGCCCATCGCAGGCAGTGTCCTGAACCGGGGCGATAATTGGAATGGGAATGACTACTGCCGGCATGTAAGACTGGCCGCTGGCAGTGGTGTTTATGCGGCCTACTTCTTGACGGTCGGTGACATCCCAGATCACGGCTTCATAATTGCTGTCGTTGCCCCAGGTGCCAAAACCAAAGCAGGCGGCACCGCCGGGACCAATGCCACAAGTCATGGAACCGGATCCCTCGGTGCGTATCGTCTTGCCATCAATCCACACCATGTATTCGGTCTTGAGCTCAATCAATTTGTCCCTTACCGGCTTCACTTGCATCAATCGCTCGATGTCCAGCGGGCGCAGCGGTGCGGTCCTGGGTTCAAACCAGGGGTAAATCGCGTTTATGAACTCCAGCTCAGACATGATATGCAGGGACTTGTCGCCAGACTTGATGTGGTCGCCTACACACTCGATAAAGCCCGGTTCTGTTTCGTAATCACTGGCATGGCGACGACCCAAAATCACCACCGAGGCATCGCCCAGTTCCCCCGGTGGTTTCTGGAAAACCATTTCATCTACGCTGGAGGTGACACAACCGTGCAGCGCCAGCAGGCTTAGTCCGACCACGCCAGGGTACTTGATCACGGGCTGTCCTCCTCAAAATCAGGAACTTGCGCAGCGGCGGTGTCAGCGGCGTCCATGGCAGGTCCTGGTAATGACTCCATCCATATTTTGACCTCGGGTACACCGGTGAACTTGAGGGCGAAATTTGCTCCGGCGTCACGCAGTGCCATGACGGCAGCGAGGTTTACCGCCGCCGCCGCGCTCTGCATGAACGCCGTGGGTGTTTTGCCGTAGGAGGTCATGGTCCAGTCGGCCAACAATTCGCCGTCCGGTGAGTACAACTCGTAGCGATAACGCATCCAAATCTCGAAGACATTCAGCTTGGTGTGAGAGGGTATCGAATACTGCAACTCGGCCACGTGGGGGACCAGCACCGCGTCTATGCCTTCATCTCCTGCCGCTTCCACCCGCTCGCGGCGCGGCAGTTCATTGAGCATAACCACTTTCTCGAACATGCCTGGCAACAAGGTGCTGTACATGTCCACCTGGGCGGCGCCGGTACTGACCAGCCAGTCGGATTCTTCACGGGTGGTGGCTTCGTCGAAAAATTCGTGACTACGAAATTCCGGGTCAAAGTAAACACCAATCGTATAGGGCAATTTTTCCAGCACTGGCGTGGGGAAATTGCCTGTTACCACAACTTCGTTGGCGCAGGCGCTCAGCAGCAGCGAGGCGCCAAGCAGCAGCCATCTAGCGGTAGTCGTTGAGCCCGACAAAGGTGCCTCCATTGCGATGCGTCAATTCACGCATCAGCGTAGCAAAACGAATGCCGGTAGTCTGCAAATGCTCCTGGCGGGTAAACTGCACTGGGAATCCCACCGCGTGGATACGCACCCGGCGTTTGCCCGCGGCATCGGCGTGGTTAATGCGGTCTATGGTTGCTACTACCTGCTGAATCGAGTTGCCGGTAAATTCATCCCCAAACACATACACACTGATTTTCTTGTCCGGTGCATAGAAGGTGCGAATGGCCTCGGTGATGCCCTCTACCGGTGAACTGTTACTGAACGGGTTCCAGGTTCTCAAGCGGCCAATAATAATCTTGCGGCGACCCGGCGTATCGGGAATCCACTTGCCGCGATAGTGCGAGAACATGTACTCCCCCATATCGTTCATGACCTGGATGCCCTTGACCTGCGGGTAAATCTTCAGGGTAGCCTGAAACTCCCGCAGCACGCGATCCCAGCTATAAGAGAACATGGAGCCAGAGGTGTCGATTACGAAAATAATGTACTCGCTATCCACCGGGATGCCGCCAATCAGATTGTTCCTGCTGTGGTACTGCGTACCCAGCAGCCGCTTCATCTCGTCACTGAGTTGCTGCCGGGCGATGGATAGCTCGCTGGTGACAATATCGTTGCTGTTGGCCTGCACATTGAGGGTTTCATGCTGGGACTGTACGCTGGCCAGCCGGCTGCGCAAAATCGCGATGCGGTCCTCGTGCACTGACAATTGCTCGTGTTTGGCATTGAGATCCCGGTTGAGAATGTGGGTGTCGCCGCGCAGCTCAAACAACTGTTTCTGAAGTGCTGCAATGCGGCCCTCCAGATGCACCGCCGAGGCTTCTATGATTTGAGGTTGTGCCGTCTTGGTGATCAGCAGCAGCAGAATAATGGCGCCGAAGCCACAACAGATCACGTCCAGAAAGGACATACTGAATTCTGCAATTTCCCGGCGCGCGCGCATCAGGGCCAGTCCTGCGATGGGCTGAGGAAGGCGCCGTCAGTGTCCTGTGCCAGTTTCCAGAACCTGGCAGCAGCCATGGGGTCGCCTTCCAGGGGCGCCAGAATGATGTTTACCGGTATCGAGCGGGGCAATTGGCTGACCGCGCGATCAAACAGGCGTTCGCGCTCGCGGCCGTCTACCTTGTTACTGCGAGGAGCGGCCGCCCCCTGGGTGGGGAGGCCATCGGTAATCAGGAACACATTGTCTGGTAGCGGCGATAGATCCAGTAGCGCCACTATGGCATTTTCGAGGCTGGTTCCACCGGCGGGTACCACCTGGTCCAGTGCCTTGACGACTTCATCCAGCCGGTCCTGGTCGGAGACCTCCAGCCAGCTACCTTCGGTGCCCTTGAGAAGCGGCTGGGCCGAGGTGTTGAAAGTGTAGATCTGGTATTTACTGTCGACCGGCAGTTGGGCGCTGAGCCAGTCGACCGTGGCGACGGCCTTTTTCCACTTGGCGGCGTTGCGTTTGATGGAATCGTCCATATTGCGCAGGCGGATGATATTGACGAGCTGCTCGGACAACATGCTGGCAGAGGCGTCCAGTAACACCAGTATGTTGCGACCGTCCAGCTTGAGTCCGGTCAGGTACTGGCGATTGCCCTCGCCTATGAAGGTGCGGGCGTTAACGCCGCCGGAGTCATCGCTGGAGGCGCGCAGCTTCTTAACCTCTGCCTCGAGCTGCTGAATCTGGGCCTGCAGGGTTTCGATATCGCTGCGGTCCGTAACACCGTCATTACTCAGGCTCGCAATCAAGGCCCTGAATTCATCGATCTGGTCTGTGATCCGAGTTGCCAGGCCCTGCGCCTCGACCCTATCAAAATCCACGTCAGACAGGGTATTGCGCAGCTTGACCAGCCCTTCCTTGCCCTCCAGTACATCTTTTTCCAAGCGGTCAGCTTCAGACATCAGGCCGGCATTGAGCGCCTGTGATTCGACTACTCCCGAGTGATTGATAATCAGGAATACCAGCACTACCGCGCCAAAGCCGCAGGACATGACATCCAGAAAGCTGAGGTTGAAAGCGGTAAAACTACGTCTGCGAGCCATTGTTCGCGTTTACCTCTACCAGTCGCCAGGCACTGCCATTTTCCAGCTCGATCAGGTTATCCGCCGTCAGTGGTTTACTGCCAGTCACGGGTTCTCCATTGACCCGGCACACAGGGCCGCTGGTATGCCGCAGCGTCAGCGCTCCGTCCCTGAACTCTATTTGACAGTGGATGGGCACAGCAGCTTCAGGTGCCGGTGCAGGCTTTGCCTGCGTACTGACTGGCAGGGTGGTAATAAAGTGAAGCCCTTCAGCATCACCCTGAATCGCGGCCAGGTTTTCGGCAATCGTGGTGGAGATGGCCGACTCGGCGACTGCAGTGGCGGTTGGCAGTTGTTGCAGAATTTCAGGTAGCCGTGCCAGGCTCGGCCCCAGTAACACCTGGCCCGCTTGCGCTTCCAGCCCCTGGATAATGCGCTGGTAGTGCTTTTCACAACTTGTTGCCAGCAGGCTGCGCTCCACCCGGGTCCGGTGACCACCCAACTCCATATTGTATTCAGGTTCGCTCTGTAATTTTTCCAGCAGCGTCGGCAGATGATCGTAAAGTGCCTGTTCGGTGGCGGCCTGGCGGCGCGGATCAAAACGCGTCTGCTGAATAAAGGCATCGGCAATAGCTTTGACGAGACTGTCCTGAATGGCCAGCCAGCCGCAACCGGGTATGGGCACGACTTTATCGCGCAACAGCATACCTGCCTGGTAGCTAATGCCGGTAAGCAGGGCCTGGTGTAGTTGTAATTCCACATGCCAGTTATAGAGTCCCACCGCGCTGTTGGCGGCAGCGGCCACGGCGCGGTCAACCAGCCCGACAGCTTCAAAGGGGCACTGCTCAATAATGCCCAACAGCAGCGCCAACTGGTCCAGACGCAAACTGCCCGGCGCTGTGATCATGAGCTGTTCAGGCTGCTCGGCCGCGGCATGAATTTCCAGCAGGTGCGCATGCACTAAATCAGCACTGTGACGGCTCGGTCCAAAGGCGGGTGTCAGTATCTCCATATCAAGCTGCGACCAGAAGCGATGGTTTACCTGCCGTGGGCGCAGGCGGGCCTGGCTGCGGGCAGACTCCCCAAAGCTATAACTGTTGCCTTCCAGCAAGGCATAACCCGGGCTGTGCAGCACCTCGCGTTGATCCTGCCACAGGCTCAGGTTGGCGTCGTTTATATCCAGAGTCGCAGTGGTCATAGTCAGTGCACCGTCATATGCCGCATCAGGCGTTTGTCACAGTAGCGCTGACACTCCAGCACCAGGCGCTCATGGGACAACTGTAATTGGTGCAGGCAGAACATAATGATGATGCTCAGCACCAGCGCGACGAAGGTACTGTTGAAGGCAACCCCCAGGCTGGTGGTAACCCCGCTGATATCGCCCGCCACCGCATCGGCGGTCTGGCCCAGGGCGTCACCAATACCGCGCACTGTGCCGATAAACCCGATAGAGGGAATGGCCCAGGCAATGTATCGCACCATGGACAGTTCAGATTCGAGCCGGTCCGACTCCCTGTCGCACTGTTCCTTGACGGTGGCAGAGACGGCCGGAATGCTGGCGGTGGTGGCGAAGCGTTGCAAGGCGGCCAGCAGGGTTCTGGGTAGCAGGTATTCCTGTACATGCTCATCCATGGCCTCCAGCGGTCGACTGTATTCACGCGCATCTTCCGGCAGGATACTGGTGCCCTCCGGCACCTGTAACAGCTTCTCTGCCAGCAGGGTGTGTTCCTCCACCACTCGCCTGGCCTTGTACCCCATAATCGTCAGCGCCCAGATCAACAGGATAAAGCAGGTCTCCTGCTCGAAATCGCGCACCACTACATAGATAGAGCGCTGCGGGACGTAGGCCGTGCCCGCCGCCTGCAACTGGGCCTGTCGTTCGATGATCGCATCGGCATTGGGCCGCACGATGCCAACGTAAATGCCGTGTATCAGGATGGCGGTGATCAACAAGGCAAACAGTTGAAAGAGAAATTCTGAGGATATTCTGTGCTTCATAGGCAATCCTATATGTCCACCGGGAATGAAACCGAGACATCCTCGGATATTTTATCGGAGGCCTGGTAATCGTAGGGTGAGTTGGCTGTGACGGGCGGTTCACTGGCGCTTGTGGACGGGCCGGTCGGTTCCGGCAGCTCGGTAACGCTGGGCGTGCCCTGCTCGCCGGCCGCCGTGTCCCTGGCCTCTTCCTGCGCCGGCAGCCCAACCGACAACAGCAGTAACAGCGCTGCCCAGACGCGCCTTCCTGGCCTCTTTCTCGCTGTTCTATTGTTTGTGTTCTTCATTTTGACTCTTCGGCAAAACGTGCTACTCGAAATCCTACGTCATCGCGACCTTCTTTCCCATAATCACGAAATGACAATCGCAACTCGGTGACCGTGCCGTGTGCCCAACTGGCGCCGCGAATGACATAATTACTGCCCTGCTGGGCACCCAGTGGGTCCACCACCGTGGTGCCGCCACTATTGGGCATGGCGTAAACATCGTGCACCCACTCGGCGACATTGCCTCCCATATCGTAGAGGCCGCGGTGATTGGCCGCAAGGGAACCGGTCGGCGCCGACACGATATGACGATCATTATAGTTGGCAACACTGCGCCCGGTGATATAGGCACTGGTGGTGTCAGCGTAGTTTTCCAGCACGGCTTGCGGTGGATAGCCCTTGCCCCAGGGGTATTTCAGTAGCAGCTCGCCTTTGACTCGTGCCGCCCAGGCCCACTCAGCCTCAGTGGGCAGGCGATAGCCATGCGAGGCGGCGTTGAATCCAACCACCTTGCCATTATCGATTTGGTAAAAAAGCGGCAATTTTTCCTGGCTGCTGAGCCAGTTGCAATACAGCGCTGCATCCGTCCAGCTTACCGAACTCACCGGTTGCGTATCGCGATTGAGGCTGTTGCCCTCTACCACGCCAGACTGGTGTTCCCTGTTGTACTTGCGGAACTCCCGGTTGGTGACTTCGTGAGTGCCCAGGTAAAACAAACGCGTTAGCGAAACCGGGTGTAATACTTCGTTGGCGCGGCGACCGGGCTCGCGTCGCGAAGCGCCCATGGTCAGGTCGCCCGGGGTAAACAGGCGCAGTGTCTGGCCGGCCGGGCCGGTGATTTGCGCTTTCAACTCAGCCAGCTTGGCCGCCGGCTCGGTCAGCAAACGTATCGGGATGATCTGGTTGAGGCCCGTGCGGGGGGTGAAGCGTTGCCTGTGACTGCGATAACCGGCCAGTTTAACCTCCAGGGTTTGCTCAAAGGCCGGCAGAGATAGCGTCTGTGAGCCGGTTCCCAGCTTGCGGCCGTTAACGAATATTTCCGCCCCGACCGGTTCCGCCATGATTATTACCGCGCCCAGTTGCGGCTTGAGATTGAGGCGCATCGCGCGAATTTCTTCAGGTTCCAGCGAGAGCGAGCGCACAGTTCTGCTGTAGCCTGGTTTGAACACCGCAATGCGGTGACTGCGGCCTGGCACCAGGGTGAGTTCCAGTGGCGTTTGACCCTGGAACTCCCCGTCTACTGTGACGTTGGCGTTGCCCGGTTTACTACTCAACTGCAAGATGCCATCGGCGGTTTCAAGGCGTATGGGTTCCAGGTTTTGATGCACCCCGGCGCTGACGCTCAAGCCCTGTCGCCAGCTACGAAAGCGGGGCATCTCCAGTGCGATCCGGTGTTCTCCCTGCAGCAGTTCGAGCACGGCGGGAGTGCGCCCCAGCACCTCGCCGTCAACAAAAATGGTGGCGCCGACTGGCGCACTGGAAATGGCGATATTGGCCCAGGCCGGCTCCAGTTCAGCAGAGAAGCTCTGTGGCTGCTCCATGCCGGTAACCTCTATCACCCGGCGGTAGGGCAGATAGCGCTCGGCCAAAAGTTTGAGTTGCCGGTCTCCGGCAGCCACCGGGAAGTCAGCCAGAGGTGTGATCCCCAGGTTCTCCTCGTCAACGATTACCCCGGCGCCCTCGGGTACGGTTGTGAAGGTGATGCGGCCGGGCAGGCGCTGCAGCGGCAACGGGTAGGTTTGACTGTCTGCGACCGTAACGGTTAGCGGCTGCTGCCGGGGGTAGTGGCCGGGGGCTTCGACGTAGAGTTGGTAATCACCGCTGCGCAGCAGATAGCGCTCCCCCAATTGTATTTGTAGACCGCCCTCTATCTTCACCTGGCTGTCGGCTGGGTCCAGTGTGAACAACACTGAGCGGGCGGTAAACAGAAACCACAGGCACAGCCCGAACACCAGCAACCCCACCGCCACAGTGATCTGCAGCGGTTGGGGCCGCAAGCGGCGCTTGGCATCGTCTCCGCTGCGCAGCGTAAATGCGGCCGGTGTTATAATCTGTGGTTGCGGCTCGTCCTGCATTCAAATGGGTTCCGTACAACTGATTTCAATAACCGGGGTCTTCCCGTTGGGGCTGATGGTAAATTTTTGCCGTACATCGCGATAGCCATCGCGCACGCCCACCGCAGTATAGATGCCCGGTTTCAGGCTCAGTTGCTGACGCCGGAAAACACCCAGATGTGCAACCTTGTAGACGGTAACATCAGTGGCCTCGTTAGAGTGCAGTAGCACTGACACGGGCAGTTGGGCCACTGCCAGTAACTCATTTAATTGCTGTAGTTGCCTGCGCAGTAAGGGGCCCTGGTGTGCCAACGCCAGCGCCTGCTGATAAAGCCGGCTGGTGTTCTGGAAAATGGCATCCTCGCTGAGGCGCTCCGGCTTTGCCAGGGCACTGCGCAGGCCTTTGTCCAGCTTGGCTCGAGCCTGACTGCGGATCAGGCCCGCCCGGGCCAATACCACCGATTCATCGATAGCGAGTATTTGCCGGTAGGCGGCGATAACCGCGGGCCAGGCCTCGCGCTGTTCGGCGGCGTCGGCGCGTTGCCGGAAGGCTTCTATCTGGGCCTGGGTGCGAACGCTGCGTGTTTCCTGCAGCGCGCCACCGGTTTCTGCGGAGGCCGGCAAAATTGACCGGGCCTTGAGGAATTGGCGTTCTGCCTCATCGTAACGGGCATCATCCAGTGCCCGGTAACCGGCGGTCATGGCCAGGTTGAAATTTTGCCGGGCAAAATCGCGCTCAATATTACGCAGTTGAGCCTCGGCGCCGGCGTGTTGGGGGTCGAGTTGGTGCGCCTGCAGTAGCAATGCCCTGGCCTGCCCCAGCTCGCCGGCTTTGCTGACGGCAGTGGCCTGTTCCAGGAGCGCCAGTAGCGGCGCCAGTGTTCGGACCCGAGCCAGGGCCAGCCGCAGTTGGGGTCGGTCCGGCCGCAAGATGGATGCCAATTCCAGCGCGGTAGCTGCCGCCGCAGCCTCGTCGCTGGCCAGCGCCTCCAGCCCCAACTGCAGTTGCTGCTCAAATACCTCCTCGATCCGGGCACTGATGTCCCGCATGGCATCCAGGCCGTCCTGGTAGCTGTCGGTGGCCGCCAGGTATTGCTGTTGTCGATACTGTTCTTCACCGGCTGTTGCCAGTGCCTGGGCGGCGCTGAACTCGTCGCCGGCCCACTGTTCTACCAACCGATCTTCCAGCGTAATTTGCTCGTTCAGTAATTCTGCCGCTACTTCCTCTGCACGCTCGCGGTGGTGCCTGGCCAACGGCGCGTCGAACCAGAGGCCGGCTTGCTCGGTAGGTGCTCGTTTGCGCAGCGGTGTGGCCGCCGCGGCTTCGACTTCAATTGCCTCGGTATCAACCTGGCCGGGTAGCCAGAAGAATACCGACAGGGCCAGTACCAGCAAGCCGGCCAACGCGAGCACCACCGAGTTGTGCTGGGCAACCGGGCGCGATCCGTGTTCAGTTGCCAGCGGCGCTGCAGGTTCGAACCGAACCGGTGCTACCTTTTTGTTATGGTCTTGCATGCTTTTGCTGCGAACTGACTATAGGCTTGCGCAGGGTCAGGACTCTCCACCCGGCGACGGTGGCGGAATGTCACCCACTTCCGTCTGGTAAATTTGTTTCAGCAGCTCGCGCCACTGCTCGTATTGGTCCTGCACGCTGCCGGTAAGTGTAACACTGCGATCTTCGAGTTCGATGACCTGTGGCGCGATTTCAGCTTCCAGCGACAGGCCCAATTCTGCCAGTGCCTGGGTGTGAATGTCGGCCTCGTTGCGTTTATCCAGGCCGGTCTTGACCAGATAACCACCGCCGGAGATGGCTACATAGCCCGCAGCACGGGCCGAGGCGCTATTGTTACCGGCGGCAGCGATACCTGCAACCACAGAGGCAACACCGGCAATCAGGCGGCGCTGCGATTCGGACTTGAGCTCCTGCAGGGCAATGGCTTCATCGTAGCTCTGCTTGCGCCATGCCTGGTAGGGGCCGATCATCTGGCCGTTAAAAGAGGAGTAGTATTCCTGCAGGGTGTCGATAAACAGGTAGTCGCGCTCGCGGATTTTGCGCACCCGCAGCAGCATGGGGTCATCCTCGGCGGGCAGACGAGCAATGCTGTAGTTACCCTTGCCATCAGTGCTCAGGTAAGCCTCGAAGGCAGCGGGTGAAAAACTGCGTGCAAAACGCAGTTCATTGATCAGGCGGATGTTGCTGAATGCTTCTGGCGGCTTGGCCTGCTGGGCTGCTAAAAGGTCGTTGGCTATCTCGTTGTAAACAGCCTGGAAGGGGTCGAAGCGAGCGCGTGTGGTCTGGTAACTGTAGCGGCTGGCTTTGCTTTTATAATCCTTGCTGAGCCAGGTAATGCCGGTTGCATCCTTGGCCAGTACCCGCAATTTCAACTGTTCGCCGTGCGAGCCCAGAATCGTGCCGGTAACCAGCAAATCCATAGCCTGGTTTTCGTTGGGGACAAGCCTTACCGCGCCCCAGGCGCCACTGCTCTGAATCGCTTCCATCAGCAGGTAGGGCATATAGCGCGCCTCGGCGCGGCGCACTTCTGGGTAGAGAAGCGATTCGTCGGTATCATCTTCATCCAGGCCCGGATCGAAAATGGCCACCCCCACATCCAGCAGCATCGCCTCTGGCAGTTCTGCCTGCAGGGTTTGCACCGGCGGCACCCGGGTGCTCTTCACGGTCTGGTTTACACAGGCGGCAGTCAGGCACAACAGGAGTGCCGGCAGCATGCGCGTGGCGATGAGGGCAGCATTCACTATTCGATGCCCTTGTACCTGCGGTATTCGTCCCACAGCTTTTCTCGCAGTTTCGGGTCTGGTTCGCGCATGGCTGCTTCACGCAACTGGCGCGCGACGACATCGTCATCGTTGCCATTGGGTACGTCGGCCGGCGGCGGGTAGACCGCAGTTTGCGCGGGTATATCGCCGTCGTAGTTACCGGAGCGCGGCACGGGTCCCGGTCCACCCTGGCCACCACCGGTGCCGGCCATTGGTGGAATGGTGTAATCACCGCCACTATAACCGCCACCCCCGTAACCACCGCCGGCTGCCGGGGCCTGCTCTGCGCTGTTGCCAGGAGCGTTGCCGGTGGTGCGGCGAATGATGTCACGTTCGCGCAAAATGAGCTCATCAAAGTCGCCGGTGCCTCGATTCAGTTGCTCGTCCAAAATGGCAACCTGTTCGGCGCCGGTCAAAGGCCCGGAACCCTGCCGGCCACCTTCATTAACGCCACCATAAGCGCCCGCGGCACCGTAGCCGCCTTGCGGAGAGCCGGCACCACCACTGGCGTCATCCTCACCCTGTTGACCGCCACCGGGGTTGCCGCCGCCAGCGCTTTGTTCTCCTGCTGCGCCCGCCGGCATGCCACCACCCGGGTTGCCTCCCTGTGAGGCATCTGCAGCGGCTTCTTCCATTGACTTTTCAAATCCTTCCAGGGCTTCCTCGAAAGATTTGTCTTCACTAAAGTCCGGCAGGGCCTCACTCTCGGCGCCGCTACTGCCACCGGCAACCTCTTCTCCAGCGGCGCCTTCCTCGAAGGTGGGCTCGCTGTCTTCCATGCCGCCCTCGGTATCTGCTTCGGCCATATCTTCCATGCCTTCAGAGCCACCTTCTGCACCGCTTTCCATGGCTTCACTTTCACTCTGTTCGCCAGACCCGGTTGTTTGTTCGGCAGACGGGTGGCCGGCGGGTGGCTGACCCCGGCTGCCAGGGGGTTGGCTGGAACCGGACGGTGGTTGGCTGGAGCTTGATGATGGCGTGGAGGGCTGGTTGAATGGTGGTGACGAACTGGACGAACCCGGTGGTGTGGATGGTGTGCTCGCACTGGGGCAGCCGCTGAGCATCAAGCTGGCCAGTATCATAGTCACCAGCCGACTCAACTGTCGGATGTTTACGTATTGCCGGTAGTGTTTAGTAAGCATAGCGTCTGGTAATCCTCTGTGTTGCAACTGCTTCGCCATCGACTAAAATCGGTCGATACAGCGTGTGTTTGATGCGCCGTAGCAGTCTGACCGGTGTCCTGTCGTCAGTTTCATCGACTGGCTCCAGTTTGGTAATTTCCAGGTCCTTCACCCGCCCCCGGCGATTGATGTAATAGGATACCTCAGCATAACCGCTAATGTTTTCCGGCGGCAGTAAACCTCGCGCTGAGCCCACTATGTCAGGCAGTAATACCGGGTGGCGAAAATACTTTGCCTGCTGTATCTCACCATCGTCCTGTTCCCCCATCCTGCTCCAGGCCTGCTGGTACGAGGCTTGCGCCGATTCCCGTTTATTGTTCCACAGGTGCCAATCGCCCAGCAGTACCCAGGTCAGGGTTGCCTGTGGACTTGTCTCTCCTTCATTATAGTCGTAGACCTCGCGCAATGCTGCGATTACCGCCTGTCCCTGTTTGTAGTTTGAAGCACGTATCGTGCTTAAGCGGTTTTCCTCGACGTAGTAGGTATCTGCCGCGCTGCCGGCGACAAAGCCAAACTGGGTTTTGCCACCAAAACTGGCAATCATGTACTGGGTCTGTAACAGGCCCCGCAGTGGTTGCAGTAGCTTGGTGGAGTAATTGCCGTTGGCGCTGGCGATATTGGTGAGCGCGGCACCGTACAATTGCCACATGGTGAGCAGGCGGGTGAACGCCACATCGCCCACAGCCAAGTAGTAGGCCTGCCGTTCCCAGGCGGCCCGCTGCAACATGGCGGCGGCCATCTGCGGTGCGCTGGAGTCGTAGATTTTACTTTGCACGCGATACAGGTAGCGCTGCTTTTCATCCGCTTTCTCAAAGTCACCGTTGGCCACCAGGCTGCGGATCAAGCCCTGCAGCAGGGGAATTTGCTCGGGACTCTGCAAGCCATTATTGATGCGGGCTAGGTGCGTGCCCCGTTTGAATACCCGGATGGCCGGTTCGTGCAGGTCGTGGCGCTGGTAGGCCGTGCCCAGGCCCAGTAGTTGCTCGGAGAGCCCCGCGGCATAGGGACCCAGGCGGCTCTCCAGGTCGGCTATATAGAGCTGGTAGAAGGCGGTGCCGGGGACTACCGGCGCAGGTTTATCCTGTTGTTGGAAGATCAACTCAGGGCTGGCGTCGCCCAGAGAAGGAATCCCCGGGTTCGCCTCGACGGCCGGTGCGCCGGTTTCGTTTGCCATGCTCAGCGTCGACCACAGCAGCAGGGCTGCACTAGGCCGAAGCAGGTGAGATACGAATCTCAATTTCTATCCCCTACACCAAAAACAGCTACCAATGAGGTCTTGGACCACACCGGCGACATTGGGTTTCGCAAAATTACCAGTAAGTATAGCGATTGTACGCGGACTGTGGCGCATCGGAGGTAAGTAAATGCTAAGCCGGCGGCAGTATTTTCCAATCCAGTAATGAGCCTGAAGGGAGGTGTGTGTCAACTCCTGATCTTGAGTCGCTCATGGATTTGTTGAAATAAGTGATCTCGTGCTGAATTTAGTTGGGCCTATAGATCCACAGTATCCAGATGAAGATAGAAAGCCATTGTTACCTGGCGCCGGATATTTATCAAAGTTCAAAGAGCTTACGGAAAAAATTAATACATCACGATCTACAGCGCCAAACGCGAATAGAGCTGAGCTTAATTATTTGGTGAAAAAGTTTGATCCAGGTTGGTTATTCAGAATCGAACAAGGAATTAAACACGGTCAGACTCTTATTGTTGAGTGGTTGCCAAGATATAAATTTAAAAATTGGAAAAAGACAAAATCCCATGGTCGAACAGTGACAAAGCAAATGCGAGAAAAAAGGGCAAGATCCATTGCCAAAAATTTGGGAATGGCGGAAAAATGGCATTCGCATGGCAGAGGCACATCCATGAAATATCTTGAAAGTTCAGAAATAAAGTTGCAAATTGATGATTTTGGAAAAGATAAAAAACTTAGTGATATAATCCGGAACTATCACGGTCTATGTGTTGATTATTTGTCAAAAAAACTCAATATTCGTGGTTATATTCATACCAAAAATGGTATGAGGAAGGTTATGTAATGAGCAACAATCAAAAATCAACTAATAAAAAAGAGCAGGCACCTGAATACGAAAAAATATTTGATGATGCCAGTAGAAAATTGCGCGTCCTTGGCGATTTTGATCGAGTTGGCTGGATTATAGATTATGATGAAGAACCGACACCCATCCCATTTCCATATGGTGGGAAAGGTTATAGCGAATGGGGGTCATCCTGAAACATTGCCTGCGTGATGGTAACGACTTGGTTTGCGCCCAGTCAGCGGGTTAAGCCATTACGAAACACATCATCACCGGTGCCGGTCCGGCGGGCGTGGTTGCCGCGGAAACTTTACGCAAAGTGGATCTCGATATGCAGATAACGATTATCGGCGACGAGCCGGAGCTGCCCTATTCGCGCATGGCGATTCCGTATTTGTTAGCAACAAATAGAACTGTCCGGTTCTGTAGCACATAGATTGTCCGCTTTTGGTTTGATCGTTGGAAGGCTCCCGGGGGCACCTCCCAACTACCGGCTGAGCCGCGGACATTATGCTGCAACCGGTATAGTTCAGTTGGTATTTCCTGCCCCTGAGCGTCGTACCTCGCCAACTCTCGGGAACCGTGGTGAATCGATAGGCTACCATCGGTATAACGCAGAACCCGGACCCTCGCCTTCACATAATGGCAGCGGTGACGATCGGCCGGGATCTGCAATACTCGTCCTTCAAAGTGCACACAGTTGTCCTTTCTCACCGTCCGCTCGAAACGCTCGCACAGGATGTCATCCAGCACCGATAAATCCCGGCACGCCACAAAAGCCGAGCCTTCTTCTGGCGGTGGCTGTGTAAACCCGGCAGCCGCGACCTGATCGGCAAGGCAAAGCCATAAAAGACCGGCAGACCTACCGTACCGGTCACTGTATTGGTGATTACCAAACCCCGTTCACCCTGATCATTCAACGCACAGCCATTGACGGCCAGGCCGACCTTCAGGTGTGCATCCAGACCCAGTTGCAGGCTGAGCAGGTCGCCACTCCAACGCACCTCATCAGCACCTTTTTCAGGTCGCGGTAGTCGCCCGCACCCCACAGGGTCAGTTGGGTGCCGTCTGCTGCGCCTGCGCCGGTTGCGCTCAGCGGCAGGACAAAATTGGAATTGTTGAGGAGCCGCTTCAGGTCAAACCGGCCATCGGCGACGGTGCCTCCCTGGGAGTTGGCGATTTCCGCCAGGCTGGAAGCACCGCCGAGGCTGGCACTGCTACCCGTTCTTGAGGGCAGCCGTGCCTGCTCAATGCGCCGCGTTATGGCACTGACATTCCGGTCCGCTATAATGAATGCTGGAGATGTCAGCCACGCAGAGAGTCTATCTTGGCGTCCAGAGTAGCGAACCTGGTGTCTTGAGCAGTGAACCTGGTATCTTGAGCAGTGAACTTGGTATTAATTTCGCCACGCAGGGTGTCGAATCCTGCGTTTATGTCAGTGCGCAAGGTGTCTATCTTGCCGTCCAGAGTAGCGAACCTGGCATCTTGAGTAGCGAACCTGGCGTCTTGAGTAGCGAACCTGGCATTCATGTCAGTGCGCAGGTCACCCATTTCACCGCGCAGGTCACCTATTTCACCGCGCAGGTCACCTATTTCACCGCGCAGGCCACCCATTTCACCGCGCAGGTCACCCATGTCACCGCGCAGGCCACCCATTTCACCGCGCAGGCCACCTATTTCACCGCGCAGCGAATACATCATTCGCCAGTTGGCGAGGATGATCATTACGCCCATTCCAAGCAAGGCAATTATTTCGTTGGATATCATGGCTCAGTATCTCCCGTATGATTTATATAGCACTGATCCAACTATATATAAAGGTGGAGAAACGCCTGTATACGGAGAACGGCTGGTTCCTCTGTGAGCATCATCGCATTCCTTACCAAGAAGTTCACCCTTTGGGTTGACACCTTTGTGTGGCGCCACCACGTTATTATACGCGGCTTTACCGCTCTTTCATCCCTGCCTGCGGCGGGGATGAAAGAGCGGGGATGACAGGGTTAAAAGGCCATCTCGCCCTCTATATAGATGCGGTGGTCAGCGGTGATCTGGCCTGCTTTACGCTCGGTGACAAGTTTCAGATCAAACCACTTGCTGCGCTGCCACTGCAGTCCCAGGCGGTAGGTGTCACCGGTGGCGCCGAAGATGAACTCAGTGTAGGGCGTCACGAGGCCGGGCATCGCAGAGACATCCATGCCGTAATCCAAACGGAGGTTCAGGTTCGGGGTGTAGTTGTAGCCATCATTACCGCCCTGAGCCTCCAGGCCATCATCCAGCCCTTGTTGCCAGAGTCGTTCTACACCGCTGGTGGTCGCCCCATAACTGGGCGTCAGGCTGAATGACAGGCCGCGCCCGTTCGCGGCGGGGTTGTATGTGATCAGCCCGCTGAGTCCCCATTCCTCGGTATCACCCTTGCCGCCGACCAGCGCCCGTGCCTTGCCTTCTATCACCAGGCCCCCGCTATGGCTCGCATAGCGCAGGCCGCCACCCAACTCCGCGCCGGCACCCGTCGTGCCGTCGCCGCCGTCATAGCGCAGGCCGGCTTCCAGGCTGGTTTCCAAGCGTGCGCCACTTTCCAGGCTGAAACCGCGAATCGCTTCCAGGGTCATGCGCGCACGGTGGGCTTGCTGAGTGATTGCGGTTATCCCTTCGCTTGCATCCACTTCCAGTTGGGTACTCAAAATCTCAGTTTTGAGCAGCAGGGTGGTGGTGCCGGTTTCCATCAACACACCATTAGCGCCCAGCCCCAGGGTCTGCATGCTCAGGTCGCTTGAGGGGATATCTGTCTGCGCCCCGTCTGCACTGATCTCCAGTTCGCCCTCGCCGTAGCCGAGGGTTGCCCAGAAGTCCAGGCCCCCTGCTGTCCAGCCCAGGTAAGGATGAACACTGGTGATATCCAGGTCATAGTTGCCGCCGGCTGCCGGGCCGGGGGTCGTGTAGTCCAGCTCCACCTGGCTTTTGGAGACGGACACACCCAGGATGGTGCGCTCATTCAAATGTGCATCCAGACCCAGTTGCAGGCTGAACAGGTCGCCACTCCAACGCACGCCATCAGCACCTTTCAGGTCGCGGTAGTCGCCCGCACCCCAAAGGGTCAGTTGGGTGCCGCCGTCTGCTGCGCCTGCGTCGGTTGCGCTCAGCGGCAGGACAAAATTGGAACTGCTCATGAGCCGCTGCAGGTCAAACTGGCCATCGGCGACGGTGCCTCCCTGGGATTTGGCGATTTCCGCCAGGCTGGAAGCACCGCCGAGGCTGGCGCTGCTACCCACTCTTGAGGGCAGCCGTGCCTGCTCAAGACGCCGCGTTATGGCACTGACATTCTGGTCAGCTATGTCGCGCGCCACTTCGGGCAGAATCGCCTCATTAAGCGCAGTAAGGTCGCGTGCTGCGACGACGCGGACGATGCGGGTGACCGTCACGGCGGCATTGTTGGCGGCATCGGATACATCATAGGTGACGGTGTATGCCCCGATAGTGTCGGTATCCACCGTGTCGCCGCCAACGATGATGCCGGCACTGAGCTCGCCGTCCCGATCATCACTTGCCGTGGCGCCCGGGTCGGTGTAGGTGGCGCCTTGATTGACATCAAGGGGGCTGTCTCCCAGGAGGGTAATCACCGGGGCCACTGTGTCCAGTGGCCTGGTCACGGTGATGGTTACCGTGTCGGTGTCGCGTGCCGGGGCATCGGCATCATCGGTGACGGTCAGGGTGAAGGTCAAGACCTCAGCGGTAGCCGGCGCGTCGAAGGTCGGGCGGGCGGCAGTGGAGTCGCTCAAGGTGACATCCGTGCCGCTGTCCTGCGTCCAGGCATAACTCAGCGTATCGCCGTCGGGGTCGCTGCTACCGGTGCCGTTCAGGGTCACGAGCGCGTTGGTATCCACGCTTTGCGCGGTGCCGGCATCGGCAACCGGCAACCGGTTGGACGGCGCAGTCACGGTGATGACTACCGTGTCGGTGTCCCTTGCCGCAGGGGTGCCATCATCGGTGACGGTCAGGGTGAAGGTATAAGTCCCCGCCGCAACAGGCGTGAAGGTCGGGCCGGCGATGTTGGCATTGCTCAAGGTGATACCCGTGCCGCCGGTCAGTTCCCAGGAGTAGGTCAGCGCATTGTTATCACCATCGGGGTCGTTGCCGGAGCCGCTCAGGGTCACGAGCGCGTTGGTATCCACCCTTTGCGCGGGGCCGGCTTCGGCAACCGGCAACCGGTTGGTCGGCACAGTCACGGTGATGGTTACCGTGTCGGCGGCACTGCCGGCACCGTCATCATCGGTGACGGTCAGGGTGAAGGTATAAACCCCAGCCGCGGTAGGCGTGAAGGTCGGGCGGGCGGCAGTGGAGTCGCTCAAGGTGACATCCGTGCCGCTGTCCTGCGTCCAGGCATAACTCAGCGTATCGCCATCGGGGTCGCTGCTACCGGTGCCGTTCAGGGTCACGCTCGCACCGGTAACCACACTCGGCTGATCGTCCCCGGCTTCGGCAACCGGATTCCGGTTGGTCGGTGTCGGCGGGGTGGTGTCCGTGGGCTCCGCGGCCTCCACGGCGGTGGTCGGCGCGCTGGTGGCAGTTTTGCCGCTACCCTCGCCATCGGTGTAAGTGGCGATGACTTGAATGGTCTTGCCGACATCATCAACTGCCGGCGTGTAGGTCATGTCGTTGCCAATGTTGGCGATGGTGCTGCCGTCCACGCTTTGCCATTGATAGGTGATGCCGGTAACCGCGCCATCCGGGTCGGTTACCGTGCCGGCGGTCAATTCCACGCCAACCTGAGCGGTGCCGCTGATGGCACTGATGCTTCCGTCTTCATCCACATTGGTAACCGTCACCGTTACCGTCAGCGGTTCGCTTGGCAGGTTGCTTGGGACACCATCGGTTTCGGTGGCGGTAATGGTGATCGAGTAGGTCGCGCGGTCTTCAAAGTCCGGCGAGGCGTTGAAAGTCAATACGCCATCCGCATCAATCGCAAAGAAACTCGCATCCGCGCCAGTGACTGACCAGGTGAAGGCGTTGCTCTCGGCATCGGTCGCGGTGTAGGTCTCCACTGCTGCGTCGGCGTTCTCGGCATAATTCGGTGCTGCATTGCCACTGACTACCGGCGCGGTGTTAGCCGCTGCCGCCGTCGCCGTGCCGTTCACGCTCGCCGCGCTCTCGGGGCCTGGGTTCGGGGTGGTCGCGGTGTCCATCACGCTGTCCGCGGCAAGGATCAGGCTGAAGGTTGCCGCGGTCGGGGTGAAGTTGATGGTGTAGGCGGCACCGCTACCGCTCACGCTATTCACCGTGACAAAGGTGGAAGTGGAGAAAGCATCCACCACCAAACCGGTTACCGCCTCGTTGAAGGTGATGCCGTGATCCTGCGGCGTGCCAATCACACCTGCGGTAATGGTGCCGAGGGTCACCGTCGGCGCGAAGGTGTCAGGTACATCCGTTACTGTGTATGTTCTAGTTACCGAGGTAGCCGCATTGCCTGATGCATCTACAGAATCATAAGTGATTATGTAATCGTCTAGTGTGCCAACATCAACAGTTCCCGTTGTAGTCACTGCAGAACCGTCATCAGTTGTGACTCCATCAAGTAAGTTAGGTGGTGCTGAATCAATTTGTAGTGTAACGGTAGAAGGAACAACTGTGATGACTGGCACTGTGGTGTCAAGGGTAATGACTAATTCTGATGACGCACCAGATTCATTACCTGCTACATCCGTAGCCGTTGCGGTGAAGGTGTTGTCACCTTCAGATAGTGCAACTGCTGCAAATGAGAAATTCCCTGAGCCATCAGCAGTTGTTGTACCCGCTGAGGTTGCTCCATTGAATAGTGCTACAGTCGCTGCGGCCTCAGCCGTGCCCTCAATCGTGATTGGTGATGAACCAACAGTTGCCGATGCTGTGGTAATTGCAGGAACTGCCGGTGCTGTGGTGTCCTCTACAGTAATTACAATTGATTGTTGGTCTGGTGTGTTACCTGCCGCATCATCCGGCGCATTATAGGTTACGGCGTAAACTCCTATAACACTGGTGTCAGGTGTATCGCCTGTAATTGCTACTGCTCCAGAGTAAGCCGGGTCATTATCAGTTACCGTAGCGCCAAGTTCAGTGTAAGTGTTGGTTGCAGTTAACTCTATTGTTTCACTGGCTCCTGCTACTGCGATAACTGGTGGGGTAGTATCTGTAACGGTAACTGTTCTGGTTACTGTTACTGCAGAATTTCCAGTCGCATCATCCACATCAAAGGTAACATCATAGGCTCCAACCGCACTGGTATTAACCGTATCGCCACCAACAACTACACCACTTGTGATATCTCCATCAGCATCATCAGTGGCAGTAAAGGTAAATGGCGTGTATTCCGCTCCAAGTTCAACAGAGAATGAATCTTCAACAACTGCGATTACTGGTAGGGTAACATCATCAGCCGTAGTAGTTGTAGTTACAGGCAGATCAGCAGAGTTGTCACTTGCCCCAACAGCGTTAGTTGATGTGGCGTGATATGTATACGCTGTTCCGGCAGTCAATCCAGTATCAGTGTAGGTTGTTTCAGTGGTAGTAGTGGTCACGGAAACGCCATTTCTAAACAACTCGTATCCTGTGGCGCCATCCACTGCAGTCCATGTAATCACAATGCTGGTCGGAGTGACTGCTCCTTGTACAAGTGCAGGTGCGGCAGGTGCTTCAATTGGTGTAGTCAAGGTAGTGGCAGCAACCTCGTTGGAATTAGCAGTTGTTCTGCTCCCCACTGTCGCGGTAATGACATACCTATACTCGGTTGCAGCAGCCAAGCCAGTATCAGTGGCAGTCAATGCAGTGGTTGTTGGCACTGTTACATCATCTTCGCCCGCAACAATTCTGGTCAGGGTGTAACTATCGGCATTATCCACTGCACCCCATGAGAGCGTTATGCTTGTATCAGTAATTGTTCCTGCGACAAGTACAGGTGGGGTAGTTACAACCAACACAGCGGATGGGTTACTTTGCTCGGAAGCATCGTTAAGTGCTATGACGTGATAAGTGTAAGTTGTTCCAGGAGTCACGTCCGTATCAGTGTATGCTGGTAAATCACCACCCAGAGTAGCGTGAAAAACCCTTGCTATGCAGCCGGTTTTATCAGACCTAACCAAGCAATAGGCCAAGGTGCCATCCACTGCAGTCCATGTAATCACAACACTTGTCGAAGTGACTGCTCCGAGAATGAGTGTGGGTGCGGCGGGTGCAGTTGAGACAGCATCAGTCCTTTCAGCAACCTCGTTGGAATTAGCACTTGTTCGGCCCCCAACTGTCGCGGTAATGACATACCTATACTCGGCTGCAGCAGCCAAGCCAGTATCAGTGGCAGTCAATGCAGTGGTTGTTGCCACTTCAACATCATCTTCGCCTGCAACAATTCTGGTCAGGGTGTAACTGTCGGCATTAGTCACTGCAGTCCATTCAAGCACTATAGTTGATGTAGTAGTTGTTCCTGCGGTAAGTACCGGTGCGTCGGGTGCAGTTGGGGCAGGTCCAGTCGTTACAGGTAGCGCTGCAACTTCGTTCATGCCAAATATAATCCTAACCTCGCCAGTATAATCATAGCCAACTTCTTCTGTGTGAACGAATGGGACGGCTGCATCATTAATGCGAAAGTCAGTGGAAACACGGCCATCAAATTCAATTTTAAAATCACCGGTGTGTGACGACGTGAAGGTTATAACTACTTTATCTCCGTCAGTCGCATGGGGTTCATCGTTGAGAGTGTACGCGGCAGGTGAAGTTGGGGCAGCACCAGTCTTTGCAGCAAACTCGGCGGAAGGAGAACTTGTCCCGGCAGAATTTGTTGCGGTAATGACATACCCATACGTTGTCTCAGGAGTCAAGCCAGTATCAGTGGCAGTCAGTCCGGTTATTGGCACGTCAACATTACCGCCTGCAACAATTCGGGTCACGGTGTAACTTTCGGCACCATCCACTGCATCCCATGAGAGCACTATACTTGTATGAGCAGCACCTTCGAGTTCAAGTGTGGGAGTAGCCGGTGCAGTTGGCGCAGCATTAGTCCTTGCCTCAACCTCGTTAGAATCTGCACTTGTCCCAACAGAATTTGTTGCGGTAACGACATACTTGTACGGTGTCTCAGGAGTCAGGCCAGCATCAGTGGCAGTCAATACATTGCCTGTTGCCACTTCAATATCATTAATGCCATCAACAATTCGGGTCAGGGTATAACTGTCGGCATTATCCACCGCACCCCATGAGAGCGTTATCGTTGTCGGAGTAACTTCTCCGAGAACAAGTGTGGGAGTAGCCGGTGCAGCGGTCGGCGTGGCGGTGGCTTCGTTTGACGCTTCGCCCTCGCCCACCGAGTTCACCGCGCGCACCTCAAAATAGTAGGTGTCGTCGTTGGTCAAGCCGGTCACGGTGTATTCGGTCAGGGTGGCACTGTTTGGAATTGCTGTCCACGGATTGGTATCGTCATAAGTTCCCGCTGTTGTGCTTCGGCGAACCTCATAGCCGGTGATGTCCGCGCCGCCGGTTGCGCTCGGTGCCGTCCAGGTCAGCGTGACCGTGGTATCGCCCGCATCCGCCATCAAACCGGTCGGCGCGGCAGGCGCTGTTGTATCAGCGGCGGTCGTTCCCGTGTCGGTCATATAAGTGCCTGCCACTTCGGCGCTGCCGCTGCCGGCTTTGGCGCGCACGCGCACAGTGTAGCCGGTGTCTGCCGTCAAGCCGGTGATGGCGGCGGTCTCGGCAGTCACCGCGACATTCGTAGCCGTGTAGGTGTTGTCGTTCGCGCTGGTCACTTTATATTCCACATCAAAGCCGGTGGTCGGGTCTTTGTCGGTGTCGGATTCTTGCGTCCAGGACACCGCGAAGGCGCTCTGGGCGGGCGAGCCCACGTTGACGATGACGCTGGCAATGGCGCGCGGTTGCGCCACATTGGGGATGACGATGTCCACCGAGTCGATAACGGGCGAGTTGCCGTCGCCGGACAGGGTCACGCTCAACTCAAAAGTCAAGGTGGTGTCGGCGGTTACATAAGGCGTGGTGAAACTCGCATCCTCCATGTCCGAGCCGGTGATGATCAACGGGGTGGACGGCTGTGAGCCATTGGTCCCGGTGTGCGTCCATAAAATGACCGGGTCGGTGCCAGGATTGGTGATGGTGCCATCCAGATTCACAGTCGTGTTTTCCAGCACGCCAGGTTGATCCGCGCCGGCATTCACCGTCAGGGCGGTATCGACGGTGGCGGTCGGCGCGCTGGTGGCGGTTTTGTTGGCACCCTGCGGGTCGGTGTAAGTGGCGATGACTTGAATGGTCCTGCCGACATCACTGTCTCTCAGGGTGTAGGCTGAAGTGGTGCCCGCGCCGCTGATGTTGGCGTAGTCGGGGCTACTGGACGGCGAACTTTGCCATTGATAGGTGATGCCAGTAACCGTGCCATCCGGGTCGGTTACCATGCCGGCGGTCAATTCCACGCCAACCTGGGCGGTGCCGGTGATGGCACTGATGCTTCCCTCTTCCTCCACATTGGTAACCGTTACCGTTATCGCCAATTCGCCTGTCAGGTTGTTTGGGGCACCATCGGTTTCGGTGGCGGTAATGGTGATCGAGTAGGTGGTGCCGCGCGCGTCTTCAAAGTCCGGCGAAGTGTTGAAAGTCAATGCGCCATCCGCATCAATCGCAAAGAAACTCGCATCCGCGCCAGTGACTGACCAGGTGAAGGCGTTGCTCTCGGCATCGGTCGCGGTGTAGGTCTCCACTGCTGCGTCGGCGTTCTCGGCATAATTCGGTGTTGCATTGCCACTGACTACCGGTGCGGTGTTGGTCGCTGCCACCGTCGCAGTGCCGGTCGCGCTCGCCGGGTTCGCGGGGCCTGAGTTCGGGCTGGCGGCGGTGTCCATCACGCTGTCGGCGGCAAGGATCAGGTCGAAGGCTATCCCGTTCGGGGTGATGCTGATGGTGTAGGTGGTGCTGGGGCCGCTGGCCGGGGTCACGCTATTCACCGTAACATCATCGGAAGCGCCGAAATCACCCACTTCCAAACCGGTTACATCCTCGGAGAAGGTGATGTCGTAATCCTGCGCCGTGCCAATCACACCTTCGGCAATGCTACCGAGGGTCACGGTCGGTGCGGTGGTGTCAGGTCCTACTGTTACCGTTTCAGTGATGGTTGCGCTTTGTCCATTGCTGTCAGTTACCGTGTAAGTTACGGCATAGTCTCCAGGAGCGTTGACATTTACTGTTTGACCGCCAACTACACTGGACGCAATTCCCGAGATGTCAGATTCATTGGCAATTACACCTGGGGTGTATGGTCCGCCAAAGGATACGGTAGTTGTATAGTCATCCGTGTTGCCATCAACATCAAAGGTTGGCGGTGTGGTGTCAGATACAGTAATTACAATTGATTGTTCATCAGGTGTGTTAGTTGCCGCATCACCCGGCGCATTATAGGTTACGGTGTAAACTCCTATAACACTGGTGTCAGGTGTATCGCCTGTAATTGCTACTGCTCCAGAGTAAGCCGGATCATTATCAGTTACCGTAGCGCCTTGTTCTATGTAGGTGTTGGTTGCAGTTAACTCAATTGTTTCATTAGATCCTGCTACTGCGATTACTGGCAGGGTAACATCAGCAGTTACGGTAACTGTTCTGGTTACTGTTACTGCATGGTTTCCAGCCGCATCATCCACATTAAAAGTTACCTCATAGGCTCCAACCGCACTGGTATCAACCGTATCTCCGCCAACAACTACCCCACTTGTGACATCTCCATCAGTATCATCAGTGGCAGAATAGGTAAATGGCGTGTATTCCGCTCCAAGTTCAACAGAGAATGAATCTTCAACAACTGCGATTACTGGCGGGGTAACATCATCAGCCGTAGTAGTTGTAGTTACAGGCAGATCAGCAGAGTCTTCACTTGCCCCGGCAGCGTTAGTTGCTGTGGCATGATATGTATACTCTGTTTCAGGAGTCAATCCAGTATCAGGGTAGGATGTTTCAGTGGTAGTAGTTGTTATGGAAACGCCATCTCTAAACAACTCGTATCCTGTGGCGCCATCCACTGCAGTCCATCTAATCACTACGCTTGTATCAGTAGTTGTGCCCGCGACAAGTACAGGTGCGGCGGGTACCGCGGGTGCGTCCGCGGCACGCACGGGGGTGGTCTTGTCGCTCCTGGCATTTTGGGTGCGGCCTTCCTCGGCATAGGTGACCTCGACTCTAATGGTCTTGCCGCTATCGGCTGGCTTCAGCATGTAGGTATCGGATGGGCCACTGGCGATGTTGGTGGCGGTACTGCCTAATTCCGTTGGCGCGCTTTCCCAACGATAATTGGTGCCGGTAACATCGCCATCCATGTTGTCCTGGGTGACGAAATCCGGGTCGGTCGCGCTGGCGGTCAGGGTCTGCCCGACCTGAACGGTGCCGTCGATGGTTGCCGTGCCCTCCTCTGCCACATTGGTAACCGTTACCGCTACTGCCAATTCGCTTGCCCCACTATCGCCATCGGTGGCGATAATAATGATGTCATAAACACGGTTGCCACCGTCATCGGTCGGCACTTCATAGTTCGGCAGCGGTGCGTTGAAGGTCAATACGCCGCTTGTGGGATCAATCGTGAAGAAACTCGAATCCGTGCCACCGACTGACCAGGTGATGTCGGTATCCGCGGCATCGGCATCGGTCGCGGCGTAGGTATGCACCGCCGCAACATTCTCGTCAACCGTTATCGCATCATCGCCATTGGTTCTGGTAATCACCGGCGCGGTGTTGGTCACGGTCGGGGCGGTCACGGTGATGGTTACCGTGTCGGTGTCGCTTGCCGGGGGCGTGCCATCATCGGTGACGATCAGTTCAAAGGTATAAGCCCCGGCCGTGGCCGGCGCGATGAAGGTCGCGGTCGGGGTGGCGGTATCCGCATTAGTCACGGCGATTACCGCTGCAGGCGCAGGCGCGCTGTCATCGGTCAAGGTATGCACCCAAGCGTAAGTCAGCATATTGTCATTGGAATCGCTGGTAGCAGAGCCGTCCAGCGTCACTTCGGCGCCGGCAACTGCATCAGCATCGGCTCCGGCATTGGCAGACGGCGCATAGTTTGCCGTGCCATTTGCACGCGCTATGGCGGCCGGACCGGGATTGCCTGCCCGGTCGGTTACTGCGCCCGCGGCAAGGGTCAGGGTGTAGGACTCATCGGTCGGGGTGAGGGCGAGGGTGTAGGCATTGCCGTCACCGCTCACCACCACATCGACACCCTCGTCGGCGCGGAAATCACTCGCTGCCAAACCGGTTACCTCTTCAGAGAAGGTGATGGCGTGATCCTGCGCCGTGCCAACCACACCTGGGTCAATGTCGCCGAGGGTCACGGTGGGCGCGGTTACATCCATTAGAATCGCACTGGTGGCCTGCTCCGGGTTAAGGATATTGGTGTCATCACCGGCGGCGGCCATTGCGCCAATGTCATACATCACCGCGCCGTCGGTAACATCATCCGCGACCACCATATAGGTTGCGGTGTAATCATTGCCACTGCCTTTTGCCACCGTGGCATCCTGCCCGGCGATGGTCACGGTAACGGCTGGGGTGGCTGCCAATGCCTGATTGAGCGTGAAGGCCAAGGTCAGGGTGTCGCCGCCTCTGGCGTAACTACTATCGACCGAGTTATCGCTGGTGAGCGCGGGCACCCCGCTCAAGGCAAGGGTTACGCTCGTGGTCGGTTCGCCAACGGTGACGGTGCGGGTCAGCGGGTCAGCGGCATTGCCGGCTTTGTCGGTCACGGTGTAGGTGATGATGTAGGTGCCGGCGGTGTTGGTGTCCACTGCGTCCACCGCTATGCCGTCACGGGTAAAGGTCGTCGGATGAACAGTGTCGCTAGTCGACCCTGGTTGACTGCCCTCTATGGTAAAGCCCTGGTCGTTGTAAGTTTCGCCGTGGGCAACGGAGATGGCAGCATTTCCCACCAGGAACAGATTCGGCGGGATGTTATCAATGGTCCCTATGACCAGAGGATCGTCGGTATTAGGATCAAACGCAGCCTCGTTGCCAGCGGCATCTTGGGCGCCGGTAATCGTTAGTCTTATGGGGAGTGCGCCCGCATTAGTCCTACCCACCGTAAAGGTCACCGTATATTCGTTGTCGGAGTTGGGGACGAGCACCAAATCCCCCTCAAACAGCCTACTATTGCTGGAGTGGAAGATTTCGGCGGCGTCCTCAAGAGATGCCTCCACCAGTGGTTCGGTTGACCGCAGGGTTACCGTGACCTCATCGCCATTATTCAGCAAGAGATTACCCCTAAATCTTACCCCGTCGGGGGCGACAACACTGAGCAGGGTAAGCACTGGCGCGGTGGTGTCCGCGGTCGCCGTGCCGGTTGCGCTCGCCGGGCTGGCGGGACCATCATTCGGGCTGGCGGCGGTGTCCATCACGCTATTGGCGGCAAGGGTCAGGGTGAAGGCTGTCGCTCGCGGGGTGATGCTGATGGTGTAGGTGGTGCTGGGGCCGCTGGCCGGGGTCACACTATTCACCACGAGGTCGCCGGACGCCACAATGTTGGTGGAAACGGAGAAATCACTCACTGCCAAACCGGTTACTTCCTCGGAGAAGGTGATGTCGTGCGTCTGTTCGGCGCCAATCACACCGACGTCGGTGATGTTGACAAAGGTTGCCACGGTCGGCGGCGTGGTGTCCGGTGCCGGCGTAACCACTGCGGTCGATGCGCTGGCGGCTTCGTCGGTGTTGCCGCCAAAACCATCGGCATAAGAGACCACCACGCGCAGGGTGTTACCTTCATCAGCAACCGCCACCTCGTAGGTATTGCCGGTTGCGCTATCTATGTCGGTATTGTTTTCACCCACCGCATCCCCGCGTTGCCATTGATGGCCGGTGATGGCAATCGTGTCCGCGCTATCCTCGTCGGTTACCACGGTGCCGGCAGTCAGGGTCTCGCCGACCTGCGCGGTGCCGCGGATGGCGCTGACGCTGCCGGCATCTTCCGCATTGGCAACCGTCACCGTTACCGCAATCTCGTCGCTGGTCTCGCCCGCGCTGTCGATGGCGGTGATGGTGATGTCATACCCATTGTCGCCGCCGGCATCGGTCGGCGCCTCAAAGTTCGGCGGGGCAAGGAAGGTCAAGACGCCGGCGTTAGTGATGGAGAAGGCAGTCGCATCGGTTCCGCCGAGGGCGAAACTGGCAATGGTTCTGGTGCCAGTTGGGGTCGCGGTGAAAGGGTGCACTTCTCCCTCGCCATTCTCGGCAAATTCTATCGGTGGTGTTGGTGCCACAACAGTCGGTTTGGTCGGCGGTTCGGCGCGGGTGACGATGAGGGTGTAGGTTTTTGTAACGCTGGTGTCCTCGGCGGCGACCTTGATGAGGATGGTGTTATCGCCAGGAACCAGGGCAATCGCGTTACTGAGTGCGCCGCTGACAACCGCTGTGTCGTCCACAGTCACGGTGGCGGCGGGGTCATCCGGGTTGGTCGGGAAGTCAGTCACGGTCGGCCTAATCCTGATGCTGATCACCTCAGTCGCCACGCTGGCGGTGTAAGTCGTGGTTTCGGGCGCGAAGGTCGCCGGCACCAGAGCAACCGCGGCACCATTGTTATCGGCAAGAGTCAAAGCCGACAGATTCGCATCCGCTGCCTGGGTAGTTATAGTCAGATCATTAGATGTGGCAATACGGTCAAAAAATGAGTTAACTGCTTCGATACGATAAGTGTAGGTTGTTCCAGGTTCCACTCTCAGCACATCAGTGTGTGTTCTGGCTCGTTCGTTGCTTACAGTTTCGTGTCTAACATCCTCTCTATACACTTCATAGCGGTCGGTGCCCCCTGGTTCACGATTCCAGTTAATCACAACGCTGGTAGAAGTGATTGCGCCTGCGGTGAGTGTAAATGGGGGGCGTGCCGCCTCGGAAATCACGGCGACGGTGCGCGCGCTGGTGGCTTCTTTACCGCTGCCTTCCTCGTCGGTGTAGGTGACATGGACTTGAATGTTCCTGCCTTCATCGGCTTCCACCGGCGTGTAGGTGTCTTGGTTAGTGCCGATGTCGGTGGTGCCGTCGCTGTCCACCCTCTGCCATTGGTGCTTCTGAACAGAAACGAAGCCATCCGGGTCATCGGTTACTCTGCCGGCGGTCAATACCTTCCCTACCTGAGCAACGCCGCTGATGGTTACCGTGCCGCTGCCCTCTTCCACATTGGTAACCGTTACCGTTACCGCCAGCGGGTCGCTGGTCTGGCTCGCGCTGTCGGTGGCGGTGATGGTGATGTCATACCCATTGTCGCCGCCGGCATCGGTCGGTGCCTCAAAGTTCGGCGGCGGGGCAAGGAAGGTCAAGACACCGTCACTGGTAATCTCGAATTGACCCTCATCCACTCCGGTTCCGCCGAGGGCGAAACTGGCAATGGTTCTGGTGCCAGTTGGGGTCGCGGTGAAGGCGTGCACTTCTGCCGTATCATTTTCGGCGAACGTTATCGGCGGTGTTGGCGCCACAACAGTCGGTTTGGTCGGGGGCGTCGGCGTGGCGGTGGCTTCGTTTGACGCTTCGCCCGCGCCCACCGAATTCACCGCGCGCACTTGGAAGAAGTATGCGGTGTCGTTGGTCAAGCCGGTCACGGTGTATTCGGTCAGGGTGGCGCTATCTGCAATTGCTGTCCACGGATTGGTATCGTCATAAGTTCCAGATGTTGTGCTTTGGCGAACCTCATAGCCGGTGATGTCCGCGCCGCCGGTTGCGCTCGGTGCCGTCCAGGTCAGCGTGACCGTGGTATCGCCCGCATCCGCCGTCAAACCGGTCGGCGCGGCGGGTGCTGTTGTTGTGTCAGCGGCGGTCGTTGCCGTGTTGGTCACATAATCGCCTGCCACTTCTTCGGTGGCGCCGCTGCCGGCTTTGGCGCGCACGCGCACAGTGTAGCCGGTGTCTGCCGTCAAGCCGGTGATGGCGGCGGTCTCGTCAGTCACCACGACAACCGTAGCCGTGTAGGTGTTGTCGTCCGCGCCGGTCACTTTATATTCCACATCAAAGCCGGTGGTCGGGTCTTTGTCGGTGCCGGGTCCTTGCGTCCAGGACACCGCGAAGGCGCTATGGGCGGGCGAGCCCACGTTGACGGCAACGCTGGCAATGGCGCGCGGTTGCGCCACATTGGGGATGAAGATGTCCACCGTGTCGGTAACGGGCTCGCCGCCGGACAGGGTCACGCTCAACTCAAAAGTCAAGGTGGTGTCGACGGTTACATAAGGCGTGGTGAAACTCGCATCCTCCGTGTCCGAACCGGTGATGGTCAGCGGGGTGGACGGCAGTGAGCCATTGGTCCCGGTGTGCGTCCATAAAATGACCGGGTCGGTGCCAGGATTGGTGATGGTGCCATCCAGATTCACAGTCGTGTTTTCCAGCACATCAGGTTGATCCGCGCCGGCATTCACGGTGACTTTGGCGCGGGTGATGTGGAGGGTATAGGTTGCTTCGGTTGTTGTGTCCTCGGCGGTAATTTTGATGCGAAGAGTATAAGTTCCGAGTGATGCGCTGAATGTAATTGCCTTGGAATTGGCACCTGAACCGTCAACATCCACTTCCGCATTGGCGTCAGCAGCAGTCGCGGTGACCGTGAACACGGTCGTATCACTTGGCACAGTCGCGGTATAACCGAGTGTCGCGGGCGCGACGGTTTCATTCAACGCCACAGTGTCGCCGTTACTATCCATTAGGGTCAAAGTAGCCAGAGCCGTATTAGCGGAGGCCGTGGCCACGGCGTCGGTGGTCGGCGCGCTGGTGACAGATTGGCTGCCATGCGCGTCAGCGTAAGTGGCGATGACTTGAATGGTCCTGCCTGCATCCGCGTCTATCAGTCGGTAGGTTGAATCGGTCGCGCCGCTGATAGCGGTGTAGGTGTTACTGTCGGACGGCGAACTTTGCCATTCGTAGGTGATGTCGGCAACCGCAACCGTGCCAGCCTGGTTGCTCTGGGTGACGGCATCCGGGTCGGTCACCGCGCCGGCGGCCAATACCTGCCCGACCTGAACGGTGCCGGCGATGGGCCCGATGCTGCCCGTCTCTGCCACATCGGTAACCGTGATGCGGATATCATCGCGGGTTGACGACGCCCCTGCGCTGTCGGTGATGGTCAGCGAGACCTCATAGACGCCGTCTGCGTTGGTGTCGGCGTCGGCGTCGGTTGGGGCTTCATAGTTCGGCGAAGCCTTGAAACTCAAGATGAGAGCGTCGCCAGCGCCGGTCAAATCAAACCATGCCGCATCCGCACCGCTCAGCACTTTATCGTTATCGTCGAGGGTTCTTGCGGCGGCAAGGTTGGCGGTGTAGGTTGCCACCTCAAGATCCGACTCATTCTCGGCAAAATCTACCGCCGCGGCGCCAGCGATGCTGGAAAGCGGCGCGATAAGGCGGATGTCCACAGTCTTGCTATCGCTCTTACTATCGTTGTCGCCGATTTTATCTCGCGCCGTGAATCGGAAGGTAAGCGTGGTGTCGGCCGCGACATCCGGCGCGGTGAAGGATACGGTTCTGGGCTTGTCGCGGTCGACATCCAAGGTGACCCTCGGGCAATCCGCAGCGCCATGCGTTGTGCCGGGTACCAGTGTACCGATTTTACCGATTGTGACGGATCCGGGCGCGTCGCGCGCGCCGCAATTTATCTGCTCCCAAGTAAAGAAGAGGGCTGTGTCGGAACCGTCCGGGTCGGTACCTTCACCGATCAAGGTAAAGGCCTCGTTATACCGCGCCTCACTTAGGTCGGTGGTGGTAATGGTCACCACTGGTGCCCGGTTTGTGCCGTCTTCATCCACATCGGTAACCCTCACCGTGACCGCAATCTCGTCGCTGGTCTCGCCCGCGCTGTCGGTGGCGGTGATGGTGATTGCATAAACGTTATTGGTGCCCTCATCGGTCGGCGCCTCAAAGTCCGGCGTGGCGCTGAAGGTCAAGACGCCGGCGTCAGTGATGGCGAAGTCATCCACATCGTCCCCGCCGAGGGCGTAACTGGCAATGGTTCTGGTGCCAGTTGGGGTCGCAGTGAAAGTCGCCACAGTGCCCGTAGCATTTTCGGCAAATGCTATCGGCGATGCTGGCGTAACCGTAACAACCGGTTTGGTCACCGGCGCGGCCTGCACGGCGGCGGTCGGGTTGCTGGTGACTTCTTTACCGCTACCCTCACCATCGGTGTAAGTGGCAACGACTCGAATAAGCCTGCCTTCATCGGCGGGTGCCGGAGTGTAGGTTGAATCGGTGGCACTGGCAATGGCAGCGTAGGCGGCGCTGTCAATGGCGTGGTTGGTGGTGTCGCCCGGCGCGCTTTGCCATTCGTAACTTGCTATGGCGCTGGTCGCAATCTCGCCGGTCAAGTTGGGCGGGTCGCTCGTCTCGCTGACAGAATCCGGGTCGGTTACTGTGCCGGCGGTCAATTCCACGCCGACCTGCGCGCTGCCGCCGATGTCGCCGATGGCGCCCGCCTCATCCACATTGGTAACCCTCACCGTAACCGCCAGCGGTGCGCTTGCCAGGTTGCTTGGGACACCATCGGTTTCGGTAGCGGTGATGGTGATGTCATACACATTGTCGCCGTCGACATTCGCTAGTGCTTCAAAGTCCGGCGGGTTTATGAATCTCAATTCGCCGTCGTCGTCAATCGAGAAGAAATCCATATCCGTGCCACCGACTGACCAGGCGATGCTGTTGGTGTCGTCCGTGGTGTAGGTCGCCACTGGCGTGGTGACGGGGGTGTTCTCGGCATAACTCGGTGCTGCCGCGCCACTGGCTACCGGCGTGATGGGGCGCCTCAGGGTGATGGTTTGCGTCTCCGCCGCGCCGTCGACGTAACAGTTCACACTCGCTCCCGTTCCCGCGCCTCCTCCCGAGACCCCTCTGGATTCCGACCTGGCTTGGATAAAGACCCTCTGCACCGACACCTTAAAGGAGTCTTCGGTGTCGTCAGGGGTCACACTGGCAGGCGGGGTGTAGATGACTTCACGCAATATAGCGCCTCTTATATCGCCGCCAGTGCTACATCGGTAGAGTGCTACCCTGCCAGGATTGCCCGGAGATTGTCGGTATAGACGGTCGGTTGAGCGCACCTCCAGCCTGCCGCCGTCGGCGGTGGTGCCGCTCGCCAACGAGGTCAAGACACCGGGCGCGGCAACATAGTTAGCCGGTAGGGCCCCGCGGCCGCCACCGGGCGGGAAGTATTGGAAGTCCAGGGTGGTGGCACCCGTTGCCGCCACATGGTAAGAAAATTGCGGATTCAACGGTGCCAGGCTGCGGTCATTGGTTATCGTGCGCAACTCGGAGGCTTTCACGATATTACTGTATAGTTTTTGGGCGCTGTCAGTCGGGTCGGTAATACTGATCCGATAGAATCTAGCCCCGAAGCCAGCACTCCAGGTGTGGTCGGTGTCACCACCGCTAGTGGTTTGTCCGCTTGCGGTAAAAACAGCATCCAAAGGCGGGGTATCCCCCGGCTCACGGGAGAGGTACCCCTCAATGACGTATTCCCCGGTATAGGTCGTCTCGGTGCCGGCAGCATCATACTGGTAGGCATCCCAGTTCAGGATGGTCATTTCTTTGTCCGTCAGCACATCGGCGCTCAGACCGGTGATTACCGGGGTTTCCACGGTGACGGTGCGGGTCAGCGTGTTGGAGACATTGCCGGCGCGGTCGGTGGCGATGTAGGTGATGAGGTAGTCGCCGGCGGTGGTGGTGTCCACTGCTATGCCATTTACTGTCATAGCGTCGGGTCCGGTAGTCGTCATCGCCGTAGTGTCGTCCCGCCCCGCCCTAATGCCCGCATCTTCATCTTCGGTGTATGTGCCGCCGTGGGCAACGGTAACTGGGCCGCCCTCCAGAGCGATAACCGGCTTGGTGGTGTCCACGGTAACCGCGCCGAGGTTGGCAACTTCGGATACGACTGAGTTCACGGTCTGGCGCACCTGCACATCATCAGCGTCATACACGCCCTCATCCAGGGTGAAACTGGCATCGGTGCCGGAAACGGGGTTGGTGCCGGCGGTGCTGGGGACACTGCCATCGGTGGAGTATTGCCAGGTGTCCCCGTCGGGGGACCTGCTGGGATCAAAACCGCTCGCCAGAGTCACATTCACCACGCCATTGCTGGTGATGCCATCGCTGGTATCAGCACCGGTGTCCGTAGCCAGGGTGATGCTCGGTGGTGCGGTCGCGGCCGGCTCGGTCACGGTGATGGTTACCGTGTCGCTGTCGTTTGCCGGGGTTGAGAATTTATCGGTGACGGTCAGGGTGAAGATATAAACCCCCTCGACCGTGGGCGTGAAGACCGCGGCCGGGGTGGCGGGGTCGTCAGCATCGGTGCCGTTCTCGGTAATCGTCACAGAAGGATTCGGCGGGGTGCCATCGGTTGAGGTATGCGCCCAGGAATAAGTCAGATCATTAATGCTATCGTCGTCGATGCTGCCGGAGCCGTCCAGCGTTACTTGCGTGCCGGTAACCGCATCAGATTGATCGGCCCCCGCATCGGCAACCGGTAGTCGGTTTACTTTGTCGGATATGGTTACCCTCGCCTCGGCATTGGGGTTACCGGCGAGGTCGGTTACTGCGTCGGCGGCAAGGATCAGGATGTAGCTTATGTCGTCCGGAGTGATGGAGAGGGTATACCCACTATCGCTACCGCTCACGAGCACCACTGCGGCATCCTGGGAACTGGAAAAACCAGTCGTTGCCAAACCGGTTACCGCCTCGCTGAAGGTGATGTCGTGGTTCTGCAAGACCCTAACCACACCATCGGCAAGGTTGTTGATGTTGAAGTCCACGGTCGGTGCAGTGGTGTCAATTATCACCGTTCCCAGGTCAGTAGTGAAATCGTCTGCCGTGTTCGGGGTGCCGGCAGTGTCCGTGACACCGCTAACCTTAAACACTGGCGTTGTGTCGTTGTCAGTGCGGGTGATCGTATAGGTCGCCGAATACTGGTTGGTAGCACCGACCTGAACCAGGTTTTGCGCAGATTTGTCGCCGTCAATGTCAAATACGGCGGCATCGGTAAGGGAAGCATCCGCCAGCGGTTCGGTGGAATCCACGAATACCGTGAGGGTGTCGCCTGCGTTCAGGAAGGTGATGTCCTCACCCGCTACTTCAACCACTACACCATCGGCGTGTTCAAACCGGTTGAAGGTAAGCATCGGCGCGGTGGTGTCGGTCACGACAGGTACTGAGGTCCTGGCAGTAAACTCGGCGGAAGGAGTACCTGTCCCAACAGAATTTGTTGCGACAATGACATACTTATACTCTGTGTCAGCAGTCAAGCCAGTATCCGTGGCAGTCAATACATTGCCTGTTGCCACTACTACATTATTACCCTCGCCTGCAACAATTCGGGTCAGGGTATAACTGTCGGCATTATCCACCGCACCCCAGGTAATCTCTATGCTGGTATCAGTGACTGCGCCGAGAACAAGTGCCGGTGGAGTTGGTGTTGCATCAGTCCTGGCAGCAAACTCGGCGGAAGGGTCACTTGTCCCATCAGAATTTGTTGCGGTAATGACATATTGGTAATCGGTTGCAGGTTCCAAGTTCTCATCAATGGCAGTCAATACATTGCCTGTTGTCACTTCAACATCATCTTCGCCTGCAACAATTCGGGTCAGGGTATAACTGTCGGCATTATCCACTGCACCCCATGAGAGCATTATGCTGGTATCAGTGACTGCGCCGAGAACAAGTGCCGGAGTAGCCGGTGGAGTTGGGGCTGGCGTCACGGTGATGACTACCGTGTCGGTGCCGCTTGCCGGGGGGTCGAAAGTATCCGTAGCGGTCAGGGTGAAGGTATAGGTCCCGGCCTCGGCAGGCGCGGTGAAGGTCGGGCTGCGGGTGTCGGCATTGGTCAAGGTGATTACCGCTTCAGGCGCGGGCGTGCCGCCATTGGTCAAGGTATGCTCCCATCTGTATGTCAGCACGTGACCATCGCCATCGCCGCCCGAGCCGTCCAGGGTTACTTCGGCACCGGCAACTGCATTAGCATCGGCTCCGGCATTGGCAGACGGCGCAAAGTTTGCCGTGCCACTTTCTCTCACCTCTGCCGAAGCGTTACCTGCCCGATCGGTTACTGCGTTGGCGTTAAGGCGCAGGTTGTAGGGTGAATCTGTCGCGGTGAAGGTGATGGTATAGACGGTGTTGAAGCCGCTGTTCGGGGTAACGCCGCTCACCCTGAAATCGAAGCGAGAGTTGAAATCACCCGCTACCAAACCGGTCACCGGTTCGGAGAAGGTGAGGTCGCTCACCCGCACGACGTTAGCCAAACCGCGGTCAGTGTCGCCGAAGTCGGTTACGGTGGGCGCGGTTACATCCATTAGAATCGCACTGGTAGCCTGGTCCGGGTTAAGGGTATTGGTGTCATCACCGGCGGCGGCCATTGCGCCAATGTCATACACCACCGCCACGCCGTCGCTTCCCGCAACACCCGCATCCGTCTCGTCCACCGTGTAGGTTGCGGTGTAATCATTGCCCGTGTTTACCACCGTGGCGGTCTGCCCGGCGATGGTCACTTCCGGGGTGCTTTCCAATGCCTGATTGAGCGTGAAGGTCAGGGTCAGGGTGTCGCCGTCTCTGGCGTAATCACTATTGACGGCGTTATCGCTGGTGAGCGTGGGTCCCCCGCTAATGGCAAGGGCTACGCTCGCGGTCGGCTCGCGCACGGTGACGGTGCGGGTGCGCGTGGCGACATTGCCGGCGCGGTCGGTGGCGGTGTAGGTGACGGTGTATTCCGCGGCGGCGTCGGTGTCCACTGTGCCACTCGGGGTGGGCGTGGGGTCAGTGGCATCCACATTATCCGTGGCGGTGGCACCCAGCTCTGTGTATGCCTCGCCCACAGTCAGAACGACAGGCGGCGCGTCGCCACCAGTCAGGGTGATGGCTGGCGCGGTCAAATCAATTAGAATCACACTCTGGCCATCTACCTGTTGGGTATTACTGTCGGGTCCAGCGGCGGCGGTCAGTATGCCAGTGCTATAACTCACCGCCGCGCCGTCAGTAACCTCTGACCCGACCACCGTGTAGGTCGCGGTGTAATCATTGCCAACGCCTTTTGTCGCCGTGATGCTCTGCCCGGCGATGGTAACGACCGGGTCGCTTGCCAATGCCTGATTGACCGTGAAGGTCAGGGTCAGGATGTCGCCGGCTTTGGCGCGTTGTGTGTCGGCGTTGCTGGTGGTGAACGCGGGCGCTGTGGCAAAGATAAGGGCAACGGCGGCGGTGCCGGTCGCGGTCGCCGCGGTCGCGGGGCCCATATTCGGGGTGGCGGCGGTGTCCATCACGCTGTCGGCGGCAAGGATCAGGTCGAAGGCTATCCCGTTCGGGGTGATGCTGATGGTGTAGGTGGTGCTGGGGCCGCTTGCCGGGGTCACGCTATTCACCGTAACATCATCGGAAGCACCGAAATCACTCGCTGCCAAACCGGTCACCTCCTCGGAGAAGGTGATGGCGTAATCCTGCGCCGTGCCAACCACACCTGCGGCAATGGTGCCGAGGTTCACCGTCGGCGCGGTGGTGTCAACGACATTGACTGTTCTTGTAACCTGTGTTGCTGCGTTTGTGCCATCTGTGGAGTCATATAGAATATCATAAGACCCTACTGCATCTACAAATGCTGAATCATCAATGGTTACAGATGAACCATCATCAGTTGAAGATCCGAGTTCATTGTAACCAGCACCTAACTCTATGGTCTGTGGATTAGCACCATCTAGTGTGATGATTGGCGCTGTGGTATCAAGGGTAATGACTACGGCGGGTGATGCGTCAGATGTGTTTGGTCCATCAGTTGCTGTTGCAGTAAAAGAGTTGGCGCCTTCAGACAGTGCAACTGCTGCAAATGAGAAATTCCCTGAGCCATCAGCAGTTTTTGTGCCAGCGGATGTTGCTCCATTGAATAGTTCCACAGTTGTCCCGGCCTCAGCCGTACCAGCAATCGTGATTGATGGTGTATTGACAGTTGCCGGTGATGTGGTAATTGCAGGAACTGCCGGTGCAGTTGGTGTTGCAGTTGTAGTTACATCCAGATCAGCAGAGTCTTCACTTGCCCCGGCAGCGTTAGTTGCTGTGGCATGATATGTATACTCTGTTTCAGGAGTCAATCCAGTATCAGGGTAGGATGTTTCAGTGGTAGTAGTTGTTATGGAAACGCCATCTCTAAACAACTCGTATCCTGTGGCGCCATTCACTGCAATCCATGTAATCACTACGCTTGTATCAGTAGTTGTGCCTGCGACAAGTACAGGTGCGGCGGGTGCAGTTGGGGGCACGGCGGCGGTCGCCGCGCTGGTGGCGGTCTGGCTGGCGAATCCCGGGACGCCGGTGTAAGTGGCAACCACTCGAATAATCCTGCCGACATCACCAACTACCGGCTCGTAGGTCGCACCGGTGGCACCACTGATGGGTGCCCAGTCGTCGGAGTCGGCGGCGGTGCCGTCCGCGGCGCTTTGCCACTGGTGGGTGGGGGCGACACTTACCGTGCCCGCCGTGTTGCTCGCGGTGACGGCATCCGGGTCGCTTTCAACGGTGCCGGCGACTAGCGTCTCGCCAACCTGCGCGTCGCCGGTAATGGCACTGATGGCACCCGGCTCATCCACATTAACAATCGTTACCATAACCGCCTGTGTGTCTGTCATCGGCGGCGTGCCGCTATCGCTGGCGGTAATGGTGATGTCATAAACATGATTGCCACCCGTATCGGTTGGCACTTCAAAGTTCGGCGGGGTTCTGAATCTCAATTCGCCGGCGGCGTCAACCGTGAACAAATCCGCATCCGCGCCACCGTACGACCAGATGATGGTGTCACCCTCGGTATCGGTCGCGGTATAAGTCGCCACCGCGGTCGCGACAGGCGTGTTCTCGGCATAATCCACCGCCGCATCCGCAGTGTCTATCACCGGCGCGGTGTTTTCGGCGCGGGTCACGGCGACGGTGTAGGTTTGGGTGGCAGTGCCGTCCTCGGCGGTGACCACGACGGTGATGTCGTTTTTACCAACATCCAGGGCAACCGAAACAGCGGGGGTGTCGCCGGTGACCGCCGTGCCGTTCACAGTCACGCTGGCGGCGGTGTCAGTCGTGGTCGGCGTTACCGTAACGCTTGCCACATTATTCGGCACGGTGGCGGTGTAGCCGGTCAGGGTGCCAGACACGAAGGCCTGATCCAGAGGCACGTCGTTACCGCCCTCGGCAATGGTCAAACCCGACAGAGTCGCATCCGTGGACGCGGCGGCGGTGGCGGCGCCAGTTATGGTCGCTGCCACGGCGGGACCGGTGTTGCCGGCGATGTCGGCCACGCTGTTTATGGGAAGGGTCAGGCTGAAGGCTACCGAGGGCACGGCCGGGGTGAAGGTAATGGTGTAGGTGGTATGGTCGCCGGAGTCGGTCACCCTATCCACCTCGATGTCACCATCGGGCGGCGCAATGAGGCTGGAAACGATGAAATCAGTCGCGTCCAAACCAGTTACCGCTTCGGAGAAGGTGATGGGGTGCGTCTGCGGCGTGCCAACCGTGCCTTGGACGTCAATGATGTCAAAGGTCGCCACGGTCGGCGCGGTGGTGTCCACGGTAATCTGCATCCCAAATTCACCGGGCGCGGAGTCCACACCGCTCACGGTCTGCACGACCTGCACCTTGCCATCGGCATACACGCCTTCATCCAGGGTGAAGGTGGTGGTGGTGGCGGAATCAAAGACTGCGCTGGGTGTGCCGTTGATGATGTATTTCCAGGTGGCGCCAGTGACCAGACCAATCACATTGACCAAGCCATTGCTGGTGATGCCATCGCTATCGGCACCGACATCGGTGCCGGTGTCCGTAGCCAGGGCAATGGTCGGTGTCGCCGGCAGGGTCACGTCCGCCCCGGTTGCGGTGATGACTACCGTGGCATCGTTGGTGCTTGGCGCCGAGGGCGTGCCGGCATCGGTGACGATCAGTGCAAAAGTATAAACCCCCGCCGTGGTGGGCGTGAAGGTCGGGGTGGCGGTGGCTGCCAGGACGATGGGCGTGCCGGGCGCGCTGCTACCGGTCAAGGTATGCGTCCAGGCGTAAGTCAGCGCATCGTTCATCCCATCGGGGTCGTCGCTGGCGGAGCCGTCCAGCGTCACGAACGTGCCAGCAACCGCATCAGTTTGTGCTTGCCCGGCATCGGCGGTCGGCGTGATGTTGTCGGAGCGGGTCACGGCGAGGGTGTAGTTTTGTCTGGTGCTGCCGTCCTCGGCGGTGACCTCAATGTCGATGCCGTTGCCGGCGGCACCCACTGTAGCCAGAATCACATTAGCCGTTACCCCTCCTGTGCCTTGGGCAATTTGCACACTTTCCACAACCACTTCCACTCTCGCGGCGGAGTCAGTCGCGGTCAGCGTCACCGTAATGCTATCCACATTATTCGGCACGGTGGCGGTGTAAGGCAAGTTGTTCGCAGTAAAGGCGGGCATCAAAGCACCTTGCGAAATTGTCAAACCCGACAAGGTCGCATCCGTGGACAGTACGGGGGCTATCACGTCGACCCCAAATACCCGACTGAATTCGGCCTCGGCCCCATCTCTCCCGGCGTCGGTCACCGTGTAGATCAGGGTGAAGCCCTCCACCTCCTCGGTCGGTGTGCCGGACAGCGTGCGGGTCTTGTCGTTAAAGCTCAGGCCCGCCGGCAGGGGACCGTAGCCCGTCGGGAGGGTGGCGTCCTCCGGCCCGGTCAGGGAGTAGGTCAGTGCGCCGAGGCCGCCGGCCGCTTCCGGCAGGACCAGGTCGGTGATCGGCGTGTTCAAGATATAGGTCTGGAAGGGCGGCGCGTTCAGTGCCAAGCCGGCGGTCACGGCGAGACGAATGCGCTGATTGACGATGACGCCGTTGGCGTCGGTCACCGTGTAGATCAGGGCGGCGAACCTCACCACCGCGATCGGCGTGCCGGACAGCGTGCGGCTTGCCCCATTAAAGGTCAGACCCAGGACATCGAGCGGGCCGGTCATGGTGTAGGCCAGGGGCGCGGTGCCGCCGGTCGCTTCCGGCAGGATTAGGGGGATAATCATCGTGTTCAGGCCATAGACCTGCAGGGGCGGCGGCGGCGGTAGCACCAGGGCGATTGCCACCGGCTCGGTCACGGTCACGGTGAAGGTCTGGCGGACGGTTTCGCCGTTGGCGTCGGTCGCCGTGTAGGTCAGCACGATGCTCCCCCCCGGCAGGCTCGGCACGGTCGGCTCGCTGGTCAGCCTGCGGACGGTTTTGGTAAATCTCAGACCCGCCGGCAGGGCGGCGCCGGCCGGCCCGGTCAGGGTGTACTCGTATGGGCTGTTGTCGCCGCTGGGTTCCGGCGGAAACCTGGTGCCGCCGCTGGCTTCCGGCAGAAACAGGGGGGTGCTCACGGTGCCCACGATGTAGTGTTGGTCAGGCACCTCGCCGCTCAGCACCAGGGTGGCCACGGCGGCAATCACCGCGGCGGTCGGGTCGCTGGCGGCTTGTTTACCGCTGCCCCGACGGTCGGTGTAAGTGGCAACGACTCGAATAAGCATGCCTTCATCGGCGGCTGCCGGGGTGTAGGTTGAAGCGGTGGCACTGGCAATGGCAGCGTAGGCGGTACTGTCAATGGCGTGGTCGGTGGTGTCGCCCGGCGCGCCTTGCCATTGGTAACTTGTTATGGCGCTGGGCGCAATCTCGCCGGTCAAGTTGGGCGGGGCGCTCGTCTCGCTGACAGAATCCGGGTCGGTTACTGTGCCGGCGGTCAATGCCATGTCAACCTGCGGCGTGCCGGTGATGGCACTGATGGCGCCCGTCTCTTCCACATCGGTAACCGTTACCGCAAGGTCCAGGGGTTGGGTTAAGGGAGTATTGCCCGCGTCGACGGCGGTTATAGTGATGTCATAGACCCTGTCCTTGCCTTCATCCAGCGGTGTCTCATAGTCCGGCGGAGCCAGGAAATGGAGCGCGGAGTCACTCTTAATCTCGAATAAACTCGTATCCGCACCGCCTATCAGAAAGGTTGAGAAATCCGTTTCACTACTAGTGTAGGACGTCAGGGCAGTCTCGGCGGGAGTATTTTCCACAGTTGACAGGGTCTGGGTACCAGTTTGGAGCGGTAGTTCGTCGGCGGCGCGGGTGACGGCGATGGTGTAGGTTTGGGTGACAGTGGTGTCCTCGGCGGTGACCACGATGGTGATGTTGTTTGCACCAACAATCAGGGTAATCGCTTCGGAGGCTACGCCGCTAACAACCGCCGTGCCGTTCACAGTCACGCCGCTGGCGTTGGCGTCAGTCGTGGTCGGCGTTACCGTAACGCTTGCCACATCATTGCCCACGCTGGCGGCGTAAGCGTCGGTGGCAGACACGAAGTCCGGAGCCAGGGTGCCGTCCGAAATCACCAGAGTTGCCAGAGTCGCATCCGTGGACAGTACGGGGGCCATCACGGTGACGGTGATGACTACCGTGTCGGTGTGGCTTGCCGGCGGGTTGAAATCATCGGTGACGGTCAGTTCAAAGGTATAAGCCCCAGCCGCGGTAGGCGTGAAGGTCGGGCTGGCGGTTTCGGTCAAAGTGATTGCCGTGACGGGCGCGCTGCCATCGGTCATGGTGTGCGTCCAGGCGTAAGTCAGCGTATCGCCCGCATCGGGGTCGCTGCTGCCGGAGCCGTCCAGAGTCACTGCCGCGTTGGTCTCCACATCTTGATTGTCCCCGGCATTGGCAACCGGATTCTGGTTGGTCACGGCCGGTTCGGTCACGGTGATGGTTACCGTGTCGGTGTCGCTTGCCGGGGGCGTGCCATCATCGGTGACGGTCAGTTCAAAGGTATAAGCCCCGGCCGTGGCCGGCGCGATGAAGGTCGCGATCGGGGTGGCGGTATCCGCATTAGTCAAGGCGATTACCGCTGCCGGCACAGGCGCGCTGTCATCGGTCAAGGTATGCACCCAAGCGTAAGTCAGCATATTGTCATTGGAATCGCTGGTAGCAGAGCCGTCCAGCGTTACTTCGGCACCGGCAACTGCAGTAGCATCGGCTCCGGCATCGGCAGACGGCGCATAGTTTGCCGTGCCATTTGCACGCGCTATGGCGGCGGGACCGGGATTGCCTGCCCGGTCGGTGACTGTGCCCGCGGCAAGGATCAGGGTGTAGGACTCATCGGTCGGGGTGAGGGCGAGGGTGTAAGCATTGCCGCTACCGCTGCTCACCACCACATCGACACCCTCGTTGGCGCGGAAATCACTCGCTGCCAAACCGGTCACCTCCTCGGAGAAGGTGATGGCGTGATCGTGCGCCGTGCCAACCACACCTGGGTCAATGTCGCCGAGGGTCACGGTGGGCGCGGTTACATCCATTAGAATCGCACTGGTAGCCGGGTCCGGGTTAAGGGTATTGGTGTCATCACCGGCGGCGGCCATTGCGCCAATGTCATACATCACCGCGCCGTCGGTAACATCATCCGCGACCACCATATAGGTTGCGGTGTAATCATTGTCACTGCCTTTTACCGCCGTGACATCCTGCCCGGCGATGGTCACGGTAACGGCTGGGGTGGCTGCCAATGCCTGATTGAGCGTGAAGGTCAGGGTCAGGGTTTCGCCATCTATGGCGTAATCACCGGCATTACTGGTGGTGAGAGCGGGTGCTGTGCTAAAGGCAAGGGTTACGCTCGTGGTCGGTTCGCCAACGGTGACGGTGCGGGTCAGCGGCCTGGCGACATTGCCGGCACGGTCGGTTACCGTGTAGGTGATGATGTAGGTGCCGGCGGTGTTGGTGTCCACTGCGTCCACGTCCAACGCTATGCCGTCACGGGTAAAGGTCGTCACCAGAGTGTTGTCGCGGCGAACCTGACTTGGGCGTTTGCCCTCTATGAGTATGCTCTGGTCGTTGTAAGTTTCGCCGTGGGTAAGGGTAATGACAGCATCTCCCACCAACGTCGTCCCCGGCGCTTGGGTATCAATGCTCCCTATGTTCAGAGGAGTAGAAGTCAACACAGCCTCGTTGCCAGCGGCATCTTCGGCACCGGTAATCGTTAGGGCTATGGGGAGTCCGCCCGTATTAACATCAGGCACCGTAAAGGTCACCGAATATTCGTTGGCGTTGGCGGTGGGCACCAGACCCGTTCTAACCAGCTGATTATCGCCGGAGTGGACGATTCTGGCGGCGCGCGTAAGAGATGTCAGTGGTTCGGTTGACTGCAGGGTTATCGTGACCACATCGCCTTCATTCAGCCAGCGCATAACATCGCCCCCTACCTCTACACCGTCGGGGGCGACAACACTGACCAGGGTAAGCACTGGCGGCGTGGTGTCCGGTGCCGCCGTAACCACTGCGGTCGCCGCGCTGGTGGCTTCTTTAGAGGAACCCCGTCTGTCGTCATAACTGACAATGATTCGAAGGATATTGCCGACATCATCTCCCACCGGACTGTAGGTTGTGCCTTCGGAGCCGCTGATGGCTGCCCAGGCGGCGGCGTCGGCAAGGGTGCCGGACGGCGCACGTTCCCAAAAACTTTCAATGTTACGGCTAATCTCGCCAGACGGGTTGCTCGCGCTGACAGAATCCGGGTCGGTGACCTGGGCGATCAATGCCTCGGTAACCCGAGCGATGCCGGTGATGGTGACCGCGCCCGTCTCTTCCACATCGGCAACCGTTACCGCTACTGCCAATTCGCTTGCCCCACTATCGCCATCGGTGGCGGTAATGGTGATGTCATAAACTCTGTCGCCACCGTCATCGGTCGGCACTTCATAGTTCGGCAGCGGTGCGTTGAAGGTCAATACGCCGCTTGTGGAATCAATCGTGAACAAACTCGAATCCGTGCCACCGACTGACCAGGCGATGTCGGTATCCGCGGCATCGGCATCGGTCGCGGCGTAGGTATGCACCGCCGCAACATTCTCGTCAACCGTTATCGCATCATCGCCATCGGTTCTGGTAATCACCGGCTCGGTGTTGGGCACGGCAATCACCGCGGCGGTCTGGGTTAAGATGGAGGCGAATTTCCCGGGGCCCTGCGGGTCGGTATAGTCGACGACGACAAACAGAGTCTTGCCGATATCATCTTCCGTCGGCATGTAGTCCGGGCTGCTTCCTTTGCTGACCTCGGTGTCGTGGTTGGTGCTTGGGGGGGTCGCGCTTCTCCATTCATACACTGCCTCGGTAACCGCGCCATCCGGGTCGGTTACTGTGGCGGTCAATACCCGCCCAACCTGAGGCGGCGTGCCAACGAGGGTGACCACGCCGGATTCATTCACATTGGTAACCGTCACCGTGACCGCAATCTCGTCGCTGGTCTCGCTCGCGTCGTCGGTGGCGGTGACGGTGATTGCATAATTGTTGTCGGTGTTGGCGTCGGTCGCTGCCTCATAGTCCGGCGTGGCAAAGAAGGTCAAGACGCCGGCGTTAGTGATGGCGAAGTCATCCGCATCGGTCCCGCCGAGGGCGTAACCGGTAATCATCCTGCCACTAGTCGCGGCCGCAGTGAAAGTCGCCACAGTGCCCGTGGCATTTTCGGCAAATGCTATCGGCGATGCCGGCGTAACCGTAACAACCGGTTTGGTCGACGGCGGGGTCGCCGTCACCGCGTTCGCGGGAGCGGTGTTGCCGGCCAGGTCCATCACGCTGTCCGCGCCAAGGGTCAGGCGGAAGGCGGCCGCGCTCGGGGTGAAATCAATGGTGTAGGCGGCGCGGGCGGACCCGTCGACCACGACTATGCTATTCACCGTGACCTTGGTGGAAGCGGAGAAATCATCCACCGCCAAATCGCTCACCGGCTCGGAGAAGGTGATGATGTGTTCTTGTGACATGTCAGCCACGCCTTCGGCAATGTCGCCGAAGTCCACGGTCGGCGCGGTGGTGTCCAGCGTTACTTGCAAAAGTGCGACACCGGACAATACATTATTGACGCGCTGGCGGACGCGCAACTGATAGGTGGCATCGGCCAAGCCCAAGCCGCTCAAATCAAAACTGGCGGCGGTGATGCCGGTAGCAGGGTTGACGCCGCGGGTGTAATCCGTGGCGCTGGCAGTGGAGAACTCCCACAAATCAGCCGGTTCCGCGCCCCGCTCGGTGCCGAAACCACTCGCCAGAGTCACATTCACCATGCCATTGCGGGTGACGCCATCGCTGTCTTCATCACCGGTGTCCTCAGCCAGGGCGATGGTCGGTGCCGCGGGTGTCTCCGCCGTTGCGCGGTTGATGGTGATTTCGTAGATTTTCTCGGTGCCGTCCTCGGCGTAAATATAAACCTGAATCGATCTCGTGTCGCCGCTAAAACCAAAATTCTCGGAAGGTTCACCGAGCCCGTCAACATCCGCATTAGCCGCATTATCAGCAGGCGTCGCCGTGAGCGTGAAGTCGGTCGCTTCAAACGCCACAGTCGCGCTATAGGTGGTTACCGCGGATGTGATGGTTTCATTCAGCGCGACCTCGTTGCCGCTGTTATCCCTTATGCTCACACCGCCCAGGTCCGCATTAGCGGAGCGCACGACGCTACGGATGATTGTGAAGGCATAGGTTTCGGTGGCTGCATCGGCGGTTAGCGTAACAATGGTAATCGTGTTTAGGTTCGGCGCCAGAGCAATCGACGGACTGGCTGCGCCACTGGCAACCGTCTCACCATTCACTTCAATGGTTGCCGCGGCGTCACGCGCAGTCGGCGTGACCGTGATACTTGCCACATCGCTCGCCACCGAGGCGTTGTAGTTGAATAATTCGGGTCGGAATGAGGGGGACAGGCCCGGGGCGTCAAGTGCCGGCGTGAACACCACACCGCTCAGGCGGGCGTTGGTCACCTTGACGGTCACCTGTGCGGTATCGGTCGCTGCGCGGTCATCGGTCGCGGTCAGGGTAAAGGTCAAGGTAGCGGCGGTAGCCGGCGCCGTGAAAGTGGCAGTGACCTGGTTGCCGGTGCCGCCGTCAGTGCGAGTATTCTCCAGGCCAGTAACCGCAGGGCAACCCGTTGCGCCAACCGCCACCGTGCCGCAATCTGCTTGTGACCAAGCCAGCGCGGTCAGTGCGTTACCTTCCGGGTCAGCGCCGCTGCCTTGCAGAGTGACGAGATTGCCGGCTGGTCTTTCCAATGTGTCGCTGTAGGGATGTGTGGCAGTCGGCGGCAGGTTGGCCGGGCGGGTCAGGGTGATGGTTCGCGTCTGCGTCGGGCCGTCAGGGTAACAGTTCACCCCAAGGGCCTGACCTGGCTGGGCTACTCTGGTTTCCGGCCTGAGTTGGAGAAAGACCTTCTGCACCTGCACATCAAAGGTGTCTTCGGTGCCGGCGGCAGGCGGGGTGTAGGTGACTTGACGCACTATTGTTCCGTCGGTTTCGGTTATATCGCCGTGCGCGTGACATCGGTAGAGGTTTATCCTGCTCGGATTGCTCAGAGATTGTCGGTATAGTCGGTCGGTTGAGCGCACCCTCACCGTGCCGCTGTTGTCGGTGGCGGTGCCAGCCAATGAGGTCACGACACCGGACGCGGCAACATGGGAAGCCGCGATGATGTCGTCGGAATTAGGCTGGTTGATAACACCAGGCGGGATGTATCGGAAGTCTATGGTGGTGGCACCCGTTGCCGCCACATCGTAGGCATACTTCGGATTCGCCGGCTCGGTGCTGCCGCTACTGGTTAGCGCAAACCACCCGGCGCCCGGCAGGAAGGCGCTGTATATTTTGGTGTCGCCGGTAATGTCAGCCGGGTCGTCAATTCTGACTCTATGGACTTTAGGTATACTGCCGGCATTCCAGGTATGGGTAATGGCACCGGTGGTAGTGGTTTCAGCATCGCTCCAAGTATATGGCGAGGGATCGGGAGCGGGATCGGCCGCCAGAACCGCTTCATTTGTTTCGTTGGTGGCACTTTCAATGACATATACCCCGTCGTAGGTTGTCTCGGTACCGCCAACAGTGTATTTGTAGGCATCCCAGGTCAGGGTGGTACTGCCGGGCGTCGTCCGCGTATTGACGACCAGACCGGTAATGACTCCTGCCAATGTTGCCGGTGCACGGGTGACGACGACGCGGTAGGTTTGGGTGTCGCTGCCGTTCGAGGCGGTAACGATGATCTTGATGGGGTCGTTTTCACCCACCTCCAGGTCAATCCCAGCGGAGATTAGATTGTTGGCAAGCGCGACCGGGGTCCCGCCCGACTTGCTCACAGTCGCGCGCGCGGCGGGTTGAGCCGTCTCAAGCACAAACCTAATGCTTGCCACTTCATTCGCGACGCTCATTTTGTAATCATGGAGGATAGGCACGAAGGCGGGGAGCAAAGGGCCGCCTCCCACAGGCGACAAGGTGTTCAGAGACGCATCCGCGGACGCGGCGATGGCGGTGCCGGTTGCGATCTGCGGGGTCGCGGGACCGGTGTTGCCGGCCAGGTCGGCAACCTGATTTGCGCCAAGGGTCAGGGTGAAGTCTGCCGCTTTCGCGGTGAGGTTGATGGTATAGGAGCGGTCGAATGTTCTGGGGTTCAGGGTAACGCGATGCACAACGGCACCCTCGGCGGTGATGTCGGTCTTATCAAAAGAGCCAGTCACCGGCTCGGAGAAGTCAATGACGTAATTCTGCCGCGCATCAATCACGCTGACTGTGGGATCGACGGCAACAAAGGACTCAACCGTTGGCGCGACCACATCAATTAGATGATTGCTTTCGGTAGCCGCGGGCGGGTTAAGGGTAAGGGCGGGATTGCTGGCGGCTACCATTGCGCCAATGTCATATACCACCGCCACGCCGTCGCTTCCGATAACACCCGTATGCGTCTCGTCCACCGTGTAGGTCGCGGTGTAATCATTGCCAGTGCCTTTTACCGCCGTGACACTCTGCCCGGCGATGGTCACTTCCGGGGGGCTTTCCAATGCCTGATTGAGCGCGAAGGCAAGGGTCAGGGTGTCGCCTTGGTTGGCGTAGGTTACGCTACCCACCGTCTCGCCATCGCTGGCCACCGTCTCGCCATCGCTGGTGAGCGCGGGTTGTCCGTCCTCGGTAAACGCAAGTTGGCCCTGCGCCTGCGCCTGCGCGGCCAGGCACAACAGAAGGACGCCGGCGATAAACGCCCGCGAGACGAGCCGGGATGGCCTGGTTAGTCTGGGAAGCCTACGCGGGGCGATGAACGCCCGCGAGATGAGCCGGCTGCTGCGCGAAAGGAAATTAGTCATTGGGTTGCTCCACTGCTTCATGAGATGACCCCCTGCCCCGCGAGATGCGAGAAATAAGGGGGTAACGGACTGAAGTGGATTTATGGTGTTTTTCAGGTGCAGTTGCGCCATTGGTAATACCCTTGTTGCGAAAATCCCGACCGCAGGCGGCCGCTTTGTCTATATTATTTGGCTTGATTTTGTCATTCAAGCACATATTGTGGTGCACCGCCACCCTATATTTCACCCCCTGTTGCTCGCCCCCCCCCCCCCCGAATTTCCCACCCTGTTAGTAACTCATAACCAGGCGCCGGCGCCTTATATCTGGACCAAATCCGCGAGTGACATTCTGGAGAAAGTGAAGCGTGGCAGAGAGAAGCTTAATAAGTTACAAACTGTTTGACGAGCTACACTAGATCAGACTTTCAAATTCCTGCAATTTGTCGGCGGTAACAGGCGCGCCTGCTCCAGCCAATGTTTCCAGATATTCGGCTGCGGACACGGGTGGATTGCAGAGTCTGGGCACCGCACTTAATTGCAGCTGCCAGCACGTGACGGTCATCCGAATCGGGGAGTGTCAGGCCGCCAACCAGTGGTTCATAGTGGTGCACACTGGCATCAGGCAAAGCAACCTGCATGAGGCGCAGTGTTCGATGGACAGGGTTGGCCAACTCCGGACGGTTGGCGATCAGATTGCTGGTCCACTCCTTGTGAATCCTGTCGGTCCACTTGGCAAGGACCAAACCCTCAATAGCAACCTCCATGAGAAGGTCGCGGATCGGGGCCGGGTAAAGAACACAGGCGTCAAAAACAACCGTAAACGGCATTAGTATCCCAATTTGTGGTCTTGGGAGATCGCTGCCAGTTCCCGCATCGCCTCATCGCTCCTGGCATGCATTTCAGTGCGATACCTTAATACATCCTCAAATCGCACACGCCGATGAGTCCCGACACGGGTAAAGGGCAGTTCACCCTTCTCCAGCAACTGAATCAGATAGGGGCGCGAGACGTTGAGCACTTTAGCCGCCTGCTGTGTTGTGATCTCTGCGTGTTGCGGGACAACCGCAACGGCCTTACCCTGGGCCATGTCAGCGAGAATATCTCGCAATAAAGACAACGCCTGGCGCGGCAGGATTAAATCGGTGTCAGCCAATTTGACGCTTGCCCGGTCGGCATCTGGAAACTCTTTTAGCAACCGGCTTAATGCGCTCGCACTCTCCCGGGCCAACTGGGTCGCCGCCTCGTCAGGAAGATGTTCGTAGTTTCTTGAAGCACTCATTGGTTGGTCTCCTTATGAAGTGCATAGTATAGGCAGTAAAACGAATTAACCGCAACAAACGAAATATACGAAGCACATGCTTCTGGCTGGCGCAGTTCTCTGCAGGACAGGCCCTCTCAAATTGCTTAACAGCCCAGGAAGAAGAAATACCCCTTGTTAGCTCGCGCGCAAGCGGCCACTGACTGCATGACCGGAAAGTACCGTCAAAAACGGCATCCCGGCACACACTCAGGCACAAAAGCCCGGTTCTCCTTTTGTAGACAGCGCTATCCCGTGGCAACCGCGATGTTATCGTCAATGGGCCTTACACAGGCGGCGGGTCGAATTGCCTCAGCGCGATCAGCACTCGCTCCAGGAGCCCCCGCTGTTATGCCTTCAATTTTACGCCTCGCCCAGGGCACTTGCTCGACTGTAACGCCACATCCGGTGCAATCTACACGCCGCATCAGGTAAACCGGAAATACCCGGTAGCCCCACCGGGGTACAAACTCGAAACGGCGCTTGGGCAATCGGTGGTATGTGAGGCAGGAGCATTCCACGGATTTTCCAAACGATCACACCGCCAGGGATCGCGGGGTGAAATCGTGTGCGTAGGAGCACGTTTTTCTGGTGAAAACCGGCTTTTTTGGTATAGACTGGAAGTATGAGTATTGAAATTGACCCAAAAATTGAGCGGGATCTCACGGAGCTGGCAGTCCTGAAAAACATGTCTGTAAATGCCTTGTTGCGTGAATTTACCGCCGAGCAAAAACGCTACTGGAAAGAGCGGGCCGAAGATCAGGCCAGTCTAGCAGCCATGGAAAATGGCGATTACATTAGTCAGGATGTCATGTTCTCAAAAATGGACAAGATGATAGGGCAGGCTCAGATAAAGACCTTGACCGCCTGTACGAATTCCTCACCGAGGCCAGCCACAGTATAAAAACGGCTGATAAGGCCCTTAAAGCCATCAAGGATGGTGCTACCGGTTTACTCGATAACCCCGATACGGGAACGGACCTGCAGGACGGCACCGGGCGAAGAGAGTTGTACATCCGATTTGGGAAAAACAATTACACTCTGCGTTACAAAACCGATTATGAGGCGAAAGTAATCCGGGTTTTGCGGATCTGGCACAGCCGGGAAGAAAGGAAATAAACAGCATGGATGCTCTAGTGTAGGTCGCCATAAGTGGCTGGCTTCCGGCATTGTCGGATCAATCACAGCGAGCGGTTCGCGTACGATCGCAACCATATAAACGGCATTGAGAACTTTTGGAATCAGGCGAAACGACACTTGCGCCGAGGCCCGGTGACCGAAATATCTGTTGCCACTCTTGAATTCACCCCGAAGTGCAACCGCCCGGCCTGGGGTTCCATTCACGCTCCCGCCTGAAACCATTTTGGCTCATCATTCCCGCGTGAATGCCCGATTTGTGGGTGTACATATCCGTTTTATTAGATGAAAGCGGGAATCCAGATAAACCCGCACGGGATGGCCGTTGCGCCACGGCGCGATTACTGCAATGTTAGCAACAAATAGAACTGTCCGGTTTTAGAACACATGAGTTGTCCGCTTTGGGCGGTGTCGGGAAGCCTGGTTGAGGTGCCCGTTATTGATGGCGTAGCGGACATCAGGCAGCCACCGGTAAGTCAGTCTGGATGAGCTGGCCGGCCGCGTCATAACAGGCCAGTTTTCGGGGACCGTGCCACAAAGACAGGGCGCCGCCGGTGTGCCGTAACACCTTCACTTTAGCTTTGATGTAGTGGTAACGGTGGCGGTCTGCCGGTATCTGCAGGGTCCGGCCCTCGAACTCAATGCAGTTGTCCTTGCGTACCCGGCGCTCGTAGTGTTCGCAGAAAATGTTGTCCAACTGCGCTCCCTCCGGCACCGGCACAAAGGCTGAGCCAACTTCCCGCGGCGGTTGCTCAAACTCTTCGTTGAAGGCGGGCAAATACACCTGCTGGAGATACTCATTGGCGGCAGCCATATCGGTGATGCCAGCGGCGGCCAGTTCTTTGACCAAGCGGTTCTGGTGGGTGCTAAAGGCCCGCTCGGAGCGCCCTCGGGCTTGCGGCGAGTAGGCCGCGATCATCTCCATGCCCAGTTGCTGCAAGGCGCGCCGGAACTGCGTCGAGTTGCCCTTGTCCACCTTGCCGCCGGCCGTCGGCGTGTGCCAGTAATGGCTGCCCCGGTCGGTATACAGCGAGCAAAACAAGCCCTCGGCCTCAATCACCTCGCGTACCCCCTGGAAACTGCTCCGGGTGCCTTCCTGGTCACAGAAGAACATGGAGTAGTGCCGGTTGGTGGCATCATCCATGGTGACAATCAAATCCCAGCTCTGTCCCGGCACCCAGGCATGGGTGCTGCCGTCCTGGTGCAGCAATACCCCCGGCACCGGCGCTCGCTCGCGCCGCTTGCGATGTTGCCCGCGGCCCGCGGCCTTCGTCACCGCTCCAGCAGACTGCAAGGACTTGCGCACCCAGTTGTAGCTACGCCCACCGCCGCCGCGCCGATACCAGGCGTAGTAGTGCTTGACACTCCAGCCATCATGCCGGCTCCGGTACCGATCCACCATGCGCATAACCTCATCGACCGGGGCCCGCCGGTGCGATACCTGAGACAGCCGCTTGTCGATCAACCCATCCAGGCCTTCTTCCTCGTAACGATCAATGTAACGACGAAAGGTGCGCTCACACACACCCAGCAACTGCGCCGCTTCCTCTTGGCTCAAACGACCCTCCGTCCAGCTCCCGTATGCCTCTTCAAATCTCATCCGTCGTATCTCCTGTAACACTTCTGTCCGCCTCATAAACCACTCTCCTCAAGAGTTGGCATAAACCGGACAGATTATGTGTTTTAACAGCGGACAGTCTATGTGTTCCTAACAGTTCCTAACACTGCAATTGCTTGTTTTGCGACGTGCATATAAAATAGTCACTTATTGATGACATTTTCAGCATATCAGTTGAGGAATACCGAAATGAGAACTACCATCAACATTGATGACGAATTGCTGGCTGAAGCACAGCAGTTAACCGGAATAACCGAAAAAACAGCCTTGATCAGAGAAGGACTACGCACACTCATTCAGCGAGAAAGCGCTCGACGGCTGGCCAGGTTAGGCGGAACAGAACCGCAATTGAAGGAAATTCCCACGCGGCGAATGGCATGATTCTGGCGGACAGTTCCATTTGGGTCGATCATCTGCGGGCTAAGGGTAGCGACCTGTCCGCGCTTTTAGATCATGGTCAGATTGCAATGCACCCTTTCGTGATGGGCGAATTGGCCCTTGGGCACATAAAAAACCGCGACGAAATACTGTTGGATCTTGGCAGGTTACAGATGGTTACTGTCGCCACTAACCCGGAAGTTCTGGGTTTCATTAAACGGCGGAAACTGGCGGGGTGTGGGATCGGTTACGTCGATGCCCACTTGCTAACCGCTGCGGCCCTGAATTCATCAGTGCGCCTCTGGACGCGGGATAAGAACCTGAAACTAGCCGCGGATTCTCTTGCATTGGCTTACAAATTTCACTGAATGAAGTTCAGGAATGAGCCTCTCCCCATTCAACGAATATACCTTCGTCTAGGAGTCTGTCGGGGTTGACCCGAGCGAAGCAGGAGTACATTGCGCCCACTCAAGTACCCATTCCAATTTTTTGTTTGAACTGCCTCCCAAGGTGCAAAATTGGGCACCATTGCTCGGGATAAGGCTTCCCTTATTCATGCTCTCAGCCTCCCAGGGCGTACATGCGCTTCAGATTCCACGCCATGCACACCACACCATTCACCTTGCGCCGCATCCCGCCCGCGAAGGTGAAACCGCCGAAACCCCATCACCTCTTTAACTATTCCAAATACCGTTTCCACCGTGGATTTTCGTTTGGCATAGATCTGCAATGATAATTGAGGGAGAGGATCCTGGCTGAACGGCATACACATCGGGACGAAATCCACTAATCATTGGAGGAACCGCATCGCCAGGCTTTTGTTGTAAATCAGTGATGATTGAAATTTTGGGGTAGCATGATTGAATCTCATCAGCCACCTGCATTATCAAATCTCTATGAACGTCACTCTGAGACATCTTCGAGTAGCTTTTGCAATTGGTCAGATAAGTTTTCCAAAATACTTACATGCTCAACCGCCTCATCATTCTCTCTGCTTCGCAGGTCTCTCACTTCAAAATGGGGTATATCAGTGAGACGCTGCGTCAAAACATCAGCCAGGTCATACAAAGATGCAGATTCAAGTGTCATGTGGGCGGCAAGTCCCGGTCGCTTCTGATCAAGCACCCTGATGGCATCTTCTATGGAGCGTGGTCCGCCGTCAAGAAAAGTAGCCTTTGCATCATCGTCACCAAGAACCTGTGGCAATTTCCGCACATCGGCCAATCGAAATATTTTCCCATCGCGAATCCATTCTCCAAAATCTTTCAGGTCCAAATCAGCATCGAATATAGCATTTTTCACTTTGGGTCTTTGAAGTTCGACGAAACCACTATAACGCTCAATATTGAACGCGTTGTCATCGACAATATCGCGATAGTATTCATTCATATCGTGGTAGGCTTCAATCTGGCGTTCTATTTCAGGCTTGTTGCCACCACAAAGCGCAATCATTTCGCCATATTCCATAAAATCTTCGTTGCGTAGATAATGGAGATACCGCGCTTTTTCATAGGCAGGCCACTCTCTGGCACCCACAAGATGTGCGGAAACACGAATTGTCTCTATATCTCGCTGAGTCGCATTTTTTAGAACAGTCGCTTTTATCTCCGACCAATCTCCTGTTGCACTCTCTTTCTTGAATTCCTTGTAGATTGCAAGCCTGGTATTTCCATCAATACAGACATACTTGTCATCTTTTTTGTTGACCGTAATAGGACATAGTGCGCCATTACTGGCAAGGATTGAGTATTTAAGGCTATTGTATGAAGACGTGCCTTTTGTTCCATTTTCCGAAGCCGAACGCAAGGCAAAATGAATGCGCTCGGCATTAAGTTTATCGCCGTATTTTTCCAAGGCCTTCTTGATCCTTGGGTTTTCAGTATCGAAGGAGACCGTTTCGACATCCAGCATTGTGTAGCTCTCTTCCATTAGTTTTTCTCCAAAAGCGCAAATTTAAGCGACAGGTACTTGCCTCAAACCAAACATCCCGACAAAAAGAGAGAACCGAAGCGGGTGTATTGGCCCACCACATTTGGCACTTGGGTTGATGTTGAATGGGGAATTGTAGCGGAGGTTGGCGGAAAAGGCTATGAAGGAAAGTATGAGAAGTATTAATGGGGTGTCGAGAGTAATTGGTCGTCCAGAAAACAGTCTCGGATGCTGAAATGGTGGAAGATGGCTCGCGCAGTGCCTGCGGTTAGTACTCGCATTGTTGGGACCGTCGTCGGTTAGCACAGTCACCGTCTTCTGGTTGAACTTGATGAGTGTGCCAACCTGCATTATGATTGCTGCCCTCGGTACTTTTCGTGATGCGATGGAGTGCTACCAGGCTGCTAAATGGCAGGATGCACGCGCCATGTTTAACAGTGTGTTAACCATGAACCCGACAGACAAGTGTTCACAGGTTTATGTCGAGCGCTGTGATTGCCTTGAGAAAAATGTGCGGGCAGAAGACTGGGATGGTGTCTGGCGGCTAACATCCAGGTAATATTTACGGGCGCCAGAAGGCCGGGGTAAATAGTACCAATACAGTAAACACCTCTAGTCTCCCCAGTAGCATGGCGGAGCACAGTAACCATTTGGCCGGGTCGGTGATGGCGCCGTAGTGATAGGCCACATCGCCCAGCCCGGGACCGAGGTTATTGAGGGACGCGGCCACCGCCGAGAAGGCCGTTTCAAATTCCAGCCCGGTGGCAACGATCAGGATTAACAGTACTAAAAAGACCATCATATAAACTGCCAAAAAACTCCACACGGCGCTGACCACTTTGGCTTCAACCCGCCGATTGCCTATTTTCAGGGGTATAACAGCGTGGGGGTGTACCAGTTGCTTTAACTCCCGTAGCCCCTGTTTGTAAATCAACATAAGTCGCAGTGCCTTGATACCACCGCCGGTGGAGCCGGCGCAGCCCCCCATAAACGAAAATATCAGCAGCATTAGCGGCAAAAAACTGGGCCAATGGGCGAAATCGGAAGTGGTAAATCCGGTTGTTGTGGTTACTGAGACCGCTTGAAACATACCGTGAATGACACTCTGGCTCAATTCGAATGTACCGGAATAAAAGAGCACGGTGCAGGTGATCACAATGCAGGCGCCGAGTACACCGCCGAAAAATACCGCTTCAGAATCTTTCAGGTAGGTTAGCAAGCTGCGACGGCGAAAGGCGGTGAAATGCAGCGCAAAATTAATGGCGGCAATAAACATAAATATGCTGCAGATTACTAATATATAGGGATTCTTGTAGAAGCCCATACTGGCGTCGTGGGTTGAAAAGCCGCCGATGGCCACCGTCGAAAAGGCATGGCAGATAGCATCAAACCCCGACATACCTGCCGCCCAATAGCTGAGGCCACAGACCACCGTCAGCAGCAGATAGATCGTGAATAAGGCCTTGGCAGTCTCCGTGACCCGCGGCGTTAGTTTGCTGTTCCTTGATGGGCCGGGCGTCTCGGCCCGAAAGAGCTGCATACCACCAATGCCCAGCATGGGCAGAATTGCCACAGCTACAACAATAATGCCAATTCCCCCTAGCCACTGTAATTGCTGCCGGTAGAACAGCAGTGACTTGGGTAGGTCGTCGAGGCCCGTGATAACGGTGGCGCCGGTGGTGGTGAGCCCGGAAATGGATTCGAATATGGCATCGGTGACCGATATTTCAAGACCCTCATAGAGCACAAAAGGCAGTGCTCCGAACAAGCCCAATACCGACCAGAACATGGTTGTTATCAAAAACCCGTCGCGGGTGCGCAGCTCATACCTGGAGTTTCGAGCCGGCAACCAGAGCAACAGGCCGCTCAACAAGGTAATCCCCAGTGCGCTGCCAAAGCCGATAAGGGTAGCGTCCTCATATAGCAAGGCAACACCCAGGGGCGCAATCAATGTCAGGCTAAACAGCATCAGGAGGATGCCGAGAATGCGCAGGGTTATAGAGATATGCATAGTATCGGCTAAAAGAAGTGCAAGCCAACCTGGAACAGGCGCTCGACGGCATGGATTTGTTTTTTGTCGACCAGAAACAAAACCACATGATCGTCTGTTTCCACGACAATGTGTTTGTGCGCTATCAGTACTTCCTTGCCGCGCACGATGGTGCCTATGGTGACTCCTTCCGGAAGACTGATTTCATCCAGTGTGCGGCCCACCACCCGGGAGGATTGTGAATCACCGTGCGCAATCATCTCAATGGCTTCTGCCGCTCCTCGGCGCAGGGAGTGTACATTGTGAATATCGCCGCGGCGTACGTGGGTGAGCAAGCTGCCGATGGTAATTTGTTGCGGAGATAGTGCGATGTCAATTTCGTCGCCCGGTAACAAATCGATGTAGGCGGGGTTGGTTATCAAGGTGATAACCTTTTTTGCCCCCAGCCGTTTTGCCAGCATGGCGATCATGATATTGGCTTCATCGTTGTTGGTCAGGGCACAAAATACGTCGGTGGCCTCAATGTTTTCCGAGGTGAGAAGGTCGGTGTCGGAGGCATTGCCATTGAGAACAATGGTGTGTTTGAGTTGTTCGGAGAGCTCGCGGCAACGGCTGTATGACCGTTCAATGAGCTTCACCTGGTAGTCGCCGTCGATGGCCATCGCCAGCCTCGAGCCGATATTGCCGCCACCGGCGATCATTATTCGACGATAGGGCTTGTCCAGCCTGCGCAACTCTGACATTACGGCGCGAATATTTTCTTTGGCCGCGATGAAAAACACTTCATCGTCAGCTTCAACAACAGTGGTGCCCTCTGGAATCAGGGGGCTGTCGCGGCGAAATATGGCGGCTACCCGGGTATCAACTTTCGGCATGTGTTTGCGGATTTCTTGCAATTGCTGTCCAACCAGAGGGCCGCCGTAGTACGCCTTGACGGCTACCAATTGCACCAACCCATCGGCGAAATCCAACACCTGTAATGCCCCCGGGTTGGCAATAAGTTCGCTGATACTCTTGGTCACCAATTGTTCCGGACTAATCAGCACATCGACGGGCACATGTTTACTATCAAAAATTTCCTGGTGCGCCAGGTAATTGGGTGAGCGTACGCGCGATATTTTGGTAGGTGTTTTGAACAGGGTGTAGGCAATCTGGCAAGCCATCATGTTGATTTCGTCACTGTTGGTCACAGCGATCAGCATGTCGGCATCTTCGGCGCCGGCACGATACAGGGTGTTGGGGTGTGACGCGTGGCCGGTGACGGTGCCCAGATCGAGACGATCCTGCAGGGCATGCAGCTTGTCGGCATTGGTATCGACTACCGTTACATCATTTTGCTCAATGGCCAGGTGTTCGGCGAGAGTTCCGCCTACCTGACCTGCACCGAGAATAATTATCTTCATGATTCACGCGGTTTCCGCGCCCTTGCTCGATTCAACAATAATGAATTCACTGGGGGATTGTAAGTGGACAGTCGCGAATTGCGGAATATTTCCCATGCTGCGTTATCCCCCCCCACATTAGACCTCTTTGTGTAAAAGCGCATAGTACAAGCCGTCTGCCCCCGTCGCCGAAGGCAGCAACTGCCGGGCGCCCTTGCAATCAATACCCCACTCGACAGCCAGCGGCTGCTGTTGTGCTGACGCACAGTTGGCTACAAAAGCATCAATGACCTGGCCGTTTTCCTGCGGCAGTATGGAGCAGGTTACATACAGCATTTGACCAGCGGGTTTGAGCAGAGGCCACAGGCCCTGCAGTATCGCCAGTTGTATGGTCGCGAATGTGGGAATGTCCTGTCTGCGCCGCCGCAATTTTATGTCGGGGTGTCGCCGTATTACCCCGCTGCCGGAGCAGGGGGCGTCAACGAGAATATAATCAAAAGACTCCCCGTGCAGCGAGGGTGGCGGGCGGCGTGCATCGCCCTCAACAATGGCGGCTGACAAACCCAGTCGCAACAGGTTCTCCGCAACCCGGTCAAGGCGTCCGGTGTCGCTGTCCATTGCCACCAGCTCAGCAATGGTGGGATACCGCTCCAGCAGATGGCAGGTCTTGCCGCCCGGTGCACTGCAACTATCCAGTACTCGTGCGCCCTCTTTCAGTGTTCCCGGTTCTGCAGCGAGCTGCGCGGCTTCATCCTGAACACTGACCAATCCCGCCGTGAAGCCGGGCAAGCGGGACACATCGACGGCCTTTGGCAGGCGTATGCCATGCTCGGCGAGCAGGCAGGGCTCGGCCTCTATACCGGTACCATGTAACTGCTGCAGATATTCCTCGCGGCTCACCAGCCGCTGATTAACGCGCAGGCACATGGGTGGATGGCCGTTGTTGGCCGCAAATATCTGTTGCGCCTGCTGTGGCCAAGACTCACTGAGGGCATCGAACAACCAGTCTGGATGGCTGGCAAGTTGAGCGCTGCTGAGCGTTTGCAAGAGGGTTTCAGATTCGCGGCTGCAGCGTCGCAACACACCGTTGACCAGGCCTGTGGCCCAGTGTTTCCTGAGTGCACGACAGGCTTCCACGGTTTCTGAAATGGCGGCGTGGTCCGGCGTTCTCATTGCCAGCAACTGGTGCATCCCACACAGCATCAGGGCGCGTATGTCGGCGTCTTTCTTCTTCAGGGGCTTCTTTAGCAGTTGCCGTAAAACTCCATCCAGGCGATGGTAGCTGCGCAGCGTGCCGTAACAAAGCTGTTGCAGCAGAGCGCGGTCGGCGTCTGCGGTGGCTGCCAGGCCTGGATTTAATGCCTGATCCAGAGATGCACCGCCCGCTATGACACGGGCGAGTATTGTGGCGGCATTGGCTCGACAATTAACTGACAAATCAGCGGCCCAGCACTTTTCCGATGGCGAACAGTTCGCGGCGAGAGTTTAGCAACTGCCCGCTGGGCATAGCCTTGCCACCGGGCAGTTGCAGTTCGCTGATAGACAGGGCCTGTTCACCGCAGGCGACTACCAGTCCAGCGTCGCTCGCCGGCAGAATTTCGCCGGGGTTTCCCTGCTCCTCACAGAGCTGCGCCCGCCATATTTTAATGCGCTTGCCGTCCAGCAGGCTCCAGGCGCCCGGATCAGGGTTGAAAGCCAGCACCTGTCGCTGCAACTCCACAGCGCTCTTGTGCCAGTCCACTTGTGCTTCGAGCTTGTCCAGTTTGTTGGCGTAGGTGGCGTCGCCGTCGCTCTGTGGGCGGGCGTTGGCGACGCGTGCCGGCAGATCCTGCAAGACCTCCAACAATAGTGGCGCACCCAGTTCGGCCAGTTGATCATGCAACTCTGCGGCCGTGGTTTGGGCTGTTATTACGCATTCAGATGTGGCCATCAAGGGACCGGTATCCAGGCCGGCCTCCATTTGCATAATGGTAACGCCAGAGCGCTTGTCGCCGGCTTCAATGGCGCGCTGAATGGGGGCGGCGCCGCGCCAGCGAGGCAGTAGCGAAGCGTGTACGTTGATGCAGGCAAGGCGGGGGATGTCCAGCACAGCCGGGGGGAGAATCAGGCCATAGGCGACGACAATCAACAGGTCTGGCTGCAGTTTTGCCAATTGCTGTTGCGCATCCAAATCGCGCAAGCTGGCGGGTTGGTATATGTCCAGGCCAGCAGACTGGGCAATTTTTTTGACCGGGCTGGCAGTAAGTTTTTGGCCGCGACCGGCGCGTCGGTCCGGCTGGGTATAGGCCGCCACAAGGTTTGTTGGGGCGGCAATAAGCGCCTGCAAGTGATGGCTGGCAAATTCGGGGGTGCCTGCAAATACCAGCCGCAAAGGGGATTCAGCCGGCATCAGGCGTGCTGCCGATGTTGTTTTTCCAGTTTTTTGCGGATGCGAGTGCGTTTGAGGGAGGACAGGTAATCCACAAACAGCTTGCCATTGAGATGATCAATTTCGTGTTGTACACAGGTAGCCAGTAAACCCTCGCACTCCATGGTAAATGCTTCGCCGTGACCATCCTGGGCCGTAACCGAAACCTGCTGAGGGCGTTTTACTGTTTCGTAAAATCCCGGCACAGACAGGCAGCCCTCGTCATACTCTTGCAGGGTCTCATCCAGAATGCGCACCTCAGGATTGATAAAAACCAGCGGCTGGTCGTGAGCTTCCGATATATCGATGACCAGCAAGCGCCGGTGAACGTCAACCTGGATAGCCGCCAGGCCAATACCAGATGCGTCATACATGGTTTCAAGCATATCGGCGATCAGGCGCCGCAGCCGCGCATCAAAAGCGGTTACCACTGTAGCTTTGTTGCGCAAGCGTGGGTCGGGAAATTCAAGAATATTCAAAAGTGCCATAATTTTTCGCGCTTGCCACCGAGGGTGGCCGCGCTTCCAACAGTTGATCAAACGTACATAGTAACCATAAGCCGGCTTGCGCTCCGATTTGAGCATTGGCAAACTGGGCTATATTACCCAAATCCCCAGATAGAAATCTCTAAAACGTAGCAAGCCCTGGCTGTATACCGGTTGGCATCAAAACTCTCCATCGCCCAATGGGTGCACAACTCAAGGCATACGATCATTATATCTTACAAACCCGATACAACGAACGATCTGGGGATTTGGGATGAATCAACTGGATGCATAGCGAGCACACCGATAGCGGCTATCAAGACCCAGGGTTCAGTATCATTTCTTTATTGGAATATACTCTTTCCAGATATTCAGACAATACTTCGAGGAGATCAACAGCTTATGGATCGAGACAGGCGCGCGCTACTGCTCGGTCTGGGGGCGGTATTCTTCTGGGGCACCGTCGCCACCGCCTTCAAGATCGCGTTGCGATATCTGGATGTCTATCAACTGCTGATGTATGCGACATTGGTATCTGCGCTGCTGTTGCTGGCTGTCGTTCTATACCGGAGACAGGGCGCCTTGTTGTTCACCTATCTCAGGGAGACACCCGGTTATTTTATCGCCGTGGCACTGTTGAATCCGTGTATTTACTACCAGGTGTTGTTTACCTCCTATGACCTGTTGCCAGCGCAACAGGCCCAGACCATCAACTATACCTGGGCGATTACCCTGTCGCTGATGGCAATACCCTTGTTGGGACAACGCCTGCACGGCAGGGATATCGTTGCGGCGGTACTGGGGTATTGCGGGGTGCTGATTATCGCCACTCGCGGTGATGTGCTGGGTTTGCGCTTTGACAGTGTCAGGGGTGTAGTGCTGGCCTTGTTGAGCACGGTGATTTGGGCCTATTACTGGATTATCAGCACTCGCAATCAACGCGATGCGGCGGTCAGTCTCTGTCTCAACTTTCTGCTGGCTGCGCCGGTTTCTGTACTGATGTGCCAGTTGTTCTCTACGCTGGTATTGCCCGACTGGCGCGGCCTGATAGCGGCCGCTTACGCCGGTCTGTTCGAGATGGGGCTGACATTTTTGCTGTGGGCTGCGGCGCTCAAGTCCGCGCGGCGGGTGGCACGAGTCAGCAACCTTATTTTCCTGTCACCCTTTATTTCCCTGGTGTTCATCCAGACCATTCTCAAGGAGCCAGTGCATACGGCCACTCTGGTGGGGCTCTGCCTGATCGTGCCCGCCGCACTTTTTCAGCAAATACAGCGACCCCGGACGCAGACCTGATGGCTGAAGCCGCCAGTTCTGCCGGCGGCGGTGAGCCGACTTTTTCGCTGGTTGGGAACTAACACTCGCCACAGTGCCTCGTAGGGTCGGGAGATGTGGGGTTCTTGCAGAAACCCCTAACGCTTCATGCCCCGCTGCTTTTTCAGCAATTCATAGGCGGCCTGGATGTCCTGTGAGCGCTCGGTGGCCAGCTTGACCGCTTCCTCTGGAACACCCTGAGCAATCAACTTGTCCGGGTGATTCTCGCTCATAAGGCGGCGATAGGCCTGTTTTACCTCGCGGTCGGAGTTGGCTGTCTCCACCCCCAGCGCCCGGTAGGCATCTGCCAGTTGATCGCTTGCGGTTGCCTTATCCATGGCGCTGCCGTGGAAATGGCGCTGGGCTTCCATCATCTGTATCAGCCTGGAAAATTCGTGGCTGTTATAGCCCAGCAGGGCGGCGATATTCTCCAGTAATTCCTGCTCCGCGCTGTGAAAAGAGCCGTCGGCAAGGGCCAGGCTCACCAGGAAAGCCAGCAGGGTCTGCCTTACCTGGTGGTGACCGCCGCAGGCTTCATTAAATTCGGCAATTACCGACTCTGCGGTAAAGCCCGACTCCGTCCCCTCTCGGAACAGCGCGATTGCCTCCTGCCGCTGCTGCTCAGCCAGTCCCAACTGGCGCATGATCTCTTCGGTCTGGGCAATTTCCTGTTCGCTAACCCGCCCGTCGGCCTTTGCCACCAGGCCCAGCAGCCGAAAGCCGGTTTTGAAAAAGGCGCGTTGAATTTGCGCAACTCGCTCCGGTGATCCAAAACCCAGGCTGTGCTGCAGGCCCCGATCAAACCAGTGGCCAAGCATTAATCCCAGCACTAATCCAGTCGGGCCCAACAGCAAAAAGCCCAGGCCGACGGCTACAATTTTGCCGTAAAACATAGCATTCAATCCTGTCGATTCTGCGCCTGTCCAACGGGGCGCAAGGGGCGCGTATTATGCCGTCAAAAGAGTAGGTATAATAGGCCGCTTTTTTGGCCACACAGGTCGTCCCGTGACGAACAACCCAGCCAGTACTGATACCTTTCAGGGCCTTATTTTCGCCCTGCAACAATTTTGGGCCAGGCAGGGCTGCGTGATACTGCAGCCCCTGGACCTGGAAGTTGGCGCCGGCACCTTTCACCCGGCCACTTTTTTGCGCGCTATCGGCCCCGAGACATGGAATGCCGCCTATGTGCAGCCCTGTCGACGGCCCACCGATGGACGCTATGGTGATAATCCCAACCGCCTGCAGCACTACTACCAGTTTCAGGTGATCTTGAAACCCTCACCGGAAAACTTTCAGGATCTTTACCTGGAGTCCCTGCGCGAGCTTGGCATCGATACCGCTATTCACGATATCCGCTTCGTGGAAGACAACTGGGAATCCCCCACGCTGGGCGCTTGGGGGCTGGGCTGGGAGATCTGGCTAAATGGCATGGAGGTCACGCAGTTCACCTATTTCCAACAGGTAGGGGGGCTGGAATGCTACCCGGTGAGCGGTGAGATCACCTATGGCCTGGAGCGAATCGCCATGTACCTGCAGGGCGTTGATAGCATCTACGATCTGGTCTGGACACATGGCCCCGAAGGTGTGGTCAGCTACGGCGACGTCTTTCATCAGAATGAAGTTGAGATGTCCCACTTTAATTTTGAAGAGGCCGATGTTGGCCAACTGTTTGCGCAGTTTGACCAGTGTGAACAACAGAGCATGGCTTTGATCGAGAAGGGCTTGCCGCTGCCCGCTTACGAACTGGTCATGAAGGCCTCACACGCCTTTAACCTGCTCGACGCCCGCAAAGCTATTTCCGTTACAGAACGACAGCGCTTTATTCTGCGGGTGCGGACGCTGGCGCGTGCGGTCGCCAAAACCTATTTAGCGGCCCGCCGGCAACTGGGCTTTCCGCTGGCGCCCGAGGCACTGCGACAGCAAGCCCTGGCGGACCGGGAGGAACAGGCATGAGTAACAAGGATTTCCTGGTTGAAATTGGCACCGAAGAGCTGCCCCCCAAGGCCCTGGCTGCACTGAGCACAGCCTTTACCAGCGCCATTGTCACCGGCCTGGCGGAACGAAAACTCAGCCATGGTGAGGTACGGAGTTTTGCCACACCGCGGCGTCTGGCGTGTTTGATCAGCGACCTGCAGTTACAGGGGAACGACCAGGCACAGGAGGTATTTGGACCACCGGCGGACAAGGCGCGTAATGCAGAGGGTAATTGGTCGCCTGCTGCCCAGGGTTTTGCCCGCAAAAACCAGGTCAGCCCCGCTCAACTTGAAATTGCCGAGACAGAAAAGGGGCCGCGACTGGTGCACCGCAGGGTTGCCAGTGGAGCGCGGGCCGCCGCATGCCTGCCGCTGATAATCACTGAAAGCGTCCGCAAGCTGCCCATCCCCAGGCGCATGCGCTGGGGTGCTGGACGCACAGAGTTTGTACGCCCCGTGCACTGGGTGTTGATGTTGCTGGGTGAAGATACACCGGCCTGTGAAATTTTGGGGCACACCGCTGGCAACACCACCCACGGACACCGATTCCACGGTAATTCCGAGATAGTTATTACAGCGCCATTTCAGTACGAGTCGCTACTGGCCGACGCTAAAGTCGTAGCAGATTTTTCCAGGCGGCGTCAAAATATACGGACGCAGGTCGAGCGGGAAGCCGACAAACTCGGGGCCAAAGCTGTTATCTTCGCAGATTTGCTCGACGAGGTAACCGCCCTGGTGGAGTGGCCGGTGGCTTTAACCGGGTGCTTTGAAGAACGATTCCTCGGCTTGCCGGCCGAAGTGCTGGTGTCTTCCATGAAGGAACACCAAAAGTATTTTCACCTGGTCGATGACAAAGGCGCACTACTGCCCAATTTTATTACTGTTGCAAACATTGACAGTCTTGACCCCACCCAGGTAGTTAACGGCAATGAACGGGTAATTCGCCCGCGGCTCAGTGATGCCGATTTCTTTTACCGAAGCGACCAAAAAGAGAGCCTGGCCAGTCGGGTAGAGCAGCTCAAGGATATTGTGTTTCAACAAGAGCTGGGGACGCTTTATGACAAGAGCGCGCGCCTGGTCGGGCTTTGTGCTTCACTGGCCGCCCAAATCGGTGCCGATATTGAACAGGCCCAGCGCGCGGGCCTGTTGTGCAAAACCGACCTGATTACCCTCATGGTTGGGGAGTTTGCCGATCTACAGGGTATCGCCGGACGCTATTACGCCCTCAATGATGGCGAACCCGAATCTGTCGCCACCGCCATGCAACAACAGTACTGGCCGCGTTTCTCCGGCGATGTTCTGCCTGACGATCGGGTTGCAACTACTCTGGCACTGGCCGACCGCCTTGATACCCTGGTCGGAATTTTCGGTATCGGCCAGTCACCCAGCGGTTCGCGCGATCCTTTTGCATTGCGGCGGGCCTCGCTGGGGGTTTTACGCATACTCGTGGAAGGTGAGCTTGAGCTCGACTTGAGGGCGTGCCTGCAATGCGCCGCTGACCAATACCCGACCGGTACATTGCAAGCCGATACGGTCGACCAGGCGATGCAATACATGCTGGAGCGGTTTCGCGCCTGGTACGAAGAAGACGCTATACCGGTTGAAGTTTTTAAGGCGGTCAGCGCCAAGCAGTTGAGCGTACCGCTGGATATACACCGGCGCATTCACGCGGTGCACGCTTTTACGGCGCTACCCCAGGCAGCCGCACTGGCTGCCGCCAACAAACGTGTCTCCAATATCCTTGGCAAAGCGCCGGGAAACTACCAGCCAGGACCGGTAAGTGAAGACTTGCTTACCGATGAGGCGGAGAAAACCCTGGCTCTTCAGCTAGAACAGAAGCAAAGTCTCGCTGTTAGTTTACTGGGCCAGGGGGCTTACACTGAAACATTGGCCAGCTTGGCCGATTTGCAACCTGCGGTGGACCAATTCTTCGATGAGGTCATGGTTATGGCCGACGATAAACAACTGCGCAACAACCGGCTCAACCTTCTGAAAGCCCTGCGCGACCTGTTCCTGCAGGTCGCAGACATCTCTCTCCTGGTGGTGGCAAAGTAGTGCCGGAACGGCTTATACTCCCGTGTAGAACCGTTACACAGGTGTGTAAGTACTCACATTAAATATCGAGATTGGCCACTGACAGGGCGTTTTCCTCTATGAAGTCGCGCCGTGGTTCTACCTGGTCTCCCATAAGCGTGGTGAAGATCTGGTCCGCCGCGATGGCATCTTCTATGGTGACCTTGAGCATGCGGCGCGTTTCCGGGTCCATGGTGGTCTCCCACAGTTGATCCGGGTTCATTTCACCCAGGCCCTTGTAGCGCTGAATGCTGTAGCCTTTTGACGCCTCTTGCATCAACCAGTCCAGAGCCTCGGCGAAGGTTTGTACTTGTAGCTGCTTTTCGCCTCGCTGGATATAGCCGGTCGCCTCGATAAGTCCGGTGACTTGTTCACCCAGCGCGCGCAAACTTCTATATTCCGATGAGCCAAAAAACTCGTGATGGTATTCAGTTTCGCTGTCTACTCCGTGTGACGTTAGCTTAACCACGGGAAAGTAAATCTGCCGCTCACTATCCTTTCTCACCACGCAACTATAGCTACGCCCGTCGGCTTGCACGGCCTGTAATTGGACCGCCAGGGCGTCTGCCCAGTCGGTAACCGTCTGTTCATTTTCCAGGTCTGCAGGGGCAAGCGTGGCTAATTCCACCATTCTCCACAACACCAGGGCGTCGTAGAGACGGCTCAGGCGGTCAATCGTCGCAGTTACGGTGCGATATTCAACAACCAGTGCTTCCAGTCCCTCACCGACAATGGGTGGCGCCGAATCACTGGTATACAGAGCCGCTCCATCCAGGGCTGATTGGGTAAGAAAATCACTGAGACCTGCATCATCCTTTAGATATTGGGATTGTTTGCCTTTGGATATCTTGTACAGCGGTGGCTGGGCGATAAATATATGGCCCCGCTCCAGTAATTCCCGCATCTGCCGGAAAAAGAAGGTTAGTAGCAAGGTTCTAATGTGAGAACCGTCAACATCCGCGTCTGTCATAATAATGATGCTGTGATAACGCAGTTTGTCGGCGTCAAACTCGTCTTTTCCTATGCCACAGCCCAGTGCCGTCACAACGGTTCCCACTTCTGCCGATCCCAGCATTTTGTCAAAGCGGGCTTTTTCTACATTGAGAATCTTGCCTTTAAGGGGCAGAATCGCCTGGAATTTTCGATTGCGGCCCTGCTTGGCAGAACCCCCCGCCGAATCGCCCTCCACCAGGTAGATTTCTGATAGTGCCGGGTCTTTCTCCTGGCAGTCAGCCAGTTTGCCCGGCAAACCGGCGATATCCAGAGCACCCTTGCGCCGCGTCATCTCCCGGGCCTTGCGAGCAGCTTCTCGCGCGCGGGCCGCGTCGATCATTTTGCCCACCACCAACCGGGCCTCAGCGGGGTTTTCCAGCAGGTAGTCGCCGAAGTTTTTACCCATCGCCTGCTCTACCGCTGTTTTCACCTCTGAGGACACTAACTTGTCCTTGGTTTGCGAGGAAAACTTGGGGTCGGAGACCTTGACCGAGACAATAGCAGTCAGGCCCTCCCGCGCATCGTCGCCAGTCGTGGAGACCTTGGATGTTTTTCCCAGCCCTTCTTTTTCAATATAGCCATTCAAGCTTCGCGTCAGAGCGGCGCGAAACCCCGCCAGGTGGGTACCGCCGTCACACTGGGGGATATTGTTGGTATAACAAAAAATGTTCTCCTGAAAAGAATCGTTCCACTGCAGGGCAACCTCCACACCAACCCCGTCATTCAGGGTGACATCGAAGTGAAATGCATTGTTAACAGGGGTCTTGTTCTGGTTTAGATAGGCGACGAAAGCATCCAGGCCGCCGTCATAGGCATAGGTCTCCTTCTCGCCGGTGCGCTCATCACTAAGTAAAATGGCCACACCGGAATTGAGGAAGGCGAGTTCGCGCAGGCGCTTGGTGAGCTGGTCAAAATGGAACTCAATATTATTAAAAGTTGCCGGCGAGGGCTTGAAACGCACCTCGGTACCACTGGCGTCGGTGTCACCGATTACCGCTAGCGGCGCATCGGGAACCCCGTGATGGTAGGTCTGTTCGTACATTTTGCCCTGGCGCCGAATCGTCAAAATCAGCTCCTCCGACAGGGCGTTCACCACTGAAACACCCACGCCATGCAGGCCTCCGGAGACCTTGTAGGAGTTATCATCGAACTTACCGCCGGCGTGGAGCACGGTCATAATAACCTCTGCGGCGGAAACACCCTCTTCATGAGCTTCAGTTGGGATACCCCGGCCATCATCAGACACTGACACGGATTCATCCGGATGAATAACCACGGTTATCAACTGACAATGCCCGGCCAGCGCTTCGTCGATGGAGTTATCCACCAGTTCAAAAACCATATGGTGCAAGCCCGTGCCGTCATCGGTGTCTCCGATGTACATGCCCGGGCGCTTGCGAACGGCATCAAGCCCCTTTAATACCTTGATACTGGAGGAATCGTAGTTTTGTTCTTCTGCCATAATTTTCTCTCAGGTTGAACCTGTTGTTTGCTTATACGGGAGCACCCGGCCATGTTCCACGTGGAACATGGCCCTCCCCTCTGGTGTGGTAACGGGCCAGACATCAGCCACATCTCGTCTATCTACGCAGGTGATAAACACCTGGGTTTGCAATTCGACCAACACCTCCGCCACCAAGCGACAATGATTTTTATCCAGCTCAGCAGGCAAATCATCTACCAGGTAGACACACGCCTGACGCTGGGAAGCCGCTAACAGTTTGCCCTGTGCCAACTTCAGCGCACACACCACCAGTTTTTGCTGACCCCTGGACAGTATATCTGCCGCCTTGTGGCCATCGACTACCACCCTGATATCGGCTCGCTGCGGCCCAGCGTGAGTGAAGCCCTGTTGACAATCTGACCGCAGAGACGCAACCAGCACGTCTTTCAGCATGGCCTGTTTGTCCCAGCCACGCCGATAGCGCAAATCGAGCTTGGCCAGACCGGGTGAGAGTCTTTGTACCAATGATTGAAAAGCCGGCTCCAGCCCAGCAAAATAACTGCGGCGGTGCGAATCCACCAACTCGCCCGCCTCACTTAACTCTTTATCCCAGGGCAGCAAATCAAAGTCGGATATTTTACCACCTCGGAGCAAACTGTTGCGCTGTTTTAATGCCCGCTGGAATCGCCGCCAGGCCGAATAAAAGAGATGTTCCACGTGGAACACACCCCAGTCCAAAAACCGGCGGCGATGGCCAGGGCTGCCTACCAGCAAATTAAAGCTCTCGGCATTGATTACCTGTAATGGCAGGTTTTCCGCCAATTCCGATGTAGACAGCGCCGTATTACCCGCTATCTTCGCCTGCAACCCCCCCTCGCGGTTTCTACTCACTCCCAGCGTTAGAGAACTCCTACCGCGTTGCCTGACCAGCTCGCCGTATACAGCGCAACTGGACTCACCGTGGGATATAACAGATTTCATTTGCCCGCTGCGAAAGGAGCGCGCCATGCCGAGCAAATACACACTCTCAAGAACACTGGTTTTACCGCTGCCATTGTCTCCAAAGTAGATATTAATAGCCGCAAGCTCACGCAGTGAAACCGCGCGCAAATTGCGTACCGCCGTTATGTCTAGCCGCGACAACGCCATGGCTGGTAGTAGCCGCGCAAGCGTGCTCTAGAGCCGCATGGGCATAACGACGTAGAGCGAATCGCCTTCTTCAGATTCTTCCAACAGCGCACTGCTATTCGGATCAGACAGTGACATACGGATTTTCTCGCCACTTAATACATCCAACACATCAAGCAAATAGCTGACATTGAAGCCAACTTCCACGGAATCGCCCTGATACTCAACCGACACCACCTCTTCCGCTTCTTCCTGTTCCGGGTTGTTGGCATTTATCTGTAAGTTGTCATTAGAGAGCAGCAGGCGTACGCCCCGATACGTCTCATTGGATAAAATGGCGGCGCGTGCGAAAGCTTGCCGCAGTTCACTGCGAGAACCGATCACCGATTTGTCAGAATTCTTTGGCAAGACGCGGTCATAATCGGGAAACTTTCCATCGACCAGCTTAGACGTAAAGGTAAATTCGTTGGTTGTGGCGCGTATATGGTTGTTGCCGATAACCAGCGCAACTTCCCCAGCATCTTCCTGTAACAACCGTGCAAGCTCCAGAACACCCTTGCGCGGCAGAATTACCTGCTTGGCCTCCTCTACTGTGAAATCGCTTTGCAGGGTACACATGGCCAGCCTGTGGCCATCTGTGGCCACAACTCGCAACAGCTTCGGCTGTAACTCCCAAAGCATGCCATTGAGATAGTAGCGAACATCCACTTGCGCCATGGCAAATGAAGTGCGCTCTATCAGCCGGCGCAACTGGCCCTGTAAAAGGGATATTTTGTGTGTACCAATGCTGCCCTCTACATTGGGAAAGTCGTCGGCCTCAAGGGTAGAAAGCGTGAATCTGCTGCGCCCGGAGCGCACCACAGCCTTGCCGTCTTTAGCGTTAAACTCTATATCACAACCCTCTGGTAAAGACTTACAGATATCGACCAGTTTGCGCGCCGGTACGGCTACCTCGCCTGATTCTCCAGCCACATCCAGCTTTACGCGCCCGACCAACTCCACTTGCATGTCGGTACCCGTGAGAGACAGCCAGCCGTCATCGAGCACCAGCAAAACATTTGCCAGTATTGGCAGTGTCTGGCGACGCTCAACAACCCCGGCAACCATGGTGAGTGGCTTTAACAAGGTGTCTCTTGAAATAACAAACTTCATATAGATATGTTCCTGTCTGGTGTGGGTCGTTTGATGTGCACTCAGGTGGTTAGCGACCGCAGCAAATTTTTATGATCTTCGCGGATATTTGAGTTGGTTTCTCTTAATTCCTTGATCTTGCGGCAGGCATGCAACACCGTTGTATGATCCCTGCCTCCAAAGCTATCGCCAATTTCGGGAAGGCTATGGTTGGTCAACTCCTTGGCCAGGGACATTGCTACCTGTCGCGGACGCGCTACCGACCGGCTACGGCGCTTGGACATCATATCTGCCACTTTTATCTTGTAGTACTCGGCCACCGTACGCTGAATGTTATCCAGGCTAATCTGTTTATCCTGTAACGCAAGCAGATCCTTGAGGCTCTCCCTGATCAGATCCACGTCGATGGGTTCGCCTGTGAAGTGAGCACTTGCAATCACCCTTTTAAGCGCACTCTCTAGCTCTCGAACATTTGAACGGATTTTTTGTGCGATAAAAAACCCCGCGTCTGAGGGCAGGTCGATGCGCGCCTGGGCTGCCTTTTTCATCAGGATCGCCACGCGTGTTTCCAACTCGGGCGGCTCAACCGCAACGGTCAACCCCCAGCCAATCCTTGATTTCAATCGCTCTTCCAGGCCGTCAATTTCCTTGGGATAGCGATCGCAGGTCAGAATCATTTGTTGGCCACCCTCCAGCAGCGCATTAAAGGTATGGAAGAATTCTTCCTGGCTGCGTTCCTTGCCGGCAAAAAACTGTATGTCATCGATCAACAGGGCATCTACCGAGCGATAGTAGCGTTTAAAATCACTGATAGCGTTTAATTGCAGTGCTTTGACCATATCTACTACAAAACGCTCGGAGTGCAGGTACACCACTTTCGCCTCGGGGTTTCTCTGCAACACCGCATTGCCGACAGCGTGCATCAAGTGTGTTTTACCGAGGCCCACACCTCCATACAGGAAAAGCGGATTATAAGAGCCGCCCGGGTTCTCTGCCACCTGCCCGGCGGCAGCGAGCGCCAGTTGATTAGACTTGCCCTCGACAAAATTATCAAAGGTATAATGATCTACCAGGTAGTTCTGACGCTTTATCGCCCCTTCCACCTCTACCTGCCGGTGGCTGCTGGAAAAGCTCTCTGTGGAGTGTATCAAGCGCATACCACCACTGTTGCCGCTGCTTGAACTATTGACAGCGGTATTGGTGGTAGGCCCTGCTTGTCCGCGGTCCGTTGGTTTAGCAGTAACCACTGTCGGGGCCGCACTCCTTACCGGATAGGAACCCACTGCCGCGGTATCATTGCTTACCTGAGACAGCGGCATATCCAGGTGCGCCTGGCCGCTCAAGCCGACAGCAGTTCCACTAATACCCAATACCACGCTATAGCTCTGTTGCGGGTCCAGCTCCAGGACCAATTCACTGATTCTCTCCAGAAACTTGTCATCCACCCATTCCTTCACAAACCGGTTGGGGGCAAATAAGCTTATTCGCCCGCCATCGGTTTCCGCTCGCAGTGGTTTTATCCAGGTATTGAATTGCAGCGAAGGCAACTCCTCCTGCAGACAATCAATGCATTTTTGCCAGACGACTTCAGGCAAATCAATCCCCTTGCTTGCCGGCATCTGTGCCGGCACGATTGTTATTCTGGCCCGGCTTGATCCAGGCCCCTCTTATTCTTGCTCCCCCAACCTTATCGATACTAATTCCGAGTACAGATAAGGCCATCTCCCGAATACAGGCCGCCGCCTGTGTATTATTGTTTGAGAGCTGCCCATTCTACCCTCGTAAATAGAAGTTATCCACATTATTTTTTATTTCTAAAATTATATTTTTATTGTTATTTTTCAAGTAGTTAAGAGTTTTTCAGGCTGCTTTATATGCATAAGATTGAAATATATTTGCTGTGGAAATAGCTGTGGATAAGTTGTGTATTTGATGCTCATAAAGTGTTAATTAACCCTCGCATGGCCCAGCGGACGCGGTATTTACCAAATAGATAAGCAGCTATATTTTCCGCCTGGATAGCGAGCCCCGCTGCCGCAAAAGTAAATTGCTGAAAGGCCGTATCAATCCAAAGCTAAAATGTCCCCTTCTTGCAGGGTTTTGTTGGCTCGTTCTACACGCCCTACTGCTTTGGGCTAACACAGCTTTGGACAAACAAAGCTTTGGACAAACAGTGTTAGCAACAAATAGAAATGTCCGGTTTTAGAACACATGAGTTGTCCGCTTTTGGCGATGTCGGGAAACCTTGTTGAGGTGCCCGTTATTGATGGCGCAGCGGACATCAGGCAGCCACCGGTAAGTCAGTCTGGATGAGCTGGCCGGCCGCGTCATAACAGGCCAGTTTTCGGGGACCGTGCCACAAAGACAGGGCGCCGCCGGTGTGCCGTAACACCTTCACTTTAGCTTTGATGTAGTGGTAACGGTGGCGGTCTGCCGGTATCTGCAGGGTCCGGCCCTCGAACTCAATGCAGTTGTCCTTGCGTACCCGGCGCTCGTAGTGTTCGCAGAAAATGTTGTCCAACTGCGCTCCCTCCGGCACCGGCACAAAGGCTGAGCCAACTTCCCGCGGCGGTTGCTCAAACTCTTCGTTGAAGGCGGGCAAATACACCTGCTGGAGATACTCATTGGCGGCAGCCATATCGGTGATGCCAGCGGCGGCCAGTTCTTTGACCAAGCGGTTCTGGTGGGTGCTAAAGGCCCGCTCGGAGCGCCCTCGGGCTTGCGGCGAGTAGGCCGCGATCATCTCCACGCCCAGTTGCTGCAAGGCGCGCCGGAACTGCGTCGAGTTGCCCTTGTCCACCTTGCCGCCGGCCGTCGGCGTGTGCCAGTAATGGCTGCCCCGGTCGGTATACAGCGAGCAAAACAAGCCCTCGGCCTCAACCACCTCACGTACCCCCTGGAAACTGCTCCGGGTGCCTTCCTGGTCACAGAAGAACATGGAGTAATGCCGGCTGGTGGCATCATCCATGGTGACTATCAAATCCCAGGTCTGTCCCGGCACCCAGGCATGGGTGCTACCATCCTGGTGCAGCAATACGCCCGGCACCGGTGCTCGTTCACGCCGCTTGCGATGTTGCCCGCGGCCCGCGGCCTTCGTCACCGCTCCGGCAGCCTGCAAGGACTTGCGCACCCAGTTGTAGCTACGCCCACCGCCGCCGCGCCGATACCAGGCGTAGTAGTGCTTGACACTCCAGCCATCATGCCGGCTCCGGTACCGATCCACCATGCGCATAACCTCATCGACCGGGGCCCGCCGGTGCGATACCTGAGACAGCCGCTTGTCGATCAACCCATCCAGGCCTTCTTCCTCGTAACGATCAATGTAACGACGAAAGGTGCGCTCACACACACCCAGCAACTGCGCCGCTTCCTCTTGGCTCAAACGACCCTCCGTCCAGCTCCCGTATGCCTCTTCAAATCTCATCCGTCGTATCTCCTGTAACACTTCTGTCCGCCTCATAAACCACTCTCCTCAAGAGTTGGCATAAACCGGACAGATTATGTGTTTTAACAGCGGACAGTCTATGTGTTCCTAACAAGCTTTGGACAAACAGTTGAACTCCGCGCTCAATTTCAGTAGAATGCACGCCCTTTTTACGGGGGGTTCCTATGTACCCCTGCCCAAAATTGATAAATTGGACCAATAGTCATGAAAAGAACCTTTCAGCCCAGCGTCCTCAAGCGCAAGCGCACCCACGGTTTCCGCTCGCGTATGGCCACGAAAAGCGGCCGTCACCTGATCAATCGTCGTCGTGCCAAAGGCCGCAAGCGTCTCGCAGTCTAATGCCCGGTTCTGGCTCCAGTGAGCGCGTTTTCATATCGTAAAAAAGACCGCTTGCGCAATGCCGGCGCCTACCGACAGGTATTTGATCAGGTAGACACCAAAGCCTCCCACAAAAATCTGTTACTGCTCGCCACTAAAAACAAGCTGAAACACGACCGCCTCGGGCTGATCATAGCCAAAAAACACGTCAGATTGGCTGTACAGAGAAACCGGATCAAACGCGTTATCAGGGAAGTCTTTCGCAATCATCCATCCCAGAGCCCTGGCCTGGACATCATCGTATTGGCGAGAAAAGGAGCGGATCAGTTGGACAACGCGTCACTATCATCTATATTGCGGCGGCAATGGCAAAAACTCGCAAAACAGTGAAACCTGTACAGTCCGTATTCCTGTTCATTATTCGCATGTATCGGCTGCTGCTCAGCCCGTGGCTGGGCAATAATTGTCGATTCCATCCAAGCTGTTCACACTACGCAGAAGAAGCCATCCGCCAACATGGTGCTCTCAAGGGAGGCTGGCTGGCCATTAAACGATTGGGAAAATGTCACCCCTGGCACGAAGGTGGTGTTGATCCGGTTCCTCCCCAACCTTTACCTGAAAAGTAACCCTATGGATGTCAAACGTTCCCTCCTGATCGGCGCAGCCGCCGTCCTCTCCTTTATGTTGCTCACCAAATTTGTGAACTTCAGGGCTGAGCGCACGCCCCCGCCACCGACCCAGCAAACCATCATCGCGGAAGATATTGCTGCCTCTGGTACAGCGCTGGATATTGTCGACCTCGGTGCCCGTGTTGATAGTGAGGATACCGGCAGCGACGTGCCAGTGGTAACCGAACAGGCTCCACAGGTACAACAGGTCGCGCCAACCACGGGCTCCCTGATCAGCATCGAAAATAACGTATTGGCATTGATTATTGATTTGAACGGCGGTGACATCGTACAAAGTGCGCTGCCCGACTTCCCCGCCAGACTCAATGATCCCTCTGTTCCATTTCTGCTACTGGAGAATGGCCCGCGCCGGAACTATGTAGCACAGAGTGGCCTGATCGGAGAGAACGGCATCGACAAGAGCGGCCGGGCGCGCTTTACCTCATCACAAACAAGCTTTCAGATGGCGGATGACGAAGACAGCTTCTCGGTTGATCTGCACTATATCGACAACGACCAGGTGAAAATTACCAAGCGCTTTACCATGCGTAGAGGAGATTACATGGTTGATGTGGAATACCTGGTGGACAACGGATCATCCCACCGCTGGCAGGGCAACCTTTTCGGGCAGATAAAACGCGACAGCAGCGCTGATCCATCTTCAGAGCTATCCAGCGGCATGGGCATGGCGCCTTTTTTGGGCACCGCGCTAACCCAACCGGATGAACGCTTCAGCAAGTTCAGCTTTGAAGATATGGCCGAAAAACCCTTCAAGCAAAAACTGCGGGGCGGCTGGATTGCCATGATTCAACACTATTTTTTGAGTGCGTGGATCCCCGCTGCAGAACAAGTCCATACCTACCGCACGCGTGTAACCGGCAATGGCTTCAACATTGGTGGTTTTGTCAGCCCCGCCCTGATCGTAGATCCCGGCAATCGCGGCAGCGTCAGCGCCGGCATTTACATGGGACCGAAGGATCAATACCGTCTTAAGGAAATATCAGAATATCTGGACCTGAGTGTAGATTACGGGTGGCTATGGTGGCTCGCGCAACCATTATTTTGGTTGTTGATTAACATCTATTCCATCGTTGGCAACTGGGGTATTGCGATTATTCTGCTGACCGTACTGATCAAGGCGATATTCTTTAAGCTCTCCGCTACCAGCTATAAATCCATGGCGAACATGCGCCGCGTGCAGCCGAAAATTGCTGAATTGCGAGAACGCCACGGTGACGACAAACAAAAGCAGTCCCAGGCGATGATGGATTTATACAAGAAGGAAAAGATTAATCCGCTGGGTGGCTGCCTGCCAATTCTTGTGCAAATGCCGGTATTTATCGCACTGTACTGGGTTTTGATGGAGAGCGTAGAACTGCGTCAGGCGCCATTCTACGGATGGATTCACGACCTCTCCGTGATGGATCCCTATTTCATACTGCCACTTATTATGGGGGCGAGTATGTTTTTCCAACAGAAACTGAACCCACCACCGCCCGATCCCATGCAGGCAAAAATTATGCAGTGGATGCCGGTTATGTTTACCTTTTTCTTCCTGTGGTTTCCGGCCGGCCTGGTACTTTATTGGGTCTCCAACAACCTGCTATCGATTGCCCAACAATGGGTGATTACGCGACAAATAGAAAAGGCCAGCGCCAAAAGCTAGGGCTCGCGTTACACTGGCCGCCATGAATCAGCACACCTCCCTGGCCGGAGACACAATCGCTGCTATCGCTACTGCCCCTGGCCGGGGTGGTATCGGTATCGTGCGTATCTCGGGTCCGCTGGCACTGGCTATTGGACAAGGTATCTGCCGGCAGCCTTTACGGGCTCGCCAGGCACATTACTGCCAGTTTCATGAACAAGACCAGGCGCAAGTACTCGATGCAGGTATTGCCCTGTATTTTACAACACCCCATTCCTTTACCGGTGAAGATGTTGTGGAGCTACAGGGTCACGGCGGCCCGGTGGTGCTTGATCTACTGCTACGCGCCTGCTGCCAACAAGGTGCAAGAGTGGCAAGGGCGGGAGAATTTTCTGAGCGGGCATTTCTCAACGACAAACTCGATCTGGCTCAGGCAGAGGCCATTGCCGACTTGATTAACTGTACTACCGAAAGTGCAGCCAGGGGCGCATTGCGTTCCCTGCAGGGAGAATTTTCCCAGGCTATTAATGACCTTATGCACAAGGTAACCGCGCTCAGGGTCTATGTAGAAGCTGCCATCGACTTTCCAGAAGAAGAAATAGATTTTATTGCCGAGGGAGATGTCGCACTGCAGGTGGCAGACATAGTTCAAAATCTGGATAAAGTAACAGCTTGTGCACAACAGGGCAGTTTGCTGCGTGAGGGAATGAAGCTTGTTATCGCCGGCAAACCCAACGCCGGGAAATCAAGCTTGTTAAACGCCCTCAGCGGACAGGACAGCGCAATAGTTACCGCCATAGAGGGCACCACCCGGGATGTACTGCGAGAACATATTCAAATTGATGGCATGCCCTTGCATATCGTCGATACTGCCGGTCTGCGCAGCAGCACTGATGAACTGGAACAGGAAGGTATTCGCAGGGCCTGGCAGGAGATGGCGACAGCAGATCGTATTCTGCTGGTAATAGACAGCACCCAACAGCGGGACCGTAATGGCGATGCAGATTTCATCTGGCCGGAATTACACCAACACTTGCCCGCCTCCATTCCAGTGACGATTATTCACAACAAATGTGATTTGACCGGTTTGCAACCAGCCACTGCCGAACATGAACAGACCCGTATCATCACCCTATCGGCAAAAACCGGGGCAGGCATGCCCTTGCTTAGAGACCATCTCAAACGCGCCGTCGGCTTCTGCGCAGACACATCGCAACCTTTTCTGGCCAGGCGCAGGCATTTGCAGGCGCTCAGTGCAGCGCGTGACTACCTTCAGCAAGCACAGCAACAATTGCGCGGTGCCGGTGCCGGAGAGTTGGTTGCCGAAGACCTGCGGCGTTGCCACAACAGCCTCGGGGAGATCACCGGGGTAATGAGCAGCGACGAGTTGCTGGGAGAAATATTCTCCAGCTTTTGTATTGGTAAATAGGAATTCGCAAAAATTCGGGGTCAGAGTAAATACTCCTCTGAATTTCCAAGTCGCAGCAAGATAGTAATGGAGTGTTTACTCTGACCCCTTGCCTGCACACCGGTTATCCACAGCTTTCCAATATTCCACTAAAACAGCTGCATAACATCGCTATTGTCCTGTGCAGGAAAGCTGAATAAAGCGGCCTTTTTCAAAACAGTAAAAGTTATCCAGAAAAAAGGTCTGCTTATCCTCTGCATTTACAGTGCTTAAACAGGCCTTTTCCATGGTCATATACAGATAGTAAGCCTTTGTTTTTTAATAAATAACAGGGCTTATCAACAGGAAACCCTCGCCCCTATAATTACTACAATAATATATTACATATATATCGCTAATATTTATTCTATTGGTTTATCTACGTGACTGTAGATGTTTTGATCACTGCTCTGTCAAACTGTATAATCGCGCGGCTTTTAACGGTGCGCAGCAAATGAACAAAACAAAACAATACCAGGTGATTGTTATCGGTGGTGGCCATGCCGGCACCGAGGCCAGTCTCGCTGCTGCCCGTATGGGTTGTAAAACACTGCTGGTAACACACAGCATTGATACCCTCGGCCAGATGTCCTGCAATCCCGCAATTGGCGGTATTGGTAAAAGTCACCTGGTAAAGGAGGTGGATGCGCTGGGCGGTGCCATGGCCAGGGCCACGGACCTGGCCGGTATCCAATTTCGTACTCTCAACGCTCGCAAGGGCCCCGCTGTGCGTGCGACCCGCGCCCAGGCGGACCGCATTCTCTACAAAAACGCTATTCGTGAAATTCTGCAAAACCAGGCGGATCTGCATATTTTTCAGCAAGCTGTTGATGACTTGATCGTAGCGGGAGATCAGGTGTGTGGTGTGGTGACCCAGATGGGCCTGAAGTTTTATGCGCCCTGTGTCGTGTTGACCACAGGTACTTTTCTCGGCGGAAAAATACACATAGGCATGGAAAATCATGCCGGCGGTCGAGCCGGCGACCCTCCCTCCATCGCCCTGGCCGATCGATTGCGGGAAATGCCCTTTCGTGTCGAGCGCCTCAAAACCGGTACGCCGCCGCGCATTGACGCTCGCAGCGTAGACTTTTCCAACCTGCCGGAGCAGTGGGGCGACACACCGACACCGGCCATGTCGTTTATGAGTGACGGCACGGAACATCCACAACAATTGTGCTGCTGGATCACCCACACCAATGAACGCAGCCACGACATTATCCGGGCCAACCTGGATCGTTCACCCATGTACTCAGGGGTAATCGAGGGTACAGGGCCGCGTTATTGTCCCTCTATCGAAGACAAGATTCACCGTTTCGCAGACAAACAATCGCACCAGATATTTATCGAGCCAGAGGGACTGTCAACGCACGAGTTATACCCCAACGGGATCTCCACCAGCTTACCCTTTGATGTGCAGTTGCAAATGGTTCACTCGATAGAAGGATTTGAGAACGCTCACATCACACGACCGGCTTATGCCATCGAATACGATTTCCTTGACCCTAGGGATTTACATTACTCACTTGAAACCCGGCCTGTTAAAGGGCTTTTCTTCGCCGGTCAGATTAACGGCACCACCGGTTACGAAGAGGCGGCGGCGCAGGGTTTGTTGGCGGGTGTTAACGCCGCGTTGCGTATTCAGCAAAAAGATCGCTGGTGTCCGCGTCGCGATGAAGCCTATATTGGGGTGTTGGTAGATGATCTCATTACCATGGGCACCGTTGAACCCTACCGGATGTTTACATCCCGAGCCGAGTACAGATTATTGTTGCGCGAAGACAACGCGGACCTGCGCCTGACGCCTATCGGACGTACAATGAATCTGCTGGATGACCAGCAGTGGCAACGCTTTGAAGCAAAGCGTGAGGCTATTGAAGCAGCAAAGACCCGGCTGGCCAGCACCTGGATTCAACCGGGCTCCAATGCAGCAAGCGCGTTGGAATCAAAGCTTTCCAGCCCCTTGAGTCACGAATATAACCTGGCTGAACTGCTCAAACGACCGGAGCTGGGGTATGCAGACCTGAGCGCGGTGTCAGAGGGTGCCGGCGAAGACCGGCAAGTAGCCGAGCAAGTAGAAATACAGGCCAAGTACGCCGGTTATATCGACCGGCAACGAGAAGAAATAGAGCGTTTGCAACGCTATGAAAATGCGCCATTGCCGGGGGATTTTGATTATCTTTGCATTGAGGGGCTCTCCAACGAGGTAAAACAGAAGCTGGCTGATGCCAGGCCGGAAACCCTTGCTCGTGCCTCCAGGATTCCCGGGGTGACGCCGGCGGCTATATCGCTATTGTTAATCCACCTTAAAAAACGCACCGCGATGGATCGTCGAATTGCCGGATAATCATTTGCTGGAAGCTGCGCTGGAACAGGGGCTACAGGCGCTGGATCTGGATCGGGTTGAGGGCTTGCAGGAAAAACTACTGGCCTATCTTGAGTTACTGCAGCGCTGGAACGGCGCGTACAACCTGACTGCGATCCGCGACCCACTGCAAATGATTACCCGTCATCTGCTCGATAGCCTGGTGTTAGCGCCCCGTATTCCTGCTACTGCCAGACGGCTTATTGATGTTGGCACCGGCGCCGGGTTGCCGGGAATTCCACTGGCCCTGATAAATCCGCACCAACATTACGACCTGTTGGACAGCAATGGTAAAAAAACCCGTTTCCTTTTTCAGGTGAAAACTACCCTGGGCTTGGATAATATATCGATTCGCAGTGTTCGGGCTGAATCCTGGCACCCGCCGCAACCTTATGATGTAGTTCTTTCGCGGGCATTTGCGTCGCTGCAGGACATGCTGGCTTGCTGTGCCCATTTTTGTGATAAATCGGGGCTGTTTTTGGCGATGAAGGGCGCGCGCCCCGACGCTGAATTGGCAGCGATTGAGCAGCTTTGTGTGATCAGGCAAGTGCATCTGCTGCAAGTACCCGGTGTGCAGGAAGACCGGCATTTGGTCGAATTAGGGCTCCTGCAAGAGAGCCCCCAGAGGAATGAAGTTGGTTAAAATCTTCGCCATTGCCAACCAGAAAGGAGGAGTGGGTAAAACCACTACCTGTGTCAATCTGGCGGCCTCACTGGCAGCAACGCGAAAAAAGGTGTTGATGGTAGACCTGGATCCACAGGGCAACGCCACTATGGGCAGCGGAATCGACAAATACAATTTGCAGCTCTCCGTGTACGACGTGCTGGTACATCACTGCGCCATAGACGAGGTAAAGCAGCGAACAGGCGCAGCTCTGTTTGATGTGTTGCCGGCCAATGGCAATCTTACCGCCGCCGAAGTGGAATTATTGGACATTGATCACAAAGAGCGACGCCTGGCAGAGGCCCTGGCGCCGGTCAGCCATAATTATGACTATGTGTTGATTGACTGCCCGCCATCATTGAATATGCTGACACTTAATGGCCTGGTGGCAGCGCACAGTGTCCTCATCCCCATGCAGTGCGAATATTACGCGCTGGAGGGCTTGTCAGCGTTGATGAGCACGATTCAACGGGTGGCGGAAACTGTTAATCCCGGATTACATGTAGAGGGTCTGGTCAGAACCATGTACGACCCGCGCAACAGCCTTACCAACGATGTGTCAGCGCAGTTGCAACAGCATTTTGGTGAGCAATTGTACCGCACCGTGATTCCCCGCAACGTGCGCCTGGCAGAGGCCCCCAGTTTTGGCCTGCCCGCCATGCAGTACGACCCAAAATCACGCGGTGCTAAAGCGTACCTGGCGCTGGCAGGAGAAGTGATTCGTCGACAACCCTCCCGGTGGAAGACCGGGCGGCAGTGGAGTAAAGATTGATGGCAGCGAAGAAAAGGGGTCTGGGAAGAGGCCTGGATGCACTCTTGGGTGCCACCATAAGTAACTCGACGGCAGCCGGCGAGCAAGGTGATAGCAGCAATCATGATCTGCGGGATATCCCGGTGGATCTTATTCGTCGTGGTAAATACCAACCCCGACGCGATATGGATCAGGATGCGTTACAGGAACTGGCCGACAGCATTACAGTACAGGGTGTTATGCAGCCCATTGTGGTGCGGCCGGTCAATAACGAGCAATACGAAATTATTGCCGGGGAGCGGCGTTGGCGGGCGACTCAACTGGCCGGGCTGGACTCGGTGCCCGCCATGGTCAGAGATGTACCCGACGAGGCGGCCATCGCGATGGGTCTGATCGAAAATATTCAACGGGAAAATCTCAACCCCATCGAAGAGGCGATTGCCCTGCAGCGTTTGCAACAGGAGTTTGAATTAACCCAACAGCAAGTTGCCGATGCGGTTGGCAAGAGCCGCTCTACCATTACCAACCTGTTGCGCTTGATGTCCCTGCCGGGTGATGTCAGAACTTTACTGGAACACGGCGACCTCGAGATGGGCCATGCCCGGGCACTATTGGGTTTGCCTGCGGAGGGTCAGTCCGGTGCGGCGCGCATAGTCGTTGGCAAAGGTTTATCGGTGCGCCAAACAGAGGCGCTGGTGCGCAAACTGATAGCCGACCAGAGCAAACCTGCAGCACCGACCAAGCAGCTGGATCCCAATATTCGACAACTTCAGGATGAACTCTCCCAGAAGCTGGGCGCAAAAGTACAGATTCAGCATACCAACAAAGGCAGGGGCAAACTGGTGTTGTCTTACAACTCCCTGGCTGAACTCGACGGTATTCTCAATCACATCAACTAGCATAGACCACAGTATCTGGCAGCAAATTTATGGGGGACTACCGGATATAGTATTGCGGGGACATACAGGTGAACTGCATTGAACATGCTGGGAAAATAGCCGTCCATGTGAGGCAATTGCGGTTGAACCGATGGCCTATAAAACCTATAATGCCGCCGCCCGAATGGAGGGCTTGTAACTGAGCAATCAGCAGCCTATGCCCCGCGCTAACATTTTTCAACCTCCGGTTCACCGCATTAGTAATACACAGGCGGTGATTTTGCTCGTCATTTGGGTGGGTTTGAGCACAGTAGATACTGTGGTTGCGCTGTCCTTTCTGTTAGGTGGATTGATTGCTGTACTACCACAGGCGTGGTTTGCGTACAGTGTCTTCAAGATGCAAGGCGCCCGGGCCATGCAGCAGATAGCTCGCAATAGCTACGCCGCAGAGATTGGCAAGTTTGTGATGGCAGTGACCGGGTTTCTGCTGGTTTTCGCCATGGTTCGGCCGATAGAGGGCTGGGCCGTATTCGCCGGTTATGGCGTGATGTTGGTAATTCAAGTAATCGGTGCGCGGTTGCTGCTTCGTAACTCAGCAGCCGGCAACAGGTAACAGGACAAGAGATTTATCCATGGCAGCAGAAGGTCAAACGGTAGCTGAATACATTAGTCACCACCTGACGAATCTCACTTATGGCAAATTGCCAGCCGGCTATGAGCGTCACGATGACACTGGACAAGCCTACACCTTGGTCGAAGACACCTGGACCATGGCCCATAATGGTGTGGAAGCAGGAGCGATGGGCTTTGCAGCTTTCCATGTAGATTCCATGGCCTGGTCTATCGGCCTGGGTATTTTGTTTTGCTGGATGTTCCGCCGGGTAGCGAAGATCGCCACCAGCGGCGTTCCCAGCGGTATTGTCAATCTTGTGGAAATGGTAGTCGAATTTGTTGACAACACCGTCAAGGATACCTTTCACGGCCGCAACAGGCTTATAGCGCCCCTTGCCCTGACCGTTTTTGTCTGGATTTTTCTGATGAACCTGATGGATTTGGTTCCGGTTGACCTGATTCCGGGACTGCTCAGTCTGATCGGCATTCATTTCCAGAAAGTAGTTCCCTCCACCGACCCCAATATCACCATGGGTATGGCGCTGGGGGTATTCATCCTGATGTTGTACTACTCCATTAAGATCAAGGGTACCGGCTTTATCAAAGAGCTGGCCATGCACCCCTTTGAGCATCCCCTTTTTATCCCCGTTAACCTGTTTATGGAAATTGTTGGCCTGTTCGCCAAGCCGTTTTCTCTCGGTCTGCGGCTGTTTGGCAATATGTATGCAGGGGAGATGATATTTATTTTGATCGCTGCGCTCTATGGCGCCGGCGCCCTGTGGTTTGTGCCGGCCGCCCTGATCCAGTTGGTTTGGTCGATCTTCCATATCCTGGTGATCGTACTGCAAGCATTTATATTTATGGTTCTCACGATTGTGTATCTGAGCATGGCTCATGAGGACCATTGATTGGTTTTAACTTTTTGAACTCTTTTATTTAACGCTATTTGAAACTGGGAGATAAACATGCCTGAATTAATCTACGTCGCCGCCGGCCTTACGATGGGTCTGGGTGGTCTGGGTGCCGCTATCGGCGTTGGTTTGCTCGGTGGCAAGCTGATCGAAGGCTCTGCCCGTCAACCGGAACTGGCGCCCAAGCTGCAGGTTACATTCTTTCTCGGCGTAGGCCTGGTCGACGCTATTCCCATTATCGGTGTGGGTGTCGCGATGTACCTGATTTTCGTAGTCGCCGGCTAAGGTTGCCGGCCAAGACCGATTTAACCGGTTGGGCTATAAGAGCAACTTATAGCCCAACCGGCAGGAAACCCGTGAGGAGCGAAGCGTGAATATCAATATGACGCTTATCGGGCAGTTGGTGACATTCGTTTTGTTTGTCATGTTCTGCATGAAATATGTGTGGCCGCACATCGCGGCCGCCATGGAAGAACGCGCTGAAAAAATAGCCGATGGCCTGGCTGCCGCTGATCGTGCCAATCACGATCTGGAGCTAGCCCAGGGCAAAGCGGTTGAGCGCCTGAAAGAAGCGAAGGAAGAGGCCGCCGGCATTGTTGATGCCGCCCACAAGCGTGCCAATCAAATCGTGGAAGAATCCAAGGATCAGGCTCGGGTTGAAGGTGAGCGCATTAAGGAAGCGGCTCGGGCTGAGATTGACCAGGCCGTAAACCGCGCTCGTGAAACCCTGCGCAGCCAGGTCGCTACTTTGGCATTGGCCGGTGCTGAAAAAGTACTTGCGGCAGAGATAGATGCACAGCGCCACAGCGAGCTGGTAGACAATCTCGCTGCTGAGTTATAGCGAGGCGTTTGATCCATGGCAGAATTAAGCACAATAGCGCGACCTTATGCCAGAGCGGCATTTGAGTTTGCCAGCGACAAGGCAGATCTGGCGGGCTGGTCAGCGCAACTGGCGACAGTTGCTGTGGTGACACAGGATGCGACTGTTGCGGCCGTACTGGGCAGCCCTTCCTATACCGCAGAGCAGATGGTAGAAACAGTCATCGATGTTTGTGGGGATGCGCTGCAGAACGATGGGCGCAGCTTTGTAAAGGTGTTGGCCAGTAACAAGCGACTGCCGCTACTGCCTGAGATTCAGGGCCTGTTTGAGTTGTACAAGGCTAATCGGGAGAAAAGCGTCGATGTACAGGTGGTATCTGCTTACCCACTGAGTGCAGAAACCGAGCAAACATTGGCCGATGTCTTGAGTAAAAAACTGGCACGCGAAGTAAAGGTTGATTCAACAATCGACCAGAGCCTGATAGGCGGCGTTCTCATTCGAGCCGGCGATCTGGTGATCGATGGCTCGGTGCGCGGTCGGCTCAACAAGCTGGCCGAGGCAATGAATTCCTAAGTTTTTAGGACAAACAGGATTGAGGAACAGAGCATGCAGCAACTGAATCCATCAGAGATCAGTGAAATTATCAAGCAGCGTATCGACCAACTCGATGTCAGCAGCGAAGCCCGTAACGAGGGCACGATTGTTTCAGTAACAGACGGAATTATCCGTATTCACGGGCTCACCGACGTTATGTATGGTGAGATGATAGAGTTTGAGGGTGGCCTTTACGGTATGGCGCTGAATCTGGAAAGGGATTCAGTGGGTGCGGTAATCCTCGGTGACTATAAGGGTCTGGCCGAAGGCCAAAGTTGTCGTTGCACCGGCCGTATTCTTGAAGTTCCGGTTGGTCCGGAACTGCAGGGTCGGGTAGTCGACGCGCTGGGATCACCTATCGACGGTAAAGGCCCTGTTGATGCCAAGCTCACCGATGCACTGGAAAAGGTTGCCCCGGGTGTAATTGCGCGTCTGTCGGTTGATCAACCTGTGCAAATTGGTCTGAAAGCCATTGATGCCATGGTACCGATTGGGCGCGGCCAGCGGGAACTGATTATTGGTGACCGCCAGATTGGTAAAACAGCTATCGCCATTGATGCCATTATCAACCAGAAGGGCACGGGCATTACGTGTGTCTACGTAGCAGTTGGCCAAAAAGCATCATCTGTTGCTGCTGTAGTTCGCAAGCTGGAAGAACACGGCGCCATGGAGCACACCATTGTGGTTGCCGCCAACGCCTCTGACCCGGCAGCCATGCAGTATCTGGCACCGTTTGCCGGTTGCACCATGGGCGAGTACTACCGCGATCGCGGTGAAGATGCGCTGATCATTTATGATGATTTGACCAAGCAGGCCTGGGCTTATCGCCAGATTTCACTGTTGTTGCGTCGGCCACCGGGCCGTGAAGCATACCCTGGTGATGTATTCTATTTGCACTCTCGCTTGTTGGAGCGTGCAGCCCGGGTTAATGCCGATTATGTTGAAAAACACACCAACGGCAAAGTGAAAGGCAAAACCGGATCACTCACGGCGCTGCCGGTTATCGAAACCCAGGCCGGTGACGTATCGGCGTTTGTACCGACCAACGTGATTTCTATTACCGACGGGCAGATCTTCCTGGAGTCCGACATGTTCAACGCCGGTATTCGCCCTGCCATGGACGCTGGTATTTCGGTATCGCGAGTAGGTGGTGCTGCACAGACCAGGATTATCAAGAAACTGTCGGGTGGTATTCGCACCGCCCTGGCACAGTATCGAGAGCTGGCGGCGTTTTCACAGTTTGCCTCCGACCTTGATGATGCCACCAAGGCGCAGTTGGACCACGGTGAGCGGGTAACCGAACTGATGAAGCAAAAACAGTATGCTCCACTGTCCATCGCCGAAATGGGATTGCTGTTGTACGCAGCAGACAAAGGCCATATTCAGGATGTCAGCGTTGACAAGATAGGTGATTTTGAAGCGGCGCTGCTGTCATACATGCATGCCGAGCACAGCGACCTGATGAGCAGCATTGTGGCATCGGGGGATTATAACGATGAGATCGAGGCGCGCTTCGAGTCTGCATTGGAAACCTTCAAGTCTACGCAACAAACCTGGTAAAGAGCAAGATTGAGGGCTTGATATGGCAGCAGGAAAAGAAATTCGCACCAAGATCTCAAGTATTCAAAGTACTCAGAAGATCACCAGTGCGATGGAAATGGTAGCGGCGAGCAAGATGCGCCGCGCCCAGGAGCGCATGCAAGTCGGTAAGCCATACGCCCGCCGCATGCGGTCTGTAGTCGGCCACCTCGCCAATGCCAACCCGGAACACCGGCACTTGTTTATGCTGGAGCGGGAGGTGAAGCGGGTGGGATATATCGTTATTTCCACCGATCGCGGTCTCTGTGGCGGCCTGAATATTAATCTGTTCAAGGCCATGATTCGGTCCATGAAAGATTGGGACGATGCCGGTGTAGAAATTGATATGTGCCTGATCGGCGCAAAGGCAGCGGCTTTCTTTGGCAGCTATGGCGGCAACATTGTAGCCGCGACCCGCGATATCGGCGAAGAGCCGGTGCTGGCTGACCTGATTGGGTCGATTAAGACCATGCTGGATGCGTTTTCCGAGGGCCGCGTAGACAAGCTCTATTTGGTCAGCAATGAATTTGTGAACACCATGACCCAGAGCCCATCGGTTGAACAGCTATTGCCATTGGTCGCCGAAGAAAGCGAGGAAATGCAACACCACTGGGACTATATCTACGAGCCCGACGCCAGAGAATTGCTGGAAGGCTTGTTGAAGCGTTACATCGAGTCACTGGTCTACCAATCGGTGGTGGAAAATGGCGCCTGTGAACAGGCGGCCAGAATGCTGGCGATGAAAAACGCCACAGACAATGCGGGCGACATGATTGACGACCTGCAACTTATTTACAACAAAGCGCGACAGTCTGCTATTACTCAGGAACTGTCAGAAATTGTCAGTGGTGCAGCAGCTATTGGCTAAGCCGGCGCTGAACCATTATGAGTTAAACAGAACTGAATTTTGAAACAGAGGATTCGAACATGAGCAGCGGACGGATCGTACAGATTATCGGCGCGGTTATCGATGTGGAATTTCCACGTGATGCAGTACCGAAGGTTTACGACGCCCTCAAGGTCCCCGAAAAGAACCTGACACTGGAGGTGCAACAACAACTGGGTGACGGTGTCGTGCGCACTATTGCCATGGGTGCCTCCGAGGGTGTTAGCCGGGGCCTGTCAGTAGAGAATACCCGCGCTCCCATTTCCGTACCCGTGGGTATCGAAACCCTGGGCCGCATCATGGATGTGCTGGGTAACCCCATTGATGAGAAGGGGCCCATCAACGAGAAAAAGCGCGCTGCGATTCACCGCAAGGCACCTGAATACGAAGAGCTGGCGGCTTCTGACGAGTTGCTGGAAACCGGTATCAAGGTAATTGACCTGGTTTGTCCCTTTGCCAAGGGCGGCAAGGTTGGATTGTTTGGTGGTGCCGGGGTTGGCAAGACCGTCAACATGATGGAATTGATTAACAATATTGCTACTGAGCATTCCGGCCTGTCTGTATTTGCCGGAGTAGGTGAGCGTACTCGTGAAGGTAACGACTTCTATTACGAGATGCAGGAAGCCGGTGTGGTAAATATCGAGCAATTCGACGAGTCTAAAGTGGCGATGGTTTACGGCCAGATGAATGAGCCGCCCGGTAATCGCTTGCGCGTTGCCTTGACCGGCCTGACCATGGCTGAAAAATTCCGTGACGAAGGTCGTGACGTATTGTTGTTTATCGATAACATCTATCGTTACACCCTGGCGGGAACCGAAGTATCGGCGCTGCTGGGCCGCATGCCTTCAGCGGTTGGTTATCAGCCTACTCTGGCGCTGGAAATGGGTGAATTGCAGGAACGCATTACCTCTACCAAAACAGGCTCTATTACCTCGATTCAGGCGGTATACGTACCGGCTGACGATTTGACTGACCCGTCACCGGCAACTACTTTTGCGCACCTGGATTCCACGGTTGTGCTGAGTCGTGATATTGCCGCTAAAGGTATTTATCCTGCCGTGGACCCGCTGGATTCCACCTCGCGTCAGCTGGACCCGCTCATTATTGGCAATGAGCACTATGAAGTTGCTCGCGGTGTGCAGTCGGTACTGCAGCGCTACAAGGAATTGAAAGACATTATCGCCATCCTGGGTATGGACGAGTTGTCTGAGGAAGACAAGCAGACGGTAAGTCGCGCCCGTAAGATCGAGCGATTCCTGTCCCAGCCTTTCCACGTGGCAGAAATCTTCACCGGTTCGCCCGGCAAGTACTGCTCCCTGAAAGATACCATTGCCGGCTTCAAGGGATTGTTGGAAGGTGAGTACGACAGTCTGCCGGAACAGGCTTTTTACATGGTAGGTACCATGGAAGAAGCGATTGAAAAGGCTAAAACCCTGTAAAACAGGCCGAGCGTATGCCCATGACAATACATTGCGATATCGTCAGCGCCGAGCAGGAGATTTTCTCAGGCATGGTGGAGATGCTGGTAGCTACAGGTTCACAGGGTGAGCTGGGTATTGGCTACGGGCACGCGCCGCTGTTGACAGATCTGGTGCCTGGACCGGTGAGGATTGTCCTGCCGTCTGGAGAGGAAGAGGTTTACTACGTGTCTGGTGGTTATCTCGAAGTTCAGCCAGGCATCGTCTCCGTGTTGGCGGATACGGCGATTCGCGCCGGTGATGTCGATGAGGTTGCAGCAGAGGAAGCGCGCCAGGCCGCGGAGCACGCGCTGGCCAATCAATCCGGCGATTTCGATTACGGTCGGGCATCCGCTCAGTTGGCAGAAGCAGCGGCACAATTGCGAACCTTGCAGAAGCTGAGAAATAGAGCGGGTCGCGGCTAACATGCCAAAAGGTACAACGCCCGGCAGTGCCTGCGGGCATACTCCCCTACCCTCTCATCAGTCATCAGGAACCCTGGGGCCTGGCTTTCCTTCGATGTTGTCGCAGACGAGGTTTCCGAGCAATTCTGTGAGGGGTTTAATGTCCTGATGGACGCTCGCTGCTTCCAGTGATGGCATGTAGTCATCACGTTTTTGGACGGGGATGATTGTCCATGGATAGCCGCCTGATGCGAGCATGACATTCATCAGGAATCTGCCCATGCGGCCATTGCCATCGCTATAAGGGTGGATATAAACAAACACGAAATGTCCCAGCACGACGCGAACAGCCGGATTGGTTTCATCTTTTAGTAGTTCGAAGAGCAGGGGCATCATGTCCCTGACCGCCTCACGAGAAGGCGGGGCATGCATTGATTTGCGGATAAAGACGGGTCCGTTTCTATATCCGGCCAGATCAGCAGCTTTGAGGATGCCCGCCGTGATACTCGGCGCAAAAAGTTCGCGGTACCACGTGGAGTGGTCATTGTCCGCTACTTCTCCGGCATTCTGCCCAGCAAGGACTTTTCTTACACTCTGTGTAACTGCTTCGAACGCTTCGTGATAGCCGCGTGCCGCAAGTGCGTTGGTTTGCTCACGATCTTGTTTATTATTGTCCGGGTTCCATGCACCGGATCGCACACGTTCAATGAGTTCTGCACTTACCCGGTAGCCTTCAATTGATAGTGAGTGATAGGCATCTGTTACATAGATTTTCTCGACATGCCTAATGTAAGCGTCAATGTTTGTTTTCTTTTTTGGAGCCTCGGGAAAGATATTTATTACTTCCTCACGCATGGCGTGCCACATCAATTTCACACGTGTGACGTAAGGGGAGGGCTCGCGTGTTCCTATAGCAAAAGGTGCTTTCTCTTCAAACGGATCATTTTCCCGCACGCCATAACCGGCTTTTTTCATTGTAACGATGATCTCGTTGGCGATCTTGTCACGGCCTATATTGCGGAATGCTCCTGCAAGTCGGCCCGCAATTCTGCTATGGCCGCCATCGAGTAGGATGGCAAGCACATCGGACGCGTCCTGAATCATTGCCAGTGCGGCACGTGCGTCCATAGAGTTCTGTCGGAACAGCCCAGGGCCGGTAAATACCAGTGATGCCGGTAGAGTGTAGATGCGTAACTTATCGCTCTGCTCGCGGTACTGTTCTTCGGGCAGGTCAAGCTTTACGTCCATTAGCGACGTATTGTGCGGCAGGTTAGTTGGCTTGTTGCCGCCTTTAGGAGCGCGTACCAGAAGTTGTTGCGGCACTGGCCGGTTTCCGGCATGGAGGAATAGAGACTGCTCGGGTGAGAGACACCATTCCTTTCCAAAACGCTGCTCCAGGTAGGCAGCGCAGAAATCCCAGAACGAGGCATACCATCCTGTGCTCTCGCCCTGTTGTTCTTCGGGGTCGGACGGGACATACCAACCTTTCATTACTTTCTGCAAAAAGCCGTTTTTTAACAGGCGTTCCCTATGGGTCCGACTCAGATCAACAGCGCGGACGGCGACAATGTCCCTATCCTGAAGCTCCTTTAGAGCTTTCAGGGATTCAGCCAGTTTATCCGATGGGTTTGCCATTATCTTTTCCTGCTCTCATGCGTTTACCAGGTTATTCTGTCGTGCCAGTTCTAGATTATTATGCCGCGCACAAACTAGGTTATTAAGTTGTACTGTTTTTAGGTTATTGTGTCAAGAATAAGGTGACTTGGGAGCATCTAGAGAGATAACCAGCTGTTTTAGTTAATTTTGTGGGGGGAAGGCCTTCCCCCTGGGTTCAACCGCCTTCAGGTGCCCGATGCGGCATTGCCGCGTGGGCGCTACGATCCCCGCCGTTCTGCGGCTTCGAACCGATTAAGCGTTTTCATCGCACCCCCATCTGCGGGGATACCCCGCAACTCCCCGCTTTACTTAGCGAGATCGATCCTCATCGTCCCGGTCACGATCTATGGTCAAATGTGGTGTTCAGCGATTCAAATCAAGCGGCGGCCCGGTCGTTGGCTGGTACCTCGATCCCATCTTTGAATTTCACTCCTCTGACGACTTTTTCCAGATACCTGTAGCCGCGTAATCGCTTCCGGTTTCCCTGTGCACACATACCCAGCTTGAACATCATGTGCAACATCCCGTCGCGGCTCAGGCAGCCTTTTGATCGTTTCGTCCGGTGGCGGATGGTACTGAAAGTGGACTCAATCGGGTTACTCGATCGGATACTTCGCATCATAGGTCGCCGGAAACAGGTCAAAGGCCTTTTCAGCATCCTCCCGCGTAGCGGCTTGCCAAATATCGTGCAGGGCCTGCTTGGCCTTGGGCTGTGATGACGTCAGCAAGCAGTTCAGCACATTCATACCGCAGGACTTCAAGTGTAACAACACCTCCCGCCAGCTCTGGGTCGACTCTCGAACACCGTCCTCCATCGCCAGTATGCGCTTGTCCCCGTACTCATTCGAGCCAATGACCACCAGGGTGCAGAGCTTGGATTGCTCACTTCTCAGGCCACTGTAGATACCGTCTACCCACACATACACCCAGTGGTCCTCGTCCAGTCGCTCCTTACACCAGGCCTGGTATTCTTCCCCCCAGGTGCGCTTCAACCTCGATACGGTGCCGGCTGACAACCCTTTGGCCTGTGGCCCCAGCAGGACCTCCAGTGCCGGCCCCATCTCACCACTGGAGATACCCTTCAGGTACAACCAGGGCAGTGCCGCCTCCACACACCGGCTCTTCCGAACATACGGCGGCACCAGCGCCGAGTGGAACGTCACGGGCTCGCCGGTCTTTGCCCTGACCTTGGGTATTTGAACCGTCACCGGTCCGAGGCCAGTCTGGATCTCGCGCTCGGGCAGATAGCCATTGCGCACGACACCGGCTCGACCGTCCTCCAGGCGGCGCTGTGCGTGTTCGCCCAGCAATTCCTGCAACTCGATATCAACCGTCTGCCGGCTGAGGTGCCGGGCACCTGTTCTCAAAAGCGCCGTCAACGGATCAATACTCTCATCTGGACTTCCCGGTTCAATCACATTACTGTTCTTCATAGTGGCGTATCTTCTTGGTTGTTTTGAGTGTCTTGCAACACCAAATCAACCGGATACGCCGCTTTTATTCAACTCCCCAAACACCGGATTCAACCATAGCTCGAGGCGACCTGGACCCAGTCACTGCCAGACTGGCTGGGAAGCCATGTGCGCACTCTGGAGTATTATGGGGGCTCACCCGGATGTTCGTGCCGGATTATGTTCCTGGGAACATAATCCGGGCCAAAAATATCTGAGCCACCGCCCAGGGAACGGTCGCCAGAATCTGAGCCGTCGGGAGTCATGAGGAAACCCAAGATTGTGCCGAAAAATGCGCTTACGGACCGTATGAATAAAAAATCCTTCTTTTTGAATTCATTGGTAACCTCCATCTACAGCAGATATACGCGACAGTTTATACAACGCTTTATCGATAAGAGTCACTGCTTCATCAATATTTTCATCGGTGGTATCAAATCCCAAACTGAATCTTATTGATGCGTCTGATTCATCACTCGCCAAGCCAATAGCTTTAAGAACATGAGAAGACTCAGGTATGCCTGATGTACAAGCTGAGCCAGTTGACGCCGCGAGGAGGGGCTGAAGTACACCTAGAATATCGTGTGCTATGAACCCCCTAAAGCAAATGCTAGCGTTTCCTGGATGCCGGTGTTTATAGCATGGCCCATTCAGTGTGATTGGCCATGCTAGCGATAATAGTTTATCGACAAATTGATTGCGACTTAGACGCAATTCCTCGCGTGAATCGACTGCTTGTCTGGACCCAAAAAATTCGGCAGCTGCACCCATTCCTACACATAAAGGTGTTGGCATCGTACCAGAACGTAGACCGTTCTGCTGTCCGCCGCCATAGATTAGAGGTTCAATTTTATCTTGGAGGTCATAGCGGATATAAAGAGCGCCAATGCCTTTCGGCGCATACATTTTATGACCTGAAAGACTTATGAGGTCAATATCTCGTGCAAAGCATTGCATATCCATTGTAAGAGGGGCTTGGGCCGCATCACAGTGAAACAAGGCTCCAGCAGAGTGGACTATTTCAGCGATGCTTTCAATATCCTGTATGGTTCCGATTTCATTATTCACAGCCATGATCGAAACTGCGAGTACGTCATCGCCAATAACATTTTTTAGACCAGGAAGCGATATAAGGCCCTCACTATTTACCGGAAGTTTTTCGATCTGAAATCCAAATTGTTCTTCAAGGACGCTCCCAATCTCCAGTACACATTTGTGCTCGATTGAGCTAACAATAATTCTCCTTTTTTTACTATCCTTGGCATACGCATGCTTGGCTAGTCCTAATAGAGCAAGATTGTTTGACTCAGTTGCCCCAGACGTAAAAATTATCTCGTTCGTATCTGCCCCGATGAACTGTCCGATCTGTTGAGCTGCATTATCAACTGCGCGCAAACATTTCCATCCAAGCGAATGATCAGTGGAATGTGGATTCGCGAATAATTCCTTCGAATATGGGCTAATTTCACATAAAATGTGCTTTGCTAATGGTGTGCTTGCCTGGTGATCAAAATATAGTGTATTCAATATTTTCATTATATATCAATGTGTTATATGATTTTATACAAAAATAATTAGCATGGTTCTGGATTTTTCCAACTGGGAGAGATCCCCAGTCTGCGATTGACGATAGCATACTGTGTGTATTAAAGTCACCTGGACATACCATCCAGGAGAGGCGACACATGGCGCGCGGACCAATTTATCAAAAAGGCTATCGTCCTCAATTTTCGGGACATGAAACATTCCCGCTACGCTATGGTTGGTTAAAAAAGACATATGACCGTGTGTCAGAGACAGAACATGAAGAAAACAACAAAGCCGTCTGTTGGGGCGTTGATGCTATCGCACATTTCGGTGTTGGTAAAAATATGGTTGCATCGATGCGCCATTGGGCGGTGGTCGCAGGCATAATTGAAGATCCATCAGGAAAAAATACAGTTGTTACAACAGAATTTGGCCGGTTGCTATTTGATGATAAGGGACTTGATCCTTATATGGAGCATCCAACCACCCTATGGTTAATCCATTGGAAGTTAGCAACGCAGTGGCAAAAAAAAACCACATGGTATTGGGCTTTTAACTATTACCCTGCTGTTGCTTTTGAACGCGATCAATTGGTGAGGCGACTTGAACAGCTCGCAAAGGATCAAGAATGGCAGCGTGCCGCGTACACGACACTCAAAAGTGATGTTGCTTGTTTTATTCGCACTTATGCTGCGCAGCCATCTTCAGAAAAATCAGGGCACGATGATTCTCTTGAATCACCATTGACAGAATTAGGGCTCATAAAGCCAATTAGTAAGCGCGACGGGTTTCGGTTTGTCCGTGGACCTAAATCCACATTGGGGGATGGAGCTTTCGTCTACGCGCTTATTGAATTTTGGTTAGGTTTTTCGAGCGCGTCTACATTGTCGTTTGAAGCTATTACATATGAACCGGGAGCACCGGGACGTGTCTTCCAACTCGATGAAAATGATGTTGTGGATAGACTTTCCAATATTGATGAAGTAACAGGCGGCCTTTTGCGTTGGTCAGAAACGGCAGGTTTAAAACAAGTCGTACGTAATCCGGACTTCACATTAGACAATGCTCTTGAATTTGTTTCAATTGACTATGATAACTCTAAACGAAGGGAGGCAGCGTAATGCTTCTTGTTGATCGTGTCCGCATTGTGCGGCGTTTTCAAAAATCTATACGTATCGACACTGACTTAGGTGACAAGAACGCGCTAGATGGATTCATTTGCCCCAAATCGTCAGCAGACATTTTGTTGTCGATGGCAAAACATGTTTCTGAAACAGGGCAGGGTGCGTTTACATGGACAGGGCCTTATGGTAGTGGTAAATCGAGCCTTGCTATTGCTCTAAGCGCTTTGCTCAATGGCAATTTTGAGCTTCAGAAGGAAGCGGCAAAAGTTTTTGGGCGCAAGTTGACTAATGCTATGTGGAAAGCGCTCCCAACCGGCTCGAAAGGATGGCGCGTTGTTCCTGTTGTTGGTCGGCGCGATGATCCTGTAAGTGTTATTGGTGAAGCATTGCAAGCACAAGGGTTTGTTACTCGACGGCCTCGTGGCGGATGGAATGAACGCAATCTCGTATCCAATCTAATCGATATTGCAGAGAGCAAGTCCAAAACGCATGGTGGACTTATCCTATTTGTAGATGAAATGGGTAAGTTTCTTGAGGGTGCTGCGCAGGAAGGCACAGATGTCTATATTTTCCAGCAGTTAGCCGAAGCTGCTTCGCGTAGCGATGGAAGATTTATTCTGGTCGGAGTATTGCATCAATCGTTTGAAGAGTATGCGCACAGGCTTTCTCATGAAATGCGGAATGAGTGGGCAAAAATACAGGGGCGCTTTATTGATCTACCCGTCAACACGATAGGTGAAGAGCAGATTGATCTGATTTCGCGAGCAATTGAAAATGGTCGAAAAGTTGCGAAACCGAATGCGTTGTCAACAACCGTGTCAAAGATTGTGCGTCGTGATCGTGAGGCTGATGTCATTCATCTTGCTGAAATACTTGAAGGCTGTTGGCCATTACATCCTGTTGTAGCCTGTCTGCTAGGTCCAATATCACGCAGAAGATTTGGTCAAAACCAACGTAGCATTTTTGGATTTTTGAATTCATCTGAACCCCACGGCTTTCAGGACTATTTACGTTTTGCCACAGAAAACGATCTCTATGAGCCAGAGAAGTTATGGGATTATCTACGCACCAATCTTGAGCCCTCCATTCTTGCTTCACCCGATGGGCATAGATGGGCATTAGCAGCAGAGGCGTTAGAGCGCTGTGAGGCCATTGGTGGGGATGTTTTCCATACCAAACTACTGAAGACAATTGCCGTGATAGATTTGTTCAAGGAGCGTTCAGGGCTTGTTGCCAATTTTGAATTGTTGAAGAGCTGTTTCCCGAAAGTAACTGTGAAGTCATTAAAGCAAGGACTGAAGCAGCTTGATAGCTGGTCATTAACGATATTTAAAAAATTTCTTGGCGCTCATGCAATTTTCGCTGGTAGCGATTTTGATATTGAACAGGCAGTGACGAGCGCTCTCGAAGAGATCAATGAAGTTGATTTTGTTGCTCTGAAATCACTTGCGGGGCTTCAGCCCTTGCTAGCGAAGCGCCACTACCATGAAACAGGGGCGATGCGGTGGTTTGATGTCAACCTCATGCCAGTACATGATCTGTTAGGAATGGCTGCGCATTACGAGCCAAAAAAAGGCGTTATTGGCCAGTTCCTGCTAGCTATTCCAACTGAAGGTGAGAGTGAAGACACCGTTAGAGATATATGCCGTGATACTGCGCGGCTCAGTGACGAGTGGGATATCATCGTCGGTTTTTCGAAGCGATCCTGGGCTATTGTTACGCTGGCGCGCGAGCTTCTTGCTCTGGATAAGGTGAGAAATAATCATCCTGAGCTTTCAGGCGATCCCGTTGCATGCCGCGAAGTTGCTGCGCGACTTGCAGGCTTGCAAGCCCAAATTGAATCTGAACTGTATAAAGCTTTTGATAGAGCGGAGTGGTTTCGTAAGCATCACAAGCCCAAACTCTATCGACAATCTGATTTGAATAGTCTTGCTTCTGAACTTGCAGATCGGCATTTCGATCAGTGCCCTCGATTACATAGCGAATTGATGAACAGGCAGAAACCATCTGGAAGTGCCATTGCAGGCCAGAATATGTTGTTACGGTATATGGTTCAAAACGAAGGTGAGCCTCGCCTTGGGATCAAGGGATATCCTGCTGAAGGAGGTCTGTTTGCCTCTATGCTTGAATCGACAGGCCTCTATGTCAAAACTGACGATGATGAGTGGCGTTTCTCTTCACCGTCAGGCGATGATAAGAACACTTGCCGCTTGTCTCCGGCGTGGGACGCTGCCCTAGAATTTGTGAAGGCAAGCGCTAGCGGAAGTGTTGCAATCTCTAAAATCTATGACATTTGGCGTAAACCGCCTTTTGGCATAAAAGATGGACTAATGTCTGTACTCGGTGTTGCTTTCATTCTCTCTCAGCGTGAAAAACTGGCGATATATCGCGAAGGTATCTTCCGTGCGCGTTTCGATGATGTCGATGTTGAGTATCTGGCAAAGGACGCAGAATCAATTCAATTACGATGGATGGATATCCGCGAGCTTTCGCGCCGCCTGCTATCGGATATGGCAGAAATTGTACGCGACCTGGATCAGGAAAATGCACTGATCCATTTGGAACCTATCGATGTTGCGCGTGGCCTTGTTTCTATTTTTGAGCAGTTGCCACAATGGACTAAGGGAACTATGCGCCTTTCTGCAAATGCTGTACAGGTGCGCGATATCTTCAAGCGTGCGCAAGACCCGAATAAATTTTTATTCGACGATATACCCGCACTTCTTGGTGATAAAAAGGTGAGCTTATCCAATGAGAAGGATATTCATCGCATTGTTTCTGTCGTTCATGAAGGATTAAAGGAACTTACGCAAGCTTACCCTTCAATGCTTCACCGCCTAAGAGATATCATGCTTGCGGAGCTTCAGGTTCCCAACTTGTCCCCACAGTCTCTTGGTGAACTGCGCGAGCGGGCAGAGAATGTTAGAGAGTTGGCAGGTGATTTTAGGCTTGATGCTTTTATCGGGAGAATATCGCAGTACGATGGAAGTGATGGCGCGTTTGAAGGCGTTGCGAGTTTAATGGCAAACAAACCCCCTCGCGACTGGGTTGATCCGGACATGGATCATGCGTCAATCGAAATTGCAGATATGTCCCAGAAGTTTTTGCGCGCTGAGACATTTACCCGTGTTAAGGGACGTTCAGAGAAGCGCCACTCAATGGCTGTTGTTGTTGGTCTTGAAGGCAGGCCGACACCATTTTTGGAAGAGTTTGAGGTTGTTGATACGGATCGGGAAGCGATAGATGAACTTATTGAAAGCGTTGCTACAACCCTTGAAAGTGTAGACACAAATAGTCGTAACATAATTCTGGCAGCACTTGCCGAGTTAAGCGCCCGCTATATGCGGAGTGAGAATGATAAGAAATCAACGAAAAAAGCGAGGAAAGCAGCTCATGTGTAATGAAGAGCTAACACGTAAAAAGACTTGTTATGTGCAGAACTTCGAACAAGCCCGTAGCTTAAACACACAAATGAACAATGTTCCTGTGCTCGCTATGACGCTAACGGGAGGGTTGTGGTTTGCTGCGGGTGTCACTGATGATCTCCTTCCAGAAATTCGATTCCTTCTTTTGTTGTTTGCAGGCTTTTGTAATGTTGCGCTAATTTTATCTACTATTCGAATTCGTGATGTGTTCCACAGTTATCTCGAAAAGATAGAGGAGTTTCATTCTGATAGTTATGCTTCTGGTAAGCCGAAAGATCCGAAAGCCCCTATGCTTGGTGATTACAGCATGATTTCAATTTACTGTGCGTTGATGGCTATTGCAGCGGTTTTGTCATTTTTTGGTGCGATTGCAATTTATTGGCCGTTCAAATTTTCTTTTTGGTTTGGCTTGATTTTACTGTGCGCGGTATTTATTATCTTGCACGACACCCTCTTTAGCGAAAAGGTCATGAGCAGAAAAACCTTTTGCAAGATCAAGATATTTCTTAGCGAGAAGGTCCTTAATAGAAATAAACGGGTCTATCCGGGTTTCCCAACGAGTTTTTTGAAAAAATTCTGTTATTGAAAAACTATCCGAATACCCCTGGACTTTCCCCGGCGTAGTGTGGGCAGGCGGTGGGTTAGTGTGGGTAACCGGTGGTATGTGAGGCACGAACATTCCACGGGTTATCCACATGATCACCTCGCCAGGGATGGCGGGGTGAAATCCACGGCCTGTCCACACGGAGTCCGGCTGACAGATGTCGGGGTTCTTTTACCCACAGTTATCCCCGAGGACCCGAACTTCCCCATCATTTCATGTTGATGCAATGACTTGAATTCACACGTAAACACGGGCTTCATCCCCGCTGTAGATTACCGTCAACAAAAAGGAGAAGCCCGTGAGCAACCTGAAGTTGCTGTATAAGATATTACGCCTCAAAGGTATGAAAATCACCCAGTTCTGGTTCAAAAACCGCAACAAGGAACTGCATCTGGCGGTCAAGCCCTACAAGAATGGCTGCCGCTGCCCCGAATGTGAACGGCGCTGCCGGATTGTGCGTCATACGACCGAGCTGCGCCAGTGGGAGGATCTCACACTCATGGGGATGAAGGTCTTGCTCTGGTATGCCCCAAAGGAGATCTGCTGCCCAACGCACGGGCGGGTGCAGGAGACGATCCCCTGGGCGCCAGCCTATTCACGTATCACCTACCGACTGGAGTGGCGGATCTGCTCCCTGTGCCAGATCATGACCCAGAAGGCCGCCGCCGAGATTCTGGTGATGCCTTCCTCCACCCTGTCCGACCTGCTGCACCGGATCATCACGCGGGTGCGCCACGGCCATAAAATCCGTGGCCTGGTCACTCTCGGCGTCGACGAGATTTCCTTCTTGAAGGGCCGCAAATTCGCCACACTCGTCTATGATCTGGACCGCTCTCGTATCTTGTGGGTGGGCCTGGGAAAAGGCCGCGAGACCATTGACCGCTTCTTCAACGAACACCTGAGCAAGGGGCAGAAAGCACGCATCCTGTGGGCCAGTTGTGACATGAGTCGCGCCTATACCGGGGCCATTGAACATCACTGCCCCAACGCCACGCTCATCATCGACCGCTTCCATGTCGTCAAGGCGCTGAACCAGGCTGTGGATGAGGTGCGCAAGGACGAGTGGCGTGCCCTCGATACCGGGGGGGCGCAAGGCGATCAAGGGCCTGCGATGGCTGCTCAGCATGCACTCGAGCCATCGCACCAAGAGACAGTCTCGATTCCTCAATAGCTTGCGCAACTCCAATCGGCGTATCCACCGCGCCTGGGTGCTCAAGGACGAGTTCGAACACATCTGGAATTACCGTTATCGTGGCTCAGCTGAGAAGTTCCTGAAACGCTGGATGACCACCGCCCTGCGTAGCCGTATCCCCTCGTTGCGCCAATTTGTCACCACGGTGCGAAATTACTTTGATAACATCGTCGCGTTCACCGATAGAAACCTGACCAATGCCGTCGGTGAAGGCCTGAACCGCATTGTCAAAATCGTCAAGAACCGAGCGTCTGGATATCGTAACCTGCACAACTTCGCCGACATGATTTACCTGACCGTTGGCGACCTCGATATTCCTGCGCATATTCCCAGCGATTTACGTACACTGTGAGTAAGGTCCTAATCTCTATAAAACAGCATCAGGATCGTATTTCATTGGTTGGGAGATCCGGATATAGCCAAATAAACAGGGCGGTGATGGAGCAGGGGAAGAATAGATGCACGCATTCATAAAATCGTCTCATAGTGATAATGAATTTCTCTCACAAGAATATTATGACCGATACGGAAAAAAATATGCGGAATCTACACTTGATGTTAACTTGAGTGAACTTTACCAAAGGTTTCCTAAATATCTACCGCCAAAGGCTCGTATTCTTGATGCAGGGAGTGGCTCAGGTCGTGATACCTTAGCTTTTCTCACACGCGGATACGATGTTGAGGCATTTGATTCATCTCGTTCCTTATGCGAACTCAGTACACAACTGACAGGTGTTAAAACCCGTTTGCTTCGATTTCAGGATTTTGAGGATGTTGAGCAATATGATGGTATTTGGGCTTGTGCGTCTTTGCTTCACGTACCAGAGGCGGAACTACCTGATGCGGTAAACAGACTCCTTCGCTCGCTTAAGCATGGCGGTGCGCTATATATGTCTTTTAAGCATGGTGTTGGTGAGCGTGTTTCTTCTGATGGGCGTTTCTATACCGATATGAATACTTCGCATTTGGAAGCGTTGTTCAAAAGTATTCTAGGTGTGAAGATTGCTGAAAGCTGGATTAGTCAGGGAGAAGGTGATTTCAAGGGGCAGGCGGAATGGCTCAATGCCATTGTCCTTAAAGAGTGTGAAAGGGAAGCGCATGGATAATGAACACGGTCAAGAAAAACATGTGCTGGGACTTTCCGGTGGTCGGGATAGTGCTGCGCTGGCGGTATATATTCGACAGCATCACCCTGAGCTAAAAGTCGAATATTTTTTTACGGATACGGGTAAGGAATTACCAGAGGTTTACGAATATCTAGGACGACTAGAGGGTTTTCTAGGACAACCTATTTTACGACTGAATCCAGATCGCGATTTTGATTTTTGGCTTAAACAATATAATGATTTTCTTCCCTCGGCACAAACGCGTTGGTGTACACGACAACTCAAGCTTCGCCCGTTCGAAACGTGGGTTCGTCCGATGCTGGATGAAGGAACAACAGTTTATAGCTATGTTGCTATTCGTAGTGATGAGGAATACCGGGAAGGCTATATTTCAAAATACGACAACCTTATCGTCAAACTACCGTTTAAGGATGCTGGAATAGACAAGCCCGGTGTCCTTGATATTCTTGATGGCGCTGGACTTGGGTTGCCAAAATACTATTCATGGCGTTCGCGGAGTGGATGTACGTTTTGTTTTTTTCAGCAGAAAATAGAATGGGTTCGCTTAATGGAAAAACACCCTGAAGCATTCGAAGAAGCAAAGGCATACGAAAAAAATGCTGTTGATCACGGTTCTCCGTTTACCTGGAGTCAGGGAGAATCTCTAAATGAGTTGGCACGGCCTGAACGCATCGAGCAAATCAAACGAGATCATGAGCAACGGCTCGTTCGTCTGAAATCTAAAGTACAGAAAAATCCTTTACGCTCAGATAGCGAGCCTTTGGATATTGATGATCTATATGGCAAGGCAAAAGTTTGCCTTGCGTGCCATAAATAGGTGAAAACGTATAACAAGATATTGGGACACAGAAAAATTGGATATTAATTCAGTAGTAGATTTTGTAAATCGGGCACAAGACGAAATCGGCAAATTCAAGTTTGACGTCATTCTGTCGCCGGACAAACTTCAAAGAAATGACTATATCCTTGATGGGTTGAATTGGGATTCCATCCTTTACGATGATGCGGATGAATTAGAGAAAGTACCCAATGACAAAAGGGGTTTGTACGCATTTGCAATCTGTCACCCTAGCCAGGTTCTTCCACCTCACGGTTATATCCTTTATATCGGAATAGCAGGGGGAAACTCCGATAGACCCCTTCGGGCGCGCTATAAAGATTACCTAAATGCGAAAAAAGTCATAAAACGCGCAAGGATAGCGAGGATGATTGGCACATGGCATGAGGTATTGCGGTTTTATTTTACTCCTGTTGAGGACGATGTATCAACCGAGGATCTGCAAAAAATCGAAAAGCAACTCAACACCGCTCTGATGCCGACATTTTCGGAAAGAGATTTAGAAGCTGATGTGAAGAAAAAGAGGGGCATGTGGAAATGACAAAACCGGATCAAATTATATTACCGGCCCTTCGGGGAATTATGGGTGACTGGGTCTTCTACTCGTGTCTCATGAATATGCGCGAGATCAATGATCGTGTGCGCTATGCAGAAGAAGTCCATAGCAATAAACAACTCTCCGATATGATTCAGCGACAACTAAAACTCGGTCGAAGCGAACAGATTGCTCAATACCTAATTACACAAAAAGAGCGCTTTTTTAACTCTCTGGTGATCGCAACATACGGAGGTGAGCCGAGCTGGCATGCTTTGTCTGATGTCCGAAATAAGACCAACGATGCTGATCTCAAAGAGCTGTCCGAAGAAACGATAGAATCAATTGGTTTCCTGACGCTTCGGGGAGATGAAAGTCTTTTTGCGTTAGATGGCCAACATCGGCTTGCTGGTATTAAGAAGGTAATTAAGGGCGGGATTGAGCAAGACCCTTACGATGACTTATCAGTAATATTTGTTGCTCACCGGACAACCAAAAAGGGGCTTGAGCGAACAAGGAGACTTTTCACCACTCTCAACAAAACCGCAAAGCCTGTATCAAAAGGGAACATCGTTGCGCTAGACGAAGATGATGCTATGGCCATTTGCGTTCGCCTGTTGATCGAAAAGACGAAGTTGTTCGCAGGAACGCGCATTGCTTTTGTTGCTTCGAATAATATGCCGGTTACAAATACGACGAGCCTCACAACGATAGTGAGCCTTTACGATATCCTCACTATTCTTTTCACAAAGATGGATTTTGAGCAACGACGGACGAAGGCCGAGCTTCAAAGGGCGCGTCCAAACGACAAAGACCTTGATGGATATTTTGATTATGCAAAGAAGTATTTTCTCTTGCTGAGAAAGCACTTTGGTGAATTAGATGAATTTTTTGATGCTGATGATACAATCGACGTTGTTTTAAAGCACCGTGGAAGCCATGGTGGAAGTGCCTTGTTTCGTCCTATTGGGCTAGATATTTTCGCCCAAATCATTGCAAAACTGAACAACGATCACTCACTCGCGCAGGCTATCAAGCTTGCCTCAAAATTGCCTCGGAACCTGTCCGAGCCTCCGTATGCAGGATTGATGTGGAATACAGGTACCTCGACAATTGTAAATGCTCATAGAGTGACCTTGCGGGAAGTTCTTCTTTATATGCTTGGAGATTCAAAATATTCAGATGAGAAACTGCTTGCACGTTACCGCAAGGACACGGGAGATGAAAATGCAGTGCTGCCTGATCTTGTCGTTTGATACGAGGCGCATGTCCGTATTTTCTTTTCCTGCCAAAGATATAAGCAGACGGTCCGATTGTTGCATTTTCGAGCGCTCGAAGTGCTTTGCGACATATATAGTTGACGAAGAGGTGACTTGGTTGTCATAAATGATCTATGAATTCTTCTAATAATATATCGGCGGCCCCAGGCTTGGCATTTGAGGTCTTAATGAAGAACGCGAAACCTGCATTATTGCGAGAACTTATTGGCCCATCGATATTCGACACATTACAGGGGTTGGATCCGGAGTTAGCTTCAGATCAACGGCTTGGGGAGCTTGCAACCCGGCTCGTAGACCCTTCTGAAACACTTCGCGATCCGCAACTCAGAGAAAAGATCGTACGTATGTTACCGCTTCCAAAGGCACGAGAGCTTGCCGAAAAATTGGGGACTTCGATGGACCGCGATCTCTATAACGATTTGAACCGGATTATTACAGATAAAGATGTATTGCCAGAGTTGTTCTCATTTTTCGGCATTGTTGAAGACGAGCGAGCACCTGAAGATAGACATCCAGATGTTGGTCATGTGTCAGCAGGTTACGCGCTATTTGATCATCAACGAAAAGCCGGTGATAAGGTTATGCGCATTCTATCGTCTGATCCAAGAAAAGTTATTTTGCACATGCCAACAGGGGCGGGCAAAACGCGAACTACGATGCACATCATTTCATCCTATCTTAAAAGAAACGAACCGACGGTTGTTTGCTGGCTTGCACAAAACGCTGAGCTTCTCGACCAGGCCGCCGACGAGTTTAATAGTGCTTGGCATTCCCTTGGAAATCGAAATCTAAGCCTTGTCCGATTTTGGGGTAATCGCAGTCCTGATCTACTTAACACAACCGATGGCCTCATTGTTGCCGGACTTGGCAAAATGGCTGCTCTCGATAAACGCGATCCTGCCACTTTGCTCAGGCTCGCTGATCGCGTGACGCTGACAATCATAGATGAGGCGCATCAGGCAATTGCGCCAACCTATGCTGCTATCCTGACGGCTTTACATACCAAGCGTCCGCGAAACGCATTACTTGGTTTAACGGCAACACCAGGAAGAAGCTGGTCGAATATTCTAGAAGATCAGAAGCTGTCCGACTATTTTGATGCCTCAAAAGTTACATTGGAGGTTGAAGGATATGACGATCCTGTTAGCTTTCTAATTGAAGAGCAATACTTGGCCAAACCCATATTTGGAACCTTAAATTCTGATGCGGGTCTAGAGCTTACAAATGACGACATTAGCAATCTGTCATCCGCAATAGACGTGCCGGAAACTTTGCTCAATAAGCTCGGTGAGGACACACAGAGAAACCTCAAAATTATATCTGCAATCGAGGATCTTGTAACACGTCACAAGCGGGTTCTCGTTTTTGCGCCGTCCGTGCTAAACGCTAAAATGCTTACAGCAATCATTGCACTGCGAGGGCACGAGGCATTCGTTGTTACCGGCACAACGAACAAGTCGGAGCGTGAGCGTGTTATTAGACGCTTTAGGAGTAACGCGAATCGGGCTATAATCCTAATAAACTACGGTGTTTTGACAACCGGATTTGATGCTCCGGCGACGAGTGCGGCGATCATTGCGCGCCCCACACGCTCACTGGTTTTGTATAGCCAAATGGTTGGTCGGGCGACACGGGGAGTAAAAGCTGGCGGTAACGCTGAAGCCGAAATTATCACTGTTGTTGATCCACATTTACCGGGCTTCGGAAGCATCGCCGAGGCCTTTAAAAACTGGGAGGATGTTTGGAATGAACCAGACTAAAGAGGTAGAAGATACAAGACCAGACTGTGAGATTATTCCTCCTGAATTGGCGGTTCGCGCCATGCGTGATAGCGGGTACAAGAATACTGCCTATGCACTAGCCGAGATTATAGATAATTCTGTTCAGGCAAATGCAACGTCCATTGAACTGATTTGTGTCGAATTCGAAGAGCAGGTGAATCAAAGAACCAGAAAGCGGATCGCCTCAATTGGAGTTCTAGACAACGGTGATGGCATGTCACCAGAGACACTGCGTCTTGCATTGCAGTTTGGTAATGGAACGCACCTTAAAGATAGAAAAGGGATTGGTCGATTTGGTATGGGCTTGCCAAATTCTTCGATTTCACAATGTCGCCGCCTCGAAGTTTGGACATGGCAGAATGGTCCCGATAACGCGATGTATTCCTATCTTGATGTTGATGAAATCGAAGGGAGACAACTTTTCTCCGTTCCTTCACCTTCACACAAACCGCTTTCTGAAGAATGGCGAAAACGCTCACAGTCAATTGGAACAACAGGAACATTGATTCTGTGGTCAAATTTTGACGAACACCGACTGACGTGGAAAGGTGCTACTGCAATGTTTCGAAACACCGAGACTTTAGTAGGCCGGATGTATCGGAAGTTTATCAATGATGGACGCATATCTATTCGATTGCTTGCGCTCCTCGACGATCAATCAACGTATGATGAAAATGTCAGGATGAATGACCCGCTTTATTTGATGGCTGCCTCCTCAACACCTTCTCCATTTGACAAAGAAGCCATGTTTCAGCCGTGGGGCGATGAAGGTAAAGATGAGCAGTTTGAGATAATTTATAGGGGGAAAGAACACAAAGTCTATGTTCGAATAAGCTGGGCGCGACCTGAGACGGTGCCGGATGATAAAAGTGATCGCGGTTCGAAACCCTACGGTAAACACGCAGCAAAAAATATAGGTCTTTCAATCATGCGCGAAGGCAGAGAGCTTGATCTTGACCCTGCTTGGACAAACAGCTACGACCCGACAGAAAGATGGTGGGGTGTTGAAGTTGAGTTTCCTTCGACGCTGGACGAAGTGTTTGGTGTGACGAATACCAAACAAAGTGCAACAGTATTTTCACATATGGCGCAGTTTGATTGGAAATCCGAAGCCAATACCGGTGAGTCACACTCGGAATTTCGGGAACGACTCCAGCAGGATGGTGATCCAAGATCGTTGCTTTTGCCAATTGTTGAACATATCAGGCAGCAGATTCAAGAAGCTCGAACTCGACTAAAGAAACAAACCATCGGAAGACGAACCAAAAGCGATCGACATGACAAACCGGCGGTAGAAGATTTAGCAACGACCAAGTTTAAGGAGCGTGCCGAGCAAGGCCATGAAACGGAAGCAGATTCAGAAGAATTTACTGAAGAGGATCGCAAGAGTTTTGCTGAAGACTTAAAAAACGACAAGGACTATCGCGAAGATGTGGCTGCGGAGATTGCGAATGCGACATTCAGTCGTAACCGAAAAGTTGTTTTCTTAACCAAAGCAATGGAAGGGTATGCTTTCTTTAATGTTGAACACAAGCAAGGAGGCCTTACTGCTATCGTGTTCAACACCAATCATCCGTTTTACGATCAGCTTCTGGAATCGTTGGAGCCAGATATCGGTGAAGCCGAAACGGATAGTGACTTACTCGACCGAATTCATAAGGCTGCCGATACATTGGAATTACTGTTTGCCGCTTGGGCACGGTATGAAATGGAAGAAGTAACTCACCAATCCCGTCTTTTCGAAACACGACAAGAATGGGGAAAAATGGCACGGTTTTTCCTAACAGAAAAAGAAGGCTAAGAGTATGCCGGTTGTTGATCCTGGAAAAGGAGTTATTGATCTTGTGCGATCATCCAAAAACAAAATTGTCATTGCTGCTCCGTATATTAAGTCGCACTCACTTCGTTCTTTGATTGCTCACGTTCCTAATAATATTACAGAGTTCGTTTGTATCACACGCTGGCTTCCAGAGGACATTGCGTCGGGAGTTTGCGATATTGAAATATTTGAGGACGTTACGAATCTTCGAGGCGGTGAGCTTCGAGTGCACCCGCATCTGCATGCGAAATTTTATTCGAATAGCAATCTATGCCTCGTAGGATCAGCGAATCTCACGGCCCGTGGGTTAGGATGGCATACACCGGCAAACGTGGAATTACTTGTTGCATTGCCGAGTGATTTTCCAGGACTATCTGATTGGGAAGGAGCTTTATTGGAGTCATCGGTTACTGCAACAAAAGAATTAAGAGATCAAATCCTTGCAGAAGCGGATCGAATACAGAAGCCTATTTACCATTCACCCGAAGTGGAGGAATCGGAAGAATCAAATGCTATCTGGGTTCCAACCTGCACCATACCAGACCGGCTTTGGAAAGTTTATTGGGGGTCAGGAGCCGACTCGGTAGTGACGAGCGCCTATGAAGCCGCGCAAAGTGACCTCGCTGCACTTTCTCCTCCTCATGGTCTCAATCAAGCACTATTTGAAGCCTATGTTTCAGGAATTCTCAGGCAGATGCCGTTTATTTCCGAAATCGATAGCTTGGCGTCAACAGGTATTACTGATTTACAAGCACATCAGTTTCTTTCAGAACGACTGCATATTGACGTGTCATTTGCCGAGCATTCATGGCGCGTTCTAAAGCTCTGGCTCATTTATTTTTTTGGAGATTCATATCGGTTGGAGACCGAACAGGAAGTCCTCGTAAAGGGAAAGGAGATTCCAGCTCGTTGATCTCTTTATTTCGGCAGAAAAACAACGCCGTTTGTCAGGATAGGGGATGGACATCAAAGCCCTGCTGGCGGATGCCAATCTTGTAGCGCCCTTCGATGCCAGCATTACCAGTATCCAGCCTGACCTGCGAGTCGGCGAGGTTGTGGCCTACCTGAGTGAATCTGAGTTGGGTGTCCTGGTAGATGGCGCGCGAGGCCGCTTCTATCCAGAGGACGGCACGCGACCTCCCTTTGACGTCCAACTGGTAAGAAGTAGAATCCTTTGCGCTGAAGCAATTGGAGCAAATTTATGTGGCATCGCGTTTTGGCGGTTCACTGGATGTGCGTGACGGCAAGAACGGCGTGTTGATTCCACAGCGGGCTACCTGCCGGATCCACATGCAAACAGAACATTCCATGCGGGATCGGGTATTGCGGGGCAATTGGTTTTAGAGGCGCAGGGTCGATCCGTACTCACCTCGTTCTGGCGCCAGGCAGTTGGGACCTGGAGAAGAGAGGCGGGAGTTTGGTCGCGGCAGTGCTCGCTACTACCATTCTCCACTGTTTTCCATCGACGCCCAGGGCTCCTGGCTGGGCAAGGATTCTCCGCGCTGTAACAATTCCACGGAAATCCCATCGGGCGAACGAATAAAGGCCATGTGTCCGTCTCGGGGTGGGCGGTTAATGGTCACTCCACCGTCCATGAGCCGTTGGCAGATGGCGTAAATGTCCTCGACACTGTAAGCCAGGTGACCAAAGCTGCGGCCGCCGCTGTACTCCTGGGAATCCCAGTTGTGAGTGATTTCCAGGCAGGGCTTATTGCCGGCGCGGGCTTGCTCAAGATCGCCGGGGGCGGCGAGAAATACCAGGGTAAAGCGGCCGGCTTCATTGTTGTAGCGATTGATTTCCACCAGGCCGAGCTTGTTGCAGTAAAAGTCCAGGCTGGTTTCGAGGTTGCTGGCCCTGACCATGGTGTGCAGATATTCCATTGTGTGCTCCGGAGAATCTAGTTGTTTTTGGCAGCGGCTTTGCCGGCCATGCGTCCGGAAAAAGTGGCATCTCCTACCGACATGCCGCTGGAATAACCCTCGGCGCGGCGCACGATTCCACAGGCGGTGCGGCCGGCGGCGTAAAGGCCGGCTATCACCTGGCGGTCGGCGGTCACCACTTCTCCGGTCGGTAGTGTATCAAGCCCACCGAGTGTGAAGTAGGGCCAGAAGGCGCCGCGTCCGGGTGCTACATCCAGTGCTACCAGCGGCGGTTGCAAGGACTCCAGCCACTCTGCCGCCTTGTGGAAGAGCGGGTCCTCACCCTTTTCGGCAAAGCGGTTGTACTGTGCAATGGTTGCCTGCAGGCAGCCCTCGGGTAATTGTAATTCCTCTTCCAGTTCCGCTACCGTTTCCCCGGTGCCGACAACCTGTGCGCCCATGAAGTTCATCTGTTCATAATCACCGTATTGATCCACGGTAATGATAAAGTAATGGCGTTCGGCAGTGTCGCTGAGAATCGCGTTGCCGAGGCGTGCGTGGTAAACATCTTCGTTAATGATGCGCTGGCCCTTGTCGTTTACCAAAATCCCACCGGTGATAGAGGCCGGTGGGTAGTAGGGCAGCGAAATAAACCCCTCGTGCATATTGATTGCCGCCGCCCCGACCCCCATGCCCATGAGAATACCTGTGCCGGTGTCGCCGGGGTTGCCGATAGGTTCGGTGCCCGCCGCCAGTTTGGGTGCGTATCTGGAGACCATGTCCCGGTTCATGACAAAGCCACCGGCACAGAGAATGACGCCTTTGCGGGCGCGCACGTTGAGTTCCTGTCCGTCCCTGCGAATCACCAGGCCGTGCACCTGATTTTGGTTATCGGCGATCAAGGTAAGCGCACGGATCTCGTACTCGACCCTGATATTGTCTCGTTTTTCTACATTCTCGGTGACAATCTTCATAAACAGCGGGCCACCATTGTCGCCCTCGACATAGAGGTTGTGGCCGCGAGGCGCGGGTTTGGCGTGCTCGCTAAAGGGATAGGCTTTTTCACTGCCGGTGTAGAGCAAGCCATCGTCAGTGAGACACATGATCGCGCGCGTTTTGTGAAAGCTGTCCTTAAATGGAACGCCCAACTCCAGTAGCCACTCGAAATGAGCCCTGCTGTTTTCGCAATAGTTGCGAATTTTTGCCTCGTCAGCCTGCGAACCGGCTGCCATCATCATGTAGGCAAACATGTCTTCGGTGCGGTCTTCGAAGCCGCAGGCCCGTTGTACCCGCGTGCCGCCGTTGCCGCCCATGTAGATTTCTGCACTGGACAAGGCTGTGGACCCGCCACTGGCGCTGGACACTTCAAATATGGCCACTTGTGCCCCGGCGTCGGCGGCTTCCAGCGCTGCACAACCGCCCGCGCCGCCAAAGCCGACGATGGCGACATCGACTTCCATGTGCCATTCCTGAACGTCGCTGAGGCGGCGGGGAAGGGTCGGTGATGTTTTGGCTGACATATCGGGCATCCTGTGGCTTGGCTGGCATGGAATTAAAGCGGTTTAGGTCAGTCGCAACAAGCCCCCGAATCTATTGGAAGGCCAATAATTTATACACTATTACGGTTTCTGCCCGGTCCCGCTCTCGGTACAATCGCGGACCTCCCTAAAAAGTGAATACAGTGATCCTATATGTGGTTTAAAAATATTCGTGCCTACCGCCTTACCAGTCCTTTCGATCTCAGCCCCGAACAGCTATCGGAGCAGATGCAGTCGGCTATTTATCATCCCTGTGCCAAGTCGCAAGCGTCATCGCTGGGATGGGTGCCGCCGCTGGGAGAGGAGACCGAGGCACTGGCGCATGCCGCGGCGGGAAGAATCCTGGTTTGCATGCGCCGCGAAGAAAAAATCCTGCCTGCCAGCGTGGTGCGAGAGCAGGTGGACGACAAGGTTCGTGAAATTGAGCGTGAAGAGGCGCGCAAGGTGTACCGCAAGGAAAAGCTGCGTCTTAAAGATGAAATTACCCAGCATTGCCTGCCGCAGGCATTCAGTCGGTCCAGTACGGTGCACGCCTATATTGATACCCGTGCCAACTGGTTGTTTGTAGACAGTACCAGCGCGACCCGGGCTGAAGAGTTGGTCACCCTGTTGCGCGAGTGCATCGGTACCCTGCGGCTGGTTTTACCCCGTGTAAACCAGTCCCCGGCAGCGGCTATGACGGGCTGGGTGTGGCACCGCAACCTGCCTGAAGACTTTGCCCTGTTGCAAGATTGCGAGATGAAAGATCCCGGCGAAGGAGGCGGTGTAGTGCATTGTAAAGGCATCGAATTGGCCGGAGAGGAAACCGGTATTCACCTGCAGGCGGGCAAACAGGTGGTGAAACTGGCGGTGCAATGGGATGAGAAGCTTAGTTTGGTTCTCGCCGAAGATTTGTGTCTGCGCCGACTGCGTTTCGTTGATGAATTGGTCGCCGAGAACGATGCTTTGGCCGAGGCAGACCCCCTGGCGCGCATGGATGCTGATTTCCTGCTTATGTCCGACGTGGTCACCGAGTTGCAAGATCGGGTTATTACCCTGTTTGGCGGCGAATCTTCTGAGTAGCAGCTGTTGTGGTGATCCGCAGCTTGGTAAATTTTGAGTTGAACAAAGCGTATGCGCCCCAACACTAAGGACTACCGCCGGATTTTTTTGCAAGAGCTGCCGCTCATGGACACCCGCGCTCCCGTGGAATTTGCTCGAGGCGCATTCCCGAGCGCGGTCAACCTGCCACTTATGAGTGACGATGAGCGAGAGCAGGTTGGTATTTGCTACAAGGAAGCAGGCCGGCAGTCAGCGCTCGAGCTGGGTCAACAACTGGTCGGCGGCAGCATCAAGCAACAGCGACTGGCCGGCTGGCGCCAGTTTGTCGTCGACCATCCTGAAGGCTATTTGTACTGCTTTCGCGGCGGCCTGCGCTCTCGCACTACGCAGCAGTGGATGCGTGACAATGGTGATGAGTACCCGTTGATAGAAGGCGGCTATAAGGCCATGCGGCGCTTTCTGATTGATGAACTGGCAGCCTCCATCGACCGGGTGAAGCTGGTGCTGGTGGCGGGGAAAACCGGTGCCGGTAAAACCCGTGTTATCGAAGGTCTGCCTCGAGTGGTGGATCTGGAGGGCCTGGCGCGGCACCGGGGCTCGAGTTTTGGACGCCTGCCAGAGCCGCAGCCAACCCAGATCGATTTTGAAAATGCCTTGAGTATTGCATTTATGAGGTTGCTGAATGACGGCGACAATCATGTGATTCTTGAGGATGAAGGCAAATTGATTGGCCGCACGGTGTTGCCTGATCGCCTGCGCGACAAAATGCAACTCGCTCCGCTGCTGCTCGTGGAGGAATCCGTGGCAGAAAGGGTACAGGTCATCCTCGAAGACTATGTACAGGATCTGGGTAAACGCTATTCTCAAGCCCATGGAGAACAGGGCTCCAGCTTGCACAGGCAGCACTTGCTGGAGGGGCTGGCACGTATCAGGAAGCGGCTGGGGAGCTGCCTTTTCGCCCGGCTTGAGACACAGATGCAAGCCGCATTTGAGCAGCAGTTTCGCGATGGCAATGACAGCCTGCACAGGCAGTGGATAGAAGGCTTGCTGGTGGAATACTATGATCCCATGTACGAGTATCAAATGAGTCGCCGCGAAGGTGACATTATTGCCCGTGGTCGCCGCGATGAAATTATCACGCTGACGCGTGAACGGCACGGCGCGGCGCAGTGAACCAGGCCCCCCCGCAACGCGATGTGCTGTTGTTGGGCGGTGGCCACGCGCACGCCCTGGCTTTGCGGCAGTTGGTGATGAAAGCTCCGGCGCGAGTGCGGTTCACGCTGGTCAGTGATACCAGTCACAGCCCCTACTCGGGGATGTTGCCGGGCCTGATCGCCGGGCACTATAACTTTGCAGACACCCACATCGACCTGGTCAGTTTCTGTGCGCGCTTCGGGATTCGCTTTATACAGGCGCGGGTCAGCGGGATCGATACCGGCGCACAACAGGTTGTTCTGGAAGGCCGCCCCAGGCTTGCGTACGATGTGCTGTCCCTGAATATAGGGGCGCAACCCGATATTGCCAATACAGAGGGTGCCGCCACTTTTGCCACCCCGGTGAAACCTGTGGCCGGGCTTTACCAGCGCTGGCTGGCGCTGGAGCAGACCTTGCGAAAAGATGCCCGGCCTCAGAGCCATCGGATTGTATTGGTAGGCGGGGGTGCGGGTAGTGTTGAGTTGGCGCTGGCCATGCGCCATCGCCTGGCCACCTATAATATCCATATTCACCTGGTTTGTGGGGCGGGCTTGCTGGAGGGCTACAACCGCGGCGCGAAGCAGGCCGTTCGCACGATCTTGCGTGAGCAGAATATAGAGCTGAATGAGCAAGCGCGGGTTACCAGAGTAGAGGCGGCAAGCCTGGTGACGGAGGCTGGAGAACAGATTGCTTACGACAGCCTGCTGTGGTCTACCTCGGTGGTGGCAACAAGCTGGCTGCGGGAGGCGGGATTACCCTGTGACGCTAATGGCTTCCTGCAGATTACCGATACCCTGCAGTTGGCCGGGCATGAAAATATTTTTGCGGCTGGAGATATAGCGGTACAGACGCGTCATCCGCGGCCGCGGGCGGGGGTTTTCGCCGTGCGCCAGGCGCCGGTACTGGCGCATAATCTATTGGCATTTCTCAGTGGCAGGCCCCTGCGTGAACATCGGCCTCAACAGCGGTTCCTGTCCTTGTTGTCGCTGGGCTCAAAACACGCCGTTGCCGAGTGTGGGCTATTGTGGGTGGGTGGCGCCTGGGTGTGGCGATGGAAAGACCGCATCGATCGAAATTTTATGGCTCTCTTTCGTGAAGTTCCTGCCAGCATGTCTGCCGCTACTATGCCCGCCCTTGCATCAACTGAAGATATGGCGATGCACTGCGGTGGTTGTGGTGCCAAGTTGCCGGCCGGAATGCTGCGACCGGTGCTGGCAGATCTGGCCACTCAATTTCCAGACATCGTGGCTGCGGCGGGATTCAGCGATGACGCGGCGGTACTGGAGGTCAACCCGGACCAGCAGATGATTCAAAGTGTCGATAGTTTGCGACAATTGATCGATGACCTCTGGATAATGGGCCGCATTGCGGCGCTGCACGCGCTCAGTGATATTCACGCGATGGGTGCGAGCGCGCACTCCTGCCTGGCGCAAATAACAATGCCCTACGGTTCCGCAGTTATTCAGCAGCGAGACCTGAGCCTGCTGATGCAGGGTGCCATGCTGGAAATGCAAGCGGCGGGCTGCCGCCTGTTGGGCGGACACAGCCTGGAAGGTGCGGAGCTCAGTATCGGCTTTACAGTTAATGGAGAGCTTGAGAGTGGCCAGTTGCTCAGCAAGACCACGGCGCAAGCGGGCAACCATCTGATTTTGACCAAGCCGCTGGGAACCGGGGTGTTGTTTGCCGCCTTGCCACAGGGTGGTACCGACGGCCGTTACATAAGCACAGCCGTGGCCTCCATGCTACAAAGCAATGCGCAGGCGGCTTTGATTGCCCGGCAATATGGCGCATTTGCCTGCACCGATGTCACTGGCTTTGGCCTGTTGGGGCACCTGCTTGAGATGTTAGGCAGTCAGAGCTTGCAGGCTGTTGTCAGTGCGCAGGCGGTGCCCCTGTTACCTGGTGCCGAGGAGGCTTTTAGCAAGGGTTTTGCCAGCACTCTGGAACCCGGCAACCGGCAGGCGGTAATCGCAGACATGGCACTTGATCCAGCCTGTTCGGTGTCGGCGTGCCAGGGCTTATTGGACCCGCAGACCAGCGGCGGACTATTGATAGCCTGCGAGCCCGGGCAGGTGGAACACATGCTGCCGGCCCTGCATGCAGCGGGTTATGCCGGTGCCGCCGATATCGGCGAGCTGCGCGTTCTGGCCAGCGGTGCAAAGAAACTGAAACTTATTGTTTAAAAGACGCTGAAGCCTATTCTATAAAAGACGCTGAAGCTCCTCCCTTAGCGCACGCACGGCACTGCTGATTGTTGTTGAGTGCTTCTCCCGAAATACTGCGGGGTCTTCGTCGATGGGCGCCAAAACGTTGTAGTGCAGGTTGCCATCACCGATGTAACCGTAGACCGAGGGGCGATGCGCACAGATCGCCTGCTGTTCCGGTGCGATTTCTGCCAGGTATTGGGGGATGCGACTAATGGCCACTGAGACATCGTGTTTGATCTATCGGCCAGCCTGTTTTTCCGCCTCGGGCAGGGTCTCACGAATGCGCCAAAGTTGCTGCCGCGCTCTGGTGGAATCGGCCAATACCCCGTCTGTGACAAGGCCCGCAGCCATGGCTTCGGTCCGGATAACTCCAGTAAGACCTGATGTGCGTGGGGCTCGACAAACGGCATGTGTAAGCCCTCGACGCGTGCCTGCGCCAGTTGCAGAGATTGTCGGGAGATATATTCGAAGGAGGTAACGGTATCGCCACTGAGCCGGCGTGACAGGGCCAATAAATGGCAGACATCTCCGATGCTATTGACCGCCAGCCAGGCGGTTTGGTGCTCGGTAGGCAGTGGGTACAACTTAACGACGGCCGCCGTGATAATACCCAGTGTGGCCTCGGCACCCAGGAAGAGCGATTTGAGGTCGTAGCCGGTATTGTCTTTGCGCAGTAAGTAGATTAAGACCATGCATGATCTCGCCACTGGGCAATACCACTTCCAGGCCCATTACCAATTAGCCTGCGGTACGGTATTTCAGCACTGCCGGCCCGCCGGCATTGGTGGAGAGCACGCCACCGATCTGACAAGAACCCTGGGATCCACGGTCGCGGTAAACCCAATCGGGTCGATGTCGCGAATCTGGTTCAGGCGCGACAGGCTCAACAGAATCTGCTGCTCGCCGTCGGGCGAAGCGCCACCGCAATAGCCAGTATTACCGCCCTGGGGTACCACCGCGTAACCGTGCTCTGCACACAAGCGCACCACCGCGGCGACCTCGCTAGTGCAACCAGGCAGTGCAACACAGGCCGCCGTACCCTCCATAAAGCCCGCGCTCGTCAGATAGATACGGCGCCATATCGCCCAGTGTGGTAAGTACTGCCGAGCTGCCCAGCAATTCGCCAAGTTGTAGAATGAATCTCATAGGCGCAGGGTACAAAATATGACAGGGATAAAAAACCTTGAAACTACCATCACAAGCAATCGCCTTCGCCTAGTGCCGATGATGGCTGCACACGCGGCGGCAATGTTGCCAATTTTCTCTGAGAGGCAGCTGTACCGGTTTACCGGTGAGGAGCCACCAGAATCAGCAGCGGCCTTGACGACAAGATACGGCAAGCTGGAAAGTCGACAATCACCGGATGGATCACAGCAATGGCTAAATTGGCTAGTCAGCCTTGCCGAGAGCAGTGTGGCGATAGGTTATGTTCCGGCAACGGGTTTGGAATCCCATGTGGATATAGCCTGGGTGACTGGATCGAAATGGCAAGGCAGTGGTTATGCCAGCGAAGCGGCAGCGGCGTTGGTGAAATGGTTGCAATTGATGACACAATTTGGCCACATCGCTGCCTACGTGTGGCGGTTGAAAGCCCCAGAATCGTTGGCCTCCAATTGTGTAGCGAGAGGGTGTTCAGTTTGTCTGGATAATTAGAATATTTAGCAATATCAGCGACATACTGAACTTTTCCTGTTTTAACCGCGTAGCGTAAATCTCGGTCGCTGGCGGCCGAGTTGTTTATATGTGACTCTCTGATACCTGATGGTACTGAGTGGCGACACACATCGGACGCGCTTCGACACACAATATCTCCGTACATTTTGGCCCAAGGAAAATCGAATAATAACATTGTGCGATCCTTCCCTTGGTCGAAATGGTTGAATGGCAAGGCGAGAGCTAGCCTGTCATCTTTTCTCGATAGCGTAAAAATAGAATTGCTGGTGGAAGCCGTACGCGATATAACCACCTTGGTTTTGTGCAGTGCGAAATTGAATGAAAAGGCCTTCTACATGCTCCATATTCAGGATTCAAGTTACAGTGCGTCATACTCACTTCATGAGGCGTTGCTTGCAGCTGCAGAGGAGGCCACTTCGGGAGGAGGGGCATACGCCTTCGTTTCAATTAGCGGTGTTAAGTTATTTCTGGAAGATGGGGCTTTCCGAGGCTTGTTGGAAAGGGGCGATTTCCAGCTAATAGTGGGGATTGACCAAATTACTAACCCCCCAACCCTCGAAAAACTTCAAGAGATTGATGACGTCTATCCCAATTTCAGCGTATCGGCATATTGGCAGTCACGAAATTCATTGATTTTCCACCCAAAATTTTCTTGGTTTCGAAAAGAAGATGGCGGGGTATTGGTTGTCGGATCTGGCAACATGACGGTGAATGGTCTAAGGAAGAACACCGAAGCATTTGTGGTTCACGAGCTAGATGAACAGCAGATAGATGATGTAGAAGCAACGTGGGCAAGTTGGTTGGACGAAGTGGGGGATGTAATTCACCCTGTAGCCGACGCAGATGTACTTGAGCGAGCTCGTCAGAATCAATCTTTCGCGCACACCCTTCGTGCCAGGGGAACCGATCCAGAATCCGGTGCATCTCTCCACGAAGAAGACGCTGAAGATGAACCGAACTACGACATTGAAGTTGATGACGATTTAATTGAGCCTGATGTAGATATTAACGCATGGCGATTTCAGGATTCTTCGCGCGTACTGGTAGCCGAAATCCCGCGCAGCGGTAATCGGTGGAATCAGGCTAATTTCGATGTTGGCTCCTTCACGGACTTTTTTGGCGCTAAAGCTGGCGACAACTCACAGCGCATTTTGCTCAGGAACATTGCCGATGATGGAAGTCTTGGAGAAATTGAGACACGACCCAGCGTGTCGGTGATTAGTAAGAACTACAGGTTTGAGCTATACGCTGCTACCGGAATAGATTATCCAGGTGAAGGTAGGCCCACTGGAATCTTCTTAGAAATTTCGAGAAGAGTATTTTTGTATGTTCTTCTATTGCCTGGCTCTCCATCCCATCGCGAGGCAGAGCGTTGGTTATTGGATGAGTGGGCTGGTCGTGCGGACAGAATGCGGAGAATAATAAGTGATGTGCGTACCATACGAGCGAACTGTCCGTCGCTAGCGTGCTGGACAATATGATAGCTCGTCTACTTGAATACCAGGAGAATTTCACCTTTATCATTTTTCCCGAAATTCTTGTCGGTGTGATTCAGCTTGCTGTGCGAAAACGTGCCGGGATCTAACATTTCGCAGCTGCTGAAGTATTTTCCCCCTAAGTCTGTGAGTGCCTCTATCGTCATTACTCTAGGATGAACACCTTCCTTTTCCTCATAGGGAGAGTAAGAGAGGATTAGTGGCACAGCCAATTTGGCCACTTCTCCAAAGAGATCGTTGAAAGCTCCCGGAGCCCTTGAGCGAATGCAAAAATCCGATTGATGCCTGTCCAATCTGTAAAGACCCCTACTTAGGCGTAGAGATCCACCGATTTTCGTTGTTGAAATTTGGGGGTCATCGTTAAGGCAAATAGTTTCCAGAGCATGATAAAACCTACTGTAATGATCCCTGGTGTAGGGTGGATCCGCATAAACAACAGAAACATCTCGGCATTCAGTCTTTAGTGCGTCGAGGTAGTCGAGCCTGAGGATTTTATGATCAAAGTCGCCGGGATTTAGATTGGAATATTTGGAAAGCCAAGCTGTGTAGGATTTGATCACGTCTACTGAGCGATCTTTGCCGAGTCTTCCTGCGAGGTTTGATTTTGGTTTGCCATCCCGGTTTCTCGGGCGAAGTGGTTGAGCGAATTGTTTGCCGACGGTATTGACTGCTTCACTGACTGTGCTAAGAAGCGGTGCCAGCAAGAAGTCTCTGAGCCCCGTCCTGCTGTTGACATAGTCAAGGATGGCATCGAGTTCAGCTGCCTGCTTATAGGAAAAATAGATTCCTCCGTAGTGGCGAGAAATTAGTGCCGGCGTACCGGTTTTCTTGCGGAAACTTTCCAGACTGATTGCACTTGCCTTTAGTGCTTGTAACAACTCACGACTTTCGATTTTTTTGTAGCCACGCTCAAAGCTCACTATTGAGCCCTGTTCCAATATATTGCAGATAAGGTTTGGATTGTTACCAGCGTCGGAACAGGCGTGACTTTCAAGCTCAATTAGCGGTCTGAGGGCACATCCCAATCCAGCAAGTTTTCGCGAGGCTCGAATCTCGTCTTCTATATCTCGCGGGGAAATGTGGGTCGGCGAAGAAACAAGCAGCGCGTGGCATAGCACTCTGGAATACTCTTGAACGTCTACAGAAGTAACCGGGCGACCCTGTGCGATACATTGAGCCACGGTGCCGGAACCGGAGAATAGGTCACAGAGCCTCCGCGGCCCCGGTGCGATGTCCTCGACGACCTCGCGCAAGAATTCCAGAATCCGCAGTTTACTCCCCAAATAGTGAATTGGTCTTAATTGGTGCGAAATATTCTGCTGTGTCCCTTCGCTCAGTGGTATATTAAGCTGTGACATTGATTCCTATCGAATTGAACCCGGAGGGGCCAAAATATTTATTTAGTTGAAGAAACACATGTTAACAGACTGTCCGTTGAAGAGCCCTCCCTCGACGCTGATGCGGAGCTGCGCCTGCTAAAGAAATACTCTTTCGGAAGCAAGAATACCTCGAATCAAGTGATAATGGGCGACAATATCAAGGCGCTCAGACTTCTTCAGCGGGATTGCTCGGAGACCGTCAAGTGTATTTACATTGATCCTCCTTACAACAACGGCGAAATTTACAATCACTATGAAGATGATAGTGCTCACGAAACATGGCTATGCGAGATTCAAAACACATTATCTGCATTAAAACCTCTTCTTTCCCGGGATGGGTCGATGTGGATATCGATAGATGATACGGAGGTGCATTACCTAAAAGTAGTTGCGGATAGAGTTTTCGGGAGAGGTAATTTCATTACTACTATCGTTTGGCAGCAGAGAACAACACGAGAAAACAGAAGTGTATTTTCGAATAATCATGAGTACATTTTGGTCTATTCGCGTAACCCGCAGCTTTTCAAGCGCAGTAGAAATCTACTCCCGCCTTCCGCAGAGCAGCTTTCACGGTATAAAAACCCGGATAATGACCCCCGCGGGCCATGGCAATCCGTATCCGCGAATGTTCAAGCGGGACATGCTGTTGCCAGTCAGTTCTACACTATTGTCGCGCCGAATGGCAAAGTTCATGGGCCTCCCAACGGCAGATGCTGGGCATACAATGAAGAGCGCATGAAAATAGAGATTACGGCCGGCAATATTTGGTTTGGAGCGGATGGATTCGGCGTCCCCAGAATTAAGAGGTTTCTTGGAGCCGCCAAAGTTGGCCTAACGCCCGAAACCTTATGGTTTGGAGAAAACGTGGGGACAAACGATAGTGCAAAGAAACACTTCTTAAGCCTATTCCCTGGATTGGAAGTCTTTGATACTCCAAAGCCAGAGCAATTGATACAACGTATCCTGGAAATCTCGACCAATGAACAGGACCTGGTATTGGACTGTTACCTCGGTTCTGGAACAACGGCTGCTGTAGCTCACAAATTAAATCGCAAGTATATTGGAATCGAGCGTGGCGACCATGCGAAGTCGATCGTGAGCAGTAGGCTCCACAAGGTCATAGAATCTGAGCCAGGTGGCATATCCAATGAAGTTGGCTGGGGTGGAGGCGGGGGGTTTGGTTTCTTTCGGCTTGACTAAGAAAGTGAAGCACCCATCGAAGGCGGTTAAGTAAGGTAATACCCCCTGCAAATGGTGCCCGGGGGCGGAATCGAACCACCGACACGAGGATTTTCAATCCACTGCTCTACCGACTGAGCTACCCGGGCTTGTGTTACAGATTGCGCAGAACGCGAGAGGCGCGTATTAAACCCGCTGATCGGGCCAGAGTCAAGAACTCTGGTCGGTTGGGGGCACATAGCCCTCGGCCTGCTCGAACTCTTCGCCAGCGAGGAATTTTTCCATTTCCCCCTGCAGGAATTTACGCGACTCGGCATCCATCATGTTGAGCTGCTTTTCATTGATCAGCATGGTCTGGTGACTTTGCCATTCCTGCCAGGCCTGTTTTGATACGGAGTCGTAAATTTCCTGCCCCTTGGGGCCGGGATAAGGTGGCTGCTCCAGACCCTCCAGCTCGGCCTGATACTTGCGGCAATATACTGTTCTGCTCATGAATTCCTCTTTTTATCTATTAATTTTAACAACTTGGATACTGGGGCTGCCATGCCAACCGACTCGGGCTGCAAGCGGTTATACCAGAGATGGGCATCTCCTTCCATGATGGCTGCCGGTGTCTGCGATAGCTGTATCCGCAGCGGCTGAATCTCAAGGTGATAGTGACTGAAACTGTGGCGCAGTGTTGCCCAGTGCTGTGTAGTGGCCGGTTCCTGTCCGAATTGATCTATACAATAGCCCAGCGCCGCGCCGGCGTCCGCCACTTCCGGGAAGCTCCACAGACCACCCCAAATACCGCGGGTTGGCCGGCGCGCCATAAATATTTCGCCACTGCTATTGGTAATGATGAGCATGGTGGTGACCTTGGTCGGCAATACCTTGCGTGGTTTTTTGCCGGGAAAGTGCTGTTGCTGTTGCAGGCTGTTGGCCTGGCAGGACCGGCCCAGGGGGCAGGAGTCGCAGTTCGGCTGTGTGCGCAGGCACACGGTGGCGCCAAGGTCCATCATGGCCTGGCTGTAGTCGGCGGTTCTACGGTCGGGATTGAGGCTTTCGGCCAGGTCCCACAGGGAACTCAAGACCTGGCTCTTGCCGGGCCAGCCGGCGATGGCGCCATAGCGGGCCAGTACGCGCTTGGCGTTGCCATCGAGAACTGCGGCGGGCTTGCCAAAGGCAATCGAGCAGATGGCGCCGGCGGTGGAGCGACCAATGCCGGGGAGTTCCTGCAGCGCCGCTACGGTATCTGGAAACTGGCCTTCGTGCTGGCGGCATACCATCTGCGCGCAGCGCAACAGGTTGCGGCCACGGGCGTAGTAACCCAGCCCGGTCCACAGGTGTAGCACCTGGTCTTCACTGGCGCCGGCTAGCGCTTCAACGGTGGGTAATTCCGCCATGAAGCGCTGGTAATAGGGGATGACGGTGGCCACCCTGGTTTGTTGCAGCATGATTTCCGAGACCCACACCCGGTAGGGATTAATGTCTTTCTGCCAGGGCAAATCCTTGCGGCCGTATTGGTCAAACCATGTGAGGATCTGTTTTTGAAATTGTTTGGGGTTCAACAAACCGCTGACTCCGTACCGGGAGTAGTAATTCTACTGGATAAAGACATTACAGCGGTGAATTGCCGCCCTGATTCTTTTATAATGCAGCGCCTTTACATGCCTGGGCCATTTGACCTGGGCAGCAATGGAGAATTCCATGACCGATCGAATTGCGACGGTTACACGCGACACGCTGGAGACGCAGATTACCGCCACGGTTAATCTGGACGGCAGTGGCAAAGTCAATTTTGCCACCGGTATTGCGTTTCTGGAGCATATGCTCGACCAGATAGCGCGTCACGGTTTGCTTGATCTTGATATCAGCGCGGTGGGTGACACCCATATCGATGATCACCACACGGTGGAAGATATTGGTATTACCCTGGGCCAGGCGGTGGCGCAGGCGGTGGGTGATAAAAAGGGCCTGCTCCGTTATGGTCACGCCTATGTACCACTGGATGAGGCCTTGTCACGGGTAGTGATCGATTTCTCCGGCCGCCCGGGTCTGGAATTTCATGTGCCGTTTACACGCGCCCGGGTGGGTGGTTTTGATGTGGACCTTTTGCACGAGTTTTTTCAGGGCTTTAGCAATCACGCCAACGTCACACTGCACATCGACAACCTGCGCGGTAACAACGCTCATCACCAGGCCGAGACTGTGTGCAAGGCATTCGGCCGGGCGCTGCGTATGGCGCTGACCATGGACGAGCGGGCGGCGGGCATAATGCCCTCCACCAAGGGTATGCTGTAGGCACATACCAGGCTGGCATAATGACTACTGATGTTGTCGCTGTAATCGACTACGGCATGGGTAATTTGCACTCCGTAGCCAGTGCCTTAGAGCATGTGGGCGCAGCCCATGTGGTGGTTACTCACGATCAGACCATCATTCGGGATGCGGACCGGGTGGTGTTTCCGGGTGTGGGCGCCATGCGCGACTGCATGAGTGAAATTCGCCGCCTGCACTGTGATCAAATGCTGTTGGAGACGCTGCAGGAGCAGCCCCGGCCGGTATTGGCAATTTGTGTGGGCATGCAGGCACTGCTCACGCACAGTGCAGAAAATGAGGGTGTCGATTGTCTGGATATTGTACCCGGCCAGGTGCGCTGGTTTGGCGATGATTTGCAGGCCAGCGATGGCCAGCGACTCAAAGTGCCGCACATGGGTTGGAACCAGGTGCAACAGAATCGCCCGCATGCCCTGTGGCAGGGCATCGAGCCGAATAGCCGCTTCTACTTTGTGCACAGTTATTACGCGGCTGCCCGGCAGCGTGAACTGGTGGTTGGCAACACCGAGTATGGTGGTACTTTTGATGCCGCCCTGGCGCGTGACAATTTGTTCGCGGTACAGTTTCACCCGGAGAAGAGTCACGCCGCCGGCCTGCAGTTGCTACAAAACTTTTTGAATTGGGATGGGAAAGACGACGGCTGAGCCGATGGTGATTATTCCGGCAATTGACCTGAAAGACGGTGCCTGTGTGCGCCTGCGTCAGGGTTTGATGGAAGATTCCACGGTGTTTTCCGATGACCCTGTGGCCATGGCGGCGCGCTGGGTGAACGAGGGGGCCAGGCGTTTGCACTTGGTAGACCTCAATGGTGCGTTTGAAGGTGAGCCTGTAAATGGCGCGGTGGTGACCGCAATTGCCGCCGCCTACCCCGAGCTGCCCATCCAGATTGGCGGCGGGATTCGCAGCCTGCAAACCATAGAGCACTATGTGCGCGCCGGGGTCAGCTACGTGATACTGGGCACACTGGCGGTGAAGGAGCCGGCCTTCGTGGCACAGGCCTGTGCCGCCTTTGCGGGCAAGGTTATTGTCGGCCTCGATGCACGGGATGGGCTGGTAGCCACCGATGGGTGGGCAGAGGCGTCGGAGTTACAGGCCACCGAACTCGCCAAGCAGTTTGAAAACGACGGGGTCAGCGCCATTGTGTACACGGATATCGCCCGCGACGGCATGATGCAGGGTGTCAATGTAGAGGCGACGGTAACCATGGCCGAAGCGTCGACGATTCCGGTTATTGCCTCCGGTGGCATAACCAATCTCGACGATATTCGGGCGCTGGCGCTGTGTGGTCACAGCGGTGTCTGTGCCGCCATTACCGGTCGCGCGATCTACGAAGGCAGCCTGGACCTGGCCCAGGCCCAGCAGTATTGCGATGGAGTTGTCGGCTAATGGGGCTGGCAAAACGTATTATTCCCTGCCTTGATGTGGAGGCTGGCCGTGTCGTAAAAGGCGTCAACTTTGTCGATATCCGCGATGCGGGTGATCCGGTGGAAGTTGCCAAGCGCTACAACGAACAGGGTGCCGATGAAATCACCTTCCTCGATATCACCGCCAGCCACGAGGGCCGTGATACCACCATACATACGGTTGAGCGCATTGCTGAAGATGTCTTTATCCCGCTGACAGTCGGTGGCGGCATCCGCAAGGTCGAAGACATCCGCATAATGCTCAATGCCGGTGCGGACAAGGTGGGCATTAATACTGCCGCCATTCACAATCCGCAATTGGTGCGTGAAGCGGCCAATCGTTTTGGCTCCCAGTGTATCGTGGTGGCCATTGACGCTAAACAGGTGGGCGCCGGCTGGGAAATTTTTACCCACGGCGGGCGTAAACCCACCGGCATTGATGCGGTGGCCTGGGCAGAGAAAATGGCTGCCCTGGGGGCCGGAGAAATTCTGCTGACCAGCATGGATAGAGACGGCACCAAAGACGGTTTTGATCTCAAACTCACCCGCGCCATAAGCGATGCGGTTTCGATTCCTGTGATTGCCTCTGGGGGGGTGGGAAATCTGGACCACTTGGCCGAGGGCGTACTACTCGGTGGTGCAGATGCCGTACTGGCTGCCAGTGTTTTTCACTTTGGTGAATACACCATCCCCCAGGCCAAGGCGCATATGGCCGAGCGCGGTATAGAGATGCGAATCTGAAGTTGTAGACCCAGCGCGGCGCTCTGCGGCTAAAGAGCAGCTTTTTCAGTCGTGTCATACAGGCCCAAAATATGGATGCCTTTGAGCAGGGTCAGTGCCTCATACAACTGGTTATCGCGACTCAATAATTTATTGGGTACGCGCTTGTCGCGAGTTATTGAGCTGTCTTCTGCGCCGCCATTGGCGTTGTCCAGTCGCCCGGACAGGTCAGCCTCGGTGACTTGCAGGGGTAAATTGGCAATAGCGGTTACTCGCGCTCTCGCCACTTCAATATCGGGCACTATGCCCTGGGCCTGTATGGAGCGGCCGTTGGGAGTAAAATACAGGGCGGTAGTGAGTTTAATGGCCCGGTCTCCAGACAGCGGCATAATGGTTTGCACCGATCCCTTGCCGAAACTGGGCGTGCCCATTACCACTGCACGGCGATGGTCCTGCAGGGCTCCGGCTACAATTTCCGATGCGGATGCAGAGCCACCATTGATGAGCACCACCACCGGCACACCCTCAATGGTGTCTTTGGGGATGGCATTGTGACGGGTTTGCGAGTTTTCCAGCCGACCCTCGGTGTAAACCACCGTGCCGCCGTCGAGAAAGTAACCGGCTACATCCACACTGGCGTGAAGCACTCCGCCGGGATTGTTGCGCAGGTCAAGTACCAGGCCTTTTAGCTCGTCTGCTGCCATCAGCTCGGCCAGCGCACTGCCCACGTCCTCGCCGGTGCGGCGCTGGAACTGGGCGATGCGCAAATAGCCGTAGCCCGGCTCCAGCCAGCGTTTGCGAACACTGACCACCCTGATCGTGTCTCTCACCAGAGTCAGCGTAAAAGGTTGGTTGCGGCCGTCGCGGGCAATAGTGATGTCAATGCTCGTCCCTTTTTCCCCGCGCATCAATTCGATGGCCTGGTTGAGAGACATGCCCTTGACCGGGTGGTTATCCAGTCTGAGGATAATATCGCCGCTTTCTATGCCGGCTTGCTGGGCGGGTGTGTCGTCGATGGGAGAGATGACGGTTACAAAGCCGTTATCCATTCCCACTTCCAGGCCCAGGCCGCTGAACTCCCCGCTGGTGTTGGTTTGCAGGTCCTGGAAATCATCTGCGCTGAGATAGACGGAGTGGGGATCCAGGCCGCTGAGCATGCCCTCAATGGCGTATTCCAGCAGTGTCCGGTCGTCGATTTCCTCGACATAGCCGACGCGAATCTGGCTGAATACATCGGCGAAAGTGCGCAGTTCGTCCAGTGGCAGCTCGCCCGGTTCCTCGGTGGCCAGCGCGCCTGTTGCCAGCATCAGGGCAGCGCCGGCGGTGTACGCCAAGCGTTTGAGGGCGGTGGGTATAGCGGCACTCATGATCATGCCGGTAGTGTAACCCATTGCTGCTGCCTTAACCTCTTGCCAGCCAATGGGCGGGGTTAATCGGTTTGCCATTGTGGCGAATTTCGAAATAAAGGGCGGCTTGCCGGCGGCCCCCGCTATTGCCCGCAGTGGAGATGGCGGCCCCGGCCGACACCCATTCGCCCACATCCCGCAGCAAGGCCTGGTTGTGAGCATACAGGCTCATGTAACCATCGCCATGATCAATAATAAGCAGCAGGCCAGAGCCCCTGAGCCAATCGGCGAAAACAACTCTGCCGTGATGGATTGCTGTGACGCTACCGCCCTCCCGGGCCGGGATGGTAAGCCCTTGCCAGCGCTGCTTACCAATGCTGCGACGACCGCCAAAACGGTTGTTGGGTTTGCCCTGCAAGGGCCAGGGCATCTGGCCCTTGAGTGCCGCGAAATCCTGGTACTCCCGCGGCAATTCCGTAGCGGCGATGGCCTGTTCTATAACTTCCAACAGGTGCTCGAGTTCCTCGCGATCCCGATCCAGCTTTTTTAATTGTTGGTCCTTGCCGGCGATGCTGATGTTGAGTCGGTTCAGGTCCACTTGGCGTTGTGCCTTGCTCGCTACCAGCTGCTGTTCGTGCTGACCCAGTGTCACACGGGTTGCTTCCAGCCGGCTGAAAGTATTGGCGATTTCCGGCTCGATGGCATCGATACTGGCGAGGGTCTCCAAATAGCGTTCGATATGACCCTGTCGCGCCCGATAGAAATAGTCGTAGTAGGCCATGCTGCGCGCCAGAGTGCCCGGTTGTTGCTGGTTGAGCAAAATTTTCAGATGCCCCTGTTTGCCCATCTGGTACGCGGTTTGTATCTCGCGAATGATGAGTTCCTGCTGCTCGCTGCGGGCGACTAACAGTTGCTGTCGCTGGGCGCGCAATTCTGCCAATTTGCGCTCGGACCACTGCAGGCGCTGCCGGGTCTTATCCATGGCCTTGCGAATGTTGCCAATGGCGGTCTCTGACTGGCGCAGCGCCGCTTGCACGGATCCGCGCCGCTGCATATCCTGTTGCAGTTCCTGGCTGAGGGCCGCCATGTCACGCTTGAGCCGTTCAAGCTGGTTGCGTGCTGCTGCCTCTTCAGTTTCTGCCTGGCCATCAACAGATAATGGCAGCAGGACGATAAGGGTAATGCCAAGTGCAAGCAGCCTAATTGTTGGCGGCAGCCTGCGTCTCATCGTTTATTCAGTCCTGCGCCAGCAGGCTGGTGCCGGTCATTTCTTCAGGTTGTGCCAGGCCCATCAAGGCCAGCAGGGTGGGAGCAATATCGGGCAGAGTTCCCGGCTGCTCCCGAAACCGGTGCGATGCGGCACCGATATACACCAGGGGCACCAGCTCGGTGGTATGTTGCGTGTGCTGTTGGCCTGAATCGTAGTCAGCCATTTGTTCGCAGTTGCCATGATCGGCAGTAATCAATGCCTCGCTACCAGCGGCCAAGACGGCCTGCTCAATACGGCCCAGGCACTCATCCAGCGCCTCCACAGCCTCCATGGCGGCAGCGTAGTTGCCGGTATGTCCAACCATATCCCCGTTGGCATAATTGCAAACAATCAGGTCGTATTGGCGCGACTCGATAGCGATCACCAGTTTGTCGGTAAGCTCGGTAGAGCTCATGGCCGGTTGCAGGTCGTAGGTGGTCACGTCCGGGGAGGGAATCATCTCTCTATGCTCGCCCGCGAACAGTTCCTCCCGGCCACCGCTGAAAAAGAACGTCACATGGGCATACTTCTCGGTTTCGGCGATGCGAAGCTGGGTCTTGCCCAGGTCTGCCAGGTACTCAGCCAGTACGTTCTTGAGGGGTACTGGTGGATAGGCACAGCCGGCGTCAATATCAGCAGCGTATTCTGTGGTCATTACATAGGCGCTGAGAGCGGGCTGCGCTTTGCGCTTGAAACCGCTGAATTGCGGGTCTACAAAGGCGCGGGTGATTTGGCGGGCGCGGTCGGCCCGAAAGTTCATAAACAACACGCTATCGCCAGCGGTGATCGCTACCGGTTGCTGCCCCTGGCCAGTGATCAGGGTGGGCTTAACAAATTCGTCGGATTCGCCACGCTGATAGGCCTGCGCCAGCGCTGCCCCGGCGGAGTGGGCCGTGTGTGGTGCCTGTGCTGTGGTGAGCATGTCGTAGGCTTGTTCAATTCGTTGCCAACGATGGTCGCGGTCCATGGCGTAAAAGCGACCGACTATGGAGGCGACTCGACCACAGCCCAGCGTGCTGAACAGGCTGTCCATGGCTTGCAGTGAGGGCTCTGCGCTGCGCGGCGGGGTGTCCCTGCCATCGAGAAAAGCGTGCAGGTAAACCCGCTTGGCACCGCGCTGGTGAGCAAGCTTGATGGCGGCCTCCAATTGGCGCGCATGACTGTGTACACCCCCCGCCGACAACAGACCCATGATGTGAACTGCGCCATCGCAGGCGACCGCTTTATCGATAGCTGAGGTAAAGGCCGGGTTGCTATTGAAACTGCCGTCCTGGATCGCCTGGTCGATGCGAGTCATATTCTGGTATACCACGCGGCCGGCGCCGAGGCTCATATGACCCACTTCAGAGTTGCCCATCTGGCCCGCCGGCAGGCCCACATCCAGCCCTGAACCCGATATCAGGGTGTGCGGCGCCTCGCTCCAGAATCGGTCCCAGACCGGCGTGTTAGCGTTGGCGATGGCATTGTCACGGCTGTCTTCACGGTGACCCCAGCCATCCAGAATGACCAGTAGAAGTGTTTTTTTTGCCTGATTGTGCATGGTTTGTCGGGTGCTTTTGTGACGGTGGGGGTAGAGCGAAGAATTCTAACCTTTATCTTTGACAAGATCACAGGATGCCGCAGTATATTTCAATAACCAGACGTGGGCCATAAAGCTCAGCAGCAAGCCCTGGTCCGGCCCAGGCAGCCGATGATAGCGAAACCGAATCAGACTGCGACGAATAAACCCATAGCGCTCTCCATCATGAACAGAAATCAGGCTATGTCAGTATCATCTCGTGTTGGCAGAGGCTGGAGTTAGCACTCTAAGTTAAAGAGTGCTAACATTGCCGACCGCAAAATGGAGAAAAGTCTATGAACACTAGCCTTGCAGCTGTTGACCAGATGGTACCCGGTGCCAATCTTGGTGCCTATGTACAGGCTGTCAGTAGTATCCCTGTGCTCAGTATTGAGCAGGAGCGGGAGCTGGCTGAGGATTTGTTCTACAACGACAATCTTGATGCTGCGCGGCAACTGGTTATGTCGCACCTGCGATTTGTAGCACATATTGCACGCAGCTATAACGGCTACGGCCTGTCAGAGGCTGACCTGATTCAGGAAGGCAATGTCGGACTGATGAAGGCCGTCAAACGCTTTGACCCGGAGCGTGGGGTGCGGCTGGTGTCCTTTGCCGTGCATTGGATCAAGGCCGAGATCCACGAGTATATTCTGCGCAACTGGCGTATCGTGAAAGTGGCTACCACCAAGGCTCAGCGCAAACTGTTTTTCAACCTGCGCGGCCAGAAGAAACAACTGGGCTGGCTCAGCCAGACCGAAGCGGAAGCCGTTGCCAATGATCTGGGCGTCGCCGTCAGCGAAGTACAAAAGATGGAAGGACGCCTGAGTTCCTATGACCTCACCTTCGATAGCCCCACTGACGCCGACGACGATGATGCCTGGCAGGCACCGGCAAATTACCTGGAGGACAAACGCCAGGACCCGGCCCAACTGGTGGAACAGGCCGACTGGCAGGATAGCAATCAGCAGGCACTGCACCTGGCCCTGGCTGATCTGGACGAGCGCAGCAAGGACATACTTGCCCAGCGCTGGCTGGCTGAAGACAAGGCGACCCTGCACGAGTTGGCCGCGCAGTACGGAGTATCCGCTGAGCGCATTCGTCAGCTGGAGCAAAATGCCATGAAAAAACTGCGAGTCTGCCTGGCAGCCTGATCCGGTTCCCATATGGCTCGATGGTACATTTCCCTCGCCGCTGTCAGTGGATTGTTGGCGGTCGCCCTCGGTGCCTTCGGCGCCCACGCCCTGAAAACACGCCTCGATGAAACCGCCCTGTCTGTCTACCAGACGGCGGTTCAATACCAGTTCTATCACAGTCTTGCCCTGCTGGCGGTGGGTTTATTGTGCCTGTGGCTGCCCCAGTCCAGGTTACTGCCGGCCAGCGGCATGGCCTTCCTGATCGGTTTACTGCTGTTCTCCGGCAGCCTGTATATTTTGAGCTTCACGGGTATGCGCTGGTTGGGTGCGATCACCCCCTTGGGCGGCTTGTCCTTTATGGTGGGCTGGGCACTACTGGCGCTGGCCGGTTGGCGGATTGGCGAATAAGTCCGCTGTAAGGTTCCAGCAATGACAGACTCAAGCAAACACCGGGCCATCCGCAGTTTTGTGTTGCGCCCCGGTCGCATGACGGCGGGTCAGCGCAAGGCGCTGGATGAAAACTGGCAAGCCTGGGGACTGGCTCGGGAGTCGGGCGTACTGGATCCACAGCGGGCTTTTGGCAGGACGGGGCCGCTGGTAATGGAAATTGGTTTTGGCATGGGTCGGTCACTGGTAGAGATGGCGGCAGCGGCGCCGAACATCAACTACATCGGTGTTGAAGTCCACCGTCCGGGTGTGGGCAAGCTGATGTACAGCATGCTCGAATCCGGTGTGGATAATATTCGTGTCTACCGCGACGACGCCGTGGCCGTGCTCAAAGAGTGTATTGCAGATGCCAGCCTGGATGGGGTGCAAATTTTCTTTCCGGATCCCTGGCACAAACAGCGCCATCACAAACGGCGCCTGATACAGACCCAATTTGTAGCAATGCTGTCTACCAAGCTCAAGCCGGGTGCATGCCTGCACCTGGCCACCGATTGGGAAAACTACGCCGAACATATGCTGGAAGTCTTGGCAGAAGTCTCGGTATTGGAAAATACCTCTGACTCAGGCGACTATGTGGAACGCCCTGTACACCGGCCCCTGACCAAGTTTGAACAGCGCGGTCAACGCCTGGGGCACGGCGTCTGGGATCTGTTGTATAGGCATCGCTAGAAAAACTCGGCGATAACCGTATCGAGAAATCGACGTCCATGCGAGGTAGCGCGGACTCGAGTTCCCTTGCATTCCAACAATCCCCGCTCTTGCAGGGACTGGATCTCAGGCATGATCAGCTTGACATCCAGGCCGGTGCGGGCAGTGAATGCGGGCAATTCGAAGCCGGCCTGCAAGCGCAGGGCGTTGAGTATGTACTCAGTTTTGAGGTCACTGCTGCCCAGGCGCTGGCGCCGGCTGCACAGCTGATGGGCGCCGGCGCGCAGGTATTGGTCAGGCTGGCGTTTTTTGGCGGTACGCCACACCGTGCCGCTTGCCATATCAGTCAGTTTGCCGTGGGCACCCGCGCCGATGCCAATATAGTCACCAAACTGCCAGTAGTTGAGATTGTGCAGGCACTGGTAATTTTCCCTGCTGTAGGCCGAGACTTCGTAACTGGCATAGCCATGCCGGCTGAGTAGGGCCTCGCCGCGTTGCTGGATGCTGCCGAGGATATTTTCTGTGGGCAGTGTTGGGAGGCGCCTGTAGAACTCGGTATTGGGCTCGATGGTGAGCTGGTACCAGGACAAATGCGGGGCTCGATAACTCAGGGCCTGCTCCAGATCGGCAAGCGCTGCCTCCACAGTCTGGCCGGGCAGGCCGTGCATCAGGTCGATATTAAAGCTCGCCAAACCCGCGTGCTTGGCCAACTCCAGCGCTGCCGCCGCTTGTTCGCTATTGTGGACTCTACCCAGTCGCTGTAGCTGTGGGTCCTGGAAGCTCTGGATGCCCAGTGATAATCGATTGACCCCGGCCTCGACAAACTGCGCGAATTTCGCCGCCTCGGCGCTGCCCGGGTTTGCCTCCAGGGTAACTTCCGCCCGGGGCCGCAGTGGCAGGCGCGCTCGCACGCCCTGTAGAAGCTCTTGCAAGGCCGCACCGGATAAAAGACTGGGCGTACCACCGCCGATAAAAACTGACTGTAGCTCTCGGTCCTGTACCAGTGGGAGATCTTGTTCCAGGTCGGCTAGCAGCGCAGCGATATAGGCTTGCTCGGGTAGGGGCTCCGCAGATTTATGCGAGTTGAAGTCGCAATAGGGACACTTTCGCTCGCACCAGGGAATATGAATGTACAGGCACAGTGGCGGCAGTTGTAGGTGACTCATGTCCTGCTGGTAAATTCGCGTTGCAGGGCTGCCATTAGTAATTGCAGCGCCTGTCCGCGGTGGCTGATGCGATTCTTGGAATCCCTGCTCAATTCTGCGGCTGCACAAGCCTGGTCAGGTACGTAGAACAGTGGGTCGTAGCCGAAGCCGCCGCTACCGACAGCTTGCTCCAGGATCAGGCCTTCCCAGTGGGCCTGGCAAATCACTGGGTTGGGATCTTGCCAGTGGCGCAGGAACACCAGCGCACATTGAAAGCGGGCGATACGTTGTTCCATCGGCACCCCCCGCAGTTCCTCCAACAACTTCCTGTTATTGTCAGCGGCGCTGGCCCTCACCCCCGCATAACGGGCCGAGTAGATACCCGGTGCACCACCCAGGGCGTCAACTTCCAGGCCGGAATCATCGGCAATGGCCGGCAATCCACAATGGTGGGCGGCGGTGTGCGCCTTGAGGAGGGCGTTGGCTACAAAGTTGTCGCCGCTTTCGTCAACTGCGGGCGTGGCAAATTGAGATTGCGGAATCACCTGGCAGTGCCAGTCGGAGAAAAGGCGCTGGAACTCGGCCAGCTTGCCAGGGTTGCCACTGGCCAGCACCAGCCGGTGTGGGAATTTACTCGACGATTTACTCGACATAGACCTTATGCTGGAACTTGATTTGTTTTGAGCGCTTGGCGCCCTCTGGCAACACAGCGAGGTCGAAGAAGCGCACTTCGCCGTCGCTGAACTTGAAGTCGGCGATGTAGTAAATGGCGTCAGCTTCGCGGATTTCGCGAAATTTGAGAAATTGATTCTGGAATAAATCCCAGGTCCGGCCCTCAATTTTTACGGTCACGGCGCGATCGCCGCCGTCCGCCACACGCTCCCTGACCGCCAGGTTCACAAAGGCGCGATCTTTGGCCCTGATGATCTGGTAGTGCCCGGCCACGTCCGGATCCACGAAGGTGCTGTTGACGACGCTGTAGTGCAGCTCGAATGTTCCGAACTGCAGTGACTCGGCCAGGGATGCTTGGCTGGCAAACAGCAGTAACAGTGACAGGGTGAGGCGCATTGAATAAAGGTTCATCGGCTTATGTGGTAAATCGCAGTAGTGGCAAAAAGGTTGGGCCATAATCGGGCCAGGGTATGGCTGCTGTTGTCTGGCCCAACCATCTCCCTGTGCAGTACGTTGATACCGCGTTCCAGGCATAGCTTTTCGAAATCTGTGACGGTACAAAAGTGAATATTAGGTGTGTCATACCAGGTATAAGGCATGAATTTTGACACGGGCATACGGCCGCGTGTGCCCAGGTAAATGCGGCAGCGCCAGTGGGCGAAATTCGGAAAGGTGACAATACATTCCCTGCCAATGCGCAGCATCTGGTCCAGCACCAGATGTGGGGCGCGGACGGCTTGCAGTGCATGTGCCATAACCACGGTATCAAAACTATCGTCGCGAAAATTATCCAGGCCCCCATCCAGGTCTTGCTCAACAATATTCAATCCTGCGGTCAGCGCCGTGTTGATATTTTCCGCATCAATTTCCAGGCCCAGACCCTTCACCTGGCGCTCATTTTGCAGCCGCAGCAAAAACTCGCCATTGCCGCAGCCCAGGTCCAGTACCCTGGAACCGAGGGCAATCCACTGTTGTATGCGGGTCAGATCCTGGCGCATCAGTGGTCACCCCCAACTCTGGCCATATAGGCGGTGAGGGCCTCTATATAGCGAGGTATGGGTAACAGGAAGGCATCGTGACCCTGGTCGGCGTCGATCTCCGCATAGGAAACCTGCTTGTCGGCGGCGATCAATGCGTCGACAATTTCCCGGGAGCGTCGCGGTGAAAATCTCCAGTCGCTGGTGAACGACATAATCAGAAAGGATGCCTGTGCCTTGCTGAACGCTGCCACGGGATCGTCGTCGTATTCGCGGGCCAGGTCAAAGTAATCCAGGGCGCGGGTCATAAGTACATAGGTGTTGGCGTCAAAACTCTCTGAAAAAACCGATCCCTGGTGCCGCAAATAGCTTTCCACCTGAAATTCCACACTCTCTTCGGCGCCTTTGGCGAGGCTGCCCGAGCGCAAATCGCGGCCAAAACGGTCGGCCATGGCATCGTCAGAAAGATAGGTAATGTGACCCACCATGCGGGCGATCGACAGCCCCTGGCGGGGAATGGTTCCCTCGCGCCGATAGTGGCCCCCGTTGAATTCCGGGTCCGAGAGAATGGCTTGTCTGGCGATCTCGTTAAAGGCAATATTTTGCGCGCTCAGCTTCATGGCGGCGGCGATGACCACGCAGTGTCGAACCCGCTGTGGGTATTCCAGTGCCCAGCGCATGGCCTGCATACCGCCGAGACTGCCGCCTATGACCGCCGCCCAGCAATCGATACCGAGGCGATCTGCCAGCAGGGCCTGGCTATTGACCCAGTCACGGGCGCGCAGCGAGGGGAAGTCGGGTCCGTACTCCGCACCGGTTTCAGGGTTGATGCTGGTGGGGCCGGTTGAGCCGTGGCAACCTCCCAGGTTATTGAGGCTGATGACAAAAAACACACTGGTATCAATGGCTTTGCCCGGGCCGATGCAGGCGTCCCACCAGCCGGGGTTTTTGTCGTCTGTGCTGCTATAGCCAGCGGCGTGATGATGGCCGCTGAGGGCGTGACAGATGAGCACCGCGTTGCCGGCGTCGCTGTTTAGCGTACCGTAGGTTTCATAAACCAGCTCAAATCCGGGCAGGCTGCGACCACAGGCCAGTTGCAGCGGTTCGGAAAATTTGGCCAGCTCAGGTGTTACCAGGCCAACACTGCCGGCCTGTTCGCCGCTGGCGGCGGTTTCGTTCACAGACCAATCACCAGGGCTGGGTGCAAGCCAACCCCAAGCGCGGTGTGGCGCAGGAATATCTGGATGATATTGATAGCGATAAAGACAATGATGGGGGAAAAATCCAGCCCCCCCATCGGTGGTAGCAGGCGTCGACAGGGCACCGTCACGGGTTCTGTCAACTGCTGGATCAGGTAGATGGCGGGATTGCCACTACCGGGGGCCACCCAGCTCAGCAGAATCATCGCCAGCAGGGCGAAGAAATAGAAATTGACCAGCAGGCCAGCCACACCCAGTATCGCCCATACCAGCAACAGCAATGGATTGGGCAGGCTGGAGCCGCTCAATAGCAGGATGGTCGCAATGGCCAGCATCTGCACCACTATCAGCAGTACAACAGCGGCCATATCTATGCCCCACAAGCCAGGGATTACCCGGTGCAGCGGCTTCAGCAATGGATTGCTTACTGTAACCACAAACTGGCTGACGGGGTTGTAGAAATCAGCCCGCACCAGTTGCAGTAACAAACGCACCAGCACCAGCACCAGCACCGTGCTGAACAGAATTCGCAGCAGGTAGTCGAGAATCTCAGCAAAAGCTCCCATATTTTACTCCCTATCCCATTTCCCGGGCCATTGCCTGGGCCCGGTCATAGGCAGCGGTCATGGCGGTCTTAACGGTCGCCCGCAAACCACTGTCCTCAAAACTCTCAATAGCGGCCTGGGTAGTTCCGCCCGGGCTGGTGACCCGCCGGCGCAATTCCTCCAGGTCTACCTCGCCTGCGGCTGCCATTTGGCCGGCGCCAAGGCCTGTTTGTATGGCCAGTGCCCGACTTGTTTGAGCGTCCAGGCCGAGTTCTACCCCGGCCCTGGCCATCGCTTCCATAAACAGGAAGAAGTAGGCGGGGCCGCTGCCGGACAGGGCGGTAACTGCGTCCAGCATTTGTTCCTCCGGTACCCAGCAGGCCTCTCCAACCGCGCCTAAAATACTCTCGGCGGCGGTGCATTGTTGCGCACTGGCATTGTCATTGGCGAACAGGGCCGTAGCGCCGCTGCCCAGCAGGGCCGGGGTGTTGGGCATGCAACGCACGATGGCGCTGGCACTGCTGAGACCGTGTTCCATACTGGCAATGGTGATACCGGCGGCAATAGAAATTACCAATGCGCCCTGTTCAATGACAAGCTCCTGAATGTCGGCCAATACGGTTTTCATCACCTGTGGTTTGACGGCCAAAATAACCACGTCGGCACCGCTGACGACGTCGGTGTTACTGGTCGCGATGCGGATGGGCGCCAACTGTTGCAGGCGCTGCAAGCTTTCCTGGCTGGGATCGCCGGCGCGAATATTGGCAGCGGGCCAGCCCTGCTCCAGCAAGCCGCCGATTATGCCGCCGGCCATGTTACCGGCACCGATAAAAGCAATTTGAAGCTGGTTCAAGACATCTATTCCGAATGCAAAATAAAAGGAAGCTGAGTATACACACCGCTGGCGGCCAATATCACCCGCTGCGGGCACCAAAGATATCGGTGCCTATGCGAACAATGGTCGCGCCCTCGGCAATGGCGGCCTCGAGATCGCTGGACATGCCCATGGACAGGGTATCAAGCTGGGGCGCGAGCACCAGCACAGCCTGCCGCAAGTCGTGCAATTCCCTGAATTTGGCGCGCTGCGTTGATGCATTGTCACTCGCTGCCGGTATCGCCATCAATCCTCGCAAACAAAGCCGGTCCATGGCCTGCACAGACTGCACCAGGTCCGGCAGTTGCTCTGCGCAGACTCCGGATTTGCTGTCTTCGCCGCTGATATTTACCTGCAGGCATATTTGTAGAGCAGGCAGGTGGGCGGGCCGCTGCGCACTGAGGCGCCTGGCAATTTTCTCCCTGTCGACGCTGTGCACCCAATCGAAGTGCTCGGCAATGGTGCGGGTTTTGTTGGATTGAATAGGCCCGATAAAGTGCCAGCGCAGGTTCAGGTCTTCAAGCAGGCGCTTTTTCTGCAGTGCTTCCTGCAGGTAATTTTCGCCAATATCGGTGATTCCGGCGGCTGCTGCCTGGCGAATAGCGCCTGCGGTGCGGGTCTTGCTCACGGCCAACACCGAAATATCGCCCATTTCTCTTTGGTATTTTTGCACGGCGATTCTTATTCTATCGGTCAGCTTTGCTATATTCTTGGCTATAGCGGCGTCAGTCATTGGCATCACTCGTTATGGGCTAAACAATATTATAAGAGAGCCGGGCACTGTAAGTCGCGGCCGATCAGGGGAGACCAGGGAAGTCATGGACATTACCGAACTGCTTGCATTCAGTGCCAAACAGGGAGCATCCGACCTGCACCTGTCGGCGGGTTTGCCGCCGATGATTCGTGTCGACGGCGATGTGCGACGTATTAACCTGCCACCCATGGACCATAAACAGGTGCACGATCTCATCTACGAGATCATGAACGACAAGCAGCGCAAGGACTTCGAAGAATTTTTGGAGACTGACTTTTCCTTTGAGGTTCCCGGCGTGGCACGTTTTCGGGTCAATGCATTCAATCAAAATCGCGGTGCCGGCGGTGTCTTTCGAACCATTCCCTCCAAGGTATTGTCCATAGAAGACCTGGGCATGGGTCAGGTGTTCAAGGACTTGTGCATGATACCCCGCGGCCTGATGCTGGTGACCGGCCCCACCGGTTCGGGCAAGTCCACCACCCTGGCGGCGATGGTGGATTATATTAACGACAACAAGTATGAACATATTCTCACCATTGAAGACCCCATCGAATTTGTGCACGAGAGCAAAAAGTGCCTGGTCAATCAGCGCGAGGTGCACCGGGATACCCTGGGTTTCAGCGAGGCCCTGCGCTCTGCTCTGCGGGAAGACCCTGATATTATCCTGGTCGGTGAGCTGCGTGATCTGGAGACCATCAAGCTGGCTCTGGAAGCTGCCGAAACCGGGCACCTGGTGTTTGGTACCTTGCACACCCAGTCAGCAGCCAAAACCATTGACCGTATCGTCGACGTATTTCCCGCCGCAGAAAAAGCCATGGTGCGCTCGATGTTGTCTGAGTCACTGCAAGCGGTAATCTCGCAGACGCTGCTCAAGAAGTCCGGCGGTGGCAGGGTGGCGGCGCATGAAATTATGCGCGGCACACCGGCTATCCGTAACCTGATTCGCGAGGACAAGGTGGCGCAGATGTACTCGGCCATTCAGTCCGGTGGGGCGCTCGGTATGCAGACACTGGATCAGTGTTTGGAAAACCTGCTGAAAAAACGCATTATTACTAAAGAAGTGGCCCGCGAAAAGGCAAAAATACCCGAGAACTTCCAAGCCCTACCTGACCATGGAGGAAGACGACGCAGAGGGTAAGCTGCTGGGTCGTTAGCGGTTGAGCCAGCTCTGTAAAATGAGTTGTGCGGCCAGGTCGTCGGCCGGGTGCTTGTGGTAATCACCCGCATGCCCCGCTTCGCGTAGCTGCTGTTTGGCCTCAAAGCTACTCAGTCGTTCATCCATGTATTGCACCGGCAAGCCGTAACGACCTTCCAGGCGACGACCAAGTTTGCCGGCTAGCCGCGATAATTCGCTGTCACTGCCATCCATATTGAGCGGCTGTCCTACGATTAGCTGGCCAGGTTGCCATTCCGCCAGCAACTTGCCGACTTGCACCCAGTCTGGAATACCATCGCGGGCGTGCAGTGTGGTTAGCGGCTGGCTGGTACCCGTTTCCCGGTTGCCTACCGCGACACCTATCTGGCGCAGGCCGAAGTCAAATGCGAGCACCGTGGCAGTCAGGCGTGTCCCGCCTCGCCGGAGATCAGGTTCATATCGACACCCAATTTTGCAGCGGCCGCACTGGCACGCAGGTGATAGGGAGTATCAAAGATGATGCCGCTGTCTGCCGGCAGCGTTAACCAGCTGTTGTCTGATATCTCGGCTTCCAGCTGACCGGCACTCCAGCCCGCATAACCCAGTGCAATAAGGCTGTCTTCTGGCCCTTGTGCATTGGCCATCGCCACCAGGATATCCCGTGAGGTGGTGAGGGTAATTTCATCGGTAACCTGCAGGCTTGCTTCCCATACGCGTTCGGTAGGCCGGTGCAGGATAAAGCCGCGGTCCATGTGTACCGGGCCGCCGGCCATTACCGGTATCTCGCTGAGGCGCCCGCCGGCCGACAAGTGCAGGTGTTCCAGTACCTCCTCCAGGCTCAGATCCAGTGGATGATTGATGACAATGCCCATGGCACCGTCGGCATTGTGCTCACACAGGTAAGTAATGCTGTGGGCAAAAAGCGCATCAGTGAGGGTCGGCATTGCAAGCAGGAAGTGGTCGCGCAGACTGGTGTCTGCAATGCCTCTGTAAATACCGGTTGTGTTCATTGTGGCAGTTCTACAACGCTCGTTAGCATAATTTGTTGACGACTTAACCCTGTACTGAGCTTAGCCGATTTTGCCTGAATTTCCACGTTCTGATGATTTCCAGCATGTCTGTGATGGCGCGCAATTCAGGGGGAAAGGGTTTAAATGGGGCGGCCATGTGCACAATGCGAATGGCCGCCTCGTCCAGCACGGCGTGGCCGGAGGATGACAGTATTTCAATATTGTCTATGCTGCCGTCGTGGCGCACCGCCACCATCAGGCGCAAGTCGCCATAAATCCCGTAGCGGCTCGAGGCGACCGGGTAGTAGCGATTGCCAATGGCCTCGATCCTGGAGCGCCAGTCATACAAATAGGCAGCATCAACCGCAGCCCGTGCCGACACCGAGGTCAGGCGTTGCACCCGTGGTCGAGCCGCGTAGGCCTGCTGCTGTTCATCGAGCCGGGCCTCCAGGCTGGCGATGGACTCACTGAGCCGGCGTATTTCCGGGGTAAGGCCGGTGGCCGGTAGTGGTTCCCGTGCGGGCTCCTCCCGTTGCCGCAGGACTTGGTCCAGTGCGTCGTTAATCGTGCTGACAAGGGACATTTGTGTGGTATCGGAGCGCGGTTGCTCCAAGCGGGCGGTAGCGGTCTGGCGAATACGGTTGTCGCTGAACTCAGGGCGCCGGCGCGTGGTGAGCGCTGTTTTGTTAGCCGCTGTACCGCTGCCCAGTTGGTTGGATTGGGCAACAAAGTGCGCGTCGTCGGGAGCCTGTTCACTGCGATACTGAGCCAGGGTGACCTTCAGTTGGGGGGTGCTGTTGAATTCTTCGTTGGCAGTGAAGCCAACGCCGAGGATAAACATCAAGTGCACAGCGAACGCGAGAAACAGGAAAAACCCGAGTTGGTCGTGCTGAACTACCGCGTTTTCAACAGTCTCCATGGTCTCACAGAATCAACTTTTGCCGAGATGCTTCATTATACAAGCCATTAGCCGGCCGCCAATGTCTGTTTGGTAGGCACTATCGATCTCCCGGATACAGGTAGGGCTGGTAACGTTGATTTCGGTCAGGTATTCACCAATGACATCGAGACCGACAAAGTACAAACCCTTTGCCGTAAGCGTGGGCGCCACCTGCGACACTATCCAGCGATCGTGCTCGGTCAGTGCTTGTGGTACGCCGCTGCCACCGGCGGCGAGATTGCCGCGGGTTTCACCGGCCAGCGGTACGCGGGCCAGACAATAAGGCACCGGCTCACCGTCGATGATGAGAATGCGCCTGTCGCCGTCGACAATCTCGGGAATATAGCGCTGCGCCATGATGGTAGTTTTGTCGTAGGCCGTCAGCGTTTCGAGTATCACATTGAGGTTGGGGTCATCAGCTTTGACGCGAAAGATCGCTGCGCCGCCCATGCCATCCAATGGTTTGAATATGACGTCGCCGTGCTCGGCGTGAAATGCTTTCAGGCGCTCGCTGTCGGCACTGACCAGGACCGGTGGGCAGCATTGCGGAAACCGGGTGGCAAAAACCTTTTCATTGCAGTCGCGCAGGCTCTGGCAGCGGTTGACGATGAGCGTGCCCAACTGTTCAGCGGCCTCGAGAATGTAAGTACTGTAAATGTATTCGTTGCCAACGGGAGGATCCTTGCGCATCAGCACCACATTCAGGGACGACAGTGGCTGGGTACTGGCCACCTCCAATTGATACCAACGCTGCGGATCGCGAAAAACCTGCAAGGGTGCCATGTTTGCCATGGCGATACCCTGCTCGAGATAGAGGTCACTCTGCTCCATGTAGAACAGTTCAAAGTCGTGCTCCTGCGCCGCCCATAGCATCGCCAGGGTACTGTCTTTCCGGTAAGTGATGGCGCTGATTGGGTCCATGACCACGCCCAGTTTGAGGCTCATTGGCTGTTCCTGCCAGTTGCTGGTGAGCGGCTAACTTACGCAACTGGGGGCAGAGGTGCAAGCAGACTCCGCGGTGCTAGCCTTGGAGGTACTATAGGCTTTAAAATGATTGCTTCACTAATCTACCAAGTTCACGCTCATGACTCTTTCCGGCTTCTATTTTACCCTCAGCATTATTAGTGCCACCGGCGTGGTTACTGCACTCCTTGCGGCGCGGCGTATTTCTTTTGCCAGTATTATCTGGTTTTTGATGGCCTGGCTTACCGGCGAGCTGGCGGCCGTGCACTTTATCTGGCAGCTACTGTTGACGGTGGTGGTGGCCATGTTCGGTGGGCTGGACTCGTCCTTGGGTCAAACCGGCCTGTTTATCTTTGTGTTGTCCTGGCTGGGCTTGGCGCAGTTGCATCGCCAGTCTATGGATGCCGGTGGTGTGTTGAGCGGCGCCCTGCGCAGCGCCCTGGGCGAAAACTATCGGGGCGATATTCCCCAGCAACGACAAGGGGTGTTGCGCGGTGGTATTGAGTCACAGGAATGGTTGCATCCCTTTCGAATGGCTCGCACAGGCGTCAAGGTGCACCGCAATATTTCCTACGGGGAGGCCGGCAAACGCAATCTGCTGGATGTCTATGAGCCGACAGAGCCGCGCGAGGGTGGCTTCCCGGTGCTGTTGCAGATTCACGGCGGTGGCTGGATGATCGGTGAGAAACAGCAGCAGGCACTGCCCCTGATGTACCATCTGGCCCAGCGGGGCTGGTTGTGTGTTGCCTGCAATTACCGCCTCAGCCCAAAAGATGCATTTCCGGCCCATATTGTCGACGTTAAGAAAACCCTGGCCTGGATTCGCGAACAGGCATCAGATTATGGCGGCAATGCGGATTTTCTCGCCATTACCGGTGGATCTGCGGGCGGTCATTTGTCGTCACTGGCGGCTTTGACCGCCAACCGGGTCGAGTGGCAGCCGGGCTTTGAGGAGGTTGATACTTCGGTCTCGGCGGCCGTGCCGTTTTACGGCGTCTACGATTTTCTGGATAGGGACAATATCCGCGGCAGCATGTCGATGGAGGATATGTTGGCAGACAAGGTATTGCAATGCCGACCGGCGGACAACGAGCAGTTGTGGCAGGCTGCCAGCCCCATCAACCATGTGCGGGCGGACGCCCCACCCATGTTTGTCATCCAGGGCACGCACGACTCACTGGTGTGGGTTGAAGAGGCGCGCAGTTTTGTGGCGGCCGCGGCTGCCGCTTCAGACCAGGTAGTCGCCTACGCCGAGTTACCGGGTGCCCAGCACGCTTTTGAAGTGTTTCACTCGGTGCGAACGGATCACACGGTCAACGCGGTTACCGATTTTCTGGAATGGTGTTACGCCAGCCGCTAAGCATCAGTTGGTTTCGGTTTTGTAGATGCTCATGCCCCGCGCCCGGTAGTTGGCCAGGGCACTGGGGTGATCCAGGTCACAGGTGTTGACCACGACCCTGCTGGCCTGCCAGTTCCAGGATTGTTGCAGGGCGGTGCTGAGCAGATAGCCGCCAAAGCCTCTACCAATGAACTTCTCCGCCAGGCCAAAGTAGCAGATCTCCACATCACCGTTGGGGTCTTTACGCAACTCGAAATACCCGGCCGGCGACCCCTGGCACCAGGCCACCCAGGTGCGCAAATTGTCTGCCTCAGCGTAGCTCTGCCACTGCTGGTTCCCAATACCCAGCTTGTCTGTCCACTGGCAGCTCGCCCCTACCAACTGGTAAAGAAAGCGGTTGAACTGGTATTGCTTCACTTTGGCTTCGATGACGGTCAGGTCTTCGGGTTTGTCCTTGCTACGCAACTCAGATTCCGATTGCATGTGCAGGTGCCAAATCGTCATCTCACTTACGCCTGGTCCGCCTCGGTGGGTTGCAGCATTAGCCAGAAAAATCCGCTCAGGCCGGCAGCAACGGAGGCAAAAAGAATGCCGGTTTTGGCCATTAGCAAGTCTTGTGAGTGATTTATAAAGCCGAGATCGGCGATAAAAATCGACATGGTGAAACCGATGCCACCGAGCAGCCCCACGCCCAGCACATGGCGCATGTTGAGACCCGCCGGCAGCTCGGCCCAGCCCAGTTTTACCGTAACCCAGGTAAAACCGACAATGCCGAGCGGCTTACCCAGCAGCAAACCGGCCAGCACGCCCAGGCTAACCGGGTGGGTCAGGTACTGGCCAATGCTGGAGAAATGGATGGGAATGCCGGCATTGGTGAGGGCAAAAACAGGGATAACCAGGTAGGCGACCGGCAGGTGCAAAGCGTGCTCCGCGCGCTGGGCCGGAGCCTGCACCAGCAGCACACCGTCACCCAGCGACGACACCAGGCTGCGGAACCGGCTGTTATGAATGATATCGGGGTCATCGGCAACAGACTTGTGCATTTTGCCGGTGATGTCCTTGACCTTGTCGATAAACAGCCCGGCGTTAAATTTGGGTCGTATCGGAATGCAGAAGGCAATCACGATACCCGCGATAGTGGCATGCACTCCACTGCTGAGCATCGCCGCCCACAGCAGTAAGCCGATCATGGAGTAAGGCAGGGCGTGGCGTATACCACCCAGATTGAAGCTGATCAGCACAGTTGTGAACAGGGCCGTATAGGTCAGCGCCTGCATATTTATCGTCTCGGTGTAAAACACCGCAATAACGGCGACGGCGCCCAGGTCATCGACAATGGCCAGAGCAATCAAAAAGGTCACCAGGTTTTTTGGAATACGGGCGCCCAACAGGCTCAGCGCGCCGATAGCAAAAGCGATGTCGGTCGCCATTGGAATGCCCCAGCCATTGGCGGTGTGGCCGGCGGGGTTTAGCGCGACGTAACACAGTGCCGGTACCAGCATGCCGCCGATAGCTGCCATGATGGGCAACATTGCCTGTCGTACCGAAGACAGCTCGCCGACTAACAGCTCGCGCTTTAGCTCCAGCCCCATGATCAGGAAGAACAGGGCCATCAGCGCTTCGTTAATCCAGTGGTGAATCGACAGGGAAAAATACGCAGTGCTGAAACCGATGCTGATTTCCTTGTGCAAAAACCTGTCGTAACCCTCCTGCAGCGGGCTGTTGGCCACCACCAGCGCTATTGCAGCACAGATCATCAGTAACACCCCGCTGGTGGTCTGGCGGTGGATAAACTCCTCGATCGGGCTCAGGATGCGGTCGAAAGATTTCTCCCAAAGACCGTGGTAAATCCCTTCTGGCATAGTGTTCCAACTCCCGGTGGCTCAGTCGGTAAAGATCATGCGTGGACGATTGTACAGGCTGGCGGCGACAATGCAGAGCCCGGCGCCCGGTAGCAAACCCCCGCCCCAAGAATAGCCTATCCAAGTACAGGAAATATTAACAGGCTGTGGGTCCGCTGCCTGCGCAAAGAGGCAATGTCCTGAGGGGTGCCCGGGATGGTGGTGTCAGTAGCGGCAGGATAGCAGCCTTTCGCGAGATCCTGTCCGGGAAAAACCGGCCCCGGTCGAGACCCTCTTTGAGATCGAGCGCTCACGCAACCACGGTCATGTGGATGCGGTACGTGTAGCCATGTCCGGTCTGAAAATTTCAGCCTTGCTGTCTGCGCGGCCCTGCCCTGAACGCAACCTGATCTGTGCCATGATCGCAGCACGCATTGTGGTGCCACACACCAAGTTGGCCACCATCCGCTGGTGGCATACCACCACACTGGCACAAGACCTCGGGGTGACAAATGCCACCGAGGACGAACTGTACGCAGTGATGGACTGGTTGCCGGCGCGCCAGGGCCGGATCGAGAAGAAGCTCGCGGCCCGCCATCTGGCCGAAGACTGTCTGGTCCTGTACGACCTCTCGTCAAGTTACTTTGAAGGTCAGATCTGCCCGCTGGCTAAACGTGGCTACAGCCGCGACCTTGGCGCCGCAGGCCGCGGACAATGGCAAAGCGCTTGTCGAGCCCTGAAGTCGTGCCGGTAACCAGCGCCACACGGCTATTCAAGCCGTTGGAAAGATTGGGATAGGGGAGTCAGTAATATTGAAACCGCCATTAACATTTATGATGAGGTTGATTGATGGAAAATCCGCTTCAGGCAGAATAACGCCAACGGGCACCGCCACTACTGGCCTGATGCCGGCGATAATACTCAAAAAACCCACCATTATTGAAATTCAGTAAATTATTGTGGGCAGCATTGTGGGCAATAACGCCGGTTCGCAACTTGCGTTCAACTACATTTTAACTACAATTTGCCCATAGCCAAACCGCAATCAGAGGTGACTCACATGCAACTATCACGAAATTTTGTGGCCGGCGCAGCCGCCGTTTTAATTCTCATTCAAAACGCTTTGTTTCTTGCAGAGATGTCCATCATCGAAAACCTGAATCAAAACGTCTGGCTGGTGGTGAACTCCCTTGAAGTCATCGTGCTTTTAATCACGGCAAAAATGTTGATGCCGATGTACCAAAAAATCGCCATCGTGCCAATCGGTATTGCAGCGTATCTTGTCATTGCCATCGTTCTGGAAAACTTCATATACCGGGCGAGCGGCGGGATGGGCGATGGGTTTTGGATTTTCAACGCCACGTTGCTGATAGGCGGGTTGATTTTGTGTGTGGCGTATTTATTTGAAAAATAACGCGCCTGCGCCCGGCGTCTCGCCTGAATAGTGCCGGGTCGCCCACCACCAACATGACCCAGACAACCGGCAAACTCCTCTCCCTCCATGCCAGGTGGCTTGCGGTACAACCCCTGCCAAAAGAGAACCATGCCGCGCTTATGCAATGGATTCGGATGCGCTTCAACTATCTGTCCAACCAGTTTGAAGGTTCTACGCTGACCTATAGTGAAACCCGGTTACTATTAATTCATGGTCGTGCGACGGGGGATCATGCACTGCGAGAATATGAGGAAATGAAAGCCCACGACCTGACTTTTGAACATGTGCATAATCTGGCGGCGGATGAAAGACCCATAAGCGAAGGCGACATCAGAGACTTGAATCGGATTAGTTTGAAAGAACCCTTCTATAAAGTAGCGCAAACGCCAGACGGCGCACCGACCCGCAAAAAGATCTTGCCGGGGCAATACAAGACCCAGCCCAACCATGTCCTGACCGGCGAGGGTGAGATGTTTCATTTTGCTACTCCTGAAGAAACACCGGCGCTCATGAGGGAACTCACAGCATGGATTCGACACTGGCTTGAGCAGGGCACAACAAACCAGCGCGAAGCTATTGTTCTTTTTCTTGCCGAACTCCATCAGCGATTTATTCGCATCCATCCATTTGACGATGGCAACGGGCGGGTGGTGCGATTGCTGATGAATTGCATCCTCATCCGGCTGGAATTTCTACCTATGGTGCTGGCAGATCGCAATCAATACATCAAAGCCATTCAATTTACGGATGTGGACGACTCAAGTCACCTGGAAAATCTTTTTGCAGATAGTATCGCGACAATGCTGGGGCAGGGCATCATTGCCAAAGAGGTAAAAATTGATTTGAATGGTGGTAGTGAGTGAGGGTTGTTGCAACCGTTAAGGAATCCTTAACAGTTGCCGAGGACGGCGGATTTGTATCCATGTCCGACCGGGGGTTGTTTCGGGCGGGGAACATGCCAAAAAATGATACATATCGACTTCTAACTTCTCAAAAGTGGCAGTTTTTGAGAAATAAGGATATATTTCCACCTTGTCTTCTCAAAAAGACCTATTTATGAGAAGATGAGTCACGACGTTGTTCAAAAACCCACCCTTTGAGAAGTATCCAATGCTCCCCACCCTGAGACAAATTATCTCCGAAGTAAATTTTGAGACCCCGGCAATACTCAAAGCCCTAGCCGAAGCCAGCCGTTATCTGGGCGAACTCAAGGGTGTATCCGCCAGCATTCCCAATGAGCGTATCCTGGTTTCCACCCTGAATCTGCAAGAATCACAGGCCAGTTCGGCGATAGAAAACCTCATCACCACTCAGGATGCTCTTTATAAATACCGATTGGACCCCACCGATAAAGACCCAGTTGCCAAAGAAGTTCACAACTGTGCCGAAGCACTGGACAAGGGATTTGACCGGGTCTTTGAGCATCGCAACATTTCCATCAACACCATTATTGAAATTCAACAAATCATCGTGGGCAATAACGCCGGCTTGCGAAAACAACTCGGCACCAAAGTGGTTAACCAACGCACCGGCGAGGCAGTCTATGTTCCGCCTGCACCATCAGAGATGCAGCCGTTGCTCAATGATCTGGAAAGTTTCATCAACGACCGTTCGGTCTCCCGCCTTGATCCGCTCATTAAAATGGCTTTGATTCATCATCAGTTTGAAAGCATCCATCCCTTCACAGACGGTAACGGTAGAACCGGCAGAATTCTGAATATCTTGTATCTGGTGCAAGAAGAGATGTTACCTACCCCCATTCTGTATCTCAGTCGCTACATCAACCATACCAAGGCCGACTATTATCATCTTTTGCAGAGTGCGCGAGACAACCAAGAACAATGGGAAAAGTGGGTGGTGTATATGCTTGATGGTATCGCCTTGACCGCGCAAAACATCATCGACCTGATTATGCAAATCACGAATCTTCTACACGAACAAAAAAATCTGATCCGCCCGAAACACCCAAAAATGTATAGCCAGGATCTAATCAACAACCTCTTCCAGCACCCCTACACGAAAATTCAATTCCTGATGGATGACCTGAACATATCAAGACCCACCGCCACCCGTTATCTGAACACTCTCGCCAAAGACGGCATTTTGGAGAGAGGTCGATGGGGGCGTGAAAGTTATTATCTTCACACCAAACTAATCGATTTACTTTTTAATATCCCGGTCATTCGCCAACCGAGGTTGGGATGAACGGGGAAGCAATAAATACCCCGAAGCGATCGATTAAACCGTTTTATCCCGCGAGGAAAAATTCGCTATTCCTTGCATTGATGCAAACCACAAACGCGGTAACCTCCAAGACCTATCCGCACCCTTCTTCACGAATTAATGACCACTGAAATACGGAAAAATCAGTGTGATATACTCCCGCGTATCAATACGGTGAAAACATGCAAATTGAATATTTAAGGTTACAGAATTTCCGCGCTTTTCGTGATGTCGAAATGCGCGATATTCCACGTTTGGCTGTCCTGGTTGGTGCCAATGGGTCAGGGAAATCTACCTTGTTTTCTTCCTCGAAGAGCCGTCATCAAATAAATTTTTGCCTATATCGCAACTTAAATACATGAGGAAACCATTAGCATGGATATTTCACCCGACAAACAGAACATCGACAACGTCTTTTCGAACACGGAATACCTCATTGATTTTTACCAGCGCGACTACCGTTGGACGGATGAACCCGTGCTCCGCCTGCTCGACGACATCTTTTTCAAATTCAAAGAACAGTACGCCCGCGTTAGCAACCTTGATCCGTCCAAGGAGACGGTCATCGAACACTATCCCTGGTATTACCTGAGCACTTATGTCACCAATGTGGTGAACGGGCGGACTTATATCGTAGATGGCCAGCAACGCTTCACCACATTGTCGTTGATTCTAATCAAACTGCGGCACCTTGCCGAGTCGTATCAATCGGAGTTGCAAGGGTGGATCGAATATAAGATTGCTGGCCTGCACGGATTTAAGCATCATTTCTGGATGAATCACGTTGGCCACGAGTCCACCCAGCAAGCCCTCCTCGATGGCAAGGATACCAAGGAAATTGATACCTCCAGCGGCACCACTGCCGACAACATGGTCAAGAACTACGACACTATCAGTACTTTCATCGACAAGGAACTGAAGGAAAAGCATATCTTTGAGACCTTTGTCTTTTATTTTCTCCACCGTCTTGTTCTCATCAATCTCGCGGTTGAGCAGACCGACGTATCAATGGTCTTCGAGGTCATTAACGACCGCGGCATCAAACTTCAGCCTTACGAGATCCTCAAAGGCAAACTCCTCGGCCAGATTGACAAGATTGAACTGGACAAAGACAAATACAATGAACTTTGGGGGGAACAGGCCAATACCATCAACGCTTTCAAGGAAGATGAGATGAATGCCTTCTTTCGTTTTTACCTCAAGGCGAAGTATGCTAACAAACGTAGCGAGGGAGCGAAGTTTGACGGTGATTATCACCGTGCCATGTTCACCGCCGAGATGGATGACAAACTCGGTCTTATCCACAACCCCGCTAACGTTAAATCTTTCCTCAAAGGTGAGTACACTTACTACTCGAATCTCTTCATCAAACTACGCGAGGCGTACGATAGTGATCAGCAACTCTTTCGAGGGGTCTATTACAACCGCCTCCTTGATCTTGACGCTCCTTTCCTTCTCGCCACTGCTGCTTGCTACATGGACGACCCAGATGAAGATATGAAAATCTGCGTCGTGGCAGAAGAAATCGATCGCTATTTTTCCCTGCTTCAACTCCAAAATGCCTACGATAGTAATGAGTTCGCCGACTCTCTCTTCCGGATAGGTACCGTCATCCGGGATGCAGACCACGAAACCTATCGCGATGCCTTTGATGACGAACTGACCACCGCCATTGCCGCCCGCCGCAATGTGACCGAAGCGAAACCGCTCAGCTATTCCGCCTTCAAACAGACCGGCATCAACCTGAATACCCGCTTCAAACGCTACTTCTTCGCCCGTATCGATGAGTTTATTGCCAAGCAGATGAATCTGAACGTGAAGCACCCCATTGCTGACCTCGTTACCAAGACGAGCGCAAAGACAGGTTTTCACGTTGAGCACATTCTTTCATTGAATGATGAAAACAAAGCATTCTTCAACAATGACGAAGAACTTTTTGAACAAGAACGAAACCGCCTCGGTGGCATTCTTCTTCTCAAGGGTAAAGACAATATATCCAGCAGTAACGAACCCTATTCTGAGAAACTAAAGTCCTACGCCAACACACTTTATTGGAACGAGACTCTCCGCGAGGACAGCTACAAAGCAAAGCTTGACATGAATGCCCTTAAGACCGACTTTAAACTCGATCTGGTTCCGCTCGACAAGTTCGGCCCGGATGAACTTGAAGCACGCCACAGATTACTGTTTCAGATCGTCGGCATCATCTGGGAATAAACATTAAAAACATTAGGTGAAAACAGAATGTCAAATCAGACAATTGAATTAAATCCTGCGCTTAATAAAATGGCTGTTACACAAGCTCGTTCGCTAACATTTCACGCTAACAATGTGCACAAGGGTGCTGGAGACCATCCGCAGGATTCTGATGTATTGACGGTTTTAATGTTATGGGTCTTCCCCAAATCGAGTGGGTAGTTTAGCCTGATGCCCCATGAAAGATACACAGCTATACAGCCAGATATTGGGTATCGAGAAGCCGTGGCAGGTGACCGATGTGCAGGTTTCACCCGCGAACGATGAAGTGAAAGTCACCGTAGATCATGGGAGCGGTAAATTGACGTGTCCCAAGTGTGGCAAAGCCTGCTCCGGTTATGACAAGCGGCAGAGGCGCTGGCGCCATCTTGACACCTGTCAACTCAAGACCTTGCTGATGGCTGAAGTGCCCCGGGTGGAGTGTTCAGAGCACGGCGTGGTTACGGTGCATGTTCCCTGGGCAGAGCCTGGCAGCGGATTTACAGCGTTGTTTGAAGCGCTGGTCATAGACTGGCTGAAAGACGCTTCAACCCGTGCGGTGTCAGAACACCTAAGACTGAGTTGGAATGCAGTGGATGGCATCATGCAGCGCGCAGTGAAACGTGGTCTGTCGCATCGAGAGGCGCTGTCACCCAGGCAAATCAGTGTGGATGAAACCTCTTACCGCAAGGGGCATGACTATGTCACGGTGGTGACGGATCAGGAGCAGTCGGTAGTGCTGCATGTTGCCGAAAATCGGGAGACCGATAGCCTGGCTGAATTTTACGACCTGCTGTCTGAGGACCAGAAAAAGGGTATCGAGAGCGTGTGCATGGATATGTGGCCGGCCTATATCAGGGCAACTCGAGAGGCGCTGCCTGATGCGGATAGCAAGATCGCCTTTGACCGTTTCCACGTTGCGCAATACATGGGCAAGGCTGTGGATCAGGTGCGCCGACAGGAACACCGGCAGCTGATCAGGCAGGGCGATGAGCGGATGAAGGGTAGTAAATACCACTGGCTGCGTAACCGGGGCAACATGAGCTGGCACCAACAGCGCAGTTTCAGCGAACTACGACACTCTTCCCTGAAGACCGCCAGGGCGTGGGCTATCAAGGATCTAGCCTGCCGCCTTTGGGACTATCGGAGTCGCACCTGGGCTGAGAAGGGCTGGAAACGCCTGATCAACTGGATGGCCCGTAGCCGGCACAAACCAATGCAAACGACGTCAAAAACCCTGCGGAATCACCTTTGGGGTATTCTCAATGCGGTGATTCGTAAGGTTGACAACAGTTATGCTGAAAGTATGAACAGTCGTATCAAAACGCTGAAGAGCCGTGCTCGGGGTTTCAGAAACAGGGAGCGATTCCGTAATGCAATTTACTTCCACCTGGGCGGATTACAGCTCTATCCGGAAGGAATCAGGGCCTGAATGACCCACTACGATTGGGGAAGACCCACAATTATAAACATACAGTATCATGGTGCGGGCTAACAGCAGACAAGGTAGCTTGTTCGTACTATCCCCCGACTGTGGTGATCTGCGTGCCGTTTTTGTAAATTTTTGCAGTAGAGACTGGCTATTGATTTACGATCTGGGAAAGAGACGAGTTGAACTAAGAGGAGATGACCACTGGATAGCGGACAACGCTACCGTCATCGGCACGGTGATATTGGAACATAACGCCGGTGTCTGGTTTGACGCTGTGCTCCGGGGAGACAATAAACCGATTCACATCGGCGAGAATACCAACATTCAAAATGGTGCTGTTTTGCATACTGACATAGGGCAGCCACTGACCCTCGGCAAGGTCGTCCGCCCACTCACTGCAGAGCAGATTGAGAGTATCATCCTGAGTGCTGGGCTATGTGGAGAACTTTAGGCGTTTTAAAAAGTAGTTGATGGTGCGGGGTTAGAGTGGGGTATAGTGTTAATCAAATCTATCTTTGTTGGGGAGGTGAGCGATGAGTCAGTCTAACTTTCCATCGGACTTTTGGAATTTTGGGGCGGAAAAAGAGAGCCGCATACACAGAATACATAGTTATCCGGCAAAGTTCCCAAGTTTTATAACCACTAAGGCTTTGGAATACGCTGCAAAAAAGGGACTTCAGGTTACTACTGTGGCAGACGTTTTTTGCGGATGCGGTACAACAGCTGTTGAGGCAAAGAGGAGCGGGAAAAAATTCTGGGGATGTGACATCAACCCGGTTGCTACATTGATTGCTCAAGTGAAAATCAGGCAGTATCACGCTGCCAAGTTGGAAAAATATTTTTTGCTTATTGTAAAAACATATAACTCAATAAAAATCAAAAAAGAAGACTCTGAAAATATTAACAGCAGAATTAAACACTGGTTTAATGAAGATCAAATTGAAAAATTATTGAAGCTAAAAAAAGCAATCGAAAAGGATGTTCCCAGTTGTAGTCCGTACAGAAAATTCTTTCTTTGCGCTTTTTCCAATATCCTAAAACCAACATCTAATTGGTTGACAAAATCCATTAAGCCGCAAATTGATCCTCACAAATCACCCATTGATGTTATGGAAGCATTTGAAAAACAGTTTCGCTTTATGAAAAAAGCAAATGAAGAAAATGCTTTTCCAAAACAAAAATCATCAAATTTCCAGATAATGCAGAGAAATTTTCTCTCTCTGGAAACAAGTAAATACAAAGCAGATATAATCGTTACAAGCCCACCATACGTCAGTTCGTATGACTATGCGGATATACATCAACTATCTGCCCTTTGGCTTGGATTGTGTTCTGATTACCGAGATATAAGAACAAACATGATGGGAAACACATATAAAATACAGGCGCCATCTGCGGAAGAAATAGAGTCCTTACCCTCTATTGGGCATAAGATTTATAATAAACTTTTACACACAGATAAATCTAAGTCCAATTCCACTGCAAGATATTTTATAGACATAGGGAAAGCTGTGGAAAACTGCTACGAGGTTCTCAATAAAAATGGCATCGCTGTATTTGTAATAGGAAATACAAATTACAGATCGGTAGAGATAGATAATGCGACGTTTATGCGAGAGTGTATGAAAAGGTCTGGCTTTTTAGAAATCCAAAAAATTCCTCGACGAATATCATCAAAAATATTGACACCCTTTCGAGATTCTAAAGGGCGTTTCACCAAAAATACAGATCATAAAGAAGTTTATAGATACGAGTTTGTTATCGTGGGCACGAAAAAATGAAGGAAGTAAAACTATCAATTAGACCCTACGCAAGGTTGCTTACAATGCTAGGAGAGCAGTTGATCAAAAATGATTTAATTGCTCTCGTGGAGTTAGTTAAAAATTCTTACGATGCTGATGCTGATACGGTTGAAGTGCGTTTTCATAATTTTAACGATGACATGTCAGCAAATGACAATTCCAGCATTGTAATTGAAGATGATGGCAGTGGAATGACGCCCAAAGATATACGAGAGTCCTGGATGAATCCAGCCACTCCGCAGAAATACACTTTAAAGAAGGAGGGGAAAGGTAAAACAAAGAAAGGCAGAATAATACAAGGTGAAAAGGGTATTGGGCGATTTGCTGTTCTGAAATTAGGAAAAAAAGTAACCGTAAGCACGAGAACTAAAAACTCAACATTTGAATCGCTAATTGAGTATGACTTTACAAAGTATGATGATGACTTTACTTCGAAGGATGATTCGGAAAAGAAAATATTTTTGGATGAAATTGAGATAGATTATTCAGAATATTCTCCGCCGAGATTGATAACAAAACCTCAAGGAACCGTTATAGAAATACAAGATCTGAAGGGTATATGGAATGATAATGTTATAGAAAAATTATCACTGCTGTCCCGTTAAGGAGAAATAAGGAGGTCTGATTCCGCCACAATTGATACAATGAGATTGTCTAAAAAACAGTGTATAAATAGAGGGAACCAGACCATGGCGCATTGTAATACGATCCTGTCACAAATACTAAAACTTGTTCCGAGACATGAATTTGAGACCCTTGCCAAACAACATCATTCTGGCCGTTCCTTTCGTAAAGCCTCCCGCTGGTCACAGTTTGTGTCGCTGACGATGGCTCAATTGTCTGGTCGAAACAGCTTGCGTGATATCGTGGATAATATGTCGGCGCAAATGCATCGCCTTTACCACCTGGGCAGCGCGAAGCTGTCGCGATCCAACCTATCGCGCATCAATGAAGATAAGCCTTATGCTCTGTACGAAGCGCTGTTTGGAAAACTGTTAACTCGCTGCCAAGGCGTGGCGCCTGATCATAGTTTCAGATTTACTCACCCGCTTTATTCGCTGGACGCGTCCACCATCGACTTGTGTTTGTCTGCGTTTCCCTGGGCTGATTTTCGCACCACCAAAGGAGCGATTAAGCTGCACGTCGGTTTGAATCATGCGGGTTATTTGCCGGAGTTTGTGGTCGTCACGGAAGGGAAGAAGCACGATGTAACAGTGGGTCGCACGCTCATATTTCCTAAGGGAAGTATTATTGCAATTGATAAAGCCTACAATGATTACGTTTGGTATAAGCAATTGACAGACAAGGGTATTTTCTTCGTCACCCGGCTTAAGAGCAATGCAAAATACCGCATTATCGAGCGTCGATCGGTGCTGAAAGGCAAAGGTTTGACGTGTGATCAAACGATAGAATTCACCGGCCCCCAGGTCTCCAAAAAATGTCCTGTTCGATTAAGGCGGGTTGGCTACAAAGATGCGGAGACGGGTAAGCACTATGTGTTTGTAACAAACAATTTCAAACTGGCAGCCAAGACGATTGCCGATGTTTACAAAGCCAGGTGGCAAGTGGAATTATTCTTTAAGTGGATAAAACAGAACCTGAAAATCAAATCGTTTGTTGGCACGAGCAAGAATGCAGTGATGACTCAAATATGGATAGCGATGTGCGTATACCTGCTAATTGCATTTCTGAAGTTTCAGTCTGGACTCACAAAGAGTATGCAGCAGCTATTGCGATTACTGCAGCTTAATTTGTTTGATAAGCGTGACCTGATGGCGTTGTTAAGGGGTGATCCGCCTGATGGCAGACTGCCCGATGTCAATCAAATGAAACTCATATGAAAGTTAACGGGACAGCAGTGATAGATTATATAGAACTATATTGTATTAAAGGCACGAGTATGAAAGAGAAAGATATTAAGAATTCATACAACGAAAAGTATGGAAACTTTAATGAGAAAGTATGGCAATCTATTGTTCCTATGATTTGCGATGGAAAGGTAATTGAGTTTGATCTCAGAAAAAATGTCATCAAAGGATACGCTGAAGTGAAAGGGTGCCGTGTTGGGAGGCTTATTCATCCATATATAACGAATGTCCAGCAACGCTACGCGTTTTATCTTCAACGACAAGGACTTCCTCGAATACCGAAAAAGGCAATATTAGGCACTCGCTAACACATAATTTTTGCTGTCCTTAAAATCCATCACCCAATCCTTCAATTGTGGCAACCTATTAGACCTGACACCCGATAGACATCTTACAATATCCCTCTGCGAGCTCATTATCGTAATCAATTCGCGCTAATGCTATTTGTCTTCATATGTAAAGTCCGGCATGGATCGGAGAAGTAATATGAGTGCGAAGTATATAAGGTACGTTGAAATCTGTTGATGAAGCTACGTCAGGTTCTCCAACAAAGAAGACCAAAGCGATTTCTACGGGTAGGGGTAAGCGGAAGAAAACTGACTTGGTTGTCGTGCATTGTGCTGCCACCCGGCGCGATCAGGATATTGGTGTTGCTGAGATAGACAAGTGGCACAAGGACAAGGGCTGGGCTGGTATTGGGTATCATCTGGTGATTCGGCGTGATGGGACGATAGAACACGGTGAGCCGCTTGAGAACATAGGAGCACATGCGTATGGGTACCACCGTAGATCGGTGGGTATCTGTCTTGTGGGCGGCCTGGATGACAATGATAAACCCACCAATAACTTCAATAGTCCTCAGTTGTTGGCGCTCAAGGCGGCCCTTGAAATGGTGGAGAAGAAGTACCCTGATTGTGAGATTTTGGGGCATAGAGATTTGTCCCCCGATATTGATGGAGATGGTGTCATAGAATCGTGAGAGTGGTTGAAAAGCTGCCCTTGTATGAGTATCAGGGAGTTCATGGCTACTGACCTGGCCCAAGTTGCAGCGTATGAGAGTTCTTTGACACCACCGGGCTAGAAGTCTACTCTGAATGTGTCGTATCCCACACGGGGCGCGTGGATTGAAACAAACAAACTGCACTTAACTGCAAAATTATAAGGAAGAAGACATGAGAAAATTATTGCTAGTACTACTTCTACTATCTACCCAATCAATTGCTGACCCTAGGAGTCTGTCGGATTTAGCGACAGCATTAATGATAGAATAAGCCCATCGTACCAAGAAGAGATCGAGGCTACCATGTCAGCCAAATTCCAGCCGATCAATCGAGATACTCCGTACCTGCTACCGCCCTCCTTGCAGGACTGGTTGCCGGAGAAACACCTGGCACGCTTTGTAGTGGATATTGTGGATCAACTCGACTTGAGTGAACTGGTAACTCGCTATGGTGGCGGTGGGAAACAGCCCTATCACCCCGCTGTGTTAGTAGCGCTGTTGTTCTACGGTTACGCGACCGGGATATTCTCCAGTCGCAAGCTGGAGCAGGCGACCCACGACTCGGTTGCCTTTCGTTATATCACCGCAGACGCGCACCCGGACCATGACACGATCGCCACCTTTCGCAAGCGTTTTCTGCCGGAGCTGGAAGGTTTGTTTGTACAGATATTGGTGGTCGCCAAGGTGATGGGCGTGTTCAAGCTGGGCAAGGTCAGCCTGGACGGAACCAAGATCAAGGCCAACGCCAGCAAGCACAAGGCGATGAGCTGGGGCTATGCGAACAAACTGGAAGAGCAACTTCGCCGAGAGGTACAGGAACTGCTCAGGCGGGCGGAACAGGCCGATACTGAAGATAAGCCGCCGATCGACATTCCTGATGAACTGGCGCGCCGGGAAGATCGGCTGGCGGCCATCAAGCAAGCCAAGGAAGAGATTGAGCGACGTGCGCAAGAACGCTTTGAGGCCGAGCAGGCTGAGTATGAGGCAAAGCTCAAGTGTCGCAAGGACAAGGAAGCCGAGACTGGCAAGCAAGCCAGAGGGCGTGAGCCAAAGCCACCTGAGCCTGGGCCACGGGATAAGGATCAGGTTAATTTTACCGATGGAGAATCACGCATCATGCCGTCTTCGGAGGGATTTGTGCAGGGCTACAACGCACAGGCTGCCGTTGATATCGAATCATACCTGATTGTGGAAAATCACATCACACAGCAGCCGAATGACAAGCAGGAGATTGAGCCGACCCTGAACGGATTGGCGGATGCGGAAGCGCAGTTGGGCAAGGCGGAGGCCTTATTGGCGGATGCGGGTTACTTCAGCGCTGATAACGTAGGTCGCTGTGAAGACGCGGAGATCATACCCTATATCTCGGATCATCGGGAGCGACACAACCTTCCCTGGGATGAACGATTCAGGACACCTCCCCCATGCCCACCGGATGCCGATGCCGTGACAGCGATGGCATATCGATTGCGAACCGCTGAGGGTAAGGCAATCTATGCCAAACGAAAATCCACGGTGGAAACGGTATTTGGAATAGTTAAAGAGGTGATGGGGTTTCGGCGGTTTCACCTTCGCGGGCGGGATGCGGCGCAAGGTGAATGGAATTTGGTGTGCATGGCGTGGAATCTGAAGCGCATGTACGCCCTGGGAGGCTGAGAGCATGAATAAGGGAAGCCTTATCCCGAGCAATGGTGCCCAATTTTGCACCTTGGGAGGCAGTTCAAACAAAAAATTGGAATGGGTACTTGAGTGGGCGCAATGTACTCCTGCTTCGCTCGGGTCAACCCCGACAGACTCCTAGGTACACCAGCATGGTGACAAAAACCCAAATAGAAGGTGCGCAGGGACTGATCCAACTTTTGGGGTACGCTTGCTCCTCTGTTTATGCCATGACTTCGTTCCTGTTTGGTGGGGGCTATGTTGTTGTATGTAACGGAGGGAGGTATACCTACGAACTCGAAGACAAGGGCGGGAATTGGGTGGTGACGGTGAAATAACAGGATGACTTGGGGTGCGAATATGCCGAAATTACCCTGCACTTAACTGCAAAGGCTCTTCTCCGGTCTTGTGAGTGAAGATTAGGCCGCACATAGAACATCGAGTCATTATCCGGTAGCGATGACTGCCTGATCTTGAGTTTGAAATACTCGGTATCCCTGATGCCTCTGGCGCGCTTGCGGATCATGCCGATACCGATGTTGCCGGCCTCGATCCTGGCGCTGGTGAGCTTGTGCCTCGCGTAATTGCAAATGCCCACACGGTGGTTTCTCAACGACTTTGCAAACTTCTTCAGGTAGAGCAGGGTCGATTGATCGGCTATCCGGCACCAGGCTTCCAGTCTCTCTTGCATCAGTTCGACAGTCTTTGATTCCCACAAGGCCTGAAGCTGTTCCTTCAGGATATACAGCGTATTGAGATTGGCATTTTCATCCAATAGCCGTTGTAATTTTTGAGCCTGGGATTCGTTCAGTTTATCGGCGTTTTTCAGCACCAGGTAATGTGTTCCTGTTAACAATTTCTTGCCCTCTTTATTGGCCTTTCCAAACTCAATTCGCCGCTGATTGCTCAGAGCCTTGCTGTAGTTCTTCATAACGTGGAAACGGTCAAACACAATGTCGGCATTGGGTAAGCAATCACGTACTGATTTCTGATAGGATGGCCCCAAGTCCATCGCAACAGCCTCTATGTTTGCAGTGGTTTCTGCCGGAAGTTGCTTTAGAAATGCAGAGAACACATCAGCCGTTCGGCCCGTTTCCACCCCGATTAAATGTAAGCGGTTAACAAACGACAGGGTAGCGTGTTAGAGCTTGATCTGCTCTGGGTTTACGTTGCCTGGCAACAGGGCTTCGATAGTCTCAACGGTCTCTGCTCTGGGCAACTCTGCAAACAGGTACCGCAGGTAGGCATACGGCTCCAGCCTGTTGGCCTTGGCGGTCTCGATCAACGAGTACAGGTTGGCACTGGCATTGACGCCCTCGACTGAAGTGCTGAACAGCCAATTTTTGGGTCTATCCGGGTTTCCCAACGAGTTTTTTGAAAAAATCCTGTTATTGAAAAACTATCCGAATACCCCTGGACTTTCCCCGGCGTAGTGTGGGCAGGCGGTGGGTTAGTGTGGGTAACCGGTGGTATGTGAGGCACGAACATTCCACGGGTTATCCACATGATCACCTCGCCAGGGATGGCGGGGTGAAATCCACGGCCTGTCCACACGGAGTCCGGCTGACAGATGTCGGGGTTCTTTTACCCACAGTTATCCCCGAGGACCCGAACTTCCCCATCATTTCATGTTGATGCAATGACTTGAATTCACACGTAAACACGGGCTTCATCCCCTCTGTAGATTACCGTCAACAAAAAGGAGAAGCCCGTGAGCAACCTGAAGTTGCTGTATAAGATATTACGCCTCAAAGGTATGAAAATCACCCAGTTCTGGTTCAAAAACCGCAACAAGGAACTGCATCTGGCGGTCAAGCCCTACAAGAATGGCTGCCGCTGCCCCGAATGTGAACGGCGCTGCCGGATTGTGCGTCATACGACCGAGCTGCGCCGGTGGGAGGATCTCACACTCATGGGGATGAAGGTCTTGCTCTGGTATGCCCCAAAGGAGATCTGCTGCCCAACGCACGGGCGGGTGCAGGAGACGATCCCCTGGGCGCCAGCCTATTCACGTATCACCTACCGACTGGAGTGGCGGATCTGCTCCCTGTGCCAGATCATGACCCAGAAGGCCGCCGCCGAGATTCTGGTGATGCCTTCCTCCACCCTGTCCGACCTGCTGCACCGGATCATCACGCGGGTGCGCCACGGCCATAAAATCCGTGGCCTGGTCACTCTCGGCGTCGACGAGATTTCCTTCTTGAAGGGCCGCAAATTCGCCACACTCGTCTATGATCTGGACCGCTCTCGTATCTTGTGGGTGGGCCTGGGAAAAGGCCGCGAGACCATTGACCGCTTCTTCAACGAACACCTGAGCAAGGGGCAGAAAGCACGCATCCTGTGGGCCAGTTGTGACATGAGTCGCGCCTATACCGGGGCCATTGAACATCACTGCCCCAACGCCACGCTCATCATCGACCGCTTCCATGTCGTCAAGGCGCTGAACCAGGCTGTGGATGAGGTGCGCAAGGACGAGTGGCGTGCCCTCGATACCGGGGGGCGCAAGGCGATCAAGGGCCTGCGATGGCTGCTCAGCATGCACTCGAGCCATCGCACCAAGAGACAGTCTCGATTCCTCAATAGCTTGCGCAACTCCAATCGGCGTATCCACCGAGCCTGGGTGCTCAAGGACGAGTTCGAACACATCTGGAATTACCGTTATCGTGGCTCAGCTGAGAAGTTCCTGAAACGCTGGATGACCACCGCCCTGCGTAGCCGTATCCCCTCGTTGCGCCAATTTGTCACCACGGTGCGAAATCACTTTGATAACATCGTCGCGTTCACCGATAGAAACCTGACCAATGCCGTCGGTGAAGGCCTGAACCGCATTGTCAAAATCGTCAAGAACCGAGCGTCTGGATATCGTAACCTGCACAACTTCGCCGACATGATTTACCTGACCGTTGGCGACCTCGATATTCCTGCGCATATTCCCAGCGATTTACGTACACTGTGAGTAAGGTCCTAATCTCTATAAAACAGCATCAGGATCGTATTTCATTGGTTGGGAGATCCGGATATAGCCCAATTTTTTCTTCCAACCACAAAGGGCCGGATGGCGTTCTCTGCTAGATTGTTGTCGATCTCCAGGCGGCCATCGTCCAGATAGCGCGTCAGTTTGTCCCACTCGTTGTGCAGGTAGCTCAGCGCCTTGCCTGTCGCACTGCCGGGCAGCACCTGGGGCAGACTGTCATCCAGCCACTGGCGCAGCTGCTCGAGTATCGGTTTTGCGTGATGTTGGCGGTAGTCGAAGCGTTCCGGTGGTGTCAGTTGCCTGGCTTGCTTTTCTATCCGGTACAGCTTCCCGATTAACGCCAATCCAAACTGGGCCTTGCCAGGTTTTCTGTTCTTGCCTTGAGCCTTTACCGCATCGCTGAACTTGCGTCGCGCATGCGCCATACAACCTACATGCATAAGACGGTTGCTGACCACTGCCGCGTTGTAGCCGTCATAGCCATCGGTTTGCAGGTAACCCCTAAATCCTTCCAGCAAGCGCATAGGTACCCCGGCACCCCGACCCGGGCCATAGTCATACAGAATAATTGGCCGGTCCGGTGGCCCACCCCTTTGTAACCAGAGATAGGATTTCGATTGGGCGCGTTGCCCCGGTTCCTTGAGCACCTGCACCGAAGTTTCATCCATTTGCACAATGTCATAGCCCAGCAACCGGTCCCGCATGAGATTAATCAGTGGTTGCACCAGAACACCGGCCTTGATCATCCAGTTGGCCAGGGTTGCACGGGGTAATTCAATACCGATACGGCGCAGGATGGCCTCCTGGCGGTATAGCGGCAGGGCGTCCTGGTATTTGGACACCGTGATGTGTGCCAGCAGGCCCGGTGACGCCAGGCTCTTGGGGATAGGCTGCGGCGGCAGGGCCGCTGTCTTGATGCACTGGCCACAGTCACAGGCATACTGTTTGCGGATGTGGCGAATCACCTGAATCCTGGCCGGTACGATATCGAGCTGTTCAGAGACAACTTCGCCGATCTCGGTCAGGCAAGCACCATCGTGGGGGCAGACTTGATCCTCTGCAGACAACTCGTGAATAACGTCCACCCGGGGGAGTATGTCGGGCAGCTTCTTGCGACCCCGTTTCCGGCGGCTATGCTCGGCAATGATAACGCTCTCGTCTTCGACCGGTTCTGCCTGTGCCTCGACTTCGGCTTCATCAAACAAACGGATCTGATCCGGGGAGATCTTCTCACTGCTGGCGGCAAAACGTCGAGCCAGTGCCAGATTGAGTTGTTCCTGTAAGGAGAGAAGTTTAGCGTTGAGACGTACATTTTCTTGTTCGCCAACCTGCTTTTGTGCCAATAATTCTTCGTTGCAAGCGACCTGTTCAACCACCAAAGCCTGTAGGGTATCAATGTCATCGGGTAGCTGTTTGAGCAGGCTTGTCATGCCCGCTATTATACCTCTTATAGATGCAAATAACCCTATAAAACACTACTGAAATATAGTTTTTTGTGCGGTTCTAAGCGCATAATGTCGTAGCCGTCAAGCAGCCAGTTTAGCTGCTGTGAGGTGAGTGTGACGATCTCATCTTCAGACTTGCGTGGCCAATGAAAACGCGCTTTTTCCAAACGCTTCTGCCACATACAGAAGCCACTGCTCTCCCAGTAAAGTATCTTAATCTGGTTGCGGCGCCGGTTACAAAACACAAACAACTGCTGCGAGAAAGGGTCAAGGCACAACGCATCTTCCACCAGTATCGACAAGCCATTGATTCCCTTGCGGAAGTCGATGGCATCGCGGCACAGGTAGACCACGGGCAGATCATTCGAGGGCCGCATCATGACAGGGACGCCGCCGTGCTCAGTACCAGTGACAATGTGCCGGCATCAGGTTCACCGTCAAAGGCGACCATGACACTGTTGGGCAGCTGAATGCGCCACTGGCTATGCGGGTGAGAGTGAACAGTTGGAGCTTGTACCTTTTGAAAGCGGATGGCCTTACGAGGTGGCAGTGTGCTTTTTGCTGCCAGTGCCTTCTTGGCGGAATACAATGAATGGACGTTAATACCATTTGCTCGGGCATATTCAATTCTGGTTTGCCCAGCGGCATCGCAGGCACGAATATGCTGTAACCAGTATTGCTGTCGTTCGGTAAGGGAGGCCTTATCGGTCTGTGGCATAGAGCTACTCCTGTCAGGGCGGGAATGACAGGGTGCCGGTTCCATGGTTAGGAGAACAGGGCGTGGTTTATTTTGCGCTTACGATTAAATGCCCTTCGACCATGTCGTAAATCACCGTCATGTAGTCGTGGCCCTTCGCCCTGGCCACCTCATCAACACCGAGGTACTTCAGGCCGGTCAGCTGTGTCGGATCGAGCGCCGGGAGACTTTCCTCCAGGTACGCCTTGTCGATCTTTTTCACCGTCTCCCAGCGTATCCCCAAATGCCTGGAGACAGCCTGAATACTCATGTGGCGGCACAGGCCACTGATCATGCGACAGAAGCGACGGGTGAAACGCCATCCCGTGTCAACAAACTCACAGCTCTCTATCCACCGTTCGTTCTTGCTGATACATACTTGGGCCAGCTCCATTTCAATCACGCAGGGATAGCCAAACAGCGGCACATCCCTGACCTGTCGGCGGACATACCGGTTGACCGTTCCCTGCTGCTCGGTAACGGGGTCTATGGCTTTTCTGCGCCTGTCCCGGCGGCAGCAAATGACGAGCTGTCTCTCCTCCTCGTCCAGTTTTATCTGATTGACGCACTGCCCCTTGAGGCCCAAAATATCCCTCTGGATGTCGATTCCCATATACCTGTTCCATATAAAGTTGTGATAGGCCTTATATACCAACAGATTACGTGGGGATCGGCATCCTTTTTCACTCATAGAAGCGGAGAAGAGCCACTGCAAAAGTACTTTTTTGTTGTATTTCAAGGTGTTACAAGAATGTTAAAGGTAAGCGCCTCTAAATCGACCCCCGTTGACATTATCAGGTAGTCATCGAACAGTTAATCAGTTTGCCCCGCCGTTAGTCTTCGACTTGCATGTTCCAGGGCAGTAACGCCTCAAGCTTCTCCACCGTATCTGCCGCCGCAATGTGCGACAGCACATGCTGGAGGCAAGCGTAGGGCTCAAGCTTATTCGCCTTAGCCGTTTCTACCAAACTATAGCAGGTCGCACTGGCGCAGGCACCGTGTGAGGTAGCTGCAAAAAGCCAGGCCCGGCGTCCAACAGCAAAAGGCCTGATCGCATTCTCTGTCAGTGCATTACTGATGTGCAGCCGGCCATCCTCACAATAGCCAATCAGATACTCCCACTGGTTCAGCGTATACCTTATCGCCTTATGGGTCAGGCTATCTTTGGGTACCCGATTGACGTTCTTCTCCAGCCACGGTTTCAGGTCCTCGAGAATCGGCACGCTGAGTGTCTGTCGCGCCTGTTTTTTCTGGTCGTGCTCCAGGTTCTTGATCGATTTCTCTATCGCATACAGCCTGCGGATCTTGCTTAACGCCACGTCGGCCTTGGTGGGCTGCCCCACTTTCTTTTGTTGCCCCTGGTCTGGGCCGCCCGACTGGCCTCAACGAACTTGCGTCGGGCATGATCAAAGCATCCAATCCGGGTGATGCCCACTGCTTGGCACACTTTGCTGTACCCGGAATAGCCATCCCTGTGTGTCAACCTGCGCCCATACACTCCCTGTTTGGGATAACATAGATTTCAGGGCTCTGAGCCGAAAATGTTCCGTCCTCAGCTTAATCCACGGCGTTGAGGACGGCTAGGTCACTACATAATGTCTAGCCCAGGCCCAGGTTCCGATAGATGGTGCGCGTGGGCTCCGGTTGATTCATGGTGTAAAAATGAATGCCTGGGCAGCCATTGTCCAGCAGCGTCTGGCACAACTGTGTTACCACCTCAATGCCAAACTTCATAATGCTGCCCTTGTCACCTCGATAGCCTGCCAGTCGCTGGCAAATCCAGCGCGGGATTTCAGCACCACAGTTTTTGGAAAAGCGCGCCAGATTCTCGTAATTGGTGATGGGCATAATGCCGGCAAATATGGGCTTATCGATGCCCGCCGCCGCGCACTGGTCGAGGAAGTAAAAGTAGGCGTCGACGTTGTAAAAGTACTGGGTGATTGCAACATTGGCGCCGGCGTCAAACTTGGCCTTCAGATACTGGATATCAGTCAGATAATCATCGGCCTGGGGGTGAATCTCCGGGTAAGCAGCGACCGCAATGCGAAAATGATCGCCGGTTCTCTCGCGTACAAATTCCACCAGTTCATTGGCGTAGACCAGGTTGGCGCCCCACATTCCGGAGGGCATGTCACCACGCAGGGCAACCAGGTGCTCGATACCCAGATCTACATAATGGTCAAGCAACTCCCCCATGGCATGTTCATCATCGCCACCAAAGCTGAGGTGAGGGGCCACTTTTATGCCGGCCTGGTGGAGCGCCGCAACAATACCCAGGGTATTGTCTCGCGCAGAACCGTCGGCACCGTAGGTGCAGGAGAAAAACTCCGGCCCCAGTTCGTTCAGGGTCGGCGTGGTTTCCTGTAGCAATTTCTCCCGGCCCGCATCGGTCTTGGGCGGGAAGTACTCAAAGCTGATATTGGGTTTGCGGTCAGCCATTTTAGTACTTGTAGCTGTCTGGCTTGAATGGGCCATCAACGTTGACGTTGATATAGTTGGCCTGCTCATCGGTGAGTCTGGTGAGTACGGCGCCAAAACCGTTGACCATGTGGGCGGCCACTTCTTCGTCCAGCTTCTTGGGCAGCACTTCTACAGACAGGGCCGAGGGCTTCATGTTTGCGTCAAGATCGGCGAACTTGCGCGCGTACATGTAGATTTGCGCCAGCACCTGGTTGGCGAAAGAACCATCCATGATGCGCGACGGGTGACCGGTGGCGTTGCCCAGATTTACCAGGCGGCCTTCCGAGAGCAGGATCAACCGGTCGTTGTCGGCGCGATCACGATAGATGGTGTGCACCTGCGGCTTAACTTCTTCCCACTCCCAGTTTTCGCGCATAAAGGCGGTGTCGATTTCGTTGTCGAAGTGGCCGATATTACAAATTACCGCACCGCTCTTGAGGGCTTTGAGAACCTGGCTATCGCAGACGTTGTAATTGCCGGTGGCGGTAACCACCAGGTCGATAGTGGCCAGCAGCTCTGTGTTGGCGCCATCGGCGACCACGCCATTGTTGTAGGGCGAGGTGACTTCATAGCCATCCATGCAGGCCTGCATGGCACAAATGGGATCGATTTCAGAAATCCTTACAATCATGCCTTCCTGGCGCAGGGACTGGGCCGAGCCCTTGCCGACGTCACCGTAACCGATGACCAGTGCCTTCTTGCCAGACATCAGGTGGTCGGTGCCACGCTTGATGGCGTCATTGAGGCTGTGGCGGCAGCCGTACCTGTTGTCGTTCTTGGACTTGGTCACAGAGTCGTTAACGTTGATGGCCGGCACCTTCAGCGAACCCTCTTCCAGCATCTTCTGCAGGCGGTGTACGCCAGTGGTAGTTTCCTCGGTGATGCCGTGGATCTTGTCCAGCATGGCCGGGTACTTCTCGTGCAACATGCCGGTCAGGTCGCCGCCGTCGTCCAATACCATGTTGCAATCCCAGGGCTGGCCATCCTTGAGTATGGTCTGCTCCAGGCACCACTCGTATTCTTCTTCGGTCTCTCCTTTCCAGGCGTACACGGGTACACCGGCAGCGGCGATGGCGGCGGCAGCATGATCCTGGGTGGAAAAAATATTACAGGAAGACCAGCGCACATCCGCACCCAGTTCCTTGAGGGTCTCGATGAGAACAGCGGTCTGGATGGTCATGTGGATACAACCGATAATACTGGCTCCGGCCAGTGGTTGTGAATCCCGGTATTTGGCGCGCATGGCCATCAGGGCAGGCATTTCACCCTCGGCAATAGCGATTTCACGGCGACCATATTCGGCCAGTGAAATAGCGGCGACTTTATAGTCTTGGCTAGCTGCAATTTTTTCTGCGGTGCTCATAGTCGTGTCCCTGTTACAGCGCGGCGCGGAGGGCGTCGGCTTGGTCTGTTTTTTCCCAGGTGAAATCGGCGTCTTCGCGACCGAAATGGCCGTAGGCGGCGGTGTTGCGATAAATGGGTCGCTTCAGGTCCAGCATTTCCACCAGGCCTTTGGGGCGCAGGTCGAAATTCTCGCGGATCAGCTCGACGACACGGCTTTCGGCGATCTTGCCAGTGCCAAATGTGTCGATAGAGATGGAGGTGGGTTCAGCAACGCCGATGGCGTAGGACACCTGGATTTCACAGCGATCCGCCAGACCGGCCGCGACGATATTCTTGGCCACATAGCGACAAGCGTAGGCGGCGCTGCGGTCAACCTTGGAGGGGTCCTTGCCGGAGAAGGCGCCGCCGCCGTGACGGGCCATGCCACCGTAGGTGTCGACAATAATCTTGCGTCCGGTCAGGCCACAGTCACCCACTGGGCCGCCGATAATGAACTGGCCGGTGGGATTGATGTGATACTGGGTATCGGCGTGCAACCACTCTTCTGGCAACACGTGTTCGATCACGTTTTCCATGATTGCTTCGCGAATGTCGGCCTGGCTGATATCGGGATCGTGCTGGGTGGACAAGACCACGGCGTCAATCGCAACCGGCTTGCCATTCTCATAACGCAGGGTCACCTGGCTCTTGGCGTCGGGCCGCAGCCAGGGCAAAATACCGTCCTTGCGCAGGTGTGCCTGGCGCTCTACCAGTCGGTGCGAGTAGTAGATAGGTGCCGGCATCAAGACCTCTGTCTCGTTGGTGGCATAGCCGAACATCAGGCCCTGGTCACCAGCCCCCTGCTCTTTCTCATCCCCCTCATTTACACCCATGGCGATGTCGGGAGACTGCTTGCCAATGGCATTCAGCACGGCGCAGGTATTGCCGTCGAAGCCTACGTCTGAACTGTCGTAGCCAATGTCCAGAATGACCTTGCGAACCACCTCCTCCAGCTCAACGTAGGTGGACGTAGTGACTTCACCTGCTATCACCGCCATACCGGTTTTAACCATGGTTTCGACGGCGACCCGGCCGTCGACGTCGTCAGTCAGAATGGCATCGAGGATGGCGTCGGATATTTGGTCAGCCATCTTGTCGGGATGCCCTTCCGAGACGGACTCGGAGGTAAATACACAATACTCACTCATCTTTCATTTCCCCTGTTGCTACTTAATCGGTGGCCGAACAGACGCACCTGAATTTGAAATCCGTTACGTTGTGCCAGGTAAACGCTGGCAATTTCCCCAAGCCCGGCGCGCTCTGCCCAGGCCAGTAAATCTTCGGGCTCAAAGCCCAACCACAAATCACCACAGTTCTCGCGGGCCCAATCCTGGTCGTGCCGGCACAGATCGGTGACCAGCAGCACGCCGTCCTGGGCCAGGTAGTTGGCCAGGTCTTGAAAAATGTCGGCGGGGGAGGGGGTGTGATGCAGCACCATATTGACCACGATGCAGTCGGCGCTAAGGCTCTGCAGGCGCGAGTGGCGTGTGTCGCCGTGCACAAACTCAATATTCTCAATACTGCCGGCTGTCGCTGTGTGTTTCGATTTTGCCAACATCTCAGCGGCGTTGTCGAGCGCAACCACCTGCTCAAAGTGTGCGGCTAACTGGGTCAGGAAGGCACCATCGCCGGGGCCTACCTCCAGTGCCATTTTGTGCGACTGCAGCGGTGCATCCCGCAGCACTTCGGCCACGGTTTCGGCGTACTGCCCGTAACTGGCGATCAGATCCTGCTGGGCGCGGAATTTGTCAGCGTTCTGGCGGAAAAATAGCTGTGAGGTGTTCTCCCGGGCCTGCTGCACGGTTGATAGTTGTTGCTGCAGGGCCGCCGCCGGCGGCATGCGATCAATGGCGGCGAACAATGCCGATTGCACCGTATCCAAGCCGGGCTGCTGACCCAGCACGGCCCGGCGATAGTAAATGGAGTTGCCTTCCCGGCGGCTGGTCACGGCGCCGGCGGCAGCCAGCACTTTCAAATGGTGGCTCATGGCCGGTTGGCGAATTTCGAAAATGGAACACAATTCCTGCACTGCCAGGGAATCCTGTCGCAGCACCTGCAGGATTTCCAGGCGCAGCTGATCCCCGGCGGCCTTGCACAGGCTGGCCAGGTCTTCGATGGCCACTGGCGCTACTACCGGCGTCGGGTCGTTCAATGTTTTGTTCGCTAACATGGCGGGCAAGTCTAGCAGAACTTAAATCTATATCAAAATATTTCGATATAGGAGAAATGAATAGAGAAGATATGGACAAAACAGGGGCTCAGCGTTGCCGTAGCCCTCTGCATGTAAGAAAATAGCGGCCCCCTATTATAATGCTCTCAACAGGAGTTTATGCATGCCCTCCCGAAATGACCTGGCCAATGCCATTCGCGCGCTCAGTATGGATGCGGTTCAACAGGCAAATAGCGGCCACCCGGGCGCCCCCATGGGTATGGCCGATATAGCAGAAGTACTGTGGAACGATTACCTGCAACACAACCCGGCCAATCCGGACTGGCCCAATCGGGACCGCTTTGTACTGTCCAATGGGCACGGCTCTCTGCTGATTTATTCGCTGCTGCATCTGAGTGGCTATGCGCTGCCGATGCAAGAGCTAAAAAACTTCCGCCAGTTGCACAGCATGACTCCCGGCCACCCCGAATACGGCTATGCGCCTGGTATTGAAACCACGACCGGTCCGCTGGGGCAGGGCATTGGCAATGCGGTTGGCATGGCTTTGGCAGAAAAGGTCTTGGCGGCGCAATACAACCGGGCTGGCCACGCAGTGGTGGATCACTATACCTATATCTTCCTGGGCGACGGCTGTCTTATGGAGGGCATCTCCCACGAAGTTTGTTCGCTGGCCGGCACCCTGGGACTGGGTAAGTTGACAGCGTTTTATGATGACAATGGTATTTCTATTGATGGCAAGGTCGAAGGCTGGTTCAACGACGATACGCCGGCACGTTTTGCCGCCTACGGCTGGCAGGTTATCGCGGCGGTTGACGGGCACGACAGCGCCGCTATTGCTACCGCTATCGAGCAGGCCAGGGCTGAATCAGGCAAGCCCACATTAATTTGCTGCCAGACCATTATCGGCAAAGGTGCGCCCAACAAACAGGGTTCTTCTTCTGTACACGGTGCTGCACTGGGGGCCGATGAGGTTGCGGCTACCAGAGAAAATATTGGCTGGATTCACCCGGCCTTCGAAATCCCCCAGGATATCTACGCTGGCTGGAATGGCTGTGAACGCGGTGCTGCCGCAGAGCAAGCCTGGCAGCAGAGCATGAGCGCCTATGCCGGGGCTTTCCCTGCGCAGGCCGCTGAATTGAGCCGGCGCCTGGCCGGTGATTTGCCGGCTGATTTTGCCGAGCAGGCAGATGTCTATAGCCGTCAGTGCCAGGCTGCCGGCCAGACCATTGCCAGCCGCAAGGCCTCGCAGAACTGCCTGGACGCCTATGGGCCACTGCTGCCGGAACTGCTGGGCGGCTCCGCTGATTTGGCCGGTTCCAACCTCACCATCTGGAGTGGCAGCAAGCCGATAAGCGCCGTCGATGCTGACGGTAACTATATTTACTACGGCGTGCGCGAGTTTGGTATGTCGGCAATCATGAATGGTATTGCCCTGCACGGCGGTTTTGTTAATTACGGTGCCACTTTCCTGATGTTTATGGAATACGCCTGTAACGCCGTACGCATGGCTGCCCTGATGAAACAGCCGGCTATTTTTGTCTATACCCACGACTCCATAGGGCTGGGCGAAGATGGTCCTACCCACCAACCGGTGGAACAGTTGACCAGCCTGCGGACCACGCCCAATGTGCAGACCTGGCGTCCCTGTGACACGGTTGAGTGCGCGGTGGCATGGAAGACCGCGATTGTGCGTGATGATGGTCCCAGTGCGCTGATATTCTCGCGCCAGAACCTGGCTCACCAGACACGCGATGACGCGCAACTGGCCGCTATTGCCAAAGGTGCTTATGTATTGGTAGAGCCCAGCGGTGCGCTGGACGGTATTTTGATTGCCACCGGGTCGGAGGTACAACTGGCGGTAGAGGCGGCGGCGCAATTGGCCGAGCAGGGTAAAAACATTCGTGTTGTCTCTATGCCCTGTGCGGAGATTTTTGAGCAACAGGATGCTGCTTACCGCGAACAGGTGCTGCCTTGTGATGTGTTGGCAAGAGTCGCCGTTGAAGCGGCACACCTGGATTACTGGTACAAGTATGTTGGCCTGGATGGACGCGTGGTGGGCATGAGTAGCTTTGGTGAGTCGGCCCCGGCCGCCGATTTGATGCAGCACTTTGGCTTTACGGTCGACAATGTGGCGACCACGCTTGCCGATATCCTGCTGTAGAGAGGCCTGAGCGTGCTCAGGTTGGCAATTAACGGGTATGGCCGCATCGGCCGCAGTGTGTTGCGGGCGCTGTATGAAGGGGACTTTCGCCGTGACCTGCAGATCGTCGCGGTCAACGAGTTGGCCGATAGCGGCACGGTGGTACACCTGACGCGCTATGACTCCACCCACGGGCGATTTCCCGGCTCAGTAGCGGGCACTGAAAACTCGCTACTGGTCGACACAGACGAGCTGCGCCTGCTGCGCGAGCCCGACCTTGCCGCACTGCCATGGGCGCAACTGGAGGTGGATGTGGTGCTGGAATGCACAGGTACTTTTAGCGAGCGCAAGCTGGCGGAGCAGCACTTGCGACAGGGTGCCCGGCGCGTATTGTTCTCACAGCCGGCGCAGGCGGATGTGGATGCGACCATTGTCTATGGCGTTAACCACCAAAGCTTGACTGCCGATGACAGAATTGTCTCCAATGCCTCCTGCACCACCAACGGCATTGTGCCGGTGATTAAATGCCTGGATGGTGCCTTTGGGATTGATAGTGGCACCATCACCACTATCCATTCGGCCATGAATGATCAACCGGTGCTGGACGCGTACCACCATACGGATTTGCGTAAGACCCGCGCCGCCGGACAATCCATTATTCCTGTAGATACCGCCCTGGCCCTGGGCGTGGAAAGGATATTGCCGGCCATGAAGGGCCGTTTCTCGGCCCAGGCCCTGCGTGTGCCGACCCTGAATGTTTCGGCCATGGACCTGACCGTGGTGGTTGAGCACGCTGTAGACGAGGCGGCGATTAATACCGCTCTCCGTGTGGCCGCAGAGGAACGGTTTAGTGGCGTGCTTGGCTATACTGAAGAGCCGCTGGCATCCTGCGATTTTAACCACGACCGCCGTTCTTCAATTGTCGATGCCGGCCAGACCCGGGTTAGCGGTGGTCGATTGGTCAAGGTATTGACCTGGTTTGACAACGAATGGGCCTACGCCAATCGCATGCTTGATGTGGTGCGCTACTGGGGAGGAGAATAAGCATGGTTTTGCAAGTACAGCGTATGTCGGATCTGGATTTGGCCGGCCAGCGTGTGTTGATTAGAGAAGACCTCAATGTCCCCATCAAGGCTGGCAAGATCACCGGCGATGCACGTATTCGAGCGACGTTGCCGACGGTGCGGACGGCCGTGGAGCAGGGTGCAAAAGTGCTGCTGATGTCACACCTGGGCAGGCCCGTGGAGGGAGAGTTCGATGAGCGATTCTCACTGCAGCCGGTGGCCACACATTTAGCGGAGTTGCTACAACAGCCGGTGACGCTGGTAAAGGAATGGGATGAGGGTATAGTTCAGCGCGAGGGAGAGATTCTGCTGCTGGAGAATGTGCGTTTCAATGCGGGTGAAAAAGCCGACGAGGATGAGCTGGCACAGGCCTATGCGGAGCTGTGTGATGTGTTTGTTATGGATGCCTTTGGCACTGCCCACCGGACCCAGGCCTCCACCCACGGGGTGGCCCGTTTCGCGCCCATCGCCTGTGCAGGACCGCTGTTGGTGCGCGAGCTGGAGGCTCTGGAGCAAGCGCTTGCTAACCCGCAGCGTCCCATGCTGGCAATAGTTGGGGGCTCAAAGATCTCTACGAAGCTGGCTGTGTTGGAAACCCTGGCCGACCGGGTAGATCAACTCATCGTCGGTGGCGGTATCGCCAATACCTTCCTGGCCGCCGCCGGCCAGCCGGTCGGCAAGTCCCTGTGTGAGCACGATTTAATTCCCGCAGCGCAGGCGCTGATGAAAAAAACCAACATCCCTGTGCCTACGGATGTTGTCACGGGCAAGGAGTTTTCTGAATCAGCCAGTGCTGAAACCAAAGACGCCGGCCAAGTTGCGGCGGACGATATGATTTTTGACATCGGTCCGCAGAGCCGCCGGCAAATTGCCGATATGCTCAAGCAGGCAGGCACTATTCTCTGGAATGGACCGGTAGGCGTGTTTGAATTTGACCAGTTTGCAGGCGGCACGGAGGCTTTGAGCCATGCCATCGCGGCAAGTCCGGCGTTTTCCATTGCCGGTGGTGGTGATACCCTGGCGGCGATTGACAAATACGGTATTGCGGATAAGGTTTCCTATATCTCTACCGGCGGCGGCGCCTTCCTCGAATACGTGGAGGGCAAGGTATTGCCGGCAGTGGCTGTGCTGGAACAAAGGGCAGCCGGGTAAACAACGACACAGGAAGGGGATACATCATGGCATTAATCAGTTTGCGCCAATTGCTGGACCACGCCGCCGAGCACGACTACGGGGTGCCGGCCTTTAACGTTAATAACCTCGAGCAGACGCGCGCCATCATGGAGGCGGCGGATGAAACCAACAGCCCGGTGATTATGCAGGCCAGTGCCGGTGCCAGAAAGTACGCCGGGGCACCTTTTTTGCGACACATGATTGCAGCGGCCATAGAAGAATTTCCGCATATTCCGGTGGTTATGCACCAGGACCACGGTGTCAGCGTGGCGGTCTGCCAGCGCTCTATCCAACTGGGGTTTTCTTCGGTGATGATGGATGGCTCACTGGGTGAAGATGGCAAGACCCCCATGGATTACGACTACAACGTGGCGGTGACGCACCGTGCGGTTGAAATGTCCCACGCCTGCGGTGTATCGGTTGAAGGTGAATTGGGTTGCCTGGGCTCACTGGAGACAGGTGAGGCCGGTGAAGAAGATGGTATTGGTGCCGAGGGCACTCTCACCCATGAACAGATGCTGACCGACCCTGAAGAGGCAACCCGGTTTGTAGCCGCCACCGATGTGGATGCCCTGGCCATTGCCTGTGGTACCAGTCACGGCGCCTACAAGTTCAGTCGGCCGCCCACCGGTGACATTCTGGCCATCGATCGCATCAAGGCAATTCACAAGCGTATTCCCAACACCCATTTGGTGATGCATGGGTCTTCATCGGTGCCGCAGGAGTGGCTGGCGATAATCAATGAATTTGGCGGTGAAATTCCCGAGACTTACGGCGTACCGCTAGAGCAGATACAAGAGGGCATCCGTCACGGCGTGCGCAAAGTCAATATCGATACCGACCTGCGGTTGGCATCGACCGGTGCGGTGCGGCGTTGCCTGGCGCAAAATCCAGCCGAGTTTGATCCGCGCAAGTTTCTAACCGCTACCATGGTGGCCATGAAGGACATCTGCCTGGCTCGCTACGAGGCCTTTGGCGCCTGTGGTAATGCGGACAAGATCAAGGTGCAGTCGCTGGCAAATATGGAACAGCGCTACAGTGCGGGTGAACTTGTCCAGATTATCAAGTCTGCCTGAGCCCGCGTCCATCACCCGGGGTTTGCGGCCACTGGATCTCAGTGGCCCGGGTCTCGACGGCCAGGTTCTCAGTGCAGCGGAGCAGGATTACCTGAACTTTTACGGGCTGGATTTCAGCAGTAACTTCCCGCTCGTGCGCTATCACCTGGGCTGCATTGAGTCGGGCTCAGACCAGTTGGCGGTGCAGGTCTGGTGTCAGCCCGGGGCAAGCTCCACGGTGTTGTTGGTGCATGGCTACTTTGACCATGTGGGCCTGTTTGGCCACCTGGTCCGCTTCGGTCTGGGGCGGGGCAGCAATGTAGTAGCGTATGATTTGCCCGGCCATGGCCTGTCCAGCGGTGCGCCGGCGATGATCGAGGACTTTTCACAATATACGCAGTCTATTAGTGATGTGCTCACCGCTACAGCGTCGCTGCCGGGGCTGCGCCATGTTATCGCCCAGAGCACCGGTGGTGCGGCGGTCATGGATTACCTGACAGTTAACGGGCAGCAGCCCTGGCAAGGCATGGTGTTACTGGCACCGCTGGTGCGTCCGCTGGGTTGGCGCAGAACCCGCTGGGCGCAGGTGCTACTGCGCCGCTTTGTGCAGGACGTACCGCGCCGTTTTGCCGACAACTCCGGCGATCGGGCCTTTCTCGAATTTTTGCGCAATGATCCGCTGCAGCCCCGCCGCATACCGCTGGGCTGGATTGTCGCCCTGCGCCGCTGGTTACCCCTGTTTTTGCAACGCGCGCCGGTGCCCTGCAAAATGCTGGTCTTACAGGGCGATAAAGATGGCACGGTGGACTGGCCCTACAATATGACTCAGGTGAGCAGGTTATTCCCTGGCGCCCGTATTGAAATGATTGCCGGGGCCAGGCACCACCTGGCGAACGAAACGGCTGCCATACGGTCCAATTACCTGCGACAGGTAGAGTCTTATTTGCGGTCTATGGAGTGTTAGCAACAAATAGAACCGTCCGGTTCTGTAGCACACAGTTGTCCTTTCTCACCGTTCGCTCGAAACGCTCGCACAGGATGTCATCCAATACCGATAAATCCCGGCACGCCACAAAGGCCGAGCCATCTTCTGGCGGTGGCTGTGTAAACTCCGCGTTGTAAGCCGGCAGGTAGGTCTCGGTCAGATACTTATTGGCGCTTGCCATGTCCGTAATACCGGCCAGAGCCAACTCTTTGACCAGGCCGGTCCCGGTGTGTGCTGAACACGCGCTCAGAGCGGCCTCAAGCTTCCGGCGAATAGGCCGGAATCATTTCTATTCGAGCTAAATGCTTGAATTATTTATAGATAAATCCTTACAGTACTTTTCCGTCCGGTTGAGGTTTAAAGACCTAACCAAGCCCTTTGAAGTGACGTGTCGGGTTGGTGTCCACTTTTCCAGCTCGCCTTGATACCTTGCGAGCGTGTGATTACTCTGCATCGTCATCCAACTCTCAGCCGAACGCCCAAGCACCTTGCTCACCTTAATGGCCATGACAGGGGATAGTTCTATCTTTTCATGAATCAGACGACTCATAGTGGACTCAGACACTTCCAACGCCTCAGCCAGCTCCGTCGCCTTGAGTCCCAGGGCATCAATATAGTTGCGCTTGATAAACCCGCCCGGGTGTACAGTAATCTTAGCCATTAGTGGTAATCCTCATAATCCACAACATACGTGTCGCCGTTATCAAACTCGAGGGTCATTCTCCAATTGCCGTTGACTTCGATTGAATGCCGTCCTTTGTTCTTGCCCTTTAATGGGTGTAACCGCCAGCCCGGCAGGTCCATATCCGATACATCTGCGGCGGAGTCCAAAGTAGCCAACCGGTCACGTAGCTTGTCCTCTTCCCTCATCCCACCAAGAGCGGATCTCCTTCTACGTCCGCTTCCGGCACTCTTCGGCCAGCGCGATGTCCTCGCGCAGTAACTCATTCACCATATCGTTGAGTGGCTTGCCTTGTCGCTGGGCTTTTTCTGACAAATAATCAAACACCTCGGCATCAAGGTAGACCGGCATATAATGAACGGCATCGGGGTTATAAAACTTGCCGCGCTCACCGCCTGAAAAATCGTATTCTTCACGCATAGTGTTCACCCTTGTTCATACTGGTGGATTTCCTGTTTGGTAGCGAGTCTCGCTGAAATCACCCGTATCCTAATGGCGTTAGCCTCGCTGTCGCGGTACGTGTGCACTACGACCAGATAATGCTGTTGCTGGACTTGCCCGAGTGTAATCCATCGATCTTCGTCGCTGCCGTTGTCTTCATTATAAACCGTGAGTGCCATCGGTTTTTTAAATATTTCCGTAGCTTGTTCAAAGCTAATCCCATGCTTCTTGATGTTAGCCGCTACCTTGGCGGGGTTCCACTCGAAATGGTAATGCATTAGCCGATAAGTCGGTTAGTGGAGTTATTGAAGATCAGGCTATTGCCACTCCTTCTGCCTGGAACGATTTCACCATAATCCTGATACCACATAGGCTTCGCCCTCGCTGTTTTCAGCGACTGTTTCGTAGAGTATACAGCGCCCTCGCCACCCTTGCTCACGCCGAGAACCCGTACAAGCTTCTCAGACCTGCCTACCCTATTTTCTCTTGAAACCATCTTCCCTATATAGAGAGATTGTCGTGCGTGTTGCAGTAGAAATTGTTCTTCTGGCCGGCAAGGGCATGACCAATGAAGAGATCGGTTTTGAACTGGGCACCTGCGCCGATCGGCATCAGCTGTATAAGGTAGGGGGACACGATCAAACATGCTCATTACGAAGTAATCACCCCCTCAAGCTTACGAAGAAGTTCTTCACACGTACCGTCACCGAATTTTTCAAGGTTAAACTCTCGCCATCTGACAGCAGGTAAGTTTTCTACCCCATCAATGCCAAGTAATGTCCAATCAGGCTGACGGCGATAAAAAGAACGCAAAAATTCTTTATGATTTTCGGGCATATTTCCAACCACATCGGTAATTATTTTTTCTCTAGCTTCATGAAGTGTATCTAGCCTTATGGTATCCGTTGTCATGCCAACAAAGTTTTGCTCAAAGTCTTGGGATATATCTCTTAATACGGGTGCAAGCAATGAATGAGGCGAATGATCATGACTGATAAGATAGACAATGAGAGCCGAGCGCAGCTCATCTGTAATGCCTTCATTTTCCAGCAATTGGTGAACATCAAATAAATCGCGCGGATGCTGGCGATCAAGGGCTGCCATAATTTTTCCTGCATAAATATCAGCAAAAGACAGCACATTAATTTTTGCAAAGCCAAACTCGTCTGCGGTCTTCTGCTTAACGGTCATATTGACGGGGTCATACACGCAGCCCCGAAGTACTGGCGAGACCTCAATTTTGATCTGGACGCGCTCTTTTGTGCGCACCACCAGCTTAGTGATCAGATAGAGACTGCCCACGCTCTGCTACCTGCAGATAGGTGAGATCAATATCAACTGACAAACGTGGCAAGTTGCGAATAAACAGATTAATCGCTGTTCCGCCTTTTAAGGCAAAACAGGATTCCTCAGCCACATAAGGCAATGTTCGCATGAGCAAAGAAACCTGATGATGATAAATATTACTGAATGCCACTAAATTCCTCCGGTACGGTTATCTGGTATTTGGCATCAAACTTTCCGCCTTTAACTAACATGCGTTTCCCCTTTCCAAGATCAATTTTTTCGTGATTGATATGAGCCAACCAGCGATGCTGGTGACGTTGGGCAAAGAAAAGGAATAGGCGTTTGACTTTGACACTCTTGCACGTTTCCAGAAGCGATTGCATACGGCGTGGACTTAGATTAACCAACCCTTCCATAATGACATCCGCCATGTGGAAGGTTTCTTTTTGAGGCAATTCATCAAGTAATTCAAGGTAAGCTCGTTCAGGCATGGACATAACAAGCGGCCATTTCCATTGCCCCCAACGATCTATTCGCAGTGCACCATCTAAAGCCCCACTCTCGGATATAGGCTCTGTCAGTGAAAGTGCCTGTGGAGATAATTCGACTTCGACTAAATAGCGCAAGCGGTTGTGAAAAACAAACGTCTGCGCAATATCCAGTTTAAATACCCAAGCAGGCAACTTTTTATCACAATAAAGATGGATGCTTTTTTGAGTTTGTGGCAAGTAATGGGCATATCCCTGCAACTCTAGCGCACTGCGGCCACCGACAGATACAGGAAATTCAAGCAAGGTTTGCAAAGATATGACCACTTGTTCCCAGCTCACCACGCCGCGAGGGCGACAGAACACACCACGCGCCGGCTGCTCCAGCCAACCCGCAGAAACATACTGGCTACGCTGAGAACGATAGTAACCCTGTCGTTCTAGCCATGAAGCATCGACAAGCAAGCCTTCGGGTAAGGCTCGCTCTAATTGGTTTAACTTACTTCTTTTTTGCGCACTCATAATGTACAAATTAGTGTACTTTCAAACTATTGGCAAGTTTAATAATTGCCGATTTGGCACATTTTAAATGTACATATATGAATATAGTTAAACCTTCATACATAAATACCCATGCCAAAATACACCCAGGGAAGCTCCTTGGTCGCCATCAAGAATGGTTGTCATTTCTCCGCCAGATCAATAAGTCAACGCCCAAAGATAAAGAGATTCATATTATCTGTGACAATTGCGCCACACATAAGCACCCGAAGGTAAAAAGCCGGCTGAAATATCACCAGCGATTCCATGTGCACTTCACGCCAACCGGCGCATCGTGGTTAAACAGGGTGGAACGGTTTTTTCGGGAGCTAACTGAAAAGCAATTGAAACGAGGTGTCTTTAGCAGTGTGAAAGAGCTTGAGCAAACAGTCATGGCGTTCATTGAGACTCATAACCAAGCGCCGGCGCCTTATATCTGGACCAACTCCGCGAGTGACATTCTGGAGAAAGTGAAGCGCGGCAGAGAGAAACTTAATAAGTTGCAAACTGTTTGACGACCTACACTAGTGTAGTGTTGCATATAAAGTATTCAAATGTAGTATAATCCAGTACAGGTTTTTGACTGGACGATCCTTGCTATGGGCGCACCTGTACCAATTGTTTTATCACGTAAACAACGGGAAGAATATGAAAAATTGTGTCGCAGCGGTAAGACATCAGTGCGGCTCAGGGAACGGCTTACTATCGTGCTGTTAGCCCGTGAAGGCCTCAACAATGGTGAAATATCCGAACATATGTCAATCAGCGCTCATAAAGCGGGCCGGTGGAGAAACCGGTTTGCCGAGGGCGGGTTGGCTGCAATAGAGAAAGACTTGCCCAGGGGCGGGAACTACGGCGGGAAAAACAGTCAAGTACAAGCACGATTACGTCAGAAGGTTATTGAAAAGACCACTCAAGAAGTTCCGGTAAATGCCACTCACTGGAGCACAAGAACGCTGGCAGCCGAATTGGGTACGAACTACTCATTTGTCGCCAGAGTTTGGCGTGACTGCGGGTTTAAACCGCACTTGATCAGACAGTTTAAAATCAGTAACGATCCGCAGTTTGCGGACAAGTTGGAAGATGTGGTGGGGCTTTATCTTGATCCGCCAGAAAATGCAGTGGTATTCTGTGTCGATGAAAAAAGCTCCATACAGGCGTTAGACCGAACTCAGCCGGGATTACCGTTGAAGAAAGGGCGAGCAGCGACCATGACGCACGACTACAAACGCCATGGCACCAGCACGTTATTTGCCGCACTCAATGTCTTCTCGGGGGAAGTGATTGGCGAGTGCAAGCAGCGCCATCGGCATCAGGAATTTCTGGCCTTCTTGAAAACTGTGGAAAAACAAACACAACCGGGCAAGGAACTGCATGTGATTGTGGACAACTACTCTACCCATAAACATCAAAAAGTGAAGAACTGGTTGAAGCGTAACAAACGCGTCACGTTGCATTTCATACCAACAGGTTCCTCTTGGTTAAACCTTGTCGAACGATTCTTCGGGCTAATTACTGACCAGCAGATACGCCGGGGCGTGTTTAGCTCAGTGACAGACTTGGAGGAAAAGATTATGAAGTTTATTGCCGCTCATAACGAGAATCCGAAACCGTTTGTCTGGACTAAATCAGCCGAAGACATACTGGCAAAAACAAACCGTGCTCGTCAGGCATTAGCTAAATGAGCAATTTATTTGCAACACCACACTAGCGAGTGGTCTGGGGCTGGTAATTTCACAAAATGCCGCTGGTAATTTGGACACATCATTGCCGTTTATTGATGTGGTTCCGGATGACAAAATCCACGACCGCGGATTCGTTAGTGGCATCATCGCCAAAAACCGCGTCACCTCGCTGAGTATGCGAAAAGACATCCGCGAATACGCCCGAATCAATTTTGACACGGAGCATGTGGTGAAAACAAAATATCTGCCGCTTCTTTTGTCTATTGTTTCATAATTGGTGTTGTCTGCCTTTATTTAATTTGATCGAGACATACATGCGGGGCAGAAGCATTCTTCGTTGGAAGATTTGTAATGTACCAAACCGTGGATGATGCCGCCTTCTTTGTCGAATCTATCGACAATGGAATCGAAATAGCGTGTGTCATGACGCTCATAACGCCTCCAAACCGACCACGCCAGGAGGTCGGCGAGTTGAATCAAACGAGAAGCGGCGGAGTCCACAAATAATGGGACTTCGGCAAGATTGCGGAGACCCCCCACCGGGTGCCTATCTCGCGGAAGCTTCGGGCCAACCCCTGCAGTGTTTCTTCGTAATGCGATTCGTCCATAATGATCAATCCGCGTTGCCTGTTTTCATCGCGATGCCATAATCGGGTTAGGAATAAATTGAAGCGGTTGCATATTTCCTCAAACGCATATTCAAGCCTTTTTCAATGATGTCTAAACGCTTTTTGCGCACCACTTTCTTTCCAAGGAGCCGCGCCTCCGTTTGCCATCACGCTACCATGCAACTCCACATCGTGAGGATCCCCAAGGTTGATAGAGGAGATGAATTCGTCGGATTTGCGAATGAGGTGGTATACTTGGCGCTCAAATACAACCACGCCAGCGAGAACAAAATGGTGCTCGTTTGGATTTTTTACCGATCCTGATCCATCAAGATATAGCAAATACATCCGGGTTATTCCATTAGGGTATGAACAATGCAGGCAAAAAAACGCAGCCGGGTGGGCCACCTGGATCCAGCGAACCTTGTTACCAAAGCGCTCCCAACCGCGAAGTACGAATGTATGCCTTTTTCCCGGGTTGTCAAGCGTATTTAACCGCGAAGCGTAAATCTCGGGGGCTTGCCTGCGTATACCAGTGAATGTTGCCACCCAGACCACGGGAAGGTTGCCACCTGAACCAGTTGCTCAAGGGCAAGGTCTTGTATCAGGTAGGTGATGTCCCTACCGAAGACATCCCAACTGTAGGGACCCTGTTTGTCGCTTCGTCCATGCCCTCTGAGGTCAACGGCAATCACATGCTGCCCCTCCAGATGGCGCACAATCTGGTCCCAACATCTGGCGTGAAAACCAGTCGCATGGAGTAGCAAGACCGTCCCTGATGCCCGGTGCTCAGGACCCCATTCAAACCAACAGAGTCGCAGGGCTTCATCGCCATCCCCCACCAGGCTGTAGTGGGTTGTTGGGGCTCTAAGTGAGGTCATGGACGAGGCTCTTGGTGAAGTTATGGTGTTGGCTTTTGTCATAGAGGATGCATAATGCGTGTTGGGACAACCGGGCGGACTTATAGAGGCCAGTGCTCAAGCAGGTGGTTGGCGGTGCGTTGGGCAAGGGCCTGGATGATGCAAGTCAGAATGGCCTTCTTTCGGCAACTTTACAGCATCCTTAATCTAATCTCAGAAAATTTCTTAACTGGCTTACCGACTCGCAAACAATTTGCGGCTTCGAATCAACAAGTTCTTCATAATGTAAATCGTCCCATGCTGCGCCTATCGCAAAAACTCCGGCCGATTGAGCAGCTTGAGTATCCTTCGCTTCGTCACCAACATGAATAGCCTTATCAGGTTCAACATTCATAATGTTCAACATCATGTTTATCGGAGCAGGATCAGGTTTTCGTTTAGTGGTTTGGTGATACCCAACAACATTTCTTTTATTTATCATTATTTCCCATTTTTGATGATCAATAATTTTTTTACAATACATATCTGGACTAGATGTTACTATCGCCATGCAAACCCCTTTTTTATAAATACTGGAAAGTAATTCTGGGATTTCAGGATATGGTTTTATATCTGAGATCATTGAAAACACTTTTCTCCATTGCTTTGAATCTCGGTACTGTTTAATACTCCTGGAATCGATTAGTGTAAGATCAAGATCAAAAATAATTAGTTTTATATCATCCAGTTTCATATCAGTTGCCCCTGTCGCTGAAAATCAGGTTCTTGTGTCCGTTGCCCAGCGATCTGTGCAAACTGTACTGCTTCCTCAGCCTTGTTCAAACTATGTGCCCCTGCTTTTAGGAGCATTATATTTCCTGCTGTTTTAGGATTTCCTATTTCCGTCCGTGGCACGACACAGGCAATATTTCGTCTCTGATGCCTAGCAAATTCCACAGTATGCATGGTCCCATCTTTTTCTGGCGTCTCCACCACCAAAACCCCATCGGAAAGACCCGATTGAATGCGGTCTCTATATGCAAATGCATGTCTGCTGGGAGGCGTGCCGGGCTGATACTCAGATACCAAGCAACCACCAGCATCCATAAGCCCATCTGCTAATTCAATATTCTCTTCTGGATAAATACGATCTAATCCATGGGCAAGCACTGCAACACCACAGCCACTTGCCTCAAGACATCCTCGATGCCCCTCTGTATCACATCCAAGGGCAAGGCCACTCACAACAGTTACACCTGCCTCTGCTAAACTTCTACCGACTTCCCGAGCCATTTTTAGCCCGTCCTCTGTAGGATATCGTACTCCTACCACAGCCACGGCTGCATGCGCGTTAAGTCCAGCAACGCTACCTTTGCAATATAAAATGGGACAGTAACCGCGCAGAGTGTACTGCTGTCCATTTTGGAGTTCTTCAAGACGTTTCGGATAACGAGCATCTCCTATAGCAATAGCCGTAATGCCCAGATCGTCGCAATGCTCCAATATTATCTCCGCTTCATCCCATGCCTTATTAGAACTATCTATATCACCGCCATGAAAATCAGCAAATTCTCCGCCTGACTCCGGAAGTAGCATGGAATCAAGCAACAAAGCAACCGTATCCTTCGGGGATTTTCCCAATAAGCGCAATCCTATCGCAGCTTTCGCGCGGCAGTGTTCCATCATTGTGCTGGCCATATCTGGTTAATGTTTGGAAAGAGTCCATTTAGATGCTTGTTGTCCGCATCGTCATCGGGCGACAAAAAATTTCTTCGTTCATTTTTACCCAGGGCAATTGGATGAATATCAACACCTTGGTTTTGATGTTTAACGGCTCTGGCAATTTCCGATAATGTTGCACCTCTTGTTACAAGGTCATCAAGCACAATGACAGAAGTGATACCCGGTGGTAATCTATTACAACGATATTTTCCCGATACAACTTTGTCTTTTCTTGACCCAGATTGCCCAGTGCTCTTCTCATGTACATCTTTTTCAAGCAAATCGGGATACCAATGTATATAGGCAGATTTTCGCAAATATGTTTAGCCAGGATTGGCAGTGGTTTTTCAGGTACCACTCTTGTTTCGTCATGCCCCATGGCGGTAAGCATACCGACGTCTCCCTCATTAATATCCCATTTTTTCAGGAGATATGGCACTGCTTGAGACATCATTCTTTTCGCTCCTTCGAGTGCCACCGGGGTTCCTTTCTTAAAATCTATAAGACGGTGGTACCAAAAATGCTCTGGTACCTCACCAAGGATTCTCCAAAAAAGCACGTGCAAACACAAATCTTCACTAAAAGATTGTAATCCTTTGTTATTCATTGTCATCATGGATAGCCACGGAAAAATATTGCTATTTAACATTGGTAATCATTACTCTATCCTTAAAAATCAGCACGGTGAGATATCTATAACTGAATAATAAATTCGCACCGAAGTGGCTCCTGCACCTTATTATTGATACGGTGATTACTGCCTCACGAATATTGTACTCTATGCAAAGAACACAATGAACTATCGGAAGCATTTTCCGAAACTTCCCCATCTTGCCATCCTGAGCAACTGTATAAGTCCATAACCTATGGCACTCCAGTGGGTCATTAGGGATTATACAATAAAGTATAAGAAGCATTAATGGGGTGTCGAGAGTAATGTTAGTAACACATAAACTGTCCGGTTCTCATAATGCCCCGAGGAGGGGTGCTTATGAGACGAACAGAGTGGCTACAGGAGACTCGACTGATGAGATTCGAGGAAGTTTATGGGGGGCCGGCGGAGAGTCGTCTGACCCAGGAGGAAGCGGCGCTATTGCTGGGTGTCTGTGCCCGGACATTTCGTCGCTACATCAATCGATATGAGGACGAGGGCCCCGATGGCCTCATCGACAAACGGTTATCGCAGATATCGCACCGCCGCGCCCCGGTCGACGAGGTCATGGGCCTGGTGGACCGCTATCGCAACCGGCACCGGGGCTGGAATGTGAAGCACTACTACGCCTGGTACAAACGAGACGGCGGCCAGCGTAGCTACTCGTGGGTAAAACATACGCTGCAAGCGGCCGGCGCCGTGAAGAAGGCCCCTAACCGGGGTGTGCACCGTAAACAGCGTGATCGGTCAGCCTGGCCGGGGATGATGTTGCATCAGGACGGCAGTCAGCATTTGTGGGCGGTGGGGCAGTACTGGGATCTGATTGTCACTATGGATGATGCCACCAATGAGCACTACTCGATGTTCTTCTGCGATGAGGAAGGCACGCAGAGCAGTTTTCAGGGTGTTCGTGACGTCATCGAAGGTCGGGGGCTGTTTTGCTCTTTGTATACAGATCGGGGCAGCCATTACTGGATTACGCCGGCCGCCGGCGGGAAGGTAGACAAGGTCAACCTGACCCAGTTTGGGCGGGCTATGGGCCAGTTGGGCATGGCGATGATCCCGGCCTATTCGCCGGAAGCTCGAGGCCGCTCTGAGCGCGTGTTTAGTACCCACCAGGACCGCCTGGTCAAGGAGACAGACACCCAGCACTAGCGCCGCTTCCTCCTGGGTCAGACGACTCTCCGCCGGCCCCCCATAAACTTCCTCGAATCTCATCAGTCGAGTCTCCTGTAGCCACTCTGTTCGTCTCATAAGCACCCCTCTTCGGGGCATTACGAGAACCGGACAGATCATGTGCTACAAGACCGGACAGTTTATATGTTACTAACAAGGCAGGAAAAAGTAGATGTCAGAACCTTTTTATGTCGTTATCATTGCATTTTTAAGTGACTGAAATCATCGAATTCATATGACGGATGCAACCGAATTTGCCAGGGGCGCGGTATCGTTGGAGCTTCCCAAGGGAAACATGTTTTTGTATCGGCAGCCCGAGCTTCTGACAAAAGAAGACCACGGCCACCTGGGGATGACCACGCCGGACAAACCGTACGAATTTGCCCAGGGGATTATGTCAGTCCCCTTGCTGGCGGCAGAGATATCTTCTGCACAAAAAAATTACCCGGTTGTATTTTCAGGCCAGGACGGCGTACTGCCACTCGCGGTTTTGTCGATCAAAGACCTGGACAATTTATTTGTTGATGACCAGGGTAACTGGGAAGCGCACTGCTATATTCCGTCCTATTTACGTCGCTATCCCTTTGCTTTCGCCAAGGGGGATGATGATAAATTCGCGCTGGTGATTGACCGCGCTTCAGCTGCCGTTTCGGACCTGCCGGAACATGCGTTTTTTGAAGGGGATGAATTGTCGCAACGTACCCAGGGCATGGCGGATTTTTGTGGGCAGTATGAAGCCGAGCGCCGGCGTACCGACGAATTTACGGTGAAACTCAAAGAACTGGGCCTACTGTCCCTGCAGTCTGCTACGCCACAAGCGGATTCCGACTCTGAACCGTTGGCAACCTATTATGCTGTCGATGGCGAGAAGCTTGGATCATTGAGCCCTGAACAGTTGCACGAGTTGCATTCAAAAGGCTATCTGTCCTTTATTTTTGCACACCTTTTTTCCATGGAGAACTGGAATAGCTTACAGGAGCGCAGCCAGATTTCTCAGCCGCCTGGGTAGCTGTCATGGACAACCGTGAGCTCGAGTCGCAGATACAGCGGGCATTTTCGGTAGGAAGCGATCAGGAAGGATTACAGCTACTCCGCGTATTGTCCGCCAGCACGCCGGAAGACGCGGAGCTCTACCACCGTTTGGCGGTTGTTGAAGAACAAATCGGTGTCGAGGCCAATGCGACGGCAGCGCATTTGAAGTGCCTGAAACATTCCCCTGACAATCCCCTAGCGTACCTGTATGCGGGCTACTGGTTCAGGAAGCTGGGCCGTGTGACGGAAGCGCTGTCCCTTTACTCGCTGGGCATAGAGCTGACCGAGGTGACAACTGCATCTGGAGAAGTCCAGGCACTATCGCCGGAAACCCGGCTCCGCTTTGATGCTGCAATGAGCGCGGTACGAGCGCATCTGAGTGACTTACATCGGGGCGCGGTAGGCGCGGATGAACGCCACGGGCGAATTGCCGAGGCAGTATGGACCCGTACCCATGACAGGCCATTTCGTTTTCCGGATTCGAAGCAACAGCCAAAACTGTTTTATGTGCCTGGCCTGTCTACCAGTCTCAGCATGGAATGTATGCCCTGGGTCAGGCATTTGGAAGACGTGGCTGGAGATATAAAGAAGGAGTTCCTGGCTGCCATGCCTCGGGTCGCTGAACTGGGGCGGCCATATTTAGCTGCCGGGGTGTCACCACAGGCCGGATTCGGTTCCCTGGTCGGGTCGCTGAACTGGACCGCCCTGGACCTGTTCAGAGACGGCGAGTGCCAGGAAAATATCTCGTTGTTATTTCCGAAAACGCTCTCTGCACTTTCCGAAGTTCCCCTGTACGGCTTATCTGAACAGCCATACGAAGTATTCTTCTCGGTACTCAAGCCCGGGCAGCATATAAACCCCCATTATGGCCTGTCTAACCACAGCTTGACGGTTCATCTGCCGCTCATGGTTCCTGAAAACTGCTGGCTTACCGTTAACAGTGAAAAGCATGTTTGGAAAGAGGGCGAGGTCTTCATATTTGATGACACGTTTTTGCATGAGGCTGTCAATAACAGCGCGGATGAGCGAGTAGTTTTGATTTTTTCGGTGTGGCATCCAGATCTTTCGCCGGGAGAACAGGAGGCTATAAGGTGTACCATTCAAGCCAGACTGGACTGGCTTTCCGCGCGCGCCATTCCCGTGTAGGCACAAGTCCCTAAAGAAGGCCGTGCTTTGTTAATGCAGTAAACATGTCACCCAGTTCCTTTTCGTATTCTTTCCAACGGCCGACGCGTTTGTCTGAGATGGCCTCCCTGACCTGCATCTCACTGAAGGTAAAACTGACGCCGGGGTTTTTGTAAAATTCCAGGCATCGATCACTCCACTGCAGACCACAGAACTCTACAACTCTCCGGCCTTCGGCCGAGGGATTGGCGGCGAGGCCCTCGTAATTGACATCCAGCACGCGATCCGGGGCCAACTGCGCCCAATGATCCATCAGTTGCCTGCTCAATTTAAAGGTATGCGCCAGGGAGTCAAAATCACAGGCGTATGTATGACCATCTGGAAATGAATGCGAGTAAATGGAGAGGCACACGTCCCTGGGGTCGCGTCGCATCTGAATGACTTTGGCGCTGGGGAAGAGGGATAGGATCATACCGACGTGATTAAAATTGTGCGGCAGTTTGTCGACCAAATATTGTTTTGAAACTGGCGCCCGTGCGAAATACTGCAGTGCAATTTTCTCCCACTGCTCAGAAGTTGTGGACGCCGGCAATGGCAGGTGCCCATTGTTCACATCTATTTGATATTGCGTTGCCAGGAATCCCAATGCCTCGTTCTCACCACCCGCGGTCACGTCCTCCAGTTGTGACAGCAGCCTTTCCATCAGGGTTGTGCCTGAGCGTGGCATGCCGACAATAAAAATGGGCGTGGGTTGGCCCGGTATATCACTCGCGTGGGAAAATATTCTTTGGAAATGTTTTATGGTGCTGTCAGCCTGGAATTCGTTCTGGCTAAAATCGTAATCGGCCTGCTTGGCGTGCAAAGCAGACTTTTGCAGCGCATTTGCTGTCTTCAGCCTGGCAAATGCCTGTCTTTGCTCGCCCAGTCTCTGGTGAGCATCTGCCAGCGCATAGTGGACCAATTCTCTGTGATGTTCACCGATAGCGTTGAAGTCGATCTCGGTGTTAATCCGGTCAATCAAATCGCGAAGCTCTTCTGGATCGGCCGTCTCAATCCGAATGTTCCATGCCTGGCCATTGCTCGGTTGCAAGCCCAGTGCTTTTTCGCAGCTGGCGCGGGCGAGCCAGTTGTCTCCATTCAAGCGCTCAAGGCGAGCTTTTAAGACGTAATATTCGGTGTCACAAGCGCCTGATGATGCGGCCAATAATAGCTGTTCAGAGCTGTTGCTTCTGTCTCGGGCGAGCAGGTAAAGATCGGCAAGTCTTAAGTAGTCATGGGCATCCGGAGAAATAAGTGTCATATAACGCCGGTAGCTGTCGATCGCCAGGGGATAGTCCCGAAGCCTGCCCGCCGCGATAGATAATTCCCGGCATATCTTTGGATCGTTGAGGTGTACAACGCTCAGCGCCCGCAGCAGCGATACGGCTTTGTCCCATTGGCCAAGAAAGCCATGTGCCTTGGCGCGTAAAATGCGGCTGCTGGTTTGGTAGTGTTTGTGCCTCGATTTGAGCTGCAGCACTGCTTTGGCCTGGTTCAGCTTCAGTAACAACTGACAGATGGTATTCGAAAAATACTCGTCGTTGGCTGCAAGCTCTGCCGCACGGAGAGCCTCAACAACTGCCCCGTCCCGGTCTCCTGCCCTGTCCAGGCATACCGCGTAATTGAAGGCTATGTCGGCAGCCTTCGGTTGAATAGCAGACGCCTTTGCCAACAGCTGCCGCGCATTATCGATATCGTTTTCCTGCGATGCTATGGTTCCCAGCCCATACAGTGCGTCGGCGCTGTTTGTTTTTTCCTGCAGGGCGCGGCTATAAAGCCGCTTGGCCGCGACAAGGTCTCCTCGCTGATGCGCAGCTTCAGCTAGCGGTAAGATTGTTGACGGCATGCATGCGCCTCTTGATACTCTGTCGGCAAGCGATGTGATATATTCTCGAGTATGTCAAGTACTCACTTGCGCCCAATACTAGCAGAAAAGCAATCCCGTGAAATTATGTGATCAGGTCTCGCCCCACGCCTGGAAAGATACTTTTCGGGAGCGCGGGCGTGTACATATCCCCGGTATCTTGTCGGAGGAATCGGCGCAACAGATATACGACTGTTTGAGCCGGCAAGAAAAATGGAATCTTGTGTTCCAGACCAACAACAAGCACACCGACGTCGATGCAGACAGTTTGTCGCAGTTGGACGACAGTCAATTGGCTGATTTCCACAAAATCGTGTACACGCAGGCGCAGCTTGGTTTTCAATACCTGAACAAGAACATTCCTATCTACGATGTGTACCACAAAAAACTCATGCCCAATCACTTTTTCAATACGATTTTTGAATTCCTGAACGGCGAGGAGTTTCTGGATTTCTGCAGGGTCCTGACCTCTGAGCCAGAAATCGGTTTTATCGATGCACAGGCCACCTGTTACTCTCTGGGACATTTTCTGAATTCCCACGACGACAATGTCTATGGTAAGGATCGTGTCGCGGCGTATGTGCTGAACATGACGCCTGGCTGGGATCGCAACTGGGGAGGTGCCCTGCAGTTTTTTGACAGCAATGGCCATGTGGAAGAGGCATATATGCCGAAATTAAACGCCCTGAATGTGTTCAGGATTCCGAAAGCTCACTCAGTGTCCTACGTCACGCCTTTCGCTGGTGCGTCACGCTACTCGATTACCGGGTGGCTCAGAACCGGACAGGATCCTCTAAAGAACTGATTCGTCGCATCCACCGGTCGGCATCTTTAGCCTATATCGTTGCTCTTCAGGGCCGGGCGCTATCGCTTATTTTCGGAATGACATCAAAGGGAGCCGTCAGGCGGTAGTCGTTCTGGTCACATTCAAAGCTATGGGTTCCATGCCAGGTATATGACGGAAATAGCACAAGCTGCCCTGCCCGCGGATGAATGACGCGCTCAATGACTTCTCTCTCCCCCAATCCCAAGCCGCTTTCTCCGAATTTGATGCAGGCGTCCTGCCCCGCCGTTGCCGACGATTGCTTTGGCATGGCAATGTAACAGGCAGAGCTAATCCAGCCCTGCGGATGGACATGATTAACATGAAATCCGCCGCTGCCCAGCTTTACCGACCAGGAGCCGGCAAAGATGAAATCATGGCTCTTTCGGCGCAGCAGCGGGTGCTGATCATCTTCCGGCATATGGTCGATGTGCTCATGTACAACTTCCGTCAAGATGGTTTTATACAGCTGAATCGCAGGATGTTTTTTGTGCAGGAGTCTTCCCGGGGTTTGTGTGCCATGCTTGAGAGTCTGTTGCGAGGGTGAAAAATGTGTACTGTGCATGTTCAGCAGTACATCCTCCAATTCTTCCAGGAACATTTCCAGACTGGAGTAACCTGGGGGGTTTGGTAAGATGTAAGCCTGTATATGTTTCTCATAGTCGATCAGCCATTGGTAGCGTGGGTCGTCCGACAATCTCCAACAGAGTCCTTTCAGTGCCCAACTTAACTGGTCATCTGGCACTCTCTGCTGCGCCGCCGTCAGCAGTTCCAGGGCCTGATCGTAGTTCCGCTCGAGAATGTGAGCTTTGCTCAGGTCCTGGGCAGCCTCTAGGCTGAATGCCAGGGAAAGAGACTTTTCCAGGCAATCTCGAGCCCTGGGGTAATCCAACTCATTGGCAAACAACTTTCCCTGAGCCTGGTATAACTCTGGCCCAGGACACCGTTCGAGCGAGTCCTGGGCAAGCAATTTTGCGGAATCAAATTCCCCGACAGCCATCAGTAGCCTGATAAGTGACAGGCGCAGTCCCGGGTGATCAGGTTCTGCCTTCATTGCCCGCTTATAACTTTCCTCAATCTTGTCGTGTTGCCCCAGTTGCCAGTACAACTCGCTGAGGGTTTCATGGGCAATAATCAGTAGTGGCGCTTTTCCCACTGCGCTTTTGTACCGTACTTCGGCGTCTTCATAACGCCCCAGTTCAAACAGGGCGTTGCCGTAGTTCAGATCGATTTCAGCGAGTTTGGGCGCCAGCGCCTGTGCCCGCTGATAATAACCGATGGCCGTCTCAGGTTGCTCGAGGAACTTGTAGCACAGGCCCAGGTTGTGCAGTGCGTTGACATAGTCGGGATCTATCGATATCGCCTGTTGATAGTAATCTACTGCGCTGTTGAACAGTTCCTGCTCCCGGCACAGGTTGCCCAATGAGGTGAGCACGGCCACGTCGCCTGGAGCCAACTCCAGGGCACGCCGCAGCGTCTGGTCAGCCTCGGCGTAGCGCTCCCGTTTGATCAGGAGCAGCCCCAGGTTTTTCATTGCATCCAGGTACTTCGGTTGCAGCTTGAGCGCTGCGAGGTAATGCTTTTCTGCCGCTGTGAGTTCCCCTGCGCTCTGGTAGGTATTGGCCAGATTATTGTGTAACTCAGGTTGCTTGCTGTGACTTTGCAGGGAGCGCTGAAAGTAGTCAACTGCCTGCTGAAGCTCCCCATTACCAAGATATGCCAGGGCAGCCAGGTGCAGTAAGTTGGGCTCTTTGGGGGTTTTTTCCAACAAGGAAAAGATTTTGCCTCTGGCGGCTGGATCATTTTTTTGCACAGCTACAAATAGCTGCTGTAACAATCGATGAAAGCGGGCGGCATTTTCAACGGTCATCGGCCAACCTTTCCTGAAAGCTAAAAAAACGGCGAGCAATGCTCGCCGTTTTAATCTTACGTCACAATTACTGCTTAGAACTTATAGGCGAAGCTCGCGTACCAACGAGGTCCAAACAATGGATACGTTTCCGGCCAGGTATTTCCCTGGCTACTGGAACCGTCTCCGATTTGGTTAGGCTCGGTATCCAACAGGTTGTTGACGCCCACGTTTATGGAAAAGCCTTCGCTGAACTGGTATGACCCGCCCAGATCAAGGTAGTACTCATCGCCAATGGTCGGTGCTGCAAAATCAGATTCCACAGCTGTTCCAAGTGCGATCTGGTCATCCTCGGTTTCGTCGATATAGCGAAGCAACGCCGTTAGTGTCCAGTCACCTGAGGTCATGGTTGACCTCAGGTTCCACAAGATTTCCTGACGGGGGTTGGAACAGGTCGCACCGTAGGCACCGGCACATTCATTGACTTCCTCAGGTAGAACGGCTACCGGCGTCACGTCATATGCGTCCAGATAGGTAGCGCTAAGACCAAAGCTAAGCGTCGAGCCATTGCCGCCGATACCCCAGCCGACCTCAGTTACATAGTGAACATTCAGGTCGACACCTGAAGTTTCAATCACGCCAATGTTGGCATTCAGGATGGCCACGTTGTTTACGGTGCCGTCTGGGCGACGCTGAATCGTATTACAGTACGCCGAATTGATGTTCTTCACTGTGTTGTAGCAAATAGACAGGGTATTACTTAGTCCGCCACCCAGTACGTCAATGGCATCCTCGATTTTGATTTCATAGTAATCCACCGAAATGTCCAAACCGTCCAGGGGCTCCCATACAACACCGAGGGTGAACGTTTCAGAGGTCTCTTCAGTCAGCTCAGGATTGCCACCAAACGTGCCTTCAATCTGTGAGTTGGCCTGGGCGAACACGCCAACCAGACCGGCTGGTACACCCGTTGCTTCACACAGCGCTGCATCGGTAATCCCGGCCTGGAAACCATCCGCCGTACAGGGGTCCACGGCGCCGGGGAAACCATTTGCAGCCCCCCCGAACAGCTCGTCAACGTTGGGCGCGCGCACCGCTTCCTGGTAGCCCACGCGGAATCTCACACTGTCTATCGGGGCGTAGTTAATGGCAGTGGCCCAGGAGACGACATCGTCCTTGATGTTGGAGTAGTTCGAGGTTCGAGCCGCGCCCCACACCGTCAGGTCCTGGACGCCAGGTCTGTCCTGTACCAGGGGAATTGAAATCTCGCCAAAGACTTCCACGACATCAAAGCCGCCCCCAGTTGGTTCACCGGCGTTAAAGCCCAACACGTCGCCTGAAGACAGGAATGTGTCCGGTCTGAAATTCGATCTATCTTCGCGGCGCTCAGCACCAATAACAACGGCGATGGCTTGATTGGCGCTGCCCAGGGTCATCAGCTCACCAGCCACAGTGAACTGAAGAGCCTCTTGTTCAATACTGGTTATGTTGGTCGCACCAATATTGACGAAGTCGACGGCCTCCGGGCTGATATTACCCGCGCCAAAGATATTTAGCGGGACACAGCCACCGGACGGATCCTGGCAGGCCAGGGCGTCATCGGTCACAGAGATAGCCTGCTGAAACCTGCTGTTCGATACGTCGTTGTTTAGCTGCGTGCTGCGCTCCAGGTCGGAGAAGCTATAGTATCCGTCATAAGACCAGCTGTCGTTGATGTCGCCTCGAAGACCGACCAATATGCGGAAACCGTCGCGGGTATCAATTGCCTGACGAGAGCCGTTCTCAACCATGCGGCGACCGATATACATGTACACGTTATCGTCGTTATCGATGACGCCGTCACCATTGGTGTCGGAGGCCTGTGTGCCGGAGAGCGCCGCCTGCACGTCCGGGGCGAAGAACACGCTCTCGGGGTTAACCATGACTGAAGTAAACGCGGGTGTCGGCGCCAGCTCCTGGGGAACCTTGTTATGGGTAAAAGCGTACTCCGAGTAGACCGTAGCTTTCTCGTTGATGTCGTAGTGTGCCACCGCAGAAATTAAATACCGCTCCTGCGGTAACTGCAGGAAGTTGTCGGGTGCAAAATTAAAACGACTGGCAACATTATCCCACACCAGACCACTGCCATCCTCGGCGAAGTGGCCAAGGGTATCTCCGTTGGGCAGCGTATGACCACTGAATGTACGGGTACCCGGTACACCGGATGAACCCGCGTTGACCAGGATGTTGTTACCGTTGGCGTCAGTGCCTTCACCTTTCGTGAGGGAGGAGTATTCCCTGTCCCCCTGAAACAGCGCTTCCCGTTTGGAGTAGGATGCGTAGACCACGGCGTTACCACGACCGTTGTCAAAGTTGCCACCCATGGTGATATCCACGTTGTACTTTTCAGCGTCACCCTCGTCGGCGAGGTCGTACAGGCCGGTAATCTCCACACCTTCGAAATCGTCAATCAACTGGAAGTTGACAACGCCAGCCAGGGCGTCAGAGCCGTATACCGCCGATGCCCCTCCGGTCAGGACATCGACCTGTTTGATCAGCGTACCGGGAATAGAGTTAAGATCGACCACACCGGTTTGCGTCGCCGGGATGTAGCGCCGACCGTTGACCAGCACCAGCGTGCGGAAAGTACTGAGGCCGCGCAGGTCAACCCGCGCTGTTCCGTCACCGGGGTTGTTTGAACTCGCCCCGAAGGATGGCAGAGTTAAAGGCAACTCAGCCAGCTTCTGTTCGACGTTCAAATTGCCCGAGAGTCTGAACTCGTCAGCGCCAACCACGACGTATGGGCTGACCGCGTCCAGGTCAGGGCGCGAAATACGAGAGCCGGTAATGATAACTTCTTCGAGTATACCCTCTTGCGCATTAGCGACACCGATGAACGGCAGCGCTGAGGCAGTACCGACACCAAGTGCAACATGTACTGCGAGGCTAAGTTTACTTTTTTTCATGGAAAACCCCTGAGTTAGCGTTTTAGAACAACCAAGATCTATTAGTGGTTTAGTGGTACGAAGCAACTGGATCATACCGATTTTTTTATTACGATTACTGGGCAACTATAGCAAAACGTTCCACCGAAACATGCCCTCAATACTAGGTTATGTGAATTATTCACAAAATCAGGTACGCTCTGGTGGCGGAAAACAGAAAAATCTCTAATTGATTGATTGTCTTGTGTTTTATAGAGGCGGGGTGGTTCTTCTCCGGTCTTGTGAGTGAAGATTAGGCCGCAACATAGAACATCGAGTCCTTATCCGGTAGGGATGACTGCCTGATCTTGAGTTTGCAATACTCGGTATCCTGGAGGGCTCTGGCGCGCTTGCATCAGTTCGACAGTCTCTGACTCCCACAAGGCCGGAAGCTGCTTTAGCAACCCAGAGAAAACATCAGCCGTTCGGCCTGTTTCCACGCCGATTAAATGCCCCTCCACCAGATCGTAAATCACGGTCATGTAGTCGTGGCCCTTCGCCCTGGCCACCTCATCAACACCGCGGTACTTTAGGCCAGTCAGCTGTGTCGGGTCGAGCGCCGGGAGGGTTTCCTCCAGATACGGCGGGTGAAACGCCAACCCCTATCGACGCACTCACAGTGCTCCATGCGCCGTTCGTTCTTGCTGATAAACACTTGGGGCAGTTCCATGTCTATCATGCAGGAATAGCCAAAAAGCGGCACATCCCTGACCTGTCGACGGACATACCGGTTGACCGTTCCCTTCTCTCCGGTAGCGGGGTCTATGGCGTTGCTGCGCCTGTCTCGGCTACAGTGAATGACAGGTTGTTGCATATAAAGTTGTGAGAAGCCTTATATACCAACAGATTACGTGGGGATCGGCATCCTTTTTCACTCATAGAAGCGGAGAAGAGCCCATGAAAGATGTTAATTACTATACATATCAACAAGTTAAACTTTATAAGCAGACCCTATTTAAGGGGAGCAGGTCACTTCCAATCATCATGATTAGAGGAACCGCTTTACATACGATCATGATATAGTGAAATTAAGACATCAATATTTAGTGGCAAGCATGACATGGGCAATGGTGACAGCGATAGCTTACAGTTGCAGATTCCTAAGAAGCTCAAACGGAGGCTTGCGATGGATGCCGCCAAGGAAGGCGTGACGATCCGGTCGCTGATCCTGAGCGCGCTGGCGGCAGCCGGATATGAAATTCCCGATGATGAAATCCGGGACAAGCGGAAGGAACGCCAATGACGATTGCAGCGGCGTCAGCCACCACACCCAAAGAGTATAAAGCTTCCGACCCGCAGTCTCAGCCGCCAGGTTCGGTAGTCGATCTCTTTTGCGGGGCCGGAGGCCTGTCGTACGGCTTCAAGTTGGAAGGCTTCGAGGTTGCTGCGGGATTGGATATCGATGAGAAATGCCGCTACCCATTCGAACATAACAATGACGCCCCATTTCTTTTAGCAGACGTCGGTGAGATCGACGCTGGAAAAATAAACGAGCGATTTTTACTGGGAACCCCACGGGTGCTCGTCGGTTGCGCACCCTGCCAGCCATTCTCGAAATACTCCCAGGGGCGAGAGGACGGGCGCTGGCAACTCCTGGAGCATTTCTCGCGGCTTATCTGCGAGGTGGAGCCAGACATCGTGTCGATGGAGAACGTTCCGCGTCTTCATAAATTCAAGAATTCGTCGGTGTTCGATGCATTTGTTCGGACCCTGCGGAACAACGATTATTTCGTCGATTGGAAGATCGCGTATTGCCCAGACTACGGTATCCCTCAGTCCAGATCGCGTTTGGTGCTCCTTGCTTCTCGTTACGGCCCTCCCGGCATCCCGGAGGCCACACATGATAGGAGCGACTATCCCACGGTCCGTCAGACTATCGGCGATTTGGCGCCGATTCCCGACGGAAGAGCGGACGTCGACGATCCCCTGCATCGTTCCAGCGCGCTTTCGTCGGCAAACCTCAATCGCATCAGGGCGTCGCGGCCCGGCGGCAGTTGGCGTGATTGGGCGGAAGATCTCGTAACCGAATGCCACAAGCGGCTTTCCGGAAAGGGATATTCGTCGGTTTATGGACGGATGGCTTGGGATGAGCCGGCCCCTACAATGACGACTCAATTCTACGGCTACGGGAATGGACGGTTCGGCCATCCTGAACAGGATCGAGCGATCTCGTTGCGTGAGGGTGCACTCATTCAGACCTTTCCCCACGATTACGCCTTCGTCCCTGATGGCGAGAGAATCGAGATGAAACCCATTGGCCGCTTAATCGGGAACGCGGTTCCGGTCGATCTGGGCAGAGCCATCGCGCGAAGGATACGCGCTCATCTCGACGAGTATGTCGAATGACCGCCCTATTCGAACAGGTGGATCCCTTGCGCCGTCGAATAATGTCGGCGGTCCGCCGACGGGACACGAAGCCGGAAATGGTCGTCAGACGGCTGCTACATTCGATGAACTATCGCTATCGGACGCTGCGTGACTTCCTCGAAGCGGAGCAAGAGTCGGCGGCCTCAAGGAAACGGATTGACTCATGATGACCGTGGCAGTGTTGTCGGATCAAGGGGACGTCGGCGAATTTGACGAACAATTGGCCGCAGCCGAGAACAAAACAACCCACTTCAAGGCGGATTCCGCCCTGCTGAGGGAACTCGGCGAGCGTTTGGTTGGAAAGCCTTACATCGCGTTGGCGGAACTGATCAAGAATGCCTACGACGCCGATGCGTCTCGATGCGTCGTAGAGCTCACCGATACCAGGATCGAGGTATCCGATGACGGCCATGGGATGACCGAACAAGAGTTTCTCGACTACTGGATGACGGTTGGGACCCGCCATAAGGAGCATTCCTACCACAGTCGCTCCTTGGGACGACGCGTGACCGGTTCCAAGGGAGTCGGGCGATTATCTGCTCAATTTCTCGCGCATCGGATGCAGCTTCTGTCGACCGCACAAGGCTTGGCCAAACGCTTGCACACCTTCGTCGATTGGGAGAGCGCGATAGACACCGGAAGCCTCACTGAGTCGGAGGCCAAGTATCGTATCGAAGCGACCAATCCCGAGATTTACCCCGGCCGGTCGCCACATGGCACCGTCGTCATTCTCCACGATCTCAAGCAGACGTGGAACGAAGTGGAGATTTCCGAACTCGGGCGCCAGATCTGGATGCTCAACTCTCCCATTTATCTTTTCGGGAGCAACAGGCGTCGACGTAACGACGCAAACGATTTCCACATAATATTCAAGACGGATATGCCGGGTGTGGACGAGGCGTTCGAAACGCAATTGACCCAGGCACTAGACAATTATCAGGCCATCATTCGGGGATCCATCAAGCATGAGGACAATCGGAACGTCTCATTGGTGATGGTAGCGTTCGAAGACGAGATATATTCTGAAAAGTTCGACTGTCCGTCCTATTTGCGCGAAGCGGACTGGGAAATTCGAATCTACAACATGGTAGGCAAGCAAGCAGGCGGCGTTTCCGTGTTCGAAATGCGGGAATATTTCGAAAAATACGGGGGTGTCACGGTCTTCGATAAGGGTTTTCGGTTGCCCTATTACGGGGCAGACAACGACTGGTTGGCACTAGAATACGACCATTCGCATCGACGCAATCGTTCCAAACTCTTGCCCGACCATCTCCATGTCGCCAGGGCGTTGAACGACCTGCCGACGCAAGGCCGCATCTTCGGCGTCGTGAACGTCAATACGTCTAAAGAAAACCGTCTGGCCAAGGGGCGACGCAAGAACTCCGGCGAGTTTCTGAAGATCCAAGTGTCGCGGGACAGGCTCGTCGCCAACAAGGCGTTCGCCGCCCTCAAGGACAGTGTTCGCCGGTCGATTGATTACTATGCAACGTTGAAGAGGCGTCGCGTCGCCGAAGCGGTCGAGATCGTGCGCCCTTCCGAGCGTCCTGAGTCGAAACTGCGCCGGCTACGTAAGTTGGTTGACGACTCGCTTGCGACCTATCCCGATGACGAAACCATCGCGGCAATCGAACTGGAACTCAACGACGTCGCTGCGAGTCTCGGGAAGATACACGAACGCGACGAAGCGTCTCGGGTGATCCTCGGACCGCTCGCTTCCGCCGGCATGGCTGCACTTGCGATCGAACATGAAACCAGAAAGGAGATGAAGAGCGTTCGAGCCAAGCTGAGAAAGCTCAGACAGATTGCAAAGATGAACCCTATCCCCGATCTGGGTGAGACAACAGCCGAATTGTCCCAATGGGTCGATCGCATTGAGGCCACCAGGAACATCTTCTTGCCTATGATGGATGCCGAGGATCGGGAAAAGATTGAGCCTTTGGAATGCGAAGGCGTCGTACGCACGGTCGTATCCAATCTGCGACCGTTGTTGGGCAACATCGAAATCAGCTTCGACATGCACGAGGGCTTGCATTTCCCGCCTGCGGCGTATTCCGAATGGAGTGCCATTTTACAGAACGTGCTTCTGAATTCCGCAAACGCGACGTTGGATAGCGAGGATCCGAAGATCAAAATCTCTTCCAAGGTTCATAATCGGTACGGATTTCTGTACGTGTCAGACAACGGCGTCGGGATTGGTGAGAATGCCGAAGAGTTCTTCAAACCGTTTGCGCGCAAATCGAACATATCGCCGGAGCGGCGAGAGCTAGGCATGGGTGGGACGGGGTTAGGTCTGACCATCGTGGAAATGATCGCCGAAAATCGAAACTGTGACGTGGAGTTTGTCGACCCGGACGATCCGGATTGGAGCACGTCCATAAAACTGTGTTGGCGAGTGGAGCGATAGGATGCAGATTAGGGTTTGCGACGATGACATGGAGATCGCCGACGGGTGGGTGACCGAAATCAGGAATGTCGTACCTGAGAGTTTCGACGTCGATAGCATAAAGGAAGCGAAGGAAGAAGTTTCGACGCTCCTCAAGAGAAAGCTCGCGGTCAAGACTAAAGAGAATCCGTTTGATCACCCGACGATGTTCGATGAGCTCGACATATTGGTCGTGGACTACGACCTGCTTCACCTCGACAAAGATGGTAATCGGACTACGGGCGAAGGTATCGCGAGACTGGCGCGGTCGTATTCGAAATGCGGTGCAATCGTGGTCATGAACCAGTTCAAAGGCCCGCAGTTCGATCTCGGCATGAGGGGCCATCTCGACAGCCACGCGGACATTAACGTAGATGCCGAGTTGATCGGGTGTCGAGCCCTGTGGGAGGACATACCGGCGGAGGGAGAATTCAAACCGACGACGTGGACGCTGTTGCCTGATCTGCTCGCTGCAGCGCGTGATCTGGCCGAAAAGCTTTCGTCGGGAGGTATGGATTCGGCGATAATGCCGATCCTCGGTTTGGAGGAAGCGGCACTTGCCGAACTGTCCGACACTGCGTTCGGCTTTCTCAGTTCGGAGGCCGAAACCGCCAATGATCTCGCTTCGGTGACGGTTCGGAAATTCCTCGATCGCTCCCTCAATGCCAGTATCGTGGAGTGTTTGTCGAACCATGCTGCGGAGTTGCTTTTCAACTTCGCGGCGTTCCGCATCGTCAAGTGGCTCGACCGAGCGGTCCTCCGGCCGATGGACGTGCTTATCGATACAGTTCATCTAGTGGACCGTCTGCCGTTCGTGATCGATCTGGACAAGACCGACGTGTCGAATTCCGTTGCATGGGCGGAGGCTGCGGCGAAGCCGTCTGAAAGGCTGTGTTGGGACGTGCTGGAAAGATTTCATAATCAGCCAGCGTCGAAGGCATTGGGGAGGGCGGTGTTCGATTGGTACAAGATAACCCTCGACGACGAGATCGACGAGATGCAGGACAAATACCTCGAAGAACCGCCTACCAGATTCCATTTGGCCGAAGATACGTCGAGGTTCGTCGGAAAGGATGCTCTCACGCGGTACAGAGCGGATTTCCATAACTTTGGGGATCGAAGAGCGATAGAGAAACTGGATGGCATTACATACGGTCCACTCCGGCGCATACGTTTCGGTTGAAGCGATGACGGATCAGGCCGAACAGCAAGCGGCTGTCAGATTGATCCTAGACCGCTTAGGCAACGAGGGTCGAGAGTGGTATCGAAGCGCCAACGCCAAGGACGTCGATTTTCTCGAGAAGCGTGTCTCGGCGAATTTTGCGATGTTCGACGGGAACGAGATTCATACCATTGGTCGAAAACCGGCGGGCGCATTCCCAAAAAAAAAGATGCTGCTTACGAAGCACTCCGGTAAAGAGAAAGAAGCTGTAGTCGGGTTTTGGCTCCGATGGGACTTCAACTGTGACCCAATAGAATTCAGGTTGTTTTTAGGACTGTGGTACGAGACTAAAGGAGAGAGAAACTTCAACGGCTACCGCTTCGAGACGCCAGAAATAGGTGATAAGCATGACTATTACCATTGCCAGCCATGCCGGAATTTCGGCGACAAGAAGCTTCTCCCTGAAGCGGCGCTCGTATCGGAGAAGTTCCCCACGATACCACTTAATGCATCAAACATCGTCGAATTGACCGTATGCGCTCTCATGGCGACGTTGGGCCGCAAAAAAATGAACCTATTTCTGAAGGAGCTTTTCAAGAGTTCCGAAGGATCAAGCAATGATTTCCTGTGGAAAGCATATTCACGTTGTAGCAAGGAGTCTTTCGTGGATTTTGCTCGGGAAGGGCGTCAAGAAGTCGCCTAGGAGTCTGTCTGGTTTGACCCGAGCGGAGCAGGAGTAAACTGCGTCCACTCAAGTACCCATTCCAATTTTTTGTTTGAACTGCCTCCCAAGGTGCAAAATTGGGCACCATTGCTCGGGATAAGGCTGCCCTTATTCATGCTCTCAGCCTCCCAGGGCGTACATGCGCTTCAGATTCCACGCCATGCACACCAAATTCCATTCACCTTGCGCCGCATCCCGCCCGCGAAGGTGAAACCGCCGAAACCCCATCACCTCTTTAACTATTCCAAATACCGTTTCCACCGTGGATTTTCGTTTGGCATAGATTGCCTTACCCTCAGCGGTTCGCAATCGATATGCCATCGCTGTCACGGCATCGGCATCCGGTGGGCATGGGGGAGGTGTCCTGAATCGTTCATCCCAGGGAAGGTTGTGTCGCTGCCGATGATCCGAGATATAGGGCTTGATCTCCGCGTCTTCACAGCGACCTACGTTATCAGCGCTGAAGTAACCCGCATCCGCCAATAAGGCCTCCGCCTTGCCCAACTGCGCTTCCGCATCCGCCAATCCGTTCAGGGTCGGCTCAATCTCCTGCTTGTCATTCGGCTGCTGTGTGATGTGATTTTCCACAATCAGGTATGATTCGATATCAACGGCAGCCTGTGCGTTGTAACCCTGCACAAATCCCTCCGAAGACGGCATGATGCGTGATTCTCCATCGGTAAAATTAACTTGGTCCTTATCCCGTGGCCCGGGCTCAGGCGGCTTTGGCTCACGCCCTCCGGCTTGCTTGCCAGTCTCGGCTTCCTTGTCCTTGCGACACTTGAGCTTTGCCTCATACTCAGCCTGCTCGGCCTCAAAGCGTTCTTGCGCACGTCGCGCAATCTCTTCCTTGGCTTGCTTGATGGCCGCCAGCCGATCTTCCCGGCGCGCCAGTTCATCAGGAATGTCGATCGGCGGCTCATCTTCAGTATCGGCCTGTTCCGCCCGCCTGAGCAGTGCCTGTACCTCTCGGCGAAGTTGCTCTTCCAGTTTGTTCGCATAGCCCCAGCTCATCGCCTTGTGCTTGCTGGCGTTGGCCTTGATCTTGGTTCCGTCCAGGCTGACCTTGCCCAGCTTGAACACGCCCATCACCTTGGCGACCACCAATATCTGTACAAACAAACCTTCCAGTTCCGGCAGAAAACGCTTGCGAAAGGTGGCGACCGTGTCATGGTCCGGGTGCGCATCTGCGGTGATATAACGAAAGGCAACCGAGTCGTGGGTCGCCTGCTCCAGCTTACGACTGGAGAATATCCCGGTCGCATAACCGTAGAACAACAGCGCTACTAACACGGCGGGGTGATAGGGCTGTTTCCCACCGCCACCATAGCGAGTTACCAGTTCACTCAAGTCGAGTTGATCCACAATATCCACTACAAAGCGTGCCAGGTGTTTCTCCGGCAACCAGTCCTGCAAGGAGGGCGGTAGCAGGTACGGAGTATCTCGATTGATCGGCTGGAATTTGCCTGACATGGTAGCTTCGATCCCTTCTTGGTACGATGGGCTTATTCTATCATTAATGCTGTCGCTAAATCCGACAGACTCCTAGACTGAAGTTCCTGTAGCTGCGAGGTTCTTCGCCGGTCTTGTGAGTGAAGATTAGGCCGCAACATAGAACATCGAGTCATTATCCGGTAGCGATGACTGCCTGATCTTGAGTTTGAAATACTCGGTATCCCTGATGCCTCTGGCGCGCTTGCGGATCATGCCGATACCGATGTTGCCAGCCTCAATCCTGGCGCTGGTGAGCTTGTGCTTCGCGTAATTGCAAATGCCCACACAGTGGTTTCTCAACGACTTTGCAAACATCTTCAGGTAGAGCATAGTCGATTGATCGGCTATCCGGCACCGGGCTTCCAGTCTCTCTTGCATCAGTTCGACAGTCTTTGATTCCCACCAGGCCTGAAGCTGTTCCTTCAGGATATACAGCGTATTGAGATTGGCATTCTCATCCAATAGCCGTTGCCTCTGTTTTTGCAGTGGTTTCTGCCGGAAGTTGCTTTAGAAATGCAGAGAACACATCAGCCGTTCGGCCTGTTTCCACCCCGATTAAATGCCCTTCGACCAGGTCGTAAATCACCGTCATGTAGTCGTGGCCCTTCGCCCTGGCCACCTCATCAACACCGAGGTACTTCAGGCCCGTCAGCTGTGTCGGATCGAGCGCCGGGAGACTTTCCTCCAGGTACGCCCTGTCGATCTTCTTCACCGTCTCCCAGCGTATCCCCAAATGCCTGGAGACAGCCTGAATACTCATGTGGCGACACAGGCCACTGATCATGCGACAGAAGCGGCGGGTAAAACGCCATCCCCTGTCAACAAACTCACAGCTCTCTATCCGCCGTTCGTTCTTGCTGATACATACTTGGGCCAGCTCCATTTCAATCACGCAGGGATAGCCAAACAGCGGCACATCCCTGACCTGTCGGCGGACATACCGGTTGACCGTTCCCTGCTGCTCGGTAACGGGGTCAATTGCTTTTCTGCGCCTGTCCCGGCGGCAGCAAATGACGAGCTGTCTCTTCTCCTCGTCCAGTTTTATCCGATTGACGCACTGCCCCTTGAGGCCCAAAATATCCCTCTGGATGTCGATTCCCATATACCTGTTCCATATAAAGTTGTGATGAGCCTTATATACCAACAGATTACGTGGGGATCGGCATCTTTTTTCACTCATAGAAGCGGAGAAGAGCCGAGCTATGGTTGAACTTCAGCTAGTTGTGATACCACCCTGTCAGCGCGAATCTGGGGGCAGCGGCGTGCGGCGCGACGTATGTGACGGAGTGAACGTGGCGGACATCAAACAGGGCCAGGCTGTTGAATTGTGGTGCCCAGGCGTCCTGGGGCGTGCCGTCGTTTTCATAAAACTGAAGCAGTCCTCCCCAATCGGGGTGCCAGGTCTGGGTAAAATTGAGGACATAAGCCAGTCGGCGCCGCTCGGCCTTGACATTATCTGAGTGGCGGGTCAGATAATGTCCTCGCGTGAGGCGCGTAAACTGCCCGTTGGCGTCCTTGATATCCGGACAATCGCTGATTGTGGATATCTTTTCGAGCAGTTCACTATTGACCACTTCAAACAGGCGCTTGAGTATCGGCGGTGCGACAGACAGGTTTTGCCCTTCCATGCGATAACCAGCGTAGAGGAATCCAATACCCTGGGTCGCGAGTTCCGACAGCTCGCTTTGCAGCTTCTCGCGGGCAGGTATGGTCATACGGGCCATTTTCTGTTCCGAAACAACGTAGTCCAGGCCCTGGCGATGAAAGATGTAATCAAAGGGCACGCTCTGTTTCAGACAGGATTCAACCTCTTGGGCAAAGCTCGGATCCAGCACCTGATCTATCCGCACGCGCTGATCCTCGGCGAAGCACAAGCGCAGCGCGTCGATGTCCAGTCCGGGGTTTAACAAGGGTTTTCTCCTCGGTGAGAGGTTTATATTCGTTGACTCAGTTTGGCACATACAATATCACTACGGCATCATGGATCAAGCGCTGGAACTCGCCAAGGGCCCGGTAGTAAACCCGGAGATTGGTCGTGCTCGGGGCAGTGTAGCCGAAAATACACGGCGCATGCGCTTGCAGACCTATAAGGCATTGTCTTACGCTCAAATCCCAGTGTTGTGGGCTTGAACCGGGGCAGACTCAGATGGATGAAAAATATCGGGATCAGTTGCTAGCCGATGCCGAGACCGGCAATAAAGTTGCTGAGCGATTGCTTCTTTACGGTTTACTCGCCGAGCGGGAACACGAGGAGATAGCGGCCCTGTTGGAGCGCCTGGAACAGCGCAGTGGTGCCGCCGACAGAGGCTTCCTGGAGGCGGAGCTTGGTTGTTTCCACGCCTGGCCCTGCAGTTTGCCGTGGCCGGATTTACTCCGTGAATGTTGCGATGCAGGCCACCCCGAAGCAAGCTTTGTAAGCGCTGTCTACCATGACTGGGCTCAATGCGGAGGTAAGTTGGCGCACGGCGCTGATGACAGTAGCCAGCTATGGGCTGAGGGCTGGAGCGACTGGACATTGCCAATCTGGACCACCATTATCGATTGCGAAGGTGTCAAGGTGGAGCGCAGCAATGGATTTGCACCGTACGCACTGCTCGGCTCGTTGCGTTCGATGCTCAGCTCGCGGTTGCTGCCATCGACCGTCATCGACCCGAATTCGGGAGCTGCGATGGCGCATCCCGTGCGCATCAACCGCAGCACGCAGTGGTTGCCGGAACAACTCGGCTGGATCGGCAAGCTGTTTGAGTGCCGACTCGCTGCGTCCTGCGGTTACGAAGTTGCGCATGGCGAGGTTCTTAACCTGCTTCACTACCGGCGGGGCCAGCGCTACAAGCCACACCTCGATTGTATCAGCAGCGAACAGGCTGGGTCGCCCGGAGGCCAGGCCCAGGGTGGACAGCGGACGATGACGATCCTGGTGGGTTTGGGCAGCGACGATTTCACGGGGGGCGAGACCTACTTCCCTGCGCTCGAGGTCGGAGTGCAGGTCGCTGCGGGTGAGCTGCTCCGATTCAACAATGCCGATGCTGACGGTCAGCCGCTACAATCCTCAGTACACGAGGGCAAACCCTTGGAGAGCGGTGAGAAGTGGCTGCTCAGCAAATGGGTCAGGCAACGGCCAACCCCCTATGGCAGGGAGGTCGTTATAGTATGCCCACGCAGTCACTGAGCAGTTGAGGGTACAAATGAGCGACAACAAGCCCCAGAATGCCCAACCAGAAGGAATCCGGCGCGGTGCGATTCTACATACCGACTTCTGGTCCAGCATGATACCTGGATGCGAACGTCTGAATGCCCGGTTGGTGGAGGAAATACGACTGCATAGAGAACAAGAGCCATCTGCCGCGACCGGAAGCAATGCCGGATGCTGGCGTGGCCACCGCGACTATGAGAACTGGCCGGCAATAAGAAACTACATCATCCACAAGCTCAGGTTGATACATCGACACTATGTTAACCTGGGCACTTCGTGTAGTCCGTTGGAAGATTTGCCCGATGATCGGTTTGAATTTGAATACTGGACCAATGTCAATGAACCTGGCAGCAGTAATGCGATCCACTGCCACGCGAAGTGGCACTGGTCCGGTGTGTATTATGTTCAGGCTAAGGACACCGGGCCGATTGCATTTTATTCGCAACCATACCTGAATCAAAACCTGACGCTGGGGCTGCCTTTCGGGCAGTCGTTTACGGTAGAGCCCGCAGACGGCTTATTACTGCTTTTTCCGAGTTACCTATTGCATGAAGTGTTGCTGAATACGTCCGGGCACCAGCGCATCAATATAGGGCTTAATGTCAAGATCGATTTTAGAGGAAAACTCTAGCTAGTACAACATAAATCTTAATACTTCGTATATAACTTGGTTGTTTGCTATAGTTACCCTCAATAACCAATAATGAGGGTGACGACATGGCTCCGCGCTACAAAGTGACACTGACAAAAGAAGAACGGAATGAATTGGAGGCTATTTCAACTAAGGGAACGAGGGCGGCCAGAACAGTGATATCCTCTCGCGCCTTGCTCCTGCTCGATGCAGGCGAGTTTGGACCCAAATGGATTGTTGCAAGAGTTGCAGAAGCCTTGGGGAAAACGACCCGAAGCCTCGAACATTTAAAAAAACGATTTATTGAAGAAGGGCTTAACGCTGCCATCGAGCGAAAGAGGCGCGAGACACCTCCGCGAGCAATTCAATTTGGAGGTGAATTTGAAGCTCGGCTATTGGCACTGGCGTGTTCAGAAGCGCCGGAAGGTCGAGAGCGATGGACGGTACGGTTACTTGCGGAGAAGATGGTTGAATTGAAAATTGTACCGAGTGTTTCTCCAATGACGGTATGTAACACGCTAAAAAAAATGAACTTAGGCCTCACCTGAGTAAGTATTGGAAAATACCACCGGACTACAATGCTGATTTCGTAGCAGCGATGGAGGATGTCCTTGATATTTATGCGCGCCCTTACAATCCGGAATTTCCGGTTGTTTGTATGGATGAATCAAGCATGCAATTGATTGGAGAGGTGCACGAACCTATCCCGGCAGCTCCGGGCCATCCTGTTTTGATGGATGACGAATATGTCCGCAACGGAGTCGCAAATATATTTATTGAGGTCAACCCACTTGCAGGGCACCGTCAGGTAAAAATTACCAACACACGGACACGGATTGACTGGGCCCATTTCACCAAAGAAATGCTTGAAGAACGCTATCCGGATGCCGAAAAAGTCATCCTGGTTATGGATAATTTGAATACACACAATACGGCATCGTTGTACTCGGCTTTTCCACCTGAGAAAGCCAAACAGTTGGCCGAACGTCTTGAGATACATTACACGCCAAAACATGGGAGCTGGCTAAACATAGCGGAAATTGAGCTCAGTGTTTTGAAACGACAATGTCTTGCGGGGCGAATTGATTGCATTGAAAAAATGCGCTCTGAAGTGGCTGCGTGGAATACGGACAGAAATCATCGACAAACCCAGGTTGATTGGCAATTTCGTACCGATGAAGCGCGGGTCAAACTGAAGCGATTATATCCGAAATTTTAAGTTATACTGTGTACTAGTGCCCATCCATAAATGGATGTTTTTTGAAAAAACACCCTGTTCCGGCCATGGGGTTCCGGTTCACAACTCTACCGGCTTATAAGCGGCCATACATTGACCAGGATGGTCACCTTATGACCCATTACCCCGATTTTATGCCACAGATTACTGCTACACAGCCCATAAGAATACAGATATTGGGTTATCTGGGCCAACCCTTGTGTTTACCCGGAATCGAGCCGCGCCAAACGCACCAGGTTGTAGCTCAGAACCGAAGACCAGACATAAGCCTTGAAGCCATCAAGCCCTTTCCAATTCGCCTTCGTTGCACCAAAGGCTCGTTTTAGTTCTGAGATATTCCCTTCGACCCCCGCCCGAAAATTGCGCAATTGAGTAAACGTTTTCGATGTAACGCCCATGGCGTGAAGCGACAAACCGACCGGCTTATGGAAGACCACACGCTTAACACCCAGCCCCCTTCCTTGTGTCACATTTTCCTGGCTGGCATAGCCACCGTCAGCCACGACCGAATGCGGTAGATGACCCAGCTTCGACCGATGAAAATGTAGCACTGGCATGAACAAACTGCTATCCGCAGGGTTCCCTTTTTCAATGGAGAGGTAGGTGATGAATCCGCTTTTCTCACTGCTCAGAGTAATCTTATGGCCATAGTGAACGTCACGAAACCCTTTGACGATAATGTCGGTGTGCGACTCGAATAAGCTTACGATTTTTTCTGATGAGTGGACGCTCTCTTTTTGGATGACACGACGCTCTGTTTGGTCGATGACTCTCAACGTCAAATCTCTGTACCGCTCCACCTGACTGATCCATTGCCTCTTCCTGGCAGAGTCACAGACATCCACCTTGACACATTTCAAGCCTCTGTCAACTTGCTTCAATACAACTCGGACAAGCTTCAACAACTTCGGATACTGTGCTTCTTTGCCGGCATTTTTCGCGTTAAAAATCTGAAATGCCAGCGATTTCGAGGGTTTGCGCTGATCCGTAAAGCGGATTTTTACCCCGGTGATATCTTTGCTTTTCGCCAACAACCGGCTGAGTACCCGAACACCATCATTAAGGAGTTGGCTGTCACGTGGCGGCGCAATATTACTGGCGACAACAGTACTATCGATGCGCAGTTTATCCATCGACAACATGCCTGCTTTGAGCCAGCTAGCCGAGAGGGTTTCAGGCTCTTCTCCGCTTCTATGAGTGAAAAAGGATGCCGATCCCCACGTAATCTGTTGGTATATAAGGCCTATCACAACTTTATATGGGACAGGTATATGGGAATCGACATCCAGAGGGATATTTTGGGCCTCAAGGGGCAGTGCGTCAATCAGATAAAACTGGACGAGGAGGAGAGACAGCTCGTCATTTGCTGCCGCCGGGACAGGCGCAGAAAAGCCATAGACCCCGTTACCGAGCAGCAGGGAACGGTCAACCGGTATGTCCGCCGACAGGTCAGGGATGTGCCGTTGTTTGGCTATCCCTGCGTGATTGAAATGGAGCTGGCCCAAGTATGTATCAGCAAGAACGAACGGCGGATAGAGAGCTGTGAGTTTGTTGACACGGGATGGCGTTTCACCCGCCGCTGCTGTCGCATGATCAGTGGCCTGTGCCGCCACATGAGTATTCAGGCTGTCTCCAGGCATTTGGGGATACGCTGGGAGACGGTGAAAAAGATCGACAAGGCGTACCTGGAGGAAAGTCTCCCGGCGCTCGATCCGACACTGCTGACCGGCCTGAAGTACCTCGGTGTTGATGAGGTGGCCAGGGCGAAGGGCCACGACTACATGACGGTGATTTACGACCTGGTCGAAGGGCATTTAATCGGGGTGGAAACGGGCCGAACGGCTGATGTGTTCTCTGCATTTCTAAAGCAACTTCCGGCAGAAACCACTGCAAACATAGAGGCTGTTGCGATGGACATGGGGCCATCCTATCAGAAATCAGTACGTGATTGCTTACCCAATGCCGACATTGTGTTTGACCGTTTCCACGTTATGAAGAACTACAGCAAGGCTCTGAGCAATCAGCGGCGAATTGAGTTTAGAAAGGCCAATAAAGAGGGCAAGAAATTGTTAACAGGAACACATTACCTGGTGCTGAAAAACGCCGATAAACTGAACGAATCCCAGGCTCAAAAATTACAACGGCTATTGGATGAAAATGCCAATCTCAATACGCTGTATATCCTGAAGGAACAGCTTCAGGCCTTGTGGGAATCAAAGACTGTCGAACTGATGCAAGAGAGACTGGAAGCCTGGTGCCGGATAGCCGATCAATCGACCCTGCTCTACCTGAAGAAGTTTGCAAAGTCGTTGAGAAACCACCGTGTGGGCATTTGCAATTACGCGAAGCACAAGCTCACCAGCGCCAGGATCGAGGCCGGCAACATCGGTATCGGCATGATCCGCAAGCGCGCCAGAGGCATCAGGGATACCGAGTATTTCAAACTCAAGATCAGGCAGTCATCGCTACCGGATAATGACTCGATGTTCTATGTTGCGGCCTAATCTTCACTCACAAGACCGGAGAAGAGCCGGGTTTCATGCACTTTTTCCAGTGTTTCTGGGCGGATACGCCGTATTGTTGACTGTAATCCGGATCGACCAGGCATCACTGTGGCGCGCAGACGGGCAAAAGTACGGTACGTCATTGAGTCCGACAAATGAAACGCCAGTTGCTCGTAGCTGATGCGCAATAGCTGTTTCAATAACAGGCATCGAAATATATTTTCAACGGTTAAACCTGTTCGCCCCACCTTGGCTACCGACGCATCAATGAGATCGTCAGCGACCAGGAGCAATATTTCCGGGTGCTGATCCAGTCGATTCGACAATGCTTTAAGCCGAGTCCCAAATTCGTGTTCTGAGTAGTTTTCAAATATACTTGCCTGAGCAATGCGGGTTTCTCGCATGCGGAATCCTCTTGTTTTTTCCGGTTACTGTTTGTACCTTTAGCTTAACAAATTCAAGAGGATTTTTTAATGCCTTGCGAAAATATTTCCTTATATTTCAATGGATTGAGAGTTTATGGATGCGCACTAACTGGTCGCGCCATGCTACAATGACCGTCTCCGTATTTGGTATAAACTCCACCTTTGCACAAATAAATACCTATTTCGATTACGGATTATGGCACCTCGTTAGTCGTGGTACGGATAGGGAGAAACTGAATGCCCGGTAGTAAGCGTTCCAACACCAAGCTTTCCAAAATGTCGGCCGCGTTCGTGGAGAACAGCCCGTTGCTGAAAAGCTTCTTGGCGCGTTTCTTCTCGAATCGACAGGACATTGAGGATGTAGCTCAGGAGGCATATTTGCGCTCCTACGTAGCTGAACAAAGACAGCTAATTGAAAACCCCAAGGCATTCCTTTTTCGGGTAGCCAAGAATATCGCGCTAACAGAATTAAGTAAAAAGTCGAAGCAGATCACCAATTGTCTTGAGGAATCTGGCATCTCTGAACTCTTAGCTACAGAGGCATCAGCGGACGACGAGGCACAGGCTGACGAACAACTTGGGTTGTATTGTATCGCTGTAGCGGCACTTCCGCACAAGTGTAGAGAGGTTTTCTTGCTCCGGAAGGTGCACGGGCTTTCTCACAAGGAAATCGCCGAGCACATGTCGTTGTCAGCGAGTTCGGTTGAAAAGTACCTCACGCGCGGAATGGCGGCCTGTATTGGCGTGCACGATAGAGAAGAACAACATCGTATGGGTATTGGTGCTAGGGGGAACTTACGGACTCGTAGGTTGGAAAAGCAATGAAGAAAGTCGTCGAATTTCGGGAACGCAGCGTGATTGATGCGGAAACCATGTCATGGTTGGCTCGGTTGGATCGCGAGGATGAACTCAGCAGTGAAGAGCGCGAGCGGCTGAAAGAGTGGTCCGCTCGCAGTCCGCTACATCGAGAAACGATGCGCCGGTTTGCTAAAATGTGGGAACAGGTAAACGTGCTGACTGAATTGGCTGTTCCTTTGGCGCGGCCGCGAAAAACCGTATGGGATATTGCAGAATATTGGGGACTGCCGCGGTTGGCAAGGCTGGCGGTTGCCAGCGTCGTTTTGATCGCGGTCAGTATAGTGGTTTGGAATGCGCGGAACCCCATGATTGATACGAATGGGTTCTATGCCACCGAAATTGGAGAACAGGAGTCGACTACCTTGTCGGACGGCTCGGTCGTTCTGCTGAACACAAACACAAAGATCAAAGTGGATTACGACAGCGGATTTCGCGATATCTATCTTTTGAACGGTGAGGCACACTTTACCGTTGCGGAAAACGAATTGCAGCTGTTCCGTGTATTTGCAGGCAGTGGGCGTATCGATGCTGTCGGCACGGCATTTTCCGTGCATTTGAAGGACGAAATCGTGGACGTTGTGGTTACCGAAGGTAGGGTGGCGTTGGCTTCCATCGCCACTCCAACCACCGTACAAACCAATTCGGCCGGTGGCGTAGCTGAAATACCGGACGTCGATAAGTGGGTAAATGATCTTGGCACTTTGCATGCAGGTCAGGTTGCCTCAATAAAAATATTCACAGCCAGTCGGTCCAATGCTGTCGAGGCACTGGATAACTTGCGCGACGTCGATCGGTCGAACATGTCCAAGCGGCTTGCGTGGACTGAAGGTGTCCTGTTGTTTTCTGGCGAACCGCTTTCAGAAGTTGTGAAAGAAATCAGCCGCTACACTACCGTTAATATCGAATTCTCCAATCCAGAGGTTGGCGCAATCAGAATCGGCGGAATATTTCCGGTTGGTGAAACCGATACGATGTTTGAGGCACTCGAAACAGCGTTTGGACTGCGGGTTAAGCGTCTATCGGATGATCGCATCCTGATTTCGGCAGGAATTTAGTACGGGGGTCGACCTTGTTTCGTTGTGGGTCAACATGCAGCTATAATTCTCGCCGAGCATGTCGAGCTACGCTTCGTTATAGGCTCTGGGCGGAAATTTCCAACTTTCTAAGGCCCTTCAAACATATTGTTTCAAAAAAAACTTACGGACTTTTCTCTCTGATCGGTCTACTGGCCGACAAGGTTGCTACGAAAGAGCGGGTAATTGCTGAAAGTAGTGGTCGGATTAGAGGGAGAAAGCATCGCGGTCGGTCGAATCGGACTTTGATACTGGTTGCTTTCGCTATTTGCGCAGCACAAAGCGCAGCGGCGAATGCGGATGGGCCAGTATATTACGATTTTGATATTGCACAACAAACCGCCGCGAAAGCCCTTAAGCAGATCGGTCTGCAAACGGGGGCGATCACACTTTTTTCTTACGATCTGGCAGAAGCCACGGAAGCTAACGCAGTGGTTGGGCGTTACACGCTTCTCGAGGCTTTGAATGCACTACTGAAGGACACTGGTCTTTTGGGCGGCCTTTCCCAGAAACGCGTCATCAGCATTACTAACATCGGATCAACTGAACGCACTAACGAGGAAAAGCCAATGCTTATAAAAAAGAAAGGGCTACTTGCCTTCCTGGCGGTCGTGTTTGCGGTACCTGCTGCGAACGGACAACAGCCGGCCGACAGCGCATCACTGCTTGAAGAAATTATCGTGACCGCCCAGAAGAGGGAGGAGAACCTTGACAAAATACCACTGCACATTCAGGCATTTACAGCGAACTCTCTCCGCGAGGCTCAGATCACTCGAGTTGAGGAGATTATTAACCTTTCACCGACTGTAAACTTCAGCACTCGACGCGGCTTTGACCAAACGTCAGTGCGCATTCGTGGGGTTGGAACAGCTGAATTGGGGTCTGGCGTGGAGCCCAGTGTGGCAACCGTTGTTGACGGTGTCGTTATGGCTCGCGGTGGATCAACTTTCAATGAATTGCCAGACATTGAGCGAATCGAAGTTCTAAATGGACCCCAGGGTACGCTCTTTGGCAAGAATGCGTCGGTAGGGCTAATCAATATCATCACCAAAAAGCCGAATACTGAAGAGGCGGATGGCAGCTTTTCAGTCAGGGGGACGTCAGATGAAGACTATGGGGCGCGTTTCTCGTACAGCGCGCCACTTGATGACAAACTGGCGTTCCGGACCAGTGGCTTTATGCGCAATTACGACGGCAATGTATTCAACGTAGTCACCGACAATAAGGTGAACGGGGTCGATGCGTTTGGATTCCGTACCAAGCTCTCCTGGCAGGTTTCCGACACATTTGATGCCCTATTCTCAGCGGATTATTCGCGTCAGATTACTACTTGCTGCGCTCGCGTACACAGGGAAGAGCGGATTAGCCCCGCCGACGCTGCCGGTCGGCCAGGTACGCCGGATATCGATTCAAGTTTCGTCAATCACATGGGTGGCAATCTTTCTGGTGGATCGCTGGCCGGAACAGCGGCGGAAGTGCTCGGCCCGCAGATACAAATAGGTGATGAGAATGAGCGAATTGCACAGAACTTTGATCCGTTCCAGGAATCGATAAATCGTGGAGTTTCGGCTGAACTTAACTGGGAGTTGGCGGGAGGCCACCTCATAACGAGCTTGACGGCGTACCGGGAATGGGAAGCGACTAGCGGTTGGGATAATGATTTTACAGCCTTTGCATTTCAGAGAAGACAGCAACATGACCGCGATGTGGAGTGGTTTTCACAAGAGTTTCGATTGACATCACCCGAAAGTGACACACTCGACTATATTTTGGGGCTGTACTATTACACGGCGACGACCGACGCATTGGAACTTTCTGACAGGACGACTATTGACACTGGTCAGACGCAGCTATTCATCATTGATGCAGAATCAGGATACGACAATATTGCGGCGTTCGGCCACGCAAACTACCATGTTTCGGATAGCATAAATTTGTTCGGCGGCTTCCGCGTGCTCAACGATGAGGCAAAAGCAAAGGCTCGGTGGCGACGATGCGAAGGGTTTGACGCCCAGCGCCAGGGTTGGGCGGTGATTTCGATTGTTCCACGCCATTCGCAAACGGCAAGGAGAACGATACAGAGGTAACCTACAAGGTTGGTGCGCAATATTTCGCTTCTGATAACTTCAATTTGTTCACCTCGTTTTCCACCGGCTACAAAGGTCGCGGGTACAGCCTTGAGTTCGGTTTGAACACAGGCCGAATTCAAAACGGCGAAGAGCCTATACCCGGAGAGGAGACGGAATCGTTCGAGATTGGGTTTAGAGGAACTATTGCCGACCGAGTGAAATACAGCGTTATCTACTACGACACAACGATTGATGGGTTCCAACAGTCCCTGCGAGATCTAGCAACAATTTCAAATCGGTTGGGGTCAGTTGAAGAGCTAACTACGGAAGGCTTTGAAGCAAGTATTACGGCCTATCTGACGGACTCCATTAGTTTTTCCGGAAGTTACGGATACAACAAAGCGATATATTCCGATTTTAAAAACGCCAATTGCTACCTTGGACAGACAGCCGCACAAGGTTGTGTTAGCGATGGAACGGGCGGGACGATTCAAGATCGTAGTGGGGAGCCGTTAGAGGCAGCTCCAGAGAATCGGCTCATTCTGTCGGGTCGTTATGAGAGTCAACGTTTGGGCCTCCGGCCGTTTGCGCAATTCAACTATCGATGGATGGATGATTCGAACGTTTCAAGCAATGGAGACCCAAGCACCATTCAGGAATCATTTGGCATATTGGACTTGAGCGCGGGATTCATTACTGCCGACGAGCGAATCACGGTCACCGCTTTCGTTAAGAATGCGGGTGATGAGTTTTATATTCAGGGTGCCGATGTAAATGGCCCGGATATGGGTGGTGTGGTTCTACACTATCTACCGCGCGACTACGAACGCCTCTTTGGACTCTCCGTTGACTATCAGTTCTAGAAGCAGTGCAGCTTTAGAGGCCGACGTGGATATTTTCAAGTTGGGGTAGAAAATACACTCGCGAGTTTTGCAACTGTCTCTTCCCCCGGAGACGGGACGGGGGGCGCAACGCGCCTCCCAGATGCATCTTGGCGGGCCCGCCCGTCGCTGCATAGCAAACTCTCCTTGTCGCCTGTATGCAACAAATCGATGGAATATTTCGCATGATTCTCAGCACAGACAAGTCGTCCAGCCTATTGCCCATGGTCATTATCGGCGTGTTGTTTTTCATGTTCGGTTTTGTTACGTGGCTAAACGGTGCGCTCATACCTTTTTTACAGATCGCTTGTGAATTGGACCATTTCCAAGCGTATTTGGTGACCATGGCATTTTACATTTCGTATACAGTAATGGCGCTTCCGATGTCTGCTGTTTTGCATCGTGTCGGTTACAAAAACGGCATGGTAGGGGGCCTCTTAATTATGGTTGTGGGCGCACTGATTTTCGTGCCGGCCGCAATGTCGCGCATGTACAGTATTTTTCTTCTGGCACTATTCGTTTTGGGTGGCGGACTAACCCTACTGCAAATGGCGTCCAATCCATTCGTTGTCTTGGTCGGTCCAAGGTCCAGTGCTGCCGTACGCATAAGTATCATGGGCATTCTAAACAAAAGCGCCGGTGTCGTTGCGCCACTTCTATTTGCAGCTCTTGTATTGACAGATATGTCTCAGTTTAGCGATGACGCGCTGTCGGTGCTTCGAGACGCCGAGCGCGCACTTAAGCTGTCGGAATTAGTGGGCCGGCTGATTCCTCCATACTTGATTATGGCAGCGATACTGGCCGTTCTGGCCGTTTTCGTCTGGCTGTCGCCACTACGTGATCCAGTCGATCAGGATAGTCCTAGCGAAAAAAATAGCGACAAAATCACCAAGCATCCGCAGCTGGTGCTTGGCGCAGTCACACTGTTTTTCTACGTAGGCGCAGAGGTCATTGCAGGTGATACGATTGGCCTGTTTGGCAAAGACCTTGGCGTTGCCAATTACGGACAACTGACAGCGTACACTATGGGTTTCATGTTATGCGGCTATGTCATCGGCATGTTGACGATACCGCGCTGGATTTCACAAGAAAGGGCGCTCGCCAGCTCCGCAATTCTTGGCATACTTTTAAGTTTACTCGTTGGGATGTCAGATCCAGGTACCAGCGGTTTGTTCTCTGCGGTTTTCGGTTGGACCGGCATTCCCGCGGTCCCTAACACCGTTTTCTTCGTCGCGCTGTTTGGTCTATCAAATGCGATCGTCTGGCCGGCCGTTTGGCCTCTTGCTCTGGCCGATTTGAACACGCATCAGGTCAATATAGGGTCGGCATTGTTGGTTATAGGGATATCCGGCGGCGCCATCATACCGTTGATGTATGGTGCGGTGGCTCAGTCTAGCGGTGCACCGCACCTTGCATATCTGATCATGATACCTTGTTATGCCTTCATCTTCTTCTTTGCAACGAAAGGTCACAAGCTAAGGTCCTGGACCCGAGTGGGATGATGTGGCATATCGCACAGCCAGGGAAAGTACACAGTTGATACACTATGGTGTGGATATTGGTGGCACCAAGATCGAGCTAACAGCGTACGCTACATCGCTGTCTGTTCTATTTTCGACAAGGGTTAGCACGCCGTCCACTGATTATCAGGAATTCCTGGACACCGTCGCTGCACTGGTGGCAGATGCCGACGCCCACGCCAAAGGCAGCGACAACGCGACGATTGGAATCGGTCTGGCGGCGTTTGTCGACGAGAACGGGATCGGTCACTCGGCAAATATTGCCTGTTTGAACGGTAAACCATTGCTTAGTGACCTAAGATGTCTGCTGCTGCGTCCCGTCAGTATCGGCAACGACGCCAAGCTTTTCATACTGTCGGAGGTGCGAGGCGGTGCAGCGAACGATGCGGCATGCGCACTTGGCGTTATTATTGGTACGGGCCTCTCTGGTGCGGCCTATATTAACGCTCGCCTACACGACGGCCGCCAACGGGTCGCTGGTGAGTATGGCCATATTCCGATCTCAGCCGTTGTCGCTGAACGCCACAGTCTTGAATTACGCCAATGTGGCTGCGGACTGCTCGGTTGTGTAGAACGTTATCTCTCCGGTCCAGGCTTGCTCTATCTAAGCGCCCATTTTGGCGCAAACTATCAGACCGTATCGGAACTTCTACAAGGTGTACGAGCGGGCGATCGACCGGCCATCAACACTTGGGATTGCTACATCGATTGTCTTGGCAGTTTTCTGGCACAGCTAGTCCTAATTGTCGATCCCGACGTTATTGTCCTTGCCGGAGGACTGTCGAATATCGGTGAAATTTACGAACAAGTCCCGGCCGCTGTGCAGCGGCATCTCTTTGCTAATGTAAGTACGCCCGATATCAAAGCGGCCCAATTCGGTGACGCGAGCGGAGCAAGGGGTGCCGCGCTGCTGGGCTGGCAAGAGGCATGTGATAGTGCGTAGCATTGTGGAGAATTTATGAAACAAAGAAAAAATCGATCACGCATCACGCATCACGCATGATGTATGGGATATCGCGTATCGATGATGAGAAATACCGGTTCTGTCGCAATTTCTGATGATTGCAAACTAACAGCTGTCCTCACAAACATTTATCCCGTGGCGGCAAGCGCGTAAAACTGCTCCCATGCCGGCAGTGAACTCTCGTTTTGGCCCTTCTTCAACATCCGCCATAACACAATCCGGGGCAGTAGCTACGACTGGCTTTGATGCCACGACCCAAATTGGCCCAATCGTGTCGCCGCTCTCCACACGCAGCAGAAGCAGCAGGGGTGATACGATGTATAACCCCTATGCTAGTGTAGGTCGTCAAACAGTTTGTAACTTATTAAGTTTCTCTCTGCCACGCTTCACTTTCTCCAAAATGTCACTCGCAGATTTGGTCCAGATATAAGGCGCTGGCGCTTGGTTATGAGTCTCAATGAACGCCATGACTGTTTGCTCAAGCTCTTTCACACTGCTAAAGACACCTCGTTTCAATTGCTTTTCAGTTAGCTCCCGAAAAAACCGTTCCACCATGTTTAACCACGATGCGCCAGTTGGCGTGAAGTGCACATGGAAGCGCTTGTGATATTTCAGCCAGCTTTTTACCTTCGGGTGCTTATGCGTGGCGTAATTGTCACAGATAATATGAATCTCTTTATCTTTGGGCGTCGACGTATTGATCTGGCGGAGAAATGACAACCATTCTTGATGGCGATGCCGCCCAGCGCAGGTGCCCAGCACTTCCCCTGTCAAGGTATTCAATGCAGCAAACAGGGTCGTGGTGCCATTACGTTTATAGTCATGTGTCATTGTCGCGGCCCTGCCTTTTTTCATCGGTAAGCCCGGCTGTGTTCTATCCAGCGCTTGTATCTGGCTCTTTTCATCACAACTGAAAACAATGGCGTTATCTGGCGGTGATATGTAAAGGCCGACGATTGCCTCCAGTTTCTCGGCAAACTCTGTATTGTTCGATACCTTGAATGTACTTATCCGGTGCGGTTTCAAACCATGGCTTTTCCATATCCGGCCCACCGAGGACATGCTGATACCCGCCTTCTCTGCCATCAGGCGTTGGCTCCAATGCGTAGCGTTTTTCGGTTTCTCTTGCGTCGTGAGTCTGATCACCTGTGCAACCTTATGTGAACTGATTGTCGGTTTGCGCCCCGGCCGATACGCATCCCGGCGGATGCCTTCAACTCCACTCTCTGCATAACGTTTTCGCCAGCGGCCGGCTTTCTGTCTCGTAATGCCCAGTTCAAAACCGATCTCTTCATTGGTCATGCCCTTGCCGGCCAGAAGAACAATTCGTGAACGCTCCGCCAATCGGACCGACACAGAACGCGATTTAGAGAACTTACTCAAATCCACAACTTCGTCATCAGACAAAACAATTTCTACGGCAACACGCACGACAATCTCTCTATATAGGGGAAGATGCTACATGTTACACTATTTATAGCGACCTACACTAGTAGATCTCCAAAGACAATACCCAAGCCCTGCCAGGCTTCTATATCCTTTGCTTTGATGTGTTTGTTGTCCACTAACTTTTGCAAGGTCGGCAGGTCGCGCCTATCCCCGCTGAGACTCATCACACCAAGCCGCCTTGCCACCAGGTCGGCAATATTTTGTCGCCATTGACTTAACAGATACCGCTGACCCATGGACAAGGTAGAGACTGTCGGCTCGGTATCTATAATCACTACTGTCCGGTTAAAACTTCGACAAAGGGCTCTTCTCCGCTTCTATGAGTGAAAAAGGATGCCGATCCCCACGTAATCTGTTGGTATATAAGGCCTATCACAACTTTATATGGAACAGGTATATGGGAATCGACATCCAGAGGGATATTTTGGGCCTCAAGGGGCAGTGCGTCAATCGGATAAAACTGGACGAGGAGGAGAGACAGCTCGTCATTTGCTGCCGCCGGGACAGGCGCAGAAAAGCCATAGACCCCGTTACCGAGCAGCAGGGAACGGTCAACCGGTATGTCCGCCGACAGGTCAGGGATGTGCCGCTGTTTGGCTATCCCTGCGTGATTGAAATGGAGCTGGCCCAAGTATGTATCAGCAAGAACGAACGGCGGATAGAGAGCTGTGAGTTTGTTGACACGGGATGGCGTTTCACCCGCCGCTTCTGTCGCATGATCAGTGGCCTGTGCCGCCACATGAGTATTCAGGCTGTCTCCAGGCATTTGGGGATACGCTGGGAGACGGTGAAAAAGATCGACAAGGCGTACCTGGAGGAAAGTCTCCCGGCGCTCGATCCGACACTGCTGACTGGCCTGAAGTACCTCGGTGTTGATGAGGTGGCCAGGGCGAAGGGCCACGACTACATGACGGTGATTTACGACCTGGTCGAAGGGCATTTAATCGGGGTGGAAACGGGCCGAACGGCTGATGTGTTCTCTGCATTTCTAAAGCAACTTCCGGCAGAAACCACTGCAAACATAGCGGCTGTTGCGATGGACATGGGGCCATCCTGTCAGAAATCAGTACGTGATTGCTTACCCAATGCCGACATTGTGTTTGACCGTTTCCACGTTATGAAGAACTACAGCAAGGCTCTGAGCAATCAGCGGCGAATTGAGTTTAGAAAGGCCAATAAAGAGGGCAAGAAATTGTTAACAGGAACACATTACCTGGTGCTGAAAAACGCCGATAAACTGAACGAATCCCAGGCTCAAAAATTACCACGGCTATTGGATGAAAATGCCAATCTCAATACGCTGTATATCCTGAAGGAACAGCTTCAGGCCTTGTGGGAATCAAAGACTGTCGAACTGATGCAAGAGAGACTGGAAGCCTGGTGCCGGATAGCCGATCAATCGACCCTGCTCTACCTGAAGAAGTTTGCAAAGTCGTTGAGAAACCACCGTGTGGGCATTTGCAATTACGCGAGGCACAAGCTCACCAGCGCCAGGATCGAGGCCGGCAACATCGGTATCGGCATGATCCGCAAGCGCGCCAGAGGCATCAGGGATACCGAGTATTTCAAACTCAAGATCAGGCAGTCATCGCTACCGGATAATGACTCGATGTTCTATGTTGCGGCCTAATCTTCACTCACAAGACCGGAGAAGAGCCCGACAAAGCGGAATTTTTTCAATGGCCACAATGAGTTACAGCAAAATTAGGGTGTCCCCGACTTGAACGCAAATCCGATAATGTATTCTCTTGGTAGACCCTTGTTGCCGAGACGATTCGATGTATACCGGAAAGACGCTGTTTGCACAGATCATGGACTTTCTTCCGTGGAAAACTTTTCACCGGCTCGTGTCCCGGTACGATGGAGATCATCGTATTCGCACACTTCCTTGCGCCGAACATTTTCGCGCTCTGGCGTTTGCGCAGTTGACCTACAGGGAGAGCCTGCGCGATATCGAAGCGTGTCTCTCGGCGCAATCGGCCAAGCAGTACCACATGGGCATTGGTTCGCCGATCAAGCGCTCTACCCTGGCCGATGCCAACGAACGAAGAGACTGGCGAATCTACGCCGAGTTTGCACAACGGCTGATCACGCAAGCTCGAAAACTCTATGCCGAAGAGGATCTTGGGTTGGACCTGACGAACACGGTTTATGCGCTGGACTCCACCACAATAGATCTCTGTCTGTCGCTGTTTCCATGGGCGCCATTTCGCCGCACCAAGGCGGCGGTGAAGATGCATACGCTGTTGGACCTGCGTGGCAATATCCCGAGTTTTATACATGTTTCCGATGGCAAGGTGCACGATGTCAACGTGCTCGATCTGATGATTCCGGAACCCGCGGCAATCTATATAATGGACCGCGCCTATCTCGATTTCGAGCGGCTCTTCACACTGCACGACTCCAGCGCGTTTTTTGTCACCCGCGCCAAAGCGAATTCCGACTTGCGAAGGATATATTCGGCGCCGAGCGACCGGGCGCAAGGTATTATCTGCGATCAGACGGTGGCCCTGTCGGGGTTTTACAGTCAGAAGAGATACCCCCATCATCTGCGCCGCATTCGCTTCAAAGATCCAGAGACAGGGAAAACGCTCATCTTTCTGACCAACCTGTTTGGTCCTCCACCGATGACCATCTGCGAACTATACAAAGCCCGGTGGCAAGTCGAGTTGTTTTTCAAATGGATCAAGCAACATCTCCGTATCAAGAAGTTTTACGGCACGTCAGAGAACGCCGTCAAAGTGCAAATCTGGACTGCCGTGTCGGTGTATGTGCTGGTGGCCATCATCAAGAAGCGCCTCAATCTGGATGCCTCGCTCTACACTTTGTTACAGGTATTCTCAGTCACCCTTTTCGAGAAAATCCCTTTAAACTGAAGTTCCTGTAGCCGCGAAACAAATTGTCCTTGTGTTTCAGGCGTTTAGCCAAAAATCCGGCTCCCTGTTCTGTCTACATCTGCATCTGTTGGATTAATTCCAGTGCATGTCGTTGTTTCGGGTTTGCCGTTGTAACCACCTCAAAAGTGTACCCGTCGGGTCCGGTGTGGGGCGTGCGACAGGTGTTTCGCACAATTGTGGAGAGCTCATCCATCAGCGTAGAGCAGCTATGCGCCGGCGTCCCATCCTCCAACTTGCGGGTGGTGGCCTTGCGCTGGGCGGCAGCAGAGCGCTTGGCCGGGGCGACCGGATCACGCGTCGCCTTGGCCGCCTGATCGGTATCGGCAAACAACAGCTCACGCCAGGCCTCTCGCATGTGCCACTCGATGTAGTACGCCAGCATGCACAGGAAAATATGCGCCCGCACCCGCGTTTCCAGTCGATGATGGATGGGGCGGATTCGCAGATCGACTGATTTGAGCGTGCGGAACGTGCGCTCGACCCGGCCCAGGGATTGGTAATGGCGCACACAATCAGCGCCGTCCATCCGAGTGGCTTTCAGTGAAGTGCGAATGACGTAGATACCATCCAGCGCCGCTTCCGCAGTAATGCTCTGCGTCTTGCGCTGGAAGCGAAAGGCCTGGTCCTGAATATCCAGCGTAATGTGCTTGGCCACCTTGTACTGATTGACCCCCTTGCCGACACGCACACCGATTTTGTCCTGACCGCGCAGGCGACCGGATTGCACCATGGTGCGCACCTTCTCCAGATTCTTCTCGGTGGCCTGTAGCAAGTCTTCCCGCTTGTGCACGCGTAAGGCCGCCAACTCCGGATTGCGACAGGCAACCAGGCGCTCGCCCGGGTAGTCGGGGTGGGTGAACTCAAACAGGTTGCTCTCATCGAACAGTCCCGGTTGCAGTTGCCCCTGATCGATCAAGGCGCGGATAGCGCCACTTTTGAGTGCGGTGATCCAGTCGATCCCTTCCTGCTCACGCAGGGCATCAACCGATTTCTGCGAGATCATGCCCCGGTCCCCGACCATCACCACCCGGGCAAGTCCAAAGTCTTTGTGCAGGCGATTGATCTGCGGCGTCAAGGTCTGCGGGTCCGCCGTATTGCCTTCGTAGACCGACACCGACACCGGACAGCCCCGGCCATCGGTTAACAGGCCGTAGTTGACCTGCAGCTTACCCTTCTTGCCATCGCGGCTGTAGCCGCGTTTAGCCAGCGGGCAGGTCTGGCCTTCAAAATAACTGGACGACAGGTCGTACAGCACCAGGCTGTCTTCGGCCAGATGGCGGGCCGCGAGTTTCTTCTCGATCCGGCCCTGGCGCGCCAGCAACCAGTCCATCGCCGCGTACAGTTCGTCCTCGGTGGCATCGCTTACCCCGAAGTCTTCCGCCAGCGTGGTGGTATGCCACCAGCGGGTGGTGGCCAGCTTGGTATGGGGGACAATAATCCGTGCGGCGATCATGGCGCAGACCAGGTCGCGCTCGCGGCTGGTCTTGGTAGCCAACAGTGAAGCAAACTCCAAGCGCTGCATCGCCGCGGCGACAACGTGTACGGCGCCATGACTGCGCGAACCGACGACCTCGAAGGCCTGGTCCAGGGGTACAAAGGTCTCACCCTGCAGTGATCGGCGGATGAGGTCGACCAGCGCGTCCGGTAAATGGGACAGGTTGCCCAGAGTCTCGTTCTTGACCTTGCCGTCTTCGCGATAACTGCGGCGCAGCAAGTGGGTCGAGTAGACCTTGTCCTTGTACTTGCGGGTCGTAGTAACGACGTGTGCTGTGCCGGTTCGCTTTGCCATGGCGAGTTTATAGCATGTATTATGTGTAAAGCACTTTAATGACTACAAATGGATAAAATAATCCCCCTCTTATACTCAGATAAACCAGTATTTACCGGGCGTTCAGCGGGTTGAGGTGACTACAAGTGGAAAGAACTTCAGTTTAAACAAGGACTTATTCGATACCAATCATATCTTGGAGGATGACATGGTTTCTAACCAACTGAATTTATTCAATAATTAACCGGACACTAGGAGTCTGTCGGATTTAGCGACAGCATTAATGATAGAATAAGCCCATCGTACCAAGAAGAGATCGAGGCTACCATGTCAGCCAAATTCCAGCCGATCAATCGAGATACTCCGTACCTGCTACCGCCCTCCTTGCAGGACTGGTTGCCGGAGAAACACCTGGCACGCTTTGTAGTGGATATTGTGGATCAACTCGACTTGAGTGAACTGGTAACTCGCTATGGTGGCGGTGGGAAACAGCCCTATCACCCCGCCGTGTTAGTAGCGCTGTTGTTCTACGGTTACGCGACCGGGATATTCTCCAGTCGTAAGCTGGAGCAGGCGACCCACGACTCGGTTGCCTTTCGTTATATCACCGCAGACGCGCACCCGGACCATGACACGATCGCCACCTTTCGCAAGCGTTTTCTGCCGGAGCTGGAAGGTTTGTTTGTACAGATATTGGTGGTCGCCAAGGTGATGGGCGTGTTCAAGCTGGGCAAGGTCAGCCTGGACGGAACCAAGATCAAGGCCAACGCCAGCAAGCACAAGGCGATGAGCTGGGGCTATGCGAACAAACTGGAAGAGCAACTTCGCCGAGAGGTACAGGAACTGCTCAGGCGGGCGGAACAGGCCGATACTGAAGATAAGCCGCCGATCGACATTCCTGATGAACTGGCGCGCCGGGAAGATCGGCTGGCGGCCATCAAGCAAGCCAAGGAAGAGATTGCGCGACGTGCGCAAGAACGCTTTGAGGCCGAGCAGGCTGAGTATGAGGCAAAGCTCAAGTGTCGCAAGGACAAGGAAACCGAGACTGGCAAGCAAGCCAGAGGGCGTGAGCCAAAGCCACCTGAGCCTGGGCCACGGGATAAGGATCAGGTTAATTTTACCGATGGAGAATCACGCATCATGCCGTCTTCGGAGGGATTTGTGCAGGGCTACAACGCACAGGCTGCCGTTGATATCGAATCATACCTGATTGTGGAAAATCACATCACACAGCAGCCGAATGACAAGCAGGAGATTGAGCCGACCCTGAACGGATTGGCGGATGCGGAAGCGCAGTTGGGCAAGGCGGAGGCCTTATTGGCGGATGCGGGTTACTTCAGCGCTGATAACGTAGGTCGCTGTGAAGACGCGGAGATCATACCCTATATCTCGGATCATCGGGAGCGACACAACCTTCCCTGGGATGAACGATTCAGGACACCTCCCCCATGCCCACCGGATGCCGATGCCGTGACAGCGATGGCATATCGATTGCGAACCGCTGAGGGTAAGGCAATCTATGCCAAACGAAAATCCACGGTGGAAACGGTATTTGGAATAGTTAAAGAGGTGATGGGGTTTCGGCGGTTTCACCTTCGCGGGCGGGATGCGGCGCAAGGTGAATGGAATTTGGTGTGCATGGCGTGGAATCTGAAGCGCATGTACGCCCTGGGAGGCTGAGAGCATGAATAAGGGAAGCCTTATCCCGAGCAATGGTGCCCAATTTTGCACCTTGGGAGGCAGTTCAAACAAAAAATTGGAATGGGTACTTGAGTGGGCGCAATGTACTCCTGCTTCGCTCGGGTCAACCCCGACAGACTCCTAGTGATCTATAATATCAAATGCATACTCTTCCACTTCTTCGGGGCTGAGGGTCCGGAGTCCCTTCTCTGAGAGTTCCTCTGAGTCCTTCTCTGAGCCAGCAAGGCTCAGCCCCGACATGCTACCGAGCAGCAGTAGCAATAACAGCGGCAGACACCTCTCTCCCATTCCTACTTGCCTTAGCCTCATTTCGCTGGGAAGGATTCCAGCTCACAATCAGCAGGGACGCCACATCAGTGATTGAAAAGACAATTGCATCCGGTTGATTCATAGTGATACCCAGTTTCAGGTATTGGCTGGGTTTGTCGAGTGATTTGAACCTGTCATACGGTGTCATCATGGCTTCATAGGGATAGGTTTTTGTCACCGGGAAGAAGCAGGGGCGATGGTAATAGATGTGGGGCCTACTCTCGTTTGCAAGAAGCACGCGGCCTCCTGGAGAACTGATCTGGACGAACGATGAACCAACTACCCAGTGCAAAACTACCAAAGATTGTGTAGCAGACGATAAAGACCCATTCGGGAGCGCTGTAGTACAGAATTGACTGCAGCCAATGCTGTATCAGGGAGCCCGAATAGGTCTGGGCGCCTGCCTTTTCTCGAAGCGCCATTTCCCAGTTGGTTAGCGGGCAGATGACACCGAGCCAGGATTGCAGTACCACGATACCGATGCCGGTAAGATGTAACACTCGGAACCAGGTATTTCTGACCCAGGACCATCTCAGCAAGAGGCCAAGATAAATAGCTGTCAAGCCAAGTACCACAAAGCCTACGAATACCACGTGTGCGATAAGAATCGCGTCCGCTGCCAATAAAAGAAGGGATTCCCGGGACACAGCTTTCTCCTAAGGCGCAGGCTAACGGGACGAAGCCGGCTTAGCTTGCCCAGGTCCAGGCAGCTCGCCGCGCCCTAATCTTCTACCGCCTGCCCATCATTGAGCGTTGCATAGCCACCACTGTTATTAGCGGTATTTTGATCATCCGCTACAGGAGGAGTATCGGATTGAGCGTCTTCACTACCTTTTTCCAATTTCTTGCGGCGCTTTTCCTCCTTCTTTTTCTTCTTGGCAAGTTCCTTCTGCCGTTTTTCAAATGTGTACTTGGTTTTCGCCATGAGAACTCTCTCTGGAATTGATTCAAGTATAGAGAGTATACAATTGAAACGGAGACATAGCCCAGCTCGTTCAACAGGCGCTTTTCGAGTTGCCGCGATCTTCGCAATGCGCGGCCTGTAGATACAGCACGCGTCTGCAACGCCACGCCACAATTACTACTCCACCGTCACCGACTTGGCCAGGTTGCGTGGCTGATCTACATCAGTGCCCTTCAATACCGCAACGTGGTAGGCAAACAGTTGCAGCGCCACCGTATAAATAAAGGGCATTAGCAGGTTCGGTCCGCTGGGCATAGACAACACCGTGATATCGCCCTCGCTGACAAAGCCTGATTGTTTATCGGCAAACACGTACAGCTCTCCGCCGCGCGCGCGCACCTCTTCCAGGTTGGATTTAAGCTTTTCAAGCAACTCGTCATTGGGTGCCACCGCGATAACCGGCATCTCCCTGTCCACCAGCGCCAGCGGCCCATGCTTGAGCTCTCCGGCGGGATAGGCCTCGGCGTGAATATAGGATATTTCCTTGAGTTTGAGCGCCCCCTCCATCGCAATGGGGTAGTGAATGCCGCGCCCAAGAAAGAGCCCGTTATACTTGCCGACAAATCCTTGCGCCGTGTTGCGGATGATGTCGTCCATGGCCAGGGTTTCTTCTACCAGGCTTGGCAGCACGTCCATTGCCCGCTGGAACTCTTGCTCGCGCTCAGCACTCAGTTGCCGCTGCTTACCCAGCATCATTGTCAGCGCCAACAGGGCCAGCAACTGGGTAGTGAAGGCCTTGGTCGAAGCCACACCAATCTCGGCACCGGCGCGGGTCTGAAATACCAGCTCCGACTCTCCTGCCAGGGAACTGTTAGCAACATTGACGATAGCCAGACTGGCTATAAACTCGCCCGGCTTGATATCGCGCAAGGCGGCCAGGCTGTCCGCCGTTTCTCCTGATTGGGAAACTGTCACCAGCAGCGTACCCCGGCGTTGTACGCGCTTGCGATAGCGAAACTCGCTGGCCACTTCTACCTGACAGGGAATACCCGCCCACTCTTCCAGCCAGTACCGCGCTACCAGCCCGGCATGATAGCTGGTGCCACAGGCGACAATTTGCACCCCTCGCACCTGTGCAAAGACTGCCGCTGCACCAGTGCCAAAAGTGCTTTCTGCGTCGTTGATATCGAGGGCCTTACATGTCTTGCGCAGGGCCTCTGCCTGTTCAAATATTTCCTTGCGCATGTAGTGGGAATGTTCGCCGCGGTCATTTTGCTCAACCGCGTCCGAGAGGCTCACCTGTTGCCTGTTAACGCTGTCTCCGGCCGCGTCCCAGAGCCGCAGTGTGGCTGGGCACAGCTCGACCAGGTCACCTTCCTCAAGATAAATAAATCGATCGGTTACCTGGCGCAACGCCAACTGATCAGAGGCCAGAAAATTCTCACCAATACCCACGCCAATTACCAGCGGACTACCGCGACGGGTTGCCACAACAGTGTCTGGGTGTAGCGCGTCAATCACCGCCAGAGCAAAGGCGCCACGCAACTTCGTTACCACCTCTTGCAGCGCTTGCCGGAGACTGGCGCCCGCTGCAATTTCGCTATGTAACAAATGCACTACAAGTTCTGAATCGGTGCCAGAAATCAGCTCACAACCGTCCTTGATCAACTGCGCGCGCAGTTGTTCGTGGTTCTCAATAATACCGTTGTGCACCAGCGCCAACCTGTCGCCCGCTGTATGCGGGTGCGCATTAACGGTGCTGGGTTTGCCATGGGTTGCCCAGCGGGTGTGTGCAATGCCGGTGCAGCCCAGAATGGGTTGGCGTTGCTGCTGCTTTTCCAGCTCAGCCACCTTGCCGGTATGTTTATGCAACAAGAGATTATTTTCATTGTCGATCAGCGCCATTCCCGCCGAGTCGTAACCGCGATACTCAAGCCGGCGCAAACCCTCCAGTAAAATCTCCGACACCTCACGCCTGGCGACGGCCCCTACTATTCCACACATATTCAGTCGTCCTTTTTAACAGGACGCTTCCAGTCATTCAGGTTGCGTTGTTTGGCGCGGGAAATTGCCAGTTGGTTTTCATGTACCGGTTTGGTAATGATTGAGCCGGCGCCTACAAAACCGCCGGCCTCAATGGAGACCGGCGCCACCAGGGTAGAGTTGGAACCGACAAACACGCCGTCGCCAATGTGGGTGGCATGCTTGTGGGCGCCATCGTAGTTGCAAATAATGGTACCGGCGCCAATATTCACCGCTTCACCCATCTGGCAATCGCCAATGTAACTGAGGTGATTAATCTTACTGCCGGCGCGGATGTGAGATTTTTTGGTCTCCACAAAATTGCCGATGCGCACCCCCGCCTCCAGGTGGGTATCAGGGCGCAAACGTGCGAACGGACCGATGCTGCAGTCGCTGCCAATAACCACGCCCTGCAGATGTGAGAAGGGTTTCACCTCGACACCGGATCCTACTTCACAATCAATAAGCACGCAGTTGGTGCCTATGGTCACGCCGGTGGCCAGTGAAACCTTGCCCTCAAACAGGGTGTTGGCATCAATGACAACATCCGCTTCGCAACTCAGTTCGCCACGAATATCAATGCGCGCCGCATCGATGAGTGTGACTCCACCCAGCATCAGTTGATGCGCCTGCCGGCGCTGGTATTCACGCTCCAGTTGGTTTAGCTGGGCACGATTATTTACGCCCAGCACATCGATTGGATTGGCCACGCAGACACTCGCTACCGGGAGGCGCTGGGCCACAGCCAGGGCAAGCACGTCGGGCAGGTAGTATTCCGCTTGGGCATTATCATTGCCCACCGCCGGCAGCAGTTTCTTGAGCAGGGCAGCGGGTACGGCCAGAATGCCAGTATTAATCTCGGTGATGGCCTGCTCGGCGACCGATGCATCGCGCTGCTCCACCACGCCAACCAGGGCGCCGGCAGCATCGCGCAGGATGCGGCCGTAGCCCTTGGGATCAGACAGTTCAGTGGTAAGCAAGGCCGGCCCATGTTGGGCCCGCTGCAAAAGCTCCAGCAGGCAGCCGACTCCCACCAGCGGCACATCGGCGTACAACACCAGCACCACGGCATCATCTGCCACGTCCGGCAAGGCCTGCAACACGGCATGTCCAGTACCCAACTGTTCACTTTGCTCTACCCACCGCAGCGCCGTATCCGGCGGGGTATCCGCCAGGCTCTGACGTACCTGGTCGGCACCGTGACCCACCACCACATGACAGGCACTGGCGGGTAATTGCGCACTGGTATTAAGTACATGTTGCAACAGGCTGGTACCTGCCAGGCGGTGTAGTGCTTTGGGCAATGCCGATCGCATGCGTTGGCCGGCACCGGCGGCGAGAATAATCACTTCAATGGTTATAGGGCGGTTTGTCACTACATCACCTGTCATTGTTTTTTTGACATATAAATTCGTGTGAAGCATTATGTTTTCTATGCTTAAGGCAAACAACAGCAATTGTCACATAAATAATGACAACAAGGCCAGCGACAAATGCAACTAGATGCGCTGCTCGCTCTGGATCTCAGCGAGCGCCAGATCGACGTCTATCACGCCTTGCTGAGGTTGGGACCGGCCTCTATTCGTGATATTGCCGCAGAGGCCGGTATCAACCGTGGCAGCACCTACGAAACACTCAAACAACTGGCCACCCGCGGCATAGTGAGCTACTTCCCGAAAGGTAAGCGGCGCGTATTTCAGGCCGAAGACCCCGAGCGCCTGCTACAACTTGGCGAAAGCAAACAACACGCGCTGAGCCTGGCCATGGAGCAGTTACGCAAGGAGGTAATTCCGGCCCTTAAAAGCCGGCAACCCGAGTTCAGCCCAGGTAATGTGCGATTCTACGAGGGGGACGATGGGGTTGAACTGGTGTTGCGCGATCTACTGGATTCCACCGCCAGACTGGCTGACCCCGGGTATGCGGTAATCTCAACCAAAACCCTGCGCAATCACCTGTACCGGCCATTCCCCAATTTTACCCGCCAGCGCGTACAGCGCGGTATACAGGTGCGGGTTATAGCGGTCGGCGAAGGTGGCGATGAAGCAGAATTGGCAGAGCGCAAATGGCTGCCTGCCGGTGCCGATACCGACTCTTCCTATATTGCTATCTACCCGCCCAAGGTTGCCATCATAACCCTCACCCGGAATAACTATCCGGTGGTGATTGTCATCGATTCTGCCGCCATCGCCGGCACCCAGCAATTGATGTTCGATATGTTGTGGCAGTTGCTGTAGGGTTGGCGCCTCAGCCAAGCTGGGGTCAGAGTCTTGACTCTGCCCCATATCCCTGGCGGATTGAAATGCGCTCTACCGTGTGGCCGCCTTGCGTCCCAGCAGGCGCAACGCCCAGGTCAACAGGATCGCCATGACGCCCCAACTGGAGCCAGTGGCAATATGCGCTTCACGCAGGCTATCACCCTCGCCGGACAGGTACAGTCCAGCCATGCAGCCGGCAATCGGCGTCAGTATCGGCGCCACAGCGTTACTGGCACGACGCGGTATATGTGCGGGGATTTCCGTATCGATCCCCTGCTCGACAGGATTGACGGTGCCGGCCGAGGGTAGAGCGACCCGTCCCGTTGCCCGGCTACCCCATGAGCGCAAACACGGTCTTTTTATACGGCAAAATAACCCGCCGGCGCTGGGCGTCATCCTCAGCCTGTCGTTGGTGAGTATCTATATTATTCGCACGCGCATGGCTCCACTGGCCGGTATTTAGCGAGTGAGTGAAAGGCAATATGACCACCCGGTGAATATTTTCAGCGGCGCTCCCTGCAGAAAGACAGCCTCCGGCTGAATATCGTCGACAGTGGCAATAGCGATTTATTCGAAAATTTTGCAGACCACATCAATCTTTACGGGGTAATCAATGGCTGCCACACCTTAGCTTTCAATGAGTATGGCGCGCAAAATCGGCTACGCCTGACCTAGCCTAAAGGGGACAGCTTTATTTGATAGAGACTCGAATGCATTTGGCCCTACAGACTAATGCGGCAGTCTGTGAACAGGCTGTCCAGCAACGAACCATCGTTTACTGCCGCTATGGCCTGCTCGATATCCGGCGCGAAATAGCGGTCCTTGTCATAGAAGGACACACGGGCGCGCAATATCGCCTTGGCGTTTTCCAGTGCGGCCGAGGTTTTCAGCGGCGCCAGGAAATCCAGGCCCTGGCAGGCGGCCAGCCACTCAATGGCCAGTACGCCACAGGTATTTTCATTCATATCCCGCAGGCGCCTGGCGGCAAAGGTAGCCATCGACACATGGTCTTCCTGATTGGCCGAGGTGGGCAGGCTGTCCACCGAGGCCGGGTGGGCCAGGGATTTGTTTTCACTGGCCAGGGCCGCGCCGGTAACCTGGGCAATCATAAAGCCGGAGTTGACGCCGCCGTTGTCGACCAGGAACGGCGGCAGGCCGCTCAATTGTGAATCGATAAGCAATGCCATGCGACGTTCCGACAGCGAGCCGATCTCCGCAATGGCCAGGGCAATATTGTCTGCCGCCATGGCGATCGGTTCGGCGTGAAAGTTGCCGCCGGAAACAATGTCGCCCGTTTCCACAAATACCAGCGGGTTGTCGGAAACCGCGTTGGCTTCAATAACGATAGTTTCTGCGGCATTGCGCAATTGTTGCAGGCAGGCGCCCATCACCTGTGGTTGGCAGCGCAGTGAGTAGGGATCCTGCACCTTGTGGCAATCGTCGTGGGAGTCTTCTATCTGTGAATGACCCAGCAACTGCCGGTAGGCCGCTGCCATATCAATTTGTGATTGGTGGCCGCGGGCGGCGTGAATACGGGCATCGAAAGGTGCGCGCGAGCCCTTGGCAGCTTCAACCGTGAGTGCGCCAATAACAGTGGCGGCGGCCAGGGCGTTTTCTGCCCCCAGCAGCCCTTCAACGGCCAGTGCGGTAGAAACCTGGGTGCCATTTAACAGCGCCAGACCCTCTTTGGGCGCCAGCACCATGGCATTCAGGCCGGCTATTTCCAAGCCCGTGCCGGCGGGCAAGCGCTGACCGTTGTGGGTAATTTCGCCTTCCCCTAACAAGGGCGCGCTCATATGCGCCAGCGGTGCCAGGTCGCCGGAGGAACCCACTGAGCCCTTGGCGGGAATGCAGGGGTATACCTCTTTTTCCAACAAATAACAGAGGGCCTCGATAACCTGCATGCGCACGCCCGAAAAGCCCCGCGCCAGTGAGTTGATTTTAAGCACCATCAACAGGCGCACCGTGGATTCTGGCAAGAGCTCGCCAACGCCGGCCGCATGGCTGAGCACGATACTGCGCTGCAGGACTTCCAGTTCATCCGCCTCGATGCGGGTGTTGGCAAGCAAACCAAAGCCGGTGTTGATGCCGTAAACCGTGCGGCCTTCAATCATCACATCGGCAACAGTTTTGGCGGCGGCTTCGATGCCGGCGAAACAGGCGGGGTCCAGCGAGACGTTAACCGGCTCTGCCAGTATCTGCTTCAGCTGAGACAGGGTGAGTTGTCCCGGCGCTAGAATTAATTCCAACATACTTTCAATCCTCTGCCAGCATCGGCAGGTCCAGGGCGTTCTCACGGGCGCTGTTTTTGGCGATCCCGTAACCGGCATCGGCGTGGCGCATGACGCCGGTAGCAGAGTCGTTCCACAGCACCCGGCCGATGCGCCGGCGGGCGGCAGCGCTGCCATCACAAACAATTACCACGCCGGCGTGTTGGCTAAAGCCCATGCCGACCCCGCCACCGTGATGAATGCTTACCCAGGTGGCGCCACTGGCGCAGTTCAGCAGGGCATTCAGCAGCGGCCAATCACTGACCGCATCGGAGCCGTCCATCATGGCTTCGGTTTCCCGGTTGGGGGAAGCCACTGAACCTGAGTCCAGGTGATCGCGACCAATCACTACCGGCGCCTTGAGTTCGCCGCCGGCGACCATGTCATTAAAGGCCTGGCCGAGACGGGCGCGATCTTTCAGTCCCACCCAGCAAATGCGTGCGGGCAGACCCTGGAACTGGATGCGCTCACGGGCCATATCCAGCCAGTTGTGCAGTTGTGGATTATTGGGGATCAGTTCCTTTACCCTGGCATCGGTCTTGTAAATGTCTTCCGGCTCGCCGGACAGGGCCACCCAGCGGAACGGGCCGATACCCTCGCAAAACAGGGGCCGTACATAAGCCGGTACAAAGCCCGGGAAATCGAAGGCGTTCTCGACGCCTTCTTCCAGTGCCATCTGGCGAATATTGTTGCCGTAGTCCAGTGTGGCGGCGCCGGCTGTTTGGAAGTCCAGCATGGCCTGTACCTGTACGGCCATGGATTTTTTGGCCTCGGTTACTACCAGATCTGGATCGTCAATGCGCCGCTCAACAGCTTTGGCCATGCTCCAACCGCGCGGCAAATAGCCATTGAGCGGGTCGTGGGCGCTGGTCTGGTCGGTCACGCAATCGGCAATAACACCGCGCTGAACCAGTTCCGGAAATATATCTGCCGCGTTGGCCGGCAGACCCACGCTGATCGCCTCGCCGGCAGCGGTGGCAGCATTGATCATCTCCAGCGCCTGGTCGAGCGTGGTGGCCTTCTTGTCCAGGTAGCCATTGCCGATGCGAAAATCGATACGGCTCTCGTCGCACTCAACCGCCAGCATACAAAAGCCAGCCATGGTGGCGGCCAGTGGTTGTGCGCCGCCCATGCCGCCCAGCCCGGCGGTGAGAATCCAGCGGCCTTTGGCGGTGCCGTCGAAATGCTGTTTGGCGACGGCCACAAAGGTCTCATATGTACCCTGCACGATGCCCTGGCTGCCGATGTATATCCACGAGCCGGCGGTCATCTGGCCGTACATCATCAAACCCAGCTTATCGAGCTCATTGAAGTGTTTCCAGTTGGCCCAGTGCGGCACGATATTGCTGTTGGCGATTAATACCCGCGGCGCTTCGCTGTGGGTGCGAAACACACCGACCGGCTTGCCGCTCTGTATCAATAGTGTCTCGTCATCGCTCAGGCGTTCAAGGGTTTCTACAATGCGGTCGTAACACTCCCAGTTGCGGGCGGCGCGGCCGATGCCACCGTATACCACCAGCGATTGGGGGTGCTCGGCGACAGCGGGATCGAGATTGTTCATCAACATACGCAGCGGTGCTTCGGTGAGCCAGCTTTTGGCGCTGAGCTGTGTACCGGTCGGTGCGTGGATAACTCGTTCACTGTGTCGATTGTCGTTCATGCCTGGCTCCTCAATGTCAGGTGGCCGCCGAGTCGATAGCGGCTGCCGGGGTAGTACAAATTAGCGATATTAACGATGCCCTGCTGGCACCAGGTGCGGCGGCTTACCTTGAGACAGGGCTCGTTGCTATCGATGTCCAGCACCTCGGCCACGGCGTCGCTGACCGTGACGGCTTCCACTGTCTGGTCCGCTTCGGTCAATGGCGAAATCCGTGACAGATAGCTGCTGGGTGTGATGTGGGTGAAGTCCTGCTGCAGGTACTGTGGGCCGAAGCGCGGGTTTACAAAGCGCTCTTCATACTGCAGGGGAATATCGTTTTCGTGATGCAACACAATGCTGTGATAGGCAGGGCTGCCTTTATCCAGGCCCAGTAGCAGGGCGGTAGTGCGGCCGGCTTTTACTTCACAGAGCTGTAACAACCGGGCTTTGTGGATGTGGCCCCGGTCACGGATTTCCCTGTCGATGCTGTGAATTTCCAGGATCGAACTGCGTGGCCGCGCATCGGCTACAAAACTGCCCAGGCCCTGGGTGCGTACCAGAATGCCTTCTTCAGCCAGTTCCGCCAGGGCGCGGCGCGCGGTCATGCGGCTGACTGAAAATTCTGTCGCCAGGTCATTTTCGGAGGGCACACGATCACCCGCCAGCCACTCGTGTAGCTCGATGCGGCGGATAATGTGTTCCTTAATGACAGTGAAACGGGCTTTGCTCATTGGCAGGCAGCCGGCAGATTGATTGGGGCGGCTATTTTACTTGTATATACTTGTATATACAAATATAGTTTGCAAGCTATGCCGATATTTGAATTTACACAGGGCTCAGCGCCCCTGCTGGTGAGCATGCCCCACAGTGGCCTGGAGCTGCCGGCTGGGCTGTTGGACGACATGACTGACGTTGCCCACAGGCTGGCCGATACGGATTGGCATGTGGAAAAGCTCTACGACTTCGCCGCGGACCTGGGGGCGAGCGTGATCCGGCCCGGCATGTCGCGCTACGTTATCGACCTGAACCGGCCGCCGGATAATGCCGAGTTGTATCCCGGCGCCAACGGCACCGAGCTGTGTCCCACCAGCACCTTCGCCGCAGAGCCGCTGTATAAAAAGGGCCGGCAGCCCACCGCCGCAGGTATCGAGCAACGCCTGCAAACCTGGTGGCAACCCTATCACCGGCAGTTGCAGGCTGAGTTGCAACGCATGAAGTCGGTGCACGGTTGTGCGATCCTGTTTGAAGCCCATTCCATTCGCTCGCAGGTGCCGCGATTTTTTGCGGGACGGCTGCCCGACCTCAATATAGGTACCGCCTCGGGCAGTAGTTGTGCCGGTTCGATGTTGTCGGCGGTAGAATCGCTGTTGAGCGATCAGCAGCAGTACAGTTGTGTGTTCAATCAGCGTTTCAAGGGTGGTTATATTACCCGCGCCTACGGTGACCCCGAGCAGGATGTGCACGCCATGCAACTGGAACTTTGCCAGCGCCTGTACATGCAGGAAGAATTGCCTTTTACTTATTTGCTGGAGCGGGCAGCGCAGTTGCAGCCCTTGCTGCGGAAAATACTGGAGCGGTTAATCCAGTGGGGATTGGAACAGGTGAAGACATCGTAATGCAGTGGGACACACTCTGGATAAATCTGCGGCTGGCCACCATGGCTGAGGCTCAGCCCGGCCCCTATGGCATGCTGGGAGAAGTTGGGGCCGATGCTGCCCTGGCGATCAGCAATGGCCGGATTGCCTGGTTGGGCACGATGGAGCAACTGCCGGATTATGATGCGGCCAAGCTCACGGTGTGTGATGGCGCGGGTCGTTGGATGACGCCGGGGCTGATCGATTGCCACACCCACCTGGTTTATGGTGGCAACCGCGCTGCAGAGTTTGAGTTGCGCCTGACCGGTGTCGACTATGAGGAAATTGCCCGGCGCGGCGGCGGTATCCTGTCCACCGTCAAGGCTACCCGGCAGGCCAGTGAGGATGAGCTTTTTCAGGGCGCTGCCCGGCGCTTGCAGCATTTTCTGGATGAGGGTGTAACCGGCATTGAGATCAAGTCGGGCTATGGACTGGCAAGTGACAGCGAACTGAAGATGTTGCGGGTCGCCAGGAAATTGGCGGAGCATTTCCCGGTAACGGTGAGCACCACCTTCCTCGGCGCCCACACGCTGCCACCCGAGTACGCCGACGGTGACGCCTATATCGATTTTTTGTGTGAGGAATTATTGCCCCGGGTAGTGCAGGCGGGCCTGGCAGACGCCGTGGATATATTCTGCGAGGGCATTGGCTTCGACCTGGCTCAAACCGAAAAAATGTTACTGGCAGCACAAGCCCAGGCACTGCCCTTTAAAATTCATGCGGAACAGCTCAGCAATATGGGTGGCGCCGCCCTGGCGGCCAAGCTCGGCGCTATATCCGCAGATCATTTGGAATATCTGGACGCAGAGGGCGTCGCCGCGCTAAAAGCCGCGGGCACGGTAGCGGTATTGTTGCCCGGTGCTTTTTACTTTTTACGGGAAACGAAACTGCCGCCCATTGCACAGTTGCGGGCAGCAGGCGTACCTATAGCGATTGCCTCAGACTGCAATCCCGGCAGTTCACCGGCCGAGTCGCTATTGTTGATGTTAAACATGGCCTGCACCCTGTTTCAGTTGACGCCGCAAGAGGCCTTGCTGGGCGTCACGCGTCACGCGGCCCGGGCGCTGGGTTGGGAAGAATCACGCGGTAGCCTGGCAGTGGGCAAGCGAGCCGACCTGGCGCTCTGGGATATTGAACACCCGGCCGAGCTGGCCTATCACCTGGGCCGCAATCCCTGCCGGCAAGTACTGTGGGCCGGTGAAACGGTACTGGAAAATGCCTGCTAGCCGGCCGCTGTATGCACACCGGGCCCTGCTGCCCGGCGGTTGGGCGGAGAATGTGGCCATCACGATTGACTCAGGTGGTTCTATCGCAACTGTGCGTGAAGATGTGCCGGCTATACCGCAGGGAGCGGAATTGCTGCGGGGGGTGCTGGTACCCGGCATACCCAATTGCCACTCCCATGCCTTCCAGCGCGCCATGGTGGGCCTGACAGAAGCTCGCAGTAGCAGCGATGACAGTTTCTGGAGTTGGCGCGATGCCATGTACCGACTGCTGGAAAAGATCGGTCCGGAGCAGTTGCAGGCCATTAGCGAACAGCTCTACCTTGAAATGTTGAAGTGCGGATATACCTCGGTGGCAGAGTTTCATTACCTGCACCGTAGCCCCGACGGTGCGTTCTATGACGATCCTGCCGAGATGTCCCACCGTGTCATAGCCGCAGCGCAAAGTGCCGGCATCCGCATTACGCACCTGCCGGTCCTGTACTGCCACAGTGATTTTGGGATGAAAGCACCAGAGGCCGGTCAGCGCCGTTTTGTTCATTCCGTAGACGCTTACCAAGATTTATTGCAACAGCTTCATAGCCGCTACCGGGATGAGCCCAGCGTGCGCCTGGGAATGGCGCCACACTCCCTGCGCGCGGTTAGCGAGCCCTCACTTCGAGAAGCGATTGCCGGTCTCGATGGGCTCAATGCCAGCGCGCCCATCCATATGCATATCGCCGAGCAACGGCGAGAAGTAGACGCTTGCATCGCCCACACGGGTGCGCGCCCGGTAGAGTGGCTGTTACAGAATTTTGATGTGAATGCGCGCTGGTGCTTGATTCACGCCACCCATCTTGCCAATGGCGAGTGCCAGGAGTTGGCCACCAGCGGTGCAGTGGTGGGACTGTGTCCCACCACTGAGGCCAACCTGGGGGATGGTTTGTTTCCCGCCGTGGAATACCTGCAAGCCCAGGGTCGCTTCGCGATCGGCTCAGACAGCCAGGTGTGTCGCAACCCGGCCGAGGAATTGCGCTTGCTTGAATACGGTCAACGCCTGGACAAACAGCGACGGGTGCTGTTGACGCAGCCAGACCAGCCCTCAGTGGGGGAATCAATGTTACCGGCGGCGGTGGCCGGTGGTGCCCAGGCACTGGGACTTGGAGAGGCTGGGATATGTGCCGGTGCGCGCGCCGATCTACTGGTGCTGGATGACCAACACCCGGTGCTCTACGGCAAAGATGACTCGGTGTTAGTGGATAGCTGGGTATTTGCGTGCAATGACACGCCAGTCAAAGATGTGATGGTGGCGGGGCAGTGGCGGGTACGCGATGGCGTACATCCGCAGCAAGAGGCCGTGGCCCAGCGGTTTCGGCAGGCGTTGGATTCTTTGGGTTAGACTCCGATGACAGTTGGCATGCCTCGAACTGTGAATACATCGATTACAGGCCTGACCGTGCCCACAAGCCGGACAGCGGAAGCCATCCGGCCAGCGCATCGAAACCGGATAGACCGCACAGGCGGCCTTGTCGGGAAACTGCCGTTGAAAAGCGATCAGGGAACGCGGAAAATCGGGCATGACAGCGGCCTCTCGATTGTTCGTGCGTGTTTTGTTCTTATCATGGGGCCGCCATGATGGCATCAAAATATTGGATCCGGGGCGGGTTTCCAGGTGGATTGTTGCTGCCGGTGAAGTGTTTGCTCGACGTGGTTGCGCACGGTCTTGTCATCGGCCAGCATAACGGCGGCCGGTCCTTGTTGGAATATCCGATAAGCCAGTGCCTTGCCCTTGTGCAGTAGCGTCACCGCGCCGTTAAAGTCATCGCAGACGGTAATGGTGGCGCCGCGCCGACGATAGCCTTTGCCGTCGCCTGGTAGCTGGTATTCGGTGTTGCGAAACGAAATAGTCAGGTTCTTGGACAGTTTGCGCCTGTGGTGCAGGCACAGGATGAGTGTCAGCGCCTCGGCGCTGTGTAATACCTCACGATGGGCCGGAATATGCAGCATTGTCGGGATAGTGTGCGGTGCTCCATCAATCATGCAGTTCGGTGAGTTTCTCGTCGGCAAAGGTCGGCCCGAAGTCAATATAATGTGCCCTGATGATCGCCAATGCCTGCCAGCGAACCGCATCGCCAATAGCGTTGCCGGGGCATCGTCCCCGGTGTTTAGAGGCCATCCCGGCAGCACCACAGGTTCGTAGGCGTTTTACCTGTCTGACGCTCAGTTTTAGTCGCTGTGCCGCCTGCGCTTGCGTAAGCCGGCGACTGATGATGGAGCGAATAACCGATACGCGGTCAAGTTCTGCATGGCTCAATGTGATGATCCCCTCTGTCATAACCCCTCCTGAAGTCAAAAGGGGACATTACTGCTTTGGGCTAACACGCCCTATGTCGGCGCCGACCTCGACGTCATGGACAAAGACACCCGGCGGATGCGGCCAAATTCGCCCTATGTGTTCACCAACCTCAAGAAGAAGCAGGGGCTGGATGAAATTATCGAGTTTATCGTCGATAGGGGCATGCTCGCCGCTTGATGAGGCTAAGGCTTTATGTTGTTGAGTCGGGGAAGACCATACAGTTCACTGATTTCGGAGTGAGAAAGAATGTATCGCCTTTCAATATCTTTTCGCCTTGAATTAATTTGATCGAATCAGATGAAAAATGATCATCACGAAAGCCTTCAGCGGTGTTATACTCGAAGTACTTAAAAAGGTAATACCCAAGTATTATGAAGACGATCACTCTCAAGGCAGATGAGGGTTTCGATGCCACTCTGACGGGTCTCGCGGAGAGCTTGCATACCACCAAAAGTGGTGTAATTCGTGCGGCTGTGATGAATTATAAAAAGCAGTTGGAGCGTGAATCCCTGGCGCGACGTGTCCGCGCAGCATCGTTAGCGGTTCGAGCACAGACAGTGGATATCTCTAAAGATCTGGCCGGTTCTGCAGCTGATGGTCTGTAAGCGCGGAGATATCCGCATTGCCAATTTCAATCCCTCGAAGGGTACAGAAGCAGGCAAGATTCGCCCGTGCCTGGTTATCCAGAGTGACCTCTTAAACGAAGTGCTACACCCCAGTACTACCGTTATTCCACTGACCAGCCAACTGGCTGACAATGCTGCTCCTCTGCGCTTGCGGCTTCATGCGCGCGGCCAACTACGGGTTGATTCAGATATAATGATCGATCAGGTGCGAACAATCGACAATCGGAGGCTTAGTGGCGATGCGCTGGCGGAGCTGACATCTATGGAAATGGTGCAGGTAGAGGAGTATCTGAAGATTGTGCTGGGCGTGGAGCCCAGCTAACTGTTGGCGCAGATAGAACCGGTAATGGATTCCATATAGGCGAAGCATCGTGCCACCGGTTATGCCGGAGTGATATCACCATAGCCCAGTGTTGATAAAGTCACCCTGCTGTGATTCAAACCGGGCAAATATGGCAGCGCTGAACAACAGAAAAATCAGGCCGCACAGTAAGCAAATGAAATTATCACTTTGCGTGGGTCGGTGGGCCATTGTTAGTGTGCTCCTGCTATTCGCGCCAGCTTACCACTAATCCAGCGGCCGGCCTGCAGGTGCGCATTTGGCAAGATATCCAATGCTGTGTGGATGCCGGCTTTATCTTGGGTTTCCTTGCTCGCTGTGTTGTTCTTGCACCAGCATGTCCGGGTTGTCGAGATTCAGCCAGAGCATGAACAATTCATAGCCCAGCGACAAAACAATGGCACCCAGAAACAGGCCCACTATGCCCTGCAAAACAAAGCCGCCGATGGCGCCGAGGAAGATAACCGCCATGGGTACGCTGGCCCCGCGCCCGAGCAGCAGCGGTCTCAGTACATTGTCGACCAGGCTCACCATGATCATCCAGATGCCGTAAATGATGGTGGGAAGCGTGTCAGCAATAGAGGCGGCGTAGAATATTGAGGGAATCAGGATAACCCCCGATGGCAGTTGCACGGTTGCCATTATCAGCACCAGCATGGTCCACAGGCCGGCGCCGGGAATGCCCATCGCCATAAAGCCAATTCCCGCCAGCAGTGCCTGGATAATGGCGACGCCCAGCACCCCCTGGGCAACATTGCGTACCGTGGAGGAGGCAAGATTGGCAAATTCTTCACCCCGCTCACCCGCCAGGCGTCCACCCAAGCGGCGGGCAAAGTTTGCTCCGGGCTCGGAGTAGGCCAGGAATACCCCGGCTACGATCAGCGCCACGGCAAACTGTAAAATGCCCAGGCCGGCATCGGCGGCGGTGGATATAAACCAGCGGCCGGCATCCTTGATCTGTGTTTCAAACTTGGTCAGTGCCGCTTCCAGATTCTCATTGGCGAGATGCCATACATCGTAGATCTTCTCGCCGACCAGGGGCCAGTCTTTGACCCTGGCAGACGGCGGTGGCACGTTTAAACTGCCGTCTTCCAGCTCTGTGGCGAAGTTTTTTGCGCTTTCTACCAAGGTGCCGGACAGCATCAGTACCGGCGTCATCAGCGCAAACAATATGGCGGTGGTAAACAAAAAGGCGGTCATGCCGGTGCTCTTTTTGAATTTCTCCAGCAGCCAGTTATAGGCGGGATAGAGAGCGGCGGCGAGAACCAGGGCCCACACGATGGTGGAGAGAAAGGGCCTGAGAATTTCGAAACAGTAGATAACCAGTCCAACAACCAGTGCCAGGCGAATGCCCACCTCCAGCGTGTGAACTGTGTCGGCTTTTCTTTGTTGCAGTAGTTCCTGTTGCGTGGCCATGGCTGTGCGTCCTTACATAGGGAAATCGACCTGCATATGATAGCTCAACCGATCGAAACCGGCCGCCGGGGTCAATGAGGTCAGACTCGACTGAAACAGCAGGCTCCTTAGGCTGGAAAGTCTGACCCCATAGATTCCTGAATTGATAAAGCGCTGGTCGTGTGCGCATTTAAACTGCTAAGTACTGAAAATGGAATCTCGCGCAATGATCCAATACCGTAGTTATCGCAAAGGCCTCTTCTTTAGTCGAAGTGTGCAAAGTTACCTGTTAAATGCCGCCCTGCGTACATTTATTAAACCCCAGTTTCGCGAAAAGGGTAAGCCCGCTGCAGAAATGCGTGAGTTTATGCAGAAGTACATTGAAGGCAGGGCCAGTTTTCCAGATGATCACAGGCACTGGGAGGATGACCTTAACGGCGTGCCCACGCATTGGTTTCGTGCCAATATCGGCAAAAACAGAGGGGTATTTCTCTATTTGCACGGTGGTGCCTTTATCGTGGAAACGCCCCGGGTCCACGCCGCCTTTGTCTGCGAGATAGCCCAGCGTAGCGGTATGTTGGCGGCCATGCCCAGCTACCGCCTGGCGCCGGAGGAACCATTTCCGGCAGCCGTTGAGGATTGTCTGGCGGCGTACAAGGGATTGTTGGATCTGGGTATCGACCCCACTGAAATTGTAGTGGCGGGAGATTCTGCTGGCGGCAACCTGACGCTGGTATTGCTACAGCAACTGCAAAGGCAAGGCTTGCCCCTGCCGGCGGCCGGGCTGATGATCTCTCCCGGTATGGAGTTGAGTGGGTGCCTGCGTTCCCACCATATCAATACCATCAGCGACCCCATGTTCAACCAGTACGCCATGCAGCAAGTCATTACCCACTACCTGGAAGACGATTTAAGCCTGCTGCGCGATGAGCGGGTATCGCCCCTGCGGGGTGAGTTTCAGGGACTGCCGCCACTGTTCTTCCTGGCCAGCAGTGTAGAGATATTCCGCGATTGCTCGATTTACGCGGCCCGCAAGGCCTATGCCAACGGGATGAATGTGCAGTGTCACATCTGGAAAGGTATGCCCCATTGTTGCCCCATCATGTTTGGCAACATGCTGCCGGAAGCCAGTGAACGCAGAGCGCGCACACGCCGTCCCCAGGTGCGCATATCATTGGCGAAGGCGATGCGTTGAGCCACCACTTTCTCGTCCTGATCTTTTTCCAGCAGCGAATAGTCCTTGGCAACCTTGATGCCATTTTCAAACATGGCCTTGGCAATGGATTCGCTGCTAACCAGTTGGCGTTGCAGGTACAGCTGCTGACCGGTGTTCAGGCAGGCCCGGACGAAGGCATTCTTATCAAAAGCTGTGCCTGCTGGTGTGTTGGCCAATTGCTCGGCAACCACGCGGTATGAATCCAGATAGGGCTCCAGTACTGAGTGGCCCAATAAAGGGCTCAGTGTTAGAAATATCTGGCGCAGTCCAGTTCGCCCTTGTTGAATTTTGTGTTGCCAGCCCTCGCAACGTTGCTCCAGGTCCAGTTTTGGCAGCTCCAGGAAGCGGTTTTTCTCGGGGGAAGTAAAACTCCCACTGCAACAGTTTCTTCAGTTTCAGTAATTCCTGCTCGAATAGCGCCAGCGGGTCGCCGGCAACCGGGGCAAGGTAAAGGCTGGCAAGTGCGAGATCCGCCATGGCGCCCATGAACATAAAATGAATGGCGTTGTTGCGATAGTAGGCGGCGTCCAGGAAGCGGTTTTCGGGAATGCTGTAAACGGCTTCAATGCCGGCTTCGAAAGACTGCACAAGACCGCTGTCCAGCAGCAACAGACATAGCAAAGGAAGGTACGGTCGTCGGGAAGGATTCAGAATTTGGTCGAATGAATTCGTCCCTACGAGGGTTCTGGCCAGTAGCGCACAATGAAGTTGCCCAGGGTCACAGGCTCTTCCTCTCCAGCGATATGCCACTCAAAATCATAGTGCACAGCAAAACCCTTATTGCGACTTTTAACTTCTGCAATCGTGAAAGTAAGGATTAATCGGGATCCCGCGGTAACCGGCTTGAGGATACGAAATCGGTCCGAACCCAGGAACAGGGCTTTCAGGCCTTGCAGGTCAACGTTGTTGAAATAGGTGGAATGAATCAGGGACAGGGTGAACATGCCCGGTGCCACGATAGCGCCAAAATCAGATTCCCTGCAGCGCTCTTCGTCCCAGTGAAACCAGTCCATCTGGTTCACAGAATGGCAAAACTCCTGGATGCGCTCCTTGCTGGCCAGCACCGTCGGCGAGGTGAATAGCACCTGCCCCTCCCGGTTACGGAAGTCTTCGATACTGGAGATAAGCAGCTTGTCCGCCATTATTCGAAGTAGACCTCGGCCTCAATTTCAACCGGTATGCCCATGGGCAGTTCGGCCATGCCCACTGCAGCGCGGGTGTGTGCGCCGATCTCGCGGCCAAAAATATCGTTGATCAGCTGGCTGAATGGATTGATTACCGGGGTTTGCTGGTTGAAGCCCGGTGCTGAATTGACCATACCCATCACCCGGCCCCAGGCGGTAATCCGGTCCAGGGAACCGAGCTCGTCCTTGAGGCTGCGCAACATGCTTAATGTTGTTAGTTTGGCGGCCTCGCAGGCCTGTTCCAGAGAGACCTCCGCGCCAACATGGCCCAGTGGCTGGGCAATGGTGCCATCCGGGTTGAGTGGCCCGTGACCCGACAACAGGCAGCGATTGCCAATGATCCGTGCCCAGGGAAACAGGACTACCATGCCCGGTGGTAGCTGCAGGGGCTGTGGTAGTACCAGGCCCATTTGCGAGATTTTATCGGCGATTTTGTCGTTGCTCATGCCAAAGTCCTTGTTTATAAGTTGCGGTCGATAATGCAATCGCGATTGATATCGGTAATGGTACGGGCGCCCATAAAAATCATGCTGCGCTCAACCTCTGTTCGCAGTAGTTGCAGGGCGCGTTCCACCCCCGCCTGTCCACCAGCCGCGAGGCCATAGCAGTACAGGCGCGAACCGGTAACAGCCGTTGCCCCCAGCGCCAGCGCCTTGATGATATCGGTGCCGCGGCGGATGCCACTGTCGAAAATTACCTCGGCGCGGTCGCCAATAGTGTCCATGACCGCCGGTAGCATGACCAGGGTGGCCGGTGCGGTATCGAAGTGACGTGCGCCCTGGTTAGACAATACGACCGCGCTGGACCCGGCTTCTACTGCCAGTCGGCAATCCTCGGGTGATACCAGCCCTTTTACTGCGAAGGGGCCATCCCACTGCTGGCGAATCCAGGCCACGTCATCCCAGCTGATATTGGTTATCAGCTGGTTGGCTAGCCATTCCAGGTCGTGACCGGGCTCCGCAAGGTATTTGTCGTAGATGCCAAAGGGCGGTAATCCCCTCAGCATTCTCAAGGCCCAGCGCGGTTTACTGGCAATAGCCAGCCAGGCCTTGAGTGTAAATGCGGCGGGTACGCCGAATCCGCTGCGTGCGTCGCGTTCGCGGTTGCCGTGAATGGGATTGTCGACCGTGAGTATGAGTGCGGTGAAACCGTTTTCTTTTGCGGTTTGCATCATGTCCAGCATCATTTCCCGGGAGCGCGAGGGCTGTAGCTGGAAAAAGCGCGGGCCGTTGGGAATGGCTTCTGCGATTGTTTGCATGGGTGTGTTGGACCAACCCGACAGGGAATAGGCGGTGCCGTATTTGTGGGCAGCCCGGGCGACCCCGGCTTCACCATCGCCGTGCAGGTATTGCAGGCCGCCGGCTGGCCCGGTGAAGTAGGGCCACTCAATTTTCTGGCCCAGCACCGTGACGGAGGCATCCACTTGTTCCACGCCACTGCAGTAGCGCGAGATCAGTGAGTACTTGTCGAAGATGCGGCGATTGTCGGAGAGGGTGATCTCATCGTCGGAGCCGCCGTCGATATGATCCATGATGGGGTAGGGCAGCGTCTTCCTGGCGAGCGCACGCAAATCTTCGATGTTGTGACAGTTACGCAGTTTGCGCGGAAAGGTCGAGGCGTCAGCGTTGGACATGGGCTTTATCTATTATCGGTTTGTAGATGTGTATTATTGGTCAGAGTACGCTATCGCGCATTGTTAATTCGTGTACTTCGCCTGTCTGTTGCAGTGACTGTTGATATTCCGTCAATGATAAGTAGCGCGGCGACCAGGCGGGCTAGTATGCGCTCAACCCATTTGTGACTAACGCTATGCTCGATACTTGGCTCTTTCGCGTAATGCTAATTCCCTCGGCGGTATTCCTGTCGGTGGTATTTGGTGGTTCCTATGGCACCGGTCGGGAAGTTATGGAATTTATCAGCCGGCACGGCCCTCTCGGCGGCCTAGTAGCGCTGGGCGCGGTGGTGTTGACCTATGGGGTTTTGCTGAGCCTGACCTTTGAAATTGCACGCCGGTTTCGGACTTATGAATATCGCAGCTTCTGTGAACGCCTGCTCGGTCGTGGCTGGTTCCTGTACGAACTGGTGATCATGGTCGGTATGGTGATCACCCTGGCAGTTTGTGTCACCGCAGCGGGAACCATGCTTGAGAGCCGCCTGGGCGTTTCACAGTGGATCGGCAGCCTGGTCCTGTTGGCCATCGTATTTCTGCTTAACTACCAGGGTCGCAAGTTAGTGGAAAAATCCATGATTCTCTCTGTAAGCGCCCTGTTCCTGGTGTTGGCAGGCCTGGTTTATCAGCTACTGGGTGATACCTCGGAACAGATTCTGCAGCGCTTTGCCAATGACACGCTGGATGCCTCTAGCTGGGCCAGTGGTGCTCAGTACGCGCTGGTAAATGGCGGATTTATCCCCCTGCTATTGTATTGTGCTGCCGGTTTGCGAACGCGTAAGGATACCGTTATAGCGGGTTTTTTCGCTGGCTCGGTAGCCGTATTACCGGGACTGGTGTTTCACTTTGCGTTTATGAGTGCCTACCCGGCCATTACTGAGGAAAGACTACCCACCTACTGGTTGATGGAGCAGCACACCACAGCCCTGTTTTTCAATTTCTATCTATTGGTTCTGTTTGTGCTTATCGCCCAGACCGGGGTGGGGATGCTGCAGGGCTTTCTCGAACGACTGGATGCCTGGATGCAGCAGCGCCGCGGCAAGCCTCTCTCACGTCTGGGGCATGGGGGCGTGGCCGTAGGTATGGTAGTCGCCAGCATGCTGCTGGGCAGTATGGGCATCATTGCGCTCATCATCACCGGCTACAGCATACTGGCGGTTAGCTTTATCCTGGTGTTCGCCGTTCCCCTGCTGACCCGCGGCGTTTGGTTGGTGACCTCCGCTCGCCGGCAATAGTGTACGTTAGCGGGACTTGTATGGCCCCGTCTGCTTATGGTCGAATGTGGATATCTGTCCGCGGGTAAAACCATAATCATGATAAAGAGCGAGACGTCGACGATAGTGTCCATGGCAGTATTGGTGGCACAGACCCTGGAAGGCGCAGGGGTAGACCCGGAGCCTGTCTTTGCTGAGGCGGGTCTGGAGATGTCAGCCCCGCGCGATCCTAACCTGCGCATTCCCTCATCCCAGTTCCTGCGCTTACTGGGTCTGGCTGAAGCCGCCTCTGGAGATCCCACCTTTGGTCTAAAACTATCTCGATTCGCCCACCCGACCTCGTTCCTGTCGCTGGGCATAGCCATGTTCTCCTGTGACACCCTGCGCGAATACCTGGAACGGTATGTGAAGTACTACCGGGTGATTACCAGTAACGATGCGCTGGAGGCCGATGAAGACGAGAGCCGGTACCGGTTGCGCTACACACCGGGATCACACATCGAATTTAGCCCGCTGCGTGTCGATGGGGCGGTTTCCCTGAGCCTGTTTTCCATGCGCTCGGCGGTGGAAGCTGAGCTCAATCCCAAACTGGTACAACTGGCGCGACCACTGCCGGAGGGCTATGAGGAAGAATACACAGACTATTTTCAATGCCCGGTGGAGTTCGATGCTGAGTTTACCGAGATTCATATGGCCCCGGCCGATCTCGATATCAAGCTGCCCACCGCCAACCCGGAACTGCGCGAGTTGTACGATTCCCTGACCCTGGCATATCTCGACAAGATGGATCGGGCCGACTTCCCGGGCCGCGTGCGCAAAGAGCTGATCAAGTTGTTGCCCATCGGTGTTTCCGGCAAGGAGCAGGTGGCCAGGGCGCTTTTTATGAGTACCAGGACCCTTTACAACAAGCTGGAATCTTCAGGTACCACCTTTCGGGAAGTGCTGGATGAGACCCGGCGCGACCTGGCGGAGGGCTATATTGGCCAGAACCTGCCTATTTATGAAATCTCCTACCTGACCGCTTTTTCTGACACCGCCAACTTCTCCCGGGCCTTTAAAAAGTGGACCGGTAAGTCGCCCATGGAGTATCGCGACTCCCTTCTTGCCTGATTTGATAGTGAGGCCTTAGGCGCAGAGGATTACAGTGATGCCATCTTGAATAACAGAGGTGGCACATGTCACAGGCTCGCCCCAGCCAGGGCAGTACGTTTATCGACCTGATTATATTGGGCTTGCAGCGTTGGCCGCTGCGAACTGCAATTATCGACCACTCGCTGACGCTGTCCTACCGCGAGCTCGAACAGCGTATTTACCAGTTTGCGCGTGCACTACGCGGCGCAGGATTGTCACAGGGTCAGGGCATTGCACAACTGTCCGCCAACCGCGTGGACACCTTTGTCACCATGGCCGCCGCACTCTTGTTGGGTGTTCGATATACCCCCTTGCACCCCGTGGGTTCGCTGGATGACCAGTTGTTTATCCTGGAAGATGCGGACTGCAACGCACTGGTTATCGACGTCCCCCATTTTGAGGATCGCGGTGAGGAACTGGTCAGCGAGAGTGGTATTGGCGCAATATTTTCACTGGGCGCTGCCTCCTTCGGTGCAAACCTGCTGGCCGCTGCAGAAAACATGGATGTCAGCCCGATGACGCCGCTGCCGAGCGTCGACGATATAGCATGGCTGACCTACACCGGCGGCACCACGGGCAAGCCCAAGGGCGTGCTCCTCAGCCACGGTGCGATGGCAGCCAAGAGTTTGATCTCCACAGCTGAATGGCAGTGGCCCGAAGAAATCCGCTACCTGGCGTCCTCGCCTATCAGTCATGCCGCCGGCTTCCTGTTGATCCCCACTTTCCTCAAGGGGGGGACGGTTTACTTAAGCCCTGGTTTTGATCCGGATACGGTCCTGGATCTGGTGGAGAAGGAACGGGTGAACACCCTGTTCTGCGTACCGACCATGCTGTACATGCTGATGGATCACCCGCGCACTCGCACAGCCGATATCTCGGCCATTGAAACGATTATTTACGCATCGGCGCCCATGTCGCCGACCCGGCTGCAGGAAGGCCTGGATTTATTTGGTCCGGTTTTCTTCCAGGCCTATGGGCAAACGGAGTGCATTCACCTGACGGCGTTGCGCAAGGAAGATCATGTTGCCGGGATGTTGGCGTCCTGCGGTAAGCCACCCGCCGGTATTCGCATGGCCTTGCTGGACCAGCAGTGTGAAGAAGTAGCCGAAGGTGAAATCGGCGAGGTGTGTATACGTGGTTTGCCGGTAATGAGTGGCTACTGGCACAGAGAGCAGGAGACCTCCGATGTTTTTCGCGGCGGCTGGCTGCACACAGGTGACCTGGCCTATCGCAACGAGGACGGATTCTATTTCCTGGTGGATCGGGCCAAGGACATGATTATTACCGGTGGCTTCAATGTCTATCCACGTGAGGTGGAAGACGTACTCACTACACACCCGGCGGTGGCGGCATGCGCGGTCGTAGGTGTGCCCGATGACAAGTGGGGTGAGGTGGTGACCGCGGTGGTGGAGTTGCGCTCGGGACAGACTGTCGAGGGCGATCTGCTCAAAACCCTGGTGAAGGAGCGCAAGGGATCGATACATGCGCCGAAAGTCATAGATTTTGTTGAGCAAATTCCCAGAACGCCATTGGGCAAGGTGGACAAGAAGGCCATACGCCAGCGCTACTGGGGTGATTCAAAGCGTATGGTTAATTAAATAGGGTCACTACTGTCCGGTTAAAACTTCGACAAAGCGGGATTTTCTCAATGGCCACAATGAGTTACAGCAAAATTAGGGTGTCCCCGACTTGAATGCAAACCCGGCACAGTATCCTCTTGGTAGACCCTTGTTGCCGAGACGATTCGATGTATACCGGAAAGACGCTGTTTGCACAGATCATGGACTTTCTTCCGTGGAAAACTTTTCACCGGCTGGTGGCCCGATACGATGGAGATCATCGTATTCGCACACTTCCTTGCGCCGAACATTTTCGCGCTCCGGCGTTTGCGCAGTTGACCTACAGGGAGAGCCTGCGCGATATCGAAGCGTGTCTCTCGGCGCAATCGGCCAAGCTGTACCACATGGGCATTGGTTCGCCGATCAAGCGCTCTACCCTGGCCGATGCCAACGAACGAAGAGACTGGCGAATCTACGCCGAGTTTGCACAACGGCTGATCACGCAAGCTCGAAAACTCTATGCCGAAGAGGATCTTGGGTTGGACCTGACGAACACGGTTTATGCGCTGGACTCCACCACAATAGATCTCTGTCTGTCGCTGTTTCCATGGGCGCCATTTCGCCGCACCAAGGCGGCGGTGAAGATGCATACGCTGTTGGACCTGCGTGGCAATATCCCGAGTTTTATACATGTTTCCGATGGCAAGGTGCACGATGTCAACGTGCTCGATCTGATGATTCCGGAACCCGCGGCAATCTATATAATGGACCGCGCCTATCTCGATTTCGAGCGGCTCTTCACACTGCACGACTCCAGCGCGTTTTTTGTCACCCGCGCCAAAGCGAATTCCGACTTGCGAAGGATATATTCGGCGCCGAGCGACCGGGCGCAAGGTATTATCTGCGATCAGACGGTGGCCCTGTCGGGGTTTTACAGTCAGAAGAGATACCCCCATCATCTGCGCCGCATTCGCTTCAAAGATCCAGAGACAGGGAAAACGCTCATCTTTCTGACCAACCTGTTTGGTCCTCCACCGACGACCATCTGCGAACTATACAAAGCCCGGTGGCAAGTCGAGTTGTTTTTCAAATGGATCAAGCAACATCTCCGTATCAAGAAGTTTTACGGCACGTCAGAGAACGCCGTCAAAGTGCAAATCTGGACTGCCGTGTCGGTGTACGTGCTGGTGGCCATCATCAAGAAGCGCCTCAATCTGGATGCCTCGCTCTACACTTTGTTACAGGTATTCTCAGTCACCCTTTTCGAGAAAATCACTTTAAACAAGGACTTATTCGATACCAAGCATATTCAGGAGGGTGACATGAATTCTAACCAACTGAATTTATTCAATAATTAACCGGACAGTAGTGAAATAGGGTTTCTCATAACACATTGATATAAAATATTTAATAAACATACTGTACAGTAGGTATGTTAAAGGATTACCATCCTGCAACTAGTCAACCAGCACAGGATCAACCCGGTAGGAGCGCATGATGTCAGCGACCGAAGAACAGGCAGAAGACGCCCTGTTGGCCCGCATCCAGGCAGGCGAGTTAATAGAAAATATGGAGGAGCTCACTCCGCGCTACCGCGCCATCCTGGAGCGTACCCTGCATATAGCCGCGCAAAGTGAGGTGACCGTTTTAACCTGGGCCTATACCAGCTACAAGGTGGCGCCCGATATCGGTGCCAAGGTGGCCATCTGCGGCACTATCCAGGATGAAGTGGGGCATGCTCACCAGCAGGGCATGCTGTATGAGCGTTTCGGTGTGGACATGCAAAAGGTTGCCTTCGAGGCCGACCCCAGTAGCTACTGGTCCCTGCCGATCATGGAGTTTCCGGTGCGCAACTATGCCGAGTTTGTAGTGGCACAGGCCTTTCTTGATCGCGCCGGTCGTTTTACCACCTGGGATCTGGAGTTGAACTGCAGTTTTGCACCCTATCGCCGTACTTTGAAAAAGGTCAATTACGAAGAGGCCTTCCACTTTCGCCACGGCGCCATGTGGACCGAGTACTACTTCAACCAGACCGCAGAAACCAAAAAACTGGTACAGGATGCGGTCACCTGGATATTCCCCTGGGGCTACCACTGGTATGGCCGTCCAGACCACCTTAAAGGGCATCCCGACCAGCTGACCTACCAGGTGCGTGCCTGGAGCAACGACACCATGCGCGCCAAGTGGCTGAAATCAGCCACCGATTTTGCCAACCGCGTGGGCCTGGATGTTCCGGCACAGCACGATGAAGAAACTGATGAATACCGCATTGACGGTCTGCCTTATCCGATGACATTCGATGCTGACAAGCACGACTGGGAATGGGAAGAAACAACCTGGGATCGTGCCATTGATAACCTGAAGAAAGGCGGCCCCATGCGGCCGGCCTGCTATGAGCGTTTGCAGCGCGAAGAGTGGGGAGATCTGTTGTGGTAGTTAATCGACAGTCAGTGCAGGACGCACTGGGCACGGTGATGGACCCCCATATGAATGTCAGCCTGCCCGACATGGGTATGGTGCGCCGGGTTGATATCGAAGCCGGCGTGGTCGAAGTAGGCCTGGTATTTCCCTGCGTGGGTTGTCCCGCCTGGGACCTGATTCAGAGTGATATCAAGAGAACAGTGGGCGCGTTGGATGGCGTGGAGCGAGTCAAGGTCAAGGTGGAATGGAATCACCAGTGGAACCGCGACGACATTGCCCCCGATGCGCGGCTGATTGCCCGCGAACACGGTTACATTATTTAAGAGATTTTGATTATGGGTATTGCGCGAGAAAAGAAACCCCTGTCGACGATGGAGTATGACTACTACGAAGTCTTCGCCCGCGAGCACATGGACGGTGCACTGGCGCACATCGGTTGCCTGAGTGCTCCCAACGAGGAAATCGCCCTGGCGCAGGCGCGGCTGATGTATTCCGAAAAGCCCTGGGTGGAGATGTGCATGGTAGCCCGCGAGAACATCGTCGGCATTATCAGCCCCAACCCAATACTGGGTGCGGCCTGAGATGCCAGTCGATCAGCCTAAAAAGCCGGCAACTGGCCAGACGGAGGTATTTGGCGAGCTTTTCAACCAGCAGGTGGCCTGCCCCTGGTGCGGCTCTACCAACACCCGCGTATCCAGCCCCTTCGGTGGCACCGTCTCGGAGATCACCATGCGCTGCGATGACTGCGAGACCGGGTTCGGCTGGATGAAATGGCAGGGCCGCTTGCCCGAATAATGAACAGTATCAAGGTGACAAAAAATGAATATTAGCGAACAAGCCAAACAGGAACTGACCGCAGAATTGCTCTGCATTGCCGACACGGATTGGGTGTTGGGTCATTGGTACATCAAGGTGATACTCAATGGCCGCTGCCTGACTGACTGCACCGCCTTTGCTGGTATGGCCCAGGACAGTCTTGGTCACACCCGGGCGATATACAGATTCCTCGAGGAAGAGCTGGAGCTGCCGGAGCACCAGTTGGAGTTTGGTCGTGATCGCGACCAGATTCACGACATGGAAATGCTGTCGGTACCCCCGCAAAACTGGGGTGATTTCCTGGTTTCCACTTTTCTGGCAGAGATTGCCGTGTGGCGCCTGCTGCACACTTTCAAGGAAAGCGGCATTGCCGACCTGGCGGGCATGGTTCAGCACTTCGGTAAGGAGCTTTACTTTCATCGGCTGGGCATTGAGGGATGGCTCAAAGCTGCCACGGATGCCGAGCGCGCCGATATGCGCGAGGCGATTGTGCGCCGGGCACCGCAGGTGCTCGCTTGGTTTGATAGTAAGGAGCGTTCGGTTACCGATATTCTGGCGCAGGAAAGCGTGCGTTCCCAGTCAGTATGGGATGGGCGCATTGGCTTTATCGAAGAAAGCCTGGGCAAGTTGACTGCCGCACTAAATATGAGCGACACGGAACTGACGGCGATTATGGAGGCGGGGCCTGCCAGTGAGTGGGACTCTCTGCGTCGCAGAACCCAGGGCAGTGCGCTGCCGAAAACCCTGTGGGAATTCATGATCCCCACCGACCCGGATACGGTCGCCCTGCGCCGACCCCTGGCGGTCAGCATTGATGACAACCTGGATTTGTTCGAGCGTGATGAATATGCCCACGCCGACAACGCCTAACAAGAGAATATAAACATGAGCAAGAAAGGACTGGCGATCATTGGCATCGCCGAGGTACCCACGCGCCGTGATCCGGAGCGTACCCGTTGGGATATCCTGCTGGATGTGTGCATGGGTGCAATCCGTGATGCGGGTATCGACAAAAACCGGATTGGCGCGGTCATTTCTAACAACCCGATGGCACAGCCGTCCATGCAGAACGATATGTCTCTGGGGAAAATTCCCGAGGTGATGGGGTTGGAAGGCTGCCGGGATATTGCCATTTGTAATGCGGGCGGTGCATCGACGACCAACTGTTTGCGCCTGGCCGAACAGCATATCGACAGCGGCCAGGTCGACTTTGTGCTGGTGCCACACACTACCGTGCAGTCCGATATTCCAGCCCAGGATTTGATCAATTTCTTTGCTACCGCGCCCTTGGACAAACAGTTCGAGTATCCCTATGGCGTTACGTTTAATGGCTCCATGGGCTTGATTACCCAGCGCTACATGTATGAGACCGGCGCCACCCAGGAAGAGATGGCAGCAATTACTGTGAGCCTGCGTGCCTGGGGTGCACTGGATCCACTGTCAATTTTTCACGGCAAACCCATCACCCTGGAGAACGTGTTGAACTCTCGGGTCATCAGCACGCCCCTGCTGGCCAAGGAATGTAACCTGTTGGCTGACGGCGGCGGTGCCATGGTGGTGACTTCCCAGGAGATTGCCAGCGAAATGAGCGACAAGGCCGTATTCAAGCTGGGTCACGGCACGCGCTTTATGAGTGCGACCCCGTTGTTGCGCAAGGATGTATTTCACCGCCAGTCCTATCGGGAGTCCAGTCAGGATGCGTTGGAGCAGGCGGGGCTTGGCATTCACGATATGGATTTGCGTCAGATCTATGGCGCTTACCCCTATACCCAGGCCAGTGCCCTCGAAGGCTACGGGGTCTGCGCAGAGGGGCAGGGTGCCAGGCTATGGGCCGAGGGGCGTTGTGGCCCCGGTGGTGATCTGCCCACTACCACCATGGGTGATGCTACCGGTCGCGGTCACACCGGCTCTGGAGTATCCATGGCTTTTTACCTGGATACGGTGCGACAACTTCGCGGCGAAGCCGGTGAGCGCCAGGTAGAGAACTGCGAACACGCGATTCTCACTACCTCCGGTGGAACGGTAATGAACACCTGTACCAGTGTCTTCGGGAGGGCCTGCTCATGAGCGAATACAAAAAACCGCTGCCCGAGATTCAGCCCTATAGCCAGGGATTTTGGGATGGCACCAAACAACACAAGCTGTTGGTGCAACACTGCAATGCCTGCGATACCAATATTTTCTATCCACGCCGAGACTGCCCCAACTGCTGGAGTCAGAACCTGGGCTGGATTGAAGCGGCGGGTACTGCCGAGGTCTACACATTTTCTGTGACCCATGAGGGGGTGGAAGAAATGTTTGTTAAAGACCTTCCCATCATCCTGGCCTGGATTGATCTGCCCGAGGGCATTCGCATGCACACCAACCTTGTGGAATGTGAACCGGAAGAGGTACGCATTGGTATGCAGGTCGAAGTCGTATACAGAGATGTAACTGATGAGATTACCCTACCCTTTTTCCGCCCGGTGAGAAGCTGACATGGCCGAACCCAATTGGGGCTTGTGGGGCACCTGGGAGGAAACCGAGGCCTGCCTGAATCAGGTAGTGGGCGTGTCGCATGGGCCGGACCCGGTTGAGAAAGGCAGTATTCGCCGTTGGCTGGAACCCAAGGAGTTCGTCTCTGAGATCCATACCGATGCTGAGGCTGCCAAAGCTGCAGGATATGACGATCTGGTGGCGCCCGCATCGATGGTGTTCGCCTACGGTATTGCGCCTTACTGGCAGCCCGGGGATAAACAGGCACAAATCGACGATGAGCCCACCCAGATCCCGATTCCGGTGATCTTCGATGTACCGGCCCCCTGTGACAAGAGCTTTGCCACAAGTGTCGAGGTGGAGTTCTTTGAGCCCTTGTATATCGGTGACGAGGTCACCTGCACCTCAACACTGGTGGATATAAAACACAAGGAACTGAAAGTGGGCAAGGGGGCTTTCCTCAAGCAGGAAGATACCTACACCAAGCAGACCGGTGGAGTGGTTGCCGTCGCCTACCTGGATATTTTCCGCTTCGTTGCATCGGAGCCATCGGCATGAACATTCGTGATATTGAGGTGGGTGACCTGTTGCCTGAGCTTTCCATACCCATCACCCTGCAACGGCTGGTGATGGAGGCAGGGGCCAACCGGGATCTGTCACTGATTCACCACGATGCGTCCGTCGCCCGGGCCACAGGTGCCCCCGATGCGTTCGCCAATACCTTCTTTCTGATGGGGATGTTTGAACGGCTGATGCGTGAATGGGCAGGCCCGAAGGCGAGAATCAAAAAAATTGGCCCGCTGCGCATGATGATCTTTAATGCTGTCGGGGACACCATCGCGATTAAAGGCAAGGTCAAGGAACTGGACCTTGCTGGCAATCTGGTTTCAGTTGAGATGTGGATTGAGAGCGACCGCGGTACGACCGTGACAGCGGATGCTGTTTTGAGTATTTCCTGACCAGCAAGTTGCCTAAATGCACATTCAGTTCCACGCCCCTTTGGAGAAGAATGTCACTCACCAAAGCAATATCCAGTACTACCCATACATATAAGTAAAACTGAATACCTGAAAGGGGCACCCACATGAGTTCAAGAACAATCCTTAAAAAATCCTGCCTGGCACTGGCGGTTTCAGCTGTCACGGCTTCCATGGCGCACGCACAACTGGAAGAAGTGCTGGTTACAGCGACCAAACGTGTGCAGAGCACGCAGGACATTCCCATGTCAGTACAAGCCATTTCGGGAGAGCGCCTGACGGCAATGGGCATCTCCGACCTGGGTGACCTGGCTACCAATATACCGAACTTTTCTATAGGCGACGGGGTTACCTCGAACCTGATTACCATGCGTGGCATGGGCTCTGGCGAAGATCGAAGCTTTGAGCAATCCGTAAGCATGTTTGTCGATGGTATTTATCTGCCGCGTAGCCGTCAGACGCGAACTCCTTTCTTTGACGTAGACCGTGTGGAAGTTTTGCGTGGCCCGCAGGCGGTTTTGTTTGGATTGAACTCTACTGCCGGTGCAATCAGCATTCACAGTGCCATGAATCATCCTGGAGATGAGTTTGAAGCCAGCATCAGTGGCGAGTATGAAACTGAGTACGATGGCAACAAATTCACCGCTGTTGTTGGAGGTTCTCCAACCGAAACCCTGGGCTTGCGTTTGGCTTTGCAAACAACAGATACCGGTGACGGCTACATCGATAACGATACCCTCGGAGAGCAGGGTGATAGCGAAACAGATCTGGCTAGAGTGTCAATGGTGTGGGAGCCTACCGACACCCTCACAGTTATCGCCAAGTACGACTACGCCGATTATGAACTTACTGGACAGATGGCCGAGGCGACCAATCGCTTTGCGTCTGCTGTTGATCAGGGAGATGGCAAGCTGGACTGGAAAAACAGTGGAATCGGCGAGCGATTACCACAGTTGGCGGAGATATCCATTAGCAGCCTGAACAAACCGGGCGCCAAGCAGGAAGTAGACAACTTCATGCTCAATATCAATTACGACATAGGTGAATACACCGTGACCGGTGTATACGGCTACTCAGATTACAACTACACCCTTGCAACAGACCTTGACGGCGTGGCTGCTGCTGGCCTCGGCTTGCCCGGACTGGGCCTTGATGCTATGAGTTACGAGGAGTATGAGCAAAATAGTTTTGAGCTGCGCGTGACGTCACCCCTGGGTGAGACTTTTGAGTATGTCGCAGGTCTGTACTATCAGGATTCAACGTTGACATCGGATCAGCCAAATATTATTTTCCTGCCGCCCGGGCAGGTGTTACCTGACGCGCCCTTCAGCGAACGTGGCAATAATGTGTTTGAACAGGATGCGACACTCTGGTCTGCGTTTGCCTCGGTGACCTGGAACATAAACAGTGAGTTGCGTGTTATTACTGGCGGTCGGTATTCGGACGACGACAAAGACTGGGAGCGCTCCAGCATGTGTGAGTTCTCCTTCTCCGATGGGGCAACCTGGCTTCCCGGTAATCAGGGCGGTGGTGCTTGCGCTGTTGCCAGTGACCAGGGTGGAAATGTGAGCTCAGATAATTTCATGCCGGAGCTGGTTGTCCAGTATGACTGGAGCGACGAGACGATGGTCTATGCCAAGTATAGCGAGAGTGCCAAGTCAGGGGGTGCGGGCACGGGCACGGGTATTCCCGATGGCGAAATTGTCTACGATGACGAGACTGCCAAGGGTCTTGAGGCCGGCCTGAAAACCAGCCTCGCAGGCGGTGCGGCAGAATTAAATCTGGTTGCATTTTATACCGAGTTTGATGATTTGCAGGTCAAGCAGAGTTCCGTGGAAGGTACGACGATCATCACCCGCATCGGTAATGCTGGTGAGGCAACTACCCAGGGGCTCGAACTGGACGGCCGCTGGGCTGTGACCGACTGGTTAACAGTGGGTGGTGCTGTTGCATGGCTGGATGCTGAGTATGATGATTACCAGGGGATTAGCTGTAATGCGTCTGGTTCCACTACGCCTTATTTCGAAGGAGGTATACAGGCTGGTTGTGATGCATCCGGGGAAACACTCACGTTTTCACCTGACACTTCTGGCTCCATCTTCGCAGATATTACCTATCCGATCAGTGGTAGCCTGAGCCTCTTTGGTGGTGTTTCTGTTTCCTACAGTGATGATTATCTGACTGACGGCACGCTTGATCCCGACCTTACTCAGGATAGCTATACCAAGCTGGATGCCAATATTGGCATTGGTGCTGCTGATGGTCGCTGGCGCTTGTCCGTAGTAGGAAAAAACCTGACTGATGAAGAAATCAATATGTCAGGGCAGCCACTGGGTGCCTACGACATTGCCTACCTGATGCCACCGCGCCTGGTCATGGTACAGGCTACCTGGAATTTCGGTAACTTTTAGATTCGCTCTACTATTGAGGCAGCACGGCGCCAGTCGTGCTGCCTTTTTTTGTGCCTGTAGATTAAGTCAGGTGATTGTGAAAGAGGATGAAATTCGCCGCTAGTTTAGGCAGACTATGGATTCTGGCTTCACCTCAGGTGCACAGGTAGTGTCGCAAAGTACAGATTCGGGGCACACAAGCTACATAGGCTCGGTACTGGGCGTTGCCCATACGCTGGAGAGCTACGGCCTGGATGCGCGGGAGATCCTGGCGGAGGTGGGCATCGATATCGATGCCACGCCGGGCTTCAATGAGCGCGTGCCCACCGATATCCTGTCCACCGCCATCGCCAATGCGGCCAAAGATAAGCTCGATCCCCTGTTCGGTCTCAAGTACGCGGAACATGTACACCCCACCACCTACCATGCCTTCGGTGTGATGCTGATTTCTTCAACGACTTTGCGGGCCTTCTGCCAGCGGCTTGAGCGTTACTACGCCTATGTGAATACGGGTGACAAGGTGGCGCTGGAGGAAATAGAAGAAATATCCCGTCTGCGTTATTACCATCCTCCCTATGCCATCAATGCCCAGCAGATATTGCTGCATTCCTCGGGCTGGGCAGCCACCTGGTTGAAATTGATCCGCATGTTGTACAAGCCGGATTTTGCGCCGGTGAAAGTCAGCTTTGCCTGTGCGCGACCGGAGGGCTATGAAAAAGACTTCACGGAACACTTTCACTGTCCGGTCGAGTTCGATGCTCACATCAACGCAATTTGGTTCGAGGCAGAGGATATGGACCGAAGCTTACCGGGTGGTAATGCTGAGCTGGCCCGACACAGTGAGCGCCTGGTCTATGAGTACCTGTTGGCCATGGGCCAGGTCGATTTTGATAACCGGGTGCGTATGACATTGCTGGAGCTTCTGCCCAGGGGCACTTTCAGCGTTGCTCAGCTCGCTGAGAAAATGTCGCTGCAAGAAGAAGAGCTGCTGCGCGAGCTCAAGCTACACGGCACCAGTTACCAGCAGTTGTTGGTGGATACCCGCCGCGAGTTGGCTGAAGAATACATTCTGCGCGCCGATCTCTCGGTCAATGAGATTGCCTATACGCTGGGGTTTACGGATTGCAGTAATTTTGCCCGCAGTTTTAAGCGCTGGATGGGGCAGTCGCCTACCGAGTACCGGCAGGACTTGCACATTGGTGATTAGAGTTCGATGTCAGGCGGCCTGCTGATCTACTGGCGAAGGCCATTGGGCCAGTAATTCCGCGAGCCTGGCGTGGACCTGCTCGATATTCCTGTCCTTGACATGACCGTAGCCGCGGATGGTCGCCGGCAGCTGGGCTATTTCGAGAGCCAGGCCGTGGTTGTCTCCATCCAACTGCTCCAACAGGTTTAACACGGTCAGCTCGTATGTCTCGATCAGCTGACGCTCCTGTTTACGCTCCTGGGTGTAGCCAAAGGGGTCAAAGCGCGACCCGCGCAAAAATTTGAACTTGGCCAGCCAGTGGAATGCGTGCAACATGTAGCCACCGAACTCCATTTTCCGCAGCTGCCCCGTGGTTTTGTCCCGTGGGGCAATCATCGGTGGTGCCAGGTTGAACCTGAGCTTGTACTTGCCTTCAAATTGCTCGTCCAGTTTGCGACGAAACTCCGCTGACGAATAAAGTCGCGCAACTTCGTATTCGTCCTTGTAGGCCATCAGTTTGTAGGCGTTTTTTGCCACCGCTTCAGCCAGGCCGGTTTGCCCGCAGTTGGAGTTTTTCTCAGCGATAATCACCGGCTCGACCAGATGCTCATAGCGGGATGCGTAGGCGGCATTTTGATATTCAGAGAGTTCTTCGGAGAATTTGCGCTTCCAATCCTCAGCCGTGGTCGGTGTTATAGATATCGCCTGGGCTTGCTCATCACCGTGCAAAATCTTGTTGATCAGGGCTGGCTGATGGGCCAGGCGACGGCCCCAGTTGAAGGCGTCCTGGTTCCACTCGATGGCGACACCGTTGAGTGAGATGGCCTCCGATATGGACTCCCGGCTGATTGGAATCAGGCCTTTTTGCCAGGCAAAGCCGATCATCAACAAATTGGTGCCTATCGTATCACCCAGCAACTTCACCGCCACACGGGAGGCGCTAAAGAACTCTGAATGATTGCTGTCAGTGCTCTGCTTGAGGCGAGACAATACAGAATCAATCGGGTAGGCAAGATCCGTTGCGCGGGTGAAATCACCGGTGTAATTTTTCTCGGTGTTGACGATGCCTCTGGTTCTGGCGCTATCTAGCATTGGGAGGGCGGCATCGCTTCCTGCAACGAGCATGTCACAGGCCATTAGCAGGTCGGCGGCGCCGCCATTTATTCGGCTGGAGTGAATTTGCGACTGTTGCCTAGCAACGCGAATGTGTGTCATCACGGCACCGCCTTTCTGGGCGAAGCCCAGCTGATCGACCACCGCTATTCCCAGGCTATCCATGTGGGCTGCCATGCCCAGTAACGCTCCGATGGTGACAACACCTGTGCCTCCCACGCCGGTTACCAGCATGCTGTAGCTGCCGGTTGTCGGTAGTGTTGGCAGTATGGGTTCGGGCAGACTGTCCGGGTCCGCCCGCATCTCATCGCTACTTATCCCGCTTAGTTTACGCACCTTGCCACCCAAAACCGTGACAAAACTCGGGCAAAAACCCTCTACGCAGGAATAGTCCTTATTGCAGGATGACTGGTCGATCTTACGCTTACGACCGAATTCGGTTTCCAGCGGTTGAATGGAAACGCAGTTGGATTGCACGCCGCAGTCACCGCAGCCCTCGCATACGCGATCATTAATAAATAGACGTTTGGCCGGGTCGGGAAATTTCCCTCGCTTGCGCCTACGGCGTTTTTCCGCGGCGCAGGTTTGATCATAGACGATAATGGATACACCCTTAACCTGGCGCAATTCCTGCTGCACAGCGATAAGGTCGCGCCGGTGATGCACAGATGTGCCGGTCGCGAAGTTGGTGGAACCGTCATATTTTTCAGGCTCATCGGTGACCACGGCGATACGGTGAACACCTTCTTCACGCACCTGTCGTGTGATCCCGTCGACACTCAAGGGTCCGTCCACAGGTTGCCCGCCGGTCATGGCCACGGCGTCGTTATAGAGTATTTTGTAAGTGATATTAACGCCGGCGGCAATTGTTGCCCGAATGGCTGTGGAACCGGAGTGGTAATAGGTGCCGTCTCCGAGGTTCTGGAAGACATGATCGGCTTCCACGAAGGGTTGCATGCCCACCCAGGTAACGCCTTCGCCGCCCATTTGGGTGAATGTGTGGGTTTCCCTGTCCATCCAGGTGGCCATGTAGTGGCAGCCAACACCGCCTAATGCCTTGGAGCCTTCGGGTACTTTGGTTGAGGAACTGTGCGGACAGCCGGAACAAAAGTAGGGGGTGCGCTGCATACTCAGGCTGGGCAAAGCTGCGGACTTTCCCTCAAACGCCAGCAGTTGTTCCACTCTGGCACGGCTTTGTTGGGTAGAGTGAAAAGACGCAATTCTTTGCGCAATTACCTGGCAGATTTCATCGGCGGTCAATTTGGCGGCGTTACTGACAAGCGGTTGTCCCTGCGTATCCAGTCGCCCGATAATACGGGGCCGTTGTGATTCTGGCAGGGCGTAGCACACCTCTCGAAAGCCATGCTCTATCTGCTCGCGCTTTTCTTCTATTACCAGCACTTCTTCGAGCCTGCGGGCGAAATCGGAGTAGGTTTGTTTGTCCATCGGGAAGGGCATACCCACCTTGAGTATGGTGATGCCCAGGTCTGCGGCTTGTTGTTCGCTAATACCCAGGTCAACGAGAGCTTGTTGCACATCGCGCCAGGTTTTACCCATAGCGACTATCCCCAGGCGAGGCTTGGGTGATGAGTGGCTCACATAGTTCAGCTTGTTGGAGCGCGCAAAGGCAAATGCCGCCGGTAGTCTGAAGTTACGGATACGGGCTTCCTGGATATAAACGGAATCCGGGTGGCGCGCATTCAACCCGTCTACGGGGAAATCAAAATCTGGTGTGATGAGCTTGACCCGGTGAATGTTCGCATCGACCGAGGCAGAAGTTTCTACAGTCTCCGGCAGCATTTTGTAGCCCACCCAACAACCACTGAAGCGGGACATCGCAATACCCAACAGTCCCATATCCATAACTTCCTGAATATCGGCTGGATAGAGCACTGGCATCAGCAGGTCTTCGAACAGAAGTTCAGAGTGATAGGCATTGATCGTTGAGGTCATGGTGGGGTCATCGCCCACCGCGATCAGTACTCCACCGTGCGCGTTGGTGCCGTGCCAGTTTCCCTGGCGTATGACGTCCAGGCTGCGATCCAGGCCGGGTCCCTTGCCATACCACAGGGCGAAGGCGCCATCGTATTTGTTGTCGCCGAAATAACTGGTTTGCTGGCTGCCCCATACCGCAGTGGCGGCCAGGTCTTCGTTGGTTCCAGGCCAGAAATGAATGTGATGATCATCCAATAGCTTGCCGGCGCGCCATAGTTCTTCGTCAATGGCGGTCATGGGTGAGCCGCGATAACCAGAAATCAATCCGCCGGTATTGAACCCGGCCAGAACATCACGTTTGCGCTGAACCATCAACATACGCACCAGCGCCTGGCTGCCGCGCAGGTGAATACGCCCGCTTTCCAGCTCGTATTTGTCGTTAAGGCTGGTTTTATATTTGGTCATGACCTGAACTCGAATTGGTTATTGTCAGTGTGTAACGGTACCAATCCAGGGCGACAAACTGATTATCAAATCAGGCAAAGCAAGGGGCACACCGCCGCGTGAGTGACGGGTAATTTGCCGACATCGACAGCGTATGTTGCCTCGACTGGTCTATTCTTGGACTATTCATTCTTCGGAGAGCAATATGTGTGCTTTACTCAAACGCAGCCTGGCGCTGGTCGGGATGTGCCTGTTTTCGGTTCCATTGCTGGCTCAACCATCCTTCCTGATTAGCAATGTCAATATATTTGATGGCATGAGCGAGGAACTGCATCGCGGCCATCACCTGTTGATTGAGGAAGATCGCATCGCCAGGATTAGTCCGCGGCCGATAGAGGTGGGCAGCAGTGTTACTGTCATAGACGGTGCTGGCAGAACCCTGATGCCCGGGATGATCGATGTGCATACCCATCTGGCAATTACTACCGCGCTGGCGGATATTCACGGTAACATCACGCCGGAAGAAAATGCTATTCGCGCCACGGTTATCGCGCGCGGATTCCTGGAAGATGGCTTCACTACGGTGCGGGATGCAGGAGGCAATACGTTTCCCCTCAAGCACGCAATTGACGAAGGTTTGATTCCCGGGCCTCGCATCTATCCATCAGGCGCTTTTCTCTCGCAGACTTCGGGTCACGGTGACTTCCGTACCCCGGCCGAAGCGCATCCCCATACCGGTCACATGGATGCGGGCCACCGCCTGAAGATGGGCATTGTTGCTGACGGCAAGGCCGAGGTGTACCGCGCGGTGCGTGAGAATCTTCGCCAGGGTGCCACCCAGATCAAGATGATGGGTAGTGGCGGTGCCGGTTCTGACTTTGATCCGATTGATTCCATACAATTCCAGCCGGAAGAGCAAATGGCGGCGGTGGCTGCCGCCGCAGACTGGGGCACCTATGTTACGGCACACCTGCTGGCTGACCCGGCGATTAATCGCGCCTTGGATTCCGGGGTGAAGTGTGTTGACCACGGCCACATGATCAAGGAAAAAACTGTCAGGAAACTGGTCAAGAAAGGCGCCTTCCTGGCACCCCAATTCAATGCCCTGTCACCACGACTGGCAGAGCTTCCCGGTCTCAAGCCGGTGAATATTGCCAAGATTGAATCAGCGCAGCGAGATATGGACCAGTTGGTGCCACTAATAAAGCAGTATAAGCCCAAGGTCCCGTTTGCTGTGGATGCCTTCGGGCCTCCCGCCAGCCATATCAAGCAGCGCCGCTATGAACTGTACTGGGTGGCCGAGCTGTTCGGCAATTACGAGACGCTGCGCCGTGCCACTTCCGTTTCCGGGCAACTGGTTGCCATGTCCGGGCCGCGCAACCCCTACGGGAAAGTGGGCGTTATCGAGGCAGGTGCAATGGCAGACATTCTGTTGATCGACGGCAATCCGCTGGAAGATATTACGCTGGTAGGTGCCGATCCAGGCTGGTGGGATGCCGCTACCGGTGAAATTGAAACCATGCCCTTTATCATGAAGGGCGGTGAAATCTTCAAAAATACGCTTTAGAGCGATTCCACTGGAGAGTGTCGCGGGATATCCTCGGTTGCAAGGAAAGTTGATGATGCAGCCATGACCACAACCCGCCGTAGAACCAATGAAGAGCGCCGCGAACAGAGTACTGAACAAGTGCTCTCTGCCGCGCTAGAATTGTTTGTTAGCAACGGTTTCCAGGCGACCAGCATTGACCAGATCGCTGCGGCTGCGAAACTGACCAAGGGCGGGGTCTATTTCTATTTCAAGGATAAGTCGACACTGCTTCTGGAGTTGCTGCAACAGTCCCAGGCCCTGTACCAGGGTGTGTTCGATGATATGCAACACTCCGGAGAAAGTGCCGCCGAGCAATTGGAGATGTTTATTGCCTGGGCGGCAAAAGTGGGAGCGGAGAACAACCAGTTGTTGCTATTGCCCATTCTGGTGTCGTTGGAGTTTTTCGGTCGGGAAGACCGGGTGCGAGACAAGGTGCAGGCCATGTATAGGAATTACCACGGACAGATGGCGCGCGTGTATGAGCTCGGAGTTGCTGAGGGTAGTTTCAATGCGCAACTGCCAGTGAGAGAGCGGGCTGCCGCCCTGGTGGCATTTACTGACGGGATGTTACTGGAATGGTATCGCCAGGGAGATCAACTCGACGGCAGTAGCCTGGCGGCTTCAGCCAGGCAGTTGATCTTCAATGGGATCCTTCGCTAATCCCGGTCCTGAGGCAGTAAGGTGATGCTTGAAATTCTGACCTGAGCTTTGCCTGCATCGACAGGCAGGATCCCCATGACCTTGCTACGCTGGAATTCTCTGAGAGGGATTACCTATGGGACCGCTAGCAGGTATAAAAATTGTTGAAATGGCAGGCATTGGGCCGGGACCGCTGTGCGGCATGATGCTGGCCGACATGGGGGCGGAGGTATTCCTGGTCGAGCGCCAGTCAGGCAAGTCAGCCGAATCCAGCCTGCATGTGCGCAAGCGCGATATGATGCGGCGCGGCAAGCTGCCGGTTGCCGTGGATTTAAAAGATCCGGCCGGCATTCAACAAGTGCTGGATCTGGTGGAACAAGCCGATGCGCTTATTGAAGCATTTCGACCGGGCGTTATGGAGCGACTGGGTTTGGGACCCGATATTTGCCTGGCGCGTAATCCGGCCTTGGTTTACGGGCGGCTTACCGGCTGGGGGCAAACCGGCCCCTTGTCACAGGTGGCTGGCCACGACCCCAACTACATATCCCTGACCGGTGCGCTGTACCACAGTGGCAACGGGGACAGGCCGCCGCAGGCGCCACCCACCCTGTTGGGTGATGCCATGGGTGGTACGGCAATGATGGCCTGGGGCCTAGCCTGCGGATTACTGCACGCAAGCCGAACTGGCGAGGGTCAGGTCATAGACGCGGCGATAGTGGATGGCACCGCGTACCTGGCGTCTTTTGCCCGTAGCTTCTACCAGGGCGGTCATCTTAGTGATGAGCGCGGCGGACAATGGATGGATGGGGCGGCGCCATGGAATCGTACCTACGTTTGTAGTGATGGCGGCTATGTCACGGTTTGTGCGGTGGAAGCCAAGTTTTACCGGGTCTTGTTGCAGTTGCTGGAACTGGAAGCGGTGCCGGAATTTGTAGGCCTGGACCAGTGGGATCGGTCTCGCTGGCCCGAGCAGGTGGGTAAGCTACAGGCTATGTTTTTATCCCGTACTCGCGATGACTGGTGTGAATTGCTGGAGGGTACCGATGCCTGCTTTGCGCCTGTGCTGAATTATTCTGAAGCACCGCATCATCCTCACAATCGGGCCCGCGATGCCTACCGGGAAGTGGATGGCGAGTGGTATCCGCAACCTGCACCGCGCTTTAGCGCAACGATTCCAGAACCGACCTGGGAAGATACCGAATCGCCCGAGCCTGTCGCGTGACACCAGCCTTGCCGGGTTTGACAAGGTGTTGCACAGGCCCTGCCACTATAGTGCTAACACCATAAATTCTTACTAACGCAGGCCTGCCCATGGATTTCTCGCTGTCTGAAGAACAGCAAATGATTATCGATTCCTTTGCCAAATTTCTGCAGGCGGAGATCCGCCCGGTCGCGGCGCAATACAAGGATAAGCTGATTCCCAAAGACGTCATGCAACCCATCCTGCAGCAGCTGCTGGACTTTGGTGTGGGTAATGGACCCATTGCTGAAGAAGATGGCGGTATGGGTCTGGATGCGGTCACGGTGGGGCTGTTGCAGCACGAGTTGGCCAAGGTCTCTGCGGATATTTCCATTCCGGTTTTGATCCAGATGACCACGGGAAAGTTGCTGGGTATCGCCTCGGATGAATTCAAGGAGGCCTATCTCCGGCCTCTGATGGCGGCCGAAAAAATGGGTGCGGTGGCGATGTCTGAACCGGGTGCCGGCTCGGAAGTAACGGCCGTCAACTGCCGTGCAAAAAAAGACGGCGACGAGTATGTAATCAACGGGGAAAAGCTGTGGATTTCCAACGGAGACTATTCCGACTTCCTGATTCTGCTGTGCCGGGTAAACGATGATCCGGTTGGCGGCCTGACCCTGTTCCTGGTGGATCGTGAACACGGTTACGAGACCACCAATATTGAGAAAACAGCACTCAATAGCCAGTCCACGGCCCAGGTGTTCTTTGACGATGTGCGTGTACCGGCGAAAAATATGCTGGTGCAGCCGGGCCAGGCATTGAAAACCATGCTCACCCTGTTGGCCAGCTCGCGTCCACTGGTGGCCCTGATGGCGCTGGGTATAGGTCAGGCGGCACTGGATGAGGCCATCAGGTATTCCCTCGAGCGCAGCCAGTACGGCAAACCCATTGCCGGTCACCAGTTAATCCAGGCCAAGCTGGCGGAGATGGCCACAAAGCTGGAGGCCGGTAAATTGATGGCCTACCACGCCCTCAATTGCATCGATCGGGGGGTGCGCAGTGACGTTCTCAGCGCCATGGCCAAGTGGTACGGCACCGAGCTGGCCTGCGAGATCGTCAACGACGCGGTGCAGGTGCACGGTGGCAACGGTATTACCAAAGAATTTGCGGTGGAATATATGTACCGGGCGGTGCGGGTCTTTCCCTTCACTGAGGGCACCACCGAAATCCAGAAATTATTGATCGGTCGCGCCCTTACCGGTATTGCGGCGTTTTAGGAGTTTAGCCATGGACTTTGAACTGAGCCTGGAACAGCAAATGATGGTGGATACGGCCGAACAGATTTCTGCCAAATTTGATCCGGAATACTGGCGTGGCAAAGATGAGGCCGGTGAATACCCGGCGGAATTTATTGCCGAGCTGGGCGAGGCGGGCTTTTTTGGCTTGCCGGTGCCGGAGGAGTACGGCGGTATGGCTACCGGGATCACCGAGATGACCGTGGCCATGGAAGCGCTGTGCCGGGGCGGCGGTGGCGGTGGCCCGGCCCTGGGATACTTATTTGGTGTATTGGGCACGCTTTCTATTCTTGCCCACGGCAATGACGCACAGAAACAGCGCTACCTGCCGGACATGGCTGCCGGTCAGAAGATCTGCGCCTTTGGCTTGTCGGAACCCAATGCTGGCACCAATACCCTGAATATCGAAACCTTTGCCCAGCGCGATGGCACTGACTTTGTCATCAACGGTGGCAAATGGTTTATCACTAATTTCCAGAATTCGGATGCTATTCTGTTGGTGGCGAGAACCACAAAGGCGAAAGACAGTGAGAATCGTGCCGGTGGTATCTCCATGTTTTTGATCGACCTGCCCTGTGAAGGCTTTAGCTGCGATCCCATAGCCAAACACGCCTTTAATTACTACAAGTCCAACCAACTGTTCATAGAAGATGTTCGTGTCAGCGAAGATTGCCTGTTGGGTGAAGAGGGCAAAGGGTTTTACAACCTGTTGGGCACACTGAACCCGGAGCGAATCCTGGTTGCCGCAGGGGCCATTGGTACCGGTCGACTGGCGTTGCGTAAAGCTATCGAATATGCCAATGAGCGCTCGGTTTTCGGGCAGCCAATCGGTGCTCACCAGGCGGTGCAGCATCCCCTGGCTGGCGCCCATGCCAAACTCGAGGCGGCCTGGCTGTCGGTGTTGAAAGCGGCCACCATGCACGATCGCGGCGAGTCATCCAAAGCGGTAGGCGATATTGCCAACGCCGCCAAGTACGTCGCCGTGGAGGCCTGTATTGAAGCCTGCTATCACTCCATGCAGACGTACGGTGGCGCAGGTTTTGCCCGCGAATACCACCAGGAGCGTTGGTGGCGCGAAGCGCAGCTGTTTCGTCTGGCGCCTATCACCCAGCAGATGACGCTGAACTATATCGGTGAGCATGTGCTGGGTATGCCGCGTTCCTACTAGGGCACAATGGTGGCAAATAGACTAACGCCAACCTGTACCCACTGGGGCAACTACCGGATCGAATCGGACGGGGCCGAGATACTGGGCGTGCATCCCTACGAGAGTGATGCTGATCCCTCGCCTATAGGCCAGTCGCTGCTCAATACCCTGGATCCCGGCACCCGCATTCCCCAACCCATGGTGCGCCAGAGCTACCTGTTCAGTCCTGAAGCCAGTGCCACCCATTTACGCGGTCGCGAGCCTTTTGTTGCGGTCAGCTGGGACCAGGCTCTGGATCTGGCGGCGGAAGCGTTGCAGCGCACCCGGCGAAATCATGGTAATCGTGCCATCTATGGGGGTTCTTACGGTTGGGGTAGTGCCGGTCGCTTTCACCATGCCCAGAGCCAGATTCACCGCTTTTTGAATGGATTCGGCGGTTACACACGCTCGGTGAATACCTACTCCACTGCCGCCGCTGAGGTGATTATGCCCCACGTGCTGGGCATCCCCTTTATGCAGCTGGTGTTTGAAGCACCCACCGCCGATGACATCTCCGAGCACTGCAAGACACTGCTGTTGTTTGGCGGTGCCGCCATGAAGAACAACCAGGTCAATGCAGGTGGTCTTGGTTCCCATACGGCGCGCGCGCAGCTTGAAAAAATCCGCGACGCCGGTGTCGACATAATCAATATCAGCCCTATCCGGGGTGATGCGGGCGACTTCCTCAATGCCCGCTGGTTGCCTATCCGCCCAGGAACCGATGTGGCGCTGATGTTGGGCATGATGCACACGCTATTCTCCGAGGGGCTGCAGGACCAGGCGTTTCTCGATCGCTATACCGAGGGATCCCAGCAGTTTATCTCCTACCTGATGGGGCATTTTGACGGCCAGGAGAAAAATGCGGCCTGGGCAGAATCCTTGACGGGCATCGATGTCCAGACCATTGGTAGCCTGGCGCGGCTGTTGCACCGAGATCGTAGTGTGGTGGGAATCAGCTGGTCATTGCAGCGCCAGGAGCACGGTGAGCAGCCGTACTGGGCTATTACGGCACTGGCGGCGATGCTGGGTCATATTGGCCTGCCCGGCGGTGGCGTGGCTTATGGGTACGGTTGCATTCACAATATGGGATTCAGCGGTCGGCGGGTGCCCAATTTTCGACTCGGTGCCCTGGCCCAGGGGCGCAATCCGGTGCCTGACTTCATTCCCGTATCGCGCGTCGCCGAGATGCTGGAGTCGCCGGGCGAGAGTTTTGATTACAACGGGCAGCGGCTGGCCTATCCCGAAATCCAGCTGATTTACTGGGCCGGCGGCAATCCCTTTCACCACCACCAGGATCTCAATCGCCTGCGTGCCGCCTGGGCCGAACCGGAAACTGTCATCGTTAACGAGGCCTTCTGGACCGCCACGGCGCGCCATGCCGATATTGTCTTCCCGGTCACCACAATGTTGGAACGCAATGACTTCGGGGGAGGTAGTAATGATGCTTACCTGTCACCCATGCGACAAGCTGTTCCCCCGTTCCGCCAGGCCCGCGATGATTACCTGGTGTTTTCAGCCCTGGCAGAGCGACTGGGCTTCGCCACCGGCTTTACCGAGGGCAAGTCTGCCGAAGAGTGGGTTGAGGCGTTGTACAACAGTACCTGTGAAAACGCTGCGGCCGTCGGTGTCAGCTTGCCAAATTTTGCGGAGTTCTGGGCGGGCGATCAAATTTCGATGTTGGAGCAACTGCCAAGTGCCGAGTATGTGCTGGAAAAGTTTCGCCGTGATCCAGATTTGAACCGACTGGCCACCCCGTCGGGAAAAATTGAGCTGTACTCGAAAACCATTGCCGATTTTGCTTACCCGGATTGTGCCGGCTATCCGCGCTGGTTTGATAAGTCCGAATCGCTGCTTGGCGAGCGCGCCAGTGAATACCCCCTGCATCTGGTGTCCAACCAGCCCAGAACGCGTCTTCACAGCCAGTACGATCATGGTGTTACCAGTCGCGCGGCCAAGGTCAATGGTCGTGAGCCTATGCGTATGCACCCACGGGATGCGGCGGCACGTAATATCAAGAGCGGCGATATAGTACGCCTCTATAACGACCGCGGAGCCTGCCTGGCCGGCGCGGTTGTTTCTGATGGGCTGCGAGAAGGAGTGATAGAGCTAGCCACGGGTGCCTGGTACTGCCCGGATGACAATGGCCTGGAGCTACATGGCAATCCCAATGTGCTGACCCGCGATGTCGGGACCTCTAGTCTGGCCCAGGGTCCCAGCGCCCACAGTTGCCTGGTGGAAATGGAGCGATTTGATGGGTCTGTGGCTGAGGTGAGCTCGTTTGAGCAACCGCGGGTTGTGAATGGCATAGTCGAGTGACATCTGCTTTGCCAGAATTGACATGGGGAGATTAGTGAAACCCCTTACACTGGATTGGCTGCGAAAGCAGCCTGCGGTTTCATGCGAAGCTATTGCCCGCCTTCTGGCGGGCTTTTTTTATGTGTAGTATGTACTATCAGGTGAGTGATGAATCAGGATCCACAGATTTCAATTGTGTCATCTATCACATCGTTGCCTGCGGTGGCGGTTCTGCTTGCCTTACCCCTACTCGCCTATCTTGGTAATCCCGCTATTGCCCTGCTGGTGGGCGCGGCAATCGTGCTGATTTTTGACAGAACGCCTTTCCCGGCAGCGGGAAACTGGGGCAAGTATGCCCTGCAGGCAGCCATCGTGCTGCTGGGCCTGAAGCTAAACCCCAGTCAATTGTTGCAAATTAGTGCCGATTACAGCGTGATTGTGAGCGGCTACGTGGTAATCACGCTGGCGCTGGGTATCAGTTGCATCGCCTGCAAACTGGTCAGACCCCCCAGGACTGGAAGCCGTTAAAGGGCTTGGGTCGGGGGGTAACTGGAGTTCACGAAGTTCGAATATGGCATGATGATGCAACTTATCGAATTGCCTATGTTCTGAAGTTTGGAGGCTATATTACGGTATTACATTGTTGGCGGAAGACTACGCAAGCTGCTGAGAAATCCACAAAAGCAGTTATTGTTCGACGCTATAGAGAGGCTAAAGAGAGGTTTTAATGAGTGGGCATATTACTGCGGGAAGCATTTTTGATGAGTTAGAAGCTGATCCCGGCAAAGCTGAACAGATGAAAATCAAAGCTGCCTTGTTTGACATTATTGTGGCGTATATCAAGGAAAATGATCTGACCCAGGCGAATGCCGCTAAAATAATGGGGGTACAGCGCTCACGTATCGGAGACGTGTGCCGAGGGAAAATATCTGGGTTCACTATTGATGCGCTGGTCTGCATGGCTGCCAGGGCCGGGCTCTATCCCTTGACGGTTGCCGCGTAACTGGAACCCGTGCTAACCCCGGCGCAATATCGAGACAAATTCCCAGCCCGTCGTCGATAGGGCAATGGTGACAAAAACGCGCAGTTGTTTGAGTGATATATTCGTACTTAAATACGGATAATAGATAAAATAAATCAATTTGTTACTATAACGTTTTCGCCCATTGTGGGCAAAACCATTGATAACAAATAGACAGTCATGGCTGAGCCACTGTGGACCCCCTCCGCGGGTCGAGTTGAGAACGCACAAGTCACGCGCTTTACCGCGTACGTAAATGAACGCTACCACTTGTCCCTGTCCGGATTCGATGCGCTCTACCGGTGGTCCGTAGACAGTGATGAACACTTCTGGTCGGCGGTATGGGATTTCTGCGCGGTGGTGGCCTCCCAGCGTGGTGATGCGGTGCTGGTCGATGGAGACAGGTTCCCCGGTGCCCGCTGGTTCCCCGCAGCGCGGCTGAACTTTGCTGAGAACCTGCTGCGTTACCGGGATGACCAGATTGCACTGGTGGCCCTGCTGGAAAACGGCTCACGCCGGGAAATTAGCTATGGCGACCTCTATACCCGGGTGGCACAACTCGCCGCCAGCCTGCGGGCAGAAGGGGTGGTCGCCGGTGATAGGGTGGCCGGCTTTATGCCCAATATTGCCGAGACGGTGATCGCCATGTTGGCCACTACCGGCATCGGTGCCATCTGGTCCTCCTGTTCGCCGGACTTTGGTATCAACGGGGTGATGGATCGCTTCGGTCAGATTCAACCGAAAGTGTTGTTCAGCGCCGATGGGTATTTTTACCACGGCAAAACCTGCGGCAGTCTTGAGCGTCTCGCCACTATCGTGGCGCGTATCGATAGCCTACAGAAAATTGTTGTGGTGCCAGTGGTCAGCGAACAGCCGGATATAGCCGGCCTGGGCGAAGCGGTGTTGTTTGATGACTATCTTGATGCGACCGCAAGCGAGTGCCGGTTTGAACAGATTCCCTTCGACCACCCGCTCTATATTATGTATTCCTCGGGCACCACCGGCATGCCCAAGTGCATTGTGCACGGTGTTGGTGGCACCTTGTTGCAGCATCTCAAGGAACATCAGTTGTTGGTGGATATGAGCCGCGACGATGTATTTTTCTATTTCACCACCTGTGGCTGGATGATGTGGAACTGGTTGGTGTCGGGGTTGGCCACGGGCGCCACCCTGGTACTCTATGACGGCTCGCCCTTTGCCCGCAGAGGCAAAGTGTTACTGGATGCGATCGATGCTGAGGGCATTAGTATTTTCGGTGTGGGCGCCAAGTACATTGCCGCCCTGGAAAAGCAGCGGCTGGTCCCCAGGCAGAGCCATAAGCTGGAGCGCCTGAAAACGGTGTTGTCTACGGGTTCTCCCCTGTCCCACGAAAGCTTTGAGTATGTGTACCGCGATATCAAGGAAGATGTTTGTCTGTCCTCAATCAGTGGCGGCACCGATATTCTGTCCTGCTTTGTCGGTGGCTGTCCGGTATTGCCGGTATACACTGGTGAGATCCAGGCCCGGGGCCTGGGCATGGCTGTGGACATCTGGAACGATGCAGGTCAGTCGGTGATTGAAGGGAAGGGGGAGCTGGTCTGCACCAAACCTTTCCCCTGTGCTCCCATCGGCTTTTGGAATGATGACGATGGCGCCAAGTACCACGACGCCTATTTTGATGCCTGGCCCAATATATGGGCGCACGGTGACTACGGCGAAAGTACCGCACATGGTGGCATCGTGATTCACGGCCGCAGCGATGCGGTACTGAACCCCGGTGGCGTGCGCATCGGCACTGCCGAGATCTACCGACAGGTAGAAAAGCTGGAGGAAATTCAGGAGAGCATTGCTATTGGCCAGGAGTGGGGTGACGATGTGCGCGTGGTGTTGTTCGTGGTGCTGACAGAAAACGTTGAGTTCGATGAAGAGCTCAAGGGCCGTATCAAAACCGTCATCAGGGACAACACCACGCCGCGCCACGTGCCGGCTAAAATTATAGCCGTCACAGATATTCCCCGCACCATCAGTGGCAAAATTGTCGAACTGGCAGTGCGCAATGTGGTGCACAATCGGCCGGTAAAGAACACCGACGCGTTGGCTAACCCTGAGGCTCTTGACCTCTATCGAGATATTCCGGCACTGCGAGACCTTGGCACGAACGAGAAGAGTTATCGCTTGACAGGTGAGATAATACCTGCCAAATCAAAACGGACGAAGTGAAGAGCAAATTTACTGCAAAGCCGGTACCAATTGAGCGATCCGCGACTGGAGAATCAGTCGCGTTTGCTAATGAGGCTGCGGATTTCGGAACCGGCTGCGTCTATATCTTCCTGAAATTTCAGCAAGACATTGAGTGTATTGCGAATCACCTCTTCATCGAGGTGGTCTGCATGCAACAGCAGCAGGCTGCGCGCCCAATCGATGGTTTCACTAATGGCGGGCACCTTCTTCAGATCCAACTGGCGCAGCGAGTGGACAAAACCGACCAGTTGCCGGCGCAGGTGTTCATCGACATCCGGCACCCGGTTGCGCACAATGCGCTCTTCCAGCGCAAGGGTGGGGAAGGGTATATACAGGTGCAGGCAGCGGCGCTTGAGCGCATCGGAGATGTCACGCGTGTTGTTGCTGGTCAGGAATACCATGGGTGCGGTGGTCGCCTTGACCGTACCAATTTCGGGAATGGAGACCTGATAGTCGGAGAGTATCTCCAGCAGCAGGGACTCAAATTCATAATCCGATTTGTCGACTTCGTCTATCAACAGGATAGCGCCCCTTGGCTGGTGCATGGCTTTAAGCAGTGGTCGCGGCTCCAGAAAATCCTCTGAGTAAAAAATATCGCCAAACTGATGCAGGCGCTCCACCGACTCAGCGAGGCCTTTGGCGCCGTGCAGCAAATCGCCCAGTTTTTCCTTCAATACCTGTGTATAGAGTAATTGCTTGCCGTATTTCCACTCGTAGAGGGCCTTGGCTTCATCCAGGCCTTCATAGCACTGCAGGCGAATCAGCGGCACATTCAGCAACTCGGAAGTGGTCTTTGCCAGCTCGGTTTTACCCACCCCGGGAGGGCCTTCCACCAGGATGGGTTTGCGCAATTGATAGGCGAGAAATACCGCTGTCGCAATCTCAGAACTACAGATATAACCGCGTGACTCGAAACCGGCCTCAATGGCCTCAATGGAGGCGAGCTGGGGAAAATCCAAAGATTGCACGGCAGGTTCTGTCAGCCTCCTGTCATATTCATAAAGCGGACGATATCGGGCTCCGCGCTGAGGTCAAAGTGGTGCTTTTCAGGCTTCAGGTCCATTGCTGCAACCACGGCCTGTTTGAGTGCTTCTGGCCCTGCCGCCGGGTCGCGCAGCACCGCACGCAAATCGCTTGAGTATTCATTGCCCAGGCATAATAACAAGCGCCCTTCGACGGTGACGCGTACGCGATTGCACAGATGACAAAAATTGTGGCTGTGGGGTGAAATAAAACCGATGCGGTTGCTGTAGCCGCTGTCATCAAGAGTGTAGTAGCGCGAAGGTCCGCTGGTGGTGACAGCGCTGGCCGATAGTTGATAGCGCTGCTCAATGATGTCCCGTACCTCGTCACTGGAACAGAAGCTGAGGGCCCGATCATGGTCATCGATAAGCCCCAGTGGCATTTCCTCAATAAAGGCGATATCCAGTCCCCTAGCCATGCTGTATTCGACCAGGTCCATGATCTCGTCTTCATTGCGGCCCTTGAGAATGACCGCGTTGAGCTTGACGCGAAAGCCGGCTGCGAGTGCTGCCTCTATACCTGCCTGTACGTTCTGCAGCTTGCCAGTGCGGGTAATACGCTTGAATTTGTCAGGGTCCAGGCTGTCCAGGCTGATGTTGATACGCCGCACGCCGGCCTTATACAGGGGGGCGGCCAACCGTTCCAACTGTGAACCGTTGGTGGTAAGTGTCAGTTCTTCGAGGCCGTCGAGTTGGCCCAGCCGCTCAATAAGGTACATGATGTTGTGGCGTATTAGCGGTTCGCCACCAGTCAGGCGGATTTTCTTTACACCCAGTTGGGTAAAAGTCTGGCCCAGGCTAAACAACTCTTCCAGGCTGAGCACTTCAGCGCGCGGTACAAATTGCATATCCGCAGCCATGCAATAAACACAGCGAAAGTCGCAACGATCTGTAACTGACAGCCGGACATAATCGACGGTGCGACCAAACCGGTCCACCAGTTGATTGGGTAAATTACTCATAGCTATGGATTCTACTGCGTATTACCGGGTACCGATAGGGTTGATAAATTCGACTCGCCGTTGACCAGGCCGGGGTCAGAGTTCAGACTCTGACCCCATATCTTGAGGCCGAATGAATTCGGCCCCACATTGAACGCGGTGAACGGCAATGCAACAGCGATTGGCAGGCCAACGGATATTGATTACCCAGGCGACGGTGCCTGCCCAGCGCCTGGCTACCGCTGCTGAGGATGCCATGCCGGCGGTAGCAGTTGACGGGTATCTCTTTATTGGTTCCTTTACCGGTGACCGCATTATTCGAGTACCGCTGGCGAAGCGACTGTGAAAACGCATCCTGTTCGAGTTTTGGCTCTCTATGTCGGCCCCCTGCTGGCAGTGTTGGCAGCCATCAGTCTCTACCGGCTGGGCATGTCCGAGCAGATTGCCATCACCGCGCTGATTGCCGTCTGGTGCGTGATCTGGTGGATCTTTGAACCGGTGCCTATTCCGGTGACCTCGTTGCTGCCGCTGGCGGTTTTCCCTCTGGTAGGCATATTGACGCCGGCGCAGGTGGGTCAGGCCTATGGCAGTCCGTTGATCCTGTTATTGCTGGGCGGCTTCATTCTCTCCAGGGCAATGGAACACAGTGGCGCTCACCGCCGTATAGCGCTGGCTATGGTGCATCTGTTTGGCAGTCACAGCGATCGCCGCCTGGTGTTCGGTTTTATGGCGGCGTCTGCGGTATTGAGCATGTGGATTTCCAATACGGCAACCACACTGATGCTGCTGCCGGTGGCTATGGCGGTGCTGGAAAAGCTCGATGGAGAGCAGTTGGCGATCCCGTTACTGCTGGGGCTTGCCTATGCAGCCAGTGTGGGCGGTATCGCTACGCCTATCGGCACACCACCCAATCTGTTGTTCATGCAAATTTACCAGGAGAGCACCGGCAACGCTATCAGCTTCCTGACGTGGATGAGCTGGGGACTGCCAGTGGTTCTTATTATGGTGCCCTTAATGGGCCTGTGGCTGACCCGCCACCTGCATGGCAGTAGTAATGTTCAATTACCACAGCAGGGTCTCTGGCGTACCGAGGAAAAGCGGGTAATGCTGGTGTTCGGTGCCACCGCCCTGGCCTGGATTACACGCACCGAGCCCTTCGGCGGCTGGAGTGGCTGGCTGAACCTGCCCGCCGCCAACGATGCCTCGGTTGCCTTGCTGGCGGTGGTTGTTATGTTTGTGATCTCCGATGGTAAAGGCGGCCGGCTATTGAACTGGGAGCGGGCAGTGACCATTCCCTGGGGGGTACTTTTGCTGTTCTCCGGTGGTATTTGCCTGGCCAAAGGGTTTGTGAGTTCGGGGCTCAGCTTGTTACTGGGAGAATGGCTGGCGGCCATGAACTACCTGCCGATCTGGACGCTGATAGGCATGATTTGCCTGGTAGTCACCTTCCTGACGGAAACAACCAGTAATACTGCCAGCACCGCTCTGCTGATGCCAATACTCGCGGCGGCAGCCCTGGCGGCCGGGATTGAGCCGGAGATCTTGATGGTACCCGCAGCCATGACCGCCAGTTGCGCCTTTATGTTACCGGTGGCAACTGCTCCTAACACCGTGGTTTACGGCAGTGGCAAAGTGAGTGTGCAGCGCATGGTGCGGGAAGGTTTTGTGCTTAATTTGTTGGGAGTATTGGTGGTAGCCACTGTCTGCTTCCTGTCGCTGACCTGAATTTACCGGCGGCAATTATCGCCTACAGCAGCTCCATCATGGTTTCTGCGGAGCTGACGTCAATGTCACCAGCGGGTTCTATATTGAGGTGGGTGACAGTGCCATCTTCAACAATCATGGCATAGCGCTGGCTGCGCGTGCCCATGCCAAAACCGCTGCCGTCCAATTCCAGCCCCAGTGCGGCGGTCAGTTCAGCGTTGCCATCGGCCAGCATCAAACTTCCGGTGTTGGGAGTTTGTCTATGCACAATCAATACTTCCACGTCTCCGCGCTCAGTGGGAGTTCGTTGAGTTCAGCACGAGCTTCGCGCCAAGACGGGTAATGCTCCTGAAGAGTTGCGATGAACCGGTCACTGTGCGTGGGCTCGATAAGGTGGGCCGTTTCGTGCACGATGACGTATTCGAGTAAATTCTTCGGCTTTTTGACGAGTTCAGTGTTGAGTCGGATGTGCCTCGCTTTGTGGTTGCAGCTGCCCCACTTCGTCTTCATACGCTGAAGGAAGTACCCGGACACCGTCACGCCGAGCTTCGCTTCCCACTTTTGTATGAGCGAGGGGACGGCCTCATGCAGTAACGCCTTGTGCCATTCGTGGATAACTTGTTCCCGTTTAGCCGTGCTGCTACCGGGGCGCACGGTAAGTGTGATTTTGCGGTGACTGAGTTGGACGGAGGGCTTCGCATCCTCTTCGGCGATGGAAAGGAGATATCGCCGGCCCCAGAGGTAGTGGCTCTCCCGCTCGACAAACTGCCGGGTTGTCTCGCGCGCCTGCTCACGTAGTTTCTTCTGTTTATCGCGAATCCAACCAATCCTGGACACAGCATAGGCTCGGGCCACTGCAGGGCGCGTCTCCTCAGGCGCGACAAGCGTGACGCGTCCGCTGGGTGGGTGCACCGACAGGTGGACGTGCTTGATGTTCTTGCGCGTTACGACGATGGTGATGTCGCTGATCCGAATCGTCTCCGCCATCAGTAGCCCGGCTGGTTCTTGATAAGTTCGAAGAGCTCGCGGGTGGCCTCGCGGTCACGGTTGAGCAGCGGGAACAACGCATTCAGCACCTGCGCTTCGCGTGCTTGGTCGCCCTTCCAGCCTGCGGGTGCCTGCTCGCGCATCACGCGGTCGATCTTCAATGTCAACTTGACGAGTTTATCCCCGTAATCGGCGTGAGGGTCAGCCACGGCGCTAGCCCCATCCCGCGCTGCCACCAGTATCTGCGGGAGGTTGTTGTAGATCACTATCGCCTCTCGCTTGCCGCGTAGTGGCGCGGGTACGCCCTCATCGGGTTGCTCCCCTGCCAGCTGCTTAACCAGTGCCTCAGCCTTCCGCAAAAATTCCTTGTAGTCCGCCGTATTCGCGCGATCTTGCTTGATGAGGTCTTCGAGAAGCTTTGACATCTGCTTGTAGAACCGCGGGTCCGTGAGCTGGTCGCGGATGATGGTCTTGCGGACGTTGTTGATGATCCCTGCGGCGATGGCGTTATTCGAGAGCTTGCCCTGCTCGTTGAGCTTCCGAGCGATGGCGTCGTGGATTCCGGTTTCGATAATGAGCTCGGTCAGCGACATCTCGCTCAGGTCACCCAGCTCGGCCGTCGGGTCGGCCTGAATGTAGGTGTTGATCAGGTGGCGCATGTCAGCCTCGTAGGGCTTGATGTCGAGTTCCTCACCCGAGTGCTTCTTGATCGCTGAGCGAATTTCGCCGTAGAACGCGACATCCTTCTGCAGCGCAGCCGCTTCTGCGTCGGAATACCCGGCTTCGGTGAGGTCCTGTGCGATCGCCGCGAAGGCGCGGACAAAGACCGCGACGGCCTTGTAGAGCGATACCCGCAGTGCCTCGGTTTCGTTCAGTGCGTTCGGGTTGGCGGCGTCGCCGCAGAAGTAGTGCAGGTACTGCTCCACCTCGCGCGGTGGCGCCACAGGCTCACACAGATAGCGCAGCGACTCGTGAGCGTCGTCGAGTTTCTTTTTGCCCTCTTCCAGGTAATCCTTGAGGTGAACGTTGTTGTCGCCGCTACACCCCTCTTCGGTGTCCAGCTCGTCTGAGTTGTAGACAGCGATGGCCTGCTGCACATCGCCGAACAGCTCCTTGAAGTCGACGATGTGGCCGTAGTCCTTGTCGTCGCCATCGAGACGGTTGGTACGGCAGATGGCTTGGAACAGATTGTGGTCGCGCAACTCGTTGTCAAGATAGACGTATGTGCAGCTCGGTGCATCGAAGCCGGTCAGCAGCTTGCTGACGACGATCAGCAACTTCATGTTTGCCGGCTCGTCAATAAAGCAGCGCTTGGCTTCGTCTTCGTACTGCTTGGTGGTCTGGTTCCTCTCAAGGACGTGCTGCGTGTAGGTGTCGAACTTGTAGCGCTCATCGCTGTTGGCAGGCTCGCGCGAGATCAAATTGTGGTTCGGCTCGTACGAGGTGATGATCCCGCAGTAAGGGCCGAAGTTCGTGTTCTGTAGCAGCCGGAAGTAGTGACACGCATCGTAGATCGAGGCGGCCACCAGGAGCGCCGTGCCACGGTTGTTGTTTAATCGCGGCTTGAGGCTGAAGTCCTCAATGATGTCGGCGATGATGCGCTGCTTGCGCTCGCCTGCACTCATGAGTTTTTCGAGCGTTGCCCAGGTCTTGCGCACAATGGCCTTCTGGAAGTTGTTGAGGCCCTTGGTCTTCTGCTCGAACCATTGGTCAATCGCTTCCTGCGAAGTCAGCCGCTGCGGCACGTCGCGGGCCTCGTACTTGAGGTCCAGGATGACGCCGTCCGCAACTCCCTCGTGGAACTTGTAGGTGTGGATGTAGGTGCCGAAGACGTCCCGGGTCATCAGCTTGTCCTTGCGCAGCAGCGGTGTGCCCGTGAAGCCGATGAAGATCGCGCCCTCCAGCCAGCGCTTCATCTGCTTGTTCATGCCGCCGCCCTGGGTGCGGTGGCACTCGTCTACGAACACATAGAAGCGCCCGGTCACGGGCGGGGGTTCACCCTTGAGGTCGGCTGGGTCGAACTTGTGGACCAGCGCGCACAACAGGCGCGGCGTGGCCGCCCCGAGCTTGTCTACGAACTCCGCCCGCGACGTGATGCGCGGCGATGGAGACTCTGCGCCAACGACGTTTGAGTTCTTCATCACGCCCTCAATCTGCTTGTCCAGCTCGTCGCGGTCGGTGATGACGAGGATACGAGCGTTGGGGTCGTGCTCGAGCAACCACTTGGCAATCAGCACCATCAGGATGCTCTTGCCGCTGCCCTGGGTATGCCAGATGACGCCACCTTCGCGCTTGGCGATGCGCTTCTGTGCGGCCTTGACGCCGAAAAACTGGTGCGGCCGCGGCACCTTCTTCTGGTCGGCGTCGAAGATGATGAAGTTGCGGAGCAGGTCAAGCAGTCGGATTTTGTTGCAGAGTTGCGCCAGCGGCCGGTCGAGCAGTGCTCCGGCCGCGGGTGGAGCGCCATCTGCCTCTTCGTCTTTCCACGCCACGAAGAACTGTTCCGGCGTGCCGGTGGTGCCATAGCGCAGCCCTTGCGAGTCACTGCCCGCCAGCACGAGCTGCACGGTGCTGAAGAAACCCTTGCTAAAGATATCCTCCTGATTGGTGATGAGCTGTCGCACCCCGTCGGCCAACTCCACCGAGTTGCGCTTGAGCTCGATCACGGCGATGGCGAGGCCATTGATGTAGAGCACGAGGTCGGGCCGCCGCGGGTAACCGTCATCCTTGAGCGTCACCTCCTCGGCCAGCGCGAAGTCATTGTTCTCCGGGTGCTCCCAGTCAATCAGGTGCACCGTCTCGTGCGCCTTCCCGGCAGCGATCTGTACCGGCACGCCGTAGTGCAGGAGTTGGTAGGTGCGCAGGTTGGCCTGGTAGAGCGTGATACCCGTCGAGTCGGCATCCCTCTCCAGCTTCTGCAGGGCGGCGGAGATGTGGGCGGCGGAGTAGCCGCGCGCGGTCAGATTGTTGCGGAGGATCTCGGTCTCGATGCAGCGGTTGTTGTCCCGCTGGTTCCACTCACCGAGGTAGCGGTAGCCGAGGCAGTCCGCTCGCGCCGGGTCGGTGAAGAGGGCGATGACGCGGTTCTGCGTCTTGCGCTCGGAGCGCGGTTGCTCAGGCATGGGCCACCTCGGGGGTCACGAGCCGCGTCTTGCCGGTGAGCAGCTCCTGCATCATCGCCTGCTTGAGGTCGCGGGTCTTGTCGCGGCGGGCTTCCAGGGCGGACAGCTCGGCATCCATGTCGGACAGGACGGCGGCGATAGCGGTTTGTTCTGTCGGGTCAGCGGGCGCTGCGACGTGAATATCCAGCGCCGTATTCGGGTTGATTCTCTGGTGACTCCCTGTCGTACCCGTCGCAGCCAACTCCATCTGTTGGCAAAAGTCAGCGGAGGAGCAAAGCACGAAGAGGAACGCCCGAACTGTTCCTTCCCGTGGCGTCAGCACCAACCACTCGGTCGATGCACATGCGTTTTGCGGAATGATTTCCGGTGCCCAGATTCTGGGAATGCGCGGATTCAACTTGGAGACCAAGACAGCATTGGGAGGAACCTGGAACTTGTTGCTCCCTATGGCAGAACCAGGCTCGACTTGTGCACTCGTTCCCTCATCGAAAGCCGGCAAACTGAAATGTACGAATTGTTGATTGGGTTGGCTTGCTGGAACGACGTTCACGCGATTCAGTTCCGCGGCCTCTCCCAACCGCTGCACTTTCCACTCGTCATCGAAACCGGGGAGGCGGGTCTCGCCCGTGAGGAGCTGCTGCATGGCGGCCTGTTTGAGGTCGCGCTTCTTGGCGATGAGCCGATTCAGCCCGCCCAGCAGCGCGTCCACATCGTTCAATGCCGTCGCGATTGCGTGCTGTTCGGTTGCGCTTGGCGGGAGGGGAACGGCGAACTTGCGAATCCTGGTGAGCGCAAGCTTCGGTTGAGCACCTACGGTGCGGATCGCTTCGATGGTGTTCTGAATCAGCGGAGACATCAGAACATGCAGCAGGAAACCCTGTGAGCACGTTATGTCGGTGATGCGGTCCGCGTTCTCGGTCAGGTTTGCGCCGTCGAGTTCGCTCGGAATCTTCCCGACGATGCCAAGAGATCCCGCGACGGAAATGAAGATGTCATCTCGAAAAACCCGGTATCTCCTAATCGCCGGGAACACACTCTGCGGAACGAACTTGATATCAGAAAGAGAGACCGTTCCGCGCCTCATATCTGTCACGCGGATGTATGGATGTGGCGTCGGATAATCGACCAGAGAACTCCCAAGAGGGAGTCTCTTGCCACTTGTAACGAAACCGACTTGGTCGATGGTCTTGACATCCCAATCGTCAGGAATGACGCCTACCTCGGTCTGCTTATACCCAGGTCTCACTTCCATGACGCCCCCATCTTCTTGAGGTGCTCTTCCACATTGCGGGCTAGCGAAGCAACTTCGTCAGTGAGTTGCGGCAACGGCGTGGCGTAGCGTTCGGCCAACTCGCGAATGCGGCCGGTAAGGGTCTGCGAGACGCGATCCAGTTCGCCCTGCACGGCGGCCGACAGGCGAGCCATCCACTTGTCGTCCACCACCAGTGTCTTGATCTCGGCTTCGGTGAGCTTGGGGTACTTGGCGTCAATCTTCTGGTCCAAATCCTCTTGGGCGGCCTTTCGCTGACCCTTGGCCTTGGTCTGCTGCGCCGGCAAGTCGGCATAGGCCTCAAGCGCCGCCCGTTCGTCTGCATAGAGGGGGTCATCGCCGATCTCTTTCAGCCGCGCCTTCAGGGCTTTTGCGGTGATCTTCTGCTTGTCGCCCTCGCCGTCGATCACCTCGGCAAACAGGCCATCCTCGCCGCTGTTCTCCTCGCGCATCTCGTCGAGTTGTTGCTCAAGCGCGGCGAGGTCGTTGTCGAGCGCGTCAATCGCATCGCGCTCGGCGATGAAGTACCGGGCGACCAGAACCGGCGCGGGGACGAGGTCCGACTTGAAGCGCCGCCTTCCCTTCAAGTAGTCGTGCAGCTCTGGCCAGACGAGTTTGTTGTTCTTGTCCTTGACCCGAACGATCTCCCGCGGTTGCGCGCCCTCGACCCAGCCGTCGGCGGCGATCAGGTAGGCATCGTCCTGCAGGGTCTCGGCCCAGTAATCCATCAGGTGCTGGTAGATGTCGTAGGCATCGAGCAGCGACGCCTGGCGGAACGTGGCGAGAAGAGCCTCGGCGATGGTCTCGATCAGTGCCTTGGGGTGGCCGTCCTTGCCGAACCTGGTGAGGCGTGGAGTCGTGGCCTTGCGCCAGTTGGCGAAGAGCTTCGTCGCCGTTTCCTGAAAGGCTGCGAACTCGGCATGGCCGAGGATGGCGGGCTTCACCTCGGCGAGCGACAAATTCAGGCGGGCGTAGCCGGGGCGACCCGCGGACTCGAACAAGTCCGTGCGTACGCTCGGAAGCACCTTCCAGTATGCGTCGAGCGCGTCCAGATCGCGCTCTGGAATGCCGCCGCGCAGGTGACCGTCGATGTCTTGCAGGTCTTCGGGCTCGGTACTGTCGATGTAGCGTGGCAGGTTGAGGTTGAAAGCGTTCTTCGGTTCGGCGATCTCGTCCAGTGGCGCCATCCGGGCGTAGCGGGGGACGTCAGTCTGTTTGGTGAAGGTGTCGACAATCCGGTGGATGTCCCGCTCGCGCAGGCGGTTCTTGTTGCCGTCCTTGATGAAGCCCTTGGAGGCGTCGATCATGAACACGCCCTTGCGGGCGGTCGCGTTCTCTTTGTCGAGCACCAGGATGCAGGCGGGGATGCCGGTACCGTAGAAGAGGTTGGCGGGCAGGCCGATGATGCCCTTGAGGTAACCGGACCGAACCAGTTGCTCGCGGATCGTGGCTTCGGCATTGCCGCGGAAAAGCACGCCGTGGGGCAGAATGCAGGCGCCTTTACCAGCACTCTTTATCGAGCGGATGATGTGCAGCAGGTAGGCGTAGTCGCCTTGCTTGGCAGGCGGCTCCCCCCAGGCGAAACGCTGGAAGGGGTCCGTCGATGGAGTGAGCCCGGTGGTCCAGGTCTTGTCGGAGAACGGCGGATTGGCGACGACGTAGTCGTAGGTGCGGAGCTGCTCGCCGTCCTTGAACTTCGGTGCGGCCAGGGTGTTGCCCTGCAGGATGTTGGCGGTGGGGAAGTCGTGCAGAATCATGTTCATGCGGGCCAAGCCCGCGGTGGTCACGTCCTTCTCCTGACCCTCGAGCGTGATCCGCTTGCCCGCCTGGCTGGCCACCTTCAGAAGCAGCGAGCCCGAGCCGCAGGTCGGGTCGTAGGCGGTGGTCTTCGCCTTGGTGTTGTCCGGCGAGATCCCGATCACCTGGGCGATGACGCGACTGACCTCGGCAGGGGTGTAGAACTGCCCCTTGCTCTTGCCACTCTCGGTGGCGAAGTGCCGCATCAGGTACTCGTAGGCGTCGCCGAGGATGTCGTCGTGGTCGGCGCGGTTTTGCGAGAAGTCGAGCTCGGGCTTCTGGAAGATGCCGATCAGGTTGGAGAGGCGATCCACCATCGCCTGCCCTTCGCCGAGCTTGTTGGGGTCGTTGAAGTCCGGAAAGTCGCTACGGGCCAGCCGCTCGTTGGCGTTGATCAGCGGCGCGATGACCTGGGTGTTGATCCTGTCGCCGATGTCGCTCTTGCCCGTCAGCGCGATCATGTCCTTGAAGCTCGCACCCTTCGGGATCGTGACCGGCGGGGCAAAGTGGCTGCTGTCGCCGTACTTGTCGCTGATGTACTTGATGAACAGCATGAACAGGACGTAGTCCTTGTACTGGCTGGCATCCATGCCGCCGCGCAGCTCGTCACAGGACTGCCAGAGGGATGAGTAGAGTTCTGATTTTTTGATGGCCATGAGTTATGTTACCAGAGGTCGCGGTCGACGAATCATCGGCGGACGGTCTTTTGTTAGCAACAAATAGAAATGTGCGGTTTTAGAACAGTTGCGCACCCAGTTGTAGCTACGCCCACCGCCTGCGCGCCGATACCAGGCGTAGTAGTGCTTGACATTCCAGCCCTCATAAACCGCCCCCCTCAAGAGCTGGCATGAACCGGACAGATTATGTGTTCCTAACATGGTTCTTCCGATTGTGTAGCGTAACAACGAGACTTGACAAGACAATAGGCAGTTACGCATATTCCCTCTTGCCTTCGGCACATCAATACAACATCACCACAAGGGATTAAAACGCATCATGAACTGCTTTATCGTTATTTCACCAGATACTGAGAAGATCCAAGAGGCGGTGCAGGAGAATTTCCCGGAATACAATCACCAGATTGTACCTGGATCCTGGGCAGTGGCGAGCGAGGCCAATGGACCTTCAGAGGTCTGCAAACTACTCGGCATGGACGAAGAGAAGGACGCAGTTGCAGGCCTGGTGTGTTCCTTGGCTGCTTACTATGGCTTTTTTGATGCAGCCTTGTGGGAGAAGTTAAATCTGTGGGTAGCCCGATGACAGACAAACCCAATAATGTTCTCCCCCTTAAGCATGGACAGGGTTCCGGTTCCAATGGCGGCGGCGGAAATTATGGCGAGCGGCTAGCCAGAATAGAAGCCAGCCTCGGATACATGGCTAACAAGGAAGACATCCAGAAAATAAAGGTCTGGGTGTTAAGTAGCATATTAGGTGGCATGAGTGCAGCCGCACTACTGACTGTAGCCATAGTGAAATTCTTTTTCTCCTAATATACACAGTTCGCTGATGACATTTTTGTATGATGCCACCATGATCTGGACAAATCAGGCAGCCAGGGCTTCCCAACCGTCCAGTTCGGGAATTTCCTCGGTGTTGTAAATCAGCACAATCGCCTACAGCAGCTCCATCATGGTTTCTGCGGAGCTGACGTCAATGTCACCAGCGGGTTCTATATTGAGGTGGGTGACAGTGCCATCTTCAACAATCATGGCATAGCGCTGGCTGCGCGTGCCCATGCCAAAACCGCTGCCGTCCAATTCCAGCCCCAGTGCGGCGGTCAGTTCAGCGTTGCCATCGGCCAGCATCAAAATTTCAGATGCATGCTGTGCTTCACCCCAGGCACCCATGACAAAGGCATCGTTAACTGACATGCAGACTATGGTATCGACACCCTTGGCCTTTATGGTGTCGGCGTTAACTACATAGCCCGGCAGGTGCGCCATTGAACAACCGGGAGTGAAGGCGCCGGGCAGTGCAAACAATACCACCTTCTTACCAGTGAAAATTTCGTCCGTGCTGATATCGCCCGGGCCATCAGACCCCATGGTCTTGAGAGTAATACTGGGTATCTTGTCGCCTGTTTGTATGGTCATGCCATTCTCCGTCATCATGTATAAAGCCTAAGTGGTTGTGGACTGTTGCCGTCCACTGACAGTGATTATAGACGGGAAGTATGAACAGTCACGCATCTTATTCTCTGTGCCCGCTTTGCGAGGGCAGCGATGTGATTGCGCTGCCGCGTTGTCAGGCTTCGGCGGCGGGAACACTGATCTTGTGGTAAATGTCCCGCACCTGACTGTAGAAGTCGCGGTCCTGGGCACCCAGGTACGGCGCCAACATGCTCATTAACTGATACACCCCCCGATGAATAATCAGGGCGGGTTGGTGATCATCGTGCAGCAGGTGGTTGTAGTTCAGCCAGTAATTGAGTAGCAACACCATGTTGTCGACCAGGGCATCGACCTGATCGTCGTCAATATCCACCACGGAATCGCGATTGAGGGTGCTCCATACCGCATGTACGGTGGCGCGCTTTAATCGCAGGATGCGACGAAAACGGCGTTTGAGTTCAGGGTAACGATTTAGCAAGTCACTGAGATTGCGGTACAGGAAGCGGTAGTTATACATCTCCTCAAATACCACATAGAGATAAAACCAGTTGTCCTCAACGCTGAGTGATTTCTCGATGGGGACACTGAGGATTTCGCTCAATCCCTGCTCGAACTGCCCGAACAGCTCGGCGATAATGACGTCCTTGCCCCTGAAATGGTAATACAGGTTGCCTGGGCTGATATCCAGCTCATTGGCGATATCCACGGTCGTGGTCTTGGCCTCGCCCTCTTCGTTGAACAGCAACAGGCTGGTATGCAGGATGCGGTCGCGGGTTTTCATGTTATTGGGTCGGTCGCGGCCGGGAGCGCAGTGTCCTAGCGTTTCCTGGTCTTGGCAGTACTTTTGGCAGCGGGTTTACGTTTCGCCGGGGTTTTCTTCAAGCTTTTTGCCAGCGCGTCGACTTTGCGGGTAAGTGCATCCAGCTTGGCGTTAATTTCTGCCAACTCGTCGCCGCGACTAATCAGGTTGAGATTGAAATTCTCACGCACCTTCTTGATCCGCTCTCTACCGAACTGGCACTGGATTTGCGGATGCTGGAAAGAGAGTTTTTGACCTCATCTTCCAGCTTGGACCCTTTCTTGACCAGATCCTTGAACAAGCGCTCTGGCTCCTTGGCGGCTTTATCGAGCCGGTCATGGGCCTCATCAAAGGCCTTGCCATAAGCGCCCAGGCCAGCCAGCCAGATATTCTTGGCGATTTCACTGGCCTTGTCTGACACGTTGGAATTGTTTTCACTCATGCCGATATCCTCGTTTGTGGGTCGCACATCATACAAAAAAAGGGGCCACAATGTGAGCCCCGACAAAGTGTCTGGATATATAGTTGTTGTCAGAGAAAAATATCAATCCCGACAATAATCCCGACAAAGTGTCGGGTGTGAGCGAGAGCAAAATAACACAAATTTTGTCGAAAAGGGCCATTCTGCGTTCCACCCACGTTCCACCCACGTTACACTGGCGTTCCACGGAAGGGACAACCGGAGACCATCACAGACAAAGAAATGAAGCTGCACAAAGGTTCTTCTCCGGTCTTGTGAGTGAATATCAGGCCGCAACATAGAACATTGAGTCATTATCCGGCACCGGGCTTCCAGTCTCTCTTGCATCAGTTCGACAGTCTTTGATTCCCACCAGGCATGAAGCTGTTCCTTCAGGATATACAGCGTATTGAGATTGGCATTCTCATCCAATAGCCGTTGCCTCTGTTTTTGCAGTGGTTTCTGCCGGAAGTTGCTTTAGAAATGCAGAGAACACATCAGCCGTTCGGCCTGTTTCCACCCCGATTAAATGCCGGGAGACTTTCCTCCAGGTACGCCCTGTCGATATTCTTCACCGTCTCCCAGCGTATTCCCAAATGCCTGGAGACAGCCTGAATACTCATGTGGCGGCACCTCCCTGACCTGTCGGCGGACATACCGGTTGACCGTGCGCGCAAAGCCGTTGAGAATGCCGAACTGCCGCTCAACGTGCTCGACGAAAATCCAGAGACAACCAGCGGATACGTTTCGATCAGTACTATGCATCTTGCCAAGGGTCTGGAATTTCGTGCCGTTGTGGTTATGGCCTGTGATGATGAAGTCATACCCCTACAGGAACGGATCGAGACAGTTGTTGACAATTCGGATGTGACTATGTGGAAATTTATTCACGCAGCAGACATACACCTCGATAGCCCCTTGCATGGCTTGGAGCGATACGAAGGTGCTCCTGTTGAAGAGATCCGCAGTGCCACGCGCCGCGCCTTCGACAACCTGATTGAATTAGCAATAGAAGAGGAAGTTGCATTCGTTTTGTTGGTCGGTGATTTGTATGACGGCGACTGGAAGGACTACAACACAGGCCTCTATTTCGTAGAACGTATGGGAAGACTGCGAGAGGCAGATATCCGCGTCTTTATTGTGGCTGGGAACCATGACGCTGCCAGCCAAATCACCAAGCATCTTCGCTTACCGGATAATGTCACCCTGTTCTCAACCAGAAAGCCTGAACGGGTTGTATTGGATGACCTGAATGTGGCTATTTGTGGGCGGGGCTTCGCAACACGGGCAGTAACGGATGACATTTCGCAAGACTATCCGCAAGGGGATTCACAGCTATTTAATATCGGTCTGCTGCACACTTGCCTGGACGGTAAGCCAGGTCACGAGCCCTACGCGCCATGCTCTGTGGATGGGTTGCGATCCAAGGGGTACCAGTACTGGGCATTGGGCCATGTCCATAAACGTGAAGAGGTGAGCCAGGATCCGTGGATTATTTTTCCGGGCAATATACAAGGTCGGCATATCCGTGAGGTAGGACCAAAGGGCTGTACTCTGGTCACGGTGGATAGCGGTGAGATTGTGGCGGTGGAACATCGTGATCTCGATGTGATGCGGTGGTCTCGTTGTGAACTGGATATTTCTGCCAGCGAGACGGTGGATGATATCTATGAGCAAGTGCGCAAGGGGCTGCAGTCGGCGTTGGATAGCGCCGATGGTAGACCAGTCGCTGTGCGGCTGATTCTGCATGGTGCTTGCTCTGCGCATTCGACGTTGCATGCAGACCGGGAACGCTGGATTCAGGAATATCGAGCCTTGGCAACAGGGCTGGGCGGTGCCGGCATCTGGCTGGAGAAGGTTTCGATTAAGACGACACCATCTGTCTCTTCTGGCGAAGTTCTTGAACGTGACGATGCATTAGGCGGTCTGCTGCGCGCCATCCGCGATATGGAACTCGATGGTTCCGCTGTGGATGATCTCGCCGACGAGATATCTACATTGCGCCAGAAACTTCCGGCCGAACTGCTGGGTGGCGATGATCCCTTGGATCCAACCAATCCGGAATTTCTCAAAGATACCCTGGAGGATATTAAAGAGCTGCTCGTTAACCGCTTGCTGTCCACGGAGAACGGGTCATGAAACTTCAGGAATTGAATCTTGCTGCATTCGGGCCTTTTACTGATAGAGTATTGGCATTTGACGAGAAGGGTCTGCACATCGTTTACGGCCCCAATGAGGCGGGAAAGAGCGCGGCTCTGCGAGGCTTAAAAGCCCTGCTTTATGGTATCGATGAGCGTACCTTTGATAATTTCCTGCACGCCAATGACAAGCTTCGTATACAGGGTTATTTGCGGTCAACCGATGGGCATGAACTTACATTTGTCCGGCGCAAAGGCCGGAAAAATACTGTATTGACTCCTGCGGGCGAGGCACTTGATGAACAGGCACTGGCGCCGTTTCTCCAAGGCGTGACTTCAGAACTCTTCGAAACGCTTTTTGGGATTGATCACCAGGCCTTGGTGCAGGGAGGCCAGGAGATCCTCGAACAGAAAGGAGAGGTCGGGCAGGCACTTTTTTCTGCAGCGCTTGGTAGCCACGCGTTGCACGCCGTACTCGCAGAACTGGATGATACGGCGAAGAACCTTTTTCTTCCTGCGGGCTCAAAGCCAGTGATTAACTCGGCCATTCGGTCACATACGGAACTGAGGGCTGAGATTAGAAAATGCTCACTCTCCTCCAGAGAATGGGATGAGCACCGTCGTGCTTTGGGGCGTACGACAAAGGAACTGCAGAAAATTCAATCTGAACTGGCGGACAACAGGATTGAGGTAAACCATTTACAACGTATCCATCGCATTTTACCGAAACTCGCCAGGCGCCGTGAGTTTTCTCAGGAACGGGAACTGTTGGGTGATGTTGTCGTTCTAGCGGAGAACTTTGCCGGCCGTCGCCAGGCGGCAGCGAATGCATTACAGACGGCCCAGGCCATAATTGGTAAGGCAACCCCTCGTCTGGACGGATTACAGAAACAGCTCGAAAGCTTATCAACAAACCATGAATGTTTGGACCAGGCAGAGAACATTGAGGATATCCATGCGCGCCTGGGAGGGCACCGAAAAGCACTGCAAGACCGGCCGCATCTTGTTGCCGAAAGGCAACAATTGCTGACGGATACGGAATCCATACTCAAAGAGGTTCGTCCTGATCTCGAACTGAAGAACATTGAGCAGTTACGCCCCCTACTGGCAAGGCGGCATGCCGTTGTCGAGTTGGGTGGCAAAAATGTTGTCCTTAACGCCCGTGTAGATCAAGCAGAATCCAATCTGCGTGAAACTGAAAAGCGATTGAAGATCGCCCGCAAAGAGCGCGACGAAATCCCTGAGTTGGGTTCCACAGAAGCATTACATCGAGTGATCACTGCCGCCAGGAAACAGGGAGATTTGGATGTATCGATCCAGTCCACTCATAGCCAACTCACGAGCCTGCAGGCAGAGTGCGCCGCAGATCTTTCACGACTTACGCTTTGGGAAGGAGAATTAGAGGATGTACCTGGATTGAGGTTGCCCAACCGGGAGGGCATCCATCGATTTGAAGAGGACTATGACGAACTCGGAAAGCGATCCCATCGGCTTGAAGAGAAAAAGGAAGAAATTATAGATACCTTACAAGATACCTCGCAAAGACTCGATGAGATCGAACGTGTCGGGGCGGTGCCAACGGAGGCAGCTCTCACCAATGCCAGATTCTCACGTGACCAGGTCTGGCAGTTGCTGCGTCGGCAGTGGGTGGATGGTGAGGACGTGGCGGCTGAGGTAAGTAACTATCAGGATGACGGAACATTGCCAGATGTTTTCGAAAACCACATTGCCGGTGCCGATGACGTGTCCGATCGCTTGCGCCGTGAAGCAGACCGGGTTCATGCATTGGCAAACCTTCAAGCCAAACAGAATGGCGTACAAGAAGAAGCGAATCGGATAGCAAAGCAGATTGATGCAATTAGTGCTGAAAAGGATCAGCTTGGTGCTGACTGGCGAGAATTATGGGCACCTTGCCGGATTATTCCGTGTACACCACGAGAGATGCGGGCCTGGCTGGATGAGTTCGAGAAACTTCGGACTCAGGTGGAAAACTTGAATTTGCTCCGCCAGAAAATGAGCGAGCTTGAGCAAAACCGTACCAGGCATATCCAATTTCTGAATCAGCAACTGGAAGGCTTGGGAAGGGCGGATTCATCATCGGCAGAGCTCGAAAGCATACTGCTGGAGTGCGAAGCGGTTGTGAAGCAGCTCGATGAATCCGAACGTAAACAAGATGCTCTGAGTAAGGAGGTCAATGACCGGGAAGCCGATGTTGCGTCGCTGAGTGAAAAGCATCGGATGGCAACCGAAGCACTTGAAGCAGGGCGGACGCAGTGGGGAGAATTGATGATGAGCTTTGCTCTGCGCATAGAAACTTCGCCCTCGGAAGCGCATGATTTGCTTGAAAGTGTCAGAGAACTGTTCGTAAAACAGAGCGAAACGAAAAAACTGCAGATACGTACCAATGCCATTGATGAAGATGCAGAAGCTTTCTGCGGTCAGGTAGAAGATGTGGTCGCGGCGATTGCCCCGGAACTTGGCAGTTTGCCTGCAGATGCTGCCGTGATGCATCTCAGTGTATTGCTATCGGAGAACCGATCAAAACAGACAAAACGGCAACAGATTGAAGAGCAACTCGACCAGATGAAGGAGGAAATAGAGGGTTCCAAGGCATCAATCGACACGATGACTGAGCGTCTGGATGAACTGTGTATAGAATCGGAATGTGAAGATCACGATCACCTGGAGGCGGCGGAACGCAGGTCAGTGGATTTTCTCCGCATCAGGTCGGCAATTGATTCGGTTGAGCAAGAGATTCTGGAGGCGGGTGAAGGTGCCACCATTGCAACGCTGGAGGCTGAAGCGGAGGGGATAGATCCAGATAGCCTGCCCGGTCGAATCAAAGAGTTGGGCAATGCTATCAGTGATGAGCTGGAGCCCAGGCGTACCGAACTTGCAGAGACAAAGGGGCGCGAAGAAAAGGAACTGGAACTTATGGATGGCAGTGACCATGCGGCAGTGCTCGCCGATCAGGCCCAGGCCACACTTGCAAGTATTCGCTCAGACGCTGAGCGCTATATTCACGTGAAACTGGCCGGCAAGATATTGCGTGACCAGATTGAGCGTTATCGCCAGGAAAACCAGGGACCACTGGTTAAACGTGCCGGCGAATATTTCTCTGCACTGACACTTGGGTCGTTCGATGGCCTCATGACCGACTTCAATGAAAAGGATGAACCCGTCCTTGCCGGCATTCGCCCAGGGGGAGAACGCGTGTATGTGGAAGGTATGAGTTCAGGAACGCGGGATCAGCTCTACCTGGCATTGCGTCTCGCCTCTTTAGAAAAATATATGGAAGCCTCCGAGCCGATGCCTTTTATTGTCGACGACATACTTGTGGACTTTGATGACGAGCGTTCACAAGCCGCATTGAATGCGTTGGCTGAATTGGCCGAGAAGACACAAATTATTCTGTTTACCCACCATTCACGGGTTGTCGAACAGTCGAAGCAACTGAAAGGGCCTGTTCAGGTGCAAGAGCTGTAAAAAGCCGACTGCGGATTCTTACATGGCCAACAACAAAGCATACAAATGGATATTCCCCGCTCGCTTCCGAGCCGACGCTTATAGGTGGAAGTCTTTCAGGTTGGCTTGCCGGCGCCTTTGAGAATTCAGCAACATTGTTTGCCAGGCAGTCTTTGGCCGTGCGGATGCACAGTCATCATTTGCCGGTTAAAAAGGCCTTGGTGTGAGCGAGTGCAAAATGGTGCCCAGAAGAGGACTTGAACCTCCACGCTCTTGCGAGCACTAGCACCTGAAGCTAGCGTGTCTACCTATTTCACCACCTGGGCATAAAACAGGGTGGGTTTCTCTATCGTTGCCCTTTGCGAGTAGAGGCTGGACTGCGTCCAGTGTCTACCTCAACACCACCTGGGCATAAAACAGGGTGGGTTTCTCTATCGTTGCCCTTTGCGAGTAGAGGCTGGACTGCGTCCAGTGTCTACCTCAACACCACCTGGGCAGGTATTGAATCTCTCGCTGACCTAACAGCAGAGGGCGCGCACTTTACTTTTACACAGAAGATTTGTCAATCCTCAGTCTTTTCCAATATGAGATGAGCCTGAAATAGTCCTCGTTGTCGTTCATGATCAACGGATGAAAACGGTCATGAGCCTAGAACAACTGACCACCCTGGATGCCATCAGGCAATTTCTCGACGGCACGCAGGCCGTAGTCCTCAATGTGGCCACTGATACGCCAATACGTCAAAACAGGCACAATTTCAGTGAAGCCGGCCCGCCGCAATGGCTTCAAGCGCGCCTACACCGAGGCCGATATACGCCTGTTGGCGAGTATATCAACTGTACCGTTGCCCAGTTACCGGACAAGCTGCACATTGAATTTACCAAATCACGGCCCCGGCACAGCAACGACAATGGTTTGGTTGAAAGTAAAAATGACTCCGTCATTCGCAAACTTTATGGCTATACGCATATACCTCAGCAGTACGCCAGGGACTTCATTGAACTCAACAGCCGCCAAGTCTACCGGTACGTCAATTTCCATCGGCCCTGCTATTTCCCCACCACCATTACTGATGACAAGGGCAAACAGCGGAAGAAATACCGCTCCCTGGCCAAGCCCAGCCAATACTTGAAGCCGGGGATCACCTTCAGGAATCCGGCTGCATTCGCCAATGAAATGACGGACAATGAAGTCGCTGAACAACTAAATTCAGCACGTGATCACTTATTTCAACAACTCCATGAGCGACTCAAGATAAGGGCTTAATACACCCTCCGTTCAGGCTCATTTCTGGATTGGAATATACTCCTAGTGTCCGGCGTGAGAAGCCAAAGCGCAAAGATCAAATCAACAAGGAAAACGACTCCAGACAAAGGCCCCAGGCATAATCTCTCCTAACCGTCAGGCTCAGAGAGCAGTCTCAGGAGCTGCCAAGTCCAACCCGGTGGGCTCCTTGGCTCGGGACCCTATGAAAGAAGCAACACCTATCCGCCCGCGATTCGGCGAGAAGAGTTGCCCATGCATGAACAGCACGTAGGAAACGCTTGATAGGGTGCGGCAATCTGATGCATCATAACGCAGAAATTTTAGTATGGAATCGATGGCTTTGAAATCGAAGAAATCTACTCGCATAACTGTGAACCTAGCGGATGAGGAACACGCCGAGTTGGCGTCGCTTGCCGAAACTGCTGATTTCTACAGGGTTGATGCTTCATTAAAGCTCGATCCGAACAAACGGTCGGTACTTGGACAGTATATGACCCCGACCGCTACAGGCCGTTTCATGGCGAGTCTTTTCGCCGATGTGTCCGGCGATCTACGCATTCTTGATCCAGGAGCCGGGGTAGGGTCGCTAACCGCCGCTCTAGTCGAACGGTTGTGCGAAGGCACGACAAGTCCCCGTTCCGCCGCGCTGATCTCCTATGAGATCGAGCCGCTTTTGACCGGGTATCTTCACAGCACCCTCAATGAAGCACGGGCGCAATGCGAAGCTGCGCAGATTGAGACCACCAGCCAGATTTATGAGGAGGACTTCATCCTGAGCCATACGGCTGGGCCACAGGCGGATATTTTCGACACGAGACATGGGACGGCTGATGATTTTACGCACATCATCATGAACCCGCCCTACAAAAAAATTAACTCCGCGTCACCGCATAGAACAGCGCTTCGGAAAGCGGGAATTGAAACGTCGAACCTTTACACGGGTTTTATGTTCCTTGCCGCACAGAGGCTTCGAAAGGGCGGGGAAATAGTAGCTATCGTTCCCCGGTCTTTTTGCAACGGGCCTTATTTCAAGCCTTTCAGAAAGCAGTTCTTTTCGATGATGGCCTTACGGCACATTCACATCTTCGAAAAACGAAATTCTGCGTTCAAGGAAGATGAAGTCCTGCAGGAGAACATAATCTTTCACGCTGTGAAAGGTGCTAGGCCGTCGGAGGTCAAGATCATGACCAGCAGGGGAGCTGACTTCGAACTGGACCCTGTTTCCCGAGAGTACGTTGCCCAAGACATGACGCAGCGTATGGTCGATTGCAGCTCTGTAATTCGCCCTGATGACCGGAATCGTTTCGTCCACATCGCCACTAACGAACTTGAGCAGGGCATTATTGATCGTATGGCCAATTTTACGGCCACGCTTGCCGATCTTGGCCTGGAGGTGTCGACCGGCCCAGTCGTCGATTTTCGCCTGAAAGAGGATTTGCGAGCACAGCCGGAAAAAGGCGCTGCGCCGCTCTTGTATGCCGCGCATTTCCTGGGCGGCAGCTTCCAATGGCCGAAAGTGATGAAAAAACCGAACGCCATTCAGATGACGGACCAAAGCCGCAAGTGGCTATGGGAAAACCAGGGCCATTACGTCGTAACAAGGCGGTTCACATCGAAAGAAGAGCGGAGGCGCATCGTCGCTTCGATCTATGCGTCTGAATTACCAGGTGATCTGATCGGCTTCGAGAACCATTTGAATGTGTATCACGCAAGCCAAAAGGGGGTGTCTCGTTGGCTCGCGTATGGTCTCAGCGTGTATCTGAATAGCAGCCTTGTTGACCGCTATTTTCGGCAATTTAACGGGCATACTCAGGTCAACGCGACGGATTTACGGTCACTTGGATATCCAGTCCGGGAGGCACTGGAGCGCATAGGAAAGCAAACAGACGGCGTAGCATTCTCCCAGCAGGAGATAGACAACATTATTGAGGGGGAGCTTGCACACATGGCCGACGATACAAACCCGATTTTGGCCCAGCAAAAAATTGATGACGGCCTGAAAATACTGAAGGCACTTGGAATGCCGAAAGGGCAGCAGAACGAGCGCTCAGCCCTCACGTTACTCGCCCTTCTCGATCTGAAGCCGTCTGGCATATGGGATGAACTGGAAAGGCCCCTCATGGGCATCACGCCGATCATGGACTATTGCCGGGAACATTATGGCCGTGAGTATGCGCCGAACACGCGCGAGACCTTCCGTCGGCAAACAATGCATCAGTTCGTGGAAGCGGGGATAGCGCTCTACAATCCTGATAAACTGGATCGCCCCGTGAACAGCCCCAAAGCTTGTTACCAAATCAGCGACGAAGCCTTTCAGGCAGTCCTGACTTTTGGCACGGACAACTGGCAGACAACGCTTGAGACATACCTCGAAGGACAGGAGACCCTTGCGGCGAAATGGGCCAAGCATCGCCAGATGCAGATGATCCCCGTGGTCCTTGCCGACGGCAAGGAAATTTCCCTCACGCCGGGCGCACATAGCGAACTTATCAAAAAGATCATCACAGAGTTTGCGCCACGCTTCGCGCCAGGAGCCGAGGTTATCTATGTGGGAGATACGGGCGATAATATTGGCTTCCTCCAGAAAGCGCGACTCGCAGAGTTCGGTGTGATGATCGATCAGCACGGCAAAATGGCAGATGTGGTGCTCTATCTCAAAGAGAGGGACTGGCTCTTACTTGTGGAGTCCGTCACCAGCCACGGTCCGGTTGACGCAAAACGCCATAACGAACTTGGTGTATTGTTTTCAGACGCGAAGCCTAGTCTCGTGTACGTCACGGCCTTCCCTGATCGTGGTGTCATGGGGCGATATCTGAGCGAGATATCCTGGGAAACAAAAGTGTGGTGCGCGGACGCGCCCACGCATCTCATCCACTTCAACGGTGAACGATTTCTCGGACCGTATGAAAGGGGTGAGCGATGAAGCTCAAGCAATACACAGTCAGAGAATTCCAGAGTGTTTGGGATTCAGGGCCGATGGACATTGACGATCGGGTCACGTGTCTGGTCGGCAAAACAGATTGCGTATACCAGTGAATGTTGCCACCTGAACCAGGGCAATGCTTTTTGGTAACAAACTAAATCACTGGAATTAAAAGAGTCGAGGTATCGGGTCTGGTAAACCTGCGCCCTTTCTGGACAAGCGAGACTTGGAGAGTTTTGATGCCAACCGGTATACAGCCAGGGCTTGCTACGTTTTAGAGATTTCTATCTGGGGATTTGGGTATACTGCGCGCCCATGAGTAAAAATTCTAAAAAAGGCACAGCGCATCCGGATACCCATGCCGAGCGCGAAGCGGCCAAATATAAAAACCCCATCGCCAGTCGCGAACTGATACTGCAACTGCTGGGCGAAGCGGATAAACCCCTCAATCACCAGCAGATATGCAAGCGCCTGCAGGTGGAAGATCGCGCGGCGGTTGACGCCCTGCGCAAGCGGCTGCGGGCCATGGAGCGCGATGGTCAATTGATGGTCAATCGCAAGGGTGCCTTCGGCTTGATCAGCAAGCTGGATCTGGTGCACGGCCGCGTACAGGGCCACCGCGACGGCTACGGCTTTTTGGTGCCGCTGGACGGCGGCGACGATTTATACCTGAGCTCGCGCCAGATGGCGCAGGTCTTTGATGGCGATGAAGCGCTGGCCCGTGTTGCCGGCGTTGATACCCGCGGCCGCAAGGAAGGCAAGATAGTCGAGGTGCTCAAACGCGCCACCACCGAGGTGCTGGGGCGCTACCACGAGGAGAGCGGCATCGGTTCGGTGATTCCCGACAACGCGCGCATCAACCACGATGTGTTGATTCCACCAAAGGAAAAGTACGGCGCCCGGCACGGCCAGATTGTGGTGGCACAAATCACCGGCTGGCCGACCCGACAGTTTGGCGCCAAGGGCCGTATTACTGAGGTATTGGGCGATCACCTGGATCCGGGGCTGGAAATTGACGTGGCCATTCGCTCCCACGGCATTCCCTATTTGTGGCCGGAAGACGTGCTGAAAGAGGCCGCAGCACTGGCCGATGAGCCCAGTGAAGATGACAAAAAGGGCCGCATTGATTTGCGCGACCTGCCCTTCGTCACCATCGACGGTAAAGATGCCCGCGATTTTGACGATGCGGTGTACAGCGAGAAGAAAAAGTCCGGTGGCTGGCGACTGTGGGTGGCAATCGCCGATGTAGCCCATTACGTGCGCCCCGGTTCGGCGCTGGATGAAGAGGCCGCGCTGCGCGGCAACTCGGTGTACTTCCCCGAGCGGGTGGTGCCGATGTTGCCCGAGGCCCTGTCCAACGGGCTGTGCTCTCTCAAGCCCGCCGTTGACCGGCTCAGCATGATCTGCGAGATGACTATCTCCCGGACCGGCCATCTCAGCGAATTCCATTTTTACGAGGGTGTGATTCACTCCCATGCCCGCCTCACCTACACCCAGGTGGGTGAAGTGCTGGAGCACGGCAAACATCCCGCTGTGAAAAAAAGCATCGTGCCGCACCTGAAGATACTGCACGGCCTGTACAAGGCGCTGCGCAAGGCCCGCGAGGAGCGCGGCGCGATTGATTTTGAGACCGTGGAAACCCGCATCCAGTTTGACGAGCAGCGCAAGATCGACGCTATCGTGCCGGTGCACCGCAACGACGCCCACAAGCTGATTGAGGAGTGCATGTTGTGCGCCAACGTGGCCACGGCGCGTTTTTTCGATATACACGAACTGCCGATATTGTTTCGGGTGCACGAGGGGCCCGGCGTTGAAAAGCTGGAAAACCTGCGCAGCTTCCTGGGCGAACTGGGGCTGGACCTGACCGGTGGCGAGCAGCCCACCCCCACCGATTACCAGACCCTGCTGGCACAGGTTGCCGACCGGCCCGATGCCCATGTAATTCAGACCATGCTGCTGCGCTCACTCAGTCAGGCGGTGTATCAACCTGAGAACAAGGGACATTTTGGGCTCAATTACGAGGCCTATGCCCACTTCACCTCGCCCATTCGGCGCTACCCGGATTTGCTGGTACACCGGGGTATTCGGCGGGTGGTGCGCTCGGATATGAACAGCAAGCACGTGCTGCGCGCCGATGTCGACCCCATACCGGCCAAACGCATATTCCCCTACGATGTGGCCGCCATGGTGGTTATGGGTGAGCAGTGTTCGCTGACCGAGCGCCGCGCCGACGACGCCACCCGCGAAGTGGAGGCCTGGCTCAAGTGTGAGTACTTGCTGGAACATGTGGGCGATGAGTTTGACGGCGTGGTCGCGGCGGTCACCGGTTTTGGTATGTTTGTTGAGCTGGCCAATATCTATATAGAAGGGCTGGTGCATATCAGTGCCCTGCCGGCCGATTACTATCATTACGACCAGGCCAGGCAGCGTCTCAGCGGTGAGCGCAGTGGCCGCTCATTCAGCCTCGGCGACGAGGTGCGAGTACAGGTGGCGCGGGTTGACCTGGACGACAAGAAAATCGACCTCGAGTTGGTTGAAGTGCGTTCCAAACGCAAAAGAAAAGGCGCCAACCCCGCCGGCAAGAGCAATAAGCCCAATAAAAAACACGCCAACAGGAAGAGCAAGGCGCGCAAAACCGGTTTGCGCAAGCATCACTGACCGTGGAGTTGATTTACGGCCTGCATGCGGTATATGCACTGCTGCGACAGCAACCGGAACAGGTGCGGCACCTGTGGGTGCAGGCCGGTCGCAACGACAAGCGCATGGTGGCGGTGTTGGACCTGGCCCGCAACCAGGGAGTGCGGGTAGAGGAGCTTGCTCGCGCTGAGCTGGATGCCAAAGTAGAGGGTCGTCACCAGGGCGTTATCGCTGAGGTTCAGCCCGGCTCGCGCAGTTGGGACGAGGCCGCCCTGTTTGCGTTGCTGGATGATCTCGACCACGTCGCCCTGGTATTGGTGTTGGACGGCGTCACCGACCCCCACAATTTGGGAGCCTGTTTGCGCAGTGCCGATGCCACCGGGGTGGATGCGGTGATTGTGCCCAAGGATAAATCCGCCGATCTCACTCCCACCGCCCGCAAGGTTGCCTGCGGTGCCGCCGAGGTGGTGCCCTTGGTGCGCGTTACCAACCTGGCCAGAACCCTGGCGGGCCTGAAAGAGCGTGGTATCTGGCTGTACGGTGCGGCGGGTGAGGCTGAAAACACCATATATAACAGTGACTTAACTGGGCCTGCGGCATTGATCATGGGTGCCGAAGGGGCCGGCTTGCGACGCCTCACCCGCGAGGCCTGCGATTTTCTGGTCAAGCTGCCGATGGCGGGGTCGGTGAGTTCGTTGAATGTGTCTGTGGCGAGTGGGGTTTGTTTGTTTGAGGTGGTTCGACAGAGGACGCCGGTTGGATAATTTCGATCGCGCAACCGTGTCAACCCGAAGCTGAAATGTCCCCTTTTCTGCATTTATTAATCGTGAAACAGGCTTGATCCAAGCACTGATTAGAGGTGTCGCCAAGGGTGATCCGGGGCCGGTTTCCAGGTGGATTGTTGCTGCCGGTGAAGTGCTTGCTCGACGTGGTTGCGCACGGTCTTCTCATCGGCAAGCACAACGGCGGCCGGTCCTTGTTGGAAGATCCGATAAGCCAGTGCCTTGCCTTTGTGCAGTAGCGTCACCGCGCCGTTAAAGTCCTCGCAGACGGTAATGGTGGCACCGCGCAGACGATAGCCTTTGCCGTAGCCTTGTAGCTGGTATTCGGTGTTGCGAAACGCAATAGTCAGGTTCTTGGACAGTTTGCGCCTGTGCTGCAGGCACAGGATGAGGGTAAGCGCCTCGGCGCTGTGTAATACCTCACGATGGGCATTGTCGGGATGGTGTGCGGTGACCGCAAAACGCAAGGCTAACAACCGACTGGTCGCATCATCAATGAAGACAATCAAGGTGCAGCGCGGGCCTCGCCCTTCAAACCAGTCATGCGGTGAGCCATCAATCTGTACCAGCTCACCCAGCCGGGGCCGGCGGGGTCGACTCTGGTGGATTACCGCTTTTTTACGTTGTTTCCCCAGCCATAACCCATCCTTGATCATCCACTTGCGCAGGGTCTCCACCGAGCAATGGCAAGCATGCAGTTCGGTGAGTTTCTCGTGGGCAAAGGTCGGCCCGAAGTCAATATAATGTGCCCTGATGATCGCCAATGCCTGCCGGCGAACCGCATCGCCAATAGCGTTGCCGGGGCATCGTCCCCGGCGTTTAGAGGCCATCCCGGCAGCACCACAGGTTCGGTAGGTTTTACCTGTCGGATGCTCAGTTTTAGTCTCTGTGCCGCCTGCGCTTGCGTAAGCCGGCGACTGATGATGGAGCGAATAACCGATATGCGGTCAAGCTCTGCATGGCTCAATGTGATGATCCCCTTTGTCATAACCCCTCCTGCAGTCAAAAGGGGACATTACTGCTTTGGGCTAACACAGTTCCTAACACAGTTCCTAACACACAGTTGATGTTATTAACGTATGGCGTTACTATTCTCCTTGTGATTGTATCCTTCAAATGCACAGACACTGAATCCTTATCTAAGGGCAAAAGGGTCAGACGCTTCGTCAAGTTTGAGAGAATGGCACTTCGTAAGCTAAGGCAGTTACAAGTCTCTGAGACGCTTTCGGACTTAAGAGTTCCCCCGGGAAATCGACTTGAAGCATTGAAAGGTGACAGGAAAGGTCAACATAGCATTAGGATTAACGATCAGTTTCGCATTTGCTTTCGCTGGACGTCAACTGGAGCCAGCAACGTGGAAATAGTGGACTACCACTAGGAGATGATGATGAAGAAATTGCCCCCAGTGTCACCTGGAGAAATGCTAAAAGAAGAGTTCCTCGATCCAATGGGAATCTCTCAGTACCGTTTGGCAAAAGAGGTCGAAGTCCCGGCTCAAAGAATCGGGGCTATTGTTTCCGGAAAACGCTCAATTACGGCTGATACAGATCTGCGACTTTGCAGGTTATTCGGACTATCAAATGGCTACTGGCTTCGAGCCCAAGTTGCATACGATACTGAGGTAGCCGAGGAAAAACTGGCCGAGGAACTGGAGAACATTAAACCCTGGATACAAGTCGCCGGATAAGATGGAATAGGCGTTGGTATCGGGCTGCCGGCCCAGGCGTACGGGCACTGGCTCATTGCGTTTTCGCTTCGCGAAATTCGCAATGTGGATCCCCGATTCCATTGATTCTGGCGGGGTGATATTCTTTGCCAATTCTATGGCATTGTAGTATATTCCAATCCTAAAATGAGCCTGAAGGGGGTGCCTTTTTGAGTCAATTTCATGCTCTTTTCCTGTCTTGTCTATGGATCGTTTGGAACAGTTCTCGACGGGCCAGTTGGAGCCGGTCCGCGGCCTCGTTATCGCTCATCTGCTCAGCCATGGCATCCAGTATTTCAAAAGTCATTCCTGGCTTCAAACAGGCTGCTGCCATCGGCAGTGATTTGAACTTCTCGTAAGGTGTCATCAGATTGCCGTAGGGGTAGCGTTTGCGTTGTTTGCCGCGTGCATCGGTGATCGTCTCAGGGAACAGGCAGGGCCGGTGATAATTCACATAGTGGTTGAGATGCTGCCGGTTGAAGTCGTTAATCAGCGGTGCCCAGTGCTGCGGGATATGACCGTGACCAAACAATTTACGCACCACGTGGCCGTTTTTGCTCTCCGCCAGCGCATTGTCATTGGTCTGCCGCGAGCGGGATTTAGTGAACTCAATGCGTAGCTTCTCCAACAGTTTCGCGACTCGCTTATTGATGTACTCCGACCCATTGTCCGAGTGGAAGCCCTGGATTACGAAAGGAAAGTCACCCAGCAGTTGCTCCAGGGCCGCAATGAGATAGCGCTCACTGATCCTCTCCACAGTGGCAATGACTTCCGTCTGCGTCACCTCGTCAACAGCATTGATGTGATAGACCCCTTTCTGTTTGTCCCAATCGCCCTGATGCACTGTATCTATGCGGATATAGCCGGGTTGACCTTGGGCCTGTGGCTTGCGGCGTTCACCAATCTGAGAGGCCCTGGGACGAGTCTTCTCCACCTTGCGCCGACACCGCGTATAGGTAGTGGAGTGCCTCAAATTGTACAGGTGAGCCACCGAGATCAAGGCCAGGCGCTGGTATTCATCCTGACCAAACACCTGCCAGGCCCGCTCGCAAAGCTTCTTCATGGTGAAGCCATTGGGGGTGTTATGACGCTCATCCATGGCGGCCAGGAGACGAATATCAGCCGCAGTAAAGTGCCGTGAGAAGCCATTCGTGGTGCGCTGCCGACGCACCACCCGACCCGTTTCCCGGTACTGCCGGAGCAGGCGGGTCAACTGCGAGCGCGAATAACCGCTGACCTTCATCAGGTAGCGAATCAGCACCCCCTTGTCGTGCTTATTGAGGGTCATATAGCGGAACTTCATCAGGCTATGCTGTAACCAGCGGTAGCGCTCATCCTTATCGCTAAGCACCTCAAAGGCGACCGGCTGAGCACCATCAATAAAGGCACTTAATTGGTCAATCGTCGTTAGTTCTTTAGTATTCATGAGTGTTTGCATCCGCCCATCATGAACAAAAACAACGACGCTGTAAGACTTATTCCATATTCGAACGGCGGTGCCCCGTTCAGGCTCATTTCATATTGGAAAAGGCTTCTGTTTGCGTAAGGGGTGTGAAACATGTAACATCCGCGCCTCAAAATTCTACCGGCTGTTCGTCAGCCGATTCTCCTTGTTGCACTGTCTCTTAGAGAGTCAGGCAGCTATAACCCGTAAGGAGCCGCTAATGCGACATTACGAAATTGTATTCATGGTCCATCCGGACCAGTCCGAACAAGTGCCCGGCATGGTCGAGCGCTACACTGCTACCATTCAGAAAGATGGCGGAAAAGTTCACCGTCTGGAAGACTGGGGCCGTCGTCAGTTGGCCTACAACATCAACAAGGTGCACAAAGCGCACTATATCCTGATGAATGTAGAAGCCGGCAACGACGCCATGGACGAGCTGACCACCACCTTCCGTTTCAACGACGCGATTATCCGCAGCCTGGTTATCCGCCGCGATGATGCCGTGACCGAAGAGTCCTTCATCATGAAGCAGGAAAAAGAACAGCGCGAGCGCAAGAGCCGCTACGAAGAGCGCCAGGCCGCTGAAAAGGCCGCCAGTGAGCACGCCGCAGGCGCTGGTGCTGAGAAAGGCGCAGAAGAAGCGCCTGCGGAAGCCGCAGTGGACACTGAAGCCGCTCCTGTAGAAGCTGCCGCAGAAGAAACTGCCACAGAAGAAGAAGCTGCCGCAGAAGAAGCTACCGCTGCAGAAGCGCCGGTTGAAGTCGCTGCCGCTGCAGAAGCAACCGACCAGGAGGAGAAGTAAGATGGCCCGTTTTTTCCGTCGTCGCAAGTTTTGCAAGTTCACCGCTGAAGGCACCGTTGAGATCGATTACAAGGATCTCGAGACCCTCAAGCAGTATGTTGCTGAAACTGGCAAGATCGTGCCCAGCCGTATTACCGGTACCAAGGCCAAGTATCAGCGTCAGCTGGCTACCGCTGTAAAGCGCGCCCGTTACCTGTCGCTGCTGCCTTATTCAGACACACACGAATAAGTACCTGATAGAAACGCAATACATCGGGGTAACGCATGCGCGCCGTCGCTAAATATGTGATGCGAGGCCGAACCCAGGCTCTGTGGGTTTCGGTTATCGGTGCCAGCTCCCTGATGTTCTCCTGGGTCAGTGCTGCGGTTTTAGCACTGGTCACCCTGCGGCGCGGCCCGCTGGAAGGAGTGTACATACTGGCCTGGGCAGTACTCCCTGCGGGGTTTCTGCTGGCCGTATTTGGAGATACCGGTCCCCTCGGTGTGATTGTGGGGACCACCGCTCTGGCGGCGTTGTTGAGATGGTCAGTTTCCTGGCAGCTCACACTCATCGGAGCGAGCCTGATAGGCGCCGCCACCGGCATCGGCATATTGCTGTTGGGGGTGAACTATCTGGAGCAGCTGGCTGCAGTTTTTGCCGAGTTCTTCGCCAGTATTCAGGGGCAGCTACCCCAGGGTGAGGATGCGGTAGAACTGAAGGCGCCAGGTATTGTCACGATTGCGGGCATGCTTGGTTTAATGAATGCAGTTAGCTGCCTGTTGTGCTTGTTGTTGGCACGCTGGTGGCAGTCGTTGTTGTACAACCCGGGCGAATTTCGCCGGGAGTTTCACGGCATACGCTACAGCCCAAAGCTGGCCACAGGGCTGGTGTTGATAATGATAGTTATCAGCACCTACGGCCTGGATTACCGCCCTTGGACGGTGTTGTTTGCGGTGCCCTTGAGCATCGCGGGTTTGGCTTTGGTCCACGCCTGCGCTGCGCGTCGCAAGCTGGGAACAGGCTGGCTCACAATATTCTATGTATTGTGGGCGATACTGGACCCGGTGAAGTTAATAGTGATCGGTGTTGCGGTCGCAGACAGTTGGATAGATTTCCGCAGTCGCTGGCAGCAACTACCGGTTAAAGATGAAGACACAGATTAGATACTAGTAGAGGAAAGTAAGATGGAAGTCATTTTGCTGGAGAAGATTGGCAAGTTGGGCGCACTGGGCGACAAGGTAACGGTAAAGTCAGGCTACGGCCGCAATTACCTGATTCCCCAGGGCAAAGCCGTACCCGCAACCGCCGACAACGTGGCTACGTTTGAAGCGCGTCGCGCCGAACTCGAAACCAACGCCGCTGAAGCTGTTGCCGCCGCCGAAGTGCGCGCCGGTCGACTGCAGGAGCTGGGCCAGGTCACCATCGAGGCCAACGCCGGCGAAGAAGGCAAGCTGTTTGGTTCTGTGGGTACCCGCGACATCGCCGATGCCGTGACCGCCGCCGGCGTTGAGTTGAACAAGGCTGAAATTCGCCTGCCCGAAGGCACACTGCGCGAAGTAGGCGAGTACGAAGTGAGTGTTCACCTGCACGCCGATGTAGATGCCACGGTTCGGCTGGCCGTTGTAGCCGAACAAGAGTAACCCCCCCCCAATTTGGGGTCAGAGTAAAACCGTCATATATGGCCATTGTATTCCGGCTTAATTTGGCCATATATGACGGTTTTACTCTGACCCCAAAATTCTGACCCCAAAATTTACTCTGACCCCGTTTCTTTCCAAGCCGGTTTGCGCAACAATCTACGGTTCCCGCTAAGTAACGAAACCTACCGGCCATGCCAGACAACGAGTACCCCGCAGACATTATTGATCCGCCCTACGCTGACGATCCGGAACTGGCCCGGATTAAAATGGTGCCCCATTCCATAGAGGCGGAGCAATCCGTACTCGGTGGCATGCTGTTGTCCAACGACGCCTGGGATGCCGTGGCCGAATCGGTGAAATCCAGTGATTTTTATCGCCCCGACCACCGCACAATTTTTCGTCAGATGGCCAAACTGGCCGAAGCCAGCGAACCTATAGATTCCGTTACTGTCGCCGAAGCGCTCAATGTCAACGGCGAACTGGAAAGCGCCGGTGGTTTTGCCTACCTGGCGCAACTTGCCAAAGACACTCCCAGCGCCTCCAATATTCGCGCCTACGCCACCGTGGTGCGCGAGCGCAGCGCCCTGCGACACCTGATCCAGGCCGCCCAGGATATTGCCGACAGCGGTTATGCACCCGAGGGCCGCAGCTCCGATGAGCTGATTGATGAGGCCGAGCGCAAGATCATGCAGATCTCCGAGCAGGGCCCCAAGGCCGGCGGTCCGCAACAGGTGAACCCGCTGCTTACCAAAGCGATGGGGCACATCGAAGAACTCTATAATTCCGGCGGTGATATCACCGGCCTGAGCACCGGCTATGCGGAGCTGGACAGAAAGACCTCTGGCCTGCAGAGATCTGACCTGGTGATTGTGGCGGGCCGGCCATCAATGGGTAAGTGCATCGTTGCCGGCAGCAAGATCGTCGATCCCGACACCGGCGAGGTGAACATTATTGATGAGCTGCTGGAAAAGCCCGACGCCGAGTTGGCCAGCCTCGATAACGATTTCAAACTGCGTCGCAATCACTACGAAGCTTTCGTCGACGACGGTGTAAAGCCGGTTTACAAGATCACTACCGCGTTGGGCAGAGAGATTGAAACTACCGAGATCCACCCTTTCCTGACTGGCGATGGTTGGAAATCATTGGCCGCCCTGAAGGAGGGCGAACGCGTTGCCGTACCGCGCGAGATGGCATTTTTCGGCAAAGAGGCTCTGCCAGAACACCAGGTAAAAACCCTCGCCTATTTGATCGCCGACGGAAACCTGACCGGCACCAGCCCCAGAATCACCAATCGCGATCCGCTGCTGATGGCGGATTTTGTGGATGCGGTGGAACAGTTTCCCTCAGCCACCTGCAAGGTTGTGCAATCAGGCCAGCGCACACCCACCGTCAGGGTGGTTGCTGGAGGTGCCGCAGTAGTTGCGCAAAGAGAGGCATTTTCAACAAACCTGAAACTGCGTATGGCACAAGAACATGTAACTGGCCGCACGCTGGCGCACGCCTCTGGCGCATCGGCTGCGGCCATCGCCTATTGGAGAAAGGGTACGGCGGTGCCTCAGCACGAGCGCGTACCGGCGATTTGTGAAGTACTTCACTGCCAGGAGAGTGAACTGTTTCCACAGGGATATAACGCGGCCACTGCGAATGGCACCAATGCCGTCACCCAATGGCTGCAGGATCTGGACTTGATGGGCAAGAGCGCGCTGGAGAAGACCGTTCCAAAGGCAGTATTTCGGCTGCCACGCGAGCAGTTGGCCCTGTTTCTCAATCGCTTGTTTGCCTGTGATGGCTCGATCTTTATTCAAAATGGCGACCAGTACCGGGTTTCTTATGCCGGCTCCAGCAAAGGCCTGATCAAGCAGGTACAACATCTGCTGCTGCGCTTTGGAGTGGTTGCCAGGCTGCGCAAAAAAACCAATTTCCGTCTCCACGATAGACAGGGCCACGATGGCGCTGTCCCCTGGGAGTTGCAAGTCACCAACCGTGACTCAGTGTCACGTTTCATCCGTGAGATCGGCATTTATTCAAAAGAGACACGGGTTCGCACGGTAGCGAAATTGCTATTGCAGCAGGCCGAAGGTGATAGCGCCGACTTTCTGCCCGATTCGGTTAATGATTACATTCTTAAGCGCAAGGGTGATCGCAGTTGGCGCGAGCTATATGAAGCCAAGGGCTGGCAACTGCCCCGCAGTTTTAATGCCCACCTGAGCGGCAAAAGCCGGCGCAGCCTGTCGCGCCGACGCTGCCACGAGTTTGCAATGTTGTTGGGTGACGCCTACCTGGCGAACCTGGCAGATAGTCATGTCTACTGGGATACCATCAAGTCGATCCGCTACAGCGGCGACAAGCAGGTGTATGACCTCACCGTGCCCAATGTGCACAATTTTGTCGCCAATGATATCTGTGTGCACAACACCAGTTTCGCCATGAACATGGTCGAGCACGCCATTTTCAACCAGAAAAACCCCATTCTCGTGTTCAGCATGGAGATGCCCGCCAACCAGTTGATCATGCGGATGTTGTCGTCTATCGGCCGTATTGACCAGACCCGCATTCGCAACGGCAAGCTGGAGGAGGAAGACTGGTCCAAGTTGGAGAAGGCGATGATCAAGATGAGAGACAAGCCGCTCTATATTGATGATACGGCGGCCCTGTCGCCCACCGAGATACGCTCGCGCGCCCGCCGCGTGGCCAGGGAGTGCGGCTCGCTCGGCATGATTATGGTCGACTACATGCAGTTGATGCAGGTGGCCGGATTTACCGAGAGTCGCAACGCCGAGGTTTCCGAGATATCCCGTAACCTCAAGGCTATTGCCAAGGAATTTGAATGCCCGGTAGTGGCCGTGTCACAGCTTAATCGCTCGCTGGAACAGCGCCACAACAAGCGCCCGGTGAATTCAGATCTGAGGGAATCGGGGGCTATTGAACAGGACGCAGACGTTATCATGTTCATTTACCGTGATGAGATTTACAACGAAGATAGCCCCGACAAGGGCATGGCAGAAATCATTATTGGCAAGCAGCGGAACGGACCCATTGGGAAAGTTAGATTGGCCTTTATCGATTACTTAACTCGATTTGAGAACCTTGCCCGCGGCGATTACGACGAGGGGTATTAACCTATGGATATAACCTGGTCGTATACAGGGCCTGTCAATTCGACGGTGTAATATGAACGCAAAATGTACTGCTGCACATCTGGGGAGGGTATGATGATCTGTCACCCAGTTTCAATCCTTCTGCGAAATGCAAACATAAACTTATCTTGCATTATTTGGGATTATGGTGGTCGATAAAGTTTTGAGAGTGACCGATATCCCGGAAACCAAACTGCATATGAATGCGCACACTCGGGTAGATCACATGAATGGCGATCATTGGGTTGTATTTGCGACCCCTGAGTTATCGGGTAGATTTTGCCGCGCCATTCCGATTGGCGAATTTCGTGGAAAGTCCTATGACGCTGCCAGGCGAGGGGATGCGGACTCCTGCAATGAAGCGGTGTACGCACTCTATGGACTTTCAAGAAAAGAACGCGCCGCCCTTGGCGGTAATGGTGCATAAGCCGATGGAGATAAAAATGTGATGATCGATCTAGCCAACTACGAAGCCAAGGCAGCAAAAGCCGTAAAGACTTTCTGGGCTACCAGAGAGCAGGCCAAACAGAAGCAAATTAATTCTGGCACGGTTGATGCCGGCGAGAGGGCCGTCTGATTGCCGCTCTGGAGTTCAAGAGCCAGGTCGGCCCGGATTGTGGCGGTGATACGCTGCCGTGCTCGGAGTTTAATGCCAGTGGCCTGCCGGCTATGCACTGCGGCACAGTTTTTAACTACACCTCTCTGTCATGCCCGCGCGGCGGTCAGCAATAAGGCTTGAAAGAGGGATTCACAGGCTCCTGGAGCGCTGACAAAACGCTATCTGGGAATTTGCGATATTATACAAGCAGTGCGGCGGCTGTACCCACCGCAACCCAGTGTTGTTAACAGCAGGGATAAGGGATGAGAATAATAACGTTAGCGGGATATCTGCTACTGGCTGGTTTGCCGCCATTGTCTGCCCTGGGGGATGAGATAAGGCTGGTCGACGATGCGCCGGCAATTTATCTGGTCAAGGAAGGCGATACCCTGTTGGGTATTGCCAATCTGTTTTTGCGCGATCCCTGGATGTGGCCAGAGATCCGGGATGTAAACCCGCAGTTGGAAAACCCTCACCTGATATTCCCCGGTGATCAGCTTTACCTGGTTTATGTTGATGGGCAGCCGCGCCTGCGGGTGCGGCGCGGGCAGCAGTCGCGCACAGTAAAATTGACTCCCCAAATGAGAGTAGCGCCGCTTGATTCGGCAATCCCTGTTATCTCACTGCAGGATATAGGTGCATGGCTGACCCGGAATCGTGTTGTGGAGCCCGCCGTTCTGGACACGGCTCCCTATGTTCTGGCTGGAGACAAGAGCCGCCTGCTGAGCTCAGCGGGCGATCGCCTGTATGCGCGTGGCCAGTTCCCCGAGCAAGAAACCGGCTTTGGTATCTACCGCAACGGAGATGTTTATGTCGATCCTGTAACCCTGGAAGTGCTGGGCTATGAGGCGCGGGATATCGGCAGTGCACGACTGGTAGAGCATCACGATCAGGAGATAGCCCTGCTGGAGGTCACCCGCATCACCGAGGAAATACGCAACGGCGACCGCTTGTTGCCCAATGAATCCCGCCGCATAGCGGCAAGCTTTCAGCCACATGCCTCCGATGAGGAACTGGATGGGTTGATGATCGCCGTCGATAGTGGTGTTAGCCAGATTGGAACCCTGGCTATTGTGGTCATCAACAAGGGCGCCCGCGAAAATGTGAGCACCGGGCAGGTGATGGCGATCTACCAAACCGGGGCAGTGGTGCGCGATGAGATACGCAAGGAAAATATACAGGTGCCGGATTCCCGCGCGGGCCTGTTAATGGTGTTTCGGGTGTTCGAAAAAATGAGTTATGGTATTGTGCTTAAAAGTAGTCGACCTCTGGCTATTATGGACCGGGTAGGTAATCCCTAGCGCCCGACAGACGGATTACATGCCCATGATCAAGGAAGATCAATGGACATTACCGAACAACAGCACTGGTTGGTGCTATCCAGGCTGGCTGGAGGTAATGGCGCTATTCGTCGCCGTCTCCAGCAACAATATACCAACCCGCTAGACATACTGCATGCCCCGGAATCGCGCTGGAGAGAGGCGGGCGCCGACAGCGAGCTGTGCCGGCAACGGCGTAGTTGGCAACGCTGCGCGCATCAGCACCAGGCCCAGCAGCAGGCGCTGCGCGACCTGGATTGCCTGAGGCAGCAAAACGCCACCCTGCTGGTGCTGGGGGTGGACGGTTATCCCCCACTGTTGGCCGAAATACACGATCCACCACCGATGCTGTACGTCAGCGGTAATCCGCACAGTCTGTGCTCACCCCTGATGGCGGTTGTTGGCAGTCGCCGCCCGGCCAGCAGTGGTTGTCGCGCAGCCAGGGGATTTGCCGCGGCCCTGGTTGAGGCCGGCTTGGGAATTTGTAGCGGTATGGCGCTGGGCATAGATGCCGAGGCACATCGAGGCGCGCTCGCTACGGGCGGTGAAACTATAGCGGTTATGGCCACCGGCATAGAGGGCCGGTATCCCCGGCGTCATCTGGATTTGGCGGTTGAAATCGAGCAACAGGGAGCACTGGTCACGGAGTTTCCACCGGGCAGTGCGCCGCGCCGCGAACACTTTCCACAGCGCAACCGGCTGATCAGCGGCTTAAGCCTGGGTGTACTGGTAGTTGAGGCGGCTATGCGCAGTGGTTCGCTGATTACCGCGCGTATGGCCATGGAGCAAAATCGTGAGGTTTTTGCCCTGCCCCATTCAATTTATTATCCCGGTGGTCGGGGTTGCCACCATCTGATCAGGCAGGGCGCCAAGTTGGTAGAAAATCCCACGGATATCTGTGAAGAGCTGGGGCCGCTGTACGCCGCGCAACAGCAATTGCAGTTGCCCGACCCGCCCAGGCCCAGCTTGCCTGAACCGCTGGCGGCGGTTTATGCAGCGGTGGGGTATGAGGGCGTATCGGTCGATGAACTGAGTCTTCAGGGCAGCATTGATGCTGCTGTAGTACTGACCGGCCTGGTTGAATTGCAGGTCAGGGGACTATTAGTGTGTCGGAACGGCTTGTATATGCGCAAGTAATTGTTTAAATTTTGCGCTCTTTTCAAACTGTCCGCCAGTGGCAGCTATGCAGGAGAAGCATGATGACTAAACCATTCGTGGCAGTATTGATGGGTTCCGATTCCGACCTGCCGGTGTTGGAGGCGTGTTTTGCCGTACTCAAATCCCTGGATATCCCCTTCGAAGCACGTATTACTTCTGCGCATCGCACCCCCGCGGTAACCCAGCAATACGTCGTAGATGCCGATCAGAGAGGCTGCGGGGTATTTATTGCCGCAGCCGGCATGGCGGCCCACCTGGCTGGCGCCGTTGCTGCCAATACCGTTAAACCGGTAATTGGCATACCTGTAAACGCCTCGCTGGATGGGCTGGACGCGCTGCTGTCAACGGTGCAGATGCCAGCGGGTATCCCGGTGGCAGCAGTGGCCATAGGCAAGGCCGGCGCCAAAAATGCTGCCTGCCTGGCCGCGCAAATGCTGGCCTTGTCTGATAGGCAACTGGCAAAGCGATTGCGCAACGATCGAGCGGCTAGTGCTGCTGCGGTGCTGGAGAAGAATGCGGCATTGCAGAAACAACTACAGAGCTGAACTCCTTGCCAACTAAATTCAGGATTCAGCGGGCCGCCCAAATACTGGGTGATGGTGGCCTGATTGCGTATCCCACGGAAGCTGTGTGGGGCCTGGGCTGCGACCTTTGGAACGATATGGCAGTAGAGCGCCTGCTGACCTTGAAACAACGATCGCCGGCCAAGGGCTTAATACTTGTTGCGGCGGCAATGTCACAGTTTGAATGGTTGCTGGCCGATCTCAGTGCAGCGCAGCAGTCGCGCTTGCGCCGGTTCTGGCCCGGACCGACCACCTGGTTGGTGCCACACGGACAACTGGTGCCCCACTGGATTAGTGGAGAGCATGAAACAGTGGCTCTGCGGGTTAGCGATCACCCGGTGGTAGTGGAACTCTGCCAGGCCTTTGGTGGTCCGATAGTGTCAACATCTGCGAATATCTCCGGACACCGGCCGGCCACAGAGCCATACCAGCTCAGACAAATTTTTGGTGCGGAGCTCGATTACCTGGCGCCCGGGCGGCTTGGTGGCCATGCGCGTCCATCAATGATCAAGGATTTGCTCAGCGATACCATTGTTCGCGGCAGATAAGAATTAAGCGAAGGCAATAATATGGATGACAAGGCCATAGACAATGTCAAAAGCTATTTGCTGGGCCTACAGGACAGTATTTGCCAGGCACTGGGCGCGGCAGATGGCAAGGCAGTATTTCTTGAGGATGAGTGGCAGCGACCTGAAGGTGGGGGTGGGCGCAGTCGGGTGCTGACCGACGGTGCGGTCTTTGAAAAAGCCGGCGTAAACTACTCCCATGTAGTCGGGGCCTCCCTGCCGGCATCGGCCTCAGCCCATCGGCCGGAACTGGCAGGCCGCAGTTTCCAGGCAATGGGTGTATCGCTGGTGATCCATCCGCACAATCCCCACTTGCCGACATCACATGCCAACGTGCGTCTATTTGTAGCAGAGAAGGCCGGACAAGAGCCGGTCTGGTGGTTCGGCGGTGGCTTTGATTTAACGCCCTACTATGGCAATGAGGAGGACTGTCGGCATTGGCACCAGATATCAAAAGCGGCCTGCGACCCTTTCGGCGCAGATGTGTACCCGCGTTTTAAACAGTGGTGCGACGATTATTTCTATATCAAGCACCGCGGTGAACCGCGCGGTGTGGGTGGTCTGTTTTTTGATGATTTGAATGAATGGGACTTTGCTACCAGTTTTGCCTTCATGCGCTCGATTGGCGATGCCTATCTGCAAGCCTATTTACCCATCGTGCAGCGACGTAAAAACCAGCTGTATGGCGAGCATGAGCGCCAATTTCAACTATACCGGCGCGGTCGTTATGTAGAATTCAATCTGGTCTATGATCGAGGTACCCTGTTTGGCCTGCAGTCGGATGGGCGCACCGAATCTATCTTGATGTCCTTGCCACCACTGGTGCGTTGGGAATATGACTATCAACCGCCGGCAGGCTCCGCGGAGGCCAGGCTAACCGACTACTACCTGACCGGCCGGGATTGGTTGGCCGAATGAGTGCAGCCGACAAATATGCGGTATTTGGCAATCCTGTCCGGCACAGTAAGTCGCCGCAGATTCACGCGGCCTTCGCGGCCCAGTGCGACCAGAATCTGCAATACCGGGCGGTGCTGGTAGAGCCAGATAAATTCGAAGCCGCGGCCAGGCGCTTTTTTGATGCGGGTGGACGGGGTTTGAACATCACCGTACCATTCAAGCGCGATGCCTGTGGCTTTGCTGATCAATTGAGCGACAAAGCGCGGCTGGCCGGCGCAGTAAATACCCTGCGACTGGAGGACGATGGCAGCATATTCGGGGGCAACACCGACGGCATAGGCCTTATACGGGATATGATTGCCAACCTGGGCTGGACCATTAACTCCAGCCGGATATTGGTTCTGGGTGCGGGAGGCGCCGTGCGCGGCGTGTTGGAACCGCTGCTGCGTGAGCATCCACGGGTGTTGCGAGTGGTCAACAGGACCGTGTCCCAAGCGCAGCTTTTGGCGCAGGATTTTGCTCAACTGGGACCCATAGAAGCCGGTGGCTACGATTCTCTGGGCGGTGAGTCATACGATTTGCTGATCAATGGAACCAGTGCCGGCCTGCAGGGAGATTTGCCCCCTTTGCCAGATGACCTGCTCACCGACCGCAGTTGTTGTTATGACATGATGTATGGTGCCCAGCCAACGGCCTTCATGCGCTGGGCGGCGCAACAAACTGCCTGGGCCGTGGCTGATGGACTGGGTATGCTGGTAGAGCAAGCCGCCGAATCATTCTATCTCTGGCGCGGGCTGAGGCCGCAGACCCGGCCGGTTTTAACGGAGCTACGCAGTAGCCTGGAAGCGGGTTAGCGCATATGACGAGGCGATTTATTGCCGGTGCTGTTTGTCCACGTTGTGGTCAAATGGACAAATTGCTGGTGGATAGTGAGGCTGGCTTGCGCGAGTGCGTGAACTGTGGCTTCAAAGACCCGCGTCCGCAGAATCCCCATATTGAAGGCACAGGCGAAGGGATGGCTGAGCCGACCACACGCGTCAATCGCCCGGCGGCGCGCCTGCCGGAGACTCCTGCCGAAACGGTGCGATTGCTTGAGCCGGATCAGCCGGGAAATTTGGGGTCAGAGTAAAACCGTCAATTATGGCCATGGCCATGGCCATAATTGACGGTTTTACTCTGACCCCTTTGCTCTGACCCCTTTGCTCTGACCCCTTTGCTCTGACCCCTTTGCTCTGACCCCTTTGCTCTGACCCCTTTGCTCTGACCCCTTTGCTCTGACCCCTTTGCTCTGACCCCTTTGCTCTGACCCCTTTGCTCTGACCCCTTTGCTCTGACCCCTTTGCTCTGACCCCTTTGCTCTGACCCCTTTGCTCTGACCCCTTTGCTCTGACCCCTTTGCTCTGACCCCTTTGCTACCTTTGCTACGGGTCCAGCCAGACAGAACGCCGGCTCAGCTGGTGGTAACACCACTGCAGGCTGGCACCGCGCGCAGTATTAAACAGGATAAAGGCCAGCCACAAACCGTGATTATCGTAGCCTCTAAGCAGGTACCAGGCCGGCAGGTAAACCACTAGCACAGAGAAGATCATGCTCTGCATCATATAGCGGGATTTTGCCGTGCCGATAAATACCCCGTCCAGCAAGTATGACCAGACCGCCGCAATCGGCATGAGTACCAGCCACAAGTGGTATTTATCCAGCAACTGCAAAATTTCCAAATGGTTGGTGAACAGCGGGTAAAGTAGCGGCCCGGCCAGCAGCAGGCCGACGCTAATACCCACGGCGGTAATAATAGACCAGTGCCAACAGGCGGCAACCACCCGGTAGAAGCGCTTGAGGTCGCCGGCGCCGACGGCATTGCCTGTCAGTCCTTCGGCTGCGTAGGCGAAGCCATCCAGTGCATAGGCCGCCATCATCAATAATTGCAGCATTATTGTATTCGCCGCCAGCATATTTTGCCCCAGGCGAGTACTCATCGCCGTGAAGAAGGCGAAGCTGAATAACAGGCACATGGTGCGCATAAACAGATAGCGATTACTGTCCAGCAGGTCGCGATAGGCCCGCAGTCGGGAGAGTTGGGCGCGTATTTGTGCCAGAGGACCCCAGTCCAGATGCTTGACCAGAACCCACAGTGCCAGCAGTGCACCCACGTACTCCGCGACCAGGGTAGCGAGGGCGGCGCCGTCGCTTTTCATGTCCAGTACCACGATAAAGAGGATGTCCAAGAGGATGTTGAGCGCGTTGGTCACGATCACGAACAGCATCGGCCAGCGCGTATTCTGGCGGCCAATAAACCAACCCACAATGGCGTAGGTCACCAGCACGGCCGGCGCACTGTAAACCCGGATGGATATGTAACTCGCCGACAGGGGGGCCAGTTCCGGTCCGGGCGCCATAAGCCAGAGTCCCAGTCCCAGCCAAAGGGGATGCAGCAGTACCACCATGATCGCCAGTATCAGTGCCATCACCATGGACTGTAGTACCACGGTCAATTCGCGCGCCTTATCTCCTGCCCCCAGCGCGCGTGCGACCAGGCCGGTAGTACCCATGCGTAAAAAGCCGAAACCCCAGTACAGAAAGGACAGAATGCTGGCGCCAATAGCAACCGCGCCCAGGTACACGGTGCTGTTCAGGTGGCCCAGTATGGCGGTATCGACCAGGCCCAACAGGGGAATGGAAATATTGGATAATATCGCCGGCCAGGCTATCTGCCATATCTTGTGGTTGAGACTGTGAGAATGCGCCATATATACGGTAATTGTCCTGTATCAATGTTTGACTGGCAAACTCAGCTACTTTTTCAGACACAACTTGCCTGCCTGATCGATAACCCTCGTTTAATATTGTGTGCCACGCATATCAGCTCAAAGCGAGTACGGTTACGACCCAAACCAAGGTAACGCCCTTTTGCCATGCCGTCATGCTGTTTCAGTCAGCACGCTGCCTCGCCTTTGGGGCGTGAATGAAGGTCTGCAAACAATCTTTCCGGATGAGACCAATAAGGATAGTTCTAGTGCCTTTCGCTGAGATTTTGAGTACAATACGCCGCGTTTTTGCCGCACCCGCACCCCGAGGAAAGCAGCGTAGGTTTTCAGTCCTTGGCTCGCGGGTCAATCATGAACTTGCTCCACGCTGATTACGGTCGGCTAACGGGTTTGTGTAACTTTGCAAAATGGAGACACAGAAAATGTGTTTTAGAGTGAAACGGCTCTGGCGACTGACGCTTGCCCCTGTGCTGATGCTGTCGGCACTGGTTGGCCAGGCGGCCTGGGCGGCCGGCGCGCAGTTCAATATGCCCGCAGGGGCGACAGCTGTCAGCCACAGCATTTACGACCTGCATATGATCATTTTGTGGATTTGTGTTGTGATTGGTGCGCTGGTATTTGGAGTCATGTTTTACTCCATTTTCGCACATCGCAAGTCGCGCGGTGTGGTGCCGGCAACTTTCCACGAAAGTACCAAGGTGGAGGCGTTGTGGACGATAATCCCCTTCCTTATCCTGCTGGTAATCGCGGTTCCATCGACCCGCACGCTGCTGGATGTCTACGACACGGAAGATGCGGAACTGGATATCCTGATCACCGGCTACCAGTGGAAATGGAAGTATGAGTACCTCACTGAGAACGCCGAGAATGTCGCCTTTTTTAGTAATCTGCGCACGCCCAATGATGAAATTTACAATACCCAAGCCAAGGGCGAACACTATTTGCTGGAGGTTGATGAGCCAATCGTCATCCCCGTGGATACCAAGGTGCGCTTCCTGGTCACTGCCTACGACGTGATTCACTCCTGGTGGGTGCCGCAGTTGGCGGTCAAGAAAGACGCTATTCCGGGCTTTATCAACGAGACCTGGACCCGCGTCAGCGAGCCGGGTGTGTATCGCGGTCAATGTGCGGAACTGTGTGGCAGGGATCACGGCTTTATGCCCATCGTTGCACACGTGGTGAGCAAGCAGGATTACGCGCAATGGCTGGCCACCAAGCAAGCTGAAGCGGCTGAAATCAAACAACTGATGGCGCAGAACTTCTCGCTTGACGAACTGGTTACTCGCGGCGAGAAGGTATACCAGCGCGCCTGCCTGGCCTGCCATGGCGCCGCAGGAAAGGGCGGACTGGGCAAGGCGATTGCCGGCAGTGCAATCGTGACCGGAGCCGTGAGCGGTCATCTCGACGCCGCCGTTAACGGTGTCGCCGGCACGGCGATGCAGGCCTTCGGCGGTCAGCTCAATGATGTCGATATGGCAGCGGTAGTGACCTACCAGCGCAATGCTTTGGGCAATAACATGGGCGACCTGGTACAGCCGGTTGATATATACAACTTCAAGAAAGGCCAATAGGGGGACTCGTTATGGGCGATCATCATCACGGCCCCGCCAAGGGTCTGAAGCGCTGGCTGTTTGCCACCAATCACAAAGATATCGGAACCATGTATTTGTGGTTCAGTTTTTCCATGTTCATCCTGGGTGGCGCGTTTGCCATGATCATCCGCGCCGAGCTTTTCCAGCCCGGATTGCAGTTGATAGAGCCGGCGTTTTTCAACCAGATGACCACCATGCACGGACTGATAATGGTGTTTGGCGCCATTATGCCGTCCTTTGTGGGCCTGGCTAACTGGTTGATTCCGATGATGATCGGGGCACCGGATATGGCCCTGCCGCGCATGAATAACTGGAGTTTTTGGTTGTTGCCACCGGCATTTTTGATGCTGGTCTCAACCTTGTTTATGGAGGGCGGTGGCCCGGCAGCCGGCTGGACTTTTTATGCGCCATTGTCGACAACCTACGCGGCGCCATCGGTTACCTTCTTCATATTTGGGATGCACATACTGGGACTGTCTTCCATCATGGGCGCTATCAATATTGTCGCTACCGTAATGAACCTGCGGGCGCCGGGCATGACTTATATGAAAATGCCCTTGTTCGTGTGGACCTGGTTCATCACAGCCTACCTGCTGATAGCCGTTATGCCGGTACTGGCCGGTGCGGTAACCATGATGCTGATGGATGTGCACTTCGGTAGCAGCTTCTTTTCTGCCGGCGGTGGTGGTGATCCGGTGCTGTTCCAGCACATATTCTGGTTCTTTGGTCACCCAGAGGTTTACATCATCATCCTGCCGGCATTTGGTGTGGTCTCGCAGATCATCCCAACTTTTGCTCGCAAGCCGCTGTTTGGCTATGACTCCATGGTGTATGCCACGGCGTCCATTGCCTTCCTGTCATTTATTGTCTGGGCGCACCACATGTACACGGTGGGAATGCCCGTGGCCGGTGAGCTGTTTTTCATGTATGCCACCATGTTGATTGCCGTGCCGACCGGGGTAAAAGTGTTCAACTGGATCACCACCATGTGGCGTGGTGCAATGACCTTTGAAACCCCCATGCTGTTCTGTATCGGTTTTATCATACTGTTCACCATCGGCGGCTTTACCGGTCTGATGCTGGCCATTGCTCCCAGCGATTTCCAGTACCACGATAGCTACTTTGTGGTTGCCCATTTTCACTACGTAATGGTAGCGGGCGCGGTATTTTCCATGACGGCAGCCATCTACTACTGGTTGCCCAAGTGGTGCGGCAAGATGTACAGCGAGCCCATGGGCAAGGCCCATTTCTGGATTTCGTTTATCGGCTTCAACGTGACTTTCTTCCCGCAGCACTTCGTGGGTTTGGCTGGCATGCCGCGGCGTATTCCCGACTACGCACTGCAGTTTGCCGATTTCAATATGATGTCCAGCATCGGCGCGTTTATATATGGCTTGTCGCAGTTACTGTTCCTGTACAACGTAATTGCCACCATCATCGCGGGCAAGCCGATTAGTGATGAGCAGGTTTGGGAAGGAGCTGAAGGCCTGGAGTGGACAATTCCCACCCCCGCGCCCTTCCACACTTTCTCTGTTCCACCACAGGTGAAGTAACAACACCGTGGCGCTATTTGGCGACAATCCCGTTCTCAGCACCGTGGCCAAAATGGTCACGGCGGCGCTCGCCATGTTTGCTGTTGTTTTTGTGGTGATGGTGCCGCTGTACGACGTGTTGTGTGATGCGCTGGGCATCAATGGTAAAACCAGTGGCGAGCGCTACCGGGCTGTGCAGATACAGGTGGATGAATCCCGTCTGGTAACGGTGCAGTTTATTACCACTAACAACGAAGGCATGCCCTGGGACTTTGCGCCGACGACTACCATGATGAAGGTGAACCCGGGGGCGGTAAATGACACCGTATTTTATGCTCGCAATCCACTGCCAAAAGACATGGTGGCGCAAGCGATACCCAGTATTGCGCCGTCGCGGGCAGTAGAATTTTTTCACAAGACAGAGTGTTTCTGTTTTAACCGGCAGCCCCTGAAAGGGCTGCAGAGTACTGACATGCCTTTGCAGTTCATTGTCGACCAGAACCTGCCGCGGGATATACAGACGATCACTCTGTCGTATGCGCTTTTTGATGTAACTGATATGGTGAAGGACGCCGTGGCGTCCCGCTAATGGAGAAATAGGATGGCAACGCAAGATTCCGCCGCGCACCAGGAATACTATGTGCCCGCCAGTAGTGGGATGGCGATCAGCGCCACGGTCGGCCTGATCACGAGTATTTTTGGCGCCGCCAGTGTACTCAATGACATGACCTTTGGTGAGCCGGGCGCTGTCACCAATTCCTGGACAATTTTGACCCTTGGACTGCTGTGGTTTATGGGCACCCTGTTCATGTGGTTTCGCGCCACCATTCAGGAAAACATGGCGGGCATGAACTCGGCCCAGCTAAAGCAATCTTATGTGATCGGCATGTTCTGGTTTATTTTTTCAGAAGTGATGTTCTTCTTTTGCTTTTTTGGCGCACTTTTCTACGTGCGGGTGCTGGCCGGCCCATGGTTGGCCGGTGAAGGCGAAGCGGGTGCCATGAGCCACCTGCTGTGGAGCGGTTTTGAGTTTGACTGGCCCACCATGCAAACCCCGCAGGAAGCGGTGGGTGGTGCCGGCGCACAACTCATTGCCAACAACGCAACGTTTGTCAGCCCCCATACCAGCATGGCCTTCAGTGAGGTTGACAAGTGGTGGCACTGGTTGCCGATGTGGAACACGCTTATTCTGCTGTCTTCCAGTGTGACTTGTCATATTGCTCACCTGGGTTTGCTCAAGGGTGATCGCGCGAAATTCAACTTGTGGCTGACCATTACCGTGGTTCTGGCCATTATGTTCCTGTTTTTGCAGTACGAGGAGTACCACGAGGCCTACGCCCTGTTTGGCTTGACTCTGGACTCCGGTATTTACGGATCGACGTTCTTTATGTTGACCGGCTTTCATGGTTTCCATGTTTTCATGGGCATGACCATGTTGCTGATCCAGTTGTTGCGCTCGGTACGTGGCGGGCACTTCACAGCCGATGACCACTTCGGTTTTGAGGCCTCCAGTTGGTACTGGCACTTTGTCGACGTGGTGTGGGTCGTGCTGTTCCTGTTTGTCTACATACTCTAGTGCAGTTACTGATCGTCCGGTTGTGCCGGGGAATTTACCGGCGCGGCGGGGCGAGGATTTTCCCAGGGAGCCTGGGAGCGCAGCCGGCCGGAACTGACGCCGTAAATTAGCAACAACATCAAGCTGATGGCAATCGTGATTCTGACGCCCAGTGAGTGGAATAAGCGACGCTTGGCAGGGTCACCCTGATCTTTCATCAAAAAATAGAATCCGCCGGCAAGGCTGGCAAAAAGCGCCAGTAGCAAAACAACTATCAGGATTTTAAGTATCATGGCAGTCTCCGCAGGGGGGCCACCAGTATAATTGACCCATGGACTCGACAGCAGCTACCCAAACACGTTTTCGCTGGCATAGTGACTGGCGCACCACGATTTTTGTGCTAATTCTCTTGCCCCTGTTGCTCGCGCTCGGCTATTGGCAGCTAGGCAGAGCCGATGAGAAGCAAGAGATTGCCAGGCGCTGGCAGTTGCGCCAGTTGGAAAACCCACAGTCCCTGCTGTCCCTGTCACAGGATGCGGCAGAATTGTCCTATCGGCGGGTGCTATTGCACGGGCAGTTTGTGCAGGGCAAGGATTTTCTACTCGATAACCGTATACAGCAGGGCCATTATGGCCTGGAAGTGTTGAGTCCCTTCCGCACCATGGAAGGAAATGAGCTGGTACTGGTCAATCGCGGCTGGGTGGAGGGTGACGCCAGCCGGCGCAGCTTGCCGATCTGGCCGGCTATTGTGGGTATACAGACATTAACCGGCACGGTGTACGTGCCGCCGGGTGAGCCGTTTGTGCTGGGTGACCCCGTGCCGGGCTCCGGTTGGCCGCGCATCGCGCAGGCGCTGGATATGCCCGCGCTTGAAGCATTGCTCGGCGAACCGGTATTTCCCTTTAGCGTACGTCTGGATGCCGACAGTCCGGCGGCTTTGACCGTCGATTGGCCGCTGATGAATATCAGCCCTGACAAGCATAACGCCTACGCTACGCAGTGGTTCAGTATGGCCGCTATGCTACTTTTCATTTATATCTGGAGCAGTTGTAATTTTCGTGAATTGTTACAACAGCGCCGCAGGAGGAAGCAGCAGTGACTTCAACAATTAGCAGCAACCGACGCATGCTGCTGCTGATCGCTGGAATTCCGGTGACAGTGCTTGTCACCGCCAGTTGGCTTTGGTTTTATGTAGTCAGCGGAAAACTTGATCTGGTCGATATACTCGGCACCGCCAATCGAGGCACACTGCTGTCGCCGGCGATGGCACTGGATGACTTGCAGGTCGTTGATGGCGCCGGGCATGCCTTTATTGCTTACCGGTCGGCACCTGCGCTGTGGCGAATACTGATTCCGGGCAGCGCCGATTGTGATGAGGCCTGTCGGCAACGGCTGCATTACCTGGGCCAGATTCATACGGCCATGGGTAAGTACCGGTTGCGGATCGAACGGGTCTTTCTCGGCCTCGATATGGATGGCGATGAGCCCCTGGTGGCGGAGTTGGCGGCGCAGTTCCCGGATATGAATCTCCTGTATACTGCGGCGTCGAGTTTCCAGACAGTTTCAACGGCATCGTCTCTGGCATCGTCTATGGCATCGTCTATGGCATCGTCTATGGCACTACAGCCGGATGCGAACGTACCGGCCTACTATCTGGTAGACCCGAATGGCTGGATTATCCTGGCGTATGCTGCCGATACCGACGGTAAGGACTTGATGGCGGATCTAAAATTTTTACTCAAGAATAGTAATGGCTGATGTTCAATTCTCCTGAAAACCGTAAACCCTCTTTTCGACTGGCGCTATTGGGCGTGCTGCTGGCGCTGGCCGTGATCGTACTGGGCGCATTCACGCGCCTGGTGGACGCCGGTCTCGGCTGTCCGGATTGGCCCACCTGCTATGGCCATGTTATGTGGCCTACCGAGGCAGAAGAAATTGCCGCCGCTAACAAGGCCTACCCGGGAGCGCCGGTAGCAACGGATAAAACCTGGCCTGAAATGGTACACCGCTATTTTGCCACGACTCTCGGCCTGCTCAGCATTGGTCTGGCGGTTGTAGCCTGGCGTCACCGGGGTGCGACGCAGCCCTTGAAGTTGCCGCTGTTTTTGCTCGCCTTCGTTATCCTGCAAGGCCTGTTTGGTATGTGGACGGTAACCTTGAAATTGTGGCCACAGGTAGTGACCGCCCATTTGCTGGGCGGTTTTACCACCTTGAGCCTGCTGTGGCTGTTGACCCTGCGGCTCAATGATCAGCATTTGGCTCTGGATAGTGTGGGCTTTGCGATCGTTAACAAATTGCAGACACCGGCGCTGATTGGTCTGCTCATCCTGATTGTACAAATTGCCCTGGGCGGCTGGACTACTTCCAACTATGCGGCCGTGGCCTGCCCGGACCTGCCTACCTGTCAGGCCCAGTGGTTGCCGGCCATGGACTTTGGCGCCGGTTTCAATTTGTTGCAATCGATAGGCCCGAATTACCTGGGCGGCGTGTTGACCAATGAGGCCCGCATCGCGATTCATATGAGCCACCGCATGGGTGCGATCCTGACACTGTTGTATATAGGCTGGCTCAGCCTGGGCCTGTTGCGTCAACCGGTTGTGCAGTTGCGCAGCTTTGGCAAAGTCATTGGCGCGGCGCTGGCGTTACAATTCTGCCTGGGTCTGGGTAATATCTGGTTCAAATTTCCACTGTTGGTGACGGTATCCCATAACGCCGCAGGCGCGCTGTTGTTGTTGATCATGGTGACCCTGAATTACTGTTTGCTGACCGCCGGGGAGCGCACCTAGATGGAACAGGTGATGCAACGGGCGAGTTGGCGGGACTACCTTGAGTTAACCAAACCAAGAGTCGTGGCGCTGATGATGCTGACCACCATCATCGGTATGTATATGGCTGTGCCTGGCAGGGTGGCCTGGCAGGTGCTGGTGTTTGGAAACCTCGGCATTGCCCTGTGTGCCGGTTCGGCCGCCGCAATTAATCATCTCATGGACCAACAGATAGATACGGCCATGGCGCGCACCCGCAATCGCCCCATTGCTCAAGGCAGGGTGGGAACGGCACAGGCAGCCCTGTTTGCCCTGGTGCTGGGAGTGCTGGGCATGTACCTGCTGCTGACCCAGATTAATGCCCTGACGGCCTGGCTGACGCTGGCATCCCTGCTTGGCTATGCGGTTATTTATACCGTGTTCCTGAAACGGGCTACGCCGCAAAATATCGTTATCGGCGGGCTGGCCGGCGCGGCTCCACCACTGTTGGGGTGGACTGCTGTTACCGGCCAAGTCCATGGCCATGCCCTGTTGCTGGTGCTGATCATATTTGCCTGGACGCCGCCGCATTTCTGGGCGCTGGCCATACACCGGCGCGAAGAGTACGCATCGGTAGGTATTCCCATGCTGCCGGTAACCCACGGTGTCGCCTTCACCAAGCTGCATATCATGCTCTACACGGTGATGATGTTTTTGATCACGCTGCTGCCATTTGCCACGCTTATGAGCGGTCCGCTATATCTGGCCGGAGCAGTGGTGCTGGGCGTCATTTTTCTCTATCAATCCGGCCGCTTGCTGTGGGGCAGTGATCCGCGCGCCGCCATGGCCACATTTCGTTACTCCATTGTCTATTTGATGCTGCTGTTTGTAGTTATGCTTGTGGATCACTACCTGTATCCCACTGCCGGGGCCTGAACATGACCGACCCAGTTACCGCTGACCCAACCACCCGCAATATCAAACTGACGGTACTGGGTTTATTGGTGTTTATTGCCATCATCATTGGTGGCTTTGTCAATAAAGTCAGCCAAGCGCGAGTGATGACCGACAGTGAACTGAAAATTAATGGCGCCTATATGTTTGACACACCGCGCGCGCTGCCAGACTTTGAGCTCACTGATCATCACGGTGCGCCCTTCACCAAGGATAGCCTGCAGGGACATTGGACGCTGGTGTTTTTTGGTTTTACCCACTGTCCGGACATATGCCCCACTACCATGGCACTGCTTTCGCAGCTTATGGAAACGCTGCAGGGGCTACCGGAGTATGAGGACACCCGAATAGTCATGGTTACCGTGGACCCAGCCCGCGATGATGTAGAGCAACTGTCCCGGTACGTGCCCTACTTCAACACGGATTTTGTCGGTGTCACGGGCGATTTTCTGGATATCCACCGCTTTGCTACCAATCTGCATACGCCATTTCTAAAGGTGCCGGGCCAGGGCGAAAATTACCAGGTAGATCACAGTGCCAACGTGGTGTTGATCAACCCACGCGGTGATTACCAGGGCTTCTTCAAGGCGCCGCTGGACCTGGCCGTGTTACAGGTAACTTATCGCTCGGTACGAGCGGTCTGGGAGAGATAGCAATGTCCACCCCACCGCTGAAGGCAGCCCCAATGGTCCTGGTAGATGGCTCCTCCTATGTCTACCGGGCCTACCACGCCCTGCCCCCATTGACCACGTCTCAGGGCCTGGCCACAGGCGCGGTTAAAGGCGTCATCAACATGTTGCGACGATTGCAAAAAGATTACCCGGATTCCGCTATCGTGGTTGTTTTTGACGCCAAGGGTAAAACTTTTCGCGACGATATTTACTCACAGTACAAGGCGCACCGGCCGCCTATGCCGGATGATTTGCGCGAGCAGATAGAACCCATTCACGCCATTGTGCGCGCCATGGGCTTGCCTTTCCTGTGCGTGGCGGGGGTAGAGGCCGACGATGTTATCGGCACACTGGCGGCGACGGCCGGTGCCGCCGGCCGGCAAGTGGTTATTTCCACTGGCGACAAGGATATGGCGCAGCTGGTCAATGCGCAGGTCACCCTCGTCAATACCATGACGGATACGGTGATGGACCGGGCCGGAGTGATGGAAAAATTTGGTATTGGGCCGGAGTTGATCATCGATTACCTGGCCCTGATGGGCGACAAGGTCGATAACATTCCGGGTGTTGCCGGAGTTGGTGAAAAGACCGCCCTGGGCCTGTTACAGGGGCTGGGTAGTCTCGATGAAATTTATGCCCAACTGGGCCAGGTTGCCGGGCTGGGTTTTCGCGGCGCCAAGACCATGGGTGACAAGCTGGCCGCCGAAAAAGACAATGCCTACCTCTCCTATACCCTGGCGACCATCAAGACAGATGTGGAGTTGGGGCTACAAGTAGCGGAGCTGGTGAATGCCGAGCCGGACCATGAGGCATTGCTGGAGTGGTTCAAACTGCTGGAGTTCAACTCGTGGACAGACGAGCTGCAATCCGGTGAGACATCCCGGGTAACAGCAGAGACGCCGCAGACTGACTACGAAACCGTGCTGGACCGGGCCAGTTTTGAAAGCTGGCGGCAGCAGTTGCAGGCGGCCCGGGTATTCGCCTTTGATACCGAGACAACCAGCCTGGAATACATGCAAGCGCAGGTGGTTGGGGTGTCTTTTGCGGTAGCACCCGGCCGGGCCGCCTATGTTCCCTTTGGGCACAGCTACCCGGGTGCGCCGCAGCAGTTGGATCGAGACTGGGTGCTGGGCCAGCTGCGGCCCTTGTTGGAAGATCCAGAGCGCGCCAAGGTCGGCCAAAATCTGAAATACGACGCCAGTGTGCTGGCCAACCACGGCATTATCCTGCGCGGCATCCGCTACGACACCATGCTGGAATCCTATGTGCTGGACTCCACCGCTACCCGCCACGACATGGACAGCCTGGCTTTGAAGTACCTGGGCCACAGCACTATCCATTTTGAGGATGTGGCCGGCAAGGGCGCCAAGCAGCTAACCTTTGACCAGGTTCCGCTGGAGCAGGCCGGCCCCTACGCGGCCGAAGATGCCGACATTACCCTGCGGCTGCACGAAATACTGTGGCCGCGTATACAACAGCAGCCGGCACTGCAGGCGGTTTTCGATGATATTGAAATACCGCTGGTGCCGGTGCTTTCAAAGATAGAACGCAATGGCGTGCTGGTAGATCGAGCCATGCTGGAGCGGCAAAGTGGCGAGTTGGGAGAGCGCCTGCTGGAATTGGAAAAACAGGCGCACGAACTGGCCGGCGGTGAATTCAACCTGGGATCTCCCAAGCAGTTGGGGGACGTTTTGTTCGAGCGGCTGCGGCTGCCGGTTATCAAAAAGACCCCCAAAGGCGCGCCCTCTACCGCCGAAGAGGTGCTGGTGGAACTGGCTCTGGATTATCCCCTGCCCGAGGTGGTGCTGGAATATCGCGGCCTCAGCAAGCTCAAATCAACGTACACCGACAAGCTCCCGGCAATGATCAACCCGGTTACCGGGCGCGTGCATACCTCCTATCATCAGGCGGTAACCGCCACCGGACGCCTGTCCTCTTCAGATCCAAACCTGCAGAACATTCCTGTTCGCAAGGCGGAGGGGCGTCGCATCCGCCAGGCTTTCATCGCGCCCGCCGGCTACCGTGTTGTGGCGGCCGATTATTCCCAGATTGAGTTGCGTATTATGGCGCACCTGTCCGGCGACGAAGGCCTGCTGAGCGCATTTCGTGACGGCCTTGATGTGCATCGCGCTACCGCCGCTGAGGTTTTTGGCACGGCACTTGACGAGGTTAGCGACGAACAGCGACGCAAGGCCAAGGTCATCAACTTTGGCCTGATTTACGGTATGTCGGCGTTTGGGCTGGCCAAACAATTGCACCTGGGCAGGCGCGAGGCCCAGGACTATATTGATCTGTATTTTGAACGCTACCCCGGCGTACAGGCCTATATGGACGATACCCGGGCGCTGGCCCATGAGCAGGGCTATGTGGAGACGTTATTTGGTCGCCGGCTCTACTTGTCGCAGATCAACGCACGCAACAGGATGCGGGTGCAGGCGGCCGAACGGACAGCGATTAACGGGCCTATGCAGGGCACGGCGGCGGATATCATCAAACGTGCCATGTTGCGGGTGGATAACTGGTTGCGTGAGACAAATGCCGATGCCCGCATGGTGATGCAGGTTCACGATGAACTGGTGCTGGAGGTGGCAGAAAACCAGCTTGAGGCTATTTCCAATGGCCTCTGCGAGCAGATGTCGGCGGCTGCTGAGCTGGACGTAGCGCTGTTGGTTGAAGTTGGCAGCGGCGAGAATTGGGACCAGGCACACTAGTGAACCAGCGCGCACAACCGGGGCCGTTTACTGATCCTCGCAATCATCCTCAAGTACAGAAATATCAGTCAACCAGGCGTTCAGCACCTCGCACAAGGGTTCCAATCCGGTTTTCTTCAGCGCTGAAAACAGTTGTACTGAGACCAGCTCCGACTCGGCTGCCAGTTGGCTGCGAACCTGTAACAGTGTGCTTTGGGCAGGCCCCTTCTTGAGCTTGTCGGCCTTGGTCAGGAGTATATGGACAGGCATGCCGGCCGCCACAGCCCAATCCAGCATCATACGGTCAAAAACCTGCAATGGCCGACGCACATCCATCAATAAAATCATGCCGCGCAGGCACTGGCGGTGTTGCAGGTAGTATTCCAACCGACGAACCCACTCCCGCTTCACGACCTCGGGTACTTTGGCGAAGCCGTAACCAGGCAGGTCAACCAGCCGCTGTTGGTCACTGAGGCTGAAGAAATTGATTAACTGGGTGCGGCCGGGAGTTTTGGAGGTGCGGGCCAGCTTGCGGTTGCCCGTCAGCGTGTTTATGGCGCTGGACTTGCCCGCATTGGAGCGCCCGGCGAAGGCGATTTCCCAACCTTCATCCAGCGGACACTGGCTGAGTTTGCCGGCGCTGGTCAAAAATTGGGCGGCGCGATAATTGGGGGGTGGCAGAAAAGTATTTTGCATTGATTTTGTCGGCTTTTTTGCGCTCGGTATGTTGTATATAATGCCACAGTTTTTTACACCAAAAACAACTTGAAGGCGACTGCGCTGTTGCAGCCGCCACAGAAAGGAAAGCAATTATGAATAAGGTAATTCTGGGCCTGGTGCTCGTATTGGGCGTTTCTGGATTGGCAGCCGCAGATGAGGTCGCTGATCGCTATGCCAGGACCTGTGCTGTCTGTCACGCTCCCGGCGCTGCCGGCGCCCCCAAAACCGGTGTTGCCGCTGATTGGGAAGCGCGTCTGGCCAAGGGCATGGACGCGATGGTTGCATCGGTGGAAAATGGCTTGAACGCCATGCCTCCCAAAGGCATGTGCTATGACTGTAGCGCTGATGATTACAAGGCTTTGGTTGAATACATGTCAAAAGCCAGGTAACACTGTTACCCAACAACTGGAAAACCAATGAAAAAATTAGTGATTGGCCTCAGCTTGATGCTGGGATGTGCCGGCTCTGCGCTGGCAGGAGACGCCTCGGCGGGGAAAGATAAAACCCTGCAGTGTTCAGCGTGCCACGGAGCTGATGGAAACAGTGCGGTTCCCATGTTTCCCAAGCTCGCCGGGCAGAATGAGCGCTATCTGGTAAAACAGATGGAAGATATCAAGAGTGGGGTCAGACCCGTGCCAACCATGGCGGATCAGCTCGATGCCATGAGTGATGAGGATATGGCCAATATCGCGGCCTACTACACCGGCCAGACCGCCAGTGGCGGCCATACTGATCCGGCCAAGGCCGAACAGGGAGCCGGAATTTATCGCGGTGGCATCAGTTCCATCGGGGTTGCGGCCTGTGCTGCTTGTCACGGCGCTGCCGGTGGCGGCAATGGACCGGCCGGATTTCCTGCCCTGGCGGGCCAGCATGTAGATTACATTGCTGATCAACTACGCCGTTTTCGCACAGGTGCTGAGAGTACGCTGGAGCAGAACCCCGGTGGCCGTACCAATGATGGCGATGCGCGCATGATGCGCGATGTCACTCACCGTATGTCTGACAACGAAATTGACGCCGTGGCGAGTTTTATCGCCGGCTTGCATTGAAACCGGAGAGCTTGCTGTGAAGAAATTTTTATTGGGCCTGGGTCTCTGCCTGGTCGCGCCCTTGTTTGCAGTTGCCCAGGGTGGTGCTGAGCAGTACCGGCCGGGTACGGACTACGACATCATTTTGCCGGCCCTGCGCACGCGCAACGCCGGCAAAATTGAAGTGGTGGAATTTTTTGCCTATAACTGTGGACACTGTTACAACTTCGAACCGCTGATCAATCAATGGCAGCGCAAGCTCGCTGATGATGTTGAATTTGTGCCGTCTCCGGCGATCTGGAATGCATCCATGGAGCCCCACGCGAAGGCGATGTATGCGGCGCAGGTGCTGCGTGTGCTGGACAAAATGCACGGCGCATTGTTTGCTGCCATGCATGTGGACAAGCAACGTCTTGCCAGCCAGGATGAAATTCGTCAGGTGTTTGTTGCCAATGGGGTGAGCGCGGCGGATTTCGACAAGGCTTATGGCTCTTTTGGCATTGGCAGTCAAATTCGCCAGGCTGTGGCCAGGCAAAAGGGAGCCCGCATTACCGGTACGCCAGAGATAATGGTGGCTGGTAAATATCGCGTAACCACACGCAAGGCGAAAAGCCAGGCCGGTATGCTGAAAATTGTCGACTTCCTTATCGCTAAAGAAAGAGCGGGCATGGCGGCATCAGCGAGGTCAGAGTCTGGACTCTGATCCCATGTCTACCTACATCCCGCTGCTGTAGGTCGCCAGGCTAGCCGCACCACTGGCCCTGACAGATGTCAGCGCCAGTGCATATTCTCGCAGTAGGCGCAGGCAGTAAGTGAGCCGCTGCTGGAAATATTGCTGGGCGCTGTCCCTGTTAGCGGCGCTGTCCGCGTTGAAAACCGTATCGACATACCGAATGATCAGGTGCTCTGGCAGGAAGCAGATGCGGTTATTCTTGTAGCTGCTCATTCTTAATTCGGCGACCGGGTAAGAGCCGCCGTCGGCGATTGAGACGGTAACGATTAGCGCCGGCTTGTGGGCCAGTTCGCCGCCGCCGGTCCAAATCAGGAAAAAATTTTTCAGGGCCGCCGGCACCATGCCGTGCCACTCCGGAGCGATAACAACAAATCCGTCACAGCTTGCCAGTTCGGCTGAAATTGGTTGCATCAACTGCTGCCAATTGTCGTCGTCTTGCCATATCGATTCATCCCACAACGGCAGCGGGTTGCCGGCCAGGCTGAATAAAAAGGCCTCATCGCACAAGCCCTGTTGCAACAACTCCGTTTCGATGTGCCTGCCCACCTTTTCGGTCTGGGAGTTGTGGCGATGGCTGCCACAGATAATGCCTAGTTTCATGTGGGAAGTATTCCTTGCATGGGGAGTCTACAGAGTCAGCCACTCGGGACTGGGCAGCTCGCGGCTCTGTAAATAGGACGGGTTGTACAGTTTGCTCTGGTAGCGGTGGCCGTAGTCGCACAGGATGGTGACAATGGTGTGGCCGGGACCAAGCTGCTGCGCCAGTTTCACGGCACCGGCTATATTGATGGCGCTGGAGCCGCCCAGGCACAAGCCCTCGTGGCGCAGCAGGTTGAATATCCACGGCAGCGCCTCTTCGTCGGTGACCTGAAAGGCCGAGTCGATTCTGGCCTGGGCGAGATTGTCGGTAATATGATTGATACCAATCCCCTCCATCATGGAGCTGCCCTGGGCGTCCAGTTTGCCGTGGGTGTAGTAGTTGTAGAGAGACGCCCCCATAGGGTCGGCGATGCCAATGTTGATGTCGGGGTTTTTTTCTTTCAGTGTGTTGGAGACACCTGCCAGCGTGCCACCGGTGCCCACCGAACAGATGAAACCGTCAATTTTGCCTTCCGTTTGTTGCCAGATTTCGGCGCCAGTGGTGGCCGCGTGGTATTGCATATTGGCCAGGTTATCGAATTGTTGTGACCACAGTACCCCATGTGGTTCGCTGCGGGCCAGCTTTTCGCTGAGGCGCTTTGCGGTATGAATATAGTGCTTCTCGTCCGCATAAGAAGTGGCTGGAACCAGGTGTAGGTCGGCACCCAAAAGTTCAAGGGCTTCTATCTTTTCCTTACTCTGGCTCAGCGGCATCACCACCACACTGCGATAACCCAGCGCGTTGGCGAGCAGGGTCAGGCCTATGCCGGTATTGCCCGCTGTGCCCTCTACAATTACCCCACCGGGTTCAAGTTTACCGCTGCGCTCGGCAGCGCGAATGATTCCCAGCGCAGTGCGATCCTTGACCGAACCACCCGGGTTAAGAAATTCGGCTTTGCCGTATATCCGGCAGCCGGTATGTGCGGAGGCTTCACGCAGGTACAACAACGGGGTATTGCCAATCAGTTGAGTTACGTCAGTGGCTGCCATGGTTATATTGGCCTCTCGGTTTCAGGGTGACAAACAGGGTCACAAGTATGCCATATCAGGTGGCCTGCAGGCGCCGAATCAACCACCAGGACACGGCGCTGAGACTCAAAATTACCAGTATCATGGGTCTCGCTGAATCGGTCAGGTAGATGCCTACCAGAGCGCCACCCAAAGATGACACTGCCATTTGAATAAAGCCAAACAAGGCTGAAGCGGTACCGGCCATGTGTGGAAACGGCCGTAATGCGGCAGCCAGGGAGTGTGGCAGCACTATACCCAGCGCCATGGAAAAACCGGCCATGGGCAACAGGATGGATGCCGGATGAAACCAGACTTCCGTGGCGCAAAACATGGACAGGCCAGCCAGCAGCGCTATTCGGGCGCCTATCCACATCACCTGCTCCGACTGCCGGCCCCGAGACAGACGGGTGCTGAGGGCGTTACCTATAACATAGCCAATAACTGTGGCTAGAAAAAGCATACCGAAATAGCGTGGGGGCACGCCCATCATACCGATAAAGATAAAACTTGAGCCCGATAGAAAAGCGATCATGCCGGCGTAGACTAATGCACTCGCACCGGTGGTGGTCATGAAGTGCGAATTTTTTATTAGCTGCAAATAGTTGCGGCCAATCTGAGCCGGGTGCAGGGCCTGTACTTGCGGCAGTGATTCCGGTAACCAGATGGCTATGCACAGCATCACCACGAATGCGTAGACGGCCAGCGCGACAAATATGGAGGGCCAGTTGTAAAACTCCAGCATGAAACCGCCCATAGTGGGCGCCACAGCAGGGGCCAGCGCCATGATCATGGCGATGTAAGCCAGCGCGTGTGCCGCACGTTGCGGTCCGTACAGGTCCCTGGCGATAGCGCGCCCCAGGGTCGGGCCGACACAGGCGGCACCTCCCTGCAAAAAGCGCAATACAATGAGTTCATCAATGCTGGTTGCGCGGGCGCAGGCCAGGGCGGCTACCACATAAAGGCCCAGACCGCCCAGCAGTACAGGTCGTCGTCCGTAGCGATCAGCGAGTGGGCCACAGGCCAGGTGGAATAGTGAAAAGCCCAGTAAATAGCTACTGATCGTTAATTGCACCGCGCTGGTGCCGGCCTGCAAGACAGTTGCCATAGCGGGCATCGCCGGCAGGTACATATCAATGGTCAATGGTCCCAGCGCCACCACTGCGGCGAGCAGGGCCAGCAGGCGGGGGGAGTCCGTATTTAGTGGGCGCAGGTGCATCGGGGGGCGATGCTACCACAGAGCCCAGCGTGTACTCCGATTACTTTTCGAAGCTGAGTACCAGCTTCCACCACAGCTTTGGAAACAGGGTCTTCCATATCATCAAAAACCAGGCCTCGCCTGGATAGATGATATCTTTGCCCTTGGCGACCCCCTTATCGATGGCATCGATGATTTTCTCGGGATCCGCCAGGCGTCCGCTCTGGCGAGCTTTCTCGATACTGCCGGGGGTGTCGGTTGAGATGGCCTGGTCGATCAGCGGCGTGTTAACGGCTGGCGGGCAGACCAGGTGTATATTGACGCCGCTACTGCGAATTTCATTTTGCAGGCATTCAACATAGGTGTTTACCGCGGCCTTGGTGGCGCAATAGGTCCCCATTTTGGGCACGTAGGCTACCCCGGCAATGGAGCCAAACACTATCATGGTGCCACTGTTTCTTTGCTGCATGGACGGCAGCAGACTTTTTATTGTGTAGACGGCGCCAAAAAAAATTCACCTGAAAGAGAAATTCCACCTGCTCGACGGTGTGATCAGCAAGGGCGTGTGCCGGCATTAACGCGGCGGCGTGTACCAGATGGTCTACCGGCCCCAGTGTGTTCTGGACCTCCGCAATCCTGGCTTCGACATCCTCGCGTTTGGAAATATCACAGCGAAAGGCTTGAATATTCTCGTGTTCAGCGGCGGTTGCCTGCAGGCCTTGCTCGTTGAGGTCGAAGATAGCGACCCTGGCGTCTCGCTGCGCCAGTCGCAGTGCCATGATACGGCCCATGCCGCCTGCGCCACCGGTTACCAGGGCGATTTTTCCACTCATTGATGTTTGCATAAGCTTCCTGAGACCTTTGCACGGTGCACCCACACGGTGCTTCAAATTTCACGTAATGATTTTTTGAGACGGTATTGACTCAACCGTCGATTATGGAACCTCTCCAAGGGGAAATTTGACCATTTTTCCTCCCACTCCCATTGTTCAGACACAACTTGCCTGCCTGATCGATAATCCTCGTTTAATATTGTGTGCCACGCACATCAGCTCAAGGCGAGTACGGTTACGACCCAAACCAAGGTAACGCCCTTTTGCCATGCCGTCATGCTGTTTCAGCACACCCACGGCGCGCTCTACCGCACTGCGAACTCCCGCATGCAATCGATTAAACCGCTTTTCTTCCGGTTCCGCCTTTGGGGCGTGAATGAAGGTCTGCCGGCGACGTCCCTCAGATGTCTGGCATATGGTCCATCGGCAGCTCGGTTTTACGGATCACTGGACGCAGTACAAAGCTGGACTGCACGCCGGTTACGCCTTCGATTCGTGTCAGCTTGCCGAGCAAAAAAGCCTCGTAGTACTCCATATCAGCGACCACTGCCTTTATCAGGTAGTCGGCGGATTGGCCGGTGACCACGGCGCATTCCATGACCTCGGGAAAGGCGCTGACCTGCTTTTCGAAGTTGTCAAAACGATCCGGTGTATGCCGATCCATGGCGATGGTTATGAAAGCGGTGAGCTTGAGCCCGAGTCGGGATTGATCCAGCAGGGTGACATGCCGGTCGATAATGCCGGATTCTTCCAGTCGCTTGACCCGCCGGGAGCAGGGCGTGGGTGAAAGCCCGACCGCGTCGGCCAGTTCCAGGTTGCTGATACGGCCATTGCGTTGCATCTGTTCCAGAATGCGGCGGTCGGTACGGTCCAGTTTCATAGCGGGCTCCTGCGCTTAGCGGCGGGTCGGTTGCAGCGGCCGACTGAAGTACTCGCCTGCGGCCACCATTACCTTGCCTGACAATAGCAGGGTTGCCACCATGGTGGGTATGGCCATTACTCCGTAGGCACCGACAATCAGGTTGAACACCACATCAATACTCACGGTAGAGCCAAACAGGATAGTGCTGATAAAAAAGTAGCGAAACCAGTGCCGGCGTTCGGCGCCGAACAAAAACCCAAAGCATTTGGAGCCGTAGTACCAGCCGGTGAACATGGTGGTTAAACTGAGGATAAGCACAACTGCGGTAAGCAAGATAACCGCCGTTATACCCATCTCTGCTTGCAGAGCCGCCAGAGTCATGGCAATGCCGCTCAGCTCACCGGGATTTTCCCACAGCCCTGACAGAAGTATGACCATGGCGGTACAGGAACAGACCAGCAGGGTATCAATCACCGGCCCGAGCATGGCCACCAGGCCCTCGCGAATGGGTTCGCTGGTTTTGGCCGCACCGTGCGCCATTACTTCGGTGCCGAGACCGGCTTCATTGGAAAAGGCGCCGCGGCTGATACCAATCAACATCACGCCCAGCAGTCCTCCCGCAACCGCCTTCGGTGCAAACGCCTCGGTGAAGATTAATGAAAACATGTCGGCTACCCGATCGGCGTGCACTACCATGACGTACACGGTCATCGCCAGGTAAATGATGGTCATGGCAGGCAGCAGCGCCACCGCCACCCGGGCGACTCGCTGCAACCCACCAACCACCACGCTGGTCACTATAGCGGCGATAATGCAGCCTACGACAATATTGAAGAGCAAGGGGTCGATGCCATCTGCCAGCGTTTGGCGCGCCAGGGCCGTCAGTTGGTTGGCCTGGAACATCGGCAGGGTGCCGATCATGCCGGCCGCAGAGAACAAAATGGCCAGCGGGTAAAATTGCTTGGGCAGCGCTTCGCGAATGATGTATTGCGGACCGCCCTGCAGGTTGCCGAGACTGTCCTTGCCACGGTACATAATGCCCAGGGAGCAGGTAAAAAACTTGGTGGCAATACCTATCAGGGCGGTGATCCACATCCAGAATATGGCACCGGGGCCGCCCGCGACTATAGCCAACGCAACTCCGGCGATATTGCCCAGTCCCAGGGTACCGGACAGTGCGGCGGCCAGTGCCTGTGCGTGGGTCAGATCGCCCGGCTCACCGGGAGTATCGTAGCGACCCAACATGATGCCGACCGCGTGGACCAGGTGGCGGTAGGGCAGGAAGCGCGAGTAAATAGCAAAGTAGAGCCCGCCTCCCACCAACAGAATCAACAGCGGGTCGCCCCATACAAAGTCTGCAAACGCCGCCGACCAATCCTCCAGTTGCGCGACCATTAGCGTGCCAACGCCCCCAGGTAGGCCACGCTGCTGCGTGCCAGGGCCTGCAGGTTATAGCCTCCTTCCAGCGCTGTCACCAGATGGCCGTCGCAGTGGCGATTGGCAAAATCGATCAACAACTGGGCCAGCCATTGATAGTCGTTGTCTTCCAGCAACAGGCCACCCAATGGATCCTCGCGATGGGCATCAAAGCCCGCCGACACCAGAATCAGGTCTGGTTGATGGCGCGCGACGGCCGGTATCCAGTCTCGCTCCACCGCGAGCCGAAACTGCGCACTGGCGGTGCCCTCGGGCAGCGGTGTGAGTACGATATTGTCCGCCACTACATCGTCGTATCGGCCCGGGTAAAAAGGGTATTGAAAGCTCGAACACACCATGACTTCAGATCGATCCTTGAATATCTGAACCGTACCATTGCCATGGTGTACGTCAAAATCAAATATAGCTATGCGCTGGGCGCCCTGTTTGAGTGCGCGCTGCGCCGCCAGGGCAATATTGTTGAAGACACAAAATCCCATGGCCGCGGTAGATTCCGCGTGGTGTCCAGGTGGGCGCACGGTGCAGAAAGCGTTGTTGGCAGCGCCGGCCATGACCGAGTCCACCGCTTGCAGCAGCGCGCCTGCGGCGAGTCGCGCCGCCCTGAGACTGTGCCGATTAATAGCGGTATCGGCATCGAGCCGGGCGATGCCGTCACCGGGTTGCAGGGCGTTGACCCTGTCCAGATACTGCTGTGGGTGGATACCCACAAAATCCTCCAGGGTTATTTCCCGGGCTTGCACCGCTTGCAATGAGCCATGCCAGGCGGCGGCCTGCACGGCTTGTTGGATATGCTGGAGCCGGGCCGGACTCTCCGGGTGATTATCCAGCATGACGTGTTTCTCGCAGTCGGCATGACTGATAAAAAGCGTTGGCATAGTTGTTATTCTAGGGCACCTAGAAGTGTTATGGAATTAGCCGGCATTGCCCCGGTAAGATGGCCGATGGATTGTAGCAACAAGCGAACGAGGTAGCTCATGGTTGGAGAAAAATCTCCAGTGGATATACAGGACGTGAAAGCGGCGCACCGGCGCATTCGCGCTCATATTCACCGCACGCCGGTAATTCACAGCCGTCTACTGGATGAACGGGTCGGCTGCCACGTCTCTTTCAAATGTGAGAACCTGCAGAAAGTCGGAGCCTTCAAGGCTCGTGGCGCTCTCAATGCGGTGCTGGGCTTGTCTGGCGAGGCCAGCGCGGTTGCCACGCACTCCTCCGGCAATCATGCAGCGGCGCTGGCCATGGCCGCGGCGGTACGGGGCATGTGCGCGCATATAGTGATGCCGGACAATGCCCCGACGGTGAAAAAGGCAGCGGTGCAGGCTTACGGAGGCAAAATCCTTGAGTGCGAAGCGACCCTGGCGGCACGGGAGTCCACACTTCAACAACTGGTCGCTGAGACCGGGGCGCATGTCGTTCACCCCTATGACGACCCATGTATTATTGCCGGGCAGGGCACGGTGGCGCTGGAGTTGTTGCAACAAATAGACGACCTGGACGTGGTGGTTGCCCCGGTTGGCGGCGGTGGACTGCTGGCCGGTATCGCCACTGTCATCAAGGCGCTGCGGCCCGCGATAGAAGTCGTTGCTGCAGAACCCGCCGGCGCCGACGACGCATTTCGTTCCTTTGGACTGGGTCGATGGGTGCCACAGGAAAATCCGCAGACCATCGCCGATGGCCTGCTGACCAGCCTCGGCAAGAACAACTACGACATTATCCGCAACCGGGTTGATACCATACTGACGGTGGCAGAGGACAGCATTGTCGCGGCGATGCAATTGCAGTGGACGCGATTGAAGACGGTAGTGGAGCCGTCGGGTGCGGTCAGCTTTGCTGCGCTTCTCGAGCATCCGGAGCGGTTCCGGGGTCGCCGGGTTGCCTGTATCATCAGTGGAGGTAACGTAGATTTGAAGAAGCTACCATGGTGAAAATATGAAACAGGACTACCCCAGGTTTCACTTGGCCCTGTCGGTCACCGACTTGCCGGCGGCGATGGCGAGCAAATCACCATGTTCGTCAGCGACCCCTGAGCGCCCGGCGGCAGGGAAAAACCGGCGCCAGAAAGAAATCGAACGAATGCGCGTATATGCTTATAATGTTCATGGAAACTAGCGGGAAGGATTTATGGAACTGATCGTTTTGGTAACACTACTGGTGGTGGCGGAGTATTTTTATCTCACGCTTATGGTTGGCAAAAGCCGTTCCGAAACAGGCATTTCTGCCCCCAATATTATTGGTGATGAAAAATTTGAGCGCGTGTTCCGTGTGCAGCAAAACACCCTCGAACAATTGGTGATGTTCTTTCCGGCCCTGTGGATATTCGGTTACTACATGTCTGCCGAAATTGGCGCGGGGCTGGGTCTTTTGTTCCTGGTTGGTCGCATTCTCTACGCCAGAGGCTATGTACAGCATCCTGACAAACGCGGCCCCGGCTTTATCCTCGGCAGCCTGTCCCTGTTGGTATTGCTATTGGGTGGCTTGGTCGGGGTTGGCTTGCGACTGCTCTAGCCGATGCCTGCCCCCAGGCTCATCGCTACCAAGGCGCCGCGCAGCGGCCTGATACAGCGCCTCATGGCAGGCCCGACAGCTGCCTTTTCTGAGGATTTGCTGCCCCGGCGGCGGGACTTTGGGTAGCCGGTGAGTAATGCGTGGAGACAATGATGAAGCTGGGCAGAACATTTTCGGGAGTGTTTGCACTCCTTTTCCTGACTTCCTGTAGCAGCACTTTTCTCTACAACCGGCTCGACTGGTTGATCCCCTGGTATGTCGACGATTATGTGGATCTCACCCGACCCCAGAAGAAAAGCCTCAAGCAGCAGTTACAGCCCATGCTGCACTGGCATCGTAAAGAGGAGCTGGCCCGCTACCTGGACCTGTTGGCAGGTATTGAGGAGGATCTTGCTGCGCCGTTGGATGGCAGCACCGTGCAGGGCTGGGTTGATGAAGTATCACTGGCTGGAGCGCGACTGGAACAACACATGCTGCCACTGGCGTTGGAGATGGGCGAGCAACTCAGTGATGCGCAAATGGCAGAGTTTCTGGACAGCCTCTGGGACCGCCAGGCGGATCTGGAAGAGGAGTTTCTGGAGCGGGACGGTGCGGCCTATAGCGAGCAGACTTATGAGAACCTTGCGAAAAACCTGCGGGATTTTCTCGGCCGGCTGACAGCGGAGCAAAAATTACCGCTGCAGGAGGCCGCAGCCTCATTACAGCGTTTTGACGATGCCTGGCTGGCAGAGCGCAGAGCCTGGTCGGAACTGTTACAGCGAGTGCTGAGTAAGCGCAGGCACGATTGGCAGCAGCAGATTGTGGCCGCCATGGCTGATCGCCAACAGATGCAAAGCGCCCATTACCAGGCCATTTACCTGCATAATCAGCAAATTATTATGCAGGCGGTGGCGGATGTGCTCAACAGCAGGACTGAAAAGCAGAGCACGCACCTGCAGCACGAGCTGGACGACTTGCGCCGCGGCTTGCAAAAACTGATTGCGCAGGCGGACTAGTCAAATTGGCTCAGGTCACGGACCGCGCCGCGATCGGCACCGGTAGCCATTAGCGCATAGGCTTTCAGGGCGGCAGTAACCTTGCGTGGGCGCGGTTCGGCCGGCTTCCATCCCAACGCGTCCTGCTCGTTTTTTCGCGCCGCCAGCTCATCATCCGACAAACAGACATCGATGCTGCGCTGGGGAATATTTATCTTGATAAGGTCGCCGCTGCGCACCAGTCCGATAGCACCTCCCGCCGCCGCTTCCGGCGAGGCGTGACCGATGGAGAGTCCTGAGGTCCCACCTGAAAAGCGACCATCGGTGAGCAATGCACAGGCCTTGCCCAATCCCTTGGACTTGATATAGCTGGTTGGATAGAGCATCTCCTGCATGCCGGGGCCGCCCTTGGGGCCTTCATAGCGCACTACCACCACGTCACCGGCAGTCACCCGGTCATTGAGGATGGCATCGACGGCGGCCTCCTGACTCTCACAGACGTAGGCAGGCCCTTCAAATATCAAAATACTGTCGTCAACACCGGCGGTTTTTACTACACAGCCATGCTCGGCAATATTGCCGTACAGCACGGCGAGCCCGCCCTCCCGGGAATAGGCGTGCTCCAGCGAGCGTATGCAGCCGCTGGCCCGGTCGTCGTCCAGCGTCGACCAGCGCGTGTCCTGGCTAAACGCAGTCTGGGTAGGTATGCCGGCCGGCCCGGCCATAAAAAACTTCTGCAGGCTGGGATCCTGGCTGCGCTTGATATCCCATTGCTGCAGGGCGTCTGACAGGGTCGCGCTGTGCACAGTCGGCACATCGGTATGCAGCAGGCCAGCCCGGTCCAACTCGCCGAGAATTCCCATGATGCCGCCGGCCCGGTGTACATCTTCCATGTGGTATTGGGGAGTACTGGGGGCGACCTTGCACAACTGGGGGATACTGCGCGACAGCCGGTCTATGTCGGCCAGGGTGAAATTCAGCTCGGCCTCTTCCGCTGCGGCCAGCAGGTGCAGGATGGTATTGGTAGAGCCGCCCATGGCGATATCCAGGGTCATGGCATTTTCGAAGGCTTTGAAGGAGCCAATAACTCGCGGTAGCGCCGAGTGATCGTCCTGCTCGTAATAGCGTTTGGCCAAATCTACGATGCGTCGCCCGGCGCTCAAAAACAGCTGCTCACGATCAGCGTGGGTGGCCAGCATAGAGCCGTTGCCTGGCTGCGAAAGGCCCAGCGCCTCGGTCAGGCAGTTCATGGAGTTGGCCGTGAACATGCCTGAACAGGAACCACAGGTAGGGCAGGCGGAGCGCTCATATTCGGCAACCTGCTCGTCGCTGGCGCTGTCATCGACGGCGATCACCATGGCGTCGACCAGGTCCAGCTTGTGCTCTGAAAGCCTGGTTTTGCCCGCCTCCATCGGCCCACCAGAGACAAATATGGCGGGGATATTGAGGCGCAGGGCGGCGTTCAGCATACCCGGGGTAATCTTGTCGCAGTTTGAAATGCAGACCAGTGCATCGGCACAGTGGGCGTTGACCATGTATTCGACCGAGTCGGCGATAATATCCCGTGACGGCAGGCTGTAGAGCATGCCGTCGTGGCCCATGGCAATGCCGTCATCGACAGCGATGGTGTTAAATTCTTTGGCTACCCCGCCGACGGCTTCGATCTCGCGCGCCACCAGTTGACCCATATCCTTGAGATGGACGTGGCCGGGAACAAACTGGGTGAAGGAGTTGGCGATGGCAATAATGGGCTTTTGAAAATCGTCATCCTTCATGCCGGTGGCGCGCCACAGTGCCCTGGCGCCGGCCATGTTGCGACCGTGGGTGGAGGTTCTGGAGCGGTACTCAGGCATGGCGGAAACCTTGTTGCCGGGGATAAAACAGGGGTCGAAGCATAGCAGAAGGCTAGCTGAGTTGCTTCACAAACACTTTTGAATTGCGCTGCAGGTTATACAGGGATTGCTTTTGGTTGGGGAGTTCCGCCAGGTCACCCTCGACAAAGCCCTGTTCCAGAAACCAGTGGGCGGTTTGGGTGGTCAACACAAATACCTGCCGCAAGCCCTGCTGCACAGCACGCTGTTCCAGTTCCTGCAGCAAGCGGTTGCCACGCTTGTCGCCACGGTAATCCGGGTGTGTGACCAGGCAGGCAATCTCACCGCTGCCCTGTTCCGGGAAAGGGTACAGGGCGGCGCCGGCGATGATGCGGCTATCTCGCTCCAGTACCCGAAAATGACCGATCTCGGTTTCCAATAACTCGCGCGAGCGCTTCACCAGCACGCCCTCCCGCTCAAGTGGCTCTATCAGTTCCAGTATGCCGCCCACATCTTCGATGGTGGCTGCGCGCGCCTGTTCGTAGCCATCGTTGTTGATCAGGGTGCCGCTGCCATCGTGAGTGAACAGTTCCTCCAGCAGGGAACAATCTTCCGCATAGGAAATAATCTGGCAGCGGCCTATGCCGGCGGTGCAGGCCTGCCGGGCCGTGCGCAATAAACGGCGCTGCTCCTGGTCAGTCATGGTTTGCAGCAATGTTTGTGCCTCACCGAGGTCACACTGCCGGACCAGCTCGCCCTGCGCATCTTTGACGCCCCGTGCGGCGCCAAATAAAATGAGTTTGTCAGCGCCGACCTCGGCCGCCACGTGTACGGCGATATCCTCCAGCGCCAGGTTGAATATTTCGCCAGTGGGAGAAAACCCCAATGGCGAGAGGATCACCACAGAGCCGGCATCCAGGCACCGGGATATGGCCACCGCATCTACACGCCGGACCCGGCCGGTGTGGTGGAAATCGATTCCATCGACCAGCCCCATAGGCTTGGCAGTGATGAAATTGCCGCTGCTGACACGAATGCCTGCCCCCTGCATCGGAGAGTTGGGCAGCCCCGTGGACAATAGCGCCTCTACCTCTACACGCATCGCACCAGCGGCATCCTTTACGTGTGCCAGGGCCGCCTCGTCGGTAATGCGGATACCGTCGTGGAACTCGCTATCAATGCCGGCCTGCAGCAGTCGCGCCGCTATTTGTGGCCTAGCACCGAACAACAGGATGAGCCGTACACCGAGACTGTTGAGCAGGGCGATATCGTGAATAATATTGGCAAAATTTGCATGTAGAGCCGCCTCGCCACCCAGGGTAAGGACGAAAGTCTGGCCCCGGTGTGCGTTGATATAGGGCGCGCTGTTACGAAACCAGCGAATATTTTGTTTGCTCTGTGATCTCATGCTAACTCATTGAAAAATCTGGCAATTAGTAAGGTTACCCCATTAGAGGGGCATTGCCCAATGGCAGTATTTCACAGAGTCTGGCTCAGTTTCAGGCGCAGTAGTGACCGATGAACTGTTGCAATAGTTCAATACAGGGCTGGAACTGGTCCAGTTCGATGTACTCATCCGGCTGGTGGGCGCGCTTTATGGAGCCGGGTCCCAACACGATGGTAGCCATGCCCAGTTGTTGCAGGTAGGGCGCTTCGGTGGCGAACGCCACAGCTTCAGCGCGGTGACCGGTGAGCTTTTCTGCCAGCAACACCAGCTCGCTATCGGCTGCCTGTTCATAGGGGTCTGCCCCGGCAATGAGCGACTGCATGTCGAACTGCAGTTGGTGTTGATCGGCAATACCGCTCAGTCGCCGGCGGATTTCTTCACGTATCTGCGTATTTGTCAGACCGGGGGTCACGCGCACATCGAAGTGAATTTCAGCCTGCCCGCAAATGCGATTGGGATTGTCGCCGCCGTGTACACAGCCCAGATTGAGTGTGGGGTAGGCGATATCCAGCAAAGGATGGAGGTTGCGCCGGCGCAGTGAGTCCCGGTAATTCATCAGGTCACCGAGTACGGCGTGCAAACCGTCCAGGGCATTTTGTCCCAGGGATGGGTCTGACGAATGCCCCGAACTGCCGCTGATGCGAATGGCCTCCATCATGATGCCCTTGTGCAGGCGCACTGGCACCAATCCGGTGGGCTCGCCGATGATGGCCTGCCTGGCCAGCGGCCTGCCCGCCTCGGCCAGCGCTCTGGCGCCGGACATGGAACTCTCCTCATCGGCAGTCGCCAGGATGATCAGCGGTTGGCGCAGTGGTGTATCGGTAAACTTTGCCGCCGCTGCCAGTGCCAGCGGGAAAAAACCTTTCATGTCTGTGCTGCCCAGTCCGTACAGGCGCTGGTCGCGCTCGGTGATGGCCAGAGGATTGAAATTCCACAATTCGTCATCGTAGGGCACGGTGTCGGTGTGACCCGCCAGTACCAGCCCGCCGGGCCCAGTGCCGCGGCTGGCAATTAAATTGGCTTTGCTGCCCGTGTCATTCAGTGGCATCAGTTCAATGGTGAAGCCGAGACCTTCCAGGCGCTGTGCCAGCAAGTCGATAACCGGGCGATTACCCTGATCGAGCTGGGGATTGGTAGAGCTTACCGAAGGCAGCGCCACCAGCTCTTGTAAAAAATGCACCGGACCGGGAAGTGAGGATGTACTCATTCATCCAGTCTAGTGCAGGTGGTCAGGTGAAGGTAGCCTTGAAAATGAAGAAAAAGAAGATCGCCAGGGCAGCACCCGCTGGCAATGTAATCAACCAGGAAACAAAAATGGTCACAATAACCCGCAGGTTGAGGGCGGCAATACCGCGTGCCAGGCCGACCCCCAGTATGGCTCCCACCAGCGTGTGCGTGGTGGAAATGGGCAGGCCGGAGGCGGAGGCAATAACCACCGTGGAGGCGGCGCCCAACTCGGCCGCGAAGCCGCGACTGGGGGTGAGCTCGGTGATCTTCTTGCCGACCGTGGCGATGACCTTGAAGCCGTAGGTGGCCAGGCCGAACACGATGCCGCCGCCGCCAAGCAACAAAATCCACCAGGGCAAGCTGGATTTGGAGACGATATCGCCGCCCGAGGCGATGGTGCTGGCCACTGCCGCGAGCGGACCGACCGCGTTGGCCACGTCGTTGGAACCGTGTGCGAAAGCCATGGCACAGGCGGTGAATATCATCAGGATAGCGAATACGCGCTCGACGCTATCAAACGGGTGCGCCTCATCTTTCACTTCCTTGACGCGGTGCAACAACATTGCGCCTATCAAGGCCACTAGCAATCCCACTGCGACACTGATTGGCAGTGCATTGTTGAATCTGGAGCCCATGCCCAGGTCCAGTTCAATACCCACATGCTTGAGCCCCTTCAGCAGGGTCACCATGGAGATCATAAAACCGACCACCCACATATAGAGGGGGATGTAACGCTTGGCGCGAGTGAAGGGGTTTTCCGTATCGAGAATCAATTTCTGCACACTGAGAAACAGGGCAAAGGAGATCGTACCTGCCAGCATGGGCGAAACCACCCAACTGGCGACGATAGAGGCCACCTTGCTCCAGCTGACAATATCGGGAGATATGCCGACCGCGGCGAAACCGACAATCGCCCCGACGATGGAGTGCGTGGTCGATACGGGCCAGCCCATGCTGCTGGCTATTAACAACCAGGTACCGGCTGCCAGTAGGGCTGACATCATGCCGAATACGAGTAATTCGGGGTTTTCGCTTAAGACAGCGGGGTCGATAATGCCCTTGCGAATGGTGCTGGTGACTTCTCCGCCGGCGAGGTAGGCGCCCATAAATTCAAATATGATGGCGATTAGAATCGCCTGCCGAATGGTCAGTGCACCGGCGCCGACCGAGGTGCCCATGGCATTGGCGACATCATTGGCGCCCACACCCCAGGCCATGAAAAGCCCGAACAGGCAGGCGAGAATGAGCAGAACCTGCCCGTAGCTAGCAATAATTTCCATAGTCGTTATCGAAAAGTCAGCAGTTTAGGCAGCGTAATGGTTGGGTCCGATTTCAGGGCGCAGTATAGGCATTAAACCAAAAAAGTAACACCGTCAGATTGCACGGGTGTGTTAGCATGCCAAAGATTGCAAGTGGAAAATAAGTTGGCGTATGGTGGCCACATTCGGAGCGCGCCGCAGCGAACGCGATCTCGATTTAAAAACCCTGATAGCAGAACGTAACACTACCGGATAGACCCGCTGAAGATAAATGTTGGCGCTATTGCCGAAGTTGTGTCGCCGGTATCCCGAGACCCTGTCAGACTTGCCGGCCAGTGGTGACCTGCAACGCAGTTACGCCGATAACCACTTTGTCGATGCGGTTCGACAACATTCGCATACTGGAAACCCTTGCTGCGGTGACAGCAACGTGGGCGGAATTGCTAGAATTGCATACCGATAATGGACATAGTCAGGAGTGATTCTTTTTTCATGCGCGTACTCATAGTTGGGGCTCAGGGGCAGCTGGGGCAGGAGCTGCAGAAAACCGCGCCGGCGGATGTAGAGCTTTTGCTCGCGGGTCGGGCGGAGCTGGATATTGCCAATCAGCAAGCGGTGCTGGATTACGTGCTGCCAGCAAAGCCGCAGCTCATCATTAATGCCGCCGCCTATACGGCGGTTGACGGCGCCGAAACAAAACCGGACCTGGCCGTGCAGGTCAATGCAGAAGGCCCCGGCTATTTGGCCATAGCAACGCAACAGATTGGCGCACGACTGCTGCACGTATCCACGGATTTTGTTTTTGATGGCAGCTCTGCAACGCCTTACACGACCCGCCAGGAACCCCGGCCCCTGGGGATTTACGGCCACAGTAAGCTGGCGGGAGAGCGACGCGTGATGGAAATTTTGCCACTGCACTCGGTAGTACTGCGCAGTGCCTGGGTATATTCCAATTCTGGTGCGAATTTTGTGAAAACCATGTTGCGCCTGATGGACGAGCGGGATGAATTGCGTGTTGTTGGTGATCAGGTGGGTGCACCCACCTGGGCCCGCGGCCTGGCCCAGGTCCTGTGGTTGTTCGTGGATCAGCCCGCTGCGCATGGCATTTATCACTGGACTGACGGCGGCAGTTGCAGTTGGCACGAGTTTGCCGAGGCCATATTGACAGAGGCAGGCAAGCTGGGTCTTGTTGATCGGGATGTGACTATCGAGGCGATTGCCACGGATGAATATCCGACAGCCGCGCAAAGGCCTGCTTACAGTGCGCTCGATTGCGGTGCGACCACGGCATTGCTGGGCAATTCGCAGCTGCCATGGCAGACGCAATTGCGCAATATGCTAACGGAGCGGCAAGCGCTGTGAGCCGCCGACTCCTGGTTACCGGCGCGGCCGGCTTTATCGGCGCCAATTTTGTGCACCACTGGTTGCGCGCCCACCCGCAAGATTTTGTGCTCGCCTATGACGCGCTGACCTATGCGGGTAATCGGGCCAACCTGTCGGAGCTGGACGATCACCCCAACTTTCAGTTTGTGCACGCCAACATCTGCGATGAGGCACGGGTAGCGGCGCTGCTGACCGAACAGCAGTTGGACACCATTGTGCATTTTGCGGCTGAGAGCCACGTCGATCGCTCTATCGGTGGCCCCGATACATTTATTGAAAGCAATGTCGTGGGCACCCACAGCCTGCTCAAAGCGGCCCGCACGGTCTGGCTGGATGGTGACTTGCCGCATCGCTTTCATCACGTTTCCACAGATGAGGTGTACGGCTCACTGGCCAGTGATGCACCGGCTTTCTTCGAAGATCAGAAATATGAACCCAACTCACCTTACTCGGCGAGCAAGGCGGCTTCAGATCACCTGGTGCGCGCCTATCACCACACCTATGGCTTGCAGGTCACCACCAGCAATTGCTCGAACAATTATGGACCCTGGCACTTTCCCGAGAAGCTGGTGCCGCTGTGCCTGACCAACATCCTGCGGGGTAAGCTGCTGCCGGTATACGGTGATGGTAAAAATATTCGCGACTGGCTGTATGTAGAGGATCATTGTCGAGGCATTGAGCTGGTGCTTGAAGGCGGCCGTATCGGCGAAACCTATAATATTGGTGGCAACAACGAGTGGACCAACATCGATATCGTGCAACTGTTGTGTGAGCGCGTTGACCAGCGGTTCGCCGCCGCGCCCGACCTGGCCCGACGCTTTCCGGATACGCCGGTGGCACGGGGGGATGCGGCAGCCAGTCTGATTGAATATGTTACCGACCGCGCAGGCCACGATCGCCGTTACGCCATAGATGCAGGTAAAATAACCGCCGAGTTGGGCTACCGGCCCCGGCACAGTTTTGAAACCGGTATCGAGGCGACCATCGACTGGTTTCTGGATCACGAAGACTGGTGGGCAGGATCAGTGCAATTCAACGGTCAGCCTTGTAACTACTACCCTTCCTCTGATGGGAATCCAAGCGGTTGATCCTGTTTGCTCAGCCGAGCTGTATAACTATCAAGTCCAACCCATTCTTAGGGTGCCAAGTACATGTTTTTGTAATTGGATGGGAATCTCGAGGTCCTTTGCCACTCTTTCCCATCCAGAGAACGCGTCCAAGGTTTTCTCTAATACACGTTTGTGGAAATTTCGCGGTAATCCGGCATATCCTTCAAGATGCTTCAGATCTGTAATTCCGAATTGTTTCAATTCGCCATTCAGACTCAATTGATGTGTATTTGTAAAGTCACTTCCCTCTGAATGACAGAGGTCATAAGCAGGCGTGAGTGACCATATTCCCCGCCTGTCCATTATGAACCCAAAGTTCTTGACATGGTCATCCTGATTACAACCGACCAGGTTGAAAATAGTTCGACGTACTTGCTGTTCGATCATGTTCACAGGCATCCCCAGTTGACGCATCATCATGATGATTTGTTCGTAGGAATATGCCCCGGTTTCGTAGTAATCGAAGTGGTTGAGGGCAGCTAGAGTCTGGACAAAATACTTGTCCCCATCATTGCTCCGGTCGAACCGACGGGTCATGAAGTGATGACGCCCATTCTCAGAGAGCAAGCGACATTCCATCATGTCAATATCGCATTCATTGGCCATTCGGTGATAGCTGTATTCCAGTAGCCCATAACCGGCAGGGTCAGCTATGCCCCAGTCACCGCTATACTTTACTCCGTCAAATTTGATCAACCAGTGCTCGTACCCTGGGGCTAGGTCTAGCTGCCCCGAGCGAATGGTCTTGGTCTTCTCATTGTAAGCAATAACAGCCTTGGCACGGGCACCACCGGCGGATGTGCCAACACTGAGGATGTCCAGCAATCCCTGGTCTGAGTCTGTCTCACCTAACTTGACGTCCAGGCACTTTTTGCTTGCAAAAGCGATCGAAGCCAGCTCAACAAGAGCTTGTACTTGTAGTTCTTTTGAAGCACGCTCGAGACTGTCGGACGATGGTTCAAACTCCAGTGCCCCCATGCCGCGTATCCCGACATAGCACAAGCGATCTACAGCGTTGAATTCGGTTGCCGAGCGACCGGTCTGTGCAAGCCATACATCAATCAATCGCTTACCGTATTTGTCAGGTAGGCTATCTGAAAGTAGACCGGGAAGGCCATGAAAGGAGCGTGGATGAAGTTCCGGGAATCGGTAAATCTTTCCTGCTTGGGCTGGCATCATCAGCGGGGCCAGCTCGATTCCCATTTCTACGAATGCCGGGTCATATTCAAAGCGAGCGAAGGCCTCGTCATGGTCCATGGATGCATAACCTATCGTTGTGCCCCATAGCCGTACCGTGGCTATAGTCACTTACCATCCTCCCAGGTGCCTTTCTTCTTTGAGGGCATCTTACGCTTCCTGTTTTGTTTTATAGCCTCAGTCATTGGGGAAAGAATTTCCTCAGGGAGCAGAACATCCAATGCGGACGCGATACCCAGAACTTTAAACAGCTTGAGCCAAGAGCTGAGCTGGGCATCTTGTCCGGCCTCGATCCGGTTCACAGTTGCTATACCCAAGCCAGCCGCACTGGCAATCCTGGCTTGCGTGAATCCTTGCTGTTTTCTCAGTAATGCGAGGCGTCGGCCCAGTTCTTTTAAGGCGGCACTATGCGGTGTTATGTCAGTGATTTTCATTTTATCAAATATGATTGATTATGAATGAATTGGGCGAATATATATCACAAATGATGGCTTAATGGCATCAAAGGGTCAAATATGATAGAAAATTCTGTGAAAGGGTCAATAATAGATCATAAATGATTAATTTCTGATTGACAGCAAATTGGTAAAACAGGCGTGAGGCGGACAATTAACGCGGCGGGGGGATGGTATACATGTCACATTCCGGTTTCTGGATAGCCAAACGGGAAAAGTGGGGACACGCAAAGTCACAGGCGAACACTTTCTCCGGTTGGTGTTTCAACATGTGTTGCCCAAGGCCTTTCGGCGTGTGAGGGACTATGGTTTTTTGCATGGTAATTCGAAAGGGATACTGCAACTCATTCAAACGGTATGGCGAGTCATGGTCACGTATCCATCTGCCGCGACCAGGCCCTCATTCAAATGTCGGCGGTGTAAAAGTCCCATGTCAGTTATTGCCTTCATGCCTCCAGCTTGGCGGTCAACTTAAGCCACCGGTACACGATCACCATTTATTAGCGCCGGAGGACGATTAACGCTATGAAATAGCCATCGTTTTTATCGCCAATATTGGGCGCGGAGTTCTCTCGTCCAGAGAAAATTACCGCTGGTGTTACTGGCACCGGAAATCCAAACTCAGAAATAGATATCTGCTATAAACAGGAAGGGTTGGAATGGCTCCGGGCTTGTTCAACAATATGATAAAGTCGCGGCTGCGCGCGACTTATCCTTATTCGTTAGAAGCCATTGTTACAACCGTGCGACATTGGTTATTAGGTTGTATGTAAACCAACCATCACCAGTTACAAATGATTGCGGTTTTGCTGTTGCTGCATCTCTTTGCAGGCCAATACCATCTGAAAACGGCTCAAATGAAACTATTTTGTCATGCCTGATACGAAAGCTTTTAGCACCACCAGAAAAATAAATATGCTTGTTTGTCACCCCTAGCAATCCTGTATCGGCATGGATTGTTTCATGTGTTTCAACACGTTCGCCCTTAAATGCACCAGTACGATAGTAAAGACCTTTGGCAATGCGTATGCTGACACCCTGTGAACCTCCAACATATTGTGTTCTTTTCTTTTGCTCGTAATATTCAACATCTTGGAAAAGCCAAATAACCTTTTCCGTTTTTTGAAGATTAAAAGGGAGGCTCCTATCAATTTTTACCCTTTCAGAGATAATGCCATCCATTACGTCTCGTAACACCGCACCTTTTATGATTTTTGTAAATGCTCCATTTTTATCTAGTTGAGCTTGAGAGAGAAAAAAATGTTCCACTAAGTTGGTTAAATTGGATTGCTCTTCTTCAGTTAAGATACCATCGTCAAATGCTCTTTCTACAGATTTTTCCCAGCCAGACACGATAAGACTATTTGTGGTTGCATTATCAATTTTATTTGATTCTGCAATCGCATTTATTTTTTTCTCCAATGCTGGCAAGTCACTTTCTGCGACCCCAGCATTTTCTATTTGTGTGATAATATTTTGTTTTGCAATTTTACGTTCTCGTTTTTCTGTCTCATCTTTCGCTTTACATTCTTTATGTGAACTACGTAAGAACCCAGCAGGCTTACCACAAAATTTACAATCTCCCATTATTTTCTCCGTTGTTTATTTTAGCTTCTAACGCCAAGCTCAACTGCGTAGCAAGCTGGCGGTTTTTGTGCAGATTTTTGCACAATAAATGACAGTTTGCGAAGTCAGATTGCAGCTTCTTGCGGAAGGTGTCAACCTCATATGGACAGTCATTTAAAAGATAACATCTATTTCACGTAGCCGGCGGCTGTCAATGTTGGGAAGTTGACGCGATCATCGATAATGGTGTCATCGCCGGATTCAACAATAGGGTTGATAGCCACCGTCTCCGGCGGCATGGGTACGATTGGTCGCCCCCGCACAAAACGTTCCGGATGACGTTCATAGCGCCCATCAAGCACGCGTTGTTTCTGTACGGCAACCGCGTGATAACGGCCCGTGAAGACCTGTTCCGGGGTAAAGCCTGCCAGGCCACTGTGATGGTGCTCGACGTTGTACCAGTCAAAGTAAGCCTCACACCAGTGCCTGGCATGGGATACATCCGTGCAGCGGCCCGGATAATCCGGTTGGTATTTCTGCGTCTTGAACTGGCTTTCACTGAACGGATTGTCATTGCTCACCCGCGGGCGACTGTGACTGCAGGTCACATCCAGTTCACGCATCAGATCCAGGTATCCGTGCGCAATCATCGGCGATCCGCGGTCCTGATGCAGCGTGAGCTGACCCGGCGCTATGTCGTAACGGGCCGTAGCTTCGTCCATCAGTTGCTTGGATAACGCACTGTTCTCCTTGAGTGAGACCATCCACGCCACAACAAACCGGCTGAACAGGTCAAGCACAACGTAGAGTGATAGATAAATACCCCGGCGGACCAAGGGGAGCTTCGTTATATCCCACGTCCAAACATCGTTAGGGGCGCTGGCCAACAGCCTGGGAACCGCATGGTGCTGGGCTGGCCGTTGCCGGCGCCGATCACCGTTTTCACCCTGGCCACGAAGAATACGGTGCAGGGTGCTTACCGAGCACAGGTACTGCTCCTGCTCCAGCAGGCGTTGATATACTTCTGCAGGCGGCTGATCACAATAGGGGTCGCTGTGCAGTGTCTCGATTACGGTAGCACGCTCTTGGGTACTGAGGGCGCGCGGCTGCACTGACTGCTTGCGACAGCGCCGCGGGGGTTCATCGTTGGCGGCCCGCTTCCGGTGTGCGTATACCGTGCTTCGATTGAGGCCCAGCGCATGACACGCCCGCGTCAATGGCAGTCTTTCAGGGCGATGCGTAATCACGTTATTCACACATCTTTCCCACTGCGTAAACGATCGAGCATCGACAAGGCTTTTTTTGCAAATCCAGACAGTCGTTGGCAATCTCCAACTTACGGTTCAAACGATTGTTCTCTTTCACAAGCTGCTTTATGCGACGCTGATTGGGCGTTTTCGAGGGTGCAGGGCCGGGAGCACTCTTGGTCAGGCCGGCAATACCGCCTTGTGCATACTCACGGCGCCAGGCGGAGAGTTGATTACTGTACAGTTTCTCACGGCGCAACAAGGCACCGAGATAACCATGCTTACAGGCATCAGCTGCGGCTAGAATGCGCAGTTTATACTCCGACTTGAACTGGCGGCGCGTGCGTTTCTCCAGCGCGGGCTCTGGTGTGACTTGTGTATTGAATGGATCTGAGTGTGGTTTTGGCATTGCATGGTTCCTGCATTCATAGCCCTGAAATATATGTTATCCCAAACAGGGAGTGTATGGGCGCAGGTTGACACACAGGGGTAGCGTGTTAGAGCTTGATCTGCTCTGGGTTTACGTTGCCTGGCAACAGGGCTTCGATAGTCTCAACGGTCTCTGCTCTGGGCAACTCTGCAAACAGGTACCGCAGGTAGGCATACGGCTCCAGCCTGTTGGCCTTGGCGGTCTCGATCAACGAGTACAGGTTGGCACTGGCATTGACGCCCTCGACTGAAGTGCTGAACAGCCAATTTTTTCTTCCAACCACAAAGGGCCGGATGGCGTTCTCTGCTAGATTGTTGTCGATCTCCAGGCGGCCATCGTCCAGATAGCGCGTCAGTTTGTCCCACTCGTTGTGCAGGTAGCTCAGCGCCTTGCCTGTCGCACTGCCGGGCAGCACCTGGGGCAGACTGTCATCCAGCCACTGGCGCAGCTGCTCGAGTATCGGTTTTGCGTGATGTTGGCGGTAGTCGAAGCGTTCCGGTGGTGTCAGTTGCCTGGCTTGCTTTTCTATCCGGTACAGCTTCCCGATTAACGCCAATCCAAACTGGGCCTTGCCAGGTTTTCTGTTCTTGCCTTGAGCCTTTACCGCATCGCTGAACTTGCGTCGCGCATGCGCCATACAACCTACATGCATAAGACGGTTGCTGACCACTGCCGCGTTGTAGCCGTCATAGCCATCGGTTTGCAGGTAACCCCTAAATCCTTCCAGCAAGCGCATAGGTACCCCGGCACCCCGACCCGGGCCATAGTCATACAGAATAATTGGCCGGTCCGGTGGCCCACCCCTTTGTAACCAGAGATAGGATTTCGATTGGGCGCGTTGCCCCGGTTCCTTGAGCACCTGCACCGAAGTTTCATCCATTTGCACAATGTCATAGCCCAGCAACCGGTCCCGCATGAGATTAATCAGTGGTTGCACCAGAACACCGGCCTTGATCATCCAGTTGGCCAGGGTTGCACGGGGTAATTCAATACCGATACGGCGCAGGATGGCCTCCTGGCGGTATAGCGGCAGGGCGTCCTGGTATTTGGACACCGTGATGTGTGCCAGCAGGCCCGGTGACGCCAGGCTCTTGGGGATAGGCTGCGGCGGCAGGGCCGCTGTCTTGATGCACTGGCCACAGTCACAGGCATACTGTTTGCGGATGTGGCGAATCACCTGAATCCTGGCCGGTACGATATCGAGCTGTTCAGAGACAACTTCGCCGATCTCGGTCAGGCAAGCACCATCGTGGGGGCAGACTTGATCCTCTGCAGACAACTCGTGAATAACGTCCACCCGGGGGAGTATGTCGGGCAGCTTCTTGCGACCCCGTTTCCGGCGGCTATGCTCGGCAATGATAACGCTCTCGTCTTCGACCGGTTCTGCCTGTGCCTCGACTTCGGCTTCATCAAACAAACGGATCTGATCCGGGGAGATCTTCTCACTGCTGGCGGCAAAACGTCGAGCCAGTGCCAGATTGAGTTGTTCCTGTAAGGAGAGAAGTTTAGCGTTGAGACGTACATTTTCTTGTTCGCCAACCTGCTTTTGTGCCAATAATTCTTCGTTGCAAGCGACCTGTTCAACCACCAAAGCCTGTAGGGTATCAATGTCATCGGGTAGCTGTTTGAGCAGGCTTGTCATGCCCGCTATTATACCTCTTATAGATGCAAATAACCCTATAAAACACTACTGAAATATAGTTTTTTGTGCGGTTCTAAGCGCATAATGTCGTAGCCGTCAAGCAGCCAGTTTAGCTGCTGTGAGGTGAGTGTGACGATCTCATCTTCAGACTTGCGTGGCCAATGAAAACGCGCTTTTTCCAAACGCTTCTGCCACATACAGAAGCCACTGCTCTCCCAGTAAAGTATCTTAATGGCTATATCCGGATCTCCCAACCAATGAAATACGATCCTGATGCTGTTTTATAGAGATTAGGACCTTACTCACAGTGTACGTAAATCGCTGGGAATATGCGCAGGAATATCGAGGTCGCCAACGGTCAGGTAAATCATGTCGGCGAAGTTGTGCAGGTTACGATATCCAGACGCTCGGTTCTTGACGATTTTGACAATGCGGTTCAGGCCTTCACCGACGGCATTGGTCAGGTTTCTATCGGTGAACGCGACGATGTTATCAAAGTAATTTCGCACCGTGGTGACAAATTGGCGCAACGAGGGGATACGGCTACGCAGGGCGGTGGTCATCCAGCGTTTCAGGAACTTCTCAGCTGAGCCACGATAACGGTAATTCCAGATGTGTTCGAACTCGTCCTTGAGCACCCAGGCTCGGTGGATACGCCGATTGGAGTTGCGCAAGCTATTGAGGAATCGAGACTGTCTCTTGGTGCGATGGCTCGAGTGCATGCTGAGCAGCCATCGCAGGCCCTTGATCGCCTTGCGCCCCCCGGTATCGAGGGCACGCCACTCGTCCTTGCGCACCTCATCCACAGCCTGGTTCAGCGCCTTGACGACATGGAAGCGGTCGATGATGAGCGTGGCGTTGGGGCAGTGATGTTCAATGGCCCCGGTATAGGCGCGACTCATGTCACAACTGGCCCACAGGATGCGTGCTTTCTGCCCCTTGCTCAGGTGTTCGTTGAAGAAGCGGTCAATGGTCTCGCGGCCTTTTCCCAGGCCCACCCACAAGATACGAGAGCGGTCCAGATCATAGACGAGTGTGGCGAATTTGCGGCCCTTCAAGAAGGAAATCTCGTCGACGCCGAGAGTGACCAGGCCACGGATTTTATGGCCGTGGCGCACCCGCGTGATGATCCGGTGCAGCAGGTCGGACAGGGTGGAGGAAGGCATCACCAGAATCTCGGCGGCGGCCTTCTGGGTCATGATCTGGCACAGGGAGCAGATCCGCCACTCCAGTCGGTAGGTGATACGTGAATAGGCTGGCGCCCAGGGGATCGTCTCCTGCACCCGCCCGTGCGTTGGGCAGCAGATCTCCTTTGGGGCATACCAGAGCAAGACCTTCATCCCCATGAGTGTGAGATCCTCCCACCGGCGCAGCTCGGTCGTATGACGCACAATCCGGCAGCGCCGTTCACATTCGGGGCAGCGGCAGCCATTCTTGTAGGGCTTGACCGCCAGATGCAGTTCCTTGTTGCGGTTTTTGAACCAGAACTGGGTGATTTTCATACCTTTGAGGCGTAATATCTTATACAGCAACTTCAGGTTGCTCACGGGCTTCTCCTTTTTGTTGACGGTAATCTACAGCGGGGATGAAGCCCGTGTTTACGTGTGAATTCAAGTCATTGCATCAACATGAAATGATGGGGAAGTTCGGGTCCTCGGGGATAACTGTGGGTAAAAGAACCCCGACATCTGTCAGCCGGACTCCGTGTGGACAGGCCGTGGATTTCACCCCGCCATCCCTGGCGAGGTGATCATGTGGATAACCCGTGGAATGTTCGTGCCTCACATACCACCGGTTACCCACACTAACCCACCGCCTGCCCACACTACGCCGGGGAAAGTCCAGGGGTATTCGGATAGTTTTTCAATAACAGAATTTTTTCAAAAAACTCGTTGGGAAACCCGGATAGACCCATCTTAATCTGGTTGCGGTGCCGGTTACAAAACACAAACAACTGCTGCGAGAAAGGGTCAAGGCACAACGCATCTTCCACCAGTATCGACAAGCCATTGATTCCCTTGCGGAAGTCGATGGCATCGCGGCACAGGTAGACCACGGGCAGATCATTCGAGGGCCGCATCATGACAGGGACGCCGCCGTGCTCAGTACCAGTGACAATGTGCCGGCATCAGGTTCACCGTCAAAGGCGACCATGACACTGTTGGGCAGCTGAATGCGCCACTGGCTATGCGGGTGAGAGTGAACAGTTGGAGCTTGTACCTTTTGAAAGCGGATGGCCTTACGAGGTGGCAGTGTGCTTTTTGCTGCCAGTGCCTTCTTGGCGGAATACAATGAATGGACGTTAATACCATTTGCTCGGGCATATTCAATTCTGGTTTGCCCAGCGGCATCGCAGGCACGAATATGCTGTAACCAGTATTGCTGTCGTTCGGTAAGGGAGGCCTTATCGGTCTGTGGCATAGAGCTACTCCTGTCAGGGCGGGAATGACAGGGTGCCGGTTCCATGGTTAGGAGAACAGGGCGTGGTTTATTTTGCGCTTACTTTTTATCGCCAATATTGGGTGCGGAGTTCTCTCGTCCAGAGAAAATTACCGCTGGTGTTACTGGCACCGGAAATCCAAACTCAGAAATAGATATCTGCTATCAACAGGAAGGGTTGGAATGGCTCCGGGCTTGTTCAACAATATGATAAAGTCGCGGCTGCGCGCGACTTATCCTTATTCGTTATGTTTACCTTTCATCCAACACTTCAGCCAATTGCGAAACGATTCCATCTATAGTTGACAAAGAGCTATTGATTGCCTTTTTGTCTGCAAGTGTTGGGCTATAGTTCTGCACTTGATCTTTTGAGACCATGTGCCAAATTGGAAGGATCACTTTACGTCCTTCCATCTCTTTAGTGACCAATCCATCTAATTCATATTGTGTCCAATTTTTAGCGAAGAAAGCGTTAGAAAATACAACTATTCCGTACCGTGAATTCCTTAGCCCGTTATCAATACTTCTTCTCAGGCTATCTCCAACTTTCAGAGTAAATTCATCATACCAAACCTTGTAACCATCAGTTTGAAGCGCTTCTACTAGCGGTTTTACAAAACCTTCTTTATCTTCACTTGCATGAGAAATAAACACATCATATTTTACATTTCTTAGCTTGGCTGGCGCTTCGCTAGTTTTATATGAGAATTGAGAGCGCAGATTCTGTGTTATAGACCTTTGATGATTCAGTTGTTCTCGCTCTCTTTTCTTTTCAGCGTCATGTATTTTCTTTCGTTCCTTTTCCTTCTCCTTCATTAAGGATTCCTGAGCCTTGTGGAGCCTTGAATTTGTATCTGCAGTCTTCTTTGATAAATCTGCCTTCTTTTTTTGAATGTCTGCAATAGCCGACATTGCCCTTGTTATTTGCTGTTTCTTTGAACGTAATGCACTGACAGAGATCGATTTGCTAATGCTACGTTCTATACGATCTATTTCATCGCTTTTTGAGGCTTCCTTCTTCGTCTCACCAGCTAGCTTCTTTTGCAAGTCAGCCAAAGTCTTCTGATGCCTAGCAACCTCATTTTGTCGCATTGAAATGCTCAACTAGCTCTCCTTGGAAACATAACGTCAGCCACAGCGGCGGCCAGCCTGACGCGGAGCGGCAGGTTGAACGTCCAGCCCACAAAGTGGGCGATGCTGCTGGCTCTTGTTATGTGTTGTCACTGCTGTCCCGTTAAGGAGAAATAAGGAGGTCTGATTCCGCCACAATTGATACAATGAGATTGTCTAGAAAACAGTGTATTAATAGAGGGAACCAGACCATGGCGCATTGTAATACGATCCTGTCACAAATACTAAAACTTGTTCCGAGACATGAATTTGAGACCCTTGCCAAACAACATCATTCTGGCCGTTCCTTTCGTAAAGCCTCCCGCTGGTCACAGTTTGTGTCGCTGACGATGGCTCAATTGTCTGGTCGAAACAGCTTGCGTGATATCGTGGATAATATGTCGGCGCAAATGCATCGCCTTTACCACCTGGGCAGCGCGAAGCTGTCGCGATCTAACCTATCGCGCATCAATGAAGATAAGCCTTATGCTCTGTACGAAGCGCTGTTTGGAAAACTGTTAACTCGCTGCCAAGGCGTGGCGCCTGATCATAGTTTCAGATTTACTCACCCGCTTTATTCGCTGGACGCGTCCACCATCGACTTGTGTTTGTCTGCGTTTCCCTGGGCTGATTTTCGCACCACCAAAGGAGCGATTAAGCTGCACGTCGGTTTGAATCATGCGGGTTATTTGCCGGAGTTTGTGGTCGTCACGGAAGGGAAGAAGCACGATGTAACAGTGGGTCGCACGCTCATATTTCCTAAGGGAAGTATTATTGCAATTGATAAAGCCTACAATGATTACGTTTGGTATAAGCAATTGACAGATAAGGGTATTTTCTTCGTCACCCGGCTTAAGAGCAATGCAAAATACCGCATTATCGAGCGTCGATCGGTGCTGAAAGGCAAAGGTTTGACGTGTGATCAAACGATAGAATTCACCGGCCCCCAGGTCTCCAAAAAATGTCCTGTTCGATTAAGGCGGGTTGGCTACAAAGATGCGGAGACGGGTAAGCACTATGTGTTTGTAACAAACAATTTCAAACTGGCAGCCAAGACGATTGCCGATGTCTACAAAGCCAGGTGGCAAGTGGAATTATTCTTTAAGTGGATAAAACAGAACCTGAAAATCAAATCGTTTGTTGGCACGAGCAAGAATGCAGTGATGACTCAAATATGGATAGCGATGTGCGTATACCTGCTAATTGCATTTCTGAAGTTTCAGTCTGGACTCACAAAGAGTATGCAGCAGCTATTGCGATTACTGCAGCTTAATTTGTTTGATAAGCGTGACCTGATGGCGTTGTTAAGGGGTGATCCGCCTGATGGCAGACTGCCCGATGTCAATCAAATGAAACTCATATGAAAGTTAACGGGACAGCAGTGATGTGTTGTATACATCAAGATTTAGCCCCGCATGACAGACAGACTTTAACTGGGTTCTCAGACATGGCTAGAGTCGCGCTACAGCCAATGCATTTGCCAACAACTGTAGGTATATGGGCGACCAAGTTCTTCAATTCACGCATACCCATTCCTGTGATATATCTTAGCTCAGCAATCGAATGTTTGAGCTCGCGTTTATGAGTCTGACGCAGCGCATAAATCATGTGCTGAGGAAAATGATCGGAAGTCTCCCAAGAGCTTTAGCAATGCGCGCAAGATAGAATCACTTCTCTATACGACACATAACGCCTAGCATCAGCGGACAGCAAAAAGCAGAGCGATGAACGAGCGGCGCTTTTTGTTGTCCGCTGATGCTTTTGTTAGCCGCTTTTATAGTAGTGACTCCTGAAATAGAGGTAATTCATTACTGCTTGTGTTTGCAATTCTTTTTAATGATTTTTCATGGTATTCAGTATTTACCTCAAAGCCAATAAAATTACGTTTTAATGCTTTTGCAGCTACCGCCGTTGTTCCGCTACCCATGAATGGATCGAGAATCAATTGATGTTCCTGTGTTGCTAATTTTATGAGATATTCTATTAGGTCTAAGGGTTTTTGTGCTTCGTGTATTCTCTTTTCATTTTTTCTAAATCCAAATTCCAGTAAATTTGTAGGACTTGAGCCATTAAGCTTACAAGCATCAATATTCATTGCCCCAACTTCATTTTCCAAAATGTTGTCCGTGATGGTTCCGCCAATTTTGTAAGGCTTCATAAACCATGCGATAGGCTCCCAGATTGGTGCTAAATTACCAAGCCTCCAACCCTTCCATTTTTTGGATTCTTCAATAAGCCCTCTTCGCTCAAGAACAATACTAACCCTCTGTGCTCTATGATGGGCTGATGGTTTTTTCCATGCCAAAGTATCTTTCAACAAAAAACCGCTATCCTCGAATGCATTTATTACTCTATGGATTGTTCTTCTTGCACCAAAAACAAATAGGAAAGAACCCCCTTTCATTTTTGGATATACCTTGGCTGCCCATTCTTTGCACCAGTTCTGATACTCAAGCCCCATATTTCTATCAGATTGCGCCCAACCGTTTATAGGTTTTCCTCTACGCCTAAATCCTGTTTTCCCTTCTTGAGCTGGAGATTTTCCCAACAAAGCAGAATTTGTATTGTTGTGCAATACATCCCAATCATCCATGCTAATTCCATAAGGAATATCTGATAAAAATAACTCTACACTTTTATCGGTTAGCTTTGGGATAAGCTCTAAACAATCACCTTGGGTTATTGTATTTATATAGTCATCATTCATTTAACAAACACCAAAAAGACCATTATCACTAACAGATTTAATTGCCTTTATCTTGTTTTCGATTTTACTTGATTTCAATACTGCCCTAATTGCTTCTGCTTTTGATAGCTTCATTATACGTTCCCTTTCAGACGCAAGAAACTCAAGTGCTTCTTCTCGTGATATTAAGATTGATTCGATTGATGCTCTTTTTTCGTCTTTCCATATACTGGCAATTTTTTTATCAAAGTTGAGCATTCTTCTATTTACAATTTGCCAATAAGCATTTGCATCCTTTGATGGATTCATAGCTTCGACAGATATAAATACCTCATGTACCAGTTCCATAGCTTTAGATCTATTTGTTACCTCGGCGTAACGAGCAAGGACTGCAAGATGTGTATATGTTCCGATGCAAACTGATCTTGTGCCTGCCTGTTGATAAATTTGACTTGTGCGCGATGGTAATTGATAAACTGGACATACAATCATTGCATACGGTTTGCCATGTTTCCAGCCATCCATTGCTTGAACTTTGAAGTCCTTTTGATTTTTTGCTGTTCTACTTAATCTGAATGCTTTTGCATCAGCAACAAAGCTATAGTCATTATTTACGCATTCTACATCCGCAACATCAGCCCTTTCTTTAAGAACCAAGCTATTAAAACCCATATATGAGTATGCTTCATGAATTACAACATCGGTATATTTAGAATATAATTTTTCTTCACTTGAATCATGGCTATATCCTTCTGGTATTGCTCCACATAAGCGTAAATGACCAAGCAATGATGCTATTCCGTCATCTTTTATCTCCTGAGAAATTTCTTCTTCAACTTTTTCTGCGTCAACGCCAAAATCACCACTCAACCGACTAATTTCGTCAATCCAGTATTTTCGACCTTCAATTTGTTTTTTTGTGATTATCTCAATTTTCATATAATTTCTGTCCGCAAGTGAGCCGGCGATCCCAGGGGCTCATTTAGCTGTGGCACGATATTGCCGATATCCGGGGTGTCATAATGAGTAATGATTCTCCCCTGTATTCAACCTGTGGAGTGAGACGCGCCATACCACTTACCTTGAGTTGTTTCTCCCTTGCCAATGGCAAAACAACTCGAGTGTTCAGTTCTGATAGCACTTCGCTTTGGATATTAACCAGGTAGGGGTAGGCTTGCCCGGTCGCGCTATTGTTATTCTCGTAAACGTCAAACGGTGACATTAAAACCCCCTGTGCTCATCTACAAATTCATTATAGACCTGGATTGCTGCCTTGTTGCCTTTTTTCCAGTGTGCTGCCTCGGCAGCTTTCAATTCAATCTCAAGTGCCCTCTCCAGGGTAGCCGACAGGTTGATCCTGAGTGTCCGCGACTTCGCCAGGAGATCGGAGTTCACGCTCAGATTGGTTGCCTTTTTTGCCGCCGTGCGATCATAGAACTCTGTCATAGCAGTCATTCATTAATGCGCATTGATATGCGCATGCTAGGTCATCGTTGGGCTATGGTCAAAGTAAGGGATGTCCCGCCAGCCCAGGCCCTGGCGATCTTTCTCGGACAGGCTGGGTGCCTGGCCCGCCACCAGTGGCCACTCGATACCGATGTCGGGATCATCCCAGCGCAGGCAGAGCTCTGAGGCGGGGTGGTAATAGTCGGTGGTCTTGTAGAGGAAGTCGGCGAATTCCGAGATAACGTAAAAGCCGTGCGCGCAGCCGGGCGGCATCCACAGCATATTTTGCTGGTCGGCGCGCAGCTCGACACCAAACCACTGGCCGAAGGATGCTGAGCTGCGGCGCAGATCTACCACCACGTCATAGACAACCCCGCTGGTTACCCGCACCAGCTTGCCCTGCGCCTGCTGGGTCTGAAAGTGCAGGCCGCGCAGGATACCCTGTTGAGAGCGACTGTGGTTGTCTTGCACAAAGTTCCAGTCGTGACCGGCCTCGGCGAAGCTTTTTTGATTCCAGCTCTCCAGGAAAAAACCGCGCTCATCGCCCAATACACGCGGCTGGACCAGCCAGACATCTGCCAGCGGGGTCTCCTCAAACTTCATCGAATACCACTTCGCTGCGTTGTAGCAGTTTGGCCAGATATTTCCCATAACCGCTTTTGTTCAAGGGCGCTACCAGCGCCAGCAACTGTTCGCCGTCGATAAAACCCTGCCGGTAGGCGATCTCCTCGGGGCAGGCGATTTTCAGCCCCTGGCGCTCCTCTATAACGCGGATAAAGTTGGCGGCATCCAGCAGGGAATTGTGAGTACCGGTGTCCAGCCAAGCCGTGCCCCGGCTCAGCACTTCCACACGCAGGGACTGCTGTTGCAGGTAGGCCAGGTTCACATCGGTAATCTCCAGTTCGCCGCGCACCGACGGTGCGATATTACGGGCGATATCGACCACCTGGTTGTCGTAGAAGTAAAGGCCGGTAACCGCGTAGTGAGATTCTGGCTGGGCGGGTTTCTCCTCGATATTGATGGCCTGACCCAGCGCGTCAAAGGAAACCACGCCGTAGCGTTCCGGATCCTGCACATAGTAGGCAAAGACCGAGGCGCCCTGCTCTCGCTGGCTGGCACTCTTGAGCTTGGCGGATAAACCACCGCCGTAGAAGATATTGTCACCCAGTACCAGGCTGACCAGGCTGGAGCCAATGAACGGCGCACCGATAATAAAAGCCTGGGCCAATCCATCCGGGCTGGGCTGTACCGCGTATTGCAGGCTGATGCCCCACTGGCTGCCGTCTCCCAACAATTCGGAAAATGCCTGCTGGTCGCGCGGCGTGGTGATAATCAGGATCTCGCGAATGCCCGCCAGCATCAGGGTTGCCAGTGGGTAGTAGATCATGGGTTTGTCATAGACCGGCATCAATTGTTTACTCACCGTGCTGGTGAGCGGGTGCAGGCGGGTGCCGGAACCGCCGGCCAGGATGATGCCCTTGTAGGCGCTGCTTGTCATGTGTCGGCCCTAAAACGTGGTGGATGCGCTTATGGAGGTATTAGTGGCGGCATTATAAGCCGAAATAACAAAGACTTACGAACTGCCGGTATAACTATCCGGTCGTATTGGAAGAGGCTGGGGCTGGCTTTTTGCGGTGCTGCTGATTAGAATCTGGCCCCTTTGGGCTAAATCTGGATGCTAGTGCTGCCAGCGGGGCCTGATTTTCATTGACAGGAGGCTGGCGCTCGCCGAGAGCACACCACCGGTATGCAGGTAGAACAACCCCAATTGGTCGCTCAGGCCGAGTCGCTGGACGCGGTGCCGGTGCCAATCGACACCGATCCGGTGCAGTCCCTGCGTATTGCCATTCTCGGCTATCGCAGCCATCCCTATGGCGGTGGCCAGGGGGTGTACATCCGCTATCTTAGTAAAGCGCTGGTCGAAGCCGGCCACAGGGTTGATGTTATCTCTGGGCCGCCCTACCCGCATCTTGACCCGCACGTGCGATTGATAGAGATTCCCAGCCTGGATCTGTTTACCCATGGCCTGCAATCCCTGCGGCTGCACCATCTGGGTTCGCTCAGTAATATTATTGAATGGATCAGCAAACTCACCGGCGGTTTTGCAGAGCCCTATACGTTTGGGCGTCGCGTGGTGAAGTACCTGCGTCAGCACGGCCATGAGTACGACCTGATACATGACAACCAGAGCCTCAGCTACGGCGTGTTGCAGATACAGGAGATGGGCCTGCCGCTGGTGACAACCCTGCATCACCCCATTACCAGTGATTTGCGCATCGCACTACAGGCCGCACGGCGCTGGTGGGAGAAGTTGCTGATTGCGCGCTGGCATTCCTTTTTGTATATGCAAAAGCGCGTGATCAAACGGCTACATAATATCGTCACTGTTTCAGAATGTTCGCGCCAGGATATCGCGCGGGACTTTGGCATTCAGCCAGCCGCAATTACCCTGGTCTACAACGGCATTGATACGGACGTATTCCGACCCCTTGCCGACGTTGAGCGCAGGCCATTGCGGCTCATGGCCACCGCATCGGCGGATGCGCCCCTCAAGGGCGTGCGGTTTTTGCTGCGCAGCTACGCGCGTCTGTTGCGAAATTACCCGGAGCTTGAATTGCTGGTGGTCGGCCAACCCCGGCCCGGCGGAGATACCGAGCGACTGCTGCAAAAATTGCAGTTGCAGGAAAAAGTGCAGTTTGTGAGTGGCATCACTACGCAGCAAATGGTGCATTACTACGCCGAGGCAACGATTGCTGTGGTGCCATCCGTGTACGAGGGCTTTGGTTTGCCCGCCGGCGAAGCGATGGCCTGCGGCGTGCCCGTGGTGTCAACCAACGGTGGCGCGCTGCCAGAGGTGGTCGGCGATGCTGGCCTTCAGGTCCCGGTGAGGGATGTTACCGCCCTGACAGCGGCTATAGACAAACTGCTCGGTGATGCCAAGCTGCGCCGGGAGTTGGGCCAGCGTGGGCGCCAACGAATTGAAGATAAGTTTTGCTGGCAGGTGACCGCCAGGCATATGAGCAATTATTACGCACAGGTATTGCAACATGCAGACGGTTGATTTCAGGCATTTTCCACTCAGCAGCGGTGACCGCGTGCTGGATTTGGGCTGCGGTGAAGGCCGTCATGTGATTTCTGCGTACCTGGAGCAGGGCGTAGACGCGGTGGGGGTAGACCTGAGCCTGGCAGATTTGCAAACCACGCGCGCCAGGTTTCAGGAGTTTGCCCAGAGCATGCAGGCAGGCAGCAGCTTCTCCCTGTCTTCCGCCAATGCGCTGGCCTTGCCATTTGCGGACAATACTTTCGACAAGGTCATTTGCTCGGAGGTGCTGGAGCACATTCCCGATTACCAGTCGGCCTTGCAGGAAATTGACCGGGTGCTCAAGCCCGGCGGCCTGTTCTGTGCATCGGTGCCCCGTCTCTGGCCAGAAAAAATTTGTTGGGCATTCAGTGCGGCCTATCACCAAGTGCCCGGTGGCCACCTGCGAATTTTCCGCAGCCGTGAGCTGCGTGACGAGATAGAGGAATTGGGTCTGCTGCTGTATCACCGGCATTGGGCGCACGCCCTGCACGCGCCCTTCTGGTGGTTGAAGTGCCTGTTCTGGCAGACCCGGGACAGCAATTGGCTGGTGCACCGGTATCACCGGTTGTTGGTGTGGGATTTGATGGATAAACCCTGGCTGACCCGTACCCTTGAGAAACTGTTAAACCCTCTGCTGGGCAAGAGTGTGGTTTTGTATTTTCGCAAGGGAGTAGCCTGATGTCGGGACTATATCTTGGGCCGGGGCTGTTTCCCCATGAGTTTTTGCGACCTACCGTGAAGTTCATACTCAAGACCCAACAGCCCGGTGGAGAAATCCCCTGGTTTCCGGGCGGCCACAGCGACCCATGGGATCACGTGGAAGCCGCCATGGGGTTGTCCATCGGTGGTGAACACGATGCCGCCGTCCAGGCCTACCGCTGGCTGGCGGCCACGCAACTCGATGATGGCAGCTGGTGGGCCGGCTATCGCGGTGCAGAAATCGATAATGGTGAACGCAGGGAAACCAATTTTGTAGCCTATATGGCAACCGGGGTGTGGCATCACTATCTGATCAGCCAGGATAGAGATTTTCTGGAAGAAATGTGGACGGTGGTGGAGCAGGCCATTGGCTTCGTACTTATCTTGCAGACCGAGCACGGCGATATTCACTGGGCGATCAGTGCCGATGGCAGCGCCCGGGAAGATGCTCTGCTAACCGGCTGCTGTTCTATCTACAAGAGTCTGGAATGTGCCCACAATATAGCCGTGGCGCTGGGCCGGCACCGGCCGCAATGGCTGCAGGCGCGAGCCCGCCTCGGCGATGTTATCCGCAACAGGCCCGAGCGCTTTGACCGCACCTGGGAGAGTAAGGCGCGCTACTCCATGGACTGGTTTTACCCGGTGCTGGCCGGTGCGCTACCGGAAAAAGAGTCCCGCGAGCGCATTGCCAGTCGCTGGGATGAGTTTGTAGAGGCCGGCTTGGGATGTCGCTGCGTGTCTGATGAACCCTGGGTCACGGTAGCCGAGAGCTGTGAACTGGTTATGGCGCTGCTGGCAGCGGGGGATCATGCCCGTGCGGTTGAGCTGTACAGTTGGCTGCATCAGTGGCGGCTTGCAGATGGTTCCTACTGGACCGGCTACCAGTTCGTGCTGGATATTATGTGGCCCGATGAGAAGCCGACCTGGTCAGCCGGCGCTATCATGCTGGCAGCGGATGCCCTGACCGGGTATAGCGCGGCCTCGCACCTGTTTACGACGGTAGAGTTGCTAGAGCCGGCGGTGCCCGCCAAGGTCATCAATATAGTGCAGCGCTTACAACCGGCGCAGTAACGCCAGGCTATTGACCCGTGCTATTTCACTGAACAGTCCAGAGTCCAACGCCATGCGGTAGATCGCATAGGGCGCCTGCCCGCCTTTGGCGGCATCCGGAAAAATGTCGTGAATGGCCAGAACCCCACCGCACAACAGGTGCCCGGCCCAGCAACGGTAATCGGTCAAAGCAGCGTCCAGGCTGTGACCACCGTCGATAAACACCATGGCCAGGGGGGTAGACCACTGCCGTGCGGCAAGTTCAGAGGCAGCAACCACCGCAATAACGGTATTGGCCAGGCCGGCCGCGTCAACGTTGCGGCGAAATTCCCGAAAGGTGTCCACCCCCTCGGTATTGGCGTCATAGAGATCGGGATCGTGAAACATCTCACCCGGTTGATGCTCCTCGGAACCGCGATGGTGATCCAGGGCGTATAGCACAGCGTTGTTCTCACGGCAGGCCAGGCCCAGGCAAATGGTTGATTTGCCGCAGTAGCTGCCGATTTCCAACAGCGGCCCCTGCCGGCTGGCTGCACCGGCAAAGCGATACAGGGCCTCGGCTTCATCGTCAGCTAAAAAACCCTTGATGTTGGCCCAGTGAGGGGGCGGCGCAAAAATCACCCTTGGTTGTCTGCTATCGACCCGGGTAGGGTGATGCGCCGGCATGAGTAGCAGCCGCCGGTACTGCCACTGCCGGCGCAACCATTTCATCATCCAGGCGGTGCACATCTTCCGGGCTTAGCAAGCCGGCCTGTTGCTTGAGTCGCAGCATGTTGCTGACATAGTCGTAGCGGGCGTTGGCATAGTCCCGTTTGGCGCCAAACAAAACATTCTGCGCATTTAAAACATCCACCACGTTGCGGGTGCCCACCTCGTATCCAGCCGTGGTCGCATCCAGTGCGCTCTGCGAAGAGACAATGCTCTGCTTGCGGGCGGATACCCGGGCGACATCGCTGTTCACTGTCATATGCAGGGAGCGGGTAGCGGTTACGGTAGTGCGCATCAGGTTTACCCGGCTCTCCCTGGCGGCAAAATATTGCTGGGCGGCACGACGGCGGTTGGCGCTGATGGCGCCGCCGGAAAACAGCGGCACATCCACGCGGATTTGGTAAACTTCCTCCTCCCGGTCATTGTCTGGGCTGACATCAAAGCCAGTTTCAGGCTTTACCGTGCGTGTGCCCGTGGTCTCGTAATCGGAATAGAAAATGCTGCCGCTAACGCGTGGCAAATGTTCCATTTTGTTGGCCTTGGCGGTTTGCCTGGCGGCATCTTCGGCGGCCGTGGCGGCAGCCAGACGAAAATTATTGTCGAGCGCAAAATCGACCCATTCGCTGCGATCAGCGGGGGTGGGAGACTTGATATCAAAATCCTCGCGCAACAGGTACAAATTGGCGTGGTATCTGCCGGTCAGAACCGACAGGCGCTCCAGGGCCACGTTGAGATTATTCTCATCGGTAATACGATCAACCCTGGACGAATCGTGTGCCGCCTGTGCCTCGTGCACATCGGTGATGGCGATCAGGCCCACTTCAAAGCGCTGTTGTGCCTGCTCCAACTGACGCAGGAAAGCACGCTCGCGCGCCCGAGAAGCATCCAGGTTATCCTGGGCCCGCAGTACGCCAAGATAAGTCTCGACTACCCGCACGATCAAGTCTTGCTGGTCGTCGGCGAAGGTAGCTTCCGCCTGACGGGTAATATCCTTGCCCGCCTGGAACGTGAACCAGGCGGGCAGATCAAAAATGGCCTGATTCAGGGTAATCTGATAGCCCTCGCGGTCCACGTCAACATTGGTAAAGGTGTCTACCTTTACCAGGCCCAGCCCGGCGTCGCTGACATCGAAAGATTCGGACTCGGTGTCGGTGTCACTTTCCGTGTAATCATAGTTGGCGTTAACCTGCGGCAACAGGGCGGCCCGGCCCAGGTTTTCGGTTTCCAGGTCGGCGCGATATATGGCCGCCTGAGATTGCAACTGCGCATCGTTGGCCAGTGCCAATTCATAGATTTCACGCAAGGTGTCACCGCTCGCAGTCGCACAGGAAAGGGACAGCAATCCTGCTGACAGTAGTCTCAGTGGCATTTTCATCAATGGTATTCCCTTGGGTTGGCTGGCCTGCGTTGCGCAGTTTAGCAGCGATCCGGGCGCAAATTATACAGGCAGTTGGAGTGGGGTGAAAACATGGAATATGTCCACAACTTATGCAATGGTAGATGTTAAACTTCATCTGAACTGGAGCGCTTGCCGGCTTTTTGCAGTTGCTAATGAGCCGGCAGGGTATGAGAAAAAGCGAAGGAGGAACCGGCGTGAGCCGTACATCCTGCAGGTATTCAATTGACCTGGCTGGCTTGCATGCGACTTGCGAGAGCAATTACGCACGCCTGCTACAGCTCTTTCCTGATTACGAAACGGCCAATACTCGCGAGTTTCAGCTCAGTGGCGGAGCACGTGTGCGCATAGATATTGTGCAGCGTTGCCGTTACACCACCTTGATGAAAGTGTGCCGGCACGGACAATCCAGTGCCTGGCTGACGCCGCTGAATTTTGACCTGCGCGCCTATCACGATGCGCGTATGGTCGAAGTATCGTCCTTTCAGGCGCACCGACGCATCGCCGCGCGTTACGAGTATCCCAACCCCGCCATGCATGCTCGCGATGAGAAGGCGCAACAGAACCTGTTCCTCGCGGAGTGGCTCAGTCATTGCCTCAAGCAGGGCTATGCGACGGATTTGTCGGCGTCGTTAACACCGTATTTGGACGCCGTGTGAGTACGGCAGTTACCCACATTGAGAGTTCTGCCGACTGTTTGCGATTGGTGCAGGTAACGGACACCCACCTCAATCGGGAAAGGGGAGGTGACTTGCTTGGCCTGGACACTGATTTTAGCCTGCAGCACGTGATTGATCTGGTGCGCAAAGACAGGGCGCAGACCGACCTGGTGCTGGCTACCGGCGATATTTCTGACCACGGTAGCAAAGCGGCCTATGGGCGGGCCCTGCAATACTTCGGGCAGTTGAATTCTCCCGTTATGTGGTTGCCTGGCAATCATGATCGCACCGACTCAATGGCCGAAATACTCGGCTCCGGTGGTGAGCTGCCACGCCTGGCCGAAGCCAATGGCTGGCAGGTGGTAATGCTGAATTCACAGATCCCGGGTGAAGTGGGAGGTCGCCTCGGTGCCGGTGAACTGCAGTTTCTGCAACAGAGCCTGGAGGATGCTCAACAGCGGTCTTTACACAGCCTGGTTTGCCTGCACCACCAGCCCATAGCCATGGGGTCGGCCTGGATTGATCGGCAAATGGTCGAAGACAGGGATGCGTTTCTGCAATTAATTGACGGTTTCAGCTGCGTGCGTGGCATTCTGTGGGGCCACGTGCACCAGCAACTGGATCGGGAACGAAATGGTGTGAAGTTTATGTCCACACCGTCAACCTGCATCCAGTTCGCGCCCGGCAGTGATGATTTTGCAGTGGACAATATTGCCCCAGGCTATCGCTGGCTGGATCTATATCCCGATGGGCGTATCGAAACCGGGGTAGCCCGGGTAGAGGGTGTGGAATTCGTGATCGACTTGAATTCTGAAGGGTATCTTTAAGAGAACGAAACATAATGAGTGATTATACCGCCGAGGATATTGAAGTCCTCACCGGTCTTGAGCCTGTGCGCAAGCGCCCGGGAATGTACACCGATACAACACGTCCGAATCACCTGGCCCAGGAAGTCATTGATAACAGTGTCGATGAAGCACTGGCCGGTCACGCCGATGAAATTTCTGTGGTGCTGCATAAAAACGGCTCGGTCACAGTATCTGACAATGGCCGTGGCATGCCGGTTGATATGCATCCGGAACAGAAAAAACCCGGTGTTGAGGTGATCTTGACCACCCTGCACGCAGGTGGAAAATTCTCCAGCAAGCATTACCGGCTTAGCGGTGGTTTGCACGGTGTGGGAGTGTCGGTGGTAAATGCGCTGTCCAGCGAGTTGCATGTGACCATTCGCCGCAACGCCAAGGTTTATCAGATGAGCTTTGCCGACGGTGAACCCACCAGCGCCCTGGAGATTATCGATAGCTGCGGCAAACGCAATACCGGAACCACGGTCAAATTCACTCCCAATGCCGGCTATTTTGATTCTGTAAATTTCTCTGTGCCGCGACTCCGGCACGTGCTGCGCGCCAAGGCCGTGCTGTGTCCCAAACTGCGGGTCAAGTTCAAGAACGAGGCCAGGGGCGAATCCGAGGAGTGGTACTACGAGGATGGCCTCAAAGACTACCTGGCGGATGCCACCATAGATTTTCCGGTGCTGCCCGAGGAGCCTTTCGTCGGCACCTTCAGCGGCAGCAATGAAGCCGCCGAGTGGGCCGTACAGTGGTTACCCGAGGGTGGCGAGGTGGTGGCGGAGAGCTACGTGAACCTGATTCCCACCGTGCAGGGGGGCACCCATGTCAATGGCTTGCGCACCGGCTTGCTGGATGCCATGCGCGACTTTTGTGAAATTCGCAGCCTGTTGCCGCGTGGCGTCAAACTGACACCGGATGATATCTGGGATCGCTGTGCCTATGTATTGTCTTCCCGGCTCGAAGATCCACAGTTCTCCGGTCAGACCAAGGAGCGTCTTTCCTCCCGCGAGGCGGCGGCCTTTGTTTCCGGTGTCGCCAAGGATGCGTTTAGCCTCTGGTTGAACCAACATACGGAAGAGGCGGAGCGGCTGGCGGAGCTTTGTATCAGCAACGCCCAAAGCCGCATGCGTACCGCCAAAAAGGTACCACGCAAGCGCATTACCAGCGGCCCTGCCCTGCCTGGCAAGTTGGCCGATTGTTCCGGTTCGGACCCGGCCCGTGGTGAGCTGTTTCTGGTGGAAGGGGACTCGGCCGGCGGCTCCGCCAAACAGGCGCGCAATCGCGAGTTTCAGGCCATATTGCCCCTGCGCGGTAAAATTCTCAATACCTGGGAAGTCGACTCCCAGGAAATACTGGCTTCCCAGGAAGTGCACAACATTTCAGTAGCGCTGGGTATAGATCCGGCCAGTGACGACCTGTCCGGCTTGCGCTATCACAAGGTGTGTATCCTCGCCGACGCAGATTCCGACGGCCTGCACATTGCCACCTTGATCTGCGCACTCCTTGTGCGCCATTTCCGGCCGCTGGTACAGGCGGGTCATGTCTTTGTTGCGATGCCACCGCTGTATCGCATCGATGTGGGCAAAGCAGTTTTTTATGCGCTTGATGGAGCCGAAAAGCAAGGCGTCCTGGATCGAATCGAAGCCGAGAAAATTCGCGGCAAAGTCAATGTACAGCGCTTCAAGGGCCTGGGTGAAATGAATCCACTGCAGTTGCGAGAAACGACCATGGACCCGGATACCCGTCGCCTGGTTCGCCTAGTACTGGACTCAGGTGATGACACGAACGAAATGCTGGATATGCTGCTCGCCAAAAAGCGCGCCCCCGATCGCAAGCAGTGGCTTGAAAAGAAAGGGGATTTGGCAGAGGTGGTGTGAGTCTTGCTAACGCCCCCGCTCCGTCATTAAGTAGATCGCGAAACTGGCCAGCCAATGGCCGCCGGCGTAATGGTCGCCGGTAACCGAAGCCAGCCCCGCCTGCCGATGAATTTGGGCCGCAGCCAGCAGCGCAGCGCGGCGCTTATCCCCCTCGGGCAGGCTGGTGGCAATATTCTGCAGGGCCCAGGCGCGGGAGATATTAACGCCGTCCAGATGCACAAGTTTGCCGTCGGTGGCGTCGAGTACCACCCCTACCGCCAGCCAGTTACCGCCGCCATTGTCGGGAATGTCCGGCAAAAAAGCCTGTAGCCAGGCGGCGAATTCTTCAGCGCTCAGTATTCGGCGGACCAGGTCAGCCTCCATCAGGCAGGGCGACAGGAAGTCCTCCCCGGAGGGTTCATAATTTATGGGGCAGCGCTGATCGGCCAGGTAAAACCGGCGGATCTTTTGTTCCAGTAAGCGCTGCAGTTCCTGGTTGCCGCTGCTGCGCGCGAAATCCAGCATCAGGCCGAAGGCGAAACCGGTTTGGTTATGAGTGCCACTGCGTATGGCGTAGTTCAGGTTTGGCAGCCAGGCCATGGTTTGCTCAATTATCAGTTGCTCCAGTGGTAGCAGCTTGGCCAGCCAGCGTTGTGCCTCGGGGCTGCCCCACTCCCGCAACTCGGCAGTCAATTGCAGCAACCAGGCGCGACCATAGGGGCGCTCGTAGCCCATCCGCCCCTGCGCTGTGAAGTAATTGACCTCTCCATTGATGTTGCCTGCGGTGACGTTCTGATCGAGTGCGCCGATAATGCGACTTCGATCCAGCCCAGGTACTTGCAGGTGTAGCAGCCGCACCAGCAACCAGTGCGCGTGGACAGAGGAGTGCCAGTCGTAGCAACCATAAAAAGCGGGGTGCAACTGAGCGGGTTCGGCCATCTGGCCCGCGGCGGCGACGTGATGCAGGATATTGTTGGGGTACTCGCGCTGTATACACTCCAGCGCCAGCTCGGCGAAACGCCGATGATAGTTATTTTGAGCCAGCGCTTGATGAGACAAAAGTAGCCCCAGCAGCATCAAGGTCGATGTTAAGCCCCGACCCATGCTCATTGCTGCGGCAGCGGGGAAGCCAATACTACCCGATTGCGGCCACTGGATTTGGCTTTATACAGAGCCTGGTCGGCCGCCCAAACCAGTTGTCCACTGTCGGTCAAATCCCCGGCACTGGCGGTGGCGACGCCGACACTGACGGTCATCAGAGGCTGGGAGGCATCCGGACCGTGCGGTATGGCCATCTCCTCCACCGCTGCTCGAGCGACGTCACCCAACTGTTTGGCGGATTGGGCGGAGCAGTTGTACCAGACCAGAATAAACTCCTCACCGCCATAGCGTCCGGCCTTGTCCAGTGGGCGCTTGACCGAATTGCGCAGTGCGTCGGCTATCTCGCGCAGGCACTGGTCTCCCCGCACATGGCCGAAATAGTCATTGAACTGCTTGAAGTGGTCTACATCCACCATGGCGATACCGAGTTCAACCTTGTCGCGCTTGGCCTGGCGGTACAAATTTTCCAGGTCCAGCGAGAAAGCTCGCCGGTTGAGCAGGCCGGTGAGTCCGTCAAACAGTGCCAACTCACCCAGTAACTGGCGTCCGAGATAGTTTTCCCTGGCTGTGTACTCAATAAAATAGGCGCCACACAAACCCATCACATTGAAGGTGAGGATCAAAAAGCAATTGAAAGGCAGGTTGGGCAGGGGCGCGGTATACAGCAGTTGGCTGGCCGGATAGGCCAGGCTGATGACAAGCCCGACAAACATCGCCTGGAAGAAACGCAAGCCGGCCAGAAAGTAACAAAACACCAGCACGATCAATTGCGCGCTAATCGGCGCATAGCCGTCCGTGGCCCTGATAATACCGAGCAGGACGGGCGTGCTAATACCGTAAATGACCAGCGCCAGCATTACCGTATATTCCAGATAGCGGGTGCTGCCACGAAAGATCATTACTGTCAGTAGCGCCAGTACCGCTATTTGTATGGCGCGATAGATATAAAATTGCGCGAAAGCTTCCGGCGGCAGTCGCAGGTAATCTGAGAAGAAGAACAATAGCGTCAACACAAACGCTACCGGGATAACGCGTTTGAGCTGGCCTGGATTGTTATCCAGGTAGAAGCCCCGGAAACCTTCTTCCATCTGGTCAATAAATGTCAGGGAACGAAAACCGAGTGCGAACTGGGTAGAGTAGAGAGAGCGATCTTGCTGCAGTATTTCACTGACGGTGGAATTGGCAATGATTTGCTCGTTATTATTGTTCAACCGGTTTCCCCAGATAGGGTCTATGCCCTGTGCTTTAAGTTTATACGCGTATCACAAGCTGTCGTAAAGCCGCTGCGCGCTGGGGTCATTGGGAGACAGCGCTACCAGTCTGGCGGCGTAACGCCTGGCCTCCTCACTGCGCCCGCTGTCTCTGCAATAGCTCACCAGGGCGAGCAGAACTTCGCGGTTTTGTGGTGCGACTCGCAGGGTGGCTTTTAATTGGTCGATGGCGCCCGCGACCTGGCCGCTATCGTGCAGGGCTATGGCATAGACGTAGCGATGTCGGGCGCCGGCCTGTTCCAACTCGGCGGCGCGTGCGAGATACTCAAGGGCGAGTTCCCGGTTGCCGGCGCGGGTCTCCAGCAGCCCCAGTGCATGTGCGGCCGTACTCTGGTCCGGGGCTATGGACATTGCCCGCAGTAATAGTTCGCGAGCCTCGTCCCGGCGTCCCAGCAGCCGGTACAAATCAGCCAGGTTGAACAGCGCGGCAATGGCCCGTGGATTGAGCTGCAGCGCATGCCTGTAGGCAGCATCGGCCGCGGTAAAGTCCATGGTGGCAGTGAAGTAAATACCCAGTTGTACCTGTACCTCCGGCATATCCGCATTGCTGCGCATGACTTGCAGGTATTCATCGAAGAGGGGCTTGAGTGCCGCTGCGGTGGCCGGGTCAGTTCGCTGCAATGGGAGGCTCGCCAACAGGCGGGCGATCTCCAGCCTGACTGCTGTCGAGGAATCCTGAAAGTGTGGCCGCAGTATGTTGAGCAGTTGTTGTCTGGGCAGAAATTCCAGGGCGCGTATCGCGCTCAGTCGCAGTAGAGAATCGTCGCTTGGTAGCAGTTGTAGTGCGGTCTCATAGGCTTCGCGATTGGCAAAGGCCCCTAGCTCCACAGTTGCGGTCGCTCTCCAGATGGCGGCTGCCTGTGGATCCAGGGCAAGCTCCTGCAGGCCTGGCACCGCGCGGGAGTCACCGCGCCTGGAACCCTGTAGCAAACGGGTCGGGTGGCTGCCGGTGTCACTGTGGTTTATTCCCCACTCGCGCAGTGTATCCAGCGCCCACTGGGTATTTTTGTCCGCGTGGCACTGATTGCAGGCATTGGGTGTGCCCGCCACCACACTCAAGTCCGGTCGCGGCACGCGCATGCTGTGATCGCGGCGCGGGTCGACCTCCATGTAGGTAGTTTCCGGCATATGGCAGTTAACACACTGGGCTCCGCTGGAGGCGACTGTGTGGCGATGGTGTGCCTGGCTGTTGTACACATCAGGGCGGTGGCACTGTGCGCAGACCGCGTTACCGGGTGCGCGTAATTTCAGACTATGGGGTTCGTGGCAGTTACTGCAGACTACGCCGGCCTGGTACATTTTGCTTTGCACGAAGGAGCCATACACATACACCTCATCCTGTATTTGACCGTCCAGATGGTAGAGCTGATCATCCAGTAGTGACAGCCGGTGGGTATCGGGCAGGTCGCGTCCATACTGATAGTCACCGAGATTGCCGCGACGGGCATGGCAACGGCCGCAGCTTTCCACCTGTTGCGGTTTGTTGAGCTCCGGGCTGCGCCTGGCAATGCTCTGATCTGCACTGAAGCGCCATTGCCCAGGCACACTCAGTGTCACCGGAAAACCGGCCTTGGGGCTGCCGGCCAGGGTTTGGCTGCGCGCCAGTTGCCGATGCTTTGCGCCGGGTCCATGGCAGGACTCGCAGGCAACATTTAGTTCAGTCCAGGTGGTGTTGAATTGCGAGGTCTGGAAATCGAAATTCTTGTGCAGATTGGTGCTGTGACATTCGGCGCAGCGGCCATTCCAGTTATGGTACGGACCCGTCCAGTGTAAAGGGTCACCAGCGAGAATCTCCTCATTGGGATAGAGATGGAACCAGCGTTGACCGCCCGCTGCCGGCGCTCGGCTATCCCAGGCGATGGACAGCGCCTGTAGCCGGCCCCGTGGTAGTTCCAGCAGGTATTGCTGCAGCGGATCAAAGCCGAATACGTACTGCACCTTGAAGTCTTGTAACGTGCCGTCGGCGCCATCAGTTTTTACCCAGTACTCAGCGCCGCGCCTATAGAACAGCGTCTCAATGCCTGCATAAGAAAAGCGGGCGTTGTCAAAATCTCCCAACACGGTCTGTGCAGTGGGTTCTTGCATGGCGAGACTGTGATGCGAGCCCTGCCAGGCATCGTACTCAACGGCGTGGCAGCTGCGACATTGCTGCGCGCCTATCCAGCCGCTAGCGTCTTTCTGCCGGGGTACGGCAGAGAACGCAGACAGGCAAGCCAGGCCCAGGTAGAAGACTACAAAACGGCGCTGCATCACGATCAATTGTTTTCCCCTGTAGGGCTTTTGGTCCACCGTTGTGTGACTTGCACCGGTTTGGATTCACCGGTTACTCTGCCCTGCCAAGGTAAGCTTCCAGCGAATCCAGCAAGCCATTGTAGACGCCCTGCATCAGGCTCTCTACATCGGCATCCGTCATGCTGTCATCGGTGGGTGTACACTGGCAGGACCAGTATATCCGGGTGCTCCGGTCGCCCAGTTGCTCCAGCCTGGCAGTGGACCGATAGTCCGTTAGTGGCAGCGGCAAGCCGCGCACGATGGAGTAAGAGAAAGTCATATTGTCCGCATCCATCATTTCCAGCACTTCATCAATCGGTTCCAGCCCCGGCATGATGACCTGGCGGATCATACCGATACCCTCACCAATGACCTTGAACTCCGGCGCGCCGGTCCATTCCATATTGCCGTAATCTTCCAGCACAGCCCACACACGTTGTGCCGGGAAATTCATCTCCCGAACCAATTTGACCTCTATCATCGTTGTCTAGCCCCCTTTTGAACCAGCGACGAGTATAGACCAGTCTGAGTGCGGATGGCTTGTTCAAAGCGAAATGGCGAGTGGCCTGTCTGTTTTCAGGACCAATGCCTGGAATTCTATAAGGCAAAAAATGCAGTTCGCACTGCCGGCCTTGCTCAGGTTCGACAGCCTCTCTATACGATCTCAACAGAAGATGGGCGACACTACAAAAAGTTCCTCGGGCCTCTGGAAGCTGCACTCGTAGATCGGCAAACCTCTTGGTAACGCGCCTGGTTGCGGGTGGAGTAACCCTTCAGCTCTTGCTTTAGCACCGGCGCCAGCAGGTACAGTCCGATGATATTGGGTAACGCGATCACAAACACCATGGCGTCGGAAAAATCCAGTACTGCTCCTAACTGCATGGTGCAGCCCAGTGCGCCGAAACCACAGAACGTGGCCTTGAAGATGATCTCCTTGCCCCTGCCCTCGCCCACCAGGTAGGTCCAGCCCTTGAGACCATAGTAGGACCAGGAAATCATTGTCGAAAAGGCAAACAACACGGCGATTATTGACAGCGGCACCGTGGACCAGGGCAGGGTGCCGGCGAAGGCCCTGGAGGTTAGTTCCACGCCCTGAATTCCAGAGCCGGCCAGACCGGGATGATAGATGGTGGTAAGAATGACCAGTGCCGTAAGCGTACAAATCACCACGGTGTCTATAAACGGTTCCAGCAGTGCGACATAGCCCTCGGTAGCAGGTTCATTGGTGCGCACCGCCGAGTGCGCGATCGCTGCACTACCGATACCGGCCTCATTGGAAAAAACTGCGCGCTGGAAGCCCATGATCATTACGCCTATAAACCCCCCGGACATGGCCTGGGGGTTGAACGCCTCACTGAAAATAGCGCCGACTGCCCAGGGCAGGCGCTCGGCGTTGAGGCCGATGATTACCACGGCCAAGAGAATGTAGGTAACGGCCATAAAAGGCACCAGCTTGCTGGTGACCCGGGCGATACTGCGCAGGCCGCCGATGATGACGAAACCTACTACAGCCGCGATACACAGCCCAAACAGCCAGCCCATGTCAGCATAGGGACTGGCTTCGGCGCCGGTGATGTAGACAAATTGTTCAAAGGCCTGGTTAGACTGGAACATGTTGCCAATGCCCAGACAACCAATAACGATGGCCAGTGCGTAGAAGGCCCCCATGGGCTTGGCCAGCGGTGCCCAGCCGCGTTCGCGCAAGCTTTGCTCCAGGTAATACATGGGGCCGCCCGAGATGGTGCCGTCGGGGTTTTCGCGCCGAAATTTTACACCGGCAATACATTCTGCCAGCTTGGTGGACATACCGAGAAAGCCCGCCAGCATTAACCAGAAGGTGGCACCTGGGCCACCCAGGCTGATAACTATGGCGACGCCGCCAATATTACCTATGCCCACTGTGCCAGAAACCGCCGTTGCCAGCGCCTGAAAGTGGCTCACCTCTCCGGCGTGATCGGGATCGGCGTAATCACCGCGCAACAATCCAAGTGCGTGGGGAAACCCGCGGATACTGATAAAGCCGAAGTAAAAAGTAAAAAAGGTAGCGGCAACGATCAGCCAGGCGACAATCAGGGGTAGGTCTGCGTCGCCCACCTTGATGCTGTAAAAGATAAAACTGGAAACCGCATCGGCCAGGGGCTCCATGACGGCGTTGATCGTTGCGTCGATCCCTGAACTGTTTTCCATTACCATGCGCCATACTAACCTAATAGAAGCAGCCCATGAAAATAGGTATTTTAAAAACCGATGAAGTTCGCCCCGAGTTTGTCGGCGAGTTTGGCGAATACCCCGATATGTTTGTGGACCTGCTCAGTAGCGCAGATCCCGCGCTTGAGTTTGTTGTATACGATGTGGAGAAGGGTGAATACCCGGACGATATTGATAAAGTCGATGCCTATTTAATGACCGGCAGCAAATCCAGCGTTTATGAAGATAAGGACTGGATACACAAGTTGGAAGAATTTGTACGCGACTTGCACCAGCGCGGCAAAAGGCTGGTGGGGATTTGCTTCGGTCACCAATTGGTGGCGCAGGCGCTGGGAGGCAAGACCGAGAAATCGGCTAAAGGCTGGGGCGTTGGTGCGCACAGCGCAACGTTTTCTGAGTTGCCCCACTGGCACGATCAGCAGTCGCCGGACTTTACCTTGCTGGTCAGCCACCAGGACCAGGTGGTTGATCCCGCGCCTGGTTCAGTGGTCTGGGCCAGCAGTGATTTTTGTGCCAATGCGGTGTGCCAGCTGGACGATCATATCCTGACATTCCAGGGGCACCCTGAGTTCGTGAAGGGGTATTCGGAAAATATTCTTAACTTACGCCGCGAAATCATTGGCGAAGACATCTACCACGCCGGTATTGAGTCCCTGCAGCAGAATCTGGATCGGGAGCGAGTCGCCAACTGGGTAGTGACGTTTCTGCGCAACCAAGATTTGGAATCGGCAGTTCAGGGGTCAGAGTCAAGACCTTGACCCCGACCTGGTTCACTCTTTGACAATCACCAGGCACAAAAAAAGCCAGGTCGGTGCCTGGCTGGTGGGTGAAGGTTCGCTACGCGGCGAAGCGAACCTTGATTTCCAGGGCAGTCAGGATTTTCTGCAAGGTGTCGAAGCGAGGTTGTCGCTTCCCATTCAAGGCCTTGTATAAACTCTCTCTGGACAGCCCTGTCTGCTTCGCAAGCGCGCTGATGCCATTGATCTTTGCCACATCCCTGAGAACCACCAGGAACACGTCTGATTCGCCCGTGTCATAACACCCTTGCAGGTAACTGGCGATCTCATCGTCACTGCGCAGGTAATCTCCCACATCATACCGTTTCGTTTCCAAAACCATGCTCAATCCTCCTTCAGCACAATCGCCATAGCTTGTGCCTTTTTTATATCGCTTTTCTGCGTGCCCTTATCTCCACCGCACAACAGGAAGACAACTGTTTGCCGCTGGAGGGTGTAATACAGCCGAGCGATGAACACCAAACATGCCGGCGCGAACCCGCGCCAGCCGAACAAAAATAGCTTCGGCAACCCTGCAGTCGTTCAACCTGACCAGCCACCGATCAAAGTCCTTCGTTCTTTTGACGATGTATGTCATTAGGGCTGTATCCTAATACATTGAGGCTGTCCAACCAATAGATGTCATGGTTGCCGCCTGTCTCTCTACCAGCCAATCGGGCGACGATGAAACAACAAGCTGTTTCTTAGATTTACTGTCTAGCCTGACGTTCAAAATTGGGAGATACGCCACCGGCTACAACACGCTGGTCCACGGGATCAGCGCATTAGTCGCCCTGAGCGAAAAAGTCGACTCCATAGACTTTGTCGACGTGAGTGCGAAAATCACCACCGCGCTTGCATCACAGAATTGCCCCACAAACGATGTTCTCACGCGATCCGCAGCAGATCTTCGGGAAAAGGCGGCCTCGTAGTCCGCCAGGCTGACGGTGCCGCTCACGTAGGCTTGGTCACTCATCCGGCTTCTCTTCATTGGTATCGCACCCTTGACAGTCTAGCTGTTTCGGGTAGTGGGGAACCTTCGCCGCCAGGTGCCCAACAATGTCACCGCGAAGGCCATTAATGAACTCGAGGCGGGGAAGGGCAAGCGCTTCAAGCAAGCCGAGGATCTGTTTGAGGATCTGCGCATCTGATGCTGACGCCGGTTCGCTCGGCCCAGTTCAAGCGGGATGTGAAACGCATCCAGAAACGAGGCAAGAATATCGTCAAATTGAGGGTTCTGTTGAGACTGCTGATCGAGCGAGCGCTTTCGCTAGCATCGCTAAGGACTTTTGCGTCTGATAGGGGTTTGGTGGGTGCCTGCCGTGGCTGAAATCCACTTAAGTCCAGATCGTTCACAATCCCCCCAAAGCTCCTGATGGCCCGAAACGCCTCTCTGTCAATGAGCGAACACGTCATAACATCAACCCCGGCGTCCTCAAACCCACAAACAATGTGTTTCAGCGTTCTGGGCGCAATAGCGGGATGCGTTCGAGTACCGTATTCTCCGTCTCTCTCTAGGAGTCTGTCGGATTTAGCGACAGCATTAATGATAGAATAAGCCCATCGTACCAAGAAGAGATCGAGGCTACCATGTCAGCCAAATTCCAGCCGATCAATCGAGATACTCCGTACCTGCTACCGCCCTCCTTGCAGGACTGGTTGCCGGAGAAACACCTGGCACGCTTTGTAGTGGATATTGTGGATCAACTCGACTTGAGTGAACTGGTAACTCGCTATGGTGGCGGTGGGAAACAGCCCTATCACCCCGCCGTGTTAGTAGCGCTGTTGTTCTACGGTTACGCGACCGGGATATTCTCCAGTCGTAAGCTGGAGCAGGCGACCCACGACTCGGTTGCCTTTCGTTATATCACCGCAGACGCGCACCCGGACCATGACACGATCGCCACCTTTCGCAAGCGTTTTCTGCCGGAGCTGGAAGGTTTGTTTGTACAGATATTGGTGGTCGCCAAGGTGATGGGCGTGTTCAAGCTGGGCAAGGTCAGCCTGGACGGAACCAAGATCAAGGCCAACGCCAGCAAGCACAAGGCGATGAGCTGGGGCTATGCGAACAAACTGGAAGAGCAACTTCGCCGAGAGGTACAGGAACTGCTCAGGCGGGCGGAACAGGCCGATACTGAAGATAAGCCGCCGATCGACATTCCTGATGAACTGGCGCGCCGGGAAGATCGGCTGGCGGCCATCAAGCAAGCCAAGGAAGAGATTGAGCGACGTGCGCAAGAACGCTTTGAGGCCGAGCAGGCTGAGTATGAGGCAAAGCTCAAGTGTCGCAAGGACAAGGAAACCGAGACTGGCAAGCAAGCCAGAGGGCGTGAGCCAAAGCCACCTGAGCCTGGGCCACGGGATAAGGATCAGGTTAATTTTACCGATGGAGAATCACGCATCATGCCGTCTTCGGAGGGATTTGTGCAGGGCTACAACGCACAGGCTGCCGTTGATATCGAATCATACCTGATTGTGGAAAATCACATCACACAGCAGCCGAATGACAAGCAGGAGATTGAGCCGACCCTGAACGGATTGGCGGATGCGGAAGCGCAGTTGGGCAAGGCGGAGGCCTTATTGGCGGATGCGGGTTACTTCAGCGCTGATAACGTAGGTCGCTGTGAAGACGCGGAGATCATACCCTATATCTCGGATCATCGGGAGCGACACAACCTTCCCTGGGATGAACGATTCAGGACACCTCCCCCATGCCCACCGGATGCCGATGCCGTGACAGCGATGGCATATCGATTGCGAACCGCTGAGGGTAAGGCAATCTATGCCAAACGAAAATCCACGGTGGAAACGGTATTTGGAATAGTTAAAGAGGTGATGGGGTTTCGGCGGTTTCACCTTCGCGGGCGGGATGCGGCGCAAGGTGAATGGAATTTGGTGTGCATGGCGTGGAATCTGAAGCGCATGTACGCCCTGGGAGGCTGAGAGCATGAATAAGGGAAGCCTTATCCCGAGCAATGGTGCCCAATTTTGCACCTTGGGAGGCAGTTCAAACAAAAAATTGGAATGGGTACTTGAGTGGGCGCAATGTACTCCTGCTTCGCTCGGGTCAACCCCGACAGACTCCTAGTGTAGTGTCCTAAACATACTATACATTTTGCAAGACCGCCTTGGCTCGGCCCACCTTTTCCAATATCCCTTCCGCATTTTTTGTCCAAACGAAGGGCTTTGGTGATTCGTTATGCCGATCAATAAATTCCGTGATTGCCGCCTCAAGCTCTTTAACAGAATTAAAGACACCCCGTTTCAACTGCTTTTGTGTTAACAACCCGAAGAAGCGCTCCACCAGGTTGAGCCACGAAGAACTTGTCGGAATAAAATGAAGACTTACCCTCCTGTTGCGCGACAGCCACCTCCTCACTTTCTCGTGCTTGTGGGTGCTGTAGTTATCAACTATTAGGTGCAACTCCATTTCTTTCGGCGTTTGCTTCTCTACAGTTTTTAGAAAAGATAAAAACTCCTGATGCCGATGTCGCTGCCTGCACTGTCCAATAACTTCTCCAGTCGCCACATGTAACGCTGCAAATAGCGTACTTGTACCATGTCGCTTGTAGTCGTGGGTCATCGTGCCGGCACGCCCTTTCTTCAGCGGAAGGCCCGGCTGGGTGCGATCCAACGCCTGGATAGAAGATTTCTCATCAACACAGAAAACCACTGCATTTTCCGGAGGAGATAAATAAAGCCCCACAACATCTTCCAGCTTTTCCTCAAACCGAGGATCATTGCTGACTTTGAATCCCATCAGCAGATGCGGTTTAAGTCCGGACTCCTGCCACACACGATTTACAAAACTATGCGTCGTCCCCAACTCTTTTGCCAGTGTTCGCGTGGACCAGTGTGTCGCATCTTTCGGTTTGGACTGCGTGGTCATCTTGATTATTATGGAACGCAACCTGGCTTGATCTGCACTCTTCCTACCCCCTTGATTTTTGCCACGGGGCAGTTCTCTTTTGATGCCGTCATAACCGTGTACAGCGTAGCGGTTTCGCCAGCGACCAACCTTATGCGCGGTTATTTTGAGTTGCTCAGCTATCTCAATATTGCTATGCCCTTTTGATGCCATCCAAATGATTTTGGATCGCTCAATCAAGCGTATAGGCGCTTTCCGGCTGCGGATCGTTTTCTTTAGTATGTTTTCCTCTTCCGGTGTTAACTGAATCTTTACTGCTGTGTTCATCGGATGCCCCCGGCAAATAACCGGGGCTATTATATATGATTAGTTTGTTTAGGACACTACACTAGTAGAGCCTGTCCCCGTCTATGGTAATCCGCTCCATGCGCCTGTGAGCGGGAAAATAGTCGTTCACAGGTTTGTGCTGGGTGCTTCGATTGTCCCAGAAGGCGATGGCATCTACGCTCCACTGAAAGCGACAACCAAACTCCGGTGCTGTGATATGGTTAAATATAAACGAAAGTAAGCATTCACTTTCTGTACTGGTCATGCCGACGATATGGGTGGTAAACAACTCGTTTACAAAGATCAGCTGTCGGCCGCTTTCTGGGTGGGTGCGAATCACCGGGTGTTCGACCGGTGGATTGTCGGCCAGTATCTGCTTGAGGCGTTCTGGACCGCCTGGCTCGGCCAGGCTTTCCTTGAATCCATGGGCGAAATCATGCACAGCCGTCAAGCTGGTAAGAAACGACTGCAGGGCCGGCGAGAGCGCGTCAAAGGCCGCAGTCATGCTGGCGTAGAGGGTATCGCCACCCCTCTCCGGGATGATTCTGGAGCGCAGCATCGTGCCCATGGGTGGGTGCGCTCGAAAAGTCATGTCCGTGTGCCATTTTTCGATCTTGGTGGGCGCATCCGCTGTGCTTTCGAGAATAGTGATCTCTGAAAAGCCTTCAACGGTGCCGTAGGCGGGGTGGGTCTGCAGGGGCCCGAAGCAGTCAGCAAGGGCCTTCTGATGGGCAGGCTCAATGGCCTGGTTGCGAAAGAACAGCACCTGATATTCCACCAGAGCCTGGCGGATCTCCCGATAGAGATCCTCGTCAATCGGTTGACTTAAATCGATCCCCCCAACTTCGGCGCCCAGCGCACCCGCAACAGGTGCTAATTTCAACATTTCAAAATAACCATGATTAATGTCCAGAAGACTCTATATAGCACATTGATCCATTCGCAGCCGCTCTGAGCGTAGCCACCACGCTCGGGCCAATTGAGTTTCAGGCATCTACGCCCACCACCGGGAATTTCTTGAACAACTGACCGACGCTACGGTGTGCCCGGTCGTTGTTTGCTCGCCTTCTGGGGGCTGGAAACCAATTTTGGCAGCTACCTCGGCGGCGTGCCGACGCTCGATGCTCTCGCCAGAGCAGCGCCTCGCGACTAAACAGAAAGCCCCCAAACAAACCCACCCGGTAACACTGGTCAAAATAGCCGGCTTCCATCTCCAGATAATCGCCGGGCATGTTATTGCCGGCGTTGGAAATGGCCAGGTCGATAGGTGCGATTGTCTCCGCCTGTTCCATCAAGCCCACCACCATGTACAGGCCTGCCCGCGCTGCGGTTTACATATTAGCGGGAGTGCGCGAGACTTTCCCTCCACTTTGAAGCTGTCAGAGGAATAACAATGCCCGTATTTTACAAGGTATGGGGTTACCAGGCCTTGCTGAGTCTCAAGAAGCGGGTAGTTATGACCCCCCAACCGCGACCCGCCATCTACGTGGGTAGAAATTCGACCCTGGAGTTGTGCAATACCATCGCCCAATTCGGCTTTAAGAATTTACTTATCGTCACCGACCAGCCTCTGCTGGAACTGGGTGTGCTCAATCCGGCCATTGCCAGGCTGCAGGAACTCGGCGTCAATACCCATGTGTTTGACGGTGTCATGCCCGATCCGACCCTGCAGGTGGTCGACAACGGCATCGCCCACCTGAAGCAGCACCAGTGCGATTCCGTACTGGCCTTTGGCGGAGGCTCCTCTATCGATTCCGCCAAGATTATCGCCATGGCTGCCTCCAGCGGACTTAGCGCCCTGAAATGTGTAGGGCTCAACAAGAGCAAGGTGGCCACCCTGCCCCTGTTTGCCGTACCGACCACCGCCGGCACGGGCTCAGAAGTAACCGTTGCAGCCATTGTTTCCGACAATGAGACCCACGCCAAACTGGTAGTGGCCGACCCTAGAATTATCCCCACCGCCGCCGCCCTGGATGCAGAAATAATGCGTGGACTGCCCGCCCCTATCACTGCGGCAACCGGCATGGATGCACTCACCCACGCCATCGAGTCCTACACCAATACCTGGGATACCGAGGAGTGTCTGGCCTACGGGCGCACCGCCACCAAACTGATCTTCGACAATATCGGCCGCGTCTGCAGCAATGGTGACGACCTGGAAGCGCGCGAAGCCATGGCACTGGCGTCTTACTACGCGGGCCTGGCTTTCACCACCTGCCTGGTGGGTTACGTACACGCCGTCTCGCACCAATTGGGCGGTCACTATAGCGTTCCACACGGACTGGGCAATGCCATGGTATTGCCGCATGTATTGGAGTTGCTCAAGGATTCTGCCTCCAAACGCCTGGCAGAACTGGCGGTTTATACCGGTCTCGGTGAGGAATCGGAATCCGAGTCGGCGCTGGCACAAAAACTCATCGATAAAATCTGGGCACTCAATGCCGAGATCGGCATCCCCAAAACTACCGACGTCATCAAGGCAGAGGATATTGACGAGATTGTCGATGCCGCGCTCAAGGAGGGTAACGGCTACCCGGTACCACGCTTCATCGAGCGAGAGGAGTGCGTCAACCTGGTACGGGGGCTGCGCAGCGTATGAAAACACACTACCGGGCCTGTCATTTGTGTGAGGCCATCTGCGGCCTGGAGATAAAAGTTGAAGATGGCAACATCGTGTCCATCAAGGGCGACAGGAACGACCCGCTCTCCCGCGGCCATATCTGCCCCAAGGCAGTGGCCTTGCAGGATGTACACACCGACCCGGACCGACTGCGCCAGCCGGTTAAGCGTATCGCCAACGAAGACGGCAGTATTGGCTGGCAGGAAATCAGCTGGGACGAGGCGCTGGACGCCACGGCCAGCGAGCTGGCACATATCTACGAACGCCATGGCGTCAATGCCATCGGCATTTATATGGGTAATCCGTCGGTGCACAACTACGGCATGATGACCCACCAGTCGGCACTGTTTACCCATATCCGCAGCAACAATCGCTTTTCGGCCACCTCGGTAGATCAACTGCCCCATCACCTGGTATCCATGTGGCTGTATGGTCACAAGTTAATGTTTCCGATCCCCGACATCGACCGCAGCGATTACTTCCTGATGTTGGGCGCCAACCCGATCGCCTCCAATGGCAGCATCTGGACGGTACCGGATGTCAAAAAACGCATTAAGGATTTCAAAAAGCGCGGCGGCAAGCTGGTCGTCATCGACCCACGCAAAACCGAAACCGCCGAACTGGCCAGTGAGCACCACTTTATAACTCCCGGCACCGACGCCACCTTGCTGCTGGCCATACTCTACACCCTGTTCGCCGAGAATTTAGTCGACCCGGGCAAGCTCACCGAGTTTGTAAGTGGCCTGGATGCGGTACAAGCCGCCGGCAGCCAGTTCACGCCGGAGGCGGTAGCGGGCCACTGCGGTATCGACGCAGAGGCTATTAAAACCATGGCCAGGGACATGGCCGCTGCCCAGGCGGGCATCTGTTACCGTCGCATGGGCGTATCCACCCAGGAGTTTGACACCCTGTGCCAATGGGCCATTCAAATCATCAATATCGCCACCGGCAATCTCGACAAACCCGGTGGCTCCCTGTTTACGCGCCCGGCCTTTGATAACGTAGGCAACACCGGCCGCGGTGGCTTTGCCCGTCACCACAGCCGCGTGCGCGGCTTACCGGAGTTTGACAGAGAACTGCCCGCCGCCGCGTTGGCCGAAGAAATCACCACGCCCGGTGCAGACCAGATCAAAGCCCTGTTTACCGGTGCCGGCAACCCGGTGCTCTCCACGCCCAATGGTCGCCGGCTCGACAGCGCGCTGGAAAGCCTGGATTTTATGGTGTCGCTGGACCCCTATATCAACGAGACCACCCGCCACGCCACTATCATTTTGCCGCCCACCTCAGCGCTGGAGCACGACCATTACGACATCGGCTTTCATGTCAATTCCATACGCAACACCACGCGCATGAATGAGCCGGTATTTGAAAAACCCGAAGGCGCCCTGCACGATTGGGAGATATTTAATGCCCTGGGCCAGCGCTTCGCGGCAAAGCTGGGCAAGAAATCACGCGCAACACCCCCACCCCATGAATTGATCAATATGGGCCTGCAGGCGAATACGGCATACAAAGATCACCAGCTCAGCCTGAAGACACTGGCTGAAAGCCCTTCCGGTATTGACCTGGGGCCACTGCAGCCGCAGCTACCCGAGCGGCTGTTTACACCGGAGAAAAAGATTCAGTGTGATACCGAGCAACCGCTGGCCGATATCGCCAGGTTGTGGGATTCCATGTCAGTGGCCAATGACAGCTTACGGCTGATCGGTAGACGCCACGTGCGCGACTGTAATTCCTGGATGCATAACTACCACCGGCTGGTGAAGGGCAAGGATCGCTGTACGGTGATGATGCACCCTGACGATATGGCGTCACGGGGTATAGCGGACGCCGGCCTGGTCACCGTGCGCTCCCGCGCCGGAGAAGTGAGTATTGTTGCCCAGGCCAGCGAGGACATCATGCCCGGCGTGGTGAGTATTCCCCACGGCTATGGACACAACCGCGCTGGCATACAGATGGATATTGCCAGCGCCAATGCCGGCGTCAGCTGTAATGACATCACCGATGAACTGGCATTGGATGCCCTGTCGGGCAACGCCGCTGTTAACGGGGTACCCGTTGAGGTGTCAGTCCCCTATATCTCGACCAAGGGTTGAGCCGTCACAATCACCCCATCGCTGTCGGCATAGAGGTAGTCACCGCTGTTGAATTCGACATTGCCAAAAGACAAGGACAGGTCTTTTTCGCCGCTGGTGACGGGAATATACTTGCGCGGACAAGTGCCCAGGGCATATAAAGCAACGGGAATGTCTTTGATCTGGGCGGTGTCCCTGATATAGCCATTGACGATGATGCCGGCATAGTGGTTCTGGTGTGCAAACTTCATCAGGTTTTCGCCAACCACGGCAAAAAAGGCTGCATCAACGTCGACAACGACGACTTTCCCCGCGCCATCGACGTCTCTGAGTAGCGCTATGAGGTCAGAATTGTTTTTGTCCAATTTTATGGTGATCACCTGGCCCTGGCATTTGGCTGCACCTCCATAATTTTGGTACCCGGATCCCAGTATACTGACGCTTTCACTGTGCTCGTCACAGATATCTGCGGTAAAAAAAGTCATAGCAGCCATACCATCCACCGGTTTGGGCAGAATTCTAGCATCGGAACCCCGTTCCTACATAAAGATTTGATATCCTTGCCGTTTCCGCACAACCGGAAAATCCGGGTGTGTGCATAGTTAGTGCCCATCCATAAACGACTGTTTTTTTGAAAAACGCCCTGTTCTAACCGTGAGTGTCCCAGGCCACAACTCTCCGGGCTTATGAGCGGCCATAAATCGACCGGTACAGTCACATTAGGGCCCCTTACCCTGGATTTATGCCACAGATTACCGCTGCACAACCCAAAAGCGTACAGATATTTGGCTCTCAGGGCCAACCATTGTGCTAGCTGGAGTCGAGCCGTGCCAAACGCATCAGATTATAGCTGAGAACCGAGGACCAAACATAAGCCTTGAACCCATCCAACCCCTTCCAAGTGGCCTTCGTTGCACCAAAAGCCCTTTTTAATTCCGAAATATTTCCTTCTACGCCTGCCCTGAAATGACGTAATCGATCAAAGGTTTTTGATTGCACGCCCATTGCCCGAAGCGATAGGCCAACCGGCTTATGGAAGACGACTCGCTTCACTCCGAGGCCTCTGCCTTCTGTCACATTTGCTTGGCTGGCATAGCCGCCATCAGCGACTACCGAACCGGGAAGACGACCCAGTTTTGACTGGTGGAAATCGAGTACTGGAATGAACAGGTCCGTATCCGATGGATTCCCTTTTTCAATGGAGAGGTAGGTGATGAATCCACTTTCCTCACTGCTTATATTAATCTTATGGCCATACTGAACGTCTCGAAATCCTTTAACGATAATGTCAGTGTGCGACTCGAATAAACTGACAATTTTTTCTGATGAGTGAACGCTCTCTTTTCGAATGACACGGCGCTCTGTTTGATGGATGACTTTGAGTGTTAAATCCCGATACCGCTCCACTTGATCGAGCCATTTTTTCTTTTGGTCAGAGTCAGGGGCGCCCGCCTTGATTTTCTCCAGGCTTCTATCGACTTGTCTAAGTACAACTCGGACACATTTCAATAATTTTGGGTCTATCCGGGTTTCCCAACGAGTTTTTTGAAAAAATTCTGTTATTGAAAAACTATCCGAATACCCCTGGACTTTCCCCGGCGTAGTGTGGGCAGGCGGTGGGTTAGTGTGGGTAACCGGTGGTATGTGAGGCACGAACATTCCACGGGTTATCCACATGATCACCTCGCCAGGGATGGCGGGGTGAAATCCACGGCCTGTCCACACGGAGTCCGGCTGACAGATGTCGGGGTTCTTTTACCCACAGTTATCCCCGAGGACCCGAACTTCCCCATCATTTCATGTTGATGCAATGACTTGAATTCACACGTAAACACGGGCTTCATCCCCTCTGTAGATTACCGTCAACAAAAAGGAGAAGCCCGTGAGCAACCTGAAGTTGCTGTATAAGATATTACGCCTCAAAGGTATGAAAATCACCCAGTTCTGGTTCAAAAACCGCAACAAGGAACTGCATCTGGCGGTCAAGCCCTACAAGAATGGCTGCCGCTGCCCCGAATGTGAACGGCGCTGCCGGATTGTGCGTCATACGACCGAGCTGCGCCGGTGGGAGGATCTCACACTCATGGGGATGAAGGTCTTGCTCTGGTATGCCCCAAAGGAGATCTGCTGCCCAACGCACGGGCGGGTGCAGGAGACGATCCCCTGGGCGCCAGCCTATTCACGTATCACCTACCGACTGGAGTGGCGGATCTGCTCCCTGTGCCAGATCATGACCCAGAAGGCCGCCGCCGAGATTCTGGTGATGCCTTCCTCCACCCTGTCCGACCTGCTGCACCGGATCATCACGCGGGTGCGCCACGGCCATAAAATCCGTGGCCTGGTCACTCTCGGCGTCGACGAGATTTCCTTCTTGAAGGGCCGCAAATTCGCCACACTCGTCTATGATCTGGACCGCTCTCGTATCTTGTGGGTGGGCCTGGGAAAAGGCCGCGAGACCATTGACCGCTTCTTCAACGAACACCTGAGCAAGGGGCAGAAAGCACGCATCCTGTGGGCCAGTTGTGACATGAGTCGCGCCTATACCGGGGCCATTGAACATCACTGCCCCAACGCCACGCTCATCATCGACCGCTTCCATGTCGTCAAGGCGCTGAACCAGGCTGTGGATGAGGTGCGCAAGGACGAGTGGCGTGCCCTCGATACCGGGGGGCGCAAGGCGATCAAGGGCCTGCGATGGCTGCTCAGCATGCACTCGAGCCATCGCACCAAGAGACAGTCTCGATTCCTCAATAGCTTGCGCAACTCCAATCGGCGTATCCACCGAGCCTGGGTGCTCAAGGACGAGTTCGAACACATCTGGAATTACCGTTATCGTGGCTCAGCTGAGAAGTTCCTGAAACGCTGGATGACCACCGCCCTGCGTAGCCGTATCCCCTCGTTGCGCCAATTTGTCACCACGGTGCGAAATCACTTTGATAACATCGTCGCGTTCACCGATAGAAACCTGACCAATGCCGTCGGTGAAGGCCTGAACCGCATTGTCAAAATCGTCAAGAACCGAGCGTCTGGATATCGTAACCTGCACAACTTCGCCGACATGATTTACCTGACCGTTGGCGACCTCGATATTCCTGCGCATATTCCCAGCGATTTACGTACACTGTGAGTAAGGTCCTAATCTCTATAAAACAGCATCAGGATCGTATTTCATTGGTTGGGAGATCCGGATATAGCCATAATTTTGGATAAAGCGCTTCTTTTCCAGTATTTTTTGCGTTAAAAATCTGGAATGCCAGTGATTTTGATAACTTCCTCTGATCTGTAAATCGATTTTTTACTCCCGTTACATTTTTACTTTTCGCCAACAATCGGCTTAGCACCCGAACGCCATCATTCAATAGTTGGCTGTCACTGGGCGGCGCAATATTACTGGCAACAACCGTACTATCGATGCGTAATTTATCCCTCGACAAAATACCTTCTTTCAGCCAGTTGTCCGATAGGATCTCATGCACCTTTTCCAAGGTCTCCGGTTTGATACTTCGTATCGTTGACTGCAATCCTGACCGACTGGGTGTCAAATGATTCGGCAGTCTTGCGAACGTTCGGTAGGTCATCGAATCTGACAAATGGAACGCCAGTTGCTCGTAGCTAATACGCAATTGTTGTTTCAATAACAGGCATCGAAAAATACTTTCAACACTGAAGCCTATTCGTCCCACCTTTGTTGCCGATTGGCTCACCAAATCATTGGCGATCAAGGCCAGTATTTCCGGGTGCTTATCCAGGAGGTTTGACAGTGATCTGAGTCGGGTTCCAAATTCGTGTTCTGAGTAGTTTTCAAATATACTTGCCTGAGCTACGCGGGTTTCTCGCATGCTGAATCCTCTTGGTTGTTTTGTTTTTGTTCGCACCTTTAGCTTAACAAATTCAAGAGGATTTTTTAATGCCTTGCGAATAAATTTCCTTATATTTCAATGGATTGAGAGTTTATGGATGCGCACTAGTTAGACGTGAAAACATATGAAAGTAGTAACAGGCGTCGTGGGCAATGATATCCACGTGGTCGCCAATAGACTCATTGATCTGTCCCTGCAGGCCCGGGGGTATGAGGTGTTTAATTTGGGTGTGAATACGCACCTGGAGGAATTCTTCGATGCAGCCGTGGAGACCGGCGCCGAGGTCCTGATGATTTCGTCGCTGAATGGTGAAGCAGAAGGGTGGGGCCGGGAGGTCAAGCTGCTTAAAGCCAAATACAAAGGCCTGGACGATCTGATCATGATGATAGGCGGCAACCTGGTGGTTGGCAGCGGCAATACTGAGGACATTGTGGCGAGATACAAAAAATATGGCTTTGACCTGGTTTGCCACCAGATGGACTTGAATACCGGACTTGATCTGCTGGCAGCGTTTATAGAAGAGCGAAGTAAATAATGAGTTTGTTGCAAGAGGAAAGAGAAATAATTCTCAGCAATGAGTATGTTGATACCTTTGACTTTGCCGAGGTGGCTGAGTTCGTAAGTAATGCCAGTAAAAACCTGTTCATCTCTCATCACTTCCGTAAAAAAAGCAAGATGCTGGTTCAGCCCCGCGGTGGATTTCCAACCTATAAACAGCAGTATGCCCTGTACGAGTTTCTTGTCGAAGCCAATGTCGATGTATTACCGCTAACAATTGATTCAAATACGCGGCTCAACGATTACGCCACGGCCAAGAAAATGCTTCGCTTGAGCGAAGAAAATGACATGGACATGCTCAACGGTTACCCGTTGGTGACGCATGGTTATCGAACAACCCGCAAGATGATCACTCATTTTAATAAGCCGGTGAGTTTAAGGCACGGCACCCCCGATGCCCGGCTGCTTGTCGAAACGGCTATTGCTGCGGGCATCTTTGAGATAGAAGGCGGACCTATTACCTACCTGTTGCCCTATTCAAAGAATTTCCCGTTAGACAAAGCCTTTTTATACTGGAAATATGTCGAGCGGGTCTGTGCCAACTATTCAGAGCTCAATGAGCCGATAAACCGGGAGTCATTTGGACCACTGACGGCAACATTGGTGCCGCCGTCCATCACCATTGTGATTCAGTTACTGGAGATGCTGCTTTCCCTGGAGGAAGGGGTTAAATCATTCTCCGTGTCCTTTGCTCAGCAAGGCTCAGTGAATCAGGATATTGTGACCGGTGCGGTGATTGGAAAACTGGCCAAACACTATGCGGCAGAGATTGATTGCGCGGACGCTGCCATAAATCTGGTCTATCACCAGTGGATGGGGGCCTTCCCCACTAACCAGGATTTTGCCGAACAGCTTATAAACCTCTCTACAGTCATCGCATCGATGGTCGGGGCGGACAAAATCATCACCAAAACCAGGGAGGAGGCTACCGGTATTCCCACCAGGGAGACCAACGCCAAAACCGTTGCCGACACCCAGTACTGCCTGCGAATTCTCAATGGCCTGCCCAGTGTTGTTGACGAGCAGGAAGAAGAGATCCTGACACTTGAGGTGAAAGCCATTATGGAGGCGGTGTTTAATGACCCGGCGGATACCCTGTGGCGGAAAGTGTTTAACTCCATCAAGAATGGCGTTATCGACGTGCCTTTCTCACCGCACCTCATCAATCAGAATCAAATGATCACCATCAGGGATGCCAACAAAAATATCCGCATCATTGAAAGAGGGAATGTACCTATTCCCGACCGCTGTTATGAGTATGAAAGAGCGCAGTGCGATTTAGGCAAAGACACCACCGGTATTGTTAATGACATCATTCACGATATAGGAATAATGCAGTGGTGAACGAAACACACGAAAAACTACTGATAGACGTGGGCAGCACCTACTTCAAGGTCAGCACCGCTGAAAGCATTGAACAGCACTTCAGGGATTTTAATAAAGACATCCTGGACGACTTGATGAACAAGTGCGGTGAGGTAATCAGTCGCTTTGATAAAAATGACGTGCATATCTGCTCCTCGGCCAATGGTGGTCTGAGTGCGCTGATTATCGGTGTCACCAACTCATTCTCATTAAAGTATGCAACGAATATCGCCTTCAACTCTGGCATAAATATCATCGACACCATTCTCTATCAGAATATCGAGGAGTATTCGCTGCCCAGTGATCTTATTGATGTGGTGATCATCGTGGGAGGAGTTGATACACACGCCAGGCTGTTTTCTGAGGGCCTGTATGACTATCTGGCGCAACTCAATTACTCAAACATTGTTTTTGTCGGGAGTGCGCAGGACGCGCCACAGGTACAAGAGAATCTCGAGAATGTCGTGGTGTTGCCCAATATTGTCGATGACAGGCTGCACATTGTAGAAGAGCATCTAAAAGAATATTTGACCAATCTTTACCAGCAAGACATCGAAGGCAAGCAAGACATCAAGCATCTCTATGACATAACCGCCAATCAAATATTTTCAACGCCCTATATTGTCAATAGAGCGCTGCCGATGATTGGCGCGAAGGTTTCTGTCGCCAATCCCTTTATTCTGCTCGACATTGGTGGCGCCACAACCGATATTCACTACTCAAAGGATTTGGTTGACAACAATATCGTGACTGAAAATGAATACGACCGACTCGTCTTTAAACGACTGGGCGTCTACAAGTCGAAACAATCGTTGATATTTGCCGCGCAGAGTAATGAATTTGTCTATGAGTTACTCCTGCACTTGAAGGTCACGGAAAATATCTTCGAGGAGCAGAGTGAAAAGTCGACAAAAATATTGATGCAACTTGCAGTCTTTCTGGTGTTATGCAAAATTTCGCACTATAGAAAGGCCTATATCAACCTGAAGCTACTCGCCATTAATTCAATCGTGTTAACAGGTGGCATTACCAAAGTGCTAACGGTTGAAGAGATCGAAATAATCATTGCCTTTTTCTACAAGAAAATTCTTAGCTCAGACCATAAGCCCGTGACCATCCTGGATAGCAACTATGATATCTGGACACTGGGAGCAATGGGGGATCAGTCATGTCAATAAACTGTATACGAACACTCCTCGAAGATGCCGTGCAGAGTCACAGCGATAAAACCGCCCTGGTTTTAGACGAAAAAAGCATGACTTACGGTGAGCTGTTTAGCAAAGCCAATCAAGTGGCCTGCTATTTAACAGAGCTGGGCCTACCGAAAAACTCACGGGTTGGTGTTTATTCCAACAAGGGCCTCGAACAGGTCATTGCGGTGCTCGGCATTTTGTCTACCGACTATGTATTGGTGCCACTGACAAAGCTATTAAAGCCAGAGCAAGTCGAGTACATCATTAACGACTGTGACATCAAATGTGTGATTACCGACAAACTGAAACTTGAAAGCATTGAAGAAATTGATTTTGACGGCCACATAATTTCCTATGAGGCCGCCGGCACGGATGTCGCGTCTTTTGATGAGATTTATAAGTACTACAACAAGCCCTATGCCTGTGATATCTCCGGCCACAGCAATGCGGTCATCACCTATTCCTTTGGCTTGTCAGGGACACCCAAGGGCATTGTGATATCGCATCGAAACCTGATCGATTCTGCGCGCGTTGTCTCTCAGTACCTGAAGTTGGAACAGGGCGACATTATTTCTGGCTTGTTGATTTTCAATCTCGACTACGGCCTCAACCAGATATTCTGCACCCTGTATAAAAAGGCCACCCTGGCCTTACACCGCTTTATTCTACCGGAAGATTTTTTCAATCACCTGATCGACGACCAGGTCACCGTGTTACCGCTGATGCCTGTCAATATATCGCAGATGTTTGACGACGATATGCACCGAACACCAAGCGCAGAGCTTTTTAACAGCGTCAAAACCATCACCTCGTCGGGTGGCAACGTCACTGCGAAGATGATTGGCGATTGCAAACAGACGTTCCAGCAGGCCGACTTTTACTCCATGCATGGGCTCACGGAGGCGTTTCGCTCAACCTATCTGCACCCATCACAAGTCAACACCCGGCCGGACTCCATCGGCAGGCCCATCCCCGATGTCGAGCTGTATGTCATCAATGAGCAAGGCAAGGAATGTGCACCGCGCGAAGTGGGCGAGTTAATCCACCGGGGCGGTTATATCTACCGGGGTTTCTGGAACGCGCCGGAGCAAAACGAGCAACGCTTCAAGTCAATCGAGATTCTCAAGGATGTCATCAATTTGGAAGGGCAGCTAAGCGATGAAATCGTTGTTGCCTCCGGTGACTATGTTTACAAAGACGAGGAGGGTTACTTTTACTTCATCTCGCGCCATGATGACATGATCAAAACCCGAGGCTTCAGGGTATCGCCCTACGAGGTAGAGTCAGTGGTACGGGAAAATATCCCACAGATTGACCAATGTGCTGTATTTGGTATGGATAACGAGCTTATCGAGGAAGAGATCGTTCTGGTGTACTCAGCGGCGCATGAGATCACCGAAAAAGAGATACTCTTTGAGCTAAAAAATCACCTGGCGTCGTACATGATACCCAGCAAAGTGGTGTATAAAAAATCTCTGCCGTTGGTGCAGAGTGACAAAAACCTGGTTAACAAAGATGAGCTGAAACGGGAGTTGGCTGATTAGTTGTAACAGAGCCGTTTTTTCTCTCGGGGTGTCAACATCAGCTCGTACCGTAGCAGTTTTCTATCATTTTATATTTTTCATGGTATTTTTCGACACAAATAGGCTCTTTTCGACGCAAAGCTCCCCTGATAGTATTTCGACCCATATGAGTTAAATAGGCAGATTTACGACATCGTTAATCGAATTTCGACCAATGAAGCTTGAGCTAAATGCAATTTACCGCTTGCAGGGGAATAAATTACCTCCGGACACACAGCTGATCGGCTGGGCTGCGCTGGTAGCTGGCTTGAATCTCGAAGCACCGGTCAGACAACCGAGCTGTGTTTCTCGCAAGCACGTTCGCGGCAGCCGGCGGGAGGTTAACGGCTGGCGCGTTTTTGACAAGCGCTATGCGCCCGGCGATCAATTCGTCGACCACCTGGGCTTTGCCCTGCGTCACGAAAACATTGATCTGCTGATATTGCGGCGCGCCCTGGAAAGCGTGCCTGCCACTTGCCTGGAAGATTACGTCAAATCCGCACCCACGGGCGCCCAAACTCGTCGCGCCTGGTTCTTCTATGAAACGCTCACGGGGCGCAGGCTGAATCTGGAAGATGCCCCTAACGCCACTGCGGTAGATGCACTGGATAAGAAGGCGTACTTCACTGGCAAACCACGCCTGTCGCGAAGACACCGGGTCAGAGATAACTTACTGGGACACGGCGACTATTGCCCGGTTATCCGTAGGACCACCGCGCTCAAGGAAGCCATGGCCCGTGGGCTGGAAGAACAGGCCGCGGCAACTGTGGGAAGGACGAGCCGGCAACATATCCTGCGGGCAGCAAGCTTTCTGCTACTGGCAGATAGTCAGGCCAGTTTTGAAATTGAAGGTGAACGCGCGCCCCGCAGCGCTTTAGAGCGCTGGGGCAAGGCCGTGCTCTACGCAGGCAGACACCCGCTTACCCTGGACGAAATCGTCCGCCTTCACCGCGAACTTATCGCAGACATCCGATTTATATTGCCCGGCTTGCGGCCAGATGGCGTATTTCTGGGAGAACGCAATATAGCTGGTGATCCACTGCCAGAATTTATTGGTGCTCGTCCGAACGACTTGGAGCCACTCTGTGATGCCCTGCTGGCCGCCAACGAGCGCATGCGAGAAGACGAAGTGGACCCTGTATTACAGGCCGCGGCGACAGCCTTCGGCTTTGTCTATATACACCCTTTTCAGGATGGCAACGGTCGGGTACACCGTTGCCTGATTCACCACGTCCTCGCCGAGCGCAACTACACCCCCAGGGGGATGGTGTTTCCGGTTTCGTCGGTGATGCTGGATGAGATCGATATTTATCGAGCCACCTTGCAAAAGCATTCCTCGCCGCTCATGGATTTCATCGGCTGGCATACCACCCGAGAACATAATGTTGAAGTTACCAATGACACCGCAGACTTGTATCGTTATTTCGACTGCACGGAAGCGGTAGAATTTTTATACGCATGCATACAACGCACCGTGGAACAGGATTTACCGGCAGAGATCGCCTACATCCAAGCCCACGACGGGGCGATGACGGACATCATGGAGCGAGTTGAAATGCCTGACCAATTAGCCCAACAGCTGATAGTTTTCATTCGCCGGAATAACAATCAACTCTCCGCACGAAAACGCGAGCGGTATTTCAATGCGCTGACAGATCTGGAGATAAAGGATCTGGAGCAGATTATTGAGGAGGCATTTGGATCCTGAAGGGGGCTACGTTTCGGCCGAACCAATTCGGCCCTACACCATTTTTTGCGCATTGCATCCCTGCTCCCGCTGCTTCAAAATAGCGCCCCCATTTAACCAGTAGAAGCATTGATGGAACCCAGAACCGACGACCTGCGCATCAACAAGTCGCAACCGCTGATTACGCCCGCCATACTGGCAGAAGAATTACCCTTGCCCGAGGGTTCCGCCCAGATCGTGCAACAGGCGCGCCAAACCATAGCAAACATTCTCTGTGGCAAGGATCCGCGCGTGGTTGTTATTGTCGGGCCCTGTTCGGTACATGACCCGGTAGCGCTGCTGGACTTCGCCAGGCAATTTAAAGTGGGCACTGACCACCTCACCGATGCGATCTACCCGGTGTTACGCGTCTATTTTGAGAAGCCGCGCACCATCGTCGGCTGGAAGGGCCTGATTAGCGACCCGGACCTGAACGAGAGTTTTCACATCAACAAGGGCCTGCACCTGGCCCGACAGGTATTGCTGGATGTAGCCGATATTGGCCTGCCCGCTGCCAGCGAATTTCTGGATACTACGCTGGGCCAGTTCTATGCGGACCTGGTGAGTTTTGGGGCTATCGGCGCACGTACCGTTGAAAGCCAGATTCACCGCGAGCTGGCTTCGGGGCTTTCTATGCCAGTGGGCATGAAGAATGGAACGAGCGGCGCCATCGGCGTGGCCATCGATGCCATTCGCTCGGCCAGCCACCCCCACTGGTTTCCATCTCTTACCAAACAAGGTGTACCGGCCATATTGCACTCAACCGGTAACGAGCACTGCTATTTGATCCTGCGCGGCGGCTCTGAGTCTGGCGCCAATTACGCAGCTGCTGACATCAAGGCCGCTACCAGTGCATTGGCATCACAGGGACTGACCCGCACGGTTGTGGTCGACTGCAGCCATGGCAATAGCAACAGGGATCACGAAAAGCAGGCCGATGTCATGCATTCGATCACCCGGCAGATTCGCGATGGAGAAACGGCTATTCGCGGCCTGATGCTGGAGAGTCACCTGGTGGCGGGGAACCAGAAAGTTGTTGATGGGGTAGCGGCCACCTACGGACAGAGTATTACCGACGCCTGCCTGGCGCTGGATAAAACCCTGCCCTTGCTGGACGAGCTGGCGGAGACTACCAGGAGTAGCCGATCTTGAAGTTGTAGGTTTCGTCGAGGTCGTCAACGCCCTCAACGGCGCCACCATCGTATTCAAACTTCGCCTCTACCGCTGCCTGGAACCCGTAGACGATGGGTAATTTGATACCAACTATGGTATCGATTATCACGCCGTCTACTTCGTCAAAATTCAGTACACCGAACTGCTCTACGTATAGCTTCGTGCGCGGGATGATGTCGCTGGTCAAATTCAGTTCCCAGTTCGCACCGAAAAAGTCATTGTCCTGGGCTACATCGAACCGTTCGTCGACATATACCGCACCGACCTCGCCAGACAGGGTTAGCAGACCACTCTCATAAAACTGGCGACCTAGATAAGGACCGACCGTGGTACGTAAATCGAGATCGGCGAACTCGTCGTACTGGAATACTGCCTGGGCACCCCAGTAGTTGTCAGAGTCCTGTTCACTGAAACGATCATATTTATTGCGTAACGCCCGGTTGTTCTTGTTTTTCTCTCCGTTGGCCTCATCGAACTCCATCGCACCGCGCACCGTATATCTGTCCACGAGGCTGCGCCAAATGGATTTGAAATCCAGATCCAGTTGATCGGAATCGGTGTTACCTCTTTCCAGCAACACGACGGTGTTAGCATCGCCAAACCATTTGTACCCCTCACCCAGTTGCCAGGGCTGCGGATTCACCATATCAATATCCAGCACTTCGAAACGGATAGGTGGCTCGTCGTCAGATATGGCCGCCAGGCCCTCTTCCGCCATCACAATGCGCTTGTCTTTATAGGAGTTGCCGTCTTTCATCAGCAAGGTCACATTGGTATCGGTGAGAATATGCTTGATATCGCCCTCGGCAACAGTGAGATCACCGGCAAATGGTGTATTGAAAACCACTTCACCGCCATCGGCGCTAACCAACCTGCCGATAATGCGTGAACCGTTGTTCATGATCAATTCATCGGCATGACCGAAAGCGGAGAATAAAATCACCGCGACAGCTATAACTGACTGTTTTTTTATACATATTTTTGGTTTTCCTTGTGCGAGCCTGCATAAAACCGCGATTATGCGGATCACGACCGCTCACCACCCGTGATGAATTCTCCCAGCAGGGTGAACTCCGCACGGCGCGGCGTTTTCTTGCGCCACATCAGCCCGATATCGCGGCAGACGTCACTCTCCTGAAAGCGAAGGGTGCACACATCGGTGCCGGTGAGAATCTTCGCATCCAGCGCCATTTGCGGCAGTAGCGTAACGCCAATGCCATTGGCCACCATCTGTACAATCGTGTTGAGACTGGTGGCCTGGAAAGGAACATTGATGTCGGAATCCTTGAGCTCGCAGGCTTCCAGCGCGTGATCACGCAGGCAGTGGCCATCTTCCAGTAACAGTAAATCCTGTTGTTGCAGGTCGGCGATGCACAACTGCTTCACCGCTGCCAGCGCATGACCTTTAGGGCAGGCAAACAGGAACTCATCGTTGAACAGGTGCATGGTTTCCACATTTTCCGCCGGAAAGGGCAAGGCCAACAGCAACAGGTCCAGCTCGCCATGATGTAGCGCGTCCACCAGGTGCCCACTGAGGTCCTCACGGATATACAATTGAAACTCAGGGTGTACACGCCGCATACGTTTAAGTAAGCCGGGCAGGATGAAAGGCGCGATGGTTGGTATCACCCCCAACCGCATCTTGCCGGTAAACGGCTCACTGGAGGCTTCACAAACCGCCACCAGGTCTTCGATATCAGTGAGCACACTGCGGCCCCGCGCAACGATTTCCTGCCCCAGGCCAGACAGGATTACCTAGCGACTATTGCGTTCAACCAGGCTTACTCCCAGGGTATCCTCCAGCTCAAGAATGCCCGCACTGAGCGTCGATTGTGAGACGTGGCAGGCCTTGGCCGCGTTGCCAAAGTGGCTGAATTCGGCCACCGCGCTGAGGTATTTGAGCTGTTTGAGTGTAGGTTGTCTTGCCATCGAAAAATCCTGGTGTATCTTCACAAATCTCTGATTATACAGATTCGCGATTCAAGACTGGTCTAATAATAAGCGCCAGTAAAAAAGGGCCTGTTCACTACACATAACAGTAGACGCTGATGTCTTTGAAAGGTAGTCAAACCGAAGAAATCTCAAAGCTGCTTTCACCGGAGAATCCCAAGCTAATCGCCGCTACCCCTATTTCGCCGCCAAGGTCGATGTCGAGGGTTACAACGACGTATCTGCTGTGTTGCGTTCCACCGCTGCGGGTGAAACCGGCCACGCTCATGGCCAGCTGGAGTATTTGGAAGAGACTGGCGACCCCGCCACCAGCCTGCCGATTGGCGGCACTTCCGACAACCTTACAGCTGCCATCGCCGGCGAGACCCATGAGTACACCGACATGTATCCAAGTCCGATTACAACAAGGTAGTAGACCAGTGCGACCTCTGTTACATGACCAGAGGCCCCGACGTGCCACCCCATGAGTGGAATGTAGATTTTCCGCACCTGATGCTGCGTGCCAAGGCGGTGCGCTTTAAAGAAGAAGGCACCATTTTGTGTGACCGCGTCTTGACCAACACCGACGCAGTTGCCAGGGCGGCCTCAATTCCACTGCTTGATAGCACTGTTAATGCCCTCAACAAAAACCAGACCTTCCGGGGGACTGACATTGGGCGAGAATTTGCAACATACGATCACAACCGTCAAACACTATATTGCATAACTGTATCTAATAAGATACAGTGGCTCCCTATGGACAAGGATGCCTATTTTGTCGCGGATACACAGGAAGTGCTGCGGTCGTTTCCGGCGGAAGTGCGTCGGCTATTCGGGTATGAAATTATGCGCCTGCAACAAGGACTAAGACCGATTCATTATCGGCCAATGACCAAAGCTATCGGTCCTGGAGTGACCGAACTAAAGGTCAAGTATCGAAGTGAATATCGGGCTTTCTACACGGTTAATCCAGGCGACGCGGTGTACATCATCAACGCGTTTAGAAAGAAAGCTCAGAAGACCCCGAAGGCGGAGATAGATCTAGCAAAGGCAAGACTTGCCGAACTGAAGAAAGCGCTTAGGAGGAAGTAATGGAACTCAAGAAAAGTTCTGGAAACATATTCGAAGACCTTGGTTTCGACCCTGCCGAGGCAGAGGTGCTCACAGTGAAAGCGCAGCTCAAACTCGACATTGAGAAGGAGATAGAGGCGAGAGGCCTGTCTCAAGCAAAGGCTGCACAGTTGGTGGGCATCGCGCGGCCTGCGTTCAATCGCCTAATGAACAACAAGCTGGAAGGCATTAGCGTGGACAAGATGATCCACATGAAGCACCTGCTTGGGCTTGGTACGGAGGTGCGTACCGTCAAGATCAAGAAATCAAGAAAGAAAGCAAAGGCCGCTTGAGAATTGGCCGAAACTGCAGCAGAATTTGAACCTGCGACCACTTGACTCCCAGCGTCCAGACCCGATCAACAAGCCCGAATAAACTGCAGGCTACATCACGAACTCCAACACTTCCAATCGGACTTGCCAGCACCAACCAGCAATCACTTTGAAAAGTTATCCGGTCGTTTGGCCGGAAAGCACTCCATCCGCGTCACCTTAAAATGGCGACTGGTGTTTGAATGGCAAGGGAGCCATGGGGAAGCACGTGGTATATATCTGGACAATCACGACTATCGGTGAGGTAGATCATGAACATCACTAAAAGACAACCCACTAATGTTGGCGAGATGATTACCGAAGAATTTTTAGTACCTTTGAAATTGACTCAAGGACAGCTTGCTGAAGCGATGGGTGTAAGCCGAAAAACCGTCAATGAGTTGTGTACCAATCGTCGAGCCATCACAGCCGACACAGCGTTAATGCTTTCGACAGTTTTTGGGAATACAGCAGATTTTTGGTTGAATCTACAGCAGCGCAATGAAATATGGAAAGCGCTCAATACGCCAAAACGACGTGTACGAATTGAGAGAGCCAAGCCTATTGCAGCTTGATCAAGCTGTTGCCTGGCACCTTCTCGCAGCACGGGGGCCAATAGGTCTTTCTCCTCTGGCAATGCCAGATCACTCACATTATTGTTTGCCATGTGTGGTGTGCTCTTTGTTGTTTATAAATCAGTCTCGTAAACCAATTTCAACAAGACACGCCGCATACTTCAAATTTCTTCAATCACCAGATTTGGTTATAACTCTACCTCCAGCATGTGCTGGCGAATATTGCGGCGGCAGATACGGTGGAGAAGCTGGAAGCGTTACTGCCCTGGAACATGGAAGTCGAAGACTAACGGCGGGGCCCCTGTGTGTCAACCTGCGCCCATACACTCCCTGTTTGGGATAACATATATTTCAGGGCTATGAATGCAGGAACCATGCAATGCCAAAACCACACTCAGATCCATTCAATACACAAGTCACACCAGAGCCCGCGCTGGAGAAACGCACGCGCCGCCAGTTCAAGTCGGAGTATAAACTGCGCATTCTAGCCGAAGCTGATGCCTGTAAGCATGGTGAACTCGGCGCCGTGTTACGCCGCGAGAAACTATACAGTAATCAACTCTCCGCCTGGCGCCGTGAGTATGCACAAGGCGGTATTGCCGGCCTGACCAAGAGTGCTCCCGGCCCTGCACCCTCGAAAACGCCCAATCAGCGTCGCATAAAGCAGCTTGTGAAAGAGAACAATCGCTTGAACCGAAAGGTGGAGATCGCCAATGATTGCCTGGATTTGCAAAAAAAAAGCCTTGTCGATGCTCGATCAACTGAACAATGGAAAAGACGCATGAATGCTGTGCAAGCCGAACTCCCGGCCCGGTTATCCTTGGCGCGGGCGTGCCGTGTTTTGGACCTCAATCGAAGCACGGTATACGCACACCGGAAGCGGGCCGCCAACGATGAACCCCCGCGGCGCTGTCGTAAGCAGTCGGTGCAGCCACGCGCCCTCAGTGATCAGGAGCGAGCTGTTGTAGTCGAGACACTGCACAGTGAACCCTTTTGTGATCAGCCGCCGGCAGAAGTATATCAACGCCTGCTGGAGCAGGAGCAGTACCTGTGCTCGGTCAGCACCCTGCACCGTATTCTTCGTGGCCAGGGTGAAAACGGTGATCGGCGCCGGCAACGGCCAGCCCAGCACCATGCGGTTCCCAGGCTGTTGGCCAGCGCCCCTAACGATGTTTGGACGTGGGATATAACGAAGCTCCCCTTGGTCCGCCGGGGTATTTATCTATCACTCTACGTTGTGCTTGACCTGTTCAGCCGGTTGGTTGTGGCGTGGATGGTCTCACTCAAGGAGAACAGTGCGTTATCCAAGCAACTGATGGACGAAGCTACGGCCCGTTACGACATAGCGCCGGGTCAGCTCACGCTGCATCAGGACCGCGGATCGCCGATGATTGCGCACGGATACCTGGACCTGATGCGTGAACTGGATGTGACCTGCAGTCACAGCCGTCCCTGGGTGAGCAATGACAATCCGTTCAGTGAAAGCCAGTTCAAGACGCAAAAGTATCAACCGGATTATCCGGGTCGCTGCACGGATGTATCCCATGCCAGGCACTGGTGCGAGGCTTATTTTGACTGGTACAACGTCGAGCACCATCACAGTGGCCTGGCAGGCTTTACCCCGGAACAGGTCTTCACGGGCCGTTATCACGAGGTTGCCGTACAGAAACAACGCGTGCTTGATGGGCGCTATGAACGTCATCCGGAACGTTTTGTGCGGGGGAGACGGTGGCTATCAACCCTATTGTTGAATCCGGTGACGACAACGCTATTGATGATCGCGTTAACTTCCCAACATTGACAGCTGCCGGCTATGTGAAATAGATGTTATCTTTTAAATGACTGTCCATATGAGGCTGACACGTTCCGGGGCAAACTGATTAACTGTTCGATGACTACCTGATAATGTCAACGGGGGTCGATTTAGAGGCGCTTACCAAACAACTTAATCGAGACTATGTCGCTGGCATTACCACTGACCATCAAGAGAGGCAGGTGTGGGATGAGGGAATAGCAAGTCTAATCAGAGAGAGTATCCAATAGTTGAGATGTTTCGAAATTGAGTAAAAATTCAGCATAATAATTTTCAAAAACATCTGCTACATATTCCTGCAGTTCAATCTCGTTTCCTCCTTCTTTTCCAATCGAAAATTTTCTGTTTTTGCTGATCATGTATAAAAATAAAGTATGATAGTAAACTGATGATAAATAACGGTTTCGTGCAACATTGATTTGTTCTTCGTTACCCTGTTTAGCGATAAATTTCTTTAACGCATTGCTATCCATATTGATATAAACAGCTTCCAATTTATCCCCTTCTACGAGCAGCTGTACGACCGTGTCGGCATTAAATTCCATTCCAGATTCATCCATTTGTTCCCATGTTTTATTATCAGGTTCATCTTGTGATTTAGATTCTATAACTTTATGAAGTGTTGGTAATCCAATATTTTCTGTTTGATCTTTTCGGGGCTTCTTGGTTTGATTTTGGGTATCCATAACTTTAACCCAGAATACTTGCGTCCGATCATCATCAACAGGACTTGTCAACGTTGCTTGAATCTTTATTGAGTTGCCCACCTCTACTTCTTCGCTTGATTTGATGTGTAGTCTGATAGTGCCATTATTCGGGCTTGACTTTGCTACAGACAATAATTCACTTATGTCTGTAGGTTGAGGTTTTCTGTTCCCTCCATTTTGGATATTGCTATAATCTAAAAGTGCTATCTCTAGTTTTCCTGGTTCCTCTATCCGATCAAAATAGTCATCTTCAACATCCGTATTGAATTTGATAGTGCTTTCAGTGCCCTTAGGAATTTGAATTACAGGGAGTTCGCCATTTTTTTGCTTTGCGTTGATGCTAAAACTAGAGGGGTATCGCTTTCCATCAAAAGAAGACCGTTCTTTTTTTGATGAACGTTTCTTTGATGTATCATTCTTTTTGTTTTTAGATTTTTTTATATCGTCTAAGTTTAAAGTCTGCTGTAGCAATTTTGTTAAGTCAGGATTAAGGGGTAAATTTTTCCCCAAATCTTTAAGAATTTGATTTTGATCACCATCACCGCTAGTAATCTTTGATCTGAATTCGTTGTATATTTCCTTTAACTGACTCCTTTTTAGTATGTCTGCTAACTTCTTACGCAATTCTGATGATTCTTCGCCATCTTTCATTCTGTCCCGAGATGCCATAAAAAGCTCGTTTCGGAAACTTGGCTCCAATTTTGAACAATCAACATGAATTAGTAAATATGCTTTTAGTAAGTTGAATTTGAGTGATATTGAAATAAACTCACTGGTATAATGCCCATGAACTTGTCCGTTCACAGAAAACAAAACAGACATGTTGTTTTTGAAGAACTCCCTACGTATAGTTTCCTTGGTTTCTTTGCTTCCTTTATTATCTGTCTTGAACTTAAAGACATAACATGTAACTTTAAAACCTCCCAAATCGGAAATTTCTTCTGAAAAATGCTTGTAAATATATTTACTATCATCTTCATCTTTTTCTAATCGCCTCTTCAATCCATACAATGATCTTTCTGGATTTATATCACGCGGGTAGCGTTCATTGTTATCAATCGTAAAGATAGGCAGTGCTGGTTCAAATAGATATTCATTAATGCTTTGATTTAAATCTCGGGAAATAACTGATCTTGAACCCGGCGGAAGTTGATATGAGTAAAGTTTCAATAATGTTCCTGTTGTAAACCGCCTTCCTCTAAGTCCTAAATCAATCTCTTCTATGTCAAATCTAGGAACTTGATTTTCAATCGCAAAATATTCGTACCAAGTGTTTTTATACTTATCTTCTTCTGATTTAGTTAATGGATGCTTCCTAACAATGGTGAAGCCAAAAGGTCCACCATCGAAACGTTTTGAAGCAATGAGTTGATATCGTTTGCTTCCACAAAATACAATTGCTCCAGAGCCGCCCATATTATATTTCCCTTGCACAAAAGGGATATCGTTTTTGTTACCTCTGAGTAAAGAAAGTAACGTATCGCTGAAATTGTCAGGATGTTGACCTTCCCCATTATCATAAATGATTAAAGAAGTTTCTTTTCTAGTGTAGGTCGTCAAACAGTTTGTAACTTATTAAGTTTTTCTCTGCCACGCTTCACTTTCTCCAGAATGTCACTCGCGGATTTGGTCCAGATATAAGGCGCCGGCGCTTGGTTATGAGTCTCAATGAACGCCATAACTGTTTGCTCAAGCTCTTTCACACTGCTAAAGACACCTCGTTTCAATTGCTTTTCAGTTAGCTCCCGAAAAAACCGTTCCACCATGTTTAACCACGATGCGCTGGTTGGCGTGAAGTGCACATGGAATCGCTTGTGATATTTCAGCCAGCTTTTTACCTTCGGGTGCTTATGCGTCGCGTAATTGTCACAGATAATATGAATCTCTTTATCTTTGGGCGTCGACGTATTGATCTGGCGGAGAAATGACAACCATTCTTGATGGCGATGCCGCCCGGCGCAGGTGCCCAGCACTTCCCCTGTCAAGGTATTCAATGCAGCAAACAGGGTCGTGGTGCCATTACGTTTATAGTCATGTGTCATTGTCGCGGCCCTGCCTTTTTTCATCGGTAAGCCCGGCTGTGTTCTATCCAGCGCTTGTATCTGGCTCTTTTCATCACAACTGAAAACAATGGCGTTATCCGGCGGTGATATGTAAAGGCCAACGATTGCCTCCAGTTTCTCGGCAAACTCTTTATCGTTTGATACCTTGAATGTACTTATCCGGTGCGGTTTCAAACCATGGCTTTTCCATATCCGGCCCACCGAAGACATGCTGATACCCGCCTTCTCTGCCATCAGGCGTTGGCTCCAATGCGTAGCGTTTTTCGGTTTCTCTTGCGTCGTGAGTCTGATCACCTGTGCAACCTTACGTGAACTGATTGTCGGTTTGCGCCCCGGCCGATACGCATCCCGGCGGATGCCTTCAACTCCACTCTCCGCATAACGTTTTCGCCAGCGGCCGGCTTTCTGTCTCGTAATGCCCAGTTCAAAACCGATCTCTTCATTGGTCATGCCCTTGCCGGCCAGAAGAACAATTCGTGAACGCTCCGCCAATCGGACCGACACAGAACGCGATTTAGAGAACTTACTCAAATCCACAACTTCGTCATCAGACAAAACTATTTCTACTGCAACACGCACGACAATCTCTCTATATAGGGGAAGATGCTACATGTTACACTATTTATAGCGACCTACACTAGGACCATGGGCAATAATCTGTATATCTTCTGCTTGCCTATACTGATGTTGGGATAGGTCCCAGTTCTTATTGTTCGGGAAAAATCTTTCAACGGCTTCACCAATAGATTTAGGAGCGGCACTTGATCTGGGATCAATATTCTCTTCATAACATCGTTTCATCAATGTGGCATCGATTGAGTTTGTTATTTTTTCAATCAACGCAGCAATGGGATGTGCCTGCTGGTTTTCAACCACTCCAAAGTTATTTTCAAGATCGCCGTAGGGTCTCCAGTTTTCATGAGAGGACATTGCTCTGTGATTAGAGATGATGCAATCGACATCACTCTCGGTTGTCGCCTGGTAAAGATCCCAAAATAACTTTTCAGTATCCATCTACGGATTCCTTTATTTGTTGCCTTTTTTCGCATTGCATACGGCGCATAATGTTTGCCCGTTATCTATCTCTCTGCTCCACATCCCCGCAAAAGCGGAGCTCCAGAGGGAACGAAGGTAACCATCTTAGTATTGCCACTAAACCCCAAGAGGGGTAGATGGTGGGATGAGGGCAAGGGAATAGCAAGTCTATCTTCGACACCATGTCTTATGCAGCGGATTTTGTGTATTAGTGCTTCCATAACCAGTCTTCTATGGTATCCCAGGCTAAACTGGCGATGTTATTTGTTCGTTTTTCTATGAAATCCTTGTTCCAGTTATCAACATCGCGCATAGGATCTAAAAATGGGAGTCTTTCGCTATCTTGCAACATTTCCCGTGTTGATTTTGGGACTGTAATGCTATCTTTTTCTGCTTTCTCTATCCTAGCATTCACTCCGTTCAGCGTTTTTTCGATAAATAATGAGTAAAAATATTTCTTTTTCTCCCATGATTCATTCCCAACGCTCGAATTTTCCTTTGAGGGGAGTAGAAGCAGATTCCCTAGTGTATCTATAGTATGTCGGCTTTCGTAAATGGTCGTATCCCATTTGTCTTTACCCGATTTGTCCTTGCCAGGATTTGCTTCCGGTGCCACATGTTCCAATGTTGAAAATTTTGGATCTATCCATTTGTCGTAGCTCAGGTATTTCTTATCAGGGTCTCGTCGTACCTTGTCTCGTGACCACAATCCTTTTGTTTTCATATCGGCAACTGCATGATCTGCTGCGGCAAGCAACATGAATCTTGCAAGAGGTTTAGATTGAGCTGCCAACTGGGTTTTGCGAACTTCATTAATCCAGTCTTGTTTGCTGGATACATCGGGAACTTTCTTTTTGAGTTGATCACGCAACGCTACCTTAAGATTCTCTACACTCCATAAAGCGTTTCCCCCCGCAAATCCTGTTGATAAAGGGTCGCCTTCAAATTCTAATTCTAATTCTGCTGGTGTCTTCTCCATCAGTGAACGCAATACTCCATCAATACCCGCTGTTCTGCCTGTGGCAGCCCGCCGAATAACAATAAATGCAGTCAATGCCTTCAATGCTTTTAAAAAATCATCTTCCCCGCTTGTCTTCGTGATTTGGGACCAGTACCGACACAAAATAGGAATAGCTAGGCTGGTTTTCATGTCCGCAATAAATCTCAAACATAGCTGAATTTCATCTCTGTTATTAGAAGAGAAACCTGCCTCATTATTATGAATACGATCTTTATTCCAACAATGATGTCTGAAGGTTGCTACATCAGCCAAAGATTCTATAAAAGGGTTTTTTGCTTGATCAGAAATTTTTAAGTATCTCTTTCTAAGATAACTTCTCTGGACACTCAGAGATTTAGAGAGTTTCTTACCTTCAATATAAAGAGCAAATAATACGACAATCTCCTTTGATTTATTTTGTCGTTTTACGGGATCGTCTGAACCTACATATTCCATGATGTGATCGTACGCATCGGGATCATATTCAGGTCTATTATCATTAAAGCTCTCTCTATCAAACTTTATGGTTAAGGGTCTTAATGTTTGAATAGCAGTTAATGGTTCACCCGTCGTATTCAGAGAATCGAAAATATCAAATGCGGCGTTTTCGTTCTTCGTTTCAACACAAGTGAGTATGACGTATTCTCTCATGTATGCTGCAAATAGCAGAAGGCGAATAAGCGATTCAATTTGCTTATCGTCAGATATAAATGATAATGCTTTATTCTTGATAGATTCGCTGCTCAAAATATCCGTTTCCCCAAACAACTCTTTTATGCCTGTTTGCTTAAATTTTTCTGCGTGAACATGTGTGTCATTTGTGTCTTCCGATGAAGTAGATAATGCTTCTATTTTTTCTTGAATATGCTTGTAGTTTTTGGACAATTTTTTATCAGATTGGGGGGTGGGGAATTTATGGCTTTCCTCAGTGTAATAATCAGAAATGCCCTTTAAGAATTTTGCGATAGCGGAATTGTACTTTGATTCACGATAATCTCGCCCGCGCTTGTCGTTCCTCTCTTCTCGTATAATCCTTGGATACGGATACGTTTTTCCATGTCTAGCAAGAAGTTGACCTATAGCGCATTCATATAGACGATCTAGCTGAAATCCCGTCTCTTCCTCCATCCATTTTTTGATATCGTCAATAAACTTTGGGTTATTAATTTCTGGCAATATTTTTAATTTAATTGAAATATTTTCAATTAGAGCACAGGCAATAAGTACGAGAGTTGTTAGCCTTTGTTGCCCGTCAACCACTGATAGAGATATTCCTTGAAAAGTGGATTCTGTTTTCTCTTCTTTGACTAAAATAAGGGTTCCAAGAAAAGTATATGATTCGCCACTATCATTATTTAATAAACTAGAAAATCCCTCTAAACAATCATCTATAAGACGGCTTATGTGCTCATGTCCCCAATCATAATCTCTTTGGTAGTCAGGAATTCTATAACCAGCATCGCCATTATGGCATCTCATGGTGTCATGAAAGCTTAAAGCTTTAGCATCGAATATATTTGCCATTGATTATTCCTCTTAATTTCTTGTGTTTCAGAATCAGTTTCTATAAACTACAAATCAAACATGCTTGATCTTCTGGATCATCGTCATCGGTTTCTCTGAGAATATCTTGCCAGCGATCCGATACGGTCTTAGAAGTAGCGATAATACCTCTTTCTTTCTCTCTCTTTTCGGCTTTGGCAACCAAATCATCTACCGACCCCTGTGATGACCAGGTATAACCATGCCCGCCGATATCAACACTCCCGTCCTTCCAGTCATACTTCTTGCGAATTTTCTGCTCAAATGCCTTGGCCTTTTCAAATAACTCAGGATGGTTTCTTTTCAGGCCAAGCCATTCATCCTGGCGCTGAAAGAAACAAAAATAGCAACCAGACCGAGAGCGCCACTTGTAATACTCAGGAATCCCTACTGAGTCTTCCAGAATATTGAATATGTCATCTCGTACCAAGCCATCATCAATAAAAGGAAATACCGCCTTAATGGTTGCCTTGTGGCTGATGTACCCTTCTCGGTTTTCATCGGCTCTTATACCGATATAACTCACTACCGGGTCCTCGCCAACAAACTTCTCAAAAGGTTCTATTTTCATTACCCGGGTACACCAGCGCTGTTTGGCTGATGGCAGGTATTCATTATGAATTTTCAACCAGTGCTCAAAAGGCTTCCCACTACTGAGCCGGGTTATTTCCTTACCTAGGTAGGCTTCCAATTTGTCAAGAAAGTCATACACCTCTTTAAGTTCGGAGCCAGTATCGGAAAAGAAATATTCAACTCTCTCATGTATGCCCGGATACCGATCTTTAATGTAGATCGCTAAGGCCGCGCTGTCTTTACCGCCAGACAACCCTAAGACATGGCGAGACTGGGTGTCACCCTGAACGGCTTGTATACTTATTTTTTTAGACACTTTTAACCTGCTTCATCTTTTTTACCGATGTTTTGTTTTTCTCTTGGCGGCGAGCCGGCGAACTTCTGTTGGTTAAGTGGTCATTAACTAATTCGGCTAGTGCCGCCAATTGTAATTCATTGTTCCTATTCTCAAGAAGCACCTTATTCAGTTTTTCTTTTATTTCTTCTATGGCAATACGATAAGATTCTTCTATGACGACAACCTCATCAATGGGCCGCATACCTTTTTTGAACAGTTTGAGCAGAATCACATCAAAGTTGTCATCCGATTTTATGGCTCTTCTATCATAGTGCAAGCGCAAGGTTTCTAAATCTAGAATTGTCTTGGAGAAGTGGCTGAGTCTTATATCAACCTCACTCCGATCTGCATCAGTCCACTTTGTAGATGGTTTTTGTCCTAGGAACATGAGTATATTTTCCAGCCAACTTTCATCATCTCCGTCCTGTTTAGTTAAGCGTTTGATGAATGCCTTTAATCCATCGACATCCACAGTGTATTGCTCTAACCCTTCGTAACGACTGGACCTGCGCCGTAAATCTTTAAGGGAGCCGTTTTTGTTCATGTGAAAGGCTTGCAACAACATTTTTATTTGCTGCTTAATCATATTGGGATATGCAGATTTCAGTTCTTGCAGGGACTCGTTTAGTGCACTAGCAAAGCCTTCTAGGCTAGGTTGTTTCCTTTTCAATTCCTGCTCGTAACCCAAGGCTTTAGGGATGTCTTCAAGCAGCAGTTTCTCTGGCGATTTAGCAAGGCCGAATGCATCTCTGACCCGCTTTGCTCTATCGCTAAGGTCAACACTCTTGGTCTTTTTTGTGTATGGCTCTAATCCGCCTATCCATCTTGCTAGGGGGCGTGCCAATTGAATGATAGTCGGTTGATCATTGGACTGAACCACTTTGGAATACTCTTGGTATATGGAAGCTTTTAATCCGGAAATTTTAAATCGTTGAAAGGTAAATTCGTCGGGTCGTTTTACAAAACGATCTATCATTTCCTCGGTAAAGAATGGCCGATAGCGATTTTCCTCATATAGAGCAAGTTCATGTTGATAAACAATATAAGCAGCGATGTATATGATGGGCAAAACGCCTGCCTTTACTCCGTAGGGTGGAGCCATGAGTTCCGGGTTCAAGTCGGCCAGAGATTTTGCTTCATCTTCCGTGCTATCTAAAAACGCATCAATGCGCTGCCAAACAGGAAATAAAGTTGAGTTTTTGGGAGGCACAACAAACTGCATTGAGTCTGTATTATGAATACCTGTTTCACACAGAATTGAACGATAGATGGCCTTCTCAGGGGGGAACTTTTCTATCCCTAGATCAATTTCTTTTTGGTTACCGAGCATCGCTAAAAGGAGTTTAGTTCTAGCGGCTATGGCTTGAGCCGATGGGCTGTCTCTGTTAATCAATTCATTATGTAAGGTCGGCGCCTTGCTATAAACTTTTTTCAGTATAGAAGAGAGATTATGCTGAAAATCTCTTTTATGAATGACGGAAAATTGTTTGCCGCGATTAAACCAGACACTTCCTTCTGGGTTATCCAACAAACTTTGCAGTATGCTATCTTCTGCTTGCTCGGCCGCCGTTAATCGGTCTTCAAATTCTCGTTTTGCCACCGGGTCGCTATTCAGTTCTTGCTTTGTAATCTGTACCTGTCGCAATGCCAACACCTCTGCTGTTGCCTTGCGTAACTGCACGCCATTCAAGCACAAGCCAACTAGATCAACATTGGAATAATTCTTTGTAACCTCCTCGTAAAATATTTTCTCGTCATCTTGTGCCGATGCCAAAAAGAAAATGATCCTTGGGGTATCAATCTGCTTCGGTGATTTTTTAAAGGTTTGTGCGTCCACAAATTCAGGAACGAAGTACCGTAGAGTGCCGTTTTCAATGGTGTAACGTCTGGCAACAACAGGCATTAGTGTTTGTTGATCATTGAGCACTGTTGCTAAGGAGAAGTTGCCGAGGTTATTTAGTTCTTCTCCAACAGCATGCTCCAAATCAAAATCGCTGCCCTGCCAAACACGATATTCACCACTGAATTTACGATATGTGATGATTGATTTATTGACGAGTGCTTTAATCACATTAGATGCATTAGCGCCACCCTGTGCACAGGTTTCCAGTATCGCCCTGGAAGCTTTCAAACCGCCTTTAATGCCTATGATATTTAGAATACCTATTGTTTTAAGCAGATGTATTTGTTCTTCAGGTGCATCTCCCAATCGTTCCAGTGATGTAACTACCTCGGCCCAACGTCTATGTGTTGTGTGGTCCCCGAGAGCGGCGGGTTGATTGGTAATAAAATAGTCGTATATGTGATGCGGATAAACCCACGAATCTATGGAATCAATACGCGCTAACATATCCTGCAAGCCATATTCTTCATGACTGCCTAGATAGCTAAATAATGTTCTTTCATTTTGTGCTACTTTTTGACAAAGCAGTGGTAGCAAGATCGCGCTGACCGGATGCAGCGGATAGGTATTACACAATAAGTCTGTAGCAGATTTTGTATCCAGGGTGCTAGGAAGGGCTTCGTTTTGTATCAGTATTTTAACAATATTTGATGTTTGCTTTCTCAGCTTAGCACTTTCCTTTGTTGTGAGATTATGTTCAAACGCAGCACCGACAACCCTTAACACCTGCTCGGCTGATTCTAAAAATGGGACTTCTTCAAATCTCCCTTGTACTTTTGACCATTCATTTTTTAGATTCTCGCCCAATCCCTTTGCATACTGTTCAAAGGATTGATGCAATAGGACAAACAGGAAAAGTTTACATTTGCCTGCAACGCATGCCTTCTCCGCTAGTGTTTGCAGGATGTAAATGTCATTAGCACCATAATGACGCGCTTCATATTCCAAAAATTTGCCCAACTCATCAATAACAAGAACAATACCCTTGGAGTTGGTTTTTAGCAGTGCTGTCTGTAGTTGATCTACCAGATCAATAACAAGTGTAGCGGTTACAGATTCGCCATCACACGCATCCGCAAGAAGACTAATAATTTTTGGATTCCTGCCTTTTATGCTCGCCCAGTATTGCTCCGAGGCCTGCCGTAATCCCTGTAAAATGCATCTTCCCATTGTCTGTGGGGAACCGGTGATGAGTACTTTGAGATACCCTTTTGTTCCCTTTGTTTCTTTATTGAAAACTTTGTGTAAATCCGGTGATACTGATTTTAGGATTTTATACGCCGCTTTCGTGAGCGGTGCATCGGGATTTGATAACAACTGCGAGGAAAAGTTTTGATTGGAAGATTTACCCACACCATAAGGACCAACTATTGACCAGGCTCTCGGTGCTTGTTTGTCGGTAAAACCATTACTGATCTGGCGAAACAATTTAAGTGCTCTGGTGGTTGGGATGTAGGTGTTAACCACTTCTATAGAATCCGCATCCCGTTCTAAATTGACTGAGCGGGTATAGTGTGTTTTTACCTGTATTTTATCCAGCATGCTCATGCAGCTTGTTCCTTCCGAGTGGCTTCGTAATGTTGTTCAATGAATGTTAAAGGCTCTACTTTTTTTGATAGATATAGATGATGGTGCCCTGCGGTATTTCTCATGGCGAAGATGCCAGGGATATAGTCGATTAAACCTTCTAATTTGGTGACTAGATCGCTTTCCGTGAGACGAAATACCGAACCCGGTGCAGGATATTCATCGATGCTGTACATTAATTCTTCAATCGGCAAGGTAGCAGTACCTTTAGATGCAAATATCTGGCATACCGCAAACCCAAGAATGCCCAAAGGCAATTGTGGACGAGCCTTAGGAATAGATTGATAACTCCGACCGCTCGTCGATTGAGATACTAGTTTTAGCAGTGAAAAAGGCGAGTCAAGAGCGTCTTCTATAGGCGTTCTCGTGTTGCCTTTTGACCGGGTGTACATCCTGGGGAGCAGTAGGGCGTCTCTCTTTAAGGTGTTAGGGGACGGCTTTTTCTTGTCTTGTACGCGGTCGTGCACATAATCAGCTAAGGCTGTAATCAGTTGCTGACCAGTAAATTCTGGTTTGTGATAGCGATTAAAGAACCAAAACCAGGATGTCGCCAATTCGGCATTTGTTGCCAATAACCAATGCAGTAGCCAGATGGTCGCTTCATCTTCCAAATAGGGGTCAAATCCTCTGCTGTGTAGAAGGGTCCTGCCCAAATCCGTTGGCTGACCAGTCGCGGAATCAATCATCTGACAGGCTTTAAGCCAGTATTTGATTGCCGCTACCATATTTTTACCGACACCCAGTCGCACCGTGGCCTCCTCGGATTCAAAGATTTGACGGTGCTTAACCACCGCCCGGAAGCCCTTAGAAAGCCAACCGTAGCGGAGCGCGAAGGTTTCATGTCGTCCAAAGGCCATACTTTCTGCATTAAACTTCATGCGCTTCCCCTTGTGGTGCTGTCGTTTAATGGGGTTGACAGAAATGATGCGTCCAAGCTTAGCCCCAGCACCGCGGATATTTTAGCACCTAACCTAGGCTAGTCTATGGTCAATCGCTTACAAATGGCCTATTTTTTTGCCATGGGTACTGCCCGACAAGCGCCAGCTTTCCCCTATCTGCCCAAAAACTACTAACCATTCCAGAATGTCACTCGCGGATTTGGTCCAGATATAAGGCGCCGGCGCTTGGTTATGAGTCTCAATGAACGCCATGACTGTTTGCTCAAGCTCTTTCACACTGCTAAAGACACCTCGTTTCAATTGCTTTTCAGTTAGCTCCCGAAAAAACCGTTCCACCATGTTTAACCACGATGCGCTGGTTGGCGTGAAGTGCACATGGAATCGCTGGTGATATTTCAGCCAGCTTTTTACCTTCGGGTGCTTATGCGTCGCGTAATTGTCACAGATAATATGAATCTCTTTATCTTTGGGCGTCGACTTATTGATCTGGCGGAGAAATGACAACCATTCCTGATGGCGATGCCGCCCGGCGCAGGTGCCCAGCACTTCCCCTGTCAAGGTATTCAATGCAGCAAACAAGGTCGTGGTGCCATTACGTTTATAGTCATGTGTCATTGTCGCGGCCCTGCCTTTTTTCATCGGTAAGCCCGGCTGTGTTCTATCCAGCGCTTGTATCTGGCTCTTTTCATCACAACTGAAAACAATGGCGTTATCCGGCGGTGATATGTAAAGGCCGACGATTGCCTCCAGTTTCTCGGCAAACTCTTTATCGTTTGATACCTTGAATGTACTTATCCGGTGCGGTTTCAAACCATGGCTTTTCCATATCCGGCCCACCGAGGACATGCTGATACCCGCCTTCTCTGCCATCAGGCGTTGGCTCCAATGCGTAGCGTTTTTCGGTTTCTCTTGCGTCGTGAGTCTGATCACCTGTGCAACCTTACGTGAACTGATTGTCGGTTTGCGCCCCGGCCGATACGCATCCCGGCGGATGCCTTCAACTCCACTCTCTGCATAACGTTTTCGCCAGCGGCCGGCTTTCTGTCTCGTAATGCCCAGTTCAAAACCGATCTCTTTATTGGTCATGCCCTTGCCGGCCAGAAGAACAATTCGTGAACGCTCCGCCAATCGGACCGACACAGAACGCGATTTAGAGAACTTACTCAAATCCACAACTTCGTCATCAGACAAAACAATTTCTACTGCAACACGCACGACAAGCTCTCTATATAGGGAAGAGGCTACATGTTACGCTATTCGTGGCGACCTACACTACCGCGTCGCGATAGGCTCACAGCACGGGCGCAAGGCCTTCATGATCCGCACTATTCGTCCACTGGATAGACCGGACCCCGCACTGGAGCGGGTGGCCAAGGCCTATGGATTCTCCCTCCACGCCGGGGTGAACTGCGAAGGCAAGCAGAAAGACAAACGCGAGCGGTTGTGCAGGTACATCGCCCGCCCCGCCGTTGCCGTTGCCCGCCTCTCTCTCAGCTCGACCGACAAGGTGGTCTACACCCTGAAGACGCCCTACCGCGATGGAACGACCCAGGCGGCTTTCGAACCGGTGGATTTCATCGCACGGTTGGCAGCGCTGGTCCCCAAACCCCGCGTCAACCTCACCCGCTATCATGGGGTACTCGCTCCAAACCATCGCTGTGGCGGGTCTGTCAGGGTCATTGCTTGCATAGAGGACCAGGAAATCATTGATAGAATCCTTGCTCATCTTCGCGATAGGGAACAGGACATCCCCACCGTGGCGCTGCTGACACCACCGACCGGAGCACCACCTGAGACATTGCCTCTTTTCGCTGGGAAGGATTCCAGCTCAACTGCATTCAATCAGCAGGGACGCCACTGGGGAATTCCTTGGTATAGAGTTGTTCGTGCCAGGTTTCCAAGGTGAGCGAAAAAGATCTACAGTACCGGCAATGCGGGTACTCACCGCAGGCACTGCGCGAGCCGTTTTCCACGATTTCAAGGTCCGAGACTATTTTCTGGACGACCACACTCTCGACACCCCATTAATACTTCTTGTATCTTACTTCGCCTCAAGGACTATGCGGGAAAGGAGTCGTTTAAGGCAAGGCCCAGAGAGCGGCAAGCCGTTTACCCGAACAGCCCCTCCACTGCCGCCCTCTGCTTTTCCTCCGCGGCCTTTGCATAGTGCCTCATGCACAGCAGCGCGTCACAGGTGGCCGGATACCCCGGTATGGGTGGCCGGATGTTGCAGGAATAGGCGGCCGAATACCCCGGAATGCGCAGGTATCCTGGAAGGCTCGGGCCGGGGCAAGCCCAGGGAGATGCGCCGGCGCAATCGACCGTTTCTGGACTGATACTGATGTCTAGTGAATTACCTCGGCCACTGTTGCGCAGCGTGCAGCACTCGCAGGACTGTCACAGCGCGGGCATCTTCTGCATAGACCACCAAATAGTTTAGGCGCACCACCATCTCGCGGGTGCCATCCACTCGACCGACCCGATAGAGCTGTGGGTTCTCTGGCAGACGTGAAGTATTCGTTTCGATCTCGTCTTTCAGAGCCTGGGCGGCGTCGGGGTTGTCGTCCGAGATGTAGTCGACAATCGCCGGCAAGTCAGCGATTGCCGTGGCCTTCCATTCAAGACTGAGCACGGCGCTTCCCGTCAATCAGCGCCTGTGCATCACTGATGACCCGGCTGTGAGGAACCGAAGGACGCGGATCGTCCATGGCCTCTTGCACCTTGGCTCGGAACCAGGCGTCGTAGGCGTCCGAATCAATCGTGAGGCCAGCAGGCAATCCGCCTTCTGTGGCAACACGGGTGAGCAGAATGCGCACGGCATCCGAGAGCGTCAGACCAACGCCAGCGAGGGCGTCGGCAGCTTGGGCCTTGAGTTGATCATCCACGCGGACGTGGAGCATTGAGGTTTGAGCGGGCATAACAAGTCCTCCTGTTCAGGAGGTAATATGTATCTCAAATGAGATACAGTCAAGGTGTTTTCTTGTAGGTTAATGGCAACGATGCGCGGCCTAATATTCACTCACAGGACCGGAGAAGAACCACCTTCCGCAAACTGTTTCAGAAAACACTGGGCGTGCACCACGAGGCCCGCTACCGGAATATCACAGTAAGACCCTACGCAAGCGCGTTGCGCCCATGGTGAAAGCCATCGAGCCGCGGTAAAAAGCGGCGCCAGTATCAGTGCCGGTATTGATCACGCCGGCCTGCCGGTAGCAGGATTACAGGTAGCCACGCATGTACGTGATTGCCTGGCCAATGATTTAGATTTGGGGTCAGAGTAAAACCGTCATTTATGGCCATTTTGCTTTGGCCCGTAGCTTGGCCATAAATGACGGTTTTACTCTGACCCCAAATTTATCAGGCGTAACCGTTTTCCCGGAACCAGTTGATAGAGTCTTCGATGGCGGTTTCTATGGGGCTTTGCGGTATACCCAACTCAGTAACGGCCTTGGTGGCATCCACATAGCCTTCCTGCAAGATGTAGCGGGTATTCTTAACAGTAGTCATGGGCGCCTTACCGCTAACTTTTGACCACATCTCCATCAACCAGGCCACGCGCAGCATGACTTTGGCGGATACTTCCTGCGTGGCCACGCCATCCACGCCGGCAATTTTGCCGATCAGGCCAAGCAGGTCTTTGTTGCTGCTGTTGGCTTCGGTATTGGCCAGGCAGTAGGACTGGCCAACCCTACCTTGCTCCATTGCCAGCACGTGCCCGCGCGCCACATCCCGCACATCCACAGGGCATACACCGCCCTGCCAATAGTTCTTGGCCCGGCCTTTGAGCACACTCAAAATCATAGTACCGGTGGGAGTGGGCGCGCGGTCACCGGGACCAAATGGCAGGCCTGGCATAACCAAGGTCACCGGCAAGCCATCAAAGGCCATGCCCTTCACCACGTTGTGGCTGATGAACTTGGACATGATGTACTCACTGGCCCACAGCCAACTGTTAAACGCCGTCTCCTCGTTCGACATTTTGCCGCCACCTGCTACGCCAATGGCGGCGATGCTGCTGGTATAAACAATTTTTTCCAGATCGGCTTGGAGGGCGGCCTTCATCAAAGCTTCGGTACCCTGCACATTGATCTTGTAGTGCAGGTCGGGATCTTTGGTCCACACCGCGAACAATGCCGCCAGATGGTACATCTTCTCCACCCCTTTCAGAGCCGGCGCAAAAGAATCGTGATCCAGCAGATTGCCTTCAACAAATTCGACATCCATGCCATTCAGGGGGGATCGATCTTCACCGGGCATAACCATGACCCTGACCTCATCGCCCTGCTCCAGAACCATGCGCGTCACATGATTGCCAATAAACCCGGTGCCGCCGGTAATCAGTACTTTGCTCATTGCCCAACATTGCCATTGTAGAATTCGAGCAATGATACTAACCCCAGTGATACTGGTACGGCAGTGTAAAAAAGGTCAGAATGGTGCGGCTTTTCAGGTCACTCTGGTACGTCCCCACCCATGGCGCAGAAATCAACCATCTTTAAATGCAACCTCAACGTCGCCGATATGGACCGTCACGTTTACGGCGACTTCCCCCTCACCATTGCGCGCCACCCCTCCGAGACCGATGAACGGATGCTGCTGCGAATACTGGTGTTCGCTATCCACGCCAACGAAGCGCTGAAATTTGGCCGAGGGATAAGCATTGACGACGAGCCCGACCTGTGGCTGAAGAACCTGACCGGCGACATTGAACTGTGGATTGAACTGGGCACGCCAGACCCGGACCGGCTGCGCAAAGCCTGTGCACGCAGTCGCTCGGTGATTCTTTACAGCTACGGCAAACGGGCGGTACCGGTGTGGTGGGAGAAACACCGGAAAGACCTGCAGCGCTTCGACAAATTGAAAATCTACCAAGTTCCCGGCGATACCTGTGCAAAGCTGGCAACACTGGCAGCGCCTGCCATGGATTTACAGTGCACTGTCACCGACGGCGACATCTGGCTGAACAGCGATAGCGCATCAATTGAGGTCAAGCCCACAATATTGAAGCCCTGATCAGGCCGGCGGCGCCATCAGCACGTCCAGCACCATCTGCGTATCCAGGTATTCTGTTAGCGACGTGACCTTGCCATCGCGCAGGATGAACAGGAAGTGATAAAAATTGTGGTAGTTCTGGCCGGAGATATGCGCGCCGTCAGATTCCGCCTCAACCGCCACACGGTCGCCCTCAGCGGTAACACCGCTGATGGTAAAAGTAAGACCGCTGGGAAAGGCGTCATAAATGCCACTGGCAAACGCTGCAATTTGTGCCTTGTCATACTTGCCGGAGATAGGCGTGCTGCCCATGGTATGCACGTAGCCATCCTCGGCATAGGCATCGAGAATATAGGCCATATCACCGCGAGACATCGCCTTGAGAAACCCTCTCACCACAGCTTTGTTTGCTTCAATATCCGACATACTTTTACTCCTGTCTAAAACACCGCCAGTATACTAGCCTATTGATCATGTCTGTTCGCCTTAAACAGTTGGCCCTGCTGTTGGGCATCGCCCTACTGTCAGTAGCGCTATCCGGCTGGCAGTCTCTGCGCCAGTTCGACCCTGTGCTTATTCGGGCGTTTATCGAATTGATGCGGGAGGAGCAGTCCACAAGCTAGTGCAACACACTTTTTAGACCCAGGAGCTGCACGAAGGGATCGAAGTCACGGTCGCGATGCAGTAGATACAATTTGTGCTCGATACAGTAGCTGGCGATAAGTACGTCTCTCATCTTGCGTACGGTGATGCCCCGCGCCCGCAGGTGCCGGTAGTTTCTGGCCGAACGTATTGCCATTTTCACTCCAACTACAAAATGGATTTCGAAACTGCTTAGCAAACGCTCCGCTTTTCTGAAATCGCCTTCCGATTTGAACCCGCTGAGCACTTCGGCAAGAACGATGTCAGCGACAATAATACGTTCCATGCCCAGATCCTGATCCAGGCGATTTGTGGCCCGGTTATCAATTTCATTGAAATAGTCGATCCAAACCGAGGAATCTACAAGCATTCGTCATCTCTACGCATTTCGTCCAGATCTCCCGTCCACTTGAGCTTACCCCGGTAGTTACGGACTGACGCCTGCTTTCTGAGTCGAATTAACGATCGAAGCCCCTCCTCCACTAGCTCCCGTTTTGTTCGGATACCGGTTGCCTTGAGTGCTTCCAGCATCAACTGATCATCGATGACAATATTGGTGCGCATAATTTAACCTCAATGTGTACATATCCATGAATTATACACACACCGAAGTAACCCTGCTGGGTTAAATGCCATCCAATCTGACCATGAATTGACCTCCCTGCAGGGCGCGCAGGCAAAAGTCGCCGGCTCGCCAATCGCCCCAAGACGGCCACCACTAACTTGCAAACTTTCATGCTGTGATAATTCCTCAACGCCGAATCACCCCACGACTTTTAGACCCTCATAAATCAGCACGGCGCCGAGCACAATCAAAAAGAAACTGATGATGCGGTAATACAGCTGCGGATCGGTGCTCTTAACCAACCGGTGCCCTATGGCCACACCCAACGGTGCCAGCGGCAACAGCACCAGCGACAACAGCAGGGTGTCCAGTGCCAGTTGACCGAGCAAGTAATAGGGGAAAATTTTCACAAAATTCACCACGGCAAAAAACATTCCCGCCGTGCCTGCATATAACAGCGGCGGCAATCCCCGCGGCATCAGGTACATGGTCAGCGGCGGCCCGCCGGCGTGGATACTAAAACTTGTAAAACCGGCGATAGCGCCAAATACCGTGGCACTGCTGCGGCGGTGCGGACGTTTGGTTTCAATGTTGTGCCCGAACAGACTCTGCAGGCCGAACAGCAGCGAGATGCAGCCGATTAGCAAACGCAGGTAATTGTCGTTCATCAATTCGACGCTGAGGTAGCCAATACCGATACCGACCACTGCCGGCGGCAACAGGTATTTCAGCGCCGTTTTATTGAACACGCCCCAATAGGTTTTTACTACCAGCACATCCATCACCACCAGGATGGGCAACAGGATGGCCGCCGCCTGGGTGGGTGACATCACCAGCGCCATCATCGGCACAGCCAATACCGCCACCGGACCGGCGAAGCCGCCCTTGGCAATACCGTAAAGCATTACGCCGGGAATGGCGACGAGATAGAACATGGGGTCAGTGAACATAGCGTTATACTACAATGCGACGGAATAATGATGCACAGGCCGAATCACCAGTGACAGAAAATACTCAAAAAATCGTGGGCGGGCTCGGGCCCTTCAACAGCGATGATAATATAGTGTTCATTCACACCGGCGGTTCGGTTGGCCTGTTCGGTTACCTGGAGGAAATTCTCTAGCATGTGGTCAAAACTGGGATACCCGGTATGCATGGTATGTGCCATGACCGGCGCCTGGCTGGCGGTGGATGCCGGCGTCAACCCATTGGCGATCTTCGGCATCGTCACCGCCATAAGCCTGTTGTTCGTGATCGGTGGCGAACTGTTGCAAGGTTTTAATAGTGACTGGCGCCCCACCCTGAAGGAAAACTACTACCCCGACGGGGTCACCGTCGTCATTAATAACTTTCTGCTGCAAAGCCCGGCTATCCAGTTGGTGATTTCGGCTACCGCGATCAGCCTGGCCGGCGGCGGCGCGCAGGTCTGGCCCAACCAGTGGTCATTGTGGGTGCAGGTGCCAATGGCGCTGGTACTGGGTGAATTTGGAGCCTACTGGTGGCACCGCGCCAACCACGAACTGCCCTGGTTGTGGCGCTTTCACAAAATTCATCACAGCCCCACCCGGCTGTACTGGCTCAACGCCACCAAGTTTCACTATGTGGACGTGACCATTTTGCAGAGCTGCACGGTGTTGCCGGTGTTAATCCTCGGTGCGGATGAAACCACGGTATTGTTTATCACCCTGTTCTCGATTTTTCACGGCTACTGGCAGCACGGCAACACCCGGCAAAACCTCGGTCCGCTCAACTATATTTTCTCCAACGCGCAGTTACATCGCTGGCATCACAACGCAACAGTCGCCATCGCCAACCACAACTACGGCAGCAACCTGATTGTCTGGGACTGGCTGTTTGGCACCTATTTCTGGCCAGAGGGTGGCTTTGGGGATGCGCAGGGCGCGCAGATCAGGGATATCGGGATCGAGGAGCAGGAATACCCCGTCGATCCGTTTCGTCAATTTGTGCAGCCGTTTACGCGGCAAGGTTAGCTAAGGAGTTTTTACGCTGACCCCGGGTTTACCAAATTCAGGCAGCATTAACCTCGGTCAGGGAATTGGCCGGATCTTCCGTTTCCCAGTAGCCACGCAGGGACAACAGCTTGCCCTCGTCGTCGACGTGGTAACAAAAGACCCCGGTTACCAGTTGAATCAGCTGCTTGCCTTCACCGGCAGGAATTTCGGTGGTAATGGTGATGCGGTTGGCCACCTCGTTACCGGCGGCGTAGGAATGATGAATCTCAATGCTGATATTGGCAGGGACGATAAAGTTATCCCAGAAAGCCTCGCGTGCCGCCGGGCCCCGGTGTCCGTTGCCTTCAGGATCAATCATAGAGACACCGATGGGGTCTTCGATAATGGCGTCTTCGGCATACAGCCCCAGCCAGCCTTCCCTGTTATGGGTTTGCACATACTCGCGTGAAAGCAATGCGGCGCGACGGGCGGGATGTTCATCTTCAAACATGGCGATCTCCTTCTATTAGTCTGTCTCTGTTTTTGACCTCATGTATTGTAGACCCCATGGCGCCTGCCACCAGTTCGATCCAGTGAACCACTGGCGTTTCAGTGCCGGCGGCAAGATGGGTTTGGCAGCCTATGTTGGCGGTTACGATGCGATCCGGCGCGGAAACTTGCAGAGCATCAAGCTTCCGCTCGCGCAGCGCTACCGCAATAGCGCTCTGGAGCAGGGAATGGGTGCCCGCCGAGCCGCAGCACAGATGCGCATCGACCACAGTGGGCAGCTCAAAACCCAGCCCGGTCAAAACCTGGCGGGTGGTCTGATCCAGCTGTTGTCCGTGCTGGGCGGTGCAGGGGCAGTGCCAACTGATGCGCTCAGCGGCTGTTACGGCCAGCGGTGCCAGGTCTTCAGCCGCCAGAACTTCCGAAATATCCTTGAGCAAACCCACCACTTTTTCAGCGCGCGCTGCGTAATCCGGGTCCGCTTTCAATAAGTGTTGATAGTCCTGCACAAAATTACTGCAACCGCTGGCGGTCATCACTATGGCTTTGATGCTGCCGTTTTCTATCAACGGCCACCAGGCATCGATATTGCGACGGGCGAAATCCAGCCCTTCGGTCTGGGCGTTGAGGTGATAGCTGGCCGCGCCGCAACAGCTCTCCGCCGCGACCGTAAGCGTCTCGATACCCAGCCGGCCCAACACCAAAGCAGTAGCAGCGTTGGTATTGGGCGACAAACCGGGTTGCACACAACCCTGCACCAGAATGACCTTGCGTGCATGTGAATCCACCGACCCCTTGAGCCGTGCGCGCGGTTTTGGCACGTGCTGCTTTAGCAGCGGCGGCAACAGGGCTCGCACTGCCTGCCCGATGCGCAGCAGCGGCGTGAAGCGGCGCCGGTAGGGCAGCACCTGCCGAATACTCCAGCGCAACAAGCGCTCAGGTATTGATCGCGGCGCGCGAATTTCCACTTCCTGCCTACCGATATCCAGCAGGCGGTGATAATTGACCCCCGAGGGACAGGTAGTTTCGCAAGACTGGCAAGTCAGGCAACGATCCAGATGGATGCGGGTGATGTCAGTAACCGCCTCGCCTTCCAGCATGGATTTGATCAAATAGATGCGCCCGCGCGGGCTGTCCAGTTCGTTGCCCAACACCTGGTAGGTGGGGCAAGTGGCCGTGCAAAAACCACAGTGCACGCAGGCACGCAATATACTGTCCGCCTCTCGACCCGGTTCGGTGGCGAGGAAATCTGCCGGTAAGGAGGTTTGCATCAGGCGGCGTCCCCACTGAACATACTGTCGGGATCAAACGCACGGCACAGGCGCTGCTCTATGTGTTCACGCAAGCCGCCGGTTGCGCCGGTAGCGGGTTCGGCACTCCAGATCAATCCTCCATTCCAGTCCGCCAACCAGGGCTGGGTACACGCAGGCTCACTGCCCGCGTGCCGGCAATACTGACGGTGGCGCGCCCCGCCCCAGGGCATCTGCCAGCGTTGCAGTGCCTGCCACCAGACTGGTCGGTCGGTTTCGCCACCCACCTCCCGGCGCAGTCGGTCCATGGTGGCGCCGCGACCGGCGCAGCGCAGATGCAACTGCCCGTCATACCAGGACGCTCCGGTTACCGGTTCCGCCGCTGCCAGCAATTGATTGGTGACCGCGACGGCGTCGGCCAATACCGGTTGCTGTAACACCAGGTGCAAATGCTGCTCAGGACATGGCAATACCCGCAGGGATATCTCCAGCAGCACTCCCAGCCGTCCCTGCGAACCGACCATCAACCGCGACAGGTCATAGCCCGCCACGTTTTTCATGACCTGTCCGCCAAAACTGAGATCCTCAGCCAAGCCATTGAGCATACGTATACCCAACACGAAATCGCGCATGGCCCCACTGAAAGGTCGAGATGAACCGGACATGCCCATAGCGACGGCGCCACCAATGGTTGCGTCCTTTGACAGCAGGGGGCATTCGACACCCAACTGCTGATGCTCGGTAGCCAGCAGTTTTTCCAGCTCCCTGATGGGGGTGCCGGCACGTACCGTCACCACCATTTCGGTCGGCTCAAAACTGACAATGCCGGTATGCTCGCGGGTGCTAAGTTGCTGCCCATCGGGCTGGGAAAGGTATCCGGCATAACTGCCGCTACCCTGCACGCGGATACCTGTGCCTTCCTCCCTGGCCTTTGCCAGGCTGGCCTGCAACTGTAGTGCGCAATCACTCACGGACTGCCACTCTTTCTTCCATGCTGAATAGCCCGGTATTCCTGGCAGCGTTTCAAGGTGGGGATACTCTTGCCAGGGTTGAGCAGTCCGCCTTCATCAAAAGCGGCTTTGACCCGGCGCAACTGCTCCAACTCGGCATCGCTAAACTGGCTGGCCATCTGGTTGATCTTTTCCCGGCCCACACCGTGCTCGCCGGTAATGGTGCCACCCACGGCAATGCATTTCTCCAGAATCATGCCACCAAATTCTTCTGCCGCTTCCATCTGCCCCGGCACATTGGCATCAAACAAAATCAGCGGGTGCAGGTTGCCATCGCCAGCGTGAAACACATTGGCGACCGGCATATTGCGCTGCCGCGAGGTTTCGTTGATCCAGCCCAGCACTTCGGCAATCGCCTTGCGGGGGATGGTGCCATCCATGCAGTAATAATCCGGAAACAGCCGACCGGTAGCCGGAAAGGCATTCTTGCGGCCCTTCCAGAATAATTCGCGCTGCGCTTGATCAACCGCGCGGCGCACGCTGCCGGCGCCGCTCTGTTGCATTAACCGTTCTGCCACTTCCAGGTCAGCGCTAACCTCGCTGGCGCAACCATCCAGCTCCAACAACAATATGGCCTCGGCGTCGGTGGGATATCCCGCCTGCACAAAATCTTCCGCCGCAGTCAACGCCAACTTGTCCATCATCTCTAATCCAGCCGGAATAATGCCCGCGGCAATAATAGCTGCCACCGCGTCACTGGCACCCTGCACCGAATCAAATGCGCACAGCAGGATTTCTATCGCCGGCGCCGTCACTTTCAGTTCAACCACCACCTCTACCACTACCGCCAACATGCCTTCAGATCCCACCAACAGTGGCAACAGGTCCAGGGTCGCGGCGTGGCCATCCACTTGCAAGAGGTCACCCTGCACGGTTACCAGGGTGAGGTGTTCGATATTGTGAACCGTCAGGCCGTATTTGAGGCAGTGCACGCCACCGGCATTTTCCGCCACGTTGCCGCCGATAGAGCAGGCGATTTGCGAGGAGGGGTCTGGCGCGTAGTAAAGCCCGTATGGCGCCGCCGCTTCTGAAATCGCCAGGTTAGGCACGCCGGGCTGCACCCGGGCACGGCGGTTTTGCGCGTCTATTGCCAGTATTTGATTCATTTTACTGAGTACCAACAGCACACCACTGGCGCAGGGCATAGCCCCGCCGGACAAACCGGTACCGGCACCACGGGTAACCACCGGCACCTGTAATTGATGACAGATCTTCATAACCTGGCACACCTGTTCAACGGTGTCAGGCAAGACCGTAACCAACGGCAGTTGCCGGTAACTGGAGAGGCCATCGCATTCAAAGGGGCGTTGCTGTTCACTGCCGGTAAGTACGGATGCGGCGGGCAGCAACAGGCGCAAGGATGCCAGCAGATGTTTCGCATCAACCTGCGGAAGTAAATCATCGATCTGGGGATTGTAGGCGCCGCTCATACGCGCAAGTATGCGATACTCGCTCGCTGGGCTCTACGTCCTTAGCCGTTTTATTTTTGAAGAAGCATTCGTGAGCAACAGAGACTACGATCTATTTGTTATCGGCGCCGGCTCCGGCGGCGTGCGAGCGGCCCGTATGGCAGCGGGTTTCGGCGCCAGGGTAGCTATAGCCGAGGACCGCTATATGGGCGGCACCTGTGTGAACGTGGGCTGTGTTCCCAAGAAGCTCTATGTCTACGCCTCGGAGTTCAGTCACGCCTTCGAAGACTCCCGTGGCTTCGGCTGGAACAATCAAGCACCCCAGTTCGCCTGGGCCACCCTGCGCGACAACAAGAAACAGGAGATCAGCCGACTTAACGCCATTTACAACGATTTGCTGCATGGCGTCAATGCCGAAATCTTCATTGGCCGGGCCGCCATCATCGATGCACACACGGTCCGGGTTAATGGCCAGGACTACGCCACCGACAAAATCCTCATCTCCACCGGTGGCTGGCCGCGCCGCGATAGCGTTCCCGGTGCCGAGCTGGGCGTGACCTCCAACGAAATCTTCGACCTGGACACCTTCCCCCAGCGCATTGTGGTAGTGGGCGGCGGCTATATAGCGGTCGAGTTTGCCGGGATATTTAATGGCCTTGGCTCCCGGGTGACCCAGCTCTACCGCGGCCCGTTGTTCCTGCGCGGCTTCGACAGGGATATCCGCGAGCACGCCGCCGGCGAGATCAAAAAGAGCGGGGTGGACCTGCGCTTTGAGGTAATTGTCAAATCTATAGAGCGCACCGGCAACGGCCTGCTGTGCCATTTATCCGACGGCGGCAGCCTGGCAACCGACCAGGTGCTCTACGCCATAGGCCGCGAGGCGCATGTGCAAGGCCTCGGACTCGAAAACGTAAACGTGCAGCTCAACAAAAATGGCAGCATCGCGGTGGATGATGATTTTTGTAGCGGTGAAGCCAGTGTCTTTGCACTGGGCGATATTATCGGCGGTATAGAGTTAACGCCGGTGGCGCTGGCGGAGGGCATGTCCTTCGCGCGCAAGCAATACGGCCCCCAGCTTACCGAAGTCGAGTACGACTTCATCCCCTCAGCGGTGTTCTGCCAGCCCAATATTGGCACCGTCGGTTTTACCGAGGAACAGGCGCGGGGAGAATTCGGCGACATCACCCTGTACAAGTCCAGCTTCAGACCCATGAAGCACACTATCAGCGGCCGCGATGAGAAGACCTTTATGAAACTGATTGTCGACACCGCCAGTGACCGGGTGGTGGGCGTGCATATGATGGGCCGGGATGCCGGTGAGATCATCCAGGGAATCGCCATCGCCCTCAAAGCCGGCGCCACCAAGGCGACCTTCGATGCCACTATCGGCATTCACCCCACTGCGGCCGAAGAGTTCGTCACCATGCGTGAGCCCTGGACCGCTTGAGGAAATCCGGGAACCGCTTACAACGCCAGACCAATAATCAATAACAATACTCGAAAAGGTCGCTATGACCGGGTTGCCATGGGCGCGCACTGGCCGACAGGCGGCTATCCCGAATCCAGTCAGCTCGCCTGGTACCGACTCACCGTCAAGTTCGATTGACGATGACGGTAGCAATTTAGGTACCCTGTTAAGCGCGGTTACTCAGGCTCTTCCATCAGCAAGCTTTGGCTGCTCACCGCCAGTGCTTTCACATCCTGCACGGTAAACGGCACCGACTTGTACTCGAAGCGGGCAAACAGCTCCATTTGATCGCTGTTATGTTGCGCAGCGCGTCCGTCGGGTTTGATAAAGCCTGACTGTCCCGGCGGAATAACGTCCCAGGCCTCGATCGTATCCCCGCGGGCAATGAACAGGTTGTTCTCGCTGCCGCGGTTCATGTACACCGGCAGCTCCACGGCCGCTTCAGGCCGAGACTGGGGGACGCCGCGAAAATTATACGGCTGCCAGGTCATGGGGTGAGCCGGCAGGCGCCACTGTGCCAGTTCCGCGCCCTGCTCTTTTGACAGGGTGTCGAGCGCGATGATGAAACTGTCGCGCAGTACCTGCGCTGGATCGACGCCATTAAAAAAATCATAATCTGCCGCGGTCCAGCGGTCGGTGTTGAGGCGATCCAGGTTGCGCACCAGTGCCTTGACGCCGGGCGGTGTGCCCAGGGACGCACCCAGCGGACCGTGGGGATAATTGGTGGCGGCGAACAGGTAGAAAAGCCCGGTGCCCACATCGTCGCGGATTGTCATCTCCAGTAGCAGCCTCAGCCAGGCTTCCATAAGCGCCGCTTGCGGGCCATAGCGACCGTCACTGCCGGCTTGCCATTGCTGGTCCCAGACAACCAGCGCTGCCAGCGCCGCGCTGACCCTGGCTGGTTGCCGGCGTCCCTGCCAGGCCGCCTGCAAGTATGGCAGCACGAATGGCGCGTTTACATCGGCGTAGGCAATGCGTCGATTGATAGCACTGATATCCTGGACCGATGCACCGGCGTTAGCCTCCAGTTCATCGAACAGCAGGCGGGCGCGATCGGCGCGGCTCCAGGTATAGGTCCACAGGTCAGAGCTGACCCACTCGGCACTGGGACGGTTGTTCCAGTTGGCAATATAATTTTGGGCAGGATTACGAACCGTGGGATTGTCGCTGGAGGGCCGCAGTGCTTGCCAGTCCCAGGCCCCATGGCCCGGCGCCGGTAGTCGCGGATCGTGCCCGCTGGCCCGCAGCGGATAGCGGCCGGAATGGGTATACGCCAGGTTGCCGAACTTATCCATGGTGTACATATTGATATTGGTGGCCATGGCGCCGATGCGCTGCTGCGCGCCGTCCAGGGATGTGTCGGTGGCCAGGAAAATCCACGCCATCAAGGATGTCAGTTCTTGCCCTTCCCAGGCACGGGATCGAACCCAGGCGCGATGTGCCCCAGGCTGATAGTCCAGCACCATGCCGTGCACGGAACGGCGCGCAGTGACGGTGACAGGTGCCGCGCCCGCCACCTGTATGGTTTCAGGCCAGGATGCAAATGTGCGCCAGCGGTCACCGTGGCGGTATTGCTCCTGATTCTCAGGGTGCAAGACCAGCGCAAATTCATCCGACTGGTCACTGATGCCCGCGGTGCTGCCCCAGGCGATATGATTATTGTGGGCAAATAGTAGCGAGGGTAACCCCAACAGGGTATTGCCCACGGCGTTAAAATCACCGCCGTGCAAGCCGATTCCGTAGACGTAGGAGGGCACGCCAAAACCGAACTGGGGGCCGTTGACCAATGCAGCCTGCGCATCTGACAGCTGCCTGGCGGCCCAGAAATTACTGGCGCCGGTGAATTCCGGGCTGCTGCTGAACCCCCACGCAGCCAATTGCCGGCGCTGTTGCAATGCCAGCGCCGGTGTGTCGGTGAGGCCCAGAAAACGGCCATCGGTTGCCAGCGCAACGCGCCGGCCGGTACCGGTTTGGGGCAGTTCATCAAGATAGGCGGGGCGCAAATTTGTGGCAATGTCCGGTGCCGGTGCAGCCCTGGGCACGGTGGTGGGAGAGTCGCTGTCCAGTAACCACTTGCCGGCGCTGAATATGCGCCAGGCTTTGTCCTTGCCGTGGCGTTGTTCCAGTTGCTGCAGGAAGTGCAGGTTGTCACGCTCGGAATTGAAATCCGAATAGCGGTGGGCGATGGAACCCACAAAAATCATCGCTACGTCATAGGCGCTCCAGGGCTCAGGTTCAAAATTGTAATCACTGAATTCAGCCGGCAGCAGCTTGCTGCGGTCAGCCAAAACCTCTTCGATGCGACGATTGAATCCGTCGGCGTAGGCCTGCAAGACCTCTCTCTGGAAAGCCGGTATGTGCTGCAACTGCCGCCCAATACTGCGGTGGTCATAGGCTGTGCGCAGTTGGGTATCCAGGACCAGGTAATCGGCACCCAGCACGGCGGCCACGCGACCCTCGGCGGTGCGCTTGAGCATCTCCATCTGGAACAGGCGATCACTGGCCACCGCGTAACCAAAACCAAAGTAAACGCCGCGGTTGCTGTCTGCAACCACATGGGGAGTGCCGTACTGGTCGCGGTACACGGTCACTTGCCCAGGTTCACTACAGGAACCCAGTAGCAACATGAGAGTCGCAAAAATCCAGGATTTTCTCATCGATGTAACCCGCCTCTGTTGGTCGCTTGGTTTTCGCTCTACTTTTACGTCCGACTCCAGGGCCCCTCGCCCAACTCCGCCACCACCAATTGCCGATCAAACAATTCCCTGTCCTGTAGCGCCTGACTACTCTGGTCAGTAACAGACACTATCCACATGGTGAACAGCGCCGCCGTCATGGTAAACAGCGCCGGGTAGTCGTAGGGGAACAGCGGTGCTTCGGCGCCAATAATGCTTACCCACACCTTGGGGCCGGCGATAATCAGTCCTATGGAACTCACAAATCCCACCAGTCCACCCGCCACAGCGGCGCGCGTGGAGAAACGGCGCCAGTACATGGCCAATATCAAAATGGGAAAGTTTACGCTGGCGGAAATTACCATCGGCATGACCGCGATGAAGGCGACATTCTGATCCTGGAACAGTACGCCCAGACCCACCCCGAGCACACACAGCAACAGGGCCGTTACTCGCGACAGTTGCAACTCCTTCCTGAGATCCGGTTTTCCCTGGCAGATCCATTGCGCATATAGATCGTGGGCTACCGCAGCCGAGCCCGCCACCGTCAAACCCGCCACTACCGCCAAAATGGTGGCGAAGGCGACCGCAGACATAAAGCCCATCAACAGATTGCCACCGAGCGCATGCGCCAGGTGTACGGCGGCCATATTGCTGCCGCCATTTAGTTTTCCATCAAAGAAATACGCATCGTTGGTAGAGACAAAGACAATCGAGGCAAAACCAATGAGAATGGTCAACAGGTAGAAGTAAGCCATAAACCCCGAGGCGATAAAGACAGATTTTTTTGCTGTTTGCATGTCGGCCACGGTGAACAGACGCATCAGCACATGGGGCAAACCCAGCACGCCAAACATCATGGAAACACCTATGGTTATCGCCTGTATGGGGTCACCGAACAAACTTCCCGGTTGCAAAATTTTTGTGCCCAGAACGTGCACCGAGGCGGCTCTCGAAAACAGGGCGTTGAAATCAAACCGCAGGCTAAGCAGTATCAATATGGCCATTATTGTGACGCCAAACAACAGCAGCGTGGCCTTGACAATCTGTACCCAGGTGGTCGCCAACATGCCACCGGCAATGACGTAAATCACCACCAGTACACCCACCAGTGCCACTGCTATTTCGTAGGGCAGGCCGAACAACAGCTCGATCAACTTGCCCGCGCCAACCATCTGGGCGATCAGGTAGAAGATGATGACAGACACCGTTCCCAGGGTGGCGATCAAGCGAATTGGCTTTTTCTGCAGCCGACAGGAAACCACATCCGTGTAGGTATACTTGCCCAGGTTGCGCACCCGCTCTGACAGCAGGAACAACATAAGCGGCCAACCCGACAGCGCGCCAATAGCCAGAATCAAGCCATCAAAGCCGGCGCTGTAAATCAGTCCGGAGATGCCCAAAAATGACGCTGCCGACATAAAATCCCCGGCGATGGCAGTGCCATTTTGCAAGCCGGTAATGTTACCCCCCGCCGTATAAAATTCACTGCTGGATTTGGTATGGCGTGACGCCCAGTAGCTGATCGCCAGGGTAATGATGACGAACAGAACAAAGATGCTGATAGCGGGCAGGTTTATCGGCCGTTGCGCCAGTTCCGCGCCCGAGTCGGCCAGACTTACTGCAGGTGCATGGAACAACAGCAGGGCCAGGATTGAGTTGCGCATGTTGGCGCTATTCATTGCCGTCGATCCCGGCGGTGATGCGCGATTGCAGGGGATCGAATTGCCTGTGCCCCAACCAGATATACACGGCTTCACTGAGCACCATCAATACTATGACAATCACGGTGAACACTATTCCCAGCGGAATGCTACCGCCCACCGTGCTCATTTGGCCAAACCACTCATTGTAGAAGGCTATACCTCCCACAAAAAATGCGTGCAGGAACAGGACGAAAAGCGCCAGCAGCCAACGACTGCGATTGCGCCGGCGGCTGAGTAATTGAAAATCCTCAGAAGATGAAATATCTCCTGCCTGGTCACTCTTCATATATTGGCGCCTCGTCAGGTGTTGTTGTCAGAGAGCCGGCCGCTATTGTTGCAACAGCGTTTCCAGCGCCAAACCTATGGACAGAACCCGGCGATCACTGCCCTGGGGTCCGTCAATTTCGAGCCCGATGGGAAGCCCCTGGCTCGACAGTCCGGCCGGTACCGTCAAACCGGGTATCCCTGCATTGCTGGCCGGGTCGGTATTGCGAATATAGCTGGGAAATGTGGGCTGCTGCTCACCGTTCCAGTCTATCGTTTCCAGGCTGTTGGCAATCGGTCGTGCCGGCAGCGCCGTGGTGGGAAAGATCACCGCATCGACCCGGTGCAGCGCAAAGTACTGTCGGTAGGCGTCCTGCAAGGCGGGCCTATGCACCTGTAGCGCCTGTTGGTAGACATCGTCAGGGATGGCGCCGCCCAGGGCGTCGCCCACCACGGCCTTGACATCGGGGCTGGCGATGCTCTCCAGCAATTGCGCGGTACTGATGGACGGCACATTATCAGCGAGATATTGCGGCAAGGTGCGTGCTGTTTCGTACAACACCACGGGGAAACTCACCAATTCGTTCAGGTCGGCCAAATTTTCGATGTCTTCCGCCACCAGGATGACACCTGCGGCAGCCAATTTTTCAAGTACTGCGGACATAACGCTGGCCACATCCGCATCCAGATTGGCATAGAAATAGGCCCTGGGAACCCCCAGGCGAAGACCGTCAAGGGCGGCAGCGTTGAGTTGCGGGGAGGTATCCGACAGTACCGCATCCACCAGAGCAGCATCTGCCACGGTTTTGGTAATCGGCCCCACAGTATCCCGGGTAGTCGAAATGGAGACCAGCCCATCGGCGGGATAACGCCCCGAACTGGGGCGAAAGCCCACCACGCCATTCAGTGCCGGCGGAATACGCACGGAGCCGCCGGTGTCAGTTCCCAGGCCCGCCGCCACCAGGTTCAGGGCGACGGCGACGGCGGTACCGCCACTACTGCCACCGGCGAAATACTCGGGGTTGTAGGCGTTGCGAATCGGCCCGTAGGCGTAGTTGTTGCCGGTAATGCCATAGGCCAATTCATGCAGGTTGTTTTTGCCGATAATAATGGCGCCGGCACGGCGCAGCCTTGCCACTACGGTTGCATCCCGCTCTGGAACAAAGTTCTGCAAAGCCCGGGTGCCGGCGGTATTGGGCATGGTCGCCACATGGATGTTGTCCTTGATTGCGAACGGTATGCCGTGCAGCCGGCCTACCGGCTCGCCGGCGGCGCGCTGTTTGTCCCGTTGCCTGGCGAGGGCCAGGGCGGACTCGGCATCGACGGTGATAAACGCATTATATTGCTGCTGCAATTCGATCGCCGCCAGGTATTGCTGCACCAGGGATTCGCTGGTCAGTTCTCCACTGGCCAGGCGCTTGTGCAGTTCGATAAGGCTGTATTCGGTCATATCACTCCCAGTATCGCGCGCTTCAGATCGGGCATGTGGAACCCACCCTGTCACCAGTACCAGAGCGAGCATAGACCAGGCCATCAGGATGTTCACTGTTCCCCCCCGCTGATCGGGCGTTACCTTGAAAAAAACGGGCACCCGTCAGGTGCCCGCAATTCAGAGTCAATTGCAGAGCGCTTTACATGCTCCAGTTCACCGATACGCCGTAGGTACGGGGCGGGGCAAAGACACCGATCACGCCCGGGCCGATAACGTAACTGTGCTGGATCCACTCTTCGTCCGCCAGGTTTTTGCCCCAGGCGGCCACTTGCCATTGCTCATCTGCAGAGGTCCAGGCGATACGAGCGTCCCACAACTTCGCCTCTTCGACCACGGTTTTCTGCTGGATGTAATCGGTGATCTGCTCATCCACATAGGAATAATCGAGGCGGATGTCGATGGCGGCACCCGAGGCCATGGGAATATTGTAATTGGCATTCAGGTTGCCGCTGTGCTCCGGTGCCTGGCGCAAATTGGAACCGGATGCATCCACCGGCCCGCCAGAGGTTTCAATCACCAGGCCGTCCACCTCCGTGTCGAGATAGGCGTAGCTGCCAGACAGGGACAGGTGGTCGGTTGGGTACCAGGTGAATTCCAGTTCCAGTCCGTAAATATCGGCTTCACCCAGATTGGTGGTGATGAACTGGCCAAACTCCGGGTTGGTGGCGGTGGGGCCAAAGCGAACGATCTGCAAATCCTGGTAATCCATGTAAAACACGGTGGTGTTGAGGCGCAGTGTGTCGTCCAGGAAATCACCCTTCATACCCAGTTCGTAGTTCCAGACTGTTTCCTCATCCACTGGCGTGGTCGCCTGGGTAACCGTACCGGGAGCACCGCCGAAACCGCCACTCTTGAAGCCCTTGGCCACGGTGCCAAAGAACATAAGATCGTCGGCGGGCCGGTATTGCAGAGACATCTTGGGTGAGAAGTCATCCCAGTCATCGTCGGCATTCTCGCTGAAGGTGTTGGGAATGATCGACAAACTACCGCGCCCGGTCTCGCAACCCGGGTAGTCTTCAAGGCCCGCCGGCAGTATGCCGCAATTGACCGAAGTGCTGTCAGTTTCCTTCTCGTCCAGGGTGTAGCGAGCGCCCACGGTCAGGGTCCACTCCCCGTTGATGTCCCAGTCGCCCTGGATGTAGGCAGCGTAGCTGGCGGTTTCGTTTTCCTGGTGAGAAATCTCGTTGCCGAACAGAGCATAGGGGCCGGTGCCACCGGGGCTGCCATTGCCGAAATGCAACTCAAATGCTTCGTTGCGATCGGTGTCTTCCTGCAGAAAGTAGAGACCGGCAACATAGTTGATGGCGCCGTCCAGATTGGAGGACCAGCGCAGCTCCTGGCTCCAGGTGTCAATATTCTCCTGGATATTGTCGATAACTTCCGCACCGCCATTCCAGGCCACGCCGATGGACGCCATTTGCCAGTCGGTTTCCGCCGTGCGCCAGGCGGTTATCGTAGTGAGCGCGCCATGCTCGAACTCGATATCACCCCTGAGGCTGATGCCCCCGGCTTCCCGGTAGCTGCCGCCGTCTTGAGGAGCCAGCACCTTGTCCCGCGATCCACCGCCGGCGTTCCACAGGTCGACGGTGTTGGCATCGCCGCCGGCCACGATCGGAACCCGGCCCATGTCTTCACGGGTGTCCTCCATGTAGTCCGCGGTCACTATCCACTCACTGGTATCTGTGCCGAACAAGAGTTGGCCGCGCACCGAATCGTTGTCCTCGTCCTGTTGCTCCCTGTTCAGTACGATGTTGTCTACATAGCCATCGTGCTCGCGGTGGTTGTAGGTCAGCTTGGCGGCCACGTTGTCGCCCAGCGGCCCGCTGATGAGGCCCTGGTAGCGAAGGGAGCCCTCATTACCTGCCGATACCTCGGCCCTGGCGGTAAATTCCTCCGAGGGTTTGGTGCTGATCACATTGAGAGCGCCGCCCACCGCGTTGCGACCAAACAGGGTACCCTGCGGGCCACGCAATACTTCGATGCGTTCTAGGTCGAACATTTCAAAGTTGATGGCGGCGATCTTGCCGATATAGACGCCATCGAGGAACATGACCACCGAGTTGTCCATGCCCGCGCCATCATCTGCCGAGTTGATACCGCGCATGGACAGCAGGGCCTGTCCGGGGGAAAACTCGGCGAAGGTCATGCCCGGTACCTTGAAGGCAATATCGGCGGCGCCGAAGATTTGTGCCTCTTCGAGGACGGTGGAGTCGAGTGCGGTGACAGTGACCGGTATTTCCTGCAAATTCTCTTCCCGGTGGGTGGCAGTTACCAGCACCTCCTCCAGCCTGGAACTACTGTCCTGGGCGTGTGCCAGCGCCGGCATCGCAGCGGCGATTGTCACACCGGCAAGGAGTCGGGTGAATTGGTGAACGGCGAGACACAGGGGCTTTTTCATGGGCATCGGGTGCATTACAATCTCCGTAGGGTATTTATCATGCAAGGCGCGGCTGTGACAGGATTTTTTGCCGCGTTACTACTGAAACACCCCGGCGCCAAAACCCCTCAACTTTTTTTTCATTTACGCCGGTAGGGCCAAATTCATTCGGCCACCGCCATCAGTCGCATAAATTCGACTCTACATGCTCGACCAGCGGACGCTCAAACCACAGGTTCGGGGAGTGCCGTACAAGGCATAGTCGTTGCCACCGAGCTCATACAAGTGGGCGATGTACTCCTCATCCCGCAAATTTTTTGTCCATAACCTGATTTTCCAATTGCTATTGTGGGGGGTAGTAGCCGGGAGCCATCCTCCAGCAGGAATTCATGGCGCTCCCCCACCGCGGTGACATAGTGAACCTGGGCCAGCCCCGTGAACTGTAGATAAAAAATCACCGCAACCAGGGCCAGCAGTGTACTGGCGAAGACGGCGGTGGCTGGCCCAGGCGAGTGACCAGCCATGCATCCTCGACGCTTGCCGGCGGCACTGGCAGTTTCTCGACGATAGCCAACCGACCCCACAACTTCTCAACGTCAATGTAAGCGCGCTGATGCGCTTCATCTTCACCCAGCCAGGCAAAAAATTTTGCCTTGGTCTCCTCGCCAACATCGCTCGCAGTTAAGCGAACCAGCCATGTACTGGCTTGCTGCGCGAAAGATTGTGTGAGGCGTGCAGAACTCATATTGGGGGAGCTCTCAGGGTTGTTGGTCCGTGCTGTTACCAGTGTAACAACTGGCGCGCAAATTACCTCAATCCAGCGTGGGATCCCAACGCACTGTTTTGCGGCAATGCTCAAGCGCGGTACTTATGTACTTTTCGATGGCACTGACCGAGACCCCCATCTCTGTGGCAATCTGCCGGTAGGTCCTGTGGCGGGAACGGTGCAACAGGAAAGCGCGGCGGCATTTTTCGGGCAGCTGCCTGAGCGCGGCTTCAACAAGATCCAGTTGCTGACGTGCGGCGGCGGCTCGCTCTGGTGAAGCGAGCGTGCCGTCCTGCTCATTGGGCTCAGACACTCCCACCTCCTGCACATACCGGTCATGGCATTTGCGTTTGCGAATCCGGTTGAGAGCGAGGTTTGCTGCGGTCTGGAAGAGGTAGGCGCGCGCGTGCTCCAGATGTTCCGCATCTTTCACCTGCATCATGTTGTACAAGGCGTCCTGCGCGATATCCCTGGCTTCTTCCGCGTCTGACAGTCGGCGGGATAAAAAGCGCACCAGGCTGTCGTGGTTTTCCTGAAATAAGTGCTGAAAATATTTGCTGCGCGCAGGTTCCATGAGAGCGCCTGTCAAACGGCCAGATGGGGCGGTCGTTGCAGGCTGGCAGCCGCACCAAGCAGGGCGAAATCCGGGCGGGAAGGCATGTTTAATCCTCGCTAAGCAGCAGAGTCTCATATATTATTTGTTGTTATATTACAAAAAAATGATTTGAGTCAAGTTTTATGTATTACTTATAGTGAGAGACATTAGCCCGGCCACCCGCAAGCTACGGCCGCTGAGAATGGTCAATCCAGCAGATTTTCGCCGCCGTCATCCATTTGTTGAGGTCGACGCCAGTAGTTGTACTGGGGCGTCCACTCCTGTTCACTCAAGCCCGCCAAGCCCAACACATGCCACATGGAACAGTACAAATCCATGGGTCCAAAGACGCAGGCATTCTTGCGAAATATCTTGTCATCGCGCAATTCGTAACAGACCAGGCCGGGCGTATCAGCCTGCCCCTCCTGTACAGTTTGTTCACGGATATAGTCGCCGCCACCGTGAGAAGCGGTGCGAAATCTCCAGCCCCGGGAATTGGCCATGCGGCGCTGGGTTGCTGGATCATCCTTTGACAAAAGTACCACCGACACAGCCGATTCCAGATGCGGCAAAAATGGATTGAGACCATCTGCCCACAGCGTGCAATAACGACAGCCCTGCCCCATATTGTGAATCGCCGCCAGCTTGTCACGACCGGCAAAGAGCTCACGCAAACTGACACTACCGTCGAGAGTGTCAAAACTGTAATCGGCAACTTCAGTGCCCGTTTCCGCTTTGCGCAGCTCGGCGAGCTGAACAGTTAGTTCGAATATTTCCTGTTCCAGTGCGGTAATTTGTTGAGCACTCATTTCCCGCTCCTCTACATTTATGCTTCGAGTTCCATGTAGTGTAGACGTTTGCGCAAAATCCGGAACAGTAACTTGCGCTCAAAGACCGTGAGAATATCCCTGAATCGCATGGGGCCGCCTAATGTGCGCCTGCCGGGCGGCGATAACAGGCGCGCCTGCCTTTCAGCACAGACTGGTATGACCATGGCTGCCGGCGCTGCTAGAATGCAGCCTCTTTCTAAACCATAGCAGATTAATTTGTGCTGGAACTTTGGCAACTCGCCCTGCTCGCCGCAGCGGGCATAATCGCAGGCTTCCTCAATGTCATGGCCGGCGGTGGCTCGTTGATAACCGTACCTGTCATGGTATTTATGGGCATTCCTGGCCCGGTCGCCAATGGTACCAACCGCATTGCCATTCTGGCCCAAAATATCACCGCCGCTACTACCTTCTTTCGCCGCGGCTACTCCGAGCTCAAGCTGAGCCTGACGCTGGCGGCCTGCGCCCTGCCCGGCGCGGTAGCCGGCGCCATGATCGGTGCACACCTGGACGGGGTCTGGTTCAATCGCACCCTCGCCATCATTATGGCCGGCGTCATGCTGGTCATGGCCCTGGACAAGGGTAAAAAGACCCAACAACAATCCTCACCGCCGAGCCGCAAGCAACTGCTGTGGGGACACCTACTCATGGTAGGGGTGGGTTTTTACGGTGGCTTCATTCAGTTGGGCGTGGGCTTTATCATCATGCCCGTGCTGCACCGGGTCATGGGTTTCGACCTGCTCCGTACCAACATGCACAAGGTATTCATCATCGCCACTTACAGCATTGCAGCATTGCTGGTTTTCGCCTCCCAGGTTGAAATACTGTGGACCGTGGGCCTGGCTCTGGCACTGGGCAATTCCATCGGCGGCTGGCTCGGCGCCACCTTGCAGATCAAACAGGGCGAAGGCATCATTAAGATCATACTCAATGTGGTGCTGGTAGGATTTATCATCAAGTTGCTGTTCTTTTCCTGATAGATGAAGTGTTAATGGAGTTTGCACCATGATTAACGTTGAAAACCTGTCCCGTGCCTACGGCGATTTCCGTGCGGTAGACGGTGTGTCTTTCCAGATTCCCGCCGGCCAGATTGTCGGCCTGCTGGGTCACAATGGCGCTGGCAAAACCACCGTCATGAAAATGCTCAGTGGCTACCTGGAACCCTCCGGCGGCGGCATATCCATCGCTGGACTGGACCTGGCCGATCACACTCGCGCCGTCCAGGAGCAACTGGGATACCTGCCGGAGAACCTGCCCATCTATGCCGATATGGACGTGGCCGATTACCTGCACGTTGCCGCCACCCTCAAGGGCTTGCAGGGGGAGGCTTTGACAAGCGCAGTGCGCCGGGTGGTGCGCGATACGGCTCTGGCAGGCAAGCTGATTGATCCCATCGCAACCCTGTCGCGGGGTTATCGGCAGAGAGTGGGCGTGGCCCAGGCCATATTGGGTTCTCCCAAGGTGTTGATCCTGGATGAACCGACCAATGGACTGGACCCCAACCAGACCCAGCATATGCGCGACCTGATCCAGGCAATGTCGGCAACCGCCACGGTGATTCTCTGCACCCATATCATGCAGGAAGTCGATGCCATCTGTGACCGCGTACTCATTCTTCGCGACGGCCGGCTGGCCCTGGACGAAACTCTGGCCACCTTGCGCAGCGCGGGCGCACTACAGGTTAAAACCAGTCTTTCAGCCGCGCGCTTGCAGGCGCTATTACCCACCCTGCAGGTAAGCAGTGCCGGTGATCATTATCGCATCGGCCTGCCACCCGGTGGCGACCTGGACAGGGCCGCGGCCCTGGTGGCCAACACTATTTCCACCGCGGGAGGCCAACTCTTTCACCTGGCACCGGAGATTCGCCATCTCGAAACCGTGTTCCGGGAAGTCAGCCTGCCGGCGGAGGTCAGTCATGCAGCCTAATGCCCATGTGAAAGTTATCGCCCAGAAAGAAATCACCCTGTTTTTTGCCTCGCCGGTGGCGTGGTTGTTCCTGGCCGGCTTTGCGGCGGTGACCCTGTTTGTATTTTTCTGGGGCGAAGCGTTCTTCGCCCGCAATATTGCTGATGTCAGGCCGCTGTTTACCTGGATGCCCATCCTGCTTATTTTCCTCAGCTCGGCAATAACCATGCGCATGTGGAGCGAAGAACGTCGCACCGGCACCCTGGAATACGTCCTGACCCAACCGGTGCCCCTGTGGCGCTTCGTAGTGGGCAAGTTCCAGGCCTGCGTTGTGCTGTTATTGCTGGCCCTGTTGATCACCCTGCCCTTGCCGATAACGGTTGCCTTTTTAGGTGAACTGGACTGGGGACCGGTCCTGGCCGGCTATCTCGCCACCCTGTTGCTGGGCGCGGCCTATATCAGTGTCGGCCTGTTTGTGTCCGCCCGCAGCGACAATTCCATCGTCAGCCTGATCGGTTCGGTCGCATTGTGCGGAGCGCTCTATATTTTGGGTTCTGTCATAGTCACCGGTTTCGTCGGTAATTTTGCCGGCGAACTGCTGCGCGCCCTGGCCAGTGGTGCCCGTTTTGAAGCCATAACCCGCGGCGTGATAGACGTGCGCGACCTGGTCTACTACCTGAGCCTGGTCGGCGTATTTCTGTGTCTCAATGTGTATTCACTGGAGCACGAGCGCTGGGCCACAACCGGCTCGAAGCGCCATCACAGGCAGTGGCGCAAGGTGACGGCGCTGGTAACGATCAATGTGCTGGTGGGCAACCTCTGGTTAAGCCAGGTCAGCAGCCTCAGAACGGATGTCACCGAGGGCAAGCTATTCTCCATCTCCCAGGCAACCCTCAACTATCTGGATCAACTGCAGGAGCCGCTCCTGTTGCGCGGTTATTTCAGCGCTAAAACCCATCCCATGCTGGCGCCACTGGTGCCCCAGTTGCGCGATTTGTTACGGGAGTATGAGGTCGCCGGCAAAGGCAAGGTTCGAGTGGAAATCATCGATCCCGCCGACGAACCTGCGCTGGAAGAAGAGGCCAATCAAAAATACGGTATTCGCGCCGTGCCTTTCCAGGTGGCCGACCGCTACCAGGCCGCGCTGGTCAATTCCTACTTCAACGTACTGGTGGAATACGGTGACAGCCACCAGGTACTGGGATTCGGCGAGTTGATTGAAGTTAAGGCAGGCGCCACCTCCAACCTTGAGGTGCAACTGCGCAATCCCGAGTTTGACCTGACCCGCGCCATCAAGCAGGCGATGTACGGCTACCGGGCCGGCGGCAACCTGTTTGACAGTATTGGCAAGGATATCGAATTGATTGGCTATGTCTCGGCTGACGCCCTGCTGCCCGAACAACTGGTGGCCTACAAGGCCGCCATCACTGACCAACTGACCAGCGTGCAAGCGCAATCGGGCGGGCGGTTCAGTGTGCGCTTTCTGGAACCGGAAGTGGGCGATGGCAGCCTGGCGCTGCAAATACAGGAAGAGTGGGGTTTCAAACCGATGGTGGCCAGCCTGCTCGACGAAACCTCTTTTTACTTCTACCTGACCCTGGCTGACGACCGCCAGGTAGTGCAACTGCCCACTGATTTTAACCCGGACAACTTTAAGCAGGGGCTGGATGCCAGCCTGAAGCGGTTCGCCAGGGGCTTTACCAGGATTGTCGCCTTCTCCGCGCCCAAAATGGATTACCGCCTGGCGCAATACGGTATGGCCGGCCCCCGGTTTCGCAACCTGCAGGCTACCGTCACGCAGAATCACACCATGCGCATGGAAGAATTAAGCGACGGCTCGGTTTCGACTGAAGCCGACGTGCTGGTGGTGGTCGCGCCAGAAAATCTGGATAACAAAGCCGTTTTTGCCGTCGACCAGTTTCTCATGCGTGGTGGCAGTGTCATCCTGGTGACCTCACCGTTTATTTCACAGCTTGCCGGCGGCAACCTGGCCATGGTAAATCGCAACAGCGGCCTGCAGGACTGGCTGCAACACCACGGTATTGCAATTGGCGACAGCCTGGTGCTGGACCCGCAGAACTCGGCCTTCCCCATCCCGGTAACCCGCGAGGTTGGCGGTTTTCAGTTTCAGGAAGTGGCGATGGTGGATTACCCCTTCTTTGTCGACACCCGCAGTCCCGGCCTCAATCCGGACCACCCCATCACCAGTGGTATTTTGCAGCTCACCATGACCTGGGCTTCGCCACTGCACATTGATACCGCTCTCAACGCCGCGCGCGAGATCACTCCCTTGGTCAGTACTACCGATGCCGCCTGGGTATCCGATTCCACGCAGGTATTACCCAGGGTTACCGACGCCGGCCTCAGCGCCTGGCAGACCGAGGGCGACCCGGGCCGGCAACTGCTCGGCGCCGTGATCAGCGGCCGATTCGAGTCCTTTTACGCCGGCAAGCCGTCACCCTTACTGACCGGCGCAGAAAATGCCGGTAGCACTGAACGTACCGTGGGCGGCGTCATTGAGCGCTCACCGGAGTCGGCACGGCTGGTGGTATACGCCTCCAACGATTTCCTCACCGACCAGATACTTGGCACCATGAGTTCGATGACCGGCACTCAGTACCTGGGGCCCCTGCAATTGCTCGCCAATACCTTTGACTGGGCGCTGGAAGACGGCGGCCTGCTGGGTATTCGCTCACACGCACACTTCAACCGCAGCCTGAAACCGCTGGAAAAAGATGAACAACTGTTTTGGGAGTACCTCAACTACGCGATGGCGCTGATGATACTGGTTGTTATTGGTCTCTGGCAGCGGCGTAAACGGCTCAAACGCCGGCAGCGCCATCTGCGGATGCTGGGAGAAATGGCATGAATCGCTCAAGTAATATTTTGACGCTGGTGCTGGTCTGCCAGTTACTGTTGGTAGCAATGGTATTCTGGCCCGTCAACAATGAGGCCGAAGACACCGCCGGCCACCCCCTGCTGGACCTGCAAGCGGAGGCCATCGATCGCATTATCATCGCCGATGGAACCACCAGTGTGGTGCTGGCCCGCCAGGGCGACAACTGGCGTCTGCCCAATTACCACGCCCTGCCTGTGGACCGGCAAAAGCTCAAGCGCAGTCTCCATGATCTGCCGGCACTGGCGCGCGGCTGGCCGGTAACCGGCAGCGTGACCGCCGCCAATCGATTTGAGGTTGCCGAGGATACTTTTCAGCGCCAGGTCGAATATTTTGGCAATGAAGAAAGCGCCGGCAGCCTGTACCTGGGCACGTCCCCCGGTTTTCGCAAGGTGCACACCCGCATCGCCGGTAACGACGCGGTGTATGCGGTCGAGTTCAACACCTTCGATTTGCCCGCAACCGGCGCACAGTGGCTGGATAAAACCCTGCTGCGGGTGCCCGCTGTGCAGGCCGTGCAAGGACTGGACTACCGCATTATCAAATCCGCCGACGGCTGGCAGGGCGCATCGGGCGACGTGCCGGCACAGACCGAGGTCGATAAACTGGTTAACGGCCTGACCAGCCTGCGGGTTACCGAGGCTGCTGATATCGCCACGGCGGCAATCTTTACAGAGATGGATGTGCCGGCAACGCTGAGCATAGAATCCAGCGGCGGCAGCTATGAGTTTCGGTTATTTGAAATTGAGGGTGCCTATTATGTGCAGCGCTCTGATATCGCCGTGTACTTCGGTTTGAGTGCCATGGACTATGACCGACTAAACGAAGTCACTGCGGCGAGTCTTTTCCCCGCGCACCAACTTGATTTGGCCGAATAATACCCACAGCATTCCCTGCGGTCATGGGGCACGCTGATTCGGCCCTACGTAATTATGGGGCCAGGTCGCCCCGTGGCTAATCCTTGAACTCGGGCTTGCGGTCTTGTTTGCGGGCGCGGAGCGCCTCCTCGAAATTCTTGGTGGTCATGCGTACAAACAATTGCGCATGACCCTCGTAGGTCATGTGGGTAGCGAGACTGCCCGCTTCCAGGCTGGCCCATAATTGCTGCTTGGTGATTTCCACGCCCATTTGGCTGTGACCGGCAATGCGCTCGGCGATCCGGTAACACTCCTCCAGCAGGTGATCTTCATGCACCGTCTTTGACACTAGGCCGACCCGCTGGGCTTCCTCGGCATCGACATCGCGCCCGGTCAGCATGATCTCGAAAGCACGTGAACTGCCAATGGCTCGCGGCAACAGGTAACTCAGCCCCAGCTCTCCCGCAGTGAGCCCATTATTGATCCCGGCGGGACGAAAGTAAGCCGCGGCAGAGGCGACGCGAATATCGGTCGCCAGGGCCAGACAAAAGCCTCCCCCAATGGCGGCCCCGTTGATGGCGCCAATAACCGGCTGGTGTGCACCCTGCATGGCCCGAAACACATCCTCGTACAGGGCCATGGCGCGGCGACCGATGCCGGGCACGGTTAAACCGTCAAAAATATCCAGCCAGCCCGGGTCTTCCAGGTCAGCCCCGGAACAAAAACCGTGGCCGGTACCGGTAACCACGATGGCGCGACAATCGTTATCGTAACTGGCCGCCTGCAGTGCCTCCTTGAAGGGCACCATCACATCGAAGGCCATGGCATTCATGCGCTCAGGGCGATTCAAGGTTATTTGGGTCACTCCCGCGCGGGGTTGGTCGACCAATACATAAGACACGAGGAACTCCTTGTTATTGCTGTCATCAATGTAAGGCTCAGTAGCAAGCCGCACCATGACCTTGGCGGCCAATATCCACGCTCCCTTGCGTCAGATCAGGAAACGAGAATGCTTCTTATTTACATCTACATGTCCTGCGCCTACAATAGCAGCCATTGTTACAAGGTGTTTATGCGTATTTCCCTCTGGTCCCTAAAAGCCGGCGATCAGGGCCACATTACCGGTTTTGATACAGCGCTGGCAGCAAGCTATCGTGTTCGCCTGATGGAGCTTGGCTTCCATCCGGGCGAGCTTGTGTCTTGCTTGCAGGCGCCGGCTTTCGGTGCCCCCAAGGTATATCGCGTCGCCAACACCATATTCTCGCTGGATGATGAAGTCGCCACCCACATAAACATAGATCCAAAGCCCGTATGAGCAAAATTGTTCTGATTGGCAGCCCCAATTCCGGTAAAAGCCTGCTTTTCAACCGACTCACCGGGCTGCAACAAAAAGTGGCCAATTTTCCCGGTATCACCGTGGATGTGGCCACCGGGCATCTCTCGGCCATTGAGCAAGTTACCCTTATCGATTTCCCCGGCACTTACTCGCTGCAACCCATTTCCGGCGAAGAAGAGATTGCCACCAACTATTTTCGTGAAGCGCTGGATGATCCCGAGGTCAGGCAGGTATTTTGCCTGATCGATGCGACCCGACTGGAAAAGAGCCTGTATTTCACCCTGCAGGTGATTCGCGAGTGTGAACGCCACGGTAAGCAGGTACTGGTACTGGCCAACATGATGGACGTGCTGGAAAAGCACAATATCACTGTCGACCTGACGGGCTTGTCCAAAGAGATCCAGGCGCCGGTGTTGCCGGTTTCGGCTCGCTCGGGCAAGGGTATCGATGTGATTATCGAGCGGGTACGGCACAATCTCGGCAACGGCAAAGAGGGCGTTAACGCCGGTATCGCAGCAACGCCAGACGAGATACTGCGCGGCAATGCCCATCAACTGGCCAGAAAATACGGCCCCAAGGGCGACCTGCTGGTAAAAACCCAGACCCGCCTGGACAGCTTTTTTCTGCATACCGGTTTCGGTGGTTTTGCCTTTTTCACCATCATGTATTTATTGTTCCAGTCCATCTTCACCTGGGCGGCACCGGCCATGAATGCGGTAGAGGGCCTGCTGAGCATGGCGGCAGATGCCATCGTGCCGCTGATCGGCAACCAGATCGCAAAAGACTTCACCGCCGACGCCATCTTTTCTGGCATCGGCGCCTTCCTGGTTTTTGTGCCGCAAATTTTTGTGCTGACCTTTGTGATCGGCTTGCTGGAAGATTCCGGCTACATGGCCCGCGCCGCGTTGATCTGTCACAAACCGCTGCGGGTGTTCGGTCTTACCGGCAAGAGCTTTATCCCCATGCTGTCCGGCGTGGCCTGCGCCATTCCCGGCATCTACGCGGCGCGCTCGATTGATTCACCCAGGAAACGCTTGCTCACCTACATGGCAATTCCGCTGATGCCCTGCTCCGCAAGGCTACCGGTGTACACCCTGTTGATTGCCGCCTTTATTCCCAACACCACCGCCCTGGGTGGATTGGTGGGGCTACAGGGACTGGCCATGTTTGTGACCTATTTCTTTGGCATGTTAGCCGCCTTGCTGGTGACCGGACTGGTATCGCGCAGCCGCGAAGACCACTACACCGACCTGCCTTTTGTGCTGGAAATGCCCCCCTATCGAATACCCGCCTGGCAGCCACTGATCCGCAATTCCTGGAACCGCTGCAAGCATTTTGTGACCAAGGCCGGCACCATTATTTTGACGGTCACCGTGTTCATCTGGTTGCTGGGCTACTTCCCCAACTATGGCACCGACCTGGGAGCGTCCTGGCTGGGTCAGTTCGGCCAGGTTATCGAGCCCGTGTTCGCACCGCTGGGACTGGACTGGCGCTACGGCGTGGCCATCATGACCTCCTTTCTGGCGCGGGAAGTATTTGTCGGCACACTGGGCGCCATGTTCGGCATTGAAGGTGCCGAGGAGAACATGGTGCCGCTGATTGACCAGATCCAGGCCAGCGGTTTGTCTGCCGCCTCCGGCGTGGCCCTGCTGGTGTTTTTCGCCATCGCCCTGATGTGCGTATCCACCATGGTGATCCTCGGCAAGGAAAGCGGCTCCAACAAGCTGGCCATAAAAATGTTTGCCGCCTATGGTATTGCTGCCTACATCGGCGCGGTAATAACCTACAATATGGTCTCAATGCTTATTGCTTGAGGTGGACCATACTCCACGATGAATTTTCTGAGCAGTACAGCGGTCCGCTGATTCTCCTGCTGCACTGCACCATCAAGGAGTGGTGGACGTAATCCATGTCATCTGTCAGAGCCTGCCGGCGCCACCCTCATCTGAAGAGTAACGCTCAAACCATGCCAGGATAGCCGCTACCTTGGCCATTAACTGGCTGGGACGCTTGCCAATGCTGTGGGAAGCGCCGGGAATGCGCACCAGTGCCGTATCAATACCGCGCAGTTTCAGGGCCTGGTAGTACTGCTCTGATTCCCAGGTGGGTGTGCGGTAATCCGATTGTCCCACCAGCAACATGGTTGGCGTGGTGACATTGCCCACCAGCGACAGCGGTGAACGGCTCCAGTGATCCATGGGATCTTCCCAGGGCATCCTGGCAAACCAGTACTGGCTGAAGAACGGCGGCAGGTCGGCGCTGAGCACAAAGCTGATCCAGTTGATAACCGGTTTGGCTACCACGGCGGCGCGAAAGCGATCGGTCTTGCCGACAATCCAGGCGGTGAGCACGCCGCCACCACTGCCACCGGTGACATACAGTTGGTCTTCGTCAATAGAGCCCTGGGCAATTACGCCATCGACAACCGACATCAGGTCATCGTAATCCTGACTGGGGTAATTGTGGTGAATGGTTTGCGCAAACTCCTCACCGTAGCTGGTGCTGCCACGCGGATTAACATACACCACGACATAGCCGGCGGCGGCGAACAACTGATTCTCCGCTGAAAAATGCGGGCCGTAAGCCGCATGTGGGCCACCGTGAATTTCCAGCAACAGGGGATATTTTTTGTCGGCGTCAAAGTCGACTGGCCGCGCTACCCAGGCCTGGATATCACGCTGATCGTGACTGGACTTGACCCACATCTCTTCAACCGTGGCCAAAGACCTGTGCTCCAGCAAGCTGGAATTCATGTCGGTCACCGGTTTGGCGTCGCCGGTGCCACGGCCCACGGCGATGTCTGCCAGTGACAGTGCATCCGCTGCGGTATAGGCAAAGGTGTTCTTGCCGCCCACGCTAAAACTTGCACCGGTATAGGGCCGGCTCAGGCTCAAACCACTGAGCCTGTCACTGATAGTCGTCAGCTTCCCCTGTAAGCTCACATAAGCCAGTGTGGTCTTACCTTCATTATCGTACTGAATATAAAGACCCTTGCCGTCAGCGGCCCAGTCGAACGCTGCGATACTGCGATCCAGTTTTGGAAGCAGCCGGCGGCGATTGTTCCCTTCTACATCCATGACATAGAGGTGGGTAAGCTGGTAACTCATGCGTTCATCATCAAAACCGGCAAATGCCAGTAGCTTGCCGTTGGGTGAAACCTCCACGCCATCGTCGGGGCCTTGGCGGTCTGTAATCTGCTTCAGTTCACTGCCGTCCAGGGAGATGCGGTAAATTTCGCTGTTGAAAGGCTCCATCTCGGCGTTGTCGTTGCGGTTGGCAGTGATAAACAGGCTTGTGTTGTCAGCCGCCCAGGAGATGGAGCCATTGTGGTTGTAATCCCCGCCGGTCAGTTGCCGGGCCGGCCCCCCGCTGGCCGAGATAACAAACACATGGGAAAAACCGGTCGGCAGTTCGCCGGCGCCATCGATACGAAACGCGGAGCGGTCGATTACCGTCGGCGGCTTGGCCCACTCAGCGCCCTTGGGCGCGGTTGGCATAGTGCCCATGGTGGGCGGCGCTGTGGGCACAAACAGGTTGAATGCCAGCCATTGGCCGTCGGGGGACCAGACCAGGTTGGATGGCACTGTCGGCAATCGCGTGAGCTGTTGGGTTTGGCCGCCCCTGAACCAGCGCACAAATATTTGCGCACCCTTGTCATCACGTGACAAATAGGCAAGCCGACTGCTGTCGGGGGAGATGGCGGCGCCACTGTCGTTGACTGTACCGGTAGTTATAGGCCGCGCATGCTTGCCGCTGGCATCAACCCGCCACAGGTTGGAGCGACGCTTATCTGCCATCACATCCATAAAATTGTGGGTGTACACCACGAATGATCCATCGGGACTCACCACCGGACTGCCGGCGTATTGCAGCTGGAAGATATCCATGGCGGAAAATTTGGGCACTTCTGCTGCGACTGCGGCGCTCAGCAAACACAGCGTCAATAATAGAAATCTCATGCTCGGGCTCCGTCTTCGATGGACACATGGGTGGACGCCAAGGATAATGGCATGCCGACAGAAAGGACACTGAATGTTCCCTGGATGGAGAGTTGTTGCAGGTGCCTTTGCCGGCATGGCGCTGGTGAATGGATTTTTCACTTACGCATTTACTATTCTGGTCAACCCGATACGCGAGGAGTTCGGCGTCAGCCTGGAACAGGTTATGTACAGCCTGACCATAGGCACCCTGTGTGGCCTGGTGGTGGCACCAACCACGGGCATACTCATTGACCGCTATTCGGTGCGCCACTTGATGACCGCCGGCACCCTCCTCACCGCGGCCGGCTTCTACCTGATCGCTATTGCCGGCTCGATCATGGTTTTCAATATCGCCGTGGGCATAACCATGGCGATAGCTATGGCGATGGCCGGCTCCATGTCTGGTAGCGCTGCCGTATCGCGGTGGTTTACCGGCAACCTGGGTAAGGCGATGGGTATTGCCTCCATGGGCACATCGCTGGGCGGCATTGTGGTGCCGGCACTGCTAACCTGGTGGCTGGAAAGCGAAGGTTGGCGCGGCGCCATGAAAAACCTGTCGCTGGGCACTCTGTTGGTGATCGCACCCTTCATCTGGTTCAGCGTCAGGAACAGACCAGCGGACATCGGCCTGCACCCAGAGGGGCAGTGGGAAACACCGGCCACTGGCGATGCAACTGGTATCGAGCCCCTCAACATGGGTCAGATTATCCGCCTGCCAGTCTTTTGGATTATTGGCCTCAGCATGGGCATGGTGTTCTCGGCGTTTGCTCCCATGTTAGCCATTCTCTCGCCCTATGCCGCACGGCTTGGCGCCGGGGACGCCAAAATTTCCACCATGATTGCGCTGTTGGCGGCGGGCGGCCTGGTTGGCAAGATAAGCTTTGGAATGGCCGCAGATCGCATCAATCTCAAACTGGGCTTGTGGATGGCACACGCCTTGCTGGCGACAGCCTTCCTGATCCTGATTTTTGAGCCACCCTACGCGCTGATGCTGGTAGCCGCTGTCTGCTTCGGCCTTTCCACCGGCGGTTTGTTGCCCGTATGGAACGCCATGGTGGCGCGCATTTTCGGCATTGACAGTTTTGGTCGCACCATGGGCGCGATGGGGCCACTTATCACTCTGTGTATTATCCCCGCCTATATCGTGGTAGGGCGATTGTTCGATAGTACCGGCAGTTACACGGCCAGCCTGATCCTTTTCACCGGCATGATAGGCATTGCTGCTGCATTGCTGATACCGCTAAAGATACTGCCACGCTGAAGCCACCGCCTTGGTAGCCTGGCTTGCCGGCGAGTTCGGCCAGAAAAGCGTCCGGCTGCATATCAAGCCTGCAATTTTTCCAGGATACTGGAGAAATCACGCTGGCCATTACCCGCTTGCTGGTGCTCTTGGTAAAGATCCTGCGCCAACTGCCCCATGGGATTGTCGAACTCAGAGTTGCCGGCAATTTCCATTGCCAAGCCCAGATCTTTCACCATCAGGTCTACCATGAAGCCGGGCTTGTAGTCGTTGCCGGCCGGCGCGGTTTCCATCACCCCCGGGTAGGGGTTATAGACTTCCAGCGACCAGTTGCGCCCGGAGCCGGCCAGCATAATCTCGGAAAGCACCGCCGGATCGAGACCATTGCGCGCACCCATTTCCAGTGCCTCGCTGGTACCGATCATATGAATGGCCAACAGCATATTGTTACAGCCCTTGGCGACCTGGCCGGCGCCGGCGGGACCGGCGTGAAAAATATTCTTGCCCATGTCGGCCAGCACCGGTTTGGCTTTCTCAAACGTTTCTGCCGAGCCACCGCACATAAATGCCAGTGTACCGGCGGTCGCGGCCGCCACGCCGCCAGATACCGGTGCATCCATAAAACCAATATCCAGTTTCGCAGCGGCCTCACCCACCGTGCGCGCGGTTTGCGCATCAATGGTGCTGCAATCGAGAACTGTGACGCTACTGTCGAGTTGGGATAACAGGCCCGGCTGCTCCCCACTGCCAATGTAAACGCCGGCCACGTGCTTACCTGCGGGCAACATGGTGATCACATATTCTGCCCCTTCGATAGCCACAGCGGTAGTCTCAGCTACTGTGGCGCCGGCCTGCTGCAAGTGCGCACAGGCCTCGGGCATCAGGTCAAACACGGTTACTGCATGCCCCGCTGCCACCAGGTTCCTGGCCATGGGACCACCCATATTGCCGAGGCCGATAAATGCTATTGTTGCCATTACTCTCTCCGTTGCGGTGGCAGAGGCCGAATGACTTCAGCCCTACAGATCCGCGAGTGGGTTTTCAGGCCACGGCGCGGTAAAAAACTTTTCCAGCTTTTCATCAGGCACGTCGCGCGACGCGCCAAATGTCCAGGCTGGATTGCTATCCCTGTCAATCAGCAGGGCACGCACCCCCTCACCAAATTCGGGGTGTCGCATAATATTCGTCGCCAACTGTATCTCTGCCTGAAATACCTCACGCAATGAAGCGTGGCGTGTCGCCCACAACTGGTGATGGGTCCAGCGCGCCGCCAGTTTGGAACCATGCGCCAGGCCGTCACGCGCCTTCGAAAGCCAGGGATCTGCGCTGCTCTGGCCGACGATGTTATCAATTATCCGGTGCACGTTATCCCCATCACAGAGCGCGCTAATGGTCGCCATATGTGGCTCTACCTGCCCGGCGGGGATAGCACCGATACTCTGCGCTGCAAAGGGGCGCAGCAGGTGTCGCACCTGTCCGTGATTGGCTGCCACGTCATCGCCCCAACTCTGGCTCAACAGACTATCGAGTATCGCCTGCTTGTGTTCACTGGCAATAAAGCGATCGGCGATACCGGTATAGATAGCATCTGCGGCGTTAATCGAAGCACCCGTCAGGGCCAGGAACTCACCGGAGTTGCCCGGCATATGATTGAGAAACCAGCTACCGCCCACATCCGGGAACAGGGCGATAGTAACTTCTGGCATGGCAACGCGGGTTCTTTCCGTCACTACCCGGTGTGAGCAGGCCGCCATCACACCCAGACCGCCGCCCATCACAATACCGTGGCCCCAACAGATGATGGGTTTTGCGTACGTGTGCAAGGTGTAGTCCAAGCGGTATTCACGGGTGAAAAAGGTCTCGGCATATTCGCAGGGACCACCCGGCGTACCCACCGAAGAGGCATGCAGAGCCTGCACATCACCGCCCGCACAAAAGGCTTTTTCACCGGCCCCTTCAATAAATATCGCTGCAATTGCGTCAGCGTCTGCCCAGGCGTCCAATTGCTCTTGCAACAGGTCAACCATGTCCAGGGTCAGCGAATTTAAGGTCGCCTCTGTATTTAGAGTAATGCGGCCCACTTTACCGCTGGCCGCGGCCAGCTCTTCAAACAGCACAACACCCATCAGCAGTTTTTCCACTGGGGCGCGCGTTTCTCAAGAAAGGCATTCACACCTTCCTGCTGGTCTTCGGTGCCAAACAGGTCTACAAACTTTTGGCGCTCGTGGGGCAGCGCACCGTCCATGGCCTTTGCCCGGGCCAGGCCAATCAATTCCTTACAAAAGGTCACCGATATGGGGCTCTGTTGGCCGACCTGTTCGGCCAGCGCCAGGGCGCGCTCTTGGGCGGCACCACTGGCCACCACCTCTTCAACCAGACCGATCTTCTCAGCCGTGGCGGCTTTAATCCGCTCACCACAGAGAATCATTTTCTTGGCCCAGCCCTCACCGACCAGCCAGGCCAGTCGCTGGGTACCGCCGGCGCAGGGCAACAGGCCTACCTTGGCTTCGGGCAGGGCCATTTGCGCGTGCTCCTCGGCAATGCGAATGTCGCAGGACAGCGCCACTTCCAGGCCACCACCCATGGCAAAGCCGTTTATCGCAGCAATGGACACACCGCGGAAAGCGGCCAGGCACTCAAAGCCCTCGCCAAAGTATTGGGCCATATCCCTGGCGGTATCCGGCGAGCCATCGGCAAACAGGTTCAGGTCGGCACCGGCGGAGAAAAACCTTTCGCCGGCACCGGTCAACACCAACGCATAGATATTGAGGTTGGCATTCAATTTGCCAATCAGGTCTTTGAGTGCCGGCAGGCTCTCGGTATCCCAGGTATTGGCGGCGGGGTTATCGATAGTCACCAACGCCGTGTGACCCATTATCTCGACTTTCAATTTATCCGATGTGCTCAAACTCATTTAATAAGCTCCAGGGCTCCTTCCATTAATAAACGCCGGGCAATAATGACCCGCATGATTTCGTTGGTGCCTTCCAGAATCTGGTGCACCCGCGTATCGCGCACGTGGCGCTCCAGCGGATACTCCTTGATATAGCCGTAACCGCCGTGCAATTGCAGGGCATCGTTGCAAATCGTGAAACCTGCATCGGTGGCAAAGCGCTTGGCCATGGCACAGTAGGTACTGGCCTGGGAGTCCCTGTTATCCAACTTGCCGGCCGCCAGGCGCACCATCTGTCGCGCGGCAACCAGTTCGGTGAGCATATCCGCCAGCTTGAACTGGGTGGCCTGAAAATCGGCTATTGCTGTATCGAACTGCTTGCGCTCTTGCACGTAGGCGGCGGCTTCTTCCAGGGCTTGTTGGGCGGTGCCGATACTGCAGGTAGCAATATTGATGCGGCCGCCATCCAGCCCTTCCATGGCAATGGCAAAACCCTGGCCTTCCGCGCCGAGTCGATTGGCAACGGGCACCCGCACATTGTCAAGGGAAATGGCGCGCGTGGGCTGGGCATTCCAGCCCATCTTTTGCTCCTTTTTGCCGTAGGACACGCCCTCGGCATCGGCGGGAACAAGCAGTGCAGAGATACCTTTGGGGCCAGCAGCGCCGGTCCGCAACATCACTACCAGCACATCGGTTTCACCGGCACCGGAAATAAATACCTTGCTGCCGTTAACCAGGTAATCATCGCCATCGCGTTCTGCGGTAGTTCGCAGGGAGGCCGCATCTGAACCTGCACCGGGCTCGGTCAGACAATAAGAGGCCAGCTTGGTACCCATCACCAGGTCCGGGCACCACTGGTCGATCACCGACTGGGAGCAATACTTGCCGACCATGTCAGTGGCCATATTGTGTATGGTGATGAAGGCCGCAGTCGCGGTACAACCCTTGGCCAATTCCTCAACAATCAAACTGGCGTCCAGCCGTGGCAGTTCCAGCCCGCCGGCGGACTCGGGCGTGTACATACCCATAAAGCCCAGTTCTCCGGCCTGGGCCAACACCTCCCTGGGAAAGTGCGAAGTCTGGTCCCACTCAGCGGCGTTTGGCGCCAGCGCACCCTCTGCAAAAGTCCTCGCGCTGTCGACAAAGGCCAGTTGATCTTCCGTCAGCGAGAAATCCATGGCCCCTACTCGAACCTGGCCATGACCTCGGCACCGAACAGTTCCTCATCGGCAGGAATTTCCTTGGTCACCGCCAGCGGCCTGGACACCCAGGTTTCGTTAATCAGGTCGCGCCAGGTAATATTGTTGTTAGTGGAATTGCCACCCCAGGAGCCGCAACCCAGTGAGAAAGTTTGGCGCATGCCGTTCCACAGGTTGCCGCTGTTAGAGGCCGCCTGCGGCTGGTTGACCATGACCCGCGAGGTCTTGGTAGCGTGCGCAAAGCTCATGATGTGTGCATCGCTGTAGGAATAGATGCCACAGGAGTGACCCTGGCCCTGGTAGGCCTGGATGTCATTGGTCAGGCTGATCGCCTCGTCGATATCCTTCACTTTATACAGCGCCATAGTCACCGACAGCTTTTCACCGGAAAAGGGATGGTCTGGACCCGCACCCGTTTCCGGCACAATCAGGAACTGCTTGCCGGCGGGCAATTCGATGCCGGCCATACCGGCTATCTTGTGAGCCGGCTGGGCGACAATAGCCGTGTTCAGGTGGCCGTCGTGCCAGATCGTATGTTGCAGCTTTAGCTTCTCGTCTTCATTGAGAACATAGCCGCCCTCTTGCCGCAGCTTCTCCAGCATGTCGTCGTAGATGGATTCAAACAGCAGTACCGAGTTGTCGGAAGAACAACTGGCCGCCAGATCCAGGGTTTTGGAAATGCGGATTTTCTCGGCCGCCTCATCCAGGTCGGCGGTGTCATCAACGGTGATGCAGGCGTTGCCCACACCCACGCCCAGCGCCGGAGTACCACTGGAATAGGCGGCACTCACCATGGCGCCGCCACCGGTAGCCAACACGCGATCACACTGGCTCATCAGCTCAGTGGTTAATTCCATGGAGGGCGTTTCGATGCCCTGCACCAGGTCTGCCGGTGCGCCACACAACTCCAGTGCTTCGCGCAGGTAATCGCAAATCAGCTTGTTGGTCAATTTGGCGCGGGGATGCGGCGCCACAATAATGGAGTTGCGTCCCTTGATGGCCGAGATCGCCTTGATGACCGGGGTGGCCTCCGGATTGGTAGAGGGGGACAACGCACCGATCACGCCAACGGGCTTGGCGATTATGACGATATTGCGCTCCAGATCTTCTTCAATCACGCCCACAGATTTGTCATCGATGATGTCCATCAGGGTGGCGCGGGTCTTGCGATGAATCTTCAGGTGCTTACCGGAGTAATTGCCGAGCCCGGTTTCATTGACGGCGAACCGGGCGATTTCCTCCGCCCGGTCTTCCTTGGCAACCGCATAGACCATGGCTCGAATCAGGGTATCGACCTGCTCCTGGCTGTAGTTGGCGATCTGCTCCTGCGCCTTGTGTGAGCGCTCTATCATCTCGGCCATTTCCCGGCGGGCCACAGCTACCGGTTCGTGGATATCTTGCAGGTTCTGTACTTCTGACATGGTTAGCTCCTGTTATCGTTTTGTAGTGGGATCGTTTTCAATAGAGGGTCGCAAACAATAGCATTGCTCAAGTATGGCTCATATTGACTAAGTTGCTAACTTTATGGATTATATTGCGGCTATGAGTGCACCTTCAAAATGGCCCTTGCCCGGCCCGGGCGTCCGCTTTGTCACACCCGCTTTCATGATCGAAAAGCTGGCCCGACACCCGTTGGCCAAAGACTGCTACCCCACCGCCATGGGCTACTACCCGGAAGCGTGTGGCCACAGCATGCGACGCCAACGGCACGACGACAACCTGATGATGTATTGCGCTGCCGGCAAGGGATATGTCAGCACGGCTGACTGGTCCGGCGCTATCGGGCCGGGAGACCTGATATTGCTGCCACAGGGCCTGGCCCACGAGTATCGCGCCCAGCGCCACGAGCCCTGGTCTATCTACTGGGTACACTTCCAGGGAGCCAGTACCGGCATCTTTACCCAGTACCTGGGCTATCGCGAGGGGCGACCCGTGGTCCAGGCCGGTAACTCACCAACCCTGCCGGCCGCCTTTACCAGCCTGATGCAGGTGCGCCGCACCGGTTATTCAACCCGCGCTTTCATTAACGCGGCCAACCAGTTGCGGCACTTATTGAGCCAGATAGCCCTGGATATTCGCGCCCACCAGGGTCGCGGCGAGCAGAATTTCGACCTGCAACAGGTGCACGGCTTTATGCTGGAGCATATCGACCAGCCACTCACCCTGGATACGCTGGCGGCAACCGCCAATTTGTCCAAGTATCATTTTTCCACACGCTATAAAAAGTTGACCGGCTACTCGCCCATCAAACACTTTCTCAATATGAAGATGGAACACGCCTGCCACCTGCTGGACTCCAGCGGCCTCACCGTGCAGGCCATCGCCGCCACCGTGGGCTACGAAGATCCGCTGTATTTCTCACGCTTGTTCAGTAAGACTATAGGCCTTTCGCCACGCGCCTATCGCGCCTCGATCAGAAAATAAATGTCGGATATCAAGGCACTCAATCAAGCAGCCCTGACACGCTACAGCCAAAAAGATACCGCTGGTGCGGTGTTGCTGTGGCAGCAGTCAATACAGGCGACCCCGCACCAGGCGGACGTGCTGGTCTACCTGGGCGCCGCCCTGCGAGAACTGGGTGACGACGCTGCCGCTATAGGCTGTTACGAACGCGCCCTAACGCTGAACGCGCAAATGCCTGCTGTGTACTACAACCTCGGCAATATTCAGCAGCAATTGGGCGAGCTCGAAAAAGCCGCCGCCTGCTATCAGCATGCGCTGGCGCAACAACCGGACATGGCCCTGGCCGCCTATAACCTGGGTAATGTCTGCCGTGACCAGGGTCACCTAAAGCAGGCCATGGACTGCTATCAACACGCGCTCCACTGCGACCCCAATCACGCGCCCAGCTATAACAATTTGGGCAACGCCCATAAGCACGCGGGCAACCTGGCACAGGCCATCCCCCGCTATGAACAGGCGCTACAATGCCAACCGGATTATGCCGAGGCCATGTATAACCTGGGCAATGCCCTCTATGAGCAAGAGGATTATACGGCGGCCATTGCCTGGTTCGATAAAGCGGCCATTGGCGATGCCGAATCCCGCGCCCTGTATTGCTGCTATAAAACCAGCCGGTTTGACGACTTTCGACAGCGTCTGGCAAAACACCTGCAGCAGGCTCCACACCACTCACCGCAAGTTGCCACCCTGGTAGCCCACCACGCGGTGAATTTTCACACGGACAACAGCTACAGGTTTTGCCCCCGGCCCTTCGATTTTGTGTACCACCAGTCGATACCGGAACTTACCGGCGCAAACTCTACCTTGCGCGCGCAATTACTGGAAGAAATTCGCCATACGCCAATCGATGAGCGCACCCAGGGCCGTTTGCACAATGGTGTGCAGTCTTCCGGCAACCTGTTTTACCGCAGCGAAACCGTATTTCGCACCGTCGCCGATCTGGTGCGCAAACACTTCGAGAGCTACCGGGCCAGGCATACGAGTGCAGATTGTGAGTTAATTCGGGCATTTCCAGACAAGCTGGAGTTTGCAAGTTCCTGGTATATCCGCATGCAGCAGGGCGGCCACCTGAGCTCCCATATTCATGAAACCGGCTGGATCAGTGGCGCGCTATACCTGGCCCTGCCAGAGCGGACAGCCGACAGCGATGAGGGTTGCTTCGAGGTGGGATTACAGGGTGATGACTACCCGATTGTAGCGGGCGCGGGGGAGTTTACTACGCAAGTGGTACCCATTGCTGTTGGCGATATAGTGCTATTCCCCGCCAACCTGTTCCACCGCACCATCCCCTTCCAGGCCGATGCGGAGCGCATTTGTATCGCCTTTGATCTCAAGCCGTCACAGCAGCACAAATAGCAACAAGCTGAACGTACCGGCAAGCGCGGCCACCAGGGTGCTCTTTCGCATATAACAGCGCGGATGCTATGCTGTTACCATTGTCCGCGCAGCGCCACCGTAGAACCGGAAAGGACCAACAATGAAGCCTAAAGGATTTATCACCGCTGCAGTGACAGCCTGTTTGCTCAGCACATTGCCTGCTACCGCGGCAGAACTGTCTTCCCGGGTAAAGCGCGATTACGCAGAGCACCTGGGTGATCTGTTCGAGTACTTTCATCGCAATCCCGAGCTCTCACTGATGGAAACCGAAACTGCCGCCAGGCTGGCGGCGGAATTGCGCGCAGTGGGCTTTGAGGTTACCGAGGGCGTGGGCGGAACCGGCGTGGTCGCGATACTGGAAAATGGCCCCGGGCCGCTGGTTATGATGCGCGCCGATATGGACGGCCTGCCGCTACAGGAAAAAACCGGATTGGACTATGCCTCGACCGTGAAGCAGTTGGACTGGAACGGCAACGAAGTCTGGGTTATGCATGCCTGTGGCCACGATGTACACATCACCAGCCTGGTGGGAACTGCCAGGATAATGGCTGGCTCGCGCGGCAGTTGGTCGGGCACCCTGATGTTGATTGGACAGCCTGCCGAAGAACGCGTGGGCGGCGCCAAAATGATGATGGAAGATCGTATCTGGCAACGCTTCGGCAAGCCCGACTATGCCCTGGCCCTGCATGTGAGTGCGGAAGTACCGGCCGGCAAAATTGTGGCTACCGTGGGCTCGCCTTATTCCGGTGCCGATACCGTCGATATCATAATCCAGGGAATCGGCGGCCACGGCGCCAGTCCTCACGCCACGGTTGATCCGGTGCTGCTGGGCTCACAAATTGTGGTGGCGTTGCAGACGGTTGTCAGTCGCACCCTGCCGCCGCGCGAGGCGGGGGTTATTACAGTCGGCTCCTTCCATGCCGGCACCAAGCACAACATCATCTCTGATCGCGCGCACCTGCAACTGACCGTGCGCAACGACAATATTGAATCCCGTAAAATCCTGCTGGCCGGCATCAAGCGCGTGGCGGAAAACATGGGCAGGGTTGCCGGTTTACCCGAAGACATGTTGCCCGAGGTTATCGTTTCCGAAGACTGGGTGCCGCCGACGGTAAACGACCCGGCACTAACAACACGTTTGCGCAGCGTGTGGAGCCGGCAGATGGGCAAAGAAATTCTCCACGAGTACAAACGCACCGGTATGGGCGCAGAGGACTTTCCGTTCTTCACCCTGGACCCATATATTGCCAGTACCTATTTCCGGGTTGGCGGCACGCCGCCTGCTCGAATTGCCCGCGCTGAGCGCGGCGAGATCCGCCTGCCCTCACACCATTCACCGCTGTTCAGGATAGATCCGGAAGCTTCGGTCACTGTCGGCGTGGAAGCTACCGTGGTCGCCCTCAGGGAGTTGCTGCAAAACTAGCGGGTAATCCCTTACCGTTCGCGAATCACCCGGACCCGGCATCGGCAACCCGGGCATCGCCAGCACCAAATTTGTGCTCAAGAATAGCCAGGGGATGGAAGGAATCCGGAGAGTTGGTCGTCGGAGGACAAGTTTGCGGTAGTGCTGGAAACAGCCGCTGTGAACGAGGCGGAGTTAGCCGACTACTGCCGCAAGCAGGAGCAGGCGCCGGCAGAAACTGCGTTTTCTGTTACACTTTCGTTCGCAAGCAGCGCCTTAGTCGCCCATAAAGTGAATCGTCAATATATTGCCAAAACTCCTTTCTGAACCGGTATGTGAATTCGGAAATAAACGATAAGGATTTTAAAATCAGAAAAGAAAACTAAATCAGGAATTTTACGGAGATTTGTGATGCACGAAGACATTCGCTGGGTTCAAAGAGCCCATCATTTCGACAACGCCTTTGCCGAATTGAAAGAGGCGGTTGAACTGGCTCGGCAACGCCTGTTGTCAAAACTGGAGTCGCAGGGCTTGATCCAGGGTTTTGAATATACGCACGAACTGGCGTGGAACACATTGAAAGATTACTTCAAGGACAGCGGAGTCGAGGGCATACATGGTTCCATAGACGCCACGCGCATCGCTTTCAAAGAAGGTTTGATAGAAAACGGCGAAGTATGGATGGACATGATCCGAAAACGAAACCTGACTTCACACACTTATAATAAACAGGTCGCAGCGGAAGTTGTCTCGGCGATTTTGGATGATTATTTTACAGAGTTTCAACTATTCCAAAACAAACTGAAACAATTACAGTGAAACCGCGTCAATGAACAAAACAAAACACGGCTTGCCGCAATCGGTTGTACAGGATATGTGCGCCGTGTTCGCGTGTTATCCACAAGTTGAAAAAGTATTGTTATACGGTTCTCGCGCCAAAGGTAATTATAAAAACGGGTCGGATATCGATTTGACGATTTGCGACAACGGCGAGATGACTTTGCGGCATGTATCGAAAATTCTGGATGATATGGATGAACTGCTACTACCCTACATGCTGGATTTATCGCTATTGAAACAGATTGATGACGCCGATGTGCTGGAACATGTACGGCGCGTTGGGGTTTTGTTTTATGAAAAAGAGGGGCGGATGGCAACAGCAAACCAAAACCCAACATCATCGGGCAAGCAGGTTCCCCCAAAGAAGTAGTCAGGCGGTCCTTGGAAGAATGATGCCGCCGGAAAACACGCCCGTACGGACGCTGTCCGAAGAGACGGGAAGCTCCGATGTAACCGGGATGCCGGCCACTCGTATCATTGGCGCAAACCAGCCCCCACCCAAGGTTTCGGCAACAGCGTGCTCGCGATTGCGTGGCTTAATCGCCACGTTATCCGGAGTATTCGATTGCCGCTTCACGAACAACCCGCCGTGATAATTAGCGGGTCGGAGTTTTTACTCTGATCCCATAGGGCTATTACTTGTTGCTGCTGATGGTGATGTGCTTGCGCGCCACCAGGCTGGTCTGACCGCTGACACCCCTGGGAACTTCCTCTACCTTGCCACCGCCCTTTAAAAAGACTGCGGTTTGATCTTCAATGGATTCACTGGTTTGTGTTGACGCTGCTGCTTTTTTTTTCTTGGCTGCCATTTGCTCTACTTCTTTGAATGGAACCGGTAAGTTTAAAGCATTTGCTTTGGAATTGCTCCAGCAAATGTGGATTTTGTCTCACGAGCAGCTCCATACGTCTCATAAACTGCGCTACTTACTGCCAGTTTTTTGATCTGCAACAGCATCAAAACCATGACTGAACAGAAAAAGCCAGACTTCCTCACGTTGTTATTTGCCTGTCAGAAAACCCTGTTTCGGGGATATAGGCCTGCCGGGTTCATTAAAACCCTCATCCCGATGCAGCATGAGGGCAGCTTTCACCTGGATGATATTCGCTACCTTCAGGATGATAAGGCTCTGCGTACCGTATTGGGTCTCAACAGGCTTCCCGGGGTGGAGACCGGCTGAGGCGAATGGGTAGCCGGCCGCACATCCAGGGTGCTCGGGTGAAGGTCAATAAGGCCCTGTTGCAGTCAGCCCTGCGTATTGTGATGAGCAAGGTATCGAATAGGCTGTTCGAGCCAAAACTGGCCCCGCCATGTGGACACAGATTGAAGTGGCAAGCATGGATTGTGGCGGTGATACGCTGCCGTGCCCGGAGTTTAATGCCAATGCGCTGTATTGTTTAATCGCGGCGTGCTCCTGTAATTTGGTTGCCCTGATGCGCCAACTGCTGTCGGAAGAGCCGGTGCCCATTTGACGCAACGCCTGGCAAAAATGACGGCTTATACGGGACAATTCCGTCCAAAATGGCCAATGGCCTGCCGGCTATGCACCGAGGCACGGGCAAGAAGCTCACATCAGGTCAAGCCAAACAACACAACAAAGCGGCTGAGATATAGACAAATCGCCGAGATTTTCGCAACGAAGGTATTACCCATGGCGCATCTTCACCTGAAAAACACCATAAATCTGCATCAATCAGTCACCCCCCCGAGCAGCAGCAGTGAAGGGTGCCGTGATGTACCCGCAAGCCATGCGCCGCCGTCTCGGCGCTCTGCTGTTGGACCCGCTAATGGTGATCGGCCTGCTGCTCGGGCTGGCATCGCCAGCCGGAGCGCAGTCGTTCCCGGATCAAGTGGGAATCGGTGCGGCGACCACGGAGAGCTACATCGACCTGTATTTCGAGTTGGGGGAGACCACCGATAACATCGTCTTTCCGGCGGCCACCGGCGGCACTGGCACCCTGAGCTACGAACTGACTGGAGGGCACCAATCACTGGGGTTTAGCTTTAATCCGGACACCCGCACCTTCTCGGGTACGCCGACGCTTGCGGGCGATTAAGCAACATCCTTTCTGTAATTTCGGCTATCCCTCGATCGCGTGTTCCTCGCTGAAGGTGACATAGCGTTTGTCCGCTGTCTGCCAGTCTTCCGCAATTTCCATCAACACCGCCGACACTAACCGCAGGCACGAGGCCTCATTCGGAAACAGTCTCGCCACGCGGGTGCGACGCTTTATTGCCTGATTCACACGCTCAATCAGGTTCGTTGTCCGCAGTCGGCGCCGGTGACTCGCAGGCAGGCTGAATACCGTAAATCCCTGAGGTAGCGCTGCTTCGGCCCAAGTAGTGAGCTTCCGTGCTTTGGCTTGATACCGCTCAATGAACCTCGCCGGCAGGCGCTCAGCCTCGTGCCGATCCGGTACGTTACAGATTGCGCGTATGTCGCCTGCAACGGGTATCCGCAGTGAAACAGACGGTACATACTGTCCCGCATTCTGCTGCAAGTGAAACCGGCAACGTTGCCAGGGTACGCTGGGGAATACTGCTTTGCGTGCCGCCTGTAAGCCCACGTGGGCATCGCCGGCAATCAATTCAATGCCATACAGGCCCCGGTCTTTCAGCGACGTCGGAAACGCCCGCCAATGAACCTCGGCCTCAGACAGAGACACCGAGCAGCCCAATATATCCCGCTGCCCAGCGGCGCCGACTCCACAGGCAATCAGAACCGCCGCAGCCGGCACCTGGCCGCCTTGGCGTACCTTCCCGTATCGGGCATCCAGGACAATATAGCGGTAGGCACCCAGCTCCCTCTCTCGCCAGTCTACCGGCAATTCATCCAACTCCCCGGCCGCTCGTGAACACTTGGCCGGAGCTGACGTCCATGCCACACAGTTCTTCGACGATCCTCTTCACCCGACGTGTGGAAACCCCCTGCACATACATCTCAGCGATGGACAGCAACAGCGCCCGCTCTGAGTGAAGATCCTTCTCCGGGCTCTGTGGGTAGAACTCGCAGTCCCGGACCCGGGGTACCTTCAGTGGCAACGCTCCCGGGCGAGTCTTTACTGTCTTGTCTTTGCAGCCGTTGGCATAGCCGGAGCGGCTTTCTGAGCGCTCATAAGGTCGGGCGCCCGGGTATTCACTGCGCTCGGCCACCATCGCCGTATTCAATAGCACGGTAACCGCCTCCGCGAGACCATCAAAACCATTGTCCTTGAGCAGTTCCACTGCATCGTAAATCGCATTATTCTGTACCGGCTGAGTCATCCGGTGTTTCCTCTCGTTGGTAATCCATCAAAATCACATTCAGGGATAACCGGGTGGCCCAGCTCTTCAAGCCACCATGAAATTACAGAAAGAATGATGCACTACCCATTACTTACCGTCTTGAGAAAGCCGGATGGTCAAGCGCCGAATTCCGGTTACGTCGGCAAGCCACGTATAATCTCGCTCAAGCGCGGAAACATGAAGACCGGATACAGGTTCAAGCATATGACCCCATCCCTAACACAGGGAGAAGCAGGTGAGTGTGGGGTCTAATCAGGTAGGGGCAGAATCCTGCGCTAAGGCTTACTGTGCCGACCTAGTGTGCGATAGACCGTTGCCCTTGAGACAGAGAAGAGTTCAGCCAAGTGGTCTTTGTTTTCCTCGCTTATATCCCTGCAACCGTATTTTGGGGGCTGGATGGTTTTTTCCTCTGGCAAGAGCAGTTGTATCGGAAGCTCTATGACCATGATGACCCCTATGTGGAGGGCAATGGCCTGATAAGCTCACTGGGCGGTAAATCCCGCACCCTCTGGTCAATCTGATAGACGATTTTGCTGATGTCCTCGCCGGCAAGCCGTTGCGCGCTTTGTTTCAGAAAATGGCGCCGGATAGATCCTGATGCGATGACAGGTACGTCGGGCCTGTCGGGGATCTCTACATACCATCCGGGAAGCACAACAACGGGGCTGACCGATACCGGTTGCCCGGTAGCTTGACTCAACCATGTCGACACCCATGCTGCCTGCCTTGTGGCTTGCGGGATCGACTCACTGTCGGACCCGTTGGGGAACTCCAGCACACCCCGCCTGTAGGTGACTCGGTACTGTTTTTTACCCTGACCGTCTCCTGAAAGGATTTTGGAGCGCCCTTTTGTTTCAACGGCAAAGACCCCAGGCGGCCCCACGACAATATGGTCTATATTGAAATTTTCGGCCTGTACATCGTGGAAAACCTGAAACCCGTCCCGCATCAACAGATCAAGCTCCTGACCCACTGCCAGCTCGCACTCATACCCCAATTGCAAATTCTTGATGCGTTTGAATCTCCTTGCCAGCTTGCCCACCGCGTATACTTCCCAGGCCAACCATACCAGGATGACAACTGCGATCCAGGTTGTTTGCATGGCGCTGTCCGGGCGGTTGGTGATTTGCTCATACAGGAAGATTGGTGGTATGACGCCAGGCAGAACTATTCCCACAATATCAAACCCGGTGGCGATCTGTTCCCCACCAAGTTGACGGTGGAGCTGTAAACCGGGGGGTCGACGCAAGTGTTTTGTTAGCGGGTTAATCAACCGTTGATGGTCGCGCTTCATTGCCCACAGTATCCCTGCGGTTACCAGCACCGGGGTGAGGATAAACACGAAAATAAAGATGGCGAGCACGATTTGGTTTCCTTGAACAGGTACCGGTCATTTCCAGCTTGAAAAGAGTAACACACCCTGTTGGCAACAAATGGAAATGTCCTGTTCTGCAAATAGATTGTCCGCTTTTGCCTTGATCGTTGGAAGGCTCCCGGCGGCGCGGCGATATCTGCGATAACCGTTTCAAGCAGATACGAGTATATTCCAATCCACTACTGTCCGGTTAATTATTGAATAAATTCAGTTGGTTAGAAACCATGTCATCCTCCAAGATATGATTGGTATCGAATCACTACTGTCCGGTTAATTATTGAATAAATTCAGTTGGTTAGAAACCATGTCATCCTCCAAGATATGATTGGTATCGAATAAGTCCTTGTTTAAAGTGATTTTCTCGAAAAGGGTGACTGAGAATACCTGTAACAAAGTGTAGAGCGAGGCATCCAGATTGAGGCGCTTCTTGATGATGGCCACCAGCACATACACCGACACGGCAGTCCAGATTTGCACTTTGACGGCGTTCTCTGACGTGCCGTAAAACTTCTTGATACGGAGATGTTGCTTGATCCATTTGAAAAACAACTCGACTTGCCACCGGGCTTTGTATAGTTCGCAGATGGTCGTCGGTGGAGGACCAAACAGGTTGGTCAGAAAGATGAGCGTTTTCCCTGTCTCTGGATCTTTGAAGCGAATGCGGCGCAGATGATGGGGGTATCTCTTCTGACTGTAAAACCCCGACAGGGCCACCGTCTGATCGCAGATAATACCTTGCGCCCGGTCGCTCGGCGCCGAATATATCCTTCGCAAGTCGGAATTCGCTTTGGCGCGGGTGACAAAAAACGCGCCGGAGTCGTGAAGTGTGAAGAGCCGCTCGAAATCGAGATAGGCGCGGTCCATTATATAGATTGCCGCGGGTTCCGGAATCATCAGATCGAGCACGTTGACATCGTGCACCTTGCCATCGGAAACATGTATAAAACTCGGGATATTGCCACGCAGGTCCAACAGCGTATGCATCTTCACCGCCGCCTTGGTGCTGCGAAATGGCGCCCATGGAAACAGCGACAGACAGAGATCTATTGTGGTGGAGTCCAGCGCATAAACCGTGTTCGTCAGGTCCAACCCAAGATCCTCTTCGGCATATAGTTTTCGAGCCTGCGTGATCAGCCGTTGTGCAAACTCGGCGTAGATTCGCCAGTCTCTTCGTTCGTTGGCATCGGCCAGGGTAGAGCGCTTGATCGGCGAACCAATGCCCATGTGGTACAGCTTGGCCGATTGCGCCGAGAGACACGCTTCGATATCGCGCAGGCTCTCCCTGTAGGTCAACTGCGCAAACGCCAGAGCGCGAAAATGTTCGGCGCAAGGAAGTGTGCGAATACGATGATCTCCATCGTATCGGGACACCAGCCGGTGAAAAGTTTTCCACGGAAGAAAGTCCATGATCTGTGCAAACAGCGTCTTTCCGGTATACATCGAATCGTCTCGGCAACAAGGGTCTACCAAGAGAATACATTATCGGATTTGCGTTCAAGTCGGGGACACCCTAATTTTGCTGTAACTCATTGTGGCCATTGAGAAAATTCCGCTTTGTCGAAGTTTTAACCGGACAGTAGTGGTATCGAATAAGTCCTTGTTTAAAGTGATTTTCTCGAAAAGGGTGACTGAGAATACCTGTAACAAAGTGTAGAGCGAGGCATCCAGATTGAGGCGCTTCTTGATGATGGCCACCAGCACATACACCGACACGGCAGTCCAGATTTGCACTTTGACGGCGTTCTCTGACGTGCCGTAAAACTTCTTGATACGGAGATGTTGCTTGATCCATTTGAAAAACAACTCGACTTGCCACCGGGCTTTGTATAGTTCGCAGATGGTCGTCGGTGGAGGACCAAACAGGTTGGTCAGAAAGATGAGCGTTTTCCCTGTCTCTGGATCTTTGAAGCGAATGCGGCGCAGATGATGGGGGTATCTCTTCTGACTGTAAAACCCCGACAGGGCCACCGTCTGATCGCAGATAATACCTTGCGCCCGGTCGCTCGGCGCCGAATATATCCTTCGCAAGTCGGAATTCGCTTTGGCGCGGGTGACAAAAAACGCGCCGGAGTCGTGAAGTGTGAAGAGCCGCTCGAAATCGAGATAGGCGCGGTCCATTATATAGATTGCCGCGGGTTCCGGAATCATCAGATCGAGCACGTTGACATCGTGCACCTTGCCATCGGAAACATGTATAAAACTCGGGATATTGCCACGCAGGTCCAACAGCGTATGCATCTTCACCGCCGCCTTGGTGCTGCGAAATGGCGCCCATGGAAACAGCGACAGACAGAGATCTATTGTGGTGGAGTCCAGCGCATAAACCGTGTTCGTCAGGTCCAACCCAAGATCCTCTTCGGCATATAGTTTTCGAGCCTGCGTGATCAGCCGTTGTGCAAACTCGGCGTAGATTCGCCAGTCTCTTCGTTCGTTGGCATCGGCCAGGGTAGAGCGCTTGATCGGCGAACCAATGCCCATGTGGTACAGCTTGGCCGATTGCGCCGAGAGACACGCTTCGATATCGCGCAGGCTCTCCCTGTAGGTCAACTGCGCAAACGCCAGAGCGCGAAAATGTTCGGCGCAAGGAAGTGTGCGAATACGATGATCTCCATCGTATCGGGACACCAGCCGGTGAAAAGTTTTCCACGGAAGAAAGTCCATGATCTGTGCAAACAGCGTCTTTCCGGTATACATCGAATCGTCTCGGCAACAAGGGTCTACCAAGAGAATACATTATCGGATTTGCGTTCAAGTCGGGGACACCCTAATTTTGCTGTAACTCATTGTGGCCATTGAGAAAATTCCGCTTTGTCGAAGTTTTAACCGGACAGTAGTGATTCCAATCCTAAAATGAGCCCTTTTCTCCAAAGCTGAAATGTCCCCTTTTCTGCATTTATTAATCGTGAAACAGGCTCGGTCTAAGCACTGATTAGAGGTGTCGCCAAGGGTGATCTGGGGCCGGTTTCCAGGCGGATTGTTGCTGCCGGTGAAGTGCTTGCTCGACGTGGTTGCGCACGGTCTTGTCATCGGCAAGCACAACGGCGGCCGGTCCTTGTTGGAAGATCCGATAAGCCAGTGCTTTGCCCTTGTGCAGTAGCGTCACCGTGCCGTTAAAGTCCTCGCAGACGGTAATGGTGGCGCCGCGCAGACGATAGCCTTTGCCGTAGCCTTGTAGCTGGTATTCGGTGTTGCGAAACGCAATAGTCAGGTTCTTGGACAGTTTGCGCCTGTGCTGCAGGCACAGGATGAGGGTCAGCGCCTCGGCACTGTGTAATACCTCACGATGGGCATTGTCGGGAGAGTATGCGGGGACCGCAAAACGTCGATTGTAGTCGTCCATAAACTGGGGCAGAAAGGCGTTGGCTTGTTCAATGGAACCGATGCTTCGCAAGCGCATCTCCTTGACCAGTCGGTCTTGCAGGGTCTTATTGGCTCGTTCTACACGCCCTTTTGCCTGCGGGGTGTTGGCGTGAATAGGCTCAATGTCCAGGGTCTTGAGGGCGCGGGTAAATTGGGTGAGTTCGCCTTCCTTATCTGGATGATTGACCCGAAAGATACTGTGCTTATCGCTATAAATGGCCACCGGACGGCCATGCTGGTCAAGCTGTTGGGCGAGCGTCTCCATATACGCCTGGGTGGTCTCGGTGGGCGCAAAACGCAAGGCTAACAGCCGACTGGTCGCATCATCAATGAAGACAATCAAGGTGCAGCGCGGGCCTCGCCCTTCAAACCAGTCATGCGGGGAGCCATCAATTTGTACCAGCTCACCCAGCCGGGGTCGGCGGGGTCGACTCTGGTAGATTGCCGCTTTTTTACGTTCTTTCCCCCGCCATAACCCATCCTGGATCATCCACTTGCGCAGGGTCTCCACCGAGCAATGGCAAGCATGCAGTTCGGTAAGTTTCTCGTGGGCAAAGGTCGGCCCGAAGTCAATATAATGCGCCCTGATGAGTGCCAATGCCTGCTGGCGAACCGCATCGCTAAGCGCGTTGCCGGGGCATCGTCCCTGGTGTTTAGAGGCCATCCCGGCAGCACCACAGGTTCGGTAGGCGCGGGTTAAACGTTTTACCTGTCTGACGCTCAGTTTTAGTCTCTGTGCCGCCTGCGCTTGCGTAAGCCGGCGACTGATGATGGAGCGAATAACCGATATGCGGTTAAGCTCTGCATGGCTCAATGTGATAATCCCCTTTGTCATAACCCCTCCTGAAGTCAAAAGGGGACATTTTAGCTTTGGAGAAAGGGGACATTACTGCTTTGGGCTAACATGGAAAAGGCTATACGTTGCTCCAGTGGGTGGATTGCTGTACCATGCGCCCGCTTCGCACTTGCTGACAGTGTTTGTCTTCGTCAGCATCACCCTTAAGAGAATGCTGACTATGTCATTTGATGACCTCGGCTTGTCCGAAAACCTGCTGCGCGCTGTAAAAGAGCAAGGCTATACAGACCCTTTCCCCATTCAGGCAAAGGCCATCCCCCTCGTTTTGGCAGGGCGCGATATTATGGCTGCCGCCCAAACCGGCACCGGCAAGACCGCTGCTTTCACCCTGCCTTTGCTACAGCGACTGGCCCCTGGCCAGAAAGCCAGATCCAACCACGCCCGTGCGCTCGTACTGACACCCACCCGCGAGTTAGCCGCACAGGTTCAGGCCAGTGTTGAGACCTATGGCAAATTTGACCACCTCGGCTCCGCCGTTGTATTTGGTGGCGTAAAGATCAACCCACAGATGATGAAACTGCGCCGCGGTGTGGATGTATTGGTGGCCACACCTGGCCGCCTGCTGGATTTGCACGGTCAAAACGCGGTTAAATTTGATGATCTGGAAGTACTGATTTTTGATGAAGCAGACCGCATGCTGGACATGGGTTTCATTCACGACATCAAGCGCATCGTGAAGTTGCTGCCCAGCAGGCGTCAGACCCTGATGTTCTCGGCGACCTTCTCCAAAGACATTCGCAGCCTTGCGGCTGGTTACTTGCAAAACCCGGCCAGTGTAGAAGTAAGCCCACCCAATGCCACTGCTGACCTGGTCGACCAGTATGTCTACACCGTCGACAGGAAAAACAAGGCAGCACTGCTCTGCCGCCTGGTTAAGGACAACCGCTGGCACCAGGTGCTGGTATTTACCCGCACCAAGTACGGCGCCAACAAGCTGACCAAGCAACTTGATAAAACCGGTATTACCGCTATCGCCATCCACGGCAACAAGAGCCAAAACGCCCGCACCAAAGCGCTTGAAGCGTTCAAGCTAGGCAAGGTTCAAGTGCTGGTAGCCACTGATATCGCCGCCCGCGGCCTGGATATTGAGCAACTGCCGCAGGTGGTTAACTTCGATCTTCCCAATATTTCTGAAGACTACGTGCATCGCATTGGTCGCACCGGCCGCGCCGGCAGTACCGGTCATGCCTACTCACTGGTGAGCGCCGATGAAGCTGATTTTCTTGCCGGTATCGAAAAGCTCATCAACAAGAAGTTGCCACGGCAAGAAGTAGCGGGCTTTGAACCTGAGCACGCTGTGCCTGAAGGCAGGGCTGGAAAATCCGGTAGTGGCCGTTCAGCAGGCGGAGGTGGCCGCAACTCAAATAATCGTGGATCGAACCATGGTGCACGCCGCAACAACGGGCCGGGTGGAAACAACCGTTCGCGTTACCGCGGCCGCAGCAGCACCACCAACGGCAATCGCAACGCCGCCTAAACAGTACTAAACATATAGGGCGGCCCGGCCTGGTTTCGACTTGGCAAACCATACCGAAATTTCATTGAGGTAAAGTTGGAAGAGGTTTTTCAGGGTCGCTCTTTGCCGCTCTCGCGCGTTACTATGGTAGCGTGCTATCTAATCTCCCACTACACAAACAACTGCTACGAGCGGTAGACAAGCTGGGTTTCACTGAGGCGACCGAAGTTCAGGCGCAGGCCATTCCCGCTGCCCTGGCAGGCAGAGACCTTATCGTCTCCGCAAAAACCGGCAGCGGTAAAACCGCAGCGTTCCTGTTGCCCATGCTCGATCGCCTGCTAGCCACCGACGCTCCCAACAGCGGTACGCGCGCGCTGATTCTGCTGCCCACCCGAGAGCTGGCACTGCAGACCCAGAAAACCTTCCGGAAACTCGCTCAGTACACGCCTGTTAAATGCGGGCTGATCATGGGCGGAGAAGCCTTCAAACACCAGGTCGCCACCATTCGCAAAAATCCCGAGGTGCTTATCGCCACCCCCGGCAGGCTGGTTGACCATATCGAAAAAGGCACGCCGGATTTTAACGATCTGGAGATGCTGGTACTGGATGAAGCAGACCGCATGTTGGACATGGGCTTTGCCCTTGATATGGAGACCGTGGCCAGGGCCTGCCAGTCAGACCACCAAACGCTGCTGTTTTCTGCCACTCTCAAACACAAGGGTATGGCGGGCATCTCGCGATTGTTGCGCGAGCCGCAAGCCATCGTGGTGGACACCCACCGCCAGGCTCACGACAGTATTTCGCAGCAAGTCGTGTTGGCAGATGACATCAAGCACAAGGAAAAACTGGTGGTCGCCCTGCTCGCCGAGGAAAAAGCAGCGCGAGCCATCGTGTTCTGTAATACCCGGGTGCAGTGCCGACAGTTAGGCAATGTACTCAAGTACAACAGGCTGCGGGTCGATTTCATTCACGGTGAAATCGGCCAGAGCGATCGCAAGCAAGTAATGAACCGCTTCAGGGCCGGCCAGATCGCAGTGCTGGTGGCAACCGACGTTGCCGCCCGCGGCCTGGATATCGACGGCGTGGAACTGATCATTAACTTTAATGTCGCCCAATCCGGTGACGACCACGTGCATCGTATTGGCCGCACCGGCCGCGCCGGCAGGGAAGGCAAAGCCATCACCCTGGTAAGCGCCAATGAATGGAACCAGATGTCCAGTATTGAGCGCTACCTCAAGATACGCTTTGAGCGCCGCAAAGTGCAGGACCTGATTGCGAACTACCGCGGTCCCGGGAAACTCAAGAAATCGGGCAAGGCCGCCGGCAGCAAAAAGAAAAAAACCGGTCGCAAGACCGGCTACAAGCCGTTAAAGCGTTAACTGCTTAGCCGGGCCACCCACCGACTACCTACCTGTTGAGTGCAGGGTCTGTGGCTGTAGCGGTCGCACCGGCAATCAACACCGGCGGCGTCAGTCGTCATCGAATATCCTTGTTGGTCATTATTGATAATGGGAAATTTCCACCGCGTCGGGGACCTTGCTGTACTCTATGGTAGCGGTTCGCGACTCGGTCTTGTAATGACCACAGCCGCGCACGTAGCCGAGATAGGCATCGGCACCAAACACCTCACCGACATTGTCTGCCACCACAATACTGCCCGGGCCAATCAGTCCCGTCTCTTCAATTAACTGCAGATCGGTGAGATACAAATCCTTCCAGTGATCCAGAAATACCAGGTCGAAGTGCCCGCTGAGGGTGGGGATGGTCTCGGTCGAGCTACCATGGATGAATGTCACCTGCTCCGACAACCCGGCGAATTCTACATTGGCCGTCGCACTTTGCACGGATTCCTCACTGATCTCCAACGATACGACAGATGTGCCGGCACCGAAGATTTTCGCTATCAGGATGGCCGAGTAACCACAATAGGCTCCCAGCTCCAACACCCGTGGATTGGCGGGTAGCTGTGCGGCCACCTCACCTAGCAACGGCCCCTTCTCCGGCCCCACGCTCATTAGAAACCGGACCTCGACGGCAAAGCGATCCAGAGTGCGCAGCACGTCTTCAGGGTCACCCCGTCGCGCATGCTGCGCCACATAATCCCTGGCCCGCAATACGCGAGGCGGGGCATGGGTAATTCGGTCGACCAACTCTTGCCTGGCCATCTTCAATGCAAAGCCCAGTGCCCTGAGCTTCAAAAATCTCCGCAGTTGCATCAGAGTACCTCGCGCTGTCTGCTATCATGATGCCGCAGGATATCAGAGTAGTCGTGACTGGGCAGTGTCTTCATGCCAAGCACAGGTAGCTCCCGCCCTGCGGCGTGGTATCGCCCTGCCGGATTCGATCCAGTTCGCTCCTTTAGCCGGTAGAGGATCTGGCTTCCAACAGTTCTATGATTGCCGGGCGATCCGACAACACCAGCAGTAGCGCCAAATCCCCCGGCTGGACTAGTTCCAGGGCACGGCACGCGCCGTCCAGGGAATTGGCACAAAAACTCAGCTGATCTTCCTGCAAACCCAGACGCAGACACTCCTGGTGTATCACTGCGCTGACTTCCCCGCTTGCCCGGCCGCGCAGATAATCGGGCAGCTCGGTGATAATGACGTGCTCCGGCGACAGACCAAAGGCACCCTCGGTAAGCCCGCGAATGTCGGCATCACTGCGATCACCGGCGTGGCCCAGCATTAACAGGCGGTGCTGGGCGGGTAGCTTGCTCATGGTGGCTGCCACCGCCTTGATACTGTGGGGGTTGTGGGCGAAGTCGACAAATACCCGCGCGCCGTCAATGGCAAACTCATTGCAGCGGCCGGGGTTATCTTGTGGGCTGGAGTGGAATGCTGAAAAACCCTCGCGCACTTTTTCTACCGGCAGGGCAAACGCTATGCACAAGCACATCACAGCGAGGGCGTTGTGCACGTTATACAGGGCTGCACCACCCATGGTAATGGGAATATCCGCAGCGGCCATGACCCGTTGCGACTCCTTGCCATCGAAATACCAGAGCACATCGTCCTCCAACCAACCGCAGGGCAAACCGTTGGCGCGTGCGGCAACAATGGCAGGGTTAGTGCTGTCCAGGCTGTACCAATTGACAGTGCAACCGCGCTCGGCAACTGCATCGGCAAGTTTCGCTGCGTGATCCACCAGGCCCTGATCATCGGCATTGAGCACCAATACGCCGCCGTCGGCCAGCGTGCGGAACACCGAAAACTTTGCCTCGATCAACGCCGGTACGGTATTGATGCCGTATTGACCTAAATGATCCTCCGCCACATTGGTCACCAGCGCCGCCTGCGCCTGTTGCGAGGCCAGGCCCCGTCGCAGGATGCCGCCCCGGGCCACTTCCAGAAAAGCAATCTGCAAACGCTGGTCGCGCAATAACATGCGCGCGCCACCGGGGCCGGAGTAGTCACCCTCATCGAGAATGTCATCTCCTACCCGCACAAAATCAGTGGAGGTAACACCGGCCACCTTGCCGGCCGCTTTAGCCACTGCCGAGGCCAGGCGCACACAGGTGGTTTTACCGTTAGTACCGGTAATCATGGCCACCGGCACATTGTACAGTACCGGCCAGTCAACCTGGTCCGGGGCTGGCAGGGCGTTGACGGACCATGTCTGGGAGCCGCAGCCGTGGCCCAGTGACAATTCGTCATCGTCGGAAATAAAATCTACCGCATGCGCTGCCGCCGCTACCTGCAGGGCAACCAACTCGGGGTTAAGCTCACTGGTCATAACCCCGCGCAGATCGCGCATCATCTGTGCAAAGGGTATAGCGGCTTCGCTCAACAGTTCACAGGCGCAGTAGTGCCAGGCAGCCTGAACCACGAATATGGCGGAATACAGTTGGTCCATCGGTGCAGAAACAGCCAGGTTGAGGCCGTCTTCATGGGGCCGGGTAATAATCGCCTGCGCCTGCCAATCTGCCGCATCGAGAATTTTACGGGCGTGCTGACTCCACCGCTGTGCCACCTCGGCAAGATCAAAACCGTATACCTCAATCTCGGCAATCGCGCCGGGTTTATCCCACAGCAGCCCAGGACCGGTGAGGCGGCGACTGTCTTCCATGCGCAACTTGATACTCTCCGGAAACGGAATCTCCAGCGCTTCTTCCAGTTCCTCAACGGTGGGTCGCATCGAAGCCATCTCCAGCCTAGTCGTCACCTTCCTCTTCGCGGGCCAAACGCACGCCGCGATCATCACTGATTAGCTGCAAGCCCTCTCCGAGCATCAGGTCCAGACCGTAGCCCTCGATTTCTTCGGGTACGCTTGTCGCCACAGCTTCTTCCACCGTTTCGCGCTCACCACCGTGATAGATGATCTGCTTCCAGCAGCGGGTGATATTGTCACCAAAGATCATCAGTAGATCGCCTTCCCCGGCCCGCTCCAGAGCGGTGGTAACCGCCAGCTCTTCGCTGGCGATAATGCTGATATTTTCATCCGCCACGCCATTGGCAATCAAACCGGCGCGCATTAATTGCGGCACCTCGTCGTCGCCGCGACCGCGGCGGTTGTCGTCGGCCTTGCAAATATAATGATCAAAATGTCCCGCCAATACCGCCGCAGACTCAGCGATATCTTCGTCGCGACGATCACCCGGCATGGATATAACACTGATCTTGCGTCCCTGTACCTCCATCCTGTCCACCGTCTCAGACACCACGCGGAATGCCGCCGGGTTGTGGGCGTAGTCCAGCACCACTTTGAAAGGGTGCTCGTTGTACACGTTCATGCGCCCCGGGGCCTGGAAGAAACTGCTATCAAAGGTGCGCAGGCCGTGGCGGATTTCATCGAACTCCTTGCCGAAACAATAGGCCATGGTGGCCGCGAACATCGCGTTCTGTACGTTGTGCAGGGCCTTGCCTTCCATTGTGGCGGGGATCAAATGCGACCACAGCAAGGGCATGTGCGAACCCTTGTCATAGAAGGTAATCATATCGCCATTGATGCCGGCCTCCAGCACACAGGCCATCCCATCGGCTCGAATGTGTTCGCGTACCAGGCCGTTGTTGGCATTCATGGTGACATAGCAAATGCGCTGCGCCTCGCAGTAATCGGCCATTTTCAGGCAGTTGATATCATCGGCATTGAGCACCGCAACATCTTTGGCAGTCTCCACTACCACCCGTTTGATTTCGGCAAGCTGCTCCAGGGTATCGACGCCCTTCAGGCCCAGGTGGTCGGCATCGACATTGATGCAGGCCGCCACATTACTCTGCCGGTAACCCAGGCCAGCACGAAGAATGCCGCCGCGTGCTGTCTCCATCACGGCGAAATCCACCGACGGGTCGCGCAACACAATCTGCGCTGAGGTGGGGCCGGTCATGTCACCACGCACAGAAATTTTACCGTCGATCTGAATACCGTCGGTAGAGGTCAAACCCACGGTATGGCCGCAATCCTTGAGGATATGCGCCAGCATGCGTGCGGTGGTGGTTTTGCCGTTAGTGCCGGTGATGGCCGCAATCGGAATACGTCCGGTTTCCCCGGCGCCGAACAACATGTCCATGACCTTGCCCGCCACATCGCGTGATTCACCCTCGCTGGGTGCCACGTGCATACGAAAACCGGGCGCCGCATTCACTTCGACTATGGCACCGCCCACGTCTTTGTAGGAGCGGGTAATATCGGCAGAGAGAAAATCCACACCGGCGACATCAAGACCCACCGCGCGCACCGCGCGAATCGCCATCTCCCGATTATCAGGGTGCACCACGTCGGTCATGTCGATGGCAGTACCGCCGGTGGACAGGTTGGCGGTAGAGCGCAGGTAAAATATCTCGCCCTCATCGAGTACGCTGTTTTCATCTTTGCCGGCTTCGGTCAGCAGACGATTGGCCTGCTTGTCCAGTTCCAACTGAGTCAGCACTTTCTCGTGGCCAATGCCGCGCCGCGGATCCTCGTTAACAAGGTCGATAAGCTCCGCGATAGTACGTGTGCCATCGCCAGTAACGTGTCCGGGCACCCGTTTTGCAACCGCTACCAGCTCCTTGTCTACCACCAACATGCGGTGATCAAAACCCTCGATAAAACTTTCCACCAGTACAGAGCGCCCCGTGCCCTGCTCCTGCGCCATGGCAAAAGCAGTCTCTACTTGCTCAGCAGTGGTCAGGTCGATAGATACGCCGCGACCGTGATTGGCGTTAAGTGGCTTCACGACAACCGGATACCCTATGCGCTCGGCGGCAGCGACCGCGCGTCGTGCGCTGTAGAGCATGCGCTGCTGGGGTACCGGCAAGCCCAAATCATTGAGCAAGCGGTGGGTATCTTCCTTGTCACAGGCAATTTCCACCGCGATGTGACGGGTTTCGCTGGTGATGGTGGCCTGGATGCGCTGTTGATGTACACCGTGCCCAAACTGCACCAGGCTGTATTGGTTGAGACGCAACCAGGGGATATCGCGCGCCTCGGCCGCTTTCACCAGCGAACCAGTGGACGGACCGAATTCTCGCCGCTGTGCCGTCAGCACAAAATCTTTTAATTCATCAGCAAAATCAAAGTCGTCCTCGAAACGGTATTCAATCTGCTCACGCGGTTCCTGCGGCAGCAAGTGCACCAACAACTTGAGCGCCAACTGCCCGGCCTCCAGGCCCACATCGCGCTGACGGTAGGCGTAGACCATGTTGTACTGGCCGGGTTCACCGGTGGAGCGGGTGCGGCCAAAGGTCACATCGGAACCGGCCATGCACTGAATTTCCAGTGCAACATGCTCCATGATATGGCCCATCCAGGTGCCTTCGTCTTCGCGCATACGACGCAGGAAACCACCGGACTCCCGGTAGGAACAACCGTGCTCCGCCAGGCCCGGCAGGGCTTCAACCAACGCGTCCACAAACGGGGCACCCAGCCGGGCCGACGGCCATTCCTCCAATATTCCTAAATCCAGCACATGTTTGATGAGTGGAAAACTGGCCCAGATGTTAGGGCCTACGTAAACGTTGGTAGACAGTATCTTCATGGTATTACTCTTCCCGGCGGAGGGTAACCTCTCGCGAATCCAAATTATATTCACCGCCTTCGACCAACACGTGCAGGCGCATGTCCACCAGACTGATGTGGGCACCCGAATCAGCGCTGGAACGTGACGAATGAGAAAGCCGGCTGGCATCGAGGATGGTCACGGCACCGCTGCCGACCACCTCACACTGATTGTCACCATCGATGAGAAAAGCAGTATCCTCATCGATACCAATGCCAATCAAAAAGGGGTTGTAAGACAAGGCCGTCAGCAGTCGGCCCAGCCGATCGCGCTGACTGAAATGCTGGTCAATAATGGCGGTATTGGTGAGCCCGATGCCGGGCGCCAGGTTGACCCCATCTTCCTTGGGCGAGGTACCCGAGGCGCCGCCGACAATCATGTGCTGGGACAGCATGGCGGCTCCGGCCGAAGTGCCGGCTATTGGCGTGCCCTCGGCGTTAAGCCGCCGCAAGCGTTGCCCGACCGGGGTACCACCGAGAATACCGGACAGCCGCAACTGGTTACCGCCGGTGACAAATATGCCGGTGGCCTTGTCCATTTCTTCCAGCAGCAATTCGTCGTCACAATCACTGCGCTCATTGATGTCAGTAAACAGGGCGCGCTCGGCGCCAAGGTCCATAAACAGGTCGGCATACATGGAACCGGTATCCGGCAGCCGCGAGGCGGTGGGGATAATCACAATACACGCCGCATCGCCCCCACAAATATCTACAAAGCGGCGCAGAATGCGCGGGTTTTTGCCCTTTTCTTCAGCGCCGCCAATGGGCATGAGGTCACCGCGCGTATTGCCCGGTTTTACCGGTGATGGACACATTAATGAAATTCCTGTCGAAGTGTATTCAGTCTAGCCTATATAGCGCCGTAGTCAGTCTCGAAAGTCAGTCTCGGCTGTCGGTCTCGAATCTGCCACAGATTTCCTGGCGCCCGTTTTTGATATGCCAGCGGCCACCCGCCAGCAAGTGTTGCACCCCCAGTTCGCCATCGGGCACCAGTAAATCGGCGTCCATACCCTCGGCGATACAGCCCTTGCCGGGCAGGCGCATTAGCTGTGCCACGTTGCGGGTAAAGTAAGGCAGCATCTGGTCCAGACTCAAGCCCTCGGCCACCAGCCGGCGCATGGTTTTCAGCAGCGTGTGGGAGCTGCCTATATCCATACTCTCTACTTCGCCCGCACTATTGAAGCTGGGCAGACAGCCACCGCCGTCGGAGCTGATGGTTAATTTGTCGTCTGCCAAACCGGCCTGGCGATAGCGCAGCACCGCCTCTGCCGCGCTCCAACCGGGCTCATCATCGCTGTCTGGAAAAGCGGTCAGGTCAACGCAGCAACCCTGCTCGGCTACCAATGTGCAGGCCTCTTCAAACAGGGGTTTGTTGCGATTGACATGGGTGGGATGGAAAACCCGCGCCGGCAGTTCACTCTGCTCCAGTGCGCGACGCACCAGGTCCAGGCCGCGCACGCCATCTCCCAGGTGCAGGTGCAAAACACCGGCCTTGCCCGTCATCAGGCCAGCCACCTGGGCTTCACTGGCCAGGCGCAAAATTTCAGCCAGGCTGGGCTGGCTGGAGCGGTGATCGCTGATAGCGACCTCACCGATTCCGATTACCGGGTCCAGATTGACAATATCGCTGCGGGCAGTGCCGGTCAGGGTCATCAGTGGCAGATGGTAACCACCGGTAAAGCACCAGGCAGACAAACCCTGCTCGCGCAAACCATAGGCCTGGGTAACCAGGGACTGGGTATTGCGGGTGAGGTCATCGGTGCCGAGCACACCGATTACCGAGGTGACGCCGGCGCGGGTGAATTGACCCAGGAATGGCGCGGGCACACGACTGGCAGGACCAGATTCGCCGCCACCACCGGTAATATGGGTATGACCGTCGATCAGGCCTGGCACCAGGGCCGCGCCCTCAAGATCGGTAAGCTCGACCGCCAACGCGGAGTCCAGCGTGGGCGTCTGAGCGCCGATATAGACAATCTTTCCGGCGCAGACCAGCACCGACTTCAGCCCGATCGGCTGCGGCGTGAAAACCTGCGCATTGGTGAGCAATTTGAACATGGCGTTAGGAGTCTGTCGGATTTAGCGACAGTATTACTATAGAATAAGCCCATCGTACCAAGAAGAGATCGAGGCTACCATGTCAGCCAAATTCCAGCCGATCAATCGGAATACTCCGTACCTGCTACCTCCCTCCTTGCAGGACTGGTTGCCGGAGAAACACCTGGCACGCTTTGTAGTGGATATTGTGGATCAACTCGACTTGAGTGGGCGCAATGTACTCCTGCTTCGCTCGGGTCAAACCAGACATACTCCTCGGGGTGTCAAAGGCATCAAAAGATATTCTTCATTGTCTCGGGAGTTATGCATTCACATAAACCAAATAGGCAAATATAGGAGTCACCACTTAGTTTACAGACTATCTCCTGCCCATACAGAACCATAAGCCCTAGGAGTAGAAAGCCAACCAATATAGCAATAATAGGTGTCCAATACATCACTCAGCTCCTGATTTGTTGGGCCGTTGATATTGGCACCAAAGCCACCACCTTTTGGCGACCTTGCGGGTAAACCGCGACCATATAAAGGCAAGTCCTAGAATCACGCCATGGATATTTTTACTAAAGTACTGCATGCTTTCCATCTAATATAGAGTTTCTATACAGAATTTCCCTTCAGAGTCCATGGAAGTTTGTCTATCAAAGTTTATATGCAACGTTTTTTTGCTGACTTTGTCCCGTCTGTGCTGGCACTTCTGGAGCACTATTTACTCAGAGCAACCAGTGCGACCTAATTATTGAAAAATACCCAGCCTCCCATCAGACGACGCGAAATGCTAACCCACTTTTTCCACCATATCTAGCAAAAATCTAGCAAAAAATGGCTTCTGTTGCTTAGCTGGATACGTGCAACCAAAAAAACGTTGCATATAAAGGAGATACGACGGATGAGATTTGAAGAGGCATACAGCCTTGACCTCATTCTCACCGAACCCAGTCATCCCGGTCCTCTACCCGTCATTCTCCTAGACATTATGTAGTGACCTACCCGTCCTCAACGCCGTGGGTTAAGCTGAGGACGGTACATCTTCGGCTCAGAGCCATAATTGAGGAGGATAGGTCATGGACCAGTATATCAAGTAGGTCGGACTGGATACACACAGCCTCTTCCAATACGAAATGATACTGAATGAGGGTCGTGTTTCCAATACGATGAGCTTTATGACCCATGTCAGCGGCTATTCGAGGGTTCAGGTCAAGCGTCTGGCCAGGGCCTGGCTTGAGCACGGCAAGGTATCCACCATTGGCGAACGACGCAAACCGCAACCCAAGGGCAAGCAAGTGAAAACCTACCCCCTACAAAGCCATGATGACACCTTTTGAAAAGCTCAAATCACTGGATGCAATCGCTATGAAGATCAATGATAATGAAGCGGCAATTTCGTCCAGGCTGAGTCGGGAACTTTGCAGATAGCGCTTGGCCAGGTTGCGACGCAGGGTGCGGGCTTTTGGTCACCGGGTTATTGATCAGTTTGAGGGTCTGCAGAAAGGATACCAGAGTGCCCTCGCGCTCCACATCAGCCACCATGCCCGGTACTGATTAAACCCGCCACCGGAAGCTCTGCTTGCTACCACCATAGTGTGTCCGAAAATGATTGCTCACTGACCGATCATAACCTTATTCTGCCAACGGAAACAGACCGGAATACCTGCCATGACAGGAACCCGGCGAGGGCCAGTCACGATGAATACGCACAGTAAAAACACCGCACGTCGCACGGCACGCAAGCGCAAAAACGATCGTTTGATCAACAACGCCGCAGCAGGTGTGCTCGGCCTCAGTCCGCTGGTGGGTGCCCGCACAGAAGACATCACCGATGCCCTGAAAACAACCGGCGTCCAGCTCGCCCGACAACCATTGGTCACCGCCAAGCATGTGCTTGGCTACGCCAGTAAACTGGTCGACGTGGTGGCAGGCAACAGTGACTACACCACCGCCAAGCGCGATCGTCGTTTTACCGATGACAGCTGGCACGAAAGTGGCGTGTACCGTCGTGTACTGCAAGCCTACCTGGCGCTGGGTGAATCCTGTGACGAGTGGGTGGAAGACATGGATTTGGACGAAACCGGCGCGCGCAAAGCGCGCTTTGTGCTGGCTCTGCTGACCGATAGCCTGGCACCCACCAACAACCTGTTCACCAATCCTGCGGCGATGAAAAAAGCGCGCGCCACCCGTGGCGGCAGCCTGGCCCAGGGTATTCGCCATGCGATTGAAGACTACCGCCACAACAACGGCATGCCGGCACAGGTCGACAAGAGCCAGTTCAAGGTGGGCGAGAATTTGGCCACCACGTCTGGGGCAGTGGTGTTTCGCAACGAGATTCTGGAGCTACTTCAGTACCGGCCAACCACAGCAAAGGTGCAACAGCGACCATTGATGGTAGTGCCCCCGCAAATCAACAAGTTTTATGTGTTAGACCTGGCGCCGGAAAAGAGCATGTTCAGGTTCATCCTGGAGCAGGGTATCCAACTGTTCGCGGTGAGCTGGCGCAATCCCACAGCGGAGCAGCGCGACTGGGGCATGAACGAATACATCCAGGCTCTCACCGAGGCAGTGGCGGCCATACAAGCCATTACCGGGCAACCCGACATCAACCTGATGGGCGCCTGCTCCGGTGGCATTACCGCCTCCATACTCGCTGGCTTTATGGCTGCAGAGGGTGCCAGTGCCATCCATTCGCTGACCACAATGGTCTGCGTGTTGAGCCAACAACAAGCAGACTCCGATATCACCTTGTTTGCCAGCCGCGACGGCATTGAGAAAGCCCGTAACAGCTCGAAGAAAAAGGGCGTGCTTGACGGTACCGAGCTGGCCAAAATCTTCAACTGGATGCGCCCCAACGACCTGATCTGGAACTACGTGGTCAACAATTACCTGCTGGGCAATAAGCCTCCCGCTTTTGATATCCTCTACTGGAATAACGACACCACCTGCCTGCCGGCGAAACTGCACAGTGATTTTCTCGATCAGCTGTTGGCCAACCCACTGGTTACCGCCGGTGCCCTGAGCATCATGGATCGCCCCATAGACCTCACCAGCCTGGCTTGCGACAAGTACATGGTGGCCGGTGTGACTGACCACATCACGCCATGGCATGCCTGCTATCGCAGCAGCCAGTTTATGTCGGGTGATATTCGCTTTGTACTCAGCAACAGCGGACACATCCAGGCGTTGGTGAACCCCCCCGGCAACCCCAGGGCGAATTACTTCACTAACGATGAGTTGCCGGAATCACCTGAGCAGTGGCTGGAAGGTGCAGAGCAGAATACCGGCACCTGGTGGGACGATTGGGCAAGCTGGCTACAGGAACGCTCCGGTCGCAAGGTCAGCACTCGCAAGACGCTGGGTAAAAAGGGCCGCTTTGAACCCATGGAAGCTGCGCCCGGCACTTACGTATACTAGGCCGCCAACACTCGCAAAAAGGGAACAATATGGCACCGGCCCGCGCATTTGATTGTCAGTATCTAAAGATCGACGGGGTGCGCGTGCGCGTTGGAGTGTGGCCGGGCAGCGGTGACGGTATACCGCTGCTGTTGTTCAATGGCATCGGCGCGAGCTTGGAATTGCTGCAACCCTTTGTGGATCAGCTAAGCCACACCACGGTAATCGCCTACGATGCTCCCGGTGCCGGCGATTCCGAGGTGCCCAGCTGGCCCTGGCGCCCGCGACGGCACGCCCGCCTGGCGGCCAGCTTGCTCGATCATCTCGGCCTTGATCAAATCAATGTGCTGGGCATTTCCTGGGGTGGCATGCTGGCACAACAATTTGCCCGCCAGTACCCGGCGCGATGCCAACGCCTAGTGCTGGCCGCCACCAGCCCTGGGCAGATCATGGTGCCGGCAAAATTGTCGGTGCTGTTGCACATGTCCAATCCCCTGCGCTATTGGGCGCCGCAGTACATGGAAAGTATCGCACCAAAAATCTACGGTGGCTCACTGCGCACCAACAAGATTATGGCGCAACAGCACGCCCGCCTGATGAAGGCTCCCAGCATCAAGGGCTATTACTACCAGATTCTCTCCCTGCTGGGCTGGAGCAGCCTGCCCTGGTTACACAAACTTCAGCAACCGACCCTGGTAATGGCCGGTGACGATGACCCCATCATTCCCCTGATCAACGCACGAGTGATGACGGCTCGAATACCCGGGGCGGTGCTGCGCGTGGTTGATTGCGGTCACCTGTTCCTGTTAACCCGGGCGCAACGACTGGCGCCGGAGATCGAGGAGTTCCTGGCGGCGAGCTGATCTACAGAAAAAAGGCCGCACGAAGTTGCAAAGTGGGAAATAGTGTGGCATTTCGGCATGCCTTTGCCAAGTATGCGCCTGGATCGTCCATTTTCCACAGGAATCGCATGTCTCAAATGCGTCGAAAGCGGCCAATCTGTCACATTTGCTATAAACCATTGCTCAATTCGAAGTTCAGCGCTTATCATACTTCCAGGCATAGCTGTTCGGTTATTTATTCTGAGAACTCAATTACAAGCCGATAAACACACCCTTGTTTTGGTAAGTGATATGTCTCATAAGAGTTCCAAATCGGTCACCGAGCCCTATCGGAATGCCAATGGCGTGAATGGCGGCGATGCGTTTGCCAGTGACCCTATCGACATTCCACCGATCAACAACGCCCACAACGTATTCATAGGAACTGCCGGTAAAATCATCACCCAATACGTATACGGACAGATCTGATCCCGGCTTCGCATAGGTCTTTAGTGCAACTTCTAATCCCTCCGCAGGACTGCTGCTCGAAAAGGTCTGCCAGGATTCAAGCATTTTTAGCACTCGGTCCCTCACGGACTGACTATCTGGTATCCACCGTCCTTTATACCCCGGGATTAAGTAATGACCATTGTCACTTAGAATCTGTAGCCCGCTTACCTGAGGGTGCATGTTAATAATGTCACTAATGGTCTTGGTAACCAATGGCCACTGATTCTGCATACTTCCAGAAGTATCAACAATGAATACAATATTTTCCCTTCCTACTGGCACACCACCTGCATAGATGGACTCGATAGAGCCAACATTCCTTTGCATGGAGCGCTGCTCAATCTCCTTCTCAATTACTCTAACTTTAGCTGAGGCAGTCTTGATTTTTTCTTCCTTGATACGTCGAGATAATTCTTCCCTTTGCAATAGCAGCGCATGTAACTCGGCTTCCAGTGTGCCGAGGTCTTCTCTCTCGGGCGTGGGTGCAGTAATTGTTACTTCTTCAACGGCCTTGGTTAAGACATCTACCACACTTTCTTTGGAGAGTAGTACCATCGCCAAGACCGCACCGAAAGCACAGGAAATAACATCTAGAAAGGCCAACCCGAAGATGTCGGTGTTCCCAGATGACACTCTTCGTCGTCTCATTAAGGCCATCCCTGTGCAGGAGAAAACAAAATGCCGCCGGTCTGCGTTGCCCACCACCAATAAAGTGGTGCTGCCTTAGGATCTCCTTCCAGCGGGAGAAGAATGATACTAACCTGTGCATTGGTCTTGCTTGTGTACTGGCTCACTGCCGATTTAAAATACGCTTCGCGGCAATCACCGGATACGTATCCATTTCCACGTAAACCACAGCTTCTCCGCTGCTTTAACAATGAAGTTCCCTTACCCTTTAACGTGGGCAGCCCATCTGTGATCACATAGACAGTATCTGCATCCCCCGCACGATCCGCTGCCAACCGCAGTCCGCTCCCCAATCTCGTCCCGCCGTCCGGTCTAAGGTCAACAAGGATGCCATGCAGCATACTCCTTAGGTTGGATTTCGTGACCCACTGGTCCGTGTGTAGCTTGGCCTCATCTGAAAATGAAATTAATTTCATGTCGCTTTGCTCGGGGGCGTTATCAACAACCCACTGGAGGACATTTCTAGCGACAATCCATTTGGAACCCTGCGCCAGTCGAGAGCCAGAAGGGTCGCTGGTGCCCAGAATAATATCAATGAGTTTTTCTTCGGACATAGAGGCACTAACATCAAACAAGATCAATATTTTTGAGCCATTTATTTTCAGGCCGATTAAATCTCCTGAGTATATTCTTTCTTTGCTAACGCTCTCAGTTTGAGCCGCCGATTGCGTAATGGCGTCGGCTTTCATTTGCTGGGCTATCCGTCCGACTATAGAGTCGGACAATGCTATTTGCAATTGCGCAACATCCCGACTAGCACCGGCTATGCTGGCAACAAGCTCTGTTTTTTTCCCGACATCTGACTGTACCGCCGGTTCCTCGACCGTGGGAATTTGAACTGCTTGTGCCTCAATAGGCTCATGGTCATCAAAATCAACAATGAAGAAGAGCAGTATAACGGCGCCTAGACCGCAGGCCATCACATCTATAAAAGCGAGTGAAGACGCCACGTTGTCGTCTCTTCTTATCCGCATGGGGATTAATCTCTCTCGACACTGAGACGCCGGATGAGGTACTTTTCACAGTATTCCTGCACTCTTACGAGATTGGCAGCCTGCTCTCTTTGGATAATCGAAATAGCCATCATCAACATAATGCTAAGAAGGAGAGCGACAAACGTAGAGTTAAATGCCAGCCCCAAGCTCGTGGTCATTGGGCCAATATTTCCCTGCGTCGCCAGTTCAGCTTGTGCCATCGCCTGCCCAATACCATCAACGGTACCCAAGAAGCCGATTGAAGGTATCGCCCAGGAAATATATTTTATTATCGTCAGCTCGCCCTCGTTCCGAACCGCCATTGCATCCAAAGCAGGCTCGATCGCATCGGCTGCACTTTGGATGCTTTTCGTTATCGCATACCTCCTTAGAGACGAAGAAACTATTTGTATCAGAGGCGATGATTGGATGGATTCTGGCAGTGATTCAAGGGATGACAACACCTTCTTGGAGTACTGATCATCAAGATCGTCATCATCCGCCTCAAGAATATCAATATCAAAAAGGTAATTCTGTGCGGACAGACTTATGTACTTATCAATACAAAGATAACTTGCCCACAGAAAGAGAATTACGCAGATCTTTTGCTGAACATCTTTTACCACCACAAAAAAATTCCTGGGCAGAATTGCTTCATTTTCGTTAGATTTTTTTATGATCTGTGCAACCTCGGGATCAATCCAAAAGGCGTAGAGGGCTTGGATAACCACTATAATCACGATCAGAACCACGAAAGAAAACAGGTGTTTGTTCATTTAAATATTCTCTGGAAACGGTGCTGGATGATTGAGGCTAATTTCCGCGCTTTTGTAGCCAAATACACTAACTGACAACAAAGCAATAAGCCCGATAGCCAATAGAAGCGCAAGTTTTTTATTCATAGAAAGTCTCCACGACTAGTGAATGTAGCGAGCTACACGAAACCCAACATCTTTTCGGCCACCAACAGCCGTCTCTCTGAACGAGGCACGAAATTCTTGCCAGCTCGCTGAAAGGTAGTTCGAACCCTTAATTACGTGCTGCTGGCCAGAGGGATCTCCGAGGTAGTTCATATATACACGGCCAGACGCCGGAGACAGTGAGTACATATCATGAACCCATTCGCTAACGTTGCCAGAAAAATCATAAAACCCTGATATCTCGGGCGAGTAGGAGCCGACGTCGGCTGATGTTGGATTCTTATCATCGTAATCGGCGATATACTTTTTCACAGCGCCATCCGCCGATTTGTCTGCTATATTTCCCGCTGAGCTTGTCACTAGATACTCATCGCCCCATGTAAAGATACTTGGTTGGTCTTTCTGGTGATACTTGGCGATGAACTCCCACTCGGCCTCCGACAAAAGCCGATAGCCCCTAGATGTGTGTTCAAACCCGATTATTCTTCCCTCTTTTTCCCTGTAGAACGGAGGTAGGTTCTCAAACTTGCTGAGCCAATTGCAAAATTTCGCGGCCTCTTGCCATGAGACCCCGGTTTGAGGTTTCCTTGAAGCCGAGGGGCTGCCAAGGAAACGGGAATACTGCTCCTCCGTGACTTCGAACTGGGCTACATAAACCATTCTATTAAAATCAACGTTTCGACGGATTTCATTGGCGCGTTGCCCAACTTCGGACCTAGGAGCGCCCATAGTGAATCCATCCGGAGTTACTCTGGCAAACTCAATCCCGACTCGATGTTGGTACCTTGGCTTGCTGGTTGCGATGTAGTGATCCGACAGCAGTGTTAGTGGCTCATCAACTAGCGAATCACCCGAACTCGATAGTCGAACTTTTCGGGTGATCGTCCGATAACCGGCTTTTTTCAAGGTTACTGTGTACTCTCGAGCCTGGAGCCTTTTCCTTAAAGGCGCAGTTCCAACAGCCAAACCGTCAATTTCAACAAGGACATCAGGCTGGGATCGTATCACCAAAAAGGCAAACTCCGGGGCGAGGTCAAACGTAACGACGCTTGTTCCTGAATCGATAGTGATGGTTTTAGAAGTATAGCCCTCTTTGGAATATGTCAACTGCGACGTTCCGACGGCATCCACCCCTATGCTTGCACCAGACGGAATAAGTTTGCCCTGCAGATACAATTCACCACCTGTAGGGTTCAGGCTCGTCTTCACAGTTCGGCTACCGGAAACCAGTAAATAGCTGCGAACTAAACCCTCACCAAAATCACCAACCCTTATCGTGTCCACTACATTACGATAGCCTGACTTGAGCACTGATAGAGAATAGTTGTCTACAGGAATCTCACCTGCTATAGGGGTGTCTCCAAGATACTTGGAGTTTAAAAAAACTTTTGCTCCCGGTGGTTGTGTCTTAATCACATATTCGGTGGACTTAGGTTTTGGCGCTATCTCAATCTGATAGGACCCATCTGCCCCAAAAGGCACAACAATATCCTGGTCTAGAGAAACCACGTTGTCTGCTTTCAAGCCCAGACTGTATTTACCTGGCTTCAACTGTGCCTGGAATGTAGGCTCAGAGGAGTAATAGGCACCATCTAAACGCCAGACAGCTTGTATCGGCTCAACCGTACTGACAACCTTCACGTCTCTCCTTAGCAGAGCCAACTCAACCTCAACCGTCGCGCGTTTTTGGCTATCCTCTATAAATAACGACTTACTCTGGTATCCCGATGCACTTATTTCGACTGTCGAAGTATCGGACAGCATGAGCAGCCGAGAGTCAGTCCAGAAAAAACCTGATCCCGAGGTTTGATATAGAGAAACATCGGAATCGGGACCCTCATAGCTTATATCGATTTTTACCGTGTATGTGTAGATCACAACACACAGTCCGACCAGCAATAGCATCACAGTGCCAAGACCAAAGCAGAGAAGACGCCTCAGGCGACTTCGCTTCGCCACCTGAATTCTGTATTTATATTTCTCGTCCACAAACAACACTCAGTCCAATAACAGGTTGATTGACGGGTACTTCCAAAAGAACTTGTTGTACAACCCTTCCTTTGCAGTGGGCATAAAAAGCGTAGTTTCCAGGTAGAAGTTCAATGGTTTTTTCCAGAGAGGGCTCAATGTAGCCAATACCGCGTACTTCGATGCGAGCCTTTCCATCAGACTTGATAAGGATTTGGGCTGGCCTATTTCGTTCAACGATGGCAAGCTCAAGTTTTTTTGCGAGTGAATGTAAGCTGTCACTAAAGTCGAAGTATTCCGCACTTTCTTCCAACAACTCATTAGCGTACTGGGCAACCTGAGGGTCACTCAGCCTTTCGGGAGCATTAAAAAGATCCCGCATACGGGTTTTAACTTCGATAATTCCCTTCGCCAAATGCCTTCCATCAATCGCATTCTTGTTTTCACTATTGGTTTCCAATACTTTGGTAAACATTTTTCCTGCCGTATCCCAATCATCCAGCACTACCGCCTGCGCTGCTTTTTTCACCAACGCGTTAACTATAGATTCATCCAGCGCTATTTGTGTTTTTTTAGCTAGTGCTTGTGCTTGCATATTGCCGGGATGTTCCTCCAATAAGGCAGAGAGCCCTGCCTTGGCTTGGGAAAATTCACCACTTGAATATAGTGCCTGAGCTCGCTTGATCTGTCGAGTAATCTCCAAATCCCGCGACAGCACTTTCAGCTCTCGAACTCTCTCATTTAGGCCTTCGTCCAAAAATCCCAGCGCAGCAACCTCCTGCAGAGTCAATAGTTCACTCTCGAAGTCTTTTTGTCGTTTGTGCTCCTCAGCTTCGCGGAGTTTCCTAAAAACTGAATCCGCAGTGTCCTCAAGAGCTAACCACCTGGCAGCGAGTTCTTGATCGCCTCCTATAGCCTTATATTCCCTCAGTCCCAATTTGAAGGCTGCAGAGTTCCTGTCGACGTATGCGCGCTCAATGTTTTTCAGGAGGGCGCTCTTGAATTTCGTAACCTTACTATCCAATCGACGCGCAAAGAGAGTTTTTTCGTCGAAATATGACTCTTGGCTAGCCGGATTCAAGTTGAGAATATGAGCGTCCAGCTCTTCCAGTAGGATTAGCGCCTCTGAGGCCTCTTCGCCAAAGCGGGGGTGTTGCGTCAGTGACTTGGTGAGCTGTATATATTCAGCTATGTCCTGCTTTAACGTCAGGCCCAGGGGCGTTTCCTCCGGCGTCATCACCTCAACCTCGGGTGTCCGTATTTTGGACGACGCTTGCACTCCTGCTATGTTAGTCATTACCTTGTCAGAATCTTTGAGCTGTGAAGCGAAGGCGAAAACGAGTAAAAGGACAAATAGAAGTAGTAAGAATGACAGCATCACTAGCAGTAATTGCCTATTTCTCGTCTCCTTCTTAGCCTCCGAAAGTATTAAAGTTTGTTCAATATTTTTCATGCGGTTTAGAGTGAGATTTCCGGTGTAGCTTCCAGCTTATAGAAATCCTTCAAGAATGAACGCCAAGTCGCGTATTGTGCGTCCAGTGTCCCCTCTAATTCAATCTCCTGGTCTTCTAACGCCATGACTCGCGGTGCTAGTTCAATATGCAGGGACTTCCCCAATTCATTCAGGCTATCCATATGCATTGCTGACTGTTTACTATTTTTCATTCCAGCCGCGATTACTGCAGCACCCACCACGGCAACACCGGCGCCGGCCGCGCTAGCAGAATTGGTATTCGAGCTTGCGGCCATGGCGACTCCACCGATGAGAGCCAAAGTGCCTAAAAGCATTTGGGCGCTGGCTTTATTCTTAGCTTCTCGTGCAGCTTTTGACTCACCCCAGGCTAGCCGTTGCCAAGTGTAGTACGACTCATCCATACCCTGCTTAAAATCCAGATAGTCCCGTTGAATGCCATCCAAAAACATTTGGTCTTTTATTCTCACTACCTCAATACGCGCCACCATAGGGTCATCGGAGGAGGGTACTGATAGGATTTTTGTCTTCCCGCTGCGGGAGGTTTCGATAAACTGCGAAAAATAGCTTGGACTGAAAGCCTCAGCATAGCGGATCTTTTCGATCTCGCTGATTTGGGTAACCTTTTTATCTGGAAGCCGATTGATCTGCTTCGCAGTATCCTCAGCTATTTCATTAAATATAGGCATATACAAATCTTTTTCGGACACCCTAGGGTTATTCAGATCATATTCTTTGACTCTGTGAGAGTAAGTTTTAGAGAAAAGCTTGCGCCCGGTAATATCAACCACCCTAATTTTCAGCTTGATATCCTCTCCATTGGATTCCACTATGCTACCGTGAACATAAATATGACCCGATGCCAAAGATGAAGATGCAACTCTAACCCCTTCAAAAGCTTGGGTCCTTTCAAGCTCAGCTTTCAGAAGGACCGAAAACCTATTAGCCTCCGCCCGACGAAGTTCCGGCCATATACCTTTCTCCTCGTATTCATCTGTGTCGATCGGAATACCGGGATCAAAGATTGGTACGATCACTGAGAGGCCTGTGTTTTGAGCCGCTTTCGAATCTGTAGATGATCCTGGCCCAACAAGGTAGCCTCCCCCCCCAGAACTCGCGCACCCGGAAATAAGGGCGAAGAAACAAAGGAATGGGTAGATCAGTTTTCTTTTCATCATTGTCGGCTCCATTATTTCAACGATTCGTATTTTTCAGTCAGAATTTTCTTCATTTCCGGATCAGTTTCCTCATCAGCCGCCGCTTTGATCTGTGCGCGCAGAATAGCTTTGTTGTCCACCGCTTCCAACTCTTCGTGGTCTTTCCCAGAATGTGTGCTCGTCGAGACATTCCCTAAAACGGCACTGGGAGGTCTGCTCGCGACAGATTTAAGTGTAGAGTTCACCTTGATGTCATTGTTTGTCGCACCAGCATTCTTGGATAGGGTCTGAGTCGAACCGGCTGATCCTGCCCCCCCCGTTGCACTCTCTCCCCCGGCTGCATCGCCAGATGACGAACTGTTCGCTGACTCCTCGCTCTTCGAGCAGCGTTCTGTCCGGGATACAACTCTTACGTAATCGGCCTCTAGGTTTGAGATGCGCTCAGCCTTTGTAAGGGGTACACCGTCAGTGGAATCAGACCGAGATGAATTGGCACAGTCTATATAATCTGAGAGTTCGGTCGAAAATACTACATGGGGGAAAGCCAACAAGCACATGCATAAGTAGCAAAATCCTGTCGCTGCAAGCGGGAATGTGCAACGGCGTACAACTTTAGTCGCACTGATCATATTGGGCATCCTTCTCATAAGCAACTTATCCTAAAGCGGCCACCACCAACTTCATGCAAATGCATCGAGAAACATTCTGGGGGGATAACTAATCATCATTCAATGAATAGAGTTCTCAGATTTCCGCTTCTCTTACCTGAACGAATTACTGTATCACGCCCTGGTGATTCTGCCCACCAACAGTGGACACCTGTTAGTAACACATACACTGTCCGGTCTTGTAGCACATGATCTGTCCGGTTCTCATAATGCCCCGAGGAGGGGTGCTTGAGAGACGAACAGAGTGGCTACAGGAGACTCGACTGATGAGATTCGAGGAAGTTTATGGGGGGCCGGCGGAGAGTCGTCTGACCCAGGAGGAAGCGGCGCTATTGCTGGGTGTCTGTGCCCGGACATTTCGTCGCTACATCAATCGATATGAGGACGAGGGCCCCGATGGCCTCATCGACAAACGGTTATCGCAGATATCGCACCGCCGCGCCCCGGTCGACGAGGTCATGCGCCTGGTGGAGGGGCATTTAATCGGCGTGGAAACAGGCCGAACGGCGGATGTTTTCTCTGGGTTTCCAAAGCAGCTTCCGGCAGAAACCATGAAAAAACAGAGGCAACGGCTATTGGATGAGAATGCCAATCTCAATACGCTGTATATTCTGAAGGAACAGCTTCATGCCTGGTGGGAGTCAGAGACTGTCGAACTGATGCAAGCGCGACTGGAAGCCTCCGGGATACCGGGTTTTTCAAACTCAAGATCAGGCAGTCATCGCTACCGGATAAAGACTCGATGTTCTATGTTGCGGCCTGATATTCACTCACAAGACCGGAGAAGAGCCAAAAAGTGAACGAGAGGCAGGCTGATCAAGCAGATCAGACAACTTCGATGAGGTGATACTTCTTTTTGCCCAGCTTCACCAGATAAAAGCACCCGTACATGGCCTGATCCGGCTCAAAACAGGCTGCCAGATCCATGTTGTGTTGCTGACCCAGCGCGCGACCATTAACCTGCACCGCCTGACGACCCAGGGCGTCTTTCACCTGCTTGCCAGACGCCACCATATCGGCTTCTGTTAACACCTGGGTCAGACTGGAACCCTCAAAGCCGGCACGATCCAGTGTGCTGCTGGGCAAACCATCCTGTCGCAACTGCTGGACGTCACTTTCAGACAAGCCTGCGGTATCACCGCTGAACAAGGCCTCGGTGATGCGCTGGGCTGCCAAAAGCCCCTCCTCACCGTGCACCAGGCGAGTTACTTCCTGCGCCAGAATAGCCTGTGCCTGTGGGCGCCCGTCCCGCTGCTGGTCCGCTGTCTCTACGGCCGCGATTTCCTCTACCGCCAGAAAGGTAAAGTAGCGCAGGAATCGATAGGCATCCTCATCGGCAGTATTAATCCAGAATTGATAAAAGGCGTAGGGAGATGTGCGGTCCGGGTCCAGCCAGATTGTGCCGGTCTCCGTCTTGCCAAACTTGGTGCCATCCGCCTTGGTCACCAATGGCATGGTCAGACCAAACACCTGCTTGCCGTGTAGGCGCCGGGTAAGATCTATGCCTCCGGTTATGTTGCCCCACTGATCGGAGCCACCAATTTGCAGTGTGCAATTGTGCAAGCGGTTCAGCTCAGCGAAATCATAGGATTGCAGAATCATGTAGGTGAATTCGGTGAAACTGATACCGCTGCCTGCACGCCCCAGACGCTGTTTCACCGATTCTTTCTGACTCATGGCATTAATGGAAAAATGCTTGCCGACGTCGCGCAGGAATTCCAGCACATTCTTGTCTGCAGTCCAATCCAGGTTGTTAACCACCTCGGCAGACTGGGCTCCGCAGTCAAAATCTATAAAAGCTGAGACTTGCTGCTTGATCTTTTCAACCCAGTTGGCCACCACCTCCGGCGTATTGAGCTGACGCTCCTGGGCCTTGAAACTGGGATCGCCTACCAGACCAGTAGCGCCACCGACCAATGCCAGGGGTTTGTGCCCGGCCAGCTGAAAACGGCGCAGCATCAGCAGCGGAACCAGTGAGCCGATATGCAGGCTGTCAGCCGTGGGATCGAAGCCGCAGTACAGGGTACGTGAACCAGTAGCCAGGTGAGCCGCAAGCACATCTTCGCCAGCCAGCTGGAAAATGAGCCCTCTCGCCCGCAATTCTGCCAGTATGTCGACCCGGTTCATCAGTCCCGTAGTGTCCTGTATTAAAGAAACGCGAACGATACCGGAACCCGCTATAAATGCAAAGTCCCGGACGTAAAGGCGAGGACTACAGCCCAGAGATATAACTGGCTATTATGATTAGGCGTTTCTTTGATATACTCTCGGCATAAGACAGATACAAAAATCATTGAGAGTTATGACCAGAGTGAATGGCCTCCGCAGCGCGATGACTCCCGGAGCAACGGTTCCCGGAGCCACAATTCAAGGCGAGCACAACAGCTTCCCGCGCAGACACCTGCTATTGGTGGCGGGCACGGCGGCGTTTATGGGCCTGGTCCTCGCACTCATGCCTGCCGATGATGTCAGCGCCAACCGCAAGTCTGTGCCTATCGAATTGGTACTGGAACCCCTGCCTGCGGCAATTCCTGAGCCTCAAATTGAAGAAGCCTGGCAGAAGATCCCGGTACGGTCCGGCGACAACCTCTCGCTTATCTTCCAACGCGCCGGTCTCAACGATGCCGATGTATACCACATCGTTCACAACGCCGATGGTGGCAAGGCACTCACACGCATATACCCAGGCCAGTCATTGAGCTTCCTGGTGGACAGCGACGGTGGCCTACAGGGGCTGCGGCACCAGCTCTCACCCCTGCATACAAGCACCTACCGCAAACAGGGCGACACCTACACGGTGGAATCTATCGAGCAACAGACCCAGGTACATCGCAGCTTCGCCTCAGCGACCATCGACTCATCACTGTTCATGGCTGGACAGGATGCCGGTATGCCACAGAACCTGATTATGGAACTGGCCAACATATTTGGCGGCGTCATCGACTTTGTGCTGGACCCACGCCAGGGTGATTCTTTCCATGTGCTGTACGAAGAACTGTATCTCGATGGAGAGAAATACAAAAATGGCAAAATCCTGGCGGCGGTGTTCATAAATAGAGGCAACAGCTACAACGCCTTCCGCTATACCGATGCAACTGGCAAATTCGGCTACTTTTCCGATGACGGTATCAGCATGCGCAAAACCTTCCTGCTGGCGCCCGTTGACTTCACCCGCATCAGCAGCAATTTCAACCCGCGTCGACTGCACCCTGTCTACAAAACCAAACGCCCACACCGTGGCACAGATTACGCCGCTCCCCGCGGCACACCGGTATTTGCCTCAGGTGACGGCCGCGTTATAAAGGCCGGCTACAGCAGAGCCAATGGCAACTACGTGGTGATCCAGCACGGCGAGGCCTACACCACCAAGTATTTGCACCTCACCAAGCATAAAGTGAAGAAGGGACAGCGAGTCAAACAACAACAGGTGGTGGGCACTGTAGGCTCGACCGGCGCCGCCACCGGGCCTCACCTGCACTATGAATTTCTCGTCAATGGCGTGCACCGCAATCCGCGCACCATCCACAAGAAACTACCCAAGGCCAAGAGTCTGGCAGCGGCGGAAATGCCGCGTTTTCACCAGCAGACCAGCGGTTTCCAGATACAACTCGCTTCAATTCAACAACAGCAGCTGGCTCTGGCCGACTCCAGCAGTACAGCAGCGCTCTAGCACTCATGTCAGATTCACTACTGGTTGGATTAATGTCCGGTACCAGTATCGATGCGGTGGATGCCGTTCTGGTTCGCGTCGATGGTGAGTCGCTGCAGTTAATAGATTGCCTGGAATACCCCATAAGTCATGATCTCAAAGAGGAAATTGCCCAACTGAGTCACAGCGGCAACAACGAGATTGAACGGATGGGGTCACTGGACCGACGCCTGGGCCAGCTTTTTGCACAGGCCTGCCTGCAGCTACTGCAGCAAGCCGGCATCGACCCACAGCGGGTTCGCGCCATAGGCTCCCACGGCCAGACCATCCGACACTTCCCGCCCTCTGCCGGCAACTCCAGCCGGACCGCTTTTACTGTGCAGATCGGGGATCCCAATACCATCGCCGAAATAACCGGCATCACCACTGTGGCTGATTTTCGACGGCGCGATATCGCCGCGGGCGGAGAGGGAGCTCCACTGGTACCGGCCTTCCATGCGGCCCTATTCAGTGACCCATCGAAAAGCCGCGCCATCGTCAACATAGGCGGAATTGCCAATATCAGCCTGTTGTGGGATGGGCAAGTCAGCGGTTTTGACAGCGGCCCGGGCAATACCTTGCTGGATCATTGGATAAAGACCAGGCGCAACCGGGCCTACGATGCCAATGGCGACTGGGCAGCCCAGGGCTGGGTGCAAGAGGCACTGCTGGAGCGCCTCCTCATGCACCCCTACCTGCGGTTGCCACCCCCCAAAAGCACCGGTAAAGAGGCCTTCAACATGGCGTGGCTCAATCAACAGCTCAGCGCCATGCCGGACCTGTCAGCGGTAGATGTACAGGCGACACTGTCGGAATTGACCGCAAGCACCATTGCCGATGCCGTGGCGACCAGCGACAACAACATCGATGAAATCTATATCTGTGGCGGTGGTGCAGCCAATGACGATTTAATGCACAGAATACGCAACCGAACCGGTTCCGCCCACCTGGGGACTACCACAGAGTTAGGTTGCGACCCGGCCTGGGTTGAAGCCGCCGCTTTTGCCTGGCTGGCATTTCGACGAATGGAGGGCCTGGTGGGAAATGTGACGCAGGCTACCGGCGCCGGCGGAGAGAGAATCCTGGGCGGGGTTTACACTGCGTAAGGCATCTCTGATCAATTCCATAGTCCATTAGCGTGCCATGGAATTGATCAGAGGTACCTTACATAGAAAAGGAAGCCCCGCAGCCACAGGTTGATGAAGCGCTGGGATTGATCACAACAAAACGCGAACCCTCAAGGCCCTCGGTATAGTCCACCTCGGCGCCCACCAGGTATTGATAGCTCATCGGGTCTATGAGCACTACCACGCCATCTTTTTCTACCGCCGTGTCGTCCTCCGCCGCCTCTTCCTCAAAAGAAAAACCATACTGAAAGCCCGAGCAGCCGCCACCCGTTACGTACACCCGCAACTTGAGAGCATCGTTACCTTCTTCGTCGATCAACTGGCGCACCTTGTTAACAGCGCGCGCTCTCAACTCGAGTGTAGAGGGTGTAAAGGATTGGGCTACGGTCATGAAATCTCCTGAAAAACGGGCAGAGTATGTTTTAACCCAGTATTTTAGTCAAGTTTTAAGAGAGGCCACTGTGGGCTTCATTTCCGGCGCGGCAGGTGCCTTGCGCGGCGCTTCTTTCGCACTGGTCTCAGCGCTGTGCTTGAGGCTGCCATTGATCTGGGCACCTATCGCCATCGCCACCAGGGTGTAGTGGACACTGCCTTCCACCTTGGCCTTGGCGGCCAATTCGAGGTGCTTGGTGGAGTAGACATCGCCAACAATGGTGCCATTAATGATCACTGACGGTGCCCGAATTTCGCCTTCGACCCGGCCCTTGTCGACAATCCTCACCACCGCCTCTTTGCCAGGCTGCGCAAGTATATTGCCGCGTACCACGCCCTCGATATCCAGATTGCCGCAGAACTTAATATCCCCGACGATCTCTGTGTCCCTGGATATCAGGGTGGTATTGTTGGAAGACCCGAAATTACTGCTGCCCTTGTCTTTACTGCCCAACATGACTTAACTTCTCCTGTACTGACCATGGGAACTCTTTACTGACTTCCGACCGGCGCGGTTTGGTTGATTTGGCGGATACCCGCAAGATTTCAGGGGTAAAGCCCTCAGGGAGCTCCAATTCTCCATCTATAGCCTGAAAATACTTGAATCGCAATCGAATGTCAGCATTGGGCACCTGCAAAGACAGGTCTGACAGGTCAAATTCAACCGGTTCGCCGGCTTTTTCACCCACCACACTCACCTTCAGGATACCGGTCATCAGTTCATGCTTGCGCGCACTTTGCTGCACCAGCACCCGCAACTGGAAACGCCCTGCCGGTTCATCTGCAATCAGGTCAATACTGTGTATAGTAAGACCTTCAGCCAGTTCGCCCGGCGCCATCAGACTCTTGTAAAACCGAATACCGCGCTCCAGTTCAGCGATCATTTCCTGCTGGGCCGCCAGTTCCTTACGCACTATTTCCAGCGCCGCAGAATCCACTTCACGATGGGTTTGGTTATCTACCTGCCATTGTTGTAGCTCTTCCAACTGTCGGGCCTGTACTGCAAGATGTTCCCGCAACGCCCAATTCTCTTCGGATACAGACCAATACAGGCCATAACTACTGAAACCACCACCAACAATGCCAATGAGGAAAACCGCTACCACTATTACGCCCCGCAACAGCTTGCGGCGGCGCTCGCGCACCGGGTCATGTTGTACGACAACCGAGCGGCTCATCATGGCAGCAATGCTATTCCCTGCAGGCCCATGGTTTCGTCCAGCCCACACATAATATTCATCGCCTGCACGGCCTGGCCGGAAGCTCCCTTTACCAAATTGTCTTCGGCAACAGTAACCACCACCATGTCGCGCTGTTGTGGGCGCGTCACTGCCAGTCGCAACATATTTGAGCCGCGCACACTGCGGGTCTGGGGCAGTTGCCCTGCCGGTAGCACATCGACAAAGGGTTCATTTTGGTAGCGGGATTCATACAACTGTTGCAGATCTACCTCAGCGGTAAGGCGGGCGTACAGGGTAGCGTGAATACCCCGGATCATCGGCAGCAAGTGCGGCACGAAGGTGGCGGCCACGGGGGCAGCGGCAATATCCGACAGGCCTTGTTCTATCTCGGGCAAATGGCGATGTCCCGCAACCCCGTAGGCCTTGAAATTATCACTGGTTTCCGACACCAGATTATCAATTTTTGCCTGGCGGCCCGCGCCGCTAACCCCCGATGCAGCATTGGCGATTAAACTATCGATAGCCACGACCCCCGCTTCCAGCAAGGGCAAAAATCCCAGTTGCACGGAGGTGGGATAACAGCCGGGGCAGGCCACAAGTTGGGCATCGGCAATTTTGTTGCGATTAAGTTCGGGCAAGCCGTACACGGCCTGCGCAAGCAGCTCAGGGCAGGCGTGGGGCTCCCCGTACCACCGCGACCAGAGTTCGGCGTCACGCAGACGAAAATCAGCGGACAGGTCGATGATCTTCACACCGGTGGCCAGCAGTTCGGGAACCATGTGCATGGCTACATTGTGTGGCGTCGCGTAGAACACCACATCGCAAGCAGCGAGGGTCTCTGTATTGGGGTTGCTAAATTGCAGGTCACAGTGGCCGCGTAAATTGGGGAACAAGTCGTCAACCCTGCGCCCTGACTCGGCTCTGGAGGTAATCGTGACCAACTCTACCTGTGCGTGAGGCACCAACAATCGCAGCAATTCCACGCCGGTGTAGCCAGTGCCGCCGACAATCCCTATCTTGATCACCCTGCTTCTCCCATTTAGTGCGCCCATACTGTGTTTTCCCGCACGGGCAAAGCCGGATATTATAGAATTTTTGACCTTGGCAAGCGCGGTAATTTTGCCGCCCGGCACAACGAGCTCCCCATGAAGCCAGACCAGTACACACAATTGTTTTCTGACTACCACGTATTGCTGCGCTTCACACTGGCAGGCCTGATCACCGGCAGCCTGGCATTATTGCTTCCAGAGGTACTCGGCATGGGCTATGACAGTGTCAACCGGGCGCTGCTGGGCGAGTTGGCCCCGACCATTCTATTCACCATTATTGCCGGTAAGCTCATCGCCACAGCTTGCAGTGTTGGCCTGGGCCTGATCGGCCCCAACCTGTTGATCGGAGCATGCAGCGGGGGCCTGCTCGGCTATTGGGGAGGATCCCTGTTTCCGGAGCTCAGTTCAGACACGTCCCTGTATGTAGTCATCGGTATGGGAGCGGCCATGGCGGCGGTACTCAACGCACCGCTGGCAGCCATACTGGCGGTAGTAGAGCTAACCCAGAATGTGCTGGTGGTATTATCATCAGCGACGGGTTCGCACCGGCAGAGAAAACTTTCCGCGGAGTGATCACGCGCGATACCATTGCACAATATTATCTTGGGAAATTTTGAGATGATTGTCAGAAGAATGAGTCCAATACGATGCTGTGGCTGAAAGCTCTACATATTATTGCGGTGATTTGCTGGTTTGCCGGGATCTTTTACCTGCCGCGCATCATGGTGTACTACGCCTCCAGCGAACACGAAGAAACCCGCCGTCAACTGGCTTTTATGGCGGGCAAGCTGTATCGATTTATAAGCCCTGTCGCGTTCATCGCCATCGCCCTCGGTCTCGCCCTTATCAGTACCAACATGGACTATTACCTCTGCGCCACCTGGCTGTGGCTGAAACTGATACTGGTGGTCATGCTGGTCATCTACCATGCCTATTGTGGTCGCTTGGTGCGAGCGCTGGCGGCTGACAAGGATCAGCACACTCACGTTTATTTCAGGCTATTCAATGAGATACCCGTCATATTGCTGGTACTCATTGTGCTGCTGACCATGTTAAAGCCCTTCTGACCGGGGGATTTGTGGATCAATCAACACCCATTGTTATGTGTGTCGCCGAACTGGACCCCACCGGTGGCGGCGGTATTGCCGCTGACATTGAAACCCTGGCCAGTCTCGCTTGCCACTGCACGCCCATCATGAGCGCCATCAGCATCCAGGATACCCAGGATATCAAAGACTCAGCAATAGTAGACAGTACGCTGCTGATCGAGCAGATGCGAGCCGTGCTGGAAGACATGAGTGTGGCGGCGATCAAACTGCACCAACTGGGCTCCACGTCGCACATTGAAGGCATTCATACCGTCATCACCGACTATCCGTTGCGGCCGGTGGTGGTCGACCCGGCCCTCTGGGCACTGCCGGTAGAGGCCGATTTCTGTGATGCCCTCTGTGCACTGATCCTGCCGCAAACCAAATTGCTGGTATTAACTGAAACCGAGGCCTTTGATCTCGCCACTAACGCCGACACGGTCACCGCCTGCGCACACGAATTGCTGGACACAGGTTGCGAGCATATTCTCATCTCTACCGAGCCCAACATCAGGCAGGAGTACACCAGCCGCCTTTACTCCAGCGCCGGCCTCCAGGAAAGCTTTGCCTGGCAGAACCTGCCGCATAATTTTGTCGGCGCAGGCAGCACCTTCGCGGCGGCGATCACGGCTTATCTCGCTCACGGCATACCCATGCAGGCGGCCATCCGCCAGGCACAGGAATATACCTGGAACGCGCTGTCACAGGCACGTCGACTGGGCATGGGAAAATTGGTGCCCAACCGGCTGGCCCAGAGGAAACCCTGAAGCTGAAGCTCGCTACCGGTACAAGGCTGGATATTCCGCCCCATTGCCGCAATAATTCACGACCCAATATAACGGCGCATCACTGTCCATGAACAAATCAGAAAAACTATTCGAGCAGGCCGTTCAATTCATCCCCGGCGGCGTCAATTCTCCGGTGCGCGCTTTCAAAGCCGTGGGGGGCACCCCCTTCTTTGTTGAACGCAGCGAAGGAGCCTTCATCTTTGATGCAGATGGTAAGCGCTACATAGACTACGTGCTGTCCTGGGGTCCCATGATCATGGGGCACAACCATCCAGCGGTGCGTGAGGCGGTAATTAACCAGGCCACCAGTGGACTCAGTTTTGGCACACCCACTGAGCTGGAAATCGAGCTGGCCAGGAAAATTTGCCACATCATGCCCGGCATGGACCTGGTGCGCATGGTGAATTCAGGCACCGAAGCGACCATGAGCGCCATCCGATTGGCACGCGGCTTCACCGGCCGCGATAAAATTGTCAAGTTTGAAGGCTGTTATCACGGCCATTCCGATTCCCTGTTGGTAAAAGCGGGCTCGGGGGCACTTACCCTGGGTGTGCCCAGTTCACCGGGCGTACCGGCAGCACTGGCTGATCACACCCTGACCCTGTCCTATAACGATGCCGAAGGCGTAGGCGAGGCATTGCAACGCTACGGCAGTGAAATTGCCTGCATTATCGTCGAACCCGTGGCGGGCAATATGAACTGTATACCACCGCTGCCGGGCTTTCTGGAGTGCCTGCGCGAAATCTGCAGCGCGCATGGCAGCCTGCTCATTTTTGATGAGGTGATGACCGGCTTTCGCTTTGGCTTGCAGGGAGCGCAGGGTTTTTACAATATTCAGCCAGACCTCACCACGCTGGGCAAAGTGATGGGGGGCGGCATGCCGGTTGGCGCCTTTGGCGGTCGTCGCGACATCATGGAGCAGATAGCACCACTGGGACCGGTCTACCAGGCTGGCACTCTCTCGGGCAATCCAATTGCCATGGCCGCCGGCCTGGCCACGCTGCAAATAATCTCTGCCGCCAACTTCTATGAGCCACTGTTTGCACACACCGGTCGCCTTGCCAATGGCCTGCGCGATGCCGCGGCGACGGCCGGGCTGCCCTTTACGACCAATCATGCGGGCACCATGTTTGGCGGCTTCTTTACCGATGCAGCGCAAGTCAGCAATTATCAACAGGTCATGAACTGTAACAACGACCTGTTTAAGCGGTTTTTCCACGGTATGCTGGACGCGGGCGTATATCTGGCACCAGCGTCCTACGAGGCAGGTTTTATGTCATCAGCCCATAGTGATGACGAAATTGATGCCACACTGGATGCCGCGACAACCGTAATGGCCCGACTGTAGTTAAGACGCAAAAGCCCAGGAGCGTACCCATGCCACTAAATCTACCCAGAGCAGGTTTCCCGGCCACTCGCATGCGCAGGCTGCGCGCCTCCGAATCCAGGCGCCGCCTGGTGCGGGAGAATCAGCTAAGCCCGGCGGATCTGATCTACCCGGTGTTGGTACTGGAAGGCCAGGGGCAGCGCGATGCAATTCCCTCCATGCCTGGCATAGAGCGCCTCAGCATTGACCTGTTGGTAACCGAGGCAAAGGAGTTGCTCTCTCTGGGTATTGCGGCCATTGCCTTGTTTCCGGTAGTCGAAGCCGCCGGCAAATCCCCACTGGCGGAGGAGTCCTGCAAACCCGACGGACTGGTGCAGCGCGCGGTTAAAGCAGTGAAGGATGCCGTGCCTGAGCTGAGCATTATCACTGATGTCGCCCTGGACCCCTATACCACCCACGGTCAGGACGGGATTATCGACGACGCCAATTACGTACTCAACGACATCACCTCGGACACTCTGGTTCGACAAGCCCTTTCTCACGCTGTCGCCGGTGCCGATATAGTGGCGCCGTCTGACATGATGGACGGTCGCATTGGCGCTATTCGCGCGGCTCTGGAAAGCGAATCACACCACAACACCCTGATACTTTCCTACGCTGCCAAGTATGCCTCTGCGTACTACGGCCCATTTCGCGACGCGATCGGTTCCACCGGCAATATCAAGGGCGGCAATAAATTAAGTTACCAGATGGATCCCGCCAATTCAGATGAAGCACTGCACGAGTGTGCGCTGGACCTGGCTGAAGGCGCCGACATGATAATGGTGAAGCCCGGGCTGCCCTATCTGGACATCGCACGCCGCATCAAGGATGAGTTTGGCGTTCCCACCTTCGCCTACCAGGTCAGTGGTGAGTACGCGATGCACCAGGCGGCATTTGCCAACGGCTGGCTGGTAGCAGAACCGGTCATACTGGAATCACTGCTGGCCTTCAAGCGAGCGGGCTGTGATGGCGTGCTGACTTATTTCGCGAAGCAGGCCGCCCGCATCTTGCAAGGCTGACCCTCATGAACCGGATACGCCTGTTGCTGTTGCTGCTGTTACCCACGACCGCCAACGCTGACTGCGAGTGTCTATGGCAGGGCTCATTTACCCGGGTGCAGGCAGCCACCGACCTGGTTGTTTCGGCCAGGATTGTCGGTATCAGTGGCAACTCCATCGATCTGACTGTTGCACAAATATTGCGCGGCGCACTCTACAGCGAAGACATTCGAGTGTGGCTGGATACGGGAGATCTGTGTCGGGCTGAACCGGGTACTTTTCCCGTCGACAGCCAGTGGGTGATGGCACTGGACAAAATAAATGTAGTTGCCGCCGGCGGCTTCAATCCCAACACCCCCAATATCAGCTACGGACGGGTGGGTGATTACAGTCTTTCTCGCTGCGGTGGCTATTGGTTGAGCCAGAGTGAAAACATGGTATCGGGAAATCTTGTCGGTGGGCCGCGCTGGGTGATGGAGCCAAAAATGTCGCCGGTATTATTGGCCCTGGTTGCCGGTTACGTGGCTGGAACTGTGGACCAGGCAACACTAAAAGAGGCGGGTCGAGTCAATCCCGAGCTACAGAAACTGATATTGGAAACCCGTTTGCATTTGCGCAACCAGCGATAGGCCCGGTGCTATTCAAGCACCGCCAGCAGCTCGTTCAACATCATTAGCGACAGCCCCCAGATTCGACGCCCCTGGTATATATAGCAAGACAGGGGAATTTCAACACCGCGCCGCTGCCACACCATTTTCTGCCGATTGGTTTTGTCCAACAGGAATGCCAGGGGTACCCAGAGCACTTCCGCAACTTCGTGGTTGGGCGCAAACTCAACTTCTCTATCCAGCCTGAACACATACGGGCTGACCACCATGGCCCGCCGCCCCCACTGAAAATGTGTCATGATTTCGGATACTCGTCCGATGCAAGGATCGGTCTCCATCAGCCGCAGGCCAATTTCCTCCTCCGTCTCACGCACCGCAACGTCAAAGCCATGCCTATCGGTTTTATCCATCCTGCCGCCGGGAAACGCCATATGCCCGGACCAGGGATCTCCACTGCGCTCGGCGCGCTTAATCATCAGAATCTGTGTCTCGCCGTGTTTTTCACGCAGAATCATCGCCACAGCAGCACGGCTGCGCAGAAGGCGCAGTGGCTTTTTACGAGCTTTGTGATGCGCGAGTTCGTATTCAACTCGCTGTAGGGACACAGACACGATAGGTAGGACCAAATTAATTCGGGCCATAATCTCGCAATGTTGGGGTCAGAGTCCAGACTCAGCCTCTTCCAACACGAAATGATACTGAGATAGCCTGATTTCTGTTCATGATGGAGAGCGCTATGAGTTTATTTGTCGCAGTCTGATTCGGTTTCGCTATCATCAGCTATCCAGGCCGGACAAGGGCTTGCTGCTGAGCTTTATGACCCACGTCAGCGGCTATACGAGGGTTCAGGTCAAGCGTCTGGCCAAGGCCTGGCTTGAGCACGGCAAGCTACGACCTCGCTCCAGTGCAGGCAATGGGTTTGCCCGCCAGTACACCGATGCGGATCAACGCCTGACGGCATTCTGGATATTGCCCATGCGGCCGCCCAGGGCTTTGTTGTTGGAAGAGCTTCAACCCTTTCTGGAAGATATGGCGAGAAGCCATGAATGAGGTGAGAGCAGTTAAAAGACTATCTCGCCCTCTATGTAGATGCGGTGGTCAGCGGTGATTTGGCCTGCTTCGCGCTCGGCGACAAGTTTCAGATCAAACCACTTGCTGCGCTGCCACTGCAGGCCCAGGCGGTAGGTGTCACCGGTGGCGCCGAAACTGAACTCAGTGTAGGGCGTCACAAGGCCAGGCATCGCAGAGACATCCATGCCGTAATCCAAACGGAGGTCCAGGTTCGGGGTGTAGTTGTTGCCATCAGTACCGCCCTGAGCCTCCAGGCCATCATCCAGCCCTTGCTGCCAGAGTCGTTCTACACCGCTGGTGGTCACTCCATAACCGGGCGTCAGGCTGAATGACAGGCCGCGCCCGTTCGCGGCGGGGTTGTATGTGATCAGCCCGCTGAGTCCCCATTCCTCGGTATCACCCTTGCCGCCGACCAGCGCCCGTGCCCTGCCTTCTATCACCAGGCCCCCGCTATCGTTCGCATAGCGCAGGCCGGCTTCCAGGCTGGTTTCCAATTGTGCGCCGCTATCCAGGCTGTGGCCGCGAATCGCTTCCAGGGTCATGCGCACACGGTGGGCTTGCTGAGTGATTGCGGTTATCTCTTCGCTTGCATCCACTTCCAGTTGGGTACTCAATGCCTCGGTTTTGAGCAGCACGGTGGTGGTGCCGGTTGTCATCAACACACCATTGGCACCCAGCCCCAGGGTTTGCATGCTCAGGTCGCTTGAGGGGATATCCGCTTGCGCCCCGTCTGCACTGATCTCCAGTTCGCCCTCGCCGTAGCCGAGGGTTGCCCAGAAGTCCAGACCCCCTGCTGACCAGCCCAGGTACGGATGAACAGGTCGCCACTCCAACGCACCCCATCAGCACCTTTCAGGTCGCGGTAGTCGCCCGCACCCCACAGGGTCAGTTGGGTGCCGTCTGCTGCGCCTGCGCCGGTTGCGCTCAGCGGCAGGACAAAATTGGAATTGTTGAGGAGCCGCTTCAGGTCAAACCGGTCATCGGCGACGGTGCTGCCCTGGGAGTTGGCGATTTCCGCCAGGCTGGAAGCACCGCCGAGACTGGCACTGCTACCCACTCTTGAGGGCAGCCGTGCCTGCTCAATGCGCCGCGTTATGGCACTGACATTCCGGTCCGCTATAATGAATGCTGGAGATGTCAGCCACGCAGAGAGTCTATCTTGCCGTCCAGAGTAGCGAACCTGGTGTCTTGAGCAGTGAACCTGGTATCTTGAGCAGTGAACCTGGTATTAATTTCGCCACGCAGGGTGTCGAATCCTGCGTTCATGTCAGTGCGCAAGGTGTCTATCTTGCCGTCCAGAGTAGCGAACCTGGCATCTTGAGTAGCGAACCTGGTATTCATGTCAGTGCGCAAGGTGTCTATCTTGCCGTCCAGAGTAGCGAACCTGGCATTCATTTCACCACGCAGGCCACCCATTTCACCACGCAGGCCACCCATTTCACCACGCAGGTCACCCATTTCACCGCGCAGGCCACCTATTTCACCGCGCAGCGAATACATCATTCGCCAGTTGGCGAGGATGATCATTACGCCCATTCCAAGCAAGGCAATTATTTCGTTGAGTATCATGGCTCAGTGTCTCCTGTGTGATTTATATAGCACTGATCCAACTATATATTAAAGGTGGAGAAACGCCTGTATACGGAGAACGGCTGGTTCCTCTGTGAGCATCATCGCATTTCTTACCAAGAAGTTCACCCTTTGTGTGGCACCACCACGTTATTATACGCGGCTGCGCCGCTCTTTCATCCCCGCCTTCCTTAATCCTGACGGGGTGAGGTGAGAGCAGTTAAAAGACTATCTCGCCCTCTATATAGATGCGGTGGTCAGCGGTGATCTGGCCTGCTTTACGCTCGGCGACAAGTTTCAGATCAAACCACTTGCTGCGCTGCCACTGCAGGCCCAGGCGGTAGGTGTCACCGGTGGCGCCGAAGCTGAACTCACTGTAGGGCGTTACGAGGCCGGGCATCGCAGAGACATCCATGCCGTAATCCAAACGGAGGTCCAGGTTCGGGGTGTAGTTGTTGCCATCAGTACCGCCCTGAGCCTCCAGGCCATCATCCAGCCCTTGCTGCCAGAGTCGTTCCACACCGCTGGTGGTCACTCCATAACCGGGTGTCAGGCTGAATGACAGGCCGTGCCCGTTCGCGGCGGGGTTGTATGTGATCAGCCCGCTGAGTCCCCATTCTTCGGTATCACCCTTGCCGCCGACCAGCGCCCGTGCCCTGCCTTCTATCACCAGGCTCCCGCTATGGTTCGCATAGCGCAGGCCGCCACCCAGCTCCGCACCGGCACCGGTCTCGCCGTCGCCGTCGTCATAGCGCAGGCCGGCTTCCAGGCTGGTTTCCAAGCGTGCGCCACTATTCAGGCTGTGGCCGCGAATCGCTTCCAGGGTCATGCGCACACGGTGGGCTTGCTGAGTGATTGCGGTTATCTCTTCGCTTGCATCCACTTCCAGTTGGGTACTCAATGCCTCGGTTTTGAGCAGCAGGGTGGTGGTGCCGGTTGCCATCAACACACCATTAGCGCCCAGCCCCAGGGTTTGCATGCTCAGGTCGCTTGAGGCGCTATCCGCTTGCGCCCCGCCGTCTGCACTGATCTCCAGTTCGCCCTGGCCGTAGCCGAGGGTTGCCCAGAAGTCCAGACCCCCTGCTGTCCAGCCCAGATACGGATGAACACTGGTCATATCCAGGTCATAGTTGCCGCCGGCTGCCGGGCCGGGGTTGGTGTAGTTCAGCTCCACCTGGCTTTTGGAGACGGACACACCCAGGATGGTGCGCTCATTCAGGTGTGCATCCAGACCCAGTTGCAGGCTGAGCAGGTCGCCACTCCAACGCACCCCATCAGCACCTTTCAGGTCGCGGTAGTCGCCCGCACCCCAAAGGGTCAGTTGGGCGCCGTCTGCTGCGCCTGCGCCGGTTGCGCTCAGCGGCAGGACAAAATTGGATTTGCTCAGGAGCCGCTGCAGGTCAAACTGGCCATCGGCGACGGTGCGTCCCTGGGATTTGGCGATTTCCGCCAGGCTGGAAGCACCGCCGAGGCTGGCACTGCTACCCGTTCTTGAGGGCAGCCGCGCCTGCTCAATGCGCCGGGCAATAGCACTGACATTCTGATCCGCTATGTCACGCGCCACTTCGGGCAGAATCGCCTCATTCAGCGCAGCAAGGTCGCGGGCTACGACGACGCGGACGATGCGGGTGACCGTCGCGGCGGCATTGCCGGCGGCATCGGATACATCATAGGTGACGTTGTATGCCCCGATAGTGTCGGTATCCACCGTGTCGCCGCCAACGATGATGCCGGCACTGAGATCGCCATCGCGATCATCACTTGCCGTGGCACCCGGGTCGGTGTAGGTGGCGCCCTGGTTGACCTCAAGGGGGCTGTCTCCGAGCAGGGTAATCACCGGGGCCACTGTGTCCCGTGGCCTGGTCACGGTGATGGTGACGGTGTCGGTGGCCGAAAGACTGCCATCACTCACGGTCAGGCGGAAGACCAGCTCCGCATCGGCGCTCAGCAGGCTGGGCGCGGTGAAGCCGGGTGTGGCGGTGTCTGCCCCGCTCAGGCTGACACGCGGTGCGCCGGTATCCGTCTGACTCCAGGCATAGCGCAGCGCCGCATCATCCCCATCCGGGTCGGTACCCGTGCCGCGCAGGGTGACCGCAGCCCCCTCGGCCACGGTTTGGGGTTCCCCGGCATCGGCGCCGGGGGCATCGTTCACATGGGTCACGGTGACGGTGACGGTGTCGGTGGCCGAGAGACTGCCATCACTCACGGTCAGGCGGAAGACCAGCTCCGCATCGGCGCTCAGCAGGCTGGGCGCGGTGAAGCCGGGTGTGGCGGTGTTGGCGCCGCTCAGGCTGACGGAGGTGCCGCCGGTCTGTCTCCAGGCATAGGTCAGGGTATCGTCGTCGGGATCAGAACTGCCCCTGCCGCTGAGAGTGACCGTAGCCCCCTCGGCCGCGATGGGGGGTGCCCCGGCATCGGCCACGGGCGCGGTGTTGGGCTCGGGCTCGGGGTCAGGCTCGGGAGTGGGGACAGTGGGCCTGGGTGGCGGCGGGGTTCTGGCTTCGTTCACGGTGACCATGAAAGTCTGGCTGGCGGTGGCGCCGTTGGCATCGGTGACCGTATAGGTCAGGGTGGTGGTCGCCGCTGCGGTCGGTGTGCCGGACAGCGTGCGGCTGTCCGCATCGAAGTCCAGACCCGCCGGCAGGGCGGCACCCGCCGGGCCGGTCAGGGTGTAGCGCAGGGTGCCGGTGCCACCGGTCGCCGCCGGCAGGGTCAGGTCGGTGATTGGCGTGCTCACGGTATAGTTCTGGTCGTCCGGCGCGGTCAGCGCCAGGGCGCCGGGCACTGTTGTGTCAGCGGCGGTCGTTCCCGTGTTGGTCATATAACTGCCTGCCACTTCGGTGGTGGTGCCGCTACCGGCTTTGGCGCGCACGCGCACAGTGTAGCCGGTGCTTGCCGTCAAGCCGGTGATGGCGGCGGTCTCGGCAGTCACCACGACATTCATAGCCGTGTAGGTGTTGTCGTCCGCGCTGGTCACTTTATATTCCACATCAAAGCCGGTGGTCGGGTCTTTGTTGGTGTTGGGTCCTTGCGTCCAGGACACCGCGAGGGCGCTATCGGCGGGCGAGTCCGCGTTGACGGTGACGCTGGCAATGGCGCGCGGTTGCGCCACATTGGGGATGATGATGTCCACCGTGTCGGTAACGGACGGGTTGCCGCCGGACGGGGTCACGCTCAACTCAAAAGTCAAGGTGGTGTCGGCGGTTACATAAGGCGCGGTGAAACTCGCATCCGCCATGTCCGGGTCGGTGATGTCGAGGGCTTCGCCCGGCGTTACGGGTTGGCCGTTGGTCATGGTGTGCGTCCGTAAAATGACCGGGTCGGTGCCAGGATTGGCGATGGTGCCCTCCAGATTCACCGTGTCGCCTTCCAGCACATTAGTTTGATCCGCGCCGGCATACACCCTCAGGGTGGTATTATCCGGCGTGGCGGTGGCTTCGCTTGACGCTTCGCCCTCGCCCACCGAGTTCACCGCGCGCACTTGGAAGAAGTATGCGGTGTTGTTGGTCAAGCCGGTCACGATGTATTGGGTCGCGGTGGCACTATCTGGAATTGCTGTCCACGGATTAGTGGCATCGTCATAAGTTCCCGCTGTTGTGCTTTGGCGATACTCATAGCCGGTGATTGCCGCGCCGCCGGTTTCGGTCGGCGCCGTCCATGCCAGCGTGACCATGGTATCGCCGGCTCCCGCCGTCAAACCGGTCGGCGCGGATGGCAGGCCGGCGTTCACGGTGACGGTGAAGGTCTGGCTGGTGCTGGCATCATTGGTGTCGGTCACCGTGTAGGTCAGTTCGGTGGCCGCCGCCGCGGTCGGCGTGCCGGACAGCGTGCGGGTGCCGGCGTTAAAGCTCAGGCCCGCCGGCAGCCCGGTCAGGGCGTAGCGCAGGGTGCCGGTGCCGCCGGTGGCCGCTGGCAGGATCAGCGCGTCGATCGCCGTGTCCACGGTATAGTTCTGGTTGTCCGGCGCGGTCAGCACCAGGCCGGCGTTCACGGTGACGGTGAAGTCGGCCGTGGCCGTGGCGCCGTTGGCGTCGGTCACCGTGTAGGTCAGGGTGGTGGCGCTCGCCGCCGTGCCCGGCGTGCCGGACAGCGTGCGTGTGCCGGCGTCAAAGGCCAGCCCGTCCGGCAGGTCGGCGCCCGCCGGCCCGGTCAGGGTGTAGTTCAGGGTGCCGGTGCCGCCGGTCGCCGCCGGCAGCTCCAACTCGGTGATCGTCGTGCCCAAGGTATAGCTCTGGGCGCCCGGCGCGTTCAGCGCCACGGCGGCGGTGGCACTGCCGCTCGCGCTCGCCGCGGTCGCGGGGCCCGTATTCGGGATGGTCGCGGTGTCCATCACGCTGTTGGCGGTAAGGGTCAGGGTGAAGGCTGTCGCTCGCGGGGTGATGCTGATGGTGTAGGTGGCGCTGGGGCCGCTGGCCGAGGTCACGCTATTCACCACAAGGTCGCCGGACGCCTCAATGTCGGTGGAAACGGAGAAATCACCCACCGCCAAACCGGTTACTTCCTCGGAGAAGGTAATGTCGTAATCCTGCGCCGTGCCAATCACACCTTCGGCAATGGTGCCGAGGGTCACCGTCGGCGGAGTGGTGTCCGTCACGGCAGGTGCTTCGTCAGGTACTTCGTCAGACGTTATCTGCGCTGAATGATCACCAACAGGGTTACCCTCAGCAAAGCCACGTATACCAATTGCATCAGCATTATTTGCGGTGTTAAAAAGTGAATCAGTAGTGGCAAAAGTATGTGGACTAGGAGTCTGTCGGATTTAGCGACAGCATTAATGATAGAATAAGCCCATCGTACCAAGAAGAGATCGAGGCTACCATGTCAGCCAAATTCCAGCCGATCAATCGAGATACTCCGTACCTGCTACCGCCCTCCTTACAGGACTGGTTGCCGGAGAAACACCTGGCACGTTTTGTAGTGGATATTGTGGATCAACTCGACTTGAGTGAACTGGTAACTCGCTATGGTGGCGGTGGGAAACAGCCCTATCACCCCGCCGTGTTAGTAGCGCTGTTGTTCTACGGTTACGCGACCGGGATATTCTCCAGTCGTAAGCTGGAGCAGGCGACCCACGACTCTGTTGCCTGCCGTTATATCACCGCAGACGCGCACCCGGACCATGACACGATCGCCACCTTCCGCAAGCGTTTTCTGCCGGAACTGGAAGGTTTGTTTGTACAGATATTGGTGGTCGCCAAGGTGATGGGCGTGTTCAAGCTGGGCAAGGTCAGCCTGGACGGAACCAAGATCAAAGCCAACGCCAGTAAGCACAAGGCGATGAGCTGGGGCTATGCGAACCAACTGGAAGAGCAACTTCGCCGCGAGGTACAGGCACTGCTCAGGCGGGCTGCACAGGCCGATATTGAAGATGAGCCGCCGATCGACATTCCTGATGAACTGGCGCGCCGGGAAGATCGGCTGGCGGCCATCAAGCAAGCCAAGGAAGAGATTGCGCGACGTGCGCAAGAACGCTTTGAGGCCGAGCAGGCTGAGTATGAGGCAAAGCTCAAGTGTCGCAAGGACAAGGAAGCCGAGACTGGCAAGCCAGCCAGAGGGCGTGAGCCAAAGCCACCTGAGCCCGGGCCACGGGATAAGGATCAGGTTAATTTTACCGATGGAGAATCACGCATCATGCCGTCTTCGGAGGGATTTGTGCAGGGCTACAACGCACAGGCTGCCGTTGATATCGAATCATACCTGATTGTGGAAAATCACATCACACAGCAGCCGAATGACAAGCAGGAGATTGAGCCGACCCTGAACGGATTGGCGGATGCGGAAGCGCAGTTGGGCAAGGCGGAGGCCTTATTGGCGGATGCGGGTTACTTCAGCGCTGATAACGTAGGTCGCTGTGAAGACGCGGAGATCATACCCTATATCTCGGATCATCGGGAGCGACACAACCTTCCCTGGGATGAACGATTCAGGACACCTCCCCCATGCCCACCGGATGCCGATGCCGTGACAGCGATGGCATATCGATTGCGAACCGCTGAGGGTAAGGCAATCTATGCCAAACGAAAATCCACGGTGGAAACGGTATTTGGAATAGTTAAAGAGGTGATGGGGTTTCGGCGGTTTCACCTTCGCGGGCGGGATGCGGCGCAAGGTGAATGGAATTTGGTGTGCATGGCGTGGAATCTGAAGCGCATGTACGCCCTGGGAGGCTGAGAGCATGAATAAGGGAAGCCTTATCCCGAGCAATGGTGCCCAATTTTGCACCTTGGGAGGCAGTTCAAACAAAAAATTGGAATGGGTACTTGAGTGGGCGCAATGTACTCCTGCTTCGCTCGGGTCAACCCCGACAGACTCCTAGTGACAAGATCAATAATTTCTACATCATCCTCACCTGTTGTAATTGCATAAATAGTAAAATCGACACCAAGTATATTATCCCAAGATACTTTGATGGAATTATCAGGTAGTCTTTCAACTGTTACCGTTGGTTCAGTTGTAGTGACAGGTGCTGCATCAGTCCTTGCAGAAAACTCTGTAGAAGTACTCGTCCCGGCAGAATTTGTTGCCGTAATGGTGTATTTATACGGTGTATCAGCAGTCAGGCCAGTATCAGTGGCAGTCAGTTCAGTGATATCAGATGCCACTACTACATTAGCACCGCCGGCAACAACTCTGGTCAGGGTATAACTGTCGGCATTATCCACTGCAGTCCATTCAAGCACTACACTGGTATCAGTGATTGTTCCCGCAGAAAGTACAGGTGGTTCAGGCGCGGTCGGTGGCGGTGTAGGTAATGGGGTAGTCGGCGGGGGTGTTGGGGTCCACTGCGCCACTCGGGGTGGGCGTGGGGACACTGACATCCACATTATCCGTGGCGGTGGCGCCCTGCTCTGTGTATGCCTCGCCCGCAGCCAGAACGACAGGCGCGTCGCCACCGGTCAGGGTGATAGTGGGCGCGGTCAAATCAATTCGAATCGCACTATCGTCAGTTATCTGTGCGGTATTACCGGCGGGCCCAGCGGCTGTCAGTGTGCCGGTGCTATAACTCACCACCGCGCCTTCATCAGTAACCTCTGCCGCGAGCACCGTGTAGGTTGCGGTATACACATTGCCCGCTGTGCCAGTCGGCGTGATGGGCTGCCCGGCGATGGTAACGACCGGGACGCTTGCCAATGCCACATTGACCGCGAAAGCCAGGGTCAGGGTGTCGCCTGCTTTGGCGCGTTGTGGGTCGGCGTTGTTGGTAGTCAGCGCGGGCACTGCGGTAAAGGCAAGAGCGGCGGTGGCACTGCCGCTCGCGCTCGCCGCGTTCGCGGGACCCATGTTCGGGGTGTCGGCGGTGTCCATCACACTGTCGGCGGCAAGGGTCAGGGTGAAGGCTGTCGCTTGCGGGGTGATGCTGATGGTGTAGGTGGTGCCGGGGCCGCTGGCCGGGGTCACACTATTCACCACGAGGTCGCCGGATGCCACAATGTTGTTGGAAACGGAGAAATCACCCACCGCCAAACCGGTTACCGCCTCGTCGAAGGTAATGTCGTGATCCTGCGCCGTGCCAATCACACCTGCGGCGGGGTCGTCAAAGGTTACAACCGTCGGCGCGGTGGTGTCGACCGGCGCGCTTACGGTGATGACTACCGTGTCGGTGTGGCTGGCACCGACCGAATCGGTGACGGTCAGGGTGAAGGTATAAGCCCCAGCCGCAGTCGGCGTGAAGGTCGGGCTTTCCGCGGTGGCATCAGGCAAAGTAATTGCCGTGGCGGGCGTGGTGCCATTGGTCAAGGTATGCTCCCAGGCATAACTCAGCGTATCGCCGACATGGCTATTGGGGTCGCTGCTGCCAGAGCCGTCCAGGGCTACCGGCGCATTAGTAGCCGCAGCGTCATCGTCCCCGGCATCTGCCACCGGCGCGGTGTTGCGGGTCGCGGTAACGGAGTAGGTTGTTGAGACACCGCCATTGGTAACCGCGATGTTGTAGGTGGCGCTGGTACCGGAAAAGACGCGTGTCGATGTCGATCCACTACGAATCACACCACCACTAACCCGATCGACCTCAATGACCACGGTGCCGACACGGAAGGTTGGCGTAAAGCTGATACTGTTCACACCAGTGCCCACGATGACGTTGTAGGCCGTGATGGCGGGATCAAAGTCGGGCATCAAGGTGCCAGGCGAAACAGTCAAAGCCGACAGGGTCACCGGCTCGGTCACGGTCACGGTGCGGGTCAACTGCACGGCATCATTACCGGCGGTATCCGACGCATCGTAGGTAAGGTCGTAGGTGCCGGCGGTGGTGGTGTCCAGTGTATCGCCACCCACCCTGAGCATGACGCTGGTATCCAGAATATCCGAAACGCTGGCTTGCTCTGTGTAGGTTTGACCCGCAGTCAGGGTGATGTCTCCCCCATTCAGGTTGATGGTTGGCCGCGTGGCATCAAAGGTAAATGCGGCAAGACCGGCAAAAGAGGAAATCTCGCCATTCACGGTCTGGCGTACTCGCACCTGATTGTCGGTATATACGCCGTCGCCCAATCCGAAACGGAGATTGGGGGCGGCGGCGGCGTTGTCCACTGCAGTGCGAGCGTAATTATCTGCGCCGCCATTGACGGATATTCCCCAGGTGTCCCCTCTGCCGCGATCAAAATTACTCGCCAGAGTAATAAGTATCCCTCTTTGTCCGGTGATGCGGTCCTTATCACTGGCACCCGTGTCCGGACCCGCCAGGGCGATGACCGGGTTTGATTGGACAATAACCTCGCGGGTAACCCTTACAACATTACCGGTTACGTCAGTCACGGTGTAAGTGTAGGTGTACGTCCCTAAGATATTGGTATCCAGTGCATTCGCGCCGCCGGGACCGGTAATTGTCGTTCTAATGGTGTCTCTGTTATCCGTTGTGCTTGCACCCGCATCGGTGTAAGTGCCACTAGGGGAGACGAGAACGCTTACCCCTCCATTAAGGGTTACTTCTGGCGGAGTGGTATCAATAACATATCTGAAAGTAAAAGTTCGATCAGCTTGGTTGTTGGCGGCATCCGCGACACGGAGCCTGAGTTTAACATTCCGGCTATTCTGGCCGGCACTGGGCCTATAGATCACTAAGTATCGGTTACTGCTACTAACACGAAGATCTTGGGCGGGAGGGTTGCCCGAATCAAGGATGAATTGGGCAGCACCCACAAGCGAATCTGTAGCCAGTGGTTCGCTGGACCGTATAGATATCGCGATCTGATCACCGAAAGTCATATGACTGCGCCTAACATTCCCATCTTGCACGACTACAGCCCCCCTCGCGTTTGTAGTCGCAAGGGTAAGCACCGGTGGGGTGTCGTCAGTCTGCGCGTGTGCCGTGTTTATTCCAAAAATGAAAGGGACGGCGGTGCTAATCGCCAGCACCAGGAGGATGAGTCGGCAACTTCGCGAGAGGAAATTAGCCGTGAGGTTGCTCCATTGACCCATGGGCTTATCCCTGCCCACGAGATGCGAGAGAAAAGTGGGGGGGGGGGGTGATACCTATTGCCACCGGCAACGCGGAGGCATAAACGAAATGGGTGATGCGTTTGTTCATGATGTCTTGGATTCCATGTGAATGAAGTTGATTTTGGGTGACCCGCACTTGGGGGAGGGTGGCCCGTTCGGGGTATTTTATACTAAAAATACCATTGGATGTCCGGGTAGCCTCTTCCAACACGAAATGATACTGAACATAGCCTGATTTCTGTTCATGCTGGAGAGCGCTATGGGTTTATTCGTCGTAGCCTGATTCGGTTTCGCTATCATCAGCTGCCTGGGCCGGACAAGGGCTTGCTGCTGAGCTTTATGACCCATGTCAGCGGCTATTCGAGGGTTCAGGTCAAGCGTCTGGTCAAGGCCTGGCTTGAGCACGGCCAGCTACGGCCTCGCTCCAGTGCAGGCCATGGGTTTGCCCGCAAGTACACCGATGCGGACCAACGGCTATTAGCGAAGCCGGCTGAGTTGCATGGCACGCTCTCCGGGCCAGCCACCAGGAAGCTCTGTGAGCGAGCATGGCAATTGTTTGGGCTTGCCGAGTACCAACGGTTAGCCGGCATCTCGGTCGCGCACCTCTATAACCTGAGACACGCCAGAGTCTATCAACGCTCTCGCCGTACCTTTGACAAGACCCGCAGCAAGGTATCCGCTATTGGCGAACGACGCAAACCGCAACCCAATGGCCAGCCCGGTTATATTCGGGTAGATACGGTTCACCAAGGCGATCTGGACGGCGTTACAGGGCTGTACCACATTAATGCGGTGGATGAAGTCACCCAATTTGAGGTTGTTTGTGCGGTTGAGAAGATATCCGAGCGATACCTGATCCCCGTGCTTGAGCAACTGCTGGCTCAGTTTCCCTTCGTCATGCTCGGCTTTCATGCCGACAATGGTTCGGAATACATCAACCGGCATGTGGTTACACTGCTCAAAAAGCTGCTGATCGAACTCACCAAATCCCGTGCCAGACAGTCTAATGATAACGCCTTGGTGGAATCAAGGAATGGCTCCATCGTCAGAAAACATCTGGGCTACGCTCACAGCCGGCAGCACTGGGCCTTTCTTGTTTGTTGCGGTAGTGAATCAGTTCCTTCACCAGCACTTGAACCCCTACATCAACTATCACCGGCCTTGCTTCTTGCCGGTGATCACCACCAACGCCAAGGGCAAGCAAGTGAAAACCTACCCCTACCAAGCCATGATGACACCTTTTGAAAATCTCAAATCACTGGACGGGACCCAACAATAAGGCAGCATAGTGGCAACCCTTACAGCCACTATCAAAACCCAGAGTTCGGTATCATTTGGTTATTGGAATATACTGACTCTGACCCCAGAAACCAGGGTCCTGAGCCCGGTTTTGCCAGAGTGCGCGCCATGAATCAGTGGCTTGAATTTATGCCCGCGCAAGATAGCCATGCTCTGCGTTGCACGCCCGCCATGCAGCGGGACTGAATCAGTTCGCAATAAAACGCCGCAACTGGGCGCAGCCGGCACCCTGGCAGTACAACATACCGCGCTCAGCCATAGCCCTGGCACCAGCTTCATCCCCCTGGGCTACATGCAGGCGCGCCAATTCCAGGTACACCTCTGCATTGCGGGCATCGATGCGCTGCGCCCGTTGTAACAAGGCCTGCGCTGTATCGAGATCACCGGACTGGCGCGCCTGTTGCGCTCGACCGAGCATACCCGCGCTGGCCGAAGCTGCGCTGCTGTCCTGTCGCTCGAGATCGCGCTGCGACGAGGATTTGCTGCTGACCGGCGGCTCTGCCGGCGAGGGCTGCCTGGTGCCGGTAGTGCTACAAGCTGACAGCCCCAATAACACGACTATTAAAAGAGTTCGCGAAACCATTCGATGATCCTGTGGTTGGTCTCAATGCAGACAGCGTGCTGACGAGGCTGGCTGCCGGCAATAAATGGCATCAGGCGCGCGCCTTCACAATACGGTTCCGACAAGGCACCGGTCTTCTCATCCACCCAGTAGTGCTCTATGCCGTCGGGCACTCGATAGGCCAGCGGGGTGTGACTTGCCGCCGCCATAAAATGTGCCCAGATTTTCAGCGCACCGCCGCTGCCGGTCAAGCCGGTAGCAGAATTATCGTCCATGCCTATCCAGTTCACGGCCAGCAAATCACCACTAAAACCCGCAAACCAGGAATCCCGATTGTCATTAGTGGTTCCGGTTTTGCCGGCTACCGCGAAATTTTCAGGCAGATAATGTGAGGCTCCACGCCCGGTACCTTCCTCCACCACTTCGCGCAATACGTAGTGCAGCAGGTGCATGGATTGCAAGGAGGCGACCCGGTCGTAATGCAGGGGATATCGCTGCAAGACCTGTCCGTTGGCATCGACGATATCGCGAATAGTGTGTAGCGGCATTTTGAAGCCACCGGCAGCTATGGTCTGGTAAAGCCTGGCGATATCCAGCGGTGATACGCCGCCGGCACCCAACAGCATCGACGGCACCGCCGGTTGCGCTCGCTCAACCCCCAACTGCCGCAGTTTCTCCTGCACAACATCAATACCCAGTTCCATTCCCAGGCGGGCAGTGGCCTGGTTGTAAGAACGAGCCAGGGCCTGGTGCAGCAATACCGGCGCATGAGATTTGCGATCAAAGTTGCGCGGCTGCCAGGCCGGCTGACCCGCCTGTTGCACGGTCAGTGGACCGTCATCCAGGGGCGTTGCCAGGGTCCAGCGCCGCGGCTGCTCAAGTGCTGTCAGGTATACCACCGGTTTGATCAATGAGCCCACTGGCCGGATGGCGTCCAGCGCCCGGTTAAACCCCGCGAATCGCGGGCTGCGCCCGCCGACAAGCGCTTTCACTTCACCATTGTCAAAGCTGGTGACCACCATCGCTGTCTGTAGCTGACTGTCCGGGTCCAGCATATCCAGTGTGGCTTTAATACTCTGTTCCGCCTGGCGCTGCAGCAGCGGATCGAAACCGGTGAAGATACTCAGCCCCAGCGAGCCCAGATCCTCCTGCCGGTAGTCGCGTCGCAGTTGCCGGCGCACCAAATCAAGAAACGCCGGGTAACTGTTCATAATGCGCGGTCGCCGGCTGAGGCCCAGTGGCATGGCGCGCGCGACTGCCGCCGCCGCTTCGGTAATAACGCCCTGTTGCTCCATGATTGTCAGCGCCGTATTGCGGCGCTGCGTGGCGCGTTGCGGGTGCCGCAGCGGGTTGTACAGCGACGGCCCTTTGACCATAGCGATCAACAGGGCCTGCTGGTGAATGCCTAACTCCTGCGGCGAGGAATCAAAATAGTGGCGTGCGGCCAGACCGAAGCCGTGGATGGCCCGCGGCCCGTCCTGGCCCAAAAAAACCTCATTGAAATAGGCCTCAAGTATGTCGTTTTTATCGAAGTGCAGTTCCAGCAACAATGCCATCGCTACTTCAGTCAACTTGCGCCACAGACTGCGCTCGCGGGTGAGATAATAGTTTTTTACCAACTGCTGGGTGAGTGTGCTGCCACCTTGCACTACCTTGCCGGCCTGGTAATTAGCCAGTGCAGCACGCGCAATCCCGGTCGGTGAAACACCCCAATGTTGATTGAAATTGCGATCTTCAACCGCTAACAGTCCGGCCACCATGGTGTCGGGGAGCTGTGTGAGCTGCAACAATAGGCGGTCTTCCCCGTGACGCGGGTATATGCCACCGATTTGCACCGGCTCCAGTCGCAGTAGCGGCACGGGCTCACCATTGGAGCGGAGGGAGGACAAGCGCCCGCTATCGAACTGCACAGCCATTCGCCGCGCGGGCATCGCTTCATCAGGAAACTGGAATGACCTGCTGTAGAAGCTGAGTGTTCGGCCACTGCGGCGCTTCTGGCCAGCGGCGGTCAAGCGAGACACCGTGCGATAGCCCAATAAATCCAGCTCAGCTTCCAACTGCCCGACATCCAAATACAAGCCGGGATACAACTCCAGCGCCCGCGCGTAAACCCGGGCCGGCACCTCCCATTTGCGATCGCGAAAGGTGGTACTGACCACCGCGTCGAGGTAAATCAGCGCTAATGCGCCGAGGACAGAAGCACTTAGCAGTAGTTTCCAAAGTAGGTGGGATGCTTTCTTCATGTCCCGGCAGTTTACATCAGAGTGGCAGTTAACCCAGTCATCTCGCATAATAGCCTTCATTTTTGGGCAGGGAATTATCGCGGTGAAGAAATTCAAGGTATATGGCATCGGCAATGCACTGGTGGACACGGAGATTGAAGTGCAGGATCAAGAGCTTGTCTCCATGGGCGTAGAGAAGGGTCTTATGACCCTGGTAGATGAACAGCGCCAGCATGAGCTGGCCAATCACCTGCGCGGCCGCCTTGTCGCCGCACAGCGAGCCAGCGGCGGCAGTGCCGCCAACTCAATGATTGCCACGGCACGCTTTGGCGGCTCCACCTTCTATTCCTGCAAGGTCGCCAGCGATGACAATGGTGATTTTTACCTGACCGATCTACAGGCCGCCGGCGTCACCCACAATCCACACGCCAACCGACACACGGGAATTACCGGACGCTGCCTGGTGTTGATCTCTCCCGATGCAGAACGCAGCATGAATACCTATTTGGGAATCAGTGAAACCCTCTCTATTACAGAACTGGTGCCGGCAGCCATTGAACAATCGGAATGGCTGTATATCGAAGGCTACCTGGTCACATCCACCAGCTGTCGCGAAGCCGCTACCCGCTCCCGGCAATTGGCAGAGCAGGCCGATGTGAAAACAGCGCTGAGCTTTTCTGACCGGAGCATGGTGGAGTTGTTCCGCGACGGGATGCGGGAAATACTCGGTGAGAACGGCGTCGACCTGCTGTTTTGCAACGAAGCTGAAGCACTGACATGGGCCGACAGCGACGACTTGGACGCAGCAGTTGCCAGTCTTAAGCAAATAGCACGGCAATTTGCGATTACCCTGGGAGCCCGCGGCGCACTGCTTTACGATGGCGAGCAGCTAATAGAAATCGAAGCCTGCCCGGTAGAGGCAGTGGATACCAACGGCGCCGGCGACATGTTCGCCGGGGCATTTCTCTACGCCATTACCCACGGTCATGACTTCACGGCGGCAGGAAAATTTGCCAGCCTGGCAGCGGCACACGTGGTATCACGATTCGGCCCGCGCCTCAGCGCCAGTGAACACGACAATCTACGGCAGGAGTTTTTTGGCCAGACTGCCTAAAACAACGAGATCTGCCGGCCCGTTATAGTCGCGAATGAGGTGCCGACGAAATGAAGGATTCCGTCGGCGACCGGCGCTAATTGTTTTTCCAGATAGTGTTGGTAGTCCAGTGCAGCCTCTGGCGCAGCCACAGGTTCCGCCCCCTGCAGGGTAATAACATACTCCACCCAATCTCCGCGGCTGGGCGCAGACAGGCCCCGTGGCTGCTGTAATCGCGCGGCCTGCACATGCGGGGGCACGTTGCGCTTATACTCATTGAGGCGGCGCCGCAGGCGCTTGCGATACACCAGCTCCCGATCCAGCTCGCCATTTTCAACCTGGGCCACTACCTCAACAATATAGTCTCGATAGGGCTCATCAAAGAAAATACGCCGGTACAGTTCACTCTGAAAATGCCGGGCCAGTGCCGTCCAGTCGGTGCGCACATTTTCCAGGCCCTTAAACACGATCTCAGCCTGGCCATCTCGCTCCACAACCCCGGCGTAGCGCTTTTTGCTGCCTTTGTCAGAGCCCCTCACTGTGGGCATCAGAAAGCGACGGTAATGGGTTTCAAACTCCAGCTCCAATAAACTGTCGACGCCGAATTCGTCGCGCAGGCGCCCGCTCCACCAATCGTTGAGCTGCTGCTGCAGAGCGCGCCCACGCTGCTGCACAGCCTGCGCCCTGTCAGTGCCGCAGAGGCCATCGCCGAGCTCTCTTACCCACACAAAAACAGAATCTGTGTCTCCATAAATCACTGCATCGCCCAGGCTTTCAATATAATCCCGGGTTTCCTGCAGAATCTGATGCCCGCGCCGGGTAATGGAACTGGCCAGTCGCGCGTCAAAAAATCGACAACCGCTGGTTCCAAGCACCCCGTAGAAGGAGTTCATAATGATTTTTATGGCCTGGGATAGCGCTCCATCCCCACGCAACCTGGCGGCATCCCGGAGCTGCCAGAGATGTTCGATAATGGTCGGCAAAATAGAGTTATGCCTGCTGAATCGCGCCTCCAGAAATCCAGCCACCAGGCTTTCGTCATCGAGCGCGGCCGCCGAGCCGAGCGCCAGTCCCAGCGGGTCGATAAAGAAAGTGCGGATAATACTGGGATACAAGCTCTTAAAATCCAGCACCAGCACATCGTCATAGATGCCCGGCTGCGAATCCAGCACAAAGCCTCCCGGACTGGCGACCAGATCGCCACTGGCATTGGGCGCGACGTGGCCGGCTCTGTGCAGCCGCGGCAGGTACAGGTAATCAAAAGCGGCCACCGACCCACCCAGTCGATCCAGCGCCAGGCCTGTCATTTGACTGCGAGCGACCGCGAACTCCAGCAAACCGGTATGTTCAAAAATCTCCCACACCAGTTCACAATCGCGGATGTTATACAGTGCCAGTTTGCGCCTGTCTTGCCGAAACAATTCACCGATCTGCTCGCCACGGCCACTACCATGCAACAATTTGCCACTACCGAGCAGCTCCCTGGACACATTTTCCAGTGAGAAGCTTTCGAAGCGATAACCGGCGGTGCGCAACATTTCGATACCATCGATTACCGCTCGCCCGGGTATCTGTACGGCTCGCCTGTCGCCCTCATCGTCCAATTCACGCCAGTGTGGCTGGCGACGAGCGCGACCCAAAGGCAGGCGCATATTCAGCTTGTCAGCCAATCCTTGCAAAAACCAAAAATCAAAATTGACAACATTCCAACCGATCAGCACATCTGGATCATAATCGCGCAGCCAGTCGCAAAATGCCGACAGCACGGCTCGCTCAGTGCTATGGCACTCTACCCAATCCAACTCAACCACGGGGCCACACATAAACACCTTTTGTGTCGCCACCCCCTGCCACTGGCCATAGGCAGCGATAGAGTAGAGCTCAATCCCCGCCAGCGCGGTTTCGATATCGATGGAGAGCATTTTTAGCTGTGGCTGGTAGTCGGCTGCCCGCACCTGCGGCGGACCGGTGTGCTCACTGAACTCCAGTGAGCCCGCCACAAACCGCTCCATCAGGTAACGCTCGGCCGGGTTGATATCCGCCTCCAGTGGCTCCAGCCCCTGCTCTGCCAGGCGATCGCGCGCCTGCCGCAACTGGCGCTGGCTGTGAAAGTACAGCGCCGCTACTGGCCGCATCAGGAAGTCCTTCAGCGGCGGCTCACCGACTCGAAAATTGAAGTCTGTCGCCAGCACTTGCCGGGCACGGGTCAATTCCTCACGGGGCAGAAAAAATACCCCCTCCTGCCGCGGCACCTGTAGACAGCGAGGACCGCACTGGGTACTCAGCCACAACTCCAGCTCAACACCCTGATCGGTATCGCGCCAGTTGCGAGTAACAATAAATCCGGTGTGGAGGTCTGCCGCCATAATTTGGCTTTCTACTATGCTTGGGAGTCCAGCTCCGTTAGTCTATAGGCTAACATCCAGTTACTCGCCGGGCAGACAATCCATGAGCAAACCCACCATTAGCGACGATCCGCTCTACCAACTGCTGCGCAATGAAGACATCAAGGCATTCAACGAGCAGCGCGACATACTGGATACCGGTCGACTCAAGAGCGGCGACTACCGTGGTCGCGACCTGCGTAATATGAATGCTGCCAATCTCGACTTTAGTGATTGCTATTTTCGCAACACTGACCTGCGCGGGATCGACTTTCGCCAGACCAACCTTGAGGGCGCCAGCCTGATCGATGCCAAGGTTTCCGGAACGTACTTTCCCGAGGTCTTATCGGCCGAAGAGATCCGCCTGTCTCTGGATACCGGCACCCGCTTGCGGTATCGCCACGACTAGCCGTCGGACAGCAACCTGCGCAAATCTATAATTGCCGCATTGGCACGGCTGATATAGGACGCCATCACCAGTGAGTGGTTGGCGACAAAACCAAAGCCACTGCCATTGAGAATCATCGGGCTGAAGACAGTTTGCTGGGTCGCCTCCAACTCACGAATAATCTGCTGCAGACTGACACCGGCATTCTTTTTGTCCAGCACCTCGGCAAAATCTATCTCGGCCGCGCGCAGAAAATGGATTAGCGCCCAGGTGGTGCCGCGCGCTTCAAAGAATACGTCGTCGATCTCCATCCAGGGAGTTTGTATCATTTGCTCACTGGGTGCCCAGGTAGACTGCGTGGCTTCAGCATCGCCGGCCAGGTCAATATTGAGGCGCCGCTGGCCGACACTGGCACTCAAGCGCTGCGACAAACTGCCCAATCGTGTTTCCACGGTTGCCAGCCAATAGGCCAGATTATCGGCGCGGGCATAAAATTGGGCATCGGGGTTGCCGGCATCCGCGAGCCGCCCAAGGTATGCTTTCAGGTAGCGGATTCCCGAGCGGTACTGTCTCTCCGAAGCGGGGATGGCCCAACTGTTGGTCTTGAAGTTGAAGCTGGGCTCGGCCTCCGCCAGGTCGGGGTCTTCCCTGGATTGGGACTGGGAGCGGCTATAGGACTCGCGCATGGCCCGCGATAAATCCCGCACCTGTATGAGCGCACCGTATTCCCAGTTGGGCATATTGTCCAACCACAGACCGGGCGGGAACAGGTCGTTGTGAATGAAGCCACCAGGCTTGTCCAGCAGGGTCTCTGCCACGCCTATCAGGGCGATGGTGGAGGGAATGCCAGTGACCGGGTCAGCGCTATTGGCACCGCTAAAGGTACGTGCGCGCTCAGTTATATTAAACTGACCGGGCATCATGCTCCAGTACACACCAACGACCAGCGCTACCAGCAGGTAAGCCAGCAGTGCTGCGACTACAGTCTTCAACACAGCTCGCGCAGAACCGGCAGTGGTCGTTGGATTTCGAAATAAGCTCTTGATTGATTCCAGCATTAAAGGTTCCTGCCCGTGTTTAGTGGCCGGCAGATTGCCCGGGGGCTCGGACTTCTGCATTGACCAGAATTTTTTCGTGGTTATCCAACTGCAAAGTGAAGGATACAGCATCACCATATCGCAATGCGGGCGTCAGTCCAAAGACCATCAAGTGTGCACCGCCAGGCTGCAAGTGAAAATCCGCTCCCGCCGGCACGATCACCTGCGCCATGGGTCGCATGCGCCACATGCCGTCCTCTTGTATCGATTCGTGAATCTCAATGGCGCGAGCTTGCGGCGAAGACATTGCCACCAGACGGCGCGCCTGTGCGCTGTTATTGGTCAAGGTCATGTAGGCGGCGCTGGTGCTCTGCCCCGGTGGCACAGCTCGCAGCCAGGCCGAGGTCACAGATATGCTGTCAGCACTGTGGCTCAGCGCAGCTGGCAACAACAGTAAAACAGGCAACAGGCGCATAGGTATCCTCGGTGTCAGCGGCTGCACACTATACCATTGCGCGGTGTATTTCACTGTTACAATGCGCCCTGGCAATTCCGGTGAAACTTCTTGAGGCATCGGTGTCATACATAAAACCCTGATTGGATCACATCTTATGCGGCTAGCCTTGATTTTCATCCTGCTTCTCTGTGGCCTTAATGTCGCCGGCCAGGACAAGCCGCGCAAGCAACCGACCGCCGACCCGGTATTGGGAGTAGCCAGCCCGGCCGCGGCTGGCCTGCCAGCCGTTGCCGAACATGAATTTCTGCCGGTGGAAGAGGCTTTCCAACTGGCTCTGGAGATCATCGACGATCAGCAACTGCGCCTGTACTGGCAAATTGCCGATAACTACTACCTGTATCGCAAGCGCTTCTCTTTCAGCCTGGAAGACGAGCAGGGAGCAATAGCGGTCCAGACCCAAATGGCCAATGGCGTGGTGCACGAGGATGAGTACTTCGGCATTTCACAGGTCTACTATCACTTCGCCGATGTAATGCTAGGCACCGACCGGCCCGTCACCACCGCAGTCCTCACTGTTGGCTCGCAGGGCTGCGCCGACGCCGGCTTGTGCTATCCACCGCAGAAACAACAGTTTAGTGTCGATTTCAAAACCGGCACTATCGCGGCACTGCAAAAGAAAACGCAACGGGTCAGTGCGGCGAACACAAATTCCATTGCAGCGGGCAGCGGCGGCTCGCTTTGGTATATGTTGCTGCTGGCATTTATTGGCGGCAGCATTCTCAACCTTATGCCCTGCGTATTTCCGGTTCTGACCCTCAAGGTACTGAGCTTCGCAAATAGCAGCGAGCATACCAGGCATGTGCACGGCTGGTTCTACGCCGCCGGCGTGGTCAGTTGTTTTGTGCTAATCGCATTGCTTTTGGTAAGCCTGCAACAGGCCGGCGCGGCTGTGGGCTGGGGTTTTCAGCTACAGTCACCGCGCTTTGTGGCACTGCTGGCCTACCTGTTTTTTGGCATGGGCCTGGCACTATCGGGTGTGATAGAAATTGGCGCCGGCATGATGGGAGCCGGCGGCAAGCTGGCGGAGCGGGACGGATACAGCGGTTCATTTTTCACGGGTGTCCTGGCGACCGTGGTAGCCAGTCCCTGCACCGCACCTTTTATGGGTACGGCACTGGGATTTGCCATTACCCAACCGGGGCCCGTCGCGCTGACAGTATTCGCCGCCCTGGGCAGCGGTATGGCGGCTCCAATGGTGCTATTGAGCTACAGCAAAACGCTGCGTCGGCACATGCCCCGCCCCGGTGCCTGGATGGAAACATTCAAACAGGTGATGGCCTTCCCCCTCTACGCGACAGCCATCTGGTTGCTGTGGGTCAGCGGGCGGCAGACCAGTGTTTCCTCCATGGCGATACTGTTATGCGGCATGCTGGTACTGGCCCTGGGCCTGTGGTTGTGGCGCTACCGACCCTGGGGGCGCGTAATGGCGGTCGCTGCCCTGGTCGGCGCACTGCTAATCATTCCCAGTACCGCCCTGGATAAACCCACCGCAGCGGCGGCAAGCAGTGGCGAACAGGTCTCTGCAGAGCAGCGGCTGAGGCAGTTTCTCGATCAGGGTCTGCCGGTATTTGTAAACGTCACCGCAGACTGGTGTATCACCTGCATTGTCAATGAGCGCACCAGCCTGGGCAATGACCGTGTCAAACAGGCGATGGCCGCAAGGAACATGCAGTACCTGGTGGTAGACTGGACCAATTATGACGAGACTATCGCCGCCTTTTTGGCACGCTTTGGTCGCAATGGTGTACCACTGTATCTGGTATACAGCGGCAAACCCGGTGAGCAGCCTAAAATTCTGCCGCAGTTACTGACTCCCGGGCTGTTAATTGACGCAATCGAGGAAATATAGCAAAGATAGCGACAAGATAGCCGAGGTTTTATGCGATATGGCCTTTTTCATCGAATTGCGCCCAATCGCCGCGAAAACGCCCCAAAGATACTGGATCTAGCATAAAAAGAGCGATCTCCGGCTAAAGTGCGGGTATAATTCACAAACGTGCCAGCCCAGCCTGTTTTTGGTAGACGCGACCGGCGTTACTATGCACAATGCCTGCATCGAACGGCACAGCGAGACCCGGCCCCATGGCAACGATTTTGGTACTACACGGTCCCAATCTAAACCTGTTAGGTGACAGAGAGCCTGCGGTATACGGGCACACCACCCTCAACGACATCAACCAGGCCCTGCAACAGCAGGCACAGGCGGGCGGCCATCACCTGTTGGCCATGCAGAGCAATGCCGAGTGTGAGTTGGTGGAGCGAATTCAGGATGCTCGCCACGAGGGAATCAATTACATCATCATCAACCCCGCCGCCTTCACGCATACCAGTGTTGCCATACGCGATGCGCTGGTGGCGGTAGCGATACCTTTTATAGAAGTACATCTCTCCAACGTACACCGGCGCGAGGAGTTTCGGCACCAGTCATATTTTTCCGATGTGGCGCAGGGCGTGATCTGCGGCCTCGGAGCCCAGGGCTATGAACTGGCGCTGAGTGCCGCGACAAAAAATCTGGAACAATCCTGAGGACAGGACCATGGACATCCGCAAAGTCAAGAAGCTAATTGAGCTGTTGGAAGAATCCAACATCGACGAAATCGAAATCAAGGAAGGCGAGAACTCGGTTCGTATCAGCCGCAATGGCGCCGCGGCAATGAGCGCGCCCTTGATGGCAGCCCCAATGATGGCAGCCGCGCCCGCTGCCGCACCTGCGCCTGCGCCGGCTGCAACTCCTGAAGCAGCCGGCGCCCCTGCCCTCAACGGACACATCGTCACGTCGCCAATGGTTGGCACCTTCTACCGCTCGCCCTCGCCCAGTTCCCCCACCTTCGTAGAACCGGGTCAGCACGTGAAAGTCGGCGATGTAATCTGCATTGTCGAAGCCATGAAGATGATGAACCAGATCGAGGCAGATAAGGCGGGCGTGGTAGAAGCCATATTGGTCGAGGACGGCCAGCCGGTGGAGTTTGATCAGCCGCTCGTCACAATCGTCTAACAGCACAGGTGCAAGCGAGGACATTGCCATGCCACTGCTGGATAAAGTAGTTATTGCCAATCGCGGCGAGATTGCCCTGCGTATTTTGCGCGCCTGCAAGGAACTGGGTATCAAAACGGTTGCGGTTCACTCCAGTGCCGATCAGGACCTGATGCACGTTCGCCTGGCGGATGAGTCCGTGTGCATCGGCCCAGCCCCATCAACGCAAAGCTATCTAAACATCCCGGCCATTATTTCTGCCGCGGAAATTACCGATGCCCGCGGCATTCATCCCGGCTACGGATTTTTGGCCGAGAACGCGGATTTCGCCGAGCAGGTGGAAAACAGCGGCTTTGTTTTTATCGGCCCTACCGCCGACGTAATCCGCCTGATGGGCGACAAGGTATCAGCCATCCAGGCCATGAAAAAAGCCGGTGTTCCAACTGTGCCGGGATCTGATGGCCCACTCGATGAAGACAGCGAACGCACCCTGGCGGCCGCCCGCCGCATTGGCTACCCGGTAATCATCAAGGCCGCCGCCGGTGGTGGTGGCCGCGGCATGCGGGTAGTCCAAAGCGAAGCCGCTCTGCTCAACGCCGTTTATGTCACGCAGGCTGAGGCGGCAGCCGCCTTTGGTAGCGATGTCGTCTATCTTGAAAAATTTCTGGAGAATCCGCGCCACGTCGAAGTACAGGTTTTGTCCGACCGCCAAGGCGGTGCTATTCATCTAGGTGATAGAGACTGTTCGCTGCAGCGTCGCCACCAGAAGATCCTGGAAGAGGCACCGGCGCCGGGCATTGCGCCACAAGCGCGCGCTGCGGTAACCCGCTCCTGCGTAGATGCCTGCATTGAAATCGGCTACCGCGGTGCCGGCACCTTCGAATTCCTGTACGAAGACGGTGGTTTCTATTTCATCGAAATGAACACCCGGGTACAAGTTGAACATCCGGTAACCGAGATGATCACCGGCATAGACATTGTCGCGGAGCAACTGCGAATTGCCAGTGGTATGCCCCTGTCGATAAAGCAGGAGGATGTTACGTTCAGGGGCCATTCTTTCGAGTGTCGAATCAATGCCGAGGACCCTAAAACTTTCATGCCCAGCCCCGGTCACGTCAGCCATTTTCACGCACCTGGCGGCAACGGTTTACGGGTCGATTCGCACCTGTACAGTGGCTACTGCGTTCCCCCTCATTACGACTCTCTTATCGCCAAAATTATCAGTTTCGGTGAGGACAGGGAGATCGCCCTGAAACGCATGCGCCAGGCCCTGGATGAACTGGTTGTCGATGGCATTCGCACCAATGCAGACCTGCATCGCGATCTGGTACGCGACGCCGGTTTTCGCAAGGGCGGCGTCAATATTCACTACCTGGAAAAACGTCTCAAGGAATAGCACCCCATGGCATGGCCACAGTATCGACTGACAAGCAACGCCGCCATCAATTACAGCGCTGGTTTAGGTTCTTGGAACAAGTCGGCAGACTGATCAAAAAAGTACAATATCACTTTTCCCGCTCTGGGCTAGCGGGTATCATAGCGGCCCTTTGCCAGCACCCTCGCTTACTCAATGATCTCTATTGGGCCGTACAAACTGGCTAATCGCGTCGCCCTGGCACCCATGGCCGGCGTGACAGATTTGCCTTTTCGCACACTGTGTCGTCGACTCGGTGCCGGCCTGGTTGTCTCAGAAATGATTACCAGCGACAAACGCCTGTGGCAGAGCCGAAAAACACTGCTGCGCCTGCATCACAACCGGGAATGCGAACCTCGCTCCGTACAAATTGCCGGCAGCGATCCGGCTATGTTAGCCGCCGCAGCCCAGGCGAATGTGCAACTGGGTGCACAAATTATTGATATCAATATGGGCTGCCCTGCTAAAAAGGTCTGCCGAAAAGCCGCCGGCTCAGCCCTGCTGCGTGATGAATCGCTGGTTGCCGACATACTCAATACGGTCACCGCCGCTGTGAGCATCCCGGTCACGCTCAAAATCCGCACCGGGTGGTCGCCAGACACACGCAATGGAGTCAGTATTGCACGCATTGCGGAAGACGCGGGCATCGCTGCGCTGGCAGTGCATGGGCGCACCCGTAGCTGTCGTTTTGAAGGGCAGGTTGAGTACGACACCATTGCCGATATCTGCCGCGCCGTGGAACTGCCGGTATTTGCCAACGGCAATATCGACAGCCCCATCAAGGCGGCACAGGTATTGAAGCATACCGGCGCCAGCGGCGTCATGATTGGTCGCGCCGCCCAAGGCAGGCCCTGGCTGTGCGGCCAGGTCGCCGGCTATTTGGAGAATGGTGAGCTGACGGCCGACCCCAGCCCACAACAGCAGTGGCAGATTATCAAAGACCATCTAAGTGACCTGCATCACTTCTATGGCGAATACACCGGCGTACGGGTCGCCCGCAAGCACCTGGGGTGGTATTTACATGGAGCGGGTGCAGACCCGGCCCTGCGCCAGGCATGTAATCGCCTGGACACGGCACAACATCAACTGGACCACCTGGAAGACTATTTCAGCCAGTATCTCAATGACAATCACTGCAAGGAGTTGGCAGCATGATGATGGGGGACAACCTGCTCGACAAGGCGCCGCAAACAGTGAAGGATCAATCCAAGGACAATGGCAAAGGGACTTCCCTGCGCGACAGCGTCACCGTCGCCGTCAAGACCTACCTGGAACAACTGGACGGACAACTGGGCACGGAGGTCTACCGGATGGTATTGACCGAAGTGGAAGGGCCTTTGCTGGAACAGATAATGCACTACACACGCAACAACCAAACCAAGGCCTCACGCATGTTGGGTCTCAATCGAGGCACCCTTCGCAAGAAGCTCAAGCAACACGGCTTACTCAACAGCAGCGATGTCTGAGCGGCACTGCGATCCGGCCCCTCCCGTTTAGCAACAATACCAAATAGCCATGAGCGAACCCAATATGGTTGCTGTCAAGCGTGCCCTGCTCAGCGTATCTGACAAAACCGGCATCACCGAATTCGCGCGCGGCCTGCGCGAGCAAAATGTAGCAATACTCTCCACCGGCGGCACCTTCCGGTTGTTGGAAGAGAATGACATTGATGTCACCGAAATCTCTGCCTACACCGGCTTTCCGGAGATGCTGGACGGCCGTGTAAAAACCCTGCACCCGAAGGTTTATGGCGGCATTCTCGCCCGTCGCGGTACCGACGATGAAGTCATGGCCGAGCACGGCATTGAGCCCATCGATATGGTGGTGGTCAATCTCTATCCGTTCGAGCAGACCGTGGCAAAGCCCGATTGCAGCCTCGAAGATGCGGTAGAGAATATCGATATCGGCGGGCCGACCATGGTGCGGGCGGCCGCGAAAAATCACCGCTTCGTCAATATCGTGGTCAATGCCGCTGATTATTCTCGCGTACTGGCAGAGATGAGCAACAATGGCGGTGCCACCAGCTTCCAGACCCGTTTTGACCTCGCCATCCGCGCCTATGAACACACGGCTGCTTACGACGGCGCCATCGCCAATCACTTTGGCCGCCTGGTAGAGGGCGGCAGTGAACAGTTTCCGCGCACCTACTCCACCCAGTTCCACAAGACCCGGGAAATGCGCTACGGAGAAAACCCTCACCAGAGCGCTGCGTTTTATGTCGAGAGCACTCCACAGGAAGCCGGCATCGCCACAGCACAGCAGCTACAGGGCAAGGCGCTGTCCTATAACAATGTAGCCGACACAGATGCCGCCCTGGAGTGTGTGAAGAACTTTGACGCTCCCGCCTGCGTTATCGTCAAACATGCCAACCCCTGCGGAGTTGCAGTCGCGGCAACTATTGGTGAGGCCTATGATCGCGCCTTTGCCACTGATCCGGAGTCTGCCTTTGGCGGCATCATTGCGTTTAACCGAGAGTTGGATGCGGCAACCGCGGCGGCGATCATTGAACGCCAGTTCGTCGAGGTTATCATTGCACCATCCATCGGCGACGAGGCCCTGGCGGCGACCGCCGGTAAAACCAATGTACGCGTTTTATGCTGTGGCCAGTGGTCAGCTTCTACGGCCGCTTTTGATTACAAACGCGTCACCGGAGGCCTGCTGATTCAGGATCGCGACCTGGGCATGGTACGTGCCGGCGACCTCACCATTGTCAGCCGGCGCCAACCCAGTGAAGCAGAGATGCAGGATCTGTTATTCGCCTGGAAAGTTGCCAAGTACGTTAAATCCAATGCCATTGTCTATGCCGGTGCCGGCCGGACCATCGGCGTTGGTGCCGGCCAGATGAGTCGCATCAATTCCGCACGTATTGCGGCAATCAAGGCGGAGCACGCCGGCCTTGAAGTAAAGGGCTCCGTGATGGCCTCCGATGCTTTCTTCCCGTTCCGCGATGGCATCGAAAACGCAGCCGGCGTGGGCATCGCCGCAGTGATTCAACCCGGCGGCTCAATCCGCGATGAGGAAGTTATTGCCGCCGCTGACGCAAACAATATGGCCATGGTGTTCACCGGCATGCGCCATTTCCGCCACTGATAGCGCGACAACCGGCTATGAATGTACTGGTAATCGGAAGCGGCGGCCGCGAGCATGCGCTGGCATGGAAAGCGGCCCAATCCCCCTCGGCTGACACGGTATTTGTTGCCCCCGGCAATGCCGGCACGGCCCTCGAAGCGAGCATGGGGAATGTCAATATTGCGGTAGACGATTTTGCCGGCCTGGCTGATTTCGCGGCGGCCAACGGCGTTGGCCTGACCATCGTCGGACCGGAGGCGCCGCTGGTTGACGGAGTAGTCGATTACTTTGCCGAGCGCGGTTTACGCTGCTTTGGCCCAACTGCCGCCGCCTCCCAACTGGAGGGCTCAAAAGCCTTTACCAAAGACTTTTTGGCTCGCCATAATATTCCCTCCGGCGCCTATGGCAACTTCACGGAACCGGAGCCCGCCCTGGCCTACCTGCGCGAACAGGGTGCGCCTATTGTGGTGAAAGCCGATGGCTTAGCGGCGGGTAAAGGGGTTGTCGTCGCCGCAACACTGGCCCAGGCGGAGGCCGCGGTAACAGATATGCTATCGGGCAACGCCTTTGGCGAAGCCGGTTGCAGAGTCGTCATCGAAGAATTTCTGGAGGGCGAAGAAGCCAGCTTTATTGTCCTGGTGGATGGCAAAAACATACTGCCCATGGCCACCAGTCAGGATCACAAACGCCTGGGCGAGGGCGATACCGGCCCCAATACCGGCGGCATGGGTGCCTATTCGCCGGCCCCGGTGGTCACCGAACAAGTGCATCAGCGCATTATGGATGAGGTAATTCTCCCCACCGTGGTGGGAATGGCCGCAGAAGGCGTGCCCTACACCGGCTTCCTGTATGCGGGACTAATGATTGCTGCCGATGGCAGCCCCAAGGTCATCGAGTACAACTGTCGGTTCGGTGACCCCGAGACCCAGCCCATTATGATGCGGCTACAGTCTGACCTGTGTGAACTGTGCAATGCCGCTCTTGACGGCGACCTCGATCAGGTCACTACCCAGTGGGACCCACGACAAGCCGTGGGCGTAGTATTGGCCGCAGGTGGATACCCTGGCGCTTATGACAAGGGCATGGTGATCGCTGGCCTCGATACCGTCGACACTGATGACACCAAGGTATTCCATGCCGGCACAGCAGTTAACGAGGGCGATATCGTCACCAATGGCGGCAGAGTGCTGTGTGTTACCGGCCTGGGCGACAGTATTGCCGAGGCGCAGTCCAATGCCTATCGCGGTGTTGATAAAATCCACTGGCAAGGCGCCATCCACCGCCGCGATATCGGCTGGCGGGCCCTGGCCAGGGAAAAGGGCGAATAATTCGCTACAATAGTCCTATGACGCCGCGAAAATTATCCTTTCTGGACCAACTAATCGGCAATGCCGACCAGGTATTGCGCACTCTCAGCGGCAATGCCAACGCGGCCCAGCGCAGTTCTCCGGCAGGCTGCGAGCCCGAGGCGGAGCTGGCTCCGGGAGAACGCCGCCATGTGGCCGGGCTGATGCGGGTGAACCACACCGGCGAAGTCTGTGCCCAGGCGCTTTACCAGGGTCAGGCCTTAACTGCCAAGCTGCCCTGGGTCAGGGAGAAAATGGAACAAGCCGCCGCCGAAGAAGTGGACCACCTGGTTTGGTGCGAAGAGCGCTTGCGACAACTGGGTAGTCACACCAGCCGTCTCAATCCAATCTGGTATGGCCTGTCCTTCGCACTGGGTGCTGTGGCGGGCGTAGCCGGCGATCGCTGGAGCCTGGGGTTTGTCGCCGCCACGGAAGAGCGTGTCTGTGAACACATCACCGATCACCTGCAACAAATACCGCAAGCAGATCAGCGCAGCCGAAAAATTCTTGAGCAAATGCTGGCGGACGAGCAGCGCCACGGCGACCTGGCGCTGCAAGCCGGCGGTGAAAATTTTCCGCAACCGGTCAAGCGGGCGATGGCCGCAGTTTCAAAAGTGATGACCAGCAGCAGCTATCGGGTTTGATGGGCCATCGGCCGGGGTCAGAGTCTGGACTCTGACTCCGTGCTACCACATTCTGGCGTGACTTTCGCAATATCGCCATAACGTCGTAGGCAGAACAGCCGTCCATGCCAATTGGCAACATTTCCATAGGCCTGGGTCCCATGTTGCGCCCGCCCTGCTCGACGATCGTCGTATTTGGTACCCACTAGCCGGAAACGCTAGCCGGCAAATAGTTCTGCCAGCTTCTCACCGGGTTGTTCGGCCCGCATAAACGCTTCTCCAACCAGAAACGCGTGCACATTGTGCTCCCGCATAGCCTGTACGTCGCCAGTGGTGTGAATGCCACTCTCAGTCACAGTCAGGCGGTCCGCGGGAATATGTGGCAGTAGTTCCCAGGTGGTCTCCAGTCGCATCTCGAAGCTGTGCAGATCCCGATTATTAATTCCCACCAATACATTGCCCAGTGGCAATGAGCGCTCCAGCTCGTCCCGGTCGTGAACTTCGATCAGCACATCCATACCCAGTTCGCGGGCGGCCGCATTCAATTCTGTCATCTGTCCGTCTTCCAGCACGGCCACAATCAGCAAAATGCAATCCGCTCCAATAGCCCGCGCCTCAACCACCTGATAACTGTCAACCATAAAATCCTTACGAATTACCGGCAGTTCACAGGCCGCTCGCGCCGCCTGCAGATAACTGTCTGCGCCCTGGAAAAAGTCGACATCGGTGAGCACTGACAAGCAGGTCGCACCGCCCTGCCGGTAGCTGCGGGCAATCGCCGCCGGGTCGAAGCTCTCGCGAATGACGCCGTTGCTGGGTGAGGCACGCTTGGCTTCCGCAATGACCGCCGACTGGCCCGCGGCAACACGCTGCTGCATAGACGCCGCAAAGCCACGACAGGGCGTTTGTGTGTCGATGCGCCGCTGCAGTTCAGATACCGAACAAGCTGCGGTGCGGTCGCTGACTTCCTGCCACTTGCGGGCAATAATCTCGCGCAGGATGGTCGGTGTCGGTGCACTCATGCTTGCAGTAACTGGGTAAACTGCGCCAGCTCTTCAATCTTTTGCAGCGCTGCGCCACTGCCGATGGCATCTTCTGCCATCTGCACGCCATCTGCCAGAGTGGCGGCAACCCCACTAACGTAAATCGCCATACCTGCATTGAGTGCAATTATCCTGGCGGCCTTGCCGGCGGCCTCACTTTTCTCGCCAGACAGGGCGCTCTTGATCAATGCGAACGACTGCTCGCTGCTGGTCACTGCAAGCCCATCCAGGCTGGCCGACGCGATACCAAAGTCTTCCGGCTTGATCTCATACTCGGTAATAGTGCCGTCCAACAACTCGGCAACATGAGTGGGCGTCGCTATACTCGCCTCATCCAGGCCGTCCTGGCCATGCACTACCATCACATGCTCACTGCCCAAGCGTTTGAGCACCTCCACCATCGGCCGGCAAAATTCTGGCGTAAACACACCAATGACCTGGCGCTTTACGCCGGCCGGATTGGTCATCGGCCCCAGCATATTAAACAAGGTGCGCAGGCCCAGTTCCTGGCGTGGGCCAGCCGCATGCTTCATCGCACTGTGGTGGCTGGGAGCAAACATAAACCCCATGCCAACTTCGTCGATACAGCGCGCCACCTGCTCCGGTGTCAGCTCCACCGTCACTCCCATACTTGCCAGCACATCTGAACTACCGCTGGTGCTGGAGACAGAGCGATTGCCGTGCTTGGCGACACGACCACCGGCGGCGGCGACCACGAAAGCCGCCGCAGTAGATACATTGAACAAATTGGCACCATCTCCGCCGGTACCCACAATGTCGACCAGGTGTTCGTCGCTGGTCTCAACGGTCGTGGCCAATTCGCGCATGACCATGGTGGCCGCAGCAAGCTCATCAATGGTTTCACCCTTGACACGCAAAGCCACCAGAAAAGCACCAATCTGTGCCGGCGTCGCCTCGCCACTCATAATCCGGTGCATGGCAGACTGCATCTGTTCGCTGGTGAGGTCGTCACCATCAACCAATGTTGCAATTGCTGCTTGAATATTCATAGCCTCACGCTCCCTGGTTGAGGAAATTGCGCAACAAATCGTGACCGTGCGCCGTCAAAATGGATTCCGGGTGAAACTGCACACCCTCTACTGGCAATTCTCGATGACGCACACCCATGATCTCATCCATATCGCCGGCTTCGGTTTCGGTCCAGGCGGTTATCTTCAGGCAGTCCGGCAGACTGACCTGTTCAATAACCAGTGAATGATAACGGGTTGCTTCAAATGGATTGCTGAGGCCAGCAAAAACCCCTTCGCCCCGATGGTGCACAGGCGAGGTTTTGCCGTGCATAACCTGTCTGGCGCGCACAATGCGGCCGCCGAAAACCTGTCCTATGCTCTGGTGACCAAGGCAAATACCCAGTATGGGTAGCTGCCCTGCAAAGGCCTCGATAACCGCCATGGATACGCCCGCTTCATTGGGCGTACAGGGACCGGGAGATATAGCGATTTTTTCCGGCTGCAGCGCTGCAATGGCCGCGACGTCAATCTGGTCGTTGCGGACAACATGTACCTCAGCACCCAGCTCACCGAGATATTGCACCACATTGTAGGTAAAGGAGTCGTAATTATCGATCATAAGTAACATATTACTGCCCCCCTTTGGCACCGGATTTCACCATGGCGGCAGCCCGGAACATGGCCCTGGCCTTGTTCATGGTTTCCTTGTATTCCAGCCGGGGGACCGAGTCCGCAACCACCCCCCCACCGGCCTGGATGTAGAGCACCTCGTTCTTGACCACAGCCGTGCGAATGGCAATCGCCGTGTCCATATCACCCTGCCATGATATGTAGCCAACCGCGCCGCCATAAACTCCGCGTTTCACAGGCTCCAGTTCGTCGATAATTTCCATGGCCCTGATTTTGGGGGCTCCACTGAGAGTTCCCGCCGGCAGCGATGCGCGCAGCACGTCCACAGCGGTCTTGCCTTCAAGCAACTCTCCGGTCACTTTCGATACGATGTGCATGACATGCGAATATTTTTCTACCACCATTTTTTCAGTCAGCTCAACAGAGCCTATTTTGGCGATTCGACCAACATCGTTGCGGCCCAGGTCAATCAGCATGAGGTGTTCAGCAATTTCCTTGGGGTCTGCCAACAATTCTTCTTGCAGGGCTATATCTTCTTCTTCACTGCGACCGCGCCTGCGGGTGCCTGCGATTGGCCGCACTGTAACCACACCCTCTTCCAGGCGCGCCAGGATTTCCGGTGAAGAGCCGACGATATGAAAGTCTTCCAGATCCAGAAAATACATGTAGGGAGAAGGGTTGAGATTGCGCAGTGCCCGGTACAAATCCAGCGGCGCAGCCGTGAAGGGCAGGCTCAGGCGCTGGGAAGGCACCACCTGCATCACATCCCCCGCCAGCACATACTCCTTGATGGCATCAACGGCCGCAAAGTACTGATCCTGGGTAAAATGTGAGCGAAACTCACTCTCGGGAATAATCTGCTCAGCACGCGCCTGCCGGGCCGCGCCAAGATCTATCTCTGCCAGTGCCGGTGTAGGTTCGCGCAGACGCGCCTGCAACGCATCGAGTCGCAACTGGGCAGTGTCCCAGGCATTGTCGACAGTGGGGTCGACATTGACCACCAATTGCAATGTACCGGCGAGATTATCGAAGACAACAAGCTCTTCAGAGAGCATCAAAAGAATATCGGGGGTGCCCAGTTCATCCACCGGCATACTGTTGCGCAGACGAGGCTCAATATAGCGCACCGTGTCATAACCAAAATAGCCGACCAGACCACCGTGAAAAACCGGCAGGTCTTTCACTTGGGGGATGCGGTAACGCTGCTGAAAAGCCTCCACGAAGGCCAGTGGATCTTCTACCTCGGATTGCTCGACGACAACATCATCGGTAATCACCTCAACCCGGTAGCCACTGACCTTCAACAGCGTACGGCAGGGCAAGCCAATGATGGAGTAACGCCCCCACTTTTCACCGCCCTGCACGGATTCCAGAAGGTAGGAATAAGGGCCATCGGCAAGCTTGATATAGGCACTCAACGGAGTTTCGGTGTCAGCCAGCACTGCGCGGCTAACGGGTATGCGGTTGTAGTCCTGTGCTGCCAGGACAGCAAATTGTTGCGGTGTCATGGGACTTCCTCAGAGAAAAATCGGTTACATTCAATAGTCGTGCGTCTACCCTGGCTACCATCGCCAGCGGTTTATTGCACACATCGACAGGATGCCGACAATTGAATGTCCAGCTGTTTTCACAGCAGTCTCCAGGACAAAATAGAAGTCATTGTACCGCAGCGCATTGCTTACGCAACGGCTGCCAATTCCACGCGCATTTGGTCGATCACATCCCGGTAGCTTGCAGCATTGAATATGGCCGAGCCGGCGACAAACGTATCGGCGCCGGCGGCGGCAATCTCGCTGATATTTTTAGCCGAAACCCCGCCGTCGACTTCAAGGCGAATATCCTGACCACTCGCATCGATCAAGGTCCGCGCTTCGCGCAGCTTGCCCAGTGTAGCCGGTATAAAGCCCTGGCCGCCAAAACCGGGATTCACCGACATCAACAACACCATGTCCACCTTGTCCATCAGGTATTTGAGCACATCCAGACCAACTGCCGGATTGAAGACCAGACCCGACTTGCAACCAGTTGCACGAATCATCTGCAAGGTACGATCGACGTGGGTAGAGGCATCTGGATGAAAGGTGATGTAAGTAGCGCCGGCGTCGGCGAAATCGCCCACCAGGCGGTCTACCGGGCTAACCATCAAATGTACATCAATCGGGGCAGTGACGCCGTGTGAACGCAGCGCTTTGCACACCATGGGACCAATGGTCAGGTTAGGCACATAGTGATTATCCATTACATCGAAGTGCACGATATCGGCGCCGGCGGCGAGCACAGTATCAACTTCCTCCCCCAGTCGTGCAAAATCGGCAGATAGTATCGATGGGGCTATCAGGTAATTACTCATAGTACTGGGCTCCCTTGGTATGCGGCATTCTAAAGTATGGCCAGTTCAGCATCCAGCTCAGCGCGCCGCGCCGGCGTACCCACATCACACCATCGCCCGGCATAATGTTCACCTGTGAGTTCCTTGCGTTGCATGGCTGTATCCAGCAAAGGCCGCAACGGCAACTTCCCCGCCGACCTGCCGCGAAAGAACTCGGCGCTAAAAATACTCACCCCTGCATAGGTCAGCACTTCATCCCCGCTGGCCTGTGGACTGCTTTTGGCCTCAAGCAAGCCCGATGGCGCCAGGACGAAGTCACCGCTGCTGTGCTGGGCCGGGTTGTCTACCATGATCAGGTGAGCACTGCGGCCCGCCGCCAACTTCGATGCCGGCAGCTCGGAAAAGCAAAAATCTGTCCAGATATCACTATTGATAACCGCAAATGGGGCGGGGCCCAGCAGTGGCAGTGCCTGCATAATACCGCCGGCGGTCTCCAGCGCCTCGGGCTCTCGCGACCACTGGATCTGACAACCCCAGGCTGACCCATCGCCCAGAAAATCCTCTATCAAGGACCCCAGCCACGAGGTATTGACGACCAACTCTCGAAACCCCGCCGCCACCAGTTTTTCCACATGGAATTGGATCAGGGGCTTACCCGCCACGGGCAACAGGGGTTTGGGCAGACTATCGGTTAACGGTCGCATGCGGTCGCCGCGACCGGCGGCAAGAATCATCGCTTTCATCGCATGGCTTCCCCTCTTTGTTTCGAAATGGCGGAACCTACCTGAGGCAGCACACCGCTCTCCAGCAATTGAAGCAATTGCGAAAACTGCGGGTATCTTCGTAACACCGGCACAATATACCCGAGCACCTGCGGAATATCCTGCAAATAGCCGGGCTTGCCATCCCGGATGGCCAGGCGGGCAAAATTGCCCAATACCTTGATGTGCCGCTGCAAACCTATCCAGTCAAACCAGCGCAGAAATTGCGCCTCATCCGCGCCGGCAAACTGGCCAGTCGCCTGCAAGCGCGCCCGGTATTGCAGTGCCCAGGCTTCTACCTGCGACTCGGGCCAGCGGATATAACAATCTTTCAACAGAGAAACCAGGTCGTAACAGAGCGGCCCCCAGCGCGCATCCTGGAAATCTATCGTGGCGAGCTCGCCATCGGGCAAGACCAGCAAATTGCGACTGTGAAAATCAAGATGAACCAGGGTTTGTGGTTGTGCCAGGGCGCTTTCAATCAATTGACCCACCACCGCCTGAATCATTGCCACTTCCTGCACAGAGAGATTCAGACCCAGCAAACCCTCAACAAACCACTCGGAGAATCGCGACAGCTCTTCCGCCAGTATCGCTTCGCTATAACCGGGCAACTGATGGGAAAACTCTCCAGCGGTCTGCATTGTCAACAGCATATCCAGCGCTTGCTGATAGCAGGCATCTACTGTATCTGCACTCAGTCGCCCCAACAGCAGTTGATCGCCCAGATCTTCCAGGAGCAAAAATCCGACTTCCAGTTGCTGCGCCAACAAATCCGGTACCCGCACTCCGCTGGCTGCCAGCAGCGCGCGAACCTCAATAAAAGCCTGATTTTTCTCGGTAGCCGGGGGCGCATCCATGCAAATCCAGGCCGCAGTGCCCTGGCGCAGCCGAAAATAGCGGCGCGTGCTGGCGTCGACCGCCACATCGGTCCAGTCAATGGCCTGGCCAGAAAGTCCAAGCGCAGCCAGTGACCAGCTCTGTAACTGCCGCTGTCTATCGTCCATTAAAACAAGCACACCCGCTCAGAATGCATTATCATCCCGATTCGCAAGATATTCCGATACTGTCCACAACATCGTACATGACCTCTGCACCACCAAAGCTGCGCAATTCCTGCCATCGGTCCCAGTCCCCGGCCGGCATTAGACTAGTGACCATTGCTGCCACCCTGTTGGTGGCGGTGTCTGCGCGTGCTCAGGATAGCAGGCCGGCAGGCGCACCCGCCAATAGTGAAGATAGCGGCTGTGTACAAAGCCGGTCTTTTCTGGACTGGCAGGCCGATTCGGCAATGCCGGAGGACTTCACATCATTGCGCGTTGTGCGCTGCGGTGGCAGTTATGTCGACCCCCTGGCCGGGGTCGATACCTCGGTAGATCCATCCCAATCAGACATAGAAGCCAGCGCCACTGCTACCGAGCTGCAAGGGGATACTGTCCGTCTCAGTGGCACAGTAGAGGCGCAACAGGGCTACCGGCACTTGCGTGCGGATGAGGCTGAATTTGATCGGGACAAACAGTGGGCTAGCCTGCATGGCAATGTGGAACTGCGCGAACCGGGCCTGCTGATACGCGGGGCCACTGGCACTATCAATACCGACACCGGCGAAGCCCGCCTCACTGCCAACCGGTTCGTAGTGCACGATCAGCATATTCATGGCGGCTCGAACCTGATAACGAGACGCAGCGACCATGTTATCAAGCTGGATGACGCCTACTACAGCTACTGCCCACCGCTTGCCGAGCAGTGGATGCTGCGCGCCGAGAATATCGAGCTGGATTTCGACACTGGCACAGGCACAGCCCACAACGCCAAAATCGAGATGGGCGGCGTGCCGTTTATTTACACGCCCTATATACAGTTCCCCCTGAATGACAGGCGTAAGTCAGGATTCCTGTGGCCGGAAATTGGCAACGATTCCAGCGGTGGGGCCGATGTGGCCATACCCTATTACTTCAACCTGGCGCCCAACTATGACGCCACCCTGACACCTCGTTACATCGCCGCACGAGGCCTGCTGACGGAGCTGGAAACCCGCTATACGGCGACCAATACCGGCTACTGGGAGCTCGGTGGCGCCCGCATGAGCGGCGATGATGAATACCGGCAAGACTTTCCTGACGAGGATGGTGATCGCTGGCTGAGCGCCGTCAAGCAGCACGGTTTGTTCTCGCAGCGCTGGCGCACAGAGATAGATTACACCAACGTCTCCGACGATTTTTACTTCAGTGACCTGGGCACCACATCACTGCAAGTCGCCCAGTCCACCCACCTAGCACAGCGTGGCCAGGTCAACTACCTGGGCGATGACTGGCTGGCGGAACTGCGCGTAGAAGAATTCAAAACCATCGCCCGCGATGTCACTACCGATGCCTATCGCAAGCTCCCGCAGGTATCACTGCAACGCACTGCCACAGAGCAGGATTTTAGCCCCAACCTGTTGCTGACCAGTGACTACACCTACTTTGACCACAATACCGAGCCAACCGGTCACCGCCTCTATAACTCCGTTGGTGCCGGCTATCCCATGAACTGGATGTGGGGATACTTGAAACCCGTCGCAAAATATCGGCAGATTAATTATGACCTCGACGATTCTGTATTTTTTGACAATCGTCTGGATGACACGCCGGCGGTAGGCGCCCCCCTGTTCAACCTGGATGGCGGCCTTTATTTTGAAAGGGATACCGGCTGGGGGCTGCAAACCCTGGAGCCGAGACTCTATTACCTCTGGGCCGACTTTGCAGACCAGAGCGGACTTCCCGACTTCGACACCTCCGAGCTGACTTTTTCCTACAGTCAGCTGTTCAGGGAGACGCGTTTTGCCGGCAAGGATCGCCTCGACGATGCCAACCGGCTGTCAGTCGGCATCACATCACGCATGATTGACAAGGACAGCGGCCGTGAGAAGATGTCGGCCAGCATTGGCCAGATCTACTATTTCGACGACCGGGAAGTCAACGTAGGCGCAGCCGATCCAACCGACCTTGCAGGCAGCTCGGCCATCGCCCTGGAATTCAACCTGTCCCCGGCCGCAGCCCTGCAGATGCGTTCTGCCTGGCTCTGGAATACCGATGCCAACGAGTTGGACCAGACCTACGTCCAGATGGCTTATCGGGGTGACCATCAGCTCATTTATAATCTCGGCTACAGCTACCGGCGCTACCGTGGCGACGACCCCGATCAGTCGCATATAAGCCAGCTGGACTTTTCTGCCTATTTGCCTGTCAATGAGGAGTGGAGTTTGTTCCTGCGCTCACTCTATGATCTGGAGGAAAGCGAGCGTATCAATGATATGGCCGGAATCGAGTACAATAACTGCTGCTGGCGGGTACGCGTGGTTTATCAACGCTACCCGGATCAACGCAAGGGTGTCGAAATCAACTCCCTGGTCGAATACGAACACGCCACCTATTTAGAGTTCCAGCTGAAGGGCCTGGGCGGCATCGGCACCCGGGTCAGCAGTATGTTGGAAGAATTTATTCGAGGATACCAAGATAGTGATACATAGAGTTCCGCCACTGGCAAAATGTCTTGCTCTGGGCCTGATGCTGCTAAGCTCCGCCGGCTTCGCAGAGACCAGGATACTGGATTCGGTTGTTGCCATTGTTGAAGACGACGTAATTATGAGTAGCGAGTTGCGTTCGCGGCTAGACCTGCTGACTGCCAACCTGACCGCACAGGGCCATGAGCTGCCACCGCAGGAGGCGCTGGTACGGGAAACACTGGACCGGTTAATCCTGGAAAGCATTCAGATACAAATGGGGCGGCGCGGCGGCGTGCGCATCAGCGATGGACAACTCAACAGCGCGCTCAACCGCATCGCCGCTCAAAACAGGCTGTCTCTGGACCAGTTCCGCCTGCAACTGGAGCGCGAAGGCAGATCCTACCAGGTCGTGCGTGAAGATGTGCGACGGGAGTTAATCATACAGCAGGTGCAGGGGGGCAATGTCAGACAGCGCATCCAGATTTCCGCTGAGGAAATAGACAACTTCCTCGAATCGGACGAGGGCAATGCCATGACGGCTGAGGAGTATCACCTGGTTCACGCCCTCTTACCGACGGACAAGGACGTCACAGCAAAGGATGAACAGCGCATCAAGCAACATGTTGACCTATTCCATGCGCGCATCACCGCAGGGGAGTCATTTGAAGAGGTTATCAATAGTAGCAGCGGTGAATACGTATTCACCGGCGGCGACCTGGGCTGGCGCAAGCGCGGCGATCTGCCCAGCCTGTTCGCCGAGGTAGCCCCTACTCTGGCAGTAGAGCAAACATCTGCCCCCATTCGCAGTGCCAGCGGTTACCACCTCATCTACCTGGCCGAGAAGCGCGGCGGCTCAACGATAATTCAACAGACCAAGGTGCGCCATATCCTGCTCAAGCCTTCTGCCATCAGGACAGATGAAGAATGTAAGCTGTTGGCGCAGGATTTGCGCCAACAGGTGATAGACGGCGCAGATTTCGGCGACCTGTCCCGTCAATACTCTGAAGACATAGGCTCAGCCCAGGAGGGTGGTGATCTGGGTTGGGTCAGCCCCGGCCAAACGGTTCCCGAATTTGAAAACATGATGGATTCAACCGAGCTTGGTGCCGTTTCACAGCCGGTGCACAGCCAGTTTGGCTGGCACATTTTGCACGTTGAGGAACGGCGTCAGGAAGATGTTTCCAATACCATACTGGAAAACCGCGCCAGGGAAATGCTACACCAGCGTAAATACCAGGAAGAACTGGATGTCTGGCTGCGTAAAATACGCGACGAGGCGTTCGTCGATATCAAATAGGGCGGGAATAGCCACTGTGCGAATAGCTCTGACCACAGGTGAACCGGCCGGCATCGGTCCAGACCTTGCCATCCAGATGGCGCAACAGGCCATCGAAGTTGCGCCGCGAGCGCCGGCCGTTGAACTGGTTGCCATCGGTGATCCCGCCCTGTTACAGGATCGCGCTCAGCAGCTAGGGCTACCACTACAGACCCGGCTATTCGATAGCAGCGCTCCCACCCACGCAACGACTGCAGGCGAGCTCTGCGTGCTGCCGGTGGAACTGGCCACACCCTGCCAGACGGGCATTCTTGACCCCGGCAATGCAAACTATGTGCTGGATACCCTGCGCGCGGCCATCGAGGGTTGCCTGGACCACACGTTCCAGGCCCTGGTCACGGCGCCCGTTCAAAAATCGGTTATCAACGATGCGGGTATTCCCTTCACCGGGCATACTGAATTCCTCGCCACCCAAACCAACACCGCCGGGGTGGTTATGATGCTGGCCTGTGCAAGCATGCGTGTGGCACTGGCGACCACTCACCTGCCGCTGGCGGAAGTTCCGGGCGCTATCACCCGCGACACGCTGACAGCGGTGATTGGTATATTGGCCCACGATCTACGCACACGCTTTTTGCTATCCCGACCCACCATCGCCGTACTGGGACTCAACCCACACGCCGGCGAAGGTGGCCATATGGGGCGTGAGGAAATAGACGTGATCATTCCCGTGCTGGAACAACTGCGTTCACCCGCATTGAAGCTGCTCGGCCCCCTGCCGGCCGATACGGCCTTCAACAGCAGCATTCTCGAGCAGTGTGATGCGATTCTGGCGATGTACCACGACCAGGGCCTGCCGGTGCTGAAATACGCAGGATTTGGCAATGCCGTTAACATTACCCTGGGATTACCCTTCATCCGCACCTCGGTAGACCATGGCACTGCCCTGGACCTGGCCGGCACGGGCAATGCTGACCTGGGCAGCCTGCGCTACGCTATCACCTGTGCCGGCGAAATGGCGGCCGGCAACCGGATGCACATGTGAACACGCCACATCGCGCCCGCAAACGCTTCGGCCAGAATTTTCTGCGCGATGCCAATGTCATCCGCCAGATCGCCAATGCCATCCACCCCCGTGAGCAGCAGCATTTGGTTGAAATCGGGCCAGGCCAGGGCGCTCTGACCGCAGAGCTATTGGCCAGCGGCTGCCAACTCGACGTCATTGAACTGGATCGCAACCTGATACCCATACTCGAGTCTGCTTTTGTCGGCCAGGCCCGCCTGAAAGTCCATCAGGCCGATGCACTGCGCTTTGATTACCACAGCCTGTATGACGGCCAACAGCCGCTCCGGCTGGTGGGCAACCTGCCCTACAATATTTCTACACCGCTGATATTTCATCTGCTGGAGTACGCTCCGGCCATAGACGACATGCACTTCATGTTGCAACTGGAAGTGGTCAACCGCCTGGCGGCACAGCCGGGCAGCAAGGCCTGGGGAAAACTGGGTGTAATGGCCCAATACCACTGCCGGATCGACGCCTTGTTCGAGGTACCGCCCAGTGCATTTACACCTGCCCCCAAGGTGCAGTCAGCCATTGTGCGGCTGACACCACGTCGGGAGCCGGTGCGCGACCCAAAACTGGAGTCACGCCTGCGCCGGGTGGTATCCGCCGCCTTCGCGCAGCGCAGAAAAACCCTGCGCAATAACTTGCGCGATCTGATTAACATGCAACAATTGGAAGACCGGGGAATTTCCCCCAGCGCAAGAGCGGAAACCCTGAGCTTGCAGCAGTTTGTGGCGATGAGCCACCTGATCCTGGAACGGGAACAGGAATAAGAAGACACTATGGCCATCTATGCAGTCGGGGACATACAGGGATGCGCAGAATCCTTCAAATGCCTGCTAAAACAAGCCCGGTTTAATTGGGACGAAGACACCCTGTGGGTGCTGGGCGACATCGTCAACCGTGGCCCCAACTCGCTCAAGGCGTTGCGCTACCTCTATAAGCATCGCGACAGTGTGGTCTGCGTACTGGGCAACCATGATTTACATCTGCTTGCCGTCGCCAACGGCCTCCGTAAAAAGGGTCGCTCTGACACCCTTGGCAAGATACTGGAAGCCCACGACCGCGATGAACTGCTGCACTGGTTGCGTCACCGGCCACTGCTGCACAGCGAAGCCGGTTACACCATGGTACATGCCGGCATCCCGCATATCTGGAGCGTGTCGGCAGCGCAGGGCTATGCAGAGGAGGTACAGGCGGCACTGCGCGGACCGGAGTGGCGCAAGTTCCTGGTCCGTATGTACGGCAACACCCCGCGTCGCTGGAATGATTCTCTGGTGGGTTATCCCCGCTTGCGCACCATCACCAACTATCTCACTCGTATGCGCTTTGTGTATACCAACGGCCAACTGGACTTGCAGAGTAAAGGTAGCAAGCCAGACCCCGGCCGCCAAGTGGCGCCCTGGTTCAGCTACCCGGAGCGGGCAACGTCGGACGAAAAAATAATCTTCGGCCACTGGGCGGCACTGGAGGGCAAGGTCGACAATGACAATTTGTTTGCCCTGGACACCGGCTGTGTCTGGGGAGGCCACCTGACAATGTATCGCTTGAATGCCAAAGGCAAAAAGGCCAAGTGGTATCGGTGCGACTGTTCCTGAATAATAGCCAATTATGGAAATCTATCTGGTAGGCGGCGCGGTTCGCGATGAGCTGCTGAATTACCCGGTTAAAGAACGGGATTGGGTGGTAGTTGGCGCTACCCCGCAACAGATGCTCGAGCTGAACTACCGCCAGGTGGGCAGAGACTTTCCGGTGTTCCTGCATCCGCAGACCAGGGAAGAATATGCGCTGGCCCGCACCGAGAGGAAATCCGGCCAGGGTTATACGGGCTTTGTGTGCAATACCGACCCTTCCATCACGCTGGCAGAAGACCTGTCTCGCCGCGACCTGACCGTCAACGCCATGGCCCGCGCTGACGATGGCGCCATCACAGACCCCTACGGCGGCCAGGCTGACCTGGCGGCGCGCCTGTTGCGGCATGTTTCCCCGGCCTTTGTCGAAGATCCGCTGCGCGTATTGCGGGTGGCACGTTTTGCTGCTCGCTACGGTCACCTGGGATTTATCGTCGCCCCGGAAACCATGGCCTTGATGACACAGATCGCCGCCGGCGAAGAATTGCTGCTGCTGCCATCGGAACGAATCTGGGCAGAGGTAGAAAAAGCCCTGGGTGAGAGATCACCGGGTCAGTTCCTTGAGACACTGCGGGCCTGTGGGGCACTGGCGATTCTCTTCCCTGAACTGACGGCGGACCCCACTGCGATTGAGAGGCTGGACCAGGCACATAGGGCCGGCGGTCACGACGAGGCCCTGTTTGCGGTACTGCTGTCACGCTTGCCTCACGTGGACGCAATGAGCCTGTGCCACCGGTTGCACGCGCCGCGCAGATTTCGGGAGCTGGCCCTGCTCTGCGCACAATTCGGTGCTACCTATCAGCAGGCCGCACAGTTGGAAGCGGATCATTTACTGCACTTGCTGGAACAGACGGACGCCCTGCGCCGGGCCGAACGCTTTGAATATTTTCTCAGCAGTTGCGCCCTCGCCTTTCCGCAAGCGGCAGCCAATAGTGATTTCCTGCAGCGGGCGCAGCAGGTGTGTGCCGATATCGACATTCCTGCCCTGGCCGACCTGGATAGTAACGGGCGCGAGCTGGGTCAACGCATTCGGCAACTGCGACGAGAGCGATTGGCAGAGTTTTTACTCTGACCCTTTGCTGACCCCGTCGGGCAATAATTCGACCAGCCGGTTTATTTATGGGAGATTTGCCGATCTCCCCACCAGAAATCCACCCGTTGCAGGCGTTGGTGCGGATTCGAGTAGGCCTGCCACAGGTGTCCATAGTCCAGGCCCGATTGGGGATGAATGGCCGCGGGTACCAGTTCTGCCAAAGGGCATAGTACAAAGGCATTCTCGGTGATTTCTTCACGCGGCAGTTGCACGCCATCAACCACACCACAACAATCGGCATAGGTGAGAATATCGATGTCCAAGGTTCGCGAGCTGAACCGCGAGGTATCGAGTGGCCTGCCCATGGCGTGTTCGAGCTGTCTCAGATGCCGTGCCAACTGCCCTGCTGAAACCGGACTATCCAGCCCCACCACCAGGTTGTGAAACGGTTCCCCTTCAAACCCTACCGCCGCACTCTGGTAGACCGAAGAGATAGCCAGCTCGCCAAAATCCTGCTGCAGTGCATCCAGCCCGGCACCAATATTTTGCTGCGGATCGATATTGCTACCGACTCCAAGTAGCACCCGGGTCATGATTGCAGCCGACCTCTGTCAATGCCTCGCTCGACCATAACGCCCACCGTTTGCGCCGCCGGCACAGCTCCCGGTTTGGCAACACGCAGTTTCAACCACGGCAGCTTGAACTCTGCCTGCAAAACTGCGGCGAGTTCATGGGCCAGGGTTTCCAACAGTTGGAACTCACCAGCCTGTATAAAAGCCGTTACCCGCTCGGCCACCTGCCGGTAATCGAGCGTGTCATCTATTGATTCGCCGGCCGCTGCTCGCCCGGCCTCGGTGGCCATCTCCAAATCTACCAGCAAGGTCTGGTGAACCCGTCTCTCCCAGTCGTGAATACCGATAATGGTATCAACCCGCAGTTGCTCAAGAAAAACAATATCCATGGCAGCTCAGCCGGCCTCCGGTGGCAGTAATTCATCCATCGGCCAGCGCGGTCGCACCTGCCTGTCGTCGCGGTCACATTCACCGGCCAGCATGCGCTGGCAACCCGCGTAGGCAATCATGGCGCCATTATCCGTGCAGAAACGCGGCGCCGGGTAGAACACAGTCGCGCCGATCTTGGCCAGAGCCTTCGTCAGGCGCTGTCGCAACTCGGTGTTGGCACTGACACCGCCCGCTATAACCAGTGTAGTGAGCTGCTCCTGCTGCAATGCCCGCCGACATTTGATGGCCAGGGTATCCACCACCGCCGCCTGGAAGGCCTGGGCAATATCAGCACGAGTCTGGGTGTCGATGCCATCACGACCGCCGTGATCGGCAATGGTATTGAGGGTAAAGGTTTTCAGGCCGCTGAAACTGAAATCCAACCCGGGCCTATTAACCATCGGCCGCGGGAACTGGAAACGGGCGGGATCTCCGGACTGCGCCAGGCGGGCGATATGGGGGCCACCCGGGTAGGATTCACCCAACATTTTGGCCGCCTTGTCGAAGGCCTCACCAGCCGCGTCATCCAGGGATTCGCCCAGCAACGTGTAGCGACCGAGGCCGTCAACGCGCACCAATTGGGTGTGACCACCGGAGACCAGCAAGGCCACGAAGGGATACTGTGGCGCCTCATCTTCCAACATGGGAGCGAGCAGATGACCCTCCATATGATGTATTCCCAGGGCGGGCAAGCCCCAACCCCAGGCCAGACTGCGCGCCAGGGTGGCGCCCACCATAAGCGCACCTACCAGGCCGGGACCGGCGGTATAGGCAATTCCGTCGATATGCTCGCTGCCACAACCGGCCTGGGACAACACCTCACCCAGCAATGGCAAGGCTTTACGCACGTGATCGCGCGACGCCAATTCAGGTACTACGCCGCCATATTCCGCATGCACAGCAACCTGGCTATAGAGAGCATCCGCCAACAAGCCCCGCTCACTATCGAACAGTGCAATGCCTGTTTCATCACAGGAAGTTTCTATGCCCAGCACCCGCATGGGTCACCAATTATCCGCCGCCGTGGCAATCAAGGGCGCATGATAATGGAGGGGTAATGCGGACACCAGCGCGGCCGGCAATTAAGACCGGCGTAACAGGCTTTGCATTCTCGGCCGGATAAGTATAAACTGCGCGCCCTTTACGGCTGTAGACCACGTTTTACGCGGGGTTCGGCCCGATTTGACAAGCGTACAGGTAACTTTAATGCCCTCTGTAAAGATTAAGGAAAACGAGTCTTTCGATATTGCTCTACGTCGTTTCAAGCGCTCTTGCGAAAAAGCCGGTGTACTGGCCGAGGTTCGCAAGCGCGAGCACTATGAAAAACCAACTACTGTACGCAAGCGCGCTGCCGCTGCCGCAGTTAAGCGTCATGCCAAGAAGTTGTCTCGGGAAAACAAGAAACGCGTTCGTCTCTACTAAGCCAATAAAATCAGGCCAGTAGAGCCATGCACGACACTTACCTCACAGCGACTATTCGGGCTGCCATGAAGGCAACCATGAAAGCCAAAGACAAACCTCGCCTGCAAACCATTCGCCTGATTATGGCGGAATTCAAACAGATTGAAGTAGACGAACGTATCGAGGTCGATGACCAGCGAGCCCTCGTTGTGCTCGACAAAATGGTGAAGCAGCGCCGCGATTCTGCGCAGCAGTACACCGATGCCGGCCGCGACGAACTGGCCGAGCAGGAAAACTTCGAAATTTCCGTCATTCAGGAATATCTTCCCGAGCAACTGAGCGAAGCAGAAATCGCACAACTGATCGATGCGGCCATAGCGGCGAGCGGCGCCGGCGGCATGCAGGCCATGGGTTCCGTTATGGGCCGGCTGAAACCCCAATTGCAGGGCAAGGCAGACATGGGCCAGGTCAGCCAACTGGTCAAGCAACGACTGACCAGCTAATCTTCCGGGCAAGATGGCCGGACTTATCCCACAATCATTCATCGACGACCTGCTGGACCGGGTCGACATCATTGATGTAATTGACAGACGGGTAAAACTCAAAAAAACCGGTAAGAACCACAGCGCCTGCTGCCCGTTTCACCAGGAAAAAACCCCTTCCTTCAGCGTAAACCCCGAGAAACAGTTCTACTATTGTTTCGGCTGCGGCGCCGGCGGCAACGCGCTTGGTTTCGTCATGGACTACGAAAACCTGGAGTTTCCGCAGGCGGTTGAAATGCTGGCCGACAGTGCCGGCATGAAGGTGCCGCGGGAGGCAAGCAAAGGTCCACACCAGCGCAGCCGGCGAGACCTGTATACCTTGCTGGAAGAAGTCACCAACTACTACCAACTGCAGTTGCACCGGCACCCCGGCAAACAGGCGCCTGTGGACTACCTGAAGAATCGCGGCCTCACCGGCCAGATTGCCAGGCAGTTCGACCTGGGTTTTGCACCACCGGGCTGGGACAACCTGTTGAAAGCACTGGGCAGCAGCGATGAACGCAAGCTGCAACTGCTGCAAACCGGGATGCTGATTGAAAATGAGCAGGGGCGCATCTATGACCGATTTCGCGATCGCGTGGTATTTCCTATCCGCGACCAGCGGGGCCGGGTGATAGCTTTCGGCGGCCGCGTGCTGGGAGACGATAAGCCCAAGTACCTGAATTCACCGGAAACGCCGGTATTCCAGAAAGGCCGTGAGTTGTATGGCCTGTACCAGGCGCGCCGCACCAATCGCGACCTGCAGAGAATTATTATCGTGGAAGGTTACATGGATGTAATCGCCCTGGCGCAGCACGGTATCAACATCGCCACCGCCACGCTTGGCACCGCCACCAGCGCCGCCCACCTGGAGAAAATTTACCGCCTCTGTCCAGAGGTGGTGTTTTGTTTCGACGGCGACAAGGCCGGCCGCCAGGCTGCCACTCGCGCCATGGAAGCCGCCGTTCCCTGCATGCAAGACGGTCGCCAGGCGTGTTTTTTGTTTCTGCCTGAAGGTGAGGACCCAGACACGCTGGTGCGCGCAAAAGGGGCTGATTATTTCAATGGGTTAGTCACCCAGGCCATGCCACTGGAAACCTTTCTGTTCGAAAGCATGGCGGAGGGACTGGATATGGCGTCGATGGATGGTCGAGCGCGCATGAGTAAACTGGCCACTGGGCTGTTGCAGAAATTGCCCAACGGGGTCTACCGCCAATTGATGTTTGCAGCGCTGGCCGAACGAAGCGGGCTGCCTTCACAGGCTTTTAGCGAGTTTAACGAGTCGCCACCCCCGCCGGAGAGCTACCCCAAACAGGACCGGATGCCCGCTCCACGCCAGCGCCAACCACTACAGACGCACGCTGCTGGCTTTGGCAACCTGGCCCAGGCCGCCATTGCCCTGCTACTGCACCAGCCGGCCGTGGCGCGCCAGGTTGGCGACATAGAGGCACTGCGGGCCCTGCAGGGCTCCGATGCAGCCTTACTGGTGGAGTTAATGGAATTGCTGCAGCGGCGTCCGCAGTCCAATACCCATGGGTTACTGGGACACTGGTACGGCAGCGAAGAGGGCGAACTGATGCACCGATTGGCCAGCCAGGAGCAACTTATTCCCAGTGAAGGCATTGAAAAACAATTTCTGGACACCATAAATAGCCTGCTCCAGCATCCTAAACGACAAATATTTGATGCTCGAGTCGACAAACTTAAAGACAGGAACTACGCTGAAATCAGTGAGTTGGAAAAGCTGGAAATCATCCGGGAACTAAAGGAAAAACAGCGCAGCGACCAAGAGCGCGGAGGCTAGTTTTAAGAGGAAAAACGCATATGAGAGCACCTCCTGATTCCGTTCCGTTATTTTCTGGCTCCATTGAGGTTTTTCCGACTATAGCTATAATAGGCGGCTAGGTTTTTCACCGCTCATCGCACAACGACCAATCAAAAGGTACCCACCTAATGAACGACGTGGTTCAACAACAATCCCGTCTTAAGGATCTTATTGCCAAAGGCAAGGAGCAGAGATTCCTGACCTATGCCGAGGTAAATGACCACCTGCCAGAGGACATTTCTGACCCGGATCAGGTTGAAGACATCATACAGATGATTAACGACATGGGAATCCAGGTATTCGAGGTCGCCCCCGATGCCGACACCCTGTTAATCACTGAGGGGGATAGTTCCGCAGACGACGTTGTCGCTGCCGAGGCCGCTGCCGCACTGGCAGCAGTTGAGAACGAGGCGGGGCGCACTACTGACCCGGTGCGCATGTACATGCGGGAAATGGGCACGGTCGAACTGCTGACCCGCGAAGGCGAAATTGTCATTGCCAAGCGCATCGAAGAAGGCATACGCGAGCTGATGGCCGCCCTCGCCTACTATCCCGGTGCCGTGAAATCCATTCTCGCTGAATATGACAGGGTTGCCAACGAAGAACGACGGCTGTCTGACATTCTCGTAGGCTACCTGAATCCCGCCGACCACGTGCCTACCGCGGCAGAGATTGCCGCCGCCCAGGAAGCACGCGCCGCCAGAAAAGCGAACGGCGAAGAAGAGGAAGAGGTGAATACCGGGCCAGACCCGGTCGAAGCCAAGAAGCGCTTTACCGCCATTAAACGCGCCTACAACAGGGCCGAGAAATCCATCGCCAAGGAAGGTCGCAGTGGAAAAACTGCGCTCAAGAACCTCGCAAAGCTCGCTGAGCTGTTCAAATTCCTTAAATTAACACCACGGGTGTTTGATCCAATGACGGGCCAGGCACGCGAAATTCTGATGCTGGTGCGCGGCCAGGAACGCGAAATCCTGAGGTTGTGCGTGCAGTACTGTGGCATGCCGCGGGCAGAGTTCATCGCCAGTTTTCAGGGTAACGAGTCTGACCGGAAATGGCTCGCCAAGCTCACTCGCTCCAAGAAAGATTACGCCGCCAAGCTGAGCGCTGAGAAAGACAATATTCACCGCCCGCAACGCAAACTCGGCATCATCGAGGACGAACTGGGTCTCTCGGTTACCGAAATCAAGGAAATCAATCGCCGCATGTCCATGGGTGAAGCCATGGCCAGGCGCGCCAAGAAAGAAATGGTTGAAGCGAACCTGCGCCTGGTTATCTCCATTGCCAAAAAATACACCAACCGTGGCCTGCAGTTCCTGGACCTGATTCAAGAGGGCAACATCGGCCTGATGAAAGCGGTAGACAAGTTTGAATATCGCCGCGGTTACAAGTTTTCCACCTACGCCACCTGGTGGATTCGCCAGGCGATTACCCGCTCCATTGCCGACCAGGCGCGTACCATCCGTATCCCGGTGCACATGATTGAGACCATTAACAAGCTCAACCGCATCTCACGCCAAATGCTGCAGGAAATGGGCCGCGAACCCACCCCCGAAGAATTGGGCGAGCGCATGGAAATGCCGGAAGACAAGGTTCGCAAAGTACTCAAGATCGCCAAAGAGCCGATCTCCATGGAGACCCCCATCGGCGATGATGAAGATTCGCACCTGGGTGATTTCATCGAAGACGCAACTATCTCGTCGCCGGTTGATTCCGCCACAGGCTCCGGTCTGCACGAGGCTACCAAGGATGTACTGGCCAACTTGACCGCCAGGGAGGCCAAGGTACTGCGCATGCGTTTTGGTATCGACATGAACACCGACCACACACTGGAAGAAGTCGGCAAGCAGTTCGACGTGACCCGTGAGCGTATTCGGCAGATAGAAGCCAAGGCGCTGCGCAAATTGCGTCACCCGACTCGCTCGGACCACCTGCGTAGCTTTTTGGACGAGTAATCTATAGCAATCTTCCAGAACACCCTTATCGGGCCCATAGCTCAGTTGGTTAGAGCAGTCGACTCATAATCGATTGGTCGAAGGTTCAAATCCTTCTGGGCCCACCATTTTTATATTTTTCATGGACGTATAACGACTTACACCATCCGACCAAGCCAAGGGCCTGATCCTCGCAAGGGATACACAGGCCACCGGGAAGATCAGCCGCTGCGGCTCACCGATCGGGTGCAGGCGCTTGTTCCGCCTGACGGGGGTCAGTTTTTATGACTGCCGTCGCACAACGGTTTGTTACCGCTTGCCTTGCAGCCACAGAAAAACACTTTTTTGGATTCATCAGCCTCGTATTTAACCGGCGTGAATTCAGTATTCTTGTGAGAACCGTCGCAGAAGGGTTGGCTGGCGCTGTTACCGCAGGCGCACCAGAAGTAAGACTTGCCGGCCTCAACATCAACACCGAACGGGGTGTCGGCAGCACGTACTGGATCATTCATATGTTATCTCCTCTGGGATTCGTGATCAGGACAACGCCCGTTTCAGTGCGGCTTCCCGGGATGTGTATAAGCGCCGCTGGAAACCGATAAATACATTGCGTATCTCATCGGCGCTGATGCCCATCTCTGCAATGGCGTCGGCAGATGTGTTGTACTTCAATCTGATAAGGTTTAGTAGATTCCCACTGTCCAGTTCGCCGACACCTTGCTCAATATAGTGACCCAGGACAAATTCCAGGAACTCCTGCTGCCGGTAATCGTAGCCCACCAGGATGCCGGCTCTGCGGGTTTGCACCCGCTGCGCACGGCTGATGGGAGGCAGGGCATAGGCGATATACGCCAGCACATCGTAGAGGTCGCTCTTTTCCGCGTTAATCAAACTGGAGAGTTCGGCAAGTTGCGCCCGGTCGCATCCTTTTTCCGCCAACCCGTCCAACAGTTGTCGTCTGGTATCGGGTCGGCTCCAGAGTCGGCGTAATTCGTCCTCGTCTTTGAATAGTGCGGGCAGATCCTGAAACAGACTCTTCATGAACTCCGCAGCCGACATGGGCGTGCCGTCGGGATGCCAGAACGAGGTCGCCGTCATGTGTTGAATGGCGCGCTCCTTGCCGTCGGCGAGGCGTACCTTGATCATCTTCTTGCAGATACAAGGGTCTCGACCACATACCGGGCAAGGTTTGGGTGGTTCCGCTATACACTCGCAAGGCGACTTTCCGCACTTCGGGCATGGGCCTGGTTCGCATACACAGGGCTGTTGCTTGCACCGAGGACACTCGGGCGCCACACAGGTGCAAGGATAGTTGCCGCACTTCTCGCAGGGTTCCGGGTCAAGCGGTTCACCGTCCCAGTCTGAATCGTGGAAGTGTTGGCAGGCTTTTACGAAGTCATAAATCGTGAAGTAGTCCTTGCCTTCAAACAGCCGAGTGCCGCGCCCGATAATCTGTTTGAATTCTATGATCGTATTGATAGGTCGCAACAAGACAATGTTGCGCACATTACGAGCATCAACGCCGGTGGAGAGTTTGCGCGATGTGGTCAGAACAGTCGGGATGGTCTTCTCATTATCGCGAAAGGTGCGCAGGTTCATATCACCGCGCTTACCTTCATCGGCGGTGACGCGGACGCAATAGTCCGGGTCGGTGCTCGTTTTGGCCTGGTTAATCATGTCGCGGATTGCAAGCGCGTGCCGCTGATTCGCGCAGAAAACCAATGTTTTTTGCGACTGGTCAATATCGCCCATGAACAGGTCGACTCGCTTCTTCTCCCGCGCCTCGATTTCAATGATGCGATTAAAATCTTTCTCGGTGTATAACTTGCCTGTCTCAACCTTACCTTGAATCACATCGTCGTCCGGCGCATAGGAATAGTCATCAATTGTCGTGGCGGTTTGTTTGACTTTGAAAGGCGTCAAATAACCATCGTTGATACCTTCCTTGAGGGAGTAGATATACACCGGCGCGCCGAAGTAGGTATAGGTATCAATGTTGTCGTTGCGCTTCGGCGTTGCGGTTAAACCCAACTGCACCGCCGGCGCAAAGTAATCCATGATTGCCCGCCACGAACTTTCGTCATTGGCGCCGCCGCGATGACACTCGTCAATGATGATGAAGTCGAAGAAGTCGGACGGGTAGTCGCCAAAGTTTGGTTTGGGCTCACCGTCCGCATCCGTCCCGGTCACGAAGGTTTGAAAGATGGTAAAAAAGACACTGGCGTTGGTGGGCACGCGGCCCTTCTTGCGAATGCTCTGCGGATCAATTCGCACCAGCGCGTCTTCGGCAAAACCGCTGAATTCGTTGAAGGCTTGGTCGGCGAGGTTGTTGCGGTCGGCAAGAAACAGAATACGTGGACGACGGGCAGGCGTCTGTCCATCCTGCGGTTGGCCTCGCCAGTTGCCGAGCGACCATCGGCTGTTGAATAGTTTCCAGGCGATCTGAAAGGCAATCGCCGTCTTGCCGGTGCCGGTTGCCAGGGTCAGCAGAATGCGATCTTGTCCCGCAGCTATCGCATCCAGCGTTTTGGTGATGGCGTTGTGCTGGTAATAACGCGCCTGCCACTGCCCACCCTTGTCATTAAAAGGAACCGCGGAAAACTGCTCACGCCAGTGTCGTTCCTGCGCCTCGCTTTCGCCATAAACCGTATCCCATAATTCATCCGGCGTGGGGTATCGCGCCACATTGCCCTCTTCGCCGTTGCGCATATCCACGCGGTAAATGCCGTGTCCGTTGGTGGCGTAGGCGAAAGGCGTTTGCAATTTTTCGGCATAGTCCTTGGCTTGCCCCAGCCCCTCGGTGACGGACAAGCCCTCGCGCTTGGCCTCAATCACCGCCAGTTTTTGGTTCTTGTAGACGAGCACATAGTCGGCGATGTCCTGCTTCGCCCGTGAGCCTGCGCCCTGCAAGCGGCCGAGGGTGATGAACTCGCGCCGTACCCGGCTGCTCTCGACTACTCCCCAGCCTGCGTCTTTGAGGGCAGGGTCAATCAACTCGGCGCGGGTTTCGGCTTCATTTCTGTTGGCTTGGTCAGGCATCAGGGTCGCTTCTCCAGATTAGCTATAAAGTACTTAACTTATTGAATATTATAGGCTTTCACAGTAAAAACACGGTTTTTAGGTTTTGCGTTAAAGTACTTTTAAGGCCCTGTTCCTGTCGGACTGGTCAGGCATCAGGGCTACTTTTCCAGATTAGCTATAAAGTACTTAACTTATTGAATATTATAGGCTTTCACAGTAAAAACACGGTTTTTAGGTTTTGCGTTAAAGTACTTTGGAAATCCTCGTCATGCCCAAAATGGTAGGTAGCGAGTATATCGGGGTGACGCTGATTCGTTCTTTTTGTCAAGCCTGATCAAGCCACTTTCCTTAGTGAAAGCAATAACATGGGAAACTGAAGTCATTTGCGTATCGGTAAGTTGGAACCTTTTTCGTAACGATGCATTTGTCATGTGCTTCCTGGAAACATAACACAAACAGCAATGTTGATAGCAAGCACGAATACGATCTTGTCGTCCCATCTCGGAAAAATCGACATGGGAATATAAAATGGCCGTGGTTCGGATGTCGTCCTCTCTAAAGTCTGGAGCAGGGAGTTGAAAAACCTCAACCGACTGGATTACTTTATCAATACCACTACCTTTCTCTTCACAAATACCGAGCCGCCGCATTATATCCGCCAGCCGCTCGTTGCGAGATCGATACCCGTCAATGAACCGTTCAACCTGGATGATGGGCTTCCCTGGATTAGATATTTCCACCCTGTCTGTATACATCTCTATCATCACTGATGCACCACCGACAGAAAAATCCTGATGGATTAAGGCATTGGCAATTAGTTCGCGCAACGCCAGTTTGGGAAACATTCTACGTTCTGTGCGCACCGTCTCTTCAAGGATATAGTTGCGTGGTGCCACGTCGTGCACAAAATTCACCAAGCCTTCAAATTTAACGACATAGCCAGATCCTCCTGTAATTTCTTTGTTTGTTTTGGTTTTACCTGTGCCATCATAAAGTACAAAGCGGACTGCCTTGCGGGCAATTGCTATAGAGAATTTGCTTATGTCCTTCGCCAGCAAGATGGCTCCCAAGTTGGTAGTAGCCCATTTACCGGATTGACTCTGAACAAGACCTTCTTTTTCAAGACGCTGTAAAACGGCTAACGGTTCGGGATAAGGCAAATTGAGCAAATCAAAATAAATTGTTGTATCAAGCAAAGCAATCACTTCTTCCGCGCTTACATATTCCATTGCCGTTTGTACAAACCAATCCTCGTTGGTTTCTGCAAAAATCTCTTTCAGGCGGTCGGAGGTCATTCCAACGACGCTTTCACCGGCGCGCATCAGGTAACTACCATTCAAACTCAATGGCTGTCCGGCGGGTCGTGCAGGTATTTCAAGAACCAGAACCCGACCATCACAATGCATGATTTCGTGGGTGTTCACTCGAATATGCAATCGATCAACAATGCTGAGTTTCAGTTTATTTAATTGTTTTTCCGATGCGAACGCTTGAGTGCCGGTCACCTTTCTCGGATGATCATTTGTAATGCCTAAAATGAAATGTCCACCGCCTTCGTTGGACAAGGCAACGCAGTATTTCAATACATCATCAAAACTATAGGATTCTGATGCTGCTTTGAATTCCAGATGTTCGTTTTCGGCTGAAACGGACAACCATTTTTCAAGCGTTTCGATGGAAATCATCTATTGGCCTCCGATAGAGTGTGGTCAAGGTTTCTTCGACGCACAGTCAATTCGCCAGTGAATACCTGATGGGGATGAGATTGTTTGTGTTTGGCACGTTTGCCCACGCCTTGCAGACGACCGAGGGCGCTAAGCGCCGGAGTAATCAGGTCGAGCCGGGTTTCGACTTCATTTCTGTTGGCTTGGTCAGGCATCAGGGTCGCTTCTCCAGATTAGCTATAAAACACTTAACTTATTGAATATTATAGGTTTTCACAGTAAAAACACGGTTTTTGGGTTTTGCTTTAAAGCACTTTTGGCTTCGTTCAAAGGGATGGCTCCAAAGTTTAGCAATTAAGTTGGCAATCCATTGTTTATAAGACAATTATAGGTCATTTCTTCTGCCAAATCAGTTTGCGATTAAGTTGGAATCAGGCCCAAGCCGTTCATACCCTGCATGGGGCTGGCGTTGTTCATCCTGGCACCTGCCTTTTGCCCACAAATGCCCACAAGACAATATCACCCATTATCCATCAGCGAATACCCGGCACTCATATACTGAAAAGCGGTATAGCCCAGCCATAGTAATTGGTGCCCCGGAGGCGGATCATTGTTTCGACTCAGGTAGCCTCCTATTGCAGCGACTAGAAGTACTGCATCACCGAGTAGCGTTGGCGGCTTCAACCCTTTTTTTTAGCGTAGGCGCGCAGGGTTCGTATTTCAATGTCAGAGAATATTACCTCAGCAGGAAGTTCCGGCGTTTCTCTGCCAAGGAGTGTCATCAACATAATTCGCCAGGCATTGGGCCTTAAGAACGCTCAGAGGAAGTCCGTTCGCTGACGGTGGGAGGCCAGTATATTGGGCATTTGCTATATATGGGTAAATGGCAGGGCTAGCCTTGATATTTTCAGGCCTGGTAACTCGTATTCAAGAGGAGATCTACTCAAGACAGCCCTTTTATTTGTCCTATACTCAGGATAAATGTATGGATGAGCACGGCGTTACCAAAACAAGCAAGAGGAAGGAAAAGATGTCGTTATTAAACGAGGTGGCCGATAACAAGGACGCCGTTCATCGCACGGGGTTATGACCGCATTCTCCGCCGGTTTCAGTTTGGGGTTTTCCCTGATTATCGTCATTGGCGCACAAAACGCGTTCGTGCTGAAACAGGGTTTGAGTAGGGAGCACGTGTTTGTCGTGTGCTTGATTTGCGCGTTATCCGATGCGTTGCTGATCGCGCTCGGCGTCGTCGGCTTTGATTGGATGACTACCAAACTTGTCTGGCTTGAAAATGCCGCACGCTATGGTGGCGCGGCATTTTTGCTGGTGTATGGCGCGCGAAGTTTTTACGCGGCGGTGCGCTCATCGCAATACTTGAAAGCCGCGCACCTGGCCGGGCACTCATTGCCGGCAGTGGCGACCACCGGTCTTGCGTTGACCTGGCTGAATCCGCATGTGTATTTGGATACGGTGGTGTTGCTCGGCTCGGTGTCGACCCAGTATCCCGACACAAAAATCGCGTTCGCGAGCGGCGCGATGGCGGCATCTTTTGTTTTCTTTTTTGCGCTGGGTTATGGCGCCCGAATGTTATTGCCATTTTTCAGCAAACCAGCGTCGTGGAAAATTCTGGATGCCCTGATCGGCGCGGTCATGTGGTATATCGCCGCAACCTTGTTGCTGGGCTGACGGCGTGACCAGGCACACGAGCATGACACCAAGCGTGCGGCGGGTGCTGACGGCGCAAGCGCTCAGCACACTTTTATTGCTGGCGTTAGTTCTACTCAAGACGGCCCTTTTATTTGTCCTATACTTTCAGGAAAGAAAATTGCAACCCTAAAGAGGCCAATGATTAGTCTCTTTGGTGATAACTGGAATGTAAAAGTCTATAACCATGACCTTCTTGATCCTCGAATACTTGTCATGATTGGAGCATACAAAACAAGAGCAGATAATGATGAAAGATAATCAAAAACACAAAGATTATGCAGTTGCCGGGGTATCTTCCAGGTATAAAATAGGTCGCCCTAGTCCACAATAACTGGAGTAAAGGATGAAATATTCAATTGATATTGAGATCAACCAGCCTCGAGAGCAACTAGTCGCATCGTTTCACGATCAAGATAACCTGCCCCAGTGGCAACCCAGCCTCCTCAGTGTAACGCCGCTGAGTGGTACGCCGGGGCAGGCCGGTGCCGAGACCAAAATGATCCATAAGATGGGTTTTAAGCATGTTGAGATGCTGGAAACTATTGAGGCCGTCAATCTGCCTGATGAGATCATTGTGATCTATGAAGCCAAGGGGGTGTGGAATCGCTGTGTTAATCGATTTATCGCCCTGAGTGCTGAACAGACCCAATGGAAATTTGAAACAGAGTTCCGGTGTAGCGGCTTCATGCGGTTGATGGTGTCGTTCATGCCGGGGATGTTCAAGAAACAATCCCTTCGCGAGATGGAAAACTTCAAAGCATTTGCTGAGCGCAGACCGGAATAACGCGCTTGAGGTGAACTGACAGCGGCGAGTGGGAAGCGAGCCCTAACCGGTATTACGCATGCTCGCGGCAATGCCGGCTATGGTGACCAGCAATGCTTTGTTGATTTTCTCTCGTTGCTAAACGCGGGTACTTCGGCATCGTCTGAGCAGTTCAATCTGCAAGAGATGTAGCGGGTCAGCGTAGTTTGATGTTCGCGGGCGTCGATAGCGTCCACTTGATTTGATTTTGTGATCATGCGACAAGCATGCACTATTCAAGGCGCTAAGTTCAGATGCTATATATGGGTAAATGGCAGGGTTAGCCTTGATATTTTCAGGCTTGGTAACTCGTATTGATGAGGAGATCTACTCAAGACAGCCCTTTTATTTGTCCTATACTTCCGTGGGCGATGCTAATTATTTGAAATATCATATTTATAGAATGAAAAAGCCTGTTCTTGTAAGCTGTGAACCATGGCCGCGTGCTGAAAACTGCGGAATTACGAACGGAGTTTGTACTGGATGTTAAAAGACAACGCAGGAATGAACGTGACCCAGCAGATTGCCGATCATCTCGGCAGGTCCATTGTCCGGGGTGTCTACGGTGAGCACAACCCGGTTCCCAGCGAAGCCATCCTCTGCGAGCATATGGATGTCAGCCGCAGCGCAACCCGCGAGGCGGTGAAGTCACTGGCGGCAAAAGGGCTGTTATCCTCGCGGGCGCGCCAGGGAATCCGGGTACTGCCAGAGAGCGAATGGAACCTGTTCGATGTCGACGTTCTCGGCTGGATCCGCGATTCCAATCCATCGCTGGAACTACTGCGAGAATTCACCCAGCTGCGCCTGGCGGTTGAACCTGAAGCAGCTCGCCTGGCAGCGCGCAACCAGAATACCGCCGACATGGAACACATCCAGCAGTCCCTGGCGCGAATGAAAGAGGCCGAGTCGGGACTGGATGATCCCCTGGAATCCGATATTGCGTTTCACCTGAGTGTACTCAATGCCAGCCAGAACCGTTTCTTTATCCAGCTCGGGCGCATCATTGACACCACGCTGAGGGTCAGCATTCGCTATACGAACACCCTGCGCGGGGTCCAGGCGGCAGCTTATCTGGAGCATAAGCGGATTGCCGATGCCATCGTTGCGAACAAGCCGGAAAAAGCCTGGAAGGAGTCGGAAAAGTTGTTTGTCGCGGCACTGAAGCTGATTGACGCCGGGCTGGATGAGCGAGCAGCAAGCAACTAACGCGCTTACCACTCGGCTACGGATCCGTCATCGTGGCGCCAGAGAGGATTCTTCCAGTTGTTACTGCTTTCAGCGGCCTTGATAACAGCCTGTTCATCGATCTCAACGCCCAGGCCCGGCCCAGGGAGCGGCTTGATATGGCCAGCTCTAATGGCAAAGTCTTCTTTGTTGATAACGTAATCCAGCAGATCTGCATTCTGGTTGTAGTGAATCCCCATGGATTGCTCCTGAATGACCGCATTGTATGACACGAAATCCACTGCGAGACAGGAGGCAAGAGCTATGGGGCCAAGAGGGCAATGGGGCGCCAGCCCCACATCATAAGCTTCTGCCATTGCCGCAATTTTCAGGCACTCGGTAATACCTCCGGCGTGAGAGAGGTCCGGCTGAACGATACCCAGGCCGCCGGTTTCGAAGACACGTTTGAAATCGAAGCGACTGTACATGCGTTCCCCGGCCGCGAGTACGATACTGGTCTTCTGGCATAGGATCGGGTATTGCTCGGCCTGCTCGGCCAGCACGGGCTCCTCGACAAACAGGGGGTGATAGGGTTCCAGTTCCCGGAGCAGCACCTTGGCCATGGGTACGGATACCCGACCGTGAAAATCCAGGCCGAAATCTATGCTGCTGCCAAAGTTGTCGCGGATGGTGGCAACCCGTTCGATCACTTGTTCTATCGCACGGAAGCTGTCGACCATTTTGAGTTTACCGCAGCCATTGAGCTTGAAAGTGTCCCAGCCCTGGCTCAGAAGCTCGCTAATTTGCCGGCTTTCATCCTCCGGATCATCGCCCCCGACCCAGGAATAGGTTTTCATGCTACTCCTGCAGGTCCCTCCCAGCAGCTCGTAGACCGGCTTGCCGATGTCCTTGCCCTTGATATCCCATAGCGCTTGGTCGATACCGGCGATGGCCGACATAAGAATTGGGCCGCCGCGATAGAATCCGCCACGGTACAGCGTTTGCCAGATGTCGTTGATCTGCCGGGGATCCCGACCCATCAGGTAATCGGAGAGTTCATCAACAGCGGCGGCGACGGTGCGCGCCCGCCCTTCTATCACGGGTTCGCCCCAGCCGGTTATGCCCGCATCGGTATCAATGGCAAGAAACAGCCAGCGCGGTGGCACGGGGTACAATCGCAGCTTGGTAATTTTCATCCTGTGGTGGGTCTCCTGATTCCTTGCCTGCCTACGGCAGTTGGCGCGCTCGTTGGATCGAGCCTGCCCGGTGCCGGATTTGTTCATCTCGTACCGGAAGAGGCTCAGACTAGAAATTATATTATAAATATGTTATTTAGTTCAACCACCCCAATCCCGGATAGAAAACCCTAAAACGCAGAAAGCCTTGGCTGTTTAGTGCGTGCTGGGATGCAGTTTTTGCGAGTGGGCGAGGGCGGGGGGTACACTTGCCGCGCCGGTCAATTACGACGTGCGCAAGACTCGAACGTGAGATGAAAGCCGATGGCCACAACAATCCAGCCCTTCTACACACTGAACAGCCCTAACAGCTTACTGGTGCTTGACTGCCGGCGCAACGCGCCGGCAATCCTGCACTGGGGGGTCCGATTGAGTGAATCCACGACCCCGGAGATGGTGGCCCTGCTGACCACGCGCCAGGAGGCGCCCGCCAGTGTGGAAGTCGAGGCCCCTCTTGCCCTCTCGCCCGAGTTCGGTGCCGGCTTTCTCGGTAACGCCGGCATACAGGTACACCGTGAGGGCCAGCAGTGGGCTATTTATTCGACACTCGATTCGGTTGAACAGTGTGCCGACAACGGCCTCAGCCTGATTTCGCGGTGCGAAGCCACTGAATTACGTATTGTTCATCGCCTGCAACTGGATGACGTAAGCGGCGTGTTGTGTGCGACCACCGAAATCACCAATCTGGGCGACTCCACGCTATGGGTGGAACAGTGCAACGCGCCCTGCATCCCGGTCCCGCTGCACTACGACAGGATCCTCGGCTTCGAGGGGCGCTGGGCCAATGAATTCCAGCTCCAACACGTGGATCGCTTCCTCGGAACTTACCTGCGTGAAAACAGGTCGGGACGAACGTCGCACGATACTTTTCCAGGTGTAGTAATACACACGGGCCAGACCAACGAGAGTATCGGGGGCGCTTACGGTCTGCACCTCGGCTGGAGCGGAAACCACCGCATCTGTATCGAAGAACAATCCGGGGGACGTGCATACGCCCAGTTGGGGGAGTTGTTTCATCCCGGCGAACTCTCGCTTGCGCCCGGCGAAAGCTACCATAGCCCCACGTTGTTCGGAGCCCGGACCCACGATGGCTTTTCCGGTCTGTCGCGCTGCTTCCACAAGTACGTCCGCTCGCATCTTACGGACACGCGCGTGAAAAAGAAGCAGAAACCCGTGCATTTCAACACCTGGGAGGTACTCTACTTTGATTTGTCCATGGATAAACTGCTCGCGCTGGCCGATGAGGCCGCGGCCGTCGGCGTCGAGCGCTATGTATTGGATGACGGCTGGTTCCGAAACCGCAATTCCGATTCCTCCGGCCTGGGTGATTGGTTTGTCGATGAACAGATTTTTCCCGCTGGCCTCACGCCGCTGATAGACCATGTTCATGCCAGGGGCATGACGTTTGGCCTGTGGATTGAGCCGGAAATGGTCAATCCCGACAGCGATTTGTATCGCGCACATCCGAATTGGGCACTGAACGCCAGCCCGGCCCCACTGGTGATGGCGCGCAAACAGTTGGTGCTGGATTTGACGCGCTCAGAGGTACAGGACTACCTGTTTGAGCGTATCGACGCCTTGCTTTCGGAATATTCGATCAGCTACCTGAAGTGGGATATGAATCGAAACCTGCATCAGCCCGGAGGCAGAGACGGGCGGGCGGTTACCCATTTCCAGACCCTGGCCCTCTATGATTTGCTGGAACGGATTCGCGCGACACATACCAGCGTCGAAATAGAGAGTTGTGCATCCGGTGGGGCGCGTGCCGATTTTGGGGTGCTGGCGCACACAGACCGGATCTGGACATCGGATACCAATGACGCACTTGACCGCCTGCGTATCCAGAGAGGATTTTCGTTTTTCTTCCCGCCAGAATTCATGGGCGCGCATGTGGGGCCCTATCACTGTCATATCACCGGGCGCAGTATCAGCATGGCCACGCGCGCCGGCGTGGCGTTGTTTGGCGATATGGGTATTGAGGCAAACCTGCTGGATATGAGTGCGGAGGAAAAGACCGAGTTATCGGCGGCCATTGCGCTACATAAAAAGCACCGTCGATTGATACTCGGCAGTAACCTTGTTCGCCTGGATTTGCACGACTACGAGAGCGGTTTCGGTATCATTGCCGAGGACGGTGGCGAGGCCATGTTTTCCTACGCCTTGTTGTCGGGCCTGCCCAACAGCGCTCCGGGCCGTTTTCGTTTTCGCGGGCTCCAGGCTAACGAGTACTACGAAATAAATGTGATCTGGCCACTGGAGCCGCGCAGTAACTCGACATCTATCCTCGATGTCATCAACGGTGCCGTGTTGAGTGGCGATTCCCTGATGCGTATCGGTCTGCAATTGCCGATCATGATGCCGGAAAGCCTGCTAATTTTTCACCTCGCACGCCAATAGCGAGTGCGCGCTCTACCGGTTTATTTTGCAGGGCGACCGCGGCGTTCACGCCGATGCGGTGGCCCCTTTCCCGAGCAGGGCCGGTTGTGTACCAAAAACAAAACGGGAAATAAGCAGCGCCATGCACACACAGCTTAGCAGTGTAAAAAACATCATGTGGATGTAGTGCAGCGGGGTCCACACGAAAGAGAAATAGCCATACAGGCACACACCTAGAACAACGGAGATAATCGCCGCCCTGGCATCAACGTCCCGAAAAAGCAGACCGACTATAAACGCGGAGAGTATCGGCATACTGAGCAAGCCGTATAACTGCTGGATGAGGTTTATAATGCTTTCCGCCGTTGCGTATATCGGCACAAGCAGCAGGGCAATAATGACGAAAATGAGTGTGATAACGGCGTTAAGCCTTGGCACATTGGGTGCCTTGCCAATGTATTTTTCGTGAATGTCGCACACATACAGCGCCGTCGATGAATTAAGGACGCTGTTAACGCTGGTTAGAACCGCGGCCGCCACGGCGGCTGCGAACGCCCCGGACAGCCAGACCGGCAGAATATCACCAACAATCCTGCCGTAGGCGGCATCGCCAATATCGCCGTACAACTTGTAGGATACGATGCCCGGCACAACTATCATCGGGGGCACGATCAGCAAGCGGATGCCCGCAGCGGCCAAAACGCCCTTCTGGCCTTCGGCAACCGTAGGTGAGGCCATGGCCCGTTGGGTTATGGTCTGGTTGGTACTCCAGTAAAAAATCTGGATGAAGATCATGCCGGTGAACAGCGTGTGCCAAGGAATGGGTGAATTGTTGTCCCCAATGAGCGTCAGCCGTTCGCGGGGAATGCCACTGAAGTCGAAATTAATGGCCGCCAGCGACAACAGCACCACCAGCAAGCCGAGCCCGAGCAATAGCACACCACTGTAGGAGTCGGAGATTGCAACCGCCCGCAGGCCACCGAATACGGCATAGGCGGCACCGGTAACGGCGAATGCGATGGCGAGGAGTATGATGGGCGCGTCGATGCCAAACATCGTTTTCATAAACAGTGAACCACTGTAGAGCATTGATGGCAAAAATATGAACACGTTGCCCAGCATAAACAGGCAGCCTATGAGCGCCCTGATGTGATGGTCGTTGTACCGTTTTTCCAGCAATTCCGTGGTGGTGGTGCAGTTGTACTCGTAGTACAGCGGTAAAAACACCTTGGCCAACACAACCAGACCACCGACAGCGGCAAATTCCCACCACACCAGCAGGGCCATCTGGTTGCCATTCATGCCCACCAGTTGATCCGTGCTCAAGTTGGTCAGCGTGATTGAGCCAGCCACGAAAATCCAGGACAGACCACCACCGGCAAGAAAAACTTCCCTGTTATCATCCTCGGTGGAATGAGCCCCCGATTTTGGCGCGGCGCGACATTTGAGGAAGGTCAGGAAGGCAATAAGGCCGGTTATGAAAAGGAAGATGAAGACCTGCACAGTGGTATTTGACATGTAATTTCCTCAGAACGGAGTAGCCTCTGTGCACCAGTCGACCTCCCGCTTTTTGCATATATGCGTAATATCATATAAAACAGATTTAATCAATTGACCCCTCATTTTTCACCTCGACCCAGGCGGTTACACCGTAGGGAGAAATCATCTTTTCTCCCAGGAGAACCTTATCGTTGTCCGTCAAGGGTAATGGCCGGGGCATTCCGGAGTAGTTAAAGGCATACAGAATATCACCGCGTTTGCAGACGCGAATGTCATCACCGTACATCCGGGTGGCGATACCGGACTGATTGCACAAAGACTGAAACAAGTCTTTGAGAAACTCCCCGTCGGTCAGGGTTGCGAGGTACAGAAAGTGGCCGAAGCGCACTAGCGCAGGGCTTTTGTCGTGGAAGTGCGCCAACACTTCGCCACCTTCGCAACAGATTTCCTCGCGCCAGATCCCGCAGCGATAATCGTTCCCCTTCCAACTCAGGGTTTCTTCACAGTCAGCGCGAAGGGTTTCCACGGACAGTATCCGAACTGGCATGATGCGCTGCAGTAATCCCGGTGGCAGCTCCTCCGGGACCGAGAATTCCGCAGTCTTTGAGCCGGATCGCGGCCCGAAAACAAATGTCGCACCGGACTGCTCGCAGCGCTGCACGAAGGTGTCGTCAACAATGGGCAAACAGGGTGCGAAAACCAGTTCATAGCGGGAAAAGTCGGCGGTCGTGGCAACGAAATCCACATTGAGTCCAAGTTGGCGAAGAGCGCTGTAATAGGAAAACTGAACCTCGTTAAAGTCATAGTCCCCAGCCTGTTTTTCAATGTCGGTTACCCACTGGGATTCCGACCCGGTAATAATCGCCACCTGTGTAGAGGGGGGTGCCGATGACGCCACACCCAGTTTTCGGGCATCTTCCATGGCTGCCACAATCTCTGGCCAGGCATCTGACTTCGAATCATCCTGGCGCAACAAGCCTGCATGCATTTGCTCCTGTCCGAAGACTGCCTGACGCCAGCGAAAGTACACGACGCAGAGCGCGCCGTGGGCCAATGCTTCCAGCGTCCACAGTCGTATCATTCCCGGTGCGGGACGGGGGTTGTTATGTGCCCAGTTGACCGGGCCGGGCTGTTGCTCCATCACCCAGAAGCCGCCGTCGGTCAAATCCCGACACTGATCGTGGTAGTAGGAGGCAAGGTCGGGGTGGCCGGTGCGCATGTAGCTGCGAAAGCCGGCAGCCGGCGCGGTGCTGAACTGCTGGTCAGTCCTGCCCAAGGGGTAATTGTCGTAGCTGGCAAAATCCAGGGGTTCGGCTAGGGCGAAATTATCTGCGCCGGTTTCAAACATGGGGATGAAGTTGTGGGTGATAAACTTACCTGGCGCATGGCGGCGGATAAGTGCCGCCAGGCGGTTATGGAAGCTGGCCATCTGGTCGGAGGAGAATCGCCGATAGGCGAGCTGGTGAGCCGGGCTGATTTCGGTTACAGCGCCCACCGGCAGATCAACTTCTGTAAAATCCCGGTATTCCATGGACCAGAACACGGTGCCCCAGGCCCGATTCAGCGCCTCAATCGTCTGGTAACGACGACTGCACCAGCGTTGGAACGCGTTGCCGGCGGCCGGCGACGCGCTGAAGGTCGTTTCGTGGCTGCCGAGTTCGTTGTCGGTCTGCCAGCCGACAACGCTGCTGTTGCCACCGTACCGCTTAACCACGAGCTCGGAGATTCTGAGTGCTTCGCGGACATAGTTGTCGCTGGAAAAATCGCAGTGGCGGCGTGAGCCAAAACCGCGCCGAAGACCGGTCTCGGGAGACACCGGAAGTATGTCCGGGTACTGGTCAACAAGCCATTTGGGCGGCGTGGCGGTAGGCGTGCCTATAATGAGCTGCAGCCCTGCCTCACTCAGTGTCGCAATCGACTGGTCGAGCCAGTCGAAACACAATCGCCCGGCGTCGGGCTCAAGCCGCGACCAGGCAAACTCTCCTATACGTACGTAAGTCAGGCCGAGTTCTGACATCATTCGCGCATCTTCCGCCCACTTGGCCTGTGCCCAATGCTCTGGGTAGTAACAAACTCCGAACATAATGTTTATGTAATCCCCGCTTGGCTAGGTCCTGGGGTGCGGCCCAACTGCCGACATCGCCACTTGATGTGAGTAACCGGTGAGCTTGACGACTTCTGCACCGGATTTCTGGTCCGCGCCCAGGATGGTGCTACAGGTTTCGGGACTGACCCTGAGTGTAGACAGCATACCGTAAAAACCGGCTTTCAGTTATCAGCGAACTGATCGTTTAAATTTTTCCCAACTTTATCTTTACTATATATATGATATATCCTAGAATTACAAATTCAGAGGCAAGTGTATATCAGAAAGCGGCATTTCATAATGCCGTTTAATAATTATAATTACTCGTGCGGGAGACTCCCATGTATGCAAATCACAAACAATTGAGGAAAACGACCCTGGCAACCGCCATATCGGGCGTGTTATCGATAGGCGGCGCCACCGCAGTGGCGCAGCAGGGTGTATTGGAAGAGGTGGTGATTACCGGTATTCGCGGTAGTCTGACCCGCGCGATGGACATCAAGCGCGACTCGCCCGGGGTGGTCGATTCAATTTCTGCCGAGGATGTGGGTAAGTTCCCCGACCTCAACGTGGCGGAATCGCTGCAGCGGGTAACCGGCGTGTCAATTGACCGCAGCGGAGGTGAGGGCCAGGCAATCACAGTGCGCGGCCTGGGTCCGCAGTTCAATACCGTGCTCGTCAATGGCCGACAAATAGCCACAGACAGCCCTGGTCGCGAATTCAACTTCGATGTGCTGTCCGCCGACCTGATTTCCGGGGCGAGCGTCTACAAGACTGGCAGTGCGACCCTCCAGGAAGGTGCAATTGGCGCAACGGTCAATGTCACTACCAACCGGCCCTTTGACAACATGGGCTTCCAGGCGGTTGCCCAGGTCAAGGGCGTGTACGAAACCCTGTCCGAGGAAACCAAACCGTCGGCCTCGCTCCTGATCAGTAACACCTTCATGGACGACAAACTGGGTGTACTCCTGTCCGCCAGTCGTGATGAGCGCACGGTGCAGATCAATCGCATAGAAACCGTTGGCTGGCGACCGGGGCAGACTATTTCCAACCGCGCTGATGGTGTGCTGTTTACCAATGCCTACATCCCCCGTAACTGGGATCAGATAGTGGATGAACAGGAGCGCACCCGGGACAATGCGAACCTCGTTCTGCAATTCGCCCCGACCGATGACCTGGCTATTACACTTGACGGGTTTATCTCCAGGTTCGAGGTCGATTCCCTGGTGACCGACCTGGCGTCCTGGTTCGAGCCCGACCGAGTTGGTAGCGCCACGATCGACGAGGCAACAGGAACGCTATTGGCCTTCTCCCAGGAGATTGACCTGCACCAGGGCAGCGGTAACCCGGCGACCGACTTCGTGTCCCACACCCGTAACTCGCGCGATACCGAGGTGGAAGGCTACGGCATCAATGTCGAGTGGGATATCAACGAAAGCTTGCTGGTCAAGTTTGATGCCTCTACCTCGACTGCCGAGAACGACCGCGCCGGGAAGGATCGATTCAATGTTGTGGGTATCATCAACAATTACGACTTCGATGGTATCGGTGGCACCCCTACCGTGCGCCATGATGGCTTCGAAGACGGCAGCCTGCCGGACCCCAGCCTTTCGCGCCTGCACTACAACGAGAAGGGAAACCGCTTTTCGGATGAAGATGAAATCAATGAGGTGAAACTGGATTTCGAGTTCACGCCCGATACCACGGTATTTCAGAAAATGAAGTTCGGTGCCTACCTGCAGGAGCGGGAAAAATCCAGCTTCCAGATATTTGCCAGCCAATGCGCCTTCTATGGCTACGGAACACCTGCGCCCAACGACGTTATTGACTTCAGGCCGTTCCAGGCGGAGAACTACTTCAGTGGCCTCATAGACACGTTTTACACCTACGACGGTGATGCCAACGTACAGTTCCTCGCCGATTCGGGTAACCCGATCGAGCCGGTACTGCAAAACAATCGCTACACGATCAACGAAGATATCACCACGTTCTACGTCGATTTCACGTTCGGCTTCGAGGTTGGCGATATGCCGATGGAAGTGAATGTGGGCGCGCGCTATGCAGAAACGGATATTGACGTGGAGGCCGTGCAGAGCTTTATCAGCGACGTCGTGCCAACGACAGACCTGACCCTGTTTTCCAACGTGCTGGGCCCGGCCACGAATATCGTGGAGGGGGACAGCTATTCGAACCTGTTGCCCAATGTTAACGTGAAACTGGACGTTACGGACGAAATGGTATTGCGGTTCGCAGTGTACGATTCCATGACTAGGCCGACGATGTCCGAACTGTCGCCGGCCACCGTGTTCAACGAGCCACGTCGCCAGAACCTGACGGCCGGCGGAGGTAATCCCTCGCTGAAGCCGTTCAAGGCTGAAAACTGGGACCTGTCGTTCGAGTGGTATTACGACGAGTCGAGCGTTGCTTCTATCGCGGTTTTCAACAAGGACATCGAGGACTTCATCACAACACTGACCGGCGCGGAGACGTTCACGATGAGTGATCGCAGCCCCGTCGATAATTTCCGCTGTAGCGCGGCCAACTCGGAATTGTGTGCCGAGGGTGTGATCCTGGATCCGGCCAATCCCGATGTGGATGTGGTGGCGACCACGGAAGAGCTCAACGGCGAGTCGGAAGTCTACGCGGTCAGTCGCCCAAGAAATGGCGAAACGGCAAATGTAACCGGCTATGAGTTGGCGATCCAGCATGTGTGGGAAAGCGGTTTCGGCATTATCGCCAACGCTACCTTTGTTGACAGCGATATCAGCCTCGGCGACGACGTGAGCCAATCATTCGCACTGGAGGGTCTGGGCGATTCTCAGAACCTGATCCTGTTCTATGAGCAGGATACCTGGCAGGCCCGTATTGCCTTCAACAACCGGGAAGAGTTCCTGCGCCGGATTGATAATGGTTTTAACGGCGAGCCGGTGAACACCAACGAGTTCGGCCAGTGGGATATCAGCGCCAGCTGGGATTTTACCGATAGCTTCACCGTGTTCTTCGAGGGGATCAACATTACCGAAGAGGAACTCACGCAAACGGGCCGCTTCGCAAACCAGATATACAATATTGAAGATAACGGCGCCCGGTATTCGATCGGCATCAGGGGTAGGTTTTAGGGAACCGCTGATCAACTCCGTAGTACTTCAGCCTGATCTGAAACGTACTATCGGAAAGCGCAGCTTGAAGGGCAGCGCCGGCGACCGGGAACCGGCTGTCAGCGCTGTGAACCCTTCGCAGCGGGCACGCACCGGGTGAGCGGCCCGCTTTTTTTCCTGCCCGCCGCTCCCGGCGTATAACCCGGTCGCTGCGCCTGACAAATACGTTACACTGTGAGTTTTACCTATTTCGTGTTCGCTAAGCCATGTTCAGCGCCATTAATAAAATTGTAATTGTTGGAGGCGGAACCGCCGGTTGGCTGACTGCGGCCGTGATTGCCGCCCACCACCGATTGGATCAGCATGCCGCGCTACAGGTGCTGGTGGTGGAATCCTCTGACATACCCACAGTGGGCGTAGGTGAAGGCACTTGGCCAACCATGAAGAATACCATTCACAAGGTGGGTATCCGCGAGGCGGATTTATTCAGGTTCTGCCACGCAGCCTTCAAGCAGGGTGGCAAGTTTGTCGAGTGGGTGCATGGGAACGGCGATTTTTACTACCACCCCTTTACGGTACCTCTGGGCTACGGCCGTCTTGATCTGGCGCCCTACGTTTCCAGTATTGAGAATTACGCGGTAGAGGCCAACTTCCAGTATCACGTCTGTGAGGCTGGCCTGGCGCCCCGCACACTGGCCGAATCTGAATATCAGGGGCAGTGCAATTACGCCTATCACATCGACGCCGGTGCCTTTGGCGAATTGCTGAAACAACATTGCAAGGCAAAGCTGGGGGTGCAGCAGGTTATCGCCACGGTGGAAGGCGTCAACAAAACCCTCCAGGGCGCCATTGAGTCGCTCAATCTGGGTGAGCAGGGCGCGCTTCAGGCAGACCTGTTCATCGACTGCACCGGGTTTGCCTCCCTGCTGTTGGGTGGCACCCTGGAGGTGCCATTCGTCGACACGAGCAAAGTGCTGTTCAACGATACCGCTCTGGCCATGCAGGTGCCCTACGAATCTGCCGATTCTCCACTCGCAACTCACACCATTGCCACCGGGCAGAATGCGGGCTGGATCTGGGATATTGGCTTATCCCATCGGCGGGGCGTCGGCCATGTGTACTCCAGCGCCTTTACCAGTGATGATGAGGCGGAGGACAATTTGAGGCGCTATATCGGCGCCGCCGCGGATGACCTGAGTGCCAGGAAAATTGGCTTCAGGTCCGGGCATCGGGCGCAGTTCTGGAAGAAAAACTGTGTGGCTGTAGGCATGTCAGCAGGGTTTGTCGAACCGCTGGAGGCAACCGCGATTATGCTGGTAGAAATTTCCGCGCGCTATATTGCGGAAAACCTGCCGGTGGATACAGCGGTGATGCCGATTACGGCCAGGCGTTTCAATGAGCAGATGCATTACCGCTGGCGGCGGATTATTGATTTCCTGAAACTGCACTACATGCTCAGCAAACGGCTGGAGCCCTATTGGCGAGCGCATTGTGAAGCCGACTCGATTCCCGAGAGTCTGCAGGAAGACCTGGCCCTATGGGCGTCGCGGGGGCCGCTTAACAGTGATTTTGACAGTGCGATTGAATTGTTCCCCGCCGCCAGCTACCAATATGTTATTTACGGCATGGGTTTCAAGCCGGATTTCTCCCGGCGCGCCTACCTGTACCACGAGCAGCCGCAGGCCGATCGCATTATTCAGCGCAATCACCAATTGACTGAACAAATGCTGCAAAGCCTGCCGCCGCACAGGGACTATATCAAGCGATGGCTTGCAAGCGGGAAAGAAAACAATGTCTGAACTGACTGAATTGTGCAGTGCCGCACACGGGCAACTTCGGGTAGCGCAGGACTGCGCGCTGGAAAAGGCGCAGCATCAGCACCTGGTTAACCTGCGCGTGGCCGAGCTTGGCAAGGCGGTAAGCACTTTTCCGGTGTTTGCGACGCGCGTCTCACAAACCGGGCGTTGGGCCCTGTCGGCTGTTTGCAGTTTCACTCAGGGCGAGAATCTGTTCGTGCGCGAAGGGAACTGGGATTCTCTCTACCTGCCGACTGCAATGCAGACCTATCCCCTCTACCTGATGCACTCGCCGGACAGCGAGGGTGGATACACCGTGGGGATTGAGGAAGGTAACCCGGCCTTTTCCGAGACCAGGGGCGAGTCACTTTTTGATGCCAATGGCAAGGCCTCCCTCTATCTGTCCAGGGTAACCACCCTGCTTGAAGCCGATATTAAAAACGATATCCAGACGCACCAGTTTGCACTGCGGCTTGAAGAACTGAATATGTTCCGGGGTATTGAGGTGCTGGTGTATTTCGAGGACGACTCGGTTCAAACGATCAAGGGCCTACACACGCTGGACGAGGACCGCCTGCAATTCCTGACGGCTGAAGAGTTACTTGAGTTGAACAACAGGGGTTACCTCGTGGCGATGCACGCCATGCTGCTTTCAATTCATCAACTCAATGCTCTGATTCGCAGGCACAATCAGCAGCCCGGAGCCGGCAATGTGCGCCAGATAAAACTTGAAGCGGCGAAGGGTGTTGTCCAGTGAGCGTAAGACGCTGTCCGTTAGCGGTATTCCCAAGGAGCCTATCTAATGACCCACTCCGCTCGTTATCCCAGCCTCGCCGGTGAGGCGGTGTTCATCACCGGTGGCGCGACGGGAATTGGTGCCTCCATGGTCGAGGCCTTCGCCCGCCAGGGAGCCAAGGTCGGCTTTCTCGATCTGGATGGTGATTCCGGCGAAGCCCTGGTAGAAAAACTGAAGGCTGAGACAAGTAGTGCGCCGTGGTTTCGCCAGGCCAACGTGACCGATGTCGCGGCTCTTCAATCAACTATTCAGGCGGCCATTACCGACCTGGGATCCCTGCTCGTTCTGGTGAACAACGTTGCCAACGATGCGCGGCACGCCCCGGAAGATGTCGGTGAGGCGTACTGGCGCAGTTGCATGGGTGTAAACCTGGATGCGAGTTTCTTCGCATCCCAGGCAGCGTTCAGCTCCATGAAAAAACGGGCGCGCGGTTCTATCATCAATCTCAGTTCGATCAATGCGATCCTCGGTCCGGCCAACATGCCGGGATACGTCACCGCAAAAGCCGGGCTTATCGGAATGACCCGGGGCCTGGCTCGCGACTACGGCGAAAGCGGGGTTCGCGTCAATGCCATTCTACCCGGTTGGGTCGTAACCAGGCGCCAGCTGGATAAATGGTTGTCCCCCGAAGCCGAGGCCGAATGGATGAAACAGGTGGCCCTCCAGCGGCGCCTGTTGCCGGAGGATGTAGCAAAGCTGGCCCTGTTCCTGGGCGCGGACGACAGTTCAATGATCACTGGCCAGAGCCACACCATCGACGGTGGCAGGACCTGAAACCGTGACTGCTGGGCTGTTCTTGGCAGGCGATTGGGGCACCAGCAATCTTCGGCTGCATCTGTGTCAATATAACCCCAGTGGTCAATCAACGATTCTCGACACCCGTTCCGGACCAGGTGTCAGCCAGGTGGGCGGCGAGTTCGAAGAGACATTCTTTGATCTGGCGGGCGCGTGGATAAACAGCCATGGGATGCTTCCAATCATCATATCAGGGATGGTGGGCTCCACGATCGGATGGCGTGAAGCACCCTATTTACAGTGCCCGATAGATGCCGGGCAAATCGCCGCGAGCCGCACCGTCTTCGAGGCCCGCGGTTTGGAATTTTCGCTGATCGCAGGCCTGAAAGTAAAAAACTGTCTCGGCAACGTCGACGTGATGCGCGGCGAGGAACTACAACTGCTGGGCTGGATGCAGGCGCACCCCGGTATCGGGTCGGCCAGCAGGGTGATTGCACTGCCTGGCACCCACAATAAGTGGGCGCTGTTGAAGAACGGGCGTATTGAATCCTTCCTGACGGCTTTCACAGGCGAGTTGTTTGCACTTCTGAGTCAGCACAGTGTGCTGATTGCCGACGCCGGTAGCACCGACTTTCATGTGGACGCCTTCACCCAGGGCATCGCTGTCGCGGAAGAACTGGGCCAGGCGCAACTCGTTCATGCCTTGTTCAGCACCCGCAGTCGGCAGGTACTGGGAGAACTCTCAGCTGCCGGTGCCAATTCATACCTCTCCGGACTCATTGTGGGCTCGGACGTCTGCGGCGCCCTGGCCTTGTTTCGCAAAATGGAACCGGCACTATCAGGGGTCACGCTGATCGGCGAACCCCATCTCACGCAACGCTACCAACTGGCACTCGAACGCCTGGGCCTGCAGGTGGAAGCACCCGAGCCCGGTGAGATAGCCATAGCCGGCTTCGGCGCAATCTATAAACATCTCTACATCGAGGGTCCGAACAGATGACTGCAAACCTGGAGACCTGGTTTGAGCGCATGCCCGCAGTGGCGATACTGCGTGGCGTAAAACCTGAAGAGGCCGTGGCCATCGGTGAGGCTCTCTACAACGCGGGTATAGGTATCATCGAAGTACCGCTAAACTCACCCCAACCGCTGGATAGTATTGAACAGCTCAGCAAGGCACTGGGAGATCGCTGTATTATAGGCGCCGGGACTGTCCTGTGCGAACAGGATGCCGAGGACGTAGCGGCTGCAGGTGGGACGATAGCGGTGACTCCGAATACCAGCACGGAAGTCATACATCGCAGCCTGGAACTGGGAATGACACCCATGCCCGGATGGGCGAGCGCGACTGAGGCGTTTTCTGCATACCGAGCAGGTGCGCGCTATCTCAAATTGTTCCCTGCGGCCACCTACGGGCCGGGCCATATCAAGGCGGTTCGCGCGATTCTGCCCAGCGATGTAAAACTACTTGCCGTGGGAGGGGTTAGTGCGGATGTGGCCGCAGAGTGGCTGCATGCCGGTGTCGATGGCTTTGGTATCGGTTCAGAGTTGTACCGACCCGGTGCCGGCGCCTACCAGGTATTTATCAGCGCCAAAGCGGTGGTCCATGCCATACGGGCAGTACTGGATGGTCAGGAATGAAAAAGCTGCTGTCTGCATTGCTGCAATGCAATGAGGCGGCGCGGGAGTAAATAGGATTGGAACTGCCAGAACTGATCAATGTACTGCCGGTTAGCAATGAACTGGGCGAAGGCGTTTTATGGGACAGTGAGCGAGCTGTGCTCTGGTGGACCGATATCCAGGCTCGCCTGCTGTATCTCTACGAACCCGGGGCCGAGCGACTGGAGCGCTGGCCAACACCGGAACGCCTGGCCAGCTTCGGCCTGGTCGCAGGACAGGACGACCTGATCGCAGGCTTTGAAAGTGGTTTTGCCTACTTCGACCCGGCATCCGCGACGGTGAACTGGATTCAGGCTGTGGAGAGGGATCAACCGGGCACGAGGCTGAATGACGGCCGTGTCGACCGGCAGGGTCGATTCTGGGCCGGTAGCATGGTGGAAAATGGCCCGCCTGGGCGCGGCGCACTGTATTGTCTCGACAGGCAACTGACCTGCTCAAAACCGATTGACGGGCTGTCGATTTCCAACGGGCTGTGCTGGAGCCCGGATTCTTCCTGTATGTACCATACAGACACGCCCACCGGCCGCATTGACCGTTACGACTTTGACAGCGTCAGCGCCGGTGTATCTAAGCCTGTAATTTTTGCGCAAACAGACCCGGGGTGTTCACCGGACGGTTCCACGGTAGATACGGATGGGTACCTGTGGAATGCACAATGGGGCGGCAGCCAGGTAGTGCGCTATTCACCAATAGGCGAGGTCGACCTGGTACTACCCACACCGGCAAGCCAGCCCACCTGCGTGGCCTTTGGCGGCCCGGATCTGGATCTACTGTTTGTTACCAGCGCCCGGCAGGGATTAAACCAACAAGCGCTGGCCAAGGAGCCGGAAGCCGGCAATCTTTTTATTTATCAAACGGGGGTTAACGGCCTGGAGGAAGCCCGTTTCCGGCCACAAGGTGTGCCAGGCAGTGGGCATCACCCGGATTGGATGCTTTGATCATGCACGGAGCCGACAAACGACAATGAAAAGCGGAATATATCGTCCTCTACTAACTCCGGGTCGTGTCCGCAAAAGTCCTTACAGTATCGGTATAACTTGCGAACCCCTGAACCCAATTCATCCGTCCGGCCGATTTCCCTGAATACCCGGGCAATGCTGGGATTCTTGGAGAAGGGTGAAAACGACTGCGGGTCAATGCGCCCCGAAGCGTTTGGCCTGTTGCTGTTTTCGGTGAGCAATCGCTTGGATTCAATAATCAGTTTGGCGGGGAAGGCATTGCTATATTCACGATGCATCAGCAAATTGCCGATAATCTCCCGCATAATCCAGGAGCGTAGGCTGACTTGTTGATCCACTTCCAGATAGAAGGGGTCACTGAGGTGTTTTTCACCAAAGGCAAGCAGGCGACTGTAACTGTCTATCAGGTTGGTTCGGATGTCGTCCCGGTCATCATATTGATCAACATTGACGCGGCGCAAAAGAGCATCGGTGCGATGGTGTGGCAATGCCGACAAAATCGTGCTGTCTTTGCCAAACAGCAAGATACCCGCCAGCGTCAAACCGGTTAGACCCCGCTGATGATCTGGTTGTCGTAGTTGCGCACTATCAATTAATTCTTCGTCGCTCATGGACAACCAGGGATGTCTTGATTGACGAGCACCTGCCAATTTCCGCGCTTTTTCAATCACTTCCGAGTCCAGGTCAGCCAGGGTGGCGTAGGGGTAGATGGTGTTTTCCGAATAGTAGTTTTGCTTGCTGTTATAACGTTCCACCACCCGATCCAGATTATCAGTGATGTCATAATCGCCATCTTCATTGCGGTCGTATATGCGCCCATTGCAGCGATGCACCTGTGAACTTGGTGGCACAACAATATGCAGTAGCATCACGCCATCGTGTTCGGCTTCTTCTATGCTCAGATGGCAAGTCGGCGTTAGTTTTTGCGGATTGTTAATGGCGTTGGCAAAATCTTTTTTTATTTGCGGCAAACGATCGGGATCAACCCCCGTGGCTACACCATCATCCGTCACCCCGAGCAAAATATCCCCGCCGTCTCGATTAAGAAACGCGCAAACCGTCTCAAAGAGATTGTTGCTCAATGATTGCTTGGCGACTTTGAATTCCACATTGCGAGATTCGCCCGCCGCGAGTAATTGTTCCACTCGTTGGTTCATGCGCCAGCCTCCGAAAGCGAGCGGTCGGCGGCTTTGGAGCCAGCGGTCAACTCGCCGGTGAAGGCTTGATGGAGGAGGGATTGTTTGAGTTCGGCGAGGAGAGCTAATTTGTTTTCTCCAGTTTTTGTGAGTTCTTCCACCTTGTCTTGAATTGCTTCAAGGTCTTCGACATGTTTTGCGATCTCTTTGGCGGGCGGGGTTGGAATACTAATAGAGGCGAGTGCCTTTCCAGTCAAATGCTGAATGCCAGCCCCTGTGAAATAGTATTGAATCTTCTCCGTCGCATCCATGTAGTAAAGGAAGTATAGAAACCACTTTGCATGGTTTTGGTCATGAAACCGTACACGGTGAACAGCTTTTTGGAAATGGATTACCTCTGGTCCTTGCCAAATAGCTGCCCGGCCAGGATAGCCACCTTCACAAATTAGTAGGTCGCCTGGTTTAACGGTGTATTGATCCTTTTCGGATGCCAGGAAGCGCATCTTGTGCAAGCTGCTAAGATCGAACTCAAACCATCGTACATTGAAGTTTCGCAGATATGGGCGAAGGTCACCGCGGTTCTTCTTCTTGTCGAGCATCTTTCCTAGTGAGTGCACACCCAGGTCACTTACTGTGGCCTCTGCACACATGGAACTTTGAATGCTGAACGCTGCATGAAGCCTGCTCTCAAACAACTCCCGCGCATTGGCGAGGTTCTTCTCGGTGTTGGCGGTTGCTGTGGCGATGGCTGCAAAGGCTTCGTCGAGAACCGCTACGATACGTTTTTGCTCGGCAAGAGGTGGGATAGAAATTTGAAACTGAGAAAGTTGAGACCACTTGAGATTGTTGATATTCATACCATCAGACAGAGCATCAATGAAGTATCTGTAGATGTCGGATCTGGTCACATAAAACAAGTATTTAGGCAATACGCGCTCGACAGGAACAAGGATTCCCATGAAACCGCCGAAAGCATAGTTAGAATCCGTATCAACCATGCCAATCTTGCCAAGATGTTTTTTGCTCCCACTGGCGGTGCAGACCAATAAGCAGCCGGGAATTATTTTCTTTGACGGCGGAATGTCTATCTCGTCATTAATGAAGCGTATTTCGTCGAAGTTAATCTCCCCGGTTTCTACCGTGATGTTATTGGCACGCAAAATTGCATTTTTAGAAAAAGGAACTTCGTCACTCTTTTTGTAAGTAAGCCCTCTGCGAAACTCGCACACATCACCAAGCGCGACCTGCTCCCACTTTGCGTCGCCGGGATCAGTCTTCACTTTTCCTGTTCTCGCCGCGTAACTCTATCGCCGCCGTAACAGCACCAGGCGGATCTTCATAGCGTGTATTTTCGTATTCGCCGACATAACTCACCTGTTGTTGCGGGTGAGGAACAATATCCATCTGAACAATATCCAACACTTCGTTATAACCACCTTCATATCCGCGTACGATTACTTTTTTATCAGGGTCATGGTCTTGCAGCAGTTGAATTAATTCTTTTACGATCATTTTACTTTCCCCCATTGGTTGAGTAGGTGTAATTGCGATACCACAACGCTAACCATTCATTAGCGCCGCTATCTTTCTCATGGTTTTATCTGTTTCTTTATCCAGTTGTATCATCTCCTCTAAAATCTCCTGCGGGTGTCGCAACGGTGCTTCTTCCGGCGTATGCGGATTTCTGACCGACAGGTCAAAAGTTTCCGGGTCTATATCACTCGCATGGATGCTCCAGGATTGCGTGGTATCAGCAAAGTCTTTTTGCTTCTGTACGAATTCTTTCAAATCGTCATCATTCAATGGATTGGTTTTGCCGAGGTTGCGTCCCGGGTCCAGTTGGTAATACCAGATTTTTCGTGTCGGTGCGCCCTTTTCAAAAAACAGTACCACGGTTTTTACGCCCGCGCCCTGAAAGGTGCCGCCGGGGCAATCAAGCACGGTGTGCAGTTGGCAATTCTCCAGCAATTCTTTGCGCAGGGCTTTTGATGCGTTATCCGAGTTGGACAGAAATGTATTTTTGATTACCACGGCGGCGCGTCCGCCCGCTTTGAGATGTTTTATAAAGTGTTGCAGAAACAGGAAGGCGGTCTCGCCGGTCTGGATGGGGAAGTTTTGCTGGACTTCCTTGCGCTCCTTGCCGCCGAATGGTGGATTGGCGAGGATGATGTCAAAGCGGTCGCGCTCTTGAATGTCGGCGAGGTTCTCGGCAAGGGTGTTGGTGTGGATGATGTTCGGCGCTTCAATGCCGTGCAGGATCATATTCATGATGCCGATGATGTAGGCGAGGGATTTCTTTTCCTTGCCGTAGAAGGTTTTCCCTTGCAGTTTTTTGAGTTGGCTGGTGGTGATTTTTTCCTTACCATGTCGCAGATAATCGTATGCCTCACAGAGGAAGCCGGCCGAACCGCAGGCGCCGTCATAAATGGTCTCGCCGAGACTGGGGTCGGTAACCTGAACCATGGCGCGGATGAGCGGGCGCGGCGTGTAATACTCGCCGCCGTTGCGCCCGGCGTTGCCCATGTTTTTGATCTTGGCTTCGTATAGATGGCTGAGTTCGTGTTTTTCCTTTTGCGCGTTGAAGCGGAGCCCATCCATCTGTTCAAGGACATCGCGCAGCGAGTAGCCGCTCTGAAATTTGTTTTTGACTTCGCCGAATATTTCGCCGATCTTGTATTCAAAGGTGTCCGGCGCGGATGCCCGCAACTTGAACCCTTGCAGATAGGGAAACAGATCGGTGTTGACGAAGGCAATCAGGTCATCGCCGGTTAACGCGCGATCGTGATCAAAAGAACCGTCCGCCTTCTTTGGCGCCGCCCAACTTGCCCAGCGGTGTGGTTCGTCGATCAAATTCTCACCAGAGCGGCCGACCAGCTTCGTCTCTATTGCCCGTTCCTGCTCAAAGTCGTCGACATACTTAAGAAATAGCATCCACGAGGTCTGCTCAATGTAATCCAGTTCGGTGGTGCATCCGGCCTCCTTCCAGAGGATGTCGTCGATGTTTCTGAAAGTTTGCTCGAACAATTGCTGCTCCTGTTGGCAACCCCTGATTGGGCTTGATTCCTGTTGGCTGGGCCGAACTCAGCCGCTCCAGCGTGACTGGTCGAAATTATAACCATTTTGATGTCGATGTTTCCATGCGCGGGAGCAAAACCGCGCCCATCTCAAAGAGGGTAAAAATACCACACCGACTTTTCCACAGGTACTGGAGCGGGGGGCGGAGCCGTGGGTTTAAGGCTTGCGGAACATCAAGGTCCAGCGGTCGGTGTTGCCGGTGACCGTTTTGCGGCCCACTTCGTAGCGCAGTTCATCGTCAGGGCGATAGTGCAGATCTGAATAATCGACGAATTCAAAGCCGGCGGCTTCGATTTCCTTAATGGCCTGCACGGGATCCACGCGGCGGCCGTTCTCATTATCCAGCGTCTGCATATGCCGGCGGGTGTGGTCTACTACCGCGTAAACCCCGCCGCGTTTCAGGGCTTTGAATACTGACTGGTTAATAGACGCACGGGAATCCATATCAAAGTTATGGTAGTTGCGGAAGGTGAAAACAATATCCACGTTCTTCACACCCAGGTCTGTGTTGCCGGCGGCGTAAAAACGAGCGCCCTCTGGTCGTCTGAGCCTGGCATCCTCAGCAAGCATTTTCATCTTCTCGAAACCGGGCTGACCCTTTAGCTCGGCGTAAACCCGCTCGGCACCGTAGGCGACATAAAATTTACCGTCTTGACTCAGCGTGGGTGCCAATAACCTGGTGTACCAACCTCCGCCGGGAATTAACTCCACGACCTTCATATCATCGCGCAAGCCAAAAAACTCCAGCGTCTCTATGGGCTTGCGATTGCGGTCTCGTTTGGTGTCCGCCTCAGAACGGCTATCAGACTGCATGGCCGTATTCAGTTTCGCTTTGGTCGCATCAAAATCGGCAGCAAAGGCGCAAGCGCCGAACAGGCCAACTGTTACGGTGCCGGCGAGAATCAGTGCGAGAATATTCATCCTGTTTTTCATAGTATTTCCCAGTGGGTGGATGCCGTAAGCATAGTCATCTAAAGCGTGCTTTGCCAAGCAATAGATCTTCCGGCAAGCGGCAAGTTCCCTGGCCATCATCTATTTTTATACAGGTCCCCGTCACGCACTCTGAGGACGGTGATACCAGGTACAGCAAGGCGCTGTCCATCTGGGCCGGGTCACAAATGCGCCGGCGGGGGAAATACTGACTAATATCGCCAACGCGCTCCATCATTTCATATTGCAAAAGACTCATGATTCCTTCGCCGCCCAAAATCTGCTATTTTCCCGCATATAGAAAAACGAGACGCCCCGATTTATGACCTATTGTGTGGCCGTTGCTACTGAAGACGGTTTAATTTTCTGCTCCGACTCACGCACCAACGCTGGCCCGGACCTTATTTCCTCTTACAGCAAGATGCACATCTACGATCTCAATTCCGATCGTCTGATGGTGCTGTTGAGCGCCGGCAATCTCGCCACCACCCAGGCGGTTATCAGCCAGATCGATATCGACCTGGAAACACCAGAGAATGATAGCCTTGCCAACTGCGAGAAAATGGCTGATGTAGCCCGGTATGTGGCCAAAGCAAGTCGAGAGCAACAGGAGCAGGCCGACGAGTCCACCGGTGATGCAGAGGTGGATACCTCCGCCTCTTTCATCGTTGGTGGCCAGATCAGAGGCGGCAAACCGGTCATATACCGAATTTATACAGCGGGTAATTTTATCTCCGTCTCTGAGGAGACTCCCTACCTGCAAATTGGTGAGAGCAAGTATGGAAAACCCATCCTGGATCGAATTCTGACCCCGACTACCGGCCTGGAAGATGCCGCCCGTTGCGCGCTGGTGTCCATGGATTCGACCATCAAGGCAAACGCCACGGTGGGTGCCCCCGTGGAAGTACTGGTTTATGAGACTGATACTTTTGCCTCCGACCACTACATCAAGCTGGGCGAAGAAGACCCCTACCTGCTTGAAATCAGGCGCGCCTGGACCGAGGCAATCCAATCCGCCTTTAGCAAACTGCCGCTATTCGACTGGGAAAAGCGCTCGGCCCCGACATTGCAGGCGGTTACCGACGAGCACAAAATCTGACTCCATTCAGGAAAGCGCCTGGCGATGAAAACCATTTTAATAACCGGCTAACTTTTTGTTTAACTATCTGTTTAATTATTTGTGATATAGTGTTATATTCAACCATATCACCTGTAAAACATTCGGACAATATTATGAAAAAGCTTGCCCTGTTGCTGACTGGCCTATTGCTGCCCACAACGACCTTGGCCTACGACCAGTGCCATGCCCAGCTTCATTACGACATACGGGTTAGCAGTGCAGCGCTGCAGGTATCTGATCAGGGCAAGGCACTGTATGAGATTCGTGAGGACGGCTTCCTCAGCATCGGTGGAGAGGACCTGGACCTGAACGCCAAGCAACGCAAGCTGGCGGAACAGTATGCCGGTGAAATTGCCGCCCTGACGCCACGATGGATACACATGGTCTCCGATGCCCTGACCTTGGCCGAAAGCTCTTTACAGCTGGCCCTGGGAGACGCCTTTGGTAAGGACAGTGACGCCGTTGAGAAATCTACCCGCGCGCTGCGGGAAGCCAGGGAAAGTTTTGAACACAAAGCGAGGCCCGAGGACGGCGTCTTCACCCTCTACGCATCGGAATACAACGATGTGATAGATGGACTTGAGGAGGAATTGGAGAGCGTATTCAAGTCGGCATTGGGTGCTGTATTGACCGAAATAGGTAGCGCCATTGCCTCAGACGACAACAGTTTTGCCAAAAAAATAGAAGCCTTCGGCCAGAATATGCGGCGCTTTGGTGAAGAAGTGGGACATGCAGGCCATGCCCTGGAGCAAACCGGGGAAGAGCTTTGCGCCGGCATGAAGGACATCGGCAAGCTGGAGCGAGAAGTTGCCCGACAAATACCCCAACTGTCGGAATATCCCCTCTTTCACTGATCTGGTAACATCCTCCCCCCTGGCCCTGGGCAATAACGTACCGGCGCCAGCCGGGTGGTATCAATGACGAAATTTGTGTGCAGCTACGGCGCGCTGGTGCTGCTGGGCCTACTGTTGGCAGGCTGTGGTGGTGAGTATGTGCAGGCCGACTACTGGACTCTGCATACCATTGACGATGCCATGGAGGGTGCCGACGGTGTCGATTTGTACGATATTGACAAGGACGGTGATCTCGACGCGGTATCGGGCTGGGAAGAATCCGCCATGGTGCTGCTGCACGAGAATCCCGGCCCCGCGCACGTTAAAAACCGCTGGGGCCGCACGGTTGTAAACGGCGGCCTGGATGTACAAAAAATTGAAGATGCCCGTTTTGCCGATTTTGACGAAGACGGGCGCATTGATGCGGTAGTAACGGCTACGGAAAATCGCAGTCAGAAAGTCGGTATTCACTGGCTGATAAATAAAGATGCGCCATTTGATATGCAGTCCTGGCAAGGCAACTGGATTGATTCTCCACTGCAGTACTTGTTCACCCGCATCACTATCGGGCAGATTGACGGCCAGGGCCCACTGGACATCGCCGTCGGTTCCAAATCAGATTCCATGCCTGCCCGGCTGGTCTGGTTTCAGGGGCCAGATAAGCCGGGCCCAGGCAACACCAAACCATGGCACGGCCGTGAAGTGGCCGATATCGAGTGGGCTAATTCACTACATATTCTCGACATCAACGGCGATGGTCGCAACGACCTGCTGCTAAATCACAAGCGCCACCTTGCCTGGTATGAAAATCCTGGCCCACAGCGCATGGACCGGGATTGGCCCATACATATCATCAGCACTACTACTTACGCCCACCTGGCCATGTGTAACACGGCTGATCAGCCGGAAGTACTTCGAATGGTGGTCGGTGCCAACATAGCGACGGCGGCACCTGGCGATACGGTCGCCTACCTGGTGGCCAAGGAAGTGGATGAGAACAAGCTGTGGACCGGTAACTGGATACAACAGTCCATCACCACGGCTGATCCCATACCGCGCCACCCCAGCCGCGAGGACTATTCAATCAAGAGCATTGCCTGCGGCAATATTGATAACAACCCGTTGCCCGATATTGTCATGTCCATTAGCGGCTACGGACACGGTGTATTCGCGCTGCTAAATCTGGTCGATAGCCTGGCACCACAGAGCCTGCGCCTGCAAACTATCGCCGGCACGCAGCAGAATTCGCGCCGCGGCATTAAGCACGATGATTTGCGCCTGGCAGACCTCGACCGGGACGGTGACCTCGATATCATAACCACCGAGGAAAACGGCAATCTGGAGAGCTGGTGGTCCACCCGCGGCCTGGGCCTGATCTGGTATGAAAACCCGCTTAGGTGAGCAAGTGGGTAGATAGACACGAGCATGAGCAACATACAGGAAATCCTGCAGCGCACCTTCGGCTACGCCAATTTCAGGGACCCGCAGCAGGAGATTATCCAGACTGTGGTCAACGGCGGCGATGCCCTGGTGTTAATGCCCACCGGCGGTGGCAAATCCCTGTGTTACCAACTTCCCGCGCTGGCTTTGCCCGGCTGTGGCGTGGTGATTTCCCCGCTGATTGCACTTATGCAGGACCAGGTAAGCGCGCTGCGCCAACTGGGCCTGCGGGCGGCCTTTCTAAACTCCACCCTGGAGGCGGTAGCCGCCTGGGAAATCGAGCGTAAACTGGTGGCGGGCGAACTGGATTTACTTTATATCGCGCCGGAGCGCCTCAACCGGGAAAGAACCCTGTCGCTGCTGCAACAGGCTCCCATCGCCCTGTTCGCCATTGATGAAGCCCACTGCGTCTCGCAGTGGGGCCACGACTTTCGCGCCGACTACCTGCGCCTGGACATCTTGCACGAGCTGTTTCCAGATACTCCGCGGATGGCATTAACGGCCACCGCTGATGCGCGTACGCGCAAAGAGATCATCGCGCGCCTGCAGTTGGGTGAAGCACGGCAGTTTATCGCCGGTTTTGACCGACCCAATATTCGCTATCGCATTGCGCTGAAGCACACTGCCCGGCAACAACTGCTGCGCTTCCTCAAGGCAGAGCACCCTCACGATGCCGGCATTATCTATTGCCTGTCACGCAAGAAAACTGAGCAGACCGCATACTGGCTGCAGGCACAGGGCTTTACTGCCCTGCCCTATCACGCGGGCCTGAATTCACAGACCAGGGCTGATCACCAATCGCGTTTTCTGCGTGAAGAGGGTGTGATCGTGGTGGCGACTATTGCATTTGGAATGGGCATCGATAAACCCGATGTCAGGTTTGTCGCACACCTGGATATGCCCAAGACAGTGGAATCATATTACCAGGAAACCGGGCGGGCCGGCCGCGATGGTGAGCCTGCCAACGCCTGGATGATTTATGGCTTGCAGGATGTCATCAAGCTCCGGCAGATGATGAAAGGTTCCGATGGCAGTGAAGAACACAAGCGCGCCGAGCAGCACCGGCTCAATGCCATGCTGGGCCTGTGTGAGATAACCAGTTGCCGCCGCCAGGCACTGTTGAGGTACTTTGGTGACGAGCTGCCGGAACCCTGTGGCAATTGTGATACCTGCCTGCAACCGCCCAACACCTGGGACGGCACCGAGGCATCGCGCATGGCCTTGAGTGCCGCTTTTCGCACCGGCCAGCGCTTTGGCGTAAATCACCTGATCGACGTGCTGCGCGGCGCCGAGACAGACAAAGTCTTCCAGTGTGACCATCACCTGCTGCCCACCTACGGGGTAGGCAAGGAATTGGACAACAATCAGTGGCGCTCTGTATTTCGCCAACTGGTGGCCAAGGGCTACCTGAACGTCGACCTGGAACGCTTCGGCGCCCTGCGTCTGGAGCCGCAATGCCGGGCACTGTTGCGCGGCGAAGAGTCAATTGAATTGCGCCGCGATATTCCTCAGAAAGCCAGTAAGCGGCAGACCAAAACCCCACTGCCGACTGACATTGACGTCGCTTTGTGGGAGGCATTGCGAGACTGCCGCCGCCGTTGGGCGGATAAGCAAGGCGTGCCACCCTATGTTATCTTTCACGATCGCACCTTGCAGGAGATGTGCCTGTTGGTGCCGCAAACACTGGCTGAATTTAGTCAGCTAAGCGGCGTTGGTGAACGCAAACTTGAGAAATATGGCAGCGATTTTCTGCTGGTAATAAACAATCACCTGGCCGCTGAATAAATGACTACAACCCTGCAACGCAACTTGATGGCACTGCTTATTGTTGCCGTTGGCAGCCTGCTTTATTTTTTTGGTTACCCGGCTCCACCGGTAGACCCCGCCTGGGAATTACAGCCGGCACAGCAGATTCCCGTATGCCGGCAACTGTGTTTCCCCTGCACTCCCGCTACGGTCACGCCATGGTCACACCGGCAATGGCCAGGTGTACCGGAGCGATGGTGCTGGGCTGCGAGGCAACGGCCAATGTTATAGCCGGCCAGTTGGCCGACATGAAGGTGGATGTGGTTTTTCTGGGCACCGACGGACTGGGTTCACAAACAAACGCCTACTGAGAGCGCTACTGGCAGGCAACAGCGGTGACTCTGTCACCCACCCGGGTGATTCCTATTCACTGGCATAGCCTGACCGTCCCACTGGACGGCCCTTTCACTGGCGAGGTTCGCATCGCCGACTTCATCTCCGGTGGCAGCGAGCGCGCCCTGGAGTTTTTGCAGTCAAAACAGGCTGCCAATCCTATTCCCACTGCCACCTGTGAACGGCTTTTGCCCGCCACGCGACCACGACGACCACCATCGGCGGTAAGGTAACTGCCGCTAGCATGCTGACGCAACAAGTGCAGGCAAAAGCCTGCGTGTACTAATTGACTTCAATGACGCATCCTTTAATGTTTACTGGACTGGCTGAGACAGGAGATTATCGTGGCCGCCCCAACGCTGGACGCAATTAAAACACTTATGACGGAAATGGAAAAATCCGTAATCGGCCAAAATCAAGTGGTGGAAGCGCTCACCCTGGCACTGCTGTGCAACGGCAATGTGATGCTGGAAGGGTTTCCTGGCACTGCCAAAACCCGCTCTATCAAATCGCTGGCCAGCCTGCTGCAGGCCGATCTGGGACGAATTCAATTCACGCCCGACCTGCTGCCCTCTGACGTTACCGGCACCGAGGTGTACCAGGACGTGGATGGCACCCACACACTCACCTTTCAGCAAGGGCCTATCTTTAACAACCTGGTATTGGCCGATGAAATCAACCGCGCTCCCGCCAAAGTGCAATCGGCACTGCTGGAGGCCATGGAAGAGCGGCAGATCACCGTGGCCGGAAAAACCTACCCGCTACCGCCGTTGTTTATGGTACTGGCAACCCAGAACCCGATAGAACAGGAGGGCACCTACCCACTTCCCGAAGCCCAGATGGATCGCTTCCTGATGAAAATCAATCTGGACTACCCGCAGGCCGAGGCCGAGCTGGGCATTGTGCGGCTGGTACACGGTGAAGAAACTGCCGCTACCAGTGCCGACACGACCATTGCCCAGCAGCATGTTTTTGCGGCCCGCGAGGAAATTCACGGCATTCATATGAGCGCAAGCATTGAGCGCTATCTGGTAGATATTGTCATGGCGACACGCCAACCGGACGGCTATGAGTCAGAGCTGAGGCGATGGATACACATTGGCTGTAGCCCCAGAGCCAGTATTGGTCTACACCGGGTGGCACGAGCACGGGCCTGGTTGCAGGGGCGGGACTTTGCCGACCCGGATGATGTGCGCGCAGCCGCACACCCGGTACTTCGCCACCGCCTGATTCTTAGCTATGACGCCCTGGCAGACAACATTGATGCCGACCAGGTGATCGACGTGGTGTTACAGCAGGTTGCGGTGGCCTGACCTGCCATGGCCGCTGCAGGCAAGGTTTATACCGATATAGCCGCCGTGTCGCGACTGCGTCACGACGCGCGCGGGTTTTCCTTTTTGCCGCGACAGCCTGTTCACAGTTTGTTGAGCGGTCGTAAACTGTCGCGCCTGCGTGGTCGCGGCCTGGACTTCGAAGAGCTGCGCCACTACCGGCCCGGTGATGACATCCGCAATATGGATTGGCGTGTCACTAATCGCACCGGCAAGCCGCATGTGCGGGTATATACCGAGGAGAGGGACCGCCCGGTGGTACTGGTAGTAGACCAGCGCCTGTCCATGTTCTTCGGTAGCCAACACAAAATGAAGTCGGTAATTGCGGCGGAGCTGGCGGCGCTGAGCGCCTGGCGAGTCATTGAACAGGGCGACCGGGTTGGGGCGATCCTGTTCAACGATAACTATATCTCCCAGTTTCGACCGGCCCGCAGTCACCGCGCGCTTATGGCTCTGTTAACCCAGTTGGTAAAAATGAATCAGCAGTTGCGCATAGACCCGGATCATCAACCGCGACCCGAGCAATTCTGCGCCGCTCTGGCAGTGGCAGAGAAAATGATCGCTCACGACGCGCTGGTGGTGATTGTTTCCGATTTCGATGGCTGGAATGCAAAAGCGCTGGCCAGCGTCAAGCGCCTGGCCCAGCACAATGACCTGATCGCGGGACTGGTGTTCGATCAATTGGAGCAAGACATTTCACCAGCCACCGATCTGGTGGTTTCGGACGGCCGCTACCAACTGCAACTGGACCCGCACAAAGAGGATTTGGGGCTGCGCTTCGAGGCCCATTTCCAGTCTTCGCTGAGCCGGTTACAGCAGGAATTGCGCAAGCACGGCATGCCGGTCTTACCCATAAACACGGTGGACCCGGTCTTTGACCAGTTGCGCGCACAATTGGGCAGGCGTTGAAAAATGGCCCTGCCCCCACTGCCGGACGTATTTGGAAACTACGCCGTGCGCGGTGTCGCCGAGATACTGCCGCCCGAGTCGGTCAACTGGTTGCCCACCACGGTTGGCTGGCGGGTACTGGCAGTTGTGCTGCTGGTCGTGACTCTGCGCCAGGTCTGGCGCAGCGCTCAGCACTGGCTGCGCAATCGCTATCGTGGTGCGGCCATCAGGGAGCTGGAGGAAATTTCTACGGCATGTGTATCTCTGGACGCACAGTTAACTGCCATATCCCGGCTCCTCAAAGCCACTGCCCTACAGGCCTATCCAAGAGAGGAGGTTGCGGCCTTAACGGGACGGGGCTGGATTGAGTGGCTCAATGCAACTGGCGGGCGGGCCACATTTTCAAAAGAAAGCCGTTATTTGCTGGCCGAGCATGTCTATCGGCGGCAGGCAGAGGTGACTGAACAGGCACTGCTTACCCTGCAGGACACAAGCCATCTCTGGATCAAACATCATTCCGGGGGAGCCGGTCATGCTTGAGCTGGCCTATCCGCTTTGGTTGCTGTTGCTGCCGGCCCCCGTGCTACTGCGCCTGTTGCCGGCCTTTCGGCACAACCGTGACTCCATCAAGGTACCTTTCTTCAGCAAATTGCTCTCGCTAACTGAAGAGGCCCCAAAAATGGGCGCCGTGATACTCAACCGAACCAAGCTGCAAAAATATCTGGTGGTGTTCACCTGGCTCTGCCTGGTGATAGCCGCAGCTAAACCAGAGTGGGTAGGCCAGCCAATAGAGCAGAGCAAGTCGGCCCGCGATCTCATGGTAGCTGTGGACCTGTCCGGGTCCATGCAGGCTGAGGATTTCTCACAGCCCGGCCAAAAGAATATCAACCGGCTGCAAGCGGTGAAACACGTGCTCACTGAACTGGCCGAGCAGCGACCGCTGGATCGGCTGGGTTTGATTGTATTCGGCAGTGCCCCCTATCTGCAGGCACCATTCACCTGGGATCACGCCACCTGGCGTAGCTTGCTCAATGAAACAGAGATCGGCATGGCCGGCCAAAGCACCGTGTTTGGCGATGCTATCGGCCTGGCGATCCACCTGTTTGCAGAATCTGAAACAGAGAACCGGGTGCTGATCATACTGACCGATGGCAATGACACAGGCAGTAAAGTACCGCCGGTGGAAGCCGCCAGGGTCGCGGCATTTCACGATATTCGCATCTATACCATTGCCATCGGCGATCCCGCCGGCATTGGTGAGCAAGCCCTGGATGAAGATACCTTGCGGCGCGTCGCCGACCTGACCGGCGGGGCCTATTTTCAGGCCATGGATGCGGCGCAACTGGCGCGGGCCTATGCCGAAATTGCCGAGCTGGAGCCCGAACTATATGAAACCACCAGCTTTCGCCCGCGCCAGAGTTTGCACCACATACCCCTGCTGTTGATCATGCTCTATTACACCGTTTATCACTCCGGTGCGCGCTGGCTGAGTCGCCGGCGCAGCAGGCTTCATTATGCTCAGTAGCCAACTGCTGGAGCATTTTCATTTCTTGCGGCCCTGGTGGGGGCTGCTGGTACTGCCAACGCTGCTGTTGTTGGCGCTGCAGTGGCGCGGCCGCGACGATACTGCTTCCTGGGAATCGGTCATTGCACCGCATTTACTGGCGGCGCTGCGCATCCGCCAGTTCCGCAACCACTGGCTTAATCCGAGCTCAGTGGGCATAGTATTTATGCTGTTGGTAACGCTGGTGTTGATGGGTCCAAGCTGGCGCCAACAACCCTCGCCGCTAACTCGTGACGAGGCGGCACTGGTGATACTGCTGGACGCCTCAGCCTCCATGCGCAACGAGGATGTCCAGCCCTCGCGGCTGGCACGGGCCAAACAAAAGATCAGTGATTTGTTGGAGCTGCGCCGTGGCTCGCGTACCGCGCTGGTGGTTTTTGCCGGCAGCGCACACACCGTGCTCAACCTCACCGATGATATAGAGATTCTTGGGCAATACCTGGCCGCCATCGAAGCGGGCATTATGCCGCGCAGCGGAAAATTTGCCGAATACGGCTTGCCGCTGGTTGATGACATTGTCGGGGATCAGCCAATCCCCACCACGGTGCTGCTGGTTAGCGACGGTGTGTCCAGCGCCACCGACGTAGTCTTTGGGAACTATTTCAATGAGCGCCCACACCAATTGCTGGTGTGGGGCATGGGATTGGACCCCGCCCAGGCCAGTGAAGGGTCCGCGCCACTGGAGGAAAAAGCGCTACAAAATTTGGCCGCAGCAGCAGATGGTTATTACCTCAGGCTCAGCATCGACAAGCGGGACGTTGGCAAGCTACAGCGGCGTATAAATGCCCACTATGTAGTAACCGATGACGAGGCCGTGCCCTGGCTGGACGGCGGCTACTGGCTGGTTTTCCCCTGTTTACTCATTTTTTCACTGTGGTTTCGCAAGGGCTGGACCCTGCACTGGTGCCTTGCCCCGCTGCTCATCCTGTCCCTGTTACATCCCCAGCACGCCCAGGCCAGTGACAATTGGTTTGCCAACCTGTGGTTGACCCCCGATCAGCAGGGGCGCCTGCTACTGGACCAGGGCGACTACCGGGAAGCTGCCCGCCGTTTTGAAAGCCCGATGTGGCAAGCCGCTGCCTACTACTACGCGGAAGAATTCAAACTCTCCGCCGAGTACTTTTCCCGTGTCGACAGCGAAAATGCCCGTTTCAATCGCGCCAATGCCCTGGCTCACCAGCAGAACTACGTATTGGCGGTACGCCTGTACGAGGAGCTGTTGGCGCATAACCCCGGCCATCGGGCGGCAGCCGGCAACCGCCAAATTGTGCAGGACCTCATTGATGCCGTCAACCTGATGAGCGAGTCACAGGCCGATGAAGGTGGCAGTAATTCCTCCATAGAGCTGGGCGAAGATGACCCACAACGCGCCGACGGTGCGCAGCGGGATATTGTGCAACAGGCAGAACCGGTGCAGTTTGATGCCGAGCAAATAATGGCAGATGAAAAGATCAATGACATGTGGATGCGCAGCGTACAACGCGATCCATCGCATTTTCTGGCGGTGAAGTTCAGTATGCAACTGGAGCAGCAACAACCGTGAAGCCTGAATGGCTACTGGTGCCGTGCATGGGCCTGCTGAGCGCGCTGAGCGGCGCTACCACCCTGCAGGAACTCATGCAGGAAGATCAGCTGCGCTTGCGCAGTTGGCTGCAGCCGGCGCAGGAGATTGTCGTTGGTGAAGAGGTCAAACTAATCGTTGAGGTGTCGACGCGCCGCTGGTTTGCCGGCGGCACCCGTATCCAGCATCCCGAAATTGCCCACCTGGTGGTACTGCAGAGGGACCGGTTTGCGACCAACCTGAGCCGGCAGGAACAGGGGCGCACCTGGGTAGTTCAGCAATGGGCCCTGGAGCTCTACCCGCAACAGGCAGCCGCCTTCCGGATACCCTCACTGAGACTGGAGCTGGCTGTGAACGATGCCAGAGCAGGCGTTGTGCGAGGTAGCCTGCAAACCGAAGCGCTGGAATTTGTCGCCGGCGTGCCTGCACAGTTGGCAGGCGTGGAAGCCTGGCTGGCGACACCGCAATTCAGGCTTAGCCGGGAATTTGATCGGGACCTGACCGGACTGCAACCCGGCGATGCATTCACTCGCACTATCCGCAGCAGCGCATCACAGGTCACTTCAATGATGTTACCCACACCGCTGGTCGGCTCAGCCGCTGGCCTGGCAGTTTACCCGGACAATCCCGTGCTGCAAGACAAGAGCAATCGTGGCGAGGCGATTGCCGAGCGCACCGACCGCGTTACCTATGTGGTGGAACAATCGGGCCAGTACCGGTTGCCGGAACAAACCTTCTATTGGTGGGACAGCAGTGCCGACAAGCTTAGAGTCAACCGGCTGGCAGCGGTGACAATAGATGCGGGCACGCCCGCCGGCGACAGGCCTGCTGCAGCGCCGGAATTCATTGATTTCAATGTAGAGCTACGCTGGATTTTTTTGGCGGCGGCGGTAATCGCCCTGGCGATCCTGCTCAGGCTGAGGAGCAGGCGTGCCGTTTCTGTGCCGGCCCGCCAAATCCTCACGGCCGCCAACCGGGCACTAAAAAAAGGCGATGCCAGGCTTGCCGCAACACTGCTGTACAGTTGGCTCAATACTGGCCAGGCTAAACCAGACTGGCACAGCCTGCGCGAAACCGCCCGCAACAGCCCCCAATTAGCCCGCAATATCGAACAGCTATTGCAATCAGCCTACGGCCGGGAGGATGCAAACAAGGGCACGCTGCCGGCGGCAAATCTGCGGGCACTGGCCGATATTGGCAAAAAACGGCGCCGGCGCTTGCTGCCGGCCGTCGTGGATCTGAGCCTCAACCCCGATAATAGTTCTGCGCAACAAAAGGCATCCGCACGACAGTGACCGGGATTAACTTGCCGCGCACCTCGACATTGAGACCGGTACCCAATTCCTTGCAGGCGCTGTCCACGTAGGCCATAGCCACTGGTGAACCCAGAGTTGCAGCAAAGCAGGCCGAGGTCACCACTCCCACCTCGTTTCCATCTGCGTCTACCACCACTTGCCCATCCCTGACCGGCCGCTTGCCTTGCACCTGCAATCCAACCCGGCGCCTGGGTACGCCCTCGGCCTGTTGACGGAAAATTTCCTCTGCACCGGGAAAACCACCTGCTCGGTCGCCATCGAAACGACGCGCCTTACCAATTGACCACATCAAGCCGGCTGCCACCGGGGTGGTTTCCCTGTTCAACTCATGTCCGTACAAACACAGGCCTGCTTCAAGGCGCAGCGAGTCCCTGGCACCCAAACCGATTGGTTGTACTGCTGCGTGGGCCAGCAATACCCGCGCGACCTGCTCAGCTATCTCTGCCGGCATGGAAATTTCAAAACCATCTTCACCGGTGTAGCCGGAACAGGTGATATAGACCTCCGCAGCTTCCAGCAGGCAGAAAACTCCATTCATAAAAGTGAGCCTGGCCGCCGCCGGCACCAACTCACTCATCACTGTGCGGGCAGCCGGCCCCTGTAACGCCAACAGGGCCTTGTCTTCCATCACATCGATTTCCAGATCGCCGAGATTGGCCCGCAAATGGGCAATATCCTGTTCCTTACAGGCGGCGTTCACCACCAGCAAGAACTCCTCTTCACCCCAGCGTGTAATAATCAGGTCGTCGAGTACGCCACCGTTGTCATCAGTAAACAGCGCGTAGGTCTGCCCGTTGATGGCCAGACCCTGCGCATCAACCGGCACTATCGCTTCAAGGGCCTGCGCAGCACCCGCGCCCCGCACAACTACCTGGCCCATATGAGAGACATCAAACAGACCCGCTGCGGTGCGCGTCTGGATATGTTCCTTCAAAATTCCAGCGGGATATTGCACCGGCATGTCATAGCCGGCAAACGGCACCATTCGTGCGCCCAACTCCCGATGTAAACTGTCCAGTGGTGTTTTCAGCATAGCTCCGCCTCCACAATTGGTGATGCGACACTCTAGCAAGCTGGGGCAACTCTGCCCACGCGCCATGTCGGATAGTTCAAATGCTACAGATATATCGAATGCTACAATGCCGCCATGAAACATAGCACTATTAGCCTGATTGGCATGCCCGGCGCCGGCAAGAGCACCATTGGCGTGTTGTTGGCCAAGGAGTTGGGATTGAGTTTTGTCGACTCTGACCTGATCGTCCAGGTGCGCCACGACACCAGCTTGCAGGATCTGCTGGATAGGCATGGCCACCTGCAGTTGCGGCAGTATGAAGAAGAGGTACTGTTGGATATTCCACTGGCACATACCCTTATCGCCACCGGCGGCAGTGCGGTTTACAGCGACGCCGGCATGCAGCGTTTGCGCGCCGCAGGACCGGTAATTTTTGTGGACGTGCCGCTGCCCATCTTGCTGGAGCGGGTCGACAACGAAGATACTCGCGGCATCGCTCGTGCACCCGGCCAGAACTTCGCCTCGGTATTTCAAGAGCGTATACCGCTATACCGGCGCCACGCCGACATTACCGTGGCCGGTAATGAGTTGTCCGCGCGGGCAATATGCAGATTGCTGTGCACGCAGCTACGGGGCTGATAGCCTTGAGTACAGGGTGCTTGCCCTGATACGGCCACAGCCGCGCAGTTCCAAACTACGATATCGGCCAAACAGGAATTGCCCTGTGCAGGCCTGTCGCACGGCTCGGGACACCAGTATGCGACCGGGGGCCGCTGCGGTTTGCAAACGGCTGGCTATATTTACCGTTTCTCCCCAAATGTCATAGGCCAGGCGCTGACGGCCAATAACGCCGGCAACCAATGGCCCGCTGTGAATACCGATACGCAGCCGCAGTGCCAAACCCCATTCCCTGGCAGCAGCATTGCAGCCATCCACCAGCGCGAGGGCCATACCAGCCGCTCGCTGCTGTTGTTGATCCAGTGGCTGGCTAACACCTGCCACGGCTATGTAGGCATCACCCACTGTCTTGATTTTCTCTAGCCCAAACTCGAGTGCCAGGCCATCAAAGCAGCTAAACAGGCTGTTCAGCAGATCCAGCAGATGACCTGGCGAAAGTTGTCGCGCCAGCGTCGAAAAGCCCACCAGGTCTGCAAACAGCACGGTCGCCACGGCGTGTTCCCGCGCCGGCAGGCGGCTCGGATCATCCTGTAGCTGACGGGCAATAGCTTCTGGCAGGGCATTGTGTAGCAGATTGCAAGTACGCTCGTGCATCAGCGCCAGCGCTTGCTGAGCTTGCTGTCGCGCCAACACTTCCTCACGCAACAGCTCGCTTGTCAGAAAACTCAAGCGCCGCAAGCGGTTGAGCTGACCCAGCGCCAGGGCCGCTATGATATTGGCGGGAATCAGGTAGCTGAACTGCAACCAGTTTTCCACGCTGAGACCGTTCAGCAGAGCCAGGGCTGACACCGTACTGCAAAGGATACCGTTGCTGCATACCATCCAGTATCGCCCCGGCGAGAACATGTAGATACCCACCACCAGCAGCAACAGCGCCCCCGGCGAGCCCAAACCTGAATCGCGTTGATCGAGTAGCTGTGCATAGGACACGGCAACCAGGGACAATGCCACAAAGCCGATGACATCGCGGTGCGCTCGACCCACCGGTGTCAAGGTGGCTAAAACCGCCAGCGCCCCCACTGTCAATATTGCCGCCCGTGGCACCAGCAATTGTGCTGCAAACTGTTGCCCAAACAGCCAGTAATCAACTGGCCCATAGACCAGAAAAAAACACAGGGCTATCACCCAGGTCAGGCGAATCTGGCGCACTTCTGCCAGCATCTGCTGGGCGCGATAGTCGCCCTCGCACACCGCATCTGTGAATTCCCCACTCCAGCGCCTGGTGACAGCCGTTTCGCCTTCCATGGCGATGCCCTCCTTTACCGGGATTATTGCAAAGACTAGCACAAACAGCGGAACGGGTATGGACATGTCCGTGACATGTATCAGACACGTCCACAATGGCCATCCAGGCGATTTTTTTCGCCAAGTTGTTGATTTTTCCTGTCTCAAAACTGGCAAGGATATTGCAAGCCTACGCAGAGGGTGTTGTCGCCGGTAGTGCGCGGCGCTTACTGCCAGGGGATGGCACAAGGGCACAGGGACGTGCCTTTACCAAGGATGGTCTGCCGGCGACTCACTCTTCACCACCGGTATTTCATGGCAGTTTAATCGCCGTTTCGACAAATAATTTTTATCGTGAATCCAATAAACTCTTGATTTACTCCCGGCGGCGCCGATTAATCAATGCCATCAGGATTGCCCCAAGCCCTGCATCAATTTACCATGGTAGTGCATCATTCTTTCTGTAATTTCATGGTGGCTTGAAGAGCTGAGCCACCCGGTTATCCCTGAATGTGATTTTGATGGATTGCGGAAGACTGGCAGACAGCGGACAAACGCTATGTCACCTTCAGCGAGGAACACGCGGTCGAGGGGTAGCCGAAAGTACAGAAAGGATGTTGCTTAATCACATGAACTTTGTCTTAGCCGAGATAGCACAGTAAGGGGAGCAAGCATGCAACGATATCCGGGTAGTTGCCATTGTGGCGCAGTAAGGTTTGAAGTGGAATTAGAGGATCACATTGTGGTGCAGGAGTGTAATTGTTCCATGTGTAATATGGTGGGCTTTCAACACGTGATAACACCGGCTGGCAAGTTCCACTTGATCAGCGGAGCTGAAGATATAGGCACCTACCGGTTTAATTCCGGCATCGCCAGGCATACCTTCTGCAAACACTGTGGGGTCAAACCCTTTTATACACCCCGCTCAAACCCGGATGGGTTTAGCATCAATCTGCGCTGCCTGGGGAAAACACCCCCGCGGGTAGAACTGCAACCCTTTGACGGCCAGAACTGGGAACAGCACGCCGCCGAGCTTGCACACCTCAGTAAAGACTAATCAACTGCGAAAGCTGATGCGGGGACGGCCCTGATTTCGCTAGAATAGCGCCATGGACGTCACTCGAATTCTAGCACCCCTCAATAACGCCCAGCGAGATGCAGTAACGTCTGAAAACCAGAATATGTTGGTGCTCGCCGGAGCAGGCAGCGGTAAGACGCGCGTGCTGGCACACCGCATTGCCTGGCTGGTTCAGACAGAAGGGCTGTCTCCCTGGGCCATCCTGGCAGTTACCTTTACCAACAAGGCCGCCCGGGAAATGCGCCGGCGCATTGAAACCATGCTGGATATATGCCCCCAGGGCATGTGGGTGGGTACTTTCCACGGGCTTGCACACCGCCTGTTGAAAACTCACTGGCAGGAGGCGGGGCTGCCACAGAACTTTCAAATACTGGATTCTGATGACCAACTGCGGCTGGTCAAGCGAATCTGCCGTGAGCTGGAACTGGATGAGGGTCGCTGGCCGCTGCGCCAGGCCCAGTGGTATATCAACGGCCAGAAGGACGAGGGGTTGCGCTCGGCCCATATCGAGGCCCCCCGATCAGATCTCTTTGCCTGTACCATGCAGCGTGTCTACCAGGCCTACGAACAGGCCTGTGAGCGCGGCGGCCTGGTAGATTTTGCCGAGCTTTTGTTGCGCGCCCATGAGCTGTGGTTAAAAAACCCCGACCTGCTGCGGCACTACCAGGGTCGCTTTTGTCACATTCTGGTGGACGAATTCCAGGACACGAATACTATCCAGTATGCCTGGCTGCGGGTGCTGGCGGGCAACACCGTACCCATGGTTGCGGTGGGTGACGACGACCAGTCTATCTATGGTTGGCGCGGCGCCAAAATCGAGAATATTCAACGCTTCAGCGATGATTTTTCGCCAGTGCGAACCATTCGACTGGAGCAGAACTACCGCTCTACCGGGACTATATTGCAGGCCGCCAACGCGCTAATTGCCCATAACTTTAACCGCCTGGGCAAGGAGTTGTGGACAGCGGGAGAGGAGGGAGAACCGATCACCTTGTATGCGGGCTTCAACGAGCAGGATGAAGCGCGCTTTATTGTCGAGCAGGTGGACGACTGGGTGGGAGCGGGCAATCATCGCAGCAGCTCGGCCATTTTATATCGCTCCAATGCGCAATCGCGGGTATTGGAAGAAGCACTGATTCGCCAGGGTATGCCCTATCGGATTTACGGCGGTCAGCGATTTTATGAGCGTCTTGAAATCAAGAATGCGCTGGCCTACATGCGCCTGCTGATTAGCCGTGGCGATGATGCGGCCATCGAACGCGTTCTCAACCTGCCACCGCGAGGCATTGGCAGTAAAACGGTTGACGCGGTAAGAAATGTGGCGCGTGAGAGGGACATGTCCCTGTGGCAGGCGCTGGCGGTTGTCAGGGATGAAAAAATGTTACCGGCACGGGCGCTGGCGGCACTGGAAGGATTCGCTGTACTTGTCGATGAAATGTACGCCGACACGGTAGAGCTCAGCCTGCACGAGCTGACCGGACACGTTATCGAATGTGCCGGTCTTATTGAATATCACAGCAAGGAGAAAGGCGAACGCGGCCAGGCGCGCATTGAAAACCTGCAGGAACTGGTTACCGCCGCGCGACAGTTTGATGCTGAGGATGATGAGCTCTCGCCGCTGCAGGAATTTTTGAACAACGCCGCTCTGGACGCGGGTGACGCCCAGGCCGATGAACACGAAGACAGCGTACAACTAATGACACTGCATTCGGCCAAGGGCCTGGAGTTTCCACTGGTGTTTCTGGCCGGCATGGAAGAAAACCTCTTTCCGCACCGCCTGTCGCTGGAAGAACCCGGTCGCCTGGAAGAGGAGCGCCGGCTCTGTTATGTGGGTATCACCCGGGCCATGCAGCGCCTGGTAATCTGCTATGCAGAGACGCGCCGCCTGTACGGCAATGAAAATTTTAACGCCCCCTCGCGCTTTATACGGGAAATTCCCGCCCGGCTCATGCAGGAAGTCAGGCTGCACACCACGGTCATGCGGCCAGCCAGCCTGGCCATGCAAACTGATGTCCCGGACACGGATCTCAGCCTGGGGCAGCGGGTTAATCACCAGGTCTTCGGCGCGGGCATCGTGCTCAATTTCGAAGGCCGTGGGGCCAATGCCCGGGTCGAGGTCAACTTTGATACGGAAGGCAGCAAGTGGTTGGTGGTGCAGTACGCCAAGCTGCAAACCATGTAAACTTGCCTGCCTTGCCAGAAAACAATAACAATGAGCCAGAGTTCATTCGAAAGCCGCTACTCGCCCGCTATTATCCTGGCGCTGTTAGCCGCGCTGGTGTTGGTCATCAGTTTATGGGTGGTAGATCACAGTCGCACCGGTTCGGCGGTGGTGAGCAAGGCCGGCGATAGCGCACAGCCGCTCTTTGAATGGAAGCTGGTAACCACCTGGCCCAAGAATTACCCGGGGCTGGGGCTGGGTCCGGAAAACTTTGCCCACCTGGTGAACGAGATGAGCGACGGGCGCTTGCGGGTACATGTCTATGGCGCCGGCGAAATGGTGCCGGCGCTGGGTGTGTTTGATGCGGTATCACAGAGCGTGGTTGAAATGGGGCACGGCGCCTCCTATTACTGGACCGGAAAAATGCCGGCAGCGGTATTCTTTACCTCAGTGCCTTTCGGCCTGACTGCGCAGGAGATCAACGGCTGGATTCATTACGGCGGCGGCATGGAGCTGTGGCGGGAAGTGTATGCACCTTTCAATCTGGTACCCCTGGCCGGTGGTAACACGGGGGTGCAGATGGCCGGTTGGTTTAACAGGGAGATCAATTCTGTCGCCGACCTCAAGGGTTTGAAAATGCGCATACCGGGCCTGGGTGGAGATGTGCTGTCAAGGGCCGGTGGAACGGCGGTAACCTTGCCCGGTGGCGAGTTATACACTTCCATGCAAACGGGGGTGATTGATGCCACCGAATGGGTGGGGCCATATAACGACCTCGCCCTGGGCTTGCACGAGGTGGCCAGGTATTACTATTACCCTGGCTGGCATGAAACCGGCTCTATGTTGGAGTTCATAGTTAACAGGGATGCACTGGAGAGTTTGCCGGCAGACCTGTTGGCCATTGTGAAGAGCGCCGCGCGCACCGTGAACCAGGACATGCTGGACGAGTACACGGCCAGGAATAACCGGGCTCTGCAGGATCTGGTCAATAACCACGGGGTTGAACTGCGCAAGCTGCCCGACGATGTCATCATTGAATTACACAAGGCTACCGACGCGGCCATTACCGAGTTGGTCGCCGACGACCCCCTGGCGCAGCGGGTGCATGCGTCGTTTCGTGATTTTCTGGATAACGTTACCCAGTACCACCATATTTCGGAGCAGGCCTATATCAATGCCCGCGATCTGGCAGCCTCTACTGACTAGGTAACCGAGTACTTCGACGGCCAGGTGACTTCGATGTCCAGGGCAGAATGTACCTGGTGCTAGCCTCTGGGTACAGCTCGGGTGCGACCATTCTCATCGATGGCAACAAACACAAATTCACCCTCGGTAACCTTGATGGGATCGCCGTCGTGCCTGGAGTTAATCCACACCTCCACCATGATGCGAATCGAGGTGCGGCCGACTTCCAACACATCGGTATAGCAGGTCACCACGGCGCCTACATGCACGGGCGTCAGAAATGCCATGCCATCAATGGCCACCGTGGCTACGCGGCCAGCGGCAACGTCGGCGGCAGCGATGCCACCGGCAATATCCATTTGCGATAACAACCAGCCGCCAAATATATCGCCGCTGGCATTGGTATCTTTGGGCATGGCGACAGTTTGTAGTGCCAGGTCACCCTGCGGGAGTGGGATGCTGTCGATATCGTTCATGCCGAACCTGCTTGTTTAGGACTTGAGTTGCCGGGGCAGCCAGGTTGCCAGCTCGGGCCAGGCAAGTAACAGGCCCAGCACCAGCAACTGAATGATTATAAAGGGAATTACGCCCCGGTAGATAGCGCTGGTGGGCACCTCCGGTGGAGCGACTCCACGCAGGTAGAACAGGGCGAAGCCGAAGGGCGGCGTCAGAAACGAGGTCTGCAGGTTAATGGCAATCATGATACCCAGCCAGACCGGGTCTACCCCCAGGGTTAGCAGAATGGGGCCGACAATGGGCACCACGACAAAGGTGATTTCTATAAAGTCGAGAATGAACCCGAGTAGAAAAATTACTGCCATGACTACCAGGGTCGCGCCCAGTACACCGCCGGGCATGTCTTCAAAGTAATGCCGGATAAGCTCTTCACCGCCAAAACCGCGAAATACCAGCGAAAACAGCGCCGCCCCAATCAAAATCATAAACACCATGCAGGTGACTTCCATGGTGTTGATGACAACTTCGTGCAGTTTTTGCCAGTTCATCTGGCCTTTGCTTATGGCCAGTAACAGAGCCCCACAAGCACCCACCCCGGCCGCTTCAGTGGGTGTCGCTGCGCCGCTCAGGATTGACCCCAACACGGCGGCGATAAGTGCCAGCGGCGGTGCCAGGCCTTGCAGCAGGGCTTTGCTGTCAACCTTTTCACCATCGTTGACAGGTGGGGCGTGGGCGGGTCGGACCGTGGCGTAGAAGAAAATGTAGGCGCTGTATAAGGCCACCAGCAGCAGCCCGGGGAACAGGGCACCCATGAACAGGTCACCCACCGATACGGTTTTAGGATTGAATATGTTCATACTCAATTGCGCGTGCTGGTAGGCGCTGGAGAGAATATCTCCCAGCAGCACCAGCGCAATCGATGGCGGGATAATCTGTCCCAGTGTGCCGGTAGCACAGATAGTGCCCGTGGCCAGCGCCGGATGGTAGCCGCGCTTGAGCATACTGGGCAGCGATAACAACCCCATGGTGACAACCGTGGCGCCGACAATACCTGTGCTGGCCGCCAGCATGGCGCCTACTACCACCACCGAAATACCCAGTCCACCTCGCAAGCCCGCAAAAACCCGCGCCATGTTATCCAGTAACTCTTCGGCGATGCGGGATTTTTCCAGCACTATCCCCATCATTACGAACAGCGGCACCGCGATCAGGGTAATGTTGCTGACAGAGCCAAACAGGCGGGCCGGCAGTGCGGCCAGGAAGGAGGGGTCAAAATTTCCCAGCAAAATACCGCCGCCGGCGAAAATCAGCGCGGTTCCTGCCAGTGTATAGGCCACCGGGTAACCCACCATCAAGGCCAGGCAGACACAGGCAAACATATACAGGGACGTGTAGTTGTCCGCCTCCATCAGCGGCCGTTCTCGATCAGAAACAGGGCATTGCGCAGCAGCTCGGCAAGCCCCTGCAATAGCAGGTTGACGCCCAGCAGTGGTATCAGCGACTTGAGCAGGAATACACCGTGAATGCCGCCGGGGTCGGGGGAGCCTTCGCCAATAGCCCAGGACTCGCTAACAAACCGCCAGCTTATGGCAATCAGGAAGATACAGAAGGGCAGCAGGAAAACGATGCTACCTATGCTGTTGACCCAGGCACAGCCACGGCGACTGAGGCGCCGGTAGAAGATGTCTACCCGCACATGCCCGCCGCGCTTGAGGGTAAAGGCTGCGCCCAGCATGAAGATGCCGGCGTGCAGGTAGCTCACCCCCTCTTGCATGGCGACAGAGCCAAACCCAAAGCCGTAGCGTAACAACACCACCAGGCAGGAGAGCAGCGCCAGAGCGAGGCACAACCAGGCGAGCAGGCTGCCGCTCTTTTCGGTAAACTGGTCAATAATTCTTACGGTTGCGTGTAGCGCCTTCATGGGTGCTTTTTGATTGTTGTAACCCCGAGTATGATTGGCCGCAGTATAGCGGTCGCCGCAGCGCATCTCCAAGTCAGGAGCCGCAGCGCCAAACAGGGAAAAAGGAAAAACTATGTTGATTGTCATATCTCCGGCCAAGACGCTGGACTTTGAAACGCCGCCAACCGTAAAGAAGTCGACCCAGCCGGCTTTTCTGGACCGCTCCGCACAGTTGGTAGCTGATGCCCGCAAACTCAGCCCCGACCAAGTCGGTGCGCTGATGCGTATCAGCGACAAACTGGCAGCGCTGAATCACCAGCGGTTTATGAACTGGGGCCTGCCCTTTGATGCCGGCAACGCCAAGCAGGCACTGCTGGCATTCAAGGGAGATGTCTACACCGGCCTGGATGCAGACAGCATGGGCGCGGCGGATTTCAATTTTGCGCAGAAACACCTGCGCATTCTGTCGGGCTTGTATGGCTTGTTGCGACCGCTGGACTTGATGCAGCCGTACCGACTGGAAATGGGCCTCAGGTTTGCCAACCGGGGCGGCAAAAACCTCTACGAGTTTTGGGGGTCTGATATTACCGACAGCCTCAATGGTCAGCTAAAGGCGCTCAAGTCTCAGCTGTTGCTTAATCTGGCATCCAATGAGTATTTCAGGGCAGTGCAAGCCAAGGCCTTACACGCTGAAGTTGTTACCCCGGTATTCAAGGATCTGAAGAGTAGCAAGTACCGGGTAATCAGTTTTTTTGCCAAGCAGGCCCGCGGCCAGATGGCGCGTTACATTATCGATCAGCGTCTGGATGATGTGGCGGGGATCAAGAAGTTTCGCGGCGGCGGCTATCGCTATAACAAGGCTGAATCTACCGCCAGGGACTGGGTATTTACCCGCGATCAAGCGGCATGAAGACGCAGCGGCCTTTTTCCCAGGCCTGTGAGAACAACAAGGAACCCATCCTGCAGGTATTGCGCGTGGAACTCGGTGGTATTGATCACCTGTTGGAGCTGGGCAGTGGCACTGGCCAGCACGCACGCTATTTTGCTCAGCAGCTACCCCGGTTGCGCTGGCAGGCGACCGATGTAGCGGAGAATATAGCCGCTATCGAAAGCTGGCGAGAGGATTACCCATCAGACAATCTATTACCGCCGCTGGTGGTAGATGTGCGCAGCAATGACTGGGGGGTGGCAATTCCAGCGGCAATTTTTACCGCCAACAGCCTGCATATCATGGCCTGGTCTGCGGTTCGGTGCCTGTTTGAGTACCTGGGCAAGCACGCCCCGGCTGGCAATCGGCTGTGCGTCTATGGCCCATTCAACTACGCCGGCAACTACACCAGTGACAGCAATGCGCGTTTTGATGAGTGGTTGGCGCAGCAGAGCCCCGACAGCGCGATTCGCGATTTTGAGCAGGTGGACAGATTGGCGGGGCAGGCTGGCTATCGGTTGCATGCCGACCACGCTATGCCGGCCAATAACCGGGTGCTGGTTTGGCATAAGATCAGCACCGTCGGCGATGAGGGGTCAGAGTCTGGACGCTGACCCCAGTCTGCTACCGTTGGGCCGAATCATCGTGCCCTTTGGATATCATTCGGCCAAATGTGCTTATACCAATAGCATGATTTCAAACAATAGCTTCTGAATGCTCTGTCTGGAGTCCATTATCGCAAGCAACTCAATTTGATTTTTCAGAAAGTTTCAACAGCTTTAGCAGCGCGATGGATTCTCTCAAATGCTCATAGTCTTCCACGCTTTGAATCACAAATGCCGCTTTGCCATTCTTGGTAATCACCAGGTCATTATCGAGAGTCAGGTTGTTGGCATTTTCTTTGAGGTAGGTGATAGTTTCAGTGCGCACGGGAAAGCCTTTTTAAAGACTGAATTAGGCCTGATCGTAGCAGGGCATGGCAACTTCAGAAAATGATATCAGTCAACCCGGTGTCTGAAGGCCTCACCAGGGCAGGTTGCCACTGCAGCATCGTACTTTCGTTTAGTTGCGGGCTTCACGATATGAAGCTAAATTGTGCCTGTCCTTGGTAAAGTCTTGGTGAATAGGCCGCTTTAACTTTGCCCTGGAGGTACTATTTCCGGATATGTATAGGCAGGTGGCCATGAGTCCAGCCCGACCAGAAGACATAGCCAGACTAGAAATTGACCAGTTGCTGGAGGCGGCGGGCTGGTATGTCTGTGATTATGGCGAGCAGGACATATCCCTGCCGTGCGCCATTCGCGAGTTTCCCCTGAAATCCGGTCATGGTTACGCCGACTACTTGCTCTATTTGCAGGGCAAGGCGGTTGGTATCGTGGAGGCCAAAAAGGTCGGGCACACTCTAAGTGGCGTTGAAATTCAATCAGATAAGTACATTCATGGCCTGCCCGATGGACTGCCCGCCTGGGAGCATCCACTGCCCTTCTCCTACGAGTCTACCGGCAAAGAGACCCAGTTCACCAATAACCTGGACCCCGAACCCCGCTCTCGCCGCACCTTCGCCTTCCATCGACCCCAGGGACTGGCCAAGTTGCTGGAAATCGCCGAAGCCGATCAGGTGGCCGATGCCGCCGAGGCATATCTGGATCGCGGCCGTACTTTTCTCGCCCGCATGCAACACCTGCCACCGCTCATTGAAGAGGGCCTCTGGGGCAAGCAGGCCGAGGCGGTAAAAAACATAGAAAAATCGCTCCAAGACAACCGCCCCCGCGCTCTGGTGCAGATGGCCACCGGTTCGGGCAAGACCTTTACCGCCATCACCCAGATCTACCGCCTGATCAAGTTCGGCGGTGCCCGCCGCGTGTTGTTCCTGGTTGATCGCGGCAATCTCGCCGAACAAACGGAAAAGGAATTCCAGCAGTACAGATCCCCATACAATAACTACAAGTTCACTGAAGAATTCATCGTGCAGCGCCTGCAGGGCAACACCATCGACACCACTGCCCGTGTATGCATCTGCACCATCCAGCGTCTGTACTCCATGCTCAGTAACCGCGAGCTGCCCGAGGCGGACGATGAAGCCTCTATTGGCGGCCTGGAATCGTTGTTCAAACAACAGCCGCCAATCGAATACAACCCGCATATTCCCATCGAATCCTTCGACATCATCATCACCGATGAATGTCACCGCTCTATCTACAATCTGTGGGCCCAGGTACTGGAGTATTTTGACGCCTATTTAATCGGCCTCACCGCCACGCCCAGCAAGCAGACCTTCGGCTTTTTTAACCAGAACCTGGTGGTGGAGTACGGCCACGAGCAGGCAGTGGCCGACGGGGTGAACGTGAACTACGACGTGTTCCGCATTCGCACGGCTATCACGGAGCAGGGCGCTACCATTGAGGCGGGTTTCGAGGTGGAGAAGCAAGACCGCGAAACCCGCGAGAAGCGCTGGGAAAAACTCGACGAGGATTTCCAGTACGACCCCAACAAGCTCGACCGCGATGTTGTCGCCTCCGACCAGATTCGCTCTATTATTCAAACCTTTAAAAATAACTTGCCGGTGATCTACCCGGGCCGCGAGCACCTGCCCAAGACCCTGATTTTTGCCAAGGACGACAACCACGCAGAAAACATCGTCGCAGAAATTCGCGAGCAGTTCGCCAAGGGCAATGACTTCGCCCAGAAGATCACCTACCGCACCACCGGCGACACCCCCAAGAACCTGATCAAGGCCTTTCGCAACAGCTACAACCCGCGTATCGCTGTTACCGTAGACATGATCGCCACCGGTACTGACATCAAGCCGGTGGAGATCGTCTTCTTTATGCGCGCCGTAAAATCCCGCGCCTTCTTCGAGCAAATGAAGGGCCGGGGCGTGCGGGTCATCAAACCGGACGACCTCAGGGCCGTTACCCCGGACGCCGTGGCCAAGGACCATTTCGTGATTGTAGATGCCGTGGGCGTCTGTGAGCAGGACATGACCGATTCCAGGCCCATGGAGAAAAAGCCCACGGTATCATTCGAGAAGTTGCTGCAGGCCGTGTCACTGGGCAACACCGAAGAAGACGTGCTCAGCTCCATCGCCGGGCGTCTTGCCCGCATGGAGCACCGCGCCACCGAGGAAGACGAGCAACGGATTCGCGAGCAAACCAATGGTTTTGGCCTGAAAAACCTCAGCAAGAATCTGGTAGATGCCCTCAACCCAGACCTCGCCCCCGACGCCCGCCGGCAGAGCATCGAACAGGCCACCCAACCCTTTCACGACCCCAAACTGCGAGAACTGCTGAATATCGTCCGGCAGAAAAACGAAATCACCATCGACATCATCACCGAGGATGAAGTACTTGAAGCCAGCTTCAGCCAAAGCACCGTAGATAAAGCCGCCGAGGTGGTCGACAAGTTCAAACAGTTTATTGAAGACAACAAGGACGAAATTACCGCGTTGCAGATACTCTACAACCGCCCGTACAAAGAGCGCCTGAACTTCGAGCACCTCAAAGAACTGTCTGCCACCATCAACGCACCGCCCTATTTAATGAATCGCGGCCAAGTCTGGGAAGCCTATGCGGCACTGGAAAAGAGTAAGGTTAAAGGTGCAGGCGGCAAGCGCTTGCTCACTGACCTGGTCTCACTCGTCCGCTTTGCCATGCACGAAGACAACGAGTTGGTGCCGTTCCCGGAACGAGTCAGCGCCAACTACAATGCCTGGCTGGCCAGCCAGGAAAATGCCGGTAACACCTTTAATGAAGAACAGCAGAAATGGTTAGGGATGATTCGGGATCATATTGCGGCGAATCTCAGTATCGACACCGAAGACTTCGACTATGCGCCCTTCTCAGGCGAGGGCGGACTGGGCAAAGTACATCAACTATTCGGTGAGCAGTTGCCGGTGATTCTGGAAGGGCTGAATGAAGGGTTGGCGGCGTGAGTGAGGTGGCAGTTACGGATATCTTCGATCCAGATGTGCCAAAAGTCCCGGATGATTGGAAGATTCTGGATTTTGATGACGCAATTTCAACTGTTTCGGACCAAGGGCGCCGCGTAAAGAAACGTGATTACTTACAGGAAGGGAAATACCCTGTAATCGACCAAGGACAGGACTTCATTGGCGGGTTTACATCAGATGGTCAAATGCTCTACGAAGGAGAGCTTCCAGTGATCATATTCGGCGACCACACGCTAGCAGTAAAATATATTGATAGACCATTCGCTGTTGGCGCAGATGGGGTGAAACTCCTAAGTCCCAAAGGTATTAGTGACGCTAAGTATCTTTATTACTTGTTACAGTCGTTAAGGGTTCCTAGTCGGGGATACAGTCGTCATTTCCAGTTTTTAAAGCGATTTAAGTTGCCGGTTGCCCCTGAAGATCAGCAGCCCCGCATCGTCGCCGAAATCGAAAAGCAGTTCTCCCGCCTCGACGAAGCCGTCGCCAGCCTCAAGCGCGTCAAAGCCAACCTCAAGCGCTACAAAGCCGCCGTCCTCAAGGCCGCCGTCGAAGGCAAACTCACCGAAGAATGGCGTAAGCAAAACCCCGACGTCGAACCCGCCGGAAAACTCCTCGAACGCATCCTCGCCGAACGCCGCACCAAATGGGAAGAAGCCGAACTCGCCAAGATGAAGGCGAAAGGCAAAGAGCCGAAGGATGATAAGTGGAAGGAGAAATATAAGACCATCGAACCGCCGATTAATGCCCAGACTTTCAAATTACCGGCTCTATGGGCATGGACGAATCTTGGCGAGGTTTCTTGGTCAGTAAAAGACGGTCCACACTACAGTCCTAAGTACGCAGAGAAGGGCATTCCCTTCATTTCTGGCGGGAATATTCGTCCCGATGGAATTGACTTTTCTTCTACGAAATTTATTTCGGAAGAACTTCACGAAGAGTTATCCGCTAGGTGTAAGCCAAGAGTCGGTGATTTGCTTTACACAAAGGGCGGAACGACCGGAATTGCGCATTTCAACATAGAGACTCGTGATTTCAATGTTTGGGTGCATGTCGCGATTATTAGGCTATTGCAAGGAATTGACGGGCGATTTCTGCAGAATGCCATGAATTCTTCGCATTGTTATCGACAGTCGCAGCTCTATACGCATGGGGTAGGAAACCAGGACCTTGGCTTGACTCGGATGATCAAAATTACTTTGCCTCTTCCCCCTATAGAAGAGCAAGAGCAAATCAATATCGAATTAGATCAACGAATGTCCGTGGCGCGGGGTCTAGAGAATCATATTAATGATGACATAAAGAGGGCGGAACGGACGCGACAATCGATACTCGGAGCTGCTTTCCGTAGAGTGTTGCAATGAAAATGTCTGTTGGCAAGAGAGGGCTTAGAAATGGGCAAAGAAGATTATCTTGAAGCTAGACTCGAAGATCAGATTACGTGGTATGACGATAAAGCGGCGTGGAATCAGAAGTGGTTCAAACGGTTGCAGGTCATCGTTATCGTTGCTGGCGCCTCGGTGCCCTTTCTTTCTGGATTAACATCTGGAGAAGATGTTTTGAGCAAGGTTCTTATCGGATCGCTTGGGGTTCTGATAGCAGCATTAACCGCGGTACTTGGTTTATACAAGTTTCAGGAAAACTGGATTCAATATCGGATTACTTGCGAGTCGCTAAAACGGGAAAAATACATTTTTTCCGCAGGTGTCGCTCCTTACTCCGGTGCTGACGCATTCGATTTGCTTGTAGAGCGAGTGGAAAGCCTAATATCTAGCGAACATACGAATTGGGTTAGCCAAGGTACAGTGGCACCCAGTAATGCCTAGTGTACGTAGTCTGAAAAGGGAAGTCTCATGACGGGATATGGGCCGCACAATGAGCAGAGTATAGTCATCAATAATGCAAATCTCGATTTACCGTCGTTCATCCGATCAGTTTCTTCATTTGAAAGCCAGTTGTCACTAGAGGCAGCTATTGGGTCACTGGTGCTGATGCCGAATGCAGAGCCGCTGCTGATTTCAGCTTATGATTTTTATTTGCCTTCAAAAGCAAAATCACCAGCGCTTGATAAGCGGGATTGTTTACTTGAAAAACTTACAAAGCTCAAGGAGCGAGAGTGTTTTATTATACTTGATTCTGGTAAGTACGAGGCAGCCAGAACTGGAAACCTAGAGAGTTGGTCTGAAGAATCTTATCAAGAAGTGCTCGATTTAGTTCCTTGTACGGTGGCGTTTTGCTTTGATAACCTTGAGCCGCCAAATAATACGGAAGAAAATATCGCTGGTGTTATTGATGCGGTGGGTAGGGCAGGTAGAAGTGATGTCGTTCCTGTTGTGCATGCACCGCTGCTTGAGGGCGGATTTCGAAAGTTTGACTCCCTGCCTAGCATTGTATTTGGTGTGGCGAGTAAATTGCAGCCGCCACTAATCGCGGTACCCGAAAGAGAACTTGGCGACGGTGTCCTTCAGCGTATGGCTACTATACGGCAAATACGAAAAAGATTGGTGTCGCTGGGCAGGTATCAGCCTTTGCATATTCTTGGAACTGGCAACCCCGTGTCGATTGTCTTGCTCTCTATGGCGGGTGCCGACGCATTCGATGGACTGGAATGGTGCCGCACCGTAGTAGATAGACAATCAGGCCTTCTTTATCATCATCAGCAGTTTGATTTTTTTGCCCCTCAGTCGAAATTACTGTCGGGGTCAGAGTTAGTTCGGGAAGCCACGGCCGACGAGTCCCTCGACTATTTTTTCAGAATGGCAATTCATAATCTGGATTTTTACTCAGATTGGATGAAAGAGCTAAGACAGAATACGATTGGCGGATCCACTGAAGAGATGCTTCAATTCTACCTACCAGACTATATTTACGATGTCGTTCGCAATGCGCTGTAAATGTTGAGGATGTTATTTGTGAAAAGTAATACATCGCTTGAGCGTGCTGTTAGAGCACTCTGCCCTCAGATCGCTAATCGTTCTGAATCTATCGTTACTCCTAAGGACGAAGAGACGTTATGGAGGGAATTAACCTGCTGCATTCTTGGCAGCCAGGTAAAAAATGAAGTGGCTCAAGCTGCTACTGAAGCTATATTTAGCGAATGTGTGCCTTGGTCGTCAAAAACGCATGTACACCTAAGAGCTCAAGCAGAAGCCATCCTTCGTAAACCAATCTGCGTGAATCAGCGGTGGGTCAGGTACCGATTTCCTGAATCACGTGCTCGGTATTTCTCTGATGCTGCTATGAATGTAAAAACCTGTGAAGGCTCACTGTCGAATTTAGTTACTCGCCAGGATGATCCTCGAAAACTTAGAGAGTCTTTAGTCGAGCTTGTTCCGGGTGTTGGATACAAACAAGCAAGTATGTTTTTGCGAAATATTAGTGTCACGTATCAATTGGCAATACTGGACGCGCATGTACTGGATTTTATGGATTGTGTGGGTTTGGCGCGACGGGGTAAAAATAGATTTCTATCAAAAGAAATATACCTAGAGAGAGAAGGCTTATTGAATAAGTACGCGCATCACGTTGGGTATGACCTCGGCGTGGTTGACTTGGCAATCTGGGTGGTGATGAGAACTGCAAAGGCCGAGGGGCACGTGTGACCACAATTGCGCTTGTTTCCGGGGGGCTTGACTCCACGTTGATGACAGTCCTTTCGCTGGAAGCTGGTGTAGAAGTAAAGCCACTTTTCATTAACTATGGGCAGCTTGCATTTAAAAGGGAGTATGAGGCGTGTATAGCGACCTTCGAAAAATTTAAGCTTCCAACGCCCGTTTTAGTCGATCTATCTGGAGTAGGCAGCTTAATTCGGTGTGGCCTAACCGATTCCAAGTTTCATATTAAGGATGAAGCGTTTTTGCCCGGCCGCAATCTCATGTTTCTGCTGATGGCTGCGGCATATGGATTCCAAAATGACTCAAAAACAGTAGCTATAGGTCTTTTAAGCGAAGCTAATGCAATTTTCCCGGATCAAACTAAAGATTTCATACGTTCTGCGGAGTCTACGATTTCTCTTGCAATAGCGTGGCCGACGAAGATCATTGCTCCGCTATTGGAATTTACGAAAGCAGATGTGGTCGAACTTGCGCAACAGAAGAAAATTATCGGCACATATTCGTGTCATCTTGGTGAGAAAGACCCCTGTGGCGGATGCATTGCATGCTTAGAATACGATTGATTAATTGGGAGAAGTGACATGGGAAGTAGCGGCGGTAGCGGACGAAGTTTTTCAGGAGACCTTAAGGATTTAGAGGAGAAGGCCAAAAAGGAGCTCGAGAAAGGTGGCAAACCGAATACCTTTCTAAGTTTTGATTTCGATGATGTCAATGAAGTAAATCTTTTGCGGGGCCAAGCAAAAAATGAAAATTCAGATATCGATTTTTCCGACTATTCGGTAAAGGAACCAATAAATAGTGAAAAGGCCGGTTATATTAAGCAGCAGATCACGGAGAGAATAAATAGGTGTTCTACAGTTGTTGTTTATGTATCGGAGAATACAAGCAAGAGTGGTTGGGTTGACTGGGAAGTAACTAAAAGTCTTGAGCTGAGCAAGAAGGTTATTGCGGTCCATAAAGGGGACACGCCGCCAAGTACACTGCCGTCATGTGTGAGTGAAAACAAAATAGACGTCGTTGCCTGGAAAGACTTGGCTGGCCATCTCTGATGACAGAGAACATCACCCAAAAACTCTGGAACTACTGCCACGTCCTGCTCGCAGACGGCATGCATTTCAGCGACTACGTTGAGCAATTAACGTACTTGCTGTTCCTGAAGATGGCGGATGAGCGCACCCAAGCGCCGTATAATCAGGTCAGCATGTTACCGGAGCAGTGGGGCTGGCAGATGCTGTTAAAGAAAGACGGCGATGAGCTGTTTGATCATTACCGGCACACGCTCGAAGCGCTGGGTGATGAGAAGGGCATGCTGGGGCTGATCTTTAACAAGTCACAGAGCAAGTTTCAAGACCCGGCAAAGCTGCGGCGGCTGATAGTTGACCTGATCGACAAGGAAAACTGGACGTCGATGGGTACGGATGTCAAAGGCGATGCCTACGAGGGGTTGCTAGAGAAGAACGCCCAGGACACAAAGTCCGGTGCGGGGCAGTATTTCACGCCGCGCGGGTTAATCGCCGCCATGGTAGACGTGGTGAACCCGCAGCCGGGCGAGACCATCTGCGATCCGGCCTGCGGCACGGGTGGGTTTCTGCTGGCGGCGCACGAATACCTGATACAAGACCCCAACCTGACCCGGGATCAGAAGAAAAAACTCAAAGACGGCACCTTTACCGGTATTGAACTGGTGCAGTCGGTCGCACGGCTCTGCGCGATGAACCTGCTCCTGCACGGCATCGGCAGTCAGGAGTCCGAACCCGTCCTGGTGCAGGATTCGCTGGCGGCGGACCCCGGCGACCGCTTCGACATCGTGCTGGCCAATCCACCCTTCGGCAAGAAGGGGTCGTTCACCATCATGGGTGAAGACGGCAAGGTCTCCAAGGATAAAGACAGCTACGAGCGGGACGATTTCTGGGCCACCACCTCCAACAAACAGCTCAACTTTGTGCAGCACATCAAGACGCTGCTGAAGATTAACGGCCGCGCCGCCGTGGTGGTGCCCGACAACGTATTGTTTGAGGGCGGGGCCGGTGAGACCATCCGCCGCAAACTGTTGCATGAGTGCAATGTGCACACCCTGCTGCGCCTGCCCACCGGTCTCTTTTACGCGCAGGGAGTAAAGGCGAATGTGATGTTTTTTGAGAAAAAAGAAGCCTCTGAAACGCCGTGGACCAAGCAGTTGTGGATTTATGATCTGCGCACCAACAAGCACTTCACTTTGAAAACCAACCCCTTGCAGCGCAAAGACCTGGATGAGTTTGTGGAATGCTACAATTCGGCGAACCGGTTTGATCGAGAGGCAACGTGGTCTGATGATGCGCCATACGGCCGCTGGCGGGCGTATGAGTACGATGAGCTCGTGGCGCGTGACAAAGCCAGCCTGGATATCTTCTGGCTGAAGGATGAATCCCTGGAGGATTCAGACAATTTGCCGCCGCCTGGGGTTATTGCCGCTGAAATTGTTGAAGATTTGGAATCGGCGCTGGAGCAGATGCGACTGATCGCGGATGATTTGGGTGAGCAGGATACCGCGTGAGTGGGAGGTTTGGGGTCAGAGTCCAGACTCTGACCCCGGGTCTTTGGTCGAATGATACCCAAAGGGCACGATGAATCGACGGGGTCGCCCAGACCCTATGGGTTGTTTTTGAAGGGCAGGTAGCTGGAAGCCTGTGCAATATAGTGCTCTATATGCGGCACTTCGCGGCGGGTGAAATCGGCAATGGCTTTGGCGAACTGTGGATCGGCAATCCAGTGATTTGACCAGGTTGAAACGGGTTCGAAGCCACGCTGTATTTTGTGTTCTCCCTGTGCGCCCGAGTCGAAGCGCTGCAGGCCGTTTTCGATGCAGTAGTCAATGCCCTGGTAGTAACAGGCTTCAAAGTGCAGGCAGTCCAGTTCCCGGTCGCAACCCCAGTAACGACCGTACAGCGTGGTACTGGAGCGAAAACACAAAGACCCGGCAACCGCTTTTCCGTCCAGGTAGGCCATGATCATCACACAGTGCTCGGGCAGCAGCGCACCAATTTGCTGGAAAAACTCGCGGGTCAGGTAACCGCCGTGCCCACTGCGCTTGGCATAGGTTATTTGATAGAACCGATAAAAATCTTGCCAGTCATCGGTGCTGATGTCGTCACCCTCACGCCGCTGCAACTCTATGCCCTGCTCAGACACACGCCGTCTTTCACGGCGCAGGCTTTTGCGCTTGCGGCTATTGAATCTGTTGAGAAAATCGTCGAAGTCTGTGTAGTTGCGATTGAACCAGTGAAATTGACTGGCAAGACGGAGGCTGGAGCCAAGCCGGGCCAGCTCTTGCGCGTCTGCCTGTTCCGGGAACAGCAGGTGCCAGGATGACAACTGCCGCTGCGCGGCGAATTGCCGGACAGCGCGAAATATGGCGGTCAGCAAGTCGGCCCGGTGTTCCCCTTGTGCCGTACAGATGCGCGGGCCGGTAGCAGGGGTAAAGGGTATCGCGGTAACGAGTTTGGGATAGTAAAAGAGTCCGCGCTGTCGCCACGCGTCGGCCCAGTTCCAGTCAAACACGTATTCGCCGTAGGAGTGTGACTTGAGATAGAGCGGCATCAGCGCTACCAATTTGCCACCGCGATAGAGGGTGAGATGACAGGGTTGCCAGCCAGATTCCCCATCCGTGGAGCCGGACTGTTCCAGGGCCAGTAAAAATTCGTGGCGGATAAAGGGATAGTCGGTGCCGCTTAGTTCGTTCCACTGGGCCGGGGCGATCTGCTTGATAGAGGACAGAAAGCGGGCTTCCAGTGACGCCGAGTCAGAGGGCACCTGCAAACCCGTAGTGCAGTGCGATGCCCGCGAAAATAAGCATGCCCGCGTAATTATTATTCAAAAATGCCTGGAAACAGGCCTCGGGTTTGCGTTCACGGATTAGCTTTTGTTGGTAGATAAATAGACCGCCGGCACCCAGCAGGGATACATAGTAGATCGCCCCCAGTTCAAAACGCTGACCCACCAACAGCAGTGCCAACAGTGCCATGACCTGCAAGACGGCCACCATGGCGCGATCCATAGGGCCAAACAAAATGGCGGTAGACTTGATGCCCACCTTGAGGTCATCTTTGCGATCTACCATCGCATACTGCGTATCGTAGGCCACCGTCCACAGCAGGTTGGCTGTATACACCAGCCACAGCGTGGCCGGCAGGTCTTCCCTGACAGCGGCGAACGCCAGGGGTATGCCCCAGGAAAAAGCTGCCCCCAGCACCAACTGGGGCAGGTGGGTGTGCCGTTTCATATAGGGATAACAAGCAGCTAGCGCCACGCCACCGAAAGACAGCATGATGGTGAGGGTGTTGGTAAACAGCACCAGCACAAATGCCAATAAGCCCAGGCCGGCCGCCAGGGCCAATGCCTCATTGGGTGAAACAACCCCGGTTACCAGCGGCCGGTCTTTGGTGCGATCCACGGCGCCATCAAAATTGCGGTCCGCAAGATCGTTAATAATGCAGCCGGTACTGCGCATCAAAAACGTACCGAGCACAAATATCACCAGCAATTGCCAGGGGGGTGGGCCCTCCGCTGCCAACCATAGCGCCCACAGAGTCGGCCATAGTAATAACAGGGTGCCGATAGGACGGTCGAAACGGACCAGCAGCAGGTAGTTGGAGATTGTGGAATTGAGTGGCAACATGAAAGCGCTATTATGGGGCCAGTGGGCTACGGTTGGAACCGCTGGAGGAAAACCTCGCTGACGGAGAGCGGCTTACCGGCAATGATAAACAACGACCGACGCGCCCAGGCCGGTTCTGCCTGGCGCACTGACACATCAATATATGGACTCATGGAGGGCAGCAAGGCCAGCTCAAACTGACTGCGTTGCAAACCCGGTTGCCGAAATATCAGGCTGCCCAGCGACTCATTTTGCAAGCGCCGCAGGTGCCGCAGCGAACCGTGTAGCGTGGTCTGCGGGATAATACTACGCGCGTATACCCAGGGCTGGTCAAAGCAGATCAGGAGTACCTCGCGTACCAGCGCCCACTGCCGGTTGGGCAGTTTCAGCAACCGTTGCTCAGACAGCAGTGGCTGTTGCCAGCCCTGACGCAGGCGCTGAACGCGAAAATTACCGCCGGCCGCGTTTACCAGTTGGTCGGTTAGCGAGCCCTCATTGAGCAGCCAGTGCGCGGCCCCGCCTGGCAATTCAGCACGGTTGAAGGAGCGCAATGGGCGCCAGCGCGGGTCTCGGGCGTATTTTTGATGGGAGCGGGATTGTGACACGCGCGCAGTTTGCCACACCCGGCGATGAAATACAGGCGCGAGCTGGCAAAGTGACTACCGCGGCCGCCACTTGCACACAATTGTGCAGCACGTATAGTGTTGCCTCCTGATTTTTCCTGTCCAGAATTGTTAAGACCTGTCCAAAATTGTTAGGAATAGTGAGAGGCAATATGAGCAAGTGGGAATGTATTGTTTGTGGGCTCGTCTACGATGAAGCCAAAGGCTGGCCAGACGACGGCATAGCTCCCGGCACCAAGTGGGAAGATGTTCCTGAAGATTGGTTGTGTCCGGATTGTGGAGTTGGCAAGGAAGACTTTGAGCTGATTGAAGAGGCCCCGGTAGAGCAGGTGCCACATCACGAAGAGCCGGTTGCCGACCAGACGAACGCGCCGGTGATTATCATCGGCACGGGTCTGGCCGGTTATGGCCTGGCCAAGGAATTTCGCAAGCACGACAGTGAAACGCCGCTGCTTCTTATCAGCTCTGACGACGGTCGCTCCTATTCCAAACCGATGCTGTCTACCGGCTACACCAAGCACACCAGTGCCAATGACCTGGCCCAGGCAGATGCCGGTGGTATGGGTAAAACGCTCAAGGCCAGCGTTTGGACCATGACCCATGTCAGCAAAATTGATACGGACCAACAACTGATTATGGTCGGTGATGGGCAGACCGCGATTCACTATAGTACGTTAGTGCTTACTGTCGGCGCAGAGGTTATTCGTCCACCTATCGAAGGGGATGCCTTGGAGTATGTCTACTCCATCAATGACCTGCTTGATTACGATGATTTCCGTCAGGCGGTAAAGAAAAACAATGTCAAAAAAGTCTGTATTATTGGCGGCGGCCTGATTGGCTGTGAGTTCACTAACGACCTGATTAACGGCGGTTTCGAAGTAGAAGCAGTAGATCCCCTCGCTTATTGCCTGCCCACTTTGTTGCCAGAGGCGGCCGGTAAGGCGGTGCAGCGAGCACTGGAAGCCAAGGGTGCGAAATTCCATTTTGGGCCGCTGGTTACCGCGGTCAACAAGGCTGAGGACGGTGTTGTCGTCAGCCTCAATTCTGGCCAGACCATTGCGGCCGACGTGGTGCTGTCGGCGGTGGGTGTTCGACCCCGCATCAATCTTGCACAGGCCTCCGGATTGGAAGTCAATCGCGGTATTGTCACCAACCGCCTGCTGGAAACCAGTGCCGCCAATGTGTATGCCTTTGGTGATTGCGCCGAGGTTGCCGGCCATGTGTTGGTCTATGTTGCCCCCTTGATGGCGGCGGCTCGCGCGCTTGGCAAGACCCTGGCAGGTGAGACCACCGAAGTGTCTTATCCGGCTATGCCGGTAACCATCAAGACACCAGCCTGTCCGATAGTGGTCGCTCCCCCGGCTCCCGATGCGGCGGGTGCGTGGCAGATCACCGAACAAGGTAACAATGTAAAGGCTGAATACCGCGATGGTAGTGGAGCCCTGTTGGGCTTTGCTCTCACCGGGGAGGCCACCAAAGAGAAAATGGCGCTGCAAAAACAACTGCCGGCGATTCTTGCCTGATCCGCTCTTGATGGGTTCGCTTTTGATGAGTTCACAGGGCATGGTAGAGCGCTGGCTGCACGATTGTGTGTTGGCGCTGGAGCTGTGCCCGTTTGCCGCGCCGGTGGTGCGCGACGGCAGTCTCCGCATAGCGATTTCCGATGCGGTCGAGCCCGCGGCCCAATTGCGCGATTTTTTGCTGGAACTGGATCGTCTGCAGGCTAGCTCCGAGCAGAAAAACTCCACGACTTTGCTGGCTTTTTCCCGGCAGCTGCAGGACTTTCATGAGTTTTTGGATCTGGTGGGCGAGGCCCAGGCCCTGCTGGAAGAAGCGGGTCTGGATGGCCTGGTACAGCTGGCGCATTTTCATCCCTCATACCAGTTCGCCAATGAAGCTCCCGACGGCTTGTCCCATTACAGCAACCGCAGCCCGCTGCCAATTATTCATTTAATTAGAGAGTCGATGCTGACGCGGGTAACAGAGGCAGTTGCTGACCCAGCGGCTATTCCCCGCGCCAATATCGCCCGCCTGGAGGCCATGGGCAGGGAAGCGGTGCAGCGCCGTTGGCAGGCCCTGCCGGTGGAGCCAGACAATGGGACTACGGACTAGGAGTCTGTCTGGTTTGGCCCGAGCGAAGCAGGAGTACACTGCGCCCACTCAAGTACCCATTCCAATTTTTTGTTTGAACTGCCTCCCAAGGTGCAAAATTGGGCACCATTGCTCGGGATAAGGCTTCCCTTATTCATGCTCTCAGCCTCCCAGGGCGTACATGCGCTTCAGATTCCACGCCATGCACACCACACCATTCACCTTGCGCCGCATCCCGCCCGCGAAGGTGAAACCGCCGAAACCCCATCACCTCTTTAACTATTCCAAATACCGTTTCCACCGTGGATTTTCGTTTGGCATAGATTGCCTTACCCTCAGCGGTTCGCAATCGATATGCCATCGCTGTCACGGCATCGGCATCCGGTGGGCATGGGGGAGGTGTCCTGAATCGTTCATCCCAGGGAAGGTTGTGTCGCTCCCGATGATCCGAGATATAGGGTATGATCTCCGCGTCTTCACAGCGACCTACGTTATCAGCGCTGAAGTAACCCGCATCCGCCAATAAGGCCTCCGCCTTGCCCAACTGCGCTTCCGCATCCGCCAATCCGTTCAGGGTCGGCTCAATCTCCTGCTTGTCATTCGGCTGCTGTGTGATGTGATTTTCCACAATCAGGTATGATTCGATATCAACGGCAGCCTGTGCGTTGTAGCCCTGCACAAATCCCTCCGAAGACGGCATGATGCGTGATTCTCCATCGGTAAAATTAACCTGATCCTTATCCCGTGGCCCAGGCTCAGGTGGCTTTGGCTCACGCCCTCTGGCTTGCTTGCCAGTCTCGGCTTCCTTGTCCTTGCGACACTTGAGCTTTGCCTCATACTCAGCCTGCTCGGCCTCAAAGCGTTCTTGCGCACGTCGCGCAATCTCTTCCTTGGCTTGCTTGATGGCCGCCAGCCGATCTTCCCGGCGCGCCAGTTCATCAGGAATGTCGATCGGCGGCTCATCTTCAATATCGGCCTGTGCAGCCCGCCTGAGCAGTGCCTGTACCTCGCGGCGAAGTTGCTCTTCCAGTTTGTTCGCATAGCCCCAGCTCATCGCCTTGTGCTTGCTGGCGTTGGCCTTGATCTTGGTTCCGTCCAGGCTGACCTTGCCCAGCTTGAACACGCCCATCACCTTGGCGACCACCAATATCTGTACAAACAAACCTTCCAGCTCCGGCAGAAAACGCTTGCGAAAGGTGGCGATCGTGTCATGGTCCGGGTGCGCGTCTGCGGTGATATAACGAAAGGCAACCGAGTCGTGGGTCGCCTGCTCCAGCTTGCGACTGGAGAATATCCCGGTCGCGTAACCGTAGAACAACAGCGCTACTAACACAGCGGGGTGATAGGGCTGTTTCCCACCGCCACCATAGCGAGTTACCAGTTCACTCAAGTCGAGTTGATCCACAATATCCACTACAAAGCGTGCCAGGTGTTTCTCCGGCAACCAGTCCTGCAAGGAGGGCGGTAGCAGGTACGGAGTATCTCGATTGATCGGCTGGAATTTGGCTGACATGGTAGCTTCGATCTCTTCTTGGTACGATGGGCTTATTCTATCATTAATGCTGTCGCTAAATCCGACAGACTCCTAGACCGATGCAAAGCGTTCGGCGCCACCCAGCCAACGCCTGATCAATGCATCCACATCGTTCGGGGATTGATCGATTATCTGCATAGCCAGTGTTTTTACCTGATCCAGCAGATCCGCGTGTAGCTGGATGTCGGCGACCCGAAATTCCATAAGCCCGGTTTGGCGCGTGCCCAGCACTTCGCCGGGGCCGCGCAGTTCGAGATCTCTTGCAGCGATGTAAAAGCCGTCGTTACTGGCCCGCATGGTCTCCAGGCGGGATTTACTCTGGTTGCTTAAAGGCAGTTGATAGAGCAGTACGCAGTGGCTTTGCTCGCTACCACGACCCACTCGGCCACGCAGTTGGTGCAGTTGTGCCAGCCCCAGGCGTTCGGGATTTTCGATAATCATCAGGCTGGCATTGGGTACATCCACGCCCACTTCAATCACCGTGGTAGCCACCAGCAGTTGAATCTCGCCGGATTTGAAGCGTCGCATAAGCTGTTGTTTTTCCGCTGTCTTGAGGCGACCGTGTATCAGTCCGATGCTGATGCCGGGCAGTTGATCCTGTATTTCCGTGGCGGTGACTTCGGCTGCCTGGCACTGCAGCGCCTCGGATTCTTCTATCAGGGTACAGACCCAGTAAGCCTGTCTGCCGGCGTCGCAGGCAAGGCTGACGCGCTCGACAATTTGTTGTCTGCGCTCACTGCCAATCAGCACAGTTTGAATAGCCTGCCTGCCGGGTGGTAACTCATCGATAACGGAACAGTCCAGGTCGGCATAAGCCACCATAGACAGTGTTCTGGGTATAGGGGTGGCGGTCATGACCAGCTGATGTGGCCGGCCCCCCTTGTCGGTCAGGCTGAGCCGCTGGTGCACGCCGAAGCGGTGCTGTTCATCGACGATGACCAGACCCAGCTGCGCGAAGGCTACGCTCTCCTGAAACAGCGCGTGCGTGCCAATGATCAGCGGGGTATCACCATTGGCAATTGATGCCAGCAGTTGTTCTCGCGCCTTGCCTTTCAGGCGGCCGGTCAGCAGACAGGGTGTTAGCCCCAGTGGCTCAAACCACGCGTTAAAGCTCTGGTAGTGCTGCTCGGCGAGGATTTCCGTGGGTACCATGATGGCGACCTGGTAGCCACAGTGCATGACTTGCTGGGCCGCGCAGGCGGCGACCACGGTTTTACCCGAGCCCACATCCCCCTGTAACAATCGCAACATCGGCTGGGCTTGCCCAAGATCGGCGGTAATTTCCGCGACAACCCGCTGTTGTGCCGCCGTGAGGGAGAACTCCAGACGTTCAATAAAGTCCTTGATGACATTCTTGCCGCGGCTCATTGCAGGGGCGCCCAGTGCCTGTGTTTGGCGGCGCAATTTTTCCATGGAGAGGTTGTGCGCGACCAGTTCTTCCAGCGCCAGGCGTAACTGGGCCGGATGCCGTCCCTCACGAATGAGGTCTTGCGGTGCATCGGGTGGTGGGGCGTGCAAATACTGCAATGCCTCAACCAGGGTCATTGCGCTGGCCGCGCCGGCCGGCAGTAAATCTGGCAGGGACGCGGCCGCCAGTTGCGATACGGCTTGCTCGCACAATTTTCGCCAGGTGGTCTGGGTAATGCCCCCGGTGGTTGGGTAGACCGGTGTCAGTGATTCTTCTACGCCGTGATCGTCATCCTTGTCCAGCTTGCGATATTCGGGGTGATATATTTCCAGTCCGCTGGCGCCGCGGCGAACCTCACCATAGCAGCGCAGGCGACAACCTGGCTCCAGGTTGCGCTTTTGTGCGGCTGAAAAATGAAAAAAACGCAGGCTTAGCGTGCCAGTGCCGTCCTGGATTCTGCACACCAGGCTGCGCCGGCGACCGTAGGCAACGTCGGCGAGACGCAGTTCGCCTTCAACGACCACATCATCGCCCGCTTGCAGTGCGCCAATCGGTGTAACCCGGGTGCGGTCCTGATAACGCAGGGGCAAGTGGAACAACAGGTCTTGCAGTTGCGCAACGCCCGCTTGCGCCAGCTTGGCGCTCATGCGGGGGCCGACTCCATGCAGGTCGGCAACCGGACGCGCAGAAAGATCACTCATTACTTGCTACATCGAGCCCTGTGGATTAGTAATTCCCAGGTCGGCTACAAAGCCATAATCACTTCGACTTCTATAGCCACTGCCTTGGGTAGAGCCGCCACCTGAACACAGGCCCGGGCTGGGTAGGGCTCTGCGAAAAACTGCGCCATTACTTCGTTTACCGCCGCGAAGTCACCGACATCGGTTAGCGAAATATTGACCTTTACTGCATCATTGAGAGTGCCACCAGCGGCTTCGGCAACGGCGGCGAGGTTTTGAAAAACGCGTGCTGCCGCGGCGGAGATATCCCCGTCTACTACTTCCATAGTTTCCGGGTCCAGTGGAATCTGGCCAGACAGCCATACGGTATTGCCGACCTTGACGGCTTGAGAATAGGGACCTATTGCCTGCGGAGCAGCCGGGGTTGAAATCACGGCGCGATTACTCATGGTGTTCTCCTTTGATCTTTACTGCTTGCTGCGTATCACTTTACGCACTTCTTTCAGGATTCGGATACGTTTCATTATAGCCGCCAGTTGGATACGGTTTTTAATAGACACCTCCAGGTCGACGAAGCTGAATTGGTAATCCTTGTCTTCACTACTGATCTTTTCGATGTTTACGTCGAGGCTGTTGATACGGGTGGCAAGCACCGCGATTATGCCGCGGCGATTTTCTACTTCGATACGCAGGGCCGCTGAAAACTCGCCCTCTACCGCGTCATCCCAGCGCAGTGGAACCAGCTTGTCGGTACTGTCGCGCAATTCAGCCAGGTTGTGGCACTGTTCGCGGTGCACCACGATGCCTCGCTCTGAGCTGATATACCCGGCCACAGCGTCGCCTGGGATGGGGTGACAGCATTTGGCGTAACTGACCATAAAGCCCTCGGTGCCGCGCAGGGCCACCGGTGCTGCTGTGAACGTGGAGGTGCCATCGCTGGACTCATGGCTCTCTCCCAGTAGCTGCTGGGCGGTGATGATGGCCACGCGATTACCCATGGCGATGTCTTCCAGCAGTTGATCCATGTTTTGGTAGTTGGCCTGTGCCAGGTAGGCCTCGGTGTTGGCAGTATCGAGTTGCTCCAGAGTGGCATCGAAGCCGGCCAGGGATTTCTCCAGCAAGCGCTGACCCAGGGCAATGGAATCCTCGCGGCGCTGATGCTTCAGGAAATGGCGAATGTTGGTGCGTGCCTTGGCGGTGACGGCATAATTGAACCAGGCGGGATTGGGCCGAGCGCCCGGAGCCGTGAGAATCTCTACCGTTTGACCACTTTGCAGGGGCTCTGAAAGTGGGGCCAGGCGTCGATTGATGCGACAGGTCACACAACTGCTGCCAACATCGGTGTGCACCGCATAGGCAAAATCAACTGCCGTAGCACCCCTGGGTAGTTCGAGGATATCGCCCTTGGGAGAAAATACGTAGACCTCATCGGGGAACAGGTCGATTTTTACGTTTTCAATGAATTCCAGCGAATTGCCGGCGCGTTGCTGCATTTCCAGCAAGCCCTGCACCCATTGCCGTGCGCGGGCATGGCTGCCGTTCACGCCGGCACCGTCACTGGATTTGTAGAGCCAGTGCGCGGCGATGCCGTTATTGGCCATATCCTCCATTTCGTGAGTGCGAATCTGGATTTCTATGGGCACACCGTGCATGGCCATCAATACCGTATGCAGGGATTGGTAGCCGTTGGCCTTGGGTATGGCAATGTAATCCTTGAACTCCCCTGGCACAGGTTTATAAAGGCTGTGAATGCAGCCCAGCACCCGGTAACAGGTATCCACTGAGTCGACGGTGATGCGAAACGCAAAGATATCCATGATTTCTGAAAAGCTTTTGTGTTTGGTCTTCATTTTTTGGTAAATGCTGTACAGGTGCTTTTCGCGACCCACCACATCTGCTTCATGCCCCTCTCGCTGCAGACAAGCCTCAATCTGGTGGCGGGTTTTTTCGACCAGCTCCTTGCGGTTGCCACGGGCGTGGCGCAGGGCGGCGGAAATGCGGTCAGCGCGCATGGGGTGCAGCGCCGCGAAGCCGAGATTCTCAAATTCCATGCGGACATTATTCATGCCCAGCCGCAGGGCAATGGGGGCGTACATGTCCAGGGTTTCACGGGAGATACGGCGCCGCTTATCGACGTTTAGTACCCTCAGGGTGCGCATATTGTGGAGCCGGTCGGCCAGTTTGACCAGGATCACACGAATGTCCTTGGCCATGGCCAGCGCCATTTTCTGGAAATTTTCTGCCTGTTGCTCTGCCTGCGAACTGAACTCTATCTGGGTGAGTTTGCTGACGCCGTCGACGAGGTCTGCGACTGAGTGGCCGAACTGGCCTTCTATGGCAGATTTATCGATGCCGGTATCTTCAATGACATCGTGCAACATGGCCGCCATCAAACTCTGGTGGTCCATGTGCATGTCGGCCAGAATGCCGGCCACTGCCAGTGGATGGGTAACGTAGGGCTCGCCACTGCGCCGGAATTGACCATAGTGGGCCTGTTCCGCGAAGTAGTAGGCGCGCTTTACCTGGTTACTCTGCTGCGGATTGAGATAGGTTTGCAGGGTGTTATCGAGGGCACTGATGCTATTCATAACTGGAACGTGCCCCCGTCGGTACCCGAGGTCAGATCGCCTGGGCAGACTCCATGGCTTCGAGGAACTCTTCCTCTACTTCCACTTCTTCTTCGCGGGTGAGGATGTCTGCGGTAACGTGACCTTCGGCGATCTCGCGCAGAGCGATAACCGTGGGCTTATCTGACTCTTCCTCTACCTTTGGTTCCTTGCCGCCGGTAGCGAGCTGGCGCGAGCGCTTGCTCGCTACCATGACCAATTCAAAGCGGTTTGCGACGTTTTCCAAACAATCTTCTACAGTTACGCGTGCCATTTTTTGCTGTCCTGTTTCCTGTTCAATAAAAATATTACCGCTGCACTGCGGGCCTTTGGGAGGACCGGTATGCGGCGAAAAGTGGATCGGGCGAGTGCTGGCCCCGAAAGAATCGGCGATTATAGCAAAAACTCTGGCTTACGACAGTAGTTCAGTAAGCAGACCCTGATGACGCACGATTTGCGATTCTGTGCGCAGGCCCTGACTGTCGGCTATGCACTGTAATTCGATTAGTGCCTGCTCAAAATCATCATTTACCACGATAAAATCGGCTTCCGGGTAGTGGGAGATTTCATCCACCGCCTGGCTCATGCGCTGCGCGATAACCGCAACGTCGTCCTGGCCACGCCCGGTTAAGCGTTGCTCCAGGGCGGGCCGCGAGGGCGGCAGGATAAATATAGCGATGCTGTCGGGGCGCTGTCGCTTGATTTGCTGCGCGCCCTGCCAATCAATTTCCAGAATAACGTGAACGCCACTGCGCAACTGTTCTTCTACCCAGCTCTGCGAGGTGCCGTAGCAGTGGTCGTAAACCCGCGCGTGTTCCAGAAAGGCGCCGCGAGTCAGCATTTCCTGGAAGGCGGCCGCAGTGACGAAGTGATAGTTGACGCCGTCCTGCTCGCCGGGGCGCATGGTGCGCGTGGTATGTGATATCGACACGCAGACCTTGCCATCGATCTGGGCCAGGGCCTCGACCAGGCTGGTTTTTCCTGCTCCGCTGGGCGCGGACACGGTGAACAGTGTCCCGGGACTTTGCATGGTGGGATTTACTCCAGGTTTTGTATTTGTTCGCGCATCTGTTCAATGAGCACTTTTAATTCTACTGCGTTTTGTGTGCCGGTGCTGGATATCGACTTGGAACTGAGGGTATTGGCCTCCCGATTCAGCTCCTGCATGAGAAAGTCCAGTCGGCGCCCACAGGGGCCGCCTTTGGCAAGCACTCGCTCAACCTCTTCCACATGGGCCTGCAGGCGATCCAGCTCCTCCTCAACGTCAGTTTTTTGTGCCAATAACACCATTTCCTGTTCCAGTCGCTGTGGGTCAAGCTGCGCCGTTACATCTGCCAGTCGCTGCTCCAGTCGCTGCCGTTGGTGCGCCATCAGTGCGGGCATCAGGCGGCAGGTGTTGTCGACTTCGACCAGTACGGCCTGCAGGCGCTCGCCAATGAACTCGGCCAGCTTGGCGCCCTCGCGGGCCCGGTTGTCCTGCAGACTTTGCAGCGCGCGCTTGAATATCACGGTCGCCCTTGCCTGCAGGTCGTCCTCACTATCGCCTGGGTTTTCCAGCACCCCTGGCCACTGCAAAACAGCCAGCGCATCCGGTGGCCGGCAGGGTCCCATCAAGGCGTTGACGTGGTCGGAGGCCGCCGCTAGCTGTTGCAAGCGGGCCGCATTGATTTGTAAGGCAGCATCCTGGCCCGACGGAGCCTGCCAGCGCAGCTGGCACTCCAGCTTGCCGCGGGCCAGCGACTTTTGCAGTAGCGTGCGCCAGATGGGTTCCAGGCCGCGCAACTGTTCGTGCAGTTTGAAGTGGCAGTCCAGATAGCGATGGTTGACGGAGCGAATTTCGACCACCAGGTTACCAGCGCCAGACTCGTCACTCTCTCTGGCAAAGGCTGTCATGCTGTTGATCATGGATACGCGCTCCGAAAAGCCCTTGATTTTAACAGTCCTGCCTTAATTCGCCAGAGTTTGACGTATAATGCGCGGCCCTTATTCACCCAGGAGTATGAACTATGTCCCGACCCAGCGGCCGTCAGCCTGACCAGTTGCGAGAAATATCCATCACTCGCCAATTCACTCGCCATGCAGAGGGCTCGGTGCTTATTGCTTGTGGCGATACCAGGGTTATCTGTACCGCCAGTGTCGAGGCAGGTGTGCCGCGTTTTCTGCGCGGTCAGGGCAAGGGCTGGGTAAGCGCTGAGTATGGTATGTTGCCGCGTTCCACCAACAGCCGCATGGGCCGCGAAGCGGCCCGGGGCAAACAGGGTGGGCGCACGGTAGAGATACAGCGCCTGATCGGCCGTTCGCTACGGGCGGCGATTGACTTCAAGGCACTGGGAGAGAACACCATTACTATCGATTGTGATGTGATCCAGGCCGATGGTGGTACGCGCACAGCATCGATCACCGGTGCCTGCGTGGCGTTGGTGGATGCACTGCGTTACCTGCAACGCAGTGCCAGAATCACCACGGACCCGCTGCGGCAAATGGTAGCTTCCGTTGCCGTGGGTATTGTTGATGGTGTACCGGTACTGGACCTGGATTACCCCGAGGACTCCGCCGCCGACACGGATATGAATGTGATCATGACTGAGGCTGGTGAGTTTATTGAGGTGCAGGGTACTGCTGAGGGGGCGGCCTTCAATCGCAGTGAACTCGATGCCCTGCTGGATCTGGCCGGCGGCGGTATTGCTGAACTGATTGCTATTCAAAAGGCAGCCCTGGGCTCCCCTGACTAGTCTGAGGGCGCGCCGATCAGGTCGCTGGCTGAATGTCGTAATCCATGATGATGGGTGCGTGATTGGAAAATTGCTTGCTCTTGTAGATAGCGCCGTACTCAATGGTGTACCGGAGACCATTGGAGACTAGGTGATAATCTGTGCGCAAACCGTTGCTGCTGCGCTCTCCATCTGGCCACCAACTGAATTCATCGGAGTCAGCATTGATTTCGCGAAAAGCGTCCACGTAGCCCAGTTCCAGCACTTCCTCCACCCACCGCCGCTCTTCGGCCAGAAAGCCGGAGCGGGTACTGTATTGCTCCGTATCCTGGACATCGGCGGCGGTGTGGGCGATGTTCCAGCCCCCACAAATGACAAATTCCCGGCGTTTATTGCGGATTTTGCCCAGGTGTGCCTTCAGTAACTCCAGAAACTCTGACTTGCGGACCCGCTCCTCACTACCGGCCTCGCCACCGGGCGGCACCAACAGGCAGCCGATACTAACGCTGCTGTAATCGGCCTGGATGTAGCGCCCCTCCATGTCAAAATCGGTGAAGCCCAAGCCGGTCATTATGGCCTTGGGCAGGGTTTTGCAATATAGCGCTACGCCATTTTCCTTGCCGTTGACGGAATCGAGGAAGTAGGCGTTGTACCCGGACGGAAAGAACTGGTCGGCCTGCAGGTCGCACTCGGCACAACCGAGGTCCTGGACACAGATAAAGTCGGCATCCTGCTCCTCAATCCAATTATAAAATCCCTTTTCGGCAGCATTTTTAATGCCGTCAGCGCATAGGCTGATAACTCTCATCGGTAGCCCCTTTAAGCGTACGCCGCGGACCTTTATTATGTTTGAATGTTCCGGTGCACAAGCCGATCATTTATACAGCATATCACCGCTATGCGATACCATCGCAGGCGCCTTTTACCAAGCAGATGGACCCCCACAGCGATGCAGGATTACCAGAGTAGTTTTATTGAGTTGGCACAACAGGTAGGTGCGCTCAGGTTTGGCGAATTTACCCTCAAATCAGGCCGCAACAGCCCCTATTTCTTCAATGCAGGTGCTTTTTGCACGGGTTCGGCCCTGGCCTCGCTGGGTCGCTGCTACGCCGGCGCCATAGTTGACTGCGGCCTTGAATTCGATGTAATGCTCGGGCCTGCCTACAAGGGTATTGCGCTGGCAGCGAGCATTGCGGTGGCCTTGTCAGACCATCACGGGCGCGATGTACCCTGGACCTATAACCGCAAGGAAGCCAAGGATCACGGCGAAGGTGGCATTCTGGTCGGTGCGCCATTACAAGGCCGCGTGCTGGTGGTAGATGATGTCATTACCGCCGGTACAGCAGTGCGAGAAGTATTGTCTATAATTGAGGGCGAGGGGGCGACCTGTGTCGGTGTCGTGATCGGTCTGGACCGGCAGGAGCGCGGACAGGGCGAGCTTTCGGCGGTCCAGGAGATCGAACAGGAGTTCGATCTGCCGGTGGTGAATATTATCAACCTGATGGATTTGATAGCGTATTTCCGCCAACAGGGTGGAGAATCCGCAGCCATGCTGGCGTCGATGCAAGAGTATCGGGCTCAGTACGGTGTGGCCTGATGGGGAGATTGAAAGGTGCCCTGTTACTGGGCGCTCACGGTGGTACGAAAAAACCCCTCGATCAACAGTTGCCATTGATCGGGCCAGCCATCGGTGGGTGATCGCTGAAAGCCACTGCGCACATATTGGGATATTTTGCCCTCCGCCATTGCCAGCAGCATATTGGCCGCGGTATTTATGGGTAGTAGCGGTCGCAGTCCCTCGCGCATTTCCGCTTCCCGCAGTACCTGCCTGAGTTGGGTCTCGAAGCGGTCAAAGAGCTGGGCCACCCGGGCGTGCAGGCGTTCAGTTTCCCCGGCCAGTGCGTCGCCGGCAAGGATCCGGGTAATGCCCGGATTGCGCTCGGCAAAGGTCAATAAAAGCGTCAGCATTTTTTCGCAGCGGGTGGCGGCGTTGGTCTCTTCCGCCAGTATCAGGTTGATGCGGCTGAAGAGGGTTTCCTCAATAAATTCAATCAGGCCCTCAAACATTTTTGATTTGCTGGGGAAGTGCCGGTAGAGCGCTGCCTCGGACACACCGACTTGCCTGGCGAGCCGTGCCGTGGTGATACGCTCTCCCGGCTTTACCTCCAGCATATGTGCCAGGGCCTCCAGGATTTGTTGTTTTCGGTCAGATTTTCTCGGTGACATACCGTGCGCGTAGCAGTGGGATCAGAGTGATTCATGCTAGCTGTAACACTGGAGGCCTGCAATACAAAGCAGGCTTTTTTAGCCTGTTTTTTCAGTCTGCCTACTTTCCAGCAGTTATGAGCGTGCCAACGCCCTCATCGGTAAACACTTCCAGTAGTATGGCGTGTGGAACCCGTCCATCGATGATGTGTGCGCTGGTGACACCGCCTGTAACCGCATCCAGTGCGCACTGGATTTTAGGCAGCATCCCGCCGTGTATGGTGCCGTCGGCGATGAGCTCATCTACCTGCGCGGGGCTGAGCCCGGTGAGTATTTTTCCGGACTGATCCAGCAAGCCTTCCACATTGGTTAACAGCATCAATTTCTCGGCACACAATACTTCGGCCAATTTACCGGCCACCAGGTCGGCATTGATATTGTAGGAGCTGCCATCGATGCCGACTCCAATGGGGGCGATGACCGGGATAAAGTTGCTGCCCAGAATCATATTGACCACTTCGGTATCTATCTCTTCTACCTCTCCGACATGACCAATATCTATTATCTCGGGCGCCTGCATGGCCGGACTCTGGTGGCTCACTTTCAGCTTGCGTGCACGAATCAGTTGTCCGTCCTTGCCGGTGACACCAATTGCCTTGCCGCCGTTGCGATTAATACTGGATACAATTTCCTTGTTTACCGAGGCGCCCAGCACCATTTCCACGACGTCCATGGTGGCGCTGTCAGTGACTCGCATGCCGTTTACAAACTCGGTCTGGATATTGAGCTTTTCCAGCAGGGCTCCGATCTGCGGGCCGCCGCCGTGGACCACGACGGGGTTGAAGCCAACCAGTTTCATTAACACCACATCGCGGGCGAAGCTCTCCTTGAGTTCGGGATCCACCATGGCGTTGCCACCGAACTTAACGACCACCGTTTTACCCGTGAAACGTTGGATATAGGGCAGCGCCTGCGTTAAAACCTGAGCGATATTGAGGGCGGAATCCCGATTTTGTGACCCAGCGGAAGAGGACACTACAATCCCGGCTCCAGGCCGGGTGCCACCTGGGCCAGTTGCTCCGGGAACTGCCGCATATGGAGTAGCATCGCCGGGAGTGCGATCAGCCAATAGCGACCAAAGGTATTTCCCCGGCTGAAAATACCCTGTGGATGGTCGGTGTCGCGACTCTTTTTCTCTTTCCTGAATTTCAGCATGCCAGCAAAACGGCTCCGGTGCGTCTTATGATAGTTGCTACTGGTGAAACCTGTCCTGGTTTTTATTATATATCTATTGTTGATATTGTGAGGCTATTGTTTCTATCAGAACTCGAGCCAACTGCTGTTTTGCGGTCAGTTCGACAACCTGACGGCCGCCGGGCCACAAGATAGTGGCGGCATTGTTCTCGCTGTTAAAGCCCGCCTCGTCATTGGAGACGTCGTTGGCCACTATCATATCCAGGTTTTTACCCTCTAGCTTGGCCAGGGCATAGGCCTCTACAGCCTGGGTTTCAGCGGCGAAGCCAATGGTAAAGGGCCGTGGCTGGTGGGCCGCCACAGCGGCGATAATATCGGGGTTGCGAACCAGTGAGACGGCCATGGTCTCAGCGCCCTTGTTGATTTTTTGTGTAGCGATAGACTTGGGTCGATAGTCGGCAACGGCGGCGCAACCAATAAAAATATCGCAGTTGCCCAGGCTGGCAATGGCTGCGCTGTGCATGTCTTGCGCGCTGACCACGTCTATACGTTGCACACTCTGCGGAGTTGCCAGATTGACAGGCCCGCTGATCAGCGTGGTTTGAGCGCCGGCGTCGGCGGCTGCCCTGGCAATGGCGAAACCCATTTTGCCGGAGCTGTGATTGCTGATATAGCGCACGGGATCCAGAGCTTCCCGGGTGGGGCCGGCAGTGACTGTGACCCGCAGACCATCTAACAGGCCGGTGTCGAATGTGTTTTGTGCTGCCACTACAATTGCGGCCGGTTCCTCCATACGGCCGGGGCCAATATCGCCGCAGGCCTGCGCACCGTCAGCAGGTCCGACTGTGGCAATGCCGCGCCCGCGTAGCAGCGCGATATTGTCGACGGTGGCGCGGTCACGCCACATGCCCTGGTTCATTGCCGGCGCCACCAGTATTGGCGAGGCTGTGGCCAGGCACAGGGTGCTTAACAGATCATCGGCACGCCCCCGGGCCAGCCGGCTGAGGAAGTCAGCGGTGGCGGGTGCAATCACTATCAGATCCGCCCAGCGCGCCAGCTCAATATGCCCCATACCGGCCTCGGCTTCGGTGTCGAGCAGATCCTGGTGCACAGGATTGCCCGACAGCGCCTGCAGCGTCAGGGGGGTAATAAACTCGCCGGCGCCGTGGGTCATCACTACCCGCACGGTGGCGCCCGCCGTTTGCAAATCGCGCACCAGTTGCGCGGATTTGTAGGCTGCTATGCCGCCAGTGACGCCCAATAACACATTGCGATTAAAAAGTTGCCCCATTGCCTTGACCAATTCCGCAGATATGACTAATAAAGGAGGAAAGATAACACTCAGTCAAAGGATTTGACACCGAGCTCAATGACTCAAGGAGGAGGAATATGAGCATATCTACCTGGCCGACGGGGGAGAGACCGCGGGAAAAAATGCTGTTGAGAGGTGCTACGGCCCTGTCCGATGCGGAGCTACTGGCGGCTATACTCGGTACCGGCAGTGCTGGTCGCAGTGTACTGCAGTTGGCGTGCGAGTTGTTGCAGCGCTTCGGCAGCCTGCCGGGGTTACTTGCCGCCAGCTGTGAAGAAATGAGCGCGGTGCCTGGCATGGGGGTGGCCAGGTACGCCCTGTTGCAGGCATCCCTGGAATTGGCGCGGCGCTACTCACTGGGCCGCCTGCAAGAACCGGGCGCGGTGTTGACTTCACCCGAGCATACCCGTCGATTCCTGCACTGCCATTTGCGAGATGCTTCGCGGGAAGTATTCAGTTGCCTCTTTCTCGACAGCCAACACGCGGTGATTTGCTGTGAGGACTTATTCTGGGGCACCCTGGACGGGGCGGCGGTGTATCCCCGGGAGGTGGTGAAACGGGCATTGCAACTGTGTGCCGGGGCGGTGATTTTTTCACACAACCACCCTTCGGGCGTGGCCCAGCCCAGTGTTGCAGACCGCCGCATTACGGAACGCTTGCAGGCAGCCCTGGCGCTGGTGGATGTGCGGGTACTGGATCACATCATCATTGGCAGTGGTGAGCATTTCTCTTTTGCCGATGACGGGCTGCTGTAGGCCCCCGGGCCGTAGGTAACGGCGGTTTTTTGCTTGCCATGCCAGAGGCCTTCTGGTATAAAGTCGCGCTCCGTTTGGCAGGCGTGCGGATAAACCCCGTACTGCTCGTTATTTAGTAGAAGGCAACACTGTAATCCCAGCCGATGTGGGAGTGAGAAGATCATGGCCAGAGTATGTCAGGTTACGGGCAAGCGCCCGGTAACTGGAAACAATGTATCCCACGCAAAGAACCGCACGCGGCGTCGTTTTTTGCCTAATTTGCATCGGCACCGTTTCTGGATTGAGTCCGAGCAACGTTTTGTCAGCTTGCGCGTTTCTACCAAGGGTATGCGTATTATCGACAAAAAGGGTATTGAGCAGGTTCTGACCGACATGCGTAGCCGTGGTGAGAAGGTGTAAGCGGCCCGCCCGCAAGGAGAACTGATATGAGAGAAAAGATTAAAATGGTGTCTTCTGCCGGTACCGGTCACTACTACACCACCGACAAGAACAAACGCTCCACTCCGGACAAGCTGGAAATGAAGAAGTACGACCCGGTGGTTCGCAAGCACGTGATGTACAAGGAATCCAAGATCAAGTAGAGCGCTGGGTACCCGGTCTAAAAAGACCCGCTGCGGCGGGTTTTTTTGTGTCTGTCCTACAGACTGAAGGTAAGATATGCCTACCGGTACGAATGCTGCGCTACTCGTAGAGCAGCATGGTATTCAAAACCGCCTGGAAATCATCTGTCATGCCAGAACTACCAGAAGTCGAAACCACTCGTCAGGGCATACTTTCGCATGCTCAAGGCCAGACCATTGCCGCGGTTGTGGTGCGTGACCGGCGATTGCGTTGGCCCATACCCGAGGAACTGGGCCGCATCTTGCCCGGTGCGACCATTTTGGATATTGAGCGTCGCGGCAAGTACCTGTTGTTCAGGACCGATGCCGGCGCCTTGATTGTGCATCTGGGTATGTCCGGTTCCCTGCGCGTGTTGGCAGACGATGAGCCGCCGGGCAAGCACGACCATGTGGATATCGAACTGGCCAGCGGTCAGCGGCTGCGTTACAACGACCCGCGGCGCTTTGGCTGTATGTTGTGGACACTGGCAGACCCGCTGGAACATGAACTGCTTAGCCATCTGGGACCGGAACCCCTGCACGCGGATTTTGACGCTGCGTACCTGTTCGGCTTGTCGCGGCATCGCAAGGTGGCCGTGAAAACCTTCATTATGGACAGCAAGGTGGTAGTGGGGGTAGGTAATATCTACGCCAATGAAGCACTGTTTATGGCGGGTATCAGGCCCGGCAGGGCCGCGGGGCGGGTATCACGGCATCACTATGAAGGCCTGGTCACTGCTATCAAAACGGTATTGGCGGCGGCGATAGAGCAGGGTGGCACTACCCTGCGGGATTTTGTGGGTGGGGATGGCAAGCCCGGCTATTTTCGACAGCAACTCAATGTCTATGGTCGTGCCGGTCAGCCGTGCCTGCAGTGTGGACTGGAGTTGTCTGAGTCCCGGTTGGGGCAGCGCAGCACGGTGTATTGCCGTAACTGCCAGCGTTAGCTTGCCGGGGACAGTGCAGTCTGTTCCCAGCGAGATCAGGAAAATTTTACCCGTAACGCGTCCAGCACAGGTTTCGGTACAAAGGGAGAGATATCGCCATTGAGGGCGGCAATTTCGCGCACCAGCGAAGAGGAGATGTAGGACAGGTGTTCGGACGGCGTCAGGAACACTGATTCGAACTCAGACCACATGGCGCGATTCATATTGGCCAGCTGAAACTCGTATTCAAAATCGGCCACCGCACGCAGCCCCCGCAATACGCAGTGGGAGTTCTTGCTCTTGGCAAAATCGATTAGCAGGTTGCTAAACCCACATACTTCAACGTTTTCCAGATGAGTAAGTGATTGCTCGCATAGTGCTATTCGCTCATCCAGGGAAAACAGCGGCGACTTTTTTTCGCTGTAGGCTATGGCGATGACCACATGGTCAAACAGCTTGGCGGCCCGTTCCACCAGATCGATATGCCCGTTGGTAATGGGATCGAAGGTGCCGGGATAGATCACAGTATTCATAGATATCCTCTCTTGCGCCAGCGCATGCTAAACAAATTGGCCGCTGTGAACAAATAGCCGATAGCGCACTGCCCCGGCCTGTTTGTCCTTGCGCAGTGTCCAGTTGGTTGGAATGACGGGTTCTTCCTCGCGCACGGCCGCCTCCACATAGATATGCGCACCATCGGCCAGCAGCCCGGAGCTTGCCAACAGTTCGCAACTGGGGTCCAGCAGGTTTTTGCCGAAGGGAGGGTCCAGAAAAACAATATCGAAGGGCTGATCTGTGGCCTGTTGCAACCAGCGCAAAGCATCCTTTTTAAAGGCTTGCGCCTGCCGGCAGTCGAGGCTGTCCAGGTGTTGTCTGATGTTGTCGACACTGGTGGCGGCGGCATCGACGAAGCTACAGTGGCGGGCTCCCCGTGACAGCGCCTCCAGTCCAAGTGCGCCGCTACCCGCGAAAAGATCCAGACAGCGGGCGCCGGCTGTGGCGGCGGCCAGCCAGTTGAACAGGGTTTCCCGCATCCGGTCGGAGGTTGGCCGCAGTCCTTGTGTTGCCGTGAATAGCAGTTTCCGGCCTCGCCACTGGCCACCGATAATACGTAACTGACCCTGCTTGGCGTTGCGCCTGATCCCCATTACCGTGCCTCTTCCATAGGTGGTAGGATACGCGTTTTTTGCAAGCGATAGACATGAAACTTTTCCGGCACGACAAGAGCAAACAGGAACCTCTGGCAGACCCGGACAGCGCGGCGGCGGATGCCGTTTCGACACCGGCGGAAGATGCTGAGCCCAGCGCAGTATTGGGCCACCTCCGGCATGGCCTGAGCCGCACCGGCAACCAACTGGCAGCCGGCGCGGGCCGGTTATTTCTCGGCCGTAAGAAAATCGATGCCGCACTGCTCGATGAGTTGGAGTCAGAGCTGTTGATGGCGGATGTGGGGGTTGAAGCCACGGTGGCTATTGTCAGCCGACTGACCGAGCAAGTCTCGCGCAAGGAGCTCGCCGATGGAGATGCCCTGCTGCAGGCATTGCAGCGAGAGTTATTGCAGTTATTGGCCCCCTGTGAGCAGCCCCTGCTGCTGGACAGTGCTGTTGCGCCCTATGTGATTCTTATGGTGGGCGTTAACGGTGCGGGTAAGACCACCACTATCGGCAAGTTGGCGCGTCGTTTTAAGGCGGACGGACGCTCGGTGATGCTGGCCGCAGGCGATACTTTTCGGGCCGCTGCGGTGGAGCAGTTGCAGGCATGGGGTGAGCGCAACGGTGTACCTGTGGTAGCCCAGCAGGCCGGTGCTGACAGCGCATCGGTGATTTTTGATGCCTTGCAGGCTGCCAAAGCCCGCAGTATTGACGTGTTGATCGCCGATACCGCAGGGCGGCTGCACAACAAGGACCACCTGATGGAGGAACTGAAAAAAATTGTGCGGGTGATGGGCAAGTTGGACGAAAATGCCCCCCACGAGGTGATGTTGGTGCTGGATGCAGGTATGGGCCAGAATGCACTCGCTCAGGCTGAGCATTTTCGCGACACCGCAGGTGTCAGTGGTATCACCCTGACCAAGATGGACGGAACCGCCAAGGGCGGTATTATATTTGCCATTGCCCAAAAACTGGGCCTGCCAATTCGTTTTGTTGGCGTCGGTGAAAAGGCAGAGGATTTGAGACCTTTTGTGGCTGCGGAGTTTATCGATGCCCTGTTTGCCGATCAGTCCTCTTTATGATCACATTTGACCGGGTCTCCAAGCATTACCCGGAGGGACACGATGCCCTCAGTGAACTCAGCTTTACTATCGAAGCGGATGAGCTGGTTTTTCTCACCGGTCACAGTGGCGCGGGCAAAAGTACTCTGCTAAAGCTGATTATGCTGATGGAGCGGCCCAGCCGTGGCCAGGTAATCATTAATGGCCAGAATCTCAAAACCTTGCGCCGCCGCGGTATTCCGCAACTGCGGCGTCAGATAGGGGTGGTATTCCAGAATCACCGGTTGTTGTTTGATCGCACCGTTTTCGACAATGTTGCGCTACCTCTGCTGATTGCCGGCTACAGTTTGCGAGATACCGGCCGCCGAGTGCGCGCAGCACTGGACAAGGTTGGCTTGCTGGACCGCGAAAAGGACATGCCCATCACCCTGTCTGGCGGCGAACAACAGCGCATAGGCATAGCCCGGGCGGTGGTCAACAAACCGCAGGTCATGCTGGCTGATGAACCTACCGGCAACCTCGACCCGGCCCTGTCAGCCGAGATCATGCAACTGTTTGAACAATTCAACCAGGTTGGGGTTACCGTGTTAATCGCCAGCCATGACCTGGCGCTGATATCCCGTATGCAACACCGCATCATGACCCTGCGCCGCGGCCGTCTGGTGACGGCAGGTGGGGGGGACGTTGGCTGATGGCGGCAGGAATGCGCAAAGAGGGTGCCAGCCAGAGTCGCACCGGCAGTAAAGACATGCTGCGCTCCTGGTTGCAACATCACCGCCTCTCTTGCGTTGACAGTCTGCAGCGATTGTTGCGCAATCCCTTCTCCAGTGTGCTGACCTGGCTGGTGATTGGCATAGCCTTGGCCCTGCCGGTGGGCCTGTCGGTGGGCCTGGAGAACGTGAAGGCGGTGAGCGGCAACCTGGACAGTCCAGCCCAGATATCCCTGTTCCTGCGCGCAGAAATATCTTTTGAGGCGGCGCAACAGCTACAACAACGCCTGGATAGGCGCGAAGATGTTGCCGCTACCCGGCTGGTTTCCAGGCAGGAGGCATTACAGGAGTTTCAGCAGTTATCAGGCTTTGGTGACGTGTTGCGCAACCTGAACGACAATCCGCTGCCCAATCTTATTCTGGTGACTCCCGCGGCACAGCGGCGCGACGGTGAGCAGGCCGCATTGCTGCAGGCACATCTGCAGCACGAGGCCGGTGTAGCGCGTGCTGTTTTGGACATGGCCTGGGTACAACGGCTCAACGCACTAATGCATCTTAGTCAGCGTCTGGTCATGGTGCTGGCGGCGATGCTGGCACTGGGCGTGCTGCTGGTTATTGGCAACACCATCCGTCTGGCCATTGAAAATCGCCGCGATGAAATTGTAGTGGTGAAACTGGTGGGTGGCAGTGATGCCTTTGTGCGCAGGCCTTTTCTCTATACCGGTCTCTGGTATGGGCTGGGTGGCGCCGGCTTGTCCTGGATTATCGTCAGTGCCGCCCTGTGGGGCTTACGCGGCCCCCTGTCGGCCCTGGCCCTGTTGTACCAGAGTGACTTTTACCTGCAGGGATTAGGTACCGTAAGTGGCCTGCAACTGCTGTTGCTGGGGGCTGCGCTGGGCCTGTTGGGTGCCTGGTTGGCAGTGGCGCGGCACCTGAATGCTATTCAGCCCAGGTAAGCTAATGCGGAGGTCGCATCCTGTGCCATTGACTGCTCTCTATATGTATACTTTTTTATAGTTTCTATCACTGCTGTCCCGTTAAGGAGAAATAAGGAGGTCTGATTCCGCCACAATTGATACAATGAGATTGCCTAGAAAACAGTGTATTAATAGAGGGAACCAGACCATGGCGCATTGTAATACGATCCTGTCACAAATACTAAAACTTGTTCCGAGACATGAATTTGAGACCCTTGCCAAACAACATCATTCTGGCCGTTCCTTTCGTAAAGCCTCCCGCTGGTCACAGTTTGTGTCGCTGACGATGGCTCAATTGTCTGGTCGAAACAGCTTGCGTGATATCGTGGATAATATGTCGGCGCAAATGCATCGCCTTTACCACCTGGGCAGCGCGAAGCTGTCGCGATCTAACCTATCGCGCATCAATGAAGATAAGCCTTATGCTCTGTACGAAGCGCTGTTTGGAAAACTGTTAACTCGCTGCCAAGGCGTGGCGCCTGATCATAGTTTCAGATTTACTCACCCGCTTTATTCGCTGGACGCGTCCACCATCGACTTGTGTTTGTCTGCGTTTCCCTGGGCTGATTTTCGCACCACCAAAGGAGCGATTAAGCTGCACGTCGGTTTGAATCATGCGGGTTATTTGCCGGAGTTTGTGGTCGTCACGGAAGGGAAGAAGCACGATGTAACAGTGGGTCGCACGCTCATATTTCCTAAGGGAAGTATTATTGCAATTGATAAAGCCTACAATGATTACGTTTGGTATAAGCAATTGACAGATAAGGGTATTTTCTTCGTCACCCGGCTTAAGAGCAATGCAAAATACCGCATTATCGAGCGTCGATCGGTGCTGAAAGGCAAAGGTTTGACGTGTGATCAAACGATAGAATTCACCGGCCCCCAGGTCTCCAAAAAATGTCCTGTTCGATTAAGGCGGGTTGGCTACAAAGATGCGGAGACGGGTAAGCACTATGTGTTTGTAACAAACAATTTCAAACTGGCAGCCAAGACGATTGCCGATGTCTACAAAGCCAGGTGGCAAGTGGAATTATTCTTTAAGTGGATAAAACAGAACCTGAAAATCAAATCGTTTGTTGGCACGAGCAAGAATGCAGTGATGACTCAAATATGGATAGCGATGTGCGTATACCTGCTAATTGCATTTCTGAAGTTTCAGTCTGGACTCACAAAGAGTATGCAGCAGCTATTGCGATTACTGCAGCTTAATTTGTTTGATAAGCGTGACCTGATGGCGTTGTTAAGGGGTGATCCGCCTGATGGCAGACTGCCCGATGTCAATCAAATGAAACTCATATGAAAGTTAACGGGACAGCAGTGAGTTTCTATACATATTTGTATGGATATGTATAACTTCCATACATATCAAACGATTCATGTATAGATGCCGATACTTATTTATACATATTTTCACTGCTGTCCCGTTAAGGAGAAATAAGGAGGTCTGATTCCGCCACAATTGATACAATGAGATTGTCTAAAAAACAGTGTATAAATAGAGGGAACCAGACCATGGCGCATTGTAATACGATCCTGTCACAAATACTAAAACTTGTTCCGAGACATGAATTTGAGACCCTTGCCAAACAACATCATTCTGGCCGTTCCTTTCGTAAAGCCTCCCGCTGGTCACAGTTTGTGTCGCTGACGATGGCTCAATTGTCTGGTCGAAACAGCTTGCGTGATATCGTGGATAATATGTCGGCGCAAATGCATCGCCTTTACCACCTGGGCAGCGCGAAGCTGTCGCGATCTAACCTATCGCGCATCAATGAAGATAAGCCTTATGCTCTGTACGAAGCGCTGTTTGGAAAACTGTTAACTCGCTGCCAAGGCGTGGCGCCTGATCATAGTTTCAGATTTACTCACCCGCTTTATTCGCTGGACGCGTCCACCATCGACTTGTGTTTGTCTGCGTTTCCCTGGGCTGATTTTCGCACCACCAAAGGAGCGATTAAACTGCACGTCGGTTTGAATCATGCGGGTTATTTGCCGGAGTTTGTGGTCGTCACGGAAGGGAAGAAGCACGATGTAACAGTGGGTCGCACGCTCATATTTCCTAAGGGAAGTATTATTGCAATTGATAAAGCCTACAATGATTACGTTTGGTATAAGCAATTGACAGATAAGGGTATTTTCTTCGTCACCCGGCTTAAGAGCAATGCAAAATACCGCATTATCGAGCGTCGATCGGTGCTGAAAGGCAAAGGTTTGACGTGTGATCAAACGATAGAATTCACCGGCCCCCAGGTCTCCAAAAAATGTCCTGTTCGATTAAGGCGGGTTGGCTACAAAGATGCGGAGACGGGTAAGCACTATGTGTTTGTAACAAACAATTTCAAACTGGCAGCCAAGACGATTGCCGATGTCTACAAAGCCAGGTGGCAAGTGGAATTATTCTTTAAGTGGATAAAACAGAACCTGAAAATCAAATCGTTTGTTGGCACGAGCAAGAATGCAGTGATGACTCAAATATGGATAGCGATGTGCGTATACCTGCTAATTGCATTTCTGAAGTTTCAGTCTGGACTCACAAAGAGTATGCAGCAGCTATTGCGATTACTGCAGCTTAATTTGTTTGATAAGCGTGACCTGATGGCGTTGTTAAGGGGTGATCCGCCTGATGGCAGACTGCCTGATGTCAATCAAATGAAACTCATATGAAAGTTAACGGGACAGCAGTGACATATTTTAGTAAATTTTATGCATGTAATCAGCACATTTGGTGCTCGGTTTGGTGTCAATGGTAGCGGTATCGCCAAATATTATGGATTGTGCAAGAGACATTCCCGCAGAAAATTGCCACTGCCTTTGCCGCCGTAGTTCAATCTGCCTTTTTTGTCATAACTCGTTTGTGTGAGGGCGACCGGCTTGTCGCGCCACAGTTGCAACACAAAAGCACCATCGTCGTCTAACTCGCCGAGATAAAAATCCTCGCCGCGCAACGCCTCACCGTCGGCTAATTTTTCTCCTTCCCAAAAACTGGAGGTGACCCACAAATCGCCGTCGGCATGGCGCAAACTAACCTGGCATAGTTCGTCGGTGGACTTAACCCCGACCGCAAGGTTGAAGGGGTCGGGCAGGAGGACTATGCCTTCATACACAGGCATCTCCTGCGCGGCAACTTGTCCGACGAGTGCATACATTGCCACGACGCACATTGCTACAATTCTGATCGGCACGCCAATCATAATCATCTTCGGTTGCATTTTAGATTGCATATTGCTCTCCTGCCGTCATCGTCATTGCCCATCATCGGGAGTTGAGCGAGGCAATCCGGAAAAGCCCTGGATCGCCGTGCCGATAACAGGGGAACCAATCCGCTCAAACAAATATGCACAAATACATACATATCGGGAATTCGTGTATATCAAGTGAGATTTTTATTATATATGACTACTTTCATTTTTATACACTCATAGCAGTTTATTCGTGCGGTTTGCACATTTGATACTGATGCTTCCCGGTCGTGACGGCTCGCAGATGATATTCCAGCAACGATTAACAGGAGACGAGGATATGATTGGTTATGTGACGATTGGTACCAGCGATATGGATAAGAACCTGGACTCAACAAACAATTGCATTTAAAACAAATACTTAGGTACTATAGAGCCGGGCCTACACTTTTAATAATTAATCGCTGAGACAATGAGTAATAACGAACCGATCAAGCTCCGCATACCCAGGCAGGATTTGTCTGAGTTTGTGCTGTTCGGCTTAACTGCAGATCAGGCGAGAAATTGGGCTGAAGGCTTGCCCATGGCCAATACCGCACCGGTTGCGCAGCAGTTGCGCAGTGCCATCAGCGACCTCAACCGGGTCGATATGGCGCCCAGTGTCCGCTTCGACATCATGGAAGCGCTACGCACCACGTTGCACACCGCACTCACCACCCTCTCCAGGTATTACCTGAATCAGCCGGTAGTGTTACCGGAAGAACCTCGCCAGGCAGCCAGGCTGGCCCAGAATCTCTACGAGTTGGTAACCACGGCCTACACCATCATTGGTATTCAGACCATTCAGCACCGCCAATCAGTTTCCGGCACCAATCCGGCCAAGCTGGTGTGCCAGGCGCTACACCGAGCGATTACCGGCAGCAGCATGAAATTGCTGGTGTCATACCAGCTCTACCAGCCGGTAGAACTCAATGCCTGGACCGAATTGCACCAGATGTTCCTGCTGGCTGAACGACAGAAGTTGACCAGCCAGATTGTAAAGGATGCAATAGTCGGTGACGGTAGCATCACCAATACCTATATGCGTGCACTGCTTATGGGTTGTTGCAAGCCCAATCAGCTGCGCCAACGTGACCTGGCGGGCGTTTTCAAGGGACTGCGTGAGTGGGTATTACACATTCAGCTGTTGGCGGCCAACGAGAATGATGGCTTATTCATGGTGGACTTCGCCGGCGACCACCCGCCCATATATACCTCTCTCTACAGCGCAGTGCCGGGGCCCGGTTGTCGGGTGATAAACACTGGCGAGTTAATCACACGCTTGCAGAAGATGCGCCTGGAGACGGGTGAAAAAGCCATCGTATTCGACCAGGATACGGCCGTTTCACCAAACGTTCTGGATCATGTCATTGCCGCCTGGGGGGTAATAAGCAAGCGCAATTTCGCCAGAGCGCCGGCTCAGGAAAAACTCTGGATATCTGCCGGCCTCAGCAATGCGCACTACTACGTATCCGGGGGCACCAATTTCGAGAACCTCCTTTCTGCAGATTTAGCCGAGACACTTGGCCCCGGCCAAGAAAAGAACCCTTTTATGGGTGAGGACAGCTCGCGCGAGACAGAAATCTGGGACAAAGTCTTCTCACCGGACGAAGAGGACGCAGACCAGGTCGATACGGAGGACATTGAATTCCATATCCGGGAAGCCAGGCAAACGGGTGCCACCACCAAAGAGCGACACCCTGTTTTCCCGGTGCGCATGGCCAACGTGAGTCCTGGTGGTTACTGCCTGGAGTGGTCCGCCGACATACCCAGCCACATCAAGACTGGCGATGCCATTGCCGTACGGGAGATCGACAACAATTCCTGGAGCATTGCCGTCATTCGCTGGGTCAGCCAACGCAAGGATCACACGACTCTGCTTGGAGTCGAATTACTGAGCCCCCGCGCCACCCCCTACGGAGCGCGCGTACAGCACAAGACTGGCGAGGATGGCGATCTGATGCGCGCCCTTTTGCTGCCTGAGATCAAACTTGTGGGGCAACCCGACACCATCATCACCCCACGGGTAGGTTGCAAGGAACGCCAGAAGGTAACCCTGATCCGGGGAGGAGAGGAGTCTTATATACAGCTCTTCAAGAAAGCATCTTCCACCGCCGCCTATAACCAGTTCGAGTTCCGCTACATTCAGCAACTGGACGAAGTGGCCGCACGCGACAAGACTGACGTTATCTCAACCGGGTTCGAGTCGCTCTGGAACAATTTGTAGCAATAATGACAGGCGACAGGCTTAGGTCTGTCCCCTGCTCTCATGATACCGATCACTAATCCCCAGCAGATACAAAATACCGTCCAGCCCCAGCGTGGAGATTGACTGCTCAGCACTGCGCTTGACCAGCGGCTTGGCGCGAAAGGCAATTCCCAGGCCGGCGATACTCAGCATGGGCAAATCATTGGCGCCGTCTCCGACACTAATCACTTGCTCCAGGTCTATACCTTCTTTAGCGGCGATTTCCCGCAGTAAGTCTGCTTTGCGAGTGCCATCGACAATGGTACCGGTGACGTCGCCAGTCACTTTCCCGGCAATAATTTCCAATTCGTTCGCACACACGTAATCGATGCCCAACTGTTGCTGTAGTAAACGCCCGAAGTAGGTAAAGCCACCGGAAAGAATGGCTGTTTTATAACCCAGCGACCTGAGCGTACTAATCAGCCGCTCGGCACCTTCGGTGATAGGCAGATTGGCGGCCACCTCTGCCAGCACGGATTCATCCAGGCCCTTGAGCAGAGCCACCCGGCGCCGGAAGCTCTCACCAAAATCCAGTTCTCCACGCATTACCTGCTCGGTAATAGCCGACACTTCTGCGCCGACACCGGCACGGTGTGCCAGTTCATCAATAGCCTCGGTTTCGATAAGGGTTGAATCCATATCAAAGGCCACCAGGCGACGGTTGCGGCGATACATATTGTCTTTCTGGAATGCCAGGTCGACATCCATCTCACTGGCCAGCTCTAGCAAGTCGCTGCGAAACTGTTGAATATCCTGCAACTGTCCGCGCACGGAGAGTTCCACACAGGCCTTGTTGAAATCGCTCGGCTCTCCCAGTGGCACCCGGCCCGACAAGCGATTAATAGCATCTATATTAAGCCCATAGCGCGACACCACCCCGGTAACCCTGGCCAGGTGATGGGCTGTTATTTTACGCGCCAGCAGGGTCACTATATATCTGGCCCGCCCCTGGCCCGCCACCCACTGCCCGTAGCTTTCCTCACTGATTGGCGTAAAACGAACCTGTATCCCCAACTCATGGGCACGCAAGAGAATATCCTTGAGCACCGAGGAATGGGTTGAGGCCGATGGTAATTCCACCAGAATTCCCAGTGACAGGGCATCGTGCATGACGGCCTGCCCCACATCCAGTATATTTGCGTCAAAGCCAGCCAGGATATCTGTGATGGACGCCGTCAAGCCGGGCTTGTCTTCACCCGAAATATTAATTAGCAATATCTCTTTCAAGGTATCATTCCAGTTTCATAAGGCACTATTTTAACCGCTACAGGCAATCACAAACCACTTCAACCCAGGCCAAGGAATTCACAAATTTATTCTCCCAAAGAACAAGCTGAACCGATTCGGACCCGACTCACACTATCACAGCAGGCGGCACTGGTATGTGGCGGCCTGTGCGTGGCTGTGTCTTTATCCCTGGTATTACTGGGCGGACTCTCCAGTCGCTACATTTTAGGCGAGCAGGAGCTGCGACACGGCGGCGCTTTAGCCATTAGCGTGGCAGAGAAAATCGCGCCCACCCTGGCCAGCGGCGACCTGATCCGCCTGGAAGTGAGTCTGCAACAACTGCTAGCCAGGCACCGCCTACTCCAGCTCAGTGTCTTTGACCTCAAGGGACGCGCTCTGGGCGTTGCAGGAGCTGCCCCGGCCGGCATCGGCAATCTTTACCGCAGCCCAATTACTATCGAGGGCAACATCGCCGGGGAGAGTGTCATCATTACGGCGCCCGACGCCAGCCTGCAGGAACTCCAGAAAATGTCGCTGGGCCTGTTTTCGCTAGCGCTGTTGCTCAGCCTGCTGGCGACCGTGCTCGGCTCAAAATGGGGGCAATCGCTCTCACACAGGTTGCTCAAAGCCATCGGACTGCTCGCTCTCAGCGAGGCAGTTGTGGACAACGAGGCGAGCGGGGACGAACTTACACTGCTGGACGCCGCCATCGCCCGGCTGCCCCTGGACTTGCTTAAACCCACTGCATCGAGCACCGCCGGCAGCGGCGATTATCGACAGGCCTCACTACTCTATATCAGCTTAACAAGCCTCAGCACCCACGTTGAAACGCTCGATGAGGCTAGCCTGCTGAATTCCACCGAACTGCAGCGACGGCTCATCAGCGCTGCTGCGGAGCTCTACGCAGGCAAACTTTCAGTTGCCCGGCAGTTTGGATTGCTGGTGAGTTTTGGAGAAGTTCACAACTCCGGTGAACCTGCCTATAGAGCTGTAGCGGCCGCCTGGCTAATCAAACAGGTGGCGGCAAGCATGAGTATTGAGCTGCCCTGGCGGATAAAGTTATCGCTGGCCTGTGGCTGCAGTGCTTGTGGGGTCGGCTCCAGCGCAGATATCTACCCGGACCTGTACAACCAACATTTGATTGATGAACTGGAATCTGTGACCCGTGACCAGCCGGAAAATATTTTGCTCACCGAGGCGGTTGCCGAGGATAGGCAAGTTAGCAGTCGTTGCCGCCTGAGCAATGGGGCGGGTCAGTGGTCACTGGCAGACTTCACCGCGCCCTACCACGACCTGCTGGAACGCCAGCAGGAATTGCTACTGCGTGAGCTGCGTCGCGATTAGGCGCGCTCTATCTCTATGCGGTCCACTTTCTGAAAGCCACGCGGCAATTTGTTGCCTCTTCTGCCGCGCTCACCGCGGTAGTGTTCCAGCTCGGAGAACTTCAGGGTGAGGTGCTGCTTGCCGGCATGTATTACCAGGGAATCGCTTTCACCAATCACCTCAACTGCCAGTACAAACTCATCGCGGCTCTGTACCCGCGCCGATGAAATCGAGATGATCTTGTTACCTTTACCACGCGCCAGTTGCGGCAAGTCGGGTAGCGGAAACAGCAGCATTCTGCCTTCATTGCTGACCGCAACCACATAGCTGCCATCAACCGAACTCACCGTCGCCGGTTGCAAGACCCGTCCGCCCTTGGGTAATTTGAGGGCTGCCTTGCCCGCCTTGTTCTTGGTCTGCAAGTCGCCCAACCTGGCGACGAAGCCATAACCCGCATCGCTGGCAAGCAAATACAGCTGCTGCTCCTCGCCGGTCATAATGCCCTCAAAGGTGGCACCCGAGGGTGGGTTAATACGGCCCGTTATCGGTTCGCCCTGACCGCGGGCAGACGGCAGGTTATGCGTGGGAATGGTGTAGGAACGCCCGGTAGAATCGAGAATAATTACCGGTATGTTAGTGCGGCCACAGACCGCCATCCTGAAGCTGTCACCCGATTTATAACTGAGGGTCTGGGGGTCAATATCATGCCCCTTGGCAGCACGAATCCAACCCTTGTCAGACATCACTATAGTAACCGGATCGGTGGTCATCAATTCGAGTTCACTGAAGGCCCTGGCCTCCTCGCGCTCGGCCAGCGGGGCACGTCGTTCATCACCAAATTCCTTGGCAACGGCCAGCAATTCCTTTTTGATCAACGTTTTCATGCGGGTCTCTGAACCGAGAATCTTCTGCAGTCCATCGCGTTCGCCGGCCAACTCATCCTGCTCGCTGTTGATCTTCATTTCCTCAAGCCTGGCAAGATGGCGCAGTTTTAGCTCCAAAATAGCTTCCGCCTGATCGTCGGAAATTTTGAAACGCTTCATCAGCACCGGCTTGGGCTTATCCTCGGTGCGAATAATGTGAATAACTTCATCAATATTCAAAAATGCAACCAGGTAACCTTCCAGAATATGCAGGCGTCGCTGTACTCGCTCAAGCCGGTATTCCAGGCGCCGCCGCACCGTGGCGATTCGAAACTTCAACCACTCCTTGAGCATCTTATCCAGGCTTTTAACAGCTGGCCGCCCATCTATCCCAATCACATTCAAATTAACCCGATAGCTGCGTTCAAGGTCTGTGGAGGCGAACAGGTGGCTCATAAGCGCCTCGTGATCCACCCTGTTCGAACGCGGCACGATTACCAGCCGAGTGGGATTTTCGTGATCAGATTCATCCCGTAAATCCGCAACCATTGGCAACTTTTTGGCCAACATCTGCTGGGCAATTTGCTCCAGGACTTTTGCTCCGGAGGTCTGGTGAGGCACCGCCGTCACCACGATATCTCCAGACTCGTCGCCCCAGATCGCACGCATGCGCAAGGTTCCCCGACCAGTCTCATACATAGCGAGAATGTCTTCACGCGGAGTAATAATCTCCGCCTCGGTGGGGAAATCCGGGGCTATCACATGCTCACACAACTCACGCACGGTGGATTTGGGCTTTTCCAGCAGCCTGATCGTTGCACTGACCACCTCTCGCAAGTTGTGGGGCGGGATGTCAGTGGCCATACCCACGGCAATACCGGTGGTCCCATTGAGCAAAATGTTGGGCACGCGCGCCGGCAATACTGCCGGCTCACTCAATGTGCCGTCAAAGTTGGGAATCCAATCAACTGTGCCCAGGTCCACTTCTGACAGCAGCACATCGGCATAGGCGGTCAGGCGGGATTCGGTATAACGCATGGCGGCAAAGGATTTCGGGTCGTCCGGCGCGCCCCAATTACCCTGCCCATCTACCAATGGATAGCGGTAACTGAATTTCTGAGCCATTAACACCATGGCTTCATAAGCGGCGCTATCGCCATGGGGGTGAAACTTGCCGATAACATCACCGACCGTGCGCGCAGATTTTTTGTACTTGGCGCTGGACTTGAGACCCAGCTCACTCATCGCATAAACAATACGACGCTGTACCGGCTTTAGCCCGTCACCCACATTCGGCAAAGCACGATCGAGAATCACATACATGGAATAATCCAGATATGCCTTCTCTGTGTACTGCTTCATGGATACCTGTTCGATACCCTCGTGATCTATTTCCACGTTGTCAGACATTCGCCAGCTCGACTGTAGTAGTGTTTTTGATTGTTACTGCTGGGCCGGGACGGAACCCACACCGGAGAGGAATACCGCACTAATTCATATAACTGCCACGCAAACCCACCAGTTGCTCATTGAGATTGACAATGGAATTAGCCATATCGATCAGCAGACTGTGGATGGTACTGGGGTTGCTCTTGATAAGATCAGCAAACTGTTCCTTGGGAACCTTGACTACCGAGCAGCGCGTTTTTGCACTTACGGTCGCCGTTCGATCAGCGCTGGTCAGCACCGCCATCGCCCCGAAAATTTCACCTTCCTCGATCCCGCCCACCGTGACACCGTCAACGACCACCTCAGCCGAGCCCTCGGTGAGGTTGAATACAAAATCGGCCCTATCGCCCTGGCGAATAATAATATCACCGGGATTGTATATCTCGAAACCTGGCGTGGCATGAGTATCGTCATCTGTCAGCGCCGCCGTCAAACGCACGTTCATACCCGCCTGCGTTATCAGTAGCCGCGTCCACAACTTGGCCGCGGCCGGATCGGCGAAGATGCTGCGCATAAATTCCAGCGCGGGATAGCCCGCCAGGCTGGCGCCATTTTCACTGGCGTAGGAAACAGTGACTTCGTGGTCATTGGTGCCGGCAACATCCGGCAGCAGCAGGTCACCATCATCGAGCAGAAATACGGTCCGGTTGCGATACCCTGCACTCAAGGAGCCGCCTGCCACGTAGTAAATCCTGTCTGCTTCCAGACCCCGCAACATCGCATTATCTGTCGGCTCAATTTCAAGCGGAGTAGAGGGCACATCAATGCTTTCAAGCAGCGCTGTCACCAGCCGCTTGTACTGTTGGTTAAGTATGAAAAAATCCTGCGCGAGTTCAGCATTCGCTAACATCGGCCAATATCCTTATCGGTTTTATTCTTTATAATCATACTGCTTCACAGTGTTTTGCGGCTAATAGTAGCACTATTCCTGTCTGTGCGAACTCCCTAAGAGCACATAATACCGACTACTCGCAGATGCTACCACTTCGCGGGCATTCCACGTAACATGCGGCTTTCACGCGCAGCGAATCGCTATCCAATGCCAGTCACGAACCAGACCGTAGTCACATTCCAATACACTCTCTACAGCGCGGATGGGGACGTGCCGGAGAGGTCCGGCGAAAATGAACCCAACGTGTACCTGCACGGTGCGGACAATAGCACCAGGCTACCCCCAAATGAAAAACCCTGACCTCCGCTGGCAGACTCTTGCCTACACAGAACTGGACACAAATCAGCTCTACCGGATCATGCGGTTGCGGCAACTGGTATTTATCGTTGAGCAGGACTGCGTTTATCCCGATCTGGATGGCCTGGACCAGGTCAGCGTTCACCTCTGCGTTTGGCGCGACCATGAACTGCTGGCCTATCTGCGCTGCCTGCCGCCCGGACTGGACTACACCGGGTCGGCGCTGGGCCGTATTGTGGTAAGCCGGCAGGCGCGCGGCCTCAAACTGGGGCGCGAGCTGGTGCGCCGTGGTATCAGCTTTAACCTGAAGACCTGGCCAGCTAGCAATATCCTCATCGGCGCACAAGCACACCTGGAGAAGTTCTATCAGGGCGTGGGCTTTGAAACCGTTGGTGACAGCTATACAGAGAACGGTATCCCCCATATCAAAATGTTATTGAAGGCGCAGTAATGGCGCTGCATGCCATGACCGGCTCAGGCGCCAACAACCGGCGCACTACCTACTCAGCCGGGATCAATCTCCAGCAGAAAGGTAACCGGCCCATCGTTTACCAGCGCCACTTGCATGTCGGCTCCGAATATCCCGGCGGCAACCGGCGCATCACCCTCCCGTAACATCGACAGCAATTGCCCATAGAGAATTTCTGCGGCCGCTGGGGGCAATGCAGATGAAAAACCGGGGCGCAGCCCCTTGCGGGTATCCGCAGAGAGGGTGAACTGGGACACCAGCAACACGCCTGCTCCCGCCTGTGCAACGTTGAAGTTCATGCGCCCCTGCTCATCACTGAACACACGGTACGTCAGTACCTTGTCGCACATGCGGCGGGCAGTGGCCTCGTCGTCGCCCTTGTCCAGGCCCAGAAACACCAACAGGCCAACACCAATTTCACTGACGCAGGTGCCATCAACACTGACACTGGCCTCGCTGACCCGCTGCAACAACGCCTTCATCTACGTTTCAATCCCCGTAGTCCTCAAAGCGGTCCGCCATGCGCCGGGTGGCTCGTATAAGAGCATCGGTAATACCGTGCTCAGAGGCCGCATGTCCCGCATCTCGAATGACGTGCAGCTCAGATTGTTGCCAGCGCCGATGTAGTTCAAAGGCGTTATCCAGCGGACACACTGCATCGTAGCGCCCGTGCACTATGGTACCCGGGATACCATTGAGCTCATGGATAGCGTCCAGTATCCGGTTCTCGGCAATAAAACACTTGTTGATAAAGTAGTGCGCCTCGATACGTGCCAGCGACAGGGCAATATGGGGATTCACGAAGTGCTGGACTACTTCCAGGCTGGGCCTGAGTGTCGCGCAACGTGCCTCCCAACCTGACCAGGCCTTGGCCGCCGCCATACGGGCGACTTCGTTATCGCCGGTTAACAACTGGTAGTAGGCACCAACATTATCTTCATTGTTCAGGTTGCCTATGGGCTTGACAAAGTCCTCCCAGTAATCGGGAAACAGGCGGTTGGCCCCGGCCTGGAACAACCAGTCCACATCGCACTGGCGCGCCAGGAATATGCCCCGCAGTATCATGGCCAGCACCCGCTGGGAATGCATCTGCGCATACAGCAGGCTCAGGGTAGAGCCCCAGGAACCGCCGAATAGCAACCACTGGTCGATAGCCAGTTGCCGGCGAATATGTTCCATATCGGCAAGCAGCGCCTGGGTGTTATTCAGGTTCAACTCAGCGTGGGGTGTAGACTGACCAGCACCGCGCTGGTCAAACAAAATAATGTGGTAGCGCTCCGGGTCGAAAAAACAGCGATTGCGAGCGTCACAACCTACACCGGGGCCACCGTGCACGAACAACACCGGAATACCCTTCGGATTGCCGCTCTCCTCCACGTACAGCACATGCGGTGCATCTACCGGCATTTTATGGGTAGCGTAGGGTTTTATCTCGGGATAGAGCATCAGCATAGACCCAGTATAGTCAAGCTGACGGCCGCTGTAATGAGAGGTGAAGTGAGGGGATACCTAAACCCGCCCGGCGCGGCGGCGCTGGTTCTCCTGCAGCAACTTCTTGCGGATGCGAACGCTCTCCGGAGTGACCTCTACCAACTCATCCTCCTCGATGAATTCCAGCGCCTGCTCTAGAGTGTGCCGAATGGGCGGTGTCATCATCAGGTTCTCATCGGTACCGGCGGCGCGAATATTGGTGAGCTGCTTGGCCTTGGTGGGATTCACCGTCAGGTCATTGCTACGGCTGTGCAGACCGACGACCTGACCCTCGTAAACATCAATATTGGGATCTACAAACATCCGTCCCCGGTCCTGCAGGGTGAACAGCGAGTAGGCCAGCGTCTTGCCCTTGCACCGGGAAACCAACACGCCATTGCTACGCCGAATGGCTTCGGCATTCTTGACCGGGCCGTAGTGGTCAAAGATGTGGGTCATGATGCCGCTGCCAGAAGTGAGCGTCAAAAATAGGGAGCGAAAGCCAATAAGTCCGCGGGCCGGTACGACAAATTCCATACGCAGGCGGCCCTTGCCATCGGGAACCATATTTTTTATATCGGCGCGGCGTCTACCCAATTCTTCCATGACCGCGCCCTGATGACGATCTTCACAATCAATCATCAGCTGTTCGTAGGGCTCCTGTAGCTCGCCATCCACTTCCTTTTGGATAACTTCCGCCCGGGAAATTCCCAGCTCAAAGCCTTCACGGCGCATCGACTCAATTAACACGGAGAGATGCAGCTCACCGCGACCGGATACCTTGAACTTGTCGGGACTATCGCCCTCCTCCAAGCGCAGCGCCACATTGTGAATCAATTCTTGACCCAGTCGCTCGCGGATATTGCGGGAAGTGACGTACTTGCCCTCCAGGCCGGCGAAGGGGGAGTCGTTAACCTGAAAGGTCATGCTAACCGTGGGTTCATCCACAGTCAGCGGTGGCAACGCCTCTACTACCGCTGGATCACACAGGGTATCGGAAATTTGCAGGGCTTCGATGCCGGTAATGCAGACAATATCACCGGCCTCGGCGAGTTCCGTATCGATCCGCTCCAAGCCCAGGTAGCCCATGACCTTCAAGATACGCCCATTGCGCTCCGTGCCATCCAGCCCGATTACCTTGATCTGCGTATTTGGAGCCACAGTGCCGCGGGCAATTCGGCCCACCCCGATAACCCCCACATAACTGGAGTAGTCCAGCGCTGAAATTTGTAACTGCAGCGGTCCATCCCGGTCTGCCTTGGGTACTGGCACATGCTCGATTACCGATTCGAACAAAGCCTGCATGTCCGTGCCCATGTTGTCGTGGTCCAGCCCGGAGACACCCTTCAGGGCAGAGGCAAAAATCACCGGGAAATCGAGCTGCTCGTCGGTCGCGCCGAGACGATCGAACAGATCAAATATCTGGTCTACCACCCAATCGGGACGCGCACCGGGCCGGTCCACCTTGTTTATCACTATAATCGGGTTGAGTCCGCGCTCGAAGGCCTTCTGGGTAACAAAGCGGGTTTGTGGCATGGGGCCATCTACCGCATCTACCAACAGCAAAACGCTGTCAACCATAGACAATACCCGCTCCACTTCACCACCAAAGTCGGCGTGGCCAGGAGTGTCCACGATATTGATGCGGTACTCGCCCCAGCGAATAGCCGTATTCTTGGCGAGAATGGTGATCCCGCGTTCACGCTCCTGGTCGTTGGAATCCATGATGCGTTCTGCACCCTGGTCGCGACGGTCCAGGGTGCCAGACTGCTGTAGCAGACAGTCCACCAAAGTGGTCTTGCCGTGGTCAACATGGGCGATAATGGCGATGTTACGGAGATTCTCTATCACGAGATGCCTCGAAGGGTGCGGGCCAGAAATGGCGCGCGATTATACCCGCCGAACACGTCTCGCGACAGGGCTATTTTCAGCCTCAGTCTGAAGGTCGATAAACCTTCACATTCCGGTAGCCGGACTCGATCAAATGCCCCGCATGCAGCCTGCTCATGGTGCCGCGATCACAATAGAGCATGTAGGTATGGTCACGATCCAGCTCAGTTATGCGTGAGTGCAGCGCATAGAAGGGAATTTTGAGAACCTCGCCGTGTACCTGCAGTGGCTGCAACTCTTCCTCGCTGGGGTGTCGAATGTCCACAATAGTGCTGCCGGCCAGCGGCACTGCCAGCACTTCAACTTCCTGCCGGCTCTGCTGCTGGGTCGATATTGCATCGATATTCTCGACCCGGGCAGCGGCGATGGCGCGCTCCAGCACCGCCATGTCAAAATGATCTTCCTCCCGCGCCACTTTTTCAGGTCGCGCCCTGGTGGTCGGACGGATGGAAATAACGCCACAATATTCGGGCATATTCGCGGCAAACTGCTCGGTGCCAATTTGTGCCGCCATGCGAATGATATCTGCCTTGTCGGTGCTGATCAGGGGGCGCAACACCAGGTGGTCGGTGGCACTATCAATTACTGCCAGATTGCGCAGCGTCTGACTCGACACCTGCGCGACGGCCTCTCCCGTTACCAGGGCGTCTACCTGCAGGTCGCTGGCAATTCGGGTTGCCGCACGCAGCATCATACGCTTGAGGATAACGCCCATTTGCGAGTCCTCGACATTGTTCAACAGTTCAGCGACTACCTCTTCAAAGGGCACGGTAATAAACCGCACCCGGTGACTGCGGCCAAACCTGGTCCACAGGTATAGTGCAACTTCCTTGACACCAATCTCATGATCACGACCGCCAAGATTGAAAAAGCAGAAGTGCGTGCGCATACCCCTTTTCATGGTGAGATAACTGGCTACAGTAGAATCAAAGCCGCCACTGATCAGCGAAAGAACCGGGTCCAGCGCACCCATGGGAAACCCCCCCAGACCCTTGTGGCGCTCGTTTACCACGTACAAATTGTCATCCCGGATCTCCAGGTGCACCGTTATCTCAGGCGTGGTGAGATCCACACCACGCGCACCCGTGTGTTGATTCAGCCCGCCGCCGACATAGCGCTCCACGTCAATGGACCTGAAAGCATGCTTGCCGGCACGTTTACAGCGCACGGCAAAGCTACGACCCTCCAGGCGGGGGCCATACACAGCCTGGACCTTCCGGTGGATGTCATCCATATCACCCAGCGGATATTCGAGCACGTCGAGGTACCAGGCTATACCGGGCACCCGACCCAGTTCATCGACGAAACGGCGCCGCTGCCGGTCGTCGTTGAGATCACTACGCACCACCAGCTTGTCCCAGTCCCGCTGAATCCTGACATCGGGATCAATCGACCGCAGCACCGATTTCAGGTTGTTCGCCAGTTGACTGACAAACTGACGGCGCACCGGCTTGCTTTTGATAGTGATTTCGGGGAAAAACTTGACAATGAATTGCATTACGGCCATAAACATCGACACTGAAGAAGCCGCGCATTATACGGCTATCCGCAGCGGAAGTGTGTAGCAAGAGCAAACCCATGCCGAGAGCACCATAATGGTGCGTTTATGCACAATTATGGTGCAAACAGGCCTGTCCGGACTGCCGGCCATACAGAGTTTGCACGTAAGATACAGACACTTAGCAGAGCAATCAGTCTGGCACGGTTTTTGCCTTGTCATTGCAGTACCGAGCTCAGACAGGCTGGGGGCGCCGCGTCGCCGCCTGTGTAAGGTTGCTAACAACTGGCCTGGCCAGTACGACTATCATCCGATGGAGAAAAACGATGTCAGAGCAGACCCTGAATTTGATTAAAGAAAATGAAGCACGCTGGGTTGACCTGCGCTTCACCGACATACGCGGTAAGGAACAGCATGTTTCCATACCCTCATCCGGGATATCAGCCGATTTCTTCGAAGGCGGCAAGATGTTTGATGGTTCCTCTATCGCCGGCTGGAAGGGCATCAATGAATCCGACATGATTTTGATGCCCGATGACAGCAGCTCGGTGCTGGACCCATTTACCGACGAACCAACCGTGATATTGCGCTGCAACATCGTCGAACCCTTAACCATGCAAGGTTACGAGCGCGATCCCCGTTCCGTCGCCAGCCGAGCCGAGGAATACCTCAAGTCTACCGGCATTGGCGATGCCGCGTTTTTTGGCAATGAGCCAGAGTTCTTCGTCTTTGACGACGTGAAGTGGCACGCCGACATGTCTGGCGCCGGCTACTCAATCAACTCTGAAGAGGCGGCCTGGGCCTCCAACCACACCTTCGACGACGGCAACATTGGCCACCGTCCCGGCGTGAAAGGCGGCTACTTTCCCGTTCCGCCGGTCGACTCCCTGCACGACATTCGCGCCGCCATGTGTGCCGCCATGGAGCAGATGGGCCTGACTATTGAAGTGCATCACCACGAAGTGGGTACCGCCGGTCAATGTGAAATCGGCGTGCGCTTTGACACCCTGGTAGCCAAGGCTGACCAGACGCAAATTCTCAAGTACTGCGTCCACAATGTAGCCCACGCCTACGGCAAAACCGCTACCTTTATGCCCAAGCCACTGGTTGGTGACAACGGCAACGGTATGCACGTACACCAGTCCATCGCCAAAGATGGCGAGAACACCTTTGCCGGTGATGGCTATGCGGGGCTGTCTGACACCGCGCTTTACTATGTCGGCGGTATCATCAAGCACGCCCGTGCACTGAATGCCTTTACCAACGCCTCAACCAACAGCTACAAGCGCCTGGTGCCCGGCTTCGAAGCGCCCGTCATGCTGACTTACTCAGCGCGCAACCGCTCTGCCTCGATTCGCATCCCCTATGAGCCCAAGCCCCGCGGCAAGCGCATCGAGGTTCGCTTCCCGGATCCGACTGCCAACCCCTACCTGTCCTTCGCAGCCATGCTGATGGCCGGCATCGATGGCATCCAGAACAAGATCCACCCTGGCGATGCTACCGACAAGGATTTGTATGACCTGCCACCCGAAGAAGGCAAGGCGATTCCTACCGTGGCTTCCAGCCTTACCATGGCCTTGGCTACACTGGACGAAGACCGCGCCTTCCTCACCGCCGATGACGTATTCACCGACGACATGATCGACGCCTATATAGCGCTGAAATCAGAAGAGATTGAGACCCTGGACATGACCACTCACCCGGTTGAGTTCGATATGTACTACTCGCTGTAATTGCTCAGCAGGTAGATCGCAAAGCCCGCCTTCCGGCGGGCTTTGTCGTTTCAGGATTTGTGCGGTACTGTTGATACTCGCCAGAATTATTGTAGAGGTTGTTGACTGTGCTGCGCCTGTTTCTGATCGCCGTGATTGCCCTGTTGCCCTGGCAGGCCGGAGCCCAGGTTTACAAACACGTCGATGCAAAGGGCAGCATCACTTTCACTGATCAGCCCCTTCCGAACGCCACCCCAGTCGAGATAAATACTCCCAATACCTCCAAACCACCGTCTGCCACGGCCTACCCCAAGCCGGCCACCACTGCGGCCACCGCTGAGCAGGCCACGGCCGGCAACATTAGCTACCGTGTTAGCATCACCAACCCCAGCAATGAGACCATCATTCCCCGTGGCCCCGGCAACTTCTCCCTCAGCGCCAGTGTTTCGCCGTCGCTGCAATCCGGCCACACACTGCAACTGATGATGGACGGGGCAGCGCGACAGGCGCCTCAAACCCAGGGCAACTGGGCGCTGACCAACGTATTTCGCGGTGAGCACAAACTGGAGGTCACAGTCATCGACAAGACCGGGGCAACACTGGCCAAGTCTGATCCTGTCACGGTCTTCGTCTTTCGCCCCTCCTCTAACAATCGATCGCGCTAAACCCTGCGCAGCGCGAGCGCAGCGACGTTAACGGCAGCCGCGCACAACAATAGACAACTGCCCCGATTAGGCGCACCCTATTGGTGCGCTAGAGGTTTATTGCGCCCCGGTGGCAGGTTTGCACCGCTGCAAGATGCTGACAAACTGTCAGATTACGCAGATTAGTTAGTACTTGCATACCCCGCGTGCCGTTAATTTAAGAATTCACTTATTTATTTTTTCTCACCGACGAGTCTGGCTTTACTTTTGCTTTGTTGTCAGGGGACAAACCCACACTACCACACTAAAAGCGAGTGCAATGACAGACCGGCAATTTAACCAACGACTTCTCGATAATCTGAGTACTTCGATTCTGGTTCTCGATAAGGAGTTGTGCATCTGTTACATCAGCCCTGCTGCACAAGCCCTGCTGGAACTCAGTGAGTCGCGCAGCCTGGGCACCGGTCTGGCGGAGCTTCTGCCGCGACAGCCACAGATAATTGGTAGCCTTGCCTCGGCAGAACAGTCGCCTTATACCAGCCGCGGGCTCAGCCTGCGGCTGGCCAGCGGCCATGAACTGATTGTAGATTGTACTGTTACTCCGCTGGTCCACAAGAGTGACAGCGAAACACAGTTGATCCTGGAGCTGCACCCGGTTGATAGAATCATGCGGATAAACCGCGAAGAGGGGCTTATTTCCTCCCAGGAAAATACCCAGGCCCTCATCCGCGGGCTGGCCCATGAAATCAAGAATCCCCTGGGAGGGCTGCGCGGGGCCGCGCAACTACTGGCGCGGCAACTGCCCGACCCCACCCTGGAAGAGTACACCAATGTTATTATCGAAGAGTCCGACCGGCTGCGTGATTTGGTGGATCGCATGTTGGGATCACAACGCCAGCCGCAGTTCGCGCAACTAAATATTCACGAGGTACTTGAGCACGTCAGGACCCTGCTCACTGCTGAGGCCGGATCCAACATTACTTTCAACCGCGATTACGATCCCAGCCTGCCAGACCTGTGCGGCGACCGCAGCCAACTGATACAGGCCATCATTAACATCGCCCGCAATGCCATGCAGGCCACACAGAGTAACGAGGGTGCCAGAATCATCACCCTGCGCAGTCGCGTGCAACGCCAGTTCACTATCGGTGCCCGCAGGTATCGGCTGGTATGCCGGGTCGACGTGGCCGACAATGGCTGCGGTATTACACCGGAACTACTGCAATCCATCTTTATACCCATGGTCAGCGGTCGGGCCGAGGGCACGGGCCTGGGCCTGGCGATTTCGCAATCAATTATCAACCGGCACAAGGGGCTGATCGAGTGCAGCAGCGAGCCTGGCTGCACGGTATTCACCCTCTATATACCCCTGGAAGTAGACCATGCGCAGACAAGCTAAGGTTTGGATCGTCGATGATGACCGCTCGATTCGATGGGTACTGGAAAAGGCCCTGGAACAGGCTGGCATTGGCACTGAGGCATTTGACAATGGTGATTCGCTGTTGCAACAGTTGGACCACACCCAGCCTGGTGTCATTATCAGCGACATCCGCATGCCTGGCATTGATGGACTGAACCTGTTATCGAAGCTGCAAGAGTCTCACCCCGCACTGCCAGTCATCATCACCACTGCCCACTCTGATCTGGATAGCGCGGTGGAGTCCTACCAGCGCGGCGCCTTTGAGTACCTGCCCAAGCCATTCGATATTGAGGAAGTGGTCGCGGTGACTCAACGCGCATTGGCACACGCACAAGAGCGCAATAACGAAGTCAGCACCGACAGCGCCGTTGCGCCCACCGAGATTATCGGAGAGGCGCCAGCCATGCAGGAAGTTTTTCGGGCTATCGGCCGGCTCTCCCAATCCAACATCACGGTGCTGATTAACGGTGAATCCGGAACCGGCAAAGAACTGGTTGCTCGCGCCCTGCATCGCCACAGCCCACGCGCCGGCGAGCCCTTTATCGCACTGAATATGGCGGCCATACCCAAAGACCTTATGGAGTCGGAGCTGTTTGGCCATGAGAAAGGCGCCTTCACCGGCGCCAATAGCCTGCGCCGCGGCCGCTTCGAACAAGCCGATGGCGGCACACTTTTTCTCGATGAAATCGGCGACATGCCCGCTGAAACGCAAACCCGGCTGTTGCGGGTATTGGCTGATGGCGAGTTCTACCGTGTCGGCGGTCACACCCCCGTACAGGTGGACGTGCGCATCATCGCAGCTACGCACCAGAACCTGGAACAGTTGGTAGACGCCCACGCCTTTCGCGAGGACCTATTTCATCGACTCAATGTCATTCGGATCCATATCCCTAAATTGGCGGAGCGCCGCGAGGATATTCCACAACTCATGCACCACTTTCTGGTCGCTGCCGCCAAGGAACTAAATGTAGAGACCAAACAACTGTTGCCGGAGACAGAAGAGTTCCTCAATCAGCTGCAATGGCCCGGCAATGTCCGGCAACTGGAAAACACCTGCCGCTGGATAACAGTCATGGCGTCCGGGCGCGAGGTACACCTGAGCGATCTGCCGCCGGAACTGGGCCAGTCACAGGATGCCCACCCACCCGAGTCCAAAGACTGGTGCCAATTGCTGCGCAGTTGGGCCGCCGCCGAACTCAAACAGGGTCACGAGCACCTGTTGGAGCAGGCCTTGCCCGAATTCGAAAAAGTCATGATAGAAACTGCCTTGGACCACAGCCAGGGGCGCAAGCGCGATGCCTCGGTGCTGCTGGGCTGGGGACGCAACACCCTGACCCGGAAAATGAAGGACCTGGGAATGGATTGAGGGAGTCTGCAGCGTGTTCAACATTGTTCTTTTCGAACCGGAAATCCCGCCCAATACGGGTAATATCATCCGCCTGTGCGCCAACACTGGCTGCCGTTTGCACCTGATCGAGCCACTGGGGTTTGAGCTGGATGACAAGCGCATGCGCCGCGCCGGACTGGACTACGCCGAATGGGCCGAGGTAAAACAGCACCAGAGCTGGCAGGATTATCAACAACAGCGCCGCGGCGGGCAGGTCTTTGCCGTTACCACCAGCGGTGTACAACATTACACAGAGGTTCAATACCAGCCTGGCGACAGCCTGGTATTCGGCCCCGAAACACGGGGGCTGCCACAGACCATTTTGAAGGAGGCCGGCAATGGCCACCGGCTGCGCATTCCAATGCTGGCGCACAGCCGCAGCCTCAACCTCTCCAATAGCGTCGCGGTAGTGCTCTATGAAGCGTGGCGCCAGCTGGATTTCCAGGCTGGCGCCTGAGGCTTACGCCTGCTACTCCGCTGCTGCTGTCGCTTCAGCGCCGTCAGAACCTTCAGCGTTTTGCTGGGCCTGCTGCAATGCCTGTTGGTACAAGCCATCAAAGTTGACCTGGGCCAACATCAGCGCCGGGAAGGTGCCCTTGGTGACGATACCGTCGATAGTTTCCCTGGCGTAGGGAAACAGCATGTTTGGACACAGAATTGCCAGCACACGGCGCAGGTTTTCGCCTTCCATGCCGCGCACAAGAAAGATACCGGCCTGCTGAACTTCTACCAGAAATGCTGTTTCGTCATTCAGCTTGGCAGTAACCGTGAGAGACAGTACCACTTCATAATTGTCATCATCAATACTGCTGCTCTTGGTGCGCAGGTCGATGCCCATCTGGGGCTTCCATTCCTGCTTGAACACAGCGGGTGCTCCGGGGGATTCAAAGGACATGTCTTTCACGTAAACGCGCTGCATCACAAATTGCTGCTGCGTGCCTTCTGCCGTGCCTTCTGCCGTGCCTGCTACTGCGGCCGTGTCTTCAGCCATGATTTTTCTCCATACCTGGTCATTAAATACGTGTTGCAGCCTGTAACAGCGGGTCCAACTCCCCGCGCTGCTCCAGCGCCCATAATTCATCAAACCCACCGACGTGGTGATCTCCAATCCAGATCTGCGGCACGGTGTGACGCCCGCTCAGGTCTTCCATGCGCGACCTTTGCTGTGAACCGGCGTCAACCGGAATATCGGTATAAGCCACTCGCTTGTGCTCGAACACCCGCCGTGCCCTGACGCAGAAGGGGCAAAAGCGCGTGCTGTACATAACGATATTGGATGCGGCGCTCACTACTTCACCAGCGGCAGTTGTTGCGCGCCCCACTCCAGCATGCCGCCGGACATGCGGTAAACACCGATGAACCCCTCAGCATTGAGCTTCTTGCCTACCGCACCCGCCTGCTGGCCCATTTTGCATACCAGGATTATGGGCTTGTCGCGATACTTCTCCAGCTCAGCGATTCGGGTATCGAGCTTACTGACGGGAATGTTGAGCGCATCGACTATATGCCCCTTGCCAAATTCAGTGCTGTCGCGCACATCCAGGAAAAGACCCTCCTCGGCATTTACCAGGTTGATAGCCATTTGTGGACTGACGGAGGGGCCAGACTTGCGAGATTCATGCATCCACAGCATCACCAACACCACCGCCAACGCGCCGGCCAGTATCCACTGTTGTGCCAGGAATTCTAAAAACAGTTCCATTTTACGAGGTACCCAGGGCCACCCAACCATTATGGGCCGCCAAAAAAGGCGCCAAGTATACAGGGTCTTGCGGCCGCTGAAAACGCGGAGCCTTTTCCAATATGAGATGAGCCTGAAATAGGGTAGTGCATCATTCTTTCTGTAATTTCATGGTGGCTTGAAGAGCTGAGCCACCCGGTTATCCTTATTTACAGTTCTCTAATGAGTGATGCCCGTTTGAATTGCACGCATCCTGCCTTGAATGAGGCCCGTTGCCTTCTCTTTCATATCATCCGGCATATAGCTCTTCGAGATTGTATCGACAATAGTCGACTCTCGCCTCGAGAAGTCCAGAGCGATCTTTCTCACCACAATCTCAGGCACATCCAAGCGCTTACCCAGTTCGATGAAATCGTACCCTGTATAAAATCCGTAGAGCTGGCAGTGGTCACTACAATCTCCTTCAAGCACGTCGAGAGCCAGAAAGCCGTCGTGGTCCATATTTTTGAAGGAATCGGCAAAAAGACTGTCATAATTTGGTGTCAATCTATCGTAGAAAGGACTGAAATTATCTACATCTCTTTGAAGACTAATGTTCTTCAAGTGCATGTCATTATTTCCAATCAAGTATGCGTGCATGACTCTCTTGATGTAATCCGCCACTACGGCTTTCTTCCCACTCGTCATCTCAAGTATCAACGAACCTGCAGCCTCATAACTCCTGTCATATTTACCTTCACTACCTGCCTCGAAGCCTTGCAACAAGTCTTCTTGGTGTAGCTTGGCTCCATCATCTAAGCGATCAAAACGCTTGGTTATGTAGACCGGTTCTCCATCAGTAAACGAAACTAACCCACACAACGCAGTTTCAATACCCAATAGTTTGCTCGTCACCATCGCCGCATGCTCATTTTCCGCAGCATTTGGAAATTCTTCTGGAGTCGGTTTCAAAATATATGCACCGCCCTCTGTTACGGGAACAAGTTGGTAGTGCTCGTCTATTTTCAGAGATAATTTTTGTTGCACCCCAGATATAGACATACCTTTGGTGTATTTGACACTATCTTGCTTACACTCTGATCGCGAGAATGGTAGAACAGGCTTCGCTTTCATAGTCCCAAACAGGGTCTTGAATGCTATATCCTGATATTCAGGATTTTTTGCACTCGTCGACACCTGCTTTAGGCTGATTTTGCAATATGTCATCTTTAATGGCCGCCCGCTGGCTCAACTGTTACCGCTCCTACCAAATCCTTGCCATTAGAAAGGAGCAAACCAAATCGATCATTCTCGTCAATTTTCTGCTGTTGTGACTGCACTTTTCTCAACCATCCCTCGGCAACCAAATTCTCGAAAAACGGCATTAGTACGTCGCTCTCATGAGGTTCCAACTGGAGTTTTAGCCGGAAACCTATTGGCACCCCTCCTGCCAGATAGTCTCTGTCATAGGTGAATTTGTAGCCATCGTCGCTCTGCTCAAGAAGACCAGCGAACCTTCCTTGATAAAATACGCGACCTACCCTATCCATATTTTCAGCCCTAGCGCTCCCAATACCTTTTCCAGCGTATCCATTCTTGCTGAGGATGCCCCTCTTTCAAGCTTGCTCAGAGTTACATAAGCGACTCCTGATAGGTCACAGAGCTGATTAATGGTTAAACCCTGCTCTATTCTCTCTTCTCTAACAAGTAACCCAATATCTTCAGTAGGCCTAAGACTTGAAGCTGTCTCAGAAAGACTGGCCTGCCGCTTTGCATCTCGATATTCATCTCTTATCTGGGACAACAAATCATCAAATTCACTTACGCTAGACATATCTTAAATCACATATTTTGAAGAATTATTGCTAAATATATATGTTTTATTAAATTTTTCAAGAGGAATAGTATGCTTTAGTGCATTTTATTTAACTATTTACTGATTTATATATGTTTATATATGTTTCTGAACTCTAAATATATGCTTAAACAACTATAAACTAAAATACAGCACTAATAGATATGCTTTTAAATATACCAGGAGTTTGTCGGAGTTGACCCGAGCGGAGCAGGAGCACACGGCGCCCACTCAAGTACCAATTCCGATTTTTTGTTTGAACTGCCTCCCAGGGCGTACATGCGCTTCAGATTCCACGCCATGCACACCATTCACCTTGCGCCGCATCCCGCCCGCGAAGGTGAAACCGCCGAAACCCCATCACCTCTTTAACTATCCCAAATACCGTTGCCACCGTGGATTTTCGTTTGGCATAGATTGCCTTACCCTCAGCGGTTCGCAATCGATGTGCCATCGCTGTCACAGCATCGGCATCCTGTGGGCATGGGGGAGGTGTCCTGAATCGTTCATCCCAGGGAAGCTTGTGTCGCTCCCGGCGCGCCGGTTCATCAGGTATGTCGATCTCTGGATCGCCTTCAGTGTCGGCCTGTGCAGCCCGGCTGAGCATCACACGGCGATGACCTGGGCTCAACGACTCAAGCGTGTATTCAACATAGAAAACGAGATCTGCGCCCGATGCGGTGGATCGGTAAGGGTGATTGCCTGCATCGAGGACTAGGACATCATCGACACGGTCCTAGTGTAGGTCGTCAAACAGTTTGTAACTTATTAAGTTTCTCTCTGCCACGCTTCACTTTCTCCAGAATGTCACTCGAGGATTTGGTCCAGATATAAGGCGCCGGCGCTTGGTTATGAGTCTCAATGAACGCCATGACTGTTTGCTCAAGCTCTTCCACACTGCTAAAGACACCTCGTTTCAATTGCTTTTCAGTTAGCTCCCGAAAAAACCGTTCCACCATGTTTAACCACGATGCGCTGGTCGGCGTGAAGTGCACATGGAATCGCTGGTGATATTTCAGCCAGCTTTTTACCTTCGGGTGCTTATGCGTCGCGTAATTGTCACAGATAATATGAATCTCTTTATCTTGGGGCGTCGACGTATTGATCTGGCGGAGAAATGACAACCATTCCTGATGGCGATGCCGCCCAGCGCAGGTGCCCAGCACTTCCCCTGTCAAGGTATTCAATGCAGCAAACAGGGTCGTGGTGCCATTACGTTTATAGTCATGTGTCATTGTCGCGGCCCTGCCTTTTTTCATCGGTAAGCCCGGCTGTGTTCTATCCAGCGCTTGTATCTGGCTCTTTTCATCACAACTGAAAACAATGGCGTTATCCGGCGGTGATATGTAAAGGCCAACGATTGCCTCCAGTTTCTCGGCAAACTCTTTATCGTTTGATACCTTGAATGTACTTATCCGGTGCGGTTTCAAACCATGGCTTTTCCATATCCGGCCCACCGAGGACATGCTGATACCCGCCTTCTCTGCCATCAGGCGTTGGCTCCAATGCGTAGCGTTTTTCGGTTTCTCTTGCGTCGTGAGTCTGATCACCTGTGCAACCTTATGTGAACTGATTGTCGGTTTGCGCCCCGGCCGATACGCATCCCGGCGGATGCCTTCAACTCCACTCTCTGCATAACGTTTTCGCCAGCGGCCGGCTTTCTGTCTCGTAATGCCCAGTTCAAAACCGATCTCTTCATTGGTCATGCCCTTGCCGGCCAGAAGAACAATTCGTGAACGCTCCGCCAATCGGACCGACACTGAACGCGATTTAGAGAACTTACTCAAATCCACAACTTCGTCATCAGACAAAACAATTTCTACGGCAACACGCATGACAAGCTCTCTATATAGGGGAAGATGCTACATGTTACACTATTTATGGCGACCTACACTAGCCCATCTTCGCGACAGGGATAGAACCTCCCTTACCCTGCCACTGACACCACCATCCCGGAACTCACTAACCACGCCATAGCAGACAAGTTGCTCGCCACACCCTTGTTAATATTTCCTTGTATCTTACTTTTGCCAGCAGGGGTTGGAATGTGGTTTTCGTGCCTATTCATGGTAAAGGCTGGCTTTCGTATGGGTGGGTTTTATGTCCATAGTAAAGGTCGCGTATATTATGGATCCTTCTTTCTTCCATACTAAAGGCAGTCTTGTATAAGGGTAATTTTTGATCTGTTCACTTTTCATGCTTGTCAAGGTGCATTCCTCTCCGCGCTGTCGTAGGTCAATTCAAACACCCTGTCCTTCATCCATTTTTGAAATGAGGCGTTATCCGTGAACTGCTTGTATAGCTCCGTATCGTCCCGGAGCAAATCCGTCATCACGCGCTCCAGCACCTTGTCATGCTCAATGCGGGCATTCGGTTTGTCGGAATTCTTTCTGGCATTCCGGTAGGCCGGGTCGGTGCTCACTTGCTTCGGAATATCTTCAGTGATGCGTTTATGCACCAGGTCTGCATCACTCCATCCGATGTCTCCGAACAGATTATTGAAATCATTGATGATCTGCGACAAGCGATCCATCTCGGCTTCGAGTTTGCCGCCGCCACCATCGGGCGGTAGCGGATCAATCTCACCGTCCTGATCAGGCAATCCAATCTTCTCCATGGCCTGCTTCTCAACGCGGTAACTGTCCATATCTATGAGGTCCAAAATCCCTTTGGACAGGTCTTCCTCAATCGGTGCCGGCAACTTCGGCACCAGGAAATTCAGAAAAATAGATAACTCTTCCCACTCGGCTCTGGCGTAGGGCAGGATGGAAGAAAGAAAACCATAAGCGCGTAAGAAGGCCTTGGCTTTACCTTTGAAGTCCACCTGCCCGTCCTCATCAAGATGCTCCCGATAGGCCGCCACGCAGGCATCCAGGATGGGGTCGAGACGATCGCGCTCTGCGCCACCAAGATACCGCCTCGCCAGGTCGTTAACCTGCTCTGACGCATATACCTGGTGCCCATCCAGTACGGCTTTTAAGTCGTGAAGTTTATCGGGATCGGTCTGTTCGGACAGGATGGTGGTTCGATAATAGTCTGCGAATGCAAATTGAATCGTGTCCACATCGTTCATAAAATCGAGCACAAAGACATCGTGCTTCTTGGGATGCGCGCGGTTGAGGCGCGACAAAGTCTGCACCGCCTTAATCCCGGAGAGGGTCTTGTCCACATACATGGTGTGCAACAAGGGTTCATCGTAGCCGGTTTGAAACTTGTCCGCGCAGATCAAAAATCGATACGGCTCATTCTGTATTTTGTCGGCGATCCGGCTTGACGGGAATTTGTTGAGCGAGGTCTCGGTCATCTTCTTACCACCGTATTCATGGTCGCCAGAAAACGCGACAATGGCTTGATACGGGATTTTGCGTTCAGCCAGATACTCGCGGATGGCGTGGAAATATTGTATTGCCCGTTCAATGCCGTTGGTCACCACCATCGCCCGCGCCTGGCCGCCGATCTTGCGGGGAATGAACACCTGTTCATGGAAATGGTCCACCATAATCTCGGCTTTGAGGCGGATGGCGTGCTGGTCCCCCTCAACGAAACGGCGTAGTTTATTCTGCGCCTTCTTGACATCAAACTCAGGGTCGTCCGCCGCAGTCCTGGCAAGTTTGTAATAACTCTTTACCGGCGTGTAATGCTTGAGCACATCAAGAATAAATCCTTCCTGAATCGCCTGTTTCATGGTGTAACTGTGGAAGGGCAGATATTTCTCCGTGCTATCCGCTTGCGGCTGTGGCTCGCCAAAAAGTTCCAGCGTCTTGGACTTGGGCGTGGCAGTGAAGGCAAAGTAGCTGGCATTGGGCAGCAACCGGCGCGCCTCTATCAGTCGGTTGATCTGGTCTTCAAAGGTGTCGTCTGCCGCTTCCCCGCCATCTTCCGAAAGCGCCTGTGAAATCGCCGCCGAGGTTCTGCCGCCCTGGCTGGAATGCGCTTCGTCAATAATAATGGCGAAATGACGACCGCGCTGTTCGTCGCCGATCTCGTCAAGGATAAAGGGAAATTTCTGCACTGTGGAGATGATGAGCTTCTTGCCGCTGGCAATGAATTTACGCAGATCGCCCGAGTGCCCGGCATGACCCACCGTCGCCTGCACCTGAGTGAACTGTTTGATGGTTTCATGGATCTGTCGATCAAGGATGCGCCGGTCGGTGACCAGGATGATGGAGTCAAACACCGACGCGCCATTGCGCGTCAGCCCGATGAGTTGATGCGCCAGCCAGGCAATGGAGTTGGACTTGCCACTACCAGCAGAGTGCTGGAGCAGATAGCGTTGCCCCGCGCCCTTCGCTTCAACATCGTCAAGCAACCGTCGCACAACATCGAGTTGGTGGTAACGCGGCCAAATTTGTGCTCGTTGCTTGCGCCCGGTCTTATCGTCCTTTAACTCGACGATTTGAGCGTAATTCTCAATGATGTTGGTCAAACTGTTGCGGCTCAGCACTTGCTTCCACAGGTAGTCAGTCTTGAGACCGTTCGGGTTGGGCGGATTGCCCGCGCCGTCGTTCCAGCCTTGATTGAAGGGCAAAAACCACGACGCCTTGCCCTTGAGGTGTGTGCAAAAACGCACCTCGTGTTCGTCCACCGCAAAATGCGCCACGCAACGCCCGAAGCCGAAAAGCATCTCGCGCGGATCACGGTCACGCTTGTATTGCTCCACCGCATCGTCCGCCGTCTGCTTGGTCAGGTTGTTCTTCAATTCAAAAGTGAATATCGGTAGCCCGTTGATGAACAGGCACAGGTCAAGGGCGTTATGGGTAGCGATCTTGCTGTAACGAAGTTGCCGCGTGACCGAAAAGCGGTTAGCGGCGTAGTACGTCTTTGCTCGCTCGTTACCCGCCGAGGGTGTGCCATAGAAAAGGGTGATGTCGTGGGCGCGATGCTTGAGCCCCGAGCGCAACGCCGCGACGACGCCGCGCTTGTCGATCTCGCCCTGCAAGCGCGCCAGGAATTGGCGCCGCGGCGGACCGTCTTCGTCAAGGCAAAGCGCAGCGGCAACTTCCGGTTGGGTATCCCGCAGGAAGGCGGCGAGTTGCACCAGGTCCACGCCGTATTCGCGGTCGTAGTCGTCAGAGTAACCGCAGATCCAGCCAACACCGTATGTCGCCGAACGATCAGCCACCCCAGCCGCCTTCGACGAGTCGCAAGGTGAACCGGTCAGGACGGTGCAGATCAGATCTTCCAATCCGCGTTCAGTGGTGTCGGTGGCCATGTTGTTTTGTCAATCGCACAGTATAATTATCAATCAATTAGGTTAAAATGGATAACGTTTTATCCGTTTTTTATCAATAGAATGCTTCTATTGTAGCAACTGTAACCCAAATGTAATCCCCATTTCTCGTAGCATAGCAAAAGTATTTATGTAAGGGACGTCAAATTGTTGACACACATTAGGTATGGGAACTCTTCTTTTTATACCCGGATTAGGTTTCTCATCGGTAACGAGAATCAGGTCATGGGTTTTAGCATATCCGACTAATCACCCATCTGCGCCGGTGGCAAATTTGGTTTTCGCTTCGTTTTTAAAATCTTTACTGCTAACCCATTCTATAATTTCCGAACAAGCATTTTGCATCGATGTTTAATTGGTTGTGGATAGCCCGATTGTTGGTGACTGAATATCAAATTCCAGAAAAAGATTCGTTGTTAGCCGCAATGCTGGCTAACTCCAGCGTTTGCTCTCGATTTTTCTCTGACCCTGAAAAGTAAATGCCCGCGTGTGAATTATCTGTAGGCGTTGGGTGATACTTTATCTGGAGATTTTTAATTTTGTCTTTTGTCGATCCAACTGGAAGCATGGCAAATTTTCCATTGGAAGAAGGTGTGATTGCAATAGTGTCCCTGATACTTTGCACACGCTGACGCGTATTCCCGCTAAAGTGTTCCAACCAATTAACAGAAAGATACGAATCTTTCCCCCGTAACTCAAAAGCAGTTTCGACAATGGCTCCATTCGTCACATGACGCGGACTGCAGTATCGCAACACATGATCTGAGTTTGGAATGTCATTGCCACTTTGCAAACAAACTACCCCGGCCATTGCAATATAGCATTGTTTAGTGATTTCAAAACTCTCTTTTTGCTACCCCTGCCATTAAGTCGAAACTTGCCATCGGTGGCATCATCATCTGGCGTAATCATTGCGAAAGAAATCGCATGATTCTCGAGAAATTCAAGGAGGAAATGTTTGTTATCGGCCAATCTCCATCCGGCAGACAATGTGCCTTCGGAGAAAATTCCCAAAATAGGTTCTCCTAAAACAGTAAAATCGCCGATGAATTGTTGAAAACTATGGGCCGATTCAAGAGACAATGGTTTTTCGCCCTCTTCAAAATCTTGCAGGTTCGCCAGCTCGTTGATTCGTTCTGCGCTCTCTGTAAAACCTTGCTCCTGCAAAGACACAAATATAGATGAAAACCGCTCTCTCCTAACCAGCGCGTTATGCGTATCTTGGACGGATTTGCTTATTGCCTGAATATAATCAGCATAGATTTTGTGTGGAGTGTCATTGGAAGAGCCAGTGTTATTTTCCCAGTGCCAAATTGATCGTGTGTAGACTCTTTGGTCGGGTTGTTCTATGGGAAGATGTTCAGATATACCGTTTCTGATGAGTTCCACCCCTTTATTTACCACAAGCGAACATATCCCCACGCCATTCCCAAAAAAAGCACTGGGCCCAACCTCAATAGAGTTCGCACTTATCATGGTTGCCATTAATCTCTCTCCGTTTTTGTGGCCTTCTGGTGTGGCGGTTCTCATGTCGTATTCTCTGCCTCTATAAAGTATTTGTTTAGATAGCCAGAAAGAATATCTTGATAATGCACCGATTTTTTCAAAATTTCCGTGGGGTCTTTTGTTTTTCCTTCTGCGTTTTTCAACTCAAAATGAAAGTTGCTATCAACTATGACAGAACTACGGTCTGGTATCTTTACAGTTAAGGAGCAAATGGAAAGATCGTCGGGTAGCAGTTTAAGTGTAAATTCTGCACCCACTATTTCCTTTTTCTGTTCGCCATCCTTTAAGAATTTTGATTTAATCCATTCACTGGCATCTGTGTCCAAAGAGATATGTACTAGCCAATTGAGACCAAGCGCTGTGTAAGGAATGTGTTGGAGCACTTCAATGTATTTCTGCGCACATTGGTGCACACGATATGACTTCTGAAATTTCGCATTAACCCTTTCTTGAATATCACATCGTTCAGGCGTAACTGCCCACGTAATATCGCCATACTGAATTTGTGCAACAACGGGTGTGATTAACAATTGACCTGTGGGTTCCAAATTCTTAGCTACAATCCCGTTGTTTTTCAGAAAGTCAGGGTTGACTATAGACGGGTTATGGCTCTGAGCGACTATCACAACAGAGACGTTGTCGACTTTCCAATCAATGATAGTCATGGGGATGTCTCAAGAATGGAGAGCAAGAAAGACGGTCGCCATCAAGCGATTTTTTACCACAAAAGTTGAGCAACAAGGCAATGATGTATATTTTCACATTGCTACTCAACACAAGTCAATACTGAATTCACTCTTACCTACGTTCATTTTAGTCGGTCTACCCTCGTAGAAAGCCAAGCCAGAGATGGTTAAATGACGATAACTGACAGGCTTCCACCTTCGTGATATAAGGGATTCTCGACATTTTACCGGCATCCGCCCGTCAATTTCTACCTTTTCTTTGACCCCAAATCCCCAGATAGAGTTTTGTCAGCGCTCCAGAGGCCTCTGAAACCCTCTTTCAAGCCTTATTGCTGACCGCCACAGCGGGCATGACAGAGCGGTGTAGGTAAAAACCGTGCCGCGGTGCATAGCCGGCAGGCCATTGGCCATTTGGGACGGAATTGTCCCGCCTAAGCCGGCCGGTTTTGGCTCGAATAGCCTATTGCCTCAGCCGGTCTCCAGGTATGGTCGCCCTGGGAAGCCTGTTGAGAGTTGTGCACCCATTGGGTGATTGAGAGTTTTGATGCCAACCGGTATACAGCCAGGGCTTGCTACGTTTTAGAGATTTCTATCTGGGGATTTGGGTTGACCTATCGAGGCTTCTCAATGCTCTGGCCTTACTGGCAATGGCATCTGACCGGGCTATGTCTGAATCGTTCAGACATTCTAATCCGCGTTCAGTGATGCTGGTGGCCATCACGCTGGCATCGGATCAATCCAGGATTGTTTCGCCAACACATCCACCGCCAATTTAATCTGCCGGTCGGAAAATTCTTTCTTGCGATGGCTCCACTGATGGACATTTTTTATAACATCGTTCACGCGATTAACCTTGTCATGTTTAATAACCCAATGAACAGTAGCAAGTAATTCCATACCAAAAGACGATTCAAAGCCTTCTATCAGCTCAGTAACTTTATCCAGTCTCTGGCGTGTCTGCTTATGCGCATCAAGAAAGGCATCTGCATCCTTCACCGCACCAGGGACTATATCAAGCTGTTTATGCGGTGCGTCTCTGCCATCGTCATACCCGTATACAAAATGCCCTTCAATTATATTTAGCAGATGGCGCAAGTTTTTAGCGTAAGGACCATATTCTGCTTTTTCATAATTGAGTTTCAACGGCTCGCCGTCTTCTTGCAAAAAATACAGCAACTTGTGTATTTCCAGTAACGATATTGTTGGGTCAAGCAAGCCATCCAGATAACGTCGCATTAACTTAACCAAAGACGCTCGCCCGCGAGTCATCACAGGCACTTCACGAACATGCGCCATCTGTTTGGTAGCAGGTGCACCGGCGGGTTCATAAACGATCACCCGCACATTTTCCAGGGCATCCAGCGCGGAGGTAATGCACGGTTTAACTTCAGCCCAATCCAATCCGCCCAGCCCGCACCCCAAAGGCGGAATGGCAATGGAACGGATATTCTTCGCTTTAATAACTTCGACTAAACTCACAAGCCCCGACTCAATGTCATCCATGCGTGTCTTGCCGCGCCAATGTCTTTTGGTGGGGAAGTTGATGATATACCGCGGATAGGTCAGTTGCTCGGTGTCATACACGAACATTTGACCAGGCAACACCTCTTGCCGTTTGCAAGCGGCCTGATATGACTTAAAATTATCCGGGTAGGTTTTTTTGAATTGCAACGCAATACCGCGCCCCATGATGCCGACACAGTTGACCGTGTTCACCAGACATTCGGTATCTGCTTTGAGAATATCGCCAGTCGCAAATTTAATCATTCTGCACCCCCGGTCAGTAATACCATTGTGGTTGAAGTGCAACGCTCGGTTGATGATTGGTTTCAGTCAGCGCGTTAGCCACCTGATTATAGGCCGACGCATCACAAACACCAATGAATTCTATCAGGTGCCAGGAAAACTGTTGTTCCACAAGGAATTCGGCTTGTTTTTTTTCCTTACAGGTTTCCCAGTACCGCGCGTATACCGCGGCCCAATTGATTTCCCCAAGTTGCGATAAATCGCAATAGTCCTCGAAGTAAAGCGAACCCGCGTTATAAGAAAAACAACTAATTTTCGTGCCCAAGTTCCGCGACCATGTCTAACTCGACGGCTTCATCAAATGTCGTGTCGGAGTCAAGCACATCATCCGTATCGCTATCCGGCATAACATCGGGCGCGTCCGCTTCATCAGACAACTTCGTTGCCGCCTCGCGCACATCCACCTTGCCGGTGACCACGTCGGCGATCAGGCGGGCGCGGTATTCGCTGAGGAGCGTGACCTCACGGCGGGCGCGGGCGATGGCGGCGTCAATCTTGGCGGTGGTTTTGTCGAGATATTCGACGATGGCGGTTTGTTCGGGTAGGGGTGGGAGCAATCCCTCTAAACGATACAAGTCATCCGTGTAGAGGCGTAGGCGACTCTCGACAACTCCTGTAGAGACCGCTTTGATTCTTGCTTTGTAACTGGGTGAGCGGAGCAGGTTATGGAAATACCGAGGGATAGCATTGTCGTTAAATTTATACACGCAATAAGCGGGACTGGCAATTCCTGAAAAATCCGAGACCCCCATGCTTCCGTTCCATGCAAGCATAATATTTACAACAAGATCATTCGGACTAACGCATCTATAACCAACTAACGATGATGCACGTGTATCCGGTGCATCTGTTCCGTTTTCACTCTTGCGCTCGGATACACCCGTGTATTGAGATACTCGAAGTAGTTGTTCGCTTCCATCAGCTGAGCGCACATCTCGTTCATGTAGGAGATACTTCAACCGCCGCACATCCCAATGCGCCGGCACATCTCCCAGCCATTCCACACCAGAGGGTTTAAGGGGGACATCAGGGTCAAGACCACGGGTGACGGCACGGTGAATGATGGCTTGCTTCTGCTCCGCCAATAACTCAAGCAACTTCCGCTTCGTCCCTACATAACGCTGAATCCGTCGCTCCACATAATCCAGATACCGCACAATGGCCGCTTGTTCGGCAAGGGGTGGGACGCACGAGTAAATTAGCCTGAAGTGCTCAGGACGCAGGCTCCACATGTCGGAAGCGATACCATAAGACCAACGTTCACATTCTTCCGCGAATGCTGGAATCCGAAAAAGCTGATGGAAGTATCTAGAGTCACTACAATTTCGCGGACGTTGTACTACATAGGCAGGACTAATGATGCCCAGGTAACTTGAAACACCGATTGCCCCTTGCCAAGCGCGCATTTTGTTGTATGCGATATCTCCTGGTTGTACGAGTTTGTAATTTGATTTATCCAGGTTAGAACTATCTTTCTTCGTTGTGTTCTCAAGAAACTCTGACTGAGGAATAACGCCTCTCTTAATTGTCACAGACAGCATTTGCTTATCTGGCTGATCTCGATCCTTGATTTCATCAAAAAGTGCTCGGGTGGGTAACACTTCCCAATGCTCCGGGATTTCCCCCAGCCAGGCCACACCAGAATCCTTTATCGCTGAATAACACTTCATAACAGTTGTCTTTTGTTATCTCGGCCCAGTTAGTTCAATTAAGTTGGCAATGTGTTGGATAGGGAAAGAAATATCTCGAATTTGGAACGGATTTTCTCTAATGATTATCTCTAAACTTTCATCATCGTGGAGAAATTTCTGAGCCCTCTTGGACAAACATCTCGGATAGGTTAATTCCTTTCCGTTTTTCAGAAGATTCAATTGATGTATCGGTTTAGATTGATCAGGTTCAAATGAAATAGAAGGATTATCTAATCTGTATAGTTGCCCCTCAATTATATCAAAGTAATGTGTTAATTCGGACGCATCATCGCTTTCAGATTCACCAAGTGAGAGTTGCTCATCAAAGTAGTCTACTACTTCGCTGGAAAAACATTTTTTCTGAATAAATTTTTTGTATAGAGATCGCTCTTTTATACGTAAAACGATTAGCGCACTAATAATAAAAGGATGCAGGTCTTGTTTGTATTGAATGGTTTTACCGACAAAAACAATCGATCTTATACAGTGATCAATATCTCTGAGAGACAGATTCAGACGACTACAGAAGAGAGGAAAGTAGTTGTTAATACTTTTAAATTCTTCTTTGTGAACACTATTGTTAACGTTCTCACTCAATTTTGAAAAAAAATCTTCTAGGTCATACTGTTCAATTAAATGTCTGCAGAATTTTTCCGAATCCGCTGGCGGCAACAACAACTCCAAATCAAAAAAACGCCTGAGATATACATCAGCATCAATGTCTCCATAAGCCGAAGTGATTGTTTTGCAAAGTTCTTCCCTGTTAATACCAAAGACAAAAACCATATTGGGTATATCAAAGATGTGCTTCACTCTTTCCAATAGTTCAACAGCAAATGTCGGACGGCACCTGTCTAACTCATCAACTATAAAGACTAGAGGGCTCCCTGTGTCTGCCTTAACCTCTTGAGAAAGTTCTCCCAGTTTCGACTTTAATTTTTCTCTACTTTCTCTTTGAGATGAGTATTCTTTAAGAGTTTTATCAACAGCCTTTTCTATGGTTTCTTCAATATCCAGCCCCGTAAAATGCTTCAAAGAAGCAAGGGTAGTTTTGACAATTAAAGGTTTTGCTAAATCCGTCAGTTTTTCTGTGATTTGCGTATATTTTTCCTTCCCTTCGAAATGGACGGACAATTGTCCAATTATTGCAACCAGGGGGTCGCTGTAAAAATCATCCTCCCATGCATTGAAACAAATAGATTCAATTCCCTCTGCTTCCAATTCTGTTTGCCAACGTTCAAGAAGAAAAGTCTTGCCAGTTCCCCATGCACCATGAAGGCTGACAACTAATGGCTCTGAGTGCCCCCTGATAACTTTTGTCAATTTTTCTGCAGTCTTGGAGCGTTCCAGCACATCATCGTCCCAAATTTCTTCACGAGATCCTTTTTTGGGGTCTTTCGGTTCTTTTCGCTTCAGCGACAGATTTTTTTGTATGTCTTCATTCATTTGTTACAAGTCCTCACAATTTCATCCAACGGTTCATCACTTTCTTTCTACAGTGCCAAAATATCGTCGTAGGTTTCATTCAGGGAGCATGTGACCGGTTTTTACCAGATTGTTGGTTATCTATACCTTGCTCCCATACTAAACAACGCCTTTACTATAGCCGGATTTTTCTTCCATACTAAAGGCAGCCTTGCATTAGGACATCATCGGCTATCCGCCAATAATCTCACCCAGCAACCCCTCACTTTCCTGCTCCAACGCCAGAATATCCGCGCGGATTTCATTCAAAGAGCGCATGGGCTGTGGCTTGTAGAAGTGGCGGGTGAAACTGATTTCGTACCCGATTTTAACACTGCCCGGGGCGTACCAGGCATCGGCGGCATGGGGTAGCACTTCGCGTTGCAGAAAGGTTTCAATGCCGCCTTTTTCTTGTAGCGGAATCTGCTCGGTGTCGCGCAGGTCGGGGGCGGGTTCGTATTCCACCACCGCGGGTTTGCCGTCGATGTTGGTTTGGAACAAGCCGCGTAACGGGTCGGGTTTGGTGTCTTGTTTGTGAATCTTCTTGATGATTGGCGGCGACTCCTCGCTGCGCTCAGAAGATTCTTTTAATTGTTTCAACTCGTTGGGTTTGTAGACGCGTCCGGGCTCGGCGCCGACCAACCGCAAGGGCCGCTCAACCGTCACCTTCCAATAACCGAATGCTTGGTTCGGAAATATTTTGGACTGCTCACTTTCCTCAAAGGCGAGAAAGGTATCGCAGATGTGCTTGATGTCCGCCTCGCCAAGTTCACAGTTTTTCTTGCCGAGATTTTTACGCAACGGCTGGCACCATTCGCTGGCATCAATCAGTTGCACCTTGCCCTTGCGATGTTCCGGTTTGCGGTTGGTCAATACCCAGATATAGGTGGCGATACCGGTGTTGTAAAACATATTGAGCGGCAAGGCGACTATGGCTTCCAGCCAGTCGCTTTCAATTATCCATCTGCGGATGTTGCTCTCGCCTTGTCCGGCATCGCCAGTGAAAAGCGATGAACCGTTGTGCACCTCGGCGATACGGCTGCCGAGTTTTGTGTCCTGTTTCATCTTGCTGATTTTGTTGACAAGAAAGAGCATCTGCCCGTCGCTGGAGCGGGTGACCAGCGAGTATTCCGGATCGCCGGCGTGGTTAATCATAAAGCGCGGATCGCGCATATTCTGTTTGCCACCCATGCGCGCAAGATCGCTCTTCCAACTCTTGCCGTAGGGTGGATTGCTGAGCATGAAATCAAATTCATGCGTCGGGAAGGCATCGTTGGATAGGGTGGAATATTCCGCGCCGCCTTTGATGTTATCTGTGACATTGCCTGCGCTCTTGAGCAACAGGTCGGCTTTGCATATCGCGTAGGTTTCGGCGTTGATTTCCTGACCGAATAAATGCGTGGAAACTTCTTTGCCGTGCTCGGCGGCAAGAGATTGGAGTGTTTCTTCCGCCAGTGTCAGCATGCCGCCAGTGCCACACGCGCCGTCATACAGCAAATAGGTGGCGGATTTTATTTCATCAGCGACGGGCAGAAAAATAAGTTTTGCCATGAGTTTGACCGCGTCCCGCGGCGTCCAGTGCTCGCCCGCCTCCTCGTTGTTTTCCTCGTTGAAGCGGCGCACAAGTTCCTCAAAGATGGTGCCCATGGCGTGGTTGTCAAGACCGGGATGGCGTTGCGCGCCATCGCTGCGCATGACCGGTTGCGGGCTGAGATTGATTTCCGGCGAGGTCAGTTTTTCAATCAGGGCACTGAGCACATCGGCTTTGGATAGGCGCGGAATCTGGTTGCGGAATTCAAAGTTATTCAAAATATCCTGAACATTAGGCGAGAAGCCATCAAGATAATTTTCAAAATCCGCGCGCAGTTGCTGCTGACTGGACCGAGACTTCAAATCGCGCAGGGTGAATTTTGATGTGTTGTAGAAGGATTGCCCGGCTGCACTTTGCAGTGCCGCATCTTGTTCAACGATACCGGCATTATCCAATTTCTTTTTTTCATCCAACACTTTTTGCTTGCTGTCTTCAAGCACTGTGTCCAGCCGCCGCAGCACCGTCATTGGCAGGATGACATCACGATACTTGCCGCGCACATAAAGATCGCGCAATACATCATCGGCGATGCCCCAGATGAAATTCGGTATTCTGTTGAGGTGGTGCTGTGAGGACATCTGCCTATCCTATGTTAATGAGCCGAATGACATCAGTTCAGGTATTGGATTTGTGCTGCAATTAGTACGGCTACAAAAGCCTGAATGCCGCGTGATTATTGGTCGGTGTGGGGAGATTCGAACTCCCGACCCCTTCGTCCCGAACGAAGTGCGCTACCAGGCTGCGCTACACACCGAGAATTTGAGAGGGGCGTTACTATAGCAAAGCTCTGGCGTTAGTAAACCCCGGCCAGGCGGGCCAAATACAAACTCAACACACTGAGACTACTGACCAGGACCACTAGCACCAGCAACAGTCGAAAAGGCCGAAATGGCTTGCGTTCGACCGAGTTAACGCCGCGGCTGAGAAATTCATCTACCTTGGCCTGGTCTTCCGGGGATAATCTGGGCTCATCTGTCATGAGCCCATTTTGCACGTCCGCCTGCACAATTAAAAGGCAAACAGCGCCTCGTCCATCTCCATCAGGTTGTCTGAACCGGACAACATGGATTGCGTGTGCATCAGGGTACGTGGCAGCAAGCGCTCAAAATAGAACCGTGCGGTATGCACCTTGGCCTCGTAGAACGCCGTCTCGTCGGTACCGGCAGCCAGTTTCTCTTGTGCTACTGCCGCCATCCTGGCCCAAAAGTAGGCCAGCGTGACATAGCCGCTGTACATGAGGTAATCCACCGCTGCGGCACCCGCCTCGTCAGGGTTCTGCATGGCAGCCTCGCCAATTTTCATGGTCAACTCGCCCCATTCCCGGTTGCAGCGGGCCAGCGGCTCTACAAATTCCTGAACGCCGTTGTCGGCGTGGTCTTTGCAGAACCGGTTTATCTGCTTGGTGAAGCCCATCAGCAGCTTGCCGCCACTGCCCAGCACTTTGCGACCGATCAGGTCCAGCGCCTGGATACCGGTGGTGCCTTCATAAAGCATGGCGATGCGGGCGTCGCGAACGATTTGCTCCATGCCCCATTCGCGGATAAAGCCGTGACCCCCATAGACTTGCATGCCCAGGTTGGCCGACTCAAAACCGGTCTCGGTAATAAAGGCCTTGGCAATCGGTGTCAGCAACGCCATCAAATCTGTCGCCTCCTGCCGGCGCTCACCTGCACCGGCCGCTTCGATATCCGCGAGCTGAGACAGGTAATAAATGAATGCCCGGCTGCCTTCGGCAAAGGCTTTCTGCGTCAACAACATGCGGCGCACATCCGGGTGCACGATAATGGGGTCAGCGGGACCATCGGGGTTTTTCGGACCGGTGATGCTGCGCATGGCGAGGCGCTCCCGCGCGTATTCCAGGGCGCCCTGGAATGACAATTCGCCGTGCGCCAGGCCCTGCACCGCAGTGCCGAGACGGGCCGTATTCATAAACGTAAACATGCAGTTCAGGCCCTTGTTTTCGGGGCCAATCAGGTAGCCTTTGGCGTCTTCAAAGTTCAGCACACAAGTGGCGGAGGCCTTGATGCCCATTTTTTTCTCAATAGAGCCACAGTGCACACTGTTGCGCTCGCCTAAACTACCGTCTTCGTTAACCAGGAATTTTGGCACGATAAACAGCGAGATTCCCTTGGTGCCTGCGGGCGCATCGGGCAGGCGCGCCAATACGATGTGAATAATATTGTCTACCATGTCGTGTTCGCCGGCGGAGATGAATGTCTTGGTACCAGTGATGGCGTAGCTGCCATCGGCCCGGGGTTCGGCTTTGGTGCGCAGCAAACCCAAGTCGCTGCCGCACTGGGATTCGGTCAGGCACATGGTACCGGTCCATTCGCCCCGCACCAGCTTGCCCAGGTAAGTATCCTTTTGTGCGTCGGAACCGTGCTCGTCAAGGGTGCGAACAGCGCCGTGACTGAGGCCGGGGTACATGGCCCAGGACCAGTTGGCCGTTCCGGTGAGCTCACTGAGAATTATGCCGGCCAGCCCGGGCATGCCCTGACCACCAGACTCCGAGGAATGAGAAAGCCCCGGCCAGCCATTGTCGACATATTGCGTATAGGCCTCGCGAAAACCCTGCGGAGTGGTCACGCCCTCTGGGGTCCAGTGGCAACCCTCCTCATCACCACTCCGGTTAAGCGGCGACAGCTCTTCTTCGCAAAACTTGGCGGCTTCACTGACAATCGTATTGAGCATGTCTTCAGTGGCATCTTCATAGCCCGGCAGGCTTTGGTAAAGCCCTTCCGAGTCCAGTAGTTCGTTCATGACAAAGCGTATGTCACGCTGCGGCACTTTGTATTCAGGCATGTTGACCTCGTTGTGTATTCGCATGTATGCACCGCTTACATGGTGCTCACTAATCGCTCAATTGTCAACCATGAAATAGCCTCACTGTGGATCCATGCCTGGACTATAGTTAGTGCAGAGCGCAGATTTACAGGTACCGGCTCTCTATTGCCCACTCGCAAGGATGCGTATGGATAACCAAGATATAGTGCTCAGAATTGGGCGACAACTGCTGGATTTGATAGCACCCTGCTACTGCATGGTCTGTGGCCTGCCCAGCCGACGAACCATTGCACTGTGCCAGGCCTGCGAACTGGAAATAGCTCGCAACAGTCCCGCCTGCCCCCGTTGCGCCCTGCCGCTGGCCATACCAGCCCCCCTGTGCGGACACTGCCAGGTGAGCCCGCCCGCTTTTCAACACACCATCGCACCACACCTTTACACCGGGCCGCTATCAACCGCCATCAAGGCTATGAAATTTAACGGAGACCTGAGCCTGCTGGCAGCACTGGCGCACTTGTTGGCCGGCGACATCGCCAGGGAGTTGGCACACACGGCAAGCCCGGATTATCTGGTACCTATGCCGCTGCACTGGTGGCGTCGCTGGCGCCGGGGTTTCAACCAGGCCGAGTTATTGGCGCAGGTGCTGTGCCAACACCCACAACTCTCATCCTACAATTTGCAGGTGGCTGCACAGTTGTGCCGCCGCACCCGCGCCACCCGCCCCCAGGCCGGTCTCGGCGCGGTTGAGCGCGCCGGCAACATGCAAAATACCATGTACTGTCCGGGCTCTCTGGACGGCTTGCACCTGGCCATTATTGACGACGTCATGACGACTGGCGCCAGCGCCAATGCCCTGACCAGCGTACTGTTGGCCGCAGGAGCGGCCCGGGTGGATGTGTGGTGCTGTGCGCGAACACCCGGATCGCTGCCAGACAGTGCAAAGCGAAGCTGATTGATTGATACTGGCGTTTTGAATCACTAAGGAACGCCATGCGCGTACTGATAGCACTGTTGACAGGGATTATCCTGACTGTCCCGGCTATCGGCGACACCTTGAAAATCGCTACCGCCGCTAACTTCAAGAGTACGCTGGTGGAAATTGGGAAGGGCTTTGAAGCAAGTACCGGGCATACGCTTTTGATCAGCGGGGCCGCCACCGGGGTTCTATACAACCAAATTCTGCGGGGCGCTCCCTTTGATATATTGCTGGCGGCAGATACCGCAAAGCCACAGTTGCTGGAGCAACAGGGCTACACGGTAGCCGGCTCGCGCTTTACCTATGCCTATGGACAATTGGTGCTCGCCTACCGGGAATCGCTCACCTCGTTCGCCAAGCAAGGTATAGGCGCGGTACTGCAAAGCCCCGACCTTGATCTGGTAATAGCCAATCCGGGCCACGCGCCCTATGGCCAGGCCGCCGGCGCGGTACTTGCCAATTACACCTTGGCCAACGGCACCCGTTTGCTGCGCGCGGCCAATGTTAGCCAGGCCTACCAGATGTGGTTTTCCGGGGGTGCCGACGCGGCGCTGGTGGGGCTGTCCTTCAATCCAGTTCACTATCTGACCATTGACACTGAGGACTATCCCCCCTTGCAACAACAGGCAGTACTTCTGAAGATCGCCGCAGCCAAGCCCGCCGCCACTGACTTTATGCACTATCTACAGTCCAGCCCAGTGCGCCGGTTGATTGAAGCGCGTGGCTACGCCACTACAGTTGCCAACCATGACTGAGCTAGGCACCGTCATCTGGATCACCGTAAAACTGGCAACAGTTACCAGTTTTTGCTTGTTGCTGTTGGGCACGCCGCTGGCCTGGTGGTTAGCGAAAAAACGCAGCCATTTTCGCTCCGCTATTGAGGCGGTGGTCGCCCTGCCGCTGGTTTTACCCCCCACAGTACTGGGTTTTTACCTGCTAATTGCCTTCGCCCCCGACTCTGCGGTGGGTTCGAGCTGGGAACTGGTTACCGGACAACCGCTGGCCTTTACCTTCAGCGCCCTGGTCATTGGATCAATCCTGTATTCCCTGCCCTTTGTAGTACAGCCGCTGCAAGCTGCCTTTACGCAGCTACCCACTGGCCTTTTGGATGCCGCAGCCACACTTGGTGCCAGGCCCTGGGACCGCTGGCTGAGCGTAGTCCTGCCCCTGTGCCGGCGCAGCTTTATAACCGCTGCCAGCCTCGGGTTTGCGCATACCGTGGGAGAGTTCGGCGTGGTGCTGATGATAGGCGGCAACATCCCCGGCGAGACCCAGGTACTTTCCATCGCCCTGTACGATCAAGTGGAGGCGCTACAGTTTAGAAGCGCCCACCAAATGGCGGGCGGGCTGCTGCTGCTATCGTTTGCGATGTTGTTCCTGTTATACCGCGGCGGCGCCGGCAACCGCTGGAAAATCCGGTGAGCGCCTGTCTGAAAGCCCGCGTAGTGCTGGATCGCGGTAGCGATTTTCAACTGCGCGTTGACTGTGATATCCCCCTGCGCGGCGTCACCGCTATCTATGGCCCCAGCGGTTCCGGTAAAACCAGTTTCCTCTACTGCCTGGCTGGCTTGTTGCAAGCGGAACGCGGTAGTGAATTAGTGGCTGGAGATCGCATTTGGCAACAGGGAGATACCATACTTGCCACCCATCGGCGCAAGATTGGCTTTGTATTTCAGGATTCCCGGTTATTTCCCCATCTCAGCGTGGCGGGCAATCTCCGCTATGCGGAGCAGCGCCAATCTGGAAATACGGGCCCCACACGCGAGCAAGTAGTGCAGTGGCTGCAGTTGGATAATTTGTTAGAGCGTGACATTCACCAACTGTCGCGCGGACAACAACAGCGGGTAGCCATCGCTCGCGCCCTGCTCAGCGCGCCGGATATATTGCTGCTGGATGAGCCGCTGGCCAATATCGACCTGGCCGGCCGCACCCGGATTCTCAATCATCTGGAGCAACTACAGCGCGACCTCGACTTGCCGATTATTTACATCAGCCACGATATGGAAGAACTGGCCCGGCTCGCCGATTGGCTACTGATTATGGAAGCAGGCAGGATAACGGCTGCAGGCTCCATGCTGGAGCTGTGCTCTCGCATGGAGCTGGCAATTGCCCACGAAGAACAGGCCGCAGCCATTGTCACCGCCTCGGTATCGGGCCACGACGCACAGTACGGACTCAGTGAACTGCAACTGCAGGGCCAGCCGCTGTATGTACCCGCCGTAAGCAGTAATCCGGGCTCGACAGTGCGCCTGAGGATTCCCGCCCGGGATGTGAGTATCTGCCTGCAGGCACCGCTGAAAACCAGCATTCTCAATATAATCAAGGCCACCATAAGCGAGATCGAAGCCGGCAGCTCCCCCAGGCTGTTGTTACGTTTGCAAATTGGAGAGCAATTTTTGCTGGCCAGACTTACCCGCAAATCCATTGACACACTGCAACTGCGCACCGGTGATACTGTCTATGCTCAGGTAAAGAGTGTGGCACTACTGACTGAGATCCATGACTGAAAAAACTACCGAAAACCTCACCGACCATCCCTATGACCTCCTGACGCCGGAACTGGTGATGGAGGCGGTGGAGAGCCAGGGCTACCTGACCGATGCCCGCCTGCTCGCCCTCAATAGTTACGAGAATCGCGTTTATCAGGTCGGCATTGAAGAAGACCTGCCCATAATCGCCAAGTTTTACCGCCCCCAGCGCTGGAGCCTGGCGCAGGTAGCGGAGGAGCACAGCTTTTCCTTTGAACTGGAAGCCGCCGACATTTCCGTGGTCACGCCATTGCGCAACACCGATGGCGCCAGCTTGCATGAATACGAAGGCTTCCGTTTTGCCTTGTTTCCCCGCCGCGGCGGCCACCCCCCGGAGCTGGATAATTTCGATGACCTGCTGGTACTGGGGCGCACCATGGGACGCATGCACGCTGTAGGGCGAGCCGCCCCGTTCAAGCAACGCATCCAGTTGACGGCCAGGCGCATGGCAGAGGAAAGTTATCAATTTCTCAGCGAGCACTTTCTGCCCATGGAGCTGCGCACTGCCTATGTCACCCTCGCCGAGGATCTGGTCAATCGCATCAACGACAGCTACCGACCCAGCAACGCGTTGCGGGTACACGGCGATTGCCACATCGGCAATATTCTCTGGCGCGATGATACCGCTCACTTTGTTGATCTTGATGACTGCGTTACCGCGCCGGCGATACAGGACTTGTGGATGTTTCTCAGCGGCAGCCGCAGCCACCAGCTGCGCCAGCTCGATAAACTGCTGGAAGGCTATAACGAATTCTGTGACTTTAATGCGGCTGAACTGGCCTGGATAGAAGCGCTGCGCACTATGCGCATGATGCATTATGCGGCCTGGCTGGGGAGGCGCTGGTCGGACCCGGCCTTCCCGCGCAGCTTTCCCTGGTTCAATGACAACCGCTACTGGTCCGATCATATTCTGGAATTGCGCGAGCAATTGGCGGCCTTCGATGAGCCGCCTCTACAGCTGTTCTAGTCCCTTGGCGTGGGGAAAAACACCGTGCGCAGCCAATTATAGAAGCCATTTTTACCCAACAGTTCGCGCTCGATGCTATCGAAGAAGCGCTCCTGTGCCACCGGGTCGGTAAAATAGTCGGCGCGGGTTTTAAACCCCCGCCCGGAATCCAGCTGTTTGACAACTTTAGCCGGGCTGCCCGCAACAACCACGTTAGCCGGCACATCGCGAGTTACTACGGCATTGGCAGCAACCACGCTATTCTCACCAATGGTGACACCTTTGAGTACCACCGAGTGGTCACCCAGCCAAACGTTGTCGCCAATGCGCACCGGGGTCACTCGCTCATCACGCTCGGTACGGTCGTAGATGCCGTGCCAATCCGAATCGGTGATGTAGACACCGTTCGCCATCATCACGCTGTCGCCAATAACGATTTCATCCGATGCACTGATGCGGGTGCCCGGGCTGATCAAGACGTAGTCGCCCACGGCAATGCGGCCGCAGCCCTCCTCGCGACTCCAGACTCCCAGTTTGGTGCGCGCCGCAGGTTCCGCGATTATGGTGGCACACTTGCCGATACTTATATTGGGTCCGGAAAACGAGACGTACCAGGGGTTCATAACAGTGTGGTGGTCACCGAGCGAGTCGCAGGCCGGCCTGAGGAAATGCTCCACATACCAATGCCGGCAAGAAAGGTAGAGCTTTTTAACCCAGTAGGGGCGTAAATCCTTGCGCATACTTTGTTGTCTCGGTGGCAGGACAGTATGATGGCAGTCCAACCGCTGAACTACAAACCGCCGGCAGAAAAAGTGAAGCCGGTAACTTTGTTCGAGCATAAATATTGTCAGAGTGGACACAAACTATGGCGCTGCCGCGCCAAGCTGGTTCACAATAGCACCAGCGCGACTGGTAAATCTGAAGGTAGCGAAAATGGATCAGCTTAAGGTGGACCCCGTCTGGGATCGGATACGACGTGAAACAGAAGTCGAAGTGGCCAACGAGCCCGTGCTCGCCAGCTTTCTGTACTCCACAATTCTCAACCACACCAATCTGGAGGCTGCACTCAGTTTTCATCTGGCCAACAAGCTGGGCAGCCCTACCGCCTCATCGTTGTTGCTGCGCGAAGTGATTGAGCAGGCCTTCAATTCCTGCCCGAGTATCGGCCAGGCCATTCGCCATGACCTGCTGGCCATCGAAGAACGGGATTCCGCCTGTCACAGCCTGGCGGTACCCTTCCTGTACTTCAAGGGCTTTCACGCCTTGCAGGCACAGCGGGTGTCTCATTGCCTGTGGAAGGGCAATCGGCGCTCCATGGCGCTGTTTTTCCAAAATCGCATTTCCGGCGAATTCTGTGTAGACATACACCCCGCCGCACGCATGGGTGAGGGCATCATGCTTGATCACGCCACCGGCCTGGTGATCGGTGAAACCGCCGTGGTCGGCAGCAATGTCTCTATTTTGCAGTCTGTTACGCTCGGTGGCACGGGCAAGGAAGATGGCGATCGCCATCCCAAGGTATGCGATGGGGTGCTGATCAGCGCCGGCGCCAAGATCCTGGGGAATATCCGCATTGGTGAGGGCGCCAAGGTAGGCGCCGGCAGCGTGGTGCTGCAAGATGTGCCACCACATACCACGGTAGCCGGCGTGCCCGCCAAGGTGGTGGGCAAGCCCGCCTCAGACCAGCCCGCCCTGGAAATGGATCACGATTTTTGCTGCGACGACTAAGCCCGGTAATTAAGCGCTGTGATACTGGGGAGATAATTCCTGCACGGCGTCCACAAACACTTTCACATTGTCGGGATCAATATCGGGGGTGACACCGTGACCCAGGTTGAACACGTGCCCGCTCCCTGCACCGAAACCGGCGAGAATATTGCCAACCTCGGTGCGAATTCGCTGGGGTGAAGCGCGCAGCATGCCGGGGTCCATATTGCCCTGCAATGCCACCCGGTCACCGACCTGGGCGCGGGCTGTCTGTATGTCCATGGTCCAGTCCAGGCCCAGGCAATCGGCGCCGGTTTGCGCCATACCGTCCAGCCACTGGCCGCCATTTTTGGTGAATAGAATAACCGGCACCCGCCTGCCATCATGCTCGCGCGGCAACTGTTCGATCACTCGGCGCATGTAATCCAGGGAAAACTCCGGATACGCGGCAGCACTGAGAGCGCCACCCCAGGTATCGAATATCTGTACCACCTGTGCGCCGGCTTCAATCTGGCAACGCAAGTAATCGGCCACGGAGTCAGCCAGTACCGACAACAACCGGTGCATCACTTCCGGCTGGTTGAATGCCATTGTCTTGACGCGACTGAAATCGCGGGAACTGGCACCTTCTACCATGTAGGTTGCCAGGGTCCATGGGCTGCCAGAGAAACCTATCAACGGCACCGAGCCATTCAATTCGCGACGTATGGTGCTTACCGCATCCATCACGTAATTGAGATCACGGGCGGAATCCACGACCGATAAGGCTGCCACCTCTGCCTCACTGCGCACGGGCTTGTGAAAACGAGGGCCTTCCCCCTCCACAAAATGCAAGCCCAGCCCCATGGCATCCGGGATTGTCAGAATATCGGAGAACAGTATGGCCGCGTCCATCGGGTAGCGCCGCAGGGGCTGCAGGCTTACTTCACAGGCGAGTTCGGGATTTGTGCACAAGTCCATGAACGAGCCCGCTTGGCTGCGACTGGCGCGGTACTCGGGCAGGTAACGGCCAGCCTGGCGCATCATCCAGATGGGTGTGCGGTCTACTGGCTCGCGCAGTAGCGCTTTTAGAAAACGGTCATTTTTAAGCTCTGACATGGCAACTGTCGATTCTCACTGTGCAAAGGCGGGGCATTGTACGTTAAATAGCGTCCCGAAGCGCACCCCACGGGGTCTGCCACGCGATTACGCCGGCCAGGCTAGCCGCTGTGAACGGCCGACGGTTTTTGGTAATAGTTGGCTTTCTGGCAAATTGAGGCCGTTTTGTATAGAATTGCCTCCCCGTTTTTTTGTTGTGTTGAACGCTGTGCTTTGAAGTCATTGATAGTCGCATACATCTCCACTGCCACTGGCGCACCGCATGTGCGCACCTCGCAACTTCCGACCTGTAAATGCTGATACAAGCCGCTTTATGGAGCAGCCGTATATGAATTTGAATGAAAACAAGCCAGCCCTGTCCCGACCCGGACCCCAGGGGCTGTACGACCCGGCCAACGAGAAGGATAGCTGCGGGGTCGGCTTTGTTGCAGATATGAAAGGTCGCGCCAGTCACGAGATTGTTCTGGACGCCGACCATGCGCTGCGCCGCATGGGCCATCGCGGCGGCTGTGGCTGCGAGCCAAATACCGGTGATGGCTGCGGCATTCTCACTGCCATCCCACATAAATTCCTCCAAAAGTCGGCTAACGCGGCGTTTGGTATTAATCTCCCGGAAAAAGGCCAGTACGCGGTCGGCAATATCTTCCTGCCCCAGGATGACAAGGAACGTGCCCACTGCAAAGCCACCGTCGAAACATTCATCGCCATGCAAGGCCAGACCTTTATCGGCTGGCGTGAGCTGGATGTGCAGCCTGAAAAAGCCGATGTCGGCCCCACGGCACTGGCCTCCATGCCGGTGATCGAACAACTGTACATAGCCGCCGCCGGCATCAGCGGTGATGAGTTTGAGCGTCAGCTTTACATCATTCGCAAGCTCAGCACGCGCACACTGCGCCATGAACAGGAGCTGGAAGAAGCAGAGGCGTTCTACATCTGCACACTGTCCTCCAAAGTCATCGTTTACAAAGGCATGTTGACGCCCGACCAGCTCATGCCATTCTATCCTGACCTGCAGGATGCAGACTATGAAGCACACCTGGCCATGGTTCACTCCCGCTTCAGCACGAACACCTTCCCCTCCTGGGATCGCGCGCAACCCAACCGTTTTATGAGCCACAACGGTGAGATCAATACCCACCAGGGCAATATAAACTCCATGCACTCCCGTGAAGGCGTGATTAAAAGCGAGCTGTTTGGTACCGAACTCAACAAGCTGTTCCCCGTGGTTGAGCCCGACTGCTCAGACTCGGGCAGCTTCGACAACGTACTTGAGTTCATCATGATGAACGGTCGCACGCTGCAGGCAGCCATTATGTTGATGATTCCTGAGGCCTGGCAAAACGACGAAGAAATGTCTGCTGCCAAGCGCCACCTTTATGAGTTCAACTCCACCATGATGGAGCCCTGGGACGGCCCCGCCTCTATCGTTTTCACCGACGGCCACTATATCGGTGCGGTACTGGACCGAAATGGTCTGCGCCCCAGCCGCTATTACATCACCCACGATGACAAAGTCATCATGGCTTCTGAAGTGGGCGTAGTCGAAATTGATCCCGCCAATGTAAAAGCCAAGGGTCGCCTGCGGCCCGGCAAAATGTTCCTGCTGGACTTCACTGAAGGCAGACTTATCACCGACGAGGAATTAAAGTCAGAATTCGCTAACGCCAAGCCCTACGGACAGTGGCTTGAAAATCAGCGCATCGATTTCAAAGACCTGCATAGCGATGAGGAGCCACACGGCTTTGAGCCAGACTCCCTGATAGAGCGCATGAAATCCTTCGGTTTCACCACTGAGACCATGCAGTTTATGTTGCTGCCACTGGTTCAGGAGTTGCGCGACCCGGTCAGCTCCATGGGTAATGACAGCGCCCTGGCCTGCTTATCCGACAAACCGCGCATGATTTACGATTATTTCAAACAAATTTTCGCCCAGGTAACCAACCCGGCCATCGACTCTATCCGCGAAGAGGTGGTGATGTCGCTGGAGTGCTACATCGGGCCAGAAGGCAACATGTTAAGCCCCGCCGAGGGTCACGCTCATCGCCTGCGTATTCCGCACCCCATTCTGAGTAATGAGGAAATGGCCGCCTTGCATCACATGGATTACCAGGGTTGGCGTAGCAAGGTGATCGATATCACCTACCCCAAGTCCGCAGGCCAGGCTGGCCTGGAAGCCGCACTCAGCCGCTGTTGTGAGCAATCCAGCCGGGCCGTGGCTGATGGCTACAGCCTGATCGTGTTGTCGGACCGCAATGGCAGCAAGCAACGCGTGCCGGTTAGCACCCTGCTGGCCGCCGGCGCCGTACACCAGCACCTCAACGCCACATCCGAGCGAACCCGTATAGGTATCGTGGTTGAGACCGGCGAAGCGCGTGAGGTTCACCACCACTGCATGCTGATTGGCTTTGGGGTCGATGCTATCAACCCCTACCTGGCCTTCGAGTCGCTCTGGCAGGCTCGGCGTGAGGGCCTGCTGGAAGGCAATCAACTGGACAACGACGACAAACTGGTTGCTGCCTATCGCAAGGGTGTTGCCAAGGGCATGCTCAAGGTAATGGCAAAAATGGGCATCTCCACGCTGCAATCCTATAAAGGCGCACAGATTTTCGAGGCAATCGGCATCGCCGGCGAAGTCATAGAGCATTGTTTTAAGGGCACCCCCAGCCGAGTGGAAGGTGTCGGCTTTGAGGTTCTGGCGGAAGAATCCCTGCGCCGTCACGCAATGGCTTACCCTGCTCTTGATACCGGCATAATCCCAGTGCTGGAGAATCCAGGTGATGTGCACTGGCGTGCCCGCGGTGAGCGGCACATGTGGAATCCGCAAACCATCTCGGCTATTCAGGACGCAGCCCGCACCAACAGCCGAGAAGCTTATGTACGCTTCGTGAAAGCTTCTGACGAAGATGCGACCCGCGGCTCAACCCTGCGCGGACTGATGAGCTTCAAAGCGGGGGTTAATGGCGGCCCAATTGATATTGACGAGGTAGAAGAGGCCAAGAAAATCGTCAAGCGTTTCTGTACCGGCGCCATGAGCTTTGGCTCCATATCGCCCGAAGCCCACGAATCACTGGCCGTGGCCATGAACCGCATCGACGGAAAATCCAATACCGGCGAAGGCGGCGAAGACGCCAAACGCTTTGCACCCCTGCCCAACGGCGACTCCAAGCGCTCGGCTATCAAGCAGGTTGCCTCCGGCCGCTTCGGTGTAACCGCCCATTACCTGGCCAATGCCGATGAACTGCAGATCAAAATTTCCCAGGGCGCCAAGCCCGGTGAAGGTGGCGAACTGCCCGGCGGCAAGGTCGACGAGTGTATCGCCAGGCTGCGCCACTCAACCCCCGGCGTGGGTTTGATCAGCCCGCCGCCACACCACGACATTTACTCTATCGAAGACATAGCGCAACTGATTCACGACCTCAAGAATGCCAACCGCCATGCGCGTATCAGCGTCAAGCTGGTCGCGGAAATGGGCGTGGGCACGGTAGCCACCGGCGTCACCAAGGCCAAGGCCGATCACATTGTAATTGCCGGTCACGACGGCGGAACCGGTGCTTCGCCGCTGACCTCCATCAAGCACGCCGGACTGCCATGGGAATTGGGCATCGCCGAAACACACCAGACCCTGGTGATGAACGACCTGCGTTCACGGGTTGTCCTGCAAACCGATGGCCAACTTAAAACCGGCAAGGATGTAGTAATCGCCACACTGCTGGGCGCCGAAGAATTTGGTTTTGCCACACTGCCCCTGGTCGCCATGGGCTGCATCATGATGCGCAAATGCCACCTCAACACCTGCCCGGTGGGCATTGCCACCCAGGATCCCCAACTGCGCAAGAAGTTCACCGGTAGCCCGGATCATGTTGTGAACTACTTCTTTATGCTGGCCGAAGAGATACGCGGCATCATGGCCAGCCTGGGTTTCCGCAACATCAATGAGATGGTGGGACGCAGTGATATACTTGAAACCAGCGTCGCCGAAGATCACTGGAAAACCAGTGGCCTGGACCTAAGCTCAATTCTGACCATTGCCGAGAAGCCTCATGCAGGCGTGGGTACTTACCACACCATAGAGCAGGATCACGCGCTGGAACTGGCGCTGGACAATGAAATTATTGCCCAGGCCCAAGCGGCTATTGAGAAAGGCGAGAAGGTTCGCATCGAGCTGCCGGTCATCAACATCAATCGGGTGGTCGGCACGATGCTGTCGCACCGGGTGGCACAGAAATGGGGTGCCGAGGGCCTTCCCGCCGACACCATTCATATCAAACTGAACGGTTCTGCCGGCCAAAGCCTGGGCGCATTTCTGTCGGCGGGCATCACCATTGAAGTTGAGGGCGACTGCAACGACTACGTCGGCAAGGGCCTCAGTGGCGGCCGGTTGGTAGTTTACCCACCCAAACAGAGCAGCTTCGTGGCCGAGGACAACATCCTGGTCGGCAACGTCGTGCTGTACGGGGCAACCAGCGGCGAGGCCTACCTGCGCGGCATTGCCGCCGAGCGGTTCTGTGTGCGCAACAGTGGCGCCAGTGCCGTCATCGAAGGCATTGGAGATCACGGCTGTGAATACATGACCGGCGGCCGCGTTGTGGTGCTGGGCCAAACCGGCCGCAACTTTGCAGCCGGCATGAGTGGCGGCATTGCCTACATACTCGACAGCGCCGGCGACTTCCGCAAGCGCTGCAATATGGACATGGTAGAGCTGGAAAGTGTCAGCAACGACCAAGATATTGCCGAACTGCGCCGGCTAATTGAAAACCACACCGAGTACACCGGCTCCACCGTCGCACAACAGGTACTGGAAAACTGGCAGACATCACTCAAGCAGTTTGTGAAGGTCATGCCAACCGATTACAAGCGAGTGCTACAGGAAAGAGCTGCCAGAGAAGCAGTCCAGACAACTGAAGCCAACGTAGCCTAGCCCGGGAGAGATACCGATTTATGGGTAACCGAACCGCTTTTAAAGAGATAGCGCGCGAAATAGCGCCCTACCGTGATGTTGATGTGCGACTGCTTGATTACCGGGAGCTGTACACTGACGTCGACAACGACCGCCTACACAGCCAAGCGGCGCGCTGCATGGATTGCGGCATTCCATTTTGCCAGTCCAATGATGGCTGTCCAGTGTCTAACCTGATCCCGGAGTGGAACGACCTGGTGTATGACGACCACTGGCAGGATGCGCTGAAGCGTCTACACCACACCAACAATTTCCCGGAGTTTACCGGCCGCGTCTGCCCGGCCCCCTGTGAGGGATCCTGCGTTTTGGGCGCGGTGGAAACACCCGTTACCATCAAGAATATCGAGTACGCAATTGCCGAACGCGGCTTCGCCGAGGGCTGGATTGTCGCCACCCCCCCACCCGCGCGCACGGGCAAGAAGGTGGCCGTAGTGGGATCGGGACCCGCCGGCCTCGCCGCTGCCGCCGAACTGAATAAAGCCGGCCACACGGTCACTGTCTATGAGCGTGCCGATCGTATCGGCGGCCTGATGATGTACGGCATCCCCAATATGAAGTTGGGTAAAGACGTGGTGGATCGCCGGGTAAATATTTTGCGCGAGGAGGGCATCACCTTTGTCACCAATGCCAATGTGGCCGGCACAGGCGATGACGCTATCTCCATGGATCAATTGCGCACTGACAACAACGCGGTAGTACTTTGTACCGGCGCCACCAATGCCCGCGACCTGCCCATAGAGAATCGCGAGCTCAAGGGTATATACCCCGCTATGGAATTTCTGCACGCCAATACCAAGAGCCTGCTGGACAGCAACCTTGAAGACGAAAACTTCATCTCCGCCAAAGGCAGGAAAGTTATCGTCGTCGGTGGTGGTGATACTGGCACAGACTGTATTGGCACTTCGGCCCGGCACGGGGCTACCAGTATCATTAACTTTGAGCTGCTACCCGAGCCACCCAATGATCGCGCCGACAACAACCCCTGGCCCCAGTGGCCCAAAATACTGCGTGTAGACTATGGCCACCAGGAAGCTGAAAGGCTGTTTGGTGACGACCCCCGCACCTATTGCCTGCTCAGCAAAGGATTTATTGGCGACGACGACGGCAACCTCACCGGCATCAAGACCGTTAACGTGGAGTGGACCAACGTCGATGGTCAATTCAAGATGACAGAAGTAGAGGGCTCCGAAAAAACCTGGGAAGCCGACCTCATTCTGCTGTCCATGGGATTCTTGGGGCCGGAGCAGTACGCCGCAGAAGCCGCTGGTATCGAAGTTGACGAGCGCTCAAACTACAAGGCCAGCTACGGCGACTTCCGCACCAGTGTGGAAGGTGTGTTTGCTGCGGGAGACTGTCGCCGCGGACAATCCCTGGTGGTATGGGGCATTGATGAAGGACGTCGCGCCGCCGCCGAGGTAGACAAGTATCTGATGGCCTGAACTGTCCAGATCAAAAAACCCGGAGTCAGACCCGGCAGCGGCAGTTTTGGTCGGCAGGTGGCCTGTGCATACAGGAATTTGGCATCAACGATGGGGATAGCCCAAACTCTGACCCCTAACCCAGCACCTTCTCGATTGCAGCGATCGGCGTGTCGGCCGTAACCACGGCACTGCCGATAGCTTCCAGCAGCACCAGTCGCAACTCACCATCAATTACTTTTTTGTCCCGTCCCATCAACCGCAGAAACCGGGCAGCTGTCATATCAGCGGGCACCTTGGTGGGCAGGGGTATGCGCTTCAGTAATTGTTCAAAGGCCAGCACTTCAGCCTCGCTGATCGAACCCACAGCGGCAGACAATCGCATTGCCAGGCACATACCGACCGCTACCGCCTCTCCGTGTAACCAGTTTCCATAGCCCTGCGCAGTTTCAATAGCATGCCCGAAGGTGTGACCCAGGTTGAGAATTGCCCGCATACCGCCCTCGCGCTCATCCGCGGCAACTACCGCCGCCTTATTGGCACAACTGCGCTCGATGGCTTCGACCAGGGCAGCCTCCTCACGTGCCAGCAAGTTCGGCATGTGCTCGTGCAGCCATCTGTAGAAAGGTTCATCCCCAATCAATCCGTACTTCACAACTTCGGCCAATCCCGCCGCCAACTCGCGTGCCGGCAAACTCTGCAGGGTGTCTATATCAATGAGTACACACTGGGGCTGGTAAAATGCACCAATCATATTCTTGCCCAGAGGATGGTTTACGCCTGTTTTACCACCGACAGATGAATCTACCTGCGACAACAAGGTGGTCGGCACCTGGATAAAATTAACGCCGCGCTGGTAGCATGCCGCCGCAAAGCCCGTCATATCACCGACTACACCCCCTCCCACGGCGATCAGGGTAGTAGAACGATTGTGGCCTGCTTGCAGCAGGCGATCAAAAATCTGCTGTACGTGCTCCAGGGTTTTATATTGCTCACCATCGGGAAGCACTATCTCTGAAACAAGCGCTGCCGAATCGAGCGCAGCCCGCACGCGCTCTACATACAGAGGCGCGATGGTCTCATTGCTGACAATCGCTACCTGTTTGCCGTGCACATGACGGGTCAGCAGATCACTGTCAGCGAACAGCTCTCTGCCGATGTAGATCGGGTAGCTACGCTCGCCCAACTCAACATGCAGGGTGTGCATCAGTAGCGCCACGTTTTAGCCTCATTCATCAATCTGTTTCCGTCAACAAGCGCGTGATTTGCTGGGCCACGTTACGTGCGCCCAGGCCATCGGTATCGACAATATAGTCAGCGATCTCCCGGTACAATGGAGCGCGCACCGCCATTAATTCTCGCAGTGTTTTTTCAGGATCTTCAGTGTGCAATAAGGGTCGCTGCCTGTCACTGTTGGTGCGCGCCACCTGTTGCGCCACGGTAGCGTGCAAATACACCACGATTCCTCGCCCGGCCAGGGCCGTACGGTTTTCAGGTTTCATCACCACGCCGCCGCCGGTAGCAAGCAACACGCCATCGCGCAGTGTCAGTTCAGCAATTACTTTTTGTTCCCGCTCTCGAAAACCGGCCTCCCCCTCAACATCGAATATCCAGGGTATATCTGCGCCGGTACGCTCCTCTATCTCATGGTCACTGTCCACAAACTCCAGCTGCAGATTATGCGCCAACACCCTGCCAATAGTCGTCTTGCCGGCACCCATTGGCCCGATGAGAAATACGCGCTGTATTCTTGCCATAACTCAATCAAGCAAGGTATCGGCGAGTATTCGAGGCGTGATGAATATCAGCGTCTCAGTCTTGGTCTGTTGCGATGAGGTACTCTTGAATATTCTACCCAGGTAGGGAATATCGCCGAGCAACGGCACCTTGGAAGTCGACTCGACATCCTCTGTGCGAAACACACCACCGAGCACCACGGTTTCACCGTTGCCTACCAGTACCTGCGTGGTTAACTCGGTGGTATCGATGGTTGGAATCGCACCGCCGGTGCCACTGGGAACCAGGTCACCCACAGAGTCCTGATTGATTGTCAGGTCTAGCAAAATGCGATCATCGGGAGTGATATTAGGCGTTACATCCAGTGCCAACACCGCTTCCTTGAAGGCGATGGTCGTCTCACCATTGGCGGAGGATTCCTGGTAGGGCACCTCGGTTCCCGATTTGATGCTGGCCTGCTGTTTGTCGCCGGTGATCACCTTTGGCTGCGAAACCACTTCGCCTTTCCCCGAGGCCTCGAGGGCCGACAGCTCTGCCGCCAAAAACAGATCGTTACTGGTATAGCCGACAGCGAATGAGCCCGTTGCCGCAGCCACACCCAAATCGACCAACAGGGCGCCGGGAAAGCTGAGTGAGGGGGATTCACCGGCGAGGACAGATTCATTCAAATCGACCACGTTGTTCAGGTCACCGGAGGCGGAGAACACATCGTCGTTGCCGATATCCAAATAGCCACCACCCCAGCGGATACCCAGGGCCTGCGACACATCGGACTGGGCGATAACAATTCGCGCCTCGATCATGACCTGGCGTATCGGTATATCCACCCGGTCTATCAATTGTCGTATTTCACCCAACTTCACTGCAGTATCAGTGATTATCAGGGAGTTGGTGCGCACATCGACAATGACCGAGCCGCGTGGAGAGATGAGGGTGCCGCCCTCTTCACTACCCGCCTCGAACAGGCCTACGACGTCGCTGGCATTGGCATAGCGAATTCGAATAAATTCTGTTCGCAAGGGCGCCAACTCCGCTATTTGCCTATTCGCCTCAAGCTCCTGGCGCTCACGCTCAGCAATTTCTGCGGCGGGGGCGACCATTAACACATTACCCACCTGGCGCTTGTCCAAACCCTTGGTTCTCAACACCAGCGCCAGCGCCTGATCCCAGGGAACGTTTTGCAAACGCAGGGTGATGCGACCGGCAACCGTATCGCTGGCAACCAGATTTAATTCTGTGAAGTCGGCAATAAGCTGAAGCACCGCGCGTACTTCAATGTCCTGGAAGTTCAGCGACAAACGATCGCCCACATAGGCAAATTCTTTCTGGCGCGCTTCAACTTCCCGGCTGGTCAGTGGTTTAACACTGACCACATACCGCAGGTCAGTCTGGTAGGCCAGATAATCGTAGTCGCCGACAGCCTTCATTGACAAAACGGTGCCACGCTCGCCGGCGCTTACATCAACGGTGGATACCGGTGTGGCAAAGTCGGTGACATCGTAGTGTCGCAGCAACTCTTCTCGCGCCGAGGTCTCCAGAAACTCAATCTTGACCTGGTCGCCCTCGTTGAAGACGTTGACGTCAACATTCGCGTTGCTCAAGGTCAGCATAAGCCGACCTTCGCCATCTTCGGTACGCTGGAATTCCAGGCCTTCTATTATCGAAACCGCAGTCTCAAAAGTTTGCGCTTGCGTGCCCAGAGCAAGCGGATCCGAGACCGGCTTGAGATACTCATTGGCGCCTTCATTACCTACCTCGACTATCAGCGAGTTACCTTCAATTCGCGTCTCAAAGGGTACCAACTTAACCAGGTTTACAATCATGCGGGTGCGGCCACCGGATTCCACTACAACCACACCGGTCGCGTTGTCATAAGGTAGGGAGAATTTTTTCTGATCCAGGTCGCTGCCCACACCGGGCAGGTCCATGGAAATACGCGCAGGCTTTTCAATGGTATAGGACATGGGCTGGGGCGGCGGCCCATCAAAATCCAGGCGTATTTCAAACTTGCTGCCGGGCTTTGAACTAAAACTGATATCTTTCACCGCCACATCATTGGCCACAGCCGTGCCACCGAGCGTCATCATCGCTACCAGTGTCAGTAGCGCCCAGGCTCGCCTGACCCTCTCTCTGGAAAAGCCTGCGGGTGATACAGTTGTCGTTATGCCCATGACTGCCACCAATCGATTAGTTGATACCGCGTAATTTGACGGTGCGAGGTCGCTCTACCCACCCTTCATTATCATCGGATACAATTTCAATGACAGCGACGTACGTCTCTGTCATTGCTACTATTTTACCGTGATTTCGCCCAAGAAAATCCCCGGCCTTTACTCGATGAACACCGCCGTCGGGATCGAGAATCAAACTCCAATCTGTGCCAGAGCGGGACAGCGTGCCCACCATGTCGAGTGACTCGAAAGTAAACTGTTCCAGAAATTCCTTGGCACGCTCATTGTCAGGTTCCACTGTCGACACCGACTGCTGCTGCGTGATTTCTCGAATCTCAATGGGGCGGTCGAAGGGACTGCGCTGCGTCGCCGCACTATAGGAAAACGCCTCGTATGCCTTGAAGGGTGGAACAGGCGTGATAACCCCTCCGGGTCGGGCTCGCTTCTCAGCCATAAACCGGTCCAGGTCAGTGAACTCGTCACTGCTACAACTGATCAACACAGTTGAGCTGAGAATCGCCAGGACCAGTGTTAGCAGGCTTCGCAACATAATTAAATCCCGTCGTCCCTGTAGCGGTAAGTTCGCGCGGTAATTTCCAGTTTCAATATACTGCTGCGTACTGCTTCCCGGGTGATGTGAAAGTCGTGCAGAGTCACAATACGCGGCAGGCCGGCCATGCCGCTGATGAATGCACCGAGGTCGTGATAGGACCCCTTGGCCAGGATATGGATGGGTAGCTCAACGTAAAACTCTTTGGCCAACTCCGCCTGCAGGCTGATGCTTTCGAATTCAAGGCCATTGAGCATGCCCTCGTTGGTAATATCTTCCAGCAAGCCAGGCACTTCGGTATCACTGGGTAACTGACTGACCAGTGCTCCAAAAGATTCTTCCATTTCTGCCATCTGCTTTTTATAGGCATCCAGATTGGCGGCCTGAAATGCCTTTTGCTCAAACTCAACCCTGAGGTTCTTTTCCTGTGCAACAGCTTGTTGCAGGCTGAGCTGCAAATTTTGAACGTGGTAGACGTAACCCAGCACCAGCACCACCAACAGGGCGAGTATCCACACCACCACCTTGATAGTCATTGGCCAGGAGCCGATGTTCTCAAAATCCAGATCGTTGACGTCGAAGTTCTGCAGTGACCTGAGAATGTCTTCCGCAGCCATACGCTAGCGCTCCTCGTTCCCGGCGGACGGCAGCAGCTTCACTGTCATATTAAACCTGGTCGCCTGCTCTGCGAAGTCGGGCTCGGCCCGCACTCTCTCGAGATTGGGTTCTGAGAACCAGTCAGATGCATCCAGAGCTCTCATCAGGCTGGAAACCCCGTTGTTGGACTCGGCAATACCATTAATGGTGATCACCTGCGATCGCGACTGTAATTCCGTGTAGAAGACCCCATCCGGCACCCTACGCACCAACTGGTCGAGGATACGTACGATAATGGGTCGATTGCCCTGCAGCTCCTGGATTACTTTCATACGATCGAGTAATTGAGTGCGCTTGCGCTGCATGTCTCGAATTTCCTCAACCTGCGCATTGAGGCCTTCAATATTACTGCTGAGGTAATCGTTCCGGTCGCGCTGATTCTGGATCTGGCCACTGAAGAACAGGTCGACAACGAAGAGTATCAACACAGCGGTTGCGGCCACCGCACCCAGTATTGCCAGAAACTTCTTCTGGAGCTCCGCGCGGCGCTCATCACGCCAGGGCAGAAGGTTAATCTGGGCCATCAGTCAAAACTCCTCAAAGCAAGCCCACAGGCTATCATTAAAGCGGGCGCATCGCTGCTCAGTGCCACCGCATTGACCTTGGCAGAAATCGCCATGTCGGCGAAAGGATTGGCAACCGTCGCCGGTGTGCCGAGCTTGTCCTGCACGAGCTCGTCCAGGCCCTCCATAGACGATACACCGCCAGCCATGACGATGTAATCGACATCATTATACTGGCTGGAGGAGAAGAAGAACTGCAGTGATCGAGCGACCTGCTGAACGACTGCGTCCTTAAAAGGCTCCAACACCTCAGGTTCATAATCGTCCGGCAAACCACCCTGCTTTTTGGCCAGTCCGGCTTCTTCGACGGGTAGACCGTAGCGCCGCATAATCTCATCGGTCAGCTGTTTGCCGCCAAACAACTGCTCACGGGTATAAATCGTTTGTCCATTGGTAAGCACGCTGAGCGTAGTCATGGTGGCACCGATGTCGACTACCGCCACGGTATTTTTATCATCGATATCCAACTGGTTGCGTACCAGCATAAAAGCGCGCTCCATGGCGTAGGCCTCTACGTCCATGATCTTGGGCAGCAGCTCGGCACCTTCGATAGCCTCGACCCGGGCATCAATAGTTTCCCGACGGCAGGCGGCCAGCAACACTTCAACCTGTCCCTTACTCTCCGGAGACGGTCTCTGAATTTCGAAGTCTATCGCCACTTCCTCGAGCGGGTAGGGAATATACTGGTCTGCCTCCAGGGTCAGTTGCGTTTCCATATCGTCCTCGGTGAGACCGGATGGCATATCGACGATCTTGGTGATAACGGAGGACCCTGCCACCGCGGCGGCCACGGCTTTGATCCTGGTCTTGGATTGATTGATAACACTGCCGATAGCGTTGGCTACACCATCGACATCACTGACGTTCTTTTCAATAACGGCGTCCACCGGCAAGGAACTCACCGCGTAACTCTCGACGCGATAGCGCTCACCGGTATGGCTCAATTCCAGCAATTTCACTGTCGTGGAACTGATATCCAACCCCAAAACCGGGACTGACTTTCTTTTCCCTAAAAGTCCGAGCAATATATTTCCCTATTTGTATCCGTAACTTACGTTAGACTTATACACTGATACATTAAATAACAGATATAACATACACGTAAATATATAAAATGGGTAAAAAAGCATATAATCACCAGTCCAAAATTTTACAGAATCCGGACCCTGTCCTGCAACTCACTGAATTTAAAAGAAATTAATGAAGAAGCGTCTCTTTGTTCTCCGCCTGCTTCCGCTCGCCCTCTGTGGCGCGTTGATGCTATTTAGTGGCATCTATCTTCAACTTAGCCCCAAACTGCCGTCGGTCGAGGTATTGATAGACGTGCGCCTGCAAACCCCCATGCGGGTCTACAGTCGCGAGGGCGACTTGATTGGCCAGTTCGGTGAAAAGAAGCGCAACCCTCTCCGCTATTCGCGCATTCCACCCCTGTTCGTAAAGGCCTTGCTGGCTGCGGAAGACGATGGTTTTTTCACTCATGTCGGTATCGATATTATGGGTCTGCTGCGGGCCGTCTCAGAGTTGGTGCTAACCGGTGAAAAGGGCTCCGGGGGCAGCACACTGACAATGCAGGTTGCGCGCAACTACTTCCTGACCCTGGAGCGTACATTTACCCGCAAGTTCAAGGAGATATTATTATCACTGGAGATAGAGCGCGTACTCGATAAAGAAGGCATTTTTGAAATCTACTTCAACCAGATGTTTCTGGGACATCGCGCCTATGGTTTCGAGGCCGCCTCCCAGGTTTATTACGGCTCACATATCAATGAACTGAACCTTGCACAACTGGCTATGCTGGCAGGTCTGCCAAAAGCACCTTCCCGTTACAATCCACTCTCCAACCCACAGCGCGCACTCATACGACGCAATTGGATACTGGGGCGCATGCGTTCACTGGGATATATAGATGCAGCGCAATACCGGTTGGCCATGCAAGAGCCCGTCAGTGCCAGCCATCACGGGGCAAAGCTGGCTTTTTCAGCGCCCTACGCGGCGGAGATGGCGCGCAGCGAAATGGTAGGCCGCTATGGGGTAGGCGCTTACAGTGACGGTTACCATGTATTCACTACCATCAGCAGCGCCTTGCAGAGATCTGCCAACCAGGCGGTGGTTGATGGTCTGGCAGAGTATGACAGCCGCCACGGCTATCGAGGCCCGGAACAAAAATTAGCTATTAATGAGGCGGGGGACCTGACGACGATCTGGCTGGCAGAGCTTGCGCAGGTTCCCGTTATCGCAGACCGCCACCCGGCCGTGGTCACACAAGTGTCAGAGGATCTTGTCGAAGTATTGCTGGCGGGGGGGGAGACGGGGATTATCTTCTGGGACAACGGCCTGCGCCAGGCCAGGCCCTACATTGATGAAAACCGCCGCGATCCGCGGCCTAAAAACCCTTCCGCCCTATTGAGCAGAGGCGATCTGATCCGTGTGCAACAAGGTGAAAACGGCCAGTTGCATCTGGCACAGGTGCCGGCCGCACAGGCCGCATTGGTTGCGCTGCAGCCCAACGACGGGGCCATTCTCAGTGTCGTCGGTGGGCTGGGTTTTGCGAAGAGCAAGTTCAACCGTGTCACCCAGGCGGCCAGGCAGCCCGGTTCCAATTTCAAACCGTTCATCTATTCCGCCGCGCTGGAGCACGGCTTCACGGCTGCCAGCATCATTAACGATGCCCCGGTCGTGTTTGAGGATGTGGCACTGGAGGACACCTGGCGTCCGGAAAATGATGGCGGCAAGTTTTATGGCCCTACCCGACTGCGCTGGGCGCTGACCAAATCGCGCAACCTGGTTTCCATTCGGCTGCTACAGGCGCTGGGCGTTCGCAATGCCATCAACTATGCCGGGGGTTTTGGTTTTAACACAGAAGAATTGGCTGCCGACCTCTCGCTGGCGCTGGGCACGCACGCGATCACACCACTGCAAGTGGCGACTGCCTACGCAAGCCTGGCCAATGGTGGCTACCGCGTGAACCCCTATTTAGTCAGCACCGTCGAAGGCTTTGATCGAGAGGTCATTTATCGGGCAATTCCCGCGACCGTGTGCCGCACATGTGAGGGCGGCGCGACGGCGCCTGCCGAACTCGGTGAAGAGTTGAGTATGGAGGAAATACTCCGGCAAAGTCAGGCTGTGGAACTACCGCTCGCCAAGCGCATCATGGACGAACGCGTGGCGTTTATTATCAACAGCATACTGCAAGATGTGATCACCAGGGGCACCGGACGGCGCGCTCGCGTACTCAAGCGCAGTGATATCGCCGGTAAGACGGGCACCACCAATGGCCCCACAGATGCCTGGTTTTCCGGCTACAACGCCGATGTGGTCACTACCACCTGGGTTGGCTTTGACCAGAACTTGCCGCTGGGCCAGCGTGAGTTTGGCGGATCAGCGGCCCTGCCCATTTGGATAGATTTCATGAAGACAGCGCTGGCAGACAGTCCGGACCGCAACAGGCCCATCCCGGAAGGTATCATCAACGTTCGCATAGACCCTAAAACCGGGCTGCTGGCCAAACCGGGTCAGTCTGATGCCATTTTTGAGTATTTCAGAGCCGAAAATGTACCCGGTAGCAGCAACAGTGCCGAGCGCGCCCGCCGCGGCGCAGATCGCAGCGGTGAGTTACACGACCGGTTGTACTAGCCCAGCGGGTAGTGCGCCGGGTAGCCCTGGCGCGCCACACCAGAATCTACTGCAGCTTGTGCGACCGCCGCCGACACGCGTGCCAGCAGGCGCCGGTCCATGGGCTTGGGAATGATGTATTCACGGCCAAAGCTCAGCTCATCGACGCCACAGGCTTGCAGCACCTCGGCGGGCACCGGCTCACGGGCCAGCTCACAGATGGCGTGCACCGCGGCGATTTTCATCTCTTCATTAATACGGCTGGCCCGAACATCGAGAGCGCCGCGGAAAATGAACGGAAAACCCAGTACATTGTTCACCTGGTTGGGGTAATCAGAGCGACCGGTCGCCATGATCACATCATCCCGGGCCGCCAGGGCCAACTCCGGCTTGATCTCTGGATCAGGATTGGAGCAAGCGAAAACTATCGGCCTCGGCGCCACGGAGGCGAGCATTGCGGGGCTTAACAGATCCGCACCGGACAGACCGACAAATACATCGGCGCCTTCACAAACGTCGTGCAGGCTGCGCAGGCGGGTTTCGTTGGCAAATTCTGCCTTGTACTCATTAACGCCCTCACGGCCAACACAGATTACCCCGCGCCGGTCTAACATAAATATGTTCTCGCGAGTTGCACCCAGGCTAACCAGCAGTCGCATGCAGGCGATGGCCGCCGCACCTGCGCCCAGGCAGACAATTCTTGCTTCCGACAGTTGCTTGCCCTGGATTTCCAAAGCATTGAGCATGCCGGCGGCAGTGACGATGGCCGTACCGTGCTGATCGTCATGAAACACCGGGATATCACAGCACTCAATGAGCCGGCGTTCAATTTCAAAGCATTCAGGCGCCTTGATATCTTCCAGATTAATGCCGCCATAGGTGCCGGCAATCACGGCGACAGTGTCGACAAACCTGGCGACGTCTTCGGTATCCACCTCTACATCTATCGCGTTAATATCAGCAAACCGCTTGAACAGCAGTGCTTTTCCTTCCATAACCGGCTTGCTGGCCAGGGCACCAATATTGCCCAGGCCTAACACCGCCGTACCGTTGGTGATAACGGCGACAATATTGCCCTTACCGGTATAGCGATAAGCGTCCAGTGGCCGGGCGCTAATTTTAAGGCAGGGCTCAGCAACACCCGGACTGTAGGCCAGCGCCAAATCGTTTTGGGTCTCAGCCGCCGTGGTAACTTCGATGCTGATCTTGCCGGGCTCGGGCAACTCGTGATAATCAAGTGCCGTCTGCTTCAAGTCGTCTGTCATGGCCGTGTTACCGCTTGCACGCCTGTGCTTAAGTGAAAAAAAACACCGCTTCCAAAGGAAGGCGGCGCTTTTCAGGATGGGCCTTCCCCAAATCGAGTGGGTAGTTTAGCCTGATGACCCATGAAAGATACACAGTTATACAGCCGGCTATTGGGTATCGAGAAGCCGTGGCAGGTGACCGATGTGCAGGTTGCTCTCGCAGACGATGAAGTGGCAGTCAGCGTATCGCCTGGGGGCGGTTGAAAGCGGCGTCAACCAGCGCGGTGAAACATACTCGAGTAGTGCCAACTCAGAACGTATCAGTATTGGATGACGAATTAAACCACCGCAAAACCGACATTTTGATGGAGGTGAACGAACGTAACCTCAAATACTTCGAGGCGGAAGTGGACAAACTGGATACCTGGGCGGAGGATCTTAAAGTCGGCTCGGAGCAGGAAATAAAAGGAATTGATAAGGAGGTTAGAGAAGTGCGCCGGACCGCCAGGGCAGCACCAGACCTCAACGAAAAACTACACTGGCAAAAGCGCCGGCGTGATCTGGAAAAACTCAGAACCAGAAAGCGTCGCGAACTGTTTGACAAGCAGGATGAAGTAGATAATCGCCGAGAGGAGTTGATCGGTGAGCTGGAAGACAAGCTAGAACAAAGAGTTGAAGAAAAACCATTGTTCAGAATCTTTTGGCAGGTAGACTGAAAGAAGTGTAGTCCTCGTAATATTGAAATATATAAAATAAATAAACTATAGGTATATTTATTTTATATATTTAAAATTAAGAAGATCAAGAGGTATTGAAAAATAACGAATAGATAAATAATTTATTTACCTATAGTATTATTATTAATATTTCTACGCCCTAAAGATGTTAAGTGCTATGCACGAGTTAGAAAGGAGACCTGTCACCACCAAAATCAACGAATTGTTGGCAGATTGCCCAGCAGGTGTGCCTATGTCCAGAGCCTGGCTGAAATCTAAAGGCGTTTCACCGCAACTTGTGCAAAAGTACAAAGAAACTGGCTGGCTAGCACCATTGGGAAGAGGCGCGTGGATAAGGGCTGGCACCAGACCTACCATGCTGGGAGCTATCTGTGCTTTGCAGCGAATACCACTTAACATATACCCAGCGGGCAGAACAGCGTTAGAACTGCAAGGCCGGGCGCACTACGTATCTGTGGGGCAGGCTCCAGTGCTCCATGTGAGTATGAATTCCAGTCAAAGGCTGCCAGATTGGTTCAGGAAACTGGATTTTACCAAAAATCTCCAAATAATAAATGCAACAGCATTGTTCAATCCGGTTTTTGCCAGTCTGCTTGAGTTGCAAAGTGAAGGAATTGCAATAAACGTTAGCAGCCCCGAAAGGGCTATGGTGGAATATTGTCAGCTCTTGCCGAAACATGCCGACTTTGAAGAGGCAAGACAGTTAATGGAGGGATTACCCACCCTGCGCCCGAGATTGTTGCAAAGTACTCTTCAGGCATGCAAATCCGTCAAGGCAAAAAGATTATTTCTTGCTTTAGCCAGCACAGTAAAGCATGGCTGGTACCAGGATCTCAATCTGGATGAAATCGGGTTAGGTTCGAGCAATCGCATCTTACCGATAGCGGGTGTGCCGCACCCGAAATTCGGCATAACCGTACCGGAAACATGGATAGTTGAATGAGAGAGCAGTATGAAAAACAGGTAGCACTTCTTCTTGATGTATTGCCATTTGTAGCCAAATCAGAAGCCTTTGCATTGAAAGGTGGTACCGCCATAAATTTTTTCTATCTCGATTGCCCCAGGCTGTCAGTCGATATTGACCTGCATTATCTGCCTGTTAATGATAGGGAGAGTGCATTGGCTGAAATTGCAGCCAATATGCAAGCGATAGCGACAAGCATAGAACAGGCATATCCTGAGACGAATGTTAAAATGGACACTAACACGCTCAATGCGGTTGTTGCGCGTCGAGGTACACAAATCAAAATAGAGCCGAATTCCGTTATCAGAGGCCATTTCCTCCCAGTTGAACAAAAGGCGCTAAGCCCCTATCTGGAGCAGAAATACGGCAGAGCAGTGGCGGTCCCCTGTATTGCCAAACAGGAACTCTATGCCGGGAAACTTTGTGCAGCCCTGCAAAGGCAGCACCCCCGTGACTTGTTTGATGTTCAGCTTTTCTTGCAGCATAACGACTTGTCTACAGAAATGATGGATGTGTTCATCATTTACCTTATTAGTCAGGGCAAGCCCATCCACGAAGAACTTAACCCTAATTTGAAGGATGTTGCCACGCTCTACCACAAGCAGTTTGTTGGAATGACAAGGGAAGATGTGGAGATTGACCAATTGCTGGAAGTACAAAGCACTTTGCCACAACGGATTGTTGCAGCACTGACAGACAAACACAGGGAATTCCTGATTGGTTTCAAGCAAGGCAACCCCGATTGGAGCTTACTGCCCTTTCCCGATATAGAAAGCCTGCCAGCCGTGCACTGGAAGCAGCAGAATCTGGGAAAAATGGATAACGCCAAAAGGGAACAGACAATTAAAAAATTACAGCAGATATTTCTGAAGATTCCCTATAAGCAATCGCAAGCACTTCAGAAAACGGAAAAGGAGCAGGCCGTGTCTTTAACACCACAGGAACAACTTACAGAAGAAATTATTGGCGCGTTAATTGAGCGTGGGCTGATTGGTAAAACTAAAGAGCAACAGACTAAAAAACAATTTTCTACCGGACAGCTCAAGCGAGAAGATTGGTCATTGCTGATTGAACTGGCATCAGCTAAAACCGCAGAGGGTGATACCAATGACTGACCGCATCAAGCGTTTAAAAATCGAAGGCTTTCGCGGAGCCACCCAGCCGTTGGATCTGGAGTTTGACCCAAACAAGCCCGTGGTATTGATTTTTGGTGAAAACGGCACGGGCAAGTCCACTATTGTTGATGCCATCGAATCCGCAGGGGCAGGATCAACTGCCTATCTGGATGACTGGAAGCTGGGCAAAGGCAAGCGAAAAGAGAACTACATCCCCGCATTGGGGAAAAACCTGTCTGACGTCGGTATCAGCCTGGAATTTGGCAACAATACCTATACAGCCAAACTCGATTCCAAGGGATTGCAGCTTTGTAATACTGACAACCGACCTGTTACTAAAGTGTTGCGTCGAAAGTCCCTGCAAGCCTTTATGGACGCAGACCCTGCACAGCGTTACAAAGAAGTGGCAACATTCCTTGATATACCGCAAATAGAAGCATCCGAAGCATCACTTAGAGAAGCACTAAAGGACGCTCAAAAAAGCTATGAGATGGCGGTGTCTGCAAACAGCCAGGCATCGGAAAATTTGCAAGGTCTGTGGGAAGCCGAAGGCAGCCCCGGAATAGAACAAAAACCCAGAGCGGCAGATTGGGCCAGAAATGAGGCGGAAACGCCCACCGAACAACTGCAAGCCCAACTTGCAGGACTCAAAGCTGGAGTTAAACACAGCGAAGCCGTAATCGCGCATGCAGAGGCTGTAACAGCAGCAGAACAACAACTGGAACAGGCCCGGCGACAGTTGGAGCAAGCCAAACAGAAGTTATCCGCTCTTGAATCTGGCGAAAGCCAAAGCAATGCCGAACTGGTAACACTGTTACAAGATGCCGAAACCTATTTGAGCAAAACACCGGATACGCTCTGCCCTGTATGTGAAGAAACTACCATCGTGCCGGAACAACTGGTGCAGCGCTTGCAACAACGTATAGAAGGTATGAACACGCTCAAGCAGGCCAGTGAGATCAAACAACAGGCGCAACAGGCAGTAAATTCAAAGCGGGATCAACTCAGCCAGGCTAAGGGGAAACTGCTCGGTTTTGTTGAGGCAGCACAACAGCACTTTTACTCCGATCTTGCCGAAGACAATACTATTCAGCACCTGAGAGAAAATGATCAAGAACAGGCATTGGCTCAAGCCAGCCAGCTTCACGGCGAGATCTCTTCAGGGCTTGAACAAATGCAGACCAACCTTGAAAGCACCCAAAAGCAGGTCAACAACCTGGCCAGCATCAAGCAGTATGTCAAAACCATGGACGAAAAATCCGCCGAGGCAAAGCAGAAGGAATCGCTCAGTCAACGCTTGCAGCAGGCAGTCAACATTGTCGAGGCAAAGCGCAAAAGCTATGTGGAAGGCATACTGGCCGAAATTGCTCAGGATGTGGATACACTTTACCAGAAAATCCACCCGCAGGAAGACATTGGCAAAATCAAGCTCAAGCTGGACGAAAGCCAGCGTGGCTCACTGGTATATGGTGTCGCCTTTGGTGGGCAGCAGGATATTCAGCCCCAGCCCTACTACAGCGAATCCCATCTGGATACCTTGGGCTTATGTATTTTCCTGGCACTGGCCAGGCGCGGCGACGCCAGCAGAACCCTGGTAATACTGGACGATGTGCTGGGTTCCGTCGATCAGCAACACCTGCAACAAACCATTAATATGTTGATGGAAGATGCTGACAATTTTGCCCAGATGATTATCACCACCCATTACCGACCACTGCGAGACAAATTCCGTTTTGCCCGCCAACCTGCAACCCCGGTGCAGCTGATTGAATTAAAACCCTGGGACTTTCTACAGGGTATTAAGGCCGGTAAAACCCTCACCTACGTCGAAGATCTCCGCCAACAGTTACAACAGCCAGATTTCCGCAGGGAGGCGATTGCCGCACAGGCGGGCATACTGTTTGAAAGCCTGCTGGAATTCATCACCAAGACATACCGCTGTAAAGTGCCTCATTTGATAGAACCCAGATTTACCTTCGGTGAACTGGCAAGTGCGCCCAACAAAAAGCTCAAGCAAGCGTTAAAGATTATTAAACAGCAAGGTGGCAATGCACAGGAAATTCCGCTTGCTCCCCTGTATGACAAGCTTGACCAGGCTATTCATGTTCGCAATCTGGTGGGCTGCCATTTCAACCAATGGGCGGGGGAACTGGCGGATGGGGACGTAAAAGAAATAGCCGAATTGTCTTTGGAACTGGCCGATACTCTTGTTTGCCAGTCCTGTGGTAGTTTACCTGTAAGTAATAAATCCGGCAGTTATTGGGAATGCAGTTGCAAGCAGACGCAAATGCGCCCCTTGCAACAGCCAGTATAAAAATAAGTAAGAATTACTATGAGCAAGCAAACAAAAAACTCGAACTTACTTGGATCGTAAAAAACAAACGGCCCAAGCTGGAGCCACGTATTTTGCTGGAGGAGCCGGATAAGTCCTACCGTGCCAAACATCGAGTAGCCGATAACGACATCTTCGATAATAAGATGATTTTTGGGGATAACCTGTAGGCGCTTAAGGCCTTGGGACAGGAGTATGCAGGTAAGGTGAAGTGTGTGTTTATTGATTCGCCGTATAATACCGGCAGTGCTTTTGAGCATTACGATGATGGCTTGGAGCATTCGATTTGGTTGAGTTTGATGCGGGATCGGTTGGAGATTATTCGTAATTTATTGTCGGAGGATGGTAAGCGTCTCTAAATCGACACCTGTTATTTAGCCGGAAGTTTGACGGGGCCACAGCGCGGCGTCGGAGCACAAGGCGGGATCATGGTGGGTTCGTGGCGGTAGAACATCGCCCCGAGGTGAACGCCGGCTTGACGCTATCGTTGCCCAATGGCCTGGTCGTTCGCGGGATCTGTGCTGACAATGTGCCGGTGTGCGCCAACTGCTGGAGCTGTTGTGACAACCCGCTACTTCCGTCCCTCCAATGACATGCCCCGGATCTACCTATACCGGGACCCGGTAGATTTTAGAAAAGCCGGCGCCGGGCCGGCGGCCATTGTTGAGCGAGAGCTGGGCCACAACCCCTTTGACGGCGGCCTGTACGCGTTTACCAACCGGCGTCGCAACAAAATCAAGTGCCTTCATTGGGAAGACAATGGCTTTGTGCTGTATTACAAGGCCCTTGCCGAGGAAAAGTTCCGCTGGCCTCGCCGTGGCGATGAGGTTGTTTCACTGACGGGGCAACAGATCAACTGGCTCCTCGATGGGTACGACATCACACTGATGACCGGCCACAAAAAATTGCATTATGAGTCTGTATTCGTGCGCTCAACGCAATAAGCAAGCTGCCTAATTCAGTAGGGGCGCGCATGACGGAGCGGAACGCCCAGGCTCACGAATGCTGAGCCTGAATTGGGAATGGCAGCAGGAGAGCTGGACCCATATCTGCCAGTTGAAGAATTGACTGAGAAAATTCTGACTCTCGTGAAGGGGTATAGAGGTTCAGCGTGGCGCCCGGTTAACTGCAATTGGTTTGTCCCCACGCGCAGTTGCCATGGCGCTGACCTTAACATAGAGCTAGCTTTCAGCCTTGTCCCTGTAATATCTCCTTGAGCCATTCTCGCGGACGGTCTGAGCCGCGCGCAATATATAGGTCAGCTCACTAGTGTAGGTCGCTATAAATAGTGTAACATGTAGCATCTTCCCCTATATAGAGAGATTGTCGTGCGTGTTGCAGTAGAAATAGTTTTGTCTGATGACGAAGTTGTGGATTTGAGTAAGTTCTCTAAATCGCGTTCTGTGTCGGTCCGATTGGCGGAGCGTTCACGAATTGTTCTTCTGGCCGGCAAGGGCATGACCAATGAAGAGATCGGTTTTGAACTGGGCATTACGAGACAGAAAGCCGGCCGCTGGCGAAAACGTTATGCGGAGAGTGGAGTTGAAGGCATCCGCCAGGATGCGTATCGGCCGGGGCGCAAACCGACAATCAGTTCACGTAAGGTTGCACAGGTGATCAGACTCACGACGCAAGAGAAACCGAAAAACGCTACGCATTGGAGCCAACGCCTGATGGCAGAGAAGGCGGGTATCAGCATGTCTTCGGTGGGCCGGATATGGAAAAGCCATGGTTTGAAACCGCACCGGATAAGTACATTCAAGGTATCAAACGATAAAGAGTTTGCCGAGAAACTGGAGGCAATCGTTGGCCTTTACATATCACCGCCGGATAACGCCATTGTTTTCAGTTGTGATGAAAAGAGCCAGATACAAGCGCTGGATAGAACACAGCCGGGCTTACCGATGAAAAAAGGCAGGGCCGCGACAATGACACATGACTATAAACGTAATGGCACCACGACCCTGTTTGCTGCATTGAATACCTTGACAGGGGAAGTGCTGGGCACCTGCGCCGGGCGGCATCGCCATCAAGAATGGTTGTCATTTCTCCGCCAGATCAATACGTCGACGCCCAAAGATAAAGAGATTCATATTATCTGTGACAATTACGCGACGCATAAGCACCCGAAGGTAAAAAGCTGGCTGAAATATCACAAGCGCTTCCATGTGCACTTCACGCCAACTGGCGCATCGTGGTTAAACATGGTGGAACGGTTTTTTCGGGAGCTAACTGAAAAGCAATTGAAACGAGGTGTCTTTAGCAGTGTGAAAGAGCTTGAGCAAACAGTCATGGCGTTCATTGAGACTCATAACCAAGCGCCGGCGCCTTATATCTGGACCAAATCCGCGAGTGACATTCTGGAGAAAGTGAAGCGTGGCAGAGAGAAACTTAATAAGTTACAAACTGTTTGACGACCTACACTAGTGTCCGGTTAATTATTGAATAAATTCAGTTGGTTAGAAACCATGTCATCCTCCAAGATATGATTGGTATCGAATAAGTCCTTGTTTAAAGGGATTTTCTCGAAAAGGGTGACTGAGAATACCTGTAACAAAGTGTAGAGCGAGGCATCCAGATTGAGGCGCTTCTTGATGATGGCCACCAGCACATACACCGACACGGCAGTCCAGATTTGCACTTTGACGGCGTTCTCTGACGTGCCGTAAAACTTCTTGATACGGAGATGTTGCTTGATCCATTTGAAAAACAACTCGACTTGCCACCGGGCTTTGTATAGTTCGCAGATGGTCGTCGGTGGAGGACCAAACAGGTTGGTCAGAAAGATGAGCGTTTTCCCTGTCTCTGGATCTTTGAAGCGAATGCGGCGCAGATGATGGGGGTATCTCTTCTGACTGTAAAACCCCGACAGGGCCACCGTCTGATCGCAGATAATACCTTGCGCCCGGTCGCTCGGCGCCGAATATATCCTTCGCAAGTCGGAATTCGCTTTGGCGCGGGTGACAAAAAACGCGCCGGAGTCGTGAAGTGTGAAGAGCCGCTCGAAATCGAGATAGGCGCGGTCCATTATATAGATTGCCGCGGGTTCCGGAATCATCAGATCGAGCACGTTGACATCGTGCACCTTGCCATCGGAAACATGTATAAAACTCGGGATATTGCCACGCAGGTCCAACAGCGTATGCATCTTCACCGCCGCCTTGGTGCTGCGAAATGGCGCCCATGGAAACAGCGACAGACAGAGATCTATTGTGGTGGAGTCCAGCGCATAAACCGTGTTCGTCAGGTCCAACCCAAGATCCTCTTCGGCATATAGTTTTCGAGCCTGCGTGATCAGCCGTTGTGCAAACTCGGCGTAGATTCGCCAGTCTCTTCGTTCGTTGGCATCGGCCAGGGTAGAGCGCTTGATCGGCGAACCAATGCCCATGTGGTACAGCTTGGCCGATTGCGCCGAGAGACACGCTTCGATATCGCGCAGGCTCTCCCTGTAGGTCAACTGCGCAAACGCCAGAGCGCGAAAATGTTCGGCGCAAGGAAGTGTGCGAATACGATGATCTCCATCGTATCGGGACACCAGCCGGTGAAAAGTTTTCCACGGAAGAAAGTCCATGATCTGTGCAAACAGCGTCTTTCCGGTATACATCGAATCGTCTCGGCAACAAGGGTCTACCAAGAGAATACATTATCGGATTTGCGTTCAAGTCGGGGACACCCTAATTTTGCTGTAACTCATTGTGGCCATTGAGAAAATCCCGCTTTGTCGAAGTTTTAACCGGACAGTAGTGAGGTCAGCTATAACCTTCGCAGCCCGGATGCCTTTTTTTCCACGACTGGATAAGTTGGCAAATATTTGCTTTATTGGATCATCATGGTGATCGTACCCGTAATTTTCCAGCATTCCTTTCCATATTTCATAAGCCTCGAAAGGTTGGCGGTCGCTCAACTGTGCCAATGGTTCGAGTAGAAATGTAGAGCCGTACGGCGCAATTTTTGATAGCCAACCCATGGTTCTCTCGTTCAACTCCGGGATAAATACTGCCCATTGGCATAGGCATGAGGCAAGTTTGCGTCCTTCCTCGGTACTAACATCAATTCTCCCCAATAGTATAGGCCAGAGCTCACCCGTGACTTCAACGAGCCTTTTGTAATCCGATTCCCTCAGAGTCCACAAAACCCAGATCACCTGCGCAATTTCATCTAAAATATTTCTATCCAGGATAGCGGCGATTACGCTACCTTCCTCGCCAAGCGTCTCGTGCCTATGTAAGTAGCCCACACAAAGGAAGCGGATATAACGATCGCGCGCGCTATCCTTCAATTCAGCGCTATCCATGACCGCAAGAAAGTGGCCATCTTCCTTGAGGTCATTGTAGATTCGAAGATCGAAACGGCCAACAGACGAATACCCTTGAATCGCACACAACCAGCGAAGATGGTTCGACCGATCAAATATCTTAGACAAATGGTCCATAACCCAGGTTTCAGACAGGTAAAAAAAGTTAGGAAGATAATTGGCAACGAGAGTGGCAAATTCATACTCTGGCTGGTCTTCAAGATCTGCCTTCCCAAGTTCATCAGAAAATACCGGCTCATAGGAGTCCCAATTAACTGAGCTGTCAGCCTTGTGATCGGGCGAGACCCTACATTCATACAAAGCCAGGTGAATGTAGGCTTCCAAGCACTTTCCTTTGGGACTGTCTGTTGCGATAGAGAACGCATCACTATCCTCCGCATATTTTTCACCCCTTTGTCGGCAAAGGATATTTTCGAGAACAGCTTTCGCTGCCGGGATATTCCCTACTCCAAATGGGTGTTCGTCTGCTCCACAACCAGACTCAATAAGGCGAGCTACATCCCCAATTACGCAGTCAGTGTTTCCGATAAACGAATCACCCGGTGAACCAACAGGCGTTTGCCAGAAGCTGTCCATACAGACCAGAGCGTCCGCAAAACCAAGAATATTTGTCCACAATTGGTCCCAATCAAGAACCTTTTTTTGTGTCCACAATGAAGCCAAAGAAGAGAAGAGCTCATGTAGATAGTGAGGCTTAAGGAGCAGGTATTCGGGTTGATCTCGTATGAAAAGCCCAGGTTCATTTGAAATCATCTGACCAAATGCCTTCACTAGGAGTCTGTCGGGGTTGACCCGAGCGAAGCAGGAGTACATTGCGCCCACTCAAGTACCCATTCCAATTTTTTGTTTGAACTGCCTCCCAAGGTGCAAAATTGGGCACCATTGCTCGGGATAAGGCTTCCCTTATTCATGCTCTCAGCCTCCCAGGGCGTACATGCGCTTCAGATTCCACGCCATGCACACCAAATTCCATTCACCTTGCGCCGCATCCCGCCCGCGAAGGTGAAACCGCCGAAACCCCATCACCTCTTTAACTATTCCAAATACCGTTTCCACCGTGGATTTTCGTTTGGCATAGATTGCCTTACCCTCAGCGGTTCGCAATCGATATGCCATCGCTGTCACGGCATCGGCATCCGGTGGGCATGGGGGAGGTGTCCTGAATCGTTCATCCCAGGGAAGGTTGTGTCGCTCCCGATGATCCGAGATATAGGGTATGATCTCCGCGTCTTCACAGCGACCTACGTTATCAGCGCTGAAGTAACCCGCATCCGCCAATAAGGCCTCCGCCTTGCCCAACTGCGCTTCCGCATCCGCCAATCCGTTCAGGGTCGGCTCAATCTCCTGCTTGTCATTCGGCTGCTGTGTGATGTGATTTTCCACAATCAGGTATGATTCGATATCAACGGCAGCCTGTGCGTTGTAGCCCTGCACAAATCCCTCCGAAGACGGCATGATGCGTGATTCTCCATCGGTAAAATTAACCTGATCCTTATCCCGTGGCCCAGGCTCAGGTGGCTTTGGCTCACGCCCTCTGGCTTGCTTGCCAGTCTCGGCTTCCTTGTCCTTGCGACACTTGAGCTTTGCCTCATACTCAGCCTGCTCGGCCTCAAAGCGTTCTTGCGCACGTCGCTCAATCTCTTCCTTGGCTTGCTTGATGGCCGCCAGCCGATCTTCCCGGCGCGCCAGTTCATCAGGAATGTCGATCGGCGGCTTATCTTCAGTATCGGCCTGTTCCGCCCGCCTGAGCAGTTCCTGTACCTCTCGGCGAAGTTGCTCTTCCAGTTTGTTCGCATAGCCCCAGCTCATCGCCTTGTGCTTGCTGGCGTTGGCCTTGATCTTGGTTCCGTCCAGGCTGACCTTGCCCAGCTTGAACACGCCCATCACCTTGGCGACCACCAATATCTGTACAAACAAACCTTCCAGTTCCGGCAGAAAACGCTTGCGAAAGGTGGCGACCGTGTCATGGTCCGGGTGCGCGTCTGCGGTGATATAACGAAAGGCAACCGAGTCGTGGGTCGCCTGCTCCAGCTTACGACTGGAGAATATCCCGGTCGCGTAACCGTAGAACAACAGCGCTACTAACACAGCGGGGTGATAGGGCTGTTTCCCACCGCCACCATAGCGAGTTACCAGTTCACTTAAGTCGAGTTGATCCACAATATCCACTACAAAGCGTGCCAGGTGTTTCTCCGGCAACCAGTCCTGCAAGGAGGGCGGTAGCAGGTACGGAGTATCTCGATTGATCGGCTGGAATTTGGCTGACATGGTAGCCTCGATCTCTTCTTGGTACGATGGGCTTATTCTATCACTAATGCTGTCGCTAAATCCGACAGACTCCTAGGCCTATTAGATCTGGACCATTGAAATAGCCGGCGTACTCACATTCATTCAGGTAGTTAACCAAGGCTTGGGGATCTTCGGCAAGTGAGCGAAGTTCTGCCAGTTTTATCGGAGATTCGTGTGTTACAGTTAGTGATGTGCTGTAACTTGAAAAGTCAGGGTGTTCGGGGGGCTTACCGGCAATAGCGAGACAGTCGTTATAGAGATCCGCAGCCTTATTGCCCTGTTGATGAATAGCGGACAGCCATAGCAGTTTGCTATAGGCAGTTGGTATTGCTTTTGGGGTATTATCATTATCAAGTATTTCAATATCTTCGATCATTGAGATTACCGATCTTTTTTGTTCGTCATTCAGGCGGTTATAGTTTCTGTTCAGAAACCACCAAAGCTCATGCCTGAAAGGATCGTCAAAATGCCTGCCGGCTAATATTCTTGCGCGGATTTCCTCGGTGAGATTTTCAAAATACTCGGACGCAACGAAAATACATATACGAGTAAGAGTCGGGTATTCGGGCGCCATAATTTCCAGAAGCTTCTGACTAGAAGCATCCATGGACTGAGTCTCAAAAAAACCCAAAAGGGCCTCACGAACGGCCTTCAATATGACAGCTTTTGCATCTAATCTTCGAAGATTCTGCTCATGATCTTCGACCGCCGGACACCAAATTGCAGTCCATTGATCACCGCCTTGGATATCAATAACCTGTCTCATTTTTGATACCATAAGATCGACGAAGGACTCGCCTAATGTTTGGCCTGCATTCCTGGTAATGGCACTTGCTACTCTGTCTATTTGGTAGCCTTTGAAGAAAAAAGCGGCAACTGGCCGATCTGGAAAACGATGGTGCGCGACCCCACGAATCTGGAACAGGATATCAAAGAGTTTCAGGACAATATCACTTGATTCATCTGCGTTTGAATCAAGGATAGACTGGATCCACTTTCCAATTTCTTCGACCACAAGCACACGATCGAACTCGTCCTGGATCCAAAATCGCACCATTTCAAGATCTTCTACGTGTACATGTTCGATGGGGATTTGACGAATGACTTTAACGAATTGCCACCAAGTCCGATAATTGCTGAAGCCAGTATCTCTTGCGTGGAAAGTCACCTTTTTCAATGTATCTATAAACTTCCCTGAATATTCGTTGTTAACATCATCAATGAGCAATTCGGCCGCACTGACAAGATAATTGGTCACGGGCCAGTTGGGTATGTTGTAGTAATCTTCCTCTATTTTAACAGGCTTGGGATTTTTATCTGGATCGAGAAAACCGGCGTCAATAATGGCGTCAAACCATTTGAGTTGCCTAACTTTGCGAAAAAAGTGGTCTTGGAGTTCGGGCCTAGCCAGGACTCTTTGAAGGATAGATCTTTCCTGTGGGCTCAAATCACTCATTGGCGAGCACCTCGTCCATCTGAGCTATTTCGTCAACTAAGAATGGTGGGCGAACCTCAAGTACTGAGGCCCAATCAAGCATGATGGTTTCGAGCGCCTGATAGCCGCTATCATCACGAGCAAAGCCAATCAGATGAACACCAAAGGATTTCTCATAGTATTTAGCAAGTCTCTCGTAGAGCGACTCCTGATTCTTGAGAAAGGGTTGCAAAGAAAATCGGAGGCGTTCCGCAGCCTCTGCTCGTGCTCCCCCCCGCCGCAAGATGTGCTCTAGTATTTCGGCCTCTTCCAAGCCATAGCCAATGAACAACACAACTTTTTCACGAAAAAGCTCGTCAAGGAAGTACTGTATGTCTTTATCGCCATAGTGGCTCAGATAGTTTTTTGTGGTGACTATCATCGTTTCAGGCTTTTTCATATCGCCGTGCAAGTGTGTAACGGTACCCGGCGACTTCAAATAGGAAGGGTTAATGTTACCCACACCAGATACCCTTGGGGTTGCAGGCACTGTAACAGAGGGGTCACCGTCGCATGCATACTTAGGCGCCAGTTCATGATCATAATTGGTGGTGACACTTGGCGCACCAATAGAATTTATTGCCTCATATATTTTGCTGTCGCGGCTTTTGCTGAGGTGCCGGTGAAGTTTTAGGTCATACCCTTTATCTTCGGCGATTTGCGAGGCAATTGAGAGCTGTTTCCTTGGATCAAGTGTTTCCAATTGATCCACGTCAGCGTAGTTGATCTTGCCGCTACTTCGTAAATCTTCCAGTACTTTCTCCGCTAATCCCTTCCATGACGGAATGCCCAGGAGCATTGAGGCTCCAGCGCCAACAAACAGCACTAACCTACCGTCCAATGCAGCTTCCTTTATCTCTGGTGGCATCCTGGGGTTGGTGACTAGCGGCTGCAAATCAGTGACCCTCAGGCACGGTAGATAGACCAGCGTCGCCGGGAGCCACCACGTGAATATAGATAGAATAGAGTGTGTTAATTTGCACTGAAAACTGACCCAGGGTTTGCATCCAATTTTGACCCGCCTTGTTCGTTCAAGTATTACTCATGAAGCTGGCTTTTTGCCAGCGATTTCCTCCTTTTGATGACAAATCGAGTTCTTGAAACGGTAGCCATCCTCTTGCACATACAGGCCGTGATAACCACCTTCTTGTTCTTTCCTTGAGCCACCAGGCCCTTCTTGCCCATAGGCGGCATACCAGCGGTAGAAGCTGCTACGACTCACCCTTATTTCCCGGAGCGTTTGATGTGGCTAGACTATCCCGGACACACAACCACAAGTAATTCTGGGGTCTAACCAGAGAGTATGTACCGATGAGCAAGCAGATGAAACAGAACCCCTATGCAGCAGAGTTTAAAGAGTCGGCAGTTAAACTGGCAATAGAGAGCGATCAACCGGTATCCAGGACAGCAGAGGAACTGGGCGTCGATAAGAATACCCTGCTACCTGAATCAGCAAGTGGCAGTCAGCGTATCGCATGGGGGCGGTAAACTGACGTGTCCCAAGTGGGGCATACCCTGCCCTGGGTACGACAAACGGCAGAGGCGCCGGCGCCATCTCGACACCTGTCAACTCCAGACCTTGCCGGTGGCTGATGTGCCTCGTGTGGAGTGTTCAGAACACGGATTGGTCACGGTGCGTGTTCCCTGGGCGGAACCCGGTAGTGGATGTACAGCATTGTTTGAGGCGCTGGTCATTGACCGGTTGAAAGCGGTGCCGACCAGCGCGGTGTCAGAACGTATGAGACTGAGTTGGCATGCCGTGGATGGCATCATGCAGCGCGGTGAAACGTGGACTGTCGCGGCGAGAAGCACTGCCCGCTGCGGATAGCAGGATTGCCTTTGACCGTTTCCACGTTGCGCAATACATGGGTAAGGCTGTGGATCAGCTGCACCGACAGGAACACCGCTGCAGCGAACTGCGACAATCTTCACTGAAGACCGCCAGGGCGTGGGCCATCAAGGGTCTCGCGTCCTGTCTTTGGGACTACCGGAGTCGCACCTGGGCCAAGAAGGGCTGGAAACGCCTGATCAACCGGATGGCCCGCAGTCGGCTCAAGCCGATGCAAACGACGTCAAAAACCCTGCGGAATCACCTTTGGGGCATACTCAACGCAGTGATTTTCAAGGTTGACAACAGTCATGCTGAAAGTATAAACAGCCGCATCAAAACGCTGAAGAGCCGCGCTCGGGGCTTCAGAAACAGAGAGCGATTCCGTAATACAATGTACTTCCACCTGGGCGGATTACAGCTCTACCCGGAAGGAATCAGTGCCTAAATGACCCACTCGATTTGGGGAAGGCCCTTTAAAATAAACCCGCATGACGATCAGCAAATCGTCGCGATGCCGCTGTATCAACGGCGCGTCGATCACCGGTAAGCGCTCGATGAGCGTCGCCGGATTGATCACATGGGCGATGCGGATAATTCTTAGATCGTCGGTATTGGTGAGGCTCACGTTTTTCCCTGAGATCAAATCAAAGGGTGGATTGTACGAATATAGCACGCTGGTGTTAGGCTTTGCCTCGAAAATCCGCGTGAAATTCGCCGATCAGGGCTGTTTTGTCTTGAGCAGTTGCCGCAAAGTGAAGCGCTGGAGTATTTTATATGCGTGAGGCGTTGCGGACAGGACAGTTAGCCAGATGTTTTTTTCAAAGCGGATTCCAAAAAGCCCAGGGCACCCTCGCGTTGTAAGTGCGGGTGGGCGAATTGATTGCGATAACTGCGAATGCAGCCATAACAGCTTTCGGTGCAACCGCAATCTCCGTTCACCCTATTTTTCGCTTCCTCAAGAACATTTTGCAAGACATCGTTTTTCTCCAGGCTGGCAACCAGACCCGCCCCACCGGGCACATTGTCATATAAAACGATTGCCGTCTCATCGGTTGTCTCGCTACCGGTAATGGTGGTATTCAAATCGGTGTCCGGAACATCCAATGTTTCAGCCGCGCCCAATAAAACGGCATAAGCTAACGAATAAGCTTCCCAAGAATCGCTAAGTCCGGGAAACTGCAAGCGCACAACATCGGTCACGAACTCATGGCCAAGAGCAAGTCGATCCAGCGTGCCGTTGCATTTGTTGTTTTCAGGAGTTTTATGCGGATGTTTTTCTTCCGCAAATCCGGCGCCGCAACCGCGACAAATATAAAATCCGCCGCCGTTTTTGCCTTCACACAGCACGACCATCCGCCCAGGCAATGCAGGAGTTATTATAACTCCAGAGAAATTTTGTGTTGTTTGCTGCCCTTCAACAAATCCTTGAAAAAACGGGCGCGTTGTATACAAGCGGCGCGCGCGCCCTTGTGGTTCTTTGAGTTTTTTACCCAATTCCGTAACAAAACCGAATTGCGGCGACAAGTATTTGTCATCTTTGGTTATGCCTTGTGGCGATTGGGCATTTTCGTCCCACTGTTTAAAATCGCGCGCTCGATCGTAACAGTAATGTTTGACAGCAAGATCTTTTCCGTGGACGATTTTGATTCCACAGGATTCCCACTCCTTCTTATCCGCCACGACTTTGCTTCCCGGAGCATACTCGGCGATAGCCTGCGTCAAATCACGTTGCAAGGAAACCTTATACGCTCCTGTGGTGGTGTATTGCCTGACATCCAGTTCCACCACATCCACCGGAAAGCCGTATTTCGGAATGATCGCCTTGCGCGAAAGAAAGTTCAGCGATTTTTCACGGGCGATGGTGTTTGCACGCTTCTGAAACCGCCCGGCTTTTTGGTGTTGCCTGTTATCGCTAGCTTCTTTCTCCAACTTTTTCATTAATCGATAATCCGAGTAAATCTCTTCTTCGGCAGCAGCAAAGCGGCTGTTTTTACCGGCAATTTTGTCTATCCAACCACCATCACTTAACCCTGTTTCTTTGTGCATATCCTCCGGCACGATTGCACGCAAGGAATCTGTCAAGGTGTTATTTTTTCGGCAAAAATCACGGAAATCTTTGACCGCATGCGGACTCTCCCAGTTACCAATCAGACATTCAACATCTTTGAAGCGCTTTCTGTTTTCGGGATTTCTGAAAAATGCCGACAACGCCGTGGCAGTGATATGTCGGGAGATGATTTTTTCATTTCGTAGTCGAAGCTGCGGAGGGCGGATCTTCCCTTTCAAAATATGTGTTTCCGGATCGGCGTAGTGATACAAGTCATGCGGATTACGACGACAATAGGTCAGCGCAAGTCCGGGTATGTCGCCGCTTCTTCCAGCCCGTCCGACGCGTTGGGTATAATTAAATGGCTCTGGCGGAACATTGCGCAAAAATACCGTTTCCAAAGCGCCCAAATCAACACCAACTTCAAACGTTGTTGACGAGCTGAGCAAATCAATGTTGCCCTTGCTGAATTCGGCTTGCCGTTCTTGCGCCTCGTCGCTTTGCACTTGGGCGGTGTGTTCTTGTGCGCGCAACTTTGCCGGCATTGTGTCGTCTTCATACAAAGTGCGGTAATGATTTTGCGCCAGATTGTTGCTGTCGACTCTTACGAGATTCCCCGGACAATTGTTGCGCGGACAAACGTTTCGAATGTTGTAAAAACTGATTCTTGCACAAGTGTCGCATTCAAAGCATTCATTGTGTGATGGAAGTTTAATGCGCAGCCAATTTGGATTCAGGCGAAAGGTACCGTCTGTTGGCGCACGCACCAAAAGATTATTATCACCGGCATGGATGGAATCCCACAAGGCATCCATCAGGCTTTTGCCGATCTCGCGTTTTTCCTTGTCGGATGAAGTGTTATCTGAAAGCAGGCGAAAAAGAAAATGTTTGACAATGCCAGTTTGGGCGCTGCCCCATGGAGATACATATTTTTCGAGTCCCCCGCCCACAGCAACCGCCCTTTGCGGCCATGGAAATACTTCTTTTTCGGGCGGCGCACCTTCGGGCAACTCCATTGCCCGCTGTTGGCGCAAACGGTCCAAAAGAAAACCCAGCAATTCCCGCCCTTCATCCGCTGTGAAATTCCACGGTGACTCAAACATGGCTTCGGGCAATTCCAAATTGGCCGGAATTTGCACAAACCATTTTGCCAAACCCACGCCGTCCAGCGCGATACGTTTTTTGCTGGTTAATAACTCACGGCAAATCATGCCCAAGGTTTCGCTTCTTCTGGTCTCGCCTGTTCCAGAGTATGAAAATAAGCCCGCATCGACGCGGACTTTTTGCAGACGGCTTTGCAAATCCTCAAGCGACAACCCCTCATCGTCGATTGCCTTTTGCCTTAATGCGCGCAAAATAAAATTGCGGTCGCGTACTTCTTCATAGGAATGTTCCGCATACCAGGCAAAGAACGCCGCCTCCTGCCGACTGTCGGTAAAGGCCAATATTTTCCGCCGATCTTTTGGCAACAAACCGTGCAAGGCGGTGGCGATAACCGAGTTTGGGCCATCGGAGCCATGCACGATTTCTTGCACCGGGTCACCGCCTCCTCGGTAATTGCATGTTTCGCATTCCTTTATTTGGTCGGGATGGTCTTTGTGCCCTTCACATTTCTTCACTGGAATGCTCGCATTGCACTCGCAGACAGGTTCCCCTTCGTGTAGTTTTCCGCATTGGCGGCACAAATTAAGGATTTCTTTTGGATTCGTATCCGCGTTGTTATCCAATGGCAGATAAAAATCTACGCCGAAATAATTGTCGCTGGGATCGCGTATTGCTTCCATCAAACATCCGTCGCTTTCGCGCCCGACATAATAATGTTGCCCGCATTCACGGCACAGCGCAATTTCCAACGCCGCGATTTTTTGATCATCGTCTGTTTTTGTCTCTCGGTTTAAGATAATAGTATCTTTGCTGTTTTTATAAGATAAAAATGCACCCTCCAACGCACTAATGAATAAATGAAAACGTTGCGGTTTTGTATCGTCGGGCTTTTTTTGCGTGCTAAAAATAACGCCGTCATCGGTAAATGGTTCGCCAAACAATGTATTAGCGAAGGCAGCAACAGTTTTCCTGTCTTCTTCTCCTTCACCGGAAGAAATCGTTGCGCTTGTGGCGATGCAGCGGAATGAATCCTCGCGCCCTCCGGTGCGCAAGCGCTGTTTAAGCCGCCGTACCAGCATGCCCATTTCCATGCCTCGGGCGCCGCGATATTGGTGCGCTTCATCCAAAACAATAAACTGCCAGTATTTTCCGCGGTCGCCGTCAAATAATTCACTGTCTTGGGGGCGGATCAGCAAATACTCCAACATGGAATAGTTGGTCAAGAGGATATGCGGCGGCGTTGCGCGCATTTCCTTACGAAAAACCAGTTCCCCGGTAAGTCGATTGTCCGCATGGGTCTTAGCATTGCGCCATGTATCATTTTCATGTTCCGGCGTTGCTCCTATATACTGACCAAAAGTCGGCTTAAAATCGGAATTCCCAGTTTTCAAATCTTCACAAATTTCACCCAGTCGCCGCCGCTGGTCGTTGGCGAGTGCATTCATCGGATATAAAATCAATGCGCGCACACCGGGGCCGGCCAGATTTCCGTCCAAGTGTTGCTGATACAAATCAAACAAAATCGGATACAAAAAACTTTCTGTTTTGCCGCTGGCGGTGCCGGTCGCAACAACAACGTTCTGTTGCCGATTATGCACCTTACGAATTGCCTGTTCCTGATGGCTATACAGAAAATCGTCGCGTAATGCCGGCAAAATGTCGTCGTGTGCATCGAGGTATTCTTTTGCTAATGTGTGTGTATGAATTCCTTTCCCGAAATCATGCTTCGATTCGGGAAAGGGGCCTTTCATTAGTTCGCAGGCCGTCAATGCTTGCGCGAAAGATTCGCGCAGGTCGGCATCCTTAAAATAAAAGGATGTTTTCAGGTAGTTTAAGTAACGGGTATGAATCGTATTTTTCCAACGCCCGATTTCTTGCTCAGTCGGCATGGTTTTTTCCTTGCTTTTTCTGTAGTGTTTCTATATTGACACGATGCATCGTTTTTCGGCGGTGGTCAACAGCAATTCTCAAACGCTTCGCCTCGGCAACGACCCACCCGGCGGCCACTAATTCGGCGGGGCTAAATCTTTTATTTTTGGTGACCGGACGAAAAATTTCTGGCTGCGGAGGAATCGGATCCAGTTTTGGCGGTTTTGGTTTTGGCAACGTTGCATCCGCAGGAATGCGAACAAGCGCAAACTCTGCCGTGCCACACTGTATCCGCAAACCCGACTCCTTTGATGAACGTTCTGATATTTTCGTGTGATTGCAAAAATCACGCAACTTGAATTCCGCCTGTTTTGTGTCATCATTGTGATTGTGCTGAACTGAGTATCGGCGTGCGCCATCGTATTGGTTGAAAGAATCAAATCCAACGCAAATTTCTTTTGCGACAGAGGGCAGGCGGACAACTATCAGCGAATCTCGATTTTGGTAAAACTGGTTGCGTGACATTTCAAAAGCCGTGTCACGCCATTCGCCGACTTCGTCGTCAGTATTGTCCGTGTGCCACCAAATACGTGGTAAATGAATGCTCACTTTTACTTGCCCGTTGTTGCCGATCAATGTCCATTGCATCTTGTCAAGATTCGGATTCGGCTCCACAACCGCCGTGTTATTGTTGCCCACGACTATATGCGGATTATCGCATTTCACTTGAATTTTGCCGACAAATTGAATGGTCGTTTCGGCATGCCCTTTGGTATCGGGTACGATAATATTTTCTGGTGAAAGTGGATTTCTATTGATCAAAATTGCTTCCAAATTCACTAGGCGACGAAAAGCCAAGCTGTCGATCATTTTGACATCATCATATATGCGGATATAAAACCATCCTTCGCGATTTGCTAAAACTTGTCTTAATTTTTCCTCATCCGGCTTGAAATTTTTGCCCCACCCCCTACCACCCTCTTGGCCCACTCTAATCCATGAAACCCCTTGCCAGTCATTGTCGTTAATATCAGTCAACTCCGGCGGTGCGCCGACAAACAAATCGCCCATGTCAGAGTCGTCGGCAACCGTTTGGCCCTCCAATGAAAAACGTTTTTGTGAATGGGGAAGGGAATGGCCAACAAAACCGTCCGGTTTGTCGTTGCCATCGTTGAAAAAATAATGCGCTGAAAATTCTTGATCGTTGCATCCCGATGGTTCAACAGGCGGGTTGTTGTTTGTTCTTACCCATGAGTTGGGTGCAAAAGCAACGTAATAGCCAGCGGATACCCTGCCAACTAGTCGCCCATCACCTTTCCAATTTTTCCGCAGTTTGAAAATCAGCGGACTTTTTCCATCAAACAATTCAATTATTTCATGTCCGCTGTTCGCCGCTGAATTTACTGCTTCTGTAAAATTTGACAGTGGATATTCGTCATTATTGTCCGGCGATAATTTGGATTTTTCTTGCCACACATTGATATTTTCCCCTTGTGGAATAACAAGTAGAATCTGCCATTGATTATGAGCGTGCACCTGCCGACAGATCAATTCCGGTTTTTTCTCGGGCGGTGTTGTGTCTTGATTAGGCAATTTCCGGCCAGTTTGTTTTCCGCGTTTCCCCGATCTTTTCTGCGGTGTTTTTGTTGGTTTGCTATTTTCTGTGGGAGACGCTGATGGCTGCGTCTCCCGGGGCACAGGGGACTGCGAGAAATTCACGCCTTCGGCGCTTTTCGATTTTTCCGGTGACGCATCCGTGGTGGGCTGGTCTCCGCCGTTGGGAACGGCGTCGCCCTCAACGGTTGTCGATAGCCATCGCTGTATTGAGCCAAAGATGCGGCAAAAAGCCTTGATTAATTTCTGTGAATCCATTGTTCCCGCCGGTGAGAGAAGTAAGGAGAATAAACCACATACTCTCAAGAATGGCCTGGCAGGGTTGGTCAGCGACTCTCAAGAATTTGGGCCTTCCCCAAATTGAGTGGGTAGTTTAGCCTGATGACCCATGAAAGATACACAGTTATACAGCCGGCTATTGGGTATCGAGAAGCCGTGGCAGGTGACCGATGTGCAGGTTGCTCTCGCAGACGATGAAGTGGCAGTCAGCGTATCGCCTGGGGGCGGTTGAAAGCGGCGTCGACCAGCGCGGTGAAACATGGGCTGTCGCGGCGAGAAGCTCTACCCGGAAGGAATCAGTGCCTAAATGACCCACTCGATTTGGGGAAGGCCCTTCAGGATAGGATATAGGCCGTTTAGCGCTTGGCTCCCCGGCTACCAAAACGCTTCTTGAAGCGATCGATACGACCGCCGGTATCCAGAATCTTCTGCTTGCCGGTGTAGAAGGGGTGGCACTGCGAACAAACGTCAATGTGAATATCTTTACCCATGGTCGAGCGCGTATGGACCACGTTGCCACAACTACAGGTGGCCGCAATATCCTCATACTTCGGGTGTATATCGTTCTTCATTACTCTGCTCCTTAGCATATTAATGCCGCCGCCTAGTCTCTCGCCGGGCACCGCATCCCGGTCTGGGAGATGGCCAATTCGGGTACTGGTCAAAAAAATAGGCGGGCATCTTACCAGACACAGCGCCAGACGCAAGGGTTAGCCTTTTCCAATGTTAGGAACACATAGACTGTCCGCTGTTAAAACACATAATCTGTCCGGTTTATGCCAACTCTTGAGGAGAGTGGTTTATGAGGCGGACAGAAGTGTTACAGGAGATACGACGGATGAGATTTGAAGAGGCATACGGGAGCTGGACGGAGGGTCGTTTGAGCCAAGAGGAAGCGGCGCAGTTGCTGGGTGTGTGTGAGCGCACCTTTCGTCGTTACATTGATCGTTACGAGGAAGAAGGCCTGGATGGGTTGATCGACAAGCGGCTGTCTCAGGTATCGCACCGGCGGGCCCCGGTCGATGAGGTTATGCGCATGGTGGATCGGTACCGAAGCCGGCATGATGGCTGGAGTGTCAAGCACTACTACGCCTGGTATCGGCGCGGCGGCGGTGGGCGTAGCTACAACTGGGTGCGCAAGTCCTTGCAGGCTGCCGGAGCGGTGACGAAGGCCGCGGGCCGCGGGCAACATCGCAAGCGGCGTGAACGAGCACCGGTGCCGGGCGTATTGCTGCACCAGGATGGTAGCACCCATGCCTGGGTGCCGGGACAGACCTGGGATTTGATAGTCACCATGGATGATGCCACCAGCCGGCATTACTCCATGTTCTTCTGTGACCAGGAAGGCACCCGGAGCAGTTTCCAGGGGGTACGTGAGGTGGTTGAGGCCGAGGGCTTGTTTTGCTCGCTGTATACCGACCGGGGCAGCCATTACTGGCACACGCCGACGGCCGGCGGCAAGGTGGACAAGGGCAACTCGACGCAGTTCCGGCGCGCCTTGCAGCAACTGGGCGTGGAGATGATCGCGGCCTACTCGCCGCAAGCCCGAGGGCGCTCCGAGCGGGCCTTTAGCACCCACCAGAACCGCTTGGTCAAAGAACTGGCCGCCGCTGGCATCACCGATATGGCTGCCGCCAATGAGTATCTCCAGCAGGTGTATTTGCCCGCCTTCAACGAAGAGTTTGAGCAACCGCCGCGGGAAGTTGGCTCAGCCTTTGTGCCGGTGCCGGAGGGAGCGCAGTTGGACAACATTTTCTGCGAACACTACGAGCGCCGGGTACGCAAGGACAACTGCATTGAGTTCGAGGGCCGGACCCTGCAGATACCGGCAGACCGCCACCGTTACCACTACATCAAAGCTAAAGTGAAGGTGTTACGGCACACCGGCGGCGCCCTGTCTTTGTGGCACGGTCCCCGAAAACTGGCCTGTTATGACGCGGCCGGCCAGCTCATCCAGACTGACTTACCGGTGGCTGCCTGATGTCCGCTGCGCCATCAATAACGGGCACCTCAACAAGGTTTCCCGACATCGCCAAAAGCGGACAACTCATGTGTTCTAAAACCGGACATTTCTATTTGTTGCTAACAGGGTTAGCCTTTTCCAATATGAAATGAGCCTGAACGGGGCACCGCCGTTCGAATATGGAATGAGTCTTACAGCGTCGTTGTTTTTGTTCATGATGGGCGGATGCAAACACTCATGAATACTAAAGAACTAACGACGATTGACCAGTTAAGTGCCTTTATTGATGGTGCTCAGCCGGTCGCCTTTGAGGTGCTTAGCGATAAGGATGAGCGCTACCGCTGGTTACAGCATAGCCTGATGAAGTTCCGCTATAAGGCACTCAATAAGCACGACAAGGGGGTGCTGATTCGCTACCTGATGAAGGTCAGCGGTTATTCGCGCCCGCAGTTGACCCGCCTGCTCCGGCAGTACCGGGAAACGGGTCGTGTGGTGCGTCGGCAGCGCACCACGAATGGCTTCTCACGGCGCTTTACCGCGGCTGATATTCGTCTCCTGGCAGCCATGGATGAGCGTCATAACACCCCCAATGGCTTCACCATGAAGAAGCTTTGCGAGCGGGCATGTCAGGTGTTTGGTCAGGATGAATACCAGCGCCTGGCCTTGATCTCGGTGGCTCACCTGTACAATTTGAGGCACTCCACTACCTATACGCGGTGTCGGCGCAAGGTGGAGAAGACTCGTCCCAGGGCCTCCCAGATCGGCGAACGACGCAAGCCACAGGCCCGGGGTCAACCCGGCTATATCCGCATAGATACAGTGCATCAGGGCGATTGGGACAAACAGAAAGGGGTCTATCACATCAATGCTGTTGACGCGGTGACGCAGACGGAAGTCATTGCCACTGTGGAGAGGATCAGTGAGCGCTATCTCATTTTGGCCCTGGAGCAACTGCTGGGTGACTTTCCTTTCGTAATCCGGGGCTTCCACTCGGACAATGGGTCGGAGTACATCAATAAACGAGTCGCGAAACTGTTGGAGAAGCTACGCATTGAGTTCACTAAATCCCGCTCGCGGCAGACCAATGACAATGCGCCGGCGGAGAGCAAAAACGGCCACGTGGTGCGTACATTGTTTGGTCACGGTCATATCCCGCAGCACTGGGCACCGCTGATTAACGACTTCAACCGGCAGCATCTCAACCACTATGTGAATTATCACCGATCCCGACTGTTCCCTGAGACGATCACCGATGCACGCGGCAAACAACGCAAACGCTACCCCTACGGCAATCTGATGACACCTTACGAGAAGTTCAAATCACTGCCGATGGCAGCAGCCTGTTTGAAGCCAGGAATGACTTTTGAAATACTGGATGCCATGGCTGAGCAGATGAGCGATAACGAGGCCGCGGACCGGCTCCAACTGGCCCGTCGAGAACTGTTCCAAACGATCCATGGACAAGACAGGAAAAGAGCATGAAATTGACTCAAAAAGGCACCCCCTTCAGGCTCATTTTAGGATTGGAATATACTGGGTTTAAGCCCACTTATCAAATGCGTTCGGACCGGCTTTACAGCTGATGTACACTAGCTGCCATGCCCTTTCTACGCCTCGCCATCGCCTCTCCGCTGCGCCAACTATTCGATTACCTTCCACCTAAACACCTCGAGGCAGAATCGCTGTCCAGCCTACGGGCGGGCTGTCGAATTCTGGTGCCCTTTGGCAAGCGCGAAGTATGCGCCGTATTGATCGAAGTCGCCGCGGAAACAACAGTCCCAATCGACAAGCTGCGCCGGATCCTGGCGGTGGTTGATAATACGCCCTTGATCAACCCGGGCATATTGAAGCTGTGCGCATGGGCAGCCGACTATTATAAGTATCCCCGCGGTGAAATTCTCTCCGCTGCCCTGCCTACCGCGCTGCGCTCGGGCGAGGCCCACCACAGCGCCGGCGAGACACACTGGCGGCTGACCACGGCGGGCAAGGGCTTGCCCGAGGGTGCACTGGGCCGCGCGCCGCGCCAGGCTGAGTTTCTGCAGCAGCTGCAAAGTACCATCAGCAGCAGTGCGGACACACTCAAACAACTGGGTATCAAGCCCGATATTCGCAGGCAACTGGAAAAGAAGGGGCTGGCAGAGAGCTTCCAGCAAGCCCTGCCATTACGCTCGGCCCAAAGCCATAGCGGGCCCACCCTCAATGAGGAACAGGCAGATGCTGTCAACACGATTACCGCACGGCTAACCGGCTTTTCAGTCTTCCTGTTGCAAGGTGTCACCGGCAGCGGAAAAACCGAGGTTTACCTGCGCTGCATCGAGCAGGTGCTCGCCCTGGGTCGGCAGGCGCTGGTACTGGTCCCGGAAATCGGCCTGACCCCGCAAATCACCGAACGATTTCGCCGACGTTTTGACGCGGAGATTGCCGTACTTCACTCAGGATTGTCTGAAGGTGCCAGGTACCAGGCCTGGGAAGCCGCACGCAGCGGCCGCGCGCACATCGTCATCGGCACCCGTTCCGCTGTATTTACCAGCCTGGCCGCGCCAGGACTGATCGTGATTGACGAGGAACACGACCTGTCATTCAAGCAACACGAAGGCTTCCGGTATTCTGCCCGCGACCTCGCCGTCAAACGTGCTCAATTGGAAAAAATTCCCATTGTGTTGGGCACTGCGACCCCAAGCCTGGAGAGCCTGCACAATGCCGCTATCGACAAGTACCAGCGCCTGCAACTGCGACAACGGGTCGGAGCCGGGCAGCTGCCGGACTATGCAATTGTCGATATTCGCAAGAGTTCTCTGCAAGGTGGACTCAGTGATGCCTTGCTCGCCAGTACCCACCAGCAACTGAGCGCCGGCAACCAGGTGTTACTTTTCCTCAATCGACGCGGCTATGCACACTCTCTGCAATGCCACGACTGTGGCTATGTAGCGGACTGCAGACACTGCGACGCACATCTGACCCTGCACCGGCGGGCCTCTGAATTGCGCTGTCATCACTGCGACTGGCGCCGGCCACTGCCAACCGCCTGCCCTGACTGCGGCAGCCGGGCGTTGTCCACACACGGCGTCGGTACCGAGCAAACCGAGGTGGTTTTGCACAAACTGTTCCCCAAAACCCCCATCTTTCGGGTAGACCGCGATTCCATGCAAAAGCGCGGTGCGATGGAGGGCGTTATCGCCGCCGTTCGCCGTAATGAGCCCTGTATTTTGCTGGGCACCCAAATGCTCACCAAGGGCCACCATTTCCCCTCAGTGACTCTGGTGGGCCTGCTGGACACGGATGGTGCACTGTTCAGCCCGGATTTTCGCGGCCCGGAAAGAATGGGACAATTACTGACCCAGGTCGGCGGCAGGGCCGGCAGAGCCAATAAGCCCGGGCGCGTTATCCTGCAAACACACTATCCAGATCATCCGCTGTTGATCGCCCTGCTCAGCAATGGCTATGGCAGCTATGCTGAATTGCTATTGGCAGAGCGCCGTCAATCCCAGCTGCCGCCCTTCGGCCACCTGTTATTGCTGCGAGCGGAGGCTCATCATATGAACCAGGCCGTGGATTTTTTGCAACTGGTGCGCAGCAACAGTTTGCCGGAAAACCTCAAGGTAGAATTTATAGGCCCGCTGCCCGCCCCCATGCAACGTCGCAGTGGCCGTTTTAGAGCTCAGCTACTGGTCAGTTGCAGTTCGCGTCGCCGTGCCCAGCAGGCGGCCGATACCATCGCGCAGTGTGCCGAAACCCTGCCCGCAGGCAAGCGCATACGCTGGTCTCTGGACGTAGATCCACTGGATATAGTGTAGTAGAGCGGGGTCAGAGTCCAGACTCTGACCCCATACTCCAATGCTGTAGACTCTGACCCCGATCCTGTTTGCCGGGGACAGACTTAAGTCTGTCCCCTAGCCTTTACCGGGCGATACGGTGATAATAGCCAGCCGCAACAATTCCCGAATATTCAAAATGAAGCAACACCTCAGTGAGCTCATTACAGAGGCCTTGAACGCCCTGGTACAGGCAGGCCAATTGAGCAGTGATATCTCGCCACGCATCCACATTGATCGCACCCGCGACAAGGAGCACGGCGACCTCGCCAGCAATGTAGCGCTAACACTCGCCAAGGCGGCCAACATGCCACCGCGGCAGCTGGCGGAACTAATCTGTAACGCCCTGCCAGCTTCAGACCGGGTCAGTAAAACTGAAATAGCCGGACCAGGCTTTATTAACTTTTACCTGAGCGAGGCCAGTAACAGCGCTGTTATAAAGCAGATTCTTGAGCAGGGAGCGGCTTTCGGCACCAATACACAGGGGCAGGGTCGCAAGGTACAGGTAGAATTCGTTTCCGCCAATCCTACCGGCCCCCTGCATATTGGCCATGGCCGCGCTGCCGCAGTGGGAGACTGCATTGCCCGCCTGCTACAAGCCTGTGGCTGGGAAGTTTCACGAGAATTTTACTACAACGATGCCGGCGCCCAGATCAACAACCTGGCCAACTCAGTGCAATGCCGGTGTCGCGGCGTTGAGCCGGGGGATACAGCTTGGCCTGAAGACGGCTACCGGGGCGACTATATTAAGGAGGTGGCAGTAGCTTATTTGCAGGGTGCCAAGGTGGATGCCGAAGACCAGCACGTGGTCGGCTCTGGCAACATAGAGGACATCGACTCCATTCGCCGGTTTGCTGTAGCCTACCTGCGCCGCGAACAGGATCTTGACCTGCAGGCCTTCGGGGTTGATTTTGATGTCTATTTCCTCGAGTCATCGCTGTACAACTCCGGCGCGGTAGATGGCACCGTGCAATCCCTCATTGAGGAGGGCCATACCTATGAAGAAGATGGCGCCCTGTGGCTGCGCACCACTGATTTTGGCGACGATAAAGATCGCGTAATGCGCAAAAGTGATGGGGGTTATACCTACTTCCTGCCAGATGTCGCCTACCATCACAACAAATGGCAACGCGGCTTCGGTCGGGTCATTAATGAACAGGGCGCAGACCACCACAGTACAGTGACCCGGGTACGCGCCGGCCTGCAGGCCCTGGATATTGGTATCCCGGCGGGTTGGCCCGAGTATGTACTGCACCAGATGGTGACGGTAGTACGCAACGGCACGGAGGTTAAATTGTCCAAACGGGCTGGCAGTTATGTCACCCTGCGCGACCTCATTGGTGAGGTAGGCCGCGATGCCACGCGCTATTTTCTGGCAGCCCGGGCGCCCAGTTCACAGTTGACCTTTGATATCGACCTGGCCCTGGCCCAATCCAATGACAATCCGGTCTACTACATCCAGTATGCCCACGCCCGTGTGTGCAGTGTGATGCGTAAACTGCAGGAACAGGGTCTTAGCTGGACAGCTAATACTGGCACCGCCACCCTGACCATGCTGACGGCTGATTCCGAAAAAGCCATATTGCGGCGCCTGGACCGCTTCCCGGAACTGATGATGCAGGCCGCAGAAAAGTCTGAACCTCATGCTATCGCCAACTACCTGAAGGACCTGGCGGGTGATTTTCACAGCTGGTACAACTCCCACAAGGTGCTCGTGAACGAGTCCGGTCTGCGCGACGCCAGGTTGGCATTGTCTGAAGCGGTACGACAGGTCACCGCCAATGGCCTGGCGCTGCTGGGCGTATCAGCGCCGGAGAGTATGTAGCCGTGGCCCAGGACTTTGCCAGTAACAATCGCAACGGCTCTGGCGGCAAACGCAAAAGCGCGGGCAACAAACGAACCCCGGCACAAGCGCGCACCTCCGGCACAGCCTCACCGGGGCTCTGGTTTAGTGCCGGTTTATTGTGCGGCGTCTTCATCTGTGGCCTGGCCTTGCTGGCAACCCAGCGGCCCGATACCGCCGCGCTGGAGGCCGCATCGGCCCAAGCATCACCACAGCCCGCTACCGATAGCGCTGACAGCGGTCCGCGCTTTGATTTTTATACCCTGCTTCCAGAACAGAAAGTAGAGGTAGAAATTGATCCGGCCAGCATCGCCACCGCCAGAAGCAATACATCCAATGGTCAGTTTCTGTTGCAGGCGGGTTCCTTCAAGCAGGAACAGGACGCCGACCGACGGCGTGGTGAATTGATTCTGCTAGGCATGGATGCCCAGATAGAGCAAACCAGTGGCGCTAATGGCCGTTGGTACCGCGTTTATATAGGCCCCTTTGAATCCCGCTCAAAACTGGCCAAGGCGCGCAGCCTGACTGCACAACAAGGCATTGATACGCTACTACTAAAACGCCCTCCCAAGCAGGGCTAAGGGGCTTGATTTTGCCCGCACCTGCCCCATATCTGTATGGTCTGGAAGGAGAAGCACGTGGAACAATACCGGGGAACAACAATCCTATCTGTACGGCGCGGCAATAGCGTTGTCATAGGCGGTGACGGCCAGGTCTCGCTGGGCAACACCATCATGAAGGGCAATGCCCGCAAGGTGCGCCGCCTTCATAACGACAAGGTATTGGCCGGCTTCGCCGGTGGCACCGCCGATGCTTTTACCCTGTTTGAACTATTCGAAGCCCAGTTGGAGAAGCATCAGGGGCATCTTACCCGCGCGGCGGTAGAGCTCGCCAAAGCCTGGCGCACAGAGCGCTCACTACGACGGCTGGAAGCCCTGTTAGCCGTGGCGGACCGCGAAACCTCCCTGATTATCACTGGCAACGGCGACGTTATTGAGCCAGAGGACAACCTCATCGCTATCGGTTCCGGTGGCCCCTTTGCGCAAGCTGCGGCCCGGGCGTTGCTGGACAACACCGACTTGTCCGCCCTGGAAATCGTCGAAAAGGGTCTGGGCATCGCCGCCGATATTTGTATCTACACCAATCACAATCGCGCCGTTGAAGAATTGGATTGCGCGCAGGACTAATATGTCAAACATGACCCCGCGAGAAATCGTACACGAATTGGACAAGCACATTATTGGCCAGGACCAGGCCAAGCGCGCGGTGGCTATTGCTCTTCGCAACCGCTGGCGTCGCATGCAGCTCAATGGAGAACTGCGCGATGAAATTACCCCAAAAAACATCCTCATGATCGGCCCCACCGGCGTCGGCAAAACCGAGATCGCCCGCCGCCTGGCCAAGCTGGCCAACGCTCCCTTTATTAAGGTAGAGGCCACAAAATTCACCGAGGTTGGCTACGTGGGTCGCGATGTTGATTCCATTGTGCGAGACCTAGTTGACGTATCCATTAAGATGTTGCGTGAACAGGAACTGGAGAAGGTGCGCTTTCGCGCCGAAGAGGCGGCTGAGGAGCGTATTCTCGATGTGCTGCTCACGCCGACCCGCCAGGAACAACAAGGTTCTGAATCGTCTGCACGCCAGCTGTTGCGCAAAAAACTGCGCGAGGGCGACCTCGATGAGCGGGAGATCGAGATAGAGCTGAGCAGCAGCCCGATCGGCGTTGAGATCATGGCACCACCGGGCATGGAGGAGATGACCAATCAACTGCAGGGCATGTTTTCCAACTTGTCCAGCCAGCAAACCAAAACCAGCAAGATGTCTGTGAAATCTGCCTTCGAACAGTTGCGCGATGAGGAAGCTGCCAAGCTGGTCAATGAAGACGAGCTCAGGCAACGCGCCGTCAACAATGCAGAGCAGACCGGTATTGTGTTTATCGATGAACTGGACAAAGTTGCCAAGCGCGGCGAAATGGGCGGCGCCGATGTATCCCGGGAAGGGGTGCAGCGCGACCTGCTACCGCTTATCGAAGGGTGCACGGTAACTACCAAGTACGGCATGTTAAAAACTGACCATATTCTTTTCGTGGCCTCGGGTGCGTTTCATTTTTCCAAACCCTCTGATCTTATCCCCGAACTACAGGGCCGCCTGCCGATCCGGGTAGAGCTGTCGGCATTGAGCCCGCAAGATTTTCAACGCATCCTGCGCGAGCCCGACGCCTCGCTTACCGAACAGTATCAGGCGCTGCTGGCTACCGAAGGCCTGGAGGTAAGCTTTACTGAAGACGGGGTGGCCCGCATTGCCGAAATCGCCTGGCAGGTGAATGAGCGCACCGAGAATATTGGCGCTCGCCGCCTGCACACTGTGATGGAGCGTCTGCTGGAAGATGCCTCTTTCAATGCCGCCGACAGTAGCCTGCAGAACAAGCTGCTCACTATTGATGCGAGTTACGTGGACGACCAACTGGAAGAACTGAGTCAGGATGAAGACCTGTCCCGGTTCATACTCTGAGACAAGACATGACTAATCCGATAGAGATAAATCTGCATCAGAAATCCGCCAGGCTGGAATTGGTTTACGCCGATGGCAGCAGATTCGAATTAAGCTGCGAGTTTTTGCGGGTGCATTCGCCGTCGGCAGAGGTGCGCGGTCACGGACCCGGCCAGGAAGTTTTGCAGGCCGGCAAAAAGAACGTAAAAATCACAGCGATCAAGCCAGTCGGCCATTATGCCCTGCAACTGGTATTCGACGACGGCCACGATACGGGTATTTACAGTTGGCAGTACCTGCGGGAACTTTGCGACATCCACGATGGCCTGTGGGAGAGATACGTACAAGCCCTGCACGATGCAGGTGCCAGCCGAGACCCGGACGTACAGGTCGTGAGAATCGGCCTGTAAAGCTACAGTGACAGCATACACGTCGGTAACACGCTTATGAAAGAAGACAACAAAACTCACTTTGGCTACCGGGATGTAGCAAGCAAAGACAAAGCGAGCCTGGTGGCCAATGTTTTCCATTCCGTCGCCGATCGCTATGACTTGATGAATGACCTGATGTCGGCGGGCATTCATCGGGTGTGGAAGCGTTTTACTATAGAGGTCAGCGCGGTGCGGCCCGGCCATCGGGTGCTGGACATTGCCGGCGGCACCGGCGATCTGACGGCACGATTTTCTGCACTGGTCGGCAGTGAGGGTGAAGTCGTTCTCGCCGATATCAACGACTCCATGCTCAAGGTCGGTCGCGACAAACTAATCGATAGCGGCTACCACGGTAATATCGAATATGTGCAGGCAAATGCAGAGAGCCTGCCATTCCCGGACAATCACTTTGACGTTGTAAGCATTGCTTTTGGGCTGCGCAACGTAACCGACAAGGACGCTGCCCTGCGTTCCATGCTCAGAGTACTCAGACCCGGCGGCAGGCTGCTGATACTGGAGTTTTCCAAACCCGGCAACGAAATTGTCAGCCGCGCCTACGACACTTACTCCTTCAGGGTATTGCCCCTGCTAGGCAAACTGGTGGCCGGGGATAGTGATAGTTACCAATACCTGGCCGAGTCTATCCGCATGCACCCAGACCAGGAAACCCTCAAGGAAATGATGGTGTTAGCGGGCTTTTCGCGCTGTGAGTTTTTCAATATGACCGGCGGCGTAGTCGCCCTGCACCGCGGCGTGAAACCCTGAGATGACCGCCATCAGTCCAACCCTGCACACGGCGGCGGTTGCCGCTCTGGAAACTGCTGTGAACCGGGCGCTGGAACTCGATCCAGCCAGCCAAAAAAAGCTGCAACGACTCGCAGGCAAGGTTTTTGGGTTTCATTGTATCAACCCAGAACTGGCGATATTCCTGCTGCCAGGTTCCGACGGTCTCAGGCTGATGGGATACTGGGATGGCGAAGTAAGCACCGCCATTAGTGGCAAAGCCTCGGAGTTTGCAGACCTGGCCACCGCGCAGAATCCTGCCGCAGCGCTGATCAATGGCAATCTTGAGCTGCACGGAGACAGCGCTCCCCTTATCGAACTACAGGGGATTCTCGCCAGCCTCGACATGGACTGGGAAGCACCGCTGGTGAATACTCTGGGTGATGTAGTCGGACACCAATTGGCAGAGGGTCTGCGCGGCCTGTTCGGTTGGGGACAACAGGCATCCTCCAGCCTGGTCCGCCAGGTGGAAGAATTTATTCACGAGGAGGCGCGTCTTGCGCCCCCCCGGCAGGAAGTTGAAGATTTTTATCAAGACGTGGAACAACTCAGCCAACGGGTTGAGCGCCTGCAGGCCCGCATGCGCAAACTGACCAGCCAACTGGACTCGCCGCGCGAGTAAATCCAGATTAAACTTCCATCATGTTCAGACTCAGTCGCCTTGGCAAAATTATTCAGGTGTTCGCACGCTACCGGCTCGACACTTTTGTAGATCTGGAAAAACTGCCAACAACTCCCAGGCTAATGCTAACAATGGGGCCCTGGCGCCTGCTGCCAATGGACCATCGCCACCGCGGCGAGCGCCTGCGCATGGCGCTGGAAGAGCTGGGACCGGTATTCATAAAATTTGGCCAGATGCTCTCCACCCGGCCCGACTTGCTACCTGCAGATGTTGCCACCGAACTGGCCAAACTACAGGACGAGGTGCCGCCCTTTCAGGCAGCGGAAGCCATCGCCATCATCGAGCAGTCCCTGGGTGCCGGGATTGACAAGCTGTTTGCAGAGTTTGATGCCACACCGATGGCATCAGCTTCGGTAGCGCAAGTTCACAGCGCGCAACTCAAGACCGGAGAACCGGTAGTAGTCAAGGTATTACGCCCCGGCATAGAGTCGGTTATCCGACAGGATATCGCCCTGCTCTTCACCCTCGCCCGCCTGGTGCAGCGCTATTCCGCCGACGGTCGGCGACTGCGTCCCATGGAAGTGGTTGCCGATTACGAGCTCACTATTCTCGACGAACTGGACCTGCAGCGCGAAGCCGCCAATACCTCTCAATTGCGGCGCAACTTTGCAGACAGCGAATTGCTTTATGTCCCTGCGGTGCATTGGGATTTCACGGTCCGCAATGTTTTTGTCATGGAGCGCATACACGGCATTCCCGTCACCGATATTGACAGCATGGTAGAGCGTGGCACGGATTTAAAAAAACTGGCGGAGCGAGGTGTGGAAATATTCTTCACCCAGGTATTTCGTGACAGCTTTTTTCACGCCGACATGCACCCGGGCAACATATTTGTAGACATATCCGACCCAGCCAACCCCTCCTATATAGGTATCGATTGCGCCATCATTGGCACGCTCAGCGATTTCGACCAGTACTATCTGGCGAGAAATCTGCTGGCCATTTTTCAGCGCAATTACCGTGAGTGCGCGCAACTCCACGTGGAGTGTGGCTGGGTACCACCGGGCACACGCGTGCAGGATTTTGAATCAGCCTTGAGAACAGTATGCGAGCCGGTATTTGAAAAACCCATTGCCGAAATTTCCTTTGGGCAGTTGCTTATTTACCTGTTTCAGACAGCGCGCCGCTTCAATATGGAAGTTCAGCCCTCGCTGGTGCTGTTGCAAAAAACCCTGCTCAATATTGAGGGTCTGGGCCGTCAGCTCTATCCACAACTGGACCTGTGGACCACCGCTCAACCCTATCTGGAAAGTTGGGTAGAACGACGCTACTCACCGCAGGGATTGCTGGATCGCCTGCGGCGCAATGCGCCCTCATGGCTGGAACAACTACCACGCCTGCCGGATGCCCTGCTTGATAATCTGCAGCACGCCAAGGAACTCGAAGCCCAGACTCTGCAGCAACAGCAACGTCTGGATACCCTACAGGGCCAGGTGCAGCGTGACGAGAGCCAGCGCAAGCGTCTGGTGGTCGCACTACTGGTGTTTGGTGGCGCGGCGGCAACCGCTTTCCCCGAGGGATTGGAGCAGCTATCCCACTGGCCACTATCAAGTTGGGGCCTGCTGGCAGTGGGTTTTTATCTGCTCTGGCCTCGCAGACAGCCCTGAGCGCATATGCGATAATTGCCGGTCGTTGTGAGCAGAATCCTATGACATCAAACACACAGCTGCTGGATCAGGTTCAGTGGAATTCAAACGGACTGGTACCCGCCATCGCGCAGGACAGTGCCAGTGGCGAAATTCTTATGCTGGCCTGGATGAATCGCGAAGCGCTGGCCTGTACGCTACAAGAAGGTCATGCGGTGTACTGGTCACGCTCACGGCAGTCGCTGTGGCACAAGGGAGAAAGCTCTGGCCACGTACAGCAGCTCAGGGAAATACGCCTGGACTGCGATTGCGACACTGTCCTGCTGCAGGTTGTACAGTGCGGCGGCATTGCCTGCCACACGGGCCGTCGCCATTGTTTTATGTACAAGCTGGCAGACAATGAATGGCAAATCTGTGAGCCGGTGGTCAAGGAACCGGGCGAGATCTACGGGGAGGGCTCGTGACTACGGTACTGGATGAGTTGGAACAGGTGTTGGCCCTGCGTCGCGACGCCGACCCTGAAACGTCATACGTTGCCGGTTTGCACCGGGCCGGACTTAACAAAATACTGGAAAAGCTGGGCGAGGAATGCACGGAAACCATTCTGGCAGCCAAAGATGTAGCGGGCGAAAATGGCCTGGACCACCTGGTCTGCGAAACTGCAGACCTGTGGTTTCACAGTATGGTCATGCTTTCGCACCTGGGACTGGATAGCGAGCAGGTGTTGGCCGAACTGAAACGGCGCTTTGACCTTTCCGGCCTGGAAGAAAAAGCAGCTAGAAGCACGCTTTCCACATAAATTAGCGCACACAAGAGATAGGGAGAAAATTATGGGTATTGGTGGCATCAGTATTTGGCAATTATTAATTATCCTGGCAATCGTGGTAATGCTTTTCGGCACCAAGCGCCTGCGCACACTGGGCAGCGACCTGGGCGCGGCGGTGAAGGGGTTTCGCAGCACCATGAACCCCGACGATAAAGCCGCGGCGGATCAAGAAGCAGATGAAGAGGCCGGTCAATCAGACAAACAGGCCGAAGATAACAGGTAAGAGCCGGCAGGCGTCGCATGTTCGATATCGGTTTTACCGAGCTGATTCTGGTCAGCATCGTTGGATTGCTGGTGCTGGGGCCAGCAAGGCTGCCGGGTGCGATACGGACAGCCAGCCTGTGGGTCGGTAAAATCCGCCGCAATTTCAACACCATCCGCGCCGATATCGAGCGCGAAATGAAGATCGATGAAATCAAGCAGGATCTGCACAATGATGCCGTTATGGAAAGCCTCAAGCAGGCCGAGCAAGACCTGCGCTCCGGTATTGATGCTGTCCAGGAAATCAGCGCCAAAAGCATAGACCCGGCCGCGCCGTCAGCCACAGATTCCAGCAAATCATGACTGCAGAAACCGACACCGAAGATCAGCCCCAACCACTGGTCGCACACCTGTCTGAACTGCGCGACCGCCTGCTGCGTAGCATCTTGTCGGTACTGATAATTTTTTGTGTCCTGTTTGCCTTCGCCAACGATATATACAGTTTTGTATCGGAGCCGCTACGGGAAATTCTCCCCGCAGGATCGACAATGATCGCCACCGATGTGGCGTCACCTTTTTTGACTCCGTTTAAACTCACCCTGTTCACGGCGCTGTTCCTGGCCATGCCCTACGTGTTATTTCAACTGTGGAGCTTTGTGGCACCGGGCATGTACAAACACGAAAAGCGCTTGGCGTTTCCCCTGCTGGCGTCCAGCGTGTTGCTCTTTTACACCGGTGCCGCATTCGCCTACTACGTGGTTTTTCCGTTGGTGTTTGGCTTCTTTACCAGCGTGGGACCCACCGATGTAACCATCATGACAGACATCAGCCGCTACCTTAATTTCGTCCTGAAATTGTTCTTCGCCTTTGGCCTGGCCTTCGAAATACCCATCGCCGCCGTCATCCTGATCAGGGTTGGTATCACCACGGCCGACAACCTGGCACAAAAACGCCCCTATATAATTGTCGGCTGCTTTATCCTGAGCATGTTACTAACCCCGCCCGATATCATTTCCCAGGCCTTGCTGGCTATACCCATGTGGATCTTATTTGAGATCGGGGTGATATTTGGCAGGATAACTACCCCGCAAGACAAAAGCTCGCCGTAAGCGCAGCGTGGTCTGAAAGGCGCCTCCAAACACCACCGCGCATCAACCTGGCCTCTTCCAACTCCAGGCCCCGATAATAAATTCTATCCATGCGCAGCAAAGGCAAGACCGCTGGGAAGCTGCGCGCGGGCCGTCCACTTTGTTCGGCAATTACCTCTACAAAGCCGAGTTTTCCGCGCAGGACTTTATCAACCTGCATACGCCAATCGTTGAAATCCCCGGCCACAATGATCGGCTCATCCCGATGGCAACGTTCAGTAAGCAAATTTTCCAATTGAGCTATCTGGTAGCGGCGCTCACTGGCCAGCAAACCCAGGTGTACACAGATAAGGTTGACGCCAATTTCCAGCCGGCCAAGCAGTAGTCCGCGGGAAGAAAATTTCCAGCGACTGACATCCATGTTCTCCCAGTGGGCAAACGGGTATTTGCTGAGTATGGCGTTACCGTGATGGCCCTCATCAACAATGGCATTCTTGCCATAGGCGTAATGTGTCCAGATGCTGTCGGCCAAAAACTCAAACTGGCTTTCGGTACTCTCGTGCCGGTAGCGCAGCCGGTGCCCTACCACCTCCTGCAGGAAGCAAATATCAGCATCGGCGCTACGAATCGCGGTGCGTATATCGTCCAGTAGAAAATGGCGATTTCCCGCGCTAAAACCCTTGTGGATGTTATAGGAACAAATATGCAGATGCCTGGTTTTCACATCACATCCAGTAGCGCAACAAATACCACAGCCAGGATACGAGGCTAGGGCCGGGAGTGTCTTGCAGTGTCAGTTCCCGGCCGTGCTGAAAATCATTTTTTACCACTGCTTCCAGCGCTTTTTGCGTCTCCTTGTCGGCAATAATGACATCCAGTTCCAGGTCGTGCAGGCTGCTGCGATAATTCCAGTTACTGCTGCCGATAATGGAAAGGTCATCTACCAGCAGCGCTTTGGCATGCAGAACTCCCGCCTGGTAAAGGAATATACGGGCGCCGGCCCGCAACAGTTCGCGATAGTAGTGGCTGCTCAGACCGGGAAACATGGCCACATCCGAAGACTCGGGTAAGAGCACACAAACATCGCTGCCATTCTTGCAAGCATGTAGCAACGCCCGCCGCATACCTGCCGTAGGGGCGAAGTAGGCACTGACTAACCAGGCGCGTAGCTGGCAGTGACTGACCTGTCGCGCCACAAATCGATTTTTCAGGCGCCGCGCCCGCGTGCTCCGGTTGCTGAGATAGCGCGCAATAAATCCACGGTGAAATCGCGGTCCCTGCGCTGTCCAGATTCTATCGAAGCCCTTTACCAGGGAAGCGATATCCCGACCCTGCAATTGCACCGCATAATCGCGCCAGCCCTTGCCACCGTCCGCCCTGGACAGATGATCCATACTGATATTGAAACTTCCCACCCACGCGGTCTGACCATCGACAACAAAAAGCTTGCGGTGATTACGCCGATTAATATTGAGCAGGAACACCATAAATTTGTACAGCCAGCCACCGCGCTGTCGCGACCAGCGGTAGCCGTTCGTCAACCAGGGTAGGGGGTGGTAGATCTGTACCGCGACACCCTCCTTAAAAAGCCGTTCCGCAAGCTGCGCGCAGCTTGTGGAGGAACCCACGCCATCTACACTCAGGCGCACACGTACACCGCGCGCGGCAGCCGCCGCCAGTGCCTGTACAAAACTCTCTCCCAGTGCATCCAGTCGAAATATGTACGACTCCAGTACCACGCTCTCGCTGGCACCTTCGATCGCAGCCAACAAGGTTTTATAGAAGTTCTGCGGCTCAACAATTAGTCGCGAGTTTTGCCAGCGGCCCGGAGCCTGATCTCTTGCAGTCATGGGGATCATTATAAAAAACTGCTACCCTGTCGCGCTATGACTTCCAGTTCTGCCAGTCTCTCCACTCTTCTGCAACTACTCCAGTTCATGCGCCCCTACCGCGGCACACTGGTAGCCGCCGCCTGCGCACTAGTGTTTACGGCTGGCGTCACGCTGTCAATCGGACAGGGTGTAAGAATACTCATTGATGACGGCTTTGCCAGCGGCTCCGCCGAGCAACTCAACCAGGCGGTAGTACTGATATTCATTCTAAGCCTGCTCATGGCCTTCGGCACCTTCATTCGCTTCTATCTGGTATCCTGGCTGGGCGAGCGTATCAGTGCCGATATTCGCGATGCAGTATTTGCCAATGTAATCGAGCTTCACCCCGGTTTCTTCGAATCGAATGCCAGCGGTGAGATTATGTCGCGGCTGACCACTGACACCACCCTGCTGCAAACCATCATCGGCTCCTCCCTTTCCATGGCAATGCGATCCTGCCTGATACTGGTGGGCGCCCTGGTATTGCTGGTGATCACCAATCTCAAACTCACCCTGATTGTTTTGTGCGCCGTGCCCCTGGTGCTCATGCCCATCCTGTTGTACGGGCGCAGGGTCCGCGCTTTATCAAATGAGAGCCAGGATTCCATCGCCCATGTGGGCAGCTACGCCGGCGAGGTAATCCAGCACATTAAAACGGTGCAGAGTTACACCCGGGAGAGCTTTGAAAAGGCGGCTTTTGCCGGAGAGGTAGAGCGCGCTTTTCTTATTGCCTGCCGTCGCATTCGCCAGCGGGCGCTACTCATTGCCGGGGTGATTTTACTGGTTTTTGGCGGTATCTCCGCGATGATCTGGTCCGGTGGTCACGACGTAGTGAGTGGCAAGATGACTGGTGGCGAGTTGGGCGCATTCGTCTTCTATGCGGTGATGGTCGGCACCGCCGTAGCTACACTGTCGGAGGTGTGGGGAGAGTTGCAGCGCGCCGCCGGGGCCACCGATCGACTACTGGAATTACTGCATGAGAAAAGTGAGATAGACGAGCCGGCTACAGAAACCACCCCCACCATAGCGGCCAGGCCATCGCTACGTATCAAAGCCGTTACCTTCTGTTATCCCTCACGACCAGACAGCCCCGCGCTGCAGCAACTGGATTTAACTGTCCACCCCGGTCGCAGCCTCGCTCTGGTGGGGCCTTCTGGGGCCGGCAAATCTACTGTTTTTGAATTGCTACAGCGCTTTTATGATCCACAGCAGGGATGCATTTATCTCGATGACATCGACATACGGCACCTTCCCACTCACGATCTGCGCCGGAAAATGGCAGTGGTTCCGCAGGCGCCGGCCATGTTCACCGCCAACGTGGCCTACAACATAGGCTATGGCAAGCTCGACGCCACGCAGGCAAAAATCATTGCCGCCGCCAAGGCAGCGCACGCCCATGAGTTCATCAGCCGATTGCCGGAGGGTTACGAGACACACCTGGGTGAGAAAGGAGCACGCCTGTCGGGCGGACAGAAACAGCGCATTGCCATCGCCCGGGCCATTCTCAAGGATCCCACCATTCTATTACTGGATGAGGCAACCAGCGCCCTGGATGCAGAAAGCGAATACCAGGTGCAATTGGCCTTGCAGGAACTCATGCAGAACCGCACCACTGTTATCATTGCACACCGACTCAGTACCATTCTTCACGCCGACCGGATTGCCGTGATGGATGAGGGCAAACTGGTTGCCGGCGGCACGCACCAGAGCCTGTTAAAGAGTAGTGGGCTCTACCAGCGCCTGGCCAGCCTGCAATTTCGAGAGGAAGACGTCGCCTGAGTGCGCACTAGCGTCGTGAATCCGACGACGCTGGCTCCCTGATCAATTGCAGTCGCTCCCGGGTACCTTTACCCAACTCGTTCAAGTCAGAAAACGTATCCCTGGAGATATCTCCAATATCGCGCAGAAAGTTTACATAGCGCTTGCCATTGTTCCTTGCGCAATGCCACGGCAGCAATAACAGGCCACCAATTCCCGCCCGGGAATCTATCAGGTCACCGGTTTCCTCCAGGGCTGCTTCGATGTGTTCGCGGGCCACACCGCGACTATTGTCCACCGCCATAGACAGCACTTCCAGACCTTCCAACACGGCTTCGAGTCCGACCCACTCGACCAGTGCTGCATCCTCGACACCGCGACGCAGAGCGCGCCGGGCTTTACGGGCTATATTGCGATACTCCCTGGAGACCTTGGGACCAAATACAGGGTCAGCCACGGGTGTAATCAGGTCTTCCTGTTCCAGATCGCGCCAGTCTTCTTCACTGAGCAGTTTTTCGATTTGCGGGAATACCAGCTTTTCCTCGGCGTTCATATGGCCAAAAAGCACATCGATATACTCCCTGGCAGACACCACAGCCTCCTGCAGGGGAATCTCTCCATTTTGCCAATCCATCACCTTCTGCAAGGTTTTTGCACCCAGGTCGGCCAGAAAATCATGCTCCCGCTGCAGGGTATCTACATCGTCAGCAATTTTTTCATCCAGTTCACCAGCGCGCTGGTAAACCATGTCTTCACGCGGGTGATGGAAGGCATCGGGATATTGGGTCATGTAGTGCAAGGATTCGTAGAGCACCCGCGAATCGATGCCATCGTCTCCATCGAGCAGGGATTGCAGTTGCTCGTCGGCCAGCTTGAGCAGGGTTGCCATGTAACGGTGTTCGGCGTGCAGGGTAGCCAACACCGGGTGTTCACTGCGCTTTTGGGCGGGCAGTGACCTGGACACCGCCTGCCAGGATTTTTTGCTGTAGGCCCGAGGCTGTGAAGTGGCCATATGCTTTCTCCTGACTTTTGGCAGGTTTACATGTTCCACGCTATCCACTGCCGGAACATTGACCCAGAACAAGGTCCTGGGTAACAAGGATATGGGGTCAGAGTAAACACTCCACGGAGAAGTTCCCGCAAGCCAAAAGTCAGGGGGGTTTTAACTCTGACCCCGTAGACCCGGTGGGTCTACTCAGGTAAATTCGCGCACCAGGCCGCCAATGGACTCCTTTGCATCACCAAACAGCATGCGGGTGTTGTCCTTGTAGAAGAGCGGGTTTTCAATGCCCGCAAAGCCAGATGCCATGGAGCGTTTGAGAACGAATACGGTGCGCGCCTGATCCACATTGATGACCGGCATGCCGTAAATGGGGCTGCTTTCAGATTCTCGTGCCGCCGGATTGACCACGTCGTTGGCACCGATAACGATCGCCACATCGATAGTTTCCATGCGCGGATTAATTTCATCCATTTCCAGCAACTGATCGTAGGGAACATCTGCTTCTGCCAGTAATACATTCATATGGCCAGGCATGCGCCCCGCCACCGGATGAATGCCGTAGCTGACTTCACAACCGTTGCTCTCCAATAACTCCCCCAACTCCTTGACCACATGCTGCGCCTGGGCAACCGCCATACCATAACCGGGAATTACCGCCACGCTGGTCGCCGCCTCCAGCACGTAGTAAGCATCCTCAACGCTAATCGGCTTGACCTCGCCCTCGACCGTCGTGGTATCCGTACTCACGGAACCAAAGCCAGAGAACAACACATTGGACAGGGAGCGGTTCATCGCCTTGCACATAATCTGCGTCAGGATGATGCCGCTGGCACCGACCAGTGAACCGGCCACAATGAGGATATTGTTGTTGATCGCAAAACCCGCTGCACAGGCCGCCAGCCCGGAGTAACTGTTCAATAGTGAGATAACCACCGGCATGTCGGCACCACCGATGGGAATGACTGCCATGACACCGAACACCAGCGCCAGGCCAATCACCAGGTACAGCCACTGAACATTGCCCGGCGCCATCACAAACATACTGGCACTGACCAAAATTCCCATAACAATCAAGCTGTTAACTATCTGCTGGCCGCGAAATACAACCGCAGCACTGCCAATAGTTTCACTCAATTTGCCATAGGCAATCAGGCTGCCCGTGAAGGTCAGTCCACCAATAAGTATCGATAGCACGATGGTAATCAAGGTGAAACTACTGGCGCCGGGGTCAATTGCCGCCCAACCTACCAACAGACTCGCCGTACCACCGAAGCCGTTAAACAGGGCCACCATTTCCGGCATGGAGGTCATCTCCACCATGCGCGCAACAGAGGCGCCAATCACGCCGCCGACGGCAATACCAATCAATATCCACTGGTACTCAACAATGCTCTGGTCCAGCAGCGCAACCACAACTGCGATGAGCATGCCCAGCGAGGAAATCATATTGCCGCGCCGCGCGGTCGCGGGAGAACCCAGTTGTTTCAGACCAAAAATAAATAGTGCGGCCGAGACCACGTAGGCAAATTGAATTAGCGTATCCATGTGATCAGCCCTTCTTCTTGAACATGGCCAGCATACGATCCGTCACCAGATAACCACCCACCACGTTAATGGTGGCCAGCGCCACGGCTCCAGCACCCAGCCAATTGGCCAGGTCCTGTTGGCCGGTACCGGCCAGGCCAACCGCCCCCACCAGGGTGATCCCGGAGATAGCGTTGGAGCCGGACATCAATGGTGTGTGCAGCGTTGATGGCACTTTGGCGATGAGCTCTAAACCCAAAAAGATGGTGAGCATCAATATGAAGGTGAGAAATACTTCTGTAGGTATCATGTTACGCCGCCCCTTCCAGAATGTTCTTGATGGTTTCGTTGGTGATTTCACCACCGTGGGTGATGATGCAGCCAGGCAAAATATCGTGCTCAAAGTCGATTTTGAGAATGTTGGCTTCCGTGTCCCAACTGTCTTCTATCAGGCTGAACAGGTTGGAAGCATACATTTGGCTGGCATCAGCACAAACGTCGTTGGCGAGATTGCCCTGGCCAATAATGGTTACACCATTAACCTCAACGGTTTCATTGGGCACCGAGCCCTCCACGTTGCCACCCGTCTCCGCAGCCATATCCACAATCACTGAGCCAGGCTTCATACCTTCAACCATATCCTGCCTAACCAGTACCGGCGGTTTGCGGCCGAACACCTGCGCCGTGGTGATCACCACGTCTGAATCGGCGATGATATCTTGCTGCGCCTGTCGCTGAATATCGATTTGTTCAGGGGTGAGTTCCAGGGCGTAGCCACCTTCAGTCTGGCCGGTCTCCCCCAGGTCGATATCCAGAAACTTGGCACCCAGTGACTCCACCTGCTCCGCCACAACCGGCCGAGTGTCAAAGGCGGTGACCTTGGCTCCCAGGCGTTTCGCGGTAGCAATGGCCTGCAATCCCGCCACTCCAGCACCGATGATAAATACCTTGGCGGGCTTAAGTGTGCCCGCTGGTGTCATCATCATGGGAAAAATCCGCGGCAACTTGGCGGCCGCCAACAGCACCATGACATAGCCCGCCAGGCTGGCCTGGGAGCTGAGCGCATCCATCTTCTGGCTGCGCGTGGTGCGCGGGATCATCTCCATACTCAGCGACGTAACGCCCTGCGCCTGCAAGGCCTTTACCAGCTCGTGTTCATTAAAGGGGTCCAGGTAGCTGATATGGATACAGCCCGACTTGAGCTGGGATACTTCATGCAATTCCGGCTTGCGTAATCGCAGCACAATATCCGCGCCGCTGAGAAGCCCGGCGCGATCGGTAGAAACACCTGCCCCCACCTCGGTGTACTCGGCGTCCTGAAAACCGGAGCCCAGGCCCATACCGGATTCAATAATGACTTCTGCGCCGAGTTGGACCAGCTTTTTGGCCACAGCGGGAATAATCGGCACCCGGTTCTCACCGGGGTGCGTCTCTCGCGGGATCGCTATCTGCATACCAGTACCCGTACTTTTTTTGTAGTTTGTTAATTTCACGCCGGGCATCCCGGTCGCTCCATGATTATCGCGAGCTAACATAGCAGCCTCGACGGCTACAGCATAGGATTCCAATGCCCTGACTCTTGACCTGATACGCAATAAACAACGCCGGACTTTACCACAGCCGCTTGCAAATCGGCTAAATACCTGACATCCCGCAGATGAATGAGCAAGGCCTGAGGTATTTAATGAATACAACCACTACGGTCCGGTTAAAAGTTCATTACAACGGAATATTTCCATCAACACCGCCGACACTAACCGCAGGCACGAGGCCTCAGATAGCCGGAGCGGCTTGCTGAGCGCTCATAAGGTCGGGCGCCCGGGTATGCACTGCGCTCGGCCACCATCGCCGTATTCAATAGCACGGTAACCGCCTCCGCGAGACCATCAAAACCATTGTCCCTGAGCAGTTTCACTGCATCGTAAATCGCATTATTCTGTACAGGTTGAGTCATCCGGTGTTTCCTCTCGTTGGTAATCCATCAAAATCACATTCAGGGATAACCGGGTGGCTCAGCTCTTCAAGCCACCATGAAATTACAGAAAGAATGATGCACTACCCCTACAAAAATTTTTCATACCGATGTATTGGGCGCACCCTGTCTCAGGTAAGCTCTATAACCACCTATGCGGTAATGGATTCTCCCAAGGATGAACGCGCATGAATCCAGAGCGGATGCCAGTGCTTATCGGCGCTGGCCAAATCACCGACAAACGATTGCCGGAAGAAGCCGGCACCCCCATTGAGCTGATGGCTAAAGCCGCCCGACAGGCAGCCTGTGACAGCGGCGCTGATAACGCACTCCTGCGGGCCATCGATACCCTGGTCGCGGTGGGCCTGACGGTAGACAGTTCAGAGTCAAGCAGCTTCGCCAGTGGCATGTATCGCAACCTGCCGATGACAGTAAGCAACAAGCTGGGGATACAGCCAGCCCGGCAAATCTACACGGATACCGGCGGCAACACCCCCCAGAAAATTGTTAACAGGTTCGCTGAGCAGATAGCACAGGGTGAGTGCCAGGCCGTACTACTGACCGGTGCCGAGGCTCTCAACACCATGATTGCCCGTGTAAAACAGGGCCTGGACCTGAATGACTGGCAGGATGACCCGGGTGGAGAGCCACAGCGATTGGAAGAGGGCCGCGGACCGGTCACTGCGCATGAACGCCTGTATGGAATGCGGACACCATCGGTCACTTATCCCCTGTTTGAAAACGCTCTACGCGGTAAATATGGCCTTGGCCTGGATGAACACAAACAAAAGCTGGGTGAACTGTATCATCGCTTTAATAAAGTGGCCGCCGCCAACCCACTGTCCTGGTTTCCCACCGCGCGCTCTGCCGAAGAGATTACCCAGCCCACAGAATCCAACCGCTATGTCGGCTTTCCCTACACCAAGTACCTGAACTCTATAATCCAGGTGAATATGGGCGCCGCTGTAATCATGACCTCGGTCGCAAAAGCACGCGAGCTGGGTGTGGCAGATGAAAAAATGGTTTACCTGCACGGTTGCGGCGACGCCTGTGACGCCCTGGGTATTGCCCATGACGACCCGCGCGGGCTTACCGTCACCGGCGGTCTACCCTACTTCGGCGGCCCCGGCAATAACTACGTAATGCACTCCATCGCCACCATGATGGACAAACTGCGCGCCGACCCCGGCAGCTTTGGCCTGCTCAATGGCAATGGCTGGTACGTCACCAAGCACTCACTGGGCATTTACTCCACCACACCGCTGAACAAGCCCTGGCGGAGAGAGGACCCACAAAGTTATCAGGCGCAAGTTCTGGATCAGCAGCAGCCACCATTCACGGAAACACCGCAGGGTGCCGCCACCGTCGAAACCTATACGGTGGTACACAACCGGGAGGGCCTGGAGCGGGGCCTGGTTATCGGCAGGCTGGCGGACGGCACCCGTTTCCTGGCGGAAACACCGGATGACCCAGCGACCTTACAGGCCATGATGGATCAAGAAATGCTAGGGGCCGCCGGCACGGTCAGTACAGTAGAGGGCAAAAACCTGTTTGTATTTACAAGTGAGCCACGCACTTAATCTCGATTTTGAGTTCCGGTTGCACCAACGCAACCACCTGCACGCCCTGGGCGAAAAAGCCTTTATAGGGTCCAGAGCGAACTGTTTTTTTACACTATTACTGATTGATACGAGATTTTAACCCGTGCTGCTCCAGGCGCCAGCGCAACAGCTCTATTTTATCCTGCCCGAAGAAGGGCTCGCCTTTAAACACCATGGTAGGCACTCCCCAGTGGTGCTCCTCCAAAGCCGCGTTGTTGGCCGCTAACTGGTCCGGCCACTGCTGGGCGTTTGACTCTACCCACTGCCGGATAGCGTCCATGGATAAACCGGCCCGCTCAGCGGCCCGCTCCAGGTGATCACCCCGGTGCCATTGCTGTGTGGATCCATCCCAGACGGTGGCAGATACCTCGCGCGCAAATTCTACCCCGCGTCCCAGCGCCTGCGCCGCAATACCCAGGGGGTTTAACAGTAGCACCAGGTGCTCCGGGCTATCGTGTGGCAAGTCAGTATTTATTGGATCGGGATTCGGCCATCCCAAGGGTATATTCAGGTACTCGGTGGTACGCATTAAATCGGTAAAAAGATAGGGTCGCCATTTTTCATGGGCGAACTCAAAGAATTCGTGGTAGCGAATATAGATGGGGTCAACCACCCGCAGGTTTACCTGGGCCGTACAGTCTCTTTGTAATTCCAGCAAGCGGGGCACGGCCAGGTAAGACCACGGACTGCGAAATGAAAAATAGCAATCAATCTCCAGGTCTTCCATGAGCTAACTACCTTTTTAAATAAACAGGACAATGATAGCTGTAGTCAGGCATCCGAGATATCCATGCCGCCATCCGGAACGAGGTCGGCAAGATGGGTATGCTCGCCAAGCTGCGCAAGAAGTGGTTTGAAGACAAATCCTGGATTGCCGCCCTGCCCTAGGCAACAGCCAGGCCTTCGATCAGGGATTTACGCGCGGTGTAAAATCCCTGCACGAAATCCCTGAAGACTCGCAAACGTGCGTTGGTGCGCACGTCCACATGGGTCAGCATCCATAAATCCAGTCCCGGCTGGACCGGAATATCGATCACTCGCTCAAGGGTATCGTCCGGGTCGCCGAGGGCCAGCGGCAACCTGGCCACCCCCAGACCACCGCGAATTGCGTGCAGGGCAGTCGATGCCGAGTCGGTTAGCAGGCTGACTTTTGCCTGCGGGGCAAATTCATCCTTCCAGTCGTATTCGGCTGGCTCACCGCCGTTCATACTAATGACCTGGTCGATATCAGCGGCCACCATATTGGCCCTGCGGGGCGCGTAAACCGCCATATCCAATCGGGCCAGACAGGTGCCCACCAGCTCTCCGGGTGGATTTTTGGTGACCCGAAAGGCGACATCCGCCTCGCGCATGCCGAGATCATAGACCCGCATACTGAGACTGAGGTCGATGAGTATGTCCGGGTAGAGTTCGTTGAATTCCCGCACCATGGGCACCAGAATGGTCTCGCTCATAGGCTCTGGCGCGGTCACGCGGATGGTCCCGGTCAGATCGCGGGCCTGGCCAACGACCTGGCGCTCCACATGAGCTGATTCTGCCTCCATTCTCTCCGCCGCCTCAAAGGCAGCGGCACCGGCCGGGGTTATCACATATGTGTGACCCACCCGATCGAACAAACTACTGCCCAGCTGCTCTTCAAGGCTGCGAATACGGCGAATTACCGTGGCGTGATTAACCTTGAGGGTCCGTGCCGCCCCGCTCATGGAACCAGTGCGAGCCACCTCCAACAAATAGCGCATATCATCCCAGTTGGTCATCTGTGCATTTTTTCCGATTTATTGTGCATCATTAGGTATTTAATAAATAATTATGCACAGTATAGTCCTAATATGGATCGAGTGCCTACTGTGGTCTCGTCCAGGTCCATACCAAATCCATAGTTAGAGGTATTATGTCATGACAGGTAAAAAATCTTTTGGCGCCGCTGTAGGCGCCGCACTATTGTTGTCCGCTTTTTCAGCACAGGTCTCTGCCGGTGCCACCGAAGGTCTGTCTGCATGCAAGGCGCAGATTGCCGGTGACAGCCAGTTGAGTGAATACAGCAAGGTAGACGCCCGCATGGAGAAAATGAAACGCCGCGGCCGCTATACCCACTTTCAGATGAATGTAACAGCTAACAACGCTGACGGTACTACTGAGGCGTGGACGGCTGACTGCAAAGCCCGCTCATCCGGCAGGGTAGAGGATCTCCAGTTAACCCGTGTTAGCGCCGGCTCCGAACAACAGGTCGCCCACAGCGATTCCTGATCAGCGCTTGAACGATTCGAGGGTGGTTCCGCCACCCTCGTACTACACCTGCTGCTCCCGCAACGGCACAACGTTCCGGTTCGGTGTTGGCAGGGTTGTTCTGAAACCGGGGTCGCTCACTGGCGGGATTCCAGGAACCTAGCCGTAGCAGCGGCCATTTTATCGCCATCGCAGGTAATGGATTTGGTCGGTGTCGCTTCGATAATGACGCGGTCTTCGGTGTCCAGAAATTCAACAAAGATCTCCGAAGGTTCAATCACCCGAATGGCGTTGGCAAAATCCGCATAGAACTTGTCTTTCACGGCGCGGGTCGCGCAAGATAGCCGGAATGCGTTTGCGCTGCCGGGCCAATACGAAATGCTGGGAACAGATATTCTCAAGTATGAAACCGCCAAGGCTGGCCCCATCCATGACGATACCGGCGTACTCCGCGCAGACTTTTTCGCCACCGTGGGCAATGCCTAACCGCCGGCGATTTTGGGAATAAAAACCAGCTCGCTGTCGGCTTCAAAAGTTTCCAACAAGGGTGTCTGCACCTGCACGCCATCAATGGCGATACTACACTTGGCAAACATGTCGTCAGTCAGGGCTGGAAATTTCTGCTGCAGCTCGCGCACCGCAGCCCGGTAACCGGTCGCCTCTATTTCGACCTCCACCTCGCCACCGGTACAGACTCGCATGCCGGGTGCCAACAGCACAGACACCATCGCTAACCCTGCGCCTCCACTTCCGCCAACACCCGCGGTGGCGACAGGGGCAGTTGGGTAATCAAACCGCCAATGGCGTTGTTCACTGCCGATGTCACCGCTGGCAAGGACGCACATATGGGTGTTTCTCCCACGCCTCTGACGCCGTAGGGATGGCCCGGGTTGGGCACTTCCACAATAACGGTTTCGATCATCGGCAGGTCTGAGGCCACTGGCATCCGGTAATCGAGAAAGCCCGGGTTTTCCAGCACACCGTCATCGTCGTAGAGGTACTCTTCGTTCAGGGCCCAACCGATACCCTGCACTGCACCGCCTTCCATCTGGCCCTCAACATAGGCCGGGTGAATCGCTCTACCTACATCCTGCAATGCGGTGAAACGCAATACATCGACTTTGCCAGTTTCCCGGTCAACCCCCACATCACAGATATTAACAGAAAATCCGGGACCGGCACCCTTGGCGGTCAAGGCAGCCGTGGCAGACAAAGGACCGCCGGTGACTTCAGCTTTGGCAGCAATATCCGCCAGTGACAAAGGTGTCTGGCCACTGGCGATGGCCTCTCCTGCTACCCATTGCACCTGGTCCGGCTCCACCTCCCACAGCGCCGCAGCGCGGGTTTTGAATTCTTCGATCAGTTCTTCTGCGGCTTTTATCACCGCCCAGCCGCCGGCGAAAGTGGTGCGACTACCTCCGGTCAGATCATTGAAACCCACGGTGTCGGTATCGGCGACCACCGGCTTGATATTCTCCAGCCCAATGCTCAGGGTCTCGGCTGCCATTAATGCCATTGAGGCACGGGAGCCACCGATATCCGGGCTGCCCGTAAGGACCGTAATCTTGCCGCTCTCATGGACATTAATCGTGGCACTGGACTGCATGCCAAAATTAAACCAGAAACCCACCGCCACTCCACGGCCCTGGGATTCGCCCAGGGCCAGGGAGTAATTTGGATGGGTCTTTGCCTGCTGCAAGGTTTCCTTCAAACCAATAGTACGGTACCTGGCACCGTGGAAAGCACGATCACCCTCGTCCACTGCATTGAGCAAGCGCAAATCGATGGGGTCCATGCCAATATCGGCGGCAATTTCATTAAGTACACATTCCACTGCCAAATGGGCCTGGGGGGCACCCGGTGCCCGATAAGCAGCAGTCTTGGAGGTATTGGTTACGACATCCAGCGCCACCGTGCGCTGATTGGCACAGTTGTAGGGCGCATACATACACATGGCACCGGTATTGGCCGGCGAACCCTTGTAGGCGCCGGCGCCCAGAATCACCGTGCCATCCATGGCGGTAACGCGCCCCTCACGAGTGGCGCCGATTTTGACCGTCACGATACTGGCCGCCGCTGGCCCAGTGGCACGAAACACCTCTTCCCGGCTCATCACCATTTTTACCGGCCTGCCGGCTTGCCGGGACAGCATGGCTGCAACCGGTTCCAGGTAAATGGTGGTCTTGCCGCCAAAGCCGCCTCCAATCTCCGCCGGGGTCACCTTGATCGAACCGACATCTACACCCAGCACCACCGAGGTATACTGGCGCACCATGAACTGGCCCTGGGAGCTGGCCCAAATATCGATCTGACCGGCGGCGTTGCTGTTTACCACGCAGGCATGAGGTTCGATATAACCCTGGTGTACCGTAGGTGCGCGGTAGGTGCGCTCAACAATCACATCTGCCTCTGCCAAGCCGATCTCAATATCACCCCGAACTATCTCGTTGCGGCTGGCAATATTGGATGCTGCGATCGGCGTCTGGGGCAGGCCGGAGGTGAACATATCCTCGTGCAAAACCGGTGCATCATCTGCCATCGCGGCGGAGAGATCTGTGACATGTGGCAATACCTCGTACTCCACCCGGATACTGTCCAGAGCCTGTTGGGCAAGATGTTCCGAGGTAGCCGCTACCGCGGCTACCGCATGGCCGTGATACAGCACTTTGTCCCGGGCCAGGATGTTGCCGGATAAATCGAGAAAATTCGTCTGGCTATCGCTTGCCGCTGTGAGCTCGGCAGCCGTTGGCGCAAAGTCACGGGAGCACACTGCCGCCAGCACCCCCGGTAACTTCAGTGCCGCACTGACATCAACCACCTTAATCCGCGCATGGGCGTGCGGGCTACGCAATATCTTGCCGTACAACATGCCCGCCATACTGAAATCCGCGCCATAATTCGCCTTGCCGGTAACCTTCTCATAGCCGTCCGGGCGAATCGAACGAGTGCCAATGTACTTGTAGTGATCGGAGCCCATATGCCTATACCTCCCGCATGACAGCAGCGGCATCCTGCACCGCCTCAATAATCTTGTTGTAACCGGTACAGCGGCACAGGTTGCCAGCCAGCCAGTAGCGCACTTCCTGTTCACTGGGAGCGGGGTTTCGTTCCAGCAAATTCTTGGCCGCGACCACTATGCCAGGAGTGCAGATACCACACTGCAGGCCGGCATCTTCCAGAAGTTTTTGCTGCACCGGATGCAGCTCTCCCGCATTGGCCACACCCTCAATGGTTTCAATAGATTTGCCCTCGGCCTCAACCCCCAGTACCAGGCAACTGCATACCAGACGGTCGTTCAGCATGATGGAGCAGGCACCGCAATCGCCGCTGCCGCAACCTTCTTTGCTGCCGGTCAAGTGCAATGTTTCACGCAGCACGGTGAGCAGAGACTCATGCACCTCACACAGAAACTCTGTGGGCTCACCATTAACAGTGGTTTTTACATGTGTGGCCATGTTTATGCGCCCCCTGTGATTCGGTTCAGTGCAATAGCCGCTGCACGACGAGCCATTACACCCACCACGCTGCGTCGGTAGTCGGCACTGCCGCGTTTATCGGAAATGGGTTGGGCCGCAGCGCTGACCGCAACTGCCCCCGCCTCCAGCGCGGCATCATCCAGAGATGTTCCCAGCAGTGCCGCTGCCGCCGCCGGCACCAACAGGGCTGTCGGAGCGACGGCACCTATGGCCACGCGGGCCGCTATGCAACTGCCATTTTTATCCAGTGTCACGGCAACCCCGGCGCCGACCACAGCAATATCCATTTCCGTGCGCGGGATAAAGCGCAGGTAAGCGTCGGCCGTGCGAGCTGCAGGGGCAGGCACAAACAGTGACACCAGGATTTCATCAGCGCCCAGGCAGTTCTCTCCCGGTCCGGTATTAAAGTCCTCAACCGCCACCTGCCGCTCACCGGCGGCGCCGACAATATTACCAATCGCGGCATTAACAATTAGCGCCGGTACCACGTCTGCGGCCGGTGAGGCATTGCAGAGATTACCCCCGACAGAACAGCGCCCCTGCACCTGGGTTGAACCGATCAGGTCTATGGCTTCTACCAGGCCGGGATACAGCGCCTTTATATCATCCCGCTCGGTAATACTCTGGGCCGGTGCAGCGGCACCGATGGTCAGGCCCGCGTCGGTGAGCACCACATCCTGCAGACCCGGGACGGCCTTGATATCGATAATGTTGCCGGGCTGTGGGAGGCCACTGCGCATTTGCACCAACAGGTCGGTGCCACCGGCAAGAATGCGGCTACCTTCAGTACCACCTAGCAAAGCACAGGCTTCCTCAACTGAGATGGGGGCGTGATAATTCATGATGACTCCGACAAACCGGTGGAGAAAATATAGTACAAAAAAAGGGAGCCTGTCGGCCCCCTTTTTTTGATGCTGGTTTAGACTGAAGTTCTTTCCACTTGTAGTCACCTCAACCCGCTGAACACCCGGTAAATACTGGCTTATTTGAGCAACAGCCTGGTGCTGTACGACCTGTCGTCCAGTTATTTTGAAGGCCAGACCTGCCCGTTGGCTAAACGCGGCTACAGCCGCGATGGCAAGAAGGGTAAGCTGCAGGTCAAAACGGCCTGTTAACCGATGGCCGGGGCTGTCCGGTGTCGGTGTCGGTCTACGAAGGCAATACGGCGGACCCGCAGACCTTGACGCCGCAGATCAATCGCCTGCACAAAGACTTTGGACTTGCCCGGGTGGTGATGGTCGGGGACCGGGGCATGATCTCGCAGAAATCGGTTGATGCCCTGCGTGAGCAGGAAGGGATCGACTGGATCACCGCACTCAAAAGTGGCGCTATCCGCGCCTTGATCGATCAGGGGCAACTGCAACTGGGACTGTTCGATGAGAGCAACCTGTTTGAGTTCACCCACCCCGACTACCCGGGCGAGCGCCTGGTTGCCTGTCGCAATCCGGAGTTGGTCCAGCCGTGGTAGGGGCATTGCAGGCGCTGGACCCGACCGCGCTGCTCCTTGACCACCGGTGCACCACGGTGCCTGCAGGTATTGTAGAAGGCGCGGATTGCCCTCTGGCGGTGCCTCGCGGTTGGCCTCATAGCTTAGCCGCTGCTTGCTATCAGCGACCAGGTTCTCGTTCATGGGAATGTTCCACTGGAAAATCGAGAGGGGAAAAGGTAGTAAAATCACCGATTGACAACAATCAAGTCATCCGGTTTTTTATTTTCACATTGAGCCGGCGCTGCCAATCGGCCAGGGTGGTGGCATCGTAGCCGCTTTCCTGTTGCAGGTTTCCCCACACTGGCTGCGGCCAGCAAGGATCATCCGCAGCACGGCCGATCACATGCAAATGCATCTGTGGAACCACATTGCCGAGACCGGCAAAATTGACCTTGGCATATCCCAATTCCCGCTTGATAAAGTCGGACAGCAGCCGGCAATCGGCCATCACTCGCGCCAGCATCTCTGCAGGCAGGTCCAGCACATCCTCCAATTGCGTATCCGGCACCAGGATAAACCAGGGCAAACTCGCGTTGCGGTGCAACAACACACTGCCCGAGGCAATCGTTCCCAGGTAGTGGCTGTCTTGTTCAAGCTGTGGATGAATCATGCCCGTGCCTCGCAACTCTTGTGTGACCAACAGCTTACTGTATTTGGCAGCAGCGGATTAAGCGATTATCCTGCTGCTATGCAATTGAATGGCCCCAACGCCGATATCCTTGTACCCGATGGTAGCAGCGTCTCGCAGGCCCTGCGGCGCACTACCCACCTGGGCATAGGCGCCCACGCCGACGATGTCGAAATCCTGGCCTGGCACGGTATCGCGCAATGCCACGACAGTGACCAGCGGTGGTTCAGCGGCGTGGTTGTCAGCGATGGCGCCGGTAGTCCCAGGTCGGGGTCCTATAGTCATTTCAGCAACCGGCAAATGATTGCCCAGCGCCGGCAGGAACAACGCCAGGCCGCTGAGCTGGGGCGGTACTCAGCACAGCTTCAGTTGGGCTATAGCAGTGCGCAACTAAACGCCGGCAATCAGGACCAGATCATTGCAGAACTGCTTGCCCTGCTTGAACAGTCCCAGCCAGATGTACTTTACCTGCACAACCTCGCCGATGCCCACGCCACCCATGTGGCGGTAGCCAGAGCTTGCCTGGCGGCCCTGCGCCAACTGCCCGCTGCACGACAACCCAACCAAGTGTACGGCGTTGAAGTGTGGCGCTCACTGGACTGGCTGCCTTCACAATACCGGGTTGAGCTACCCTTGCCGGCAGATTCAAGCCTGCAAGGCCAGCTATTAAAACTACACGATTCTCAGGTAGCCGGAGGCAAGCACTACGACCGCGCTGTCGTCGCCCGACAAACTGCCAACGCCACTTTTTCACAAAGTCATGCGGTGGATGAATGCTCCGCCTGTTGTCTGGCCATGGATTATCGGCCACTGCTGGATCACCCAGAGCTAAGTCCGGACGAGTATTTACAGCAGTGCCTGCAGGAGTTCGGGCAGCAATTGCTGGATAGCTAACGGGTTAATGCTGTAGCAGCAAAACCAGTCCGCGGGCGCGTTCAGCCAGCGCCTGCCCAGGCTCTATATCGTCTCGCCGGCACCAACCCAGCAGGCTGGCAACAAATGCCAGGTACACCATTTCCGCCAAGTGCTGGGTTGGCAGGTCGGTACGCACATCCCCCTGCTGCACACCGGCGCTGATCAAATTGTCGAATTCGATTTCCAGCTCGGGAAAACCCGCGCCGTTGCTGCCGTGCACAAACAGTATGCGGGTCAATGGCGCGGTCTGGGCCAGAACGCGCGCCGCATACTCAAACAATTGTTGCAAGCGCTGGGCGGTAGAGAGCGGCTTCTCCAGGTAGTGGCGCAGCAACTGCAACAGGCGTGGTTCCATATCCGCGGCCAGTGCCGCCACAATGGCGGGCTTACCGCGATAATGATTAAACAGGCTGGCCCGGGAGATGCCGGCGGCGGCGGCGATGTCTTCCACGGATGTTGCAGCGAAACCCCTGCGCAGGAATAAATCTGCCGCTACCGTCTGGATTCGGTGCGCAGTAGCTTGCTTCTTGCTCTTCCTGATTACCATTTTTAGATATTAGTCTATATTTAGACTTTAGTCTAATTTATTTTCACACTCACAGGTTTTAATGCCCAGTACAGTGGCGCTACCCACCGCCATCAGCAGCAAACCGGCAATTCTCAGGCTAGTCTCGTCAACGCCAAATACCACCGAGGCCCCGCCGGCCACCAGCATGCCGGTAAGCGCCGCGGCCTTGGTGCGCCGGGATATGCAATGCTGCTCCTCCCAGTTGCGCAGCAGCGGTCCGAACAACTCACTGCTTAACAGGCGGCGATGCCATTTTTCCGAAGAGCGGGCAAAAAACCAGGCCGACAGCAGCAAAAAGGGAGTGCCGGGTAAAATTGGTAGAATGATTCCCAGCCCTGCCAGACCCAAAAAAAGAAAGCCCAGGGGTTTATAAATGGTTTTTTTCACGGTTGATGTCGCGGTCCACTGCCGTATGGAAATAACGAATGTTAAATTAGACCCTGCCTATGAATTATCAGCAAGCCCGAACATACCTGTTAAGCCACCCAGAGGCCTGGGAAGACTTCCCGTTTGGCCCCGATGTGGCTGTCATGAAGATCAAGGCCAAAATGTTTGCAACTCTGGTCGAGCACGACGGGCAGGCCCGGACCAATCTCAAGTGTGAACCGGATGAAGCGATTATGTTGCGAGACATCTTCACGGCCGTTGTGCCGGGCTACCACATGAACAAGCGGCACTGGAATACCATAATTCTGGACGGTGATGTGCCACAGGGCGAAATCGAGCGTATGATAGACCGTTCTTATGGCCTGGTTGTTAAAAACCTGAAAAAAAATGAGAGACAAGCGCTGATACTCAGTTATGGAAAGGAAACAATATTTAAGTAGCGAAGAGGTTCGCTATTTCACCAGCAAAAACAATGCGCTGGCCTGGCGCACCTTCCTGGTTACCTGGATGGCCCTGCTGGCGGTATTTTGGATGGTGGACAACTGGACCAACCCGCTCACCGTACTACTTGCCATAGCGCTGCTGGCCGGACGGCAGCTGGGACTGGCGGTCATCACCCATGAATGCGGCCACAACACATTTTTTGAGAACCGCACCCTGAACCGCAACTTGGGCCAATTGCTGTGCGCCAACGTCGTGTTCTCGGATTTACACGCCTACGCCCGTGGTCACACCCGGCACCACCAGCACGCCGGCACCCACGAGGATCCCGACCTGCCCAATTACCAGGCCTACCCAGTGCCCCGGGAGAGCTTCAGGCGCAAAGTGATACGAGACCTCAGCGGCCAGACGGGCTACAGGTTGCTGCGTTTCGTACTGCGCAGTGCGGCCGGTATTTTCTCGGCCGACCCGCAACAGAGACAAAATGCACGCCCCTTTGTACAGCAGATTCTGGTCAATGCAGCGTTTGCGGTATGCCTGGGCTGGCTGTTCAGCGCGTGGATTTACCTGCTTTGGCTGACAGCTTTTCTCACCACGCATATGTTGATCGTGCGCATACGCCAGGTGGCTGAACACGCTGCAGTGCCGGACCCGTACGACCTGGACCCGCGCAATAATACCCGCACCACTATTCCCACGTGGTGGGAGCGCCTGTTCTTTGCCCCCAATTATGTAAACTACCACCTCGAGCATCATTTTATGGCGGGCGTACCCTGCTACCGTCTCAAAGAGTTGCATGAATTGCTCCAACAGCGCGGAGCCTATTCACAGACAACTATATTTCACGGCTACCGGGCAGTGCTTTTGCACGCCGTAGCCTGAAAATCACCCCAGTACCGGCAGATACACAAGCATGACCAGACGCACCAAAATTGTCGCCACCGTGGGGCCAGCCAGCCAATCGGAGCAAATCATTGCCGAACTGATCGCCGCGGGCGTCGATGTATTCCGTCTCAATTTCAGCCACAGTGATATCGAGCAACATGCGGCGGTGGCACAACGCATTCGCAAGCAAGCCACCCGGCAGGGGCGCTATGTTGGCATACTCGCCGATCTACAGGGGCCCAAAATTCGCATCGGTGTTTTTCGCGATAACAGCGTGGCACTCAATGAAGGGGACCGCTTCGCACTGGACCTCAACATCGCCGCCGGTGAGGGCACGGCCCGCGGTGTGGGCCTGGAGTACAGCGAGCTTCCCAACCAGCTAAGGCGCGACGATATCCTGCTACTGGACGACGGACGTATTCGTCTACAGGTCGAAAGTGTGGATGGTGCCTGTGTCGAGACGCGGGTTACTGTGGCCGGTCAACTCGACTCTCGCAAGGGCATAAACAGGCTGGGAGGCGGACTTGCCGCAGCGGCACTTACCCGCAAAGACATGGTTGATATTGAGGGCCTGTCCCGTATAAAGCCGGATTTTGTCGCGGTCTCCTTCGTCTCATCAGCCCAGGACATATTGCAGACCCGGGACTTGCTCGCGGAGCAGGGCCTGGCGCCGGCCATCATCGCCAAGATAGAACGCGCCGAAGTAGTGAGCGACGAGACCACGCTCAACGATATCATCGAGGCCAGTTGGGGCGTGATGGTCGCGCGCGGAGACCTGGGTGTGGAAGTTGGTGATGCGTCACTTATTGGCATCCAGAAAGCGCTCATCAGCCAGGCCCGCAAAATGGACCGTGTGGTGATTACTGCAACCCAGATGATGGAGTCGATGATCAACAGTTCCATGCCTACCCGGGCTGAGGTGTTCGACGTGGCCAACGCCGTTCTGGACGGCACGGATGCAGTCATGCTATCAGCGGAAACCGCCGTTGGAAGCTATCCGCTGGCGGTGGTCAAGGCGATGGCTGATACCTGTATTGGTGCGGAAGAGCACCCCAGTACCCGTACCTCCAGGTACCGTATTGACCGGGCTTTCAGTAGCGCCCAGGAAAGCATTGCCATGTCAGCCATATACGCCGCCAATCATCACAGCAGTGTACGCGGTATCGCCTGCCTGACAGAGTCCGGCACAACGCCGTTGTTAATGTCCCGGCTCAGTTCAGGTCGGCCCATATTTGCGCTGAGTCACAACCAGGAGACCTTGCAGCGCCTGTGTTTGTGCAGGGGCGTGGTGCCCTTATATTTTGATGCGACAGCCTTCGACCCCGATGAGGTAGACGCCAGGGCCATTGAGTACATAAAAAGTAGCGGCTATCTGCAAACGGGTGACGAGATCATCCTGACCAAGGGCATGGTCATGGGTAGACGCGGCAACACCAATATCATGAAGGTTCTGCCGGTTCCGTAGGACCTGCAAGGTCCGGGGTCAGAGTAAAAACTCCCCCGAGAATTTTTAGTCACAGCCAGATCCCAGCGGAGTTTTTACGCTGACCCTATATCTACTTCAACAGCGGATGATCGGTCGGTAGTTGGCGCGAAATCCACAGCGCCAGTTTGTGCTTCATGTTGGGATCGTTGATCTGATCTTTAGCCAATGGATGGACCAGTTTATCGTGCACCAGCAGGCGATAGAGGTAAGTAATTTTATCGTGCGAGGAATCGGTATCTTCAAAAGCACCCACGCCGCGCTTTTTTGCATACACGTCGCCAACACGCAATGCTTCGCGCACTAATTCAGCTTCGTTCCTAATCTTTTTCATTACCGCCTCCAAAAAAAAAGAGCGCCACGCGCTCCTTTTTATCGGTGGGGAGATCTAGACGCCTTCTTCAAGTCGCCTCTGCCGCTCAATCTCGGTATCCATATACCTGATCCATTGATCTGCGTACTTCTTCGATCTCTTGTCCTTACCGGCTTTTACAAAAGCCTTGCGGGCGCTGCTGTATTGCTTGGTGTTGAAGTAGGCCATACCGAGGATCAAATTACAATTATCCGGGCGTTTCACACCGCCGCGCTTCAAACCTTCCCTATTCGCCTTGATGGTATTCTTGAACTGGTCATTATCCAGGTAGACGTTGCCCAAACGGCAGTAGAGTTCGCCTTTGTCGGACTTGTCGGCGGCTTCAGCCATGGCCGGGATAGATTTTTTGATTTCCTGCGCCTGGCGCCAGGAATTACCCAGAATTTCCAGGGTCTTGGAACTGTCCTCTACGGACTTGTTGGCAATACCCTTCTCCAGAACTCGCGCTGCCTTGTACGGAACCTCGGCATTGAGGTAAAGATAGGCCATGGTGATCTGCTCCCTATCCTTATCCAGCATGTCTTGCACATAAGCAGTTTCCATAGTCGCCAGTTGCTTTTTCTCTTTCTTGACCTCGCCATACATGTGCGACAGTTGTACCCAGTACTGCTTCTTGGGATAGTGCACCAGCATCTCTTCGAGCATGGCAATAGTATTGGGCAGGTCGTCCTTCTCGAAATAGAGGAAGCGAGCCAGGCTATACCACTGCTCCTTGGGCAACTTGCCCTTGTCCCGGTACAGTTGCATGGCAATCAGCGTGTTCTCCAAAGCAAGGTCGTAGTCCTTGAGCTGGTAGTAACCCTGTCCCAACAGAATATAAGCCTGCGCACTGGGCGCATCAGCCACCTCGAACCATTGCTTTAGTGCATTGATGCCGTTCTGCCACTCTTCCATAACGAAATACAGCTGCGCCACGGTGTAACGGGTGTTGATCTCCATCGCCAGCGGAATATCGGGCTGCTTAACTACATTTTCATAGGCGCGCAGCGCGCTTTTGTAATCTTCCTGGGAGTAGTAAACAAACGCAAACAGGTTGTAGAGGTTGGCCAATTCGTAGGAATTCAGCTTGCGCTTCTTGCTGGACTCAGACTCCATATCCTTGAGGGCTTCAATGGCTTCGGTGTATTGCCTGTTCTCGATAAATACCTGGGCCTCCGCCAGCCGCTCGTATACCTTGTTGCGCAAAGCCGGGGTACGACGGGTTTCCTGCTGTTTCTTCTCTGTTTCCTCGGCGGCCATGACGGCACTGGATGTACTCAATCCATGCTCAACGGCGACCTGACTTACTGCAATCTGCAACGCACACAGGGGTAGCGCCAATAAAGCTCCGCGCAACCACCTGCCACTTACCGACTCGCATATTTTAAATGTATTCATAAAGCGCTAACCGATTACTTTTCCAGTTCGTAGGTGAACTTGTTCTGCACACCCGCCACTGCAATTGCCTCACCATCAACCACCCGAGGCTTGTACTTAAACTTCAATGACGCCTTCAGAGAGGCGCGCTCAAACATGCCCTTGGGTAGACAATCGATTGCCTGCGGATCTTTGATAGAGCCACTTTTGGTAACCGTATACTCGATGATGCAATAGCCCTCAATGCCCCGCGACTGGGCGCGGCGCGGGTAGATGGGAGCAACTTTCACAATCGGCAAGTACTCCCCGTCAGATGCGCTCATGCCACCGGTACCGGCTATAGATACTTCCATGGTGGCCGCCGGCGCCATATTGATCGCGTCCAGGTTCATATCCATCACCAGATCAGGAGTAGAGAGATCTGGCGGCGGCTCTTCGGGCTCGTCTGGCTTGTCCGGTTTGGCCTCGGCGAGATTGGTTTCAATCTGCCGCTCTGGCATGTGGATATCGGCCAACTTGCGCTGCTTCTTGTCGTCGATATCGGGCGTTGCCGTGGCAATCATATACTGCATGATGAAGAACAACCCACCGGCGACTGGCGCGGCCAGAACAGCACCGATAACCAATCTTGTCGCATTGCGTCTCATAACGTATTAGTCATCTTCCGTTGCCAGTGATACGTCCATTACGCCCGCCGCGCGAGACGCATCCAGCACTTTCACAACTGTTTGAGTTGTAGAAAGATTGTCAGCCTGGATAACCACCGCCCCTTTGGGGTTTTCCGCGTGAAGTCTTTCCACGTTGGCCCGCACGGCCCGCACGTCGATACGACGCCCAGCCATCCATACCTCATCAGTGCCGGTGACAGCGATGAGGATATTGACGTTATCTTTGGGATTAGACGTCGATGCTTCTGGACGGTTTACTTCTATTCCTGCTTCCTTGATAAAGGAAGCGGTAACGATGAAGAAGATCAACATGATAAACACCACGTCCAGCATGGGTGTCAAGTCGATCTGGGCTTCGTCATCGGCAGCTTGTTGCTTTCTTCCGCGCATGATTCGCCTCTTAGTGATCTGTAGTTAAGTTGTCTTCGAGAAATTGACTTTCTCGAGCGGCTTTACGGGTGACATAGGTATTGGCAAATACCCCTGATATCGCGGCAACCATGCCCGCCATCGTGGGAACTGTTGCCCGCGACACACCACCAGCCATGGATTTGGCGTCGCCACCACCTGTTACTGCCATAATATTAAACACCTCGATCATCCCCGTTACAGTGCCCAGTAGTCCCAACAGGGGACACAGGGCAACCAGTGTTTTGATGACCGGGAGGAAAGTATTGATGTTCTCTTTTTGCTGTGCAATGAGCATGCGGCGTATCTGGTGCGCCTCCCAGGATTTGCGCTCGGGACGCGCCTCCCAGTTGGCGATTGCCATACCGGCGTCGCTGCGCCAGCCCGTGTAAAAATAGTAGACGCGCTCAAAGATCAGCACCCACATCACAAACAGGAGAACCGCAATCATCCAGAGAACGTCCCCGCCCGTAGCCATAAAGCGGGAGACGGCCTCGTAGGCATTGTCTAGCCAATACACGTTACTTACCCAGGCTCGCTTCGGTGTGCTCGGCAATCATCCCGGTAGACTGCTCATTGAGGATGTGAATGATGCGCTGGGCGCGACCGTTCACAATCGTGTGCAACAAGACAGTTGGGATGGCAACCAGTAGACCCAACACCGTGGTAACCAAGGCACCGGAAATACCACCGGCCATGGCCTTGGGATCACCCGCACCAAAGATAGTGATAGCCTGGAAGGTCACGATCATACCCGTCACCGTACCCAACAGCCCCATCAACGGTGCGATCGCCGATATGATCTTGAGCAGGGTGAGGGAGTTCTCGATGCCCGGAGTTTCCTTGAGAATGGCTTCCTCCAGCTTCAACTCCAGGGTTTCCGTGTCCATACCCGGATTGTCCTGGTGTACCTTGAGCACCCGACCCAGTGGGTTGTTGGGGTTGGCAGTGCTGTTCTTGAGCTGAGCACTCACCTTGGAACTCATCAGGGACAGCACTATCAGGCGCCAGATCGCGATCATGAATCCAATCACACCAACCACGGTAATGGCATAGCCAATTTCGCGGCCCTGGTGCCAGCGTTCTTCCAGCGTGGGGCTGTTGATCAACGCCGCCAGGTAGGAGCCACCGGTAGGACCGGTCGGGTCAACACCAAACTTGTGCATGCCGCCAGTAGCAGCAACCAGGTCGCGCGCCCAGCCCATTATGGGGCCACCGGGCTGACGAGACAGTTCTTCCAGCGAGCCCTTTTCGGGCACAAACTGCAGGTACTTGCCCTCTTCAGAGACAATGTTCCAGGCACCTATCCGTACAACTTTCTGCGTAACCTTGTCGCCATTGGGACGCGACAATTCGGCATCGAATGAGACGATGCGACCAGACTCTGCAGCTTCCCGGGCGAGCTCATACCACACTCTCTCGATTTCCTCGATGCTGGGCAGTTGGTCACTGCCACTCATCTTCTCAATCAGTTCTTCGAAGAACACTTCGCGGCCAGGGTATTGGGTACTGCTCAGAGAAGACTTGAAGTTAGTGGCCGCATCGCCGGCAGCCGAGGTCAAATGACCAAACAGTTCAGCGAGGGTACCGAGGCGCTCTTTCAATTGCTTCTGCTTGTCGGTGATCAACAGTTCATTGTTTTCGAATTTCTTCTCCAGGCGAGCAGAGATTTGCTCCTGACGCTTGCGCTCGGCCTTGGCTTCATCAAGCATGCGCTGCTGGTCAGCTTTCGCCGCCGTGAAGTGCTGCTCGCGGGCCTTGTTTTCCTTGACTTCCGAAGTCTGGCCCTGCTTGACGAAGCCCAGCAGTTCATCCAGTGATGTAGCGTCCTGCTGGGCACTCACAGTTGCTGTTCCCAGAGTCATAATTGCGCCGACAGTGAAGGCGGCGACTTTTAGCATTTTATATTTCATTACTTGGCAGCCTCCGGCGCGGCAATCGGTAAATTCATCAAGTCAATGGACGCCTCCTTCCGGGCGATGCGCAAGCCCTTCATGATGGCATTGCGGTATTCGCCGCTGTCCAGTTGAACCCAGCTGCGGCTAGCCTGGTCCCAGGCACCGGAAATTTCCGTATCTGTTGTTTGATAGAGTAGAGCAATCCGGCCAACGCGGAAAAAGTTCACGTCGCGCTCGGCGCCGCCAATTTCCACCGAACCTTTGTAGGCATCGATTTTGCGTCCGTATTCATTCTCGATCTTGTACGCCTCCAGCACCTGGCGGAATTTTTCGGCGATACTCACGTCGCTGCGATCCACATTGCTGCGCAGGAATGCAACCCGCTGGCGGCGCTCGTCAATATGGAAAGGCACATCCAGATCAACGAACTGCTCCAGCCCGTCGATCATGCGGATGACCAGTGGCGTCATCTGACGCTGTATCACCGTCACCTGCGAAATCGATTCTTCGATATAACCGATGCGGCGAATCTGGTTGTCGATCTGCCTTTGCAGGCGTGTATTGTAGACCTTGAGGCCGTCAATTTGTTTGCTGACAGTCTTGTAGTCGGCCAATAGGGAGCGGGTCTGTTCGGCCAGCTTATCTATCTTGACCTGTGACTTGGCTGCTGCAACGTTTTTATCCGCGCCAACCTTAAGGATGGCCTGCAGCGTTTCATCGGCCTGCGACATGGAGCCAGCACCCAACAGGTAGCTAAACGCCAATAGAGCAGCGATCCAGGGCTTATTCATTCGATGTTTTTTCATGGATGCGTGTTTCCTATATCCAACAACTGATTGTAACCGAGTCGTTTATGACGACCCCTGCTACTTATATATATAGTGGAAAATATCGAGTCGGTAAAACAAGGGACGGCAATTTAATAACATTACCGATAATTAAGCAAAAAAAGGCTGGGCAGTGACTGGTGATTCTGATCTCTTGAGTAGAAAGGTTACACTTTGTCTTCTCTTTCGCTCCCAAGGTAACAGTCCGTCACATTGCCGCCACGCAAAAATTATTTTCGATTGTAAATTACAAAACTATAGTCATAGGGATTTGTATCGTCGGCGCTGTGGCGCCGGCGCGAAGACTCCTCCCACTCGTGGCGATTCCAGGCCGGGAAGAAGGCATCCCCGGCTACCTGAGCATGCACCTCGGTAAGATACAGACGCTGCGCCATGGGCAGGGCCAGCGCATGGATCTCCGACCCCCCGATGACCATCAATTCATCACTGCCTTCTCTGCCGGCTATACCCTCCGCCAGGCGCAGCGCAGCGGGCAGATCCGCAACCACGCTGACACCTTCAAGACGCAAGTTCGACTGGCGACTAATTACAATATTGGTGCGCCCGGGCAGGGGCCTGCCGATGGAATCCCAGGTTTTGCGCCCCATTACCACCGGCTTGCCCACAGTGGTGCGCTTGAAATACTTGAGGTCTTCGGGCAGATGCCAGGGCAACCTGTTGTCACGTCCAACAATGCCGTTCTCTGCAACGGCCGCAATCAGCGCCAGCCTCATACCGCAATGGGCGCTGAAATATGGGCCTGCGGCTGGTAATCCCCAAGCTCAAAATCCTCGAAGCTGAAGCCGAACAGATCCGTAATGGAGGGATTGATGTGCATGTCAGGCAGTGCGCCGGGGCGGCGCTGCAGTTGCAGGCGGGCCTGCTCAAAGTGGTTGCTATAGAGATGCGCGTCACCAAAGGTATGCACAAAGTCTCCGGGTCGCAAACCACAGACCTGAGCTATCATCAGGGTCAACAACGCATACGAGGCAATATTGAAAGGCACGCCCAGAAACACATCGGCGCTGCGCTGGTACAACTGGCAGGATAGCTGGCCCTCGGCCACATAGAACTGAAACAGGCTGTGGCAGGGTGGCAATGCCATATTGTCCACTTCCGCCACATTCCAGGCACTGACAATCAGGCGCCGCGAGTCCGGATTGGAGCGAATCTGCTCCACCAGCTTGCCCACCTGGTCAATAGTTCCACCAGCAGGGGTAGGCCAGCAGCGCCACTGGTGACCGTACACCGGTCCCAGGTCGCCATTTTCGTCAGCCCACTCATCCCAGATGCGAACACCGTGTTCCTGCAGATAGGCGATATTGGTGTCTCCGCTCAAAAACCACAGCAACTCGTAAATAATAGAGCGCAAGTGCAGCTTCTTGGTGGTGAGCATGGGAAATCCGTCGGCCAGGTCAAAGCGCATTTGGTAGCCGAAAACACTGCGCGTGCCGGTACCGGTACGATCAGGCTTAGCAGTGCCTGTTTCCAGAATGTGAGAAATAAGGTCGAGATATTGCTGCATGTTTTGGTCGCCGAGTCAGTGCCGGGCCGCAGGACCACGGCTATAGGCGTTGTATATCAAGTAAAATCCGCAAGCTATCATCACCGCAGAGAGTAATTGCCCGCGCGTCAGCCAGCCAAACATATCGAAGCCAATATGCGCATCCGGTTGGCGGAAGAATTCAACCACGAAGCGCTGGCAGCCATAACCCATCACAAACAAACCGCCCACCGCGAGGCGAGGACGCGGCTTGCTGGAAAACCACAGCAGGACAGCACCCAGCAACAAGCCTTCCAACGCCGCCTGGTAAAGCTGACTGGGATGACGCGGCAGCAGCAGCGGATCGTTGGGAAACACCATGGCCCAAGGCACATTGCTGGGACGGCCCCACAATTCCTGGCCTATAAAGTTACCCAGTCGCCCAAGCCCGAGGCCAATTGGCACCAGTGGCGCCACAAAATCCAGCAGGTCGGCGTAGTTGAGATGATGCTTGCGAGCATATATCCAGTTGGCAAATATTACCCCGAGTGCACCGCCATGAAATGACATTCCGCCCTCCCAGACGCGCAGCGCCCACAACGGGTCTTCGGCCAGGCGTCCCAGCCCGTAGAACAGCAGGTAGCCCAGCCTGCCACCCAGCACCACCCCCATAGCGGAGAAAAAAATCATGTCATCAACCTGCGCACGATTTATTACGGCACCGGGACGGCTGGCCCGCCGGCTCGCCAACCACCAGGCAAACGCCAGCCCGACCAGGTACGTGAGGCCGTACCAGTGCACCTTAACCGGTCCTAACGCTACCGCTACGGGATCAATCCGGGGATATGGAAGCATTGTGAAATCGGCAATCCTCGCGCTGGTGAATGGGTGTATTATCTGCCGGCGCCAACGCTTTCACAATCCTCACTCACACAAATCAACCGATGTGCCTGATATCTATTGCCTACCAATCGCATCCTGACTACCCCCTGCTGGTAGCCGCCAACCGCGATGAATACCATCGGCGTCCCACCGCCGGCGCACAATTCTGGGATGAGCACCCGCAGCTACTGGCCGGTAGGGACCTGCAAGCCGGCGGCACCTGGATGGGTATCACCCGCACCGGCCGCTTCGCGGCAATCACCAACCACCGCAACCCTCCATCCACCCCGGCTCAACCCCGCTCGCGCGGATTTCTGACTTTGGATTTTCTGCTTGGCGATATGCACGCCGCCCACTATCTCGAATCCATCGCGGCACAGGCCGGTACATATGCAGGCTTCAACCTGATTGTGGGTGACAGCAAACGGCTGTGGTATCTCTCCAATATCGAAGGGGAAGTACAACAACTGGGGCCGGGAATTTACAGTCTCAGCAATGCCCTGCTGGCCAGTGCCTGGCCCAAGCAGGTACTGGCCAGCTCAGAAATGCGCAAACACAATCAGGGAAAAATAGATCACCGCAGATTGCAGACCGTGGTCAGCTCTCGCGTGCAGGTCGCCGAGCACCAGCTACCGAACACCGGCATCGATCTGGAATTTGAGAAATTACTATCGGCGCCGTTTATCGTCAGCCCGGAGTACGGTACCCGGGCTACCACGTCGCTGTGGCTGGACAGCAGTGGCTGCGGTGACTGGTTAGAGAGCAGTTTTGACGCCGCCGGAGACAAGACTCTGGAACGGCGCCGGCAATTCAGTCCAGGCGGGCATGAATAAAATTGCCCATACCCTTACCAACCAGGAATTGCTCCAGACAGTGCAATATCTCCTCTGACTTCTCCAACTCCATTACCTGCTGCAAAAGAGCATCTGCCTCGGCGCAACTGAGATTGCTCAGCACCTTTTTCACTTTGTTGAGGTTGGTGGCGTTCATCGACAGTACATCGTAACCCATCGCCAGCAGCAGAATTGCCGCGCCCGGATCACCCGCCAGTTCACCGCAAATACCCACCGGCTTACCCGCCCTCCGGGCTGCATTGGCAACATCCTGTAAGGCCCGCAATACCGCCGGATGGTAGGCGTGATACAAATCTGCCACGCGGGCGTTATTGCGGTCTACCGCCAGTAAATACTGAGTGAGATCATTAGACCCCACCGACAAAAAATCTGACTGGGCGGCCAGCGCCGATGCCTGGTATACCGCGGCCGGCACCTCCACCATCACCCCGATGGGGGGCAGTTTGATATCGAAGCCTTCTTCGCACAATTCACGGTGGGCCCGATGGATAAACTCCTTGGCCTCCTCCAACTCGCCAATGTTGCTCACCATAGGCAACATGATGCGGAGGTTGTCGAAGCCCTCGCTGGCTTTGAGCATGGCCCGTACCTGCACCAGGAAAATCTCCGGGTGATCCAGAGTGACGCGGATGCCGCGCCAACCCAAAAATGGGTTCTCTTCTTCAATGGGGAAATAAGGCAGGGATTTGTCACCACCGATATCCAGGGTACGCATAGTTACCGGCTTGGGTGCAAAGGCTTCGATTTGGCGTCGATAAATCTGCCGCTGCTCTTCCTCACTGGGAAATCGCTCGCGCAACAGGAATGGCACCTCGGTGCGGTACAGGCCAACACCTTCCGCACCCTGATCCAGCGAACGTGCCACGTCGGCCATCAACCCGGTGTTCACCCACAGGGGCAGGCGCTTGCCATCGGTGGTTTCACAGGGCTCATCACACAGGGATTCGAGATCCGCCGACAGTACCGCATCTTGTGCCAGCATTGCCTCGAAACGACGTCTTAACTCTGTGCCCGGGTTCAGGTGAACCACGCCGTTATAGCCGTCTATGATCAGTTCGTGACCGTACAACTTGGTATAGGGTAGATCTACCGCCCCCATCACTGTCGGCACACCCATCGCCCTGGCGAGAATTGCCACATGTGAGTTGCCCGAACCGCGCACGGAAATAATTCCGGCCAAATTTTGCCGGGGTATCTCACCCAGCACAGTAGCCGTTAATTCTTCGCCCACAAGAATAGTGGCAGGCGCGTACTCCCTGACGTCTTTGTCAGCGGCCTGCAAATAAGCCAGCACCCGGGTGCCCAGGTCCTTTACATCCACAGCCCGCTCGCGCAGGTAGCTCTGTTCCATGCGCTCAAAGTGCTGGATATGCTCGATCATGACCTGGCTTAACGCGCCCTGGGCCCACTCGCCACCCTTGATTCGAGAAGCCACCTCGGCGCCGATGGTAGCGTCATCGAGAATACGCAGGTAGACGTCGAACAGGGCATGATCTTCCGGATTTAACTGGCTGCTAAGCTGGCGGGCCACCAGTTCAATATCACCGCGCACCGCTAGCAGCGCCTTTTTGAAGGCCCTAAGTTCAGCCAATCGGTCACTGGTTTTGTGCTGTGGGACAGCATAGAGATCGGCCACCGGTGACACCACGGCAACCCGCCCAATGGCAATACCGGGTGCGCCGGCAATACCCCGAACGCGGGTACTGCCACTGTCATCCTGTTCCAGTTGTATCGCTCCGCTTGCCCGCGCATGGGCAATAACTCCGGCCAACTGTGCTGACATGGTAACCAGGAACGCTTCTTCACTTTCATCGAAACAACGCCTGTCCATCTGCTGTACAACCAACACCCCCAACACCTCGCGGTGGTGGATGATGGGCACCCCCAGAAAGGCGCTGTAGGGTTCCTCACCAATGCCGGGCAGGAGTCGAAAACTGGGGTGAGAGCGGGCCTCTTCAAGGTTCAGTGGCTCCTCGCGCTCGGCGACCAGACCCACCAGGCCCTCGCCGGCGGCCAGGCTGACGGTACCTATCCTGTCCCGGTTGAGTCCGTCAGTTGCCTGAAACACAAACCGATCGGTGTCCACGTCACGCATATACACGGTGCAAACCTGGGTGCCCATGGCATCGCGCACGCGGCGCACAATAATATCCAGGGCCGCCGGCAAATCAGTGGCTGTGTTGACCTCCTGAACAATGGCGCGCAGTATCTCCAACATGATGGCTAGTGCTCCACGGACCGAAGCGGCCCGATTTTGCCCAGCGGGGTGGCCAGCTCTCGCAGCGCACTGCGATACACTTCCCGCTTGAAAGCGATGACCTGGCTCAGTGGATACCAGTAGTTAACCCAGCGCCAGTGATCAAATTCCGCGTTGGTGCCGCCGTCGACTCTCACCGCTGCGTCGTCGGCCAACATTTGCAGCAGAAACCATTTTTGTTTCTGGCCGATGCAAAGCGGTTGCCGGCCCCTGCGAAGGTAACGCTCGGGCAGGCGATAGCGCAGCCAACTGCCGGTACAGGCCACTACCTTGACAGCCTCCGGTTGCAGCCCAACTTCTTCGTGCAATTCCCGGTACAGGGCCTGCTCGGGTGACTCTCCCTCGTCAATGCCACCCTGGGGAAATTGCCAGGAGTCCTGGCGTACACGCCGCGCCCACAACACTCGCCCCTGATCATTGGCGAGGATTATTCCTACGTTGGGACGAAAACCATCTGCATCTACCACTTTAGTTGCCACCTGCCGTTTGCGCCTGGAGAGCCGTGTATTGTTCCACACTTTTCCGTCACTGAGCAATTTACCCCAGCATTTACCCAACTACGGTAACTGGCTATGCTGGGCGCCCTCTGCTAAAGGAACCCGCTATGGCGCTGGCCATTTTTGATCTCGACAATACACTCCTGAGCGGCGACAGCGACCATGCCTGGGGGGAGTTTGCCTGCGAAATCGGTATTGTCGACCCGGTCGAGTTTGGCCGCCGCAACGACAACTTCTACCGGGACTACCTGGCAGGCGCGCTGGATATCGATGCCTATCTGCGCCATGCGCTGGCGCCATTGGCCAATCAGGACAGGGCTACGGCCGATCAATGGCACCGACAATTTATGGCTGCCAAAATTGAGCCCATGCTATTGCCTGCGGCCGCTGACCTGCTGGATCACCACCGGCGCTGTGGCGACCACTTGCTGATTGTTACCGCCACCAACCGCTTTATCACGGAGCCCATTGCAACCCGCCTGGGTGTAGCCGACCTGCTCGCCTGTGATGTAGAGATTGTCGATGGCCGCTATACCGGCAATCCTGTCGGCCTGCCAAGTTACGGCGCCGGTAAAGTCACCCGCTTGCAGCAGTGGTTGGCAGAGACCGGTGGCAATCTTGCGGGTAGCTGGTTTTATTCTGACTCCCACAACGATTTACCATTGTTACGAGCAGTGGAACGACCCATTGCGGTAGATCCCGATGACAAGTTGCGAGCGGCGGCGTGCGCGGCTGGATGGGCAATAATCAGCCTGCGGGATTGATGACCGCAAAGGCCGCCTTGAGGTAGCGGGTTGCGGCAATGGCCGGATGAATGGGGTGATCGGCGGCCTGGCCTCCCAGTTCGGTAACTTGCACGGTACAGTTGCTGCGCTGCCCGGCGGCAGCCATCAACTCCAGCAGATCTGCTTCTGTCAGATGCATGGAACAGGACGCCGATACCAACACCCCGCCCGGATTTAACAAGCCCATGGCCAGTTCATTAATACGCCGATAGGCCTTGCGTCCTTTACCCAGGTCACGACGACGGGGAATAAACGCCGGCGGGTCCAGCACCACGATATCAAAGCGCTCGCCACCATCGCGGAGCCCGCCCATTACCTGATCTGCCCGCCCGGTCAATGTGCTTACCCGGTCTTGTACTCCGTTCAGTTCGGCATTGTGTGCCACACCGGCCAGGGCCGGCTCAGAACTGTCAACACAGCACACCTGTGCAGCACCCGCCACCGCAGCCTGCACTCCCCATCCGCCCATGTAGCTGTAGACATCGAGTACGCGACGGCCGCGACTGAGAGACTGCAAGCGCAACCTGTTGCGGCGGTGATCATAAAACCAGCCGGTTTTCTGGCCGCTCTTCAAGGGCGCCTCAAACTGCACTCCATTCTCAACCAGCGGCACCATATCCGGCACCTGACCGTGCACCACTTCAACCCGGTCCGGCAAGCCCTGGTCGCGCCGCGCGCGGCTATCCGAGCGCAGCAGAATACCGGCGGGTTTTAGGCATTCCACCAGTGCCTGTACCAACGCTGCCCGGTAGCGCTCAATGCCGGCCGTGTTGAGTTGCAACACCAGGTAATCGCCAAAACGATCTACCACAACGCCGGACAAGCCATCGCTGTCTCCATAGATCAAGCGATAATAGGGATGCTCAAAAAACCGCTGCCGCAGGGCTAGCGCCGCGGCAACGTTCTGCTGACAGAGCCGTTGATCGAACTGGGCCGCGGCCTGGCGCGAAAACATGCGCGCACAAATAAGCGATTGAGGCTCCATGTACGCTGAACCCAGCGCATCTCCGGAACTGGACAGTAGCGTGACAATATCACCGGCGGTAAATGCGGAGAGTGGGACGCAGCTGGTGTCGATTTCATTACTGTAGACCCAACAGTGTCCGGCACGCAGACGCCGGTCAGCGCCCTTGCGCAGCCTCAGTTCAGTCTTCTTCAGCACATCGTACTTCGTAGTCTTCAGCCGACAACAGGTTTTCGAGTTCGCTTGCATCACTGGGCTGGAGCCGGTAAAACCAGCCTTCAGTATAGGGATCGGAGTTCACTGTCTCCGGACTGTCTTCCAGCTGCTCATTAATGGCTACAACTGCACCGCCGATGGGAGCGTATACATCCGAGGCCGCCTTTACCGACTCGACCACCCCGGCATCGTCGCCAGCCGCAAAAGCGGTGCCCACGTCTGGCAGCTCGACGAAAACAACATCGCCCAGCGCGTCCTGCGCATGCGCGGATATTCCAACGGTCACGGTGCCATCATCTTCCAGGCGCGCCCACTCGTGGCTACGGGCGTATTTGAGTTCAGTTGGGGTAAGGCTCATGTTCGAATTCCTCGTCTATTCGGCAGATCTGTTATGCACGCCATCTGCTGTTCATGCGATCTGGGTGGGCGGCACATTCTACCCTGCCAATCCTGAAAAACAATGCGCTGCTCAGCGAATTCCCATGGCGTGCCGCATCAGCTGAGCCTTAACCGGTCCAGACTGATCCACCAGCCGCATACCGGCATTGCGCAACCACCGCAGTGGCAGTTGCCGCTGCCCAAACAACCGTTTGAAGCCATCCATGGCTGCCATCATCAGCAGGTTTTCACTTTTACGTCGCCGTTGATAGCGCTGCAGTATCACCAACTCGCCGGGATTGATGCCGCGATTCTGCGCAGCGAGAATCTCCTCTGCCAATACCGCTACATCCTGCAAGCCCAGGTTTATACCCTGCCCCGCCAGGGGGTGAATGGTGTGAGCCGCATCGCCGATCAGGGCGATGCCGGGCTGCACATAGTCGCGCGCGTGACGCTGCCGCAAAGGGTAAGAGAAGCGCGGTGATACCGCCGGCACGGCTCCCAGCCCGTACTCCAGCGCTGCCGCAATATCATCACAAAACTGTTCATCGCCGTACTCCAGCTTCTGCGCAGCCACAGCGGCCTCGCAGGACCAGACGATGGAGCAGAAATGCGCATCGCCCTGGCTCGGCAGCGGCAAAAAGGCCAGTGGGCCGGTTTCCAAAAACCGCTGGTAGGCGGTTGCCTGGTGGAACTGTTCGGTCTGTACCGTAGCGACCAGCGCGTGATGGCCATAGTCCCATTCGCGAGTGCGGTAATTCGCCAGTTCACGAATTCGCGAAAGCGCGCCATCGGCGGCCACCAGCAGATAGCCGGATATTTCCCGGCCGTCCTCCAACTCCAGGATCGGGTGTTGCAACTCATCATGGCGCAGACCTCGCACACGGGCAGGATTGAATAGCCTGACCTGGTCAGCCTGCTCAATGTCCTGCATCAAGGCGGCGGTCAACAATCGATTTTCTACAATGTGGCCCAAGGCCGGAACATCCAGTTCAGCCGCATCGAATTTAATGCTGCCGGTACCCTCGGCATCCCACACCCGCATATGCTGATAGGGACATACCCGATGCTCACGCACCTGCTGCCACACCCCCAGTGCACTGAGCAAATTGGCAGATGTCGGTGTAATGGCACTGACCCGGCTATCAAAGCCGGCAACTCCACTACGGCACTTTGGTAATTCACCGGCAATGGGGTTGGCCTCGATCAGGGCTATGCGCAAGTCGGCGCCAAACAGGCTGCGAACCAGTGCGCCACCGGCGATACCGGCACCAACCACCAGCACATCAAAGTCAGGGCTGGACATTTCTATACCCCGCACTGACCGCCACTCCTGCTGTCTGGCGTACAAACTCCCGCTTCAGGGCAGGGCTTACATCCAGCGCGAACAGGCCGATATCACGCAGTAATGCCAGTACCGGGTCCCGTCGCATAAACAGCTCTGGCAAGCGATCACTGAACTGTTTAGTGCGCTGCTGATCACCGGTTTGCCGGGTGATATATTGTTGTAGCACCGACAGCGCACCCAGCGCAGCACCTTGCGTCTTCGCCTCGGCCAGCACCGCTCCAAGCCGGGCTATATCCCGCAGGGCCAGGTTAAATCCCTGTCCCGCCACCGGATGCAAGGAATGGGCCGCATTACCCATAATTACCACCCCACGGCGCACCTGCTCCTGTGCTTCTGTCAGGGTTAGCGGATAGCTGTGCCGGTCGCCAACACGCTGCAAGCGCCCCAGGCGATATCCAAAACGGTCCTGCAGGGTCGCCAGAAACTCGGCCTCCGGACAGTGCTGTAGTGTCTGTGCTTGCTGTTCTGACAAGCTCCAAACCAGGGCGCTGCGCTGGCCCTCAGCCGGGCTGGCCGGCAGCGGCAACAGGGCCAGCGGCCCCTGTACGGTAAACCGTTCGTAGGCGCAACCTCGATGTTCCAGGGCGTGAGCAATATTGGCGATCAGGGCATGCTGGGAATAATCCTGCTCCAACACCGCCACTCCCAGTGATTCACGCAGCGCCGAATTGGCACCATCGGCCACCAGTAATAACTGCGTATAGACACGCTCGCCGTTTTCAAAGTTGACACATACCCGGTCTGTTTCAACACTGGCGGATAAAACACGCGCCGGGCTCAGTGTCTGCACGTCGGTCCGGTGTAGCGCCTGTACCAGCACATTTCCCAACCAGGTATTTTCAACCACGTATCCCAGCGCCGGCCAATCGTAGTCCGCCGCGCGCATCAGGGTACTGCCAAACCGGCCCCGTTCGGAGACGTGCACCTGCGCAATGGTACTGGCCCACTGGACCAGTTCGTCCCAGATTTCAAGCTCCCGGTAGATCAGGCAACTGCTGTAGGACAAGGCCGTAGCACGGGCATCAAAGGAGGGGCTATAGCTGGACTGGAAGTCCGGCTCCCTGTCTGGCAATGGAAATCCTTCAGCCAGTAACATTTTGCAAGCCAAGCGCCGTCGCAGGCACAGCGCAGCACTGATGCCAACCATGCCACCACCAACAATCAGCACGTCGTACTCCATTGCCTTCATTGCCCGGCGGTCTCCTCTTTGTCAAGCAGTTCCATAAACAGGTTAAGGGTGGCAAAACGCAGGTATTCGGTGAGTTCAAAAAAGTGGTTCTCCGACTCTTCTTCATCCGGTTCTATTGCAGTATCCTCAGCATCGACAGCGACCTCGGCCATAGCACTGATGTCTTTGAGTATCTCCGAGGTCTGCTCGGCGAACACAGCGCTATCGGGTGCCGCTGTCGACATGGCGTAAGCAGACAGAAACGCCGCACACCAAGCTGACAGGGCGCGCACCCGCACCTCAATTTCCTCCTCGTCATCGGGCAGAAATGGATGAAAATCGAACTCCTCATCCTGCAGGGCCTGTATGGTGACAGCCGCCAGACGCAGGCAGCTACCGGCAAGTTCGCCGTGTATTTCCAGGTGCAGCGCTTGCTCCACTGCCGCTAGGCAATACTCAGCATCGCGGGAGCGCCCGTCCGGGCCGCCGCCACTGCACAATACGCCGCATATCCCACCGTGTAGATGAGAGGGCGATTGCTCAGCACCCTGCTCCAGTAACTGGTTGGCAAAGTCATCAAAATCCAGCGGCTGTTCTTCCGGTAAGTAATGTTCCATGGCTAAACTTGCACCCATTTATTGAAAAGCATGGCAGGTTGTTGATATTCATACATTTTATTAGATTGACCTGTTGTTGGCAGGCAACTATAGTAGGGTGACTTTAACAAACATAACAAGTACTCCCATGCCTGATACACAATTCGAGACCCTAGAGCAGAAGATCGACGAGCTTATCAGCCTCTGCACTGAACTGAATCAGGAAAACGTCAGCCTGAAAGCTGATGTCGCAACCTGGCACCTGGAGCGCGACCATCTGGTCACAAAAAATGAGACAGCCCAGAGTCGGGTAGAGACAATTATCGGCCGCCTCAAAGCCATGGAGCAGGGCCAGTGAGTGTTAAAACTGTCACCGTTACTATCCTCGACCAAGAGTACCAGGTCACCTGCCCGGAAGAACAAAAGGCCGAATTGATAGTCTCCGCTTCCTATCTGGACAAGCAGATGCGCTCCATCCGCGAGACCGGCAAAGTCATTGGTTTGGAAAGCATTGCCGTCATGGCTGCCCTCAATATAAGTCACCAACTACTGCTGGCCTCGGAACAGTCCGATGCAGCACCAGCCCTGGAGTCGGCAGCAAACCAGGCCGTCGATGATCTGTCGCGCAAAATCGACGAGGCAATTTTTTCGCTGCGGCAAACGGAAATCGGTTAGCCGCCCCCGCCCGCATTGGTTATAATGCCACCGGGATACCTGGTGTATTGGCCAGAGGGCAGTTTTCTCTACCCGATAATACCAACCCAGGAGGTTGCTCGCTGCTGTTGATGTGCAGGTCCGTACTACGGGAAGCCTAATGCAGCACAGCAATCGCCGCCTTGAACCATCGGGTTCAAGGGCAACGCTCTCAGCGGTACTCCGGGGTCCCCTTCATTGCTATGACACGCTCTCACCCTCGCCGGCCCAACGCCTCCAAAACCAAACTCCGTAGCACCCTGCGCCAACGCCGCCAGTGCCTGAGCAGCGTGGCACAACAGCGGGCCGCATTACTACTGTGTCAGCGTTTGTCGAAACTGCCAGTCTTCCGGCGCAGCCAACGTATCGCCGCCTATTGGGCCAGCGACGGCGAGATCGACTTGCAACCCCTGATCGCAACCGCCTGGCGGGCCGGCAAGCAAATTTATTTACCGGTGGTCAGCGACCGCCACCGCTTGGAGTTTCGTCGTTTCCAACGCAGTGATCGACTCAACAGCAATCGCTTTGGGATCGCAGAACCACCGGCGTCCGCCGCCAAAATAGAAGTATCAGAACTGGATTTGCTGATTGCGCCGCTGGTTGGATTCGATCGCCGTGGCAATCGTCTGGGCATGGGCGGGGGCTATTATGACCGCGCTTTGCCGGCCGTGAGCCGGCGCCTCTATCGGCCGGCGCTAATAGGAGCAGCGCACAGCTGCCAGCAAGTAGACGCGATTGTCCGGGAACCCTGGGACAAGCGGTTACAAGCGGTAGTTACGGAACAGGAATATATCGTCTGCGCGCCGGCGCGGCCAGGTGCTACTCGGTAGTTGCCTCTGCCGGCGGGAGAACCCCTGCCTGTAGAGCGGATAGGGGCTCCGCAACAGAGCGAGACAGACTCATCGGCATCACCAAGGTCAGTAACACCCCAAGACCAAACACGGCCAAAAGAACCAGAAAAAAATCAGGCTTTCTTTTCAAAACGCACCCCACTGGCTTTTCGATCAGGGTCATATGCAGCAACGGTGCCGACGATTACATTTTTCAACATTATTTTTTGGTAATTTGTCACAAAACAAACGCAGTCTAGTACTTGCGCATTTAAATGCAAGCCCAGGATCACAAAAAATTTGCGGTTTGCTAACCCCCGCACTGTTTATCTCAGGTATTGTTGGTAGGCCGGGTTATCCGTCTCGTCCCAGAATCGGTAGTGAACGCTCTCCAACACCTTGGCCAATTCGCGGCGCTGACCGGCTTGCACCTGCAGGCCCACCAATACCCGGCCATAGGCCGCACCGTGATTGCGGTAGTGAAACATCGAAATATTCCAGCGCTGACCCAGGTGTCGGAGAAAATTGAGCAGGGCTCCCGGCCGTTCCGGAAACTCAAAACGATAAACCACTTCATTGTCAACACTGCCCGGCGCAGGTCCACCCACCATATGGCGAATATGCAGCTTGGCAACTTCATTGTCGGTGAAATCGACAACCTCGTAGCCCTTGTCGCGCAGTCCCCAGACCACCGCTACTCTCGACTCAGTGCCCTCGTCGATCTGCATGCCAACAAAAATGTGCGCTTCCCTGTCATCAGCATAGCGATAGTTGAACTCGGTGATATTGCGCTTGCCGAGCGCGCTGCAGAAGGATTTGAAGCTGCCGGGATGCTCCGGGATAGTGACGCTGAGGATCGCCTCGCGTTTTTCTCCGATCTCGGTGCGCTCGGAGATATAGCGCAACCTGTCAAAATTGGTATTCGCCCCACTGACGATCGCCAACAGGTTCCTGCCCTGTATTCCCTCGCGTTCGGCATACTTCTTGAGTCCGGCCAGTGCCAGCGCGCCGGCGGGCTCTGCAATAGACCGGGTATCTTCGAATATGTCCTTGATGGCAGCACACATTTCGTCAGCAGTAGCGGTGATCACCTCATCCACGCATGCACGGATTACGCGGAAGGTCTCCTTGCCAATCTGCGCAACGGCTACTCCCTCGGCAAAGATACCGACCTCTGGCAGTGTTACCCGGCGCCCACGTTGCAGGGCGGCAGCCAGGCAGGCCGCATCTTCGGGCTCAACCCCTATTAGCTTGATGTCGGGGCGCACATACTTGACATAAGCGGCCACGCCGGCCATCAGGCCACCACCGCCCACCGGCACAAATATCGCTTCGATGGGGTCCGGATGCTGACGCACTATCTCCATACCCACAGTGCCCTGACCGGCAATGACATCGGGGTCATCGTAAGGATGGACATAGATATAATCCTTCTCACTCACCAGCTTAGCGGCGTGCGCAGAAGCCTCTTCAAAGGTATCCCCATGCAGAATGACCCTGGCTCCATGCGCGCGAACCGCATTTACCTTGATCACCGGCGTGGTTCTCGGCATTACAATAATGGCCTTCACAGCCAGTTTGTTGGCCGCCAGGGCCAAGCCCTGGGCGTGATTGCCGGCGGAGGCCGTTACTACACCGCGGGCGCGCTCGGCCTCGGACAGCCGGCACAATTTGTTGTATGCGCCGCGCAATTTGAATGAAAAAACCGGCTGTAAGTCTTCCCGTTTCAGCAACACGTGGTTGTTGAGACGCTTCGACAGCAACGGCGCTGCGTCGATAGGTGTCTCACGTGCCACGTCGTAGACGCGGGCGTCGAGAATTCTCTTTATGTAGGACCGTGGCATACCCAATGGCGCCTGTTCATTTAATGCAGGCACGCAATACTAATCGACCCGGCAGATTTTTTCAGCTCTAAGGCTATAACTTGTTTTACGCCTCAGCCTATAATGCCGTTTTCCTCATGTGCAAGAGAGCGGCAGTGAACCGGGACGAGATGAAGCAGGCAGTAGCCCAGGCAGCTCTGGAGTATATTCGACCCAAGCTGGAAAAAGACTCTGTAGTCGGCATTGGTACGGGCTCCACAGCCAATTGCCTTATCGATGCACTGGCAGCCATCAAGGGTGAGATATATGCCACCGTGGCCAGTTCGGAGGCGTCGGCCCAGCGCTTGCGCCGGCACGGCATACCCGTTTACGACCTCAACAGCGTTGCTCGTGTGGACGTTTACATAGATGGTGCCGACGAAAGCAATCATAGTTTGCAATTAATCAAAGGGGGCGGGGCGGCACTGACTCGCGAGAAAATCGTCGCCGCAGTCGCTGAGGAATTTGTTTGTATTTGTGACGAGTCAAAGCTGGTGCACACGCTGGGAAACTTTCCGCTGCCGGTGGAAGTTGTTCCCATGGCGCGCGGCCACGTCGCTCGCCAACTGGTAAAACTGGGCGGTGACCCGGTGTACCGGGAGGGCGTTGTCACTGACAACGGCAATATTATTCTCGACGTCTATAACTTCTCTATTGAACAACCTTTTGCGGTGGAGCAGAACATCAATGCCTTTGTTGGCGTTGTGACCAATGGCCTGTTCGCCCATCGGCCCGCCGATATCCTGATGCTGGCGCGGCCCGGGGGAGTAGACACCTTACATGCCAAAAATTAGCAAATTTCTGCCGGCTATAGCCGGCCTGTTGTGGGCCGGCCTGGCTTATGCAGTACCGCCGGCAATCGACCCGGTCAACAACGAAATCTCCGTGGTTATCACCGAGGAGCCCCAGTGGCTCAATACCGTCAAAGCCACTGACCAGGTCAGCTTCATCGTTATCGACCACATAAGCGAAGGCCTGCTGACCCACGACCGTAACAATGAGCTGGTCGGCGGGGTCGCCGAGCGCTGGCAGTTGACCGATGACACCGCTACCTTCCGGTTGAGAAAAGACGCCCGCTGGAGTGACGGCAAGCCGGTTACCGCCCACGACTTTGTGTTTGCCTGGCGGCAGGTAGCCACACCCGGCAACGCCGCTGAGTACGCCTTTCTGATGCGCCTGTTTACCAATGGCGAGGCCATTATTGCCGGGCATATGCCACCGGAGTCACTGGGCGTGGAGGCGCTGGACGACCACACTCTGGTGGCCCACCTGACATCGCCCACTGCGTATTTTATGGAGTTGGTCACCTTTATCAGCTTTCGCCCGGTACGCGAGGATTTCTACCGGGCGCAGGGCGATCGCTATGCCGCTGAGGCCGGTCAAATGCTCTCCAACGGCCCCTTCACATTAACCGAGTGGGTACATGGTGCCTCGCTACGCATGGTGAAGAACCCCTACTACTGGAATGCCCAGGCCATCAAGCTGGACGCCATAAACATTCCCTACATTACCGCCGACCCCAATGCCCGCTTCAATCTGTTCATGGATGAAAAGATCGCCATGGCCAACAACCTGGACTATTCCGCGACTAAAATGGCCCTGCAGAAACGTCAAAAGTTGCGCGCCTTCCGCGATGGCTCGGTCTTCTTTATAGAATTCAACCACCGGCCCGGTCGGCCGACCGCAAATATCAACCTGCGGCGCGCCATGCGCCATGTCTATGATGCGGCGGAACTGACCTACAAGGTAATCGGCCTACCCGGCAACCTGCCCTCCTACTCCCTTTACCCCGACTGGCTGGAAGGTGATGAGGATACCCTGCAAGCGCAGTTTCCTCCGCTCAAGCCAGAACTCAGTGTCGAAAAGGCCAGGCACTACCTGCAACTGGCCAGGCAGGAGCTGGGCGTAGCGGAAATTGCGCCGCTGACGCTATTGCTCAGCGACACCCCCAACAGCATCAAGCAAGCCGAGTACTTCCAGAACATCATGGCGCGAACCCTGGGACTGGAAATCAAACTCGACCGGCAGATTTTCAAACAGCGGCTGGCCAAGATGAGCGCCGGTGAGTTTGATATGGCCGCCGCCGGCTGGGGTCCTGACTACAATGACGCTATGACCTTTGCCGACCTGTTCACCTCCTGGAACCTTAACAATCGCGGCCGCTACCAAAGCGATGCCTATGACGCACTGGTCCTGAAGGCTCAGGCGACCACCAACCAACGGGTGCGCAACCGGGTTTTTGGCCAGTTGCAGCAGCACATCTACGATAAAGTGGTAATACTGCCCCAGTACGAGCGCGGCTATATCTATGTGCAACACAAGCAACTGGACGGGGTGAGACGCTCCAGGATCGGCGGCGACACCAACTTCAATTACGCCTGGATTAAAGGGCTCACTACCCCCGACCAGGCAGCACGAGCGCAATAGCATGTTGATCTATATCGGCAAGCGCCTGCTATCAGGAGTGATCACAATCTGGTTTATCGCCACCGCCACCTTTATCGGTATGCACATGGTGCCCGGCGATCCACTGCTCAACGACAAGGCGGTCACACCGGAAATTCGCGCCAATCTTGAGCGCGCCTACGGGCTGGACAAACCCGTACCGCAACAATACCTGATCTACCTGGGCAACATGGCGCGCGGTGACTTCGGCATCTCTTTCACCCAGCCGAACCGGCAGGTCAACGACATCATTGCCGAACACTTCCCGGTATCGGCGACGCTGGGCCTGCTGGCTTTGCTGTTTGCCGCCGGCGGCGGAATTACCTGGGGCGCACTGACCGCGCTGTACCGGGATCGCCTGCCCGACTACATTATTATGTTCATGGTAATCATTTCTGTTTCAGTACCCAGCTTCGTATTTGCCGCTTTGGGGCAGCTGGCCATACTCAAACTGAATAACCTGCTCGGTTATTCCCTGTTGCCCGTGGCGGGCTGGGGCACACTGGCACATATGATCGTGCCCGCACTGGTGCTGGGGCTCAGTACCATGGCCTATCTCACCCGCCTTATGCGCTCCTCCATGCTGGAAGTTGCAGACACCGACTACATTCGCACCGCCAGGGCCAAGGGTCTGTCACCCAGTCGTATATTCTTCCGCCACCAGCTACGCAACGCCATCCTGCCGGTAGTAACCGTGCTGGGGCCGTCCATCGCGGCAATTACCACCGGGGGCTTTGTGGTTGAGCTGGTGTTCGCAATTCCCGGCCTGGGGCGCTATTTTGTGCAGGCAGTACAGCAGTTGGACTACACCGTGATTATGGGCACCACCGTATTTTACGGCGCCTTTCTGGTACTGATGGTTATAACGGTTGATATTGTCTATGGCTTTATCGACCCGCGCATACAAGTCACCAAGAGTGTAGGCTGATGTCAGAATATATCCCCCGAGCTGAAGATTTTGCGCCCCTGTCTCAGGCCCGCGACGCGGAGCGGATTGACCGACCCTCATTGTCGTACTGGCAGGATGTATGGCGGTGCCTGCGCCAAAATAGCCGTGCCCTGGTCTCGCTCTACATCGTAGTTTCGCTAAGCTTGTTTACCCTGGTGGGACCGTTGCTGTGGTCGGTTGATCCTGCCCGGCAGGATCTGGCACAAATATCCCAGTCGCCAAACCTGGGACGCTGGGCACTGGTTATACCGGATCACGGACCCGCGCAGGAGGTGACCACCACCCAGATCGGCCACTCCGCCGCCTACGACCAGCCGCCGCAGCGTCTGAGGGTGCTGGGCATCGCCCACTCTGAGGGTGTTACCCTGGCCTGGGATGCGGTGCCGGGCGCCAGCGGGTACAACCTGTACCGGCATGAGTTGGTACCCAGCGGAATTGATGATCTGGGCCTGCCGCTGGCCAACCTGCGGCAATCGCAACTCAGCTATCTGGATCGCCTGGGCCTGGAAACACGCCGCTACTATTATTCGGTGGTGGCTGTAGTGGGTCGTCGCCAGGGCAATCGGTTCAGTAACCTGCCCGTGGATGTGGAACAGGCCATCGGTGTTTCTGAAGCCCGTTACCGGGGTCTGCTCAACGGCACTAATGACGAAACCGCTGTAGGCACCAGCATACGCCTTGAAATGCACCCGCTGGGCACAGACTACCTGGGCCGGGATATGCTGGCACGGTTAATGTGGGGCGCCAGGACCTCACTGTTTATCGGTTTATTTGCACCCTTGATATACGTTTCCATCGGCCTGATTTACGGGGGCCTGGCTGGCTATAGCGGCGGCCGCACCGACAACCTGATGATGCGTTTTGCCGATTTTATTATCGCCCTGCCCTTTTTGTTGTTTATGATCCTGTTCAAAATTGCCTTTGGCCTGGGGCCGGGCGAGAGTGGTGTTGGTCCCATGTTACTGGCACTGATTTTGCTCAGCTGGCCAGCCACCGCACGACTGGTGCGCGGCCAGGTATTGCAGATTCGCGAAGAGGCCTATATTGCCGCGGCTCGACTGATGGGCGCCTCGGCCCCCTACTTGGTACTGCGGCATATGCTGCCCAATGTAATGGGTGTGTTGTTGGTATCACTCACTTTCGCTATTCCCACGGCCATATTCATTGAGGCATTTCTCTCCTTCATCGGCATGGGCGTGGTGCCACCGACCCCCTCCTGGGGGTCCATGTGTAATGACGGCATACGCACCATGCTGTCGCATCCACATGAGCTGATTTTTCCGGCCCTGTTTATCAGCACCACCGTACTGGCATTCAATCTGCTCGGTGATGGCTTGCGCGATGCTATGGACGCGCGCATGCGCAGTGGCACATGAACAGGACTGAGCCAGTACTGTGCGTTAAAAACCTGGTGGTGGAATTCGCTACCTTCGGTGGTGTGGTGCGGGCCGTGCGCGGTGTCTCTTATGACGTCTATGCCGGTGAGACACTGGCCGTGGTCGGCGAATCCGGTTCTGGCAAGTCGGTGACGGTGCAGGCGCTTATGGGTTTGATTCCAATGCCGCCCGGTCGCATTGTCAGCGGCTCGGCCAAGCTATTGGGTCAGGAGCTTATCGGCCTGAGCCAGGCCGAACTCAATCGCGTGCGCGGTGCCAACATGGGCATGATTTTCCAGGACCCGATGACCTCACTCAATCCAACCATGCGCATTGGCGAGCAGATTGCTGAAACCCTGCTGGTGCACCGTGGTATGTCAAAACAGAGCGCGTTGCAGGAGGCGGTCCGATTGCTGGAGCGCACCCGTATTCCGGAAGCGACCCAGCGCGTGCGGCAATACCCCTTTGAATTTTCCGGTGGCATGCTGCAACGCGTGATGATCGCCATGAGTCTGGCCTGTACACCCAGGCTACTCATCGCCGATGAACCTACCACGGCGCTGGATGTCACTATCCAGGACCAGGTATTGGAGTTGATGAAAGAACTGCAGCGCGAAGACCAAATGGCCATCGTATTGATTACCCACGACCTGGGCGTCGTCGCCAGGATGGCTGACCGGGTCGCCGTCATGTATGCCGGCGAGGTAGTGGAGTCGGGCACGGTAGACGATATTTTTTACCGCGCCTCCCACCCTTATACCCAGGGTCTCAAACAGGCGATGCCCAGCGTGCACCAGCAGCGCACCGATCAACTGCGCGCTATTTTGGGCAGCCCCCCGGATCTGTTTGCCCCGCCGCCCGGCTGTGCCTATCACCCGCGCTGCCCGCACGCGATGCAACTGTGCAGCCGGGTATCACCTGCCCCCACAACATTTGCGGCTGAGCACGCCGCCAGCTGTTGGTTGCAACATCCTGACGCCCCGCAACAATCCCCTACTGGGACAGGAGAGACCGGCTGATGTTACTGGCAGTTCGCAATCTCAAAACCCACTTCACTATCGGTCGCAATCGCACAGTGCATGCGGTAGACGGTGTCTCACTCAATATTGAAGAAAATGAAATTCTCGGCCTGGTCGGTGAAAGTGGCTGCGGAAAGTCGACGCTGGGACGCACCCTGGCTGGCCTGCAAACAAAAACCAGCGGCGACATCCTGTTCCGCGGCAAGGCCTTGCCGAACCGCTATAGCATGGCGGACTTTCGCAAGCTCTCCACCGACATACAGATGATTTTTCAGGACCCCTATACCTCGCTGAACCCCCGCATGACCATCCGGGAAATTATTTCTGAGCCATTGCGACTACAGGCCGGCGGCAACAGCAGCGATTACCGCGAATTGGTGGCGCAATGGCTGGAGCAGGTGGGCCTGCAACGCGACCAGGTCAGCCGCTACCCCCATGAATTCTCCGGCGGACAGCGCCAGCGCATTGGTATTGCACGCGCCCTGATAGTAAAGCCCCGCTTCGTGATCTGCGACGAGCCTATCTCCGCGCTGGACGTATCGGTGCAGGCCCAGATCATAAGCCTGTTACAGGGACTGAAAGAGGAGTTGGGCCTGACCCTGCTGTTTATCGCCCACGACCTGTCGATGGTGCGCTACCTGTGCGATCGCATGGCGGTTATGTATCTGGGCACCGTGGTGGAAGAAGGACCCTCCGATGAGGTCTATTTCAACCCGCGTCACCCCTATACCAAGATGTTGATCGCCTCCAATCCGGTGGCTGATCCCCGGCGGGAAAAAGCCCGCCTGCACCAGCCGCCACAGGGAGAGATACCCTCGCCTATCAACCCCAAACCCGGCTGCCGTTTCGCCGGCCGCTGTCCGGAGGTACACAGCCGCTGTCTCGAGCAAACACCGGTGCCAAAATTCACCGACGAGAAGCGCATGATTGCATGCCACCTCTACTAGCGCAGTAATGGACGACGACAAAAGCCGCTTCGTCAGCCAACTGGTAGAGCTCTACGGCCCCTCTCTCGAGCGTTACCTGGCGCGAAAGCTGGAATACCCCGCCGATGCGGCCGAGGTCGCCCAGGAGGCTTTCCTGCGAATGTACCGCTTGCAACACCCGGAGCAGCTCGATAACGCGCGTGCTTTTCTGTTCCAGATTGCCTCCAACCTCGCCATCGACCAGTTGCGACGCCGTTCATTGCACTTTCGCTTTCTGAAAATTGAGCGACAGGAGCTGGGCGAGGAAGAATTCTCCGAGCGTTTCGCGGCAACCGCCTCCCCGGAGCACATCCTCAGCGCCAGGGAACAGTTGCAACGTATTTATGCAGCCGTCGATACACTGCCGGAAAAATGTCGCCAGGCCTTCCTGCTGCACCGCAACTCAGGCTTGTCCTATAACGATATCGCCCGCGAGTTGGGGGTGTCGGTTTCCAGTGTTGAAAAGTATATTATGCAGGCCCTGAAACATTGTCGCGCCGAGCTGGTCTCTTACTATAGCGAGGGGGATGAGCCAAATGACAAATAAGGCGCTACACTCAAATTGAGGGATTTGAGTGCGGTTACGTCTCGTAAATGAATTGGGAGGATTCTAAAGAATATCGTGAATAGCCAGAACACCGCCAAGATTCCCGCCAGGGCACTGGACGAGGCCGCCGGGTGGATAGCCCGGTTGCGCTCCGATTCCGTCTCTGAGCAGGATCAACAGGGCTTTGCGCTGTGGCTGGCCGCCGAGGCCAGCCACCCACGCGCCATGGATTCCATGCTGGACATGTGGGACGACCTGGCTGTAGTCAAAGCCCTGCCCTGGCAGCACCGACCTCGCGATACCTCCCGCCGAAACTGGCTGGTCGGAGGGCTGGCCCTGGCCGCCGGCCTTACCCTGGCCATACTGCTAAGCCCACCGCTGGACTTCGGCCCACAACAGCAACTCTACCAAACGCGGATCGGTGAGCAGATGTCAATGGAACTGGCCGATGGCAGCCGCGTCACCCTCAATACAGACAGTCGCCTGCGGGTAGAGCTGGGCGCCGAGTCCCGCCAACTGATACTTACCCGGGGCGAGGCATTTTTCGAGGTTGCCCACGATAAGCAGCGACCCTTTGTCGTGCGAGCCGGTGACGCGCAAGTTGTCGCCCTGGGTACCGCTTTCAACATCTACCTGCACGATGACACCAGCCACATTACTGTCACCGAGGGCGTGGTGCGGGTCACTGAATTGAATACACCCGCCCATCGGGCGGCAGATTCCGCCCTGCTTTATATCGACCAGACCATCGCCGGTGACAGCGGCGGCCTGAGCGAGCCCGCGGTGGCAGACAGCGGCTCCATTATGGCCTGGCGCGACGGCAAGATTGTGGCCGAGGGTATGACACTGGTTACGCTGGTGCGGGAACTCTCCCGTTACCATTCGCAGCAGATACTGATCCCGGACCCTGAGGTGGGCCAGTTGACCGTATCCGGCGTTTTTCGTTGGCAAGATCCCGACGCTATATTGCGCGCTTTGGAACACAGCCTGGCGGTTCGCAGCGTACCGCTGGACGACGGCACGGTGCAGTTGATCAGAGCGCCCCTATAACGTATAAACAGCCTTGTGATTTCCCTGGCTCGCATCGTAATTGCCGCGTTGTTGTGCGGCCCTGTGGCGCTTCTGTGGTGTCCGTTGGCGACTGCCACAGAAGTCCTTGAATACCCGTTTAACATCCGCAATCAGCCTCTTTCCCAATCACTGATCCAATTCAGCCACCAGAGCGGGCTGGCTATCGTTTTTTCCGACCCCATAACCCGCGGCCTGGTCAGTCCAGAGCTAATTGGAGAAATGTCGGTGGATGAGGCCCTGCAGGCCATGCTGGCGGGCACCGAACTGGCCTGGCACATAATCGACAACCGCATCATCGCCGTCTACGACGGCAGCTGCGTGGCTACCAACAGTTGCCTGGGCGCAGACCAACTGCTGGTACAACACCCGCTCTACGTACCTGGCATTGAGGAGCTGTACGTTTACGGCCAGCCCATCACCGGTTCACGGATTAAGCGCAACCACGTACTGGGCTCTGCACCTGTAGATGTGATCTCCTCTCCCGATATAGAACTCAGTGGCGCCCAAACCATTGGTGAACTCCTGCGTTATGTGCCGGCTGTATCCGGCAGCTTGACCAGCACCGCCATCAGCAACGGTAGCGATGGCACAGCGACGGTGACCCTGCGGGGCCTGCCCGCCTCCAGTACGCTGGTATTAATCAATGGGCGCCGGGTCGCCAACGACGGTCTCGCCGGCGAATCAATTGATCTCAACAGTATCGCGCCGGCCGCGGTAGAGCGCATTGAAATTCTCAAGGATGGGGCCTCGGCAATATACGGGTCTGACGCCATTGCCGGGGTTATCAATATCATCATGAAGGAGGACTTTTACGGCTTCCTGGCCGAGCAGTTCTACGGCGCCACCGAGGACAGCGACGGTGAAACCCAGACCACCACTGTGCAATACGGCACGGGCTTCAAGCACGGCTCGCTCTTTTTCTCTGCCTCCCACTTCGAACAGCAGCAAATATCCAGTCGCGACCGCGCCGTATCACGCAGTGCCGATGGCCGCGACCAGGGCGGCGCAGATCTGCGTTCCAGTGCCACTCCCAGCGCCCGCGTAACTCTGCCCGGCGGGGCAACGGTGATTTTCGACGAGGCGGACGGGCAATACCGGTCGGTGCGTGCAGATGACCTGTTCGATTACGCGCAGCTCACTTCATCACTGGTGCCTTCGGAACGCGATTATTTCTACGGCAGCGCCAGCTACGATGTCACCGACCTGACCACGATAAAACTGGAGGCCGGCTACACCGACACCAACGCCGAGGCCGAGCTGGCACCCACTCCCGTATTCACCGGCTTCGAGCTGCCTCCCATCACAGTAGCTGCCGACAACATCTACAACCCCTTTAACACCGACATCGCCGATCTGCGCCGACGCATGCTGGAACTGCCACGGCGCCGCCGGCAGAACAGTTCAGACGTTACCCGGTTAGTGGCAATACTGGAGGGACTGCACCGGGGCTGGAGCTGGGAGTTAGACTATAGTTACAGCCGCAGTAAAGCCAAGCAAACGAGCACTGGCCTGATCAATGCCGACAACCTCAGGCGCGGCGTCGGCCCGGCCGGTGACTGCCGGGGCGCCACTGTCGACAACTGTATTCCTATCAATTTGTTCGGCCCTGCCGGCAGCATTGATGCGCAGCAACTGGCCTTTCTGCAAATCCCCGGCAAGGTCAAGGGTGACAGCGAACTGAAAACCTATAGCTTCACAGCAACACGTGCCCTGGGGGAGCTCCCCTATGGCGAGGTAGACTTTGCCTTTGGTGTGGAATATCGCAATGAGTCCACCGAGAAAAAGCCCAGCGTGCTGATTGCCGATGTCGGCACCATAGGCGGCACCAATTTTAAAGCCACCAGCGGGGACCGCGAGGTCCGTGAAATTTACGCGGAAAGCATTATCCCACTCTGGCAGTCCGACAGTGAGGCCCAGCAACTGGACCTGGAACTGGCGCTGCGCTGGTCCAGCTACAGCGACTTCGGGACTACCAACAATCCCAAATATGGCTTGAGATTCCGGTTAACACCCAGCCTGTTGTTCCGAGCAACCTATGGAAAAGGCTTTCGCGCGCCTACTTTGAACGAATTGTATCAGGGTGCCAGTGAAGACCAGGCTTTTATCTCCGACCCCTGTGCGCTGGCGGAAAATGCGGGTGTCCTGCCCGGCTGCCGGCAACAGGCGGACCCCAGCCTCAACCAGTTCCTGACCGTGGTGGGTGGCAACCCTGATCTCGACGAGGAAAATGCCCAGACCTGGGGCCTGGGCGTGGTATGGACACCGGATTACGCGCGCGGACTGACTGCTTCACTGGATTACTTCGACATCGACACCGAAAATGTCATCGATTCCAGCGCCCAGTTTATCGTCAACCGGAACGCCGCCACCGGCCGTTTCTCAGAGCGCGTTACCCGGGACAACGCCGGCAACCTGCAATTGGTGACAGCAACCAATGTCAATGTCGGAGAACGTCGGGTTAAAGGGTTGGATATAAGCCTCAGCTACCAACTGCCTGATCGCCGCTGGGGACAATGGTCTACGGCCGTAAGTATTGCCTACATCGACGAGTACAGCATCCAGTTGGATGCCGGCTCACCCACTATTGACCTGGCTGGCACCTTTGTCGACCCCGCTTCCGAGGGGCTCGGTGGCGTACCGGAATGGAAGGGCAACGTTGGCATCCAGTGGGCCAGGCAGCGCTGGCGCGGCAGCTATGACATTCATTTTGTCAGTGAGCTGGAAGAAGATATTCCCAGTTCTACCCGGCGCCGCAATATCGATTCCTGGATCGTGCACGACGTGCAATTCAGCTACGTGTTTAATATCCTCAAGGGTATGCGGCTCTCAATGGGTATCGATAACCTGCTCGATGAGGAGGCCCCTTTCGCCGCCTCCGCTTTCAATGACAACATCGATGCCCGCACACACGACTTAAAGGGACGCTTCTGGTATGCCAAACTCAGCCAACGCCTCTGATACACACCGGAGTCCAAGGTGACGCCCGCCGACCTGGCTGGCGCAGCCCACCAACATTCCTATCGTTGCTGTCCGCGATATCCCCGAATATCAGTCGCTAGTTTTTCCCGCCTGGTATGAGTAATCTTGTGGAACGCATTCTTGAGAGCGAAGAATTTTTCCTGACGGAGTTGAGCGTCGCCTCAGGATTCCTGGAGTTCCTGCGCACAGATATAGCAGCGCTTCGACGAGCCAGCTTCATCGATGGCAGATCTGAGTTGACTGTTGAAAAGAACATTTACACTGTGAGCTTGTCTGATGCAATGTCCTGGTATGAGGCTCGTGGCGGTGCCTGGAGTCAGGGTCGGCTAATCTTCCATGTTGCGTTTTGCGGATCCACTCTTCTCAGTCGAGTGCTGGACACAAGCCAGTCAGTGCTTGTATACAAGGAACCACAGGTACTGACGGACCTGGAAGTCCTCATGAGGCAGGGCGACATTATCGGCCTGGGTGGGTATGCGTGGGATCAGGTTCTGGGCCTGGTGCTGTCGCAATTTAGCAGCCCTCCGACCGCTTCTTACGCCTGTGTAATAAAACCTTCCAATTTGATGAATTCGATTGTGCCGGATATTTGTGGTCTCCATGAAGGGAACAGGGCGGTATTTCTGGATATGGACCCCCGCTCATTCCTGATAGCGGTACTGCGGGGCGGATCGGACCGGGTGTCCTACATTTTTCGGGTCCTTGAAAATCTTCGGGCGACAGCTCCGACATACAGCAGGATTGTCAGCAACATGAACCTGGAAGGCGCGGGTGAAATGTCTCGGGTAGCAAAAAAAATACTGCTGGCGCACGCACTGCAAACGCGCATTTTTTCGGAGGCAGTGGCCTCGTTACCGCATGATCGCTGTTACAGACTGTCGTATGAGCAATTGGTGGAATCTCCACACGAACAGATCAGCAAAGTTTCGTCCTCCCTGGACCTGCAATTGAGCCCGGAGCAGATCAACACGAATATAGATTCGGCTTTTAAACTGCACTCAAAAGTGAATGACCGTCCGTTTGACTCGCTCACGGCGGCGGATGTCAACGCGCAGGTTAACGAGCACTATGGCGAGGTGATAGATGAAGCCTTGAAGTGGTACCGGCAGCAGGATCTCTCGGCGTAGAAATGAAGTAGCTGGCACATCAGTGCTCTCACAAATTCAGCACCTGAAGAGGTACGCAGCTAAGCCACAATCGCGCCGGACAGGGGCATTGGCAGGGTAGTCCCCAGGCTTATCTGCTTGGCCCAGTTTTCGATGAGATCGAGCGTTTCACCGTATCGCTCTTCTATCATCCGTACATCCCGATCAACTTGCTCAGGACTGTATTCTCGATCGGTAAACTTGGCGTTGCGGCTGAATACCGGCCCGTTGGCACACGATTCAAGCTCGGCATTGCTGTGCGGCAAATTGAGATGCCGTGCAACTGCCTGCAATACAGGTACAGGTGTCGCAGTAAGCCGCTTAAAGTCCAGAGAGACGACCTGCTCGCGTCCGCTCGCAGCGAGCGCACGCTGAAATAGCTCCACCTGATGTCGCCAGACCATGGCCGCTGCCTGTAAATCGGTGAATGCAACTGCTTGTCGCTGAGGGATCGCCGCCAGGCCTTCGGGATCGAGGGCAAAGATATTGTACTGCCCACGCACAAATGACTTGCACGCCTCGCCTTTCTTCAATACCGAGACCAGGAAACTGCGCAAATCACCGTAAAGTAGCAGCACCGGTGCGCCGGCCTCGATTGCAAGGGGAAGCAGGTTATTGGCTGCGTTGGTCGGCTTGATGAGAATGTCCTCGTCGCTGGCAGAGGATGTTGCCAGCAGGGTAAAGATCGCCTGCACCAAGGCCTCGGCATGCTTACGCGATTGCCGTGCTTTGATATCGACACGTAACGCATTCGCCAGACCCATCAGTATATCTGGCTCTTTCAGCGCCAATACCGATCCTGGTACGTCGAGAGCGCTGGCCAGTACTGTCGAACAGCAGAACGCTGTGTGGAATATGAATGCGGGAGGTTTGTGCTGCTCGTCGGCGAGTGTGGCCATGACGTCGGCGAGCGATACAGTTTCCCACCCGGTAACCGAGCCGTTCATGCGCCGGTCCAGGAAAGCTTCCTTCGACAATGCAACGCGACTGATACGCGCAAAGCTGATGGTTGCGGCCTTGGTGTCGAGCGCGGCAGGAAACCACGTCGGGTCGTTTAATAATTCGGGCAAATGCGCCAAGTGCCTGCTCCTCCAGAGGGATTCAGATACTAGGAGTCTGTCGGATTTAGCGACAGCATTAATGATAGAATAAGCCCATCGTACCAAGAAGAGATCGAGGCTACCATGTCAGCCAAATTCCAGCCGATCAATCGAGATACTCCGTACCTGCTACCGCCCTCCTTGCAGGACTGGTTGCCGGAGAAACACCTGGCACGCTTTGTAGTGGATATTGTGGATCAACTCGACTTGAGTGAACTGGTAACTCGCTATGGTGGCGGTGGGAAACAGCCCTATCACCCCGCTGTGTTAGTAGCGCTGTTGTTCTACGGTTACGCGACCGGGATATTCTCCAGTCGCAAGCTGGAGCAGGCGACCCACGACTCGGTTGCCTTTCGTTATATCACCGCAGACGCGCACCCGGACCATGACACGATCGCCACCTTTCGCAAGCGTTTTCTGCCGGAGCTGGAAGGTTTGTTTGTACAGATATTGGTGGTCGCCAAGGTGATGGGCGTGTTCAAGCTGGGCAAGGTCAGCCTGGACGGAACCAAGATCAAGGCCAACGCCAGCAAGCACAAGGCGATGAGCTGGGGCTATGCGAACAAACTGGAAGAGCAACTTCGCCGAGAGGTACAGGAACTGCTCAGGCGGGCGGAACAGGCCGATACTGAAGATAAGCCGCCGATCGACATTCCTGATGAACTGGCGCGCCGGGAAGATCGGCTGGCGGCCATCAAGCAAGCCAAGGAAGAGATTGAGCGACGTGCGCAAGAACGCTTTGAGGCCGAGCAGGCTGAGTATGAGGCAAAGCTCAAGTGTCGCAAGGACAAGGAAGCCGAGACTGGCAAGCAAGCCAGAGGGCGTGAGCCAAAGCCACCTGAGCCTGGGCCACGGGATAAGGATCAGGTTAATTTTACCGATGGAGAATCACGCATCATGCCGTCTTCGGAGGGATTTGTGCAGGGCTACAACGCACAGGCTGCCGTTGATATCGAATCATACCTGATTGTGGAAAATCACATCACACAGCAGCCGAATGACAAGCAGGAGATTGAGCCGACCCTGAACGGATTGGCGGATGCGGAAGCGCAGTTGGGCAAGGCGGAGGCCTTATTGGCGGATGCGGGTTACTTCAGCGCTGATAACGTAGGTCGCTGTGAAGACGCGGAGATCATACCCTATATCTCGGATCATCGGGAGCGACACAACCTTCCCTGGGATGAACGATTCAGGACACCTCCCCCATGCCCACCGGATGCCGATGCCGTGACAGCGATGGCATATCGATTGCGAACCGCTGAGGGTAAGGCAATCTATGCCAAACGAAAATCCACGGTGGAAACGGTATTTGGAATAGTTAAAGAGGTGATGGGGTTTCGGCGGTTTCACCTTCGCGGGCGGGATGCGGCGCAAGGTGAATGGAATTTGGTGTGCATGGCGTGGAATCTGAAGCGCATGTACGCCCTGGGAGGCTGAGAGCATGAACAAGGGAAGCCTTATCCCGAGCAATGGTGCCCAATTTTGCACCTTGGGAGGCAGTTCAAACAAAAAATTGGAATGGGTACTTGAGTGGGCGCAATGTACTCCTGCTTCGCTCGGGTCAACCCCGACAGACTCCTAGACAGGAGTTCCACCTGCGTGCGCGGGCTTCCTGATCAACAGCTTCTCCGGCCGCCGCTCACGAGCGGTTTGAAACACTTGGAAACTCTGATTAACGTAGTTGGTGACGTCAGTGATCTGACGTATGTAGGACAGGAGCTCCGGTATGCGTTCGGCTTCGAAAAGACGCACCGCGGAACTGGGGTCGGTGGTCTCAAAGCGGACGTAAAACAATGGCTCACCACGCTTCAGGATCAGGTCCATGGACAGGTCGTGCCACTCCAGCGCCCACATATGCACCCGCGGCCAGACATCGATCGGGAAACGGCCGAAGATTTGTATACCTGGCCAGGCATTCTTCGGATAGTGCAAGAATGGCGGGAACTGGTTGACGTAAACGGGGTCGTCAGAGACAAAAATAAAAGGCGTCGCAAGCTGCAAAATCGGTCGCATCGGGTGGCGCCACTCGGGTTGCGGTGACATGACGATCAGCTTTTGCAAGCCGGTCTGGCGCAGGTCTGACATCGCACCGCTCACGTTTTGCAACTGAAGCAAACCGTCCTTGGTTTTTATAATCCTGAGATGCAGATTAACGGGGCAATTGATGACATAGTTCAGGTGGTCGTACTGGATCACGGCCGGACAGGTTTGTACGGACTTCGAGGTTTGCGGCTTCGGCAAGTCCCGGCTGACAGGCTTGGGCGTGTCCCAGATCATGCCAGTCAGATCTTCCTTTAGCAACCAGCCGACCTCAACGTGGCGTGATTTTTTTTCAGGCACTTCGGTGTCTGACTTTTTCCCGAACAATTTGGAAAACATATGTGCGTCTACCAATAGTGAGGTTGCAGCGACCGCTACGGGCCATTGCCGATGTCATGATTTAGCAATTAAAGGCGCCTATAGTACCCCCAAAATCCACTGATTACGAATACTGCCCAGGGCAAAAACCTTACACGAGCCCCAATAATTTGAGGAGCTTTTTATGTCTAAATGAATTTTCTTTTTACAATTCCGCTAAATAGAGCTTCCGGATGGGCACTGGATATTCTTGAGCCGAATTTAAATCCACAAACAGGTCACGTTTGGACTCAAAAAAGGTAAAAGCAAAAAAACACTCTCCCGAATCAGAGTAACGCTTTTTTGCATTCACTGGCCGCATGGTTGAGCATATTACATTTCCCTCGATTCAGCCGCCGGAGAACTGGGTAATCGGCGAAAGATGAAGCTCTCCTTTGCCAGCAAATGTTTGCGCGCCGTGGCAGTTCCTTTTTATCCTGGAACCCAGGTGGCTGCAGCTTTTTCTTAACGGCTTTGTGTGCGTGTGTGACAAGATCAACTCGAGGCTGTTTTTCACACGATCGCCGCTGCCATGCAGGGCAAAAAGGACAGCAGCTCGATCCTGTGCTACAAGCTGTTTTTCATCAGAAAGCTTTTCTTTCAGTGCGTTGAGACCGACCATGCGACTGAGCTCATGGACTTCCATTTCACTGGTAATCATCCACGCGTAGGCCTCGACATAATTCCGCTCGATCTTGCCTTCAATGCCATTGTGGTACGAAACTCCAATATTGTACTGGGAACGGTCATCGCCTCTGGTCGCTAGTGCGTAGTTCATGTCAAATGCCGCTTCGTAGTTGCCTCGCACGTAGAGCTTGTGAGCCAGGGCCGGTGACACGATCACCGTTTGTGCCGGTGCTTGAACCTCGGAGTTTGGCGTGTCAGCTGTGGTCTGCGTTACCGTTTCATCTACGCTTGCGCACCCCATCAGTGTTGCAGCGACCAAACGGAGTAAGATTGAGTATCTCATGGTAAAGCTCCTTTCGAGCAGGTAACTACATCATAAACACAGGCCATATAGCGAGCAAGAGAAGCTGTACCAACACGAGCCTTGCGTAAAAACAACAAAAATCGCCTGCGAATGGCCGAAGAAGCCGCCCGCAGGCGGGGTTCCGTTCGCCGCAGAGGATGATGTAGTGGTCACCGCGGTCATCGAGAGCCGCTTATGGACCCTGGTAATGAAATCAGGGCCTCATCCGTCACCCGATACCGAGAACCAACTGAATCCGTTCTGAAACATTCCGCTCAAGTGCCAGGCGAGCCGCGTTACTGCCCGGCTAGTGACGAAAAATGTACGCTGTGATAACCTTTTTGCACCCCGTTATGCGATCATCCCAGGTGCCCAGTTCCCGTGCCCGACCCGCCACTTTCCGCTGAGAAACTCTTACTCCACCGCGCTGAAGGCGGGAATGCCTCAGCGCGGATTGATCTTGCGTTCAACTATGAGTATGCGGGCAATACCGAATTGGCGGTCCACTGGATGGATCGGGCTGCCGCCACTGGGGATGCCTTCGCTAAAATACAGCGCGCCGCATGGAAGCTCTACGGAACCAATTTTCAACGCGACGAGGAAGCGGCTTTTCTGGAAATTCAGGATGTCGCTAGCGCAGGTCGTGAAGGAAACTCCCGTACCTTCCTCGCCGTATTACTCGCCTACGGAATCGGCTGCGATCGTGATTGGCGCCAGGCCGTCGAGTGGATCGCAGGCGAGGCGAAACTGGGTCATGCCCGCAGCATGATGCAATTGGCGCTGCTTCAGCCCAATCAGCCTGATAACGACCAGCTGACCCAGTCGTTACTGGCCTGTGCCGCCAGCCTCGACAACAAAGCAATTGCTCCGCGCGGCCACGAACCCCCCAGAGTGCAGATACCGGCATCCGAGCTTGACGCTGCCGTTGCTATCGTCGCCGATTGTGACGCCGCGCTGTGGCATCCGTCCACACCCACGGTTTTTTCTGAGCGCCCTCGCGTCGACGTTTTTCCCGATGCCGCTCCCGATCTCTGGCGGCGCCACGTGGTTAGAACGGCCCGACCGCTATTGCACGGTGCGCACGTAAAAGACGCACACAGTGGGCGTCGAATCAGAGACCCTATGCGCACGAATACCGTGGCCTTGATCGAGCTGTGGCAAAGTGACCTGGTTTTTTATGCCTTGAGTGCTCGTATCGCCGCAGCAAGCGGCGACCCGATCAACCACCAGGAGCCCCCTAATATATTGAACTACAGACCAGGCCAGACCTATCAGGCACACTTTGATTTCATCAACCCCGATGTGCCGTCTTTCCAGAACGAATTGTCAGAGCAGGGGCAAAGAATCAAGACTCCGCTGATTTACCTGAACGACAACTATCAGGGCGGCGCTACAGAATTTCCCGAAATCAAACGCGGTTACAAGGGCGTTGCGGGGGACATTCTGATCCTGCGCAACACCCGTGATGACGGCAATCCAGATCGGCAAAGCCTGCATATTGGTGCTCCACCTACGTCCGGGGAGAAATGGGTTTTTTCCACCCGTATTCGTACCAAACCTCAGATTGCACGTGTATGGTCTGAAAATTAATTCGTGGTGATTTCCCATAAAAACCGCTTCATTTACTGGAAGCCGCACAAGGTTGCATCCACCAGTGTCATGTATGCACTCAGCAAACTGTGTGAGGAGCACGATAGCAGCGGCGGTATCGCTGACAAGGTTGAGATCGAGGTCGAAAACTACCGCCGTAATATATGTGCTTTCTCGCATCTACCCACCATGGGCAACCACGCTGCTCCCGATGAAATCCGCGCTATTACGGATATTCTGTGGGGTAGGGAGTTGTGGAACCAGTACTACAAATTCACCATTGTTCGAAATCCGTGGGACTGGCGCTGTCACTGCTGGACTACTCGCAGCATCAGTTGGGCCAGAATCTGGATTTTAGCGATGTTGCCGAGCGCTCACAAAGGCGCTACTGGTTTTCAGATCGTGGTGAACCGCTCGCGGATTTCTATATTCGCTATGAAAACCTCGACGAGGACTATGCTTGGGTTTGCTCGCACCTGGGTCTACCCATGGAACCGCTGCGGAGGCTCCGGGTTGGAAGGCGAGACACGGGGAAACCCTATTGAGAGTACTACGCAGATGAGATGCAGGAACTTATCGAAAGCACATTCCAGCTGGAGATAAACTATTTCTCTTATCGATTCGGCAATTAGGTAACGGCGGTTTGACCTTGCAGTCCAACTACACAGTAGCTCTGCAAAAAAAAGCCTCTGGCATTGTTGCAGTCCTTTGTCGATACCGAGCAGTTTCTGCAGATCACGGCCTAGGCCAGTTGGTACAGGCGCGAATCGCCACTGGGTTCGGTGCGGGCAATCGACCCGGTGAAACACGGGAGAATAACAGGGCAGATTTGCGAGTTTTTCTCTCAAACTAAACTGATTCAGTCATTGTCCGAACTCGCGGGAATTCAGCTGGACCACTTTGTCGGTAATATTGTCAGGTGCTCTGCCCATTCCGGCGATGTGCCGAGCTGGCTGCACCTGGGCAGACCGGACGCAGGGGTCGCTCTGGCCGTAAACATCGGCACGGCGCCAGCCGGGATCAAGTGTTTTCACGATGGTGCCATCGTCGATTTTCAGCTTGGCGATGCCGTCGCTATGGCGCTTGGGCCGGGCCAACGAAATGAACTCGTTGTTACCGGGGTTGAAATTACGCTCATCGAAGGCTTTCTTCTGAAGAACCCCTACCGGCATGACCCTGGCCGCTCAAAAGGGCCAGACCTCCAGACCGTGCACGGCATTTCGAATATCCATGGAAAAATTAACCGTCTTGATCGTGTCACCGCTGTGTAAATCGTGCAGGGATATGGTCGAGGGTGACGACCCAGCTGCAATCAGGTGCTCGTTTATCGGGCACAAGCCTCGCCCGAATGCCTGCCGGGCTGTGTTGGTAGTGTCATCAAAGCGGTTAACAATCTCGTCTTCGGGATAACGCGGCACATCGAAGACGACCTGGTCTTTGTCGGTAACGAAGCGAACTTTGTCGGCAGCGGTGTCGTTAAACAGCAGCCCCTGCTTAAACGGCTGAAGATTATGTGTCCCATGGGGCACGCGACCCAGTGTCTTCAACTTGCGTCCGTTGAAGTGGAGTAGTATCGGGCAGTTGACACCGCCGATAAACAGGCCCATATCGTCTTTGTAAATACTGTTCAGGTGCAGGTCGCCGCGTGGCCTTGGTCCTTTCCCGCCGGGATCGAAGGTATTGGCACGCAGACCCGCGTCCGAACTGACCAGTGATAGTCCCCAGCCGAAAGTTTGCTTTTCGGCATCGAATCCAAGAATACTATTGAATCCTGTAGAGGTCAGGTAGAGGAGACGCCCGTCTGTGCAAATTTCATGGCAGTGCTTGAGGTAGGGGTTACGGAACGACTGCCTGATATTAAATTCGGTATCGAAGAGGAAGAGTTCATCACTGGCTGCGACGTAAATATCCTCGCCGACAAACGCTATACCGCGCAGCCCCCGGTCGGCGCCTCTACCCGCGAAGTCAATTTCGCAGGTATTCCAGTCGAGGATCTGTCTGGTGTCGCCAGTCTCAAGGTCGATCAGAAAAGTACCACCGTGGCTCTGTCCCTGAACGCTGCCACGGACCACCGACGTTGCGATGACTGTAGGCAGACTCACTGTGGAGCCATATAGTCGAATATCAGGTGAATTCGATCCTCCTTGCCACCGTTATATACGCCGTGAGGTAACAGGTTGTTCAACTCATAGGCCTTTCCCTCTTCCATGATCACCAGCTCTTCATCCACCGTAAACTCGACACCGTGGTTGGTCTGCAATGGAACATGGATACGGTGCGCCACAGAAAACGACGGATGCTTGTCAAAATGGAGACGGATAGTACCCCCGACAACCAGTCTGGCGACCATTGCGCGTAACAAGCGTCCGCCGGGTTGATAGTTCCGCGAAATAATATCTGTTGCAAGGGGAATGACCTGCTCATTGAGGTGTGGCCAACCGCTTTTCCGCTCAATTCGGATCGGTTGCCATCCCACACAGTATACAAGGACGACAGACTGCACGTCGGCGCGCTCCGTTTGCCACTTGCTGAGGTCGTCTTCGCGCCAAACCGGTTCATCCAGCGCCAACACCGCATCTTTGAGGGCGATGTGCTTTACCCTCCCAAGTTGCCTTACGCCTACATCAATTTGCATGGTTTAGCCTTACGTGAACCGGAACTATCGCTGTTACCCCTGGGGCGCAATATTATCACCGATTTTAACCCCGGAGGATACGCACACACATGTCGCTGGGGCCGACAGACCGTTCCCAGGCGACTGATCAATCCGCGGTTTTTCATCCCGCAGTATTCCCAATCCAGAAATGAGCTTGAAGGGAGGTGTGTCAAATCCTTATCTTGAGTCGCTCATGGAGTTGTTTAAATAAGTGATCCCGTGCTGAATTTAGTTGTTCAGCGGCTTCATTGTCCGTCATTGCATGGGCAAATGCAGCCGGATTCCTGAAGGTGATTCCCGGCTTCAGGTATTGGCTGGGCTTGGCCAGGGAGCGGAATTTCTCATAGGGTGTCATCATGTTGTCGTAGCGGTATTTCTTGCGCTCCCTGCCCTTGTCATCAGTAATGGTGGTGGGGAAATAGCAGGGCCGGTGGAAATTGACGTACCGGTAGACTTGCCGGCTATTGAGTTCAATGAAGTCCCTGGCGTACTGCTGAGGTATGTGCGTATAGCCATAAAGTTTGCGAATGACGGAGCCATTTTTACTTTCAACCAAACCATTGTCTGCGTGAAAGCCCCGTATTCTAAAGGGGAAGGCAGCTGGAATCTGCTCGAGGGCCGGCGGCATAAACGCCTCGCCAATACGTTCCAGCGTGACGATGATCTGGAATTGAGTCACCTCATCCACGGCATTGACGTGGTAGATTCCTTTGCGTTTGTCCTGATCGCCTTGATGGACAGAATCAATGCGGATATAGCCCGGTTGATCGTTCGGGCAAGGTTTGCGTCGCTGGCCAATAGAGGCGGCCTTGGGTCGTGTCTTTGTCAAGACACAGCGCTGTCTCTGATAGGTCTTGGAGGCCCGCAGGGCAGGTTGTACAGGTGAGAAACTGAAATACCCGCCAGGCGTCGATAGTCGGCCTAGCCATGTCGTTCATCCATACTCGCCAACAGGCGTATATCGGCCTCGGTGTAGGCGCGCTTGAAGCCATTGCGGCGGGCCGGCTTCACTGAGATTGTGCCTGTTTTGACGTATTGGCGTATCAGGCGCTTGGTCTGGGCCAGGGAGTAGCCTGTTACCTTCATCAGGTAGCGGGTGACGGTTCCCCGGTCTGTTTTGCCAAGCGGTAAGTATCGGTGCTTCACCAGGGTCTTCTGTACCCAGCGATAGCGCTCCGACTTATCAGTGGCCACATTGAGGACTACGGCCTGTGTGCCGTCGAGAAATTGCCTGGTGGCATCCAAGGTGGTCAGTTGTTCCAAGCTCATGATCGTTTTCATCCGCTGATCATGAACGCCTACAAGGACTATTTCAGGCTCACTTTATATTGGAAACAGCTTCCTGTGTTTTCCTCCGTTTCAGGCTCATCTCATATTGGAAAAGACTCCGCTGGCCAGCCACCTGACAAGCATCTATCATTGCCAGACTCAACGCTACAACATCCCAGGGCGCACCCCGCCCAGAGGTGACACATCAATCATATTCAACAGCTGCTGGTGCAGGCGCAGAGCCGATACGACCAAAAACACTATAACGAAGCAGAACACCTTCTGCGCGAGGCACTGCAGGTGGATGCTGAATCTCGTCAGGCCCTGGAGCTCCTGACAGTCATTTATCAACACACCAGACGACCCGAGCAGGCCCGACAGCAGCTACAGCGCCTTGTTCTGGCCTATCCGGGTGAACCGCTTTACTGCGAGCGTTTGGCCGCGCTGCTGGAACGGCGCGGAGAGGCCCGTGCAGCACTCGAGTGTTATCGACGATTAATTGATCTTCGACCGACATTGGCAGATAGCCGCTATAACTACGCCCGGCTGCTGAACCGTGCCAAACAGCCGCACGCGGCACTGGATCAGTACGAGATCGCACTTGATCTGGGTATCGGAGCGCCGGAAGATGTGTATTCAAACATCAGCGTGATCCTGTCGGATCAGCACCGTCATCAGGAGGCGGAAGCCGCCCTGAAGCAGGCCCTGGAGATAAACCCGGACTATGTTCCAGCTCTTTACAACCTGGGCGTGTTGAGGGAGGAGCTTGGTCTCTGGGAAAGTGCGTCTGAACTGTTTTTAAAGATTCTGGAGCTCGAACCGGATCACCTCGACGCCTTGACCCACCTGGCACACGCCCAGAAGATCGAGGATCCGGCCCATCCAGTAGTCAATAAACTGCAGTTGGCCCTATCCCGCTGCAGCGGAAACCTGCTGGCCAGTGAGGCCGTGCATTTTGCGCTTGGCAAGGTATACGACGACAGCAGGAGTTATGACAGCGCATTTGAACACTTTCTTCAGGGCAACCAGTTAAGCTATCAGCGCACCGGCGCATATGATCGCGCAGGCCAGGAGACATTGGTCCAGGCGTTGGTTGATACCTGCAAGTCCGGGTGGTTAACTACGGTGGAACCTGTCTCCTACAGCGCTCCCATATTTATCTGCGGGATGTTTCGCTCCGGATCTACGCTGCTCGAGCAGATGTTGGCGGCACACCCTGATGTCAATGCGGGTGGCGAGCTGAATTTTTTTAACCAACATATTCCTTTGCCGTCTGCGCTGACCAAGCTCGACCAGATTCGCGTACGGGAGCTGGGAACCATGTACCTCGAGTACCTGGCAAGCGGTTTTCCGGATGCTGTGCGGGTGACCAACAAGCGACCCGATAACTTTGTGTACCTCGGGCTTATTCGCGCGATGTTCCCCAATGCAAAGTTTATAAACACCTGCCGCCACCCGCTTGATAATTGTCTCTCAATATACTTCCAGCAGTTTGCAGGCTCAGTCAAGTACCATACGCAACTGCTGGATATTGGGCATTACTACGCGCAGTACTGCGGCCTGATGGATTATTGGAAACAAGAACTTTCAGACAATATTGTCGATACCAATTACCAGGCGCTGGTTAGTGATCCCCGGGCTCAGCTGGAGCCGCTGCTGGAATTTCTGGAGTTGGAGTGGCATGAGGACTGCCTTGAGTTCCACAAGACCGACAGTCGGGTTCGCACTGCCAGCGTCTGGCAGGTAAGACAACCCTTGTACCAGCGGTCCAGGGGTCGATGGCATAATTACGCCAGGCATCTCGAGTGCCTACAGGAGTACCTGCACGGAGTTGGTATCGAGACCTGAAGCTGCGCCGGCGCACCAATGCTACAGAGAGCACGCGTCTCCAGGGCACTAGCTAGTGCGCATCCATAAACTCTCAATCCATTGAAATATAAGGAAATTTATTCGCAAGGCATTAAAAAATCCTCTTGAATTTGTTAAGCTAAAGGTGCGAACAAAAACAAAACAACCAAGAGGGTTCAGCATGCGAGAAACCCGCGTAGCTCAGGCAAGTATATTTGAAAACTACTCAGAACACGAATTTGGAACCCGACTCAGATCACTGTCAAACCTCCTGGATAAGCACCCGGAAATACTGGCCTTGATCGCCAATGATTTGGTGAGCCAATCGGCAACAAAGGTGGGACGAATAGGCTTCAGTGTTGAAAGTATTTTTCGATGCCTGTTATTGAAACAACAATTGCGTATCAGCTACGAGCAACTGGCGTTCCATTTGTCAGATTCGATGACCTACCGAACGTTCGCAAGACTGCCGAATCATTTGACACCCAGTCGGTCAGGATTGCAGTCAACGATACGAAGTATCAAACCGGAGACCTTGGAAAAGGTGCATGAGATCCTATCGGACAACTGGCTGAAAGAAGGTATTTTGTCGATGGATAAATTACGCATCGATAGTACGGTTGTTGCCAGTAATATTGCGCCGCCCAGTGACAGCCAACTATTGAATGATGGCGTTCGGGTGCTAAGCCGATTGTTGGCGAAAAGTAAAAATGTAACGGGAGTAAAAAATCGATTTACAGATCAGAGGAAGTTATCAAAATCACTGGCATTCCAGATTTTTAACGCAAAAAATACTGGAAAAGAAGCGCTTTATCCAAAATTATTGAAATGTGTCCGAGTTGTACTTAGACAAGTCGATAGAAGCCTGGAGAAAATCAAGGCGGGCGCCCCTGACTCTGACCAAAAGAAAAAATGGCTCGATCAAGTGGAGCGGTATCGGGATTTAACACTCAAAGTCATCCATCAAACAGAGCGCCGTGTCATTCGAAAAGAGAGCGTTCACTCATCAGAAAAAATTGTCAGTTTATTCGAGTCGCACACTGACATTATCGTTAAAGGATTTCGAGACGTTCAGTATGGCCATAAGATTAATATAAGCAGTGAGGAAAGTGGATTCATCACGTACCTCTCCATTGAAAAAGGGAATCCATCGGATACGGACCTGTTCATTCCAGTACTCGATTTCCACCAGTCAAAACTGGGTCGTCTTCCCGGTTCGGTAGTCGCTGATGGCGGCTATGCCAGCCAAGCAAATGTGACAGAAGGCAGAGGCCTCGGAGTGAAGCGAGTCGTCTTCCATAAGCCGGTTGGCCTATCGCTTCGGGCAATGGGCGTGCAATCAAAAACCTTTGATCGATTACGTCATTTCAGGGCAGGCGTAGAAGGAAATATTTCGGAATTAAAAAGGGCTTTTGGTGCAACGAAGGCCACTTGGAAGGGGTTGGATGGGTTCAAGGCTTATGTTTGGTCCTCGGTTCTCAGCTATAATCTGATGCGTTTGGCACGGCTCGACTCCAGCTAGCACAATGGTTGGCCCTGAGAGCCAAATATCTGTACGCTTTTGGGTTGTGCAGCGGTAATCTGTGGCATAAATCCAGGGTAAGGGGCCCTAATGTGACTGTACCGGTCGATTTATGGCCGCTCATAAGCCCGGAGAGTTGTGGCCTGGGACACTCACGGTTAGAACAGGGTGTTTTTCAAAAAAACAGTCGTTTATGGATGGGCACTAGTTAGTGCGCATCCATAAACTCTCAATCCATTGAAATATAAGGAAATTTATTCGCAAGGCATTAAAAAATCCTCTTGAATTTGTTAAGCTAAAGGTGCGAACAAAAACAAAACAACCAAGAGGATTCAGCATGCGAGAAACCCGCGTAGCTCAGGCAAGTATATTTGAAAACTACTCAGAACACGAATTTGGAACCCGACTCAGATCACTGTCAAACCTCCTGGATAAGCACCCGGAAATACTGGCCTTGATCGCCAATGATTTGGTGAGCCAATCGGCAACAAAGGTGGGACGAATAGGCTTCAGTGTTGAAAGTATTTTTCGATGCCTGTTATTGAAACAACAATTGCGTATCAGCTACGAGCAACTGGCGTTCCATTTGTCAGATTCGATGACCTACCGAACGTTCGCAAGACTGCCGAATCATTTGACACCCAGTCGGTCAGGATTGCAGTCAACGATACGAAGTATCAAACCGGAGACCTTGGAAAAGGTGCATGAGATCCTATCGGACAACTGGCTGAAAGAAGGTATTTTGTCGAGGGATAAATTACGCATCGATAGTACGGTTGTTGCCAGTAATATTGCGCCGCCCAGTGACAGCCAACTATTGAATGATGGCGTTCGGGTGCTAAGCCGATTGTTGGCGAAAAGTAAAAATGTAACGGGAGTAAAAAATCGATTTACAGATCAGAGGAAGTTATCAAAATCACTGGCATTCCAGATTTTTAACGCAAAAAATACTGGAAAAGAAGCGCTTTATCCAAAATTATTGAAATGTGTCCGAGTTGTACTTAGACAAGTCGATAGAAGCCTGGAGAAAATCAAGGCGGGCGCCCCTGACTCTGACCAAAAGAAAAAATGGCTCGATCAAGTGGAGCGGTATCGGGATTTAACACTCAAAGTCATCCATCAAACAGAGCGCCGTGTCATTCGAAAAGAGAGCGTTCACTCATCAGAAAAAATTGTCAGTTTATTCGAGTCGCACACTGACATTATCGTTAAAGGAATTCGAGACGTTCAGTATGGCCATAAGATTAATATAAGCAGTGAGGAAAGTGGATTCATCACGTACCTCTCCATTGAAAAAGGGAATCCATCGGATACGGACCTGTTCATTCCAGTACTCGATTTCCACCAGTCAAAACTGGGTCGTCTTCCCGGTTCGGTAGTCGCTGATGGCGGCTATGCCAGCCAAGCAAATGTGACAGAAGGCAGAGGCCTCGGAGTGAAGCGAGTCGTCTTCCATAAGCCGGTTGGCCTATCGCTTCGGGCAATGGGCGTGCAATCAAAAACCTTTGATCGATTACGTCATTTCAGGGCAGGCGTAGAAGGAAATATTTCGGAATTAAAAAGGGCTTTTGGTGCAACGAAGGCCACTTGGAAGGGGTTGGATGGGTTCAAGGCTTATGTTTGGTCCTCGGTTCTCAGCTATAATCTGATGCGTTTGGCACGGCTCGACTCCAGCTAGCACAATGGTTGGCCCTGAGAGCCAAATATCTGTACGCTTTTGGGTTGTGCAGCGGTAATCTGTGGCATAAATCCAGGGTAAGGGGCCCTAATGTGACTGTACCGGTCGATTTATGGCCGCTCATAAGCCCGGAGAGTTGTGGCCTGGGACACTCACGGTTAGAACAGGGTGTTTTTCAAAAAAACAGTCGTTTATGGATGGGCACTAGTGTAGTGTCCTAAACATACTATACATTTTGCAAGACCGCCTTGGCTCGGCCCACCTTTTCCAATATCCCTTCCGCATTTTTTGTCCAAACGAAGGGCTTTGGTGATTCGTTATGCCGATCAATAAATTCCGTGATTGCCGCCTCAAGCTCTTTAACAGAATTAAAGACACCCCGTTTCAACTGCTTTTGTGTTAACAACCCGAAGAAGCGCTCCACCAGGTTGAGCCACGAAGAACTTGTCGGAATAAAATGAAGACTTACCCTCCTGTTGCGCGACAGCCACCTCCTCACTTTCTCGTGCTTGTGGGTGCTGTAGTTATCAACTATTAGGTGCAACTCCATTTCTTTCGGCGTTTGCTTCTCTACAGTTTTTAGAAAAGATAAAAACTCCTGATGCCGATGTCGCTGCCTGCACTGTCCAATAACTTCTCCAGTCGCCACATGTAACGCTGCAAATAGCGTACTTGTACCATGTCGCTTGTAGTCGTGGGTCATCGTGCCGGCACGCCCTTTCTTCAGCGGAAGGCCCGGCTGGGTGCGATCCAACGCCTGGATAGAAGATTTCTCATCAACACAGAAAACCACTGCATTTTCCGGAGGAGATAAATAAAGCCCCACAACATCTTCCAGCTTTTCCTCAAACCGAGGATCATTGCTGACTTTGAATCCCATCAGCAGATGCGGTTTAAGTCCGGACTCCTGCCACACACGATTTACAAAACTATGCGTCGTCCCCAACTCTTTTGCCAGTGTTCGCGTGGACCAGTGTGTCGCATCTTTCGGTTTGGACTGCGTGGTCATCTTGATTATTATGGAACGCAACCTGGCTTGATCTGCACTCTTCCTACCCCCTTGATTTTTGCCACGGGGCAGTTCTCTTTTGATGCCGTCATAACCGTGTACAGCGTAGCGGTTTCGCCAGCGACCAACCTTATGCGCGGTTATTTTGAGTTGCTCAGCTATCTCAATATTGCTATGCCCTTTTGATGCCATCCAAATGATTTTGGATCGCTCAATCAAGCGTATAGGCGCTTTCCGGCTGCGGATCGTTTTCTTTAGTATGTTTTCCTCTTCCGGTGTTAACTGAATCTTTACTGCTGTGTTCATCGGATGCCCCCGGCAAATAACCGGGGCTATTATATATGATTAGTTTGTTTAGGACACTACACTAGTTAGTGCGCATCCATAAACTCTCAATCCATTGAAATATAAGGAAATATTTTCGCAAGGCATTAAAAAATCCTCTTGAATTTGTTAAGCTAAAGGTACAAACAGTAACCGGAAAAAACAAGAGGATTCCGCATGCGAGAAACCCGCATTGCTCAGGCAAGTATATTTGAAAACTACTCAGAACACGAATTTGGGACTCGGCTTAAAGCATTGTCGAATCGACTGGATCAGCACCCGGAAATATTGCTCCTGGTCGCTGACGATCTCATTGATGCGTCGGTAGCCAAGGTGGGGCGAACAGGTTTAACCGTTGAAAATATATTTCGATGCCTGTTATTGAAACAGCTATTGCGCATCAGCTACGAGCAACTGGCGTTTCATTTGTCGGACTCGATGACGTACCGTACTTTTGCCCGTCTGCGCGCCACAGTGATGCCTGGTCGATCCGGATTACAGTCAACAATACGGCGTATCCGCCCAGAAACACTGGAAAAAGTGCATGAAACCCTCTCGGCTAGCTGGCTCAAAGCAGGCATGTTGTCGATGGATAAACTGCGCATCGATAGTACTGTTGTCGCCAGTAATATTGCGCCGCCACGTGACAGCCAACTCCTTAATGATGGTGTTCGGGTACTCAGCCGGTTGTTGGCGAAAAGCAAAGATATCACCGGGGTAAAAATCCGCTTTACGGATCAGCGCAAACCCTCGAAATCGCTGGCATTTCAGATTTTTAACGCGAAAAATGCCGGCAAAGAAGCACAGTATCCGAAGTTGTTGAAGCTTGTCCGAGTTGTATTGAAGCAAGTTGACAGAGGCTTGAAATGTGTCAAGGTGGATGTCTGTGACTCTGCCAGGAAGAGGCAATGGATCAGTCAGGTGGAGCGGTACAGAGATTTGACGTTGAGAGTCATCGACCAAACAGAGCGTCGTGTCATCCAAAAAGAGAGCGTCCACTCATCAGAAAAAATCGTAAGCTTATTCGAGTCGCACACCGACATTATCGTCAAAGGGTTTCGTGACGTTCACTATGGCCATAAGATTACTCTGAGCAGTGAGAAAAGCGGATTCATCACCTACCTCTCCATTGAAAAAGGGAACCCTGCGGATAGCAGTTTGTTCATGCCAGTGCTACATTTTCATCGGTCGAAGCTGGGTCATCTACCGCATTCGGTCGTGGCTGACGGTGGCTATGCCAGCCAGGAAAATGTGACACAAGGAAGGGGGCTGGGTGTTAAGCGTGTGGTCTTCCATAAGCCGGTCGGTTTGTCGCTTCACGCCATGGGCGTTACATCGAAAACGTTTACTCAATTGCGCAAATTCCGGGCGGGGGTAGAAGGAAATATCTCAGAACTAAAACGAGCCTTTGGTGCAACGAAGGCAAACTGGAAAGGGTTTGATGGCTGCAAGGCTTATGTCTGGTCTTCGGTTCTGAGCTACAACCTGATGCGTTTGGCGCGGCTCGATTCCGGGTAAACACAAGGGTTGGCCCAGATAACCCAATATCCGTACTCTTATGGGCTGTGCAGCAGTAATCTGTGGCATAAAATCGGGGTAATGGGTCATAAGGTGACCATCCTGGTCAATGTATGGCCGCTTATAAGCCGGTAGAGTTGTGAACCGGAACCCCATGGCCGGAACAGGGTGTTTTTTCAAAAAACATCCATTTATGGATGGGCACCAGTTAGTAATCTATTCACTGGTTAGTGCTCAGCATTATCGAGAGCTGGCAGGGCTAAGTTGTCAAAACCTATGCAGCAGGGTATTCTGATTGATCCTGACATTGATAGCCAAAAAGATAAACTTCGTACGAATTATATTCGCCTCTAGCGAGCCGGATAAATTGGGTTCCTGTATCTATGTTGATGATTTTCAGACTGCCTACGATATTACCAATTACCTCACGGAGCTGGGGCATAAAATGATCGCGTTTCTTAGGGGCGAGCCCGAGGATCTGCCAGACAACGGTTTTCGACCACAATTAGTAACGCGTAACTCGACGTGCCCAGTTCCACTATGAACTATGCCATCCAGGCAAAAACCCTCTTCGATGGAGATCAGTTTCTCGATGAGTACGCTGTCATTGTTGAGGAAAATACAATAGTGCAGGTTCTGCCCAGCAGTGAGTTGCCCGACTCACTAAAAAGAACAATACTGAAAGAGGGTATTTTCGCTCCCGGATTTATTGACATCCAGGTCAACGGTGGTGGTGGCGTAATGCTGAATAACGCACCTTGCCGCGAAAGTGTGGACACTATCACTGCCGGGCATCGTCCGAGCGGGACCACCGGCATGATGCCGACTTTGATTAGCGACACTCGTGACAATCAGCAGGCTGGGATTGACGCCGTGCGCGAGGCAATGGCCGCTGGCAATGCGGGGGTATTGGGCATCCATATTGAAGGTCCATTCTTCGATGTAGGCAAACGCGGCACCCACAAGGCAAGTCTGATACGCCCCCCGTTGGCAGAGGATATTGAGTGGCTGACATCTCTTGGTGAGCTAAAGGTCATTGTTACCCTGGCCCCGGAGCACGCCCTGCCGGGACAGATAAGAGAGCTGGTCGAAGCTGGCATTCATGTTTGCGCCGGGCATACCAACGCCAGTTATGAACAGATCAAAAGCGCCATTGCCGAGGGTTTACAGGGCTTCACTCACCTATTCAATGCGATGAGTGCGCTGGAGGCACGTGAGCCAGGTACTGTCGGTGCTGCGTTGGATAGCGACAGTACTTGGGTGGGCGTTATAACAGACGGGCATCACGTTCACCCAGCCAGCATCCAAATAGCCCACAGAATGAAACCACAGGGTAAATTGATGTTAGTAAGCGATGCTATGTCAACCGTGGGGGGCGAAGATCCATTTTTTGAAATTTACGGCGAACGAATTGAGGAGCGCGATGGCAGGCTGATCAACTCCGAGGGAGTACTGGCAGGCTCTGCCATTGGCATGATCGATGCCGTTCGTATCACCACTAACTCAGTGAGCCTGCCTTTGGAGGAAAGTTTGCGTATGGCCGCCCTTTATCCCGCTAGCTTCCTTGGCTTGGAGAATCAACTTGGGCGAATTGCCAGCGGTTACCGAGCAGATTTTGTTCATTTTGACCGTGATTTCAAGGTCCACAACACCTGGGTTGCCGGAGTACAGCAATCACATCAGGTCAACACTGCTGTAAACTGGATCAGGAAGCTTAAATGAAAGTAGTCATTCTCGAGACGCCCGCAGATGTGGCATGTTATGGGGCCAATATTTTCAGCATGCAGCTGAAACATAAGCCCGACTCCGTGTTTGGCCTCGCTACGGGCACAACGCCGATCAGCTTGTACCGAGAGTTGATCGAACGCAACCGCTCCGGCGAGCTCTCCTTCGCTCAGGTGCACACCTTTAATTTGGATGAATACCTCGACTTACCCCCGGAGCATCCTCAGAGCTATCGCCACTTTATGAATCAGGAATTTTTCGACCACATTGATATCGACAAGAGCAATACGCGAGTTCCCCAGGGAGATGCCGCTCACCCCATACGAGCCTGCGAGGAATACGAAAAAGCAATCAGTGACAGAGATGGTATCGACATACAGTTGCTGGGAATCGGCCGCAACGGACACATCGGTTTTAACGAACCCACTTCTTGTCTTACATCACGCACCCGGGTCAAAACACTGACTCGTGAAACGATTGAGGACAATGCCCGTTTTTTCGGAGAGGGTGAGCGCCAGCCACACTTATCACTCACCATGGGCATTGGCACTATCATGGACGCACGAATGGTCGTATTACTGGCCACTGGAGAGAGCAAATCAAAGGCAATCAAGGCGATGGTCCAAGGGCCAGTGTCTGCCTGGAACCCGGCTTCGGCTCTACAAATGCACCCGAATACGGTCGTCATAGCGGATGACGCTGCAGCCAGCGAGTTGTCTGATCCGGCGTTCTTCAAGCACATTGAGCGAGAGAACCAAGCCCTGCTGGCGGGCCTGGGAATGGCCTAGCAACATCTTGGAAACCATCAGAACCGGTTATTGGATAAAATATGATCAGCTGCAAAGGCCGACCTCACCAGATAAGAAATCATATTACAATGCCTGCGCTGGTATGTCGCCTACTCGCTGAGCTATCGCGACTTGGCAGAGCTGATGCAGGAGCGAGGCTATATTGTGTATCATAGCACCATCTGGCGTTGGCTCATCCACTATGCGCCTCGCATCGAAAAGGCCTCTCGTAAGAACCCAGGTGATTCATGGGAGAAGTCAGCTTGAGGCCGCAATCTTGATATTGCAGATGGATGTCGGCAATACCCGCGCCAAGTGGCGACTGTGTCGTGGAGAGGAGCTGGTAGAGTCGGGAGTGCTGGACAGACAATCCGCCAATATCCTGCCCGCGCTGGCGCAGCCGCCCGCTGAGCTGTGGATCGCCAGTGTGGCCGGCGCTGAATTTGAGACGGTGGCCAGGCAGGAGGCACAGCATCACTGGAATATTGAGCCCTGGTTTGCGCGTAGCTCTGCCTCCGCTTGCGGCCTGGTCAATAGTTATGCTGAACCGCAGCGCATGGGTGTAGATCGCTGGCTGGCAATGATCGCGGCCTGGCGTCAGCTCGACGCGAACAGCGGCTACGGAGTCTGCGTGGTGGATGCGGGTAGTGCCTTGACCATCGATTTTGTCGCCGTGGGCGGAGAACACCTGGGTGGCTACATACTGCCCGGCTTTGATTCCATAGAAAAAGCATTGCTGCAAGACACTGACCGGGTGAGGTTTTCCGACGCACCCCGCGATTCCATAGCGCCGGGGCGCAGTACTGAGCAGGCGGTTTACAACGGTTTGTTGTTATCACAGGCTGGAGCGATAGCCTTGGCAATGTCCAGGCAGGCTGAGAAATTCTCCCTGGTCTTCAGCGGTGGTAATGGCCTTGCTATACAGGAGGTGCTGGACCTGGGTGGCCGCTTTGATACGCACCTGGTGATGGATGGATTGGCGCTGCTGGCCGCGTCTTGCCGGGAAGAGAGGGTGGGAATAGCGTGAAGCTGCGATTTTTGCACTGGATGATTGCGATTCCTGTGGTGGCGAATGTCGCCTTCTTTCTGTGGCCATCTGAACCCGAACCTGAACCGGAGGGGCCAGAAAGTTGCCGGCGCCTGGTTTCGATAGCTTGCAATTGGAGCAGCGGGCCTGTCCCTGATAAAAAACTACTTTACCAGGCGACCCTGTTCGAAAAATTATATCCTTATTGCAAGCCGGCTGGAGTTTGACTAGAATGCGCGCCTCTTTGCCGGTGTGGCTCAGTAGGGCTGATTGCGATGTAAGTAGCGACCCGGCAAGATGTCGGGGCCGGTGTTTAAGCGAAGTGTTTGGTAGCGGCATGGATGCCAATGATGAAGTTCAAATATAGCTGGTGTAGCTCAGTAGGCAGAGCAGCTGATTTGTAAGACCCCGGAGATGCTTCGAAAAGCTCACCAAGACTAAGAATTACAATGCCTTTTTTCGGGCAGTAAAACTTCCAAAACGAAAACTGAACCTATACAGAACCTCGGTGTGGTGAATTGCTGTGTGCGTTGCCTGTAGACCCACGGAGGAGGCTGGATTCTTGGTGATGTTGGCCGAATGTATTTCGAGCAGGGTGAGTTGTGAACTCGCTCGGCACAGTGGCTTGGCGCTTCAACCGCTTCAGGTAGTGTCATCACTCTCCGGTGGCTTTTCGTTCTTTATTTTTTTCCGCTCATGGCGCTCACTACTGTGCCAGGTTTTGTGCAATTTCTCCTCGAGCCACTCAAGAAGTTGCAAGCAAGACTCGTAGACCTCCAGAAAATATATCTGGTTTATTGGTAGTTCAGTTCCAGCTTTTACCCGAGCGTGAGAGCCAGCCTTTGATTCGTATATTTCGTTTGCTATTCCGCGATTGTGGATTAGTCCGTCCCGCGTGGCCTTCATTTCCATATAGATGTGATATGCGGGGCACTCCAAGAGGTTCACGGACGTGAATTTTTTTACCTCTACGGCGAAATCGCGCGGGGACTTATAGCTCAACTCATTTATCAGCGAGTTCGTAGCCTGATAGCGCAACTCTTCCAATGAGTTCGCCTTTAGGACAGAGGCCAAGCCCACCTGTTTCTTGGAGCCAAGCTTTCCAGGATATGCCAGTACGATTTTTCGAACTATGTCCGACAGCATAGCCTCAACAAGCATCGCCAGCTGATATATGCCGTTCGTGGCTATTTGGGTGTGCGTAAGATAATCAAACCGCTGTATTAGCTGTTCTTTCCCGTAGGTATGGGTGCCCATCATGGGCTCTTTCGTTGGTTTATAGCCTATGGGGTACGAGATTTCTATCTCTTCGTCTGCGCCATCCCTTATCATTTGCGAAGAGTTTGAAAACGAACTGTGCGAAAGCTGTGCCAGCTCCCCTTGCGTAAATATTGCGAACACGGTGTCCTGCACGATTCGATTGAGTTCGTTTCCCAGTCCAATGTCTTCAGTCACAGCGAAACCTTCTTCAACTCCAGTGGTGACGGCAGTGAACCAGAAATAATCGCTCCGTGCAAAACGCGATGGTTTCGATAAAGAGGCGTACGTCAAGGACACTTGCACCACTGCCCGCCAGACGATGACGAACTCGTTCGCGCTTTTAGGAAAATTCCAAAAATTTCACAGCCAGTTGTATACGCGACGATATCGCGAGAAGGGGGGCTACCGGGGACATTACCAGCCATACCCATTCCAGATACAGCCGGTAACCACCCCCAGGGGGTAGAGTGCTACGGCCCAGCTAATACCTGGTGGTGCACTGTGTCGCCTTCTACTGGAAGTTCAGCAGGACTGACGATAGCCACCCACAGGCTTGCTACAACGGCCAAGGGTAGCACACACCACCGTACCAACTTCCGCAGGACTTCCCTGTTTCAGGTCGAGCCATACCCATCTTCTGATGGCCACGAGGGCCTGTGTGCAGTGCTGGAGGAGCGTCAGATGCCACCGAGTCGCTACCGGGCGGATAACCTCAGCCTTGGGGTTGGCTCGTACTGTGGGGAGTTGGCAGCACGCTGTCGCCTGACATAGTGAGTTTGAGGGAGGAGGTAGAGTCGAGGCCAGCCGGTTGGCCGGTCGGTGAGGGGGAGGGTGGGGTGTTGATGGGTTTGTGTTCATGGTAAAGATCCTTGTAATGGGGTTGATGTGGTTAAAATGGAAAGCCAGCCATACCCGCTGCAGGTATGGCTGGTGGTGTGTCAGGAGGCTTTTCTGGAAAGTGCTTTTTCCATGTAACCCTCTATACCCTCAGACCCACTCCGCAAGGATTGCCCCGATGCGTGCAGGTATTTCTCTGTGGTCGAGATATCCGCATGACCCAGCAGATCCCGGACAGTGGCCAGGTCAGCACCAGAAGCCAGCGCCATAGAAGCTCCCTGATGGCGGAGGCTATGAATCACTATGTCGAAGGGTAGCCCAGCCGATAGCCGAACACGCTGCCACACCTTATCCACCGATTGCAGACGTTCCCCGTTCTTCGTGTTCAGGAACACTCATTCCGAGTCGTTGCCAGTAGGCAACTCATCCAGGATTCCCAGTGCCCCAGAATTCAGAGGTACCACCCACCGTTTTTTGCTCTTGGCGTTAGCGGCCTGAATCGTCCAGGTATTGTTATCACGATTCACATCAGCCCAGCGTAGGTGCAATGCATCCCCTTTGCGGCAGGCGGTATACAGACACCACTTGATCACTACATAATGTCTAGTCGCACCCCGTCATTCTCGCCGTCCCAGTTGCCCCTCCGAAGGCGGGGCAACACCCCCCTTCCGTCATTCTCGCCGTAGGCGGGAATCCAGAGCGGCGTTAGCCGTAGTCTTTTTGTCATTGCGGCTTTCCCCATTGCGAGAGCCCCCATTGCGGCTTCTGCATTTTTATCCGGGCACCTGGAAAAAATCGTACCAAAATGTGAAATTTTGCAGAATTTGGTGTACCTTGCACTTGTGGATACACAAATGTTGCCACATTGGATACACAATGGCCAAAAGTGCAGCACTTAGAATAAGGATGCATCCTGAATTGCACAAGGAATTCCTGGAAGTCTGCCAGCGCCAGGATCTGCCTGCGTCTCATGTGATTCGACAGCTTATGCATTCATATATCGATCAATATAAGCAAGGGCAGCAAACTGAGCTGTTTCGACTTAGTGGACACAAAAAAGCAAAATAACTGTATATTTAACCAGTGCTTTGCTGTATTTTTGGGTAACTAAATTCAACGCGGATAACAACAGATTACAGGAAAATGATATGGATAAGTCGATTCGAGCAGCAAACGGTAGCTTGCTGACAGGCGACTCACTGCCTGATGTCCCAGTGTTGTATCATCAGAATACTCGTGCAAAGAAATATCGCTGCATTGTGATGGACCCACCTTGGAATCAGGGAAAAACCGGAAAACGCAGTGTCCGACCCGGCCAGGAGTGTACGCTAGATTATTCGACACTGCGCCTTGAGCAGATCAAGCGCGTTCCGATTTCAGACTGGGCGCAACGTAATGCTTTCTTGTGGTTATGGGCTACGAACAGTAAAGACAAACATTCAAAACGCCCGATATTGAGCATGGCGTTTGAGTTATTGGAACATTGGGGCTTCACTTTTCACACCATGATTACGTGGGACAAGAAGACCGGCCCATGCCCTTTCAGTCCGTATCAGGTGGTTACCGAGCATGTATTGTTTGGGTGGCGGGGTAAGGCCGATTTCAAACGTAACAAACTGGGGAAAATGAAGACTGTCTTTCAAGAAACATCGACCGGGCACAGCATAAAGCCAGCATCCTTCTACAGGCAAATTCGTCATTCTTTTGACGGGCCCAGGTTGGACGTCTTTGCGCGTGGCAAACATGAAGGCTTTGATGGTTGGGGTAATGAGTATAAAGAGTAAACAAGCGGGTAAGAAGAAAACAGTGCCTAAGAAACGTGCAAATTTGCTGTCGGGAGCAGAGTGGTTGCAAAATTCTTTTAGTATTTGGCGGGATCTTGACAAGAATAATGACGAGCGGAAGCTAAAACACCCTGCCATGTTTACGCTCAAACTGGTAGAGCGTATTTTGGCAACATATGCCTGTAAGGACGGCACACTGTTAGACCCCTTTGCGGGCAGCGGAACCGCGCTGCTTGCGGCATTGAACAACAACATGTACGCCGTTGGTCTGGATATCAATCATGAATATCAGAAAATCTTTGAAAGTCGTGCGACTCTATTTGAGCCCGACCAATACCGCTATCATGTGCTTGATGCACGCCGCATGGCAGATGTTGTGGCGCCACAATCGGTAGATATTTGCGTCACTTCCCCGCCCTACTGGGATATATTGAATCGAAAACGTACCGCGGATGGGAAAGCGACAACGTCTTATTCTGATGCGGAAAATGATTTAGGCAACATCGAAGCGTACGAGAATTTTATTTCTTCTTTGGGGGATATCGGCACCGCAGTGCGCACAGCCTTAAAACCTGAGACGTACTTCATCTTGAATGTGATGGATTTGCGCAAAGGCCCGAGATTTTATCCTTTGCACATGGACGCGACCAAGATCATGCAAGAATGTGGGTTTGAGTTGCAAGACATTATTATTTGGGATCGACAAAAAGACTACAACAGCATGCGTCCCTTAGGGTATCCGTATAAGTTCATTATAAACAAAGTACATGAATACTTGCTGGTATTCCGCAGCCTACGAAGGTTCTAACCCTCATGAAAGAAAATTCTTTATTCTGGCAATGGGTAGGTTATTTGAGCAACCCGATTCGAAGTACTGATATTCATGCAGAGATGCATGTCGACAAAGAACATGAGTTTCGAGAAGTATATTTAAAGTTAAGTGGTGAGCCGATTTCTTATCCAGGAAAATCTCGACCTTTTTATGTCTGGAAAGAGGATGCAAACAAATACGGTAAGCAGCTACGGGTATATTTTAAAGGCCAACATAAGGCGTTTCCCGAAAAAAACAACCTATTCAATGTAACGCCAGGGAGGTCAGCCGGTGTATTACGGATTAACAGTAATAAATTTGTTTCTGCTTTATTTTCAGTCGGTTTTTTATTGGGTGAAAATACAAATCCTTCCCAAGAAATCATCAAGAGCAAGGTTCCGTCAAAATTCATGTCTGATTTCCAGCGTGGCTTTAATATGGTGTCTCCTGTTGAGGAGATGGAAACTCTGGTGATAGACCACTGCATAAGAAATAGAAGCTTAATAGTACAAAATAGAGAGCTACAGAAGCTGTGGAAGAGAAAAGATGTAACCTCATCCGCCTTATTGGATGAATTATGCCAAAACAAAACATTGCTCAAAAACATTGACCACAATTCTTGTACGCTTTCAAATATTGAGAAACTGCGCGGGGTAATTGAAAGTAAACCACTACGCATAGCTGTTGAGCAGGAATCAGATAATAATAAGCGCGAAATTTTGATGGAGACTTACGTGCGAGATCGCGGTTGGATCCGGATAGCAAAAGCTACTTTTGGCGATATGTGCATGCTTGATGGATGCCAAAATACATTCCGCAAGGAAAATAGAGAGCGCTATATTGAAACTCATCATATAAAATCCTTGTCTGAAGGTGGCCATGATCATATTCAAAACTTGGTTATGCTTTGTGCTCATCATCATCGCATGGCTCATTTTTCAGATTCCCAAAATCGCCAGGAACTGCATCACCAATTCTTGCAAAAGAATACAGAACGCCTGGCGGAACTCGACATTTTATAGTTATAACGGGACCGCAATAACGGGCTTTAATTATCGAGATTCTGCACATGAACGCCGATACGATTGCATCCCACCGCCACTTTCACTAGAATGCGCCCTCTTCGCTGGTGTAGCTCAGTAGGCAGAGCAGCTGATTTGTAATCAGCCGGTCGGTGGTTCGATTCCTCTCACCAGCTCCATATTATAAAAAGGCCAGTTCGGGGAACCGAACTGGCCTTTTTTCCAGCGCTTATCAATCTGCAGCATGTCTACATGGCAGCAATAACCTCCACCGATGGACCTTCCATTGAATACGGTCAGTGGCGAGGGACTATCGCGCAGGTACAGGCCCTTATTCATACCCTGTTTGCGCCAGGGATGGAGGGGAACAAACAGTGACCTGACGTAGATCAATTGCCCTTTTCGCAGTGGTATAAATAGTCGTATGACATGGCTTTGTTGCGCCTGGCTGTTGACGCTGTTCCGCGCAGCGGGGCAAATCGCTACAGGCCAGATTTTACGGGGTCTGTCAGGCACTGTGTAAGTTGATAATTTTATTGGCATTAATGGTTGACAAAGGGGGGGCTCGCAAGGACAATACGCCGCCTTTCGGAGGGGTTCCCGAGTGGCCAAAGGGATCAGACTGTAAATCTGACGCGCAAGCTTCGGTGGTTCGAATCCACCCCCCTCCACCAGGATTAGTGCTTGGAATAGTGTGTGGGTAGCAGTGTTTGGCGGGTATAGTTCAATGGTAGAACCTCAGCCTTCCAAGCTGATGATGCGGGTTCGATCCCCGCTACCCGCTCCAGAAGTTGCAGGGCTCATATAGCTCAGTCGGTAGAGCACTTCCTTGGTAAGGAAGAGGTCACCGGTTCAAATCCGGTTATGAGCTCCATTCCTTGCCGAGCAAGTTTGGGAAGTGGTAAGAAGTATCTAGGGGCTGTCCATGGGCAGTTGGAACCAGAAACTAATTGTAAGACATGGCGCAGGCCGGTTTAGGAGACTGTCAAGATGGCAAAAGAGCAATTTGAACGTAGTAAACCCCACGTAAACGTGGGAACGATTGGTCACGTTGACCATGGCAAGACGACGCTGACAGCGGCGCTGACGCGCGTGTGTTCAGAAGTATGGGGCGGAGAGATGGTTTCCTTTGACGGCATCGATAACGCACCTGAAGAGCGTGAGCGTGGTATTACCATCGCGACCTCTCACGTGGAGTACGAGACGCCTGCTCGTCACTATGCACACGTTGACTGTCCCGGACACGCTGACTATGTCAAGAACATGATCACCGGTGCAGCGCAGATGGACGGCGCTATTGTGGTATGTGGCGCGACTGACGGCCCCATGCCGCAGACCCGTGAGCACATCCTGCTGTCCCGTCAGGTTGGCGTACCCTACATCGTGGTATTCCTGAACAAGGCCGATCTGCTGGCTGAAGATTGCGGCGGTGCGGATTCTGAAGAATACGAAGAGATGAAAGAGTTGGTTGAGATGGAGCTGCGTGAGTTGCTCGACACCTACGACTTCCCGGGAGACGACACACCGATCATCTGTGGCAGCGCGCTGATGGCGTTGGAAGGCAAGGATGACCACGAGCTGGGTACTACCGCCGTGAAGAAGCTGCTGGAGACGCTGGACGGCTACATCCCAGAGCCGGAGCGTGCCATTGACCAGCCGTTCCTGATGCCGGTTGAGGACGTGTTCTCAATCTCAGGTCGCGGTACGGTGGTAACCGGTCGTGTTGAGCGCGGTGTCGTCAAGGTGGGTGAAGAGATCGAGATCATCGGTATCAAGGAAACCCAGACCACGACCTGTACGGGTGTTGAGATGTTCCGCAAGCTGCTTGACGAGGGTCGCGCCGGTGAGAACGTAGGTGTTCTGCTGCGTGGTACCAAGCGTGAAGAGGTAGAGCGTGGCCAGGTACTGGCGAAGCCCGGTAGTGTTAAGCCGCACACCAGGTTTGAGGCAGAGGTTTACATTCTGTCCAAAGACGAAGGTGGCCGTCACACGCCGTTCTTCAAGGGCTACCGTCCGCAGTTTTACTTCCGTACGACTGATGTGACCGGCGCTTGTGAGTTGCCTGAAGGTGTTGAGATGGTAATGCCGGGTGACAACGTGCAGATGGTAGCGACGCTGATTGCGCCGATTGCCATGGAAGACGGCCTGCGTTTTGCTATCCGCGAGGGTGGCCGTACCGTGGGTGCCGGCGTGGTAGCAAAAATTATCGAGTAAGCAGAGAACTGGCAAGTTGCCAACCTGAATGGTCGACGACTTGCCGGGGTCAGACCCGGCCCAGCCGGCTCTGACCCCATTAGTAAACGCCGAGCCGCAGCTCGGCTTTGTCGTATTGGTAGTAATGTTAGGCCAGTAGCTCAATTGGCAGAGCAGCGGTCTCCAAAACCGCAGGTTGGGGGTTCGATTCCCTCCTGGCCTGCCACTTTTATAGTGGCGGCCGCAGGCGATTTATTTATAGTTGCCGCAGGCGCTATGGTGGGGGCAGATGCCCAAGGGCACATCACAGAGGTGGTTAGCTTACATGAGTACTGAAGCAAGCAGCAGCCGGTTTGATACCGCGAAGTGGTTGTTGGTAGTAGCACTGGTGGCAGCGGGGGTATACGGCAATAGCTTTTATGCCGACCAATCCCTGTTATACCGAGTGTTGGCATTGCTGGTTCTGGGGTTGCTGGCGGGCTTTATTGCCTTGCAGACTGCGCAGGGCACGGCATTTTGGGATCTAGCCAAGGGCTCGCGCACAGAAATTCGCAAAGTCGTGTGGCCGACGCGGCAGGAAACGGTACAAACCACGGTAATAGTTGTGGGTTTTGTCATAGTGGTAGCACTGCTTTTGTGGGGCCTTGATTCCCTGTTGGGGTGGATGGTTTCACTGATTATTGGATAGCTGGAGCAGGTTTAAAAATGTCTATGCGTTGGTATGTCGTGCACGCCTATTCCGGTTATGAGAAGAAGGTAGCCGCTGCTCTGCAAGAGCGGATTGAACTGCACAATATGCAGGACCGTTTTGGCGATGTGCTGGTCCCGATCGAAGAGGTTGTGGAAATGCGCGGTGGCCAGAAGCGCCGCAGTGAGCGCAAGTTTTTTCCAGGCTACGTGCTGGTACAAATGGAGCTGGGTGACGACACCTGGCACCTGGTAAAGGATACGCCCAGGGTTATGGGCTTTATTGGAGGCAAGGCTGATCAGCCGGCACCCATTACCGAGGCGGAGGCGAAGGCCATTCTGCAGCGGGTAGAAGACGGGGTGGAAGCGCCGCGTCCCAAGACCTTGTTCGAACCCGGCGAAATGGTGCGGGTTGTGGACGGGCCTTTTAACGACTTCAACGGTGTTGTAGAAGAAGTTAACTACGAGAAGAGCCGCCTGCAGGTGGCTGTACTGATTTTTGGACGTTCTACCCCGGTAGAACTGGAATTTGGTCAGGTCGAAAAGGCCTGATCGCTAACAACAGGGGAGCCTGAAAGCGCTTCGATCAGGGACAGACTTGAAGTCTGTCCCCATGCGGAGTCCCAGTAAGGCGTTTGAACCCAGGGAGTAAGTAAAGTGGCTGCAAAAATTGAAGCCTATATAAAGCTGCAAGTGCCTGCCGGTCAGGCAAACCCCAGTCCACCGGTAGGTCCTGCACTGGGTCAACACGGCGTAAATATTATGGATTTCTGCAAGGCTTTCAACGCAGAGACCCAAGGTATGGAGCCCGGACTGCCCACACCGGTAGTGATTACCGTGTATGCCGATCGCAGTTTCACCTTTATCAGAAAAACTCCGCCCGCATCAGTTCTGTTGCGCAAGGCGGCCAGGATCACGAGTGGTTCCGAGACACCCAATACCACCAAAGTTGGCAAGGTTAGCCGTGCCCAACTGGAAGAAATAGCCGAAGCCAAGTGGCCGGACCTGACCGCCGCTGATATGGATGCGGCCGTTCGCACCATCGCCGGTAGCGCCCGGTCCGCCGGTATTGAAACCGAGGGAGTGAACTAATGGCTAAGCAGAGCAAGCGCGTACGCGCAATCAAGCAAAAAGTTGAAGCTGGTAAGCAGTACTCTTTTGGGGAGGCAGTAAGCCTTTTGAAAGAGTGCGCCACCGCGAAATTTGCCGAGTCGGTTGAAGTGGCGGTAAATCTGGGTATTGACGCCAAGAAATCCGAGCAGGCGGTGCGCGGTGCAACCACGCTGCCACACGGTACCGGCAGCGATGTTCGCGTTGCGGTATTTACATCGGGTGACAATGTGGACAAGGCCAAGGTTGCCGGCGCAGACCTGGTAGGCATGGAAGACCTGGCTGAGCAAGTCAAGGCCGGCGAGATGAACTTTGATGTTGTCATTGCCTCGCCTGATGCCATGCGCGTTGTAGGTCAGCTGGGCCAGGTGTTAGGTCCTCGGGGGCTTATGCCTAACCCCAAGACCGGCACGGTTACCCCTGACGTTGAAACCGCAGTTAAAAATGCCAAGGCCGGTCAGATACGTTACCGCACCGACAAAAACGGCATCGTTCATGGCGGTATTGGCAAGATTAATTTTGAGTTAAACGCCATCAAGGAAAACCTTGAAGCGGTTCTGGTTGACCTGATCAAGGCCAAGCCGGCGGCTGCCAAGGGCATTTACATGAAAAAAGTGGTCCTGAGCACAACCATGGGTCCCGGACTGGCAATAGACCAGTCAACACTGGAAATTTGATCGGATTGCCCCCACAAGGGGTGATCACTCAAATGCTTTGCATGGATGCGAAGCAACTGATCAGGTACTTGACCTACCGGTGGTACTGATCAGCTTTGAGGTCTTTGGAAGAGGCGCCGGCTCGTAGAGCTTTAGCTGAGTACTAAAGGCCATCAAAGACCGTAGGCGTGAGCGCAGCAGGCAGGCAATCACTTAATCGGGGCTTTCCCCAGCCTTCGCAGATGGAGGTGAATCAACCGTGGTGGTTGGATCATCTAACATGTACTAATCAGGAGTATATCCAGTGGCAATTGGACTCGAAGACAAGAAAGCGATCGTTGCTGAAGTCAATGAGGCAGCCAACAGTGCACTGTCCCTGGTGATAGCCGACTCGCGCGGCTGCACCGTGGACCAGATGACTGCATTGCGCAAAGATGCTCGTGAAAACCGGATTACCCTCCGTGTTGTACGGAACACTCTGGCCAAGCGCGCATTTGAAGGTACGGAATACGAATGTGTCACCGAGACACTGTCGGGTCCGTCCCTGTTCGGATTTTCTATGGAAGATCCAGGCGCAGCTGCACGACTCTTTAAGGACTTCGCTAAAGAGAACGATGAGTTCGAGGTGAAAGCATTGGCGGTCAGTGGCCAGTTACTGGGTGCAGAACAGTTGGATGTATTGGCCAGGTTGCCGACGCGTGATCAAGCTCTCGCTTTGTTGATGAGTGTGATGCAGGCGCCTGTAACCAAGCTGGTACGGACGATGAATGAAGTACCTGGAAAGCTGGTACGTACCGTTGCGGCGGTTCGTGATCAGAAACAAAACGAAGCCGCGTAAGCGGTTAAACACATCAGCTAAGGAGATATGAGTCATGGCTCTGTCTAAAGACGATATTTTAAATGCAGTAGCTGAGATGAGCGTGATGGACATCGTTGAGCTCATCGAAGCGATGGAAGAAAAGTTTGGTGTATCTGCGGCGGCTGCCGTAGCAGCAGCTCCGGCAGCCGCTGCCGGCGACGTCGGTGCTGCTGCTGAAGAGCAGACCGAATTTGATGTAATGCTGACTTCGGCCGGCGAAAAGAAAGTTGCTGTTATCAAGGTTGTACGTGCAGTAACCGGTCTGGGCTTGAAAGAAGCCAAAGGCCTGGTTGATGGAGCTCCTTCTGCAATTAAAGAAGGTGTTTCCAAGGACGAAGCAGACGACGTCCTCAAGCAGCTTGTTGAAGCCGGTGGTTCCGCTGAGCTTAAGTAAGCTCGGTTGTTCAGCCTGGGCTGCGAGTGTGCAGAGGCTGCCGGGGAGTAAAATCTGCGGCGGCCTTTTGCCGCTTCAAAAAAGAGATTTAACCCCTGTTTGGGGCAGCGGTATGACCTGTGAGGTTGTGCCGAAGGGAAACGATGCCGGGGAGTACAGATGACCTACACGTACACTGAGAAGAAACGGATTCGCAAAGACTTTGGCACTATGCCTAAAGTGATGGATGTGCCATATCTTTTGGCAATCCAACTGGATTCCTATCGCAAATTTACACAGGATGGCGTGCCGCTGAGCGGGCGCGGTAACCACGGTCTTCACGCCGCCTTTAAGTCCGTATTTCCGATTGTCAGCTACAGCGGCAATGCGGCACTGGAGTATGTTGATTACGCTCTTGGATCACCGGTTTTTGATGTCAATGAATGTCAGTTGCGCGGTGTTACTTACTCGGTTCCCCTGCGAGTAAAGGTTCGGTTGATCATTTACGATAAGGAATCAGCCAACAAGACCATCAAGGATATTAAGGAACAGGAAGTCTATATGGGGGAAATACCCCTCATGACCGACAACGGTACCTTCGTCATCAATGGTACTGAGCGGGTTATCGTTTCCCAGCTACACCGCTCTCCCGGCGTGTTCTTTGATCACGATAAAGGCAAGACACATTCATCTGGCAAGTTGCTCTATTCTGCCCGTGTCATTCCCTACCGTGGCTCATGGCTGGATTTTGAATTCGATGCCAAAGATCTGGTCTTTGTGCGCATTGATCGCCGCCGCAAATTGCCGGCTACTATTCTGCTGCGTGCCCTGGGTTACCAGACAGAAGAAATTCTGCACATGTTTTACGATATCAATACCTTCCATGCCGATGGTGAAGGTGGCTATACAATCGACCTGGTTCCCGAGCGTTTGCGTGGTGAGGTAGCAGCATTTGATATCAAGCTTGGTCGCAAGCTGATTGTCGAGCAGGGCCGCCGCATTACGGCGCGTCATATTCGCCAGTTGGATGAAGCGAAACTGAAGAAGCTGGAAGTTCCCCTGGAATATGTTCTGGGTCGTTCACTGGCCAAGAACCTGGTCGACACTGAAACCGGTGAAGTTCTGTATGAATGCAATACGGAACTTACCGAGGAAGTGCTCGCCGGTCTGGCGGAGCAGGGCATTGTAGATATTGAGACTCTCTTCACCAACGACCTCGATTGTGGCCCCTTTGTTTCTGACACCTTGCGTGCAGACACAACCCGTAGCGAGCTGGAAGCCCTGGTAGAAATCTATCGCATGATGCGCCCGGGTGAGCCGCCGACCAAAGAGTCTGCCGAGAACCTGTTCCAGAACCTGTTCTTCTCAACGGATCGTTACGATCTGTCGGCTGTGGGTCGCATGAAGTTCAACCGCCGTCTGAGCCGCGATTTAGCCGTGGGTAGCGGTATTCTCGCTAAAGAAGACATCGTGGATGTGCTCATGACGCTGGTAGATATTCGCAACGGCAAGGGCATGGTCGATGATATTGACCACCTTGGTAACCGCCGCGTGCGCAGTGTTGGCGAAATGGCTGAAAACCAGTTCCGTGTTGGCCTGGTCAGGGTAGAACGTGCCGTCAAGGAGCGTCTGTCCATGGCTGAGAGCGAGGGTCTTATGCCCCAGGATCTCATTAATGCCAAGCCAGTAGCAGCGGCCGTCAAAGAGTTCTTTGGCTCCAGCCAGCTGTCCCAGTTTATGGATCAGAACAACCCGCTCTCAGAGGTGACTCACAAGCGTCGCGTTTCTGCCCTGGGCCCAGGTGGTCTGACCCGTGAGCGCGCCGGCTTTGAGGTTCGCGACGTACACCCGACCCACTATGGTCGTGTCTGCCCCATTGAGACGCCGGAAGGTCCAAACATTGGTCTGATCAACTCACTGGCAACTTATGCGCGCACCAACGATTATGGCTTCCTCGAGAGCCCTTACCGCAAGGTAATTGATGGCGTGGTAACCGATGAGATCGAATACCTTTCGGCTATTAACGAAGGGCAGTATGTAATTGCCCAGGCTTCGGCACTGCTCAATGCGAAGAACCGGTTCACCGAAGATTTGGTCGCGGTGCGGCATCTCAATGAGTTCACGGTAATGCCTCCAGGGCGGGTCGACCATATGGACGTGTCTCCACGCCAGGTGGTATCCGTGGCGGCGTCCTTGATCCCGTTTTTGGAGCACGATGACGCCAACCGGGCCCTGATGGGTTCAAACATGCAGCGCCAGGCTGTGCCGACTCTGCGCAGCGAAAAGCCACTGGTAGGTACTGGCATGGAACGCCACGTGGCAACGGACTCCGGAGTCTGTGTGGTAGCCCGCCGCGGCGGTGTAATTGATAGTATGGATGCGAGTCGCGTCGTGGTGCGTGTCAGTGATGCCGATGTGGGCAAAGACGATGCGCCGGTAGATATTTACAACCTGACCAAGTACACCCGCTCCAACCAGAATACCTGTATTAATCAGCGTCCCATTGTAAAAGAAGGTGATGTAATTGCGCGGGGTGACATTCTGGCCGATGGTCCCTCCATCGATATGGGTGAACTGGCGCTGGGACAGAACATGCGCATAGCGTTCATGCCCTGGAACGGATACAACTTTGAGGATTCCATACTGGTTTCCGAGCGGGTAGTGAAGGAAGATCGTTTCACCACTATCCATATTCAGGAACTGACGTGTATTGCACGTGACACCAAGCTGGGATCGGAAGAGATTACTGCTGACATCCCCAATGTTGGTGAGAGCGCTCTGTCCAAGCTGGATGAATCCGGCATCGTCTATATCGGTGCAGAAGTAGATGCAGGTGACATTCTGGTCGGCAAGGTAACGCCCAAGGGCGAAACCCAATTGACGCCGGAAGAGAAGCTGTTGCGTGCCATCTTTGGCGAAAAAGCCTCGGACGTCAAAGACACCTCCCAGCGAGTACCTACCAGCACCAAGGGTACGGTTATCGATGTACAGGTCTTTACTCGCGATGGTCTGGAGAAAGACGCGCGCGCACTGCAGATTGAAAAGGCTCAACTGGATGAGTATCGCAAGGACCTGGACGAAGAATACCGCATCTTTGAAGAGGCGATGTACTCCCGCCTGGCTAACATGCTCAACGGCATGAAGACGGTAAGTGGTGGTCTGACCAAGGGTACCAGCCTGACGCCCAGGATTCTGGAAGAACTGGACCGCGAGCTGTGGTTCAAGTTGAAGATAGCCGGCGGCGATATGAATCAATCGCTGGCTGCTGCACAGAATCAGCTCAAGGAACAGCGCGAGCTGTTGGAAGAGCGTTTTGAAGACAAGCGTCGCAAGCTCCAGAGCGGTGACGACCTGGCGCCGGGTGTGCTCAAGATCGTCAAGGTTTACCTGGCGATCAAGCGCCGTATTCAGCCGGGCGACAAGATGGCTGGACGTCATGGTAACAAGGGTGTGATATCGGTGATCATGCCGGTAGAGGACATGCCCTACGATGAGAACGGTGAGCCGGTTGATATCGTTCTCAATCCGCTGGGCGTACCTTCGCGTATGAACGTTGGACAAGTTCTTGAGACCCACCTGGGTATGGCTGCCAAAGGCTTGGGCCAAAAGATTGATGCCATGATTCGCGAGCAGAAGAAGGCTGCTGAAATTCGCAAGTACCTCGAAGCCATTTACAACAACGGCGCAGGTCAGGCTGAGGATCTTAAGTTCCTGACTGATGAGGAAGTGCTGGCGCTGGCGCAAAACCTGCGCGCAGGAGTGCCAATGGCAACGCCGGTGTTTGATGGAGCGGAAGAAGCATCTATCAAGGATCTGTTGAAACTTGCCGACATGCCCGATAGCGGCCAGTTTACCTTGTACGATGGTCGCAGTGGCGAAGCATTTGATCGCCCGGTAACGGTCGGTTACATGTATATGCTCAAGTTGAACCACCTGGTTGATGACAAGATGCATGCTCGTTCCACCGGCTCCTACAGCCTGGTTACCCAGCAGCCGCTGGGCGGTAAGGCGCAGTTCGGTGGCCAGCGCTTCGGAGAGATGGAAGTGTGGGCATTGGAAGCTTATGGCGCGGCGTACACCTTGCAGGAAATGTTGACCGTTAAGTCGGATGATGTTGCCGGTAGAACCAAGATGTACAAAAACATTGTTGATGGCGATCATCGCATGGAGCCGGGCATGCCCGAATCCTTCAATGTGTTGGTTAAGGAAATTCGTTCTCTGGGTATCGATATCGATCTCGAGCACGATTAACACGTTTTTGGATTTTCGGGTAACTGTTTGCAGTTATCCCTTGTGGAGGAATAGCCTTGAAAGACTTGCTTAATCTGTTGAAGTCCCAGGGACAATCAGAAGAGTTTGACGCCATCCGGATCGGTCTCGCATCCCCGGAGATGATTCGCTCCTGGTCGTTCGGCGAAGTGAAAAAACCGGAGACCATTAACTACCGTACCTTTAAACCGGAGCGGGATGGTCTGTTCTGTGCCAAGATTTTTGGTCCGGTAAAAGACTACGAATGCCTGTGCGGGAAATACAAGCGTCTCAAGCACCGCGGAGTCATTTGTGAAAAGTGTGGCGTAGAAGTAGCACTGACAAAAGTGCGTCGCGAACGCATGGGCCACGTTGAACTGGCCAGTCCGGTTGCACACATCTGGTTTCTGAAGTCGCTGCCGTCTCGTATCGGCCTGCTGTTGGATATGACCTTGCGTGATATCGAGCGGGTACTGTACTTCGAATCTTACGTGGTAACCGATCCCGGTATGACTACGCTGGAGCATGGACAGTTGCTCACCGATGAGCAGTACTACGAAGCCATGGAAGAGTTTGGTGACGAATTCACCGCCAAGATGGGAGCCGAGGCTGTACAAGAGCTGATGATTCAGCTCGATATCAGCCAGGAAGTGGCCACCCTGCGGGAAGCAATTCCCGCCACTAACAGTGAGACCAAGATCAAGAAGCTGTCCAAGCGTCTGAAACTGATGGAGGCCTTCGCCACATCGGGCAATAAGCCTGAGTGGATGATTCTCAATGCACTGCCAGTACTGCCGCCGGATCTGCGTCCCTTGGTGCCCCTGGACGGCGGCCGTTTTGCGACCTCAGACCTCAACGATTTGTACCGTCGGGTTATCAACCGCAACAACCGCCTCAAGCGATTGTTGGACCTGAACGCGCCTGACATCATCGTGCGCAACGAAAAGCGGATGCTGCAGGAAGCGGTAGATGCGCTGTTGGATAACGGTAGACGCGGTCGTGCCATTACCGGTTCCAACAAGCGTCCGCTCAAGTCGCTGGCCGATATGATCAAAGGCAAGCAGGGTCGTTTCCGTCAGAACCTGTTGGGTAAGCGAGTCGATTACTCCGGCCGTTCTGTCATCGTGGTAGGACCAACCCTGCGCCTGCACCAGTGTGGTCTTCCCAAGAAGATGGCCCTGGAATTGTTCAAGCCCTTCATTTTTGGCAAGTTGGAGTTGCGTGGCCTGGCGACTACTATCAAGGCCGCCAAGAAGATGGTTGAGCGCGAACCGCCAGAGGTTTGGGATATTCTCGCCGAAGCTATTCGCGAGCACCCGGTGTTGTTGAACCGGGCGCCCACTCTGCACCGCCTCGGTATCCAGGCTTTTGAGCCAGTACTGATTGAAGGTAAGGCAATACAACTGCACCCACTGGTTTGTGCGGCGTACAACGCTGACTTTGACGGTGACCAGATGGCGGTACACGTGCCGCTGACACTGGAGGCACAACTGGAAGCGCGTGCCTTGATGATGTCTACCAACAACATCCTGTCTCCCGCCAATGGCGAGCCGATCATCGTACCTTCACAGGACGTGGTGTTGGGTTTGTACTACATGACCCGAGACCGTATCAACGCCAGGGGCGAAGGTATGATTTTCGCCGATGTCAGTGAAGTACACCGGGCCTACTCTGCCGGTCATGTTCACCTGCAGGCGCGTATCAAGGTTCGCATTCAGCAAATCCTGATGAACGAAGCGGGGGAGACGGAAGAGAAAACCTCTATTGAAGAAACTACCGTTGGTCGTGCCCTGCTGTGGGAAGTTGTTCCCGCTGGCCTGGGTTATGAGGTGATCAACCGGCCAATGAACAAGAAAGCGATATCCCGAGTCCTTAACGTCTGCTACCGGATCGTAGGTTTGAAGGCGACGGTTATCTTTGCTGACCAACTGATGTACATGGGCTATGAGTATTCAACCCGCTCAGGCTCATCGATTGGTGTGAATGACCTTGTTATTCCGGATGAGAAGACCAGTATCATTGGTTTTGCCGAAGCTGAAGTTAAGGAAATCGAAAACCAGTACGCCTCCGGCCTGGTAACCCAGGGTGAGAAGTACAATAAGGTGATCGATATCTGGTCTCGAGCCAACGACCTGGTCTCCAAGTCGATGATGGATGGCTTGAGCAAAGAGACTGTGGTTAACCGTGATGGTGACAAGGTAGGGCAGGACTCCTTTAACTCGGTCTATATGTACGCTGATTCCGGTGCACGGGGCTCCCCCGCACAGATTCGTCAGCTCGCCGGTATGCGCGGATTGATGGCCAAGCCGGATGGCTCCATTATTGAAACACCTATTACGGCAAACTTCCGTGAAGGCTTGAGCGTACTGCAGTACTTCATCTCTACGCACGGCGCTCGCAAGGGTCTGGCAGACACCGCGTTGAAAACGGCTAACTCCGGTTACCTGACGCGCCGCCTGGTGGATGTTGCCCAGGATTTGGTGGTAACCGAAGATGACTGTGGAACAGATCACGGTCTGCTGATGATGCCCGTTATTGAAGGTGGTGACATCATTGAGTCACTGGGTGATCGTGTGCTGGGCCGTACCGTTGGTCGCGACGTGATTCGTCCGGGAACGGATGATGAAATTGCCGTTACCGCCGGCACTATGCTGGACGAGCGCTGGGTCGAACGCCTGGAAGAAATGAGCATTGATGAAGTTGAAGTGCGCTCACCGATTACTTGTGAAACCCGCTACGGCATCTGTTCAACCTGCTACGGTCGCGACCTGGCCAGAGGCCATCGTGTCAATATGGGTGAAGCGATCGGTGTTGTAGCTGCCCAGTCGATTGGTGAGCCGGGTACCCAGCTGACCATGCGTACCTTCCACATTGGTGGTGCGGCATCGCGGGCGACAGCTGTCGATAATATCCAGGTGAAAGCCGCTGGCACGATTCGCCTGCACAATCTCAAGTTTGTCGAACATAGCAGCGGTAACCTGGTGGCGGTTTCCCGCTCCGGAGAGCTGGCCCTGATCGACGACAGGGGTCGTGAGCGCGAGCGCTACAAGCTGGCCTATGGTGCAACTATTCTGGTTCATGACAATACTGAAGTGAGTGCCGGTGATGTGGTGGCAACCTGGGATCCGCACACCCACCCAATTATTACCGAGGTGGCAGGTACGGCGAAGTTCTCCGGCATGGACGAGAACATAACCATCAAACGCCAGACTGACGAACTGACAGGCCTTTCCAGTATTTCTGTGACCGACCCGGCAGAGCGTCCAACGGCGGGCAAGGATATTCGCCCGGCCATCAGCCTGGTTGACGACAAGGGTGAGGAACTGTGCCTGGCGGGTACCAATGTACCGGCCCACTACTTCTTGCCGGCGGGCTCTATTGTATCCCTGGATGACGGTGTCCAAGTGGGTGTAGGTGATGTAATCGCCCGTATCCCGCAGGAAGGCTCCAAGACCCGGGATATCACCGGTGGTCTGCCCAGGGTTGCTGACCTGTTTGAAGCGCGTAAGCCGAAAGAGCCGGCCATCCTGGCCGAAATTTCCGGTACGGTCAGCTTCGGCAAGGAGACCAAGGGCAAGCGCAGGCTGGTGATTACCCCGACTGACGGCTCTGCATTGCCGGATGGTAGCGATCACTACGAAGCCTTGATTCCGAAGTGGCGCAACCTGAGCGTGTTCGAGGGAGAGACCGTTGAGAAGGGTGAGGTGGTGTCTGAAGGACCGCCCAGCCCCCACGATATCCTGCGTTTGAAAGGCACCGTGCAACTGGCAGAGTACATCGTCAACGAAATTCAGGACGTATACCGCTTGCAGGGTGTGAAAATCAATGACAAGCACATTGAAGTCATTGTACGCCAGATGTTGCGCAAGGTGCTGATCACGGGCTCCGGCGACTCTAGCCTGATCAAGGGTGAGCAGGTGGAGTACACGACCTTTCTGGAAGAGAACGAACGACTGCTGGCTGAAGGTTTGATTGCGGCACAGGGAACGCGTGAATTACTTGGTATTACCAAGGCATCGCTGGCCACCGAAAGCTTTATATCGGCGGCTTCTTTTCAGGAGACTACCCGGGTACTGACCGAGGCTGCCGTTACCGGTAAGCGCGATCGTCTGCGCGGTCTCAAGGAGAACGTGGTGGTAGGGCGCCTGATTCCTGCCGGCACCGGTCTTGCCTATCACGAAGAGCGCAAGCGCAAGCGTGAGGCGGAGCTTGTGTCGCCTGAAGGAACCGTGAGCGTGCAGGAAATCGAAGCGGCATTGGCAGAGGCTTTGCAGGCCGATTCATAAGGGACCTGACCCCGTGCTGTTAGCAACAAATAGAAATGTCCGGTTTTAGAACACATGAGTTGTCCGCTTTTGGCGATGTCGGGAAACCTTGTTGAGGTGCCCGTTATTGATGGCGCAGCGGACATCAGGCAGCCACCGGTAAGTCAGTCTGGATGAGTTGGCCGGCCGCATCATAACCGGCCAGTTTTCGGGGGCCGTGCCACAAAGACAAGGCGCCGTCGGTGTGCCGTAACCCCTTCACTTTAGCTTTGATGTAGTGGTAACGGTGACGGTCTGCCGGTATCTGCAGGGTCAGTCCCCCGAATTCAATGCAGTTGTCCTTGCGTACTTGGCGCTCGTAGCGTTCGCAGAAAATGTTGTCCAACTGCGTTCCCTCCGGCACCGGCATAAAGGCTGAGCCAGCTTCCCGCGGCGGTTGCTCAAACTCTTCGTTGAAAGCGGGCAGATACACCTGCCGGAGATACTCGTTGGCAGTAGCCATATCGGTGATGCCAGCGGCGGCCAGTTCCTTGACCAGGCGCTCCTGGTGGGTGCGAAAGGCCCGCTCGGAGCGCCCTCGGGCTTGCGGCGAGTAGGCCGCGATCATCTCTATGCCCAGTTGCTGCAAGGCGCGCCGAAACTGCGTCGAGTTGCCCTTGTCCACCTTGCCGCCAGCCGTCGGCGTGTGCCAGTAATGGCTGCCCCGGTCGGTATACAGCGAGCAAAACAAGCCCTCGGCCTCAATCACCTCACGTACCCCCTGGAAACTGCTCCGGGTGCCTTCCTGGTCACAGAAGAACATGGAGTAATGCCGATTGCTGGCATCATCCATGGTGACTATCAAATCCCAGCTCTGTCCCGGCACCCAGGCATGGGTGCTACCATCCTGGTGCAGCAATACGCCCGGCACCGGTGCTCGTTCACGCCGCTTGCGATGTTGCCCGCGACCCGCGGCATTCGTCACCGCTCCGGCAGCCTGCAAGGACTTGCGCACCCAGTTGTAGCTACGCCCACCGCCGCCGCGCCGATACCAGGCGTAGTAGTGCTTGACACTCCAGCCATCATGCCGGCTCCGGTACCGATCCACCATGCGCATAACCTCATCGACCGGGGCCCGCCGGTGCGATACCTGAGACAGGCGCTTGTCGATCAACCCATCCAGGCCTTCTTCCTCGTAACGATTGATGTAACGACGGAAGGTGCGCTCACACACACCCAGCAACTGCGCCGCTTCCTCCTGGCTCAGACGACCCTCGGTCCAGCCCCCATATGACTCTTCAAATCTCATCTGTCGTATCTCCTGTAACACTTCTGTCCGCCTCATAAATCACCTCCCTCAAGAGCTGGCATAAACCGGACAGATTATGTGTTCTAACAGCGGACAGTTTATGTGTTCCTAACAGGACCTGACCCCGTGCTTGACTCATGGAGGCGGCATCTATAGAATGCCGCCTCCCTGATATGGGGGCCGTTTTGCGGCCTGACACAAACTGGAGTTTTATATTTTATGGCAACGATCAACCAGTTGGTTCGTAGGCCTAGAAAGCGTAACGTTGCTAAAAGCGACGTACCCGCACTGCAAAGCTGTCCGCAGCGTCGTGGTGTATGTACTCGCGTTTACACGACTACACCCAAGAAGCCGAACTCAGCATTGCGCAAAGTCTGCCGGGTACGCCTTACCAACGGTTTCGAAGTTTCTTCGTATATCGGTGGTGAAGGTCACAACCTGCAGGAGCACAGTGTGGTTCTGATTCGCGGCGGTCGTGTAAAAGACTTACCGGGTGTGCGTTATCACACCGTGCGTGGCAGCCTGGATACCTCTGGAGTTTCCGACCGGAAAAAAGGTCGTTCCAAGTATGGTACCAAGCGTCCCAAGTAGGTTTGCTACAGCTAACTGGCTGCTGGAACCAAAGTAAGGCCGGAACCCTGCTCCCCCGCATATGTGGCAGGTCAGTGTCCGGACAACCTGAAGACAGAGAGAGGCTAATATGCCCAGAAGAAGAGTAGTCGCCAAGCGCGAAGTACTGCCAGATCCCAAATTTGGCAACGTGACTTTGGCAAAGTTCATGAACCATGTAATGGTTAGTGGTAAAAAATCAGTGGCAGAAACGATTGTGTACGGTGCTTTAGACATCGTGCAGGAGCGTATGTCTAAAGAGCCGCTGGAAGCATTCGACGAGGCACTGGAAAACATTGCCCCTATGGTCGAAGTTAAATCCCGCCGTGTCGGCGGTGCTACCTACCAGGTACCCGTGGAAGTGCGTCCCTCACGTCGTATGGCACTTGCCATGCGCTGGCTGGTGGAGCATTCCCGTAAGCGCGGTGAAAAATCCATGCGCCAACGTCTGGCGGGCGAGATTATCGATGCCTCCCAGGGTAAGGGAAATGCCGTCAAGAAGCGTGAAGACGTGCACCGCATGGCAGAGGCTAACAAGGCGTTCTCGCACTACCGTTTCTAATCGTTGAGTAGATTTTCTACCGGGACACGTCGTGGCACGTAAGACCGCTATTAACCGGTATCGCAATATCGGTATCGTCGCGCACGTAGATGCGGGTAAGACCACGACCACCGAGCGTGTACTTTTTTATACGGGTCTTTCACACAAGATTGGTGAGGTTCACGATGGTGCTGCTACCATGGACTGGATGGAGCAGGAGCAGGAGCGTGGTATTACTATCACCTCGGCTGCTACCACCTGTTTCTGGAACGGCATGGATGCGCAATTCGACGAGCACCGCATCAATATTATTGATACGCCTGGGCACGTGGATTTCACGATCGAAGTAGAGCGTTCTCTGCGCGTACTCGATGGAGCCGTGGTGGTATTGTGTGGCACTTCCGGTGTGCAGCCCCAGACTGAAACAGTTTGGCGTCAGGCCAACAAGTACGAAGTTCCGCGCCTGGTTTTCGTCAACAAGATGGACCGCGCCGGTGCTGACTTCAAAATGGTTATAGACCAGTTGAAGGATCGCCTGGGTGCTAACCCCATACCTATGCAGATGACCATCGGCGCGGAAGAAGAGTTCAAAGGCGTTGTCGATCTGGTTAAGAACAAGGCCATCCTCTGGAATAAAGAAGATCAAGGCATGACTTTCGAGTATGCCGACGTGCCTGCGGATATGCTTGATCAAGTTGCGCAAATGCGTGAATTCATGATCGAAGCCGCAGCCGAAGCCACCGAAGAGTACATGGAGAAGTACTTGGAAGGCGAAGAGCTGACCGAAGAAGAGATTATCGACGGTATCCGAAAGCGCACGCTGGCCAGCGAAATCATTCCTGTTCTGGGCGGCTCTGCCTTCAAGAACAAGGGTGTTCAGGCCATGCTGGACGCGGTTATCCAGTACCTGCCATCGCCGACGGAAGTGAAGGCGATCGAAGGTACCCTGCTGGACGCTGACGATACCCCGGCAGTGCGTGAAGCCAATGATGATGCGCCTTTTGCGGCGCTGGCCTTCAAAATAGCCACCGATCCATTTGTGGGTACGCTGACCTTCTTCCGGGTTTACTCCGGCCAGCTGGAAAGCGGCACAGCCGTGTACAACTCGGTCAAGGAAAAGAAAGAGCGCATAGGCCGAATGGTACAAATGCATGCCAACAGCCGCGAGGAAATCAAGGCAGTACTGGCCGGCGATATCGCTGCCGGCGTAGGCCTCAAGGATGTCACCACGGGCGATACCCTGTGTGATATCAACAAGCCCATCGTCCTGGAGAGAATGGAGTTCCCCGAGCCGGTAATCTCGGTTGCGGTAGAGCCCAGGTCCAGGCCGGACCAGGAAAAAATGGGTGTTGCGCTGGGTAAGTTGACGCAGGAAGACCCCTCTTTCCGGGTTAAGACTGACGAAGAAACCGGCCAGACGATTATCTCTGGAATGGGTGAATTGCACCTGGATATTCTGGTTGAGCGTATGCGTCGTGAGTTTGGTGTTGAAGCCAATATTGGTAAGCCCCAGGTGGCCTACCGTGAAGCAATCCGCAATACCTCCGACATCGAGGGCAAGTTTGTACGTCAGTCAGGCGGTCGCGGACAGTATGGTCACGTCTGGATCAAGTTTGAGCCCGCTGAAGATAGTGATGCTGAAGGCCTGGAGTTCGTCAATGAGATCGTTGGTGGTGCCGTGCCGCGTGAATACATTCCCGCGGTTCAGAAGGGTATTGAAGAGCAGATGAAAAACGGTGTGCTGGCCGGATACCCTCTGGTGGGTCTGAAGGCAACCTTGTGCGATGGTTCTTTCCACGATGTGGACTCCAGCGAAATGGCGTTCAAAATAGCAGCTTCCATGGCGACCAAAAAATTGTCGCAGGAAGGCGGCACCGTATTGCTGGAGCCAATTATGGCGGTAGAAGTGGTAACTCCTGAGGTTAACATGGGAGATGTAGTCGGTGACCTCAACCGTCGTCGCGGTTTGATCGGCGCAATGGACGAAAACCCCATGGGCAAAGTTGTTACTGCCGAAGTGCCACTGGCCGAGATGTTTGGCTATGCAACTGACCTGCGCAGTGCCACCCAGGGTCGTGCCACCTATACCATGGAATTTTGCAAGTATGCTCAAGCACCCAGCAATATTGCTGAAGAAATCATTTCCAAAAACAGCTAATTTTATATAAGCGTGGTATTACCATCGCGACCTCTCACGTGGAGTACGAGACGCCTGCTCGTCACTATGCACACGTTGACTGTCCCGGACACGCTGACTATGTCAAGAACATGATCACTGGTGCAGCGCAGATGGACGGCGCTATTGTGGTATGTGGCGCGACTGACGGCCCCATGCCGCAGACCCGTGAGCACATCCTGCTGTCCCGTCAGGTTGGCGTACCCTACATCGTGGTATTCCTGAACAAGGCCGATCTGCTGGCTGAAGATTGCGGCGGTGCGGATTCTGAAGAATACGAAGAGATGAAAGAGTTGGTTGAGATGGAGCTGCGTGAGTTGCTCGACACCTACGACTTCCCGGGAGACGACACACCGATCATCTGTGGCAGCGCGCTGATGGCGTTGGAAGGCAAGGATGACCACGAGTTGGGTACTACCGCCGTGAAGAAGCTGCTGGAGACGCTGGACGGTTACATCCCAGAGCCGGAGCGTGCCATTGACCAGCCGTTCCTGATGCCGGTTGAGGACGTGTTCTCAATCTCAGGTCGCGGTACGGTGGTAACCGGTCGTGTTGAGCGCGGTGTCGTCAAGGTGGGTGAAGAGATCGAGATCATCGGTATCAAGGAAACCCAGACCACGACCTGTACGGGTGTTGAGATGTTCCGCAAGCTGCTTGACGAGGGTCGCGCCGGTGAGAACGTAGGTGTTCTGCTGCGTGGTACCAAGCGTGAAGAGGTAGAGCGTGGCCAGGTACTGGCGAAGCCCGGTAGTGTTAAGCCGCACACCAGGTTTGAGGCAGAGGTTTACATTCTGTCCAAAGACGAAGGTGGCCGTCACACGCCGTTTTTCAAGGGCTACCGTCCGCAGTTTTACTTCCGTACGACTGACGTGACCGGCGCTTGTGAGTTGCCTGAAGGTGTTGAGATGGTAATGCCGGGTGACAACGTGCAGATGGTTGCGACGCTGATTGCGCCGATTGCCATGGAAGACGGCCTGCGTTTTGCTATCCGCGAGGGTGGCCGTACCGTGGGTGCCGGCGTGGTAGCAAAAATTATCGAGTAAGCAGAGAACTGGCAAGTCGCCAACCTGAATGGTCGACGACTTGCCGGGGTCAGACTTAGGTCTGTCCCCGGTTAGCTACTTCTTCTTGGCTTCCTGACGTGCTTTCTCTTCTTCAATAACCTTGTCAGATACAGAAGACGGACATGGCAAGTAGTGTGCAAATTCCATAGAGAACTGGCCACGACCTGATGTCATGGTACGCAAGCTGCTGATATAGCCGAACATCTCCGCAAGAGGAACGTCTGCTTTAATACGAACACCTGTTGTACCTGCCTCCTGATCCTTGATCATGCCACGACGACGGTTAAGGTCACCAATCACATCACCAACGTGATCTTCCGGTGTGAATACATCGACCTTCATGATGGGCTCGATGATTTGAGGTCCAGCTTTAGGCATGGTTTGACGGAAGGCTCCGCGAGCAGCCAATTCAAAGGCTACGGTTGATGAATCCACGGCGTGGAAGCCACCATCGTACAGCTCGATTTCAACATCCAGGACAGGGAAGCCTGCCAGCGGTCCTTGTTCCATCATGCCCTTAAAACCTTTTTCAATCGCTGGGAAGAACTCTTTAGGAACGTTACCGCCGACAACAGTTGACCCGAACGTAAAGCCGCTGCCTGGCTCGCCGGGTTTGATACGGTAATCAATTTTACCGAACTGGCCAGAACCACCGGATTGCTTCTTGTGGGTGTAGCTGTCGTCAATAGGCACAGTGATGGTTTCACGATAAGCAACCTGTGGCTGACCAACTTCGAGTTCTACGTCGTATGTACGGTTGAGAATGTCGACTTTAATATCAAGGTGAAGTTCGCCCATGCCTTTAAGAATGGTTTCACCCGAGTCTTCGTCGGTTTCAACGCGGAACGAGGGGTCTTCTGCAATCATCTTGCCGATCGCGATACCCATTTTCTCAGAACCGACTTTGTCCTTAGGTGCAACGGCAATTGAGATAACGGGCTCAGGAAATACCATGGCTTCAAAATTACATGGATCGTTGGGGTCGCAAAGGGTATGCCCGGTTTGCACGTTCTTCATACCAATGCAGGCGATAATGTCACCGGCTTGAGCGCGACTAATTTCGTTACGGTCATCGGCATGCATCTCAACCATGCGCCCGATACGCTCGGTTTTGCCAGTGAAGGAATTGAGAATGGTTGTGCCCTTTTCCAGTACACCTGAATAAATACGTATAAAGGTCAGTGCGCCGAAACGGTCATCCATAACTTTGAACGCCAATGCGCGGAACGGCTCTTCAATTGCAACAATAGCCACTGCGCCGGTAGGCTCGCCTTCTGCATCGGTCAAAGGCTGTGGATCTACCTCAGTCGGGCTGGGAAGGTAATCAACCACCGCATCCAGAATTGGCTGGACACCTTTGTTCTTAAATGCCGAGCCACAATAAGTGGGGAAGAATTCCATAGTGCGAGTACCTTTACGAATACAGCGCTTGAGGTCTTCGATTGAAGGCTCTTCACCTTCCATATAAGCCATCATCAAATCATCGTCTTGCTCAACAACAGTTTCGACAAGTTGTTCGTGATACATATCTACTTCATCAACCATGTCGGCTGGTACGTCTTGTATTCCAAAGTTTTCCGATAGACCGGAATCATCCCAAACGTAAGCCTTTCTGGTAAGAATGTCGACAACACCTACAAAGTCGTCTTCGCGGCCAATAGGCAGTGTCATAACAAGCGGGTTTGCACCCAGCACTTTCTTAATCTGATCAACAACTCGCAAGAAGTCAGCGCCTATACGATCAAGTTTGTTAACAAAGATGATGCGGGCAACTTCAGATTCGTTTGCATAGCGCCAGTTGGTCTCTGACTGAGGCTCTACACCGCCAGAACCACAAAAAACACCAACACCGCCATCAAGAACTTTCAGCGAGCGATAAACCTCTACTGTGAAGTCAACGTGTCCTGGAGTATCGATGATGTTCATACGATGATCTTTCCAGTAGCAAGTGGTCGCAGCTGACTGGATGGTAATGCCACGCTCTTGCTCTTGTTCCATGAAGTCAGTCGTTGCCTCTCCATCATGAACTTCGCCGGTTTTATGGATTTTTCCTGTCAGCTTGAGTATGCGTTCAGTCGTTGTGGTTTTGCCCGCATCGACGTGCGCGAATATACCGATGTTTCTATATAGGGATAAGTCTGTCATTGTTCCGCTCATTGAGTAAGGTAAATGTAAAAATACAGGTCAAAATTAGGCGCGCATTGTACAGTAGTTTCGCCGCAAAATGGCTAGATAATTTGCATAATTTGCTGACTTTTTAGCAAATAGGGCCGCTGCTGGGTTTTCTTGCCACCAAGTTGGAATTCCTCAATGCGCCGAGCCCAATGGTCAAGTCAATCCGGTGTTCGATCATGTCCAGTACCTGGTCGCTGACCAACTGCCCCTGGGTGCATATACACGGTCGCTTGCAGCAATCGCTTGAGGATTATCCAGGTCTGCAACGTTGGTACGAGGGGGTTCGCAGCCGGCCGGCCACGGTGCGCGCCTACTACCTTGGCGCAGCGGTCAACGCAGTACCGACAGTAACCGAACCATGTTCCTTGCCGAGCAAGGTATTGATATACCCCGGCAACGGGCGCACAGAATAAGGAACATGACACTCAGGCGACTATCCGGGATTTTTTCAGGGCGACAATCTGATCGGTGTTGAATCCCGCTTCCTCGAGTATCTCGTCAGTATGTTGCCCGTAGCGGGGAGGGTGCCGGCGGAAGGTAGCGGGGGTTTTCTCATACACCCCCGGATGTCTGACGTAGCGCGCGGTCCCACCCAGGGAATCCTCCACATCAAACACGGTGCGGTTGTGTTTGACCTGTGGATCCTCCATGAAATCATCCAGGTCGTAAACCGGCGCAAAGGGCACATCGTACCTGTGTAACTGCGCCAGCGCCTCGCGCCACTTCCAGTTGCCAAGTTCTGCCTCGATGATCTCGATCATTGCATCGGTATTGGCCAGTCGGTCACCAATATTCCTGAAACGCTCATCTTCGGCCAGATCTGCGCGCTCCAGTGCAAGGCAAAGATTGGCATATTGTTTGTCTTCAATCGGCATACCCACCAGATGGCCGTCAGCGCAGCTCCACACGTGGAAGATGTCTGGAATAATGGGTTCAATGTCTTGTTTGGGACGGAAGGCTTCCCGGGACATCATGTCTGGCAAGGTCAGCTGCGCGTAGGCGTTAATCATCGGCACATGAACATGCTGGCCCTCGCCGCCATTGCGCTCCCGGGCCAATAGTGCGGCGAGCGCAGCAGCAGCGGCGGTGATGGCTGCATTTTTGTCGGCGATGACGCTTTGTATCAGGCGCGGCTTACCATCTGTACCCTGGCCAGGTGCGGCACCAGACATGCCCTGGGTAACCAGGTCGTAGACGGGTTGGTCTGCATAGGGGCCATCGGGACCAAAGCCGGATACCGAGACATAGACCAGACCCGGATTGTCCCTACTCAGCTCCTCGTAGCCCAGCCCCAGTCTATCCATCACTCCGGGGCGGTAATTAACCATGATCACATCAGCGGACCGCGCCAGGTTTTGAACTATTTGCCTGCCCTGATCGGATTTTAGATCTACTGATATTGCCCGCTTGTTGCGATTGAACTGGGAAAAGAAACCATTCAATCCGTCGCGCTCAGGTGGCCCGGTCCAGCGCGCTGTATCTCCCATCAGGGTTTCTACCTTGATCACATCCGCACCCAGGTCACCCAGGTTTTGCCCCGCCAGGGGGCCGGACACCATGGTGCCAAATTCCAGCACCCGGAATCCCGCGCAGGGTCCGATCAATGCATCGGGTTCGGCTATATCCATCTTCAAGTCCGTCTACCATATGCTCGCGGTACTTCATCTTTCCCTGCGCCAACCAGCCGGTCATATTGCGAACAAAATCGGGAATACGCCGGGGATAGTCGCTGACGATGAAGCCCGGCGTTTTTATGCGCCGGGTTTGGCTTGCCTTGTGGCCTGGAGACCAGGACAATGCGCTGGTTTTTGATGCCACTGGCCCCCAGCAGGGGTGCCTGGGACATGGCGCCCAGTGCGGCCAGGGACGATAAAGTGAAGCCGCGACGATTCAGGGTCATATTGGCACTCTCCTTACGGTTGGTAGAAGTTCAGCATAGTCGGCTACGCGCCGCGCCGCCACTGGCCTGTGGCAGGTATTTGCCGGGTGCTAAAAACCCTGAAATTTTTTGAGAAACTGTGTTGACAGTGAGGTGGGCCATCATTAGAATGCGCACTCCTTTTTCGGGGGTTCCTGTGCGGGTCTCTGGTTTTTTACTTGTAGTAGGAGTTCGATCAAATGCACAACCAACGAATTCGCATTCGCCTTAAAGCATTCGATCATCGCCTGATAGATTCGTCTACGCAGGAGATCGTTGAAACCGCGCGCCGTACAGGTGCACAGGTCAAGGGTCCAATCCCCTTACCCACCCGTAAAGAACGTTATACGGTGCTGGTTTCCCCTCACGTGAATAAAGATGCACGTGATCAATACGAAATTCGTACCCACAAGCGACTTTTAGACATCGTTGAGCCTACCGAAAAGACGGTAGACGCATTGATGAAATTGGATTTGGCAGCAGGTGTCGAAGTACAGATCAGTCTAGGATAAAAAAATCCAGACCAACTCGGGGTCAGTAATATCGTCCCGGGTGTGTAACGCTCAGCAATGAGCGGCCATAGAGGGTGGTAGCCCCGTACACTGAGAGGTTAGTAACAATGACTATTGGCTTAGTCGGCCGCAAGTCCGGTATGACTCGTGTTTTTACCGAAGACGGCGTATCAATTCCAGTAACTGTGATTGAGGTAGAACCCAATCGCGTTACCCAGGTCAAGGATTCCGATGGCGAAGGCTATCGTGCAATTCAGGTTACCGTCGGCACTCGCCGCGCCAACCGTGTTAGCAAATCAGCAGCCGGCCATTTCGCCAAAGCCGGCGTAGCGGCTGGCCGTGGCTTATGGGAGCTTCGTCTGGGCGCCGAAGAAGATGCACCTGAGGTTGGCGCTGAGCTTACCGTCGAAGCCTTCGAGGCTGGTCAAAAAGTAGATGTCGCAGGCAAGTCCAAAGGTAAAGGCTTCCAGGGTGTTGTCAAGCGCTGGAACTTCGCCATGCAGGACGCCACCCACGGCAACTCTCTATCACACCGCGCTCCCGGTTCTATTGGCCAGTGCCAGACTCCGGGTCGCGTATTCAAGGGCAAAAAGATGCCCGGTCACATGGGTGCTGAAAATGTCACTACCCAGGGTCTGGAAATTGTGCGCGTAGATAGCGAGCGCAATCTGTTGCTCATCAAGGGAGCCGTCCCCGGCGCTCCCGGCGGAGACGTAATCGTGCGTCCCGCGGTCAAGGCGTAAGGTTAGGGGGTCTCGACAGTGGAATTGAATATTGTGAAGCCTGGTAACGATGCTGCCGGAAAAGTTTCGGTATCAGATGTTGCTTTCGCGCGTGAATTTAACGAAGCCCTGGTTCACCAGGTGGTAACCGCCTATTTGGCGGGCGCCAGGCAGGGTACTCGCGCACAAAAAACTCGCTCAGATGTTCGCGGCGGTGGTAAGAAGCCCTGGCGTCAAAAGGGCACAGGTCGGGCGCGAGCGGGCACCATACGCTCTCCAATCTGGCGCAGTGGCGGCGTTACTTTTGCCGCCAGACCGCAGGATCACTCGCAGAAGGTCAACCGCAAGATGTACCGTGCGGCGATGCAGTCAATCATGTCAGAGCTGGCCCGTCAGAACCGCCTGGTGGTGGTTGAGGAAATGGACGTTGAGCTGCCCAAGACCAAGTTACTGGCCAAACAGTTGGCTGACTATGGTCTGGAGAGCGTGTTGATTGTGTCTGCTGAGGTAGGTGAAAACCTGTACCTGGCGGCGCGCAACCTGCACAAGGTCGATGTGCGTGATGTTGACGGGGTCGACCCGGTATCGCTGATCGCCTATGACAAGGTCATGGTGACTGTTGATGCGGTCAAGAAGTTTGAGGAGATGTTGGGATGAACCGGGAGCGCGTATTTCAGGTGCTGTTAGGTCCGCACGTATCCGAGAAGGCAGCCGTTGTTGCGGATCTAAGCAATCAGTACGTATTTAAAGTGGCGCTGGATGCGACCAAGCTTGAAGTTAAGAAGGCTGTTGAGCAGTTGTTCAAGGTCAAGGTCGACAATGTCCAGACTCTTAAGGTCAAGGGCAAGGTCAAGCACAACCGTTATGGCTATAGCACGAAGTCCAGCTGGAAAAAGGCTTATGTGCGTCTGGAGCAAGGTCAGGACATTGACTTTGCTTCTCCAGAGTAGGTGAGGAAGGAAGGTTTAAGATGGCAATTGTAAAGAGAAAGCCCACCTCCGCTGGTCGTCGCCATGTCGTTAACGTGGTGCATAGCGATCTGCATAAGGGAACTCCACACAAGCCGTTACTCGAGAAGCAATCGAAGAGCGGTGGTCGTAACAACAATGGTCGTATCACCACCCGGCATATCGGTGGTGGTCACAAGCAGCATTACCGGATTGTTGATTTCAAGCGCAACAAGGATGGGATTCCCGCCGAAGTTGAGCGCCTGGAATATGATCCCAATCGCACGGCTCACATTGCTCTGCTGAAATACGCCGACGGCGAGCGTCGTTACATTATCGCTCCCAAGGGTATATCGGCCGGTGACAGGTTGCAGTCCGGTGAAACCGCTCCAATTAAAGTGGGCAACAGTTTGCCGCTGCGGAATATCCCGGTAGGTAGTGTTGTACATTGCATAGAGTTGAAGCCTGGCAAGGGTGCACAAATGGCGCGTAGCGCCGGCGCCTCAGTACAGTTGGTTGCCCGTGAAGGCCGCCATGCAACCTTGCGCTTGCGTTCAGGCGAGATGCGCAAGGTGCTGGTTGATTGCAGGGCAACCGTGGGTGAAGTATCCAACAGTGAGCATAGCTTGCGTAAGTTGGGTAAAGCCGGTGCAGCTCGCTGGCGTGGTGTTCGCCCGACAGTTCGTGGTGTTGCCATGAACCCGGTGGATCACCCACATGGTGGTGGTGAAGGTCGTACATCGGGTGGTCGTCACCCGGTATCGCCTTGGGGTACGCCAACCAAAGGCTACAAAACTCGTAAGAACAAGCGTACCGACAAGCTTATTGTGCGTCGTCGCAGCAAGAAATAACCGGAATTGATATAGAGGAATAGATTGTGCCCCGTTCACTGAAGAAAGGTCCATTTATTGACCTGCACCTGATGAAGAAGGTCGAGGCTGCGGTTGAGAGCAATGATCGTCGTCCCATCAAGACCTGGTCGCGCCGCTCCATGGTTTCTCCTGACATGGTTGGTCTGACGATAGCGGTACATAACGGCCGGCAGCACGTCCCCATTTCTATCAATGAGGACATGGTTGGTCACAAGCTGGGCGAATTTGCAGTGACCCGTACTTTTCGCGGTCATGTGGCAGACAAGAGGGCGCGCTAAGGCGCGGTTAGAGAGGTTAAGTGATGGAAGTTGCAGCAAAACTCAGGGGAGCGCAGATCTCTGCCCAAAAAGTGCGTCTGGTTGCTGACCAGGTGCGCGGCAAGGGTGTGGAAGATGCACTTGACCTGCTGACATACAGCAACAGGAAAGCAGCTCACATTGTCAAAAAGATCTTAGACTCGGCAATTGCAAACGCTGAGAACGACGCCGGGGTGGATGTCGATGAACTGAAGATTTCCAGCATCTACGTGGATGAAGGTACGACTATGAAGCGATTGCGCCCCCGAGCAAAGGGTCGCGCCGATCGTATTTTGAAGCGTTCTTGTCATATCACAGTAAAAGTAGCAGACGGCGAAGGTTAATTTTATGGGCCAGAAAGTACATCCAATCGGCATCCGCCTCGGTATTGTTAAAGACCATACTTCGATTTGGTATGCGGACACCAAGAATTACGCCAAGAACCTGATTACGGATCTGGAAGTGCGTAAATACATCGAAAAAGCGCTGGATCACGCATCTGTGAGCCGCGTGGTGATAGAGCGTCCGGCGCAAACTGCGCGCATTACCATTCGCACCGCCCGTCCAGGTATTGTGATTGGCAAGAAGGGTGAGGATGTGGACAAACTGCGCGCTACCCTGAGCCAGAAAATGGGTGTGCCTGTGCACATTAACATCGAGGAAATTCGCAAGCCGGATCTTGATGCCAAGCTGGTTGCCCAGAATGTGGCCCAGCAGTTGGAGCGCCGGGTGATGTTCCGCCGTGCCATGAAACGCGTGGTTCAAAATGCGATGCGTCAGGGCGCCCTGGGTATCAAGGTGCAGGTCGGTGGTCGTTTGGGCGGTGCTGAGATTGCACGTAGCGAGTGGTATCGCGAAGGCCGCGTGCCATTGCATACACTGCGCGCCGATATCGACTATGCCACCTACGAAGCCGCTACTACTTACGGCATCCTGGGTGTGAAAGTCTGGATTTTCAAAGGTGAAGTGATCGGTGCTGAAGAGCAAGCCGAGAAGGGCGCCAGGAAGACAGCAACCAATTAGGGATTACGCAGATGCTTCAACCAAAGCGTACAAAATTTCGCAAGATGCACAAGGGCCGCAACCGTGGCCTGGCGCAGCGCGGCAGTAAAGTCAGCTTCGGCGAATATGGCCTGAAGGCAGTGGGACGTGGTCGTCTTACGGCGCGTCAGATCGAAGCCGCCAGGCGGGCTATGACCAGGCACATCAAGCGTGGCGGCAAGATCTGGATTCGGGTTTTCCCCGACAAGCCAATCACTACCAAGCCGCTTGAAGTACGCCAGGGTAAAGGTAAAGGCAACGTGGAATACTGGGTCGCTCTGGTTCAGCCCGGCAAAGTGCTCTATGAGGTACAGGGTGTATCTGAAGAACTGGCGCGTGAAGCTTTTGAGCTTGCCGCAGCCAAGATTCCAATTCAAACAGCGTTTGTAAAACGCTCGGTATTGTAATGAAAGCCAGTGAGTTGCGTGAAAAGTCCGTCGAGGACCTGAATAAGGATCTGCTGACCTTGCGTGAAGAGCAGTTCAAGCTGCGCATGCAAAAGTCCACAGGCCAACTGGGCCAGTCGCACCTGCTGCAGCAGAACCAGCGCGATATCGCTCGTGTTAAGACTGTAATGACGCAGAAGGTGGGAGAGTAATCATGGCTGAACAGAATACGGCACGTACTGCCACCGGACGCGTGGTCAGTAACAAAATGGACAAGACGGTAACAGTACTGGTCGAGCGTCGGGTTAAGCACCCGGTGTACGGTAAGTACATCACCCGTTCCTCAAAGGTTCACGCTCATGATGAGAACAATGAGTGTGAAATGGGCGATACGGTTATCGTTGAAGAGTCACGTCCTCTTGCCAAGCTGAAGAGCTGGAAACTGGTGCGGATCGAAGTGAGTGGAACCCAGGTATAGGCTTTAGAGCTTGGAGTAGAAGATGATTCAAACACAGACATATCTGGATGTTGCCGACAACAGTGGCGCCAGGCGCGTTATGTGCATCAAGGTGCTGGGTGGCTCAAAGCGCCGCTACGCCGGTGTCGGCGACCTCATCAAGGTGACGGTGAAGGAAGCTATCCCCAGGGGTAAGGTCAAAAAAGGCCAGGTGATGACCGCTGTTGTGGTTCGCACCAGAAAGGGCGTGCGTCGTAACGATGGCTCTCTTATCAAGTTCGATGACAATGCGGCAGTGCTGTTGAATGCACAAAACGCACCAATCGGTACCCGCATTTTTGGACCGGTTACCCGCGAGCTGCGAACTGAGCAGTTTATGAAAATTGTTTCTCTGGCACCGGAAGTGCTTTAGGCCGGTTAGAGCAGAGAGAGGAAAGGACATGGGCAAGATCAAGCGTGACGATGAAGTGGTTATCCTGGCCGGTAAGGACAAGGGTAAGCACGGTAAGGTTCAGAAGGTACTGAATAACAGCAAGCTGTTGGTATCCGGTATCAATATGATGAAAAAGCACACCAAGGCAAACCCGCAGGCGGGTGTGGCTGGTGGAATTGTGGAAAGGGAAGCGCCTGTACAGGTTTCCAATGTGGCAATTTTTAATCCTGAAACCAACAAGGCTGACCGGGTGGGTTACCAAGTCGACGGCGACACGAAAGTGCGCGTCTTCAAATCCACTGGTGCAGCGATAGACGCTTAAGCGGACGTATTGAAATGGCAGCACTGAAGAAAGTATACAGAGATGAGATTGCGCCGAAGCTTAAAGAAGAGTTCGGGCTGGACAATATCATGGCGGTTCCCCGTATTACCAAGATCACCCTGAACATGGGTGTTGGTGAAGCACTTGGCGACAAGAAAGTGCTGGACCATGCGGTGAGTGACCTGGGAAAAATTGCCGGTCAAAAGCCGATCATCACCAAGGCTCGCAGATCTATTGCCGGTTTCAAGGTGCGTGAAGGCTGGCCTATTGGCTGTAAAGTGACTCTGCGCAGTGAGCGCATGTACGAGTTCCTGGATCGCCTGATCAGCATTGCCATACCGCGTGTGCGTGACTTTCGTGGCATAAGCCCCAAGTCATTCGACGGTAGAGGCAACTTTGCGATGGGTGTGGCCGAGCAAATTATCTTCCCGGAAATTGATTACGACCAGGTGGACGCCCTGCGCGGTATGGATATCACCATTACCACGACCGCCCGCACGGATGATGAAGGCCGCGCCCTGTTGCGCGCTTTCAATTTCCCCCTTAAGAGTTAAGAGGCTTACTAATGGCTAAGAAATCGATGATAGCGCGTGAAGACAAGCGCACCCGTACGGTAGCAAGGTTCGCTGCAAAGCGAGCAGAGCTAAAGGCGGTTTTGGCGGACATCAATGCCAGTGACGACGACAAGTGGGAAGCACAAGTGAAGCTGCAGAAGCTGCCGCGTGATGCCAGCCCGGTTCGTCAACGTCGACGCTGCCAGATTACCGGACGTCCTCACGGGGTTTATCGCAAGTTTGGCCTGTGCCGTAACAAGCTGCGTGAAGCGGCAATGCGCGGTGACGTACCTGGTCTGGTCAAGGCCAGCTGGTAGAGCTGAGAGAGAATAGATTATGACTATGCAAGATCCAATGGCAGACATGCTGACTCGTATTCGCAACGCACAGATGGCGGGTAAAACCTCCGTTGAAATGCCCGCCTCAAAGCTAAAGGCGGCAGTATGTGTGGTGCTGGCCGATGAAGGTTACATTGCCGGCTTCAACCGGTTGGAACGTGACGGAAAGAAGCAGCTGCTTATTGAGCTAAAGTATTTTGACGGCAAGCCAGTGATTGCTGAAATAGATCGCATCAGCCGTCCGGGACTGCGTTCCTATTCAGGTAAAGATGGCCTGCCTACGGTTCGTGGTGGGCTTGGGGTTGCAATTGTATCAACGAGCAAGGGTGTCATGACTGATCGCGCTGCTCGTGCTGCCGGTGTCGGCGGCGAAGTACTGTGCACCGTATTTTAAGTATTTGAGAGACGAGCGCTATGTCTAGAGTAGCAAGTAACCCGATAAACCTGCCCCGTGGTGTGGAAGTCAAACTTGACGGCCGTGACCTGTCTGTTAAAGGCAGCAAGGGTACGCTGCAATTGACCGTGCACGAAGGTGTACAAGTCAAGCAGGAAGACAACACACTGACTTTTGCCGCCAGGAGCAAGCATGCAATACCTATGTCTGGCACCATGCGGGCACTGGTTAACAACATGGTTGTTGGTGTCACCGATGGTTTTGAAAAGAAACTGCAACTGAACGGCGTTGGTTATCGTTGTGCAGTTCAGGGCAAGAAGCTGAATTTGACCTTGGGTTTTTCACACCCGGTTGAATATGAGCTGCCCGAGGGTATCTCAGCAGAGACACCCAGCCAGACTGAGATCGTGGTCAAGGGTATCGACAAGCAGGCTGTGGGCCAGGCGGCTGCGGTAATCCGTGCCTTCCGTCCCCCGGAGCCCTACAAAGGTAAAGGCGTTCGTTACGCGGATGAGCATGTCCGTCGCAAGGAAGCCAAGAAGAAATAAGCAGGTATAAGACTATGAGTGCTAAAAATGAGTCAAGGTTGCGCCGCGCCAGACGTGCACGCGCCAAGATGCGCGAATTGGGTGAAAACCGCCTGAGTGTGCACCGCACACCGCGCCATATTTATGCCCAGGTGCTGGCGCCCAATGGTGACCGCGTACTGGCCAGCGCATCCACACTCGACCAGAGACTGCGCAGTGGTAAGACAAGCAACATTGGTGCGGCTGCTGAAGTGGGCAAGCTGGTTGCCGAGCGTGCCAGGGAAGCCGGTATCGAAAGAGTGGCTTTTGATCGCAGCGGTTTCAAGTATCACGGGCGTGTAAAGGCGCTGGCTGAGGCCGCTCGTGAAAATGGACTGGAATTCTAGGGTTAAGCGAAATGGCATACAACGATCGTAAAAAAGATGACAACTCCGAAGGCCTGCAAGAGAAGCTGGTCCAGGTTAACCGTGTAGCTAAAGTGGTCAAAGGTGGCCGCATATTTGGTTTCACCGCCCTGTCGGTAGTTGGTGATGGCAATGGCAAAGTGGGCTTCGGTCGCGGCAAGGCGCGCGAAGTACCTGTCGCTATCCAGAAGGCTATGGAAAATGCGCGCCATAACATGATTCAGGTAGAGCTGAACGACGGCACCATTCAGTATCCAATTAAGGCCCGTCACGGCGCGTCCAGGATATACATGCAGCCAGCCTCTGAAGGTACCGGTGTTATTGCCGGTGGTGCGATGCGGGCAGTATTGGAGATTGCAGGCGTTCACAACGTGTTGGCCAAGTGCTACGGCTCTACCAATCCAGTGAATGTAGTTCGTGCGACCTTCAAAGGTCTGCAGAACATGGTCTCTCCGGATGGGGTTGCTGCCAAGCGCGGCAAAACCGTCGAAGAAATTTTAGCGTAATACAACAAATCAGGATCAATGGCTGAGTTATGGCTAAAGAAACCATTAGAGTCACGCAACTGCGCAGCATTCACGGCCGGCTGAAAAGCCACAGGGCCTGTATCGCTGGACTGGGCTTGCGTCGAATTGGTCATACCGTGGAAGTGGAAGATTCACCTTCTGTTCGCGGCATGATTAATAAAGTCAATTATATGCTGCGGGTTGAGGAGTAAAGAGATGACGTCTGAAAACATGCGACTGAACACTCTGAGCCCTGTTCCGGGATCGCGAAAAGGCGCCAAGCGCGTTGGTCGTGGTATCGGCAGTGGCACGGGCAAGACCTGTGGCCGCGGTAACAATGGTCAAAAGTCCCGTTCGGGCGGTTCAGTGAGGCCGGGTTTTGAAGGTGGCCAGATGCCAATGCAGAAGCGCCTGCCAAAATACGGCTTCACTTCCCGTATTGCCAGGACCACAGCCCGGATTCGCCTGGCTGAGCTCAACCGGGTAGACGCTGAAATAATCGATTTGGCTGCGCTGAAAGCGGCTGACCTAGTACGTGAAGACGTGCTGCGCGCACGTGTATTTCTCTCCGGTGAACTGATCAGGTCAGTGACTGTCAAAGGACTGGCGGTAACCAAAGGCGCCCGCCAAGCCATTGAGCAAGCCGGCGGAAAAATAGAGGAATAAATGGCCAATCCTTCTTTGCCGGGTGTTAATACCGCGGGACTAGGCGAGCTCTTTGCTCGCCTTCGCTTTGTATTGATGGCGATAATTATTTATCGCATCGGCACGCATATCCCTGTGCCTGGTATCGACCCGGATCAGATCGCTGCACTGTTCAACCAGAACAAGGGGACCATCCTTGGACTGGCCAACATGTTTAGCGGTGGCGCGCTGGAGCGGATGAGCATTCTGGCGCTGGGCATCATGCCCTACATTTCTGCATCCATCATCATGCAGTTGATGTCAGCCGTAACGCCGCAGTTGGAGCAATTGAAGAAAGAAGGCGAGTCTGGACGTCGTAAAATCAGCCAGTACACGCGCTACCTGACGGTATTGCTGGCGCTGGTGCAGGCCACCGGCATGGCAGTTGGCATGGCCAACCAGGGTATGGCTTACAGCGTTAACCTGATGTTCTATATCATCGCCATTACTTCTCTGGTTACCGGCGCCGTCTTTATGATGTGGCTGGGTGAGCAGATCACTGAAAAGGGCGTTGGTAACGGCATTTCACTGCTGATTTTCGCCGGTATTGTGGCTGGTTTGCCGGCGGCAATAGGCCAATCCCTGGAATCCGCACGCCAGGGCGAACTAAATATTCTGGTGCTGCTGTTTATTTTGGCGCTGGCGCTGGCGGTGATCTACATGATCATCTTTATTGAACGAGGCCAGCGTCGCATTACGGTGAACTACGCCAAACGACAGCAGGGCCGCAAGCAGTACCAGGCGCAGAGTAGCCACTTGCCGCTGAAGGTGAATATGGCCGGCGTTATTCCAGCAATTTTTGCCAGCAGCATACTGCTGTTCCCCGCATCTATCGCACAGTGGTTCGGCAGTAGCGGCGGCGGTTCACAATGGCTGCAGGAAATCGCCCTGGCGATTGGCCCCGGCCAACCTTTGAACATACTGTTGTTTACAGTGCTGATTGTATTTTTCTGCTTCTTTTACACGGCGCTGATGTTTAACCCGGCAGAAGTAGCGGATAACCTGAAGCGTTCCGGCGCCTTTGTACCGGGTATACGTCCGGGAGCGCAAACGGCGAATTATATCGATGGTGTGCTGACACGTCTGACGGTATTCGGGGCCGCATACATCGCACTGGTTTGTCTGATGCCACAGTTTTTGGTGGTGATGTGGAACGTGCCGTTCTATCTCGGCGGAACTTCGCTGCTGATTGTAGTCGTAGTTGTAATGGACTTTATGGCGCAGGTTCAAAGTCACATGATGTCACAGCAGTATGACTCGGTGATGAAAAAGGCCAACCTGAAGAATTATGGAAGTGCCGGTCGCGTGCGGTAACAAGCGTCCGGTAACCCAGATAGATAGTGGAGAATAGCCATGAAAGTACGTGCTTCCGTAAAGAAGATGTGCAGGAACTGCAAAACAGTTCGCCGCAAAGGTGTTGTGCGGGTGATTTGCAGTGCAGAACCACGTCACAAGCAGCGCCAGGGCTAATAGCCCGGGATTCCTGCCTAAGATGTTGATTTTTGGGTTTTATCCCGCTAGAATGCTGCGCCTTTCGCGCCGCGTACCCCCTTTGAAGAGGTGGGATGTGGCTGCTTTTATGCGTAGCCGGCGGAAAACAATTGGAGAATTTGGATGGCTCGTATAGCCGGTGTCAACATACCTGACAACAAGCACACTGTTATCTCCCTGACCTACATATTCGGTGTAGGCCGTACTCGGGCCAGAGAACTGTGTAGTGCTACAGGTGTTGCCGAACAGTGCAAGATATCTGACCTGACCGAAGCGGAAATGGATGCTCTGCGCACGGCAGTCAGCAAGGGTATGGTAGAAGGCGACTTGCGTCGCGAAGTTAGCATGAACATCAAGCGTTTGATGGACCTGGGTTGCAACCGCGGCCTGCGTCATCGTAGGAGTCTGCCGCTGCGCGGGCAACGCACCAAAACCAATGCACGTACCCGTAAGGGACCGCGCAAACCGATTCGCCGCTAATTCATAAACCCGCTCGGGGCTGGTGCCTCCAGGGAGTTCGGTGACGCTACGTCACCATTTATGATCTAAACAGCGAATTTATTTAGTGTAGCTGCACCCAAGTGCAGTGTTGATATTAAAGCAGGACATACAATATGGCTAAGCCAAGTGCTAAAAGCACTCGTAAAAAGGTCAAAAAGACCGTCGTAGATGGGATCGCGCATATTCACGCATCCTTCAACAACACCATTGTCACCATTACTGACCGCCAGGGTAACACTCTCAGTTGGGCAACTGCCGGTGGTTCCGGTTTCCGTGGTTCTCGTAAGAGTACGCCCTTCGCAGCCCAGGTTGCGGCGGAGCGCGCCGGAGAAACAGCCAAGGAATACGGTCTGCAAAACCTGGATGTCCAGGTGAAGGGTCCTGGCCCAGGTCGTGAATCTGCCGTGCGTGCACTGAACGGATGCGGATTCAAAATCAGCAACATTACCGACGTCACTCCAATTCCGCATAACGGATGTCGTCCCCCCAAGAAACGACGCGTGTAAAGGCAGGAGATCGAAATGGCACGATATATTGGTCCCACGTGTAAGCTGGCACGCCGTGAGGGAACGGACCTGTTCCTGAAGAGTGGTGTACGCGCACTGGAAAGCAAATGTAATATTGAGAATGCACCCGGACAGCACGGCGCCCGCCGCAGTCGTCTTTCTGACTATGGTGTGCAACTGCGTGAAAAGCAGAAAGTCCGTCGTATATACGGCGTGCTTGAGAAGCAGTTTCGCAACTACTACAAGGAAGCCGCCAGACTGCGTGGTGCTACCGGTGAAAACCTGTTGCGTTTGCTGGAATCCCGGCTTGATAACGTGGTTTACCGCATGGGCTTCGGCGCCACGCGCGCAGAATCACGTCAGCTCGTATCTCACAAAGCTATCCTGGTAAATGGTCAGAGTGTCAATATCCCCTCTTATCAGGTTAGCCCGGGAGATGTTATTTCATTGCGCGAAAAGTCCAAAAAGCAGCTGCGTGTTCAGTCCGCACTGGCACTGGCCGCCCAACGTGGTGAGCCGGAGTGGATGGAAGTAAGCAATGACAAACTGGAAGGTACTTTCAAGGCTTATCCGGACCGTCAAGACCTCAGTTCTGATATCAATGAGAACCTGATCGTCGAACTTTACTCCAAGTAATTCCCATACGGACTAACGTATACACAGGTGTATATATGCAAACTGCAGTAAACGAATTTTTAACGCCCCGTATCATCAACGTAGATGAGAAGGGCGCAACCCGGGCCCAGGTTACCCTGGAGCCGTTGGAGCGTGGTTTTGGCCACACACTGGGCAATGCGCTGCGCCGCATCCTGCTTTCTTCCATGCCGGGCTGTGCCATCACCGAAGTTGATATTGATGGTGTAGACCACGAGTACTCTTCCATAGAAGGCATACAGGAAGATGTGATCGAAATACTGCTTAACCTGAAGGGTGTTGCCCTGGTAATGCACGGCAAGGATTTAGCAGAGCTGACTTTGAGCAAGAGAGGCCCCGGGGTTGTCACCGCGGGTGACATCCAGGTTGATCACGAGGTGGAAGTTCGCAATCCTGAGCACGTGATTTGCCACCTGAATAGCAAATCCGAGATTCGTATGACATTGACGGTGGCGCGCGGACGCGGTTACCAGCCGGCTGATAGCCGTGAGAATCCCGAAGAGGAAACCCGCTCCATTGGCCGCCTGCAACTGGATGCGACCTATAGCCCGATTCACCGCGTTTCATACCTGGTAAAAGCGGCGCGTGTAGAGCAGCGTACTGATCTGGACAAGTTGGTTCTGGATCTGGAGACAAACGGTACTATCGATCCCGAAGAAGCCATCCGTCGCGCCGCAACGATCCTGCAGCAGCAGTTGGCAGTATTTGTTGACCTGGAAAGCGACAAGCTGGAAGAGGCTGCCGAGGAAGAGGATGAAGTCGATCCGATTCTGCTGCGCCCGGTTGATGACCTGGAGCTGACGGTTCGTTCTGCGAACTGCCTCAAGGCAGAGAATATTTACTACATTGGAGATCTGGTTCAGCGCACTGAAGTTGAGTTGCTGAAGACCCCCAACCTGGGCAAGAAGTCTCTGACCGAAATCAAGGACGTTCTGGCATCCCGCAGCTTGTCGCTGGGAATGCGCCTGGACAACTGGCCGCCGGCCAGCCTGAAAAATGATGATCGTGTGTTGGGTGCTTAAAACACAGATCGAAGGTTAATATATCAAGTATTTCAAGGGCTTAGACTCCTTGGAATTTCTTAAGATAACGGAGTAAAGGACTGAAAAATGCGTCATCGTCAAAGTGGACGTCAGTTGAACCGCAACAGCTCACACCGCAAGGCCATGTTCCGTAACATGACTGCTTCGTTGGTGGAGCACGAGCTGATCAAGACTACACTGCCCAAGGCTAAAGAATTGCGCCGGGTAGCCGAGCCCCTGATCACGCTTGCCAAAAACGACAGCGTGGCTAATCGCCGCCTGGCCTTCGATCGTCTGCGCAGCAAAGATGCTGTGGGCAAGCTCTTCACTGAGCTGGGTCCGCGCTATCAGGAGCGTCCCGGTGGTTATATCCGCATTCTCAAGTGTGGCTACCGGACCGGTGACAAAGCTCCTATGGCGTACGTAGAGTTGGTCGACCGCCCAGAGGCAGAAGCGCTCGAAGACACTGCGCCAGCCTGATTATTGCCCCTCCCCCTGGGTTGTACGATTCCTGGAGCGCGCGCCAACCGCAGCAACGGTACTTGACCTGGCCTGTGGCAGCGGCCGTCACGGCCGGCTATTCCACGCCGCAGGACACCCCGCATAGCGGCACGTCGAGTAGAGTAGCCGGGGCGTAAGCTACTGGTATACTCCCACATCATGGACCGATCGATAACAGAGGCAACAGTACTCGCAGTGGACCTGGATGGGACACTCATACACGGCGATCTGTTTCGAGCTTCTATTATCAAACTCCTACTGTCTAACCCATTGTATTTACTTGCTTTTCCATTTTGGTTGTGCCGTGGTCGGGCGTTTCTGAAACGCCGTATCGCGCAGCGTGTTGAGCTGGACCCCGGCTGCCTTGACTACCGCGGCGAGGTATTGGAATACGTACGTGACCAGCGCCGGGCGGGGCGAACCACGGTGCTGGCGACAGGCTCTGATGAAACCCTTGCTCAGGTCGTTGCAGACTATCTGGGGTGTTTTGACGAGTTGTTAGCCAGTGATGGCCATCGCAACTGCACGGGTTACACCAAGTGTCAGGTATTGACTGAGCGCTACGGTGCCAAAAACTACGATTACATTGGCAATAGCCGTGTTGACCTGGCGGTTTGGAAGAATGCGGCCGGGGTTTTAGTGGCCGGCAAGAGCCCGCGCTTTAACAAACGAGTGCAACGTCAATTTGAGGTGTTGCGTGTCTTTTCGTAGCTGGGGTGGTCTGCCCGTACTGGCTCAGCAGTCTATCTCACTGGACTGGCAGGATCAGGTGTCTGCCCGATTGCCCAGTGCCGGCCTGGTGGCTGGGTGCGGTCGCAGCTATGGCGATGTCGGGCTTGCCGCCACGGGTGTAGTTGCCAGTTGTCTGGGGCTTGATCGCGTGTTGAGCTTCGATCGGGAAGCGGGCCTGTTACACTGTGAAGCCGGTGTGACCCTCGGTGATATCCTCGCGCTGGTGCTGCCATTAGGCTGGGTATTGCCGGTGCTACCGGGAACCCGGCATGTGTCAGTTGCCGGTGCTATTGCCAATGACGTGCATGGCAAGAATCACCATCGCCAGGGCACGTTTGGACGACATGTCAAAAGCTTGCTGTTACAGCGCTCAGATGGGACAAAAATGCACTGTTCCAGGCAGGAAAATACCGATTGGTTTGAGGTTACCGTGGCTGGCCTGGGCTTGTCTGGCGTGATACTGGAAGCGACCATCCGGTTGATGCCGGCTGCCAGTGGCTGTTTGAGCACCGAAACAATCAAATTCCATAGCCTGGATGAATTTTTCAGCTTGAGCCAGGATGCTGATGAGGACTGGGAGTATTCGGCGGCCTGGATCGATTGCCTGAGCAGTTCCGTGCGTGGGCACTTTAGCCGGGCCAGGTACAGTGAACGAAGTGAGCCGGTGAAAGCGCACACGACCGTATTGAACATACCTTTTTCGCTGCCTGTTGCTCCCGTCAATCGTTTCAGCCTGGGAGTGTTCAACAGCCTTTATTTTCATCGCCGGCGCCGTCGGGTTTGGCGCAGCGAGGCTGCGCTCATTGCCTGGATGTTTCCCCTGGACAGGATAGGTAACTGGAACAGGTTATACGGGCGCAAGGGCTTCCGGCAATACCAGTGTGTGGTTGACCCCGACGCCATTGCTGAGTTGCTGGGCATTATTCGACGCGCAGGCACCGGTTCCTTTTTGGCGGTGCTTAAAATGTTCGGCGATGTGCCTTCGCCGGGGCTGCTGTCCTTTCCTCGCCAGGGCGCGAGCCTGGCACTTGATTTTCCCTGGAGAGCAGAGCAAACAACGGGTTTGTTTACGCAGTTGGATGCGGTGGTGGCCAGTTGTGGGGGGGCCATATACCCCGCTAAAGATGCCCATATGAATAGCCTGGCTTTTCAGGCGGCGTACCCAGCCTGGCAGACCATTGAACAGTACCGGGATCCAAACTTGAACTCATTATTCTGGCAGCGTGTCATGGAGGGTGTTGAATGAAACGCGTACTCATTGTTGGTGCTACCTCGGCCATAGCTATCGCCACGGCGCGCCTGTTGGCGGAACGTGGCGACCAGTTGGTGTTGGTGGGTCGCAGTATGCAACGCCTGCAAACACTGTCACAGGACTTGCAGGTACGCGGTGCAGGGGGAATTGAGATTTATGTCTTTGATGCGCCGGCGGACAAGGACTACCAGTCTTTCGCGATGCAGGCCTGGGGCGATGGCCTGGATATGTTACTGATAGCGCATGGCTCCCTGCCTGAGCAAACCAGTGTGCAGGACGATCCGCAGGCGATTGGAAGAGAGATGCAGGTGAATGCGGTGAGCGTGATGGCATTGCTGGCCGCCTTTGCCGGTCGCTTCGAGGCTCGCCGCCGGGGCAGCATTGTGGTGATTTCCTCGGTGGCTGGAGATCGGGGCAGGCAGAGTAACTATGTGTATGGCGCCGCCAAGTCGGCGGTCTCTACGTACCTGCAGGGCTTGCGCAATCGACTCGCCAGGCAGGGTGTGGCAGTGGTTACCATAAAGCCTGGATTTGTCGATACGCCAATGACGGCACAGTGTAAAAAAGGCCTGTTGTGGGCACAGCCGGAAACTATCGCGCCGGGGATTTTACGCGCGGCAGAAAGAGCCGGCAGGGATGTTTACCTGCCCTGGTTCTGGCGTTACATCATGCTGCTTATAAAACTGATACCGGAACGGCTGTTCATAAAGCTGTCGCTCTAAGCCGCCTTCACTTTAGTGGGTTTGCGGGCCGGGCGCTTCTTCTTCCTGTTAGCCTGCAATATCGGTTTAAGGAAGTGGCCGGTGAACGACCCTATGGTGTCGGCTACATCTTCCGGCGTACCCGTGGCTATGATTTGGCCGCCACCGCTACCGCCTTCAGGCCCCAGGTCTACCACCCAGTCGGCAGTCTTTATGACATCCAGGTTGTGCTCGATGATGATCATGGTGTTGCCGTGATCTCGCAGTCGGTGCAGAACCGTGAGCAGTTGCTGAATGTCCTGAAAATGTAAGCCCGTGGTGGGCTCGTCGAGAATGTACAGGGTGTTACCGGTGTCGCGCTTGGATAGCTCACGCGACAGTTTGACCCGTTGTGCCTCCCCGCCGGACAGAGTCGTGGCAGCTTGTCCCAGGCACACATAAGAGAGTCCCACATCTACCAGGGTTTGCAATTTCCTGGAAATAGCCGGCACGGCTGCAAAAAACTCCAGGGCGTCCTCTACGGTCATCTCCAGCACTTGGTAAATATTCTTGCCCTTGTAGCGTACCTCCAGGGTCTCCCGGTTGTAGCGCTTGCCCTTGCAGACGTCGCAGGGCACGTAGATGTCGGGCAAAAAGTGCATCTCAACCTTGGTGACGCCGTCGCCCTGGCAGGCCTCACAGCGGCCGCCTTTGACATTGAAGCTGAAGCGTCCCGGTTGGTAACCGCGCGAGCGGGCCTCCTGGACGCCGGCGAAGAGTTCTCTCACCGGTGTAAATATGCCGGTATAGGTTGCCGGGTTGGAGCGCGGTGTGCGGCCAATCGCGCTCTGGTTTATGTCAATACATTTGTCGATATGATCCAGCCCTCCGATAGCGGCGTGCGGGGCCGCTGTCAATGTGGTCGCGCCGTTTAGCTCGGTGGCGGCAATGGGATACAGGGTGGCATTAATGAGCGTCGACTTGCCGCTGCCCGAGACGCCGGTAATGCAGGTCATCAAGCCGATGGGAATTTCCAGGTCTACATTCTGCAAGTTATTGCCGGTAGCGCCGCGCAGTACCAGTGATTTGGTTTTGTCTACCAGGGTTCGCCGGGCAGGTATCTCAATGCAGCGCTGGCCTGACAGGTAGGCGCCGGTGAGAGATTCCTTGCTGCGCAAAATATCCTCAAGCTTGCCCTGGGCGACAATTGCGCCGCCGTGCACGCCGGCACCCGGGCCAATGTCGATGATGTGGTCGGCGGTGCGAATGGCCTCTTCATCATGCTCTACCACCAACACGGTGTTGCCGAGGTCGCGCAAGTGATTGAGCGTGCCGAGCAGGCGTGCATTGTCCCGTTGGTGCAAACCGATAGAGGGTTCATCAAGGATGTACATCACCCCTACCAGGCCGGCGCCGATCTGCGATGCCAGCCGTATCCGCTGCGCCTCGCCGCCAGACAGGGTTTCTGCGCTGCGATTCAGGGTCAGGTAGTTGAGGCCGACATCGACCAGAAAGCGATAGCGAGCGCGTAATTCCTTGAGAATTTTGTCGGCGATTTCACCCTTGCGGCCCGGCAGTTGCAACTCGTTGAAGTAGTCCTGGGCATCGCCCACGGGCATGTTTACCAACTGGGGTAAGGTGCGTTCATCAACGTACACATGGCGAGCATCCCGGCACAGTCTGGTGCCATCACAGTCGGGACAGGGCTGGGTACTGAGAAATTTGGCCAACTCTTCGCGTACCGATTGTGACTCGGTATCCCGATAGCGTCGATCCATATTGGGAATAATGCCCTCAAAAGGATGGGTGCGCTGGAATACATCGCCGCGATCATTGATATAGGAAAAGCGCACGTCTTCCCGGCCGCTGCCGTGCAATATTATGCCCTGGTGCTGCCTGTTCAATTTCTCGAACGGGCTGTCGATATCAAATCCATAGTGATCCGCCAGCGAGGTGAGCATGTGAAAGTAGTAGACATTGCGCCTGTCCCAGCCTCTTATGGCGCCTTCGGCCAGGCTGGCTTCCGGGTGCAAGACGATGCGTTCGGTATCAAAGTACTGCTTTATCCCCAGTCCATCGCAACTGCCGCAGGCACCGGCCGGATTATTAAAGGAAAATAGCTTGGGCTCCAACTCGCTGATGCTGTGCCCACAGGTTGGGCAGGCAAAACGGGCGGAGAAAAGAATGTCATCGCCGTCTTCATCCATGTAGCTGATGGCGGCGATGCCATCGGTGAGCTGCAGTGCCGTCTCAAAGGATTCAGCCAGGCGGATGCCAATATCCTTGCGTACCTTGAAGCGGTCTACTACCACTTCGATGGTGTGCTTTTTTTTCTTTTCCAGATCCGGCGTGTCGTCCAGTTCAGTGACTATTGTGTCGATGCGGGCGCGCACAAATCCATTGCCCCGCAATTCTTCGAATACATGCAGGTGCTCACCTTTGCGCTGACGCACGATGGGCGCCAACAGCATTAGCCTGGAGCCCTCCGGCATAGCCAGTACCGCGTCAACCATCTGACTGACGGTTTGTGCCCGCAGGGTGATGCCGTGGTCCGGGCAGTGGGGGTCGCCCACCCTGGCAAACAGCAGGCGCAGGTAGTCGTAAATTTCCGTGATAGTACCGACGGTAGAGCGGGGGTTGTGGGAGCTAGACTTTTGCTCGATGGAGATGGCGGGCGAGAGGCCCTCCACATGGTCCAGGTCTGGCTTCTCCATCATGGACAGGAATTGCCTGGCATAGGTGGAAAGAGATTCCACATAGCGACGCTGGCCTTCGGCGTACAGCGTATCGAAAGCCAGTGAAGACTTGCCTGAACCAGACAGGCCGGTGATAACAACCAGTTTGTCCCGGGGTATATCCAGGTCAATGTTCTTCAAGTTGTGGGTGCGTGCGCCGCGCACCTGAATCGTGTCCATAGATGAAACCGTCTGCCAAACGGGAAATTATACGACCAGCGTATATGCAGAAGCAAAGTAAGGCTGTTTTTTAGTGGCAAAGACTTGAACTTGACAAACCCGCGCGCCGCGCTAACACTTTGGAGTAATATATGAACACACAAATCACCACTACCACGAAGCGTAGCCATGACTGAATCCATCGCGTTTGACACGCTGAAATTCGCCAAGCACATCGTCAATTCTGGCTTCACCCAGCAACAGGCTGAGGGGCTTGCCGAAGGGCTTGCCGAACAGCAGAAGGCGCTCCTTGACAACAACCTGGCGACTAAAGTTGACCTCGCTCAGGTGGAAGCCAATCTCAAGATTGACCTCGCCAATCTCAAGACCGATATGATTCGGTGGAATTTTGGCATCTTGCTTGCTATGGCCGCTATATTTTTCGGCATAGTAAAATTTGCTTCATAAACTTGCCGCAACAATACATAGATGAAACCGTCTGCCAAACGGGAAATTATACGACCAGCGTATATGCAGAAGCAAAGTAAGGCTGTTTTTTAGTGGAACCTGTCGCCGGATAAGATGGAATAGGCTAGGAGTCTGTCTGGTTTGACCCGAGCGAAGCAGGAGTAAACTGCATCCACTCAAGTACCAATTCCAATTTTTTGTTTGAACTGCCTCCCAAGGTGCAAAATTGGGCGCCATTGCTCGGGATAAGGCTTCCCTTATTCATGCTCTCAGCCTCCCAGGGCGTACATGCGCTTCAGATTCCACGCCATGCACACCACACCATTCACCTTGCGCCGCATCCCGCCCGCGAAGGTGAAACCGCCGAAACCCCATCACCTCTTTAACTATTCCAAATACCGTTTCCACCGTGGATTTTCGTTTGGCATAGATTGCCTTACCCTCAGCGGTTCGCAATCGATATGCCATCGCTGTCACGGCATCGGCATCCGGTGGGCATGGGGGAGGTGTCCTGAATCGTTCATCCCAGGGAAGATTGTGTCGCTCCCGGTGGTCCGAGATATAGGGCTTGATCTCCGCGTCTTCACAGCGACCTACGTTATCAGCGCTGAAGTAACCGGCGTCTGCCAATAGAGCTTCCGCCTTGCCCAACTGCGCTTCCGCATCCGCCAACCCGTTCAGGGTCGGCTCAATCTCCTGCTTGTCATTCGACTGCTGTGTGATGTGATTTTCCACAATCAGGTATGATTCGATATCAACGGCAGCCTGTGCGTTGTAGCCCTGCACAAATCCCTCCGAAGACGGCATGATGCGTGATTCTCCATCGGTAAAATTAACCTGGTCTTTATCCCGTGGCCCGGGCTCAGGTGGCTTTGGCTCACGCCCTCTGGCTGGCTTGCCAGTCTCGGCTTCCTTGTCCTTGCGACACTTGAGCTTTGCCTCATACTCAGCCTGCTCGGCCTCAAAGCGTTCTTGCGCACGTCGCTCAATCTCTTCCTTGGCTTGCTTAATGGCCGCCAGCCGATCTTCCCGGCGCGCCAGTTCATCAGGAATGTCGATCGGCGGCTCATCTTCAGTATCGGCCTGTTCCGCCCGCCTGAGCAGTGCCTGTACCTCTCGGCGAAGTTGCTCTTCCAGTTTGTTCGCATAGCCCCAGCTCATCGCCTTGTGCTTGCTGGCGTTGGCCTTGATCTTGGTTCCGTCCAGGCTGACCTTGCCCAGCTTGAACACGCCCATCACCTTGGCGACCACCAATATCTGTACAAACAAACCTTCCAGTTCCGGCAGAAAACGCTTGCGAAAGGTGGCGACCGTGTCATGGTCCGGGTGCGCATCTGCGGTGATATAACGAAAGGCAACCGAGTCGTGGGTTGCCTGCTCCAACTTGCGACTGGAGAATATCCCGGTCGCATAACCGTAGAACAACAGCGCTACTAACACGGCGGGGTGATAGGGCTGTTTCCCACCGCCACCATAGCGAGTTACCAGTTCACTCAAGTCGAGTTGATCCACAATATCCACTACAAAGCGTGCCAGGTGTTTCTCCGGCAACCAGTCCTGCAAGGAGGGCGGTAGCAGGTACGGAGTATCTCGATTGATCGGCTGGAATTTGGCTGACATGGTAGCCTCGATCTCTTCTTGGTACGATGGGCTTATTCTATCACTAATGCTGTCGCTAAATCCGACAGACTCCTAGGCGTTGGTATCGGGCTGGCGGGGTGGTATTCTTTGCCAGTTTTATGGCATTGTTGTATAGAACGCCCCAAACAGGCCACCTTCCCCCAAATGCGGGTCGCCCAAAACCAACTTCATTCACATGGAATCCAAAGCATCATGAACAAACTCATCACCCATTTCGCTTTTGCCTCTGCGTTGCCGGTGGCAATAGGTATCACCCCCCCCCCCCCACTTTTCTCTCGCATCTCGTGGGCAGGGATAACCCCATGGGTCAATGGAGCAACCTCACGGCTAATTTCCTCTCGCGAAGTTGCCGACTCATCCTCCTGGTGCTGGCGATTAGCACCGCCGTCCCTTTCATTTTTGGAATAAACACGGCACACGCGCAGACTGACACCACCCCACCGACGGTGACCTTTGATGCCCTTACTGTCCCTCCTGTGATTGGCGTACGACAGAATGCCCTTTTCACCTTCTCCGAGAGGGTTACTAACTTTACTCAAGACGATCTCACTGTCACTGGCGCTAGAAGAGGTAGCATTACTGGCACCGGAACTCGCTTTCAGATTCCTTTCACCCCGACCGGGGGAATCTTCACCGTGACCATTGCCGCACATAGCGTAACCGACCGCGCTGGCAACACGGGCCCCGTTAACGCGGTGACCTTGATCGGCACGCCCGGCCAGACGGCGGCAGTCCGCTCTGTTTCTTATACATCCGATGATTCGGGAATACGTATACACTATACACCGCTAAAAGCAGGTGAGTACCGCTTTAACTATGGCAGCGCCAGTACTGTTCTCACTCTTAGGACTGCTAACATAGGTAGAGATAGAAATACATTCATCGACGTAGGATATGGTTATGATGATGTTGTCATCATTTTATTTGACGGCAATGAAGTTGCAAGGATACATGTAACGACTAAACTGGATCCAACCTTGCCCAGTACGCCAATTACAATTAGTGTGGGAAAAGTCACTCGTACAAGCATTGAGATTTTATGGGAGCCGCGAGAGACTGCCATTGGCTATTTTGTGCATAAAAATGGTCAAGCACAATCAAATCTCCACTTCACCTACAACGACCTCCTCGCCGGCGGCGTTAATACTGGTCTGACTCCTGGAACGACCTACGAATATTATGTCAACGCACTTTACACGGATCCTTTACTGTCAGTTCGCTCTAATACTTTGACTGTAACTACTCTCAAGGAACCAATTCTAACAGCTGAAAGACTACCTGACAATTCCGTCATAGTATCTTGGGAGAATGTACAAACTGTCGACGGTCATTATAATGTTCGTCTACGTGATGAAAATAGTGAGACTTTACTTCATGCAAAAGTTTTTTCCCCCTATACTATATCGGGTTCGGAACTTGGCAAGCTAAATGCTGCTGACAGCGTCGGCGTAGTGGGTTATACACGTACTGGTGATGGCTCTTCTTCAACTAATAATGGCGAGAAGGTATGGACAGACGTACCTACTCAAGTTGTGGAGCCACCTACACTGTCGGCTTTGACTGTTTCGCCTGGCACCTTGTCGCCCGACTTTGATCCGGCCATCACGGCCTACAACCTCATCGTGGGCGCTGGTGTGATCAGTATCAGCTTTACGCCAACCTTCAGTGCCGGCACCGTGGTCATTGAGGTCGCCAGGGTTTTTGGTGGTATGATTAGTAGTGGATCGACATCGTCACGCGGCTTTTCCGGTACCCGCGCCACCTACAACATCGCGGTTACCCATGGCGGTGTCTCAACAACCTACTCCGTTACCGCGACCCGCAACACCGCGCCGGTGGCCGATGCCGGGGACGATGACACTGCGGCTACCAATGCGCCGGTAGCCCTGGACGGCTCTGGCAGCAGCGACCCCAATAGCCATGTCGGCGATACGCTGACTTACGCCTGGGAGCATACCTTGACCAATGGCACCGCGCCCGCCACGGCAATCACCTTGCCTGATGCCACCGCGGAAAACCCGACCTTCACGCCGACCGCGGCTGGGGCTTATACCTTCACCCTGACCGTCACCGATTCGGTCGGTGCCAGCCACACTGACACGGTCGTCATCACCGTGACCGAACCGCCCGTGACCCTGTCTACGGATTCGACTCTGTCGGCCTTGGAGGTTTCGGCAGGCAGCCTGAATCCGACCTTCGCGTCCGGCACCGACGCCTACGCCGTCAGCGTGGCGAATGGGGTGACCAGCATTAGGATTACGCCGACCGTGACTGACACCACCGGCGCGACCGTGACTGTGGGCAAGTCGGGCGCGACCCCGGTTGCGGTTGCCGGCGGCGAAGCCAGTGAAGAGATTGCCTTGGTTCCTGGCGAAAACCCAATCAATATCATCGTCACCGCCGAAGACACTTCAACACAAACCTACATCGTCACCGTGACCCGCACCGCCAACACCGCGCCGGAAATCACTGGCAATGCTACACTGGATTATGCCGAGGGCCGCACCGATTCGGTGGCGACCTACACCGCGACCGATACCGAGAACAACGCCATCACCTGGTCACTCAGTGGCACGGATGCGGGTTCGTTGACGATTGGTGCCACAAGCGGCATCTTGACTTTCAACACTACGCCGGACTTTGAAACCAAATCCACCTACTCGATCACCATCACCGCCACCGACGACGGCACGCCGCCGATGACCGACACACAGGCGGTAACGGTAACGGTTACCAATGTGGAAGAGGGTGTCGGCATGGTTACCATCAGCGGCACCGCTCAGGTTGGCATGGTATTGACCGCCGGCACGGTGACCGGTGACCCGGATGTCGTGGCCAGTGTTGATAGTCACGAATGGCAAAGCGCGCCGGACGGCACCACCACCTACGCCGCTTACAACCCCGCCGCCACCGGTTCAACCTACACCCCGGGAGTTGATGATGTCGGCAGGACCATTCGAGTGGTCGCTACTTACACCGACGGCCATGGTGGCGGTAAAAAAGTTGCCAGCGCGGCGACCGCCGCCGTGAAGGCCGCCGCGTCCACGGATGCGACTCTGTCGGGCTTGGTCGTTACCGGTAACAATAACGTGGTATATGATTTGAATGAGGCAATCACGTCTACCCGCACGGATTACACTGCCAACGTGCCGAATGGAGTGCGTAGCGTTCGGTTGACACTGACCTCGACTCATGCCAACGCGGTGGTGAGGATAGGCTCCACGGTGATTACCAGGGGCGGAGACACCGCTTCGATTACCCTACCTGCCGGTGGTAACCAAGGCCGCGCGATTGATGTCACCGCCGAGGCCGGCGGCGCAGCAAGACGATACAACCTATCTATCATCCGCGCCGCCAACACCGCGCCGACCATCACGGCTGGCAATGAAGCGATAATGCATGACGAGAACACCAGAGAAGTGGCGACCTACGCCGCGACCGATGACGAGGGCAACACCATCGCTTGGTCGCACGGTGGCACGGATGCGAGTTTGTTCACGATTGATGCCACAAGCGGCGTCTTGACCTTCAACGCGCCGCTGCCGAACTATGAAGTGCCGACGGATGCCGGCAACGACAGGGTTTATGACATCACCGTAACCGCTACGGATAACGGCACGCCGAATGAGGAACACACACTTGATGTTGTGGTAACGGTTACCGATGTGGAAGAAACGGGCACCATCGGCCGCATCACCGGCACCGCTCAGGTTGGCGTGGAATTGACCGCCGGCAAGGTAACCGACCCGGATGCTGTCACCCCGACCAACCTGACTGGCGCGGTTGCTGTTGCTGACATCACCTACGAATGGCAAAGCGCGGCGGACGGCACCACCGCCTTCGGCGTCATTACCGGTGCGCCTACCACATCAACCTACACGCCGGAGGTAGCCGTCGAAGGCAGGATTATTCGAGTCGAAGCCACTTACACCGATGGTTTTGGCAGCGACACCGCCATCAGCGCGGCGACCGATGCCGTGCGTGCCGCGGCGGTCGTGACTCCAATTGCACCACCTGCCGTGTACACTCTCAACGATGAACCTCATGCTACTGACGGAGATAAAGTAGTTATAACCTTCACATCGTCACACACCGATGATTTTACAATTGAATTTGATCGTGGTTCTACCAAGGACTTTAGCATTGATGATGCAGCCACCCCATACATTCACACAGAAACAGTTGGGTATGATTATGATGGCAATGTTAGGATTTTCCTTGGCCTTGGCGAAGTTGCAAAGTTACCTGTAACTACTGGGTCTGAACCTAACGCGCCATCTGTAACAGTGGTAAGAAATCCTAATAATTCCATCGAAGTATCTTGGGATAATATACCTGGTGTCGATTTTACTATTTATGCAGTTACAACAGGTGCGAATGATGTGGAAATTATTGATCTTGTCACTAGTCCACATACTATTGCCACTACTGATCCTCTTTTTGACACAGTAAATAATGCTGATGGAATTGGTGTACGTGGCTTTGCTGAGGGTAACCCTGTTGGTGACCATTCAGCGCCGATAACGTCTGACGAAGTACCTGATGAAGCACCTGCCGTGACGGACACCACTCCGCCGACGGTGACCCTCGGCACCATTACCGAAGGTGTGATTGGCACGGCGCAGGATTACGACATTACCTTCTCCGAGGCGGTAACCGGTTTGGCGGTGGGTGATTTCTCCGTTTCCAACACCATTGTGCCGTCCGGCGACCTGGTGGTGAATAGCGTGACCGACTCCGGCGACCACACCACCTACACCATCAGCATCACCCCGCGAGCGACAGCCTTCACCCTGACCCTTGACGCCAACAGCGTGACGGACCTTGCCGCCACCCCGAATATGGGCCCCGCGACTGCGGCGAGCGCGAGCGGCAGTGCGACGGCGGCACCGGCACCGACTAACACCGCACCGGTAGTCAGTGGTAATGCAGCACCGAATTATGCCGAGAACGCCGGCGAAGCGGAGACCTACACCGCGACCGATGCCGAGGACAACGCCATCGCCTGGTCAGTCACCGGCACGGATGCGAGTTTCTTTGCGATTGATGCGGATGGCGCATTGACTTTTAGCACTTCGCCGGACTTTGAAGACGCGCACGGCGCGACCTACTCGATCACCATTACCGCCACGGAAACCAATGGTGACCCAAGCGACCTGACAGGCGAATTGGCGGTAACGGTAACGGTTACCAATGTGGATGAGCCGGGTGCCATCGGCGACATCACCGGCACCGCTCAGGTTGGCGTGGAATTGACCGCCGGCAGCGTAACCGACCCGGATGGCGCGGTTACTGGCGTCACCTATCAATGGCAAAGTTCGCCGTCCGACAGTGGCGACTACACCAACATCAGCGGCGCTGACCAAGGCACCTACACGCTGGTGAAAGGTGACGAAGGCAGGACCATTCAAGTCATCGCCACTTACACCGACCCGCAGGGTGGCAATAAAAAAGCCACCACCGCGCCGACCACCGCCGTGAAGGCCGCAGGCGTGACCCCGCCCCCGCCCGCGCCCACGGACAACACCGCGCCGGTGCTTACCTACGACCGGTTTACACACACCGGCGGTGTAGTGGATGGTGTCATCACCCGCCTGAATGCAGGCGACCGCCTCACGGTATTCGTGAACTCAGACGAACCGCTGGCTGATAGTTCGCTTATGGATGCCGCCATATTTATCCTTGACGACGCAAAACGCCCTGCGCAAGCTCTGCTGCGGGCCGGCGTCACCAACCAATATAGGGCGACCTATACGATCAAAGCTGCTGACCACGGTAAAGGTCTACAGTGTAGTGTTAGCGGTGTCATGGACGCTGCCGGCAACAGAGCAGCCGATTTCACTTCATCTTCCCTACCTGTGTCAATCGACACCGAACCGCCGGTCATCACCCTGATCGGCGCTTCACCCGTACTCGTTGCCCACGGCGGCGATTACACCGATAGGAGCGTGAATGGAGTGAATACGGGTGCCGGCGAGACCCTGGCAACGGTCATTACCGACCCTGCCGCCATGACAGTGAACGCAGTGGACACCACCGCCGCCGGCGACTACACCTACACCTACACCGCGACCGACCGCGCCGGCAATGTCGCCACGCTGACCCGCACCGTGACCGTGAGTGCGGCCAACACGCCGCCGGTGGCACATGCCGGGGGCGATCAGGCTGTGGACACCGGCGCGAGCGTGACCCTGAACGGCACCGCCAGCAGCGACCCGGATGGGGATGATACGGCGCTGCGCTATGCCTGGAGCCAGACGGATACCGGCGCACCGCGTGTCAGCCTGAGCGGCGCCAACACCGCCACACCCGGCTTCACCGCGCCCAGCCTGCTGAGCGCCGATGCAGAGCTGGTCTTCCGCCTGACCGTGAGTGATGGTGCCGTCTCGGCCACCGACACGGTAACCATCACCGTGACCAGGCCACTGGACACAGTGGCCCCGGTGATTACCCTGCTGGGAGACAGCCCCCTTGATGTTAATCAAGGCGCCACCTACACCGACCCGGGCGCCACGGCAAGTGATGATACCGATGGCGATCTCAGTGCCGGCATCATCGTTGGCGGCGACACGGTGGATACCGACACTATCGGGGCATACAACGTCACCTATGATGTATCCGATGCCGCCGGCAATGCCGCCGCGACGGTCACCCGCATCGTCCGCGTCGTCGTAGTACGCGACCTTGCTGCGCTGAATGAGGCGATTCTGCCCGAAGTGGCGCGCGACATAGCGGACCGGAATGTCAGTGCTATTGCCCGGCGCATTGAGCAGGCACGGCTGCCCTCAAGAACGGGTAGCAGCGCCAGCCTCGGCGGTGCTTCCAGCCTGGCGGAAATCGCCACATCCCAGGGCAGCACCGTCGCCGATGACCGGTTTGACCTGAAGCGGCTCCTCAACAATTCCAATTTTGTCCTGCAACTACACGAAACCGGCGCAGGCGCAGCAGACGGCGCCCAACTGACCCTGTGGGGTGCGGGCGACTACCGCGACCTGAAAGGTGCTGATGAGGTGCGTTGGAGTGGCGACCTGTTCAGCCTGCAACTGGGTCTGGATGCACGCCTGAATGAGCGCACCATCCTGGGTGTATCTGTCTCTGGGAGCAAGGTGGAACTGGGCTACACCAACCCCGGCCCGGCAGCCGGCGGCAACTATGACCTGGATATCACCAGTGTTCATCCGTATCTGGGCTGGTCAGCAGGGGGTCTGGACTTCTGGGCAACCCTCGGCTACGGCGAGGGCGAACTGGAGATCAGTGCAGACGGGGCGCAGACGGATATCGCCTCAAGCGACCTGAGCATGCAGACCCTGGGGCTGGGCGCCAATGGTGTGTTGATGGCAACCGGCGCCACCACCGTGCTGCTCAAAACCGAGGCATTGAGTACCCAACTGGAAGTGGATGCAAGCGAAGAGATAACCGCAATCACTCAGCAAGCCCACCGTGCGCGCATGACCCTGGAAGCGATTCGCGGCCACAGCCTGGATAGTGGCGCACGATTGGAAACCAGCCTGGAAGCCGGCCTGCGCTATGACGACGGCGACGGCGAGACCGGTGCCGGTGCGGAGCTGGGTGGCGGCCTGCGCTATGCGAGCGATAGCGGGGGCCTGGTGATAGAAGGCAAGGCACGGGCGCTGGTCGGCGGCAAGGGTGATACCGAGGAATGGGGACTCAGCGGGCTGATCAAACTCAGCCCCGCCGCGAACGGGCGCGGCCTGTCATTCAGCCTGACACCCGGTTATGGAGTGACCACCAGCGGTGTGGAACGACTCTGGCAGCAGGGGCTGGATGATGGCCTGGAGGCTCAGGGCGGTACTGATGGCAACAACTACACCCCAAACCTGGACCTCCGTTTGGATTACGGCATGGATGTCTCTGCGATGCCTGGCCTTGTGACGCCCTACACTGAATTCAGCTTCGGCGCCACCGGTGACACCTACCGCCTGGGCCTGCAGTGGCAGCGCAGCAAGTGGTTTGATCTGAAACTTGTCGCCGAGCGCGAAGCAGGCCAGATCACCGCTGACCACCGCATCTACATAGAGGGCGAGATAGTCTTCTGACCCTGTCATCCTCGTCAACTGGCGAATGATGTATTCGCTGCGCGGTGAAATAGGTGGCCTGCTGAAAGGTCCGGCTACGCATCCTCCCTGCCGGCGAACCGCATCGCCAATAGCACTACCCCTCCTGAAGTCAAAAGGGGACATTACTGCTTTGGGCTAACACTGTCGCCGACTTAGCTGTTTCAGCGCGATAGAACTGGTATTATTCGGCGGCATTTTGGACAGCTGATACCTTGATTACAAAGACACCCATGACGGCGCTGGAGCGGCGCACTGTGGCCGCCTTGGCGGGCCTGTATTGCTTTCGTATGCTGGGCCTGTTCATGGTGCTGCCGCTGCTGGCGCTCTATGCTGAGGACTATTCTGGCAGTACCGCATTTCTGCTGGGCCTGGCGCTGGGTGCTTACGGCCTGGCCCAGGCCCTTCTGCAGATACCCCTGGGCATGTTGTCCGACCGCATTGGCCGTGTGCCAGTGATTGTCGTCGGCCTGTTGGTGTTTGCGGTAGGCAGCCTGTGGGCCGCCCAGGCGGAATCCATATACGGCGTTATTGCGTGTCGCTTTATGCAGGGCGCTGGGGCCATAGCCGGCACGGTAACGGCGCTGGTTGCCGATTTGACCAGGGACGAGCAGCGTACCAAGGCGATGGCTATCGTTGGCATGAGCATAGGACTGGCGTTCGCAGTGGCTCTGGTGGTGGGGCCAGTAGTGGCCAGTTTCGGCGGTTTGGCCGCCGTATTCAATATCACCGCAGGGCTTGCTTTTATCGGCATAGGGATTGTGTTGTTCGCCGTGCCCAGGGCCCGTCAGATACGTCTCACCCATGGCGAAACAGGCACGGTCCCAGCGCTGCTGTTGCGCTCCCTGTTTGATCCCGCTCTCGCCAGGCTCAACCTGGGTATTTTTTCACTGCATTTTATCCTCATGGCCATGTTCGTTGCCCTGCCGTTGGTTCTGGAGGGCTCCATGGAGGTGCCCCGTGACAGTCACTGGCAGGTGTACCTGCCAGTACTGGTGTTATCCATTGCCGGCATGGTGCCACTGATGATATTTGCCGAGCGCTATGGTCGCTTGAAACACGCATTTTTGTTGGCTGTGCCGGCGGTCGGTGTCTCCCAGTGGGCGCTGCAGGGAACGGCCGATCCGGCCATTTTTTATATCGGCCTGTGGCTGTTTTTTGTGGGTTTTAACTACCTGGAGGCCAGCTTGCCGGCGCTGGTCAGTAAGACAGTTTACGCGGGTGGCAAGGGCACCGCATTGGGGGTTTACTCGACCTTTCAGTTCCTGGGTGCGTTTGCGGGTGGACTTACCGGTGGTTGGGCGTTGCAGAATTACGGGGCAGCCGGTGTATTTGCCTGCTGTGCCTTGCCGGCACTGATTTGGTGGCTGGTGTGCCTGACCATGCAAGCTCCGCAGGAACTTGCCAACCTCGTTGTGCGCCTGCCCGCAGTGGCTCTTGAGCAGGAGGCATGGATGGAACGGTTAAGGGATACCCCCGGGGTGGCCGATTTGTTGCTGCTGGCGGAGGAGAACACGGTCTATCTAAAGGTAGATGAGACCCAGTTCGATAGTGCATTGCTGGCTGAATTGAACAGGTAAGGCAATTCTGATCGATTCCAGAGTACTTCAGCGTGACCTTGTGCCAATAGTAGTCACTTTTGATGGCTTGTGCGGTCGCAATTTCCGGACTGGATTGCTATAGTTTTCGGTTCAATTATAAGAGGACTCACACATGGCACGTGGAATCAACAAAGTCATTTTAATCGGCAATATGGGCAAAGACCCGGAGACCCGGTATATGCCTTCCGGCGGGGCGGTTACCAATATTACCCTGGCCACATCAGAGACCTGGAAAGACAAGCAGACCGGACAACCGCAGGAGCGCACCGAGTGGCACCGGGTGGTTTTCTTCAACCGCCTGGCAGAGATTGCCGGAGAGTATTTACACAAGGGCTCCAAGGTCTATATCGAGGGGTCGCTGCGCACACGCAAGTGGCAGGACCAGTCTGGGCAGGACAAGTACACTACGGAAATCGTCGCCCGCGAAATGCAAATGCTGGACAGTCGCGGTGGCGGTCAGGCCGCCCCATACACCGGCGATGATCACTCTTCTGCCCCGGCTTCACAGCGAACCGCAGCGCCGCAGCAAAACGCCGCGCCACCACAGAACGCTGCACCGCCACAGCCCGATGCACCGCCACAGCCCGATGCACCGCAACAAAACGATGCACCGCAACAGCCCGCTGGCGAATTCACTGAGTTCGACGACGATATTCCGTTTTGACAGACACCTTAAAGTAAATAGCAGGAATCTCCAGTGCAAGTTCTGATCATTGGAGCTGACACCCCGGTAGGTCTGGCGCTTTGCCAACACCTGGAAGAACGGGACTGTGAGTATGTTGGCCTTCTAAAGGCAGATTGCCGCTGGAAGAGTGAGCGCCAGGCCAAGAAAAGCCTGCGTCGCAGTGGTTGTGACTTCGTGGTGGATTTGCGGTGGCAGGCGGCGGTTGATGGCGGTATTCGTATTCACGATATCGATGTAGACCGCAGCCTCTGGTTGGCGCGCGCCAGCCAAACTCTCAAACTTCCCCTCATGCACCTGTCCTCCGCGTGGGTTTTTGCCGGCCTGGAGAGTAGAGCCTACCGGGAAGACGATTACCCGGACGGCAGCTCCGGTATTTCTCATTTGCTGAGCTCAGCGGAGTCGGTGCTGCGCGATAATTGTGAGCAGCATGTGATTTTGAGGACTGGCCCGGTTTTCTCTGCCATGGGAATCAACGTGGTTACCCACATGCTGACAGAATTGCAGGCGGGTAACCCACTCATGCTTAACCGGCGAGAGTCTGGTTGCCCCCAGGCGGCAGAAGATTCCGCCCGCGTCATCTCGGGCATGTTGGACCAGTTTGGTTGTGGTTTGCAGGCCTGGGGTATATATCATTACTGCAGTCTGGATATTACCAACTGCTACGAATTTGCCGAGGTGCTGTTGGCCGCTGCCTCACAATATGAAGAGTTCTCTGAAGGGGCGGTGCAATTGGCGGCTGATGCGGAGGAGGTGACAAGTGTCGCGCATAATCTCGATTGCAGCAGGATCAAAAACACCTTTGCGATCAAGCAGCAACCGTGGCGCACCGCGGTTGCCGGGCATGTAAAACAATACTATTCTGAATAATTTCCAGCGAGGTTAACAATGTCGAAAGCGACAGATACCCAGGCACAGCCACTGGATCTGGCGGTGTTAACAGTTTCCGATACGCGTGGTGAGGATGACGATACCTCGGGCGCATATCTGGTGGAATCCCTGCTTGCAGCAGGTCACCGCCTGGCCGAGAAAGTAATCGTGCGTGACGATATCTATGATATTCGGGTGGTAATCTCGGGCTGGATTGCCGATGCCGGGGTGGATGCGATTCTCATCACCGGTGGTACTGGCTGTTCCGGGCGTGACAGTACGCCAGAAGCGGTAAGCCCCTTGTTTGACAAGCAAATAGAGGGGTTTGGGGAGCTTTTCCGCCACATTTCGTACCATGACATCGGCTCTTCGACGGTGCAATCGCGGGCCATAGGCGGCCTTGCCAACGATACGGTCATATTTTGCGTGCCGGGTTCTACCAATGCCTGCCGCACTGCGTGGGAGGGTATTATCTGCGAGCAGTTGGACAGCACTTGCCGGCCCTGCAACTTCGTCGGTGTGATCCGTACACGCCAGAGCGCGCACTAACTCAATGCCCGGGCTGACCCCGCTGGCAGAAGCGCTGGATTTGATTCTGGCAGAAGAGTTCTCTGTACCTGACAGCGAGCCCTGTACGCTGGTCAATTCGGTCGGCCGGGTACTTTCTGAAGACATACACTCGCCGGTTGCCGTGCCTTTTGATAACAATAGTGCAATGGATGGCTATGCCCTGCGCGCTGTTGAGAGTGATCAGGACTTGACGGTTACCCAGCGCATTCCCGCCGGTACCTGTGGCGACTACGTTGAGAGCGGCACGGCGGCGCGCATATTCACCGGTGCGCCGATTCCAGCCGGCGCTGATGCGGTCGTCATGCAGGAGAATTGCCAACTGGAAGGTGATTGCCTGCGCCTGTTGCAGCCGGTAAATGTGGGCCAGAATATTCGGCCGCGTGGCCAGGATATCGCCGCGGGTGACCTGGTTATGGCTGCCGGTCGGTGCCTGCGCGGAGAAGACCTGGGGGTGCTGGCTTCGGTTGGTCTGGGGCAGGTGCCAGTGCGGCGCCGGCTGGTAGTTGCGATCCTGTCTACCGGTAATGAACTGGTAGAGCCCGGCACGCAACCAACGCTGCAACCGGGCCAGATATACAATTCCAACCGCTATACGTTGCAAGGATTGTTGGCGGGACTGGGTGTTGAAGTCCGGGATTTCGGCTTGGTACCAGACTCGCCGGAGGCCACTGCCAAGGTCTTGCAAGAGGCGGCGGCAGTCGCTGATTGTGTCATCAGCTCGGGCGGTGTCTCGGTTGGCGAAGAGGACCACGTCAAGGGCCAGGTGGAAAAGCTGGGTCAGCTCAAGCTCTGGAAGTTGCGCATTAAACCGGGCAAGCCACTGGCCTACGGTCGCATAGGCGAAACCACTTTTTTTGGTCTGCCAGGCAATCCGGCGGCGGTGTTTGTCACCTATTCGATGGTGGTGAGGCCCTGGTTGTTACGCCGGCAGGGCGCAGCGGTCGATGCACCGCTAACACTTGCTGCCGTGGCTGATTTTGAAATACCGACGCCGGGGTCCAGGCAGGAATACCTGCGGGCCAGAGTGCATATAGAGGATGGGGAATTGCGGGCCTTGCTACATCGCAATCAGAGTTCCGGTGTATTGAGCTCTGTTAGCTGGGCCAACGCCCTGGTGATTTTGCCCCCCGGTAGCACAGTGGCGCAGGGGGGCAAGGTTTCGGTACTACTGCTGGATCAACTGAATCGCTGAAAAACCAGCGCAGCGTTAGTGCCACCGAAGCCGAAGCTATTCGACATTACCCGTTGTAGATTCGCGTTGTCCTTGCGCGTTTGCGCAATGGGCATTTCCTCGGCCTCCGGGTCCAGCTCTTCAATATTGGCTGACGCCGCCACAAAATCTTCCTGCATCATCAGTAGGGAATAGATGGCTTCCTGCACACCGGCGGCCCCCAGAGAGTGACCAGAGAGTGACTTGGTGGACCCAACCAGAGGGATTGTTGTGCCGGCAAAGGCCTCCTTGACGGCTTTCAGTTCCTGCATGTCGCCGGCAGGTGTGCTGGTACCATGGGCGTTGATGTAGTCAATGTCACCACTAACTGTCGACATCGCCTGCTGCATGCAGCGCACTGCTCCTTCACCGGAAGGTGAAACCATGTCATAACCGTCAGAGGTGGCACCGTAGCCCACCAGTTCAGCATATATTTTCGCGCCGCGTGCCTGTGCGTGCTCCAACTCCTCCAGTACCAGCATGCCGCCGCCCCCGGCGATCACAAAGCCATCGCGATTGGCATCATAGGCCCGTGAGGCGCGCTCCGGTGTTTCGTTATATTTGGTAGAGAGCGCACCCATGGCGTCGAACAGGGAGCTGAGCGTCCAGTGCAGTTCTTCACCACCGCCGGCAAAGATAATGTCCTGCTTGTCCAACTGGATTTGTTCCATACCGTTGCCAATACAATGGGCACTGGTGCTACAGGCGCTGGAAATGGAATAGTTGATGCCCTTTATTTTGAAAGGCGTGGCGAGACAGGCAGACACAGTGCTGGCCATGGTCTGGGTTACCCGGTAGGGACCGACCCGGCGCAGGCCCCGGTCGCGCAAGATGTCGGCAGCTTCGACCTGGCTGGAAGAGGTAGCGCCGCCCGAACCGGCAATTATACCGCTGCGAACATTGGACACCTGGTTTTCATCCAGGCCGGCATCGGCGATTGCATGCTGCATGGAGAGGTAGGCATAGGCGGCCGCGTGGCCCATAAATCGCAATTGTTTGCGGTCTATGTGTTCACTCAGGTTGAGGTCAATGGAGCCGGCTATGTGGCTCTTCATGCCCATATCCACCTGTTCCTGTTGAAAACTGATGCCGGAGCGACCGTCTCGCAATGAGGCTGTTACCGTGGCCGGGTCTGTACCCAGACAAGAAGTAACGCCTAAACCTGTAATAACAACGCGTTTGCTCATAGTGCTTTCCTATAGCGATTCCGATGCTTTGAATAAACCTACCCGCAGGTCCTTTGCGGTGTATATGATTTCCCCATCGACGGAAACAGTGCCATCGGCGATGCCCATAACAAGTCTGCGCTCAATGACACGTTTCATAGTGATGTTGTAGTCCACTTTGCTGGAGCCGGGTAGTATTTCCCCGGTGAATTTTATCTCGCCTGCGCCCAGGGCCCGGCCCCGTCCCGGGTTGCCGCGCCAGCCCAGGAAAAATCCAACCAATTGCCACATGGCGTCCAGCCCCAGGCAGCCGGGCATAACCGGGTCGCCATGAAAATGACAATCGAAGAACCACAAGTCGGGCGTGATATCCAGCTCGGCAATAATCTCCCCCTTGCCATGTTCACCACCGTCAGAACTGATCGTCACGATTCGATCCAGCATCAGCATATTGCCCAGTGGCAACCGGGCATTGCCGGGGCCAAATAGCTCACCCAAACCGCAGGCGACAAGTTCTTCCCGGTCGTAGGAACTCTGTTGAGACCTTTGTTCAGTCATAGTATATCCAAGGGGTTTGCGCGGGTTGCCTATTTTAATCTCTGGTGACCACATGTCCAGCGTGGGTTATCATGGTTGACCAGGATTTTTACGGATGCGTGCATTTTACGCCAGACCTCAGTTGTCACCCATATTCAGCGGTTACCAATGTAAGGATATACCATGTTGAAACCCGTGCTTCTCTCCGGTGGAGTGGGCAGTCGCTTGTGGCCGGTATCGCGGGAAGCGTACCCCAAGCAATTTTTACCGCTGGCGGGAGAGCAGTCCATGCTGGTGGATACCCTGCATCGCCTGGAGGCGCTGTCGGCGCAGCCACCCATGGTGGTGTGTAATGAGGAGCACCGCTTTATAGTCGCTCAACAGCTGCGCGAGGCCGATCTGGCCGGCGCTGAAATTGTACTGGAGCCCTGTGGTCGCAATACAGCGCCAGCGGTTGCCGTGGCGGCCCTGCAGGCCCTGAAGAGCGATGAGGACACAATATTGCTGGTTTTGCCGGCAGATCACCTGGTTGAGAACCCGGCGGCATTTCACAGCGCTGTGCTGGAGGCGTTGCCACTGGCAGAGCAGGGGCAGCTGGTGACATTTGGTGTGGTTCCGACCCGGCCTGAGACTGGCTATGGCTATATCAAGCGCGGCGAGGGGCTGGGCGGTGGCTTGTATGCACTGGAGAGCTTTGTGGAAAAACCAGACGCCGCCACCGCGCAAAGCTACCTGCAAAGTGGCGATTACCTGTGGAACAGCGGCAAATTTTTATTTTCTGCGCGCGCCTACATTGACGAACTGCGAGTGCTCGCTCCGGCCATGCTGGAGGCTTGCGTCAATGCCCTGGAGGGCGCTAACGCAGACCTGGACTTCGTGCGCCTGGATGCCGATATTTTTGCCGCTTGCCCCAGCGATTCAATAGATTATGCGGTGCTGGAGAAAACCGGGCGCGGTGCCGTTGCCACGCTTGATTGTGGCTGGAGCGATGTGGGCGCCTGGTCAGCGTTGTGGGATGTGGGTGAGGCCGACGACCAGGGCAATGTTGTGCAGGGCGATGTGCTGGTAGACCAGAGCAAGAACAACTATTTGCGCAGCGAATCGAGGCTGCTGGCCGTCACCGGCGTCAGTGACCTGGTGGTCGTGGAGACTGCCGATGCTGTGCTGGTATCGCACCGGGATACGGTGCAGGATGTGAAGCGCCTGGTGACAGCGCTCAAATCCAGTAATCGCGCTGAGGCTAATGTACACGCCCGTGTTTATCGCCCCTGGGGGTTCTATGAATCGCTGATAACCAGTGATCGCTTCCAGGTAAAAAGCATCGTGGTCAACCCCGGCCAGAAGCTATCCCTGCAAAAGCACCATCACCGCGCCGAGCACTGGATTGTGGTGAATGGAACCGGTGAAGTGACCTGTGAAGACAAAGTGTTTACGCTGCGCGAGGACGAGTCTACCTACATCCCGCTGGGCCACAAGCATCGACTGGCCAACCCCGGCTGTATCCCGCTTGAGTTAATTGAAGTGCAGTCAGGTTCCTATCTGGGTGAGGATGATATTGTGCGCTATGAGGATATCTATGGGCGCAGCGACGGTTGATGGAAGGTAGTCAGATGGAGATTGACGATGATCAATAAATGCCTGTTCCCGGTAGCGGGGTACGGTACGCGGTTCTTGCCGGCCACCAAGAGCATGCCCAAGGAAATGCTGCCGATTGTTAACAAGCCGCTGGTGCAGTATGGCGTGGAGGAAGCAATTGAAGCGGGTATGACCACCATTTCTTTTGTGACTGGCCGCGGTAAACGGGCCATCACCGATCACTTCGATATCAGCTACGAACTGGAAAATCAGATCGCCGGCACCGATAAAGAGGTTTACCTGAAAAGTATTCGCCATGTGCTGGATAAGGGGGTGTTCACCATGGTGCGCCAGCGCTCGATGAAGGGCCTGGGACACGCGATTTTGACCGGTGAGCCGCTGATCGGTAACGAACCCTTTGGCGTCGTTTTGTCTGATGATCTCTGCCTTAACGGTGGAGCCGGTGTGTTGTCACAAATGGCGGACTTGTATCGCCGGTTTGACTGCAGCATTGTGGCAATACAGGACGTACCTGCCGACCAGACACACAAATATGGTGTGATCGCCGGTGAGGCCATCGGGGATGGCCTGTACCGGATCGAGAATATGGTCGAAAAGCCGGCGCCGGAAAATGCACCTTCCAACCTGGCAATTATTGGTCGCTATATTTTGACACCGGATATTTTCGACATTCTCAGGAACACCCCACCCGGCAAAAACGGTGAAGTGCAAATAACCGATGCCCTGATGACCCAGGCTAAAGCCGGATGCGTCCTGGCCTACAAATTCAAAGGGCACCGCTTTGACTGTGGCACTGTGCCCGGCTTTGTAGAGGCCACCAACCATGTTTTTGAACACGTTTACACGAACCGGGCATGAGTGAATTAACCTGTTTCAAGGCCTATGATGTGCGTGGCCGCATCCCCGATCAACTCAATGAAGACATTGCCTACCGCATCGGGCGCGCCTACGCCGAAGTCGTGAAACCCGACACCGTGGTGGTGGGGCACGACATCCGCCTCACCAGTGAGCAGATCAAGGTAGCCCTGGCGGATGGCTTGCGCGATGCGGGCGTAGATGTATTTGACATCGGCCAGTGCGGCACTGAAGAGATTTATTTTGCCACCTCCCATGCGCATATGGGTGGCGGTATTGTGGTTACCGCCAGCCACAACCCCAAAGATTACAACGGCATGAAATTCGTGCGGGCCGGTTCGCAGCCGATCAGTGGCGACAGTGGTTTGTTTGATATCAAGGCGCTGGCCGAGCGCAACCGGTTTGATCCAGTCACTGAGCGTGGCGGTTGGCAACCGCTGGATACCGGTTCTGCCTACATTGAGCACTTGCTGTCTTACGTGGATGTCGCGGCGCTCAAGCCCCTGGAGTTGGTGGTTAACGCTGGCAATGGCGGTGCCGGTGACGTGATAGATCGCATCGAGGCAGACCTGCCTTTCGAATTCATCAAGTTGCAACATGAAGCAGACGGTAACTTCCCCAACGGTGTGCCCAATCCCCTGTTAGTAGAAAATCGAGCAGTTACCGCAGCGGCGGTGCGAGAGCACGGTGCCGACCTTGGCATCGCCTGGGACGGCGACTTCGATCGCTGCTTCTTTTTCGACGAAACCGGCGAGTTCATTGAGGGTTATTACCTGGTGGGCCTGCTGGCGGAATCATTTATGCAACGCGATGGCGGCGGTAAAGTCGTGCACGACCCGCGCCTGACCTGGAATACCCGCGAGATTGTCAGCCAGTTAGGCGGTGAGCCTGTGCAGAGTAAAACCGGCCATGCCTTTATCAAGGAGCGAATGCGCGCTGAAAATGCCGTTTATGGCGGTGAAATGAGTGCTCACCATTATTTCAGGGATTTCGCCTACTGTGACAGTGGCATGATTCCCTGGTTGCTGGTGTGTGAGCTTATCGGCAAACATGGCCAGTCCCTGTCAGAACTGGTTGCCGAGCGCATGGCGGCCTTTCCCTGCAGCGGAGAAATTAATCGTGAAATTGATGCGCCGGCACAGGTATTGGCAGCGGCAGAGGAACGCTACGGCGCCGGCGCCAGTCTGGTTGATCACACCGATGGCTTGAGCATTGAGTATGAGGACTGGCGCTTTAACCTGCGCATGTCCAACACCGAACCGGTGGTACGTCTCAATGTTGAGAGTAGGGGCGACCCGGCCCTCATGGAAGCCAGGACCGCTGAGCTGCTGGCTATCATAGACGGCTAAAGCCTTCCGTCTACCTCCCCTGAAGGTAGCAGGTAGGTGGCGTCATACAGCACGCCGCCATTTTTGCAGAGGTCGCGGATTTTGGCGGCGCCCAGGTCCCTGAAACAATCGTGGCCTACTGCCAGCACCACGGCATCGTAGCCCGACGCAGGGCTTTCTATAAGCTTTATAGCCAGTTCCCGCTCTGCTTCGTCGGCATTTACCCTGGGATCGTAGACGGCGACATTCGCATTGCTGCTCTTCAGTTCGCCAATGATGTCGGTTACCAAGGTATTGCGCAGATCGCTGCAATTGGGCTTGAACGCCAGTCCCAGTACCAGGATTCGAGAATCAACGATGTGCAGGCGGCGCTGGGTCATGATTTGCATCACCTCGAGCGCCACCTGTTTGCCTATCTGGTCATTGAGGCGGCGGCTGGCAGAGATTATCTCCGGGTAATAGCCGGTCTGCTCGGCCCGGTGTACCAGATAGTATGGGTCGACGCCAATACAGTGACCACCCACCAGGCCGGGGCGAAAGGGCAGGAAATTCCATTTGCTACCTGCCGCCGCCAGCACCTCCTCCGTATCAATAGCCAGCCGTTTGAAAATCTGGGCGAATTCGTTGGTGAGCGCAATATTGACGTCGCGCTGGGTGTTTTCGATGACCTTGGCTGCCTCCGCCACACGAATACTGCTGACCGGGAAGGTACCCGCGTCGATGATTGAGCGATACAGGGCGTCCACCTGTTGGGCAATTTCAGGAGTCGAGCCGGCGGTAATCTTGATGATATCTGCCAGCCCCCGCGTAGTGTCGCCGGGATTGATGCGCTCCGGGCTGTAACCCACAAAGAAGTCCCGGTTGAAAACCAGTCCGGAGGCCCGTTCCAGAATAGGCACACAGTACTCCTCGCTACAGCCTGGATAGACAGTGGACTCGTATATCACGATGTTTCCCGGCTGTAGTGCTTCTCCTATCAGGCCGCTGGCAGCGCCCAGTGGGTGCAGGTCTGGCCGCCTGCCGGCATCGATGGGTGTTGGTACAGTGACGATGTAAATGTCCACAGCGGCAAGGTCTTCGCTGCTGTTGGACAGCGTCAGGGCTGAGCTGCTGAGTAACTCAGCGGCAACATCTCCAGTGATATCTTCGCCCAGGCGCAGCTTGGAAATTCGCTCTTCGCTGATATCAAAGCCGATGGTCTGGTGCTGTTTCGAAAGTGCCAGTGCCAGTGGCAGGCCGACATAGCCAAGTCCCACTACAGCGATAGACTTAGTGCTCATGTCGCCAGCGCTGCAAAAGCGCGTTGGTGGATGCGTCCCCGGTAACAGTCCCCGCCTCAGTCATCGCCTGGTAAATTGTCGTACCCAGTTCCTTGCCCAATTCCACACCCCATTGATCAAACGAGTTGATTTTCCAAATGTGCCCGCTACAGAAAGTCTTGTGTTCATACAGAGCGATCAGTGCGCCCAGCGTACTGGGAGTCAGCTGCCGGCAGCTGAGCGTGCTGCTGGGTTTGTTGCCTGGCACCACCAGGTGTGGTGCCAGTTCAACCGCCCGTGCTTCATCTACACCCCGCTCTAAAAGGGCCTGCTGGCAGGATTGCCGGTCACGCCCCAATAGCAGCGCCTGTCCCTGTGCCAGGCAATTGGCCACCAGGCGTTGTTGTGCCTCGGTATCAGCTCCGTTGGCAGCACGCATGGGCACAATGAAGTCTACCGGACAATGCACGGTACCCTGGTGTAGCAGTTGGTGAAAGGAGTGCTGGCCATTGCTGCCTTCCTCGCCCCACAACACGGGAGCAGTAGCATAGCCAATTGTCTGTCCGTGCAGGTTGACGCGCTTGCCGTTACTCTCCATGGAAAGCTGCTGTAAGAATGCGGGCAGCCTGCGCAGTCGGTGGTGATAGGGAATAACAGCCTGGCTGCGGGCGCCAAAAAAGTTAACGGCCCAGACTTCCAGCAGGCTCATTACTACTGGCAGGTTGACAGCCAGTGGAGCGCTGCGAAAGTGCGTATCCATTTGTTCTGCGCCACAGAGCAATTCATCGAATGCCGGATTGCCTATGGCGAAAGCGATGCTCCAGCCAACCGCCGACCAGAGACTATAGCGACCGCCCACCCAATCCCGGATTGGCAGTATGTTGTCAGCGGGAATGCCAAACTTCTCAGCCGCTTCAAGGTTGGTGCTAACAGCCAGGAAATGTGCGGCCACGGCATCTTCACTGGCACCACTGGCGAGTAACCAGCGCTTGGCAGACCGGGCATTGTGCAAGGTTTCTTCGGTGCGCAGGGTCTTGGAGCAAATGATGAACACGGTAGTGGCAGGGTCCAGCGGCGCCAGCGCATCAGCCAGCTCTGCAGGATCAATGTTGGCGCAAAAATGCACCTTCACTGCACCACTGTGATAGGCGCGCAAAGACTCGGTCACCATGCGTGGACCGAGGTCAGAACCGCCAATACCAAGGTTTACCACATCGGTAATGCGAGCACCGTCGTGGCCGCAGTGCGTACCGCTGTGGATCTTCTCAACCCATGCCGCCATGCGCCGCCGGCAAGCCTGAATTTGCTGCCAATCCGACTGCAGTTGCGGTGTCGACGCCCTGGCGCGCAGCAGCGTGTGAAGGGCTGCTCGATGCTCGGTATGGTTGACTATCGTGCCATCGAATAAGGTCTCTCTGGCCTGGGCAAGGCCAGCCTCGGTAGCCAACTCTAACAGAGCGTCGCGAATCTCCCGATTTAACAATTGGCGTGAATAATCCAGATGCCAGCCCGCCGCAGACAAACTGAATTGTTCAGCTCGGTCGGGGTCGTCCGCTAACAATTGCGCTATCGACTGTTGTTTAATCTGTGCGGCGAGCGTGCCCAGCTTCGCCCCGGCGACGGGGTGCGGGAACAGTGCCGGTGCCGGCTCGGTCATTGCTGTATCCATCGAGTGCTATGGCGGCAGTATAGGTAGCCGACACAGGCACCGCAATGTTAGACATAATGTCTAGTGATCGCGCTGAATAGCCAATACTGCAATTGCGTGCATGGAGTCACGGTGCGGGCCGGCGGGCAGCGTGTCCAGTGCACGCAGTGCCTGCGCCTGGTACGCGGCGGCTATCTCATGCGAGTATTGCAGTGAGCCGGTGCTGCGCACTGCCGCCAGTACATCATCGATGAGGCCGGCATCCTTCTCCCGAATTGCAGTCGCTACAATATTACGTGCGTCACTGCTGCCGTTCTGTAATACATGAATCAGCGGCAGGGTTGTTTTTCCCTCGTTGAGATCATCGCCAATGTTCTTGCCCATTGCGGCGGGATCACCTTCGTAGTCAAGAGCATCATCAATAATTTGAAAGGCGATGCCGGTATTGAGGCCAAAATCCCGCAGTGAATTGCGTACCTCTATGGGCTGATCGGCAAGGGCCGCGACGCCAAGGCAGGCGGAGGCAAACAGGATGGCAGTCTTGCGCGTTATAACGTCGAGGTATTGCTGTTCGCTGGTGTCCGGATTACCCGCTCTCACCAATTGCAGTACTTCGCCGGAAGCAATCATATTGGTGGTTGCCGCCATATCCTGCATGATATCCATGTTGCCGATTTCTACCATCAACTGAAAAGCCCGTGTGTAGAGAAAGTCGCCGACCAGTACGCTGGAAGCGTTGCCGAATTTCGCATTGGCCGTGGGCCGACCCCGGCGCAGGGTGGAAAGGTCTACTACATCGTCATGTAACAGGGTGGCGGTGTGAATAAATTCGATCACCGCGGCAAAGGTAATGTGCTGTTCGCCCCGGTAGCCACAGCAGCCGGCGCCGAGCAGCGCCAGTAGTGGCCGCAAGCGCTTGCCGCCGGCGTCGACGATGTAGTGGCCGATGTTCTCGACCAGTTCCACGTCTGACTCCAGATTGTCAATAATGAGCCGGTTGACGGCGTCCAGCGCCGCCCTGACGGGTTCTCGAATTTCCTGCATAGTGGTTTTTCGACCCTGGGGGGCAGGCATGCTACGGGGTTGTCTTCTTTCCTGTCAATATAAAGGACTGTAAGCCTTTGTGTACTATGGAAATAGCGCTTGTCTGGGGTGTGTAATTTCAGTAGAATCGCCGCCCTCAACTGTGCCGGGTCTATTGCCCGCCAGTGTTGTGTTAGTGCCGCGCTCTGCCCCCTGCCATTTGGCAGGGTCTGAGACAAGCAGCGAGCCGGCGAACTAATTGGGAGTGAATGATGTACGCAGTAATAGAAAGTGGCGGTAAACAGCACCGCGTAGTAGAGGGCGAAGTCCTCAAGCTGGAAAAAATTGAAGTATCGACCGGCGCCACTGTCGAGTTTGACAAAGTGTTGATGATCGGTAGTGGCGAGGATGTAAAAATTGGCACCCCACTGGTAGATGGCGGCAAGGTCACGGCTGAAGTGGTTGCTCACGGGCGTCACGACAAGATCACCATCATCAAATTTAATCGTCGCAAGCATTACCGCAAGCAAGCCGGCCACCGGCAGTGGTATACCGAAGTTAAAATTACCGGTATCAGCGGCCAGGAGGAGATAAACCATGGCACATAAAAAAGCCGGCGGTAGTACCCGTAACGGACGCGATTCCCAGAGCAAACGCCTGGGTGTAAAGCGCTTCGGTGGTGAGGCAGTAAAAGCAGGCAACATTATCGTGCGTCAGCGCGGTACCCGCTTTCACGCTGGTGATAACGTCGGTTGTGGCAAGGACCACACCTTGTTCGCAACGGCTGACGGCCAGGTTGAGTTCATCATTCGGGGGCCAAGGAATCGTAAGTTTGTGCAGGTGGTGAGCGCCTGACAACAGGCCTCCCTGACCGGTTCAAGGTTAGCTAAGGCCTCGTCAACTGACGGGGCCTTTTGGTATGTACAGGACGTGCGGTATGCCGCGAGAGGGCAGGACGCCCGTAGCGGCTATGTGCGATACGGTCGCCCTAATGCAGAGTAATATCACGCTATGAAATTCGTTGACGAAACACAGATACGGGTACAGGCCGGCAAGGGCGGTAACGGTGCTCTCAGCTTCCGCCGTGAGAAGTACATCCCTCGGGGTGGCCCCGATGGGGGTGACGGAGGTGATGGCGGCAGCATATACCTGCAGGCCGACTCTGCGCTGAATACACTGGTGGATTTCCGATTTCAACGCCACTACCAGGCACAAAATGGTGAGGGCGGAAAGGGCCGCAATTGTACCGGCAAAAGTGGCGAGAACCTGGTTTTAACAGTACCGGTGGGAACCACGGTGCTGGATGAAGACAGCGGCGAGGTGCTTGGTGACCTGTCGGCGCCTGACCAGCGCCTGATGGTCGCCCGGGGTGGTTTTCATGGCCTCGGCAATACCCGCTTTAAATCCAGTACCAATCGGGCGCCCCGCCAGACATCGCCGGGCTCTGAGGGCGAGCTGCGTTCTCTAAAACTGGAACTCAAGGTGCTGGCCGATGTGGGCCTGTTAGGTTTGCCTAACGCGGGCAAGTCGACGCTGATCAGGGCTATTTCCGCAGCCAAACCCAAGGTGGCAGATTACCCTTTTACAACACTGGTTCCGAACCTGGGCGTGGTAAAAGTGCAGGCGCATCGCAGTTTTGTGGTTGCCGATATACCCGGATTGATAGAGGGTGCTTCTGAAGGTGCCGGTCTGGGCATCCGCTTTTTGCGCCACCTCACTCGCAACCGGATATTGTTGCACCTGGTGGATATGGCACCCTTTGACGGCACCGAACCGGCAGCGGCGGCACTCGCCATCACTCGGGAGCTGGAGCGATTCAGTCCCGGTTTGGCCCGGCTCGACCGTTGGCTGATACTCAACAAAATAGACCTGTTGGACGCGGAGCAGTTAGCACAGCGCCGGCAGGCTGTGCTCGATGCCCTGGATTGGCAGGGGCCGGTCTATGAGTGTGCCGCTATCAGTGCAAGAGGCACCGAGCCATTGTGCCGGGATATCATGATGCAACTGGAAGAGTGGCGTTCGCAGGAGGCGGCTGACCCAGAGGTCGCGGAGGCCGAGCTACAACGTCAAAAAGCCTTGCAGTCCGAAGCGCGTGAACGGATTGAGGAATTGCGCCGGCAGCGTCGCCGGGGAGACTTCAATTCGGAAACTGCCGACGATGACTTCGATGATGATGATTACGATGTAGAAGTCGAATATGTCTCTTGAGCAGCACAAGCGGGAAAAATTCAGCCGTGCCAAACGCTGGGTAATCAAGGTCGGCAGTGCGCTACTGACTGATGATGGCCGCGGCCTGGATGCCGACCTGATCAATAATCTGGCAACACAGATGGCAGCGCTGCGCGAGCGCGGCTGTGAAGTTGTGCTGGTCTCCAGCGGTGCCGTTGCGGCGGGCATGGTAAGACTGGGCTGGTCCAGGCGACCACGGGCCCTGCACGACCTGCAGGCGGCTGCAGCGGTTGGCCAGATGGGCCTGGTACAGAGCTATGAATCCGCATTTCAGCGCTACGGTTTGCATACCGCGCAGGTGTTGCTGGGACATGACGATATCTCTGCCAGGGATAGGTATCTCAATGCGCGCAATACCCTCACCACACTGTTGGGCCTGGGTGTGGTGCCAGTGGTCAATGAGAATGACACGGTAGTCACCGACGAGATTCGTTTTGGCGATAACGATACCCTGGCGGCCATGGTCGCCAATTTGATCGATGCTGATGCCCTGCTTATTTTGACTGATCAGCAGGGATTGTTTGAGGCCGACCCGAGGACACACCCTGACGCTGCACTGGTCAAATCGATTTCATCCTCCGCTTTAGAACTGGAAGCTATGGCGGGTGGCGGCGGCAGTCTTGGGCGGGGCGGCATGCTGACCAAGGTGCGTGCTGCGAAAATGGCGGCCCGCTCAGGCGCCGATACCCTGATCGCGCACGGCAAAGAGCCCGACGTGATTACCCGTGTGGCGGCGGCCGAAGAATTAGGCACCTGGTTGCAGGCCGGGCAGGTGCCGCTGGCCGCGCGCAAGCAATGGCTGGCGGGGCTGGTCAGGAGTAGCGGCAGCCTGGTGTTGGATGAAGGTGCAGTAAAGGTTTTAAGTGAATCTGGCCGCAGCCTGTTAGCCGTTGGAGTAAAGGCGATCCAGGGTGACTTTGCCCGTGGTGATGTGGTGATTTGTGTCGATAGTGATGGGCGGGAAATTGCCCGCGGCCTGGTCAATTACTCGTCTTCAGAAGCTTACAGGCTAATCGGTCACGGCACTGACAAGATAGAAGCGCTGCTGGGTTACCAGGGCGAACCTGAATTGATTCACCGCGATAACATGGTGGTAAGGCAGCTCTGATTAACCCGGTCGACCGTCTGGCCGTGCGCTTAGCAGAATCGGCAGGTAGTGGTACAAAAACATCCCAAATCCGCTAATCCAGCCCGCGGCGCTCAGCCATAGCAAGACGGCATAATATTCCGGTATCAGGTGCGCCAAAACTCGGCAGCATGCCGCCAGGGCCAGCACAAGGTAGGCAAGCGGGAACCCACCTGCCAGCTCCAGAGGCCTGCCACTGTGGCCCAGGCTAACGCGCGATATCATCGCCAATATCATCAGGCTAACCCCGCCAATGGCGATCAGGTGCACGGCCACTGAGCTGGGCAATTGTACGGCGGTAGCCACAAAGCCGCTGATAATGAACCCATAGGCCAGGTAGAGAGACCATAGCAAGGGGATTTTCAGGGTTTGCCAGGGTTTCCAGGTGAGCCAGCGCAGCAGGTTGGCAAGTGCTACGACGGCGGCGGTTAATTGCAGCAGTTGGCTGTTTGCGCCTACCGAGATAATCACCAAAAAGATCAGGCTGCTTATCAGCGCCAGCGATTCCAGCAACAGAAAGCGGGGCGTGGGGTCGCGCTGTAGACGACGGTCCGCAAACAACGGCACCACGCGGCCACCTACTACCAGCATCACATGTACGATCAGGTAAAAAACAAAATATTGTAGCTCCTGCGCCATTTCAAGACGGCTGTTGGCGAGGGCGTAGGCGTAGCCGGCGCTGAACAAGGCGAACAGTAGGAAAACAGGCACAAAAAAGGCATTGCGCCAGTTGCGTGACAAATAGACCATGCGTGTCATGGCGGCTGCCGCACAGGTGAATAACACGACGTCGGCCAGTGCGCCCAGCCATTGCCAGGGCGCCGCTGCCAGCCAGCCCAGGCGCGCGCATATCCACACCAGCACCATCAACAGCAGCGGCGTGCCGGTGACGGTTTTTATACCGGTCCAGGTCTGTGCTGCCCTGAGTACAAAGCCGAGTACCACCGTGGCCGCGAAACCCATGAGCATTTCATGAACATGCCACTGCAAATTGATGCCGCCGATAGGCATGCCCAGCAACAAGCTACTCAACCACAGCGGTATTGCCAGTAAGCCGAAGGCGGTAGCGCAGAGAAAAAATGGCCGGAAGGGCATCTGCCAGACTGCGCTTGTACCGGGCAGGCCGGAATTGTTGCCGGCTGTGTTTAGTGACATGTTATCTCTACACTTTGCCTTTGCGCCGTTGCGCTGCCCCAGTGGGCAGCTCTGCTTTGCCGGCGCGTTTAGACGATAGACTTCATCGCCGTCATATGTCCGCGCAATACTTTACCTACCTTCTCCACCGGGTGATTGCGGATTGCGTCATTTACGGCGATCAGTTCCTGGTTGTCGACGCTATTATCAGTCCCCATGCCCTTGCCGATCACATCCAGCTCCATCCTGGACATGAAATCAGCCAGTAGCGGCCGGCAGGCGTGATCAAACAGGTAGCAACCGTATTCTGCTGTGTCGGAGATTACTACGTTCATCTCATACAGCTTACGGCGCGCGATGGTGTTGGCGATCAGCGGTGTTTCGTGCAGTGACTCGTAGTAGGCGGATTCAGCGATGATGCCTGCTGAAACCATGACCTCGAAAGCGAGTTCGACGCCGGCTTTGCACATTGCCACCAGCAATATGCCGTGGTCATAGTACTCCTGCTCGGAGATTTCCTGATCGGTATTGGTAGTCTTCTCGAAGGCGGTTTCCGCGGTTGCTGCGCGCCAGCCCAGTAAGTTGACGTCGTCGTTGGCCCAGTCTTCCATCATGGTCCTGGAGAAGCGCCCGGTAATAATGTCATCCTGATGTTTTTCATACAGAGGGCGCATAATGTCTTTCAGTTCTTCAGCCAGGTAAAAGGCGCGTATCTTGGCAGGGTTGGACAGGCGATCCATCATGTTGGTGATGCCGCCGTGCTTGAGGCCCTCGGTGACGGTTTCCCAGCCGAACTGGACCAGTTTGGAGGCATAGCCGGCCTCAATGCCTTTCTCCACCATCTTGTCGAAACAGAGCAGGGCGCCAGTCTGCAGCATGCCGCAGAGTATGGTCTGTTCACCCATCAGGTCGGATTTCACCTCTGCAACCGGCGAGGATTCCAGTACGCCGGCCCGGTGACCGCCGGTTCCCGCCGCCAGCGCCTTGGCGATTTCCAGGCCGTCGCCGTTGGGGTCATTTTCACGATGAACCGCGATCAGGGTCGGCACGCCGAAGCCGCGCTTGTATTCTTCCCGCACTTCCGTGCCGGGGCATTTGGGGCACATCATTACCACCGTGATGTCCTTGCGAATCTGCATGCCTTCTTCTACCAGGTTGAAGCCATGGGCGTAGTCCAGGCAGGCACCTTTCTTCATTAAGGGCATAACAGCGGTGACCACGCTGGTGTGTTGCTTGTCTGGGGTGAGGTTCAAGACCACGTCGGCGGTGGGAATCAGCTCTTCATGGGTGCCCACCGCGAAGCCGTTCCCGGTGGCGTTTTTCCAGGATTGCCGTTGCTCGCTGATGGCTTCAGCACGCAGGGTGTAGGCAACGTCGAGGCCGCTGTCGCGTAAGTTGAGACCCTGGTTCAGGCCCTGGGCACCACAACCAATGATGACCAGTTTCTTGCCTTTCAGCTTGTCGACGCCATCGGCAAATTCAGCGCTGTCCATAAACCGACACTTGCCGAGTTCTTCAAGCTGCAGTCTCAGCGGCAGCGTATTAAAGTAGTTTTGTCCCATGGGGTTCTCCTGCTATAAGGATAGAAAAGGGCGGCCACTGTAGCGGAAAAATATAATTGCGTAAAACGAAATAAAATACATACTGTATTGTGAATAGTGCAATTAGGTGTGCGGCGCGATATAGTGCCGTCATGGATATTCGTAGCCTGCAACTGTTCCTCTCTCTGGAGCAAACGCTCAATTTCAGCCGTACCGCAGAACAGCGCCATGTAAGCCTGTCGGCGGTGAGTCGCAGCTTGCAGCGACTCGAAGGCGAGGTAGGTCAGCGCCTGTTCGAGCGAGATAGGCGCACTGTGCGCATCACCCGGGCGGGGGAGCAGTTTCGCGACTATGCCAGGCAGGCGGTTACCGACTGGGAGCGCTTGCTGGTTGACTTCAAACCCGATCCCCAGCACCTGCGCGGTGAGGTTCGAATCTATTGCTCCGTCACTGCCAGTTACAGCGTGCTGTCACCCATTCTCGAGCGTTTCCGCAGTCTCTACCCCGGTATTGAAGTGCTGCTCCACACCGGTGACCAGGCCGATGCTATCGGTCGAGTGCACGCGGGGGTGGACGATATCAGTGTTGCCGCCCGCCCCGATGATCTGCCCGGGTCACTGGCATTCCTGGTACTGCTGCAATCGCCGTTGCAGTTGATCGCCCCCGGTTTTTCCTGCGCCGTGTCCGAGCAACTGCAACAGGGTGAACGCTGTGGTGAGATTCCCTGGGCTGAACTGCCGTTCATCGTGGCCGAGCGCGGTCTGAGCAAGCAGCGACTGGATCAATGGTTTGCCCAGCGCCGCCGGCGCCCACGTATCTATGCGCAGGTGGCGGGTCATGAGGCAATTGCCGCCATGGTCGGCCTCGGCCTGGGTGTCGGCTTGATTCCCGAGTTGGTGCTCGACAACAGTACTTTCAGAGAGCAACTGCGCACGGTAGCTGCAGAGCCCGCACTCGAACCGTTTCCGGTGGGCTTGTGCTCGCCACACCAGCGCCTGGAAAATCCCCTGGTGAGCGCCTTCTGGGACGTGGCTAGGCGGGCATATAGCCAATTATTTGATACTATTGCGCCATGAGTGAACAGGAAGACAATGAATTACTGAAGGCGGCCAATCTCGATCTGCTGGTCGATGAGCATGAAGAAGAGGTGTCGGAAGACGGCAAGACCGTGCGTCGACAGGGCATTTACCTGTTGCCGAACCTGTTAACCACCAGTGCCATGTTCTGTGGTTTTTATGCGATTGTCGCCGCCATTCGAGGTGATTTTGAGCCGGCAGCCATAGCCATATTTGCGGCCATGTTTTTTGATGGCCTGGATGGGCGCGTGGCTCGTCTGACCAACACCGCCAGCAAGTTCGGTGAAGAATATGACAGTTTGTCCGACATGGTGTCGTTCGGGGTGGCGCCTGCCCTGGTGGTATTCAGTTGGGGCCTGGGGGAGTTGGGCAAGTTGGGCTGGTCGGTCGCCTTTATCTATGTCGCCTGCGCCGCTCTGCGCCTGGCGCGCTTTAATGCGCAGATTGACGTGGCCGATAAGAGTTGGTTTACCGGCCTGGCCAGTCCCCCCGCGGCGGCGACTATTGCAGCAACGGTGTGGGTAGCCCACGATCTGGGTTGGATGGGGGATGCGATTCCCCGCGAGGCATTGCTACTGGTCGCCCTGCTGACCGGCGTTATCGGCATCCTGATGATCGTCAATGTGCCGTATTACAGCTTCAAAACTCTGGACGCCAACCACCGGGTTCCCTTTGTCTCGATCATTCTGTTCGTTCTCGTCATCAGCCTGGTGACTGTCGACCCGCCTCTGGTGCTGCTGAGCGTGGGACTCATCTATGCGGCTTCGGGGCCGCTGATGCTGCTGCGACGTCGTGACAAGGTGGATACTGAAACAGATGAAAGCGGCTAGCCGGGGGAACTTTTTATTGCGGGGTGATCTAAGCCCCAGTGATTGCTGACACGGTAAACCCATGTTGATAAAAAAGCCTGCCGATATTCCCTCCTCCGAAATTACCAGCGAATCCGGGTGGCTGAATCGCCGCCAGTTGCTAGGTGCCGGCGTCGGCATGATGATGGCGAATCCCCTGGCTCAGGCGCTCGCCAGTGAACAGACGTTGATGTATCGCGGCGCTCGTGGCAACACCCTGGCCGGCGCTTTCACCGCGGAACCCTTGACACCTTATGACGATGTGAAGCAGTACAATAATTTCTACGAGTTCGGCACAGATAAAGGTGATCCGGCTAGCTACGCCCACGAAATGTCGACCGACCCCTGGTCGCTCGAAGTAGACGGCGAAGTGGAGCAGCCCGGCAAGTTGAACCTGGAAGATATCCAGTCTGGTTTCGCCCTGCAGGAACGCATTTACCGCCTGCGCTGTGTCGAAGCCTGGTCCATGGTGGTGCCCTGGGTCGGTTATCCGCTGGCAGATCTACTGAAGCGATTTCAGCCCACATCGAGGGCGAAGTATGTGCAGTTCTATACCCTGCACGATCGCCGGCAGATGCGTGGACAGCGCTCCTTTACCAGCAGCATAGACTGGCCCTATGTGGAGGGTCTGCGCATGGATGAGGCCATGCACCCGCTGACGTTGATGGCCGTGGGTCTCTATGGAAAGGTTCTGCCCAATCAGAATGGCGCGCCGATTCGCCTGGTGGTGCCCTGGAAGTACGGCTTCAAAAGCATCAAGTCGATTGTCCGCATTCGCCTGCTTGAGCACCGCCCCAAAACTACCTGGGAGAAGCTGGCACCCCGGGAGTACGGTTTTTATGCCAATGTGAATCCCACGGTGGATCATCCTCGCTGGAGCCAGAAAACAGAGCGACGTTTGCCTTCCTCGTTCTTCTCCCCCAATCGCATTGATACGCAAATGTTCAATGGCTATGGCGAACAGGTGGCGCACTTGTATAAAGACATGAATCTGCGGCGCTTCTATTGACCCTGCACCCTTCAGTTAAACCGCTGGTCTTCTCCCTGTGCTTGCTGCCATTGGCAGCACTGGTGTGGGGTGTTGTGCAAAATACCCTGGGTCCCGATCCGGGGGAGGTAGTGATGCATATGAGCGGCGAGTGGGCGGGGCGAATTCTTATTGCTACCTTGCTCATCACGCCGCTGCGCAGTCGACCCGGCTGGGGCCAGTTAATCCGTCTGCGGCGTATGCTGGGTTTGTTTACGTTCTTTTATGCCACCTGTCATCTCACGCTGTTCACCCATTTCTACCTGGGTTGGGACTGGCTGCGAGTGGGCGAGGAATTGGCGGAGCGGCCCTATATCACCATGGGTTTCTTGGCCTGGCTATTGATGTTGCCGCTGGCGATGACCTCGAATCATGTCATGCAGCGACGACTGCGGACGGCCTGGCGCAAATTGCACAGTATGATCTATCCGGTAGCTGCGCTGTTCGTGCTGCATGTCACCTGGCAGGCGCGATCTGACTACGGTGCTGCCCTCGCCTATGGGTCGATCGTATTGCTGCTGCTGGCCTGGCGCGTGCGGGCTCGTTACCAATCATGATATCGTCTGCGCCCTATGGCGAAGATTCGATTTCCCTGGCAAAACAGCACTGACTCCATTGAGGCAGCTGAGCAGCCGGCGTTTCTACAGCTGGCTGCCAATGGTTGTTTGTACCTGACTACGCCGAACTTTTTTCGCTCGGATAACCTTGAGCAGCTACTTGAACAGCGTAATCCACAACAGGTATTCCCCGCCGGGGAGGGGAATTGGGACGCCCACTTCCATCACCGGGAGTATGGCGCGCGGGAGTTGCTGGGCTTTGTCCGCGATGCGGGTGGGCGCTGTCGCAG